>NZ_CP026730.1:0-2400000 GCF_003369795.1 Streptomyces sp. CB09001
GGACTCGGTCACCGACATGAGCGACGGCAGGTCCTCCGGCACGGTCAGACCGAGCAGCGTCTCGACCTTGCCGTCGAACTCCCGGGGGCGAGTCCGAACAGCCGCAGGATGCCGTCGCCGACCTCCGCCCGGCCGGTGTCCATCGCCAGGGTGAAGGCGTCCGGCTGGAGGTCACCGGACCCGGCGCGCTCGGCGCTCCCGGCCGGGGCGGGGCAGGTCATCGCCTCGGCGATCACCTCCAGGCACGCACGGTCGTCGGCGTCGAAGCCGTCGGGGCGTTCGGTCAGGGCGAGGAGGCAGCCGCCGCCGTCCCCGCGCACGGGCAGGACGGCGAGCGAGAAGCCGCTCGACGGCACGTGCCGTGACTCCGCCGATCCGGCGAACTCCTCCGGTCCGATCCACACCGCCTCGCCGGCGCGGTGGGCGTCGGCGACCGGGGAGCCGCCGGACGCGGGATAGCTGTCGCGTACGCCGTACAGGGTGCGGGGCACTCCGGCCGACTCGACCAGGCAGAGCAGGTCGCGGTCGTCGCCCGGCGAGTAGAGCCCGGCGAAGGAGGCGCCCGCGAAGACCAGCGCCTGCTCGAGGATCCCGCGCAGCCGCTGCTGCGGCACCGGCCCGGCCACGATCGCGTTCAGGGCGCCCTCGGCACGCAGCGTCCTCGGTCCGCGTTCCGCAGCGTCCTCTCCGACCACGTCGCCATTACAGCGCTTATGGGACATCTGCGCAGCCCCTACGGACCGGGGACCGGAGATCGGGAGCACTCCGGGCTCGCGGACCGGCGCTTCGCACCCCGCGCCGCTGCGCGAGGGACATGAACCGGTGCGCCGGGCGACACGGCCGGGGCAGACCTGCCGAGCCGTCCCTGGCCCGCGCCGGCGTCGCACGGTCTCGCGCGGGCCACGGACACCTGCCACCGGCTGCCGGCTGCGGAGCCTGCACGTCCACCGGACGCCCGGACCGGACCCGGGCCGCCGCCCGGCCCCGTCGAAGGGTCCGGCCGCGGTCCGGGGCGGGAGAACGTGGCGTCAGCCCCTCAGCCCCTCCGCCCCTCAGCCCCTCAGCCCGTCAGCCCCGAATCGTCTCCACCGCCGACAGCCGCACCGTCACTCGCGTCACCCGCACCGCCGTCACCCGTGTCTCCGGCACCCACGTCGCCCGCGTCCCCCGCACCGGCACCGCCGGCACCCGCGCCGCCGTCCTCGCCCCCGAGGGTGGCGCCGACCGCCTCCAGTGCGGTGGTGACCGGCTGGAAGAAGGTCTCGCCACCGGCCGTGCAGTCACCGCTGCCGCCGGAGGTCAGGCCGATCGCCAGGCCGTCGCGCGTGAACAGGGAGCCGCCGCTGTCGCCGGGCTCGGCGCAGACGTCGGTCTGTATGAGGCCGGTGACCGTGCCCTCGGGGTAGTTGACGGTGGCGTCCAGGCCGAGCACCTGCCCGTCGGCCAGTCCGGTCGTGCTGCCCATGCGGAAGACCTCCTGACCGACCGTCGCCTCGGCGGCCCCGCTGATCGGCAGGGTCTGGTCGCCGAGGTTGACCTCGCTCGGTGCCTCGGTCGCCGGGTCGTCGTACCTGACGAGTGCGAAGTCGCCCTCGCCGGGGAAGACCGCCTGGTCGACGGTGGCGACCGGCTGGCCGCCCTGCGCGTCGGACCACTGGTCGGCCGCGACCCCGCAGTGACCGGCCGTCAGGAAGGCGGGCGAGCCGTCGCCCGCGGTGACGTTGAAGCCTAGGGAGCAGCGCGCTCCGCCGCCGAAGATCGCGTCGCCGCCCGACGCGAAGGTCTTGAAGGTGCCGGCGGACTTCCTGACCGTCGCCATGCCGGAGCCGAGGCCGTCGACGGTGGACTCCAGCCGGTCCCACCGGTCGCCGGTGACGGTGCTGTCGGCGGTCACCAGGATCTTGTTGGTGCGCGGGTCGATCGCCCACGAGGTCCCGGGGATGCTCGCCTCGGCCTTCAGGGTCTGCGCGCCGCTCCGCAGCTCGCCCATGCTGTTGTCGACCTCGCGGACCTCCGCGCCCGCCTTCTCGGCCTGCACGACCACCTGGTCGTCGTCGCCGGGGACGACGTTGACGACGAGCTGCCGCGCGCCGGAGTCGTAGTAGGAGCCGGCGAAGGTGTCGCCGAGCAGGCCGGCGAGCCGTGAGGCGAGATCCGAGGCGTCCGCCGCCTTGAGGGTCCTGGGTGCCGCGGCGGCATCGTCGGAGGAGCCGCCGTCCTGCGAGGCGTTGGCGTTCGGCAGCAGGATCGCGGCCGCGCCGAGCGCCACCACACCGCCCGCCGCCATCGCGGCCCTGCGCTTCGGGATTCGCTTGTGACTCAACCTACTCGACCTCCTGGGACCGGGGTTGCTACCCGACGGTCCGGCAGCTGTTGGGGGGCGCCTGGACGGCTGTTGGTACGCACGGGCCGCGCGGGGTGTTCAGACGGACCGTCAGCTCGCACCGGGCGCACGCCGATCAGCGCGCCGCACGAGCACCCTGCGCGTCCACTCGGCGACGCACCGTTGCGATCACGGAGCGGAATGCCTGCTTCAGTGAATCTGCACATCGAATGCCCAACCCGGTCACTCCCGTTGGAGCATCTGCACAAGCCCGCGGCGGCCCGTACGCCTTTGGGGCCGGAGTGCCCCAATCCTCTCCGCAGGGGCAAGGGGTCGCACGAGCCGATCTCGCGCACGGTGTGAAGAAGTGGCCGCGAAGGCGTGCGCGCCCCTGCACGCTTGGGCGCGCATGCCTCGCAAGTGTGCTGGTGAGAGGGGTGTTTGATTGGAAGCCCGGACCGGCCGCGTGCTTTGATCCATCGCACCGCGGGGGCCGCGGAGGGCTCCGGAAAGGGGCGCCCGGCGCCTGCGGTCGCGGCCGTCATCTGTCCCCAGAGGGGGCCGCTCCCCCCTTGTGAAATGGCTATACGAAGGGAAGTTCCATCATGAACTCCACCCCCCGGGTTGAGACCGTCGAGATCTCCGACGCCGACCTCGACAACGTCTCCGGCGGCCTGAACGTGAACGCCGTCGGCACCGTCACCGGCCTGGTGGACGGCATCGCCCCGGTCTCCGGCCTGCTCAACACGGCCGTCGGCACCGTCGAGGGTGTCACCGGCCTGAACACGGCCCCGGTCACGGGCCTGGTCGCCGGTCTCTGACCGCGCCCTTGCGTCGCTGAGTCCCGGAGCCGTCCAGGCTCCGGGACTTTTCGGCTGTTCTCCCTCTTCGGCCGTGCTCGTCCTCCGGCCGTTCTCACCGAGCCCTGGATACGTCAGCCGTGCAGTTCCGCCAACAGGCCCTCGCAAAACTCCAGTCACCGGAGGAGCTCGATCTCCCGGTGCGCTTCGCCCGTCCCCAGGGCTGGCTGGTGCTGTCCGTGACGGTGATCGCCATGGCCGCCGCGTCCGTGTGGGCGGTGGGTGGCTCGGTGACCTCGACCGTGTCCGCGCCCGCCATCCTCACCCACGGCCAGGGCAGTTACCTTCTGCAGAGCCCCGTCTCCGGGCAGGTCACCGCGGTCCTCGCCCGTCCTGGTCAGCGGCTGGCCGCCGACGCCCCGGTGCTGAAGGTCCGCACCGCGAAGGGCGAGACGGTGGTCCGCGCGGTGGACGCCGGCCGGGTCAGCGCGCTCGCGGCCACCGTCGGGCAGATCATCGGCACTGGCGCGAACGTCGCGTCCGTCGAGAAGGTCGCCCACGCCGACGATCCCCTCTACGCCACCGTCTACGTCCCCGCCGAGAAGGCCGCCGCCATCCCCGCGCACGCCTCCGTCGACCTGACCGTCCAGTCGGTGCCGACGCAGCAGTACGGCGTCCTGCACGGCGAGGTGAAGGCCGTCGACCGCTCGGCCCAGTCGGCGCAGACGATCACCGCGTTCCTCGGGGACAGCCAGCTCGGCGAGCAGTTCACCGAGGACGGCAGGCCGGTGGCCGTGACGGTGCGGCTGGCCTCCTCGAAGTCCACGAAGAGCGGCTACGAGTGGTCCTCGGCGGACGGACCGCCGTTCGAGCTGACCTCCATGACCCTGGCCTCGGGCTCGATCCGTTTGGCCGACCAGCGTCCCGTCGATTGGCTGCTGCCGTGAGCACCGCACAGGAGACCCGGGGCAGACGCCGCGCCGCCCCGCCGAGGCGCAGCGTGCCGAAGAGCCGCGCGAAGACCGTCCGCACGCCCACCGTGCTCCAGATGGAGGCCGTGGAGTGCGGCGCGGCCTCCCTCGCGATGGTGCTGGGGCACTACGGCCGCCATGTCCCGCTGGAGGAGCTGCGGATCGCCTGCGGAGTCTCCCGCGACGGGTCCCGGGCGAGCAATCTGCTGAAGGCGGCGCGCAGTTACGGGTTCACCGCCAAGGGCATGCAGATGGACCTGGCCGCCCTCGCCGAGGTTTCGGCACCGGCCATCCTCTTCTGGGAGTTCAACCACTACGTCGTCTACGACGGCATGGGCCGCCGGTTCGGGCGGCGCGGGGTGTTCATCAACGACCCGGGCAAGGGCCGCCGTTTCGTGTCCCTGGAGGACTTCGACGGCAGCTTCACCGGTGTCGTGCTGACCATGGAGCCCGGCGAGGACTTCACCCGGGGCGGCCGCAAGCCCGGTGTGCTCGGCGCGATGCCCGCCCGGCTGCGCGGAACCGCCGGCACGCTGCCCGCCGCCGTGCTGGCGAGCCTGCTCCTCGTGGCGGTCGGCGCCGCGGTACCCGCGCTCAGCCGCACCTATATCGACATGTTCCTCATCGGGGGGCAGACCTCGCTGCTCGGCGTGCTGTTCGCGTCGATGGGGGCCTGCGTCCTGCTCACGGTGGTGCTGACCTGGCTCCAGCAGGCCAACCTGCTGCACGGCCGCATCATCTCCTCCACCCTCTCCAGCGCCCGCTTCCTGCGGCACCTGCTGCGGCTGCCGGTGACCTTCTTCTCCCAGCGCAGCCCCGCCGACCTGGTGCAGCGCCTCCAGTCCAACGACGCCGTCGCCGAGACGCTGGCCCGCGACCTCGCCGCGGCGGGCGTGGACGCGATCGTGGTCGTCCTGTACGCCGTGCTGCTGTACACGTACGACCCGCAGCTCACCTTCGTCGGCGTCGGTGTGGCACTGCTCAACATCCTCGCGATGCGGGTCGTGATCCGTTTGCGCGCGACCCGTACGGCCAAGCTGCGGGCGGACACGGCGCGGCTGACCAACACCGCGTACACGGGTCTCCAGCTGATCGAGACGATGAAGGCGACCGGCGGCGAGGACGGCTACTTCCGCAAGTGGGCCGGACAGCACGCCACCACGCTGGAGGAGCAGCAGCGGCTCGGGGTGCCGAGCGCCTGGCTGGGTGTGGTCGCGCCGACGCTCGCGACGCTGAACAGCGGGCTGATCCTGTGGATCGGCGGCATGCGCGCGGTCGAGGGGCACATCTCGGTCGGGCTGCTGGTCGCCTTCCAGGCGCTGGTGGTCCGCTTCACGGCGCCGCTGACCCGGCTGAACGGTGTCGCGGGCCGCATCCAGGACTTCGCGGCCGACGTGGCCCGGCTGAAGGACGTGGAGAACTTCCGGGCGGATCCGCTCTACGACCGCCCCGGTGGCGGCGAGTCCACCCGCCGGCTGCGCGGGCACGTGGAGCTGCAGAACGTCTCCTTCGGCTACAACCCGCTCGACAAGCCGCTGCTGACCGGTTTCGACCTGACCGTGGGGCCGGGGCAGCAGGTGGCCCTGGTCGGCGGTTCGGGCAGCGGCAAGTCGACGGTGTCGCGGCTGATCTCGGGCCTGTACGCGCCCTGGGACGGCGTGATCCGCATCGACGGGCAGCGGCTGGACGACATCCCGCGCGGGGCGCTGGCGTCCTCCGTCTCCTTCGTCGACCAGGACGTGTTCCTGTTCGAGGGCTCGGTGCGCGACAACGTGGCGCTGTGGGACCCGTCGATCCCCGACGACGCCGTGGTGGAGGCGCTGAAGGACGCCGCCCTGTACGACGTGGTGACGCGCAGGCCGGGCGGCCTGCACAGCCCGGTGGAGCAGGACGGCCGCAACTTCTCCGGCGGGCAGCGCCAGCGCCTGGAGATCGCGCGGGCCCTGGTGCGCCGGCCCAGCATCCTGGTCCTGGACGAGGTGACCAGCGCGCTGGACGCGGAGACCGAGCTGGTGGTGATGGACAACCTGCGCCGGCGCGGCTGCGCCTGCGTGGTGATCGCGCACCGGCTCAGCACGGTGCGGGACAGCGACGAGATCGTCGTCCTGGACCACGGCACGGTCGTGGAGCGGGGGCGGCACGAGGAGCTGCTGGCGCGCGGTGGCGCGTACGCGGCGCTGGTCAGGGAGCGGTGAGATGACAACCGTGCACGACGGGCAGGGCGACCTGGTCCTGGGGGCGCTCGGCTCGCTGGGCACCCGCGTCGACTGCGCCGGGTTCAACCGCCTCGACCTGGAGGGGCCGCAGGTCCTGTGGCTGGTGGCGTCCGGCGCGGTGGACCTGTTCGCGGTCGACGCCGGGGAGCAGGGCCACTGGCACCACCTGGGGCGCCTGGAGGCGGGTTCGGTGCTGCTCGGCCCGGTCGCCGGACCGCAGCACACGCTGGTGGCGCGTCCGCTGCGGGACTGCGTGGTGCACCGCATCGGACTGCGCGAGCTGTACCAGCCGGCACAGACCCAGACGTGGTCGTACGACGCGTACGGCAATCCCCAGTACGTGCCGCCGACGACGAGTCCGCTGGAGTACGCCCTCGCCCTCGGCGTGGGCCGGGGCCTGACCGTCCTCTTCCAGGCGCCGATGGCCACCGAGCGGACCCACACCCCCACCGACGACGACGTGTTCTGGATGCAGGTCCCCCCGGGCAGCGTGCAGTACGGGGCGGTGTACGGCGAGGAGGCGGCCGCCGACCTGCTGATGGACCCGGCGCTGTGGCAGAGCATGGTCGACCAGCAGTACCGGCTGCTCACCACCCTGGACCGGTGGATCGAGCAGCTGGAACGCACCCACGAGACCCGGACGGCGGCCGGTATCAAGGCCGGTGAGGCGGTGCGCGCGCAGGCCGACCGGACGCTGCTGGCCTCCATCGGCAAGCGCCCGGCGCAGCGCACCACTGCCGCCGACGCCGACGCCACGTACGCGGCCTGCGGGCTGGTCGCCCGCGCCGCCGGGATCCCGCTCGCCGAGCCGGCCCCGGGCGGCACGGAGAGCGACCGGCTCGACCCGGTGGAGCGCATCGCGCTCGCCTCACGCGTGCGCACCCGGTCCGTACGGCTGGAGGACCGCTGGTGGCGGGACGACGTGGGGCCGCTGGTCGGGCACCGCACCCTGTCGGGGGCGCCGGTGGCGCTGCTGTGGCGGCGCGGGGGATATGTGGCCGTGCATCCGGCGACCGGTCGTGAGACGCCGGTGGAGCGGGCGAACGCCGGGGAGTTCGAGCCGCGTGCGGTGATGTTCTACCGGCCGCTGCCGGAGCGGCGGCTCGGTCCGCTGCGGCTGCTGCGGTTCTGTCTGGCGGGCACCCGCCGGGATCTGACCGGGCTGCTGCTCGCCGGTCTCGTGACGGTGGCGCTCGGCGCGCTGGTGCCGATCGCGACGGGCCGGGTGCTCGGCGAGTTCGTGCCGAAGGCGCAGACCGGGCTGATCGTGCAGGTGTGTCTCGCGGTGATGGTGAGCAGTGTCGTCGCGGCGGCCTTCATGCTGCTGCAGAACCTCACCATCCTGCGCTTGGAGGGCCGGATCGAGGCGACGCTCCAGCCCGCCGTGTGGGACCGGCTGCTGCGGCTGCCGACGAGGTTCTTCACCGAGCGTTCCACCGGTGAACTGGCGAGCGCGGCCATGGGCATCAGCGCGATCCGCAGGCTGCTCGCGGGGGTCGGCCCGACGGTGGCCCAGTCGGTGACCGTCGGGGCGATGAACCTGGGCCTGCTGCTCTGGTACAGCGTGCCGATGGCGCTCGCGGCGATCGCCATGCTGGTGGTCGTCGCCGGGGTCTTCCTCGGGCTCGGGCTGTGGCAGGTGCGCTGGCAGCGGCGGCTGGTCAAGCTCACCAACAAGCTGAACAACCAGGCGTTCCAGACGCTGCGCGGGCTGCCGAAGCTACGGGTGGCGGCGGCCGAGAACTACGCCTACGCGGCGTGGGCGGACCGGTTCGCGCACAGTCGGGAGCTCCAGCAGCGGGCGGGGCGGATCAAGAACCTGAACGCGGTGCTCGGCGCGGTGTACCTGCCGCTGTGCACCCTGTTGATGTTCATGCTGCTGGCCGGCCCGGCGCGGGGCTCGATGTCGGCGGCGGAGTTCCTCACCTTCAACGCCTCGGTGACGATGCTGCTGACCTCGGTCACCCAGCTGACCGGCGCGTTCGTGTCGGGCGTGGCGGCGCTGCCGCTGTTCGAGGAGATCCGGCCGGTCCTGGACGCCACGCCCGAGGTGCGGACGGCGAGCACCCGGCCGGGGCCGCTGTCGGGGGCGATCGAGGCGCGCCGGCTGTCGTTCCGGTACACCGACGACGGGCCGCTGGTCCTGGACGACGTCTCCTTCGAGGTGCGGCCGGGCGAGTTCGTGGCGGTCGTCGGCCCCAGCGGCTGCGGCAAGTCGACCCTGCTGCGGCTGCTGATCGGCTTCGACCGTCCGCTGTCGGGCAGCGTCCTGTACGACGGCCAGGACCTGGCCGCGCTGGACCAGTCGGCGGTGCGCAGACAGTGCGGGGTGGTGCTCCAGCACGCCCAGCCCTTCACCGGCTCCATCCTGGACGTCATCTGCGGCACCGAGCCGTACACGCCCGAGGAGGCGATGGCGGCGGCCGGGATGGCGGGGCTCGCGGAGGACATCGAGCGGATGCCGATGGGGCTGCACACCATCGTGTCGGGCAGCGGGGCGGTCTCCGGGGGCCAGCGGCAGCGGCTGATGATCGCGCAGGCGCTGATCCGCCGGCCGCGCATCCTCTTCTTCGACGAGGCCACCAGCGCCCTGGACAACGAGACGCAGCGCACGGTGATCGAGTCCACCAAGGCGCTCAACGCCACCCGGATCGTGATCGCGCACCGCCTGTCCACGGTCCTGGACGCCGACCGCGTGATCGTGATGGAGGACGGCAGGGTCGCCCAGCAGGGCCCGCCCGCCCGGCTGCTGGCGGACACCGGTGGCCGGCTGCACGAGCTGGTGCGGCGGCAGCTGGCCTGATCGGCGCTCAAATGGGTACCTGTTGCCCTCATGCGTACGAGCGTGGTGGATGTGGGATCGAACACGGTCCGGCTCATGGTGGCGGACGCCGAGGGCGGCGTCCCGCTGCCGGTGCACACCGCGAAGTGGCGGCTGCGGCTGTCGGAGCAGGTCAGGCCGGGTGGCCCGGTCCCGGAGGAGGCCGTTGAGCGGCTCGTCGGGGCGGTCGCCGACGCGAGCGGGACCGCGGACCGGTGGGGGGCGTCGGGGCCGCTGGCCTTCGCGACCGCGGTGGTGCGGGCCGCGCCGAACCGGCGTGAGGTGCTGCGCACCGTCCAGGCCCGCACCGGCGTGCCGCTGTGCACCCTGCCGGGCGAGGTGGAGGCGGAGCTGACGTTCCTCGCGGCCCGGCGCTGGATGGGCTGGCGGTCCGGTCCGCTCGCCCTGCTCGACATAGGCGGCGGCTCGCTGGAGGTGGCGTTCGGGCGTGGCCGGCTGCCCGGCTTCGTGGCCTCGCTGCCGCTGGGGGCCGCCCGGCTGACCCACGAGTTCCTGGCGGGCGGCCGGGCCCCGGCCTCGCCGGAGCAGGTCAAGGCGCTGCGGCGCAAGGTCCGCCACCAGCTGCGGGACGCGGCGGCGCGGATCCGCTGGGAGGGGCCGCGGACCGCCGTGGCCACCTCGCGGACCTTCCAGCAGCTCGGGCGGCTGTGCGGCGCCCCGCCGGGCCGGTACGGACCCTTCACGGAGCGGCGGATGCGCTGCTCGGACCTGGGGGACGCGGTGGGCCGGCTGGCCGCCCTGTCCGCGGCCGAGCGGGCCCTGCTGCCCGGCATCTCTGCGCCGCGCGCGGCGCAGAGCCTGGCGGGCGCCGTCGTGGGGCACACCGCGATGAAGCTGACCGGTCTCGAGTCGGTGGCGCTCTGCCCCTGGGCGATCCGCGAGGGCATCCTGCTGCGCCACATCGAGGACGGGCCGGCCTGGTGGGCCGAGGTGGTGCGCCGCAGCGACGAGGCCGCTCCCCCGGCGCCGGTGCCCCTGCGCCTGGCGTCCGCGTCGAACTGAACGACCGGGAGCAGGAGCCGTACGACGAGAAGCGAGAAGGAGGACCCCGTGTCCCAGGACGGCGAGCACGACCGCAAGCAGCCCGAGACCGCCATCGAGGAGGTGCTGCGCGAGATCGAGGAGGCCAGGCCCCGCGACGCGGAGTCCGACGAGGGCGAGCACCGGGGCGAGGCGGGTGACGCCACCTCCCCGAACACCGGTGCCCAGGAGGACGCCGAGGGCGAGTGAGGTGCCGCTCCGTGCGGCCGGGGGTGCCACGGCGCCGTCCGGGTACTCGCGGCGCATGGAGTACGACCGCGAAGGACCACGGCTGCCGACGGCCCGGGGACCGGTCTCCGAGGCCGTCGGCGCACATCTGCTCGGCTCGGGCCCGCTGCCCTCCCCCGCGGCCGTCGCCGCCGCGCCGGTGTACGGCGACGACCTGCAGCTCGCCCTGTACCAGTGCTACGAGCTGCACTACCGGGGCTTCGCGGGCGTCTCCCCCGATCTGGAGTGGGACCCCGGCCTGCTGGGCGTGAGGGCCGGGCTGGAGCGACGCTTCCTTTCCGCCCTGCGGGCCGGCACCCCGGTCCACGACAGCGTCGCGGACGCGGTCGGGGCGCTGCTCGTCGAGCCCGTCCACGGCGAGGGGGTCAGCCACTTCCTGCAGGGCGAGGGCGAGTTGTGGCAGCTGCGGGAGTACGCGGCCCAGCGCTCCCTGTACCACCTCAAGGAGGCCGACCCGCACGCCTGGGTGCTGCCCCGCCTGTGGGGCCGTTCGAAGGCGGCGATGGCGGCGGTGGAGTTCGACGAGTACGGCGGCGGTCGCGCCGACCGGGTGCACGCCCGCCTGTTCGCCGACCTGATGGCGGACCTGGACCTGGACACCACGTACGGGGCCCATCTGGACGCGGCCTCGGCCGAGTGCCTGGCCACGGTCAACATGATGTCCCTGTTCGGCCTGCACCGGTCGCTGCGCGGGGCGCTGGTGGGGCACTTCGCGGCCGTGGAGATCACCTCGTCGCCCGGTTCCCGGCGGCTCGCCGAGGCGATGCGCCGCACGGGCGCGGGTCCGGCCGCCGAGCACTTCTACGACGAGCACGTCGAGGCCGACGCGGTGCACGAGCAGATCGTGCGGCACGAGGTGATCGACGGCCTGCTGGAGCAGGAGCCGCACCTCGCGGCGGACGTCGTGTTCGGCGTCGACGCCACCGGTCACCTCGAGGAGCGCTTCGGCGCCCGGCTGCTCGCCGAGTGGCGCGCGGGGCGGTCGTCCCTGCGTACACCGCTGCCCGCCATGCGCGGCGCCCGTGGGGAAATTTCTCATATTTCCTGACGGACGGGGTACGTGGGATCCGTGAATTTCATGGTGCTACCGGGCGTCTACGCCCCTCAGGAGGACACCGCCCTGCTGGCCGGGGCGCTGTCCGGCGAGTCGCTCCCGCCCGGCGCCGCCGTGCTCGACGTGGGGACCGGCACGGGCGCCCTCGCCCTGGCGGCGGCCCGGCGGGGCGGCCGGGTGACCGCGGTGGACGTGTCGTGGCGCGCGGTGTGCGCCGCGCGGCTCAACGCGGCCCGGGCCGGGCTGCGGATCCGCGTCCGGCACGGCAATCTCTTCACACCGGTGCGCGGCGAGTCGTTCGACCTGGTGCTGGCCAATCCGCCGTATGTGCCGGCCCCCGCTCACGGCCGCCGGCCGCATGGTGCCGCGCGGGCCTGGGACGCGGGTCACGACGGTCGCATGGTCCTGGACCGGATCTGCTTGGAAGTACCCCGGCTGCTGCGCCCCGGCGGGGTGCTGCTGCTCGTGCAGTCGGCGCTCAGCGACCCCGGGAGGACCGAGGCGTTGCTGCGCGAGGCGGGCTTGAAGGCGGCGGTGATCCGGCGGCGGCGGGTCGCGTTCGGTCCCGTGGTGCGCGGCCGGGAACGCTGGCTGCGGCAGCGCGGGCTGCTGTCCCTGGCCGATCGCGAGGAGGAGCTGGTGGTCGTCCGTGCCGAACTCCCCGTCTGACACCCCGCGCCCGCCCGACGCCCCGCGCCGGATCAAGGTCCAGCGCCGGGGACCGCTGCTGGTGGAAGGGCCCGTGGAGGTCGAGCTGGAGGACGGGACGACGGTGTCCTCCGACCGCTTCCGGGTGGCGCTGTGCACGTGCCGGCGCAGTCGGCGTTATCCCTGGTGCGACACCAGCCACCGCGCCCGGTCCTCCAAGGCCGGTGACGGCCCGGCCGCGAACGGGTGACCGCGCCCGTGAACCGGGAGAACGGCGGACGGCCCCACTCCGTCCGCCGTCCCCGGTGCGGGCCCGCGGGACCCGTACGGCGGCGCTCGCACTCCCCAGTAGCGAGCAGCCGATCACGCCGCACGGTCCCGGCGGTCCCGGTCCCTCAGAACGTGAAGACGCTCGCGCTGCCCGCGTTCTTCACGCACTCGTTGGCGAAGGTGCGTTCGTAGGAGAGGCGCCGGCCCTGCCAGACGCCGTCGACGGTGACGACCACGGGGGCGTACTCCCGGGTGCACATCACCGAGTCCTCGGCGGCCAGGGCGCTCGGGTCGCCGTGCACGGCACGCAGTTCGGCGCAGGCCGCGTCGGCCGCCGGGTGGGTGCCAAAGGCGGTCGGGGCGCAGGTCAGGGTGACCGCGCGCAGGGGTGCGGCGGTGGCAGCGCTCTCTCCGTGCCCCACGGTCAGCACCAGGGCCGAGGGGGCGTAGAGCGACGCGGGGGCGGTGGCCGGGGAGGCGAGGGAGGCCCCGGCGAGGGGCCCGCAGACGGCGGTGGCCGTCAGGCCCAGAGTCGCTGCCCAGCGCGCGGTGTTCCGCATTGTGTGCATCCTTCCGCTCGTTTCGAGGGTGGTGCCGGCCCGGCCCGGTCGGTGCCGGAGCGGCGAGCGCGAGTCTGCCGAGTCCGGCACCGAAACTCATCTCGACCCCATGGGTTTCGGTAACCTTGCGTATTGAATCAGTGGCGTGAAGTCACAGAATTAGAACGTTCCAAGTCCGGAACTGGGCATTTCTTGATCGATTATTGAGAACAGAACTGGCCGAATGGCGTGATCCGCACCTTCGTCAATAGGCCTGAAACACCCCCGAAACAGGTCCGTCGACCCTGACCGCCACCCCCGGCATACCCACGGGTATGGTGCCGGCAGCGCGAGCTCGACGACGAGGGGCGGACCTTGGGATGCCGAAGCACTGGGCGGATTTCCAGTACGAGATCTATCTGAACGGCATGACGGGCGCCGTCCCGCGGCTGCCCACCGACCTGACCCGGCTCGAGGAGCTCACCGAGCGGCGCCTCGGACCCGGCCCCTTCGGATACGTCGCGGGCAGCGCGGGCGACGGCAGCACCGCCCGCGCCAACCGGGCCGCGCTGGCCAGGCGCCGGATCGTTCCGCGCATGCTGCGGGACGTGCACGAACGCGACCTGCGCGTCGAGGTGCTGGGCCGTGCCCTGCCCGCCCCGCTCGCGCTCGCGCCGGTCGGCGTCCTGTCGATCATGCATCCGGACGCGGAGCCCGCCGCCGCCCGGGCCGCCGCGGCCCAGGGCGTGCCGTACATCCTCTCCTCCGCCTCCAGCACGCCCATGGAGGAGGTCGCCGAGGCGATGGGGGACGCCGAGCGCTGGTTCCAGCTGTACTGGCCCAAGGACCGCGAGGTGGCGCGCAGCTTCCTGGACCGAGCCCGGGCGGCCGGGTACACAGCGCTGTTCGTCACGCTGGACACGCCGCTGCTGTCCTGGCGCCCGCGCGACCTCGACCAGGCGTACCTGCCGTTCCTGCACGGGGTGGGGACCGCCAACTACTTCTCGGACCCGGCCTTCCGGGCCGGTCTGGCCAAGCCGGTGCACGAGGACCCGAACGCGGCGGTGATGCATTTCGTCGGCATGTTTGCCGATCCCGCCAAGTCCTGGCCCGACCTGGCGTTCCTGCGGGAGAACTGGGACGGTCCGGTCGTCCTCAAGGGCGTCCTGCACCCGGACGACGCCCGGCTCGCCGCCGAAGCCGGGATGGACGGCGTGGTCGTCTCCAACCACGGGGGCCGTCAGGTGGCCGGCTCGGTCGCGGCGGCCGACGCCCTGCCGCGTGTGGTGGAGGCGGTCGGCGACCGGCTGACCGTGCTGTTCGACAGCGGTGTCCGCACCGGCGACGACGTCTTCAAGGCGCTCGCGCTCGGGGCGCGTGCGGTGCTCCTGGGCCGTCCCTACGTCTACGGCCTTGGCCTGGACGGCCAGGCCGGCGTCGAGCACGTGATCCGTTGTCTGCTCGCCGAACTGGACCTCACTCTGGCCCTGTCCGGGCACGCCTCACCGGCCACGCCGGGGCCCGCGGACCTGGTCGAGGACCCGGTGTGAGGGGACGGTGGCACCGTCCCCCCGCACCGCTGACGATGCCACCGAAGGCGCGCCGCCCCTCTCAGCCGCCGGACAGTTCCACGGCCCGCGCCCCCGGGGCGTCGGTACGGGCGATCGACAGGGAGCCCTCCGCCGTCGGTACCGGGTCGGTGCGCCAGCGCTGGTCGTCGGAGCCGTCGTGCACCTTGACGACGACGTCGGCGTCCGGGGCACGGGTGGTGGCGGCGAGTGCGAGCAGTTTCTGCCCGCGCGGCACCAGTTCGCCCCGGCCGGTCAGCCCGTAGCGCACGTCGTCGCCCCGCTCGGTTCCCTCGTCGGCGCAGGTACCGAGAATGACGACTCCGGCGTCCGCCCGCGAGTCCAGACACAGCCCCGGGTCGGCGACGCTGCGCAGCAGACCGTCGTCCTCGTAGGTCCACTCCTGGGTCCCCGCCCCGGAGCACTCCGCCAGCCGGGCGCCGGCCCCCGCCTTCGGCTCGCCCCGGACGTCGAGGCACAGGTTCGCGGCGACGTTGCGCAGCCGCGTGCGGTCCGCCGACGAGGGCATCCCGGCCGCGTCCGGCGGTTTCGGACGGCTCGTCGCGGACGTCTCGCCGTCGCCGTCGACCGCACTGGTGGAGGCGGCCGGATCGGCGCCACCACCGTCGTAGGACCACACGCTCACCACGAGCACGATGGCCAGCACCCCGGCGGAGGCGGCGCCGAACTGCCGGAGCACCGACCGGCCGGAGCGCGGCCGGCCCGGCACCCGGCGCACCGGCACGGGGATCCTGGCCAGCAGCCCGGTGCGTGAGCCGCGGTGCCGGGCCGCGCCCTCGGCCAGCCCGCCCAGCGTCGCCCGCGCCGGACGCGAGTCGAGATAGCGCCGCGCACCCCAGCCGAGTACGGCCTCGGCGATCAGCGTGCCCAACTCCCGCTCGAAGTGGCCGAGTTGGTCGGCCGCGTGCCGGCAGTGACGGCAGTCCGCCAGGTGCTTGCGGACATCGGGCAGCAGGGCACCGCCCCGGCGAATCGGGACGTCGAGCAGTCGGCTGTGGAAGCGGCACTCCTGGCTCGGCGCGAGCTGCCGGTGGGCGTGCAGACATCCCTCGCGGAATTTCTCACGCGCCTGTTCGAGAGTGGCCGACGCGGTGTCGGTGTCCATGCCCAGCAGACCGGCCGGGACGCTTATGGACTCGCCTTCGACCTCCGTGTGCCACAGCAAACAACGGGCCGGTCCGGGAAGAGAAGCGAATGCCCGGGCCGCCAGCGTGCGGTTTTCCGGAGTCAGGGACTTCGCCGCTCGCATACCCCGTCCCCCGGCGGGTTTGAGCAACTGCGGCAGGGCGCCGGATATCGCGTCGTCGCCGGACCACTGACGGACCGTGTCGCGCACGGCCACCAGCAGCCGGGGGCGCAGCGCGGTGGCCGGCTCGCCCTCGGTGAGCCGGGCCAGCACCCGGTGCCAGGCCGCGGCGGTGACCATGGCGGTGACCTGGGCCGAGGTGGCCAGGCAGATGGTCGCGTAGTCGTGCGCCGGCTGCCAGTGGCGGGCCATCAGCAGCGCGGCGATCCGGTCGGCCTCGTTCTCCGGGCCGTCCCTGAGCCGCGCGGCCAGCAACTCGTCGGACTCCCCGGGATCCCCGCCCGAGGGCGGGTAGGCGGGCCGAGGGGGGTGGGGGGTGGGCACTGAGATGTTTCCTTCCCACGCGCAGGTGACTCAGAAGTTCCGATCGCCGAAAAGGACCCACGGATTGGTGTGTACCTCTTGGGCGGAGCGCGGGAGGTGTGAATTCGCCATGGCGAAATCGGACCCGGCCCGTCAAAGCGCGTGCGAGACCCGGCCTTTACCCCCCGCACGGGTGCTTCACTCTCGCACAAACCACTCATGGTCAACAAGGCGACCGGTCAACATCGGCCGCCTTTGAAAGAAGGTCAGAATCCACGGCATGCCATGATCCCCGACATGCCGAGAGGGCCGCACCGCTTTCCGCATTCTCCCGCGGAAGCGGCACGGCCCTCGGGCACAGTGCGCAATGCGCAGTGCGCAGTGCGCAGGGGTCAGCCGGTCATCCCTGGTCCGCCACGAACGAGGCCATCCGGGCCAGCGCGGCGTTCCAGTTGATCGTGTGCTCGTTGGTCGACCAGGACTGGATGTCGTCGATGAAGCAGAACTGGCCGACGCAGCCCTGGAGTTTGCTCTGCGCGTAGGGGTCCTGGATGCTCGAGTTCGGACCGCCGGACAGGGTGCCGTCGGGCGGCGCGGGCAGCGCGGGGTCGAGCTGGTGGGCGTACCAGCGGCTGTGCTGGTTGTGCGCGTTGGCCTCGCCGTATCCGGTGACGTAGGACATGTTCAGCGCGTTGCGGCCCAGGATGTAGTCCATGGACTGGACGGCGCCGTCACGGTACTTGGAACCGCCGGTGATGTCGTAGGCGGTGGCGAGGACGACCGCGTTGTTCAGGACCTGGTGGCTGGAGCCCCAGTCGTACACGTTGCCGTCGGGGGCGTAGGGCATGCCGTACGGGTGCGCCTTCAGGGTGGCCAGGTAGCCGTCGGCGCCCCGGACGACGGAGCGGCGGACGTGGTCCCGGCCCGGGAGGCGGCTGGGTACGGTCGCCAGGTCGAGGCGGGCGGCGGCCGCGGTGCGCGCCCAGTCGAAGCCGATCGGGCCGAAGATGTCGGCGGTGTGGACCGGGGAGTTCAGCACGTGGTCCTTGAAGTCCCGCTCCCCCGTCGTCAGGTACAGCTCGGCCGCGGCCCAGTAGAACTCGTCGGCGACCTCGTTGTCGGGGTAGGCGCCGCCGCCGATGCCGTCGCTCTCGTCGGCGAGCAGGTCCGGGTGGGCGAGCGCCGCCTTCCAGGCGGTGCGGGCCGCGGCGAGCGCCTTCGCGGCGAACTCCCGGTCGTAGGGGCGGTACAGGCGGGCGGCCTGCGCGGCCGTCGCCGCCAGGTTGAGGGTCGCCGCGGTGGTCGGCGGGTGCAGCTCGCGCTTTTGCGGGTCGTCGCTCGGCAGCAGCGGCAGCCCGGTCCACTGCTCGTCGTGGATCTTGTGGTGCGCCATCCCGGCCAGCGGCTGCCCGTCCGGCACCTGCATCTTCAGCAGGAAGTCCAGCTCCCAGCGGGCCTCGTCGAGGATGTCCGGCACCCTGTTGCCGCTCTCGGGGATGTCGAGCGAACCGTCGCCCAGCTTGCGGGGCTCCCCGGTGCGGGCGTGCAGCGAGCGCTCGTAGGTGCTGAGCAGCTCCCAGGTGGAGATGCCGCCGTTGACGACGTACTTGCCGTGGTCGCCGGCGTCGTACCAGCCGCCGGAGACGTCCAGGGTGTAGTCGCACACGCCGGGTTGGCAGGGCACCTCGGTGTCGCCCTGGTTGGGCGCCGTGCCGACGTGTCCGGCGGGGCGTCCGTAGCCGGGGCGGAGTTCGTCACTGATCGCGGTGCCGCTGCGCTGTGTGTAGTAGTACTTCGCGGAGTCCAGGCGCAGCCGCTCGTAGGCGGCCGTGCCGATGTCGAAGGGGCGGCTGGTCTCGCCGTCGGCGACCAGGGTGTAGCCCTCGCCGCGCTTCTTGTAGCGGCCGAAGTCGATCGAGTGGACGTTCTGCCCGGAGGAGGCGTCGACGCCGCGCGGCGTGCTCCAGCCGTGGGCGACGACCCGTCCGGCGTCGCTCTTCAGCTGCCAGGGCAGGCGGGTGGTCGCGTCGGTGACGAGGGTGGCGTTCTTCGGCCCCGAGGGCAGGTAGGCGACCTGGTTCACCCGCACCCGCGGCCCGGTGTCCGGCACGTACGGCTCCGGTGCCACGCCGCCCAGCAGGGACACGTCGTCCACGCAGAACCGCCAGGCGTCGGGCGTGCCGCCGAGCTGGAAGCCGACCTGGCCCTGGCTGGTGTCGACGGGCGAGGTGAAGGTGTACGAGTAGGTGTTGCCCGAGACGCTCAGCTGCGGGCTGACCTCGAAGTACGTGTCGTACGGGGACACCGACAGCCCGACGATCGCCCGGACCACGTGGTCGGCGGGCGTACCGGTGGCGGTGAAGGAGATCTTGTACGACTCCCCGGCGACCAGGGTGACGTCGTTCTGGCCGAGGGCGGCGTCCCAGCGGTTGGTGGTGCCGCCGGGGGCGTCGGCGCACAGCCGGCCGTCGGTCACGGCGGCGGTGACGTTGCTGCTCGTCCACCAGGAGTCCGTGCCGTTGTCGAAGGTGCCGTTCCTGACCTGCTCGGTCTCCTCGGCGCCGGCCGGGGCTGCGGGCAGCGCGGTGACGGCCGCCGCCAGCAGGGCCGTCAGGGAGACGAGCGCGGTTCTGCGTCTTTTCACGTCCGGGCTCCTCGGGGGAGGTGGCGCTCGCCATGAATGGGAGCGCTCCCAAATGCGGTCGCAGGACATGCTTGTGGCAGACATGACACGCCGTCAACGGTCCGGACGGGACCGGTTTCCAGACCGGTCCCGTCCGGGGCGTGGAACGGCGGTTCAGGCGGCCGGCGTCTCCAGGCGGCTGATGCGGACCGCTCCCCGCGCCTCGCCGGGGTGCCGGCTGGTGACCGTGAGACGGACCCGGGAGCCGCGCAGCCGGTCGAAGGTGACGACCGTGGGCGCGTCGGATGCGGTGGCCCAGTCGGTCCGCGTCCCCTCGGCGGTACGCCAGGCACGGCCGTCCCAGACCGCGACCTCGACGGCGGCGGGCAGGCTGTGCCCGTCGTCCACGGTGAAGGTGACCTCGACCCGGTCGTAGGTGCGCGTGCGCCCGTGGTCGACGGAGATCCAATCCTCGGCGCGGGCCCCGTCGAAGGCGGGCAGCAGAGCGGTGGCCGCCTTGTGGAAGCCGTTGGACCAGCCGGTGGCCGGGTCACCGTCCAGCACGGCGGCGGGGAGGGTGCCGGGCCGGCCGGAGT
Source organism: Streptomyces sp. CB09001 (assembly GCF_003369795.1). Lineage (NCBI taxonomy): Bacteria > Bacillati > Actinomycetota > Actinomycetes > Kitasatosporales > Streptomycetaceae > Streptomyces > Streptomyces sp. CB09001. The sequence goes on from NZ_CP026730.1 coordinate 19,350, forward strand.
AGCTCGCGTCCGCGTGCGGGTGCTCCACGGGCGCCGGGTGCTCGGCCGGGAACTCCGGGACCGGTGTGGTCGCCCGGTCGGGGGCCCGCCGGGCGCGCACCGTCGCGGTGTCCGTACGCAGGCCGTCCGCGCGGGCCGTCACCCGGAGCGTGCCCGGCCGGGTGCCGGACCGGACGATCGCGAGCGCCTTGCCGTGGAAGGCGGTGCGGGTGCGGGACTGGTAGCGCTCGGCACTCTCCTGGCGGCCGTTGTCGAGTCCGGCCAGCGAGCCGCCCGCGACGTCGAAGGAGATCAGGTGCTCGGCGCCGGGCACCACCACGCCGTGCCGGTCGACCACGTCGGCGGTCACGAAGACCAGCGAGCGGCCGTCCGCGTCGACGGACTCCCGGTCCGGGGTCAGGCGCAGGGCGTGCGGCGTCCCGGCGGTGCGCAGCACATCGGTGGCGACCGTCCTGCCGCCGCGCCGGGCGACGGCCTTCAGCTCGCCCGCCTCAAAGGGCACCTTCCACGTCAGGTGGAGCTTGCCCGCGCTGCCGTTGGGGCTGGTGTAACTGCCGGGGTAGGGACCGTCGGTGAAGGTCTTGTCGTCGCCGGTGGGCTCGGTGGTCTCCAGATAGGCCCGGCCGTCGACGGTCTTCTTGGTGTCGAAGCGGCGGGTGCCGAGGGACTTGCCGTTCAGGTACAGCTCGACGGTGTCGACGTTGGTGTAGGCCCAGACCTCGACGGTGTCGCCCTCGCGGTGGTTCCACGTCGTCGGCAGCAGGTGGACCATCGGCTCGTCGGTCCACTGGCTGCGGAACAGGTGGTACATGTCCTTCGGGAAGCCGGCCGTGTCGACCGCGCCGAAGAAGGACGCCTTCACCGGGAAGACGTCGTACGGCGTGGGCTCCCCGATGTAGTCGATGCCGGACCACAGGAACTGCCCGGTGAACCACTTGCGGTCCCGGTCCTTCTTGTGGCCGTACTCGCCGCTCATCGTCCAGGAGGCGAGGTTGTTGTCGTAGGACGAGGTGGCCCGCCCGCCCGGCGTGTGGTTCTCGCCCGTGTTGAGGTGCTCCGGCTCCTGGTAGGTGCCGCGGGTGGAGGTCTCGGAGGACGACTCGGACTCGAAGAGGAACAGGTGCGGGTAGGCCGAGTGCAGGTCGTCCACCGACTTGGCGGTGTTGTAGTTGAGGCCGAGTCCGTCCAGCTTGGCCAGCATCAGGTCGGCCGCGGAGCCCTTGGCGGGCAGCCGGCGGTACTTGTCGGAGCCGATGACCAGCGGGCGGGTGTCGTCGGCGGCCCGGACGGCGTCGATGATCCGGTCGGCCATGGCCAGCCCGGCGGTGGCGGTGGAGTCGGGGACCTCGTTGCCGATGGACCACATGACGACGGCGGGCGAGTTGCGGGCCGCGAGCACCATCTCGGTGGCGTCCCGCTCGCACCACTCGTCGAAGAACCGCCCGTAGTCGTAGCGGTTCTTGCCGGTGCGCCAGCAGTCGAAGGCCTCCACCAGCATGATGATGCCCATGTCCTCGCAGACCTCGATCATCTCGGGCGAGGGCGGGTTGTGGGAGGTGCGGAAGGCGTTGACGCCCATCGACTTCATGAGGGTCATCTGGCGGCGGATCGCGTCGATGCTCACGGCGGCGCCGAGCGCGCCGAGGTCGTGGTGCAGGTCGACACCCTTGATCTTGGCGTGCCTGCCGTTGAGGTGGAAGCCCTCGTCGGGGTCGACGTGGAAGGTGCGGATGCCGAACGGGGTGCGGTAGGTGTCGACGGTCCGGCCGCCGACGCGCAGTTCGGTGTGCAGGGTGTAGCGGTGCGGGCTCGCGAAGTCCCACAGCCGCGGACGCCGGACGGTGAGTTCGTGGGTGTCGGTGAGCGCGTCGGTGACGTCCACCGTGGAGGCGGTACGGGCCGCGGTGCGGCCTTCCGCGTCCGTCACCGTCGACCGGATCTCGACCTCGCGTGCGGTGCCCGAGGCGTTCACCACCGACGTCTCCACCCGGACGACGGCGCTCTCCTCGCTCACCCGGGGCGTGGTGACGCGGGTGCCCCAGCGCCGTACGTGCACCGGCTCGGTGACGACCAGCCGGGCCTCGCGGTAGATGCCGCTGCCGGAGTACCAGCGGCTGCTCGGCAGTTGGTTGCGCACCCGCACCGCGAGGACGTTCTCGGTGCGGCCGTCGGTGTGCACCAGGTCGGTGAGGTCGAGGGCGAAGCCGGTGTAGCCGTAGGGGTGGTGGCCGACCTCCCGTCCGTTGCAGTGGACGCGGGAGTCCATGTACACGCCGTCGAACTCGACCGATATCCGCTTCCCGGCCAGGGCGGGCGGCAGGGTGAAGGCGAGGCGGTACCAGCCGAGGCCGCCCGGCAGGAAGCCGGTGCCGCTGGTGGTGCCGTGCTCGGTGGTGGGCGCCTGCTCGATGCTCCAGTCGTGCGGGACGGCGACCTCGCGCCACGCCGAGTCGTCGTGGGCGGGATCGGCGGCGTCCGTGACGTCCTCGGCCGCGCCGTCGGGGTCGATCAGCCGGAAGCGCCAGCCGTCCCGCAGGGCGATGGTGCCGCGACCGGCCGAGCCGCCGCTCGCGTCCGCGGCCCACGCCGACGGGGCGGCGAGCGCCATCCCGGCCGCGGGCGTGGCGGCGGAGGCGATCAGAACCGATCTGCGCGTGACCGTCATGACGGATCTCCCTCATCAGAACTCATCGAGGCTCATCAGAACTCAGAAGTACTCACAAGCGATCGCGAACAAACAGATTCTGACGTCGGGCCCCACGCGCCCGTCAAGGCCGCGGAAAGCACTTTCTATCCCGTGCCGCCCGGACCGCGCCCGGGACGCGTGGGGCTGCGGGGCGCCGTGCGCCCGATGGGTCGGGGTCCGTTCGGCGCCCCGACCCACTAGGCTGGGAAGCAGGTGACGCGCTGATCACTGTGAGTGTGCGCAATGGAGTGGCGACGATGAGTCCGGTCAACCCGTTCGACGATGCCGCCACGGCCCGCGCCGTCGTCGACGGCTCCGGCACCCTGGTCGAGTGGAACGAGGGCGCCCGCCTGCTGCTCGGCCACCAGGCCGCCGATGTGGTGGGGCGCCCCGCCGCCGACCTCCTCGCGGGCGGCCCGGACGGCACACCGCCGGGGCGCGGCGACGCACGGTGGAGCGGCACCCTGGACCTGCGCCACCGCGACGGGCACACCGTGTCCGCTTGGGTGCTCGCGCACCGCAGACCCGCGGCCGACGGCGCCCCGGCCGGCTGGCTCGCCGTCACGCGCCTGGATCCCGGTCCCGGACCGGAGGAGGACCCGCTGGTCAGAGCCGCGCTCGCCCAGGCACCCTGCGCCATGATGATCTTCGACGACCGGCTGCTGCTGCGCGGGGCCAACGACGCCATGGCGCGGTTGCTGGGGCTCCCGTCCGATCGCCTGCGCGGTCTGCGGGCCACCGACTTCAGCATCCGGCCGCAGGACGCGGAACTGGAACGCCGGATGCGGCGCGTGCTGGCCTCCGGCCGCCGGCACGACATGCAGACCCACCTCAAGGCGGAGGACGAGAGCCGCGCCCACGCGTGGAACGCCCGGATCGCACCGCTGACCGACGCCGACGGCCGGGTGCGCGGCGTGTGTGTGAGCGTCCACGACTTCACGGAGCAGCACCGCGCCCGCGAGCGGCTGCAACTGGTCAACGAGGCCAGCGTGCGCATCGGCACCACCCTCGACGTCACCCTTACGGCGCAGGAGCTGGCGGACGTGTGCGTCCCCCCGCTCGCCGACTTCGTCAGCGTCGACCTGCTGGACCCGCACGAGCACGGCGGTGAGCCCGCCACCCTGGTCGAACCGCCGGTCGGCCTGCGCCGTACCGCGCACCGGTCGATCACCGCGGACGGCCCGCAGGCGGTGGCCGACACCGGGCAGCTGGACGTCTATCCGGCCGGCTCCCCCCAGGCCGAGTGCCTGCTCTCGGGGCAGGTGATCGTGGCCTCGCAGGCCTACGGCGACCTCGAACGCTGGCTCGAGTGGGACCCCGTCCGCCTGCGGCGGGTGAAGGAGTACGGCATCCACTCCACGATGTCGGTGCCGCTCCAGGCCCGCGGCACCACCCTCGGCGTCGCGGTCTTCACCCGGTTCCGGCGCCCCGACCCGTTCACGCACGACGACGTGCTGCTGGCCGAGGAGGTCAGCGCCCGCGCCGCCGTCTGCATCGACAACGCCCGCCGCTACTCGCGCGAGCGCGAGGCCACGCTGACCCTGCAGCGCAGTCTGCTGCCCCGGTGGCTGCCGCCCACGGCCGCGGTGCAGGCGGCCTCCCGCTACCTGCCCGCGGCCCGCTCGGGCGTCGGCGGCGACTGGTTCGACGTCATCCCGCTGTCCGGGATGCGGGTCGCCATGGTCGTCGGGGACGTGGTCGGCCACGGCATCCCGGCCTCGGCCACGATGGGCCGGCTGCGCACCGCCGTTCGCACCCTCGCCGACATCGACCTGACGCCCGAGGAGCTGCTCACCCACCTCGACGACCTGGTCGTCCGGCTGTCCGAGGAGTCCGGCGACGACCGGGCGGGCGAGGTCGGCGCGACGTGTCTGTACGTGGTGTACGACCCGGTGTCGCGGCACTGCTCCATGGCACGGGCCGGACACCCGGCGCCTGTCCTGGTCCCGCCGGACGGTCCGCCGGAGCAGGTCGAGCTGCCCTCCGGGCCACCGCTGGGCGTGGGCGGACTGCCGTTCGAGGCGGCCGAGCTGGAGCTGCGCGAGGGCAGCGTGCTGGCCCTCTACACCGACGGACTGGTCGAGAGCCGGGACCGGGACACCGACACCGGCCAGGCGCTGCTGCGCGAGGCGCTGGCCGCCCCGGCCGACTCCCTGGACACCGTCTGCGACCGGGTGCTGCACCGCCTCCTCCCGTCGGGCAGCGCCGCCGACGACGTGGCGCTGCTGCTGGCCCGGACCCGGGGGCTGCCTGCCGGACAGGTCGCCACCTGGGACATTCCCGCCGACCCCGCGCTGGTCGCCCCGGTGCGCAAGCAGGTCCTCGACCAGCTTTCCGACTGGAACCTGCTGGAGGCGACCTTCACCGCGGAGCTGGTCGTGAGCGAGCTGGTCACCAATGCCATCCGGTACGGCTCCCCGCCGATCCGGCTCCGGCTGATCCACGACACGGCCACCCTGATCTGCGAGGTCTCCGACACCAGCCACACCGCGCCGCATCTGCGCCGGGCCAGGACCTGGGACGAGGGCGGGCGCGGCCTGCTCCTGGTGGCTCAGCTCACCCAGCGCTGGGGCAGCCGGCACACGGCCGAGGGCAAGACCATCTGGGCGGAGCTGGGGCTGCTCGACGACGAGGCGTGAGCCCCTCGCCACGATGCGGAGTGCGCCCCCTCGTTTCCCGGACCGGGCCGCGGGACACTCGCAGTACGGGGGCGTGCGGTGCCGGTCTCGCCGGGGCCGCACGCGAGAGCCCGACGGGAGTGTGGAGAAGCGATGGCGAACACGTCCCAGCCGCTGCGCCGGACGGCCCTGCTCGCGAGCGGGGTCGCGCTGCTCGGCCTGTTGACCGCATGCGGCACCGAGAGCGCCACGTCGAGCGGCACCCCGCGGCCCAGCGAGGCCGGCCGCACGACCGGCGCGGACCCGGGCGGCGGCACCCCGACGTCCGGCGACACGGCACCTGCGGTAGGCGCCGCACCCACCGACACCGCGGGCTCGTCCTCCGCATCGGCCCGCACCGACGGCCGTTGCCGGACCGCCGAACTGCGGGCCACTGTCGGCCGCGTGGACCCGGGTGCCGGCCAGCGCAACTTCCCCGTCGTGCTGACCAACACCTCCGACCGCACCTGCACGGTGTACGGCTATCCGGGTGCCGCCTTCGTGGACGCGTCCGGCAAGCAGCTGGGTCCGGACCCCGAGCGCGCGCCGGGCTCCCCCGAGTCGGTCACGCTGACGCCGGGCAGGAGCGCGTGGGCCGGGCTGTCGTTCTCCAGTCCGCAGATCAGCGGCGCCCGCACGGCCGGCCCGGCGGCGCTGCTCGTCACCCCGCCGGACGAGCGGGAGCCCCTGAAGGTGAAGTGGACGGCGGGCGAGGTCCCGGTCGGCGGCAACGAGTCGTCGGTGTCCGTCACCGCCCTGGACGCGGGCACCGGCCCCTGAGGCACGGCACCGGTGCCCGGCAGTGCCGGTCCCCTGCTCAGTGACCGGCGATCGGGTGCGGCGCGTAGGGCCGCTCCAGCTCCTCGATCTCCTTCTCGCCCAGCGTGAGTTCGACCGCCGCCACGGCATCCTCGAGGTGGCCCGGCCTGGAGGCGCCCACGATCGGCGCGGTCACCGTGTCCTGGTGCAGCAGCCAGGCCAGGGCCACCCGCGCGCGCGGGACACCGCGCTCACCGGCGATGCGGGTGACGGCCTCCACCACGGCGCGGTCGCCCTCCTGGTAGAGGGTGCTGCCGAAGTCGTCGGTGGCGCTGCGCCCGGTGGCGATGTCCCAGTCGCGGGTGAGGCGGCCGCGGGCGAGCGGGCTCCAGGGCAGCACGCCGACGCCCTGGTCCGCGCAGAGGGGCAGCATCTCGCGCTCCTCCTCGCGGTAGACGAGGTTGTAGTGGTTCTGCATGGACACGAACGGGGTCCAGCCGTGCCGCTCGGCGGTGTACTGCATCTTGGAGAACTGCCAGGCGTACATCGAACTGGCCCCGATGTAGCGGACCTTGCCCGCCTTCACCAGGTCGTGCAGGGCCTCCATCGTCTCCTCGACGGGGGTGTGCGGGTCGAAGCGGTGGATCTGGTAGAGGTCGACGTAGTCGGTGCCCAGCCGGCGGAGGCTGTGGTCGATCTCGGTCATGATCGCCTTGCGGGAGAGTCCGGCGCCGTTCGGCCCGGGGCGCATCCGGCCGTTCACCTTGGTCGCGAGCACGATGTCGTCCCGGCGGGCGAAGTCGGCCAGCGCCTTGCCGACGATCTCCTCGCTGGTGCCGTCGGAGTACACGTTGGCGGTGTCGAAGAAGGTGACGCCGGCCTCCAGCGCCTGCCGGATCAGCGGACGCGAGGCCGCCTCGTCGAGGGTCCACTCGTGCGTGCCGCGGTCGGGCACGCCGTAGGTCATGCAGCCCAGGCAGATCCGCGACACGTCCAGGCCGGTCGAACCGAGCTTCACGTACTGCATCGTTGCTGCTCCTGTCTTCGCCGATCATCGGTACCAGGGCGAGCGTACGTCTTCGCGCGCGCTCGAACCCCGTCCGGGTCAGGCGCGTTCGAGCAGGTCGAGGGCGCGTTCCCAGCCGAAATCCGGACGGCCGCCGGCCTGCGCCGCGCCCCCGGCGTTCCCGGCGTACGGGTCCCCGAAGCGCACGCCCATCCCGCGCAGCCGGGCCAGGCTCTCCCGATAGGCGGGGTGAGCGGCCAGCGCCTCGCCCACGCACGGCAGGACGGCGACGGGCACCCCGAGGCCGCTCGCCTCGCACAGGGTGGCCACGGCGAGGGTGTCGGCCAGGCCCGCGGCCCACTTGTTGATCGTGTTGAAGGTGGCCGGAGCGACCACGACGGCGTCGGGCGCGGGGAAGGGCCGCGGATCGCCGGGCGTGCGCCAGGCCGAGCGGATCGGGCGGCCGGTCCGCGCCTCGGCGGCGTCCGCGTCGAAGAAGCCGCCCATGGCGACCGGTGTCGCTATGACCCCGACCTCCCAGCCGCGTCCCCGTGCCGCGTCGATCAGCCCGCCCACGCCTTCGGCCACGCCCGCGGCGCAGACGACGACGTAGAGGAAGGGTCGGGCGGCCTTGCCGCTTCCAGCCTGTGCGCTCACCGTTCCTAGTCAGTGAGCAGGAGTGAGTCTTGGACCCAGTCCTGGTCACTGCGGACATCCCGAACGGTTTTGGGTGTCCTGGTCGCCCGCGTTCGCTCCGCGTCCGGCTGCACGGATCGTGTCCGTGGTCCGGGGATGCGGGGGCGGGTTTCCTCACGCCTGCGGTCACGTGGTCGGGCCTGGGCGCTCCGATGCCCCTGCACATCACTCTGGTGTGCAGGGGGCGGTGTCGTCCGTCGCCGGATCGCGTGTCCGAGGGCGCGCCTACCGATCGCCACCGAGGCGGCGGCGTGTCGGGAAGTCTTGCGGTTTTTGCTGGTCAGTGGTTCCTGCCAGTGCTGTGCGCCCCACATCGAGGTGTAGGCGGGATCGACGGCGATCACGCTGATGCCGGCCTCCGTGCACATCGACAGCAGGCGGGCGCGGAGGCGGCCGGTGGGGATGCCGGAGATGAGCTGCCGGAACTTCTTCTTCCGGCCGTGCTTCTCGCGGGTTGTGGAGTCGGTGAAGTCGAGGTCCTCGATGGCGATTGCCTGCACGCCCGTCGTCTGGGCCCAGTGCAGAAGCCGGGTGAGGGCGTGGCGGAGCTGCGCGTCCCGGTGGTCGGCGGTGCCGGTGAGGTCGTAGTCGATGCGGCGGGGGCTGCCGGTCGGGTTGCCGTGCTCGTCGAGCAGCCACGCGGCCAGATGGTCCGCGTTCGTGTCGACACCGATCACACCGTCGGGGCGCAGGGCGTCCAGCGGGATCACGGGGAGGTCTTTGCGGGTCCAACTGGCGTCGAGGTACCAGCGGTCACGGGTCACGTCGAAGTGGATTCGGTAGGCCACGGCCCGGTTCTCTTCGATCCGGTCGCGCCATTCCTCGCCACGGTGCGGGAACGACACCTTCGCGGTGAGGATGTACCGGCCGCGCTTCGCGTTGGCCAGGTCAGCAAGCGGCGCCGGAAGTCTGATGCTGATCTCGCCGTCGGGGGTGACGCGGATCGTCTCGTTGCCGTGCCGTTTGCCGGACTCGCCGTCAGCGGTCACAAACCAGCGGGCGGCCTCCCACTGCTGACGCCAGGCTGCCTCGGTGAGACCGGCGGCGTCCAGGTTGTGGCGGGTGTTGAGCAGTCGCCTGCCGCCGCGTACGACCGAGACGCGCCCGGCTTCACGCTCGGCGCTTACCTGCTCGTAGCGGTCTTCGAGGACTGCCAGGCGGCGGGTCTTGGCGAACCACTCGCCCTTGGAGCGGTAGCCGCCGGGCTTCCCCTTGCAACCCCTCTGCCCGATCGGCAGCGACAGCCGGTGCCGTACCGTCGCGATGCCGGCGTCCAGCGATTGCAGGTGAGCGTGCTGGGCGCGGCGGGACAGGCCCCACTGGTCGTGGGTGTTGGAGGTGACCGAACCCGCCCACCGCGATGACGAGGCGGCCGTCAGCTCCCGCTTCCGCTCAGCCCACCTGTCGGTGGAATGGTCCAGGCCGTCACGGCAGCGGCGGGCCAAGTCCGCGGAAGCCAGCCGACCCATGTGGGCGCCCACGGCCCGCAAGACCTGCTCATCCTGCACAGTGAGGCCCTTGAGCCGGTCCCGGATGCTGACACCGGACGGACCGTCGGCGACAAACGGCCGGGCAATCTGCCTGAGCAGTTTCTTCTCAGCCATGCCCGGCAGCCTCCAGCGCCTTCCTGGCGCGGTTCTTCGCCGACCTCCGGCCGTACAGGCGGGCGCAGAACGACGTCAGCACATCCACGACGTCCTGCACCAGGTCGTCTTCAACCTCTCCGTCATCCAGCACCACCAGGCGACGCCCGGTCGCGAACAGGGCGGCCTCGACGAGTTCGACGTTCATCCGGCCCAGACGGTCCTTGTGCTCGACCACGACCGTGGTCACGGCGGGGTCGGTCAGCAACCGCTTCGCCTTCGGCCGGGCACCGTTCATTCCCGAGGCGATCTCCGCCTCCACCCGCACGACGCGGTGACCGCCCTTGACCGCCCACTGCGACAACCGGGCAACCTGACGCTCCAGATCGGCCTTCTGGTCATGGGAGGAGACACGGGCGTACAGGCCCAGACCACCGACCGCCTCCGGCGCCGCGGCAGCGTCGATGTTCACCAGGACCGTGCGCGGCCCGACCCGCACAGCCGGTACCGGAAGAGTCCCCTCACGGAACCAGCGATACGCGGTCTGCGGATGCACACCCTGCGCCTTCGCCCACTCCGTCAGATTCACACTCCAACAACGACACTCACTCATGCATGGTTACGCTCACTCACCCGACTTCGAGAACCAGCAGTTGACAACCCTACTGGGCGGGCCTGGGGCCGAAGATGCGCCGGTCGCCCTCCTCGATGGGCACGTCGTTGATGCTGGCCTCGCGCCGGGTCATCAGGCCGTGCTCGTCGAACTCCCAGAGCTCGTTGCCGTAGGAGCGCCACCACTGGCCGTCCGCGTCCTGGGACTCGTACTGGAAGCGGACGGCGATGCGGTTGCCGTCGAAGGCCCACAGGTCCTTGCGCAGCGCGTACCGCCGCTCGCGCTCCCACTTGGCGGTCAGGAACTCGACGATGGCGGCGCGGCCGGTGAAGAAGGCGTCACGGTTGCGCCAGACCGAGTCCTCGGAATAGGCGAGGGCCACCTTGTGCGGATCGCGGGTGTTCCAGGCGTCCTCGGCGGCCCGCACCTTGCGTTCGGCGGTCTCGCGGGTGAACGGCGGCAGGGGCGGCCGGTCGGTCGTCGTCATGGCTCAACCTCCAGGGGCAGCAGTGGAGAACGTGCGTTCTCCACCGGACTGCTACCGTAGGAGAACGTGCGTTCTCCAGTCAAGGAAGAGGTCCCATGGACAGCGAGGTCGCCCGGGAGCGGGCCCTGGACGCGGCGGAAAGGCTGTTCTACGCGCGAGGCGTGCGGGCCGTGGGCATGGACGAGGTCCGCGGTGCCTCCGGCGTCTCGCTCAAGCGCCTCTACCAGCTCTTCCCGGCCAAGGAGCAGCTCGTCGTGGCCTGTCTGGACCGGCGCGACGTGCGCTGGCGGGGGCGGCTGGCCGAGTACGTCGACCGGTACGAGGAGCCCGGCGCGCGCGTCCTGGCCGTGTTCGACTGGCTCGGCGGGTGGTTCGCGGAGCCCGGTTTCCGTGGCTGCGCCTGGATCAACGCCTACGGCGAACTCGGCCCCGCCTCACCCGCCGTGGCGGATCGGGTGCGGGCGCACAAGACGGCGTTCCGCGCCTTCCTCGACGCTCTGGCGGCCGGCGCGGGGCTGCCCGCCGCGCTGGGCGGGCAGCTCTTCCTGCTGGCGGAGGGCGCCATGGTGACGGCGGGCGTGACGGGCGGTACCGAGCCCGCGCGTCAGGCACGGGAGGCGGCACGGGTGCTGCTGGGCGCGGCCGGGGTCAGCCGACCCGCTCCGACACGGTGATCGCGCCGACGGGGCAGGCGCGGGCCGCCTCCCGGACCAGCGCGCTCCCGCCGCCGTCCTCCCGGCCGGGCCTGAGCGTGCTGTAGCCGTCGTCGTCCTGGGTGAAGACGCCGGGGGCGGTGAGGGCGCACTGGCCCGCGCCGATGCAGGTGTCCTTGTCGATGCCGATACGCATGCGGGGAGCCTCCTACCAGGCCACGGGGAGTTCCAGCATCCCCTGGATCGTGTCGCCGGGTTTGAAGGGGATCTCGTCCGCCGGGGCGGCCAGGCGCAGCGTGGGCAGCCGGTCGAAGAGGGTGCCCAGGGCGATCTCCAGTTCGGCGCGGGCCAGGTTCTGACCCAGGCACTGGTGGATGCCGAACCCGAAGGCGACGTGGTGGCGGGCCGGGCGGTGCCAGTCGAGGGCGTCCGGTTCGGGGTAGACGCTCTCGTCGCGGTTGATGACGGAGGTGGCGAAGACGACCCCGTCGCCGGCCCGGATGGTCTGCCCGTCCACGTCGATGTCCTCGGTGGCCATCCGCAGCAGCCCGTCGGCGATCGACAGGACGCGCATCAGCTCCTCCACGGCGCCGGGCAGCAGCGCGGGATCGGCCCGCAGTTCGGCCAGCCGCCCGGGGTTGGTCAGCAGGGTGTAGGTGCCCAGCGAGATCATGTTGGCGGTGGTCTCGTGACCCGCGACCAGCAGGATCACCGCGAAGGCGATCAGCTGTTCGCGGTCGGGCGCACCCTCGGCCGGCTGTTGCCGGACGAGGTCGTCCAGCAGGCCGTCGCCGGGTGCCTGCCGCTTGCGGTCGACCAACTCCCCCAGGTACGTCTCCAGCCGGTCGCGGGCGTCCGCGGTGTCGGCGGGCAGGGGGCCGCGCAGCAGCCGGCGGGACTGTTCCTCGAAGAACTCGTGGTCGGCGTAGGGGACTCCGAGCAGCGCGCAGATCACCATCGAGGGCAGGGGCAGCGCGAAGGCCGTCACCAGGTCGGCGGGCGGACCCTGCGCGATCATCGCGTCGAGCCGTTCGTCGACGATCCGCTGGATGCTCGGGCGCAGTGCGGCGGCGCGTTTGAGGGTGAACTCGGGGAGCACCATCCTGCGCTGGGCGCGGTGTTCGGGGTCGTCCACGCCGAGCAGGGCGGTCCTGCGCCCGCGTACGGCGGCCAGGCGCGCCGACGTGGCGGGGAAGCCGTCGCGGGTGCGGTCGGTCGACAGCCGTCGGTCGGCCAGCAGCCGGCGCGCGGCGGTGTGCCCGGTCACCAGCCAGGCCGGGCGGCCGTCGAAGAGCGTGATCCGGGCCAGCGGACGGGCGGCGCGCAGCGCGTCGTAGGCGGCGGGCGGGTGGTAGGGACAGGTCCGGTCCTGCGGGAAGGCGACGGGGGGTGCGGGGTGGGTGTTCGTCGTCGTGTCGGTGTCCGTCATGGAAGACCTCGCAGACGAGGAGTGCGTCGTATCGATCTTCATTAGATGCCTGGGGCATCTATGGGGCGACGGCAAGTTCGGCCAGATCGGTGGCGGAGGCAGACTGGCCGGGGAACACCGCTCCGGAGGTGGTAGGACCCTTGCGTGCCGGTCTCCGCCGCGTCGCGAGTGGCGTGATCGCGGCCTCCTTCGGCCCCGATCGCGTCCCGTGACTGGCCGAGCGGTACGGGGTTCGGGGGGCGGGATGCGGTAAGGATGGGAACGCGCCGGTCCGCCGGCCCCACGTCACGACGAACACGGACGGATGCACATGCCTCTTGACGGCGAGTACGAACCCAGCCCGACGCAGTGGGTGCGCGAACAGGTCGAACTGTACGAGAGCTCCGGCGGCACCAAGGGCACGACGCTGATGGACACCGGTCTGCCCGTGATCGTGCTGACCACCCGGGGCGCGCGGAGCGGCAAGCTGCGCAAGACGCCGCTGATGCGCGTCGAGCACGAGGGCCGCTATGCCGTGGTCGCCTCCCTGGGCGGGGCACCCAAGCACCCGGTGTGGTACTTCAACGTGAAGGCCGACCCCCGCGTGGAGCTCCAGGACGGGCCGGTGAAGCAGGACATGACGGCGCGTGAGATCACCGGCGCGGAGAAGGCCCAGTGGTGGGAGCGCGCGGTCGCGGCGTTTCCGTCGTACGCCGACTACCAGAAGAAGACGGAACGGGAGATCCCCGTCTTCGTCCTGGAGCCGTCCGACGCGGGCTGAACCGGGCGCGCGGAGGTTTCCCGGACCGGCGTGCATGGGCCGGCGGGTTCCGGGAACACGTCGTTCAGGCCCCGCCGCGTTCCCCCGTCGCGGCGGGGCTTTCCGCCGCCTCCCCCGCGGGCCGGTCCGTGACGTCGAGGAAGACCTGGTCCGTCTCGGGGACGGCGCGCGCGATCGACCTCTTGATACGCACGGCGGCCTCCTCCACCCGTTCGCTGTCCAGGCCCGGCACCAGGTCGACACGGGCCGCCACCAGCGTCGAGTCCAGGCCGGTCTTCATGGTGAACAGTGCCTCGACGCTGTCGATCTCCGGCTGGGCGCGCAGCAGCGCCCGGATCCGCCCGCTGGCCTCCGGGTCGGCGGCCTCGCCGATCAGCTGGTCGCGGGCCTCTCGGCCCAGCCGGTAGGCCACGTGGACCAGCAGTGCGCCGATGGCGAGGGAGGCGCAGGCCTCCCACACCACCTGCCCGGTGACCATGTGCAGGGCCATGCCGGTCATGGCGAGGCAGACGCCGAGCACCGCCGTGCCGTCCTCGGCGACGACCGTGCGCAGCGCCGGGTCCCGCATTCCGTCGGCGAGCCCGCCCTGGCCCCGCACCTGGTGCAGGGCCCGCAGCAGGGAACCGCCCTCCGCGAGCAGGGCGATGCCGAGCACGATCAGTCCGGCCACGTAGCCGCCGAGGTTCTCGTCGGCGCCGGTGCGCAGGGCCTCGACGCCCTGGAAGAAGGAGAAGCAGCCGCCCATGACGAAGATGCCGACGGCCGCGAGGAGCGACCAGAAGAACCGTTCCTTGCCGTAGCCGAAGGGGTGCCTGCGGTCGGCGGGGCGGCGGCTGCGGCGCAGGGCGGCAAGGAGGAAGATCTCGTTCATGCTGTCCGCGACGGAGTGTGCCGCCTCCGACAGCAGCGCGGGCGATCCCGCGACGACCCCGCCGACCGCCTTGGCGGCGGCGATCACCAGGTTGGCCGCCAGGGCCACGAGTACGGTGACGCGTGTCCTGCGGTCGGCCTTCCGGCCCGCCTTCTCTTCCCCGGCTGTCCCGCTCACGAAGCCCCGACTGCCCCGGCCGGCACGGTTCACACCCCGCCTTGCGGGTGGCCGCCAGTGCCGGCCGGCGAAAACGGGGAACGCCTCTACAAGGGACCGGTCAGAGGGCGCACGGCCGGTCGAGGACACGACGCACGGACGCACGGACGCACGGACGCACGGACGCACGGAACCACGGCACTCGGACCCACGGACTCGGACGGCGGGAAGGCAGGCAGGGGCATGAGCGGTGACGACGGGACGCCCGGGAACAGCGGCTACGGGAAGAAGGCGTTCAAACGCTCCCGCAGCCACTTCGCGGACCGGATCACGGCGGACGGCCGGGACGGCTGGCCCGTGGAGGCCGGCCGCTACCGGCTGGTGGTGAGCCGCGCCTGTCCGTGGGCGAGCCGGGCCCTGGTCTCCCGGCGGCTGCTCGGTCTGGAGGACGCCCTGTCCCTGGCGGTCGCCGACCCGATCCAGGACGACCGCAGCTGGCGGTTCACGCTGGACCCGGACGGCCGCGACCCGGTCCTCGGCATCCGCTACCTCAGCGAGGCCTACGACCGGCGGGAGACCGGCTACCCGGGCGGTGTGAGCGTGCCCGCGGTCGTGGACGTGCCCAGCGGGGCGCTCGTCACCAACGACTACCAGCAGATCACCCTCGACCTCGCGACCGAGTGGACCGCGCTGCACCGGCCGGGGGCGCCCGACCTGTATCCGCCGGCCCTGCGCGACGAGATCGACGAGGTGATGGCGGGGATCTACGAGGACGTCAACAACGGGGTGTACCGGGCGGGCTTCGCCACCGGCCAGGAGGAGTACGAGGCCGCGTGCGCGGGTGTGTTCCGGCGACTGGAGCAGTTGGCGCCCCGGCTGGAACGGCGGCGCTACCTGGTCGGTGAGACGATCACGGAGGCGGACATCCGGCTGTTCACCACGCTGGTCCGCTTCGACGCCGTCTACCACGGTCATTTCAAGTGCAACCGCTGGAAGCTGGCGGAGAACCCGGTGCTGTGGGCGTATGTCCGGGATCTGTTCCAGACACCCGGATTCGGGGACACCGTCGACTTCGACCACATCAAGCGCCACTACTACGAGGTGCACACCGGCGTGAACCCGACCGGCATCGTGCCCCTGGGCCCGGACCTGGCCGGCTGGCTCACGCCCCACCACCGGCAGGAGCTGGGCGGACGTCCATTCGGCGAGGGCACCCCGCCGGGGCCGCCCCGGGCCGAGGAGGAGGTGCCGGCGCGGGGCAGGCCCTGATCCGGGACTCGTACGACCATTCAGCGCACACCAGGCAAGGAGATTCCCATGGCGAAGACGGCGAAGAAGAAGAAGCTCCCCCTCGCCTACAAGCCCGTCGGGTTCGCGCTCGGCTGGCTGGGCGGCACGCTGGCCGGAATGACGTTCCAGAAGACCTGGAAGGTGATCCGGCACGAGGACGACGCGCCCGACGCCCTCGACCCGGACCGCGGCTGGGGCGAGATCCTGCTGGCGGCCGCGATCCAGGGCGCCATCTTCGCCGCGGTGCGCAGCGCCGTGGACCGTACGGGCGCCAAGGCCATCGAGCGCTCGACGGGTTCCTGGCCGGTCCCCGCGAAGGGCCGGGACTGACCCGCGCCGCCCGGCAGGGTCTAGCCCTGCTTGGGTGCCGTCGGAGCGAGAGTCCCGCGGAGGGTGAAGGAGTGGCCGGCCGGGTCGGAGAAGCCGCGCTCCTCGTGCGGGCCGGCCGGGTCCTTCGCCTCCACCGGACGTCCGCCGAGCCCCACGATCGCGCGCTCCGCCTCGTCCAGGTCCGCCACCACGAAGTCCAGGTGGACCTGGAGGGAGTTCTCCGGGCGCGGCCAGCTGGGCGGAGTGGCGTTCACGTCCCGCCGGAAGGCCATGCGGAAGCCGCGGGGGCCCTCGATCTCGATCCGGTTGGCGCTCACTTCACTCTCCTCCGCGCCCAGCAGCCCCTTGTAGAACTCGGCGAGCTGTTCGGGTTCGGCGCAGTCGAGCACCACGACGCCCGCGTTGACCAGTGCCATGTCTCCTCCGAAGGATTCCGGGCGACGGGCCGTCGTGCCCCCGCCCTGTACCTTGCGGATGTCCCGGCCCGGCGGAAACAGTCGGCGGGCAGCCACTCGGCGGCACGGTTGCAGAGCCTGCCGCCCGTCCCCTCCCTCCCCCTCCCCCAGTTGCGAGGTCTCGATGAACACCATGCGCGCCATCGGCCAGGACGTCCTCGGCGGTCCCGAGGTCCTGAAGGAGGTACGACCCGAGCGCCCCGAGCCGCGCCCGAACGAGGTGCTGGTGCGGGTGCGTGCCGCCGGGGTGAACCCGACCGACTGGAAGCACCGGGCGACCGGCGGCTTCCTCGGCGAGCCGCCCTTCGTACTGGGCTGGGACGTGTCGGGCGTCGTGGAGTCGGTGGGCATCGGCGTCGCCGCGTTCCGTCCCGGTGACGAGGTCTTCGGCATGCTGTCCTACCCCTTCGGCCACGGTTCGCACGCGGAGTACGTCACCGCTCCCGCGCGCACCTTCACGCCCAAGCCGTCCGGGATCGACCACGTCCAGGCGGGCGCCCTGCCGCTGGTCTCGCTGACGGCGTGGCAGGCCCTGGTGGAGCGCGCGGACGTGCGGCCGGGGCAGCGGGTGCTCGTCCACGCGGCAGCCGGCGGTGTGGGCCATGTGGCGGTGCAGATCGCCAAGGCACGGGGCGCCCATGTGATCGGCACGGCCAGTGCGGGCAAGCACGAGTTCCTGCGCTCCCTCGGGGCGGACGAGACCGTGGACTACCGGGAGACGGATTTCGCCGAGTCCGTGAAGGACGTCGACGTCGTCCTGGACACGATCGGCGGCGACACGTCACTGCGGTCCCTGCGGGTGCTGCGTCCGGGCGGGGTGGTGGTCTCGATCCTGCCGGTCGGGCCGGACGACTTCTACGAGGAGGCCGACCGGCTCGGAGTGCGGGCGGTGCGGATGCTGGTCGACGCCGACCGGGCCGGTATGGAGGAGATCGCCCGCCTGGTCGAGTCGGGGAAGCTGCACGCCACGATCGCACAGACGTTCCCGCTGGCCGAGGCGGCGCGGGCGCACGCACTGGGCGAGACCGGCCGCACCACGGGCAAGCTCGTCCTCGAGGTCGGCTGAGCGGACGACGGAGGGGCGGTCGCCCCCTGACCGACGGACGGTTGGGCACGGCTCTGAGATTTCGATGACATATGTCAATCGAACATGCTCAAACTCGCTCGATCGAGGTAACTTTCCGAGCGGACTGGGTAGTTGAGCCCCCGGAAGCAGGCCGGTAAGGCCGCGACAGGCTGGAGGCAAGGTTCGTGCGGCAGGAATCCGCGTCGCCCACCCGGCACCTACGTGTGCGCCACCACCGGGGACACACGGTGCTGGAGTTCCGGGGCGAGATCGACATCGCCTCGGCGGCGGAGATCGCCCCGTACCTGGACCGGGAGACGGGCCGTCCCGGTGCCCGGGTCGTCCTGGACCTCGGCGGCATCGAGTTCTTCGACTGCTCCGGGCTGCGCCTGCTGTACCGGGCCCGTGGCCAGGTGCTCGACGGGGGCGGGCAGGTGCACCTGGTGTGCACCCACGCGCTGACCCTGCGCATGCTGCGGATCACCGGCCTGGCCCGGCTGCTGCCCCCGTGGCCGACCCTGGACGAGGCCCTCGGCGTCAGCCGCCCGGCCGGGCGTCGAACAGGGCACTGACCGACTCGCCGTTGTGGATGCGGCGCACCGCCTCGGCGAGCGCCGGGGCGATGGACAGGATCCGCAGCTTGTCCGTGTGGTCGTCCGCCGGCACCGGCACGGTGTTGGTGCACACGATCTCCAGCACGTCCGGCTGCTCGCTGAGACGCCCCAGCGCACCGGCCGCGAACAGCCCGTGCGTGCAGGCGAGGCGGATGGTGCGCGGGCCCGACTCCCGGAGCCGGTCGAGGAGTTCCAGAACCGTACTGCCCTTGGCGATCTCGTCGTCGAGCACGATGACATCCCGTCCCGCGACGTCCCCGATCACCGAGCTGATGCTGACCCGGTCGTCGGCGTACCGCTGCTTCGCCCCGGCCGCCACCTGGGCGCCGAGCATCCGGGCGAACGCGGCGGCCTCCTTGGCGTTGCCCAGGTCCGGCGAGACGACGGTCGCGCGGGAGAGGTCGTACTGCCGGAAGTGCGCCGCGAGTTCCCGCAGCGCGTGCAGGTGGTCGACCGGCACGGAGAAGAAGCCGTGCACCTGGGGCGAGTGCAGGGTCATGGCCAGGACCCTGCTCGCCCCCGCGGCCACCAGCAGGTCGGCCACCAGGCGCCCGCCCAGCGAGATGCGCGGGGCGTCCTTCTTGTCGGAGCGGGCGTAGGAGTAGTGCGGCATGACCACGGTGATGCGGCCGGCCGACGCTCCGCGGGCCGCGTCGCACATCATCAGCAGCTCGACGAGGTGTTCCTGGACCGGTGTGACCAGCGGCTGGACGAGGAACACGTCCCGCTCGCGGCAGTTGGCCATCAGCTGCACTTCCAGGCAGTCGTTGGCGAACCGGCTGACCCGGGTGGGGCTGAGCGGCACGCCCAGCTGGGCGCACACCTCCTCGGCCAGCTCGGGGTGGGCACTACCGCTGAACACGGCGATGTCTCGCACGGACCGCTCCTCGCGTGATCCTGTCCGGCCGGGATCACCAGCTTACGGATATCCTGTTGCGCCGCGCCCGGGGCCCCGCGCCATGATGGCGCCGTCCGTGCTCCCTCCGCCCTCCTCACGTCAGGATCCCCCGCATGCGCCGACTCCTCGGAACCCCCCAGTGCCCCTTCCGGCCCACGGCTCCCGAGGACTCCTCCACGCATGCGCACCCTGAACATCGGCATCCTGGCCCACGTCGACGCCGGTAAGACCAGCCTCACCGAACGGCTCCTGTTCGACCACGGCGCCGTCGACCGGCTCGGCAGCGTCGACACCGGCGACACCGTCACCGACGACGGCGGCATCGAGCGCCGCCGCGGCATCACCATCCGCTCCGCCGTCGCCGCCTTCACCGTGGGCGACACACGCGTCAACCTGATCGACACCCCGGGACACTCCGACTTCGTCGCGGAGGTCGAGCGGGCCCTGGAGGTGCTCGACGGCGCGGTGCTGCTGCTGTCCGCCGTCGAGGGCGTCCAGGCGCGGACCCGCGTCCTGATGCGTACCCTGCGGCGACTGCGGCTGCCCACGCTCGTGTTCGTCAACAAGATCGACCGGGCCGGCGCGCGTACCGACGGCCTGCTCGGCGACGTCCGGCGCCTGCTGACGCCGCACGTCACGCCGCTGACCGAGGTGACGGACGCCGGTACCCCGCGCGCCCGGGTCACCCGCCGCCCGCCCGACGTGCGGACCGCGGAGGCGCTCGCCGAGGTCGACCCGGAGATCCTGGCCGCGCTGGTCGACGGCCCCGAGCCGACGGCGGCGGGCCTCGCCGCGGCCCTCGCCGCCCGTACCGCCGACGGCTCGTTCCACCCGCTGTACCACGGCTCCGCGCTCGGCGGCGAGGGCGTCGCGGAGCTGGTCGAGGGACTGGTCGGCCTGGTCCCGGCCGCCACGCCGGACGCGTCCGGCGGCACGGAACCGCGCGGCACGGTCTTCGCCGTACGCCCCGGACCCGCCGGCGAGCACACCGCGCACCTCAGGCTGTACGGCGGCGAGGTGCACCCGCGCCGTCGGCTCACCTTCCTGCGGCGCGAGTCCGACGGGCGGACCACCGAGGTCTCCGGCCGGGTGACCCGCCTCGACGTCGTCGGCGGCGACGCCACGCTCACCGCCGGGAACATCGCCGCGCTCACCGTCACCTGCGGCCTGCGCGTCGGCGACCGGCTCGGTGAACTGACCGACCGCACACCGCAGTTCGCGCCCCCCACCCTGCAGACGCTGGTCCGGGCCCGGCACCCGGAGCAGGCGGCACCGCTGCGCTCCGCCCTGCTGGTACTGGCCGACCAGGACCCGCTGCTGCACGCCCGGCCGGCGGCGTCCGGCGCCACCGCACTGCTGCTGTACGGCGAGGTCCAGATGGAGGTGCTCGGGGCGACACTGGCCGAGGAGTTCGGGATCGAGGCGGAGTTCACGCCGGGCCGCGTCCGGCTCCTGGAGCGCCCGGCGGGTACCGGTGAGGCCGCGGAGGAGATGCCGTGGCTCGACCACACCCGGTACTTCGCGACGATCGGGCTGCGCGTCGAACCGGGGCCGCGCGGCACCGGCGGGGCCTTCGGGTACGAGACGGAACTCGGCGCGCTCCCCCGGGCCTTCCACCGGGCCGTCGAGGAGACCGTCCACGCCACGCTGCGGTCCGGGCTCACCGGGGCCGCGGTGACCGACTACCGGGTCACGCTGGTCCGCTCCGGCTTCAGCTCGGTGTTCAGCACGGCCGCCGACTTTCGGGGGCTGACAGCGCTCGTGCTGCGCCGTGCTCTGGCCCGGGCCGGGACCGTGCTCTACGAGCCGTACCAGGCCTTCGAGGCGGAGGTCCCGGCGGACACGCTGGCCGCCGTGACGGCCCTGCTGGCCTCGCTGGGCGCGGACTTCACCGGTACGGCGGGGGGCGACCCGGCCTGGATCGTCACCGGCGAGCTGCCGGCCCGGCGGGTGCGGGAGGCCGAGCTGCGGCTGCCGGGACTGACGCGGGGGGAGGCGGTCTGGTCCTCGCGCCCCTGCGTGGACCGTCCGCTGAAGCCGGGAAACGGTGGGCCTGGCAAGGGAGTTGGGGGGCATCCGGGTGAGTAGGAAGGAGGGCCGTCGCCATGACGACTCCCGTCAGGAAGCCCACCAGTCCCGTCGAGAGGCCCGCGCGGCGCATGCCCGGCTGGGCGAAGGCGCTGACCGCGCTGGTGCTCGTGCTCGTCGTGCTGTTCGCGGGGCTGCGCCTGAGTGTCGTACCGGGGCTGAAGGACCTGTTCGGCTCCGAGACCCGGGACCGTTCGGGCCCCGCGCTGCTGAAGTCCGTCCAGGACATCAGCCGGTACGACGCCGCGTCCGGCAACTTCCAGGTCGTCGTGGACCTGGAGAAGGACGCCAGGTTCCTGCCCGACGCGATCCGCGGCACCCGCACCCTGTACGTCGGGGCCGGCACCGTCGACGCCTTCGTCGACCTCGGAAAGGTGGCCGAGGAGGACGTGACGGTCGACGACGCGCGGACCTCGGCCACGCTCCGGCTGCCGCACGCCGCGCTGGGCGAACCGGCGCTCGACCCCGACCGTTCCTACGCGGTCTCCAAGCAGCGCGGGCTGCTCGACCGGCTCGGCGACCTGTTCTCGGACAACCCGAACGGCGAGCAGGCCGTGCAGAAGCTCGCCGCCCGGCACATCGGCGACGCGGCGAAGGACAGCGAGCTGAAGGCGCGGGCGGAGAGCAACACCACCGCCATGCTCCGGGGGCTGCTGACCTCCCTCGGCTTCGAGAAGGTACGGGTGACGTACGGGGCCTAGGCCGGGGCGGCCGTGGGTGGCGCTCGGCTCACCCGGACAGCACGCCGGGCAGGGCCAGCGCCCCCAGCAGGGCGGTGCCCACCAGCAGCCACGCCACGTAGTCGCCGACGTGCCCGGACTGCAGCCGCCGCAGGGGCAGCACCCGGTCCGGGACGACGAGCAGCCCGGGCCGGCCGACGGCGACGGCCGCCAGCGCCACGGCCAGGACGGTCGACAGGAGTCCCAGGCCGACGCCCAGGGGCGTCCAGTGCACGGAGGTGTGGACCAGACCGGCCGAGGTGGCCTCGCTCATCGCGTGCGCCACCGCGTTGCCGAAACCGGGGACGGCACCGGCCGCGAGGGCCCCGGCGAGCAGGAGGGCGGGAACGGCCGTCATGGTGTCGGGCACCTGGCCGAGCCGCTGGCGGGTCTCCGGCTCCTCCCCCGCGCCGGTCGTCTCGTACGCGTCGCCCCCGCCCCCTCCGTCGGCGTCCTCGGGTGCGGGGCCCAGGCCCCAGAACACCCGGGCCGCGACCCGCAGCACGGCGGCCGCGGTGACCGCGCTCGCCAGGACGTAGAGCACGGTGAGCGGGCCGCCCACCGCCTCCTCGGTGAGGGACTTGCCGAGCGCCGTGCCGAACGGCGGCAGCCCCGCGAGGCCCAGCGCGCCGGCGACGACCATCGCGCCGACGCCGCGCAGCGGACGGGCGCGGCCGTGCAGGACGTGTTCGTCGACGCTGCCGTACCGGTCGAGGAGAACCCCCGCGCAGGCGAACAGCGCGGCCTTCACCCCGGCGTGCCCGACGACGTACAGCGCGACCCCGTCGTCGCCCTCGGGCGTGAGGGTGCCGACGCCCAGCAGGAACAGACCGGTGTGCGCGATCGTCGAGTACGCGAGGAGCCGTTTGATGTGCCGCTGGTGCCAGCACATCACGGCGCCGAGCGCCGCCGTGAGCGCGCCGAGCACCGTCAGCACCCGCTCCGCGTCGGCGGCGGGCAGCCCGCCGGGGCCCGAGAACACGGTGTCGTAGACCCGCCAGACGCCGAAGACGCCCAGCTCGACCATGACGCCGGAGAGCAGCATGCACACCGGGGTGGGAGCGACGGCGTGCGCGTCCGGCAGCCAGAAGTGGAAGGGGACGGCCGCCGCCTTGACCAGCAGGCCGGTCAGGACGAGGACGAAACCGGTCAGCACCAGTGCGTCGGGCGGGCCGTCGGCGTCCAGCGCGCCGCCGATCCGGGCGAGGGCGAGTTCGCCGGTCCGGGCGTAGAGCAGCGCGATGCCCATGAGCAGGGCGTAGGCGCCCAGGGAGTTGACCACGGCGAAGGTCAGCGCGCCCTGCACGGCCCTGGCCTCCTCGACCCGGTGACCGGTCAGGGCGTAGGCGACGACGCTCATCAGCTCGAACCAGACGAACGCGTTGAACAGGTCGCCCGCGATCGCGAAGCCGCACATGCCGGCCTGGAAGACCAGCACGAGCGCCGGAAACGCCCCGGCGTGGCCGTGCGGCGGCTCGTCGAAGGAGCGCCAGGAGTAGGCGAGGGCGGCGAGGGTCAGCACGGACACCAGCGCGGCCGTGCCGAGTCCGGGGCCGTCCCCCGTCAGGGCGATGCCGACGCTGTGGCCGGCCACGGGCTCCCAGCCGCCCACCCACTCGGTCAGCGGCGGCGAGGAGTGCGTCAGCAGGAGGACCGCGAGCGCGGCGGTGCCGGCCGCGACGGCGCAGGCCGTGCTCTCCGCGACGAAGCGGGGCACGTGTCTGCCCGCGGCGGCGAGCAGGGCGGCGCCGAGCAGCGGGACGGCGACGAGGAGGGGCAGCAGATGGTGCATCAGCCGCGCAGCTCGCTCAGTTCGTCGGGGTCGACGGTGCCGTGCCGCTTGGCGACCTGCACGACGAGGGCCAGCAGGAGGGCGGTGACGGTGGCGCCGACCACGACGTCGGTCAGGGCGAGGGCCTGGACCACGGGGTCGACCACCGGCCGGGAGCCGGGTGCGAGGTCGGAGAAGACCGGTGCGGTGGCGCCGTCGCGGTAGCCCACGGCCAGCAGCAGGACGTAGGTGGCGGCCTGGCACACGGACAGACAGCCCACGGCGTGGACCAGGTCGCGGCTGGTGGCCAGGCCGTAGCAGCCGGCCAGGAAGACCCAGGCGGCCACCAGGTAGGGCAGCATGTGCGTCGGCTCGGACATGGGGCTCTCACTTCCCGCGCCGGCCGGCGTCGTCGGGTCCCTGGGCGTTCTCGCCCTCGTCCACGATCTCCACGGCCTGGTCCAGGAACCCGGCGAGCAGGACGACGACCGCGCAGGCGACCTCCATGCCGATCGCGGCGTTCAGCAGCGGGACGGTGCCCGCGGAGGCGAGCGTGTTGAACGTGCCGTACGGGAGCGGCGTGTTGGCGAGGAAGGCGGAGCCGCCGAGCAGGGCGGCCAGGCCGGTGACGAGGTAGGCGGAGGCGGCGAGCGCGTCCCCCGTCTCGTAGGGGACGAGGGGGCGTACGCGTTCGAGGGCGCGGTAGTCGGCGCCCAGGTAGAGCAGGTGCAGGGCGGTGGCGGCGACGACGCCGCCCTGGAAGCCGCCGCCGGGGCTGACCTGGCCGTGGGCGACGACGTAGAGGCCGGTCAGCAGGGCGACCGGCAGCACGAGCAGGGCGTAGCGGCGCACGGGCCGGGAGACGGCGGCCGGTTCGGGGCGGGCCCGGTGCTCGTCGCGGGTCTGGCGCAGCAGGACCACGCAGCCGAGGACCGCCGCGAACAGGATGCTCATCTCGCCGAGCGTGTCGTAGGCCCGCTGGTCGAAGGTGACGGAGGCGACAGTGTTGGCGGTGTGCCGGCTCAGGGACGCCTCGACGGCCCGGTCGCCGTAGGGGTGCCGGTCGCCGCCGAAGCGGGGCAGGTCCAGGCCGGCGGCCACGAGGAGCGCGGCGAGACCGGCGCCGCCCGCGGCCACCAGCCACAGTCGGGTGCGGGGGCTCACCGGCCGCTCTCCCTTCCGCGCCGCGCGGCGGGCCCGCCGCGCCCGCGCTGCCCGCGCCGGCGCACCTTGCGGACCGTCAGCATGAGCAGGAGGGGGGTCAGGGCGGAGCCCACCGCCAGCTGCGACAGGGCGACGTCGGGTGCCTGGAGCACGGTGAACAGCACGGCGAGGACGACGCCGAGGACGGCCAGGACCAGCGACTGGCGCACCGGGTCGCGGACCGCCACCGCCGCCGTGGCGGACACGGCGACCAGCAGCAGCGCGATGACGATCACGGCCTCAGTCACGACGGGCCCTCCTGCATTCCGCCGGCGAGGGCCCGGGAGGCGACCAGGTTGCCGCCGACCAGCAGTGCCCCGACGACCAGCAGCTTGACCAGGGCCCTGCCCGGGCCGGTGGCCACACCCACCGCCACCACGACCGCGGCGCCGAGGGCGGCCGCGGTGAGGGCCGGGCCCCGGGCGTGCGGCGGGTCGTCGGTCAGTTCGTCGGCGAGCAGCCGGGCGAAGACGAGCGTGCCCACGGGCCCGAGGACGGCGAGCACGAGGGCGAGGTCGACGTACGCGGGCCGTTCGTAGCCCTGGGCCAGCAGCAGGAGGACGGGGCAGGCCAGCGCCGTGCACAGGTTCTGAGCGGCGGCGCGCCGGCGCAGGGGGCCGGTCACCACGCCCCAGAGGGTGGCTCCGACACCCGCGGCGAGTACCACGGCGGCGGCGAGGATCCAGCCGTTCACGGACCGGTCACCGCCCGTCGCGCGGCCCGTGCGACGAGCGCCGTCACGGCCGAGGCACCCGCACCCACGGCCAGTTCCAGGGGGTCGACGGTGCTGACGAGGACCAGCCAGAGCGCGGTGAGCGGGGCCCACCAGGCGGCCACCTCGGCCGCGGCGAGGAGTGTCCTACGGCTCTTCACGCGCCACTCGCCACCCTTTTGTCGCTGTTATTCCGGCTTCGCCGTCATCCAAGCACCGTGCGAGGGGCGGCCGGCGGCGACGCGCGGTCCCTCCCCCGGCCGGAGTGCCCCGGGCGGGGGAGGGAAAACCGGACAGCCGGGCGCGGGGGTCGCGCGGTTCGCCGGGCATCCTCGGCGGTTCGGCGGGTAACCGCCCTACCACGCGGGGAAGTTGACGACTGGAGGACCGACATGGCTCGTGCCGCCTCAGGACCGCGTTCGCGGCCGCGCCCCCGCGCCGGCAAACCGCGGGACGGCGACCGTCCCGAACGGCACACACTCGCCCTGCCGTTGCGGCTGCTGGCGACGGCGTGCGCGTTCGTCTTCATGGTGGCGTTCGCGGTGGTGCTGGCGCGGCTGACCCTGCACCCCTCCCCCGCGTCCGAGGCCCTGACGCACACCAACCTGCACCCCGGACGCTCGCTGAAGGCGTATCTGGACCAGCCCGCCCTGCGCGACGCGGTCAAACAGATCGGCGGGAACATCCTGCTCGGCGTGCCGTTCGGTGTGCTGGTCCCGGTCGTCGCACCGCGCACACGCGGGGTGCTGCGCGTACTGGCGCTGACGGCCTTCGTGATGCTGCTGGTGGAGTGCGCGCAGGGCGCCCTGGTCGCCGGGCGGGCCTTCGACGTCGACGACGTCATCCTCAACACCGGTGGGGCGCTGATCGGTTACCTGCTCCTCGGCCGACGCATGAGCCGTACGGTGCACGCGCGCGGGGGACGTACCTGAGACCGGGCCATCCGGTCCGTACCAAGGTATTGACCGACCCTTATCTCACTACTTGAATAAAGAGGCGTCATCCCCAACCCCCCACCTCGGTCGGTGCCTTCGCGCGAGGCGCCGTACGGAAGGGAGAGCCGTGGCCCGCCCACGCCTGCTCCGCAGATGCCTCCTCGCCGCCGCCCTGTCCGCCGGGCTGGCCGCGTCCCTCGTGACCGGCCCCGCCCAGGCGGACCCGGAAACCTCCCGGGCCGCAGGGTCCGCCGGATCGGTCGGCGTCTCGTCCTCCGCGGCCGCTGCCGTTGCCTTCTCCGACACCTTCGACGGCCCGGCCGGCGCGGCCGTCGACTCCTCGAAGTGGCAGATCGAGACCGGCGACAACGTCAACAACCACGAGCGGCAGTACTACACCTCCGGCAACGGGAACGCGGCCCTGGACGGCCAGGGCCACCTGGTCGTCACCGCCCGCAAGGAGAACCCGGCCAACTACCAGTGCTGGTACGGCACCTGCCAGTACACCTCCGCCCGGCTCAACACCTCGGGGAAGTTCACGGCGCAGTACGGCCACGTCGAAGCACGGATGAAGGTGCCGCGCGGCCAGGGCATGTGGCCCGCGTTCTGGATGCTGGGCACCCCGGTGAACTGGCCGGACTCCGGCGAGATCGACATCATGGAGAACGTCGGCTTCGAGCCCTCCACCGTGCACGGCACGATCCACGGCCCCGGCTACTCCGGCTCGGGCGGCATCGGCGCGGGGTACACCCTGCCGGGCGGCCAGGCCTTCGCTGACGCCTTCCACACCTTCGCCGTCGACTGGGCGCCCGACTCCATCACCTGGTCGGTGGACGGCACCGTCTACCAGCGGCGCACCCCGGCCGACCTGGGCGGGAAGCAGTGGGTGTTCAACAAGCCGTACTTCCTGATCCTGAACCTGGCGGTCGGCGGCTACTGGCCCGGCGACCCGGACGGCTCCACGGTCTTTCCGCAGACCCTCGTCGTCGACCACGTGTCGGTGACGACGGGCGAGACTCCGGCCGGCGGCGCGATCCGCGGCCTGGCCGGCAAGTGCGTGGACGTCGCCGCGGCGAACAGCGCGAACGGCACGCCCGTACAGCTCTACGACTGCAACGGCACGGCGGCCCAGCAGTGGACGGTGGGCTCCGACGGCACGGTCCGGGCGCTGGGCAAGTGCCTGGACGTCAACGCCGGCGGCACCGCGGACGGCACCGTCGTCCAGCTGTGGGACTGCAACGGCAGCGCCGCCCAGCGCTGGGTGGTCACCGCCGCGCGCGACATCGTCAATCCCCAGGCCGACAAGTGCCTCGACGTCACCGGCAACAACTCGGCCAACGGCACCCGGCTGCAGATCTGGACCTGCACGGGCGGCGCCAACCAGAAGTGGACCGTCGGCTGAGGCACGGGGCGGGCGGGGGCCGTCGTTCCGCCCGGGGCCCGTCCGGCGGATCCTAGCGAGGCGTCCAGGTGAACTTGTCCCCGCCCACCCAGCGGACCACGTCCGGGTCGTCCAGGTCGTGGACCGTGATGCCGAACGCTGCGGCGGCCTCCAGGACGTCGGTGACGGCCTTGGCCTCACCGACCACCTGGCCGTCGATCTCCACGATCCGGAACGGGGGCGGGCCCGCCTGCACCCCGAGCACGAGGATCCGCGGACTGCCGATGTGCGGGCTGTCGATCTCGGTCATGCCTAGAGGGTAGGCCGCAACCCGCGCGGGCGAGGACCCGGCCCCTGGTCCGCGGCCCACGGAGCCACCCGCTCGTGGTGCGGGCCCGGGCGCTCTGGGGAACCCTGGACGTGCCGGCACAGGCGCACGAGGAGGTGGCCATGGACCCCGTCGAGGCGCTGGAACGGATCGCGTTCCTCCTGGAGCGGGCCCAGGCGCCGACGTACCGGGTCCGGGCCTTCCGGACCGCGGCCGGAGTACTCGGGGCCCTGCCGTCCGCCGAGCTGCGCGAGCGGGCGGGATCGCTGGAGTCGCTGAAGGGCGTCGGGCCCAGGACGGCGCAGGTGGCGCGCGAGGCGCTGGACGGCCGGGTGCCCGGCTACCTCGCGAAGCTGGAGGACGAGGCGGACGCCCCGCTCGCCCGGGGTGGTGAACGGCTGCGGGAGCGGCTGCGCGGCGACTGCCATCTGCACTCGGACTGGTCCGACGGCGGCAGCCCGATCGAGGTGATGGGCCGGACCGCGGCGGCGCTCGGGCACGAGTGGGCGGCCCTGACCGACCACTCCCCGCGGCTGACGGTGGCCCGCGGGCTCTCCCCCGCGCGGCTGCGCGAACAACTGGACGTGGTGGCGGAGCTGAACGCCACCTGGGCGCCCTTCCGGCTGCTGACCGGCATCGAGTGCGACATCCTCGACGACGGCTCCCTCGACCAGGAGCCGGAGCTGCTGGAGCGGCTGGACGTGGTGGTCGTGTCCGTGCACTCCAAGCTGCGGATGGACGCACGCTCGATGACCCGCCGGATGGTGACCGCCGTCCGCGATCCGCACGCGGACGTGCTCGGGCACTGCACCGGCCGGCTGCTGACCGGGCGGGGGCGGCCGGAGTCGGCGTTCGACGCGGACGAGGTGTTCACCGCCTGCGCGGAGTCCGGCACGGCCGTGGAGATCAACAGCCGTCCGGAGCGGCTCGACCCGCCGCGGCGGCTGCTGCGCCGTGCGGTGGCGGCCGGCGTGCTGTTCTCGATCGACACGGACGCGCACGCGCCGGGTCAGCTGGACTGGCAGATCCATGGATGCGTACGGGCCGAGGAGTGCGGGGTGCCCCCGGAGCGCGTGGTCACGGCCTGGTCCCTGGACGAGCTGCTGGCCTGGACGCGGGAGGGCCGTACGCCGGCCGGAGTGGCGAGCCGCTGACGTGGTACCCGCACGCCGAGCCACGGGCCGGGAAGGGACCAGGAAGGAACAGCGCATGGAACGGGCCGCCGTGTTCGACGTCGACGGGACCCTGGTCGACACCAATCACCTGCACGTGACCACCTGGTGGGAGGCGTTCCGGCAGGCGGGGCACCGGGTGCCGATGCACGCCGTCCACCGGGCCGTGGGCCTGGCCTCGGGCGACCTCGTCGCACGGCTGCTCGGCGAGGACCGGGACAAGGAGCGGGACGCGGAGCTGAGCGCCGCGCACAAGGCACTGTACGGACAGTACTTCGACCGGCTGCCGGCGCTGCCGGGCGCCGGGGACCTGCTGCGCCGTCTGGCCGCCGACGGCTGGAAGGTGGTGCTCGCCACCTCGGCGGGCGGGCCCGAGCTGGGCGCCCTGCGGCGCGCGATCGACGCCGACGACGCGATCGACGCCACCGCGAGCGCCGACGACGTGGACGCGGGCAAGCCCGACCCGGAGCCGGTCGAGCACGCCCTGGAGCTGGCCGGGGTACCGGCCGGGCGGGCCGTCTTCGTGGGCGACACCGTGTGGGACATGCGCGCGGGCAGCCGCGCCGGGGTGCGGTGCGTGGGGGTGCTGTGCGGCGGTCTCCCCCGCGCCGACCTGGAGGCGGCGGGAGCGGAGGCCGTCTACGCCGATCCGGCCGACCTGCTGGCGTCGCTGAGCGGGAGCCCGCTGGCATGAGGCGCCGGTCCCTGCTTCGCATGCCCCCGTCCCCTCGCCCGCCCCACCTGCCCCGGCCTCCCCGCGCCGAGACGGGTCCGCCGGCCACGCGGGCGTCCGGCACCGCATGAGCGCTGTGACACACACCCTCCGGGAGGCACTCCGGGGACGGCGGCCCGCGGCCGCGGTGTGGTGGGAGGCGTGTGCCGTCGGACGGGCCGTCCGCGCCGCCTGGCGGGGGCCGGGGCGGGAACGCGACCTGGTCGTGC
This sequence comes from Streptomyces sp. CB09001, assembly GCF_003369795.1. Lineage (NCBI taxonomy): Bacteria > Bacillati > Actinomycetota > Actinomycetes > Kitasatosporales > Streptomycetaceae > Streptomyces > Streptomyces sp. CB09001. Next base: position 49,610 of record NZ_CP026730.1, read on the forward strand.
AGTCGCTGAAGGCCGCGGGCGCGGCGCTGATCGCCTGGACCGTGGCGGGCGTGTGGCTGGGCGATCCGATGGCGCTGATGGCGCCCTGGGTGGCGCTGGTCCTGGTGCAGGCCACCGTCTACAGCTCGGTGCGGCAGGCCGGGCAGCAGTTCGCGGCGATCTGCGCCGGCGCGCTGCTGGCGTCGGCGGCGCAGGCGATCACGGACGACAACACGGGGGCGCTGGTGCTGTCGCTGCCGGTGCTGATGCTGGTGGCGAACTGGTCGCGGTTCGGCGGGCAGGGCATCTACGCGGCCACCACGGCGGTGTTCGTCCTGGCCTCCGGCACCACCGTCTCGGCCGCCGCGGTCGGTCACCGGGTGGGGCAGGCGGCGCTCGGGGCGGTCATCGGCGTGGCGGTCAACGCCCTGGTGCTGCCGCCGATCCACCTGCGGGACGTGCGGGAGAACCTCGCGGCGCTGGCCGAGGAGGCGGGCGACCTCCTGCACTCCGTCGCCGCCGACCTGCGGGAGACCCAGTGGGACGCACAGAGCGCGGCCGGCTGGACCAGTGACGCGGCACGGCTGGAGCGGCGGCTGGGGGCGCTGGACTCCGCCCGGTCGTGGAGCCGGGAGAGCCTGCGGCTGACCTCGGGCCCCCTGCGACGGCTGCACCGCGGGCCCACCGTCGTGCCGCCGGAGGACGAGGACCGGCGGTGGAGCCGGGTCACCGGGAACCTCGGCGCGCTGACCCGGACCCTGGCGGTGGCGGCCGACGAGCACCGGACGCCCGCGCCGCCCGAGGGTCCGGTCCTGGACCTGTACGCGCGCCTGCTGCGGCTGATCGGCGACGCCTGTCACGCCGAGGCGGGCCGGTGGGCGGGCGAGCAGCCCGAGGCCGATCCGGCGGCCACCGAGGAGACGATGGAGGAGCTGCACCTGCGGCTGCAGGAGGGGCTGCGCGAGCACGCCGGGCGGGGCGCCGCCCGGACCGCGGTGCTCGGCACGCTGCTCCTGCAGGCGGAGAACCTGTGGGCCGAGATCGTGCCCGAGCCCCGCCAGTCCACCGAGCAGTGACACACATCACCCCAAACCCCGACAGACGGTGGAACACGGGCCGGTCGTTCGCCGTTGAACAGATCGTGGGTACGGACGGAACAGTGTCCCCGGGCCTCACCTATAGCCCACAGGGAAGATCGTTCGGCTGAAGCCCTGTGGAGCCCTCCGCCGAGAGGCGACCGCCGTCCGTATCCACCTCGTACCGCCCCGATCGTGATTCCCCCGTCGCGGTCGGGGCTTCTCCTTGCGTGCTCCTCCCGGGCGGCGGGTACCCGGTGCTCTCCGCACGGGCAGGCGGCCGAGAGGAGCACGAGGTGAGCAGCGCGAAGGGCAGCAGGATCGTGGTCACGGGTGCCACGGGCAACGTGGGCACCAGCGTGGTGCGACTTCTCTCCGAGGATGCGGAGGTGGGGTCCGTGCTGGGGCTGGCCCGGCGGATCCCCGACCGGTCGCCCGCGAGGACGGAGTGGGCCGCGGTGGACCTGGCCTCGGAGCAGAGCGACCTGACGGGCCGTTTCGCGGGCGCCGACGCGGTGGTCCATCTGGCCTGGGCGTTCCAGCCGACGCACGACCCGGCGACGACCTGGCGCACGAACGTGCTCGGCTCCATCCGGGTGTTCGAGGCGGTGGCCGCGGCCGGGGTGCCGGCGCTGGTGCACGCCTCGTCGGTCGGCGCGTACTCGCCGGGGCCGAAGAACCACGCGGTGGACGAGTCCTGGCCGACGCACGGCTGGCCGGACGCCGCGTACTGCCGGGAGAAGGCCTATCTGGAACGGGCCCTGGACACCTTCGAACGCGATCACCCGGGGATCCGGGTGGTGCGGATGCGGCCCGCGTTCCTCTTCAAGCGGGAGTCGGCCAGCGAGCAGCGCCGGATCTTCGGCGGCCGGGTCCGGCGGCGCGTCCGGAGCTGCTCCCGTTCCTGCCGGACGTCCCCGGTCTGCGGGTGCAGGCCCTGCACACGGACGACGCGGCCCGGGCCTACCGGCTGGCGGTGCGGTCCGCGGACGCCCGGGGAGCGTTCAACCTCGCGGCCGATCCGCCGGTGGACGCCGGGTTGCTGGGCGAGCTGCTCGGGGTGCGCCCGGTGCGCCTGCCGCGCACCGCGGCCCGCTCGGCGATCGCCGCCGCGTGGGGGATGCGGCTGCTGCCCGCCTCACCGCACCTGTTCGACGCGGTGCTGCGGCTGCCGGTCATGGACTGCACACGGGCGCGGGTGGAGCTGGGCTGGCGCGCGACGCGCAGCGCCACGGAGGTGCTGGAGGAGTTCCTGCGGGGGCTGCGACAGGGCGCGGGGGCGGACACGGAGCCGATGCGCGGGCGCAAGGTGGGCTGAGCGGCGCGGGCCGGGCCTCAGCCGGAGGACTCGTCCGGCACCGGGTGCTCGGGGTGTACGGCAGCCGAGTGCGGTGCGCCCTGCCGGCCCGTGCCGGCCTCGTCGGTGTCGGGCACGTCGGGCACGGGCCCGGTCTCCGCGTCACCGGCGCTCTCCGCGTCGTCCTCGGGCCGTGCGTCGTCCGGACCCTGCCGGTGCTCGCTCTGCTCGGGGGTGGGCGAGGCGGCCTCCCACGGATCGTCGTGATCGCCGGCCTGCTGGTCGGGCATGTCGCGCGGGACGGGGGCACCGTTCTCACCCGGTCCTTCGTGGCGGTGCTCGGACACGGCGCGCTCCTTCCCCTGGGTTTAGGAGCGACGTCGGGTACCTCCTCGGCGACCGGCGAAACCTCAGTGCGGTGCCCGCTCCTCGAGCGCCGTGCGCCAGGCCGGGACCGGATACTCGGGGGCCGGTTCGGGGCGTCTGCCGCCCCGCGCGAAGAAGTCGGCCAGGGGCAGGATCGCGGCGCCGACGGTGACGGCGTCCGGGCCGAGCCGCCCCAGCTCGACCGTCACCTTCCGGGCGGGGTGGCGCAGCGCGTACGACACGGCGTGGCGGCGGACGGCGGGCAGGAAACGGGCGCCGAGCTGGAGGCCGGCCCAGCCGCCGATGAGGATGCGCTCCGGCTGGAAGAGGTTGATCAGGTCGGACAGGCCCGCGCCCAGGTACTCGGCGGTCTCCTCCAGGACGGCGAGCGCGACCGGGTCCGCCGCCGAGCCGTCGGCGGGGTAGGCGGCGGCGAGCATCGCGGTGAGGGCCGTCTCCTCGTCGGTGCCCTCGGGCACCCGGCCGTCCTCCTCCCGCCAGCGGGCCAGCAGCGACTCCGCACCGGCGTAGGCCTCCAGGCAGCCGAGTGCTCCGCAGCGGCAGCGGCGGCCCCTGACCCGGACCGTCAGGTGCCCCCATTCGACCGCCCGGCCCTGCTCGGCCTCGGGGGTGACGAGGCTGGCGCCGACACCGGAGCCGAAGAGGACCACGACCGCGTTGCGGGCACCGCGCCCGGCGCCGAACCACATCTCGGCCTGGCCGAGGGTCTTGGCGCCGTTGTCGATGAGGTAGGGGACGGTGTCGGGCAGTGGTGAGCCGGCGCGGAGCAGGGCCTCCAGCGGGACCGCGTCCCAGCCGATGGTCTGACCGTGCACCACGGCACCGCGGTCGGCGGTGTGCTCGACGATGCCGGGGACGCCGATCCCGGCGCCGAGCAGCCGCTCGGGCGGGAGTCCGGCCGTGGCCAGGACCTCGGCGATGCCGTCGCGGACGTGTCCGACGATGACGTCGACGTCGTGCCGCTGCGGGGCCAGCGGGCGTTCGGCGCGGGCGAGTTCGGTGAGCGTGAGGTCGAACAGTTCGACCCGCACCCGGGTCTCGCCGACGTCCACGCCGATCATGTGCCCGCTGGCGGGGGCCACGCGCAGCAGGGTGCGGGGCCTGCCGCCGTCGGAGTCGACGCTGCCGGCCTCCTCCACCAGTCCGTCGCCGACCAGGTCGGCGACCACGTTGCTGACGGAACCCGAACTGAGGCCGGTCGCCGGACCCAGCTCGAAGCGGCTGAGCGGTCCGTCGAAGTAGAGCCGTTGCAGTACGGCCGTGCGGTTGGCCCTCCTGAGGTCGCGCACCGTGCGCCCGTTCCGCCCCGCCATGTGGCTCCTCCCGTACCGTGCCCGGTCTGCAAGATACCTCCGCCGCGGGGCCGCACGCGACTTCCCTTTGTGCTTAATTCATGCTATGAACTCGCCTCCTCGGAAATCCGCGGAAATCCGGTGGCGACTCCATCGTGGGCTATCTACGCTAGGTGGAAACCTAGAGACCCTAGGCACCTGTGGCCCATATCGCCCATGTGCCCGACATGACCAAGGGGAGGCTCCGATGAGAGCACTCGACGAGCAGGACGTCCGCACCTCCTTCATCAACTGCTCGAAGGGCGAGGCCAAGCGCCTGGCCGTCCCCCGCGACCTGGACGAGCGCCCCTGGGACGATCTGGACTTCCTCGGCTGGCGGGATCCCGGGGCGCCCGACCGCAGCTACCTGGTCGCCGACCTCGACGGGCGTCTCACCGGTGTGGCACTGCGCTTCCAGACCGCCAGGAGCGGCTACTTCCAGCGCAGCATGTGCGCGCTGTGCCTGACCACCCACCCCCGGGGCGGTGTGTCCCTGATGACGGCGCGCAAGGCCGGAGCGGCCGGCCGTGAGGGAAACTCGGTCGGCCTGTACATGTGCACCGATCTCGCCTGCTCCCTGTATCTGCGCGGCAGGAAGGTGTCGCAGAGCGGCGCCCGATTCGAGGAGAGTCTGACTCTGGAGGAACAGGTCGCCCGGGCGCTGGGCAATCTGTCCGCGTTCGTCGCCAAGGTGACCGCCTGACCCGTCCGGCCGCGCCCGGCGCGTGAGAGGGGCCCGGCCGCCCGCGTCCGGCTACCGTCCTGATCGGACACGTTCGAGGCGCCTGCGGAAGGGAACCGCCCGAGGATGCGGGATGTGCTTGAGGCCGCGAGGGCGGCTCTGCGGCGGGTGAAGTGGCTGCGGGACCCCATGGTCGTACAGGCCCTGCGCTCCGCAGCCGCGGCTTCGATCGCCTACGTCATCGCGGTGCGGCTGTCCCCCGACAAGTCGGCGGCGCCGCTCACCGCTCCCCTGACCGCGCTGCTGGTCGTCCAGGTCACCCTGTACGCCACGCTGAAGATGAGCTTCCGCCGGGTGAACGCCGTGGTCGCGGGTGTCCTGGTCGCCATCGCGTTCAGCCAGCTGGTCGGGCTGAGCTGGTGGAGTCTGGCCCTGATCATCGTGGCGGCGCTGGGTGTCGGGCACCTGGTGCGCGCCGAGGAGTTCACCGCCGAGGTGGCGATCAGCGCGATGCTGGTGCTCGGCGTCACCTCGCACGGGAGCCTGGCCTGGGCGCGGGTGGTGGAGACGCTGATCGGGGCGATCGTCGGACTCGTCTTCAACCTGATCCTCGCGCCTCCGGTGTGGGTGGAGCAGGCCGGGGAGTCCGTCGTGGGGCTGGCCCGGCAGGTGCGCCAACTGCTGCTGCGCATGGGCGAGGAGGCCGCCGGCAGCACGCCGTTCCACGAGGCGGCCGCCCGGCTGCACGAGGCCCGCCGGCTCGACCACGACATCGGCGAGGTGGACGAGGACCTGCGCCAGGCGGAGGACAGCCTGCGGTTCAATCCCCGGGTGCGCGAGGGGCTGCTCCACCGAGTCGTGCTGCGCACCGGTCTGGACACCCTGGAGATCTGCACGGTGGTCATGCGGGTCCTCGCGCGCAGCTTCACCGATCTCGCCAAGGAGCGCGAGCCGGAGCCCCTGTTCGCGCCGGAGACGGGCGCCGCGATCCAGCAGCTGCTGTCCGAGATCGCCGACGCCGTGGTGAGCTTCTCGGTGCTGGTCACCAGCAATGCCAGTGAGAACGCCGAGTCCGCGGAGGAGCGGCTGACCGCCGAGCTGCGCCAGGCCGCGGCCACCCGGGACAGGCTGGCCGACCTGCTGCTGGAGGAGGTCCGGCGCGACGCGACGCAGTGGCAGCTGCGGGGCGCGGTGCTGGCCGAGGTGAACCGGATCATCGACGAGATGGACACCGAGCACCGCTCCCGCCGGCTCCTGGAGGAGCTGGACCGTCACACGCGCGAGCAGCGCGAGCGCATGCCGCGGCTGACCCGGCTGCGGGACCGGGCGCGCGACCGGCTGCGGGCCGGGCGGCGCGGGCGGAACCGCGACACCGCCGCGCGGCGTTCCCCTTGAGGAACGACGAAGTGAGGAACGACGAAGTACGCGCGGCCCGCGAAGTCGCGTGAACCGCGAATGAGGGGGCGTTCGGATGACCGACACCAGTGTGCGGATCGACGGGAACCGGCTGTCGCTGCCGGGCGGTGCGACGGTCCGCTTCATACGCACCCTGCGGCTGCCCGAGACGGGCACGCATCCGCTGCCGCCCGGGCTCGGCGAGTTCCCGGTCCGCCGGGTCTCCGACTACGCCGACAGGGTGCCCGAGGCGTGGCGGGCGCGCGGCGGCGTGATGCTGCCGGTGTACCTGCGGGAGGCCATGTGGCTGAGTTTCGCGGGCACTCGGGAGCCCGCCGCGCTCCAGGTGGGAGTGGGCAAGGTGTGCGCGGTCTCGGGCAGGCCCTGGAGCGACCGGCTGTCCCGGGACCCGCAGAACTACGTGGTCCTTCCCCGCCAGCCCTGGCTGGACGGCATCAACTCCGGTACCGGCACGGTCCGTCAGTTCGTGGCGGTGCCGCTCGGCATGGGGGCGAGTGTCGAGGGCCAGGTCACCGGCGAGGAGGTCTGGGGAGGCGTCCAGTTGCAGGCGTTCACCCTCAATGACACCGAGCTGGCCCGCTGGCGCGAGGAGGAGCGGCGCCGTGCGGAGACGGCCCGCAGGGCGGCCCGTCCGGGCGGGGCCCTCGGCGCTCCGGCACCGGCCGCCCCGGGCGCGGCCCCGGCGTACGGCGGAGCGGCCCGGCCCCGGTCGGCGCCCGCCATGGGTCTCGGCGTCGGCGGCTCCATGCGCCAGGAGGTGTACCGCGACCAGCGGCCGCCGACGGACTGGGCCGAGCGTCCGGCGGGCCGGGTCTTCGTGCACCTGGTGACGCCGCCCGAGTGGCGCCGCATCACCGGCGAGGCGCCGCCGCCGTCCCCCGTGGACCGGGCCGCGTACACCCGGGCCGGCCTGCCCTGGTACGACTACTACGACCAGGACGCCCACGACCTCGCGCCCACCGGGCCGCTTCAGGACGTGAAGCCGGTCGGGGACTGGATCGGCGACGACCACGAGCCCTGGCAGCCGCCCGCGCCCCACCAGGTCCACCCGCTGGGGGACGCGCCGGGCAAGCCGGTGCGGGACGGGGACTGGTAGCGGCGCGAGGGACGGTACGGGTGCGGGAGGGCGGCATGGACGGGGACGGCTGGAGCAGGCGGCGACTGGTCGGGCTCCTCGCCCGGACCGCCACCGCGGCGGCGGCACTCCCCGCGGCGGCGTGCGGAGGTCCGGCGGGGACGGAGGCACCGTCCGCGACGCCCACCGCGCCCCGGGCGAGCAGCGGTGCGTCCGGCAGGGAGCGGGGGTCCTCCGGCCGGCGCCCGCTCCTCCTCGGCACCTACACCTCCGCGGAGGGCGGCGGCCGGGGCGTCGGGCTCGCCGAGTACGAACCCGCGACGGGCCGCATCACCGGGAGCGGCCTCCTCGCCGAGGTGGCCGATCCCTCGTACCTGGCGGTGCATCCCGACGGCCGGACCCTGTACACGGTGAACGAGCGCGAGGACGGCGCGGTGACCGCCGTCCGGCTGTCGGACCGCAGGGTGCTGGGCAGCCGGAGCACCGGCGGCGCGGCGCCCTGCCACCTGTCGGTGCACCCGGGCGGGCGCTGGCTGTTCAGCGCCAACTACGGCTCCGGAAGCCTCGCCGTACACCCGATCGACGCCTCCGGCGCACTGGGAGAACGCACCGGCCTGGTCACGCACTCCACTCCCCCGCCGGGCCCGGGACAGCGGGGCCCGCACGCGCACCAGGTCGTCACCGCCCCGGACGGGGCCCATGTCCTCGCCGTGGACCTCGGCACGGACACCGTCTACACCTACCGTCTGGACGAGGGCGCGGGGACCCTCGTGGAGCTCTCGCGGGCCCGGACCCGGCCGGGCGCCGGGCCCCGGCACCTCGCCTTCCACCCCGGCGGACGCCATGTCTATGTCGCCAACGAGGTCGACAACACCGTCGCGGTCTGCGCGTACGACCCGGGGACGGGACGGCTGGCCGTCGGCGAGCCGCAGTCCACCGGGGCGCCATCGGGCCGGGGGACCGGCGCCAACCACCCGGCGCAGATGCTGGTGACGTCCGACGGCGCGTACGCCTTCCTCGCCAACCGGGGGCACGACAGCGTCACGCGGTACGCGGTGGAGGCGGAGGGTGCCCGGCTCCGGTTCCTCGGCACCGTGCCGGCGGGCGGCGACTTCCCCCGGCAGATCGCCTTCTCCCCCAAAGGCGGGCTGCTGTTCGCGGCCAACCAGCGGTCCGGCACCGTCAGCACGTTCCGGGTGGGTGCGGACGGCGGACTGCGGCTTACGGGAGAGCCCTTCGCCTCACCCGTCGCCGTCTGTGCGCTGCCGTTGTAGGGCTCGCGGTCGGGAGACGGCGCCCGCCTGCGCGAGCAGCACGTGCACCCGCTCCGTGAGCTGTGCGATCTCGTCGGCGGGCGCGTGGAAGGGCAGGCGTACGTCGCCGTGGCCACGGACGCGTTCGACGCGCAGGGTCAGTCCGTGCCGGTCGACGGCGAGCGGCCGCACCCGGACCGCTCCGTGCAGGCTGTGGGTCGACGAGCCGGGTCAGCCGCTGCACGGCGTCGTCGTGGCAGTCGGCGAGATGGGTCAGCAGCCGCGCCTCGGCCAGCGCCAGCGGATCGGGCTGCGCGGCGGTGAACTCGTCGACGTCGACCACCACGGCGCCGGACGGCCGCCGCAGCACCACACGGGTGGGCCGGAAGGCCAGGTGCCCGTCCGTCACGGCGAACCAGCCGGCGAGCCAGAGCCGGGCCCTGATCCGGCCCCGCACCGGGACGGGCGCCACGTCGGCGAACTCCAGCACGGCGGACGGCTCGCCGCGGGGCGCGCACACCGCCGCGGTGAGCAGCGCGCTGTCCTCGGGCACGCGCAGAAGCACCCGGCCGTCGTCGGCCACGGTGTGCGCGCCGACGAACTCCTCGCGGCCGCCCTCCGCGGTCACCGCGCAGGACCAGGCGGCGGCGAGCACGGAACGGGCCTGTTCCGCCGCGCCGGGTGCGGCCGTCCAGGTGTGGCTGTCACGCATCCCAACCTCCGTTCACAGTTCATTAGGTAAGGCTCACCTAACCTAGCGGAGATCGGGGAGTGCGCCAACCACGACAGTTCCTCGAACCGGCATCCGGAGCGGCACCGTCAGGGCGCGATGGCTCCCAGCAGCGCCCGTGCGCACAGGTCCCGCACCTGCTCGCGGGCGGGCTCCGGATCCCGCAGCCACTCCAGGCAGACGGCGGTGGTGAAGGCCAGCCAGCCGCGTACCGCGAGCCGTACGTCGCCGCGCTCCTCGAAGGCCGGGCCGAACTCCGGGTCCGCGGCCAGGGCGGCGAGGATCTGCCGCTCCTGCGCGGCGAGCGCCCTCTGGTAGACGCGGCGCACCGCGCGGTCCCCCGCCGCGTCGGCGCGGTGGAAGGCACGGTAGCCGTGCGCGTGGGCCCGGACGTACTCCAGGTAGGCGTCGAGGCCCGCGGTGAGCTGCTCGCGGACCGGGACGCCAGGCACGGCCGCCGTCATCCGCAGCATGCGCTCGCTCTCGCGCTCGACGACCGCCGCGAAGAAGTCCCGCTTGTTCGGGAAGTAGTGGTACAGCAGCCCGCGGGAGACCCCGGCGATCTCGGCGACCTGCTCGATCCAGACCTCGTCGTAGGGGCTCTCCGAGAACAGCCGCGCACCCACCGAGAGCAACTGCTCCCGGCGCTCGATCGTGCTGAGCCGGCGGCGGACGCGCCCGCCCTGGTTCGCGGCCATGCCCCGCACCTTACTTGACGCCGGTTCAACAACGGGTCGAGACTGGGGCGCGTTATTGAATCCATGTACAACACGCTCGCCTCGGCTCGTGCAACACGCCGCTGCGTCAAGGGAGATCGCGTCATGGCCCAGACAGCGAGGGAACCGGCACCGGGCGGACTGCCGAAGGGCTTCCGCAGCGCCGAGCTGGGCTGGCCCGAACTGCACCGCATCCCGCACCCTCCGTACCGGCTGCCCCTGCTCGGTGACGTCGTGGGGGCGAGCAGGCGCACCCCGATGCAGGACTCGCTGCGGTACGCGCGGCGGCTGGGGCCGATATTCCGGCGGCGGGCCTTCGGCAAGGAGTTCGTGTTCGTGTGGGGCGCGGCCCTCGCCGCCGACCTGGCGGACGAGGCGCGGTTCGCCAAACACGTGGGCCTGGGAGTGGCCAACCTGCGGCCGGTGGCCGGGGACGGGCTGTTCACGGCGTACAACCACGAGCCCAACTGGCAGCTCGCGCACGACGTGCTGGCGCCCGGCTTCAGCCGCGAGGCCATGGCCGGGTACCACGTGATGATGCTGGACGTGGCCGCGCGGCTCACCGGCCACTGGGACCTGGCCGAGGCGTCGGGCCGGGCGGTGGACGTGCCCGGCGACATGACGAAGCTGACGCTGGAGACCATCGCGCGCACCGGTTTCGGGCACGACTTCGGCTCCTTCGAACGCGCCCGCCTCCATCCCTTCGTCACCTCGATGGTGGGCACGCTCGGCTACGCGCAGCGCCTGAACACGGTGCCCGCGCCGCTCGCACCCTGGCTGCTGCGCGACGCGAGCCGCCGCAACGCCGCCGACATCGCCTACCTCAACCGCACGGTCGACGATCTCGTCCGCGAACGCCGGGCGAGCGGCGGCAAGGGCAGGAAGGGCGACCTGCTCGACCGGATGCTGGAGACGGCCCATCCGGAGACCGGCGAGCGGCTGTCGCCGGAGAACGTCCGCCGGCAGGTCATCACCTTTCTGGTCGCCGGTCACGAGACCACCTCGGGCGCGCTCTCCTTCGCCCTGCACTACCTCGCCCAGCACCCCGAGGTCGCGGCCCGGGCGCGTGCGGAGGTGGACCGGGTGTGGGGCGACACCGAGGCGCCGGGTTACGAGCAGGTGGCCAGGCTGCGCTACGTGCGCCGGGTCCTGGACGAGTCGCTGCGACTGTGGCCGACCGCCCCCGGCTTCGCGCGGGAGGCCCGCGAGGACACGGTGCTCGGCGGCACGTACCCGATGCGGCGCGGGGCCTGGGCGCTGGTGCTCACGGGCATGCTGCACCGCGACCCCGAGGTGTGGGGTGCGGACGCGGAGCGGTTCGACCCGGACCGCTTCGACGCGAAGGCCGTACGGTCGCGCGCCCCGCACACGTTCAAGCCGTTCGGGACCGGGGCGCGCGCGTGCATCGGACGGCAGTTCGCGCTGCACGAGGCCACGCTGGTCCTCGGACTGCTGCTGCGCCGCTACGAGCTGCGGCCGGATCCCGGCTACCGGCTGCGGGTGACCGAGCGGCTGACGCTGATGCCGCAGGGGCTGCGCCTGCACCTGGTCCGGCGGACCGCGGACGCCGGCGGCGCCGCCCCCTCAGAGTCCCGCTGTCCAGTGCCCCGGGCGGGTGACTGAGCACGGCAGCCTGGTGCCGGGGCCGCCCCTGGCCGCGTCGACCTGCGGCTGGGTCAGGAAGAAGGCACCCGTCAGGTCCGCGTCGGTGAGGTCGGCGTCGCGCAGGTCCGCGCCGATCAGGTCGGCGCCCCGCAGGTCGGCGCGGGTGAGGTCGGCGGCGATGAGGTAGGCCCCGCGCAGATCGGCACCCGCCAGGTCGGCGCCCTTGAGCCGGGCGCCCATCAGGTCGGCGTTGCGGCGGTTCTTCTTCCGGCCGCGGGTGCCGGCCCGGACCAGCTCGCTGGTGCGCAGCAGGAGCACGTTGACCCGCTGCCGGTGCGCGGCCACGTCGAGGGCGGCCAGCTCCTCGGGGGTTCCCCCGGCGAGGCGTTCGGTGTCGGCGAGGGCACCGCGCAGGTCGGCGTGGACCGGGCGGGCGGTGGCCAGGGTCAGCGCCTCGGTCAGGTACCGGAGCAGCTCGTGCAGTTGACGGACGACCGGGAACACGTCGAACATGCGGCGGGTCCGCTCCGGTGGGCCCGCGCGCCAGTCCCGGCCGCCGAAGGTGATCTGCGAGACCCGCTGCCCGGCGCCGAAGCAGTCGTAGACCGTGCAGCCGGTGAAGCCGCGCTCCCGCAGTCTCGCGTGGATGCCGCAGCGGTGGTCGGTGCCGAGGTTCGGGCAGGGCGTTCCGGCGTCCTTGTCGATCGCGAAGTCCGCCGAGCGGGCGAACGGCAGGGCCGCACAGCACAGGCCGAAACAGCTCGCGCAGTCGCCGCGCAGTTCCGCCCCGGCCGGGGCATCCGTCCGGTCCGCCGTGTGTTCTCGCATGTCGTCGAGGATACGGGCCGGTCAGGGCTCCAGCGCGGACAGGTCCAGCCGGGCCAGCCGCTCCGGGTCGGACAGGATGTACAGACCCGTGATGAGGCCGTCGGCGACGGTGACGTAGGTGACCGACACCGGCCGCCCCTCGGACACGGCGACGGTGCCGACCGCGTCGTTGATCAGGACGACGTGGGCGAGTCCGGCGAGGTGGCGGAAGTGGAACGCACCGGTGGCGACCGTCCGCGCTCCCCGCGCCACCTTGGACGCCGCGATGCCCCGGGCCAGCGCGCCCGCGTCGGCCCGCAGCACCACGTCCGGGTGGAGGACGGACACCAGTGCCTCGAAGTCACCGGCGCGGCTGGCGGCGAGGAAGGCCTCCACCACCCGGCGCTGACGGCCGAGGTCCGGTTCGGCGGCGGGGGTGGCGTCGCGCACCCGGCGCCGGGCCCGGCTGGCGAGCTGCCTGGTGGCGGCCGGGGTGCGCTCGACGACCTGCGCGATGTCGTCGAAGGGCACGGCGAACATGTCGTGCAGGACGAACGCCAGCCGCTCGGCCGGTTCCAGCCTCTCCAGCACCACCAGCAGGGCGATGCCCACCGAGTCGGTGTGCAGCGCCTCCGCCTCCGGGTCGGCCTGGGGCAGGCTCCGCAGCACGGGGTCGGGCATGAAGGAGTCGAAGCCCTCGGTCATGGGCTCCTCGCGGCGCGCGGTGCGGGAGCGCAGCAGATCCAGGCAGATCCGGCCGGTCACGGTGGTCAGCCAGGCGCCGAGGTTGTCGATGCCGTCCCCGCCGGAGCGGTCGAGGCGCAGCCAGGCCTCCTGCACGGCGTCCTCCGACTCGGCCAGGGAGCCGAGCATGCGGTAGGCCACCGCCCTGAGCTGCCCGCGGTGCTCCTCGAAGCGCTCCGCGAGACGCTGCTGTCCCCGCACGTCCCCTTCTCCCAGCACGTCCCGCTCTCCCCGCGCGTCCCGTTCTCCCCGCATGCCCTGCTCCCCCGTCATACCGCTACCGCGCGAAGACTTCGAAGGTCACCGCCGGCTTTCCGCCGAACCGCTCCCCCGCGGCCTCGGCGAAGCCGGTGAGGAATCCGCGCACGTACGTCTCCGGGTCCTCCTCGGTCAGCACCTCGATGTACGTGCGATGTTCCAGCAGCGAGCGCACGGCGCGCTCCAGACCCGGGGTGGCGTCCACGGCGTGGGTGGGCGAGGAGGAACCGGCGACCGCGACCCAGCGCACGCCGTTCCAGGGTTCCAGGCCCTGGTCCGTCAGCTCCGGGAAGATCCACCGGTTGCCGGCGTCGGCCGCCGCGTCGAGCGTGGCGCGGCCGACGGCGACGTGGTCCGGGGTGTTCCAGGTGACGCCGCCCCAGGTGTCCCGGTGGTTGAGGGTGATGACCAGCTCGGGCCGGTGCCGTCGGATCGCGGCGGCGATGTCACGGCGCAGCGCGGTGCCGTACTCGACGACGCCGTCCCGGTGGTCGAGGAACTCCACCTCGCTCACCCCGACGACGGCGGCGCTCGCCCGCTGCTCCCGCTCACGCAGCGGGGCGCACTCCGCGGGCGGCAGCGTATCGATGCCCGCCTCGCCCCTGGTCGCGAGCACGTAGACGACCTCGCGGCCCTCGTCGGTCCAGACCGCGATCGCCGCCGAGCAGCCGTACTCCAGGTCGTCCGGGTGGGCCACGACGGCGAGGGCACGGCGCCAGTCGCCGGGCATGGGCTCCAGTTGCGTGATCGTCGGCTCCGTCATGCCCGCACACTAACCCGCGCCACTGACATCCCACCCGGACATCCCACCCGGACATCCCGTCTGGACATCCCGTCCGGACATCCCGTCCGGCGTCGTTCAGGCCTCGTCGCGGGCGAGCGCGAGCAGCCGGTCCAGGACGCGGGGGCCGCCCGCCCGCACGCCGTCGTGCTCGAACTCGTCGGTGACCCAGGTGCGCAGGCCCCGAACCGTCCGGGCGGTGGCCAGCGCGTGGGCGGTGTCGACGTACATGTCGTCGTGGTAGACGGCCGCGGCGGCCGGCACCTCGTTGGCGGCGAGGCGGGCGGGGTCGTACAGCGGGGTCCAGTCGGTGTGGGCGGCGAGCAGTTCGGCCGTCTCGCGCAGCGGGCGCAGCGCCGGGTCGCAGTCGAACATCCAGGGGTGGATCGACTCGCCGGTGAACAGCAGGGGTTCGTCGCCGGCGAGGGCCTTCGCGGCGTCGAAGCGCGGGAACTCGGCGCGGACCCGCTCGGCGGACCAGGCGGTGGGCCGGGCGTCCTGGCCGTAGATCACCTCGTGGATGAGGGCGTACAGCGGGTTGGCCGCGAAGGACAGCAGGCCCTGCGCCTGCTCCTGGAAGGCGTCGGAGAGTTCGTGCCCGTTCGGGGTGCGGACGAAGGCGTCCTCCAGCAGGAAGTGCAGCCGGTGGCTGCCCTCGCTGCCGCCCAGCATGATGCCGAGCGACTGGAAGGCCTCCACGGTGAGGCGGTAGCCGTTCGGCAGGACCACGTCGTGGGTGAGGAGGTGGTCGGCGATGCGGCGGGCGCGCTCGACGTCCTGCGGGTAGCGGGCGTAGTGCGCGGCGACCTTGCGCTCGATGCGGGGGTAGGCGGCCCGGTAGACGTCGTCCGCGTGGGCGTCCAGGGAGGGCAGACCGCCGGTGATCAGGGCGGCGCTCAGGCCCTCGGGGGCCAGCGACAGGTAGGCGACGGTGCAGAAGCCGCCGAAGCTCTGGCCGAGGACGGTCCAGGGGGCGCCGCCGGTGACCCGGGGGCGGATGGCCTCGCAGTCGCGGACGATGGCGTCGGAGCGGAAGTGGGTGAGGTAGTCGGCCTGCTCGGCGGGGCCGCCGCGCAGCGGGAGCGTCTGACGGTTGGCCGGGGTGGAGGCGCCGGTGCCGCGCTGGTCCAGGAGCAGGACGCGATACTCCTTGAGGGCGCGGCCGAACCACGCGGGCCGGCCGATGAAACGGTTCGCCCCGAAACCCGGTCCGCCCTGGAGGTAGACCAGCCAGGGCAGGTCCTTGTCGGCCTTGTCGCTCGCGACGGCCTCGCGGGCGTACAGCTCGATCGTCTCCCCGGTGGGGTCGGCGTGATCGAGGGGCACGGTGAAACGGCGGTCGGTGAGGACGACGCCTGGCTGGCGGTAGCTGACGCTCAAGGGGTCTCCCGGGGCGGACGGATCTGGCGACCGATGCTTTCGGCCGCGTCCCAGTTCAGCACACCGTCCTTCGGCCGCCGACCCCCGGGATCATGAAATCGTACTGACAGATCTACTGAACGGCCGGTCAGCGGGCGGCGAGGCTGGAGCGCCGCACGACCAGCTCCGGCTGGAGGACGACCCGCCGGTGCGGGTGGGTCCGGTCCGTGCCCTCCAGCTCGGTCTCCTCCAGGAGCAGCTCGGCGGCCATGGCGCCCATGGTGTGGGCGGGCTGGCGCACGGAGGTGAGCGGGACGGCCGCGGCGGCGGCGAACTCGATGTCGTCGTAGCCCACGATCGCGAGGTCGTCGGGGACGCCGACCCCGGCGGCGTACATGGCCTGCAGGACGCCGAGGGCGAGCAGGTCGTTGGCGCAGAAGACGGCGGTCGGCCGCTCGGCGAGGCCCAGCAGGCGGGCGCCGGCGTCGCGGCCCGCGGCGACGTCGAGGCGCTCGGTGGGCAGTTCGCGCAGCGCGTCGGGGCCGAGCCCGGCCTCGGCGAGCGCGGCGAGGGCGCCGGTGCGGCGGTCGCGGACCTGGTTGAGGCCGGGCGGACCGCTGACGTAGGCGATGGAGCGGTGTCCGGCGTCCACCAGATGGCGTACGGCCAGCGCGCCGCCCGCGACGTCGTCGACGGAGACCGAGCACTCGGTGGTGCCCTCGGCGACACGGTCGACGAGGACGAAGGGGATGTTGTGGCGCCGGAAGCCCTCGATGTTGCGGCCGGTGGCGTCGGCGGGGGTGAGCAGGACGCCCCGGACCCGCTGCTCGGCGAAGAGCGAGAGGTACTCGGCCTCCTCGCCCGGGTTCTGCGCGCTGTTGCAGACCATCACGCCGAGCCCGGCGTCGCGGGCGGCCCGCTCAGCACCGCGGGCGACGTCGACGAAGAACGGGTTGCCCATGTCCAGGACTAGCAGTCCCATGATGCGGCTGCGGCCGGCGCGCAGCTGGCGCGCGGACTCGCTGCGGACGTAGCCCAGCCGGTCGATCGCGGACAGCACCCGCGCCCGGGTCTCGGTCGCGACGGTGTCGGGGCGGTTGATGACGTTGGAGACCGTGCCCACGGAAACTCCGGCGGCGCGGGCGACGTCCTTGATACCCACGGAATGGGCCATCGGGCAGGGACCTCCGAGGTCGGGTGGGAGTGGGGGGCAGCCGTGGGACCTTCACACAGTACCCGGGCCGCCCCGGCGGGGCCCCCGTCAGGCGAGGTGGAACACCTCGGTGAGGGGCTTCATCGCCTCGTCGGCGCGGGCCCCGTCGAGGGACTCGAAGAGCGGACCCATCTCCGCCTGCCAGCGGGCGTTGACCTCGGTGGCCTCCATGCCGGCCCGGGCGGCGGCGAAGTCCTCGGTCTCCAGGTAGCCGACGAGCAGCCCGTCGTCGCGCAGGAAGAGCGAGTAGTTGTGCCAGCCGGTGGCGGAGAGCGCCTCGCACATCTCCGGCCACACGGCGGCGTGGCGTTCGCGGTACTCCGCGATGCGGTCCCGGCGGACCTTGAGCAGGAAACAGACGCGCTGCATGAAGTACCGCTCCCGGGTCGAGTGCTGAGGGCCGCGACTAGAAGTCGAACTGGTCGACGTTGTCGGCGGTGAACACGGTCGGCTTGCCGAGGTTGATCACACCGTCCTTGCCGATGGTGTACTCGCCCATGGCCCCGGCCTTGAAGGTCTCGCCCTCCTTGCCGGTGATCTGCCCGGAGGACAGGGCGACGGCGGTGCGCGCGGCCAGTTCGCCGAGCTTGGCCGGGTCCCACAGCTCGAAGGCCTCGACGGTGCCGTTCTTGACGTACTTGCGCATGTCGTTGGGGGTGCCGAGGCCGGTCAGCTTGACCTTGCCCTTGTACTTGGAGCCGGACAGGTACTGGGCGGCGGCCTTGATGCCCACGGTGGTCGGGGAGATGATCCCCTTCAGGTTCGGGTGCTCCTGGAGCAGGCCCTGGGTCTGCTGGAAGGACTTCTGGGCGTCGTCGTCGCCGTAGGCGACCTTGACCAGCTTGATGTCCTTGTACTTCGGGTCCTTCAGCTCGTCCTTCATGATCTCGATCCAGGCGTTCTGGTTCGTCGCGGTCTGCGCGGCGGACAGGATCGCGATCTCGCCCTTGTTGCCGATCTGCTCGGCCATCTGCTGCACCTGGGTGCGGCCGATGTCGTCGGCGGAGGCCTGGGAGATGAAGGCGTTGCGGCACTCGGGGTTGGTGTCCGAGTCGTAGGTGACGACCTTGATGTCGTTCTTCATCGCCTGCTTGAGCGCGGTGCACAGGGCGCCCGGGTCCTGCGCGGAGACGGCGATGGCGTCGACCTGCTGCTGGGTGAGCGTGTTGACGTAGGAGACCTGGCCGGCGGTGTCGGTGCCGCTGGAGGTGCCGACCTCCTTGTAGCTGGAGCCCAGCTCCTTCAGGGCCTTCTCGCCGCCCTTGTCCGCGACGGTGAAGTAGGGGTTGTTGACCTGCTTGGGCAGGAAGCCGACGGTCAGCCCCTTCTTCGTCGCGGCGTTCGGGTCGGCCTTGCCCGCCGCGGCGGCCGAGCCGCCCTCGTCCTTGACGTCCTCCTTCGTGGTGCCGCCGCAGGCGGTGGCCGCCAGGGCGAGGGAGGTGACGGCGGCGAGGGCCGCGCAGGTACGGCGGATGGACGACTTGCGCATGGTGGGTTCCTTACGAGGGTGGACGGGCCGGGGACCGGGTTACGGGGTGGGGGCGGGCGCCTTGGACGGGGGCGCCGGTGCCGCCCTGCGTCCGGCCCTCGCGAGGGAGATCTGCCGTGCGACCCGGGGGCCGAGCACGGAGAGGACGAGCAGGACGCCGGTGACGACGATCTGCGACTGGGCGGAGACGTCCTGGAGGCTCATGACGTTCTGGAGCGCGCCGAGCAGGAAGACGCCCGCGATCGCCCCGCCGAGCGTGCCCTTGCCGCCGTCGAAGTCGATGCCGCCCAGGAGCACCGCGGCGACGACGGACAGTTCGAGGCCGGTGGCGTTGTCGTAGCGGGCGCTGGCGTAGTGCAGGGCCCAGAAGACGCCGGTGAGGGAGGACATCAGTCCGGTCAGCGTGAACAGGATCAGTTTCTGCCGCTTGACCCGGATGCCGGCGAAGCGCGCGGCCTCCTCGCTGGCGCCGATGGCGAACAGCGACCGGCCCAGCGGCATGGCGTGCAGGGCGACGACGGCGACGGCCAGCAGCACGAGGAACGGCAGGAAGGCGTACGGGACGAAGGTGCCGTCGATGCGTCCGGCCGCGAAGTCCAGGTACTGCGAGGGGAAGTCGGTCACCGCGTCGGAGCCGAGCACGATCTGCGCGATGCCCCGGTAGGCGGCCATGGTGCCGATGGTGACGGCGAGGGAGGGCAGTCCGAGCCGGGTGACCAGCAGGCCGTTGACCAGACCGCAGACCACGCCGAGCAGCAGGCAGATCGGGATGATCGTCTCGATGGTCATGCCCTGGTTCCACAGGGCGCCCATCACCGCGCCGGACAGGCCCGCGGTGGAGGCGACCGACAGGTCGATCTCGCCGGAGACGACCAGCAGCGTCATCGGCAGGGCGATGAGCGCGATCGGCAGCGTGTTCCCGATCAGGAAGGACAGGTTGAGGGCGTTGCCGAAGCCGTCGACGAAGCCGAAGGAGAGCAGCAGGACGACCACGAGGAGGGCGCCGACCACGGTGTCCCATCGGACGGCGCGCGTCAGGGAGCTGTCAGCCATGGCGGGCGTTCCTCTTCTTCAGGGCGGTGGCCACCCGCAGCGCGACGATCCGGTCGACGGCGATGGCGAGGATGAGCAGGGTGCCGTTGATGGCCAGCACCCACACGGAGCTGACGCCGAGGGCGGGCAGCACGCTGTTGATCGAGGTCAGCAGCAGCGCGCCGAGGGCCGCGCCGTAGACGCTGCCGGAGCCGCCGGTGAAGACGACGCCGCCGACCACCACGGCGCTGACGACGGTCAGTTCGTAGCCGTTGCCGGTGCCGGAGTCGACGTTGCCGAACCGGGCCAGGTAGAGGGCGCCGGCGAGTCCGGCGAGCGCGCCGCAGAAGGTGTAGGCGGCCAGGATCCGCTTGCGGACCGGGATGCCGGCCAGCCGGGCGGCCTCGGGGTTGGAGCCGAGGGCGTACAGCTCGCGTCCGCTGCCGAAGTGCTTGAGGTAGTACGCGGTGGCGACGAGCACCGCCAGGGCGATCATGGCCAGCCAGGGCACGGCGGAGATGCCGCCGGAGCCGAAGTCGACGAAGCCGCCCGGCAGATCGGCCGCGGTGATCTGGCGGGAGCCGACCCAGATGGAGTCGATGCCGCGGATGATGTACAGGGTGCCGAGGGTGACGACCAGGGCGGGCACCTGGCCGAGGCTGACCAGCAGGCCGTTGAGGAGGCCGAAGCCGATACCCAGCAGCACCGCGAGGAGCACGGCCACGACGGGGTTTCCGCCGCCCTGGAGGTAGGTGCCGGCGGCGAAGGCGCTGATGCCGAGAGTGGAGCCGACGGACAGGTCGACGTTGCGGGTGATGACGACCAGGGACTGTCCGGTGGCGACCAGGACCAGGATGGTCGCGTTCAGCAGCAGGTCCTTGATGCCCTGCTCGGAGAGGAACTCGCTGTTGCCTGCCTGGGTGATGGCGATCATCACCAGGAACACGAGCAGGATGGCCAGTTCACGCATCTTGAAGATGCGGTCCACCAGCCGGGTGGCGCCTGCCCCCGGCACGTCGGCCGCGGAGGCCTTCTCGGGTGCGGTGACCGTCATGCGGCGGCCCTCCCCGTGGCTGCGGCCATCACGGTCTCCTCGGTGGCGTCGGAGCGGGATATCTCGGCGGTCAGCCGGCCCTCGTGCATCACCAGGACGCGGTCGGCCATGCCGAGGACCTCGGGCAGGTCGGAGGAGATCATCAGGACGGCCACGCCGTCGGCGGCGAGCTGGGAGAGAAGCCGGTGCACCTCGGCCTTGGTGCCGACGTCGATGCCGCGGGTGGGCTCGTCGACGATCAGCACCTTGGGGCCGGTGGCCAGCCACTTGGCGAGGACGACCTTCTGCTGGTTGCCGCCGGAGAGGGTGGCGACGGTGTCGGCGATGCGCGCGTACTTGACCTGGAGCTTGACGGCCCAGTCCAGGGAGCGGCTGCGCTCGGCGCCGCGGTCCACGAGACCGGCCTTCACGCTGGTGCGCAGGCCGGTGAGGCCGATGTTGCGCTCGATGGACATGTCCATCACCAGGCCCTGGGCGCGGCGGTCCTCCGGGACGAGCGCGAGACCGGCGGCCATCGCGGTGGAGGGGGCGCCGTTGACGAGCGGCTTCCCGTCGACCACCACTTCGCCCGCGTCCCAGCGGTCGACGCCGAAGACGGCACGGGCGACCTCGGTGCGTCCGGCGCCGACCAGTCCGGCCAGGGCGACGATCTCGCCGCGCCGCACCTCGAAGGAGACGTCGGTGAAGACGCCCTCGCGGGTCAGCCTGCGTACGCGGAGGGCCGTCTCGCCGGGTATGACCTCCTGTTTGGGGTACAGCTCGTCGAGATCGCGGCCGACCATGCGGCGCACCAGGTCGTCCTCTGTCATGCCCTCCAGGGGCTCGCTGGCGATCCGGGCGCCGTCGCGCAGGGTGGTGACCCGCGCGCAGATGCGGAAGATCTCTTCCAGGCGGTGGGAGATGAACAGCACCGCGGCGCCCTGGTCGCGCAGGGTGCGCACCACGCCGAAGAGCCGGGCCACTTCGCTGCCGGTGAGGGCGGCGGTCGGCTCGTCCATGATCAGGACACGGGCGTCGAAGGAGAGCGCCTTGGCGATCTCCACGATCTGCTGGTCCGCGATGGACAGGCCGCGCGCGGGCCGGTCGGGGTCGAGTTCGACGCCGAGGCGCCGCATCAGCGCGGCGGTGGCGTCGCGGGTCGCCCGGTGGTCGATGCGGCCGAGGGCACGCCGCGGCCGGCGGCCCATGAAGATGTTCTCGGCGATCGACAGGTCGGGGAAGAGGGTGGGCTCCTGGTAGATCACGGCGATGCCGGCGTCGCGGGCGTCGCCGGGACCGTGGAACACGACCGGGGCGCCGTCGAGCAGCACGTGGCCGGCGTCCGGCCGGTGCACTCCGGCCAGCGTCTTGATGAGGGTCGACTTTCCGGCGCCGTTCTCGCCGGCGAGGGCGTGCACCTCGCCGGGGAACAGCTCCAGGGAGACGTCCCGCAGCGCACGGACCGCGCCGAAGGACTTGGAGACGTCCCTGAGCGCCAGAACCGGGGCCGAACCCGTGTCGGACGGGTGGGTCATTGGGGGCTCCTCGACGACGCCGGGCGGGACGGCCCTCACGGCGTCGTGAAAGGTTTCAACTCGGTTGCCGGGGACGTTAGGCAGCGAGGGTATGTCACGTCAATGGTTCCGGGTCCAAAAACTTTCGATAGCCGAAGGTCACGACCGAGTCACGAGCAGTCGGAGTGGCCAGAAGGGTTGACACCCCTTCGGGCGGCTCATAACTTCGCGTTCTGAATCGTTTCACACATGGTCGTACTCACAGCAGGCCACGACCCGATGCCACAGGAGCGCCGAAGTGACCGAGCTCGCCGCGGTGAAAGCCGCGCTCAAGACCCAGGCCGTCGAGACGCCGTCGTGGGCGTACGGCAACTCGGGCACCCGCTTCAAGGTGTTCGCCCAGGCCGGTGTCCCCCGCGACCCCTTCGAGAAGCTGGACGACGCGGCGAAGGTGCACGAGTTCACCGGCGCGGCCCCGACCGTGGCCCTGCACATTCCCTGGGACCGGGTCGAGGACTACGCCGCGCTGGCGGCGCACGCCGAGCAGCGGGGCGTGCGGATCGGCGCGATCAACTCCAACACCTTCCAGGACGACGACTACAAGCTGGGCAGCATCTGCCACCCCGACGCGGCGGTGCGCCGGAAGGCCGTCGACCACCTGCTGGAGTGCGTCGACATCATGGACGCCACCGGGTCGCACGACCTGAAGCTGTGGTTCGCCGACGGCACGAACTACCCGGGACAGGACGACATCCGCTCCCGGCAGGACCGGCTGGCCGAGGGCCTGGCCAAGGTGTACGAGCGGCTCGGCGAGGGGCAGCGGATGCTCCTGGAGTACAAGCTCTTCGAGCCGGCGTTCTACACGACGGACGTGCCGGACTGGGGCACGGCGTACGCGCACTGCCTCAAGCTGGGCGAGAAGGCGCAGGTCGTGGTCGACACGGGACACCACGCGCCGGGCACGAACATCGAGTTCATCGTGGCGACGCTGCTGCGGGAGGGAAAGCTCGGCGGGTTCGACTTCAACTCCCGGTTCTACGCCGACGACGACCTGATGGTGGGTGCCGCCGACCCGTTCCAGCTGTTCCGGATCATGTACGAGGTGGTGCGCGGGGGCGGTTTCACCTCCGACGTGGCGTTCATGCTCGACCAGTGCCACAACATCGAGGCGAAGATCCCGGCCATCATCCGGTCGGTGATGAACGTGCAGGAGGCCACGGCGAAGGCGCTGCTGGTCGACGGTCCCGCCCTGGCCGAGGCACAGGCCGCGGGGGATGTGCTGGAGGCCAACGCGGTGCTGATGGACGCGTACAACACGGATGTGCGGCCGCTGCTGCGGGAGGTGCGGGAGGAGTCGGGGCTGGGCCCCGAGCCGATGAAGGCGTATCGCTCCTGCGGGTGGGCGGAGAAGGTCGTCGCCGAGCGGGTCGGTGGGCAGCAGGCCGGGTGGGGGGCGTAGGCGTCTGCCGGGTTCCCGTCGTTTCGCGGCTGCGGGCCGGTTGTGGCCGGTCGCGCCCGCGCGGCGGAGCCGCAAATAGATACAGCCCCGCGCCCCTTGCAGGGGCGTTCCTCCTCGCCCTCGTTGAAAAGGACTGCCAGACATGGGTATCCACCCCTCGGCCTCCGCGCTTCTCGCCCGTTCCCATCGGCTCGGTGCCGATCCGCGCAACACCAACTACGCCGGTGGCAACACGTCCGCCAAGGGCACCGGTACCGATCCCGTCACCGGGGGTGACGTGGAGCTGATGTGGGTCAAGGGGTCCGGCGGGGACCTCGGCACGCTCACCGGGGCCGGGCTCGCCGTGCTGCGGCTGGACCGGATGCGGGCGCTCAAGGACGTCTACCCGGGCGTCGGGCGCGAGGACGAGATGGTCGCCGCCTTCGACTACTGCCTGCACGGCAAGGGCGGCGCCGCGCCCTCGATCGACACGGCGATGCACGGGCTCGTCGGGGCCGCACACGTCGACCACCTGCACCCCGACTCCGGGATCGCCCTGGCCTGCGCGGCGGACGGGGAGAAGCTGACCGCCGAGTGCTTCGGCGACACCGTGGTGTGGGTGCCGTGGCGGCGGCCCGGTTTCCAGCTCGGGCTGGACATCGCGGCCGTCAAGGAGGCCAACCCGCAGGCCGTCGGCTGTGTGCTCGGCGGGCACGGCATCACCGCCTGGGGCGACACCTCCGAGGAGTGCGAGCGCAACTCGCTGCACATCATCCGCACCGCCGAGGCCTTCCTGGCCGAGCGCGGCAGGGTCGAGCCGTTCGGTGCGGTGATCGAGGGGTACGAGGCGCTGCCCGAGGCCGGGCGGCGGGAGCGGGCTGCGGCGCTGGCGCCGTACGTCCGTGGTCTGGCGTCCCGGGACCGGGCGCAGGTGGGGCACTTCACCGACGCGGACGTGGTGCTGGACTTCCTCGCGCGCGCCGAGCACCCGCGGCTCGCCGCGCTCGGCACCTCCTGCCCGGACCACTTCCTGCGGACGAAGGTGCGGCCGCTGGTCCTGGACGTGGCGCCGACCGCGCCGCTGGAGGAGGCGGTGGCCCGGCTGGGGGAGCTGCACGCGGCCTACCGCGAGGAGTACGCCGCCTACTACGAGCGGCACGCGGAGCCGGACTCCCCCGCCATGCGCGGCGCCGACCCGGCGATCGTGCTGGTGCCGGGTGTCGGCATGTTCAGCTTCGGCAAGGACAAGCAGACCGCCCGGGTGGCCGGCGAGTTCTACGTCAACGCGATCAACGTGATGCGCGGTGCCGAGGCGGTGTCGTCGTACGCGCCGATCGAGGAGTCGGAGAAGTTCCGGATCGAGTACTGGGCGCTGGAGGAGGCCAAGCTCCGGCGGATGCCGAGGCCGAAGCCACTGGCCACCCGGGTCGCCCTGGTCACGGGCGCGGGCAGCGGGATCGGGAAGGCGATCGCGCGGCGGCTGGTGGACGAGGGCGCCTGTGTCGTCGTCGCCGACCTGAACGCGGAGAACGCGGCGGCGGTCGCGGAGGAGCTGGGCGGGGACGACAACGCCGTCGCCGTGACCGTCGACGTCACCTCCGAGGAACAGATCGCCGACGCCTTCCGGGCGGCCGTGCTGGCCTTCGGCGGCGTCGACCTGGTGGTCAACAACGCGGGGATCTCCGTCTCCAAGCCGCTCCTCGAGACCACGGCCGAGGACTGGGACCTCCAGCACGGCATCATGGCCCGCGGCTCCTTCCTCGTCTCGCGCGAGGCGGCCCGGGTGATGACCGCGCAGGAGCTGGGCGGCGACATCGTCTACATCGCGTCGAAGAACGCCGTGTTCGCCGGCCCGAACAACATCGCCTACTCCGCCACCAAGGCCGACCAGGCCCACCAGGTGCGCCTGCTCGCCGCCGAGCTGGGCGAGCACGGCATCCGCGTCAACGGCGTCAACCCGGACGGCGTGGTGCGCGGTTCCGGGATCTTCGCGGGCGGCTGGGGCGCCAAGCGGGCGGCCGTGTACGGGGTGCCGGAGGAGAAGCTGGGCGAGTTCTACGCCCAGCGGACCCTGCTCAAGCGCGAGGTGCTGCCCGAGCACGTCGCGAACGCCGTGTTCGCGCTGACCGGCGGCGACCTGACGCACACCACCGGCCTGCACGTCCCGGTCGACGCCGGCGTCGCGGCCGCGTTCCTGCGATGAGCACCGCCGTGGACGTCAAGGCGTTCGCCGCGGTCGACCTCGGTGCGTCCAGCGGGCGCGTCATGGTCGGCCGCGTCGGCGCCGACCGGCTGGAGCTGACCGAGGCGCACCGCTTCCCCAACCGGCCGGTCCGCACGCCCGACGGGCTGCGCTGGGACGTCCTCGCGCTGTACGCCGGTGTGCTGGACGGTCTGCGGGCGGCGGGCCCGGTGGACTCGGTCGGCGTGGACAGCTGGGCGGTCGACCACGGTCTGCTGGACGCGGACGGCGTACTGCTCGGCAACCCCGTGCACTACCGCGACGCCCGCACGGAGGGCGTCGCCGAGCGGGTGTGGGCCTCGCTGCCCGCGGGGGAGCTGTACGCGGCGACGGGCGTGCAGTACGCGCCCTTCAACACCCTGTACCAGCTCGTCGCCGCCCGGGGCACGGCCCAGTTCGCGGCGGCGCGACGACTGTTGCTCATCCCCGACCTGCTGTCCTACTGGCTGACCGGCGAGCAGGGCACGGAGCTGACCAACGCCTCCACCACCCAGCTGATCGATCCCCGCACCCGGGACTGGTCGCGGGAGGTCGCCGACCGGCTGGGGATCGACCTCGGCCTGTTCCCGCCGCTGCGCCGGCCCGGGGACGCGGCGGGACTGCTGCGCCCCGAGGTGCTGGAGGAGACGGGGCTGGCGGGGCCCGTGCCGGTGACGGCCGTCGGTTCGCACGACACCGCCTCCGCGGTCGTCGCCGTACCGGCATCGGGCGAACGGTTCGCCTACATCTGCACCGGCACCTGGTCACTGGCCGGGCTCGAACTGACCGCCCCCGTGCTGACGGAGGAGAGCCGGGCCGCCAACTTCACCAACGAGCTGGGGCTGGACGGCACGGTCCGCTACCTGCGCAACATCATGGGGCTGTGGCTGCTCCAGGAGTGCGTGCGGGCCTGGGGCGACCCCGATTTGGGCGGGCTGCTGCTGGAGGCGGCGCGGGTACCGGCGCTGCGGTCGGTGGTCGACGCCGGTGACACGGCGTTCCTGGCGCCGGGGCGGATGCCGGAGCGGATCGCCGAGGCGTGCCGCGCCTCGGGGCAGCCGGTGCCCGAGACGCCCGCCGAGGTGACCCGGTGCATCCTCGACTCGCTGGCGCTGGCCCATCGCGGGGCCGTCGAGGAGGCGCAGCGGCTCGCCGGACACCCGGTCGACGTCGTGCACGTCGTCGGCGGCGGCACCCGCAACGCGCTGCTGTGCCAGCTGACCGCCGACGCCTGCGGGCTGCCGGTGGTGGCGGGGCCGACGGAGGCCGCAGCACTGGGCAACGTCCTGGTGCAGGCCCGCGCCCACGGACTGGTCGGCGACCTCGCCGGGATGCGCCGGCTGCTGGCGCGCACCCAGTCGCTGACCCGGTACGAACCGCGCGGCGACCGGGCGCGCTGGCGGGCGGCCGCCGACCGACTCGCCGACCGGTGAGCCGGGGCTCCCCGGCGCCGGGTCCGCCGACTAGTCTGCACTCATCATTCATCCGATGATCGAATACGAGGAGCCGCGATGCGTGTCGCTCTGTTCCTGACCTGCGTCAACGACACGCTCTATCCGGACACCGGCCGTGCCGTGGTCAGGCTGCTGACCAGACTCGGTGTCGAGGTCGACTTCCCGATGGCCCAGACGTGTTGCGGGCAGGCGCACTACAACACCGGCTACCGGCACGAGGCCGAGCCACTGGCCCGGCACTTCGCGGACGTGTTCACGGACTACGACGCGATCGTGACGCCCTCGGGCTCCTGCGGCGCGATGGTGCGGGAGCTGTATCCGCGGATGGGCGAGCGGGCGCGGGCGGAGGGGCGCGGGGACACGCTCGCGGCCGTGCTGGCGCCGGTGGTGCCGAAGACGTACGAGCTGACGGAGTTCCTGGTGGACGTGCTCGGGGTGACCGACGTGGGGGCGTACTACCCGCACACGGTGACGTACCACCCGACCTGCCACGGCCTGCGGAGCCTCGGCCTGGGCGACCGGCCGCGGCGGCTGCTGGCGGCGGTGCGGGGGCTGGAGCTGGTGGAGCTGCCGGGCGCCGAGGAGTGCTGCGGCTTCGGCGGCACCTTCGCCGTGAAGAACTCCGACGTGTCGGCGGCGATGGGCGCGGACAAGGTCCGCAACGCCGAGTCCACCGGGGCGGAGGTGCTGTGCGCGGCCGACAACTCCTGTCTGATGCACATCGGCGGGACCATGACGCGGCTGCGCACGGGCATGCGGCCGGTGCACCTCGCGGAGATCCTGGCGAGCACCGAGGAGGCGGCCGTATGAGCGGGACGTTCGTGGGGATGCCGGCCTTTCCCGTCGCGGCCCGGGAGGCCGTGGGCAACGAGACGCTGCGCGGCAATCTGCGCCACGCCACCCACACCATCCGGGACAAGCGGGCCCGCGCGGTGGCCGAGCTGGACGACTGGGCGGCGCTGCGGGAGGCCGGGAAGCAGATCAAGGACCACACGCTGCGTCACCTCGACCGGTACCTGGTGCAGGTGGAGGAGGCGGTCACGGCGGCCGGCGGCACGGTGCACTGGGCCGCCGACGCGGACGAGGCCAACGAGATCGTCACCCGCCTGGTCCAGGAGACCGGTGAGAGCGAGGTCGTCAAGGTCAAGTCGATGGCGACGCAGGAGATCGGCCTCAACGAGGCCCTGGAGGCCCGGGGCATCCACGCCTACGAGACCGATCTCGCCGAGCTGATCGTGCAGTTGGGCAAGGACCGGCCCTCGCACATCCTGGTGCCCGCCATCCACCGCAACCGCGGCGAGATCCGGGACATCTTCCGCTCCGAGATGAGCGAGTGGGGCCGCCCCGCGCCCGAGAACCTGACGGACACGCCCGCCGAACTCGCGGAGGCGGCCCGGCTGCACCTGCGGGAGAAGTTCCTGAGGGCGAAGGTCGGCATCTCCGGCGCCAACTTCGTGGTGGCCGAGACCGGGACGCTGGTGGTCGTGGAGTCGGAGGGCAACGGGCGGATGTGCCTGACCCTGCCCGAGACGCTGATCTCGGTCGTCGGCATCGAGAAGATCGTGCCGACGTGGCAGGACCTGGAGGTCTTCCTGCAGACCCTCCCCCGCTCCTCCACGGCCGAGCGCATGAACCCGTACACGTCCATGTGGACGGGCACCGGCGACGGCCGGGCCGGGGAAGGGGACGGCCCGCGCACCTTCCATCTGGTCCTGCTGGACAACGGCCGCACCGACACCCTCGCCGACGAGGTCGGCCGCCAGGCGCTGCGCTGCATCCGCTGCTCGGCCTGCCTCAACGTGTGCCCGGTGTACGAGCGGGCCGGCGGACACGCCTACGGCTCGGTGTACCCGGGCCCCATCGGCGCGATCCTCAGCCCGCAACTGCGGGGCACCGGCAGCGAGATCGACGCTTCTCTGCCGTACGCGTCCTCGCTGTGCGGCGCCTGCTACGAGGTGTGCCCGGTCGCCATCGACATCCCCGAGGTACTGGTGCACCTGCGGGAGCGGGTGGTGCAGGGCGGACCGGCCGTCCGGCAGGGCAACCGGGTGGTGCTGAAGCCCGCCAGGGGCCATGCCGCCGAGCGCGCGGCGATGCGGGCGGCGCAGTGGGCGTTCACGCGTCCGGGCGCGCTGCGGACCGGGCAGCGGCTGGCCTCGCGCACCCGCCGTCTGCATCCGCGCACGCTGCCCGGTCCCGGCCGGGCGTGGAGCGGCAGCCGCGACCTGCCGGCGGTGCCCGCGGAGCCGTTCCGGGACTGGTGGCAGCGCACGCGCGGCGGGAAGGACGGGGCGAAGTGAACAGCAGGGAACGCATTCTGGGCCGGGTGCGGCGGGCCCTGGCGGACGTGCCGGACGACGCGGGGCCCTACGAGGAGGCCGTCGCCCGGGACTATCTGCGCGAGCACGGGCACCGGTCGGTGCCGGAGACGGTGGACCTCCTCGCCGAGAACCTGGCGGACTACCGGGCCCTCGTGCACCGGTGCACGGACGGGGAGTTGCCCGAGCTGGTGGCCCGGCTCCTGTCCGCGCACGGTTCCGGGAGCGTGGTGGTTCCGCAGGGGCTGCCGACGGGATGGCTGGAGGCCGTCGACGCGGCGCTCGTGCAGGACTCGGCGGCGAGTACGGCACCGGAACTCGACCGGATCGACAGCGTGGTCACCGGCTGCGCCGTCGCGGTCGCCGAGACCGGCACGATCGTCCTGGACGGCTCCTCCGACCAGGGGCGGCGGCGCATCACCCTCGTCCCCGACCACCACATCTGCGTCGTACGGGTGCCCGACCAGGTCGTGTCCTCGGTGCCCGAGGCGCTCGGACGCCTCGATCCGAAACGGCCGTTGACGTGGATCTCCGGGCCCTCCGCGACCAGTGACATCGAGTTGGACCGGGTCGAGGGCGTGCACGGCCCGCGCACTCTGGAGGTGGTGCTGGTGGACGGCTCGTAGCGCGGCGGGGGTGTCGCTGAGTACACCCCCCGATACGGGTTCTGCACCCAGTGTGGCCCGGCCGCACTCTCCGTAGCGTCTTCCACGAGGCACCGCACAGGGCGTGCCACACGGAAGGTGATCACGATGTTTCGCTCCGGCGCACGAGGCAACCACGACCCCGGCCCCGCCCCCGAGGCACTCCGGCTGGTCAAGGTGACCCGGACGTACGGCTCGGCGGAGAACGCCGTGACGGCTCTTGACGGTGTGACGCTGAGCCTGGGACGCGGCACGTTCACCGCGGTGATGGGGCCGTCCGGCTCGGGCAAGTCCACGCTGCTGCAGTGCGCGGCGGGCCTCGACCGGCCGGACGGCGGCATCGTGTGCGTGGACGGCAAGGAGCTGACGGGTGGCGGCGAGGCGGAGCTGACCAGGTTCCGGCGTGGCCGGGTCGGGTTCGCCTTCCAGCAGTACAACCTGCTGGAGACGCTGACCGTCGCGCAGAACACGGTGCTGCCGCTCAAGCTGGCCGGACGGCGCGTCGACCGCGGGCGCGCCCGCGAGGTGCTGACCTCGGTCGGCCTCGGCGACCGGCTCGGTCACCGCCCCGACCAGCTCTCCGGCGGTCAGCGGCAGCGGGTGGCGATCGCGCGGGCGCTGGTCACCGAGCCGCGGGTGATCTTCGCGGACGAGCCGACGGGAGCGCTGGACACGCGCAGCGCCCGGCAGGTGCTGCTGCTGCTCCAGGAGGCGGTCCGGACGCACGGGCGGACCGTGGTGATGGTGACGCACGACCCGGTCGCCGCCTCGTACGCCGACTCGGTGGTCTTCCTCGCCGACGGCCGGCTGGCGGGGCGGATGGACGCACCCACCCCGGACGCGGTCGCGGAGCGGCTGGCGCACCTGGGCGACGACGTGCCGGCGGGGGTGTGAGCGATGTTCGTACTGGCTCTCAGGTCGATCCGGCAACGCCCCGGGCGGTTCCTCGCGACGCTGCTGTCCGCCTTCCTGGGGGCGGTGGTCATCATGACGTTCAACTCGATGCACGACACGTCCGGGCAGGCCGGCGTCGACCCGGTCAGCGCGGAGACCCTGGGCACGTCGGCGGGCGTCGTCGGCGGTTACGGGACCCTGCTGGTGTTCTTCGCCGTGGCCTCGACGCTGACGGTCAACGTGCGCCAGCGCACCGCCGAGCTGGAGCTGCTGCGCTGCTCGGGGGCGACCCCGGCGCAGATCAAGCGGATGGTCGTGGGTGAGGCGGTGGCCGTGGCCCTGGTGGGCGCGGTGCTCGCCGTCGGCCCGGCGATGCTCGGTGGACGGGCGCTGCTGGGCATGTTCCACGACAGCGGCCAGGTGGCGCGGTCCGTGGACTACACCTTCGGGCCCGTCGCGCTGGCGAGCGGCGTGTCCATCACCCTGCTGGCGTCCGCGGGCGCCGCGTTCCTGGCGGTGCGGCGCCTGACCCGCGGTGGCCGGGAGCGGACCGGCGCGAAGCGGTTCCTGGCCGGTGCGGCGCTGGTCACCGGTGCCTCGGCGGCCGGTGCCACGTTCCTGTTCTCCGCGACCGACGAGATGCTGATGGCGGCACCGGCCTACGGGGCGATCCTGCTGTCGGTCGGTTTCGCGCTGCTGTCGCCGCGACTGCTGAAGGGCGTGCTCGACCGGCTGCCGCTGAACGGCGCGAGCGGCTGGCTGGCCGTGCGCAACCTGCGTGAGCGGGCGAGTCACCTGGCCGGGATCCTGGTCTCGCTGATCCTGTTCACCGCGGTGTCGACGGCGACGATCACCATGCAGTCGGTGGAGAGCGACGCGGTGAAGGCCTCGGGTCTGGTCAAGTCGGTCGACGCCAAGAACCTGGAGACGCTGAACCTCACGGTGGTCGGCATCATCGCGGTGTTCGTGTGCGTGATGCTGATCAACTCGCTCTACGCGGCGACGACGTACCGCTCGCGCGAATTCGGTCAGCAGCGGCTGGCGGGAGCGACGCCGGGGCAGGTGCTGGGCGTGGTCGGCGCCGAGGGCGTGATCCTCACGGTCACGGGGGTGTTCTTCGGCACGGTGGCCGCGCTGGCCGGTGTGGTGCCGTTCACGGTGGTCCGCACCGACGCGGTGCTGCCGGACCAGTTCCCCGGTGTGTGGCTCGCGATGGTGGCGCTGGCGGCGACGGTGACGCTGGGGACGAGCCTGGGCACGGCCCGGCGGGTGCTGCGGACGCCGGCGGTGGGGGCGGTGACGCCGGCCGCCTGAGCGGCGAGGAGGAGAGGGAAAAGGGGAAGGGGGCGACTGCCGTGGCGGTCGCCCCCTCTCGTGTGCCGGCGGGCGCGCTAGTCGGCCTTGGCGTACTCCTTCGCCATGCTGCCCGCGAAGTCGTACACGACGCACTGTCCGTCGCCCACGACCCAGGCGTCGTGGCCCGGCGAGCAGACGAAGACGTCGCCGGGGCCCACCTCGCTCTCGGTGCCGTCGTCCATGCGGACGTGCATGCGTCCCTCGACCACGTAGCAGTTGTGGTGGATCATGCAGCTGTCGGTGCCCGCGATCGGCGCCACGGACTCCGACCAGCGCCAGCCCGGTTCGAAGGTGGCGACGGCGAAGTCGAGCCCTTCCATGTGCACGGCCTCGATGTGCCCGCGGGGGAAATCGCGCCGCTCGTCCGGCTTGTCGAGCGTCTTTGCCTCCAGCATGACGCTCCTCCTTTCCCTGTCCCCACCACTCCATCGTCCGCCTGTCAACTCGGCGGCGCCATCCGGGGGACGCGCGCGGCTCAGCGGGGCGCGCCGCAGAGTTCGGCGAACCGGGCGGCGTCCACGTTGCCGCCGGAGAGGATCACGCCGACGCGGGGCGGCAGGGCGTCGATCCGGCCGTTCAGGAGGGCGGCCAGCGGGGTGGCGCCGCTGGGTTCGAGGACGGTCTTCAGCCGTTCGAAGGCGAACCGCATCGCGTCCCGGATCTCGCCGTCGGACACGAGCACGATCCCGTCGAGCAGGCGCCGGTTGAGGGAGAACGTCAGCTCGCCGGGGGTGGGCAGGGCCTGGCCGTCGGCGATGGTGCGCGGGACCGGCACCGTGACCCGCCGGCCCGCGGCCAGGGAGCGCCTGGTGTCGTCCCCGGCCTCCGGCTCGACACCGATCACCCGGGTGCCGGGGTGCAGGGCCTTGACCGCGGTGGCGCTCCCGGCGATCAGTCCGCCGCCGCCTACCGGGGCGACCAGCGCGTCCAGCTCCCCCGTCTCCTCGACCAGTTCGAGGGCGGCGGTGCCCTGGCCCGCGATGACGTGCGGGTGCTCGTAGGGCGGGATCAGGGTCAGTCCGCGGTCGGCGGCCAGCGCTTCGGCGACGGCCACGCGGTCGCCGGTGTAGCGGTCGTAGGTGACGATCTCGGCGCCGTAGCCCGCGGTGGCGGCCCGCTTGGAGGGGGGCGCGTCCTCGGGCATCACGATCACCGCGGTCGTGCCCAGTTCGCGCGCGGCCAGGGCGACCGCCTGGGCGTGGTTGCCCGAGGAGTAGGCGGCGACACCTCTGGAGAGCTGCTCCGGGGTGAGGCGGGAGGCCGCGTTGTAGGCGCCGCGGAACTTGAACGCGCCGACCCGCTGGTGGTTCTCGCACTTGAGGAAGACCTCGGCGCCGACGAGGGCGTCCAGGGTGCGCGAGCGCAGCACCGGGGTGCGGTGCGCGACGCCCGCCAGGCGGGCCGCGGCGGAGCGGACGTCGTCGAGGGTGACCGGCGGTGTGGTGGTCGTCACGGGTGTCCTCAGGGGGTGTCGGCGGCCGGGCCGGTGTCGGCGCGGGCCTGGGAGAGGTAGTGGTAGGCGGAGGCGCGGGAGATGCCGAGCCGGGTGGCGACGTGCTCGACCGAGCGGCGTACGGCGAACACTCCGCGCCCGTCGAGGTCGCGGAACAGCTGGAGCCGCCGGTCCCGGTCCAGCGCCGCCCAGCTGGTGTCGCGGCGCAGCGGGTGGGCGTCCACGATGGCGTCGACCACGGCGTCGATGTCGTCGCCGAAGGTGGTCGCCGGTACCTGGGCGGGGGTGCGGGCGGTCCCGGCGAGGGCGCCGAGGAGGGCGTGGGCCCGGTCGACGGCGGTGACGTCCAGGTTGACGCACAGGGCTCCGAACACGGCGCCCGAGGAGTCGCGCAGCACCATGGTGGAGGACTTGAGCAGGGTGCCGCCGGCCGTGCGGGTGACGTAGTTCAGCTCGTCGTGCGCCTCGTCGCCGCGGGCCAGCACGCGCATGCCGATCTCACTCATCGCCCCGCCCACCGTCCGCCCGGTCACCGACCCCGCGACGGCCACGACCGAGCGCTCGGGGCGCCGGTAGTCGTGCAGCACCGCCTCGCAGACCGGTCCGAACGTCGCGGCGATCCCGTCGACGACGGGGCGCAGCGCGGCGAGGACGGCGTCACGTTCGGCGTCCAGTGCGGGTTCGTTCATGCGAGTCAGATTACACGTCCAGCCATTGGACGAGGAGTCCAAGGAGAGTGTCGTTCGGCATCGGGGCGCGATCCGCTGTTCGACCACTGCGGCCCCGGGGCCGCTGCACTGCACCCCGGGCGCCGGACGGATCGCCCCGGTTCCTGGACGTCGAGCCGCTCAGGCTGCTCGGCGCGCTCGACATCGCGCTGCCCGCCCTCCGGGCGGGAACTGCGGGAGTGCATGACCCGGCACGGGTATGTCTCCCGCTACTACGAGGCCAATCCCGCCGACGACTACTGGACCTTCCGGTGGACCGACACGGCACTGCTCGGCGGCCTCGCCCTCGCCCTCGTCACGGTCCTTCTGCTGCGCCGCCGGGTCTGACACCCGGACCGGCGCCTGTCACTGTCCGAGTCCCCCGTACGGAGGTCGTTCCCCCCATGGCCAAGGACGCCAAGTCCCCGAAGAAGCTGCGCAGCAACCGTGCCGCGCTCACGCACAAGGTCGGGTACGCGCTGCGCCACCCCGAGCGCGTCGGCCCCTACGTCCGCCGGGCCGGCCGGGACGCGTGGCTGCGGGTCAAGCACCCCGACCACGTCGGCTACTACCGGGCGGTGATGGCCTCCGACACCCGGCGCAGCCCCGAGGCCGCGGTCGGCAGCCGGACGCACGACCGCTGGCTGGCCCTCGGGCAGATGCAGTTCGACTACCTGGTCGAGCACGGGCTGCGCCCCGAGCACCGCATGCTCGACATCGGCTGCGGCAACCTGCGCGGCGGCTGGCGGTTCATCGACCACCTCGACACCGGCCACTACTACGGCATCGACATCTCGCCGGACATCCTGATCGCCGCCAAGAAGATCCTGACCGAGCGCGGACTCCAGGCCAAGCTGCCCCACCTGACCCTCACCGGGGACCTGCGGCTGGAGTTCCTGCCCGACGACCACTTCGACGTCGTCCACGCGCACAGCGTCTTCTCGCACTCGCCGCTGAACGTCATCGACGAGTGCCTGGCGCACGTCGGGCGCGTCCTGACGGACACCGGGTTCTTCGACTTCACCTTCGACCGGACGGAGGACACCGAGCACCAGGTGCTCCGCGAGGACTTCTACTACCGCACGGACACGCTGCTCACCCTGGCCGCCCAGCACAACCTGCACGCGCGGTTCATGGAGGACTGGGAGAAGCGGCCGCACGGCCAGTCCAAGATCCGGGTGAGCCGCTCACCGCTGCCGTCGTAGGCGGCCGATCGAGCGACCCGGGGGCCGGACGGTCCGCCCGGCCCCTACGGGCGTGGGTCGACGCGCCGCCAGGCGGGCCGGGAACCCGCGCCCCGGCGGCCGGCCGCGGCCGCGCGGCGCGGGCGGACCCGGCGGACGCTGTCGCCCTCGTCCCACCAGCGGCCGGCGGCCGCCACCTCGTAGCGCCGTGTCCCGGCCATGGCTGCCGGGTCCCCCGGAGGGACCGCACCCACCCGCGCGTACCTCCTCCTGTGTGATCACTCCGCAAGCCCTGCCCGTTTAAGGCGTTTTGTCTGCTTAGCATGCGGGGTCCGCGCATCGCCCCGTTGTACGAGAGGACACCAGATGGCGCCCACGGGCCGACCCAGCGCACTGGCCGAGCACGCCTTCTCCCCCCACGACGCCGTGCTGGGCGCCGCCGCCCGGCACCTCGGCCGAAGGCGCTTCCTCACCGTGACCGCGGCCGCCGCCGCGCTCGCCTTCTCCACCAACCTGCCGGCCCGCGGCGCGGTCGCCGCGCCCGAACGCACCGCCCGGATCAGCAAGGACCCCTTCACCCTCGGTGTCGCCTCCGGCGACCCGCTGCCGGACTCGGTGCTGCTGTGGACCAGGCTGGCCCCCGAGCCGTTCCTCGAGGACGGCGGCATGGGCACGGAGCGGGTCACCGTGGAGTGGGAGGTGGCCCTGGACGAGTACTTCGCGGCCGTCCTGTCCCGGGGCACCGCCGACGCGCACGCCGAGTACAACCACAGCGTCCACGTCGACGTGAAGGGCCTGACACCGGGGACCGTCTACTACTACCGCTTCCGTGCCGGGGCGTGGCTCAGCCCTGCCGGCCGCACCCGCACCGCCCCCGCGGCGGGCAGCGTCACCCCGTCGCTGAAGCTCGCCGCGGTCGCCTGCCAGGCCTACCAGGACGGCTACTACACGGTGCTCCGCCACGTCTCCCAGGACGACGTCGACGTGGTGTTCCACCTCGGCGACTACCTGTACGAGTACGCGGTGAACTCCGAGGGCGGGGAGCGCCGATACACCGACATCACGCTGCCCGACGTCTTCAACCGCGAGACGATGACCCTCGCGGACTACCGGCTGCGCTACTCGCTCTACAAGAGCGACGAGGACCTGCGGGCCGCACACGCGGCGCACCCGTTCGTCGTCGCCTGGGACGACCACGAGACCGAGAACAACTACGCGGGCGGCATCCCGGAGAACGACATCCCGCCGTCCGAGTTCCTGCTGCGCCGGGCCGCCGCGTACCGCGCGTACTGGGAGAACCAGCCGCTGCGCGCCGCCCAGCTGCCGCAGGGTCCCGACGCGCGGCTGTACCGCCGGCTGCACTGGGGCACGCTCGCCCAGTTCGACATCCTGGACACCCGCCAGTACCGCTCCGACCAGGCCTACGACGACCGGCCGCACGCCCCCGGGGCCGAGTCGGACGACCCGGCGCGCACCATCACCGGCGCCGCGCAGGAGCAGTGGCTGCTCGACGGCTGGAAGGGCTCGACCGCGCTGTGGAACGTGATGCCCCAGCAGGTGTGCTTCTCCCAGCGCAAGTTCGACGTGACCGCCGACGCCGCGCTCTCCATGGACGCCTGGGACGGCTACCGGGCCTCGCGGGGCCGGGTGGTCGCCGGGGCGAAGGCCGCCGGGGTCGAGAACTGGCTGATCCTCACCGGCGACGTGCACGTGGGTTACGCCCTCGACGTCAAGGAGGACTTCGACGACCCGGCCTCCGCCACCGTCGGCACGGAGGTCACCTGCACCTCGGTGGCCAGCGGCCGGGACGGCGTGGAGCAGCCCGCCAACTGGGACCTGTATCTCAAGGCCAACCCGCACATGAAGTTCTACAACGGCAAGCGCGGCTACGTCCGGGCCGAACTCGGCCGTCAGGCCGCCCACCTCGACTTCAGGACGGTCTCCGCCATCAGCACGCCCGGCGCCCCGGTGACCACGGCCGCGTCCTTCGTCACCGAGGCGGGCGAACCGGGGCTGAAGCCCGCCTGACCCGGGTCCGACCGGCGGGAGGGCGGGCGTCCGCGTACTGCACATGGCACCCACGGCGTCCCCCATAGCGCGAAACAGTCCGGGGTCGGGCATCGCCGCGGAACTTTGCGGCAAGGCCTGTGACTTCGTCGCGGGCGCACCGTGACCCACGGTCGCCCACCACAACACCGCTGTCTCGCACAGCGTCC
Organism: Streptomyces sp. CB09001; assembly: GCF_003369795.1. Classification (NCBI taxonomy): domain Bacteria; kingdom Bacillati; phylum Actinomycetota; class Actinomycetes; order Kitasatosporales; family Streptomycetaceae; genus Streptomyces; species Streptomyces sp. CB09001. The sequence goes on from NZ_CP026730.1 coordinate 87,272, forward strand.
GAAGGAGGCACATCGCATGGTCGGCAGACATGCCGCGCGCAGCCGCCGCGCAGCCCTCACCGCGCTCGGCGCCCTGGTTCTGACCGCACTGCCCTCGGCCGCCTCGGCGGCGCCGCCGCCGGTTCCCGGACCGCGGCCCGCCGTGGCCCGCACGCCCGACGCCGCCACCGCGCCGGCGCGCATGCTGAGCGCGATGGAGCGCGACCTGAGGCTGGCGCCCGGACAGGCGGCGGCCCGGCTGGTCAACGAGGCGGAGGCGGGCACCCGCGCGGGCATGCTGCGCAACACGCTGGGCGACCGCTTCGCCGGTGCCTGGGTGAGCGGGGCGACCTCCGCCGAGCTGACCGTCGCCACCACCGACGCAGCGGACACCGCGGCCATCGAGGCGCAGGGCGCCGAGGCCGCCGTCGTGGGCCGGAACCTCGCCGAGCTGCGCGCGGTCAAGGAGAAGCTGGACGCCGCCGCCGTCCGCGCCCGGACCCGGCAGACGCCCGTCTGGTACGTCGACGTGAAGACCAACCGGGTCACGGTCCAGGCGACCGGCGAGCAGGCCGCGGCCGACTTCGTCGAGGCCGCCGGTGTGCCGGCCGAGGACGTGGGCGTCCGCGTCTCGCCGGACCAGCCGCGGGTGCTGGAGGACCTGGTGGGCGGCGACGCCTACTACATCAACGACCAGGCCCGTTGCTCCATCGGCTTCTCCGTCACCAAGGACGACCAGGAGGGCTTCGCCACGGCCGGGCACTGCGGCGACCCGGGCGCCACCACCACCGGGTTCAACGAGGCCGACCAGGGCACCTTCCAGGCCTCCACCTTCCCCGGCAAGGACATGGCCTGGGTGGGCGTCAACTCCGGCTGGACCGCCACGCCGGACGTGAAGGCCGAGGGCGGCGAGAAGATCCAGCTCGCCGGGTCGGTGGAGGCGCTCGTGGGTGCCTCGGTGTGCCGTTCCGGTTCGACCACGGGATGGCACTGCGGCACGATCCAGCAGCACGACACGAGTGTCACCTACCCGGAGGGCACCGTCGACGGGCTGACCGAGACCACGGTGTGCGCCGAACCCGGCGACTCCGGCGGCCCCTTCGTGTCGGGCGTCCAGGCGCAGGGCACCACGTCCGGCGGCTCCGGCGACTGCACCAACGGCGGGACCACCTTCTACCAGCCGATCAATCCGCTGCTCAGCGACTTCGGCCTCACTCTGAAGACCACCTCCGCCGCGGCTCAGACACCCGCGCCGCAGGACAACGCGGCGGCGGACGCGTGGACCGCGGGCCGGGTCTACGAGGTCGGCACCACCGTCTCCTTCGACGGCGTGCGCTACCGCTGCCTGCAGAGCCACCAGGCCCAGGGCGCCGGGTCACCGGCGAGCGCCCCGGCCCTGTGGCAGCGGGTCTGACGGACATTCGTCCGGCGCGGGTCCGCCCGAAGCGGCCCCGCGCCGGCCCGTGTCCCGGCGGCCTACCCCTGCGCGAGGAGCGCGTAGGCGGTGGCGACGAAGGGGTCCCGGGCGCGGAACCTGCGGGTGCACACGGCGGCCAGGGCCGTGTCCGTGTCGGGCCGGAAGCCCAGGAACGCCTGCTGGCCCAGGGTGGCGCCGCTGTGGAAGTACATCGGCCCGCCGTCCGTGGGGTGCCGGAACCACCCCACCGTGTGCACGTGCCGGTGTCCGAGTCCGCGCCGGAGCACCGGCACCCGCACCGCCCGCAGTGCGCCGGCGGCCGGTGAGCGGTCCGGGTCCAGGTGCGCCTCGAGGAAGGTGAGCAGGTCGTTGGGTGTGGACCGGACGGCTCCGGCGGCCTGGAAGCCGCCCGCGTCGAAGGGCGGCACGGGGGTGCGGCCGTCCTTGCGGTGGCCCACGGCGTCGGTCCCGGGGCCCTGTGCCCGCAGGACGGTGCCGTTGAGGCCGAGGGCGCGCAGCACCTGTCCGGTGATCAGGTCCTCCCAGGCGGTGCCGGTGGTCGCGGCGAGGGCGTGGCCGAGCACGGAGACGCCGTAGTTGGAGTAGTGCCAGCGGGTTCCGGGGCGGTGCTTCGGCTCCTGGCGCAGGAAGGTGTCGGTCAGGTCCTCGGCCGGGTAGCGGGCGTAGGGGTTGGTGTGCCAGGCGGGCAGGCCCCGGCGTACGAAGCCGGCCGGCAGGGCGGGCAGCCCCGACGTGTGGGTGATCAGGTGCGCGAGTGTCACGGGGTGCGGGCCGGGCGTCCTGCCGGGGTCCAGGCAGCCGGCGGCCGACTCTCCGCCGGTGAGCACGCCGCGCCGGATCAGGCGCGTCAGCAGCAGCGCGGCGAACGTCTTGGACGCCGACCCGATCTCGTAGCGCAGGTCCTCGCGGGGTACGGCGGGCGCCGGGGCGGTGCCGCCGGCGTACAGGGTGCGGCGGCCGCGCCGGGAGACGGCGAAGACGACGTCGGGCGCGTCGCAGGCGTGCGCGGCCTCGGTCAGCCGCTCGCGCAGCGCCGTGTCGTCGGCCGGTACCTGCTCCGGCGGGGCGTGCTCCTCGGTGTCGGGGGCGCCCGGCCAGGGCGTCTGAGGGCCCGTCACGACGCGGAGTGCGCCAGCTCGGTGAGGGCGCGGGAGGTGGCCAGCTGGGAGGCGAAGGCGGCGACGAGCGTCGGGTGGTAGACGATGTCGAACACCTCGTCGGGGTCGCCCTCGGGCATGTCGCGGATGGCGGGCATGGCGCCGTCGGGCTGCTGGGCGGCGGCGAACGCCTCCCAGGCCCGTTCGTCGAGGGCCGGTTCGGGCAGACAGGCGTCGACCACGAGGAGTTCGCCGAGCAGGTCCCAGCGTTCCAGGTCCGTCCAGTCGTCGATCCAGCTCGGCAGCCAGGCCGTGAGGTAGTCGGCGACGTGCGGTGGCAGGCCGGTGGGGTTCTCGCCCCAGTCGGTGAGGTGGAAGACGGCGTGGGTGATGTCGTAGGCGATGTGGCCCTCGACCGTCCAGGGTTCGGGGGTGCGGGCCAGCCAGGTGTCGCTCAGTGCCTCGGCCTCGGACGGGTGCGGGGTCAGGCCGAAGCGGCGCTGGAACGTGGCCAGGCCCAGTCTTCGGGTGGGGGTCCGCTCGAAGGCCCCCCAGCTGTCCAGCCGGTGGTTGAGGACGGCGGCCCGCTCCAGCTCGGGCTGGCTGTAACCCAGTTCCCTGAAGGGCAGGTACACCTCGAAGGGGATGGACGAGATCGGTTCCGTGCGCTGGCCGCGCACCAGCATGCGGCCGCCGTCCAGGCTCTCGCGCCAGACGTGGTCGAGGAGCCGTCGGGCCAGTTCGCTCTGCCGGGAGCCGGCCACGCCCTCGCGGAAGAGCACCTTGCAGATCAGGGCCAGTTCGCCGATCGGCTTGAAGCGCTGGAGGAAACCCACCTCCGGGTCCGCGTCGGGCTCCAGCCGGAAGCCGTCCCGGTGGGCCCACAGCCATTCCAGGGCGCGGGCCCCGACGGTGTGCATCAGGCGCGTGGCGGTCATCCGAGCGCTCCTTGTCCGCCGAGGTGTACGTGGGTGAGGGTCGCCGCGAACGCGGCCATGAGGGTGGAGTGGTAGCAGTGGGTGAAGTCGTCGGCGGGGGCCGCGGCCACCTCGGGCAGGGCGCCCGACGGGTGCCGGGCCGCCGCGAGGCGCTGCCATGCCTCCTCGAGCGCGGGCGGGTCGAGGGAGCCGGGCACGCTCGCCGCCACGGCGAGCAGTTCGCAGCTCAGGTCCCACAGGCCGGCGTCCAGGCAGGTGTCGAGCCAGGGCGGCAGCCACTGCGTCAGATACTGCGCGAGACGGGCCGGGACGCCGGCCGGACCGGCCCGGCCCCAGTCGGTGAGGTGGAAGACGACATGGGTGAGGGCGTATCCGGCGGACCGTTCGAAGGTCCACGGTTCGGGCAGGCCGCCCAGCCAGGTGCCGTCCCGTACGGCGTCGGGATCTCCGGACCGGGTGATGCCGCTGTGGCGTTCGGCCGCCAGGACGCCGAGGCGACGGGTCGGGTCCTGCTCGGTGAGCCGCCAGCCCCGGGTGCGGGCCACCGTGGCGGCGGCCCTCTCGTAGTCGCGGTGGCGCAGCCCGGCCGCGGCGAAGGCGGCGTAGACCTCCAGCGGGTACGTCGCGAAGGGCTCCTGGCGTTGCAGCGCGGTCAGGAGCGCGCCCCGTCCGGTCTGGTCCCAGGCGTGCGCCAGCAGGTCGCGGGCGCGGGTGTGCAGGGGGTCCGCGGGGCTGGTGAGCGCGGCCACGGTGGCGCACACCTGGGCGAGTTCGCCGAGTGGTTTCCAGGTGCGGTCGACCTCGGCGTGCGCGGCGAGGGCGTCGTCGCCCAGGGTGAACGCGTCGCGGTGCGCGTCCGCCCAGGCCAGTGCCGTGTCCGCCACGTCCCGTACGCTCCGGACCGCCTCCCGGACGGGCGCGGCGCTCACACGAGTGCTCCGGCCCGCAGCAGCCGGGCGGCCCGTACCTGGATGCCCACCTGCGGGTCGCCGTCGGCCATGAGTTCCACGAAGTCCAGCCCGGACTCGAGGCCGAGGGTCTGAGGGACGCCGTCCAGCAGGGTCAGCCAGCGGCCGGCGCCGGCCGCCTGGAGCCAGTCCCGGCGGCGGACCGCGCGGACGAAGCCGCGGGCCAGGTCGAGGGGGCGCTGCCGGGCCACGCGGGCCACGGCGCATTCCTCGCCGGGGAGGGCGAGCGGGGCCAGGACGGCGAGTTGGTGGCTCAGGGTCCGCCAGTCGGCGACGTCGAGCCAGCCGGCGGCGGGTTCGGGACCGGCCGGGCCGGGCCCCGCGGACCGGTGCAGGGCCCGGGTCATCGCCCAGTGGCTCCACACCACGGTGGGCGCGGCGTCGGCACGCGGCGGGTAGCTCTCCACGGCCCGGCGGAACAGGGCGAGTTCGGCCTCGCCCGGGCGGGTGCCGAAGAGAAGGTGCGGCAGCAGGAAGTCGGCTCCCAGAACCCGCACGGCGGCCGGTGCGAAGCCGTCGGTGCCGGTGGCCGGCGACAGGTCCCCGGACACCGGGCCGTGGCCCCCGCTGCTGAGAGCGGAGGCCACGCCGGTTGCCAACTCCCGCACCGCGTCCTTCAGGAAGGACGAAGTGCTTGGCTGGTGCATTCACTGCTCCTGTCGGTCGGTCAGCCCTTCTTCGGGCGCGGGGTCGGCGGCGACAGCAGCAGGCCGTAGTCGCCGCCCGCCAGGGCCAGTGCCGCGCACTCGCGGCTGTCGCGGAAGACGCCTTCCGCCTCGGCCGGGTCGAGCGCCGCGTCGATGTCGATGTTCGGGGTGCGGGTGATCTCTTCGGTCACCGTCTCCTTGGAAGGCATGTCACCATCTCCCTCTGGTCGGCCAAAAGCCTTCACACCACAGGTGTCCCCGTACTCACAAAACCATGCCTATCTCTCAGAAAACTCATGAGATAACTTTTTCAACAAATAGCGCAAACCAGACATCACTGGCTTCGCCGCAACCGCCACACGTGGTCCTCACGGTGGCCTTCGACACCGTCGGGCGAGGTGCTGGCACGGCGGACGGTCTCGCGGGTCTCGACGGTCCATCCGCCGTCCGGCAGGGCGAGGTCGGCCAGCACGCCGTCCAGGGTGGGGAACTCCGCGTCGAACGGGGGTTCGGTCTGCCAGGACGGCCAGCCGGCGTGCAGGACGAGCAGGAGAGTGCCGCCGGGGGCGACGGCGGCCGCCGCGCGGCGCAGGACCCCCCGCTGGTCCAGGGCGACCGGCGACTGCAGGTAGTGCGCGCTCACCAGGTCGAAGGTGCCCTCCGGGAACGAGTCGCCCAACTCGTGCCGCTGCCAGGCGACACGGTCCCCGACACCGGCCTCGGCCGCGTGCACGGCAGCGCGTTCGAGGGCCGTGACGGCGATGTCCACGCCGGTGACCCGCCAGCCCTGGGCGGCCAGCCACACGGCGTCGCCGCCCTCGCCGCAGCCGAGGTCCAGGGCGGTGCCGGGCGTCAGGGCGGCCGCCTCGCGCACCAGCAGCTCGTTGGGGCGGCCGCTCCACACGCGGCCGGAGTCGCGGTAGCGGGCCTCCCAGAATTCCGCGGCGGGAGCCGGCGCGGGGGTGTCGGTCATGGTGCCTCCTGGGGCGGGGGTCGTCTGCTCGGTGGGAGGCGCGCGAGCGGCGCGCCCCGTGTGCAGGCTGCCCCGGCCGGGCCGGCGACGCCAAAAGTCTTTGCCGGTACCGCAAATCCGGCGCCGGCGCAGCGGTCCGTCAGCGCGTGAGCGCCTCCGCGTCGCCGCCGGTGCTGTCGGTGCCGTCGGTGCTGTCGGTGCGCACCCACACCGCCCGGCGCGGGAAGGGGATCTCGACGCCCGCCTCGTCCAGTGCCTCCTTGACCCGGCGGCGCAGTTCGCGGGTGACGCCCCACTGCTGGAGCGGCACCGTCTTGACGGCGAGGCGTACCAGGACCCCGTCGGCGTCCAGGGACTGCACGCCCCACACCGCGGGGTCCTCCAGCAGGACGTCCGCGAAGTCCGGCTCCTCGCGCAGCGCGCGGCCGGTCTCCTCCAGCACGCGGTGGACGGTGTCGAGGTTCGCGTCGTGGGACACGGCGACGTCCAGGACGGCCCGGGCCCATTCCTGGCTGTCGTTGCGGACGCGCAGGATCTCGCCGTTGCGGATGTGCCACAGGCCGCCGTTGAGGTCGCGGACATGGGTGAGGCGCAGGCCGACGTGCTCCACCTCGCCGACGGCCTCGCCGAGGTCGACCGAGTCGCCGACGCCGTACTGGTCCTCGACCATGATGAGCAGCCCGGACAGGTAGTCCGCGACCAGGCTCTGGGCACCGAAACCGATGGCCAGACCGACCACCCCGGCGCTGGCCAGCAGCGGGCCGAGGGCGATGCCGACCTGGTCGAGCACCATGGCCACGCCGACCATGAACAGCACGATGGTGACGGCGCTGCTGAGCACCGAGCCGATGGTGCGGGCCCGCTGTTCGCGGCGCTGCCGTGCCCGGGACCGGTCGCGGTGCAGGACGGCGGCGCCGCGCGACGGCCTGCGGGGGCGGCTGCGTTCGGCCTCGCCCGCCGACGGTTCCAGGACCCGCTGGACGACCCGGGTGATGGCCCGCTTGGCCACCGCGCGCAGCACGAGCAGGATCACGACGATGAGCGCGATGCGCAGCGGTATCCCGATCAGTGCGGTGGTGTGGTCGCCGATCCAGTCCGACCACGAGCCCGCCAGTCGCGGGTTCGAGTCCTGGGCGGCGGACGGGGAGGTGTGCGACATCGGCTCGGCTGCTCCGTTCCTCGGGGGTGTCTTGTCCGTCGTCGGGGCCGCCTACCCGTCCGCCGCGCGAACATGACGGCTTTCACCGGCGCCCGTCCGGGCACCCGCAGGGGGTCGTCCCTCGGTGGAAGGGGTCCCCGGCGTGGTCATCGTTGCCGTCCTGCTGCTGCCCGCACTGGGTCTGCTGTTGTTCACCATGACGTATCTGGAGGACCGCCTGTTCGGTGATCCGGCGCCGCCCCGGCACGCCCGGCGCCGGCATCTGCGTCTCCTCCCGGGCGGCGGAAGCGGCGCGGAGCGCGGTCCCGGCACGGAGCGCGGTCCCGGCGCGGGCCGGGTGTCCGACCGCGACGCCGCGTGACACGGCTCTCCGGCGTGCCGGAGAGCGGTGGCGGCCCGCCGCACGCACCCCGCCGAACGGCCGGCCGGCCCGCCGGGCGATGCTGGTGCGCACGGGACACACGTGGCACGGCCGAGGAGAGTGGATGGACGCCGGGGAACAGCACGACGCGGACGACGAGTTCGTCCGGTTCTGGCAGGAGCGCCGGGTGTGCTTCCTGTCGACGCCGCGGGCCGACGGCACGCCGCACCTGGTTCCGGTCGGGGTGACGTACGACCACGCCACCCGCACGGCGCGGGTGATCACGAGCCGGGACACCGCGAAGGCACGCAACGTGCGGCGGACCGCCGGGACGGTCGTCGCCGTGGGCCAGGTGGACGGCCGGCGCTGGTCCACGCTGGAGGGCGTCGCCTCCGTGCTCGACGACGCCGGGGCGGTCCATGACGCGGAGACCCGCTACGCGGCCCGCTACCGGCAGCCCCGGGCGAACCCGGAGCGGGTCGTCATCGAGATCGACGTACGGCGCTTCCTCGGCACGGTGCGCCCCGCGGAGCGGCGTCCGAAGGCGTGAGGAGCGGGGCGGTTCAGTCCCGCCCCGCCCGGGTCCGGTGTCCGAGCCGCCCGGGCCACCAGGCGACGGCGCCGATGTCGCGGGCGAGCGCCGGGACCAGCAGGGAGCGCACCACCAGCGTGTCCAGCAGGACGCCGAAGGCCACGATGAAGGCGATCTGCAGCAGGAAGGCCAGCGGAATCACCCCGAGCGCGGCGAAGGTGGCGGCGAGGACCACGCCGGCCGAGGTGATCACGCCGCCGGTGGCGGTCAGCCCGCGCAGGATGCCCTCGCGCACGCCGTGGCGCAGCGCTTCCTCCCGTACCCGGGACATGAGGAAGATGTTGTAGTCAACGCCCAGGGCCACCAGGAAGACGAAGCCGTACAGCGGGACGGAGGCGTCGGTGCCGCTGAAGCCGAACACATGGGTGAAGACGAGCGCCGAGACGCCCAGGGTGGCCAGGAAGTTCAGCGCCACGGTCGCGACCAGCAGGACGGGCAGCAGCAGGGAGCGCAGCAGCAGGATCAGGACGACCAGGATGATGGCGAGGACCACCGGCACGATGAGTGTGCGGTCCTCGCCCGCGGTCTGCTGGGTGTCGTACTGCTGGGCGGTGTAGCCGCCGACGAGGGCGTCCGCCCCGGCGACCTCGTGGACGGCGGCCCGCAGCCGGACCACCGTGCTCTTGGCGGCGTCGCTGTCGGCGGGCGCCTCGAGCGTCGCGTCGATGCGTACGCGTCCGTCGACCACCAGGGGCGTACCGGCGCCGGGGCGGCCGGAGTCGGTCACCGGGTCGGCCGAGGCGACGCCGCCGGTGTCGCGGGCGGCCCGGAGGACCGGGCCGAGACGGTCGGCCTCGGCGATGACGACGGCCGGGTTGCCGGAACCGCCGGGGAAGTGCTCGGCGAGGGTCTGCTGGGCGGCGACCGAGGGCGTGTCGTTCACGAAGATCTCGTCGAGCGGGACGCCCTTGGAGCTCAGGGTCGGCGCGAAGGCGGCGCAGGCGAGCAGCGCGGCCAGCGAGGCGGCCCAGATGCGGCGCGGAGCGCGGTCCACGAGCGCGGCGACGCGGTGCCACAGCCGGTGTCCGGCCTCCGGGTCGCCGGTCCGCACCGGCTTGGCCGGCCAGTAGGCGACCTTGCCGAGCAGCACCAGGACGGCGGGCAGGAAGGTGAGCGTGCTCAGCACCGAGCAGACGATGCCGATGGCACCCACGGGTCCGAGCGCGCGGTTGTTGGTCAGGTCGCTGAGCAGCAGCGCCAGCAGGCCGAGCGCGACGGTGGCCGCACTGGCGACGACGGCGCCCCAGGAGTCGCGCAGCGCGGCGCGCACGGCGCCGAAGCGGTCCGGACGGCGGGCGAGCTCCTCGCGGAAGCGGGCGGTGAGCAGCAGCGCGTAGTCGGTGGCGGCGCCGATGACCAGGATGGAGAGGATGCCCTGGACCTGTCCGTCGACGCGTACGACGTCGCGGTCGGCCAGGGCGTAGACGATGGCGCACGACAGGGCCAGTGCGAAGACCGCGCTCAGGATGATGACCAGGGGCAGCAGCACGCTGCGGTAGACGAGCAGCAGGATCACCAGGACGGTGATCAGCGCGACGGCGAGCAGCAGGCCGTCGATGCCCGCGAAGGCGTCGGAGAGGTCGGCCCGGGAGGCCGCGGGCCCGGCGAGCTGAGCCCGGGTGCCGGGGACCTGTCCGGCGGCTTCGCCGATGTCCGCCAGCACCTCCGGGAGCCGTTCGCCGAGGTCCGGTTCGACCTGGACGACGGCCTGGAGTGCCCGGCCGTCGTCCGAGGGGAGCGCGGGGCTCGCGGATCCGACGATCCCCGGGTCGCCCTGGAGGGCCGCGACCGAACGGGTGGCGGCCTGCTGGTGCGCGGTGACCGTGGCGTCGCCGTTGCCGTCGGCGGTCCAGACGACGATCACGGGGAGCGTCTCGTCCTGCTGGAAGGCCTGCTGCGCTTCGACGACCCGCGTGGACTCCGCGCTTCGGGGCAGGAAGGAGGCCTGGTCGTTGGTGGCGACCTCGCCGAGCTTGCCGGCGTAGGGGCCGAGGGCTCCGCCGACGACGAGCCAGACCAGGAGGAGAAGGACCGGGACGAGCCATCGGGCGCGTCGGGGACCTCGGGACGCTCGGGAGGGGGTGGACATCGGTGTCGGGTCTCCAAATCTCGGGCGGCGCTGGCACCAAATGCGGCTCGATCATAAACAATCTCAATCATCGAGTTACCTTCGGGTGCGGTCGCAGTTCCGGACGGCGCGCCACACCGCCGTCCGTCAAGGCGGCGCCGGGCTCAGCGGTCGTCCGACGCCACGTGGCCCAGCTCCTCGTTCATCGCCGCCAGGAAGCGGGCCACGACGGCCAGCTCGTCGTCGTCGAACCGTGCGCGGGCGGCCACGGCGGCGTCGGCCAGCGGACGGAAGTACCGTCGGGCCGCCTCGCGGGCCTCGGGCACGTAGTGCAGGTGGACGACCCGACGGTCGGCGCTCTCCCGGACCCGGCGCACGTGTCCGGCGCGCTCGAGCCGGTCCACGCAGGCCGTCACCGCGCCGGAGGTCAGCCCCAGGTGCCGGCGCAGCCGTCCCGGCGTCATGGGTTCGGGCGCGTCCAGGATCGCCGCGAGGGCCTGGATGTCGGTGGCGTGCAGCGTGTGGGCACCGGCGAAACCGTGCACGACGCGGTTGATCTCGCCGTTCATCCGCCTCAGCTGGACGGCGAGGACGTGCAGGTCGCTCGCCTCGGGGCCGGGTCCGGTCCCCCGCTCGTGCGCGTACTGTCCACGCTGGTTCGCTGTCGCCACGTGATCAGCGTATAGAAGGGTCGATCCGGGCCGGGACGCGTCAACGGCGTCCCGTTCGGGGGAAGGGGTCACGGTGACGGCCGACCCGCGAGCGACGGAGCCGGATGAGCCAGGCAGCCGAAGGACCCGGTAGGACGAGCGGCGAGGGTGCCGGGGTCTCCGCCGGGGCCGGCGCGCCCCACCACGGGACACTCCGCGCCCGGGCGGGCGCGAGCGCACCGACCGGGCGCGGAGGTGGCCAGCGCGTCCCCGCGCCGGGGGCCCGTCGGTCCGGTACCGTCGCCCGCCCGACACTCCCTGAGAGGCGCGCCATGGCCACGTCGGTCGTCCTGTTCACCCGCGATCTGCGGCTGCACGACCATCCGCCGCTGCGTGCTGCCCTGGACCGCTCCGAGGCCGTGGTGCCGTTGTTCGTCCGCGACCGGGCCGTGGACGCCGCCGGATTCGCCGCGCCCAACCGGCTCGCCCTCCTCGCCGACTGTCTGCGGGACCTGGACTCCGGGCTGCGCGACCGGGGCGGGCGCCTGGTCGTCCGCTCCGGCGACCTGGTCGACGAGGTGTGCGCGGTGGCCGCGGAGGCGGAGGCCGACGAGGTGCACCTGGCGGCCGACGTCAGCGCGCACGCGCACCGGCGCGAGGAACTCCTGCGGTCCGCCCTCGCGGCGCGGGGCTGCCGGCTGCACGTGCACGACGCCGTGACCACCGTGCTGGCCCCGGGATCCGTCACCCCGGCCTCCTCCGACCACTTCGCGGTGTTCACGCCGTACTTCCGGCGCTGGAGCGAGCGTTCCGTCCGTGAGCCGCTGGCCGCCCCGCGCGGGGTCCGGGTCCCGGACGGCGTCGGCTCGGAGCCGCTGCCCGCCCGAGGGGACCCGACGGGACTGTCCCCGGGGCTGCCGGCCGGTGGGGAACGGGACGCCAGGAAGCGTCTGACGGCGTGGCTGCGCGGCGGCATCGACGGCTACGCCGACCACCACGACGACCTGGCCGGCGACGCCACCTCCCGGCTCTCCCCCGACCTGCACCTCGGCGCCCTCTCCCCCGTCGAGCTGGTCCACCGGGCCCGGCGTGCGGGCGGCCCCGGAGCCGAGGCGTTCGTGCGGCAGCTGGCCTGGCGGGACTTCCACCACCAGGTGCTGGCCGCCCGCCCGCACACCTCGGCCGCCGACTACCGCACCCGGCACGACCGCTGGCGCACCGGCGCGGCCGCCGAGGCGGACGCCGCCGCCTGGCGGGACGGACGCACGGGCTACCCGGTCGTGGACGCCGCCATGCGCCAGCTGCGGCACGAGGGGTGGATGCACAACCGGGGCCGCCTGCTGACCGCCAGTTTCCTCACCAAGACGCTGTACGTGGACTGGCGGGTCGGCGCCCGGCACTTCCTGGAGCTGCTCGTCGACGGCGACGTGGCCAACAACCAGCTGAACTGGCAGTGGGCCGCGGGCACCGGTACCGACACCCGACCGCACCGCGTCCTCAACCCCACCACACAGGCACGGCGGTTCGACCCCGACGGGGCGTACGTCCGGCGCTGGGTGCCCGAGCTGGCGGGGCTGGCGGGCCGCTCGGTGCACGAGCCCTGGCGGCTGCCGGAGGCGGAGCGGGCCGCGTACGACGCCTATCCGGAGCCGATCGTCGACCTCTCCGAGGGACTGGACCGCTTCAGGCGGGCCCGCGGACGCGACTGAACCCCGGGCCGCGGGCGGGAGAGACCGTCAGCCGCGGGGGCCGTCCGGGCGGGAGGTGTGGTCCGGGTGGTTCCGGGTCCGGCGGACCTCCTTCAGCTCCGCCTCGTACAGGTGGCGGCGGCCCTCGGCGAGGCGCGCCACCGCATCCCGCTCCAGGTCCCGGAACGGCTGGTAGTACGTCCGGTCGTAGGCGTCGACGATCTGGAACGTCCAGTGGCCGGGGATGACGTTGCGGCCCAGGATCTCGGTGCGCACCCGCTCCGCCAGCTCCGGGTGCCCCGCGGCGCGCAGCAGCTCGACGGCGCGGTCGAGTTCGAAGTCCGCCGAGCCGGTGTGCTGGTGGAAGGCGAACAGGTGGCCGCGGGCGCACTCGGTCGTCTCCAGGGCCTTGGACAGGGACCCGAGGGCCTCGACGGTCTCGTCGCTGACGCCCTCGGGGCGCCGGTGCGGGTCGTCATTCATGGTGGGCCAGGGGGTCGTGGCCCCAGTTCATCAGCGAGTACCGCCACCGGGTGTCCTCGACGTCGCCCGGCGGGCGCTGGGCCAGGTGACGGCGGACGTAGCCGACGACCTTGCGCATGTGCTCGTAGTCGTCGTCGGAGAGGTCGCCCCTGTTCTTGTGCAGGATCTCGACGATCCGGCGTCCCGACGCGTGGCCCACGGACTCGCCGCCGTCCTGGTGGTGCCCGGCGTCGCGCGACTCGTCGGTGTCGAGCCACCGGTCCAGTCCCGCCGGCGTCATGTTCACCAGTTCGCGAGAGGCGTCCCGGGTCCGGTCCTGCTCGTTGCCGTCCATGGCGCCTCACCTCTTCTTCGGCGCGGACGGCTTGTGCACCGCCGACCGGCCCGACCTGTCGCTGCGGACCTGGTACTGCGGGTCGTCGGCGGAGGCGTCCACGGTGCGGCCGGCCGCCTCGGCGCGCTCGGTGATCCTCCTCTCCACCTCCCCCTCGGTGCGGGAGCCGTGGCTGCTCCAGGTGGCCTTGTCGCCCTTCTTCAGGCGGTCGCCGTCGTCGCGGTCCTTCGCCATCGTGGTGCTCCTTCGCCTGCGCGCCCACCCTCGGCATTCGGGCCAGCTGGGTTCCCAGCCGGGGGCGTCCCACTCGGGCGGGGCAGTGATTCGCCGCCGAACTATCCTGGTCGCGGCCCCGGCGCCGGCCGTCCGGGCCCGCCGTCGTCCTCGTCCTCGTCAGCGCCGTCGTTCCAGGAGCAGCCCGTTGAACACCAGCACAGCGACCCCGGACAGCTACTACGAGCGGATCGACGAGCACCGCTACAAGCCGACCCGGCACGCGGGCGGGGCGTGGAGCTCGGACGAGCAGCACTTCAGTCCGCTCGGGGGGCTGATCGTCCACGCCGTGGACCGCCATCTGGCGGGTCGTGCCGGTGCGGGCATGTCACTGAGCCGGATCAGCTTCGACATCCTGGGCCGCCCGGCACTCGACGAGTGCGAGATACGGGTGGAGACCGTCCGGCCGGGACGCACCATCGAGCTGGTCGAGGCGACCGCGCTCATAGCGGACCGGTCGGTGGCGCGGGCCAGGGCGTGGCTGCTGGCCGACGGGGACACGAGCGCCGTCGCCGGTGGCGGTGCCGACCGGCTCGCCCCGCCGGACACCCTGGCCCGCTGGCCGATGGAGACCGAGTGGCCCGGCGGATACATCGCCTCCCTGGACGTACGACCGCTCGCCCCGCCCCGGCCGGGTCGCACCGCCGCCTGGATCTCCACCGGCCTCGATCTGGTCGCCGGGGAGAGCGCGAGCCCGCTGGCCTCCTACGTCGCGCTGGTGGACACGGCCAACGGCATCGCCGTGCGTCAGTCGCCGCGGGAGTGGATGTTCCCGAACGTCGATCTGACCCTGCACCTGCACCGTGCGCCGCGGGGGCGCTGGACCGGCCTGGACACCACGGTCGTCTTCGGGCCCACCGGTCAGGGCGTCACCAGCACCGTGCTGCACGACCTGGACGGCCCCGTGGGGCACGCCCAGCAGCTGCTGACCGTCCGTCCGCAGCCCTGAGGGAGCCCTGCCGGTCCCGCTGGGCGGGTCAGCTCCGGCCCGCGGGCGGATCGGCGAGGATGCCCTCCAGCAGCCCGGTGGCCTGGCCGACCTCGATCAGGTATCCGTCGGGGTCGCGCAGGTAGCACCGCAGCTCGGCCTTCCGGTCGATCGGCGGGGTGAGGAACTCGGCGCCCAGCGCACTCCACTCACGGTGGCAGCGCTCGATGTCGGCCACCCGGATGTTGAGGAAGCTCGTGGCCGTCCCGGGGTCGTCCGGCGGGCGCAGGGTGACGTCGGGTTTGTCCGGCGTCGGTCCCCCGCCCGGGTTCATGATGATCCAGCTGTTCGCGAGCTTGACGATGCACGGGTTCTCCGCGAGCACGACCTCGCCGCCGAGCACCTCGGAGTAGAAGGCTCGCGAGCGCGGCACGTCGGCCACGGTGAGGAAGTGGGTGAGCAGCAGTCCCGACTCCGGTGCCGGCAGGTCTTCACGGCGCATTCCTGGACCCCCACGCTCTTGTGACGGGTTTCGGGTTTCCTTCGACATGCCCACCATGGACCGGACCCGGCCGGCCGGAAAGACGATCAAGAGGGCCTGAGGACCAGCCGCCCCCGCACCTCGCCGGCCTCCAGCCTGCGGTGGGCCTCGGCCGTCATCGACAGCGGCAGCCGGTCGGCGATGCGCGGGCGCCACGGGGTGTCCGCGAGGACGCCCGCGACGCCCCGCGCCGCCTCGGCGAGGTCGGCGGTCGTGGCGTTGCTGATCGCGAACCCGACGATGCTCGCGTCCTTGGTGTAGAGCCCGCCCACGGACAGTGCGGCCGGCCCGGTGCCCAGTCCCACCATCGCGACCAGCCGCCCGCCCGGCGCCAGCGAGTCCACGGCGTCGGCGAGGACCCCGTGCCCGGACGTGTCCAGGTGCACGTCGTAGCCGTCGGGGGCGGCCCCGCGCACGCGCGCTTCGAGGTCGGGCGCGCGGTGGTCGAGGACCTCGGCGGCGCCCAGGCCCCGCACCTCCGCGGCGTCCTCCGCACGCGCCGTGGCGACCACGCGGGCTCCGGCCCGGGCGGCCAGGGCGACGGCGGCGCCGCCCACGTTCCCGGCGCCGCCCCCGACGTACACGGTCTCCCCCGCCCGCAGCCGGCCGTGCCGGAACAGCGCGAGCCAGGCCGAGGCCGCCGGGTGGGCGGCCGCCACGAGGTGCTCCGCGTCGATGCCGGACGGCGCCGGGTAGAGGCGTTCGGCGGCGACCGTCGCGTACTGGGCGAAGGAACCCTGGCGGCCCGCGTGGCCCAGACTGTTGCACCACACCCGCTGCCCGGCCGTGAAGCCCGCGGCGCCGGGCCCGGCCACGGCGACCTCGCCCACCAGGTCGCGGCCGACGACGAAGGGCAGCGGCAGCGGTGTGGCGTACGCACCGGACCGTACGAAGGTGTCCACGGGGTTGGCGGCCACCGCCGCCACCCGCACGAGCACGTCCGTGGGGCCCACGGGCGGCACGGGGAGTTCTCCCTGGCGGACGGCGTCGGCCGGTCCGACGGCGTCGATGTACGCCGCCCGCATCGTTTCCGGGGCTGTGCCGCTCATGGCCTCATGCTACGAACCGCCCGGTGGCGGCGCAGCCGCGAGCCGCCGAAGCGGGGCGGGAGCAGGGAGTACTACAGCGCCACGTCGCCGCACAGGTGCACCTCGACGCCCAGCTCGGCGAAGAGGGCGGCCTTGGCCCGCAGCGCCCGGTCGGCGGTGGCCGCGTCGGGCGCGTAGACGACGTTGAGGTGGTTGGCGCGGTGGCGGGCCATGAACTGGTCGCGGGTGACGCCGTGCAGGACCGCGTGCATGATCGGCCACTGCGGGTTGGTGGCGTCCAGCCGGCGCCGGGTCTCCTCCTCGGGCAGCTCGACGGCGCTCGCGCGGCCGAGGTCGACGTGGAGGCGGCCGTCCATCAGGAAGACGCGCGACCAGACGATCTCGCCGGGCTTGGAGACCCCGCTGAGGGTGCCGCCGCCGAGCGGGAAGAACATCGGCGGCTGCCGCATGCTGTACGACTTGTCGTAGCCGCCGTGGTGGGAGGCGGGGACGGAGCCGGAGATCTCGAAGACCCAGACGAAGCGGCCGTCGTACTCCTCGCCCCAGCGGATGTCGTGCAGCGTGGTGGCCGGGTCGAGGCCCATCGCCGTCCAGATGCGGTTGGTGACCAGGGAGTCGACGGCGACGCCCTCGTCGACCTCGTTGAAGTGCGGGAGCGGCGCGCCGGCGTACAGCTCGCGGGCGCCGTCGCGGCTGCGCACCGGCGGGCGCTGGACGTTGTTCAGCAGGCCCTCGGCGAGGTCGCTGGCCGGGACGGTGTCCTTGAGACCCTGCTGGTACTGGATGCCGACCGCGTCGAGTCCGAAGTCGTCGGAGATGCGCAGTGCGGCGATGTACATCCTGAACTGGCTGAGCAGTTGGGCGTCGGTGAGTTCGGTGGCCTCGTCGGTCCCGGTGTGGAAGGTCATGCCGGCGTCGTCGAGCCAGGTGCGGACGGCCTGGGCCTCCTCGTCGGCGACCTTGTTCATCTCCGCGACCAGGGCGCTCTGCGAGAGGCGTTCCTTGTAGATGCCGAGAGGATTGAGGAACTCGTCGTCGATGATCGCGTTGTACATGCCCATGCAGCCCTCGTCGAAGACGCCGATGATCGCCTTCTCCTCGCGCAGCTGCCGGGCGAGGGCCGTGCCCAGTTCGGTCTCGGCGTCCTTCGGCAGCGGGGGCAGGGGCCGGACGTGGCTGGTGTCATGGGTCAGGGTGCCCGTCTCCAGCCAGGTCCGCAGGCCATCGCGCGCCCACGCGTCGGTGAAGTCGGGGCTCCACAGCACCGAGTAGTCGATGCCCGCCTTGGTGAGGCTGCCGGCCAGGCCCAGCAGGCCGACCAGGCCCGGGTACTCACCGCTCCAGTTGGCCACGACCAGGATCGGTCCGCGGTGGTCGCGGAGTCCGGCGAGGACGTGATGGCTGTACTGCCACACGGCCTCGACGACGATCAGCGGGGCGTCCCTGGGCAGGTTCTTGAAGACCTCGATGCCGGCGCGCTGACTGTCGATGAACCCGTGGCCCTTGACCTCGTCGACCGGGTGGCCGCGGCGCACCCCGCGGCCCAGGGAGGCGAGGGCGGCCGAGAGGTCCTTCTCCAGCTTCTCCTGGGTGGGCCAGCAGGTGGTGTTGGCGGCCGGGCGGAGATCGCCGCTGGTCACGGTGTATACGGTGGCCGGCTCGGCGGCCGGCGGCTCGTGGAGTACGGGCAGGGTGTACGCGGTCATGCGGTCTCCGTAGGTTGTGCGTCCGGCCGGTGGGGGCCGGCGGGGTCGAGCGGGTCGGTCGGTCAGCGGTCCTGGAAGGTCGCCAGGGTGTGGACGACGTCCGAGGTGTCCGGGTAGAGGCGCCGGTAGAGGGCGTAGAGGTCGTCGTAGCGCCGGGCGTGTTCGGGGCGCGGTGCCACCGTGGCGCGCACCGGGTTCCAGTCGTCGACGGAGACGTCCTGGACGAGCCCGGCGGCCAGCAGCGCGCCGCCGTAACTCGCGCCGATGGTGGTGGTGCGCAGTTCCTGCGGGCGGCCGGTGATGTCGGAGACGATCTGCGTCCACAGGTCGCCCTGCGTGCCGCCGCCGACGGCGACCACGCGGCGGATGTCGCCGCCGGCCGCCTCGATCACCTCGATGTTGTGCCGGACGCCGAAGCCGGTGGCCTCCAGGGCCGCCCGGTAGAGGTCGCCGCGGGTGTGGGAGAGCGTCAGGCCGGCGATCACGCCGCGGGCGTCCGGGTCCATGACCGGTGTGCGTTCACCGGAGAAGTACGGCAGCATCAGCAGGCCGTTGGCGCCGGGTCCGGACTCGGCCGCCTGCCGGGTCAGGACGGTGTGGTCGCCGTCGGCGAACAGGTCCCGCAGCCAGTTGGTGACCGCCCCGGAGGTGGCCATGCCGCCGGCCAGGTTGCGGGTGCCGGGCAGGGCGCCGACCGTACCCCACAGGGACTCGCTGGTGAGGGGCTCGGGGACGGTGTGGACGAGGAACATGGTGGTGCCATACATCAGCATCAGGTCGCCGGTGTGCTGGGCGCCCACACTCAGGGCCTCCGCCCAGGCGTCGATCGTGCCGGTGGTGACCGGGATGCCGGCGGGCAGGCCGGTGTCCCGGGCGGCGTCCGGGGTGAGGGTGCCCGCGGCCTCGCCGGACCAGCGCAGCGGCGGCAGTTCGATGCCGGGGGCGACCTCGGCGGCCCAGGGGGCGTGCCACTGGCGGGCGTGGGTGTCGTAGAGCGGTGTGCACTGGCTGGCCGAGTGGTGGTCAAGGACGTAGGCACCGGTGAGCCTGCGGACCAGCCAGGAGCTGGGCATGTAGAGGCGGCGGGCGCGGGCGTAGCGCTCCGGTTCCTCGTCGGCGACCCAGGCGATCTTGGGCCCGGCCGCCTGGGTGGTGAGGGCGGAACCGCCCCGGCGGATGATCTCGTCGGCGCCGAGCCGTGCCTCGATCCGCTCGATCTGGCGGACCGAGCGGGTGTCCACGCCGTAGAGGATCGCGGGGCGCAGCGGTGTGTCGTGCTCGTCGGTCAGCAGGACGCAGGGGCCCATGCCGCTGACGCCGACGGCGGTCACGGTGACGTCGCCGGGGGCGGCCAGTTCGCGGGCGAGGGCGGTGAACTCGTCCCACCAGACGGCGGCGTCCATCTCGAAGCGGCCGGGACCCGGCCTGGCGGGGGTGTGTTCCCGTACGGCCGAGCGGATCAGGGTGCCGTCGAGGCCGACGAGTACGCCCTTGCTGCTCGAGGTGCCGATGTCCACACCGATGACTGCGTTGCGAGGCATGGCGAGCACGTTCGCAGAAATCGATTTCAGCGTCAAGGGAGCGCACACATGACGCGACTTGTCCGCAGAATGCCGGGTCAAAAGGGGGTGGATGCTACGCGGGAACGCGCAGGCGTCTCACCTCTTGACACCCCTTGGAGGCCGCTCTACGTTTCGGTGAAATGGATTTCAGGGATGCAGGAACGGCACGACGTCACGAAGACGGCGTACCGTCCTCCCCGCGCCCACGACGCCCCCTCGGGCCCACGGCGCGCTCCGCAACTCCACCTTGAGGGCAAGACACGATGACGACCTTTGGACTCGACGGCATCTCCCGCAGGACGCGCGCCGTCAGCCGCTCCATCAGCGCCGAGAACTTCACCGGCGCCAGGGCCGGCGGCGGCCGGGCCACGGAGGGCACCGGAGCCGTGGCGGCGAGCCGCCTCGGACCGGGCTGGAAGATCTCCCCCAGCATCGACATCGCCGCCGGCGAGACGGCGGTGCTCGCGGACATCGAGGGCCCCGGCACCATCCGTCACCTGTGGTGCACCACCGACCCGCACGGCGCCTGGCGCGGCACCCTGCTGCGGATGTACTGGGAGGGGGAGGACACCCCGGCCGTCGAGGTCCCGCTCGGCGACTTCTTCTGCAACGGCTGGAACGTCTTCAGCCAGGTCTCCTCCGTGCCCGTCGCGGCCAACCCCAACGGCGGCTTCAACGCGTACTGGCCGATGCCCTTCCGCCGCAAGGCGCGCATCACCCTGGAGAACCTGACCGCCGAGAAGGTCACGCTGTACTACCAGGTGGACTACGAACTGGACGAGGTCGAGGAGGACGCCTCCTACTTCCACGCCCAGTGGCGCCGCAGCCACCCCGTGCCGTTCGGCGAGGTGCACACCCTGCTCGACGGCGTCACCGGCGCCGGCAGCTATGTGGGCACGTACCTGGCGTGGGGCGTCAACAGCCCCGGCTGGTGGGGCGAGGGCGAGCTGAAGTTCTACCTCGACGGCGACGACGAGTACCCGACGATCTGCGGCACCGGCACCGAGGACTACTTCGGCGGCGCCTGGAACTTCGACGTCCCCGGGCAGGGCTACACCGCGTACACCACCCCGTACCTCGGTCTGAACCAGATCCTGCGCCCGGACGGGCTGTACCGCAGCCAGCAGCGGTTCGGGATGTACCGCTGGCACGTCCTGGACCCCGTACGCTTCGCCGAGGACCTGAGCGTCACCGTGCAGAGCCTCGGCATCGGCCCGGGCCAGGGCAACGGGCTGCCGCACCGCTACCGGCCCACCAGCGACGACATCGCGAGCACCTCGCTGTTCTACCTGGACGCACCCGCCTGCGTGTCCCGTCCGGCCACTCCGGACCTGCTCACGCTCGAGGTCGACTGACCGGGCACGTCCCCTCCCCACGCCCCCACAGCGTCCCACCTCCGTCTCCATCCCACTCCGACAGGAGCGCACGCATGCTCCAGCACGGCAATGAAGCCGGGCACCCGGCTCCGTCCCCGGCCGGCACCTCACGCCGCCGCTTCCTCACCGCCATGGCGGGCACCGGCGCGGCGGTCGCGGCCCCGGCCCTGCTCACCGGTTGCGGCACGGCCCGGGCCAAGGGGGGCAACCTCCAGTTCTGGAACTTCTACGGACCCCAGCGCTCGCCCGACCCGGCGATCAACGCGCAGTCCAAGTGGTTCACCGACATGGTCGGGAAGTGGAACGCCACCCACAAGCAGCAGATCGACCTCGTCTACCTGCCGCAGCCCACCTACCTCAACGGCTTCAAGCTGCCGTCCGCCTTCGCCACCGGCGAGGGCCCGGACATCTTCATGCTCTCCCCCGGCGACTTCCTGCGGTACTACAACGGGGGCGTCCTGGAGGACCTCACCCCGCACATGGAGAAGGCGGCCGTCGAGGACTTCGGCTCCTCCCTGGACAGCCGCAAGGTCGACGGCAAGGTCTACGCCCTCCCCATGGAGGTCGAGCCGCTGGCGATGTTCTACTCCCAGGGCCTGTGGGAGAAGGCCGGCCTGTCCGAGGCCGACATCCCCACCACCTGGGACCAGATGCTCGACATCGGCGACAAGCTGGGCTCCCGCACCACGGCCGGGCTCGTCTTCGAGACCAACCCGGGCTACTACCAGAACTTCACCTGGTACCCGTGGATGTGGCAGGGCGGCGGCGACGTCCTCGACAAGGACGGCGTCGTCGCCTTCGACTCCAAGGGCACCCGCCAGGCCCTGGCGCTGTGGCAGGACGCCGTGCGCCACGGCATCGCCCCGCGCACCGTGCCCGCCGCGGGCGACGTGATCGGCGGCTTCAAGGGGGGCAACGTCGGCATGTGGCAGCAGGGCATCTGGAACGTCGCCAGCTTCAAGGCCTTCGCGCCCGACTACCCGTACGGCGTGTTCAGGCTCCCCACTCCCCCGGGCGGCGACTACGTCACCGCGCTGGGCGGCTGGTCCTTCTGCGCCAACGCGCAGGGCCGCAATCCCGAGGTCGCGGCAGAGTTCTGCGTCTGGGCCCTCGGGTCCATGAAGGACGACTCCATCGACCGGATGGTCGACTGGTGCGTCCGGGCCAAGACCGACGTGGCTCCCCGCGCCAGCGCCCTGGAGCGCGGCGCCGCCAAGGGCGGCTACGACGCCGAGGTGATGCGCCGCTTCAAGGACGAGATCTTCCCCGGGGGCCGTGCCGAACCGCGCTATCCCCCGGTGGTCTACAAGGCGATCTCCGACGCCATCCAGGGCACCATGCTCGCCGGCCGTGGCGTGGCGGGCGAGATCGAGCGGGCCACCCGGTCCATCGACGCGTACACCAAGAGCTACAAGGGGGCGAGCCTGATATGAGCAGCGTCGCCGCGAAGGAGCGCCGGGCCGCCGCGGCCCCGGCGCAGGCACCGGTCTCGACCAGAGGCCCAGGGCTCAGCCGCAGGCACCGCGAGTGGCTGGCCGCCGCCCTCTTCCTCGCCCCGGACGTCCTGGGGCTGCTGGTCTTCGTCGCCGTCCCGATGGTGCTGTCCGTCGCCCTGAGCTTCTTCCAGGTCAGCGGCTTCGGCAGCTACGAGTGGATCGGGCTCGGCAACTACGAGCGGATGATGAACGACCCGCTCTTCTGGGACTCCATGAAGATCACCGGCCTGTACGTGGTGATCCTCGTGCCGGTGCTGTTCTGCGTGAGCCTCGGCCTCGGCCTGCTGGTCAAGCAGAAGCTGCCCGGCATGGGCGTCTACCGCACGGCGCTCTTCCTGCCGTACGTCATCAGCCTCGTGGTGGTCGGCGTGCTGTGGAAGTTCCTGCTGGACGAGCAGACCGGCGCGGTCAACCGGGCCATGCGGGCGGCCGGCCTGGACGGCGAGTCCTGGCTCGGCAGTCCCTCGCTCGCCCTCGGCTGCGTCATCGCGGTCATGGTGTGGGTGATGATGGGCTACTACATGATCATCTTCCTGTCGGGTCTGCAGGAGATCCCCAAGGAGTACTACGAGGCCGCGAAGCTGGACGGCGCCGGTCCATGGCGGCAGTTCCGCTCCGTCACCTGGCCGCTGCTGCGCCCGACCAGCTTCTTCGTCCTGATGATGTCCACGGTCGCGGCCATCACCGGCGGTCTCGACCTGATCTTCGTCCTGACCAACGGCGGGCCCGCCAACGGCACGTCGCTGGCGATCTTCTACATCTACCAGCAGGCCTTCGGGTTCGGCGAGTACGGCTACGCGTCGGCCATGGGCTCGTTCCTGGTGCTGATCATGGTCGCCGTGTCCGCGGTGATCTTCAAGTTCACGAGGGGCGGGAGGTTCGACGATGGCGAGTGACACCCTGACGACCGGGACCGGCCGGACCGGCGGTTCCGGCGGGCCGGGCGGGCCGGGCGGGTCCGGAGCACCGGCGGGCCGGCGTCGGCCGCTCTCTCCCCGCACCGGGCTGACCGCGCTGGCCGTCGTCCTGTCGGTGATCAGCGTCCTGCCCGTCCTGTGGATGCTCACGTCGTCCTTCAAGACCCGCGAGACGGTCACCGACGGCAAGCTGATCCCGACGGACTTCACCTTCGACAACTTCGTGTACGTCTTCACGGAGGTGCCGTTCGCGCGCTACCTGTGGAACAGCTTCTTCATCTCCGCGGTGATCACGATCGCGGCCCTGTTCTTCCACTCGATGGCCGCCTACGCGCTGGCCCGGCTGCGCTTCCCGGGCCGCGAGAAGCTCTTCGGCGCAATCTTCGCGACCCTGCTGGTCACCGCACCCGTCGTGCTGATCCCGCTGTTCATGGTCGCCCGCGAGCTGGGCCTGCTGGACAGCTACGCGGGTCTGATCATCCCGGCGATCTTCAACGCCTTCGGCATCTTCCTGCTGCGCCAGTTCTATCTGGGCCTGCCCAAGGAGCTGGAGGAGGCGGCCGTCATCGACGGCTGCGGGCACTGGCGGGTCTACTGGAACATCGTGCTGCCGATGTCCCGGCCGATCCTCTCCGCGCTGGCGATCTTCTTCTTCCTCGCCAACTGGAACGCCTTCGTCTGGCCGCTGGTCGCCACCAGCGACCAGGACCTGACGGTGGTCCAGCTGGGCATCGCCTCGTTCCAGACGCAGTACACCTCGAACTGGAACTACATCCTGGCGGCGGCGACGGTGGCCGCGCTGCCCATGCTGATCCTCTTCTTCGTCTTCCAGCGGCAGATCGTCGAGTCGATCAAGACGTCCGGTATCAAGTAGACGGGCACGCTTCACCGCTGACGAGCGGCGCCGCACCGGCCGACAGACCGGTGCGGCGCCGCTCGTGTGCGCTCGGGAACCTACCGCTCGGGGTCCTACCGCTCGGGGACCTACCGCTCGGGGACCTACCGCTCGGCGACGGCCGGCCGGTCACCGGTCGGGCCGCCGGTGCTCTCCCGGACCTGGAGCGTCGTACGGAGGACCACGGTCTGCAGGGGCGCCTCGCCGCCCTCGATGCGCTGGAGCAGCAGGTCGGCCGCGGTGCGGCCCAGCTCGTAGGAGGGCAGTTCCACGGCCGAGAGGGACGGCCGCACCAGTGAGGCCCAGGGGACGTCGCCGAAGGAGAGGACGCCGACGCCGGGCGGGGTGTGCCCCGCCTCGCGCAGGGCGTCGAGCACGCCGATGGTCATGAGGTTGTTGGCGACGAACACGGCGTCGGGCGGCTCCGGCAGGGACAGCAGGTCCCGCATCGCGGCGCGGCCGCCCTCGACCCGGAAGTCGGCATGGCGTACGTAGGTGTCGTCCGCGGCCTCTCCCGGCCGGGCCGCCCGCAGCGCCTCCCGGTGACCGGCCAGGCGTTCCTCGGAGGTGGAGGCGCCCTGGGGTCCGGTGATGCAGGCGATCCTGCGGTACCCCGCCCGCAGCAGGTGCCGGGTGGCGGCCTCGCCGCCGTGGCGGTCGTCGAGGCGGACCGCGTCCACCTCCGCGTCCCGCGGGCGGCGGTCGACGGCGACGACGGGGACGCCGCGGGCGATCAGCGGGCCGAGGTCCGTCTCGTCCTGGGAGGCCGCCGCCACGATCACGCCGGCCATCTGCTCGCCGAGGGCGACCTCGAGGTAGCGGCGCTCCTTGTCGGTGTCCTCGTCGGAGTTGCACAGCACCACCGAGAGGCTGGTCCGCTGCGCCGCGTCCTCGACGCCCCGCGCGAGTGACGTGAAGAACGGGTTCTCGATGTCCGGGATGATCAGGGCGATGACACTGGAGCGCTGTTTGCGCAGCGACCGCGCCAGCCGGTTGGGCGCGAAGCCGAGTGCCGCGGCGGCCTGCTGCACGGACTGGACCCGTGCCGGGGTGACATTGCCGCCGTTGAAGACCCGTGAGACGGTCGCCGGGGATACTCCGGCGGCTCGCGCCACGTCCTGGATCGTCACCACCTGCGCCCGCGCCCTCTCACTCCGCGTAAGGTCCACCTGCTTACCCTACCCGCGTCTGAAAAGGATTTCACCCTTGGCTTGAGCGGGTGAGCGGCGGACGGACCGGCGCGGGACGCTCCCGCAGCCGGCGACCGCGCCGGGTGAGTCCCCAGGGCTTGAGGAGCGAGAGCACCGTCATGAACACATAGGCGGACAGGGAGACCACCGGCCCGAAGAGCACGTCCCCCGCGTCGGGCAGCGGCTCGCCGGCGGCCACGGCGGCGACCGCCGCGTTCACCCCGGGGCGCAGCGCGAAGAACGTGGCGGCGGTCGTGCCCAGGGTGAGCCAGAACTTGGTGTACACCCACCGGTGCCGGGCGAGGCCCCACGGCGTGCCCAGGGCCAGCACCAGACCGCTCACCAGGGTGAGCAGGGCGAGAGGGAGCAGCAGCCAGTCGGCGAACAGCTTCATGCAGCGGGCGGCGGCCTCCACCGCCACCGGGGAGGCGCTCGTCGCCGCGGTGACGCCGAGCGCCAGCAGCCCGAAGGTGAGCCCGAGCCAGGCGGCGGAGGCGACGACATGGACGACGAGGGAGGCCCTGCGTGCGGGGCGGCCGAGTTTCACGCCACCCACGCTGCCGGTCCGCGGCCGCCGAGGCGTCCCGCGACGGGAGTATCCGCCCGTACTGGCCCGGGCGTAGGCGGCGGGGGACGCCGTGACCCGATCGGCGCAGGCCTCGGACGCCCGCACTGCGCGGGGCACATGGGCGTCCTAGCCTGGGCGTGTCTTCGAGGAAACGCCGCTAGGAGTTCCCATGCGTCTGCCCATCGAGCTCAGGCATGTCGCCCCACGACTCGCCACCGGGGCCTTCATTCTCAATTCCGGTCTGGCCAAGCGAGGGGCCGACGAGCAGACCGCTGCGATGATGCACGGAATGGCGAAGAACACCTATCCGTTCCTCGGCAGACTGCGGCCCGAGACCTTCCTCCGCCTGCTGTCCGCCGGTGAGATCACGCTCGGTGCGGCGCTGCTCCTGCCGGTCGTGCCCACGGCTGTGGCGGGCATCGGTCTGACCGCGTTCTCGGCCGGGCTGGTGGGTCTGTACCTGCGCACCCCGGGGATGCGCGAGGAGGGCAGCCTGCGCCCGACGCAGGACGGGACGGCCCTGGCGAAGGACACCTGGATGCTCGGCATCGGGATCGGATTCGTCGTCGACGGGGCCACTCGCAGGCCCTGCTGACCTGGAGCGCCGGGCGCTCCGGCCGGTCCATGCCCGCCGCGGCCCCCTACGACACCGCCGCCCGGCACCAGTCCTGCTCGGTGCGGGACAGCATGGCCCCGACGGTGTCCTCGTCGGGCAGGGGCCCGTGGTCCCCCACGACCCTCAGCGCGGAGGCCGCGGTGATGTGGCCCAGGCGCAGGGCCCGGGTGAGGTCCGTTCCGTGCCACAGTCCGGCGAGGAATCCGGCGGCGAACGCGTCGCCCGCCCCCACCGGCTCCACGACCTCGGTGGTCAGCGCGGGCACGGTGCACGCCCCCTGCCCGGTGAACGCGGTGGCACCGCGCCCGCCGTCCTTGACGACGAGGACGCGCGGGCCGCTCAGCAACCGGCGCACGTCCGTCGCGGTCAGGTCGGCGCCCCACAGGTCCTGGGCCTCGTCCAGGCCGACGAAGGCGATGTCGGCACGGTCGGCCAGGTCCCGGAGCACCGCGGCGGCCGTGTCCGGCGGCCACAGCGCTGGGCGGTGGTTGACGTCGAAGCTGACGGCGTGGGTGCGCCGCGCCGGCGGAGTGCGCAGGGCTCGTTCCACCAGGGCCCGGCAGGACGGGGACAGCGCCGGGGTCACCCCGGTCAGGTGGAGGAGGGCGGCGCCGCCGAACCGTTCGTCGTCCAGGACGTCGGGGCCCAGCGCCGAAGCCGCCGAACCCTGACGGTAGTAGTGCACACGGGTCCCGGCGGCGCCCGGGTCCTTCAGGAGCAGGCCGGTCGGCCGCGCCGGGTCGGTGCGCACGCCGGAGACATCCACGCCCGCCCGCGCGACGGCCGCCCGCACCCGCCGGCCGAGTGCGTCGTCCCCGACCGCCGAGAGCCAGGAGACGGGCAGGCCCAGGTCCGCGAGGTACATGGCCACGTTCGACTCGGCGCCCGCAACCGACAGGCGCAGGGACTCGGTGCCGTCCAGCGAGTCCGACGGGTCCGGGGCCAGGGCCGCCATGGTCTCCCCCAGACACACCACCGGTCCCCGCGGTGGCCGCCAGGGGCTCGTGTCCGGACCGGCAGCGTCGTTCGCGGGCCTGCGTACGGGGGTGTCGTCGTCCCCCTCGGACACGGGCCCCGCGTCAGTCACGGCCGGGCCTCCCGCACGGCGGCGCGGAAGGCGCGGGCACGGGTGCGCAGGCCGTCGAGGCTGCCTCCGTCCGCGGCGTCGCCGATCAGCGGGGAGCCGACCCCGACCGCGGTCGCTCCCGCCGCCAGATGGGCACGGGCCGCCGCCTCGTCGAC
Source organism: Streptomyces sp. CB09001 (assembly GCF_003369795.1). Lineage (NCBI taxonomy): Bacteria > Bacillati > Actinomycetota > Actinomycetes > Kitasatosporales > Streptomycetaceae > Streptomyces > Streptomyces sp. CB09001. The sequence goes on from NZ_CP026730.1 coordinate 115,006, forward strand.
ACCGCCGACGGGCACGAGGGCCTCGTGCGGGAAGGGGCCGCGCAACGCCTTCACGTAGGCGGGTCCGCCCGCCTGGGCCGCCGGGAAGATCTTCAGCGCGGTGGCGCCGAGGGTGCGCGCGGTGATGACGTCGGTGGGCGTCATGACACCGGCCAGGACGGGCATGCCCCGTTCGCGGGCCGCCGTGACCCCCTCCCCCAGGCCCGGGGTGACCGCGAAGTCGGCGCCGGCTTGGTGGGCGGCCACCGCGTCGTCCGCGGTGAGGACCGTCCCGGCGCCCAGGGGCCGGTCGGGACCGAGGGCCGCTCTGGCGCGTTCGACGACCCGGAGGGCGTCCTTGCCTGTCAACGACACCTCGATGAGTTCCACGCCCTCCTCCGCCAGCGTCAGCACGGTGCGCAGCGCGGCGTCGGCGTCGTCTCCGCGCACGATGGCGACGAGGCGGTGTGCGGCCAGGGCAGCTCGCAGATCCACAGACTGGTCTCCTACTCCGGGGCATCGGGGGCACGGGGGGAGCACGCAGCGGCACTCGACGGCCAGGGTAGAACGCCGCCGCACCTGGCCGGAGGCCGGGGCTGACATCCCATTACGTACAGGGCGTATCCGGCACGAACCCGGGACGATGTCCAGCTTGCGCGTTTTGCGGCATTCCTCATGGTGACCCGGGTGGAGGACATCCACGTGCGACGAGGTGAGAAATATGCTGGTGCTGGGTCTCCTGCTCATGGCGGGCGCCGCCGCCTTCGCAGGCCTGCTGATCGCGTACAACCTGTCCGGCGGTCCGGACTACACCGTGACCCTGCTGGGGAGCGACCCATTCACGATCAGTACGCTCGGGGCGTTTCTCGGCGGCATCGCCCTGACTCTGATCTTCGGCCTGGGCATGTGGATGCTCTTGGCCGGGACCGTCCTGGCACGCCACCGCGGCAAGAAGCGCCGCAGGGACCGTGAGACCGCCGAGCAGGCCGCCGCCGAGCGCGACGCGATGGCCGGCCGGCTGGAGGGCCGGGGCAGCACGAACGACGCGGCCGAGCCGGCCGGTCACCGGCGCCCCGCCGCCCACCGACCGCAGTGGCTGCGGCCGCACGGCCACCACTGACCGGCCTGGACAGGGGCCGACCGGCCCGGCTCACCCGCCGGACCGGTCGGCTCGTCCCATGTGCGGTCCACCGGCGGGCCGGTAAATACGTTGGCGGTGACGCGAGCCCGTGATGGGATGAGCGACGACGGGGGCGGCTCCCCGGCGTGCATCCTTCTCACCTTCCTGAAAAGACCGGCGCGCCCACTCTCCGCCCCCGTTCTTCCGTCTCTTCCGTGTTGAGCCGTCGTGGAGGGCTTCCTGTTGCTCGCTGCCGAGTCCGTACTGCTGCGCCGTGACCAGAGCGTGTACGTGGACCGAGGGTCCGAGCCGGGCGGCGGAACGGGACCGGCACTGCGCCGGCTCGAGGCCGAACTGCTCGGCCGCGGCCACGTCGTCTCCGCGCAACTGCACGAGGTCCTGGCCTCGTTGGACTCCGAGGAGCTGGCGGCCGCGCACATACGCACGGTGGGACTGGTCGACGACCTGCTCGGCTCCGACCGTACCCACACCCCGCTCTTCCGCCGCTTCCCCGGTACCGTGCCGCGCGACACCGAAGCGCTGTACGTGGACCGGGTCTTCGCCTACCTGCTGCAGCAGCCGGAACAGCCCTGCGTGCTGTGCGGCGAGGCGCGCACCGTCCTGCCCGTGTCCCCGTGCGCGCACCTGGTGTGCCGGCTGTGCTGGGACGGGTCCGACTACGCGGGCTGCCCGTTGTGCCACCGCCGCATCGACGCCGACGACCCCTTCCTGCGCCCGGTCCGCGCCGTCGGCGCCGCCAGAGCGGCCGTACCGGGCCCCTTGCGGCTGCTGCGCCTGGGCACCGCCCTGGCCGCCGACGCGACCGCGGCGGTGGACGCCCTGCTGGCCCGCCGCACTCCGCTCTCGCCGCAGGACCGGTACGACCTGGTGACCCTGCTGCCGCTCACCCCGGCCGGGCGGGGCCTGCTGCCCGAGGACATCCCGGTCCGCGAGACCAGGGCACTGGTGCTGGGCGCGCTGGTGCGCGAGGCGCCGCCGGGGCTGCCCCTGCGTGACCTGCTGACCGAGCGGCTCACCACCGCCACCGACGTGCTGCGCCTGCTCGCCGTGGTCTCCGGCGGTGACGCCGGGCTGGTGACGCCTTCGCGTTTCACGAACGTCCCGCGCTCTCTGCGCCGCGATCTGCTCTCCGTCCTCGACGGCCTGCCGACCCCGTATCTGGTGGAGGACGTGCTGCGGCACCCCACTGCGTGGAAGCGGGCCGCTGAAGTCCTGCACCCCTTCGAGCGGCACACCCGGCAACCCCGGGCCGCCCTCGCCTTCGCGGTGCTGCGCGACACCCCGGTGGATCCGGGCACCGCGTTCGGCGCCGCCCTGCTCGACACGGCCGCCGCGAACCCGGACGCCGTGCGCGTGGCCGGCACGCGGATCCGCCCGGCCACCTGGTCGGGACGGCTGGAGCAGGCCCTGACCGGGGGCGACGCGGGACGGGCGTCGGCCCTCGCCGGGGAACGCCCCGGTGAACTGGTGCGCCGCCTGGACGTGTTGCTGCGCCTGCACACCGGTGACGTGCTGGTCCCCGAGCTGGCGACGGCTCTTCGGCGCGGGCTGCCGAAGGTGGGGCCGGGTCCGCTGCTGTCGGCGCTCGGGGCGCTGCGGGTGCGCACCGAGGACCGCGTCGGTGACCGCCGGGTGTTCTTCCCGCGCGGGGACGTCACCCGGGCCCTGTCCGTGCCCGAGCGGCGCCCCGCGCTGCCCACCTCACTGGTGTCGGAAGTGGTCACGTCGTTGGAGGGGGAACTGCTGCGCAGGTTCGCCGCCGGGGAGCCGTACGAGCTGTCGGTGCTGGACACCGGGCTGGCCGGCCTCACCCTGCCGTTCACCGAGCGGACCGCGGCGAAGGCCCTGGTGACCGTGGGGCGCGGCAGCACGCAGGCACTCCCCGAGGGTGGCGTACTCCGGCTCTTCCTGCACTGGACGGAACCGCGGGGCAATCGCACCGACCTGGACCTGTCCGTCGCGTTCTTCGACGCCGCGTGGAAGTTCACCGGCCTGTGCGACTACACGAACCTGGTGCACGGCGGGGAGGCGGCGGTCCACTCCGGCGACCTCACGTCGGCCCCGGCACCGCGCGGCGCCACCGAGTACGTGGACCTGGATCTGCGGCGCCTCGCGCTGCGGGGGGACGCCTACGCCGTCCCGCTGGTCTTCAGCTTCAACAACATCCCGTTCGAAGAACTGCCGGACGCGTTCGCGGGTTTCATGGCCCTGCCCGCGCACGGCCCGCGCGACGCGTCCTACGACCCCCGCACGGTCCGGCAGCGGTTCGACCTGGCGGGCGACTCGAAGGTGTGCCTGCCGATGATCGTCGACCTGGGCCGGCGGCGGGCGCTGTGGACCGACACCCACCTGCCGGCCACGGGCGGCTTCCAGAGCGTCCGTTCGCACGGCGGCGACGGTCTGGCCACGGTGGCCGCGGACCTCTGGCAGCAGTTCACCTCGGGCGGCCGGGTCACCCTGTGGGACCTCGCGGTCTGGCGGGCGGCCGCGCTCTCCTCGCAGGTGGCGGTGGTGTCCCGGGAACCGGAACCCGCCCTGCTCAGCTACCGGCGCCGGCCCGAGGAGACCGCGGCCGCGTTCGCCGTGAGAGTGTCGTCGCTGAAGGACGCCGAGGAGCATCGCGAGTACGTCGACCCCGACGCGGCCGCGGCCGGTCTCTCCGCCGGCAAGCGGATCTTCCTCGCGACGGTCCACGGGGACGTCCACCCGCCGGGCGCGACGGGCACGGCCTACCGGCTCTTCCCGGGCACCGGCGACGCGCGGCAGACCCTGCCCCGCGTGACCGCCGGAGACCTGGTCGCCGACCTGGCGTGAGCCCCTACGGTGCCCTGGAGACGGCGGCGCCCGGGCGACCGGTGGCTCCGCGGGCCGGCCGCCGCGGAGGCGAAGCCGCGTGCCCTGCGTACGGGCGCACCGCGTCAGTCCGCAGCGACGCGGAACTCGAATTCGGGACGGTCCCACGGCACCGCGGGCGGATTCGCGAGCGCGGTACCGGTCCGCACCGCACCGGCGCGGTGGTAGAAGCCCTCGGCGGGGAGGTGCGACACGACCTTGACACGGTCTAGCCCGGCGGCTCGGGCCTCCGACCGCATGTGCGCGACGAGCAGCCGTCCGATGCCCCGTCCCTGCGCTTCGTCGGCGACGAACAGCAGGTCGAGCTCCGGCGGAGCGAGGACGAGCGAGTAGAACCCGAGGACCCGGCCTCCCTGGTCGTCGGCGCCGACGGCCACGAAGACACGGTGGGCCTCGATGTAGTCGGGCCCGACCCGGTAGCCCGCGACCGCGGCCGCGTACTGGCCCGCGTAGGCGCCCGAGCCGCGCACGAGCCGGGTGAGCCGTTTGGCATCCCGCGCGACGGCCCGCCGTATCGTGACCGGCGGGTCGGCCGGGGAAGTGCGAGGCCTCATCCGCAGAGTATTTCCCACCGGGGCGTCCACCAGCCATTCCCACAGGTCAACGGGCTCCTCCGCGCGGCGGGGAGCACGCCACGCCCCGAAGGGCCGGGCAGCCGGGTGCTGGGACCCGGGTATCGGTCGTGCACCCGGAGACGACCCGGTACGACGCCGAGCGGGTAGTGATTCCACGGGTCGTGGGCCACCACTACCTGCGGGTGGGTGGCCGCTGCGGAGTCGGGGGAGGAGACAGGGATGAGTTCCGGAGAGACAGGCGGTTTACCCGAGGGGGAGCAGCGTCGGCCCCCGGGAGAAGAAGCAAGTGGCAGCTCTGGGCCACAACGGCCGAGCAGGAGACCGGGCGATGGCGACAGACCTTCCACTCGGCCGGAGGGCGATGCCGCGGCAGCGCAGCCCGGGGACAACGGCCCACCTCGGGAGGGAGGCTTCTGGCACAGGCAGACCAGGATGCTCGAGATCGTCGGCACCGTCGTCACGGTGATCGCCGGGGTGGCCGGACTGATCTTCCTCTTCTGGCCCGACGCGCAGCCCAAGCCTGAACCCGAGCCGCCGCCGGCGGTCCAACTGGTCGACTCGGACGTCGACCGGGAGCAGAACATCGCTGCCGATGTGGTCTTCGACGGACAAGTAACCGAGCAGGTTCAGGTGCCCGCGTCCCTGGTCAGCGCGACGCTGAGGAACAGCTCGGACAATCCCGTGCTGATCACCCGTGCTGAAGTGAACCTTGCTTCCGCCACCGCGGTCCACTGCCGCTATGGTGCCGGGCCGACCGACATCACGGCGCAGTACGACATCAAGCTCCCGGCCGACCCCCAGGCAGGTGCCGTGGTCCCCCGGAAGATGAAGTACACCCTCCCGCCGCATGCCCAGGAGCGGATCGCGTTCACGGTGGGGCCCGAGCGTTACGGAGAGGGGTCGGTGCCCTGGATCTATGCCTTCACGATCTCCCTGTACATGGACGACGGCGCCTCGGTCACGGTGCCCCAGATCACCTACCTGGCTCCGACCGACATGGCCACGGCTTTTCTCGCCATGGCGGAACAGGCCACGGATGCGCAGCGGCCGGGAGGGCCGGGGTTGATGGACCCCTCGTGCATCTCCGAGCAGGCCCGCTCCGTGGCTCAACTGGTCAGATCCGCGCCACGTCCGTCGCCGGAGTTGCGGGAGTTCAGCGCAGAACTGACCCGCGTGGCCGCTCGGTGAACGGACGTCGTGCCTGGCGCCGCTTGCCGTGCACGAGCTCGGGGTGATGGTCAGGCGGCCCGGGTGGCGAAGGTCGTGGCGAGGGTGCGGGCTCGGTCGTGGGCGGCCGTCATGGACGCCTCGTGCAGGGGGAGGAGCGAGGCGAGGGCCGGTGCGTGGGGGGCCATGGTCAGCTCGGGTGTCACGGTGGTGACGTCCAGGCCGAGGAGATCCTCGTGGCCCAGGACGGTTTCCAGCGTGGGCACCAGGTAGTCCAGGCCCTCCCTCGGAGCGCCGGGGGCATAGCTGCCGCCGCGGGCGGATATCAGCAGGGCGGGGCGGCCCGCGGCCGGGGAGGCCCCGGCGTGGGTGAAGGTACGGTCCGTGACGAGGATCTGGTCCAGCCACGCCTTGAACGCCGACGGCATGGACAGGTTGTACAACGGCACCGTGAACAGGTACGCGCCGGCGCCGAGGAACTCCTCGATCAGCTCGTCCTGCAGTGCCTGGGCCTTGGCCTGCTCGGGGGTGTGCCGGGCCGGGTCGGCACTGCGGGCGGTGACGCCCGCCGCCGTCAGGTGCGGCACCGGAGAGGCCGCGAGGTCGCGGTGGACGACCGGGCCCTGCCACTGGTCGCGGAAGGACTGGGCGACCTGGCGGGAGACGGACGCCTCGCCGAGCGAGGAGGAGTCGATGTGCAGCAGGTACGACATGGTGGTTGCGCCTTTCGAGGAGACGGGTGTGGGGTGGGGTGGCGGGTCAGGGGCGGGCGGGGACCGCGCATCCGGCGGGGCCGCAGCCCGGGGCGTCGCCCGCGGGGGTGAGGGTGACGGGGTGGGCTTCGTCCCAGGCGGTTCGGAGCAGGGCGAGCAGGGCGTCGCTGCTCTGGGCGCCGGGGACGCCGTAACGGCCGTCGACGACGGTGAACGGGGCGCCGGTGGCGCCCAGACGCTGCGCGCGGCGGGCGTCTTCCTGGACCTGGGCGCGGTAGTGGCGCTCGGTGAGGGTCCGGCGCGTCAGGTCACGGTCCAGGCCCAGCCGGTCGGAGAGCCTGAGCAGGTCGTCGAGGGTGAAGACGGGTTCTGCCCTGCCGAAGTAGGTGTGGAAGATCGTGTCCCAGGCTTCGCGGTTCTTGCCCTGCGCGGTGGCGTGGGCCAGGAACTCGTGTGTCAGGTCGGTGTTGCCGACGACGTTGTCCAGCACCCGGTAGGGGCTGAGCCCCTCGGCGGCGGCCAGCGTCTCGATCTCCCCCGTCGCCGCCTCCGCCTGCGTGCCGCTCATGCCGTACCTGCGCAGCAGGATCTCGCGGACGTCGATCGTGCGGTCCGTGGGGAGCCCGCCGCCCAGCGGGAAGGAGTGGTGGACCGTCTCGACCTCGTCGCCGTGCTCGAACCGCTCCACTGCCCGGTCCACCCGGTGACTGCCGAGCCCGCACCAGGGGCAGGTGACCTCGGCCCAGATTTCTACCTTCACGGCTTGACCTCCAATTCCTACGTTTTGTTCGTAGCGCCATGATGCGCCAGTATGGAGGTCGTTACAAAAGGCACACGGGTGTGCGCGACGGAGAGGAATGGGTGCCATGCCGGACAGCACCGATACGGAGATGGCGGCCGCGACCGGGCCGTGTGCGAGCATCCCCGCCGAGCACATGCCCTTCGTCCGACAGGTGTTGGACCGGGTCGGCGACAAGTGGAGCATGCTGATCGTCGTCGTCCTGGACGACGGCCCGCTGCGCTACACCGACCTGCAGCGCCGGATCCCCGGCATCTCCCAGCGCATGCTCACCCACACACTGCGCCAGCTCGTCGCGGACGGTTTGATCACGCGCACCGCCTACGCCGAGGTTCCGCCGCGGGTGGAGTACGCCCTCGCCCCGCTCGGCCGCGGCCTGCACGAGATCGCCATGCGGCTGATCGTCTGGGCCGCGGACCACCACACGGAGATCCGTGCCCACCGCTCCCGGGCCGACACCGTCACCGCCCCGCCCCGGCCCTGACCCGCGACCGACGGTGTCATCCCGCCCGGGGGAGCCGGGAGGCGTCACCGGTCATGACGTCCTTGGCCACCAGGCACCCTGCGCCAGTCGGCGTCGGCGTCGATGAGCTGCTGCGCGAAGGCGGGTCCACTTAGGCGAGAGCCGCGATCTCGACTCCGCGAAGCCTCCGCGGGTCGGGGTGCACTCCCCTCACAGCGCCGGAGCGTCGCCGGCCTCCCTCCCGGCCCTCCCGTTGCGACGACGGTCCGCGGCGAACATGAGGGCGACACCGGCGAGGGTCCACAGGCCCAGGACGAGTGCCGGGCCGCCCGCGCCGGTTCCGCCGTAGAAGGCGTTGGCGCGCAGCAGGCTGCCCGAGGCGCCGGGCGGCAGGAGCTGGCCGAGCGTGGACCAGCCGTCGGGCAGCCAGTACGGGCCGGTGGTGAGGCCGGAGAGCGGGTTGCCGAGGAACATCATCACGACGGAGCCCACACCGAACCCGGCGTATCCGAACAGCGACTCCAGCCCGAGGAACGGGATGGCGAGCGCGGCCATGCCCAGCCCGAGACCGAGGGACGTGACCCAGTAGTCGCCGTCCAGGGTGCCGATCCCGAACTGGAGGACGGCGGTCACGGCTGCTCCACCGGCCAGAGCGAAGGCGACGACCCCGGCGAGGCGGGTCCGCAGATTGGCGTGGCCGGGGAAGAACTGGAGCAGGGCGATGGCGGGCAGCATGCCACCGAAGATCATCGGCAGCGCGGCGGCGGCGAGTCCGGTGCCCCGCGGGTCGTCCTTCGGGAAGGGCACCACGTCGTGGACGGTCGCGGGGACGTGCTGCTGACCGGCGAGCGCGGTGCCGAGCCCGCTGATCGCGTTGCTGATCATCTGGCCGCCCGCAGTCGCCGTGTAGACGGTCACGCCGTCGTCGCCGAAGGCGAGGCCGCCCACGGCGTCGCGCTCCTCGACGGCACGGACCAGGGCACGGGAGTTGTCATACGCCGTGACCTCCCAGTCGTCGCCGGAGAGCTGCTTCTGCACGGCGGCCACCGCTGACTCCGGGCCGGTGACGCCGAGCGGAGCATGGTGGGGGCCGCCGCCGGCAGACCTCGCCGGCGAGTTCTCGTCGGTCGTCAGCGGTCAAGGCACCGCGCGGGCATGCGATCTCGATGAGGAACATACGGATCCTCCCAGAGTCGGAGACGGTCTCGCCACTATACCCCTGGGTGGTATGAGGGGCGGGCTCTCGAACCGCAGCGGCAGTCCACCGTCGTGGCACCGGGAACCGCAGGAGCAGCACATCGGCAGCGGATCAAGAAGGCCGGCCAGACCGACATCCCCGACGGGATGGTCGTCTACGGCCTGCGGCACTTCTTCGCATCCAACTGCCTCACCCACGGCATCCCGATCACCGACGAGCGCCTGGACCTGACCGATGAGCAATGGGCACGCCTGGCGCCCTGCCTTCCCCGCACTGCGGGGGGGGTGCCTCTATGTCCTTCGTCAAGGCGCCCCTGTCGGGTTTGGGGTGATTCGGTCTTGCTGGGGTCATGCCGCGAGCTCGACGCCCGCGGGCATGCGGGATTCGTAGAAGGTGCCGTCTCGGAGCATGGCGAACAGGACGCTGATGCGTTGGCGGGCGAGGCGGAGGAGGGCCTGGGTGTGGGTTTTGCCGCGGGCTCGCTGGCGGTCGTAGTAGGTGCGGGAGGCGGGGTCGGCGTTCATGCAGGCGAAGGCGGACAGGAACATGGCGCGTTTGAGCTGGCGGTTGCCGCCTCGGGGCGCGTGTTCGCCGTGGATCGAGGTACCGGACGACTTCGTGGTCGGGGCGAGTCCGGCGTAGGAGGCCAGGTGGGCGGCGGTGGGGAAGCTGGTGCCGTCGCCGACGGTGACCAGCAGGACGGCGGCGGTCCTGACGCCGACGCCGGGCATCGACGTCAGGACCGGGGAAAGAGGGTGGGCCTCCAGCAGGGCGTTGATCTGGGCTTCCAGGGCCCGGCGCTGTTCGTGGACAGCGGCGAGAGAGCTGGCCAGGGAGGGCACGACGATGTCGAGGGTGCCGGTTCCCGGGACCACGACGGTCTGCTCGTCCAGGGCGTCGAAGATGTCGTCGATCAGCCGCTGGGCCATGCGCGGGGCCTTGGGCCGGACGAGCTCGACGAGCCTGCGGCGTCCGGCTTTGCGCAGTGCGGCCGGAGAGCCGTAGCGCTCCAGCAGCCAAGTGACGGCCTGGTGGTCGAGGCGGGGGCCCAGGACGCGCTCCAGCGAGGGGTGGAACTGGGTGAGCAGGCCGCGTATCCGGTTGGAGGTGCGGGTGGCCTCGGCCGCGAGGTCCTGGTCGAAGCCGACGAGGACCGAGAGCTCGGCGGTGATCTCGTCGGTGAGCTCCAGGGAACGCAGGGTGTGCGCCATCGTGCGGGCCGCGTCCGCGATGACCGCTGCGTCCTTCGCGTCGGTCTTGGCCTCGCCGGGATACAGGTCGGCGATCCGCCGCATCGCCAGGCCGGGCAGGTAGGCGACCTTGCAGCCGGCGTCCCGGGCGACCGTGAGCGGGAGGGCGCCGATGGAAGCGGGCTGGTCCACGATCACCAGGACCGTGCCGAACTTCGCGGCCAGCTTGTCGAAGACGGCCCGCAGTCTCGGCTCGCTGTTGGGCAGCTGCTTGTCGAGGACCTTCTTCCCGGCCGGGGTGAGTCCGTGGCCGTGGTGAGCGGTCTTGCCGACGTCCAGGCCGAGGAACACGCCCACGTCTTCGGTGCCGAACATCGCGCCCTTTCAGGTGAGTTGCACGTGCCGGCCTCGGCAGTGGTGTCGTACGCGCGCATCCACGTTATGCAGACCTGCCGCCCGCGAGCTGTCCGGCATTGCGCCGGACCAGGCGGTGGCCGGACCTCTCATCAGCGTCTCCGACGGCACCTCCCGGGCCCGGTGACACCACCCCCCAGGTCATACCTTCGACAGGGGGACACAGTCATGCCGGGCCCGGAGGCCAGCGGCCCTCTTGCAGGACCGCGGAAAACATAACGGGGACAGGACGTTGGTGACGGGGAGGCGGGTCACACCTGCCGCCGGCTGGGATCAACGTGGACCTGATTGAACCCCTGGTCCAGCAGGGCTGGGCGGTCCGCGTTCCCGTCCGATCGGGCCCACTGGCTGGATACAGCGTCGAGCACAGCCGTGGCGGCGTTGGTGAGCAGATCCGCGGTGTACGGGTCGAGGTCGGTCCCTGGCCGATCTTGGAGCGCGTCGCTGACTCGCCTGCGCCACTCGGTTCTGCGCTGGTGGAGTCGCCCAGCCAGTGCGGGCGTTGCCTCGATCAGGCGGATGGTTGCGAGCGCCTGCTCACTGGCGTGGATCTCCTCCTGCCAAGCCTGCAGGACCTGGTGCAGGCACTCCCACGGCCCTTCGCCCGCTGGTCGCATTGCGATGTCGGCGACGACGCTCTCTCCGGTGAGGTCGATGCCGTCGAAGACGACGTCTTCCCGAGCGCCACCTTCGCGCCCTTACCGGCGTGGCTCCCGTCCTGGTCGCGGCCGACCGGCATCCCGGCTACCGGTCGCGGCGTGGGCCCGCCGGTACGGGCCGCCCGTCCGCCTGGTCCAGCATCATCACGCCCACGTCGTCTCAGCCATGGCCGAGCACGGCGTACGGGAGCCGGTGCTGGGCGTTGCCTTCGACGGCACCGGCTACGGCGACGACGGAGCGGTCTGGGGCGGCGAGATCCTCCAAGCCGGCCTCGCCGGTTTCCGGCGGCTCGCCCATCTGGCGTACGTGCCTCTCCCGGGTGGCGACGCGGCCGTGCGCAACCCGTACCGCATGGCACTGTCGCACCTGCGCTCGGCGGGCATCGCGTGGACTCGTGACCTGCCGTGTGCAGCCGCCGCGGACGATGGTGAGTTCGCATTGTTGCGGAAGCAGTTGGACTGCGGTGTGCAGTGCGTCCCGACCTCCAGCATGGGCAGGCTCTTCGACGCCGTCTCGTCCCTGACCGGACTCTGTCACCGGGTGGACCACGAGGCCCAGGCCGCCGTGGAGCTGGAGGCGGCTGCTCTCACGGCGGGCGAGGTCGACGAGGGCTATCCGTTCACTCTCGACCGGCCCGGGCGTCTGTTGACCGCGGTCGTCGCGGACCTGCGGTCGGGCACGCCGCCCCAGCTGATCGCCGCTCGCTTCCACCTGGCGGTGGCGGACGCCGTGTGCTCGGCCTGCCGCACGGCCCGCCGGCACACGGGGATCGGCACAGTGGCCCTCACCGGTGGGGTCTTCGCCAACGCATTGCTGGAGCAGCTGTGTGCCACGGCTCTGCACGCTGCGGGGTTCACGGTGCTGAGACACAGCGTCGTGCCACCGGGCGACGGTGGTCTCGCTCTGGGACAGACAGTGATCGCAGCCCGAGTCGGCAGCGACTGAGCGAACGAAGGAGAAGCACATGTGTCTCGCGGTGCCGGGGCAGGTGGTGGACATCCGGCAAGAGGACGGAATCCGCATGGCCAGCGTCGACTTCGGCGAGGTCGTCAAGGAGGTGTGCCTCGACTACCTGCCGGACATCACGACCGGCGAGTACGCCATCGTCCATGTGGGCTTCGCGATCCAGCGGCTCGACGAGGAGTCGGCTCTCGCGACCCTGGGCCTCTTCAAGGAGATCGACGCGCTGGACGAGGAGTTCGGAGATCCGTGGGCCCGAGCGGCGGCGGAGGCGGGTCAAGCACCCGAGGAGCCCGACCAGTGAGATACATCGACGAGTTCCGGGACTCCGGGCTGGCCCGGCGGCTCCTCGACGACATCACCCGGTCCCTCACACGGCCCTGGTCCCTGATGGAGGTCTGCGGCGGCCAGACCCACTCGATCATCCGGCACGGCATCGACCAGATGCTGCCGGACGGGATCGAGCTGATCCACGGTCCGGGCTGCCCCGTCTGCGTCACCCCGCTCAACGTGATCGACAAGGCCCTGGACATCGCCGCCCGCTCCGACGTGGTCTTCTGCTCGTTCGGCGACATGTTGCGGGTCCCCGGCAGCCATCGCGACCTGTTCCGCGTGAAGAGCGAGGGCGCGGACGTCCGCGTCGTCTACTCACCGCTGGACGCGCTGAATGTCGCACGGCGGGAGCCGAACCGACAGGTGGTGTTCTTCGCGGTCGGGTTCGAGACGACCGCCCCGGCCATCGCCATGGCGGCCCGGCAGGCCCGGAGGCTGGGCCTGAGCAACTTCAGCCTTCTGGTCTCGCACGTCAGGGTGCCCCCGGCCATCGAGGCGGTCATGCGGTCACCGGGGTGCCGGGTGCAGGCGTTCCTCGCGGCCGGACACGTGTGCAGCGTGATGGGGACGGCTGAATACCCGGCCCTCGCCGACGCGTACGGGGTACCGATCGTGGTCACCGGCTTCGAACCGCTGGACATCCTGGAGGGTATCCGCCGAACGGTACGTCAACTGGAGCGCGGCGAGCACCGGGTGGAGAACGCCTACCCGCGGGCCGTGCCCGCACAGGGCAACCCGGCGGCGCTCCGAACGCTGCGCGAGGTCTTCTGCACGACGGACCGCTCCTGGCGCGGCATCGGCGTGATTCCCCGCAGTGGTTGGCGTCTGCGGGACGCCTACCGTGATTTCGACGCGGAGCACAGGTTCGACGTCGAGGACCTGACCGTCGAGGAGTCACCGGAGTGCCGCAGCGGAGAGGTGCTGCAGGGACGGCTGAAACCGCACGAGTGTCGGGCTTTCGGTACCACCTGCACCCCTCGGACTCCCCTCGGCGCAACCATGGTCTCCAGTGAGGGCGCCTGCGCCGCCTACTACCTGTACCGACGAGTCATCACGCCCGATGCCAAGGAGACGGTCGCCCATGACTGACGGCACCACGGACCTCGCCGACTGGTCCTGCCCGGCCCCGCTGCGCGACCATCCGGTCGTGGTGATGGGCCACGGCGGCGGAGGGGCCCTCTCGGCGGAGCTGACCGAGCACCTCTTCCTCCCGGCCTACGGCGGTGAGGTCCTGGCCGGTCTCGCCGACTCGGCCGCCGTGACCATGGGCACCGCACGGCTCGCCTTCTCCACCGACACGTACGTCGTCCGGCCGCTCGCCTTCCCCGGTGGCGGCATCGGGGATCTGGCGGTCAACGGCACGGTCAACGACCTCGCCATGAGCGGGGCGGTACCGGCGTACCTGTCCTGTGCCTTCCTCCTGGAGAAGGGCACGCCCATGAGCACGGTCGGCCGGGTCGCGGACCAGATCGGTGCGGCGGCGCGGGCGGCGGAGGTCCAGGTGGTCACCGGCGACACGAAGGTCCTCGACTCGGGGCACGGCGACGGCGTGTACGTGAACACCTCCGGGATCGGGCTCATCCCCGACGGGGTCGACATCCGGCCCGGGCGGGCCCGGCCGGGAGATGTGGTGATCCTCAGCGGTCCCGTCGGCCAGCACGGCATCGCGGTGCTCAGTGCGCGTGAGGGTCTCTCGTTCGGTACGGAGATCGTCAGCGACACCGCACCGCTGCACGGCCTGGTGCGGGAGATGCTCCTCGTCACGCGCGACATCCACGTCCTGCGCGATCCGACCAGGGGCGGTCTGGCAGCCTCACTCAACGAGGTCGCACGGGCGTCCGGCACCGGAGTGGTGCTGGACGAGAGAGCGGTGCCGGTCCCCGAGCCGGTGGCCGCCGCCTGTGCCTTCCTCGGCCTGGATCCCCTGTACGTGGCCAATGAGGGACGCCTCGTGGCATTCGTCGCCCGGGAGGACGCGGACGCGGTACTGGAAGCGATGCGCGCGCACGTCCTGGGCCGCGACGCCGTCGTCATCGGCGGGTGCGTGGCGGAGCATCCGTCCGTGGTCGTGGCCAGGACCGCGTTGGGCGCAAGCCGGATCGTCGATCTGCCGCTCGGTGAGCAACTGCCGCGCATCTGCTGAACCGGGCCGTCGGTGCGCGAGGCCCGGAGATCCGCGTCGGACACGATGGGCCAGTGGCGGGGGTCGGCGAAGAGGCGCGACGCCTACGTCTCCCGCAGTGGCTGGATGACGCGGCCGCTGACCCGGTGCGGCAGGACTCGGACCCACAAGTCGCGCTTCCCCCCGGCCCAGGGGCCGGTACCGAGCCTTCGTTCCAAGACCTCCAGCGCCTCGCGATCGGCCGGGTGCTCGGCGGTGCCCGCCAGCAGGACGCTCCAGCCCAGGCCGGTCTGCTCGTCGACGTGGTCGGCCTCGAACGCGATCGCCTCTCCGACACGGACGCCCGCCGCGCCGGCTGAGTCCGTCCGGTAGACGACGCTCCGCCCTTCCACGAGGAAGTTGACCGGCACCACCACCGGAGCCTCCCTGCCCGGGTCGACCGTGAAGGAGATGCGGCCGATGCCGTGCGTTCCCAGCCGCTGCCAGCACTCCTGCTCGGACAGCCGCACCAGGACGGGACGCTGGGCCGGACCTCCCCTTCCAGGCGGCGCGTCCGTCCGCCCGGCCGTCAGCTCCTCGTAGGGCATCTCCAGCACGACCGCGAGCCGCGCGAGCGCCCCGGGGTCGAAGTCGCCGGCCCGGCTCTCGACTTCCCCCAAGTATGTCGTGGACATGCCCGCTCGCCGCGCCAGCTCGTCGCGAGACATGCCCAGCTGCCGGAGCCGCACCGCCATCCGGTCGGCCATGCGGCCGGCCTCGGAAGAGGGCTCAGCCCCGTCACCTGACCGTTCTGGATCGGCGTGCACGACTGTCCCCTCCATTCCTTCCGCCTTCCTCCAGAGGAGCAGATGCACCGTCCGTCCGCCAGCGCAGCGAACCGCGGCGAAGCCCACCGAACAGCGTCCGGCCGGATCCGTGCCGGGATCGGGGCTCGTTCGAGTCGAAGGTCCCGCGGGTCTGGGCCGAACGAAACCGATGGGCGGCCTGTACGGCCCTCCCCGCGAACGGCGCGCTCGATGGACACTGGAGGTGGTGGACGAAAGTCGCGCCGAGACGACCGTGACGGGGTCTCGCGAGCGCCGCGATCACAGAACGGAGGCCCACGGAAGACAACCTCAGCACCCGGGTATCCGGCCCAGGAGCCGGACCGCCGGTGGGGTCACTGGGAGGGCTCCATGGTTCAGGTTCAACTCGACCGGCAGACGGTGACCACCTTGGTGGCCGAAGCCACGACCGCCCCATCCATGCACAACGCGCAACCGTGGCGCTTCCGGTTCCTCGCAGCCGAACGCCTCGTACTGCTGCGCGCCGATCCCGAGCGGGCCATGCCCCGGTCCGATCCGGGGAACCGGGCGCTCCACATCGGCTGCGGCGCGGCCCTCTTCAACCTTCGCGTCGCCGCGGTGCACGCGTCCCTGGTACCCCGTACCCACTTGCTTCCCGACCCGCGGGACTCTCTGCTTCTCGCGTCCGTCCAGCTGGCCGATCTGTCGGAGGCACCGCAGGAGAGGGATCTGTGGCGGCTGCACCCGGCGATTCGACAACGACGCACGAGCCGTCACCCGTTCTCCGAGAGAGACATCCCCGAGGACGTCCGGGCCACGTTGCAGGCGACCGCGGCACGAGAAGGGGCGACCTTGCTCTTCCCCGGTCTGTGGCACGTCGAGACTCTGCTCGCACTGGTCCACGATGCCGAGAGTCGCGACCTGCTGCGGGCGGAGGGGAATGAGGACATGGTGCGCTGGACCAGGCTCGGCGGTGAGGTGGACACCGCTGTCGACGGCGTCCCCGCGTACGCCTTCGGTCCGCGCAAGAGGGACGGCAAGGCCCCGGTGCGCGACTTCTCCGGACGCAGGCCGGTGCCCGACCGGGAGAGCGCGGCCTTCGAGCGCACTCCCCATCTGGCCCTGCTCGGTACCCGCAGTGACGGCCCCAGGGACTGGCTGATGGCCGGACAGGCTCTGGAACGCGTTCTTCTGGAGAGCACCCTGGCGGGTCTGTCCACGTCCTTGACCTCGCATCCGCTGGAGGACCGGGAGCTCCGCCTCCTGGCTCGGGATCCCGGTTCGGGCGTCGGCCACGTACAGATGGTGCTTCGTCTGGGGTACGGGCCGAAAGGGCCGGCCACGCCTCGACGGCCCGTACCGGATGTATTGAGTATCGGCTGAGGGCCGCTCTCCCCCACGCGGGCCGGCCGGCACGGGCGACGCGCTGGGCCAGCCACGCCCGGATGCAGCACGAAGGGCGATGAGGTACCCCTCAAGGGAGAACGCAGCATGTTCACACAGAGCGGAGGCTGCCTGTGATGACGTCAACCGTCGGTGCGGGCCCTGCCGTACGAAAGGGTCGCTGTGCCTGAGCCGGGGCGCCGCGAGGATCCGGCCGTGGCACAGCGCGCGGACGTCCGCGAGACGCACACTGCGGTGGTCTTCTTCGTGGAAGATCGCGTGTACAAGCGCAAGAAGCCGGTGGATCTGGGGTTCCTGGACTACACCACCCTGTCGTCGCGTCGCGCCGTGTGCGAACGCGAGATCGAACTCAACCGGCGGTTCTCTCCGGACGTGTACATGGGCCTGGGTGAGCTCCGTACCCCGGGTGAGCAAGCGGCCGAGCCACTCGTGGTGATGCGGCGCATGCCCGATGATCGCCGCCTGTCTCACCTCGTACGGACGGGAGCACCCGTCGACGACGCCCTACGGGCCGTCGCCAGGCAACTGGCCGCATGGCACGCCACCGCACCCCGGGGCCCCGGCATCGCGGAACAGGGCACACGGGACGCCCTGGCGTCGCGCTGGGAGGCCGGCTTCGCGCAGGTAGACGCCATGGCGGCCGAGGGCCCGACGCCGGGCGAGACGGCGGAGGTCGAACGGCTGGTCCGCCGCTATCTCGAGGGACGCAAGCCCCTGTTCGACCTCCGTATCGAACAGGACCGAGTGCTCGACGGGCACGGCGACCTCCTCGCCGACGACATCTTCTGCCTCGGCGACGGGCCGCGGATCCTTGACTGCCTGGAGTTCGACGACCGTCTCCGGTACGTCGACGGTCTCGACGACGCCGCGTTCCTGGCCATGGACCTGGAGCTGCTCGGTGCACCCGAATCCGCAGCATTCTTCCTCACCCAGTACGGCGAATACTCCGGTGACCCCGCACCGCCGTCCCTGTGGCACCACTACGTCGCCTACCGTGCCTTCGTCCGAGCCAAAGTGTCCCTGATCCAGGCGCGGCAGGGCGCGCCCGGCGCGCAGGCGGCGGCGCGACGGCTCGTCCTGATCGCGCTGCGCCATCTGAGGGCCTCAGCCGTCGGCCTGACACTCGTCGCCGGACTTCCCGGCAGCGGGAAGTCCACGCTGTCCGGCGCGCTTGCCGACCGTCTCGGAGCGGTGCTGCTCAGCAGTGACCGTGTGCGCAAGGAGTTGGCGGGGCTCTCCGTGCAGCAGAGCGCCGCGGCCGACTACGGCGAGGGGCTGTACACCCCCGAGTGGACGGCCAGGACCTACGCCGAACTACTGGACCGGGCAGCAGCTCTCATGGCTCGGGGCGAATCCGTGGTTCTGGACGCCACGTGGATCGACTCGGCCCAGCGCGAGGCGGCACGGCGCACCGCCGAAATCACCGGCGCCGACCTCGTGGCCCTGCACTGCCACGTGCCCAGCGACGTGGCAGCTGCCCGCCTGAACACCCGTACCTCCGGCTCGTCCGATGCCGACCTCGGCGTGGCCGACGCCATGGCGGCCGAAGAACAGCCGTGGGCCGAGGCGGTCGGCGTCGACACCAGCGGCTCCCTGGGCTCCGCGGTCGCCCAGGCTCTGGCAGCTGTCCGGCCCTGGGGCTCGGACCAGGCCAAGGTGTTCCGACGTCCCTACATGGAGCCGGGCTGACGTACGACGATGCCCGACCGTCCCCGTGGGGGGCCGATCGTCACTGGCCCAGGGGGGCACGCCGCGCTTCCATGGAGGGAGCGACCGACGTTGCCGCGCCGCACGGACCGAGGTGCCCATGAACCGCTTGCTCCTCGTCGCGCGACTGCGCCGCTCAACGGCGGCCATCGCATCCCCCCGACTCGAGCACGGCCTCCTCGCTGTCACGACCGCGGCTCTGGTGGGTGGAGCCGTCGCCCACTTTCTCGACGCCACCGGCCTGGCAGACCTCTTCTGGGGGCTGGGCACCCTGGCCGCCGTTGTTCCCGCGGTGGGCTGGGTACTGGTCGCACTCCGGCGCGGGCACGCGGGCGTGGACCTGATCGCCGTACTCGCGCTCGGCGGCACCCTGGCCGTCGGTGAGTACCTGGCCAGGACCCTGATCGCGCTCATGCTGGCCACGGGCCGCACGCTGGAGGAAGCTGCTCAGCGCCGCGCCTCCCACGACCTGCACGCCCTGCTCGCGCACGCGCCCCGCTCGGCACGACGTCGCACCGACGAAGGCGTGGTCAGGGTGCCGCTGGGAGAGGTCGCTGCCGGGGACGCACTGGTAGTCGGCCCGGGTGAGGTCGTCCCGGTCGACGGCCGCGTCGAAAGCGCCGAAGCGGTCCTCGACGAGTCGGTGCTCACCGGTGAACCGCTCCAGGTCACGCGGCACCGGGATGAGGGGGCACGCAGTGGCGCGGTCAACGCCGGCGGCGCGTTCGACCTGCGCGCCACCGCTACCGAACAGGACAGCACCTACGCCGGCATCGTGCGGCTCGCCCAGCAGGCCGGCGCGGAATCGGCGCCGGTGGTGCGGCTGGCGGACCGGTACGCCGCCTGGTTCCTTCCGCTGGCACTCGTCACGGCGGCACTGGCGTGGCTGGTCAGCGGCTCCCCGGTGCGCGCGGTCGCCGTACTGGTGGTCGCCACTCCCTGCCCCCTGCTGCTGGCCGCCCCGGTCGCCGTCGTCTCCGGTCTCTCCCGTGCCTCCCGCCGCGGTGTGGTCGTCCGGGACGGTGGAGCACTGGAGAACCTGGGCCGGGCCCGCACCCTCCTGCTGGACAAGACGGGGACCCTGACCGTGGGCCGTCCTTGTGTCCTGGACGTGGTGGCCGCCCCGGGTCGCGTGCCGACGGAGGTCTTGCGAACGGCCGCCTCGCTGGACCAGTTCTCGCCCCATGTGCTGGCCCAGGCCATCGTCGAGACCGCTCGGACTCGAAGGCTGGAACTGTCGGAGCCGACCGAGGTGACGGAGGAGCCGGGCCGGGGGCCCGGGGCGTCGTCGAGGGTCACCGCGTCTTCATCGGTCGCGACGACGCCGCCCGGGCACGGCCGGCCTGGGCGAAGGCGGTCGACAACCGCGCCCTCCTCGACGGGGCGACCGTGGCATGGCTCGCTGTCGACGAGCGCCTCATCGGTGCCGTCCTACTGCGTGACCCCCTGCGCCGCGATGCTCCGCACGCCGTGCGTCGGCTCCGGGACGCCGGCATCGGACGACTGGTGATGCTCACGGGCGACCGGGCGGCCACGGCTCAAGAGGTGGCGGCCGTTCTGGGACTCGCCGGCGTCCGCGCCGGACTCGGTCCTGCCGACAAGGTGGCCGCCGTGCGCGACGAACGCAGTCACGCCGTCACGGTGATGGTCGGAGACGGGGTCAACGACGCACCCGCCCTGGCCGCTGCGGACATCGGTGTCGCCATGGGTGCCCGGGGCTCCACGGCTTCCTCCGAGGCCGCCGACATCGTGCTCACCACCGACCGCGTCGACCGCCTGGCCGACGCCGTTGTCATCGCTCAACGATCGCGCCGTATCGCTGTGCAGAGCGCCCTCAGAGGCATGCTGCTGTCACTGGCCGCCATGGTCGCGGCCGCTCTCGGCCTGATCCAGCCCGCCGTCGGCGCCCTGCTGCAAGAGGGCATCGACGTCGCGGTCATCCTCAACGCCCTGCGGGCCCTGCGCGCCGGCCGTGCCGAGCAAGTGGTCCTCGCACCGGCCACCGAAGCCCTCGTCCACCGGTTCGCCGCCGAGCACGACGACCTGCAGGATGTCCTCCAGGCGGTGCGTGCCGCCGCGGACCGCCTTTCCGGGGTTCCCGAGCCGTCGGCACTCGCGAGCGTCGAGGAGGCGCACCGGCTGATCACCGAGCGACTGCTGCCGCACGAGTACGCCGAGGAGCATCAGCTCTACCCGGCTCTGGCACCGGTGCTCGGTGGCCCGGAGTCCACCGCGACGATGAGCCGCGCGCACACCGAGATCGGACGTCTGTCCCGCCGCATCGCCACCCACCTGCAGCTCGCCCGTGCGAACGGCGGCCTGGCCTCCGAACAGCTGGACGACCTCCGCTCCTGCCTGTACGGCCTCAACACCGTGCTGCGCCTGCACTTCGCCCAGGAGGAGGAGAGCTACTTCTCCCTGGCCCCGTGACACGGGCCCCATGCCGGTGGATGCCGGGCTCGCACGCGGCGACGGCCTCGACGATGTAACTCCTCACTCACCCTGAGACGGGTCGCGCAGCCCGCGTGGCCGCGATGTCGCGCTCGGCGATGTCCAGCAGTTGCTGAGCGATGTTACGCAAGCCGCGTCCTGCGGCCGGCTCGTCGCCGATCTCCGGCACGTTCGCGTCGGCCGGTGGCGATGTGCGGTCCCACGACCGGTGAGCGCCGTGGTACCGGTTCCAGCACCACGTGCGCCTTGGTACCTCCGTCGTCGACCTTGCCGTCCCCTGTCCGCGCCTCACGTCACCAGGTCTCGCGAGGCGTCGCTCGTTGCTTCATGGTGGTGGGAGGGGGGCGGCGGCCCAGCTCCCGCGGCTCACCCGCCAGTGTGTTCCTCGTGGCTCTTCCCCGCACGCAGTGAGGACGGTTCTTCTGCCTCGCCGTGACGTCGATATCGCCAGGAAGATCAACCTTGGTTCCCTCCCCCGCCTCGGGAAACACCCCCGCCCCGGTGGCATGCACGCGACCCGAGTGCGGTCAGGACCCGGCAGGTGTGAGGGAGCTCAGTGCCGCGTCGAGGCGGCGACCGGCTTCCTCGGCCACGGGCGTCATGGCGTCGACGCCCGTGAGGGTGACCATGGTGCCGGGGTCGATGGCCTCGACGACCACTCGGTCGCCGTCGCCACGGACCACGACGTTGCAGGGCAACAGAAGCCCTACGGACCGGTCGGCTTCCAGGGCTCGGTGCGCCAGAGGCGGATTGCAGGCTCCGAGGATCAGGTAGGGCTCCATGTCCTCATCCAACTTGGCCTTGAGAGTCGCCTGTACGTCGATCTCGGTCAGGACTCCGAAACCCTGGTCGGCCAGGGCCTCACGGACGTCGTGCTGCACCTGATCGAACGGGCCTTCCAGCTTGACGGTACGACCGTAACGCATGGTGCTTCCTCCCCGCTTCTGAGGCTACCGGGGTACCCGGCGGGCGCACTCTTCACGCGCTCCGCGAGGGAAGGCCGCGAGGTTGCGCGTCACTCGACTTCTTCTGCTTCGGCCGAGCCCGTCGGTGCCGGGCAACGGGCGGTCTGATTCCGTACTTCCCGCTGCGGCGCATCTCCTAGGATCGCAGGAACCGTACGGGAACGAGCGGGAGGGGCTGCGGGGGCCTGTGACTCTTGACGGAGAGACGTACCACCGGAGACCGGAGCAGGAGCCCGACGGGCGACTCCCCCGCACGATGTCGAAGCAGGACGCATACGGGGTGGTGCTGGACTGCCTCTCCCGGACACCCGATGAGGTGCCCCGCACCCGTGCGCTGGTCCGGGCGGGAGAGACGAAGCCTTGGTGGTTCACCCCCCTCAGTCTCTTCATCGCCGTGCTCGGCACCTATGGCGCGTTCTTGTCGGGCGCGGGGACGTACTTCGTGTTGCGGGACGCTCCGCCTGCGGTCGCGATCGCCTGTGGTGTCTGCGCCGCTCTGGCCGTGTACCTGCTGTTGCTCGTATCGTCCGCGTGGTTCGACCGGACCGGACGGCGAGAAGGGCTGGTACACAGAGGCACCGACGCGGTGATCGCCTGCGTTCGTGCCCTTGAGGCGCCGGAAGCAGATCGTGCCGGCCTCCTTCAGGAGGTCGACGCCCTGTATCGCCGGATCGAGCCTCTCGTGCTGCGCGCCCACCGGACCCGCGGCACCATGGGGAGCTCCTCGCCACGGCGGACTGTCGCGCGTCAGCACGCGGAACTGGTGGCGGGCGCGCTCCGCCGCGACCTTTGCCGCGTGGATGCCGAGCCGCGGGAGGCGCTGCGAGATCTGGCGGGAAAGCTGGTCACGGTCTGCGAGCGTTACGCCGAGGGTCGGGTGGGTCGGCTACTGACCGAGGTCGACCTGGAAGGCGTGGAACCGGTCACCCTCGCTCGCGAGAGGCTCCGGGAAACGGCGCACATGACGGCGGTGGTCCTCGCGATGTTCTGCGGAGCGCTTGCCGCATGGCTGGCCTGCCGGGCCGCCGGCCTGCCGAAGGGCCTTCCCTTGGAAATGGCGCCGGTGGTGGGGATGGTGCTCGGCGGACTGCTGGCTGGTGGCTGGCAGCGCATGGCACGGGTGGCGGAACTGCTGCCAGGACGGTAGCGCCGCCACAGGGAGGCCGTGCTCCGGGGCAGCACCTGTCCGGTGCGCGGCGACGGCCACGCGGTCGCACGGCCCACCGCGTGCCCTGCGGGTACGGGGATACCGACCGACGTGCGCATGCGCTGCTCGCGACCGACCAGTACCGTGCTGACACGGAGGGCATCGGAACGCGGGGGCTGGAGGTCGCATGGCAGGCAAGGAGCTCCGGACGATCTCACGCAGAACGTACGAGACGGAGTTGCTGCGCTTGCAGACCGAACTGGTGAAACTCCAGGAATGGGTTCTGACCGGAAAGAAGCGCGTTGCGGTGGTGTTCGAGGGCCGGGACGCGGCCGGTAAGGGCGGCGCCATCAAGCGGCTCACGGAACACCTCAACCCCCGAGTGACGCGTGTCGTGGCACTGCCCCGACCGACCGAGCGGGAACGCACACAGTGGTACTTCCAGCGGTACGTGGAGCACCTGCCCGCGGGCGGCGAGATCGTTCTCTTCGACCGCAGCTGGTACAACCGGGCCGGGGTCGAGCGCGTCATGGGGTTCTGCACCGGCGAAGAACACCGTCGGTTTCTGCGACACTGCCCCGTCTTCGAAAGGATGCTCGTCGAGGACGGGCTCCTGCTGCGGAAGTACTGGTTCTCTGTGAGTGATGTGGAGCAGCAGGACCGCTTCCGGCGTCGCCTCGAAGACCCGCTGAAGCGCTGGAAACTCTCGTCGGTGGATCTGGAGTCGATCACCCGGTGGGAAGCCTACTCCCGCGCCAAGGACGAGATGATGGCGGCCACGGACACTCCCGAGTCCCCGTGGTACGTGGTGGAGAGCGACGACAAACGTCGGGCCCGGCTCAACATGATCGCCCACTTCTTGGACTCCGTCGCCTACCGCGACGTGCCGCCCCCCTCACTCACCCTCCCGGAGCGCCCACCGCCGACCGGATACACGCGCTCGCCCAGGGGACTGCAGACGTACGTCCCGGACCACGCGGCTCGCTTGTGACAGGTGATGGGGCGAGGCCACCGGCACCGACGTCGTGCAGCGAACCCCGTCACGTGACCTGTGGCACCACTACGACCGGGCAGGACGCGTGCTGCAGCAGCGTATGGGTGACCCGCCCGAGCTGAAGGCCGAAATGGCCCGACCGGTGACGGGCCCCGACGACAACGAGGTCGGCTGCGGCCGTCTGATGGACCAGCACCTTGCGGGCAGGCCCTTCGACCGTCCGCTTGCGCAGCCTCACGCTCGGATACTCTGCCGCGACTTCGGCCACCAGTGTGTCGATCAGAGCGGAAGCTCGTTGCTGGTGCTGGTACTCGGAGTCCTCACGTGACGTCCCGTCGTCGGCGTTCTCGTACGCCGGACACCGCCAGGCCCGCACGACGTCCAGCTCGCAGCCCCGTACGTCGGCCTCTCGAAAAGCGAACCGCACGGCCTCGCCGCTGGTGTCCGGGTCGCCGGCGCCGAGCAGGACGCGGGCGTGGGAGCCGGACAGCGCCGACTTCTCACCCCTGACGACGATCACCGGGCAGTCGGCCCGAGAGGCGACGGCCAGGCTGACAGAGCCGAGGAGGGCGCCCTTCAGCTCCCCACGGCCTCGTGATCCGGTGACCACCGCTGTGGCGTGCCGGCCTTCGGCCAAGAGCGCGGACACCGCTTCCGCGGGAACCGTGTCGGTGTCGACCGTGAGGCTGGCATCGTATCGCCGGACACGCTCTGCAGCGGTGCCAACGATGTTCTCAGCCATCACCTGCTCCGAGGGGCGTTCTCGGCCCGCCGTCGGCAGTGCTCCCTCATACCGCTCCCAGAGAGAGGCGTACACCAGACGCAGCGAGAGCCCTCGGCGTTGTGCCTCGTCCACCGCCCAGTCGATGGCAAGAAGGCTGCCGTCCGACCCGTCGACGCCCACAACCAGGGGGAGTGCCATCATCCCCACTACCCTTCTCTCTTGGTGCCGGTTCACGCAGCAGGGCTGCCACCTTCACGGTGGCATCGGGCGCCCGGGTTCGGCAGGGGCGATTGGGCCCGTACAAGGGACCTTCGACCCCACCCGCCCAGGCCGTCTCGGCCTCGTCCCGAGGGCCGGTGTCCCCATGGCCTGCGCAGTGGCGAGGGGTGAACATGAACAGAGGGGGTATCGCGAGACGAGGCGATCGTCATGGAACGGATCCAGGTGACAAGGCGACCGCGCCCTCCACGGCGGCCGGATCTTCCCGACCTGCGCACACCGTCGGGACGTCCCATGCCCTATTAGGCGCTGTCCGGGCGATCACATGACCGCTCACTCCCTGGTGCGTTGTTGTGGCCCTGGCGGACTGCGGCTCACGCACCGTGTGCGCTTCCCCTGATTCCGTAGCGCAACGCGTCCGGCGCCCTGAGGTCGTACGGCGCGTGCGGCGGCGCTCCCGTCCGGGGCCGACGGTCCCTCGTCAGTGCCCGGGAGGCCCATGGTGCCCGGGGGCTCACCCGTTGCAGACTGGTACCAGGGAGGCGGTCGCACCCGGCCGCCGCCCAAGACACTTGCTCGCCCCGACGGACCGCAGGAAGTGGAAGGAGACAGAACAATGACCTCCACGACTACGCTCCCCATAGCCATGCCGGCAGAGCACCGCGAACGTCTGCTGCGGCTCGCACGCCAGGTCTCGTTCCCGTCGGGTGCGCGGCTGTTCGAAGAGGGGCGACACGCCGATCGCTTCTGGATCATCCGCACGGGAACCGTCGTTCTTGACATCCGTCTCCCGGGCCGACGCAACGCCGACATCGAGTCGCTGGGCCACGGAGAACTGCTCGGCTGGTCCTGGCACTTCCCCCCGTACCAGTGGCACCTGGGCGCCGAGGCACTCAGCCCGGTACGGGCCTGGGAATTCGATGCGGAGACCGTCCTGGCCATGGGCGCCGAGCACCCGGAGTTCGGCCGGGCGATCGCGTCCTGGGTCGGACAGGTGGTGGCCGACCGCCTGCAGAGGACGCGCATCCGTCTGCTGGACCTGTACGCGCCTCATGGCAGCGGAATCCTGCCGTGAGTACAGCTCCTCGGGGCGAGGAGGAAGCCATGCTCAACAGCCCTCACACCGTAAGTGACGTGATGACGCACACGGCTGTCGCCGTGGGTCCACAGGCCCCGTTCAAGGACGTCATCGCGCTCATGGACCAATGGAAGGTCAGCGCTCTGCCCGTACTCGAGGGCGAGGGACGGGTGGTCGGTCTCGTGTCCGAGGCCGACCTGCTGCCCAAGGAGGAGTTCCGGGACAGTGACCCGGATCGGTTCACTCAGATGCGGCGCCTGACCGATCTGGCCAAGGCCGGTGGCCTGACCGCGGCGGACGTGATGACGGCCCCGGCCGTCACCGTCCATCCCGACGCCACCCTCGCCCAGGCCGCGCGCATCATGGCGCAGCGCAAGGTCAAGCGGTTGCCCGTCGTCAACGCCGAGGGACTCCTCGAAGGCATCGTCAGCCGGGCCGACCTGTTGAAGGTCTTCCTTCGCACGGACGACGACATCGCCGACGAGGTCGGCCAGGACGTCGTCGCCCCGCTCTTCCGCTCACTGGCGGACAACGTCCGGGTGGAGGTGTCGGACGGTGTCGTCACCCTCAGGGGGCGGGTCGAGGACACCTCGCTGGTTCCCGTCGCCGCCCGCTTGGTGCGCGCCGTGGAAGGTGTCGTCGACGTCCGGTGGAATCCGGCGGACGCCGACACGCTTGACGAACGGTGACGGACTCACTGACTGCCCACCTACTCCGTCGCGAATGCATCGACCGCGGTTCCGTAGCCGCCACCGCCTGGGGTGACCAGGACGAACACGTCACCGGCCTGCACCGCAGTGGAGCCACAGGCCGCCATGGGCACAACAATGCCCTCGCGTTCCACGCAGTGGTGGTCGAGAACGCCCACCCTTACGGCGCACCCGGGAAGCGCTGCCGGGCGTTCACACTCGCGTCACACATCACCAGTATTCACCCGTCCCCGCCCCATCCCATCGCCGCCCACGCCACCGTGCGTCGCGGTCGTCCATGAGACGCCGCCTCGCTTCACACCAGCCCGGTGCCGTTGCGCGACCGGCGGCACGTACGGGTGTGCGGCCACGCCCGCCGCGAGCCGCACACCCTGTTGTGCAAGCACCTGCCTCACTCAGGTGCGTCGCACCGGAATGGTCCGGGTTCCCGCCTTCGGGGTCGGAACCGGGACCGTGATGGTCAGTACACCGTCCTCGTACTCGGCAGTCGCCTTGTCGTCCTGTGCTCCGGCCGGAAGCCGGACGGAACGGGCGAAGGTGCCGTAGCGGAATTCGGTGCGGTGCTTCTCCTTGGTCTCCTCCGTGCGCTCGGCGCGCACTGTCAGCAGACCGTCCTCGACGGCGATCTCGACGTCCTTGTCGGGGTCGATGCCCGGAAGCTCGGCCTTGAGGACGTACACGTCGTCCGTTACATGCTCCTCAACCCGGATGCCGTGCAGACCGGGGGCGACGGGTGCTCCGGGAAGTCCGGTCTCGACCCAGCCGAACAGGTCGGGCCAGCCCGGCAGCCGCTCCAGCACGCTGCTCATATGACCCTCCTTTCCACCATTCAACGATCGCTCCGTCGAGCACTGCGTGGAAGGGCCGAACGACCCAGCCGGTCTGCCGGAGGAGCTGCGTTCTCCGACTCTCCTGCCGGACGGTGCCTGGGGCCCGTCAGCGCGCACCGCACGTCCACGACGCCCTCGACCGAGCGCACCAGCCGTTCGGCCAGCGGAACGAACGAGGTGTCCGGCACCCGGCCGGTGAGTGTGACCACTCCCTCGTGCACCTCCACGCGGACCGATTCGAGCCCTTCCGGGAACCGGCCGCCGACGATCTCCCGACGGACTTCCTCGGCGATGTCGAGGTCGGACCGCAGGAAAACCCTGAGCAGGTCCGCGCGGCTGACGATGCCCTGCAGTACGCCGTCGCGGTCGACGACGGGGAGACGCTTGACCTTGCGACGTGCCATGGCGCGGGCTGCCCGGGCCACAGGGGCGTCCGGGCGGACGGTCACGGCGGGAGTGCTCATCAGGTCCTCCGCGGTGACAGCCCGAGCCTTCACCAGCGCCTCGGGGATCCGGCTCCGGGGACCGCGCTCGTGGTCGGTGTCACGGAATTCCTCCTTGCGCAGCACATCGGCCTCGGAGACGACACCAATCACGTGGTTTCCCTGATCGATGACGGGAAGTGCACTGATCCGTTGTGTCTCCATGGTCCGGACGATGTCCTTGAACGTCGCTCCACCGGCCAGGGCGATGACTCTGCGGGTCATGACGTCCTCGACCCTGTAGACGTGGCCGTCCATGGCTTCCTCCCACCCGGGTGGTGAGTGTCCCGACACCTACAGAGTGTGTCACCGGCTCGGCGGACGCATGGGGCCCAGTGGCCACAAGGACTGACCGGCCGGCCCTTCCTCATGCCCCACTACCAGGTGCAGATTTGTTCTTGACCGGGCACGAGCGGCTACGGGCAGGTGAGCAACATGTCGGATGTGACGACCACGGACCTGTACGAGGTCACGATGGCCCTGTCGTACCTTCTCGAAGACATGAGCCGGCCCGCGACGTTCAGTCTGTTCGTGCGTGACCTGCCTTCCGAACGTGGATTCCTCGTCAGCGCGGGCATCGAACCGGCGCTCGACTACCTCAGCGCCTTCCGCGTCACCTCGGCGGACGCGGAGGACTTCGCCTCCGCTCTGCACCGTCCGTACGCCGACCTCTCCCCGCTCTGTGGCATGACATTCACCGGCGAGGTGCGCGCCGTGCCCGAGGGACGTGTGGTCTTCGCCGGAGAACCACTGCTGGAGGTCACCGCGCCGCTCGCGGAGGCTCAGCTCGTGGAGACCTTCCTGCTCAACCAGGTCTCGCATCAGACGGCCGTGGCGTCGAAAGCGGTGCGGTCCGTCCTGGCCGCCGCGGGGCGTCCGGTGGTCGACTTCTCCCTGCGCCGCACCCACGGGACCTCCGCCGGAATGCAGGCCGCGCGCACGGCGGCGCTCACGGGTTTCGCGGGGACCAGTAACGTGGCGGCGGCGGTCCGCTGGGGGCTGTCCGCGTCCGGGACGATGGCGCATTCGTACGTCGAGGCGTTTCCAGACGAGGAGGCCGCTTTCCGCGCCTTCGCCCGCGCCCACCCGGGGCCCGTGACGTTCCTGGTGGACACGTACGACTCGGTACGCGGGGTCCGTACCGCGGCTCGTGTCCTGCGCGACCTGGGGCGGGGGCCGGGGTGTGCCGTACGGCTGGACAGCGGTGACCTCGGTGATCTCGCCCGTCGTGCGCGCGCCGAACTGGACCGCGCCGGCCTTCCCGGCGTCCGTGTCGTCGCCAGCGGTGGCCTGGACGAGTACGGCGTGGACAGCCTCGTCCGTTCCGGGGCGCCCATCGATGTGTACGCGGTCGGCACCCGTGTGGGCACCTCCGCCGACGCTCCGTATCTGGACTCGGCCTACAAGCTGGTGGAGTACGACGGGCGCCCGGTAATGAAATTGTCGTCCGCCAAGGTGACGTCGCCGGGACGCAAACAGGTCTTCCGCCGTCAGGGGGGTGACGACGTCATCGCCCTGTGGGACGAGCCGGGGCCGGCCGGGGCGGAGCCACTGCTGCGTACGGTCATGCGTGACGGACGGCGGCTCCGGCCACCGGACACCCTGCCGGAGGGACGCGCGCGCCTCACGGCAGAGCTGGCGACCCTGCCGGCCGACGCACTGCGTATCCGGGCTCCCCGGCCGAGCCGAGCCGTGTGCTCCGAACGGCTGTCCGGACTGACCGCGGACCTTCGCAGGCGCCTCGGTTCGTTCTAGTCTCCTCGCCCCGGGCTCGGTGCGCGCAGTCCGACGGGCGTCTCTCCGCTGGCGCGGTGGCGTGGTAACGGGCAGCGTGGACAGTGGCGGACGACGCTCATGAGCGAGGTGACCATGCAATCCTCTGATTCGGCAGCACGGGTGGTCGTGGGAGTGGACGGGTCCGCGTCCTCCTATGCCGCGCTGCGCTGGGCCGACCGGTACGCACGCTCCGTCGGTGGTGTCGTGGAGGCGATCCACGTCTGGGACACACCGTCCGCCGTCGGTTTCGCCGGTCCGGCCATCGACCCCGATTTCGACCTGGAGCAGGCGCGTGAGCGTTTCACGGCGGAGCTGAACGCCATCTTCCCCGAGGAACGGCCGCCGGGTTTGCGGGAGGTCCTCGTGGAGGGCGACCCGTCCGAGACCCTCATCCGCGCTTCCCAAGGGGCCGAACTCCTCGTGGTGGGCCGCCGGGGCAGGGGCGCCTTCGCGCGGGCGATGCTTGGTTCGGTGAGCCAGCGCTGTGCTCAGCACGCGGCCTGCCCCGTCGTCGTCGTTCGCCAGGAATCGGAAGCCGACCCGGTTCACTGACCCGTCTCCCCGCTGGCCGCCCGCCCTGGGCTGCTTTGCGACGCGCGGGGCCATCGTCTGCATGGAACAGAGGGCATCGCACCCGTACGACGAGTGAGACGCACGGAGGCGTTGACGGCAGGGCGCCCACGCCGGGGCCAAAGACGGCGTCCCCGGCGGCACTCATCGCTGAGTCGTCTCCGTGTCCCGGACCGTCTCCCCGGAGACGGCGCTGCGCACCGCCAGCACCACCTCCGGCGCCTGGGCCAAGGTGTTCGTGACGGTGCAGTGGGACACAACCGCGCGCAGGGCGGCCTGCTTCTCTGCCGGCAACGCGGGAGCCGTCACGGTCAGGTGCAATGTCGCTACGCGCGGCGGCCGGTCGTCCGCCATCTGGAACTCGGCGCGGACGGAGAAGCCCTCCCGGCCGGCACCGTGCCGGTCCAGGAAGCGCCCGGCGTAGTGCGCGGCGCACGCGGCCACCGCTGCCACGAACAGCTCCACGGGTGTGGGGGCGGTGTCCGTTCCTCCTTCGGTGAGCGGTTGGTCGACGGTCAACTCATGCCCACGGACCCGGATCGCGTAGGCGTCCCCGGCGACCGACACCGCCTCGACGACTCCGGGCACGGCACGGGGCCCCGATTCCACAGCGGCTGCCTGGAGCAGCAGCAGACCGGCCAGACGCCTGGCCTCCTCCGCCGTGAGCGACGTCCACAGTTCGTCCTCGTCGTAGGAGGCGAAGGACGTGTCCAGGACGACGCGGCTCATCCGCGTGGGCAGCCCCTCGGGAGTGAACCGGGTGACATTGAGCGTACGGCCACAGCGTGTGTGCAGTTTCATCTCGTCTCCCGTCGAGTTTCGGCCGACCTCACCGCGTCGACCGGTCCTGGTCCGGTCCGTCGCCGTCGTGGCACGTGCTTACGGGGCCGGACGGCCCCTCCTCGCGCGCCGTGTGAGCGCACACCCCTCACGGGGCTGGGACGGAAGTGATGCGGCGCCCTGTCAGGCGTTCCATCTGCACGGCAAGCCACATGGTGCGTCCTCCGCCGGCCCACGGCTCGGTAGGCGCTCTTTCGGTCAGCCAACGCGCCTTCTCCGGATCCGTCACGGTCCGGCACCGGCCGACCACGAGGACGCTCCATCCCTGGCTCATGGGGTCGTCGATGTGGTCGACCTCGAAGGCGACCTCACTGTCCGCGGCTGCGGCAGTGGCCGCTTCGGGGGCAGTGCGGAACGCGATGGTTCCCTCCGACACCACGTAGTTGAGGGGGAAGACCGCCGGGCCGTCCGGCGTGTTCAGCGCGAGGCGGCCCACTCCGTGTGCGGAGAGGAGGGCGCGGCACTCCTCCTCGTCGAGGTCACGCAGCACGGGGTTGCGAAGTGCCACTCCCTGGCCCGGCGGGCGGTCGGCGCCGCCTCCCTGCAGTTCGACGTATGTCGTGCCGAGGGCGTCAGCCAGTCGCACGAGGCTGCCGAATCCCGGGTCAGCGGTGTGCGTCTCCAGGTAGGCCAGGTACTGCGGTGCCATCCGGGCCCGCTGGGCCACCTGCTCCAGGCTCAGGCCCTTGCTTCGGCGCGCCGCGGCCAGGCGTCGGCCGACGTCGCCGGCTTGGGCGGCGACCGGCGCGGAGCCCGCCGCTTCGCCACGGGGTACGTCCGGATTCGTTCCTGCCGAAGCCGTCGTCTCTTCTGCCCCGTGGTCCACGCGCGCGTCCGGGTCGGGGAACACCAGAGTGACGTCCCCGGTGTCGGACCAGCGCACGTCGTACGGCGGAGTTCCGTCGTCGTGGTGGAGTCCGACGATCTCCCCGTCCCGACGGGTGACGCCGGTGGACGGGCTTTCGACGATCAGACGGTCGCCGAGGTGTGCGTACATGACCGTGCCCTCTCCGTCGAAGGGGTCCCTGCACTCCAGCCTCGCGCGGAGACGCCATGCCCACCATGCGGCCGACGGTCCCGGTGGGAGTGCCGAACGGCCCTCGTCGTCGGCCCGAAGGACTCAGGCCGGGGACAGCGCCGAGCAGCACGTTGAAGGTGAGGAAGTGCGGACTGTCGCGACATCGGTGATCCGCAGCGGCTCGACGCCCGGAGGAGGCTGTCATGCAGCACCGAACGATAGGTGATCTCATGACCCGGCCCGTTGTCCACGTCCGGACGGACACGACGTTCAAAGCGGTCGTCGCGACCCTTGCCCACAACGATGTCACCGCCGTACCAGTAGTGGACGACATCGGCCGCCCCGTCGGTGTCGTCTCGGAGGCGGATCTGGTCCGCAGAATCGCTCAGCGCCCCGACCCCGCCGGCCCGACCCGGCTCCCCGAGCCGACGGACCGCTCCACCGGTGAGAACGTCACGGTCGAGGAGCTGATGACCACACCCGCGGTGTGCGCACGACCGGAGTGGACCGTTGTGGAGGCCGCGCGGATCATGGTCGCTGAGGGAGTCAAACGCCTTCCCGTGGTCGACGAGGCAGAGCGTCTCGTCGGCATCGTCAGTCGTGGCGACCTCCTTCGGGTGTTCCTGCGCCGCGACGACTCCCAGCGGGAGGAGATATCTCGCGACGTCCTGGTTCGAACGCTGGGCCTGGCACCGGCCGACATGACGGTAGAGGTGGATGAAGGCCAGGTGACCATCGCGGCTCTCCTGGACGATGCCCAGCTCGTTCCGGTCGTCGAACGGCTGTGCCTGGGCGTCGACGGCGTCGTCTCGGTCGACATGCACGTGTCCGGCCGAGGAGCCGGCACAGGCCCTGTCGGCACCCGCGATTGAACCGCCGCCACGACCGAGGGAGACGCCGTGGGACAGCGATCCGATGGTCCACGCGGGGCAGGTCGGCACCCGCCGCGCCCTTTTGGCAGTCCGGCCCGACGAGGTTCGGGGCCGTTCGACCCCCTCGGGTCCCGAGTGGGTGCCCGAACGGCCCCTGGACCGCGAATCGCCGCGGCGTGAGGCTGAAGGGGACAGCCGGAGGTGGTCACAATGCGCGGAGGCACAACCATTCGGCGGTCCCTGTGGCGTTGGCGCCGCAATCCGCTGCGCCGCCGCGAGGACGTGCTCGAGGCCTGGATCCTCCTGGTCGTCTGGTTCGTCATCGCCGTCGCCGGCCCCGTGGCCGGGGTGTTGGCATCCCACGCCGCGGCACACAGTGCCGCAGAACGGCGTGTGGAGCGGCACCCCGCAACCGCCACACTCGTGTCGGACGCATCCAGCAATCCCCTGGCCACGGGGACGACCGGAGGCCGGGTCGACGCGTCCGTGCGGTGGACGGCACCTGACGGCACGCGGCACTCGGGCAGGATCCCCGTCGACGAAGGGATGAAGGCCGGCTCGCGAGTGACGGTCTGGACGGACTCCCAGAACCAGCTGACGACGGCGCCGCCATCCGCCACCCAGGCAGGGGTGGACGCGGCGTTCATGGGTGCCGCGTCCTCCTTCGCCGTCGTGGCGGCGGCAGCCGCCGGCTACTACGGCGCGCGAGTCGTCCTCAACCGGCGTCGCCGCGCCGCGTGGGCGCACGAATGGGAGGACGTCGGTAGCCAGTGGGGACGAGCGTCCAACTGAGTCCGGGCGCCTCGTTGCGGTCCCTCCCGGCACTGTTTCCAGCGGTTCCCGGGGCAGTGAGAAGCCCTTCGGGGGACAGAAGGAGGACGGATGAACGGCTTCATGGTCGTGGGCGCCGACGGTTCCGCGCCGGGTCTCGAAGCCGTCGGCTGGGCCGCACGTGAGGCGGAAGTCCGCAACGTACCGCTTCAGGTCGTGCACGCGCTGGCCCGGCCGGCACATCTGCCGCTGGATGCCGCCCTGCCCAGGTCGGTCCGAGAACGTTTCCGGGTGACGGCGGATGCCGTGGTGGAGGAAGCGCTCCTGCGGGCTCGCGCCGAGGCGCCGGACGCCGACGTTTCGGGCCTGGTCATTCCGGGCGAACCGCTTCCGGTGCTCTTGGCGCGGGCTCGGTCCGCCGCGATGGCCGTCGTGGGGCACAGGGGTCTCAACGCCTTCCCAGGAACACTTCTCGGCTCCGTCGCGACCGGGCTCGCCGCCCACGCCGAGTGCCCCGTCGTGGTCGTACGCGAGCCGGCACGACCGGCGGGTCCCGTGGTGCTGGGCGTCGACGGATCGGCAGCCGGAGCGGCAGCCGTCCGGTTCGCCTTCCAGGAGGCTTCCCAGCAGGGCACGGGCATCACCGCCGTGCACGCGTGGACGGCCTGGAACGCGCCGATGCCGCCTCCCACGGACGAGACCGAGCCCTACGCCTACGGACCCGGCATGCTCGCGGCGGAGGAGGAGCGACTGCTGGCCGAGACGCTTGCCGGCATGCGCACCCGGTATCCCGACGTGAGAGTGGAACGCAGCACCGTCCACGGACCGGCACGGCCGGCATTGATCGAGGCGAGCCGCACGGCGCGGCTGACGGTGGTCGGTTCCCGGGGCCGCGGAGGCTTCACCGGCCTGTTGCTGGGCTCGGTCAGCCAGGCGGTCCTCCACCACGCGCACAGCCCGGTCGCGGTCGTACGGGCCTGACGACGACGGCGGCAGGGCCGCCCAAGACCTCTGGAGTGGAGGCGCAGACCATGCGCACCGAGATGAAGTCGTCCCCCATCGTGGTCGGCGTCGATGCCGATACCGAGAGGCGCGCGGCTCTTGCCTGGGCCGCCGACGAGGCCCGGCGTCGACGGCGGCCACTGGCCCTCGTACACGCCCAGGGTGAACCGCTTCCGGGGAGCAGGCAGGATCCCAGTCTCCCCTCATGGCAACAGTGGCGCGACGAACCGCACGCCAAAGGAAACGCCGTGCTCGAGGACGCGCTGGCTTTCGTCGAGAAGCGCTGCCCCGGCGTCGCGGCGTCCGCGCTGCTGGCCGAGGGACATCCCGCGTGGGTTCTGGCCGAACAGTCGCGTCATGCGGCGCTGGTGGTGGTCGGCTCACGGCACCTGGGAGCCGCACGTGAGCTGTTCTCCTCCGCCGCTGTGGCGCTGCCGCTGAGCGCGCGGTCGGCATGCCCGGTCGTCGTTCTGCGCGAGGACGAGCACACGACCCGACAGCCGCCCCATCTGGTCGTCGGCGTGGACGGCAGCCCGAACTCGGCGGCGGCCGTGGACTTCGCGTTCGAGGAGGCCGAACTGCGCGGCGCGAACCTGCGCGCCCTGTATGTCTGGCACACCCCTCTGCTCGGTGCCTTGGACGAACGCGCCGCACTGCAGGAGTGCCGGCGGGTGCTGGCCGAGAC
Organism: Streptomyces sp. CB09001; assembly: GCF_003369795.1. NCBI lineage: Bacteria > Bacillati > Actinomycetota > Actinomycetes > Kitasatosporales > Streptomycetaceae > Streptomyces > Streptomyces sp. CB09001. The sequence goes on from NZ_CP026730.1 coordinate 150,603, forward strand.
GACGGCGGGGCGTACCGCGGCCCGTCCGAGCGTGGAACTGCACCACGAGGTGGTCGAGGGGCACCCGGTCCAGGAACTGAGCAGAGCCGCTGCGGATGCCCTCGGTCTGGTCGTGGGCACCCGAGGGCGCGGCGGCTTCCGCGGCATGCTGCTGGGCTCCGTCAGTCAGGGCATTCTGCATCATGCGTACTGCCCGGTGTTCCTCGTCCCCCACCGGCAACACCAGTGATCCTCCGGAAGCTCACGCTCAGGGAAGGTGCTCGGTCATGACGCAAACCGTGGTGGTGGGAGTGGACGGCTCCCCGTCGAGTTCGAGAGCGGTGAGGACAGCGGCCCGGGAGGCGGAACTGCGTGGTGCCGGACTGCGGCTGGTGCATGCCTTCGGATGGCCGATGCCGCACGTGCCGCCAGGCGGCCCGCCCTGGAATCCGGACACCCGGGACGTGCGCGAGCTGGCCGACGGCACACTGGCCGATGCGGAACGGCTGGCGCGCGAAGTGGCTCCGCGTGTGGAGACCACCCGCCACGTCACCGTGGGCGAGCCGCTGATGGTGCTGGAGATCGCGTCTCGCACGGCTTCCGTCGTGGTGGTCGGCAGTCGCGGCCTGAACGCCTTCACCAGCCTGCTGCTCGGCTCCACCGCAGGGCATCTGGCGGCCCACGCCCGCTGTCCGGTGCTGGTCGTCCGCGGGCGGGGCGACCCCAACGGCCCCGTGCTGCTGGGAGTGGACGACGCACCCGCATGTCGGGAGGCCGTGCGCTTCGCCTTTTCCGAGGCCTCCACGCGCGGCGCGGAGTTGCTCGCTGTACACGTGAGCGGGTCAGGAAGCGTCGACGCGTACGACGGACCCGCCGACCCGCCCTTCGTGACGCGAGACGCGAGGCGTGAGCGAGTCCACGCCGAGCACGTGCTCGATTCAGTGCTGGCAGCCCCCGCGGACGAGTACGCCCATGTCACGGTGCGTCGTATGCCCGTCGTCGGCCGGGTGCGCCCAACGCTCGTGGAGGCCAGCGCCGACGCCCAACTTCTTGTGGTGGGTGCTCGTGGCAGGGGCGGGTTCGCCGGCCTGCTGCTCGGTTCCGTCAGCCAGGCTCTCCTGCACCATGCGCAGTGCCCCGTCGTCGTCGCCCGCCACGCCGGTCCTCCAGTGCCGTGAGCCGGGGGCCCGGACTCTGTTCGCCGGAGTCCGGGCCGCCGTCAGATCTCGGTCAGTAGATCGTCCACCTCGCTGACGTCGGCGATGCGCTTCACGGCATCGGTCAGAGCAGCGATACGCGCCGCGTTGAGTGCGCCCGTGAGCGTGACGACACCGTTGCGTACCCGCACCCTCACCTGAGAACTCGGGATGTCGAGTTCACGCAGGACGCGGTCCGCGATCTCGTCGTGGATGGCGCTGTCGTCGCGCACCAGGGCATGCAGCAGTTCGTTCCGGGTGACCACTCCCACGAGCCGGTCGTGGTGATCGGTGACGTAGATCTGCCGGACCCTTGCCCGCGCTGCCGTCCGTGCTGCTTCGATCACGGCCGTCCATGGCCGGACCGTGACCACCGGTGCAGTCATCAGCGCGGCCGCTGTCTCCTTCGCGACCGGCACCTTCGCTTTCGGGAACAACCGGACGGGCCCGGTGCCGCCCTTCGGCCCGGCGAGCGTCGCGGCACGGGCCAGCAGATCGGATTCCGCCACCACACCGATGACGCGCCGGTCGTCGTCCGTCACGGGCATGGCCTCCGCATGCCTGCGTGCCATCGCGCGAGCGACGTCCAGAAGCGGGGTCCCGGCGGTAACGGTCGGCACGGCGCCCGAGCGCCGCATGATGTCGGACACCCGGAGGTCCGCGACCACCCGCGGCCGCGCCGCCCGCCAACGTGCGTCTCCGCCCCGCTGCCCCTCCATGGGAGAGGCTCTCCTCGGGCGGCCTCAGCCGAGTGGGATGCCATGGCCTGCAGATAGCGCACCATATGTTCTTGCCGGTGTTGCAACGTCCGTTGCGCTTGGTCGCTCATGGCAACCTCCCACACTCCGGTTCACGTCTCCCACTCCACCGTCTCTCGGGCACCGGGCCGAGCCCAGGGTCGCCCGGCCCCGTCCTCGCGCCGATCGGCCCGGCTACGCCGGCGTTGCTTCCTCTCTCCCCTGTCCCTCCGCGGTATCCACCGGTGCCCACCAGACGAGGCGTGTGCCGTCGCCTTCCCGAGCCTCCAGTTCGAGCTCTCCCCCGCATGTCCGCGCCCGCTCCTCCATGTTCCGCAGACCGCTGCGGCGACCCCCAGGAGCGAAACCCACACCGTTGTCACTTACCGTGAGCCGCACCTTCTTGCCGTCCGTCTCCAGAAGGACGTCGACATGGTCGGCACGCGCGTGCCCGGCGACGTTGGCGAGCGCCTCTGACAGGACGGCCAGAATGTGGTCCGCGATCTCCCCGGCCACGTGCGTATCCAGCAGGCCCGCCATGCGAACGCTGGGAGCGAAGCCGAGAACGGCCACCGCATCTCCCACCGCTCCCACGGTCCGGGTACGGAGACCGGGGGTCGCTTCGTCGTCCCGGGAACGCAGGCCGAAGATCGTCGATCTGATGATCTTGATCGTCTCGTCGAGATCGTTCACTGCCCGCAGCACACGCTGCCGGGCCTTGTCGTGGTCGATCAGCTTCCCGGCACTCTGCAGCGTCATAGCGGTGGCGAACAAACGCTGGATCGCGAGATCGTGCAGGTCACGGGCGATCCGGTCTCTGTCCTCCAGCACAGCGATCTGTTCCGCGTCACGGCGACGATCGGCCAACTCCATCGCCACGGCCGCCTGAGCAGCGAAGACCTGCAAGGACTCGGTCTCACGATCACTGAAGGAAACACCGCCGCCCTCGCGCGCCAGGAGCACCACGCCACGCACGCCTTCGCTCGACCCGATGGGCACGGTCACCGCCGGGCCCAGCCCCTCGAACCGCCGAGGGCCGGCCGAGATCCGCTGGTCCCGGGACACGTCCGGGCTGCTCACCGGCACACCTTGCACGAAAGCTTCGCCGACAAGCGTCCCCTGAACGGGCAGGACCATCCCGCGCAGCACCTCGGCCTCCTTCCCGATGGCGAGTTCCACCGCCAATGAGTCGGTGCCGCGGACCGGGATGGCCACCACCCCCAGCGCCGCGGCGGTGATCTCTCGACTCCGTTGCGCGATCAGCTCCAGAACGTCGCTCTGCTCAGCACCCGACATGAGCGACTCGGCGATCTCCGCGTTCGCCTGGAGCCAGCGCTCACGCAACCGGGACTCCTCGTAGAGCCGCGCGTTGTCGATGGCCACACCGGCAGCAACCGCCAGCGTCGACAACACTGACTCGTCGTCCTCGTCGAACTGCAGACCACCACGCTTCTCGGTGAGATACAGGTTGCCGAAGACATGGTCGCGTACGCGGATCGGCACTCCGAGGAAGCTGTTCATCGGGGGATGGTTCGCCGGGAAGCCGTACGAAGCCGGATGCTGGGAGAGCTTCGGGAGCCGCAGCGGCTCCGGGTTTCGAATCAGCTCACCGAGGATCCCGTGTCCTTCAGGGAAATGACCGATGCGCGCGATCTGCTCGTCGTCGACACCCACCGTGTAGAAGGCGGACAGGCTCCGGCCGTCCGGGCCGATCACGCCAAGTGCCGCATATTCCGCGTCAACGAGAGTCGCCGCAGCTTCGACGATCGTCCGGAGGGCTTGTTCCAATTGCAGATCACGCCCTACAAGAAGCACGGCTTCCAGGAGGCTGTGCACGCGGTCCCGCGTTCCACGGGCCGCGTCCAGACGGGCCTGCAGTTCCCCCAACAGCTCGTCGAGTCTCAGCTGCGGCAGCTGCACAGACGCGTCCCGGGCCTCTTCGGAGCTTCCCACTGCCATGCCTCCGTGCCCTCGGGCTCTCGACCGGCCAGACACTCTCTTGCCACAGTAACGGCTCACGTTGGGAGAGCAACGCCGACGAAGCACGGAGCCGGAAGCAGACGCGTGTGGCGTACGCCTTCCAGCAGTACACGGGTTCGCGGGCATTTGACCATCCGCCGTGAACCGCTCCGTGCAGCAGCGGTCGCGACGCACCGCGCGGCGTAGCGAAAGTACTGAGATGCTGGAGGTGAAACAGCGCTGTCCGCGGGTGTACCTCGACAACCCGGTAGGGAACCGACGACCGGGTCCTGGCCGGACGGAGGACGGAAATGGACGCACAAACCTACCTTGCGTACGACTACCCGCTGCTCGGAGCCTTCTGGACGATGCTGATGATCTTCCTGTGGGTCATGTGGTTCGTCCTCCTGTTCCGCGTTGTCATCGACGTCCTCAGGGACGACGAACTGAACGGCTGGACGAAGGCCGGGTGGCTGGTGTTCTGCATCGTCCTGCCTTTCCTGGGTGTGCTCGTTTACGTGATCGTCCGTGGCAGGGACATGGGCCGCAGGGAAACGACCCGGGCCCGTGCGCAGCAGCAGGAGTTCGACGCCTACGTCAGAAAGACAGCGGCCGGAGGCTCAAGCAGCGTCGACGAACTGGCCCGGCTTTCCGAGATCCGGGACCGGGGTGCCATCACGAACGAAGAGTTCCGCAGGGCCAAGGAGCTTGTTCTCTCTGGTCACGGTCCGGCAGAACGGGCCGGTGATGGAGAGACGTCATGACTCGGACCAGCACGGACAAGGCGCACGGATCGTTCCTTTCCCGCCCCGGCGTCCGCCGTCTCATACCATTCGCGGTGATCACCGCGATCGCGCTGATCTTCATTTTCGAGAACAGCGCGAGTGTTGAGATCCGTTTGCTGATTCCGATCGTGACCATGCCGCTGTGGGGCGCGCTCTTGATCGCCTGGGCACTTGGCATGCTCGCCTGCCTGTTCACCCTGCGGCGACGGCCGAATCGGCACTCACGTCGGGCGGACTGACCCCGGCCCTCGGCCATGCACGCGCAGAGCGGCGGTCACCGCCCCTGCCCGGTCCGACCAGCCCGCGGCAGTCAACACCGCCGCTGGGCTCGGCGAGTCATCGGCAAGGCCGAACGGCCCACCCTTCCGGGACCGGTGGGCTTCGCATCGGGCCGGCCGGTGAAGGGACGCTGGAAGCGGCATACCGTGCCGGAACCGGCACACAGTCCTCCGAGTCGAGGAGCGGGAGACATGGTCCGATACGTGTACGACTTCACCGACGGCGGGCGCGAGCTGGCCGGTCTGCTCGGTGGCAAGGGGGCGAACCTGGCCGAAATGACCCGGCTCGGCCTGCCGGTCCCGCCGGGCTTCACTCTCACCACCGAGGCGTGCCGGGCGTATCTGGAGACCGGCGCGGAGCCGGCCGGTCTCGCCCGCGAGATTTCCGCGCACCTGGCCGAGATGGAGAAGGCTGCCGGGCGGCGGCTGGGGCAGCGGGACGACCCGCTGCTGGTGTCCGTGCGGTCGGGTGCCCGGTTCTCCATGCCCGGCATGATGGAGACGATCCTCGACGTGGGCCTGAACGACGACTCGGTGGCCGGTCTGGCGAAGGCGTCGGGCAGCGCGCGCTTCGCCTGGGACTCCTATCGCCGGCTGGTCCAGATGTTCGGCAGCACGGTGATGGGTGTCGACGCCGCGCTGTTCGCGGGCGCGCTGGAGCGTCTGAAGGAGCTGCGGGGCGTCTCGGACGACGTGCACCTCGACGCCGCTGACCTGTCCGGGCTCGTGGAGGCGTACAAGGGACTGATCCGCCGCGAGACCGGCGAGGACTTCCCGCAGTCCCCGGCTCACCAGCTGCGGCGGGCGGTCCTGGCCGTCTTCGACTCCTGGAACAGCGAACGAGCGCGGCTGTACCGCCACCGCGAGCACATCCCGGACGACCTCGGCACCGCCGTCAACGTACAGCGCATGGTCTTCGGCAATCTCGGGGCCGACTCCGGCAGCGGCGTCGCCTTCACCCGCGACCCGGCCTCCGGACGGCGCGGACTGTACGGCGACTACCTGCCCGACGCACAGGGCGAGGACGTCGTCGCCGGCATCCGCAATACCGTCCCCCTGGCCGAACTGGAGCACCTGGACCCGCACTCCTACGGGCAGCTCCGGGAGCACATGCGGACGCTCGAACAGCACTACCGCGACCTGTGCGACATCGAGTTCACCATCGAGCGCGGAAAGCTGTGGATGCTGCAGACCCGGGTGGGGAAACGCACCGCCGGGGCGGCCTTCACCATCGCCGCCGCCCTGGCGGACGAGGGCCTCATCAGCCCGGACGAAGCCGTCGCGCGAGTGAGCGGGGAGGGACTGGCCCGGTTGATGTTCCCCCGCTTCGACGCCTCCTCGACGGGTGACCCGCTCACGCGCGGCCTGCCGGCCTCGCCGGGCGCCGCGGTCGGCGCGGCCGTCTTCGATTCCGCGGAGGCGGTACGGCGCCACGCCGCCGGCGAGCCGGTGGTCCTGGTGCGCCAGGAGACCAACCCGGACGACCTCCCCGGCATGGTCGCCGCCCGGGCGGTGCTGACCAGCCGTGGCGGCAAGACCTCGCACGCGGCCGTTGTCGCGCGCGGCATGGGCAAGGTCTGCGTCTGCGGCGCCGAGGAGCTCGTGGTGGACACCGAGGGCCGGCGGCTCACCACCGGTGACGGCACCGTCGTCGAGGAGGGCACCGTGCTGTCCGTGGACGGCTCCGCGGGCACGGTGTACGCCGGTGCGGTGCCCCTCGTCGACTCCGCCGTGATGCGCCGCCTGGAGACCGGTACGGCCGACGGGGCCGACGAGGCTCCGGACGCGGTGGTCGGCGCCGTCACCCGTGCCCTGGACCGCGCGGACGCGGTACGGCGGCTGGAGGTCAGGGCCAACGCCGACACTCCCGAGGACGCCGCGCGCGCCCGCCGGTTCGGCGCCCAGGGCATCGGCCTGTGCCGCACCGAGCACATGTTCCTGGGCGAGCGGCGCCGACTGGTCGAGCGGATGATCCTGGCGGAAACCGAAGCGGGCCGCGACCGGGCGCTCGACGCCCTGCTGCCGCTGCAGCGCCAGGACTTCACGGGCATCCTCACGGCAATGGACGGGCTGCCGGTCACCATCCGCCTCCTCGATCCGCCGCTGCACGAGTTCCTGCCCGACCGCCTCGACCTCGCCACCCGCCTCGCCGCCGCCGAAGCCCGCGGTGAGGTCGTGGACGCGCACGACGCCGAGCTGCTGGACGCCGTCAACCGCATGCACGAAGAGAATCCGATGCTCGGGCTGCGCGGCGTGCGTCTCGGCCTGGTGGTTCCCGGGCTGGTCGCCATGCAGGTCCGGGCGATCGCCGAGGCGGTCGTGGAGCGTGCCCGGGCGGGTGGCAACCCCCGGGCGGAGATCATGGTCCCGCTCGTCGGCGACGTCACGGAGTTCCGGCTGGTGCGCGAGGAGGTGGAGCGCGTCCTGGCCGAGGTGTCCGCAACGACAGGCGTCCCGGTGGCCTGCCCGGTCGGCACCATGATCGAACTTCCGCGGGCGGCGCTCACCGCCGGACCGATCGCCGAGGTCGCGGAGTTCTTCTCCTTCGGCACCAACGACCTCACCCAGACCACCTGGGGTTTCTCCCGCGACGACGTCGAGGCGGCCTTCTTCTCCGCCTACCTCGACAAGGGCGTCTTCGCCGCCTCCCCCTTCGAGACGATCGACCGCGAGGGCGTCGGACGGCTGGTGGAGACCGCCGTCACCGAGGGCAGAGCCGCTCGCCCCGCCCTGGAGACAGGTGTGTGCGGCGAACACGGCGGAGATCCGGAATCGGTGCACTTCTTCCACAGCGCCGGTCTCGACTACGTCTCCTGCTCTCCGTTCCGGGTCCCGGTGGCACGGCTGGAGGCCGGACGGGCCGCACTGGACGAGGGCGAACCCGACGACAGCAGGTGAAACCTCATGCCCTTTCTGTTCCCCGGGATCTCCCGCCGTGCTGCCGCACGTCTCCGACGGAGTGTCGAAGCTCATGAATTCGGGTTCGCCACGTGTGTGCCGTCGGCTTCGGGGGGCGGTCATTCCTCCAAACCGGGAAGGAGCGGTTCATGGCCCCGTCCGGCCCGTCACGAGGACGGGCGCACGCCGTACACGGTCCGTCCCGCGAGGAGTTCGCGACCAGTGACGATCTCGGGGGCGATGCGGACGAATACCTCGTCCGGCCACGGCACCCACGAGCGTGGGCCGATCACTGTGAGACGGTCCCGCTCAACGGGGTCCGCTGTCACGGAGGCGACTCCGGTGACGACGACGCTCCAGCCGGCGTGTGTCGCCGCGTCGACTTGGTCGGCCTCGAAGGCGACGACGGCCCCGTCGACCGCGCGGACCATCTCGGACGCCGCCGAGGTGCGCAGCAGCACGGCATCGTCCTGGTCCAGGCAGAAGTTGACCGGGAGGACTGCGGGCAGGGCGTCGCGTGTGAAGACGACCCGGCCCACATCCGCCGTTGACAGTCGCTCAAGGCATTCCTGCCGGTCCAGTTCGCGGAACCCGTCGTTGTCGTACATCAGCCGCCACCCGTATCTCGCGTGTGCGTACTCGTGATCACGGCCTTCTCTCTCCGGTCGGGACGGAGATCCACACCGCGGACTCCGCCCCTGCTTGATGATCATTCGGCGGGCGACCGCCGACGCGTCCGGCGGCGTACGTGTCCGACGCGCGGCCCGCCCGACGGACCGGGCGGCGTCACACCGCGTCTGCGGCGACGACTCCGCTCTGGGAACTGCCGAGGACCACCTTCAGTGCTCCGGTGTCCGCGGCGCCGGAGAAGACCTCGTACGCCTCCTCCATGCGTTCCAGTGGGAAGGTGTGGGTGACCAACTGGGCGGTGGGAAGCCGTCCGGAGGCGGTCATGCGCAGCAGCGTGGGTGTGGACCGGGTGTCGACCAAGCCGGTGGTGATCGTGACGTTCTTGATCCACAGGTCTTCCAGGTGCAGGGACGCCGGCTTGCCGTGCACGCCGACGTTGGCGACGTGCCCGCCCGGACGCACCATGCGGGTGCACATCTCGAACGTCTCCGGTACGCCCACGGCTTCGATGACGACATCGGCGCCGAGTCCCCCGGTCAGGTCGGCGACCAGTTGCTCCGGTTGCTCGCGGGCGTCTGCCACGGCGTCGGCCCCGATCTTCCTGGCGGCCTCCAACCGGGCGGCGGCCAGGTCCACGACGACGATCCGTTCGGGCGCGAACAACCGTGCCGTGGCGACGGCGGCCAGTCCGATGGGCCCGGCGCCCACCACGACGACCGTGTCCCCCGGGCGGACGTGCCCGTTGAGCACACCCACCTCGTAGGCCGTCGGGAAGATGTCGGCCAACAGTACGGCGTCCTGGTCGGCGACCGCACCAGGCAGGGGGTGCACGGAGAGGTCCGCGTACGGAACGCGTACATACTCCGCCTGGGTCCCGTTGATCAAGTGGCCGAGGATCCAGCCGCCTCCGCCGAGGCACTGGCCGTACACGCCCTCACGGCAGTAGCGGCACCTTCCGCAGGCGGTGATGCAGGACACCAGGACGCGGTCTCCCGGACGTACGGTGCGCACGTCCGTGCCGACCTCGACGATCTCGCCCACCGCCTCGTGGCCGAGGACGGTTCCGGGGCGCACCTCGGGGACGTCCCCCTTCAGGATGTGCAGGTCCGTGCCGCAGATCGTGACGGCGTCGACCCGGACCACCGCGTCGGTGGGCTCCTTCACGTCGGGGTCGGGTGTGTCCTCCCACCCGGACCGGCCCGGCCCGTGGAATACGTAGCTCTTCATCGCGATGCTCACCCTCTCTGTGCTCGGGAGCCTCCGGGGCCTGGTGACCGGTCTGCACCGAGTGGGCCCACGACCGCCGGTTCGACGGGGATCGCCCCACAACTCCAGCCTGTCCACGGCAACGCGCCCACGCTTGGGCCGGTCGGCCCTCGCCTGTCGCCTGTCGGCCCTGGGTTGGGCAGGTTCGTGGTGCTCGCTCGTGAGGGTTACGGCGAGCGGCCGCGAGCCCATACGCGGCGGGCAGTAGGGGCCTGTCAGGGGCGTTGCGCCCCTGCAGGGAGAGCCGTGGAGCATGGGCGGTTCACCTTCCGTCGGGAATCGTCTGCCGCCCAGTCCCCTCGTCAGCGGAGTCGGCGCAGATACGGGTCCTGCGGACGGCGCGGCAGCAGGCGAACTCGGGCATCCAGGACCGAGAGCCCGCCGGATGTCGCGAGAACCGGGTTGAGGTCGGCCTCGGCAAGTTGCGGCACGTTCTCCGCCATCCATGAAAGCCGGTGGAGGAGTTGCTCCAGGGCGTCAATGTCGACCGGATCCGAGCCGGAGGCTCCGAAGAGCAGCGAAGCGCAGCGCGGTGAAGCGATCAGGTCGTGCACGTCCAGATCGGTGAGGGGAGCGAGCCGAGCCGCCCGGTCGGCGAACACCTCCGTGGCGGTGCCGCCCAGTCCGAAAATGATCAGCGGTCCGAAGACCTGGTCCTGGACGACACCGGCGAGCAGTTCGGTACCGCGTCCAGCCAGCGACTGCACGACGACCCCGGTCATCAGTCCGTCGAAGCGTGCCCGAAGATCCTCGTATGCACTCCGTACCTGGCCTGCGCCGATGAGATCAAGACACACGGCATGCTGGTCACTCTTGTGCACCAGTCCCGGCCAGTAGGCCTTCAGTACGACCCGGCCGTCGGGACCGCCCAGACGCTCGGCGGCGCGTATGGCTTCGTCCTCCGTCTCCGCCCAGGCCCACGGGACTTGTGGGATGCCGTAGCAGCTCAGGAGTTGGGCACGGGTCCGCGGCCCGAGCCATCCTCCTTCCGGGTGCGCCGCAAACCAGTTGTCTGCCACGGCACGCGACCGGCGCGTGTCGATCCTCTCGGGAATCCTTCTGATGCCGGGTGGGCGGGCCAGCCAGGCCGTCCGGCGGGCGGCGTGGGCCAACGCGCGTGCCGCCGCGTGCGGTTCGGAGTACGAGGGGATCACATTCCCCCCGGTGGCCGGCAGCAGACGGACGGACAGGCCCTGTTCCATACGGACCAGCACTGTTGGACCGCGCCGTCCGGCGGGCCCCTGCGTGACGGCTCTTACGAGGTCGTCGCCGGTCGCGGCGGCCACCGCCGTGGGTACGAGGGCGACCACGACGGCGTCGACACCGCGGTGGTCGGTGAGCAGGTCGAGGCAGGCACGCAGTTCGTCCTCACCGACAGCGGCGGTGACATCCACCGGGTTGCCGACGGCCGCTCCGTCGGGTAGCACCGCCGACAGGTCCTCGCCCAGGTCGGAGGCGAGCGCGGGCAGCGCGAGTCCCGCTTCCACACATGCGTCTGCGGCCAGTACGCCGGCCCCGCCCGCGTTGGTCACGATCGCGACCCTGGGGCCGGCGGGCAGCGGTTGGGCATGGAACAGGGCGGCCGCCTCCAGCAGTTCGCCGACCGAGCGGGTCGCGGTGATGCCGGCCTGAGTGAACAGGGCATGCCTCGTCAGAGTGCTGGTGGCCGCGGCGGCACTGTGCGAGGCGGCAGCCCGACGCCCCGCGTCGGTGCGTCCTGCGTCGACGGTGAGCAACGGCATCCGTCGGGTGACACGCCGGGCGGTGCGCGAAAAGGCCCGCGGGTTGCCGAAGGACTCCAGGTGCAGCAGGGCGAGGCGGGTCACACCGTCGTTCTCCCACCACTGAAGCATGTCGTTGCCACTGACGTCGTACTTGTCGCCGAGCGAGGCGAACGTCGACACCCCGATGCCCAGACGGGACAGTCCTTCGAGCAGGGCGATACCGACGCCACCGGACTGAACGCCGATGCCCGCGGATCCGGGGCGCGGGTGTCCGGCGGCGAAGGTCGCGTCCATCCGCAGCGCCGGGTCGGTGTTGGCGACACCGAGGCAGTTGGGGCCGACAAGGCGCATTCCATAGGTGCGGCAGGCAGTGAGCAGCGCCTGCGCCTGAACGGAGTCGAGACCTGCCGACACCACCGCCAGGGCGCGTACACCGGCCTTGCCGGACTCCTCCGCCACGGTGGGCACGGCGGGGGCGGGGGTCGCGACAACCACGAGGTCGGGCGGGAAGGGCAGTTCAGCGACTGCCGGGTACGAGGGGACACCGAGGAGTGCATGAGCGTGAGGATTGACGGCGAACAATCGACCGGTGAAGCCGCCGGTGATCAAGTGCCGGAGCACGGCGCGTCCCACGGACCCAGGTCGTCGGCCGACCCCGACCACGGCGACTGCCCGGGGCCTGAACAGAGGTTCCAAACTCGCCAGGTCCGCGGTACGGCCACGGTCCTCCACCGCCCTGAGGTAGGCGTCGTCCTGGTCGAGCGTGATGGTGCAGCGCGTCTCGGGTCCGTCTGCTCGACGGGTGACTCGCAGCCCCAGATCGGTGAAGAGACGCATCACTTCCCGGTTCTCACTGAGGGCGTCGGCCCGGAAGAACGTGATGCCGTCGGCCCGGGCCGCGCACGCCAGGTGCTCGACGAGCAGTGTGCCGACGCCGCGATGGTGCAGGCCTTCCGCGACAGCGACGGCCAGCTCCGCCGACCCTCGCTCGTCGCCCGCGTCGTACTCGGCGAGGCCGATGATCCGGCCCTGTAGCTCGGCTACCAGGGCCCGGCGGCCCGGCCTGGCCGGTTCGCATGCGTGGTCTGCGGCGAGGGCGGCGGAGCCAGGGCTCACGGCGAAAAAGCGCATGCGCAGGTTCTCGGGCGACATCTCCTCGTAGAGCCTGTGCAGTTGATCACGATCCTCGGGTTCCACGGCGCGAATGCGAACGGTGGTGCCGTCCGCGAGCAGGGCGTGGATAGCCGGCCTTGCCAAAACCGCTGTCATCGGGCTCTCCTCTCGCCAGTACCGATAGCGCTGACCGATGCCGCGTTACCCGGCCGACCGGTCCCGGCCGGCTGCGTGGCCGCGCAGTGCGCTCACGTCCGCTCGGGCACGACGACGACCGGGCAGGCCGAGCGGTGCAGGACGGCGTGGGCGACCCGGCCGAGCCGCCCGTGGACGCGGCGGCCGATCACCAGCAGGCCTGCGTCCGCCGAAGCGGCAGGCAGCACGGCGCGGGCCGGGCCCTCGACGGTGTGCCGCCCCACGGCGACATCGGACGGTGCGTCTCCCAGGGCTGTTTCCAGCTCCTTGGCTGCGCGCTCCTCGTACAGCCGGGCGGGTTCTCCCGTCAGCAGTGGGTGATCGACCGTTTCGTGGGCGGGGCAGCGCCAGGCCCGTACGGCTGCCAGCGGCACCTGGCGCAGATGCGCTTCGGTGAAGGCGAGCCGCAGGACGGATGCCGACGTCTCGCCGGCACCGATGCCGACGACAATGCGGTCGTGTCGTCCTCCGAGGGCCCGGTTGTCGTGGTTGCCGCGTACGACGACGACCGGGCAGTCGCTCATGGCGGCCACGGTCCGGCTGACGGAACCCAACAGCCTGTCGGCCACACCGCTCCGACCTCGGCTGCCCACAATGATCATGGACGCGTTCCGTCCCGCGCACACCAGGGCGTGCTCGGCCTCGTCGGGCGCCGTCTCAGTGGTGACCACGAGGTCGGGATGCCACTGCCGGGCACGCCGGGCTGCGGCCTTGAGGATGTCGTCAGCCTTCATCTCGGTGGACGGCCTGCCCAGCTCGCGGGCGAGCGCGGCACCTTCGTACCGCTCCCACAGGGTCCCGAAGACCACGAGGAGCGGGACTTCGTGCAGGTCGGCCTCGTCGGCCGCCCAGTCCACAGCCCGCAGACTGGACTCGGATCCGTCTACTCCGACCACCAGAGGCAGATACATGACGCCTCTCCTCTCGACGGGACGCGTCAGGGATGCGCCACGACGGCGACGGGTGCGGTTGCATGGTGCAGCACCGCGTGCGTGACGGCGCCGATGTGCACGCCCAGCGGGTTGCGCCGAATGCGCCGCCCGACGACCACCAGGGACGCGTCGTGCGACACGTCGACCAGATGGTTGGCGGGGCTGCCGGAGCGGGACACCTCGATGACCTTGACGCTCGGGTACTTCTGCCGCCAGGGCAACAGCACGCGGGTAAGGTCGGCCGCTTTCCTACGGGCCACCCCTTCGTTCAGTGAGGCGTCCGCGGCCAGTCCATAGGGGGAGTAGGCCGGCAGGTGCCAGCCACTGACCACGCACAGCGTCGTCCTGCGGCACCGTGCCTCCGCGAAGGCGAAGTCGAGCACATCGTCGTCAGAGCTGCCGATGTCGAGTCCGACGACGACCGGACGGAAGTCAGTGGCTGCGGACGGGATGCCGACGGGGTCCATGACGTGCTCGTCGGCCGCCTGCTCACCGGCACGTACGAAGATAACGGGAGTCTCGGTGTGGACGATCACCGATTGACCTACCGAGCCGACCAGAAAGCCGCCGAGTCCGCTCAGGGCGCGCGAGCCGAGGACCAGGAGTTCCGCCTCGTCGGCGGCCTTGACCAGGGTGTCCGCCGGTGGGCCCGACCGCTGGTCACTGGTCACCACGACACCGGGATGACGCAGTCGGAGCCCTTCGCCGGTCTCCCGCGGGACACGCTCGGTCCAGTACCGGTGCGTCTCGGCACCGAGAATCGGATCCTGGGTCAGGGCTGCGGGGGCCGGCTCCCACACGTGCAGGAGTCGTACGGGCAGGTCACGCAGATCAGCCTCGCGGGCCGCCCACTCAGCGGCGGCGTGGCTCTGAGGAGAGCCGTCGATCCCTACGGTGATCGTGCGGGTCATGCCTCCCACCTCCCGTGTCGGTCCTTCTGACTTCAGCATTGCTCGCAACAGGTGGACGGGGTAGGGGCTGCTCGTCCCGGAACACGGACGAGGGTCCCTTCGACGGACTGCCGGAGCCGACCGGGCCGGGCACACGGCAAAACGGTGGTTGTGCCGCCGCTCACTCCCTTTCGTCCCGCAGACGGTCCTCCGCGTGGGTGGCGATGACGGCGGCCTGGACGCGACGCTCCACGCCCAGCTTGGCGAGCAAGCGGGAGATGTGGTTCTTGACCGTCTTCTCGGCCAGGTACAACCGCTGGCCGATCTGTCGGTTGGTCAGCCCCTCGCCGATCAGTGCCAGGATGTCCCGCTCCCGCTCGGTCAGACCGGGCAGCGCGTTCGACTCCTGCTCCCGGTCCTGACCGCCGCGCAGGCGTGCCATCAGCTTCGCGGCGGCGGCCGGGTCCAGCAGTGACTGGCCACGGGCCACCGTGCGTACGGCCGAGACGAGGTCCGAGCCCTCGATCTGTTTCAGGACGTATCCGGCCGCGCCCGCCATGATCGAGTCGAGCAGCGCCTCCTCGTCGTCGAACGAGGTCAGCATCAGACAGGCGAGGTCCGGCATGCTCGACCGCAGCTCCCGGCACACGGTCACCCCGTCACCGTCCGGCAGCCGTACGTCCAGCACCGCGACGTCCGGACGCAGCGCAGGGACGCGCACCAGGGCCTGCTCGACGGTCGCCCCCTCGCCGACCACGGTGATGTCGGGCTCGTCGTCCAGCAGGTCGTGCACCCCTCGCCGGACCACTGCGTGATCGTCCAGAAGAAAGACTGTGATCGCGGTCACGCGGTCGGGCTGCTCGCTGTCCATCGTCGATCGCTCCTCGATGAGGCGTCCTGCCCACAGTGCCAGTCTTCTTCCAGCAGGGACCGAATGCCAGGGCCGGTCGGCCCTCTTCCAGCCGTCCGCCCGGCTCGCGGCTCCGATGCCCGGCAGCCGACGGCCTCCTCGTTCAGCCGTTGCCGGACGTCCAGGTCTGTCCGTCCGGCATCACCGCGAACGCGGCGACGCCGGGCAGGGTGCCCAGCCACCCGTGGGCTTCGGCGCCCATGCAGTACGCAGCCGTCGCGAGCATGTCGGCCTCCGTGAGCGAAGATGCGGTCACGGTCAGCGAGGCGAGGCCGTCCGTGGGCGGCGCGCCGGTGCGCGGGTCCACGATGTGGCATCCCCGCTCGCCGGGCCTGGACGTGGCGATTGCCAGCGGGCCTCCGGGCGACTCGACCACCGCGGCGCAGGAACCGGGCCGGAGGGGATGGGTGATGCCCACGCGCCAGGGCCCGCCGTACAGTTGCACGTCCCCTCCCCCGTTGAGACACACGTGCTCCGCCCCCGCCTCGCGGAGCAGAACCGCAGCACGCTCCACCGCCCATCCCTTGACGAGACCGCTCGGGTCGAAGACGCCCGAGTGCCACGCCGCGAACCGGCCGCCGGTGCGCCGGTGGGCGTCCGCACACAGGGCGAGGATTTCACGCAGTTCCGGCTGCCACTCCTCGGGCACGGGCCGCCCGTCCCTGACGCGACTGACGGCGCTGTCCGGCCGGAAGGGCGAGAAGACCTCGTCGACGTGGTGCAGCAGGCCTTCGGCCGCGTCGAGGGCCCGGCGGAGGCTGGGCGTGGGTTCGGCACGCACCGTGCAGGAGAACGCCGTGCCCATCGTGTGCACCACGCGGTGCAGTTCCGGCTCAGGCACGAGCCTGGTCCAGCGCGCTCTGCAGAGAGCTCATGTAGCCCTCGCTCGTGTAGGTCGCGCCCGAGACCGCGTCGAGGTGGGCGCTCTGGGCGTCCACCGTCTCCTTGATGAGAGCGGGCACCGCCGAGGCGTTGATCTGCCGGCTGCGGGGGTCGCCGCCGGGAGACTGCACGGCGCGCGCGGCGACGATCCGCGAACCGTCGAGCGTGAGCTGCACCTGAACGGGTCCGTAGCGGGTCTGGACCGTGGGACCTGTGACCGTACGGGTTCCCGAGGAGGTTCCCCCCGTGCCGGTGCCGCTGCTCGGCGTGGGCGTCGTGGCGGGCGGCAGGGCGCCGACCGGCGGATGGTGAGGCTTGAGGGACAGCGCGAGGACCGTCACGGTGACGGTGGCGGCGCAGGTCAGCGCGGTGCGGCGGACGGGGTGGGCGCGCATGGCGGGGCTCACAGTTCGAAGGACTCGTGGTGGATGCGGGACGCGGGCACCCCGGCGTCCCGCAGGGCGTCGTACACGGCCAGGGACAGCCCCCTCGGCCCGCACAGGTACACGTCGTGCCGGTCGACGTCCGGCACGATCGCCCTGAGCCGTTCCGCGGTGATCCGGACGCGCGCGCCGTCCGGGTTGTTGAGGACGTACACGAGACGGGCTCCGCGTGCGGCGGCGACGGCTTCCAGTTCCCCGCTCAGCGCCAGCTCCTGCGGGGTGCGCGCCCGGTAGAGCAGCGTCAGGTCGCCGGGCGCGGCGGGCAGCGTCTCGAACAGCGTGCGCAGCGGGGTGATCCCGGTGCCGCCCGCGATCAGCAACACCTTGCGGCGGCTGCGTCGTGCCGCGGTGAGGGCTCCGTACGGCCCTTCCGCCCACACCCGGGTGCCGGGGCGGAGGGCGGCGACGGCCGCACTGTGATCGCCGAGCGTCTGGACGGTGATGCGCATCAGGTCGTCGCGCGGCACGGCCGAGAGCGAGTACGGATGGCTGGCGCCCCGCATGCCGGGGGTCAGGAAGCGCCAGCGCAGGAACTGCCCGGGCCGGGCGTCGAGCCGGTCGAGCCGGCGACCCTGCATCCAGACGGAGTACACACCGGGCGCCTCGGGCACGACGGCCTCGACATGGATCCGGTGCCGGAGATTGAGCCGCACCGGGATGAGGACACGGAAATACAGGACCAGGCAGGCCACGGAGACGTACAGCGTGTACCAGGCGGCGCGAGCGGGCGGGTTGCTCACGAAGTCGGCGCCCAGGGCCAGCTGGTGCGAGAAGCCGAGGAAGACCGCCGCGTACGTGAACAGGTGCAGGTGGTACCAGGTCTCGTAACGCATCCGGCGGCGTACCGCGCGCGCCGAGGTGTAGCCGACGGCGAGCAGTATCAGGGCGCCTGCCGTGGCTTTGAGCATCTCCGGCAGATCGAACACGATCGTGCCGAGTTCTCTCAACGCCCCCACCTGTGCCTGTGCCGCGTAGCCGAGGACGATCAGCAGGATGTGTGCCAGGAGCAGGCCGATGGTCCAGCGACCCGCCGAGGCGTGCCAGCGCGCGGCACGGTCGCTGCCCACCCGGCTCTCCAGCCACGGCACCCGCGCCATCAGGGCGACCAGCAGGGCACACATGTATCCGCACAGGAGCCCCGTGATGCGCCCGGCACCGGTGAGCCAGCCGGCCGCGCCGACGACCGAGCCCGTGTCCCTCCACCACAGCGCGAGTACGGCGATGCCTCCGGCCCACGCGGCCGCCTGGAGCGCCGCGGCCGGTGACGCCCGCCACGGCGTGGCGGGGGCGCGGTGCCGCGCCGGGGGCGGTCGGTCGGTCACGGTAGCCATGGACGTCTCCTCGGGCAGGGGCTGTCCACTGTGGCGCCGCGACCTCTGAGCCGGCTCTGAGCCGCACCCCGGCCGCGACGGTACGCGGGGCGCAGACGACGTTCAGAGGAAATCCAGAGGGTTACGGGGGATGCTGGGACGGCCATGACCACACCCAGCGCAGTCCTGACCCGTGCCGACGGCACCCCCGTGCGCGTCCTCGTCGTCGACGACGAACCCGATCTCGCCGAGGTCGTTACCGGGGCCCTGCGCTACGAGGGCTGGGATGTCCGCGCGGCGGCCTCGGCGGATGCCGCCGTCCGCGAAGCCCGCGCCTTCCGGCCCGACGCCGTCGTCCTGGACATCATGCTGCCGGACCGCGACGGGCTGTCGGTCCTGCGCGACCTGCGCGCCGAGCAGCCGCACGTGTGCGTGCTGTTCCTCACGGCGCGGGATGCCGTCGAGGACCGCATCACCGGGATCACGGCGGGCGGCGACGACTACGTGACCAAGGCGTTCAGCCTCGGGGAGCTCGTCGCGCGACTGCGCGGCCTGCTGCGCCGCGCCGGGATGACGCGCGAGCGGGCGACCGACTCCCTGCTCGTGGTCGGGGACCTGGAACTGGACGAGGACGCGCACGAAGTCACCCGGGGCGGCGACCTGATCGACCTGTCGCCGACCGAGTTCCAGCTGCTGCGCTGCCTCATGCGGCACGCTCGTCAGGTGTTGAGCAAGACGCAGCTTCTCGATCTGGTCTGGTCCTACGACTTCGGAGGCGGTGCCCACGTCGTCGAGCTGTACATCTCGTACCTTCGCAAGAAGATCGACTCGGGCCGCACCCCGATGATCCACACGGTGCGGGGCGCCGGGTACGTCCTGAAGCCGGCGCCCCAGTGAGGTGGCCGCGCCTTCGTACGCTGCGCGCCCGCCTGACCGCCGGACTGCTCGTGCTGCTCGCCGTCGCGTGCGCCACGGTGGGCGGGGCGGCCGTACTTGGAACTGAACGGGTTCCTCACCGACCGCCTCGACCAGCAGCTGGCCGACACGGGCAGCGCTTTCGCGGCGAGTCTGGAGCACCCGGACACGGACCACGACGACCACGACGGAGACGAACGCGGTGACACCCGCCGCCAGGCCGCCGAGACGCTGGGGGTCCGGATCGCGGACGGCCGGGTGACCAACGCCGCCGTGGTCCGACAGGGCGACGCACCGGCTGACGTGGTCACCCTCGAGGTCGACGCCGACGACGCCCGGGCCCTCGCGGCTGTGCCCACGGACGGACAGGGCCACAGCGTCGAGCTGACCGGCCTCGGCGACTACCGAGTGATGGCATGGCAGGGGCGGGACGGCGACACACTGATCACCGGCCTGCCGCTGGAGCCGGTCGAAGCGGCGGTCCACCGGCTCGAACTCGTCGCGGGCGGCGTCTTCGGGCTGGCGCTCGTCGGTGCCGGCGTCGCGGGTGCGCTCTGGGTGCGCTGGTCCCTGCGCTCCCTCAGCCGCATCGCCGACACCGCGACCCGGGTCAGTGAGCTTCCCCTCGCGAGCGGGACGGTCGCGCTGCCCGCGCGCGCCCCCGACACCCGGCCGCGCAGCGAGGAGGTGGACCAGGTCACCACCGCGTTCAACCGGATGCTGGGCCACGTGGAGCATGCCCTGACCCAGCGCCAGCGCAGTGAGGAGCGTCTGCGCAGCTTCTCCGCCGACGCCAGTCACGAACTGCGCACCCCCGTGGCCTCGGTGCGCGGTCACGCCGAGCTGGCCCTGCTCCACCCCGGCCCCCTGCCACCCGAGGTGGGCCGCGCGCTGGAGCGGATCGCCGCGGAGTCGGCCCGGATGGGCGCCATGGTCGACGACCTTCTCCTGCTCGCCCGCCTAGACGCCGGCCGCCCCCTGGAGGACGAACCCGTCGACCTGACGCGGCTCGTGCTGGACGTGGTCGACGACGCGCGCGCCGCCGGTCCGGATCACCGGTGGTCCCTGGAACTGCCGCGGGAGCCGGTCATCGTGTCGGGCGACCGGCACCGCCTTCACGAGCTTCTCGCGAACCTCACGGCCAACGCCCGGCTGCACACACCTCCCGGTACCGCGGTGACCGTGGGTGTACGACGGGACGACGAGGGCACCGCCTGCCTCACGGTGACCGACGACGGGCCGGGTGTCCCGCCCGCCCTGCGCGACCACCTCTTCGACCGATTCGTCCACGGAGACGGCCCCCGCGGCGCCGACGGGGGCGGCACGGGCCTCGGGCTGTCCATCGTCGCCGCGGTGGCCGCCGCACACGGCGGCACCGCGACCGTCACCGGCGGCCCGGGCACCACCACGTTCACCGTGCGCCTGCCGCGACGACCGCCTGGATAGCCTCGGCCGGCATGGGACTGGAGCGTCGCACTGGCCACGGACCGTGGCCGTCGGGGTGCACCGGACGTGCTGGGGATCCACTCTGGAAAGGAAACCGGCAGTGATTCCGTCAGGCACTCCGCCGGGCTTCCGGCGCGTGCCCTCCACCGACTTCAGGAGGCGGCCGTGAATGCAACAGCGCACAGTGTCGACCCCGTCGACGTGGCCCGAGCAGCGTTCCGGTCCGTGGCCGCCGGACATCTGGACCACTTCACCGAACTTCTCCACGAGGATGTCGTCTACGACATCGTCCCCGTGGGTCGGCGCCGGGGCCGACAGGCTGTGCGGCGGTACTTCGAGGAGGTCCGCCTGGCCATGCCCGACCTGGTGATGACCATGGAACACGCCGTCGGAGACGACCGGTACGCAGCGGTGGAATGGCGCATGACCGGTACCTTCGACGGAGCGCCGTACCAGGGTCTCGCCCCCACGAAACGGCACATCGCCCTGCAGGGTGTCGACTTCGTCGAAGTGGACACCGGACGCATCCGGCGTTCCCGAACCATCTTCGACGGCGCCGAACTGGGCCGCCAGATCGGCCTCCTGCCCTCCCGCGGTTCAGCGGCCGACCGTGCCGCGACCAGGGCGTTCAACGTGAAGACGCAGCTGACCGACCGCTGGCGGGAGCATCACGCGCGTCAACGCAGCCACGCTCCGTAGCCCCCGCCTGGCGCCTTGGCCCCGCGCGCGGACCGGCCGTCAGCGCATCCCGTTCCTGGGAGGACGCCGGGCGGGTGATCGTGGTGCCCTCGCGCCCTCGGGGCCCTGTCCTGCGGGCAGAGCGTGCCCGCCCCGTTCCGCGTCCGGCAGGGCGGCTGCCGCCTCTCGTTCCCGAGCCGCCTGCTCGGGATGACGACGCTGCCAGTAGGGGTTGTCGTGCGACAGCTTGCTGGACACCCGGCCGTACATGCCGAACGTGGCGATGGCCAGTCCCATGACGAAGCTGAAGATCACGTTGGTCATCCCGAAGTCGAGGACGTTGGCGCGACGGTCCAGTACGAAGACGTGGAAGAACCCGCTCAGGACGAAGAGCGCGCCGACCGTCATGTTGAGGACCGAGGCGAAGTTGCCGCCGACCGCCGCGCCGGCGAGCAGCGTCAGACCGACGACGGCGGAGATCACGCTGAGCGCGACGTTGGTGGTCATGCCGGCGATCGTGTCGCCCGCGGTGTCGAACGGGCTCAGCGCGTCCGCGAAGCCGAGACATGCGAAGACCAGCAGGACCAGCCCGCAGAAGCCCGCGCCGTAGCGATAGACGGTGGCCAGATGGTGATCGACGGGCATTTCGTCTTTTAGCCTCATGTCCGTTGTTTCCGCGTGTGCGCTTACTTCGGATGCATGTCCGGAAACAGGGCCCCGGGCCGGTACCGCAGCGTGCATCCGCCGCGGGCCCTGTATCCGAAGTGGGCAGTGACGACCTGGTGCGGGCAGCGGCCGCACCGCCCGGCCTGCCGGCAGGAGACGCTCATGCACGAGGTGGCGACGGACCAGGCGTTCGACGCGTACGGCCGGCGGCACGACGACGGCGTCGGTGGCCGTCCGGCGCGGGAGCCGGTGGTACGGCAGGTACCGCTCACCTGGCGCGGCCTGGGTCTGGACACGATGGCGTCGCTGCTGGTGGAGTCCTTCGGCCGCCTCGGCAGTCGCTGCTTCGCGGCCCGTTGCCAGTGGCCCCGCCTGCATCCGCTGAACGAACGCGCGCTGGGCGCGGTGGCGCACCATCCGCTGATCATGGCGGAGTCCACCCGGCAGCTCGCCCTCGCACTGGAGTACGGCCGTCCTCCGGGAGCGGTTCGTGCTCGGCTCGAACCCGTCTCGGTCGGCCTGGGACTGCGGCTGCGGTCGTGGCCCGTGGAGCGGGACGGCGCCACCGACGTGGACGTGCGGATGAGCGTGAGCGATCTGGTGACCGTGGCCGGTCGGCCCGTGTCCCATCGCGTCACGACCGAGTTCCTGCACACGGGGGAATCCTTCGGGTCGTGCACCATGCGGTTCACCCGCCCGGCGGGCTCGGCGGTACCCGTGGAGGGAGCACCGCTTCCGGGTCTGCTGCATCCCCCGGCGGCCGCGGTCGGTGCCACGGCCGCCGGCGACGTGATGCTGGCGCGGACCCCTCGGGAACGACTGGTGACCGCCCCGCGCGACCCCGGGCACCCGGTGCTCCTGGCAGGCCGGCCGGCGCGCATGCCCCTGTTGGCGGTCCTGGAGGCGGGGCGGCAGGCGGTTCTGCTGGAGAGTGGGATGACGGCTGCCGCGGTGATCGGGCTGCGGGCGGACGTGTGCGCACCGGTGCCGTCGGGCGGTGCCCTGATCGAGACCTTGGCGGAACCGGGCGGGTCCCGGTTCCTGGCCACGGCCGGGGGCCGCCCCGCCGCGACGGGCGCGGTGACGTTGTGGAGCAAGTGATCGGAAGTCCCGGCAAGGTGTGGTGAACGGACCGGAAGGAAAGAGCCGTGGCGGCGAACGGACGGCAGGACCAGGAACGACTGCTCTCTCTGGTGACCGGCGCCTCCGGGTACGTCGGCGGACGCCTCGTGCCGGAGTTGCTGGGGGCCGGTCACCGGGTGCGGTGTCTGGCCCGCACCCCGGCCAAACTCCGTGACCAGCCCTGGGCGTCCGATGTCGAGAGCGTGCGGGGAGACGTCACCGACCCGCGTTCCGTCGCCGAGGCCATGCGCGGCGTCGACGTCGCCTACTACCTGGTGCACGCCCTCGGGTCGGGCTCCGGCTTCGAGGACACCGACCGTCGCGCGGCGCGCGTCTTCGCCCAACAGGCGTACAAGGCGGGCGTGCGGAGGATCGTCTACCTGGGTGGTCTGACTCCGCGGGGCGTTCCCGAACGCACGCTCTCCCCTCATCTGCGGTCACGCGCGGAGGTCGGCCGCATCTTCCTCGACGCACCCGTGCCCGCCACCGTGCTGCGGGCCGCTGTGGTCATCGGATCGGGGTCGGCGTCCTTCGAGATGCTGCGCTACCTGACCGAGCGGCTTCCCGTCATGGTGACGCCCAGTTGGGTGCACACCCGTACCCAGCCCATCGCGATCCGCGACGTGTTGCACTACCTGGTCGGGTCGGCCACCATGCCGGACAACGTCGACCGCGCCTTCGACGTCGGAGGGCCGGGCGTGCTCACCTACCGCGAGATGATGCGCCGCTACGCCACCGTGAGCGGGCTCCGGCGGCGGGTCATCGTGCCCGTTCCGGTGCTCACTCCCGGGCTGTCCAGCCACTGGGTCGGCCTCGTCACCCCGGTCCCGGCCGCCCTCGCCCGGCCCCTGACGGAGTCCCTGCGTCATGAGGTGGTGTGCCAGGAGCACGACATCGCCCGGTACGTCCCCGACGCTCCCGGCCGGCCCCTGCCGTTCGACGAAGCCCTGGCGCTGGCCCTGCGTCGGGTCCGGGAGGCCCAGGTGGCCACGCGCTGGTCGTCCGCCTCGGTCCCCGGGGCCCCCAGTGATCCCCTGCCCACCGACCCCGACTGGGCCGGCGGCAGTCTGTACCAGGACGAGCGGGAACTGCGGGTCGACGCGTCTCCGGAAGCCCTGTGGAAAGTGGTGGAGGGCATCGGCGGGGACAACGGCTGGTACTCCTTCCCGCTGGCCTGGGCCGTCCGCGGCTGGCTGGACCGGTTCGTCGGCGGTGTCGGGCTGCGCCGCGGCCGGCGGGACGCCCAGCACCTGCGGGTCGGCGACTCGCTGGACTTCTGGCGGGTCGAGGAGATCGAACCGGGACGGCTGCTGCGGCTGCGTGCGGAGATGCGGCTGCCGGGACTGGCGTGGCTGGAGATGCACGTCGAGACGGACGCGGAAGGCCATACCCGCTATCGGCAGCGTGCCCTGTTCCATCCGCGTGGGCTGCTCGGCCACGCCTACTGGTGGTCGGTGTCCCCCTTCCATGCCGTTGTCTTCGGCGGCATGGCGCGCAACATCGGTCAGGCCGCCGCCAAGGGCCTGACCGCCCGCAGGAGTGATGACCGATCGGGGCGCATCCGGCGTCGACGCAGCCCGCGAAGTGTGGAGCACTGAGCCTTCGTCCAAGCACCACTCAAGCACCACTGCGCCAGGAGTGACGTCATGACCGTCGCGGTCGTCCTGTTCACCTCGGACCTGCGTCTGCACGATCACCCGCCTCTGCACGCCGCGCTCGAGGCGGCGGACGAGGTGGTGCCGCTGTTCGTCCTCGACGCCGGCATCCACGCGGCGGGGTTCGACGCCCCCAACCGCAGGGCCTTCCTCGCCGACTGTCTCGGCGACGTCGACTCCTCGCTGCGCCACCGCGGTGGCCGGCTCGTGGTCCGCAACGGACCGGTCGTCCGGGAGGTCCGCGCGGTCGCCGCCCAGTGCGGGGCCGCCGAGGTGCACGTGGCCGCAGGTGTCACCGCGTACGCCCAGCACCGCGAGGAACGGCTGCGCGAGGAACTGGGCGAGGACGGCGTCGCACTGCGCGTGCACGAGACGGTGATCACCGCCGTCGCCCCGGGGGCGGTGACGCCCTCCGGCTCGGACCACTTCGCGGTGTTCACTCCCTACTTCCGCCGCTGGTCGCAGGTCTCGTCGAGAAAGCCCCTGGCCGCTCCGCGCACCGTGCGTGTGCCGGACGGAGTCCGCGGCGAGCCGCTGCCCGACCGCGCGGACGTGGCCGGTGCCTCGCCCGGTCTTCCGGCCGGAGGGGAGACGGCCGGGCGCGACCGGTTCGCACGGTGGTCGCGCTCCGGACTGTCCCGCTACGAGGAGCGGCACGACGACCTCGCGGACGATGCCACGTCCCGGCTGTCGCCGTACCTCCACTTCGGTGCGCTCTCCCCGCTGGAACTCGTCCACCGGGCCCGCGCGCACGGCGGGCCCGGCGCGGAGGCGTTCGTCCGCCAGGTGTGCTGGCGGGACTTCCACCACCAGGTGCTGGCGGCCCGGCCCGAGGCGTCGGTGAAGGACTACCGCACCCGGCACGACCGCTGGCGTGACGAGGAGGACGCCGCCGAGGACATCGTCGCCTGGCGGGGCGGACGGACGGGTTACCCGGTCGTCGACGCGGCCATGCGCCAGTTGCGTCACCAGGGCTGGATGCACAACCGGGCACGGTTGCTGGTGGCGAGTTTCCTGACCAAGACGCTGTACGTCGACTGGCGGATCGGCGCCCGGCACTTCCTGGACCTCCTCGTGGACGGCGATGTCGTCAACAACCAGCTCAACTGGCAGTGGGTCGCCGGCACCGGCACCGACACCCGCCCCCACCGCGTCCTCAATCCGCTCGTCCAGGCCAAGCGGTTCGACCCGGACGGCATCTACGTACGGCGCTGGGTCCCCGAACTCAGGAACGTGACCGGCAGGAAGGTGCACGAACCCTGGCGCCTGTCGGCAGCGGAACGAGGAGAACTCGACTACCCGGACCCGCTCGTCGACCTCGCCGACGGGCTCGCGCGCTTCAAGCACGCCCGCGGCCGGGACTGAGGGGACGCGTCGTGCACTGGCTCTTCGGTGACCAACTGGGTCCGCACTTCCTCACGCCGGGCGAAGGGGGACCCGGACCGGAAACCCCGTTGCTCATGATCGAGGCGCGCTCCGTCTTCCGGCGGCGCCGATTCCACCGGGCCAAGGCCCACCTGGTGCTGTCCGCGATGCGCCACCGCGCGGCCGAACTGGGCGACCGCGTCACGTACGTGCGTGCCGACACCTACCGTCAGGGCCTCGAACGGGCGGCGCGCGGGCGCCCGGTCGGCGTCCACCACCCCACCTCGCACGCGGCCCTGCGCCTGGTGCGCACCCTGCCCGGAGTGACGGTGGGCCCCGCCCGCGGCTTCCTCGTGCCGATGGCCGACTTCACCGCCTGGGCCGACGGCCACGGCGGCAGGCGCCTGCGGCAGGAGGACTTCTACCGCTGGGTCCGCCGCGGGCACGACCTGCTCATGGACGGCGAGCAGCCCGCGGGAGGACGGTGGAACCTCGATCACGACAACCGGGAACCCCCGCCCCGCGAGGCCACCTCACTCCAGGTCGGCCGCCCGTACCGGCCCCGCGAGGACGGCATCGACGAGGAGGTCCGCCACGACCTCGACCGCTGGGAGCGCGACAGTGACGTCTCCTTCGTCGGACGGGACGGGCCCCGCCTGTTCCCCGCCACCCGGGCGGAGGCGCGACGGGCACTGCGGCGTTTCGTCGAACACCGGCTCGCCACGTTCGGCCCCTACGAGGACGCCATGCTCGTCGGCGACCCCGCGATGAGCCACAGCCTTCTCTCGTCCTCCCTGAACCTCGGCCTGCTCGACCCTGCCGAGTGCGTCGAACGGGCGGAGCGCGCCTGGCGCGGGGGTCTGGCGCCGCTGAACAGCGTGGAGGGCTTCGTGCGGCAGATCGCCGGCTGGCGCGAGTACGTCTGGCAGGTGTACTGGTACTTCGGCGAGGACTACCGGCGCTCCAACACGCTCCGGCACACCGCGCCGCTGCCGGACTGGTGGAGCGGCCTGGACGCGGACGCCGTGCGGGCGAACTGCCTGCGCACGGTCTTGGCCCAGGTGCGGGACACGGGCTGGACGCACCACATCCCCCGACTGATGGTGCTCGGCAGTCACGCGCTCCAGCGGGGCTGGGACCCCGCCGCCGTCACGGACTGGTTCCACCGCTGCTTCGTGGACGGCTACGACTGGGTCATGCTCCCCAACGTCGTCGGCATGTCCCAGTACGCCGACGGCGGCCGGATGACCACCAGGCCCTACACGTCGGGCGGCGCGTACGTGAACCGCATGAGCGACTTCTGCGGCCCGTGCGTCTACCGGCCCGGCGACCGCACCGGCGAGCACGCGTGTCCGTACACCGCCGGCTACTGGGCGTTCCTCGACCGGCACCGGGAACTGCTGGCCGGCAATCAGCGCGTGGCCCGGCCGGTACGGCAGTTGGACCGGCTCGCCGGCCTTCCGGAGGTACGCGACCAGGAGCATGCGCGGGGTGACACACCCCCTTGAACCTCTCACCGTTGCGCCGGTGGGGTGAAGTCGGACCGGACCCTGCGCCGGAGCGGGCAGAAGTCAGTGCATCCGCAACAGGGCGCCCGGTGGAAGCAGTGGCGTGCGGACAACCAAGAGTGAGAAGGGGCTGCGCATGCCTGGACTGCCGCCGATGGTGGCCCCACCGGCCGAGCCGGTCGACGACCCCCTCACCGCGTCCGACGCGGCGAACGCGGTCGGCACCGTCCTCGAGGAGGTACTGGACGAACGACTGCGGCACTCCCGTGCCGTCGACCCGGTCTTCGCCCGGGAGTTGGCCGACCGTCTCGCGGCGCTGACCGCGCGGGGCGGAAAGCGGTTGCGTACCGCGTTCGCCCACTGCGGCTGGCGCGCCGCGGGCGGCTCGGGAGACGCCACGGCCGTCCTGCGAACGGGAGCCGCACTCGAACTGCTCCAGGCGTGTGCTCTCGTCCACGACGACGTGATGGACGGCTCGGTGCGGCGACGAGGTACACCGGCCCTGCACGTCGACCTGGCCCGCAGGCACTGGGCCGCGGGCAGGCACGGCTCGTCGGAGTCCTTCGGCACCTCGGCCGCCGTCCTGACCGGTGACCTGGCCCTCGCCTGGGCGGACGACCTGCTGGCCGAGACGGCACTCGGTACGCCGCACGGCACGCGCCTGCACGGCGAGTGGCGGGCGATGCGCACCGAGATGGTCGCCGGGCAGTACCGCGACCTGCACGCCCAGGCCGCCCGGTCCTCCGGCGTCGACGAGGCGCTGACCATCGCCACCTTGAAGAGTGCCCTGTACACCGTCGCGCGGCCCCTCGCGCTGGGAGCCGTGCTGGCCGGAGCCGAAGAGGAAGCACTGGACGCGCTGCGGGCGGCCGGCCGGTGCGCCGGGCTGGCCTTCCAACTGCGCGACGACCTCCTGGGCGCCTTCGGCGACCCCGCGCTGACCGGGAAACCGGCCGACGACGACCTGCGCTCCCGCAAGCTCACCTACCTGCTCGCCGTCGCCGTCCGGCTCGCCGATGCCGCCGATGACCACTTGTCGGCCGCGGCGCTGGCTCCGGACGCGGACCCGAAGTCCGACAGGGCCGTCCGGCAGGTGCGGTCCGCGCTGGTGCGCACCGGTGCCCGGGACCTGGTGGAGGCGAAGATCGGGGAGCTGACGGACATGAGCCTCGTGCACTTCGACCGCTGCGGCGCGCGCCCGGCCGTGCGGCACGAGTTCGCCGCGCTGGTCGGGCGGGCCACGGGCGCGGCCCCGCGTGGTGACGGGGAGGTCGCGTGAAGCGGGTACCAGGGCCGACCGACCACGTCGTCGTGGTCGGGGCCGGGCTGTCCGGACTGGCGTGCGCCCTGCACCTGCTGGGTGCGGGCCGCAGGGTCACCGTCGTCGAACGGGACGCCAGCCCCGGCGGCCGGGCCGGCCGGGTGCGGCGGGCCGGCTACGCGATGGACACCGGTCCCACGGTGCTGACCATGCCGCACCTGGCCGACGAGGCGTTCGCCGCCGTCGGGGACAGCCTCCACCGCCGCGTCGAGTTGACGGCTCTGGATCCGGCCTACCGGGCCTGTTTCGCGGACGGGTCCTCACTCGACGTGCACACCGACGGCGAGGCGATGGAGGCCGAGGTGCGCCGCTTCGCCGGACCTGCGCAGGCGGCCGGTTACCGCGACCTGCGGCAGTGGCTCGAACGGCTGTACCGGGTGCAGATGCGCCGTTTCATCGACACCAACTTCGACTCTCCCCTCCAGTTGCTGCACCCGGACCTGGCCCGGTTGGCGGCACTGGGAGGATTCGGACGCCTGGACGGCCGCATCGGCCGCTTCCTGTCCGACGAGCGCCTGCGCCGCGTCTTCTCCTTCCAGGCGCTGTACGCCGGGGTGGCCCCCGCCCGCGCACTCGCTGCCTACGCGGTGATCGCCTACATGGACACGGTGGCGGGCGTCTGGTTCCCCAAGGGTGGCATGCACGCACTGCCCCGAGCCATGGCCGACGCGGCGGCGGACGCGGGTGCCGATCTGCGCTGGACGGCCGAAGTGGACACGCTGGAGCGGTCCGCGGGCCGGGTACGGGCCGTCCGCCTGGCCTCCGGCGAGCGCATCGCCTGCGACGCCGTGGTGCTGACGTGCGAACTGCCCGCCGCCTACGGGCTGCTGGGACGGGCACCCCGGCGTCCGGCACGGCTGCGGCACTCACCGTCCGCCGTGATCCTGCACGCGGGCACCGACCGCACCTGGCCGCACCTCGCCCACCACACCATCTCCTTCGGCGCCGCGTGGGAGCGCACCTTCGAGGAGCTGACCCGTACCGGAGAGCTGATGAGCGACCCGTCCTTGCTGATCACCCGCCCCACCACGCACGACCCGGCCCTGGCACCGCCCGGGCGCCACCTCCACTACGTCCTCGCGCCCTGTCCCAACACCCACGTCGGTCCGGAGGCAGCCACGTGGCGTGACCTCGGCCCGCGCTACCGCGACAGCCTGGTCGGCGTACTGGAGAAGCGGGGGCTGGAGGGATTCGCGGACAGTGTCCAGGAGGAGCTCCTGGTGACGCCGCTCGACTGGGACGCGCAGGGCCATGCGGCGGGCAGCCCCTTCTCGGTCTCCCACACCTTCGCCCAGACCGGCCCCTTCCGCCCGCGCAACCTCGTACGAGGGCTGGACAACGTGGTGCTCGCGGGCTGCGGGACCACCCCGGGAGTCGGCCTTCCGACCGTACTGGTCAGCGGCAAACTCGCCGCCGCGCGTATCACCGGCGGCGCCCGCTCCCGGCCCGCCCGAACGCGTCGGTACCCGGCCGTTCCCGCCGCGTATCCCGCCCCCGCCCCGGCAGGTACCGATGAGCCGTCGTGAACTGGACGCGGCGGGGATCACCGATCCCCCGCTGCGCGCCGCCTACACCCGGTGCCGCCGGCTCAACGCCCGCCACGGCAAGACCTACTTCCTGGCCACCCGCCTGCTGCCACTCGAACGCCGCTCCGCCGTGCACGCCCTGTACGGCTTCGCCCGCTGGGCGGACGACATCGTGGACGACCTCGACCGGCACCGCACGCCCGAGGAACGCGACCGGTTGCTGCGGCGCCTGGAGAGCGACCTGGCCGACGGGCTGCTCACCCGGGCGGGCCGCGAACCCGTGGTCAGGGCCGTCGCTGACACCGCCGGCCGGTACGGCATCGATCATGCGCTCTTCGCCGACTTCCTGTCCTCGATGCGGGCCGACCTGACCGTCACCCACTACCCGACCTTCGCCGATCTGCAGGGGTACGTGCACGGTTCGGCGGCGGTCATCGGCCTGCAGATGCTGCCGGTCCTCGGCACGGTCACGGCCCGGGAGGAGGCAGCGCCGCACGCGGCGGCGCTCGGCGTGGCGTTCCAGCTCACCAACTTCCTGCGCGACGTCGGCGAGGATCTCGACCGCGGGCGGGTCTACCTGCCCGGTGATCTGCTGGCCGCGCACGGCGTGGACCGGCCCCTGCTGGAGTGGAGCAGGCGTACCGGGCGCCGCGACCGCCGCATCCGGGCCGCTCTCATGGCGGCGGACGCCATGACGCGGCGCGTGTACCGGACGGCGGAGCCGGGCATCACCATGCTCGATCCGCGGGTGCGTCCCTGCATCCGTGCCGCGTTCACCCTCTACGGCGGGATTCTCGACGCGATCGCCGAGCAGGATTACAGCGTGCTGCACCGTCGTGCGGTGGTGTCGCGTCGGCGTCGGGCGGCAACGGCCGCTGCCGGGGTGCTGCGCGTAGCCGGTGCCCGGTTGCGTGCTCGTACGGAGGACCGCGTGGCACGGGCAGGAGCGTCGGCAGTCGAACGGAAGGGTCCGGTGCGGTGAGTGGTCGAGGGAACGGCAAGCGGTGGTCGCCACCCTTGCGCCGACGTGCTTCCGGTCCCCACTGGGCGGCTCAGACTCCGACGTGGCGACAGGCACGTCCCGCGCTCATCGCCGACGCGCTCAAGAGGGCGTCCGCCCGTCCGTCCGGCAACTGGTTCGTGGTCGGCGCCTCCCGGAACGTGCGCGCGGGCGACCGGCCCTACGGCCGGACGGTCGGTGGTGTGGAGGTCGTGCTGTGGCGGTCGGAGGACGGCGAGCCCCATGCCGGTGAGGGCAGCTGCCCGCACCTGGGCGCTCCGCTGCGCGACAGCCGGGTGGTGTGCGGCACGCTGGTCTGCCACTGGCACGGGCTCGCCCTGGACGGTTCCGCGTCCGCCGGCTGGCGGCCGTTCCCCGTGCACGACGACGGCGTACTCGTCTGGGTGCGGCTGGACGAGGTGAGCGGCGAGGAGCCCGGCGAGCGGCCCGTCGTGCCCGCCCGGCCTCTGACGGGCCGTGGGGTGGACGCGGTGTTCACGGCGGTGGGGCGGTGCGAACCGCAGGACGTGGTGGCCAACCGGCTCGATCCGTGGCACGGCTCGTGGTTCCATCCGTACTCGTTCGTCGACCTTTCGGTGGTGCGTGAGCCGCAGGGGGACGAGGACGACGCCTTCGTCGTCGACGTCTCCTTCCGGGTGGCTGGGCGGCTCGTGGTGCCGGTGCGGGCCGAGTTCACCGCGCCGGAGCCGCGCACGGTCGTCATGCGCATCACCGACGGGGAGGGCGCCACGTCCGTGGTGGAGACGCACGCGACGCCGCTGACCGGGCCGGACCACGAGCGTCCGCGCACCGCCGTGGTCGAGGCGGTCGTCGCCGCCTCGGACCGGCCCGGCTTCGCCGTGGCCCGGGCCGCGGCCCCCGTGCTGCGCCCGCTGATGCGCCGTACGGCCGGACGGCTGTGGCGCGACGACCTTGCCTACGCCGAACGGCGCTGGACGTTGCGCAGCACCGGTCGGTTTCCCGGCTGAGGGCGGCCGCCGGTCAGGGCGCCGAGTGGCGCCCTGCGGCGGCCGCGAGCGCTCGCAGCACGGGCGACCGCCCGGTCCGGGGAACCGTCCACAGGGTCTGGCCGCGCACTCCACGGTCGGCGAGCAGGGCGTTCGCGGCCAGGAAGCCGGTGGTGGCGGCGCGTTCCATGAGGGCGACGGGCAGGTCGCAGCGGATTCCGTCGCCGGCCAGGGTCAGCCACGGGTGGGGGGTGCGCACGGCGGGGCGCCGCCGGTGGGAGCCGACCTCGAACAGCGGGCAGTCCGAGCGCCACTCGTGCCGGGCGTCGACGACGCGCGCCTCACGGGTTTCCGGGTACACCTGGTGCAGCCGGTCGGCGAGTTCGTCCTGCACCTGCTTCGGTTCGGCCGCCGGGTCCACGGCGTAGGCGTGCAGTTCCACGACCGATCCCCCGTTCCGCGCGGCCCAGCGGGCGGCCTCGCCCTCGTACCGCTCCAGGACGCTGACGTTGTCCAGTCCGTCGTAGCCGCTGGTGCCGAGGAACCCGGGCCGGTCGGCGTCGACCGGCCGGTCGAGCCAGAGCCGCGAGACGAGGAACGGCGGCGCGGTGCGCAGGGCGGCGATGGCGTCCCGCCAGGCGTCGGTGCCCAGGCCGGGTGACGCTGCGACGGTCTGCCGCAGCCCCGCGGTGTCGAGGGCCAGCACCACCGCCTGGTGGCGGTCGGCATCGGTGTCCGTGATCACGTCCGCTCCCCCGCCGTCGCGCGGAAGGACCCCCTGCACGGGGGTTCCGGTGCGCACGTCCACTCCGAGGCGCCGGAGGTAGTCGCCCAGCGGGTCCCACAGTGCCTGGGGGAAGGGTTCGGCCGGTACGTCGAAGAGCAGGCCCTCGGCCGATCCGAGGAAGTAGATGTGGAACATCAGCAGCAGTTCCGCGGCGGACAGCCGCCGCGGATCGGCGAAGAAGCTGCGGGAGAACACCTCGAAGGCCAGGTGGTGCGCCGCTTCGGGGAAGCGCACGCCTTCCAGGAAGCCGGTGGCGGTGACGGTGTCGAAGCGTTCGTAGACCTCGGGCACGCGCACGTCGAGGAGCGGCAGTGCTGCCCGCGCGTCCATCGCGGCGAGGTCCCGCCACCCGAAGGTGGGACTGAGCGCGACGAAACCGAGCGCGCTGAACGGCGGGGTCCGCGGGACACGGGCGAAGCTGTCGGTCAGACCGCCGCTGTGCCGCAGTGGGTAGTCGGGCAGCGGAGTGAGGCGCTCCAGGCCGGGGTCCGTGCGGCGGAGCAGTCCGCGGAGGTTGTAGTACTGGCGGAAGAAGGCATGGAACCCTCGGGTCATGGTCACGGCGCTGCCGTCCGCCAGTGTGGTGCGCCGGCCGGAGAGCCGGCCACCGAGTGAGTCCCCTTTCTCGTACAGGGTCACGCGGGCGCCGCGTTCGGCCATGAGCGTGGCCGCGGCCAGGCCGGCGATCCCGCCGCCGATCACCGCGACCGACGGCTCGTCACCGCGTCGGAGTCGGTCCGCACCGGGTGCGGGGAAGACGATCTCGGCCTTGCGGTCGCGGCCCCGTCGGGCGGCGGTGGTGCGGTGGGCGGTCACCGGACGCGCTCCTCTGTCGTCCTGGGCTCGCCGTTGCGGGCGAGGAAGGTGTGCACGATGCCCGTCTGCCATCCGGCGACGGGGGCGACGCGCACCGAGCTCAGGCCCGCCCGCCTCAGCCGGGCGGCGAACTCGGGTGCGGTGTCGAAGGCGACGACGCCGTGCCGGAGATGGCGGTAGAGGGTGCGGTCGCCGGTGAGCGTGCCCGCGGGGACGACGAGCCCGCTGCACACCGCCGACCACAGGGCCCGGTGCACCGGTGAGCCGCTGAGGCTGTACTCGTGGGCGGCGAAGCGTCCGCCCGGCCGCAGGAGTCCGCGGACGCTCCCGAGGACCGCGTCCGGGTCGGTGACGTTGCGGAACAGGTAGGCGGCGAAGACCGCGTCGAAAGGGCTCTCGCCCTCGCGGGCCGCACCGACTTCCTCGGCGGTCAGGTGGAGGAAGCGCACGCGTGCGGGCCACGGTTTGGCAAGTGCTCGGCGCAGCATACCGGCGGACGCGTCCACGGCCGTGATCCGGGCCCGTGGGGCGGCCCTGAGCAGAGCCCGGGTGGAGGCGCCGGTGCCGCATCCGAGGTCGAGCAGGTGCAGTCCGGTCCCGTCGTCCGGGAGCGCGAGGCGTCGCGCCGAGCGCAGGAGGCCGGTGCGGTGGCCGGGGTTGAGGGCCGTGAGGCGGTCGTAGGTGTGGGAGGCGTGGTCGAAGGCGCGGGCCAGGTCGTGGTCGCGCAGGAGCGTCATCGGGTGTGTCCTCCGGTTCGGTCGGCGGGCCGGGAGCGGCGCGGGAGAAAGGGCACTTCGGCCGCGGTGCGCAGCATCGGCCGGACGGGGGTGCGCAGCCCGATGCCCCACTCCTCCCGGAGCGAGGTCGTGCCGTCGAGGAACCTCAGCAGACGCTCGGCCGGGACCCGGCGGAACAGGTCCGTGAAGAAGCGCGGCCCATCGATGCGACCGGTGTCCAGGGCGCGCAGCAGGATCGCGTCCATGGCCAGTGCCCGCAGCCCGTGCGGTGCCGGGAAGCGGTCGTGTCCGTCCCGCAGGGCAGCGGCGATGGCCCTGCTGTGGCGTTGCACCGCGGCGAAGGTGTAGCCGGTGGCGGGACGAGTGGCACCGCCTGCGGTCCCGATCCGGAACACGGCGTGCCCGGCACGCCGTGGAAAGCGGGCGTCGGTCATGGGGATGACGCCCTGCTCCGTCCGTTCCACGGTGAGTCGGCCGAGTCCGAGGATGTCGCGGCAGTAGTGCCCGAGTGCCGACTCGTACGCCGCGGTGGTCAGCACCTCGCGGGAGAACTCGGTGTACTCCACGAGCGCCCGGTCCGGCGCCAGCGGCAGGACGTAGCCGAAGGCGAGCCCGTGGGCCGGCTGCGGAACCCGGAAGTCCATCAGATCCGCGACCGCGGGATCGAACCGGTCGGTGTCGGTGCGCACGAACCAGCCGCGGAAGTGCTGGAGCAGCCGCGTACGCGCCGGCGGCAGACCGGGCAGCGGCCGCGAGTCGAAGACCCTGCGGGCGTGCAGCGTCAGAAACCGGCCTCCCGGCAGCGCGCACCGGACCTCCGCGCCCGCGGGTACGGCGCGCACCGCTTCCGCCGTCCCTCGCAGAAGGCGCGCACCCTCCGTACGGGCCAGGCGGCCGTGGACCAGTCGCTCGAAGTCCGCGGAGCGCACCATGCGGTAGGTGAACGGGGCCGGATCGACGGTGACCGAACCGCCGACCGCGCCGTGCAGACGCAGTACGGACCAGGAGGCGCTGACCGCCTCTTCGAGGCCGTCGGTGCCCGCCCCCCAGTAGCACCAGGTGCGCTCCGCGGGGCGCAGCGGGCCGTCCGGCGGCTCCACCAGGGTCACGGCGGTGGCCGTGCCGCTCTCCGTCAGCCGGTGAGCGAGGCTGAGACCGGCCGCACCGCCACCGAGGACGAGCACGCCAGAGTCCTCGGTGCAGCGGGGTGTCACCACGGTCGGCGTCCGACGACCGGGCTGCCGTCGGGGCCCGGGTGCCGCAGTCCGCCGTGCACCTCGGAGCCGGTGGCCGGCGTGCCGGGACAGGTTCCTGCCGCTCCTGCCGCCAGGACACGCGCGACAAGCACACCCCTCGGATCCACGTTTCACCCCTCAGTACGGACAGCGATTCCGTCCGGTCGCCATGGCTTCGGGACCTAGGCCGTCCATGGATGCGGCCGGACTCCACTTCATCACTGGCGTCGCCCCTGCGCTTCCAGGTCCGCCCGTACCTCCCGCGCCGCGCGCGTACCCGATGCCAGGGCACCCTGCACGGAGCCGGTCGCGCGGTGGTCCCCGCACACGTACCTCCCGGGGCCGAGGCGGGTGGTTCGGCTCAGCGGCCACGGCGGAAGCATCGCGGGCAGCGCGCCGTCGACGGTGCGGGCGGCCACCTGCTCCCAGCCCCTCGTGTCGGTCCCGTACAGCTCGGCCAGCCGCCGGAGCAGCGCCTGTGCCCTGCCGGGGAGGTCCGTACCCAGCACGGAGGTGGAGACCAGTGCGGTGCCGGGGGGCGCGTACGTGGGAGCGACTTGGCTGAGGACGCAGGTGTTCAGGATCGCTCCGGTGCTGTCCACCATGAGGATCGGTTCGGCCGTCGGCGGACTGTCGGTGGCGTGGTAGTAGGTGGTGACGGTGCGCGTGGCCGGAACGGACAGGTCCGGGAGCAGGCCGGCGGCGGTCGCCGGGTCCGTCGCCACCACGACCGCCCGGGCCGGCACCTCGCCACCGTCGCCGAGCAGCGCTCCGGCGTCCGTGATCTCCGCGACGGGCGTACCGAGGCGCAGGACGCCGTCGGGCAGGCCGTCGGCGAGCTGGGCCGGTACGGCGCCGATGCCCTCAGCCGGCAGGCACAGGGACCCTCGGGCCATGCTCCGCCAGACGAGGTGGAAGAACCGGGCGGAGGTCTCGAGCCGGTCCTCCAGGAAGACGCCGGACAGGAACGGCCGCAGAATGCCGGCGATCGCGGCGTCCGACAGTCCCGCCCCGGACAGGGCTGCCGCGGTGGAGCGGTCCCGGCGTCGTCGAGTAACGGACACGGGCAGTACGGCGTCCCGTGCGGTGAGTGCCGCCAGCGCGGTCAGATCGCGGGCCGACAGGGCCCGCCCCGGTAGCAGCGTCCCCGCCGCACGGGGCTCCCTGGTCGGATCGGCGAGGCGGACGGGCCCGCTCGGAGTGTGCGCCACGACGCCCGCAGTGAACGGCCTCAGTCGCAGGCCCTTCAGGGCCATACGCCGCTTCACCTGCGGATAGGAGGTGTTGAACACCTGGAACCCACGGTCCAGCAGGAAGCCGTCCCGCCGGTCCGTGCGCATCCGGCCCCCGACACCGTCGGACGCCTCCAGGAGTGCCACCCGCCATCCGGCACGGCACAGGTCGAGGGCGCAGGCCAGGCCTGCCAGCCCCGCACCGACGACGACCACGTCCGCTGCCCGGCGATGTCCGTCGCTCATCTGTCTCCTCACTCGACGTCATGTCCGTGCTGTCCAGGCGCTGCGGGCCGACCGTTCGGCCCCTCCGCCTCGGCCGACGTCCCAGACCGTTCGGCACGGGCCGGGGACCGAAACCCGGTGCGAGTCGCGGCGAAACGCCCGCCGGCCGACGACCGGGCCACGACCACCAGGTCAGCGGACCACGTCACCCGGCCGATGCCCAGCCGCCACGACGAAGGGCAGTCGGACGACAACACCTCACGGGTACACCGACGACTCCAGAGCGGCGACCGCTTCGGCAAGCCCCGACGGACGCGCCAGACCGGCCACCGCCTGGCCCGACCATCCGGGGCCCAGGGTGAGCACGACGGGCCGCCGCCGGGCGCCGCGCACGCCCCACTCCATGGCGGCCACGTGCTGGGCCAGCGGCCGGCTGGCGGTGGTGCGGGACTGCGACCACAGCGCCACCGCGGCCGGCCCGGTCCTGCGCACCGCCGCGACGAGCGACTCTACGGGCAGCGCACCTCCGAACATCCGCACCGGGATTCCTCGCTCCGTGAGTGCCGCCGACAGTACCTCCAACGGCAGCGTGTGATTCTCCCCGGGCACGCAGGCAAGCACCGTGGTGGCACCGGGGCGGTCCTCGACCGTGCGGGATGTGGCGCATCGGAGCGCCCCCGACACGTGCCAGGACAGGAAGTGCTCGACCTCGACGTACTTCTCGCCGGACGTCTCCCACTTGCGGCCGACGGCCTGGAGCGTGGGCACGATCACCTCGGTCCAGGCGGCGACCAGCCCGTGTTCGGCGATTGCGGCGAGCAGCAGTTCGTCCAGGACGGCGGCGTCCAGGCGCAGGGCGGCCCTCGCGATCCCCCGGCACTCCTGTCGCACGTCGCCCAGTCGCAAGCCGCTCCCCGCCCGGCTTCGGTGCCCGCCGGAAACGCGTCGGGCCGCGTCCGTACTTCGGGGCCCGGGCGCTGTCGGGCCCTCCTCGCTGCGCGCGAGCCGGGCCGCCTCGGCCGGTGGCAGCCCGGTCGCCGTCAGGGCGCACATCCGTTCCAGCCTCGCCACGTCCTCCGCCGTCCAGCGCCGATGCCGTCCACCCGTGTGCGCGTCCGGCCCCAGTCCGTACCGGCGGTCCCACGTGCGGACCGTGGTGGGCGCCACCCCCAGACGCCGGGCCACCTCGCCGGTGGTCAGCCCGCCTCGGCGTGTACCGCCCTCGCCGACCGGGTCGTCACTGGCTCCCGTGTGCGCGTTCACACCCCCCACTATACGACGCACAAACGACGCGTGTTGTCTGCGTCGTTTGTGCGCCCCAACACTGGGACCACGCACGAGGCAGCCACGCAGGGCAGACCGGCGACGTGCAGCTCGGCGGACGGCCCCTCCCGTCCCCCCGTACAACGCACGGCAGGAGGAACGGGCATGAACACGCGCACACGACCGACCACCGCCTTGGTCCCGCCCGTGGAGGAGACGCGGTACGAGGAGGAACTGGCGCAGGGCCTCGTGAACGCCGACGAGGAAGCGTTCGCGGCGATCTACCGGCGCTGGGGATCACTCGTGCACACCATGGCCACCCGGTCCCTCGGCGACACTCACGAGGCCGAGGACGTGACCCAGCAGGTCTTCGTCGGCGCATGGCGCGGGCGGCACGGTTTCCGGCCCGAGCGGGGCCCACTCGGCGCCTGGCTCGTCGGCATCACGCGCCGGAAGATCGTCGACGCGCTGGCCGCCAGGACACGGCGTCTGTCCCTGATCGAGTCGGCCGGACAGGACGTCACGCCCGCCCGTCTCGTCCGGCCGGCACCGGACGAGGTACTCGACCGCGTACTGCTTCTGGAGGCCCTGTCCCGACTGCCCCCAGCCCAGCGAGAAGTCTTGTGCCTGGCCTTCTACGAGGACCTGACACAGGCCCAGATCGCGGAACGCACGGGGGCGCCCCTGGGCACGGTCAAGAGCCACGCCCGCCGCGGCCTGCACCGGCTGCGCACGGCAGTCGACCCGGGCACCGCGCAGGAGATGTGCGCCTGACCGGAAAGGAGCGGAGACGGCCGGGGCGCATCCATGGCACCGGTCACCCGCGAAACACCTCTGAGACTGCCCAGCAGGCGGAATCTCCCCAAGGAGGGCTGATCCTCATGACTTCCCGCACCACCATCACCGTCGCCGCCTCGGCCGGGGCCTGCGTCCTGGCCCTCGGCCTGACCGGACCCGCCGCCACGGCTGCTCCGGAACAGGCGCAGGGCACGGGCCTGGTGTCCGTCTTCCACGGCATCCCCGGGATGACGGTCGACGTCTACGCCAACGGCGACGAACTGCTCAGCGGCTTCAAACCCGGCACGGTGACCGATCCCCGGTCCCTCGACGCGGGGACCTACGACATCGAGGTCTTCAAGGCCGGTCAGGATCCCGACGGCACACCGGCCCTCGGGAAGGAGGTGAAGGTGACCGAAGGCAGCAACGCGACCGTCGCCGCCCATCTCTCCACCGACGGCAAGCCCCGGCTGACGACGTTCGCCAACGACGTCTCGAAGACGGACACCGGCAAAGCGCGCCTCACGGTACGCCACGTCGCGGCCGCGCCCGCCGTGGACGTACGGGCAAACGGGCAGCCCCTGTTCACCGACCTGACGAACCCGGGCGAGGACACCACGTCCGTCGACTCGGGCACCGTGACCGCCGACGTCGTGCTCGCCGGCACGGACACCGGGGCCATCGGACCGGCCGAACTCACTCTCAAAGAGGGCACGGCCAACGTTGTCTACGCGTGGGGCAGCGCCGAGGACAAGACTCTGACTCTGGCCGACCAGACCTTCAGCGGCCCGAAGTCGACGCCCCACGCGGTCCACCCGGGCGGCGCCGGCGCGGCAATAATTCCGAACTCGTCCGACCAGTGGGCGCTCTGGGCCGCGACGCCGGAGCGGTCGCGGTGACCGGAATCCTGGTGTGCCACCGAGTCACCGGCCCGCGTGGCGGACACCGTGCGAACGACTGACCGGACCGGCGAGGTCGGCCGTCACACCGGCGGCCGACCTCGCCGTTTCGGGCCGGCCGCCGAAACCCGCGCCGGGACCGCCCGCTTCCGGGCTTGCACCCCCGTAGCGGGAGGCGGCTGCCGAGCCTTTGCCCGCGCCGGACAGTCACCGCCCGGCACCGCCGTCGCGGCCGCGTCGCCCAACCGTGATGGCCCCCGTCGTCGAACGGCTTACGTGTGCGCTGCCGTTCGGGTTCGTGCGCGGGTACTACGCCGCCAACCTCGTCGGCCCGGCGGAGTCTGCACGCGAGTGACCACACGCCGCCCAATGCGCGAGCGGCGTGCACGGGCAAGGACGACGAAGCCCCAGAGCAGGAGGGCGCAGTGGGTCACGTACACCCCTCGCACCTGGTGGATCTGGCACTCGGTCACGCGGGGGGCGACGCGGACGTCGGCGCCCTGCGGCACGCCGAGTCATGCCCGCGCTGCCGCGAGGAACTGCTGCGGTTGACCCGCGTGGTAACCACTGCGCGCAGCGTGGAAGCATCGGACTTGCCAGTGGCTCCGCCCGAGTGCGTGTGGCAGCGCATCTTCCTCGAAGCACACCAGGAGACCGCCGGGCTGCCCCGACCCGGGGAACACCCCGCTCACCGGTCCGCCGGCGGGAAGGCTCGCGTTGTGCAACACCGGTGGACGAGCCGCGCGGACAGGGGCCTTCTCGGACGCGCTCTGGCCACCGCCGTCCTTCTGCTCCGGCGGAGGCGGATCAAGGCCGGTCGGGCGACTGATCGATAGTCCGACGCGGAGGCGGTACGGGCCATGGACTCCAACGATGCGGAGTCCGGACGTCTCGCCGCCGCCCGGGCAGGCATCGCGGCCCCTCGCCCCTTGGGAGTCGGGACCGAACACGGTTGCGACTGCCCTCATTTCTGAGGGGCTGGTTGTGCAGACCGGCGGCGCGGCGGGTGTCGTGGGTGACTCCCCCACCACCAGCGTGCCGCTGTCTGTGCCCGCCGGGGGTGAGCGCTTGGCCTCGCCGGACCGCGGCGCCTGCCGTCACGGCGTTCGTGGCCCCTGCGGGCTGTCGAGCGCGTGGGCCCAGGCCAGCAGTTCGGGAGCGTCCAGCGACGGTAACCACGCGTCGGCCCGGATGGCACCGTCGCCCTGCGGCCGGGGACCGACGCCCAAGACCCGCAGGCTTGCCCGGCGGGCTGCCTCCACACCGGTCAGGGAGTCCTCCACCGCGAGCGCCCGGCGTGGGGGGACACCGCAGAGCCGGGCCGCCACGGCGTACACGTCGGGATGGGGCTTGGGGCGTACGCGGTCCCCGGCGTCGGGGACGACGAGGTGCCGAAAGTGCGCGAGCAGCCCGGCCCGTTCCAAGCTGCCTTCGACCACCACTCTCGGGCAGTTGCTGGCCACCGCGAGCGGCAGACGGCCGGAGAGCAGCCGTACGAGCCGGGCAGCACCCGGCATCGTCACCGGTTCTTCGGTGACCAGTGCCAGAAAGTGGTCGAGAAGCGCGGCTGTCAGGTCCTCGGCCAGTTCGGGTTTGTGCACGGCCTGGGCCATGAGCCGGCCGCAATCCTCGTAGTGCAGGCCGAGGGCCTGCTCCGCGAACCCGGGCGGTGGTTGAAGGCCGTGCTCCCGGAAGGCCCGGCTGCGGGCCTCCTGCCAGTGGCGTTCGCTGTCCATGAGGGTGCCGTCGCAGTCGAAGACGACGGCTTCGAGTGACCAGTCGAGCAAAGCGTGGTCCAAGGTGGTCACCGGGGCCTCCCATGCTTTCGCACATATGCGGTATTCCCGCCTCCACAGGAAACGGAAAGATAGTTCCCACTACGTTATTTCCGCCCGGGCAAATCGGGCAATAACCCTTTTCGGTGACTCGACGGGCGTCAAGAACAGGTGTATAGCGATGCGGCGACCCGTCTGGCGCGGCCGTTGAGCGTCAACGCCACGCGACTGCCGGTTCGGTTGACACGCACGCTCGACCGCAAGGCCCGGAGCGTTGTCCTTCCATTACC
Organism: Streptomyces sp. CB09001; assembly: GCF_003369795.1. Classification (NCBI taxonomy): domain Bacteria; kingdom Bacillati; phylum Actinomycetota; class Actinomycetes; order Kitasatosporales; family Streptomycetaceae; genus Streptomyces; species Streptomyces sp. CB09001. The sequence continues at coordinate 192,936 of NZ_CP026730.1, forward strand.
ACTCGCACGCGTTCGCATTCGAAAGAACTGTGTAATTGCCGCCCGAAAGGGCCCGTTTGGGCTCCGGGCGTACGCTGGCGCACTAAATTCGTGGCCCGGCATCAGAACACATGAGGGCGGACGGAACGTTGCAGGAACGGGCGAAGGCAACCCGCAGATCCCTGGTGGAAGCGGCAGCCCAACTGTTCGCCGAACAGGGATATGCTGCCACCAGCGTCAACGGCATAAGCGCGAGGTCGGGCCGTACCAGCGGCGCCGTCTACTTCCACTACACCGGCAAGGAAGGAATCGCCGTCGCCGTCGTCGAGGATCGGTTCGCCACCTGGCCCCAGCTCGCAGCACGCTACGGAGACGACACCGTCCCCCCTCTCGAACGGCTCGTCGCCGTCAGCTACGACATCGCACACGCCCTTACTCGGGATCCCGTGACGCGTGCCGGTGCCCGTCTGTGGACCGAGCGCACCGTCATCAAAGCTTACGTTCCCGACCCCTTCGCACTCTGGACCGCCGCCACCACGCGACTGCTCGCACAGGCCCGGCTGGCAGGACACGTCAACGAGGGCATCCGCCCCGCCCGCACGGCCCGCACCCTGGTGCCCGCCTTCTTCGGTCTGTGCACCCTCACCGAGGCAATCGAGGGCACGACCGTCCTCGACGGCCGCGGCGAACCAGCCATGGGCCAGGCTGCTCTGCGAGTCACCGGCGACACTCGCCCTCCCGCGTCCGATGGTCACGCGGACGGTCAACCCTCTGCGCCTTCGAAAGGACAGTCGGCGCCACGCCGGGAGACCGAGGCGTGAGCTTTGCAGTAGCTGACAGTGTGCGCGGCAGTCGATCGCACAGTTGCCGAGCCCCCCGCCGGGCAGTCGCGCCACTAACCTCACCGCTACAGCAGTCGCACCTCTTGTAGAACCTCCACAAGCGACCAGGTCGAGTAGCAAGTCAGTGCACCGGAGCGTTCGACGGCTGCCCGCCGGTTCAGAATCCATCCGACGGTCAGCCAGTCTGCAATGTCACCACCATCACGGCAAGGTAAGCCACGCACTCCGCCGGTATCTGTTGACGCGTCAGTATGGTTAGCAAGGGGTTAGCAAGTGTCCTGCCACAGCCACCCACACATGGACACACTCTCGACAGGTACGGCTCGGCGCATCGGGCTTGCAGCGAACCCAGTCGCCCAGCGTGCGTGAGGAGCCCGTGAAGGACGACGGCAGGACGGCCGACCGGCTGGCCACCACTGGCCCGTCATCGATTCCAGCAGGTCAGCGCAGCCTTCCGCGCGGCTTCAGTGGCACCGAAGGCAGCACAGGGGCTGGCAACGGGTCCCCGTCGTACCCCTCCACCTCTCCGAACCGCGCCCCTTCCATCCAATCCCGCCGGGCCTGTACGATCTCTTCCTGCGACCGTCCGATCCAGTTCCAGAACATGATCAGCTCCTCCTCGAACGGCTCGCCGCCCAGCAGCATCAGGCCCGCGTCCGAGTCGGCCCGCAGCGGCAGTTCGGTGCGGCCGCAGCCGAGGTAGAGCATCGAGCCCGGCACCAGGGGCACACCGTCGACGTGCGCCGCGCCGCTCATGGCCAGTACCGCGTACTCGAAGTCCCGTTCCAGCGGCAGGCGTACGTCCGTGCCGCCGGTGAGGGCCAGGTCGGCGCCGACGAGGGGGGTGTACGTGGTGCCGGGCGAGGTGGCGGTGTCGAGGGTGCCGAGGAGCACGGTGGCGGTCAGTCCCGGGGCCGCGACCCGGGGCAGTTCGGCGTGGAACTCGAAGTGCGGGTCGGTGTGGCGATGGGTGTCCGGCAGGGCCACCCACAGCTGCGCGCCGTGCAGGAGGCGCGCGTGCGGGCGCGGGCTCTCCTCCGAGTGGCTGATCGCGCGGCCGGAGGTCATCAGGCCCAGCTGGCGCGGGCGGATGGTCTGCAGGCTGCCGGTGGAGTCACGGTGCAGTACCTCGCCCTCGTGCAGCCAGCTCACCGTCTGCAACCCCATGTGCGGATGGGGCGGCACCTGCATGCCGGGCTCGTCGGCGATGTCGTCGGGGCCGTAGTGGTCGACGAAGCACCAGGCGCCGACCATGCGCCGGCCCAGGTTGGGCAGCAGTCGGCGCACCTCGGTGGACTCGCCGAGCTTGACGTGGCGAGGGCTGAGAAGTTCCCGTACGGGCTCCGTCACCACGAAGCCGCGGCCGCCGCAGAGACTGGGTACGGCCTCGCGATCAAGGTTGCTCATGCCGCCCAACCTAGACCCGGCGGGGCCCGTGCGTCAGACGGACCGCGGGCCGTCACCGTGGCGGGCGACAGTGCCCCCACGAGGACCTCCACGCACGCCTCCAGCAGTAGTGGAATGTTCAACCGTCTGGAGTGGTTGCACGGGCCGAAGGAGGTCTCCAGTGGACATGACGTACTACGACCACGGAACGCCGGCGGAGCGCTGGGAGCGCGGGCGGATGTTCTTCGACGCCAAGGACTACGCCGCGGCCGCGCGTGTCCTGGACGGACTGGTCGCGCAGGTGCCCGAGCAGAACGGCCCGCGGCTGCTGCTGGCGCGTTCCTACTACCACTCGGCACAGCTGCGGCGGGCGGAGGCCGAGCTGCGGACCCTCGTCGAGCGCGACCCCGTCGAGCAGTACGCCCGGCTGATGCTGGGCCGTACCCTCGAACGGCAGGGGCGGCAGGAGGAGGCCGACGCACAGCTGCGGATCGCCTCGGCCCTCGCGGGCGACTTCGCGGAACTCTGAGCGGGAACTCGGAGCGTGGCATCCTGGCGCGATGGGAACCGCGATGGGAACTCCGAGTGATCGTGTCCCGCTGGCCGAGCGGGTCGAGGAACTGCTCGCCGTCGGCGGCCCGTTGCCCGTCGTCGCGGCCGGTGAACCGGTGCTGCGGCGCGCGGCGGAGCCGTTCGACGGGCAGTTGGCCCCCGCACTCCTCGCGAGGTTCGTCGAGGCGCTGCGGCTGACCATGCACACGGCGCCCGGCGTCGGACTGGCCGCGCCACAGGTCGGCGTGGGGCTGCGGATCGCGGTGATCGAGGATCCGGCGCCGGTGCCGGAGGAGGTGCGGGTGGCGCGGGGGCGGGTGCCGCAGCCGTTCCGGGTGCTGGTCAATCCCTCGTACGAGCCGGTCGGCGCCGGGCGGGCCGCGTTCTTCGAGGGCTGTCTGAGCGTGCCGGGCTGGCAGGCGGTGGTGGCGCGCCACGCCGAGGTGCGGCTGCGGGCGCGGGACGAGCACGGACGGGCGGTGGACGAGGTGTTCGCGGGCTGGCCGGCCCGGATCGTGCAGCACGAGACGGACCACCTCGACGGCACGCTGTACCTGGACCGGGCCGAGCTGCGCTCGCTGGCCTCGAACGCGGCGATGGCGGCGCTCTGGTCCCAGCCGACGCCGCTACGCGCGGCGTCGGCACTGGGCTTCGAACTGCCCGGCCCGGCGGCCTGAACGGGGCGGCCCGAGGCCCGGCGGTCTCAACCCCGCCACCTGCCGGCCCGGGCCAGGCGGCTCGAACCCGGCGACCGAGCCCGACACGCCCGTGCCCGACCCGCCCGTGCCCGGCGGCCTGGTCCCGGCGACCCGAGCCCGACACGCCCATGCCCGACACGCCCATGCCCGGCGGCCTGGTCCCGGCGACCGAGCCCGACCCGCCCGCGCCAGCCGGCCCAGGGCCCAGCCGCCCGAACCCAGGAGCCCGAACCCGGCGGCCGGTACCGGCGCCCCGGCCGGCCACCGGGCCCCGCTCCCCGCTCCCCGCTCCCCGCTCCCCGCGAGGGGACGCGTCAGTTGTCCCGGTACGTCTCCAGGAGCCGCAGCCACACCTCGCTGATCGTCGGGTACGACGGGACCGCGTGCCACAGGCGGCTGATCGGCACCTGGCCGGCGACGGCGATCGTCGCGGAGTGGATCATCTCCCCGACGCCGGGGCCGACGAAGGTGACGCCGCGGACGATCTCGTCCGCCAGGTCGACCACCATGCGGGCGCGGCCCTTGTAGTCGTCGCCGTACAGACTCGAACCCGCCACCGCGATGTCGACGTCGACGGCGCGGACTCGGTGCCCGGCCTGTTCGGCCTCGGCCAGGCTCAGGCCGACGGACGCCACCTCGGGGTCGGTGAACACCACCTGGGGAACGGCGTCGTGGTCGGCGGTCGCGGCGTGCGCGCCCCAGGGGTCGGACTCCAGGATCGGTACCCCGGAGGCACGGGCGGCGATGGCGGCCCCCGCGATGCGTGCCTGGTACTTGCCCTGGTGGGTGAGGAGGGCGCGGTGGTTGACGTCGCCGACGGCGTAGAGCCAGTCGTGGCCCTCCACCCGGAGGCTGTCGTCGACCGGCAACCAGGAACCGGGCTTCAGTCCGACGGTCTCCAGTCCGACGTCACCGGTGCGCGGCGTCCGGCCGGTGGCGAAGAGGATCTCGTCGGCCTCCAGGCGGTCGCCGGTGTCGGTGACGGCGACGACGGTGCCGTTCTCGCGGGTGACCGATTCGACGGAGACGCCGGTGCGGATGTCCACGCCGGCCTCGGTGAGCCCCTCGGCGACCAGTTCCCCGGCGAACGGCTCCATGCGGGCGAGCAGGCCGCCGCGCACCAGCATCGTCACCCGGGATCCGAGGGCCTGCCAGGCGGTGGCCATCTCGACGGCGACGACTCCGCCGCCGACCACGATCAGCCGGCCGGGCGCGCTCTTGGCGCTGGTGGCCTCGCGGCTGGTCCAGGGGCGCACCTCGGCGAGTCCGGGCAGCGGGGGCAGGGCGGCGGCGCTGCCGGTGCAGACGGCGACGGCGTGCCGGGCGGTCAGGGTCCGGCGGGTGCCGTCGGGACCGGCCACCTCCACCGTGCGTGGTCCGGCGAGCCGCCCCTGTCCGCGGTACAGGTCGGCGCCGATGCCCTCGACCCACTGGACCTGGCCGTCGTCCTTCCAGTGCGAGGTGAACCCGTCGCGGCGGGCGAGGACGGCCTGCGCGTCGAGGGGTTCCTGGACGGCCCGGGCGAGCCCGGGCAGGCGGCGGGCGTCCGCGCGGGCGAGGACCGGGCGCAGCAGGGCCTTGCTGGGCATGCACGCCCAGTAGGAGCATTCGCCGCCGACCAGTTCGCTCTCCACGATCGCGGTGGACAGCCCGGCCGCGCGGGTGCGGTCGGCGACGTTCTCACCGACGGGGCCCGCCCCGATCACCACGACGTCGTACGTGAGGGAATCCGATTGCGTCATGGGGTCAGTCTGGTGGGTGGTGTGCCGCGTGGCCACATGGGTACGTGCGCGGAATACCCACCAGGTCGGCAGTGTTGTGCCGACGGCCCGTCCCCCGAACCAGGAAGAGGGATCACCTCATGACCAGCACCGTGGAACTCACCAAGGAGAACTTCGACCAGACAGTCACGGACAACGAGTTCGTGCTGATCGACTTCTGGGCGGAGTGGTGCGGTCCGTGCAAGCAGTTCGGACCGGTCTACGAGAAGGCGGCGGAGGCCAACCCGGACCTGGTGTTCGGCAAGGTGGACACCGAGGCGCAGCCCGAGCTGGCGCAGGCCTTCGGCATCAGTTCGATCCCGACGCTGATGATCGTGCGGGACCAGGTGGCCGTGTTCGCGCAGCCGGGCGCGCTGCCGGAGGCGGCCCTCACCGACGTGATCGGACAGGCCCGGAACCTGGACATGGACGAGGTTCGCAAGGCGGTGGCCGAGCAGCAGGCGCAGGCCGGTCAGAGCGGCCAGGAAGGCCAGTAGCGGGCCGCTCGGCCGCCGGTCAGCTCGACTCCCGGTGCACCACCGTCGCGCCCAGCACCTTGCGGCGTTCGGGCGCGGCGCCGGGGTCGTGCACCGCCCGGTCGACGAGTGCGGCCAGGTCGCGGCCGGCGGGCAGTTCCAGGTGGACGGTGCTCAGCCGGGGCCGCAGCAGCCGGCCCAGCATCAGGTCGTCGGCGCCGATCACGGCGGCGTGGCCGGGAATGTCGAGGCCCTCGTCCTGGAGGGCACGCATCAGCAGCATCGCGTACTCGTCGTTGTACGCGAACACCGCGTCGAGCCCCAGGGGGCGCCAGCGTGCCGCGAGGCGGGCGGCGTCCCCTTCGTCGTAGGCGAGGGACAGTTCGGTGACGGTGGCGTCGGTGCCGGACACGGCCGCGCGGGCGCCCGCGAGACGCGGCGCCGAGAAGACGTCCAGGCCGCGTTCCGCGGGCACGACGACGCCGATTCTGCGGCGTCCGCGCTCGTACAGGTGACGGGTCGCGCCGCGGCCGACGCCCGCCTGGTCCGTCAGCAGCGCGTGCGCTCCGTCGACGGCCTCGGGGCCGAGGGTGACTACCGCGCGTGCCCCGGAGCGTTTGAGGACCTCCACGCCCTGCGGGCCGAGGTCGGAACCGGGTGCGAGGACGGCGACCGGGCGTAGTTCGGCCCAGGCGCGGGCGGCCTCGTCGCCGCGCAGGCCGACGGTGCCGTACTGCACGACGGTGTAGTCGAGGCGGCCGAGCGCCCACTGGAGTTCGTTGAGGAACCGGCTGTAGAGCGGGCCGGCGGGGAAGGACGGCGCCGGCATCAGGACCATGCGGCTGTGCCCGGCGCGCAGTGAGCGGGCCGCGGCGTGCGGGACGTAGCCGAGTTCCCTGGCGGCCTCGCGGACGCGGCGGCGGGTGGGTTCGCTGATCCGTACGGCGCCGGTGTTGTTGAGGACGTAGGAGACGGTCGCGCGCGACACGCCGGCCAGGCGGGCCACATCGGCGCTCGTGGGCACGGAGCGCGGTGCGGTGGGATCGGGCGGTGGATTCGGTATCTGCACCATGACGTACGGCATCCTGGCAGAAGCCGTACGCGGGGCGGAGGGCGGGGCAACGTCCTTGGCGGCGGACGCCGTTCAGGCCACGGGGTCGGTGCGGGTCACCCGGGCGACCAGGTCGTACCAGCCGGCCCGCAGCCGCTCCGGGGGCAGCCCGCACTGTTCGGTGAGGTGGTGGATCAGCGCGGCGTCGAGATACGCCAGCAGCGTGTGGGACAGCAGTTCGCTGTCGCCGTCCGGCACCGCCTCCCGCAGCAGCAGGGCGAGGTGGCCGAGCAGGAAGCGGCGCGGCGCGGCCGTGTGGCGGCGTTCCGCGCTCGGCTCGGCGGCGAGTTGCAGATCGAGTTCGTCGATGGAGCGGCGCAGCTGTGCGCAGCCGAAGGCCCGCAGCCGCTCGACCGGCGGTGCGCCGGGGCCCAGGGGCGGCGGACCGCTCAGCAGCGCGGCCTGGAACTTGCGCTCGGAGTGGTCCAGGAGCGCCGTGAGCAGTCCGGTGCGGTCGCCAAAGCGGCGGAAGACGGTGCCCTTGCCGACGCAGGCCGCGGCGGCCACCGCCTCCATGGTCAGGGCGGCCGCGCCGTGCTCGGCGACCAGGCGCCCGGCGGCCTCCAGCAGCCGGGCCCGGTTGCGCGCGGCGTCGGCCCGCAGGCAGGGCTCGTCCTCCTCGATGCCGGTGCCCAGTTCCAGCAGCTCGGACGGGCCGACGGCGTCCGGGGGCATCGGGAGGGAGGGCGGCAGGGCGGCGGACATGAAGCCAGAGTAAAGCATCGGGAAGAAAACTGGACCGCGGTCCGTTTGAGATGTTAGAAATTAAACGGACCCCGGTCCGGATTGTTACCGCAGTGTTTCGGCACGCCCGCCGACACGTGTTCCAGCAATGGGAGTACTCATGTCTGTCCGCATCCTTGCGCTCGTCGGCAGCCTTCGCGCCGGTTCGCACAACCGCCAGCTCGCCGAGGCGGCCGTCAGGTTCGCGCCGGAGGGCGCCGAGGTGCAGCTGTTCGAGGGGCTTGGCGAGATCCCCTTCTACAACGAGGACGTCGACGTCGAGGGCAGCGTCCCGGCCGCCGCCGCGAAGCTGCGCGAGGCCGCCCAGGGCGCGCAGGCCTTCCTGCTCTTCTCGCCCGAGTACAACGGCACCATCCCGGCCGTCCTGAAGAACGCCATCGACTGGCTGTCCCGCCCCTACGGCGCCGGCGCCTTCACCGGCAAGCCCGTCGCCGTGGTCGGCACGGCCTTCGGCCAGTACGGCGGCGTGTGGGCGCAGGACGAGGCCCGCAAGGCCGTGGGTATCGCGGGCGGCAAGGTGATCGAGGACCTCAAGCTGTCCATCCCCGGCTCGCTGACCCGCTTCGCCGAGACCCACCCGGCCGACGACGCCGAGGTGGCCGGCCAGCTGACCGAGGTCGTCGCCCGGCTGCACGGCCACGCGGACGAGGCCATCGCCGCCTGACCGGCGCGGTAGGACGTCGTACGGGACCGGAGCTCCGCCGAGCTCCGGTCCCGCCGCGTGTCAGGCCACCGCCGCGGCGGCCAGCGTGCGCAGCTCGTCCAGCGCCGCCGCGACCGCCGCGCGACCGTGCCCACCGCCGCGCGTGCAGGTCAGCAGTTTGCGGTGCGGCCGCCCTGCGCAGGGCACGCGGACGATCGGCAGCTCGGGGGTGAGCCGGGCGAGCCGGGGCACCAGCGCCACGCCGAGCCCGTGCGCGACCAGGTGGGCCGTGACGTTCCAGTCCACCGCGAGATGGACCACGTCGGGGGTGAACCCGGCGGCACCGCAGGCCGCCACCATGTGCGTCCGGCAGGGACTCTGCGGCAGCGGCGCGATCCAGGCCTCGTGGGCCACGTCGGCGAGGTCGGCCTCCTCCCGTCCGGCCACCGGATGGTCCACGGGGACGACCAGGTCGAACGGCTCGTCCAGGAGCGGCCGCTGTTCGAAGCGGGTGTCGGCCGCAGACGGGCTGGCCGGAGTCGCCTCCACCACCGCCAGATCGCTCTCCCCCTCGAAGAGCAGGTCGAAGCTCTCCGCCACGTCGACCTCCCGGATCCGCACCGACAGCCGGGGGTGCCGCTCGCGCAGCCGCGCCGCCATCGGGGCCAGCAGGACGGCGACGGCCACCGGGAACCCCGTCACCCGCAGCGGTCCGGCCGGGGCCCCCTCCCCCGCCCGCAGTTCCTGTTCGGCCTCGTCCCAGCGGGCCTCGATCGCGTCGGCGTGTTCCAGCAGGCTCTCCGCGGCGGCGGTGAGCCGCACCCCGCGCCCCTGCGGCTCCAGCAGGTCGACGCCCAGGTCCCGGGCGAGCTGCCGGATCTGCTGCGAGGCGGCCGAGGTGGTGAAATGCAGGGCGCGGGCCGCCGCGGTGACGGTGCCGTAGTGGGAGACGGCCCGAAGCACATGCAGCCTGCGCAGATCAATCATGAAGTGCACGCTTCACGGTGAAGTCCGCAAAGTCAACCTGGACGTGAACGGATCCGCGGCCGCACCCTGTCAGTGGCGCCACGGTGGGCCCAAAATCCCACACCGGCATCCCGACGTACCACTGACGCCCACTGACGCACGAGGAGTCGCCATGCCCAGCACGACCGGTCTCGTCTGCCCGCACTGCGGGTGGCCCGACGGCGCCGAGCCCTTCCAGGTGCTGTCCGCGCACCCCACCGGAGCGGGCGGCACCCTGTGGACCCGGTGCGCCTGCGGTTCGCTCCAGGCCCGTGTCGTCGACGGCCACGGCACCCGCGTGGTCTCGCGCGGCAGGCCCACACCCGCCGGCTGCTGAGCGACTCCGGCAACCGCAGCGACCGGAGCGCCTACCAGGGCAGCGGGCCCGCCGCGTCGAAGTAGCCCCCGGTGGGTCCGTCCGGACCCAGCCGGGCCATCCGGACGATCACCTCTGCGCCCTGGGCCACGGTCTGCGTACCGGTGTTGCCGTTCAGGTCGGTGGCGGTGAAGCCCGGCTCGACCGCGTTGATCCGCATCCCGGGGAACGCCTTCGCGTACTGCACGGTCAGCGCGTTGACCGCGGTCTTGGACGCCGGGTAGGCGAGGCCCGGGTAGCCGTACCCGGGAGTCTCCGGCGAGGTGAGCCCGGTCAGCGAGGCCAGGCCGCTGCTCACGTTGACCACGACCGGCGCGGCGGAGCTGTGCAGCAGCGGCAGGAACGCGTGGGTCACCCGCACCAGACCGAAGACGTTGGTCTCGAAGACGGTGCGCAGCAGGTCGGCGGTCGTGTCGTCCGCGCCGGTCACGGAGTTGTGCTCGCCGCGCTGCTCGATGCCGGCGTTGTTGACCAGCACGTCCAGGCCGCCGTCGGCCGTCACGGTCCGCACGGCGGCGGCGACGGAGGCGTCGTCGGTGACGTCGAGGACGAGGGGCCGCGCACCCAGTTCCTCGGCTGCGCGGCGGCCGCGCTCGGGATCGCGGGCGGCGGCGTAGACGGTGTGGCCCGCGGCGAGGAGGCGGCGGGCCGTCTCGAAGCCGAGGCCCTTGTTGGCTCCGGTGATCAGTGTGGTCGTCATGGGGTCAAGCCTGCGGCGCGCCGGGGCGGGCAGCCAGGCGTCCGGTCTTCCTGGGACCACGGGTACCAGGAAGAGCGGACGCCCGAGGTGTTCACTGGGGGCATGACGGCTACGGAGTTCGGGCGGGCGCTGCGGCTGCGCAGGGACCGGGTCTCCCCCGAGGCGGCGGGGCTGCCCGCGGGCGGGCACCGGCGGGCGGCGGGACTGCGGCGCGAGGAGCTGGCCCTGCTGGCCGGCGTCTCCGTCGACTACGTCACCCGCCTCGAACAGGGCCGGGCGGCCAACCCGTCGGCTCAGGTCGTCGAGGCTCTCGTACGGGCACTGCGGCTGCCGGCCGAGGAACGCGCGCATCTGTTCCGGCTGGCCGGGCTGGCGCCGCCGGGTCCCGAGAGCGTCCCGGGGTACATCCCGCCGAGCGTCCACCGGCTCCTCGACCGGCTGGCGGGCACCCCGGTCGCCGTGTACGACGCGATGTGGACACTGCTGCTGGCCAACCCGCCCTACGCGGCGCTGATGGGCGATCCGTCCGAGTGGCAGGGCCCGGAGCGCAACGGGGTGTGGCGCAACTTCGTCGGGCCGGAGAGCCGGGCCCGGTACACGCCCGACGAACGCCGGTCCTTCGAGTCGGCGCTCGTCGCGGACCTGCGCGCCACCGCGGCCCGCTATCCCGCCGACCGGCGGCTCGGCCGGCTGGTCGCGGAGCTGCGCGCCCGCAGCGAGCGGTTCGCCGAGCTGTGGCGGGCGGACGCGGTCGGCCGGCACGAGGCGGCGCGCAAGACCATCGACCATCCGCGGGTGGGTCCGGTCGTCCTGGACTGCGACGTGCTCGGTGTGGCGGGCAGCGATCTGCGGATCATGGTCTACACGGCCGAACCGGACACCGCCGACGCGGAGCGGCTCGCCCTGCTCACGGTCCTGGGCACCCAGGAGCTGGTGGAGTAGCCCGCCGTGGTGGCCACCGTCATGCCCGCTCCTGCCGCCGCGTGGTCCACAGGCTGGTCGCCGTGGTGACCGCGAGGACGAGCACGATGAACCCGAGCGAGAAGGGGATGCCGATCTCGGGCACGTGGACGCCGGACTCGTGCAGGGCGTGCAGCACCAGCTTGACGCCGATGAAGCCGAGGATGACCGACAGGCCGTAGGAGAGGTGCACCAGCTTCTTCAGCAGGCCGCCGATGAGGAAGTACAGCTGCCTGAGGCCCATCAGGGCGAACGCGTTGGCCGTGAACACGATGTACGGGTCCTGGGTGAGCCCGTAGATGGCGGGGATGGAGTCCAGGGCGAAGAGGATGTCGGTGAAGCCGATGGCGAGCATCACGACCAGCATCGGGGTCATGACCCGCCTGCCGTTGTCCTCCGCCCACAGCCGGGTGCCGTGGTAGCGGTCGGCGACGCCGAAGCGGCGCTCGATCGACTTCAGCAGCTTGTTCTCCTCGTACTCCTCCTGCTCGTGCCCGCCCTTGCGGGCGTCCTGGACGAGCTTCCAGGCGGTCCAGATCAGGAAGGCGCCGAAGACGTAGAAGACCCAGGAGAAGGCGGAGATGATCGCCGCGCCGGCCGCGATGAAGGCGGCGCGCAGCACCAGCGCCACCAGGACGCCGACCATCAGCACCCGCTGCTGGTACTGCGAGGGCACCGCGAACTTCGCCATGATCAGGACGAAGACGAAGAGGTTGTCGACGCTGAGGGACTTCTCGGTGAGGTACCCGGCGAAGAACTCCCCGCCCGGCCCGCCGCCGCCGAACACGAGCAGCCCCACGCCGAACAGACAGGCCAGGACCACCCAGACGGCCGTCCAGATCCCGGCCTCCCTCAGGGACACGTCGTGCGGCTTGCGACCGATGAAGAAGTCGGCGGCGACGAGGACGCACAGGCCCGCGACGGTCAGCAGCCAGACGCTGAGGGTGACGTTCACCGGTGCTCCTCGTTGCGGTACGGGTCGCGTACGGACGGTCCTTGGTCAGGGTGTTTCCGGGATGCGGCGCAGGCAACCCGGCACCGTGCGCGGCTCCAGCACCGAAACCGGCGCGCGCGCCGGCCGACTCGGACGCGACGGGCGCCGGACGACCCTTCGGTCCTCGCCCGGGTCAGCTCGCCCAGTCGAGGAGGCGTTCCCGGTGCTCGGGGGCGCGCAGGTGGGCGAGCGAGGCCTTTTCCAGCTGGCGGACGCGTTCGCGGGTGAGGCCCACGTGCCGGGCGACCTGTTGCAGGGTGCGGGGGCGGCCGTCGTGCAGTCCGTAGCGGAGGCTGAGGATCAGGGACTCACGGGGTGCGAGGGTGCCGACGGCCTCCCGCAACTCCGCGGCGAGCGCCTGGAATTCGGCGACCTCCGGGGCGCGCAGCACCTCGGTGTCGGGGATGAGGTCGCCGACGACGGTGTCGCCGGTCTCGTCCACGGGGGTGTCCAGGCTGACCGCGTCCCGTCCGACCCGGCGCAGCCGGACGACCTTGTCCACGTCGATGCCGCTCTCGGCGGCGACCTCCTCGGTGGTCGGCTCCCGGTCGAGGCCCGCGCGGAGCTTGCGTTCGACCTTGGCGAGCTTCTGGAGCTGCTCCACGACGTGGACCGGCAGCCGTACCGTGCGCGCGTGGGTGGCCAGGCCCCGTTCGATGGCCTGACGGATCCACCAGGTGGCGTACGTGGAGAACTTGAAGCCCTTGGTGTGGTCGAACTTCTCCACCGCCCGGATCAGTCCGAGGTTGCCCTCCTGGATGACGTCGAGGAGCGGCAGTCCGCGGTGGGCATGGCGTTTGGCCATCGACACGACGAGCCGCAGATTGGCCCGCACCATGTGGTCCTTGGCCTCCTGGCCGTCGTGGACGGTCTCCTCCAGCGTGCGGCGGCGCCCGGGCGCGGGAGCGCGCTCGCCGGTGTCGGCGGTTTCCAGTTCCTCCCTGGCCCGGACGCCCGCCTCGATGCGGGTGGCGAGCCGTACCTCGTCCTCGGCGGTCAGCAGGGGCGTGGCCCCGATCTGGGTCAGGTACTGGCCGAGCAGGTCGGGTTCCTCGTCGGGTTCGGGGATCCGGGTGCGCAGCCGCGCGGTGCGGGTGGTGGCACGACGGTCCTCCCGGGTGCGTGCCGCGGGTGTGCCTGCCGTGGGCGCCATGTCGTTTCCTCCGTCCCCTTCCGGATCACAGGGTTCCGGTCCCGCGTCCGCTTCTCAGCCGGCGGACCACCACCAGCAGGTCGGCCGCCGCCAGCAGCGCGAGCGCCGCGCACACCACGGCGACGACCACGAGCATGCCGCGCCCGGGGCTGTCGCCGGGGGCGGTGTCCGCGGCCCACACGCCGAAGCACACCGCCCCCGCGAGGAAGAGCGGCAGGAAGACCGCCGACAGCAGCAGTCTCAGCCGCAGGGCGCTCCGCGCCTGGACCGGTTCGCTCATGAGTGGCCGGGTGCGGCCCGGCTGATGTCCGCGAGCGCGGAGTCAGGGTCGTCGCTGGCGGCGAGGTCGCCCAGGGTGACCACGCCGACCGGGACACCGCCGTGCTCGACGACCGGGAGCCTGCGCACGGCGTGGCGGCGCATCAGCTCGGCGGCGCGGTCGGTGGTGTCGTCGGGTTCGAGGGTGACGACCGGCGGGGGCGTGCACACCGCGCCGACGGTGGTGGCGTCGGGGTCCCGTCCGTCGGCGACGCTGCGCAGCACGATGTCGCGGTCGGTGAGCACGCCGAACAGGTCGCAGTCGTAGGTCACCAGGACGTCGCCCACGTCCTCCTCGCGCATCAGCCGGGCCGCCCGGGCCACCGTCGTCATGGGCTCCACGGCCACCGCGGCCGGTGACATCACGTCTCGGATGCGCCGTGTCATCTCGCGCCTCCCGGGGTCGGTAGGTGTCGTTGCGGGGCTTGCTGCGGGCCGCGTAGCCCGGACCCGGGCCGGTAAACCGTTCCGCGGCGCCGGGCTCAGCCGGGGTCGATCAGGGCCAGCCCGATGTCGGGACGGTGGGTCCTGGCCAGCTCCGCCGGGCTGTCCCGGACGACGACCTCCAGCGTCGGCCAGACCCGGCCGGACAGCAGGTGGCCGCCGCGGGTGGAGCCGTCGGACAGGCCCAGTACGGCGTGCAGGTGCGGGGTGGGTCCGTCGTCGGCGACGGCGATGTCCCCGATGAGGGACAGCACCTCGCACTGCTCCCGCACCGGGATGTGCCGGTAGTCCTTGGCCTGCCGGTCGAACCAGCCGACGACCGCCCGGGAGAAGGCGCCCACGGCGGTCACCTGGGAGGCCCCCAGCGACCGGTCGCGGGCGAAGTCGGTCAGCTCGGCGACCGCGTCCTCGCCCCGGTCGAGCACCACCACGTACACGGCGGACGGACCGTCCTGGACCTGCTGCCACTTCATGGCCCGGCGGGTACCCGGCACGGGCCGGGGCAACCCCGGCCGGCTTCCCGGCCGGCGCCCGACGCGAGATCCGGTGCGGGTCGTGGCGCACGCTCGGCGTGGACACCGACGGGTTCGGCACCGCCCGGCCGCCCTCGTCCCGGCCGGGGACGCCGACCGCGACCGGCCCGCAGCACGCCGAGGTCCGGAGGTCACCGGGGCGGTCGCGGTGACTCGGGCGCGTGCGTCGGCCCCGGCGCGCCCGTGACGTCGCCGCGCCGCGACGCCGTCACGTCTCCAGGGCCCGGCGGACGGCGTCGAGCCAGCCGTCGACCGGCCCGAAGGTGAGCAGCCCGCTGCCCGCGCCCGCGAGTTCACCGGACGCGGGCAGCAGCCTGTCGTAGGTCCGCCGCAGGGCCGGGCGGTCGTCGAGGGCGAGGGCCAGCGCGGCCTCGGCGCAGCACAGCGCCTCGTAGAGGAGGTCGGGCGGCGGTTCGGTCAGGGCCCGCAGGGCGTTTCGGGCCTCGGTGCCCCGGCCCTCGGCCAGCAGGGCGAAGGGCTCGGCCCAGGGCCGGTACGGTCCCCAGTCCGCGCCCGGGTCCACCTCCGCGGGCCGGCCGTGGGCCAGGCGCAGGCCGAGCAGGGCGAGCGGCAGCAGTCCGCGTTGCAGACCGGGCATCCCCGCGCCGTCGAGTCGCGCGGCGGCCGAGCGGTAGGCGGCCTCGGCGCTGTCGTGGGTACCGGCCGAGGGGTCGGCGGTGGCGGCCCGGCGCAGGGCCAGGTACCAGGCGGTGAAGACGGCCACGAGGGGTCGCTCGTGCCGTTCGGCGAGGCGGTCCACAGCGGTCGCGTGCTCGTCGGCGGCCGTGAAATCGGCGCGCGCCGAGCGGGCCTGGAGCCGGATCAGACGGCCCAGCACCTCGTGGTTGACCAGGCCGTGCCGGGTGCCGAGGGCGACGAGTTCGGCGCCGATCGCGTCCCGGCGCGGCGCCAGTCCGGCGCGGGTGCAGGACTGCATGAAGACGCCGTTGAGGGCGAAAGCCAGCAGGGCGGGGTCGTCCAGGCGTCGGGCGATGCCCTCGGCCTCGGTGGCGGCCCGCGGCCCGCGCGGGCCGCGCACGCCCCGCGACTCCAGCGCGACGGTGGCCAGCAGACGGCAGCGTGCCGCCTCGGTGGTGGGGTCCTTCGGCAGGGCGCCGAGAGTGCGCTCGGCGGCCTCGACGAGGCGCCGGGCCAGTTCGGGGTCGTCGCTACGGGTCCAGTTGGCGGGGACGTCGTAGGCGCCGATCACCCGGGCGGTCAGTTCCGCGTCGCCCGTCTCCTCCGCCGCCAGGACCGCCGTCATCCGGTGCTCCCGGGCGGCCTCCAGACCACCGCCGCCGGTGACCGCGAGGCTCCGCAGCAGGCCGACGGTGGATTCCAGGCGGGCCCGGGAGCCGGCGGCGACCGTACGGTCGTACGCCTCGGTGGCCCGGGCCCAGAGCCTGGCCGCCGCGTCGGCCGGTTCGCCGGGCGGGTCCAGTTCCGGGTCCTGGGCGAGGATGCCGGCCTCCAGGCGGCGCAGCCGCGGGCCGGGGTCGATGCCGAGCCGCCCGGCCAGCAGGGCGCGGGCCCGGCGCAGCACGGCGAGGGCGTCCGCCTGCCGCCCGGTCCGGTACAGGGCGAGCGCGAGCAGGCGCCAGGAATCCTCGCGCCAGGGGTGCTCGGTGAGGTGCGCGTCCAGGTCGGGGACCGCCTCGGCGGCGCGCCCGAGTTCCACGAGCAGTTCCGCGCGCCGTTCGACGGCACGCAGCCGCAGCTCGGTGAGGCGGGAGCGTTCGCCGCGGGCCCAGTCCGCCGCGCCGAACTCGGCGTAGGCGGGTCCCCGCCACTCCCCGAGGGCCGCCCGCAGCCGCTCGGGAGCCTGAGCGGCCGGCAGCCGGTCCGCCTCCGCGACGGCGGCCTCGAAGCGCCACGCGTCCACGGTCTCCGGCGCCGCGCGCAGGGCGTAGCCCGGTCCCTCGGTGACCAGCAGCCGGGCCGGGGCGCGCGGCGGGCGGTCGGGTTCCAGGGCGCGGCGCAGGTCGCCGACGAAGGTGCGCACCGCTCCCACGGCCCGCGGCGGCGGCGCGTCCCACAGGTCCTCGACCAGGCGGGCGACCGGGACGACCCGCCGCCGGGCCAGGAGCAGGCGGGCGAGCACGGCCCGGTGCCGGGGGCCCTTGAGGGCGAGCGCGTGGGGGCCGCGCCGTGCGGTGACCGCCCCGAGCACACCGAACGTGACCGCTTCCATGTTCCGTGTTCCGTCCGCTCCGATCCGCCACCGCGCATGCGGTCACCACGGTACGCGTGCGGGCCGGTCCGTCCCCGGCCGGTCGCCGGCCGGCTGCTGATCGGTCGCCGGCCGGCTGCTGATCCGTTGCTGATTGGGGCGCGGCAGCCTCGAAGGCGTCGCCAGGACGTGTGACAAGAGCAGGAAGAGAGAGGCACTGACCACCATGACCACCCTGACCACCACCGTGGAACCGGCCATTCCCGGCTTCACCCACGAACGGGTGACGGCCACCGACGGCGTCGGCCTGCACGTGGCCGTCGGCGGCACGGGCAGCCCGGTCGTGCTGCTGCACGGCTTCCCCCAGACCCACCTGATGTGGCGGCACGTCGCCGCCGACCTGGCGGCCGACCACACGGTCATCTGCCCCGACCTGCGCGGCTACGGTGCCAGCGACAAGCCCGCCGACCCGGACGGCACCGCGTACGCCAAGCGGGCCATGGCGGCCGACGTGGTCGCCCTGGCCCGGGAGCTGGGGTACGAGCGGTTCGCGCTGGCGGGTCACGACCGGGGCGCGCTGGTCGCGGTGCGCGCCGGGCTCGACCACCCCGACGCGGTGACGCACCTGGCCGCGCTGGACGTGCTGCCGACGCTGGACATGTGGGACGTCCTGCACGGCACGACGGCGGCGGTGGGCTTCCACCTGTATCTGATGGCGCAGCCGCCCGGGCTGCCGGAGCAGCTGATCGGCGCCGCGCCGGAGGCGTTCTTCGGTCACTTCCTCGACGTGTGGACCCGGGACCCGGACGCCCTGCCCGCCGACGTCCGCGCCGCCTACCTCAAGGCGTCCCGCGAGGCGGTGCCCTCCATCGTGGCCGACTACCGGGCCTCGGCCGGTATCGACGTGGACCACGACCGGGCGGACCGGGAGAACGGCAACCGGCTGCGGATGCCGGTGACCGTGCTCCAGCAGGACTGGGGTGCCGCTCTCGGGTACGACGCCGCCGCGTTGTGGCGGGCGTGGGCCCCCGACCTGCGGCACGAGACCGTCGGCAGCGGGCACTTCATGGCGGAGGAGGCGCCGGACGAGGTCGCCGGGGCGCTGCGCGAGCTGCTCACCCGGTAGCGCCCACCTCAAGGCGTGTGCACAACGATCGGTTGTATGTGGTGCCCGGCCGGTTGTTTGATCCGCCCGGCCCCGGCTCGCTTTGATGTCGGGCGTGACGGAGTCGGGTGTGGTCGAGTCGGACGTGGTGGACGGCGGGTCGTTGGGGCGGGGGTTCGGATGGCTGTGGGGTGCGTACGCGGTCAGCGCGTTCGGCACGCGGCTCGCTTTCGACGCCTTTCCGTTGATCGCGGTCATGGTGCTGGACGCCGGTCCGGCACAGGTGGCGGCGCTCTCGGCGGCCGGCCTCGCGGTGGGCGCGGTGGTGGCCGTGCCGCTCGGGCCCTGGGTGGAGTTCCGCCGCAAGCGGCCGGTGATGATCGCGACGGACCTGCTGCGGTGCGCGGTGCTGCTGAGCGTGCCGCTCGCGTACGCCTTCGGCCGGCTCGGCTTCGCCCAGCTGCTGGTCGTGTCGGTCGTCGTCGCCGCGGCCGACATCACGTTCAGGGCCGCCGCCGGTTCCTGTCTCAAGGCACTGGTGCGAGGGCCGGCCCTGCTGCGGGCCAACGGCCGCCTCGAGGCGACGACCTGGACCGCGGCCGTGCTCGGACCCCCGGTCGGCGGGGCCGCGATCGGGCTCTTCGGCCCGGTGGTGACGGTGGCGGCCGACGCGGTCAGCTATCTCCTCTCGGCGCTGGGCATCCGCGCGATCGGGGGCCGGGAACCGCACCCGCGGCGCGCGGCGGCGAGCCGGTTGCGGGCCGGTGACCTGCTGGACGGCTGGCGGTTCGTGCTCGCCTCACCGGCTCTGCGTCCGCTGTTCCTCAACACGGTCCTCGTCAACGGGCTGATCATGGCGACGGCACCGTTGCTGGCCGTGCTCATGCTGGGCGACCTGGGCTTCTCGCCCTGGCAGTACTCGCTCGCCTTCGCCGTGCCGTGTGTCGGCGGGCTGGTCGGCTCGCGGCTGGCCGGACCGCTCGTGGCACGCTTCGGGGAGCACCGGGTGCTGGTGACCAGTGGCGTGCTGCGCGTGTGCTGGCCCGTCGGGCTGGCCTTCGTCGGTCCGGGAACCGGGGGGCTGGTGCTGGTGATGGCGGTCGAGTTCGGACTGATCACCTCCGTGGGCGTGTACAACCCGGTGTACGCCACCCGTCGGCTGGAGTTGACGCCCGCGGACCGGGTGGCGCGCACCCTGTCGGCCTGGACGGTCAGCGGGAAGCTGACGACCGCGGCGCTGACGGGGTTGTGGGGCCTGCTGGCGGGCCTGACCGGGACGCGTACGGCGGTCGCGCTCGCGGGCGTGCTGCTCCTGGCGACCCCGCTCCTGCTGCCGCGGCGGACTCCCTCGTCCGCTCCCTCCCCGTCCCGGCCCACCGCTGACGGCTGAGGCCCCACCGTCCCGCGCACGCCACCGCACCCCGACGCAGGTCGCCCAGGCACGGCCGAACCTGTCCAACCAACCGACCCCGACGGCCCAGACCCCACCCGCGACCCCGGCCCCGCACCCGCCCGATCCGGCCCCGAACCAGCCCGCCGGACACGAAGGGCCGTCGGGCACCCCGCCCCTCACACCCCCGGAGACACACCCGCGCCCAGGTCGGGGAAGCGTCGGCGGGCCTCGGCGAACAGGGTCGGGTAGTCGGTGCCGTGGGTGACCGCGGCGGCGAAGAGGGCGCCGAGCGCGGCGCGCAGGGGGTCCGGATCGGCGGCGGCGCGGAGGGCGGGCAGGGCCAGGGCGCGGCACATCGGGGCGCCATGGTCCGCGCCCGGCGGGTCGGGCGCGGTGAGGGCGGTGCGGGCGTCGGTGAAGAAGCGGTCCCAGGCCCGCCGGGGATCGTCGAACGGGGCCGGCAGGGGCTCGCCCCGGTCCAGCGCGCTCAGCGCGGGCGCGATCCAGTCGACGCCGTCCAGTCCGGCGGCGGTAAGTGCCCGGCGGGCGGCCCAGCGGGCGAGGCCGCGCTGGGTGGCCGGGCACACCGCGTCGACGGCGTCGAGCAGCTCCCGGTCCAGCGGCACGAGCCCGCGCGCGTCGGCACCGGCCTCCCGCACGCGTCGGCTGGGCAGCCGGCCGCCCCAGGACCGGATCTCGGCGCGCTCCCGCTCGGTCCGCGCCCCGGACACGGGCGGCTCCAGGGCGCGCGCGTAGCGGTGCCGGTGTGCGGCGCTGCGCGAGGTCTGCCGCACGACCCGGTCCGCGCTGGGCGGGGCCGGCCAGAACTGCAGCAGGTACTGGCCGGCCCGCCCCGCGTCCCGGGCCGTGGCGGACCCGGCCCCCGCACCGCCGTCCATGCCGCGTCCGCAGTAGCGCACCCGGTGGTCGGCGGGCGGCAGGGCCCATTCGCACAGGGCGCCGTGGCCGCAGGGCAGCACCGCGGTCGAGGCGGTCAGCGGGCGGAAGGACGCCTCCACCACGTCCTCCCAGCGGTCGTCGAGAGGCGGCGCGGCGGCGTGCACCTCGACGGTCAGTGCGACTCTTCCGCTGCTGAGGCCCGTGCAGAGGAAGAGGCAGCCCGGGACCGCCGCGCCGCACAGACCGTTGGTCTGCCCGGCACAGGCCTCCGACGGCACCGGCGCCCACGGATCGTGACGGCTGTCCACGTGGAATCGCCCGTGGGCGACCGGTAGTTCACCCCTGTACACCGTCCGCATCCGCACGGCCAGCCCCCTCGCATCCGGCACTTCGAGGCCACCAGTATGCGGAGAGGGTCCGACAACGGTCCCGGCGATCGGCCGCTGACGGCCTCGGGGACGCCGGTCAGCAGGCCCCGGGCACGTCCTCGGTTACGCCGTTCAGCGGCGAGGTCGGGTCACTGCCGTAGGGGCGGGTGAAGGCCTCCATGCCGTGCCCGGACGGGTCGGTGAAGTACACGCCCCGGCCGCCGTCGTTGCGGTTGATCCGGCGCGGGTGCCGGCCGTGCGGGTCGGCCTGGATGGGCGTCCCGCCCTCGACGAGCCGGGCGAGGACGCCGTCGAACTCGTCCTCGGAGACGAGGAACGCGTAATGCTGCACGGGGATGTCGAGGTCGACGGTGGCGAAATCGAGGGTGACGCCGTTGGCGGTCGTCACGGGCAGGAACATTCCGGCCGGTTCGCCGACCTCGAGACCGAGGATTCCGGCGAGGAAGTGGGCGGACTTCTCCCGGTCGTGGGACAGAACGATGGTGTGGTTGAACTCGACTGACACGGGTCAATGCCTCCACGGGCATCTCCACGGCGCCTCCATGCCTCACCCGGACGGTGACCGACACGCGATGCCGCACGATGATCATACGCCCCGGGTCCGCCCCCGGGTCCACCCCGATCCGTCCCTGCCCCACCCCCGATCCGTCCCTGATCCGCCCCTGATCCGCCCCTGATCCGTCCCTGATCCGTCCCTGATCCGCCCCCGAGATGTGTCAGAAATCTTTGACAGGTAGCTCCGCCCCCCGTCAGCCTTTCCTGACAGGTACGACGAGAAAGGGGTGCGATGCCCGAGGCCCCATCTCCGGCACCGACCGGTGACGAGTTGCTCAAGGTGCTCTCCGCGCTCGGCAATCCGCACCGCATGCGGATCGTCGCGGCGCTCCTGGAGAGCCGGAACTACGTCAGCGCACTGGCCCGCCTGATCGGCATGGGCCGTCCGCTGCTGCACATGCACCTGCAGCGGCTGGAGGCCGCGGGCCTGGTCGCCGGCACGCTCGAGGTCGCGGAGGACGGCAAGACGGTGAAGTACTACGACGTCACCCCGTTCTGCTACGAGCTCACCCCGCGGGTCGTCGCGCAGGCGGCCGCGACGATCACCGACACCACCGAGACCGACCGGACCGCCGGCCGGAGTGCGAAAGAGGAAGCGAAGTGAACGAGGACGTGGTGACTCTCGCCGCAGGGGCCGAGGAGCTGGGGGTCCTGGTCGGCGCCGTGGGCGCGGCCGGGTTCTTCGGCCTGATGATCGTGATCGTCTGGCAGGTCGCCGCCACCTGGCGGGCCCGGATGCTGGCGGCGCGCGAGGAGCAGTACAAGGAGCTGGCCACGCGGTACGCGCGACTCCTGGAGGACACGGTGGAATTGCAGCGCCGCACGGTGGAGGAGCAGCGGCAGACCCTCGACGAGCTGACCCAGACCCGGCTCGCGGTCGGCTCGATGGAGAAGATGATGCGCGAGATCGAATAGGCACCGCCACCGGACACCGCCGCACACGTACGGCCGGGAGCGGCAACTCCCGGCCGTACCGCGGCGGAACACACCCGACATCGCCAGATGTCACACCGGAGACACACATCCGTTCCGTACACCGCGGCAGGTCGGCACACCTGAGCGCCGCGGTGCGGTTCCCGTGCGCCCTCGTGCCGGTCGACGACCGGCGGGCGCGTTCCCCATGAAGGAGATTACTCATGCGTGCGCTGTTGCGGCGTGTGGCCCGTGCGCCCGGTGGGCGGCGCGGCAAGTGGTACGTCCTGGCGGCCTGGCTGATCGTGGCCGTCGCGCTCGGTCCGCTGGCGGGCCGGCTGGGCGACGTCGAGGACACGAGCGCCAACGCCTTCCTGCCGCGCGGCGCGGAGTCCGCGCGGGTCAACACGGAGCTGGAGAGGTTCCGCACGGACACGCTGATGCCCGCCGTCGTCGTGCACACCGGTGCGGGGGCGAAGGAACAGGCGACCGCCGACCGGCCCGTGCTGGCCCGGTACGCCGCCGCGGGCGAGGAGGTGTCGCCGCCGGTCCCGTCCGAGGACGGGAAGGCACTGATGACGGTGGTTCCGCTGGACAGCGAGGACGACATCACCGGGACGATCGACGAACTGCGGGCGTCCGTGGGCGCGAACGCGCCGCCCGGCGTGGACGTCGCCGTCGGCGGACCGGCCGGTTCGCTCACCGACCAGGTCGCCGTCTTCGACAGCCTGGACGCCACCCTGATGCTCGCCACCGGGCTGGTCGTGGCCCTCCTGCTGCGATCACGTACCGCAGTCCCGTCCTGTGGCTGCTGCCGCTGCTCTCCGTCGGCTTCGCGGCCGTCCTCACCCAGGTCGGCACCTATCTCCTGGCCCGGTACGCCGGACTGCCGGTGGACCCGCAGAGTTCGGGCGTGCTCATGGTGCTCGTCTTCGGCGTCGGCACCGACTACGCGCTGCTCCTCATCGCCCGTTACCGCGAGGAGTTGCACCGCCTCGCCGACCGGCACGAGGCGATGCGGGTCGCGATGGTCCGCTCGGGCCCGGCGGTCCTCGCCTCGGCCGGCACCATCGCGGCGGGCCTGGCCTGTCTGGGCTTCGCCGACATCAACTCCTCGCGCTCGCTGGGCCTGGTGGGCGCCGTGGGCGTGGTCTGCGCCTTCCTCGCGATGGTCACCGTGCTCCCGGCCCTCCTCGTCGTCACCGGCCGCTGGGTGTTCTGGCCCTTCGTGCCGAGGGCCGGTACGCCCGCCCGGGCGTCGCGCACGGTGTGGTCCCGCGTCGGGTCCGCGGTCGCCCGGCGTCCCCGCCGGTCATGGCTGATGTCGGTGGCCGTCACCGGCGGCCTCGCGCTCAGCACGGCCGGTCTCTCCATGGGGCTGACCCAGGAGGAGATGTTCCAGGACAAGCCGGAGTCGGTCGTCGCCCAGGAACGGATCTCGGCCCACTACCCGTCGGGTGCCTCCGATCCGGTGAAGATCGTCACCGCCACGGCGCACGCCGACGCGGTACGACGGGCCGCGGCGGACGTCGGGGGCGTGGCCCGGGTGGAGGCCGGGGGCGACCGCACGCCCGACGGCGGCCGCACCCAGCTGTCGGTCGTCCTGGCGGACATCCCGGACAGCGAGCGTGCCAAGGACACGGTCGGCGGCCTCCGGGACGCCGTGCACCGGGTGGCCGGCGCGGAGGCGCTCGTGGGCGGCACCACCGCGCAGTACCTGGACACCCAGCGGGCCGCGGGGCGCGACCTGACCACGGTCGTTCCGATCGTGCTCCTGGTGGTCCTGGCCGTGCTGGTCGGGCTGCTGCGCGCCCTGGTCGCCCCGCTGCTGCTCCTGGCGACCGTGGTGCTGTCGTACCTGGCGGCGCTGGGCGCGTCGAACCTGCTCTTCGAGCACGTACTGGGCTTCGCGGGTGTCGACTGGTCGATTCCGCTGATGGGCTTCGTGTTCCTGGTCGCCCTGGGCATCGACTACAACATCTTCCTCATGCACCGGGTGCGCGAGGAGACCGCCCGGCTCGGGCACTCCCGCGGTGTGCTGGAGGGCCTGACCAGTACCGGGGGTGTGATCACCTCCGCCGGCGTCGTGCTGGCCGCGACCTTCGCCGTCTTCGCCGGGCTGCCGCTGGTGACCATGGCGCAGCTGGGCGTCCTGGTCGGGATCGGCGTCCTGCTGGACACCTTCCTGGTGCGTACGGTGCTGGTGCCCGCCCTCGCGCTCGACATGGGCCGCCGGTTCTGGTGGCCGGGCGCGTTGTTCCGGCGCCCGGCGCGACAGGAGGCGCCGTCCGTCAGCCGGACTGGGAGCTGTCCTTCAGCGCCCCCCAGCCGTGCCAGCGCTCCACCTCGATCCAGGCGCTGACCCGGGGACGCTCCCGGTCCGGATACGGGTTGCCCGTGTAGTGCCGGGAGAGACGGTCGATGCCGGAGAGGTCCTCGTCGTCGCGCATCTCCGCGACGCGGCCGATGAGGGTGACGTGGGTGTACCACTCGTCGCCCGAGAGGACGGTGAGGGTGACGCGCGGGTCGCGGCGCAGGTGTCCCAGGCGCACGCGGCCCGCGTCGAGGTTGATCAGCACCCGGCCGTCGTCGTCCCACGCGTACCAGGTGGGCGTCGAGACGGGGGCGCCGTCCTGGCGGAGGGTGGCCATGACGCAGGGGTTGGGGCGGCGCAGCAGTTCGACGGCCTCGGGCGGCAGCGGCGGCTTCGACATGCGGTCTCTCCTCACGGTGTGGTGTGGTGCGGCACCGGGTCCGGTCACCGGTGCCGGGCTGTCTCGTGCACCCGGTACCCCGGGTGGGCTCAGTCGGTCGCCTTCTCCTCGAAACTGGCGAAGTAGGCCGCCGCCATGTCCTCGTCGCCGTGTCCCTGGGCGGCGGCCCGGGCGAAGCGATCCGCACCGGCCGCGGCGAGGTCCAGCCGGACGCCGTTCGCCTCGCCGGCCTCGACGATCAGGCGGGCGTCCTTCTCGGCGGTGGCGACGGCGAACTGGGCCGGCGTCAGCGCGCCGTCGCGGATCAGCCCGGCCTTGGCCCGCAGGTAGCCCATGTCGAGCGGACCACCGGCGATGGCGTCGAAGAAGCCGTCCGGGTCCACGCCCAGTGCCTTGGCGAGCGCCAGGACCTCGCCGACCGCGTTCGTGGCGGCGAGGACCCAGCTGTTGGCCACCAGCTTCAGCCGGGTGGCGCTGCCGGCCGCGCCGTCCTCGCCGGTCCACACGGTGCGCGAACCGACCGCGTCGAACACGGGGGCCACGGAGTCCCGCGCCTTGCTCGGACCCGCCGCCAGCACCAGCAACTGACCGGCCTCGGCCGGCTGCCGGGTGCCGAGCACGGGCGCGTCGAAGAAGACGAGACCCCGCTCGTGGGCGTAGGCGGCCAGGTCGGCGACCGCGTCGACGCCCGCGGTGGTGGACTGTACCCACACGGTGCCGGGACGCAGGCCGGGCTCGGCCCGCCGCATGACGTCGAGGGCGGCCGGGCCGTCGTACAGCATCGTGAGGACGACGTCGGCGCCCCGTACGGCCTCCTCCGGGCTGTCCGCGACGTGCGCGCCGTCGGCGGCCAGCGGCTCGGCCTTGTCCCGGCTGCGGTTCCAGACGCGGACGGCGTGTCCGGCGCGGGCGAGGTTGCGGGCCATCGGGGCACCCATGATGCCGGTGCCCAGGACGCTCACGGTGAGCTGGTCGGTCATGACGTCGCCTTCTGACTCGTACTGTCTCGTGTCGCGGGTGGCCGGGCCACGGCGAGCCGGGCCCGGGGCCAGCCTGCCACCGGACGCGGGTCCCCGCGCGTCCGCGTTGCCCCGTCGCGTACGGTACGGCCGTGAGCGCCTTCACCGACGACATCGACAGCAACGGCGAGACCGTCCCGGGCCGTTACGGTCCCTCCGCCACCACCGAGGCAGACCCGCGGGAGGTGGGCCGGGTGCGGACCGAGTACTCCCCCGCGCACGACGGCGATCCCGATCCCGGCGAGATCGTCTGGACGTGGGTGCCCTATGAGGAGGCGGACGGCCGGGGCAAGGACCGGCCCGTCCTCGTGGTCGCCCGGGAGGCGGCCGGGACCGTGCTGGCGGTGCAGCTGTCCAGCAAGCGGCACGACGGGGACCGGGAGTGGGTGCCGATCGGCAGCGGGCCGTGGGACCGCTCCGGGCGGGACTCCTGGGTCGACGTCGACCGGGTGCTGCGCCTGCACGACGCGGGCATGCGCCGCGAGGCGTGCGCCCTGGACCGGATGCGTTTCGACCTCGTACGGCAGCGGCTGCGGGAGCGCTACGGCTGGAGCTGACGGGAGCGCTACGACTGGAGCTGACCGGGACATCCGGCGCCCTCCGGGAAGGCGCGCTCGAAGGCCACCCGGACGGTGGCGCCAGGGGTGCGGTCCAGGATGCCGAACGCCACCCGCTCGAAGGCACCGGCGAACCGCCCGTCGGGCCCGAGCAGGGTCCGGAACGCGCCCGCCACCCGGGCGGGGTCGTTGCGGAACACCCCGCAGCCCCAGGCGCCCAGGACCAGCCGCCGGTACCCGTGGGCCGCGGCCGTCTCCAGCACCCGCTCGGCGCGCCGGGCGAGCGCGGCGGGCAGGTCGGCGGCACGCTCCGGGGCCGTGCGGAGCACCACGCCCGCGTTGGGCGCGGCGGAGGTGAGGAATCCGGCCCTGAACGGCTCGTCCAGCAGGCGGCCCCGGTCGTCGCGGAAGACGGGTACGCCGGGCGAGTGGACGACGCGGTCCGTGTAGAACGGGTCGCGGTGGGCGCGGTGGTGGTCGTAGAACTCGCGCGCCCGCAGCAGGCAGGTGTACAGGGCGGAGGCCCGGCACAGGGCCTCCTCCTGGGCCTGGGCGCCGTTGAGGTAGCCGCCGCCCGGGTTGCGTGCGGAGGCGAAGTTGAGCACGGCGACCTCGCCGCCGAGCCGCCGGGCGGCCTCCAGGCTGCTCTCGCCGGTCACCTCGAGGACCGTGCGCACCCGGGCCGGAACGGACACCTCGACGGGCCCCGGCCCGTACATCCGCGTACCGTCCCGGGCCGCCCCGACCGCCGCCGCGAGGGACACCTCACGCCCGTCGGACGTGCGGTAGGACCCGGCCGCGACGATCTGCTCCGTCTGCTGTGCGATGCCCCGCAGGCGCGCGCTCACGGCGCCACCCCCGTGGGCGCCGTGACCGCGCGCGGCGCGGTCTCCCCCGTCGTGCTCATGCGGGAATCCTGGGTGATGCTGAGGGTGCGGTGCAACGGAGTTTCCCGACCGGCGAACGACGCGGAAAGCCCCCGGAAACGGGCGGCTCGCGGAGATTACCGAGCGGGAACGTCCCGAAATGCATCCTTGTGCGGAGCGGCACGAGGGTCTTGGGTGGGACGAGTGTGCCGGCCCGGCCCACTGCAGAGGGCCCGGCGGCATGGTGGAATCTCAGGAGGATCCCGACATGTCCGATTCGGTTGGTGGCTGTATCCGGCCACGTACCGCGGTCAGTGAGGCCGAGGTCGAGGCGCTGGTCCGCGGCATCTGCTTCAAGACCGGTCCGCCCAGGCGCCTCGGCGTCGAGGTGGAATGGCTCGTCCACGAGCTGCGCGCGCCGCAGCTCCCCGTGTCACCCGAACGGCTCCACGCGGTGTACACCGCGCTGCGGGCCGTGCCCCTGAGGTCGGCGCTGACCGTCGAACCCGGCGGCCAGCTGGAGCTGAGTTCGCTCCCCGCCGCCTCGCTGATGGAGTGCGTCCGCTCCGTCTCCGCCGACCTCGACGCCGTCCGCGCCCTGCTGCGCGAGGACGGCCTCGCCCTGGTCGGCCTCGGCCACGATCCCTGGCAGGCGCCGCGCCGTTACCTGCGGCAGCCGCGCTACGACGCCATGGAGGCCTGTCTCGACCGCACCGGCCCCGGTGGCCGCTTCATGATGTGCGCCTCCGCCTCGGTGCAGGTGTGCGTGGACGCCGGGCACGAGGAGCCGGGGCCGCTCGGTCACGTACGCCGGTGGTGGCTGGCCCATCACCTGGGCGCGGTCCTGCTGGCCGCGTTCGCCAACTCCCCGCTGTCCGGCGGGCGCCCCACCGGCTGGCGGTCCACCCGGCAGCTGCGGTGGACGCAGATCGGCCCCGGACGCGCGGGCGGTCCCCCGCTGGACAGCGACCCGCGCGGCACCTGGGCGCGGCACGTGCTGGACGCCCCGGTGATGTGCGTGCGCCGCGACGGCGGCCCCTGGGACGTGCCGGAGGGCCTGACGCTGCGGGAGTGGACCCGCGAGCTGGTGCCCCGGCCGCCGACCCGGGAGGACCTCGACTACCACCTCACCACGCTCTTCCCGCCGGTGCGTCCGCGCGGCCACCTGGAGCTGCGGATGATCGACGCGCAGCCCGGGGACGACGGCTGGATCGTGCCGCTGGCGGTGACCGCCGCGCTGTTCGACGACCCCGAGGCGAGCGAGACCGCCTACCGGGCCGTCAAACCCCTGGCGGAGCGCACACGCGGCCTGCCCGCGCCGCACAACCCGCTGTACGAGGACGCGGCCCGTGCCGCCCTCACCGATCCCGAGCTGCGCGAGGCGGCCGTCACCTGCTTCACCGCCGCACTCGCCGCGCTGCCCCGGCTCGGCGCGAGCACCGAGGTGACGGACGCCGTCGCCGGGCACCTGGAGCGCTACGTCCTGAGGGGCCGCTGCCCCGCCGACGATCTGCTGGACATGCCGGGCGGCGCGGACCGTGGCCCGCACGGGAGGGAGACCCGCTCATGACCGACCCCACTGACGCGACCACGACCACAACGCCCGAGGCCCTGCGTGAGCGGGCCCTGACCACGCTGGTCACCGCCCGCGAGCGCACCACCCTGCTCACCAGCTGCGTGGAGGGCCCCGACCTGACCGCCCAGGTGTCGCCGCTGATGTCCCCGCTGGTGTGGGACCTGGCGCACATCGGGAACCAGGAGGAGCAGTGGCTCCTGCGCGCGGTCGCCGGGCAGGAGGCGATACGTCCGGAGATCGACAGCTTGTACGACGCCTTCGAGCATCCGCGCTCCGAGCGGCCGAGCCTGCCGCTGCTGTCGCCCGCCGAGGCCCGCAGGTACGCGGCGGACGTGCGCGGGCGGGCCCTGGACGTGCTGGAGGCCACCGCGTTCGACGGGACGCGGCTGACGGAGGCGGGCTTCGCCTTCGGGATGATCGCCCAGCACGAGCAGCAGCACGACGAGACCATGCTGATCACGCACCAGCTGCGCAAGGGCCCGCAGGCCCTGACCGCGCCCGACCCGGACCCTGTACCGCTGTTCACGGGACCGGCCGAAGTCCTGGTGCCGGGCGGCCCGTTCGCCATGGGCACCTCCACCGAGCCGTGGGCCCTGGACAACGAACGCCCCGCGCACCGGCGCGAGGTGGCGCCGTACTTCATCGACACCGTCCCGGTGACCAACGGCGCCTACCGGGCGTTCATCGACGACGGCGGCTACGACGACCCGCGCTGGTGGACCCCCGAGGGCTGGGACCACATCCGCCGGCACACCATCACCGCCCCGCTGTTCTGGCGCCGGGACGGCGGGCAGTGGCTGCGGCGCCGCTTCGGGGTGACCGAGGCGGTTCCGGCGGACGAGCCGGTGCTCCACGTGTGCTGGTACGAGGCCGACGCGTACGCCCGCTGGGCGGGGCGCCGGCTGCCCACCGAGGCCGAGTGGGAGAAGGCCGCGCGGTACGACCCGGCCGGCGACCGCGCCATGCGCTATCCCTGGGGCGACGCCGACCCGGGCCCGGAGCACGCCAACCTCGGGCAGCGGCACCTGCGCCCGGCCCCCGCGGGCAGCTACCCGGCCGGTGAGTCGCCCCTCGGCGTACGGCAGTTGATCGGCGACGTCTGGGAGTGGACGTCGAGCGACTTCGCGCCGTACCCGGGCTTCAGGGCGTTCCCGTACAAGGAGTACTCGGAGGTGTTCTTCGGCCCCGAGTACAAGGTGCTGCGCGGCGGTTCCTTCGCCGTGGACGCGGTGGCCTGCCGGGGCACGTTCCGCAACTGGGACTATCCGATCCGGCGGCAGATCTTCTCCGGGTTCCGCACGGCCCGGTCGGCGTCGGCACAGGCCGCCTGATGTGCCGCCACCTGGCCTATGTGGGCCCCGGGGAGCCGCTCGGCGACCTCCTCGTCACGCAGCCGCACGGTCTGTACCGCCAGTCGTGGGCGCCGCGGCACCAGCGGTACGGCACGGTCAACGCCGACGGGTTCGGCGTCGGCTGGTACGCCGAGGGCGACCCGGTGCCCGCCCGGTACCGGCGGGCGGGCCCGATCTGGGCGGACCAGTCCTTCGCCGACCTCGCGCGGGTGGTACGGACCGGCGCGCTGCTCGCGGCCGTACGGGACGCGACGCTGGCCGGCGCCGACGCGGAGGCGGCCGCGGCCCCGTTCGCCGCGGGGTCCTGGCTGTTCAGCCACAACGGGGCCGTGGCGGGCTGGCCCGCTTCGCTGGCTCCGGTGGCCGCTACGCTGGCGCCCGCTGAACTGCTGTCGCTGGAGGCGCGCAACGACTCGGCGCTCGTGTGGGCGCTGGTCCTGGCCCGGCTGCGGGCCGGGGACGACGAGGGCCGGGCGCTGGCCGAGACGGTGCTGGAGGTCGCCGCGGCGGCCCCGGCCTCCCGGCTCAACCTGCTCCTCACCAACGGCTCCACCGTCACCGCCACCACCTGGGGCGACACCCTGTGGTACCTGTCCCGGCCGGGTGGCGGCACGGTCGTCGCCTCCGAGCCGTACGACGACGACCCCCACTGGCAGGAGGTCCCCGACCGCACCCTGCTCACGGCGAGCCGCACCGACGTGCGACTCGCCCCGCTCAAGGACCCGGGCGGGACCGCCGCCCCCGGCCTCGGCCCGACCGACGCTTTCGTCTCTGCGAAGGAGCCCCGCACGTGAGCCAGTTCCGTCTGACCCGGACGCTGCCCGAGGACGCCACGGACGCCGCCCTGCGCGCCGACGTCCTGGCGGGCCTGACGAGCACGCCCAAGTGGCTGCCGCCGAAGTGGTTCTACGACGCGCGGGGCAGCGAGCTGTTCGAGGCGATCACCGCACTGCCCGAGTACTACCCGACCCGGGCCGAGCGGGAGATCCTCGTCGACCGGGCCGGGGAGATCGCGGCGGCGACCGGCGCCCGCACGCTGGTGGAGCTGGGCTCCGGCTCCTCGGAGAAGACGCGCGTGCTGCTCGACGCGCTCACCGAGCGGAACGGACTGCGCGGCTACGTGCCGGTCGACGTGAGCGAGAGCGCCCTCACCCAGGCCGGGCGGGCGCTCGTGACCGAGCGCCCCGGACTCCAGGTGCACGCGCTGATCGCCGACTTCACGGCCGGTCTGACGCTGCCCGACACGCCGGGCCCCCGGCTGGTGGCGTTCCTCGGCGGCACCATCGGCAACCTGCTGCCGGAGGAACGCGCCGCGTTCCTGGCCACCGTGCACTCCCTGCTCTCCCCGGGCGACAGCCTGTTGCTGGGCACCGACCTGGTCAAGGACGAGGGGGTGCTGGTCCGCGCGTACGACGACGCGGCCGGGGTGACGGCCGAGTTCAACAAGAACGTGCTGTCCGTGGTGAACCGCGAGCTGGAGGCCGACTTCGCGCCCGCGGCCTTCGATCATGTGGCGCTCTGGAACGCCGAACGGGAGTGGATCGAGATGCGGCTGCGCTCCCGCACCGCGCAGTCCGTGAAGATCCAGGCACTCGACCTGGCCGTGGACTTCGCGGACGGGGAGGAGTTGCGCACCGAGGTGTCCGCGAAGTTCCGGCGGGAGGGTGTGCGGACCGAGCTGGCGGCGGCCGGGCTCGACCTGGCCCACTGGTGGACGGACGGCGAGGGCCGTTTCGCCCTGTCGCTGAGCGTGGCGCGCTGAGTCCGGGGCGTCGGCACGCGCCCCGGCACCGGCCGGTCAGCGCGTGTTGACGTCCAGCAGTTCGGTGACGCGGTCGGAGGCCTTCCGGGCCTCCGACTTCGCCTTCGCCCCCTTGAGCACGTTCGTCATGTACTCCTTGATCGGGTTGTCCGCCTCGACCGCGCCCCACCGGGGCGTACCGGGGGTCGCCCGGCCCTGTGCGGCGCCGGCCGCCATGGCCTCGATCCCCTCCTCGCCGGAGACGTCCTCGGCGAGCGACTTCTTGTTGGGGACGTAGTTCATGGTGCGGGCCAGGTCGGTGTTCCACTTGGTGCTCACGAGCGCCTCGACCACGGCACGGGCGCCGTCCTCCTGGTCGGTGTTCTTCGGGACGACGAGGTCGGAGCCGCCGGTGAAGACGGCGCCGGGCTTGTCGGCGCTCTTGCCGGGCACCGGGAAGAAGCCGATCCTGCCCTTGAGTTCGGGGTTCTCGCGCAGGATGGACTGGGCCTGGCCCGGCACCGCGATGATCTGCGCGACCTGTCCGTTGGCGAAGACCCCGGCCTGCGGCGGGTGTTCCTCGTCGGCGTCGACCGGGCCCTCGCCCAGGGCCTGCAGTTCGCGGTAGAAGTCCATGCCGCGCAGGGCTGCCGCGGAGTCCAGGGCGCCCGTCCAGACGCCGCCCTCGCCGTCCTGGGTGGCGAGTTCGCCGCCCTCGTCCCAGATGAATCCGGAGAGCGTGTACCAGTCCTGCCCGGCCAGGTAGATGCCCTGGTCGCCGTTCTGGTCGAGCTTCTCCGTGGCGGTGAGCCACTCCTCGCGGGTGCGGGGCGGCTCGTTGATGCCGGCCTGCTCGAAGAGGTCCTTGCGGTAGATGACGACGCGGTTGGCGGCGTACCAGGGGATGCCGAACTGCTGGGACATCCACTGCCCGGGTTCGGCGAGGCCCGGCAGCCAGTCGCGGATGCCCCAGTCGCGCATCGACTCCAGGGTCAGGTCCTGCAGCCGGCCGCCCTCCGCGTACTGCGGGACCTGGGTGTTGCCGACCTCGACGACGTCGGGTCCGTCCGTGCCGTCGGCCTTCAGCGCGGCCTGCACCTTGTCGCCGATCCCGGTCCACTCCTGGATGCGGACGTCCAGGTCGAGGTCGGGGTGGTCGGCCTCGAAGCCCTCGGTGAACCGCTTCAGGAAGTCCTGCGAAGCGCTGTCCTTCATCAGCCACACGGTGACGGTGTGCCGTTCGCTCCCGCCGTCCTGCGAGATCAGGCCGCAGCCGCTGAGCACGGTGGCGGACACACTGACAAGGGCGAGCAGGCGACGTCTCACGAGGGGTCCTTCTGACTGACGAACAGAGGGCGCGGACAGGTGTGTCCTGCACACGCGAAGGGAGACCCGACGTGGGGGACGAGCCCGAAGCTCGAACGGGTGTCTGGGATTTTGGTATGGACCATTACAAAGGTCAAGGGGAGGTACCGGAGGGTTTCCACCCCGAACGCCGATGCCTCGCGCTCCGTCCCGTCTTGGGGCACGGTGGAGTGACACAGGGCACACCGCTGCCCCGTGGAAGGGAGCACCGCATGTCGAACCACACCTACCGGGTCACCGAGGTCGTCGGTACCTCGCCCGACGGCGTCGACCAGGCCGTCCGCAACGCCGTCACGCGCGCCTCGCAGACCCTGCGCAAGCTGGACTGGTTCGAGGTGACGCAGGTGCGCGGCCAGATCGAGGACGGGCAGGTCGCGCACTGGCAGGTCGGGCTCAAGCTCGGCTTCCGCCTGGAGGAGTCCGACTGACGCCCCCGAGGCCCACTCCGGCGATCACGTGCCTCAGGTGCGGCCCTCGCGCTCCTGCGCCACGCGCAGCTCGGCCGACCGGGCCGCCCAGCGTGCCCGGAGCACGGGGAATCCGGCCCGTTCGGCGTCGTCGCAGACCAACTCGTCGTCGTCCACCAGGACCCGGACCTCGCGGGTCCGCGCGAGCCGCCGCAGGATCTCCAGCTTGGTGCGCCGGGCGGGCCTGCGGTCGGCGTTGCCGCGCATGTGCACGGCACCGTCCGGCAGACCGTGCGCGGCCAGCCAGTCGAGCGTGTCGCGCCGGCACCGCTCGGGCCGTCCGGTGAGGTAGACGATCTCGCACTCCTTCGCGCTCTCCCGCACCAGCGCGATGCCCTCCGCGAGGGGCGGATCGTGCGGCGCGGCGGCGAAGAAGGCGTCCCAGTCGCGCGGCCTGCGCTCCAGGAACCGCTGCCGGTGCGCGGTGTCGGCGAGGGTGTTGTCCAGGTCGAACACGGCCACCGGTGGCCTGCTGCTGTCGCTCACCCGCCCACCCTAGAGCGCGCCGCCGGGAATCTGTGCGGCGTGCGGGCGTTGAAGACGGTGTGACCCCTGCACTCGCCACCACCCGCTTCTCCGTCCTCGACCGCTCCCGCATCCGGGCGGGCCGCAGTGCCGGGGAGGCACTGCGCGACACCGTGGAGCTGGCCCGGGAGGCGGAGCGGCTCGGCTACCACCGGTTCTGGGTGGCGGAGCACCACGGCGTGCCCGGGGTGGCGGGATCGGCGCCGACCGTCCTCGCGGCGGCCGTGGCCGGGGCCACGCGCCGCATCCGCGTCGGCACCGGGGGCGTGATGCTGCCCAACCACCGGCCGCTGGTGGTCGCCGAGCAGTTCGGCGTGCTGGAGTCGCTCTACCCCGACCGGATCGACATGGGACTCGGCCGCTCGGTGGGCTTCACCGACGGCGTCCGCAGGGCGCTGGGCCGGGAGAAGGACGACGCCGAGGACTTCGACGCGCAACTGGCCGAGCTGCTCGGCTGGTTCCGGGGCACCTCGCCCACGGGCGTGCACGCGCGCCCCGCGGAGGGACTGACCGTACCGCCGTTCGTGCTGGCCATGGGCGAGGGCGCGGCCGTCGCGGCTCGTGCGGGCCTGCCGATGGTCATCGGCGACCTGCGCGACCGGGACCGGATGCGCCGCGGCATCGACCGCTACCGCGCCGCGTTCCGCC
The DNA here is from genome assembly GCF_003369795.1 of Streptomyces sp. CB09001. Taxonomy (NCBI): domain Bacteria; kingdom Bacillati; phylum Actinomycetota; class Actinomycetes; order Kitasatosporales; family Streptomycetaceae; genus Streptomyces; species Streptomyces sp. CB09001. Next base: position 227,864 of record NZ_CP026730.1, read on the forward strand.
CCTCCGAGTGGAGCCCGGAGCCGTACGTCGTCGTCTCCGGCACCGTCGCGGTGGCCGCCACGCCCGAGGCGGCCCGGCGGCTCCTGGTCCCGGAGGCGTGGTCCATGGCCGAGGCCCGCACGCGGGGCTCCTTCCCGCCGCTGCCGACGGCCGAGGAGGTCGAGGCCCGGACCATGACAGGCAAGGAGCGCGACCTGTACGAGGCCGGTCTCGCCGGCCACGTCACCGGCACCGAGGAGCAGGTCGCCGACGAGCTGGAGACGCTCGTGAAGGAGACCGGCGCGCAGGAGGTGCTGGTCACCACCAGCACGTACGACCGTGCCGCGCTGCTCGACTCCTACCGGCGGCTCGCCCGTGTCACCGGTACGGGACCTCTCGGCACCCCGGCGTAGAATCGCGGGGTTTGTCCCACCCACCGTACGGAGCTCCCCGCGATGCACAGCCCCCATGACCCGTACGTCCGGGTGCGCGACGCCCGCGAGCACAACCTCAGGGGTGTGGACGTGGACGTCCCCCGGGACGTGCTGGCGGTGTTCACGGGCGTCTCCGGATCGGGGAAGTCGTCGCTGGCCTTCGGGACGGTCTACGCGGAGGCGCAGCGGCGCTACTTCGAGTCGGTCGCGCCCTACGCCCGGCGGCTGATCCACCAGGTCGGCGCGCCCAAGGTCGGCGGGATCACCGGGCTGCCGCCCGCCGTGTCGCTCCAGCAGCGGCGGGCGACGCCGACGTCCCGCTCCTCGGTGGGGACGGTCACCAACCTCTCCAATTCCCTGCGGATGCTCTTCTCCCGCGCCGGCACATACCCGCCGGGCGCCGAGCGGCTGGACTCCGACGCGTTCTCGCCGAACACGGCGGCCGGGGCCTGCCCGGAGTGCCACGGCCTCGGCCGGGTGCACCGCACGACCGAGGAGCTGCTGGTCCCGGATCCGTCGCTGTCCGTCCGGGACGGGGCGATCGCCGCGTGGCCGGGCGCGTGGCAGGGCAAGAACCTGCGGGACGTCCTCGACGCGCTCGGGTACGACGTGGACCGGCCCTGGCGCGAGCTGCCCGCCGAAGCGCGGGAGTGGATCCTGTTCACCGACGAGCAGCCGGTGGTCACGGTCCACCCGGTGCGGGACGCGGGCCGCATCCAGCGGCCGTACCAGGGCACGTACATGAGCGCCCGGCGCTACGTGCTGAAGACGTTCGCGGACTCGAAGAGCGCCACGCTGCGGGCGAAGGCGGAGCGCTTCCTGACCAGCGCGCCCTGCCCGGTGTGCGGCGGCGGCAGGCTGCGGGCCGAGTCCCTCGCGGTGACCGTCGGCGGCCGCAGCGTCGCAGAGCTGGCCGCGCTGCCGCTCGCCGAGCTGCCCGGCCTGCTGCCGGCCGAGGGCGAGACGGCCAGGGTCCTGACCGAGGACCTCACCTCCCGGATCGCGCCCGTCGTGGAGCTGGGGCTCGGCTATCTGAGCCTGGACCGGCCCACCCCCACCCTGTCGGCGGGCGAATTGCAGCGGCTGCGCCTCGCGACCCAGCTGCGCTCCGGGCTGTTCGGCGTCGTGTACGTCCTCGACGAGCCCTCGGCGGGTCTGCACCCGGCGGACACGGAGGCGCTCCTGACGGTCCTCGAACGGCTGAAGGCGGCCGGCAACTCGGTGTTCGTGGTGGAGCACCACCTCGGTGTGATGCGCGGCGCCGACTGGATCGTGGACGTCGGCCCGCTGGCCGGGGAGCACGGCGGGCGGGTGCTGTACAGCGGCCCGGTCGACGGGCTGGCCGGGGTCGCGGAGTCCGCCACCGCCCGTCACCTCTTCGACCGCTCCCCCGCGCCCGCCCGCGAGCCGCGCACCCCGCGCGGCACGGTGACGGTCGGACCGGTCACCCGGCACAACCTGCGCGAGGTCACCGCGCGGTTCCCGCTCGGGGTGCTGACCGCGGTGACCGGCGTGTCCGGCTCGGGGAAGTCGACGCTGGTCGGCGAGATCACGGAGGACCTGGCGGGGGTGGACCGGCTGGTCTCGGTCGACCAGCGGCCGATCGGCCGCACCCCGCGCTCCAACCTGGCCACCTACACGGGCCTGTTCGACGTCGTGCGCAAGGTCTTCGCCGCCACCGACCGGGCGAGGGAGCGCGGGTACGGCGTGGGCCGGTTCTCCTTCAACGTGCCTGGCGGGCGCTGCGAGACCTGCCAGGGCGAGGGCTTCGTCAGCGTCGAGCTGCTGTTCCTGCCGAGCACGTACGCGCCGTGCCCGGACTGCGGCGGTGCTCGCTACAACCCGGAGACGCTCGAAGTGGTGTACCGGGGGCGGAGCATCGCCGAGGTGCTGGACCTCACGGTGGAGGGCGCGGCAGAGTTCTTCGCGGACACGCCGGCGGTGGAGCGCAGTCTGGCCGCGCTGCTGGACGTCGGTCTGGGCTATGTGCGGCTCGGCCAGCCCGCGACGGAGCTGTCCGGCGGGGAGGCGCAGCGCATCAAGCTGGCGAGCGAGCTGCAGCGGGGACGCCGTGGCCACACCCTGTACCTGCTCGACGAGCCGACGACCGGTCTGCACCCGGCCGACGTGGAGGTGCTGATGCGCCAGTTGCACCGTCTGGTGGACGCCGGGCACACCGTGGTCGTGGTCGAGCACGACATGAGCGTGGTGGCGGGGGCCGACCACGTGCTCGACCTCGGGCCGGGCGGCGGCGACGCGGGCGGCCGGATCGTCGCCGCGGGGCCGCCCGTCGAGGTGGCGCGCGCCCGGGACAGCGCCACCGCGCCCTATCTGTCCCGGGCCCTGGACGGCGGGCAGCGCCGGTGAAGTCGGTTCACCGGCGCACGGTCCCGCGCTGACGGCGGGGGACGGTCACTCGCGGCCCCGCCGCTTGCCGCCCCGACCGGTCTCGTCCTCCGTGAGGGACTCGGTCTCGGCCTCGATGCGCTCCTTGCGGACCTGGCCGCGCACCGTCTCGTTCTCCGTGAGCTCCTCCGTGGTCATCCGGACCCGCTCCACCGGCACCGTCTCCGTCTCCACGACGGGGCGTTCCGCGTGCAGCGTGACCTCGTGCTCGGCCTCGCTGATCTCCGGCCCGGCCAGGGCCTCGTCACGGTTGGCGTCCGTGATGGGCTCGCGTACCACGCGCACTTCCTCGTGGGTCACCGGAACGGTCTGCTGGACCTCTTCCGTGACCACGTACTTGCGCAGCCTGGCCCGGCCCGACTCGTGCCGTTCGACGCCGACGCGCATCTGCTCCTCGGAGCGGGTCATGGCCTCGTCGCCGCGCATGCCCTCGCGTTCCATGGCGCCCTTGCGGCCGGTCATGCCGCCGGCGGTCCCGGCCTTGCCGGTACCGGCCGTACCGCGCATGTCCTTCCCGCCGGCCCCGCCGGTCCGGCCGGCCATGCCCGCCGCACCCGCCGCTCCGGCGGCTCCCGCCGCTCCGGCCGCGCCCGCCGTGCCCGGTCCCGCGGCAGAGCGGCCGTCGTCGGTACGCTCAGCCTCGGACAGCACGCTGTCCCAGTTGATGCCGTAGTAGTCGTAGAGCCGGTGCTCCTCGGTCTCCGACAGATGGCCGCCCGCGTCGACGTCGACAGAGGGCGCGCCCTTGACCTGGTCCTTGCCGTAGGGAACCTCGAGGTGGTCCTGCACCAGTGCGGCGTCCCGGATGGGCACGAAGGACTCGGTGGAGCCGAACATGCCCGTCTTGACGCTCACCCACTCGGGGCGCCCGGTCATGTCGTCGAAGAAGACATGCTTCGCGTCGCCGATCTTGTTGCCGTCACCGTCGTAGACCGGTTGGTCCAGGACGTTGGCGATCTCTTCACGGGTGATCATCTGCCATCACCCTCCTTTCGAGTGCCTGCCTTCCGGTTGTCCGCATCCGGCGGTATGGAAACGGAACAAACCTCACAAAGCACACATACTTTTCGAAGGTGCTTTCCCCTGGTCACCGTGGACCGCGTACTCGGCGGCCCGGGCCAGGGCACGGCGGTCACGGTGGCGGCCAGGCGGTACGACCGGCCGCACCTCCACCTCGGCGGTCAGGCCGCGCGCCGACGCCACCCGCCACAGGGAGGCGAGCAGCGTGTCCACGCCGACGAACGCGGGCGTCGTGCTCACCGCCCGCTCCCCCGTCCGGTAGTGGATCCGGACCGGCTGGACCGGCACCCCTGCGTCCAGGGCGGCCTGGAACACCGCCCGGCGGAAGGGGCCGTGGGCCCGCCCGCACCACGTGCTGCCCTCGGGGAAGACGGCCACCGCGGCGCCCGCGCGCAGGGCCCGCGCGATCGCGTCGACCGTGCCCGGCAGGGCCCGCGGCCGGTCCCGTTCGATGAACAGCACCCCGGCGCGCGCCGTCGGTGCGCCCGCCACCGGCCAGCGCCGGATCTCGCTCTTGGCCAGCATCCTCGCGGGGCGTACGGCGGCCAGCAGCGGGATGTCGAGCCAGGAGACGTGGTTGGCGACGAGGAGCAGCCCGCCGCCGGGGACGGCGGCCCCCGTGACGCGGACCCGGACCCCGGCGGCCCGCACGACCCACCGGCACCAGCGCCGTACCAGGGCCGCGGGCAGCCTGCGCCGCAGCCCGGCGGGGGCCAGCACGACGGCGATCCCGGCGAGGAGCAGCACGGCGACCGCGGTGAGGCGCAGCACGGCGTGCGGTACGGCCGCCGCGGCCCGGGACCGTTCCACGCACGCGGCGGGGGTGCAGGGCGCGACGGGCAGCCAGCCGCTCATCAGGCCGGGGCCAGCGAGAGGAAGTGCCGCAGGTAGCGCGGGTCGACCCGGTTCATCGGCAGCAGCACGTACAGGTCCGCGACGCCGAAGTCCACGTCGTGCGCGGGCTCCCCGCAGACCCAGGCGCCGAGCCGGAGGTAGCCGCGCAGCAGCGCCGGCAGCTCGGTGCGGGCGGCGGGCGCGGCCGGGCGCGGGACCCACGGCAGCAGCGGCCGTACCCGGTACTCCTCGGGCGCCAGGTGCTTGGTCCGCACCCGGTCCCAGGCTCCCGCGGCGAGGGCCCCGCCGTCGGCGAGCGGGAGCGAGCAGCAACCCGCCAGCCACGCGTGGCCGCGGTCGGTCATGTAGCGGGCTATGCCGGCCCAGACGAGTCCGATGACGGCGCCGTCGCGGTGGTCGGGGTGCACACAGGACCGGCCGACCTCGACCAGGGAGGGCCGGATCGCGTCCAGGGAGGCGAGGTCGAACTCGCTCTCCGCGTACAGCCGTCCGGCGACCGCCGCGCGCTCCGGCGGCAGCAGCCGGTAGGTGCCGACGACCTGCCCGGTCGTCTCCTCGCGCACGAGCAGGTGGTCGCAGTAGGCGTCGAAGGGGTCGACGTCGTACCCGGGCTGCGGGCTCGCCAGCAGCGCGCCCATCTCCCCGGCGAACACGTCGTGCCGCAGCCGCTGGGCGGCCCGCACGTCGTCCTCGTCGCGGGCGAGGGCGACGGTGTAGCGACGGGGAGCGGCGGGCTTCGGGGGACGGTCAGCGGTCAGTACGCCGGTCATGGGTGCTCTCCTGGTCGTGAGAACGGTGGTCGTGGGGACGGCTCCGCCCCAGTTCTTCCGACGCCGGCTGTACTGCACATGACGACTGCCGGGAGCGCGGATGTGCGCTTCCTGAATGCCGGGCTCCCGCTCCCGCTTCCCGGACGCCGGGGGCGACCGAGCGAAACGGGGCCGGGAGGAGCACCTCTCCCGGCCCCGTCCGTCCGCACCTGTCGGCGAACGTCGTGGGGCTACTTCCTGGCCACCTTGCGCGTGGCCCGCAGCCACTCCTTGTTCATGCTGGTGATGGACACCAGGGGAATGCCCTTCGGGCACGCCGTCGCGCACTCGCCGGTGAGCGTGCAGCCGCCGAAGCCCTCGTCGTCCATCTGCGCCACCATGTCGAGCACCCGCGTCTCCCGCTCGGGCGCGCCCTGCGGCAGGACGCCCAGGTGGTTCACCTTCGCGGAAGTGAACAGCATCGCCGCCCCGTTGGGGCAGGCCGCCACGCACGCGCCGCAGCCGATGCACTCCGCGTGCTCGAAGGCGAGGTCGGCGTCCGGCTTCGGCACCGGCGTCGCGTGCGCCTCCGGCGCGGCACCGGTGGGCGCGGTGATGTAGCCGCCGGCCTGGATGATCCGGTCGAAGGCCGAGCGGTCGACGACGAGGTCCTTGACGACCGGGAATGCGGAGGCCCGCCAGGGCTCGATGTCGATGGTGTCGCCGTCCTTGAAGGACCGCATGTGCAGTTGGCAGGTGGTGGTGCGCTCGGGGCCGTGGGCGTCGCCGTTGATGACCAGCGAGCAGGCGCCGCAGATGCCCTCGCGGCAGTCGTGGTCGAAGGCGACCGGGTCCTCGCCCTTGAGGATGAGTTCCTCGTTGAGGGTGTCGAGCATCTCCAGGAAGGACATGTCGCTGGAGATTCCGTCCACCTCGTACGTGGACATGACGCCGTCGGCGTCGGCGTTCTTCTGGCGCCAGACGCGCAGGGTGAGCTTCATGCGTAGCTCCGCTGGGTGGGGTGGACGTATTCGAAGACCAGGTCTTCCTTGTGCAGGGTGGGGGCGTCGCCGGTGCCGGTGAACTCCCAGGCGGCGGCGTAGCCGAACTCGTCGTCCCTGCGGGCCGCCTCGCCGTCGGGGGTCTGGGACTCCTCACGGAAGTGGCCGCCGCAGGACTCGGCGCGGTGCAGCGCGTCGAGGCACATCAGCTCGGCGAGTTCCAGGTAGTCGACGATGCGGTTGGCCTTCTCCAGCGACTGGTTGAACTCCTCGCCGGTGCCGGGGACCTTGATGCGCCGCCAGAACTCCTCGCGGATCTGCGGGATGCGCTCCAGGGCCTTGCGCAGGCCGGAGTCGGTGCGGGCCATGCCGCAGAACTCCCACATCAGTTCGCCCAGTTCCCGGTGGAAGGAGTCCGGGGTGCGGTCGCCGTCGACGGACAGCAGCAGGTTCAGCCGGTCCTCGGTCTCGGCCAGCACCTCCTGCACCACCGGGTGATCGTCGTCGACGTCGTCCTTGTGAGGGTTGCGGGCGAGGTAGTCGTTGATGGTGGCCGGGAGGACGAAGTAGCCGTCGGCCAGGCCCTGCATCAGCGCGGAGGCGCCTAGCCGGTTGGCGCCGTGGTCGGAGAAGTTGGCCTCGCCCACGGCGAAGAGGCCGGGGATCGTGGTCTGGAGGTCGTAGTCGACCCACAGTCCGCCCATCGTGTAGTGCACGGCGGGATAGATCCGCATGGGCACCCGGTACGGGTCCTCGTCGGTGATCCGCTGGTACATGTCGAAGAGGTTGCCGTACTTGGCCTCCACCGCCTTGCGCCCCATGCGCTCGATGGCGTCGGCGAAGTCCAGGTAGACGCCCTGGCCGCCGGGGCCGACCCCCCTGCCCTCGTCGCAGACGTTCTTCGCGGCGCGGGAGGCGATGTCGCGCGGGACCAGGTTGCCGAAGGACGGGTAGATGCGCTCCAGGTAGTAGTCGCGCTCGTCCTCGGGGATCTTGTTCGGCGGCCGGTCGTCGCCCTTGGCCTTGGGCACCCAGATCCGGCCGTCGTTGCGCAGCGACTCGCTCATCAGCGTCAGCTTGGACTGGTGGTCGCCGGTGCGCGGGATGCAGGTCGGGTGGATCTGCGTGAAGCAGGGGTTCGCGAAGTAGGCGCCCCGCCGGTGCGCCCGCCAGACGGCGGTCGCGTTGGAGTTCATGGCGTTGGTGGAGAGGTAGAAGACGTTGCCGTAGCCGCCGCTGGCCAGGACGACGGCGTCCGCGAAGTAGGTGTCGATCTTCCCGGTGATCAGGTCCCGGGCGACGATGCCGCGGGCCCGGCCGTCCACGACGATCAGGTCGAGCATCTCCGTGCGGGCGTGCATCTCGATGTTGCCGGCCGCGATCTGCCTGCTGAGCGCCTGGTAGGCGCCGAGCAGCAGCTGCTGCCCCGTCTGGCCGCGGGCGTAGAAGGTGCGGGAGACCTGCACGCCGCCGAAGGAGCGGGTGTCCAGCAGACCGCCGTACTCGCGGGCGAAGGGCACGCCCTGCGCCACGCACTGGTCGATGATCTCGACCGAGATCTGCGCCAGCCGGTGCACGTTGGACTCGCGGGACCGGAAGTCCCCGCCCTTGACGGTGTCGTAGAACAGGCGGTGGATCGAGTCGCCGTCGTTGCGGTAGTTCTTCGCGGCGTTGATGCCGCCCTGGGCGGCGATGGAGTGGGCGCGGCGCGGGGAGTCCTGGTAGCAGAACTGGACGACGTGGTAGCCCTGTTCGGCCAGCGTCGCGCCCGCGGAGCCGCCCGCGAGGCCGGTGCCGACGACGATGACGGTCTTGCCGCGCCGGTTGGCGGGGTTGACCAGCTTCGCCTCGAAACGGCGGGTGTCCCAGCGCTCGTTGACGGGTCCTGCCGGAGCCTTGGTGTCGGCGACCGGCTCTCCGGTCGTGTAGTCGGCGTAGGTTGTCATGTCAGCTCACCACTCCGGTCATGACGCCCACGGGTACGGCGATGAAACCGATCGTGAGCAGCAGCGCGAGGACGTTCGCGGTCGTCTTCAGGGCACGGTCGCGGGTACGGCTGCCGGCGCCGAGGGTCTGGGCGGCGCTCCAGAAGCCGTGCTGGATGTGCAGGCCGAGGGCGAGCATCGCGACGATGTAGATGACGTTGCCGTACCAGGTGGAGAAGGTGTCCACGACGTTCTGGTAGGGCTTGCCCGTCTCGAAGCCGCCGGAGTGCACGGTGCCGGTGGTCAGGTCGAGGAGGTGCCAGACGATGAACAGGCCGAGGATGATCCCGCCCCAGCGCATGGTGCGCGTCGCGTAGCTGGAGCGCGGCTTCTTGTGCACGTACTTGCTGGGCCGCGCCTTGATGTCGCGGCGGCTGAGCTGGTACGCGGAGACGGCGTGGGCGACGACGGCGACCACCAGCACGACGCGGATCAGCCAGAGCGTCCACTCGTAGTGCATGAACGGCTCGCCGACCGTGCGCAGCCAGTGGGCGTAGTGGTTGAACTCCTCGACCCCGAAGTAGATCTTCAGGTTCCCGATCATGTGGGCGACCAGGTAGAGCAGCATGACGAGACCGCTGACCGCCATCACTGTCTTCTTGCCGACGGTCGAGTCCCACACGGTGCGCGCCAGGGACGGCCGTCGGTCCGTCCGCGTTGCCAGAGCCATGTCACAGGACGTTACGGGCCCCGCACCTCATCGGTCCAAGACATGGAATGCCTGGTTTCCATAGGGCTTGGCTATCGACGTCGTATGCTCGCGGTATGCAGTTGCAACAGCTCCAGTACTTCGTGGCGGTCGCCGAGACCCGGCACTTCACCCGGGCCGCCGAGGTGGTCCACGTGGCGCAGCCCTCGCTGTCGCAGCAGATCAAGGCACTGGAGCGGGAGCTGGGCGCCGACCTGTTCCTGCGGGCGCGGGGGAACATCACCCTCACCGACGCCGGGGAGGCGCTGCTGCCGCTGGCCCGGCGCATCCTGGCCGACGCGGACACCGCCCGGCACGAGGTGCTGGAGCTGGCGCAGCTGCGCCGGGGCCGGATCAGGCTGGGCGCCACCCCGAGCCTGTGCACCGGCCTGCTCCCGGACGTGCTGCGCGCCTTCCACGACCGCTACCCCGGCATCCAGCTGCTGATCGAGGAGGGCGGCTCGCACGACCTGGTGCGGGAGCTGGCGCGCGGCGCGCTGGACCTCGCCCTGGTCGTACTGCCGCTGCCCACCGCCTCACCGGCACTGACCACGGTGGAGCTGCTGCGGGAGGACCTGGTGGTGGTGTCCTCCCCGGAGTCGCCCCCGCCGGGCGGCGGGCGCCGTGCCGTGCGCATCACCGACCTGGAGGGCGAGCGTCTGGTGATGTTCCGGCACGGCTACGACCTGCGGGAGCTGACCGTGGCCGCGTGCCGCTCGGCCGGGTTCGAACCGGACTTCGCCGTGGAGGGCGGGGAGATGGACGCGGTGCTGGGCTTCGTGCGGGCCGGGCTCGGCATGGCGGTCGTCCCGCGGATGGTGGCCGCCCGCTCCGGTCGCGGGCTGCGGGTGACCCCGCTGGCCCGGCCGGGCCTGTACCGGACGATCGCCCTGGCCCACCGCAGCGACGTGGCTCCGCCGCGGGCGGCGCGGGAGCTGCAGCGGATGCTCCTGGAGCGGTGACGGACCCGGCCCGTCAGGCGAGCGTGGCCGGCCTGAGGACCTCCTCGCACCAGCGGCGGAAGCTCGTGGGCGCGGTGTCCGGGGTGCTGGGCTCGACCGCGCCGTAGAAGCCCTGGGCGTCCATCGCCGAGGCCATGTCGGCCAGCCCCTGGGCCCCGCTCTCACTGGCCCCGAACCGCAGGGCGGACGCCCTGTACGCCTCCGGGGTGGTCTCCCGTACCCGTACCGGGCGGCCCAGCACGTCGGACAGCACCTTGGCCATGCCCTCCGGGGTGAGGTCGTCGGGGCCGACGAGCGGGACGTCGGCGCGGCCGGTCCAGGAGTCGTCGAGGAGCAGACGGGCGGCCGTGGCGGCGATGTCGGCGGTGGCGCAGGTCCGCAGGACGCGGTCGGCGGCGTACGCCATGCGGAACTCGCCCGTGTCGCGCAGGGCGGCCGCCTGCCCGAGCAGGTTCTCCATCAGGAAGGGTGGGCACAGCGCCCGGTAGTGCACACCGGTGGCCGCGATCCGGTCGTCCATGGCGAGCGAGGCGGAGACCGGTCCGGCGTCCTTCGCCACGCCGCGGCCCAGGCTGGAGACGGCGACGACCCGTGCCACGCCCTGCCGGGCGACCACCTCGCACAGCGGCAGTGTGAAGTCGCGGAAGTGGCCCTCGACGCTGTCGGCGCCGGGCGCGGGCGGCACCAGCCAGAACACCTGGTCGGCGCCCTCGCAGGCCGCGCCGAGGATCTCGGGGTCGGCGTGCGAGCCCTGGAACACCCGGGCCCGCTCCCGGGCCCGTGCGGTGAGCCGGGCGGGGTCGCGGGCGACGACGCGCAGGGCGGTCCCGTCGTTCCGGGCGGCGAGGCCGTCCAGGACGTTGTCGAGGACCTGTCGGCCGATTCCGCCGGTCGGGGTGGTGATGACGATCACGAGCACAACTCCGGTTCGGGGAGGGGGAAGAGGGTCGGTGCGGCCGGGGCGGCAAGGCGGTCTCCTTCGCTCTCCGGCGCTCTCCCATCCTGTTCGCCGGGCGCCTGGAACTGAAGGATCGACCGGATCCCGCTTGTTACCCTGAAGGCAATACCGGGCGGCACCGGAGGAGGCGGAGCATGGAGTCGCGTTCCCTGCGCTACTTCGTGGCGGTCGCCGAGGAACTCAACTTCGCGCGCGCCGCCGAGCGGCTCGGCATCTCTCCGCCACCCCTGTCCAGGGCCATCCGCCGCCTGGAGACGGAGCTGGGGGTCACCCTGTTCGAGCGGACCACCCACAGTGTCACCCGGACCCCGGCCGGGGACGTCCTGCTCGCCGAGGCACGCGTCGCGCTGGACGCCCTGGAGGCCGCCGGGCGGCGGGCCAGGCGGGCGGCCGAGGGGCCGAAGCTGGTGCTGGCCGTGAAGGCCGACGGGGACGCGGGGCTGCTGGAGCCGGTCCTGGCGCGCTACGCCCGCGAGCCCGGGTCCGTGCCGGTCACCGTCCGGCTGTGCGGGTGGCAGGAGCAGCCGCGGCTGCTGCGCGCCGGCGAGGCGGACGTCGCCCTGGTCCACGCGCCGTTCGACGGCACCGGCCTCGACACGGAGACACTGGCCGCCGAACCGCGCGTCGCCGTCCTCGCCGCGGACCACCCGCTCGCCGCCCGCGAGCGGCTGGAGCTGGCCGACCTCGGCCTCGACGCGGGCAGCGTGGAGCGGCACATCGACGAGGCCCGGCGCGGCCACGACGACCTGGCCCAGGTGCTCACGGCCGTCTCCCTCGGGAAGGTGGTCACCCTGCTGCCCGCCTCGGTGACCTCCCGCTACCCCCGCCCGGGCGTCGCCTACCGCCCGGTCCTGGACGCCCCGCCGGTCGTCCTCTCCCTCGCCTGGCCCCAGCAGTCACGCTCGACGGCGACGGCGGCTCTCGTCCGCGCGGCGGTGGAGGTCGCCGAAACCGCGCGCGACGGGGCGTGGGCGCACGGCCAAGGCTGGAATCCGGTCCGCCCGTGACGGTGCCCGGGCGGACCGACGGTCCCGCTCAGCCGGTGGCGTCCACCAGGGCCAGTTCGTGCAGCCGCTCCGGCGGGCCGGGGCGGGCGTAGTACCAGCCCTGGGCCGTGTCGCAGCCCAGTATGCGCAGTTGCTCGGCCTGGGCGCCGGTCTCCACGCCCTCCACGGTGACCGCGAGGTCCAGGCTGTGGGCCAGGGCGACGATCCCCTCGACGATCTTCAGGTCGACGGGGTCGGCCGGGAACTGCTGCATGCTCTGCGTGAACGAACGGTCCAGCTTGAGGACGCTCACCGGCAGCCGGCGCAGGTTGGCGAGGTTGGAGTAGCCGGTACCGAAGTCGTCCAGGGCGATGTCGACACCCATCTCGGCCAGTCGGCGCAGCGGCTTCAGCAGGTCGTCGTCCGCGCCGATCAGCGCCGACTCGGTGACCTCCAGGCACAGCGCGTCGGGCGCGACGCCGGTGCGCTCCAGGATCTCCACGGTGTCCTGGACCAGGCCGGGATGGGTGAGCTGGCAGGGCGAGAGGTTGACGTTGATGCGCAGCGGGCCCGCGGCGCCGCCCTCGCCGTACCGCTCCCGCCAGACGCGGGCCTGGCGTACGGACTGCTCCAGGACCCAGCGGCCCAGCGGCACGATCAGCCCCGTGTGCTCCGCGAGCGGGATGAACCGGTCCGGGCCGAGCACCCCGTGCTGCGGGTGCAGCCAGCGCACCAGCGCCTCGGCGCCGCGCACACTGCCGTCGCCGAGGTGGACCAGCGGCTGGTACTCGATGAAGAACTCGCCGCGCTCCAGCGCCGCGGGCAGCGCCGTGGTCAGCCCGTGCCGGGTGATGACGCGGGCGTCGGCCTCCGGGTCGGCCAGCTCGAAGCGGTTGCCGCCCGCCGACTTGGCCCGGTACATGGTGATGTCGGCGCTGCGCAGCACCTCGGCCGGGCTGCGCTCCCCCGCGGGGCCCTCGACGATGCCGATGCTGCCGCGCACGGTCAGTTCACGGCCGTCGACGCTGACCGGGGCGAGCAGCGCGTTCATGATGCGGCCGGCCAGCTCGTCGACCTCGTGCCGGGTGTCGGGCCCGGTGGTCAGCGCCACGAACTCGTCGCCGCCCAGCCGGGCGACCATCTCGCCGGGCGCGGTGGCGCAGGCCTGGAGGCGGTCGGCGACCTCCACGAGCAGCCGGTCGCCGGCCGCGTGGCCGAGGCTGTCGTTGACGGTCTTGAAGCCGTCGAGGTCGAGGTAGCACAGGCCGAAGCGCTGTCCTGGACCGGCGTTCAGGGCCTTCTCCAGGCGTTCGAAGAAGAAGCTGCGGTTGGGCAGCCCGGTGAGCGCGTCGTGCGTGGCCTCGTAGCGCAGCCGCAGGTTGAGCAGCCGCCGCTCGGTGGTGTCCTCCATCAGCGCCAGCTGGTACTGCGGGGTGCCGTCGGCGTCGCGCAGCAGGGAGACGGTGAGATTGGTCCACAGGACCGTCCCGTCGGGCCGGTAGAAGGCCTTCTCCACGTGGTAGTGCTCGCGCTCGCCGCGCACCAGCTCGTCGTAGAGCCGCCAGGTCTGCGGCGCGTCGTCGGGGTGCGTCCACTCGGTGGCCCGGCGACCGCCGAGCGTGGGGTCGGCGATGCCGAACATGCGCATCAACGCCTCGTTGACCTGGAGGACGTTGCCGTCCAGGTCGGCGATGCCGATGCCTATGGCGGCGCCCTCGAAGACCGCTCGGAAGCGGGCCTCGCTGGCGTGCAGGGCCTCGGCCACCACGCCCTGCGCCTTCAGGGCGGCCTGCGCGATGGCCTCCTGCTCGGCGAGGGTACGGACCCGCAGCGCCCCGGCGAACCCGGCCGCCATCGCGTGCTGGAGCCGCGCCGAACGGGCCCGCAGGTCCTCCGGGTCGCCGTCCTCGCCGCAGTAGAGCACCAGGTAGGCGTCGACGCAGTCCAGCGTCCGGGAGAGCGCCTCCGGGTCGGTGCAGTGCGCGTCGACGAGGGCGGCACCGACCGCCCTGGCCTCCTCCGCGTCGAAGCTCCGGGCGCGCAGCACGTCGCTCAGCCGGCGGGCCAGTGGCAGCAGTTCCGCCTCGAACTCGGGCCGGGTGGAGGACGTCGAGGTCACCGGGAACACCGCCCGGCTCCAGATCGTCGCGAACCGCCGCAGCCTGTCCTCCGGCCCGTCCGGCTCCGCGCTCACGCCGTACGCCCCACGCCCGCGAACCCGGAGAACGCGTACGGGTCCTCCTCCTCCGGCTCGCCCTCCGGCCTCCAGCGCGGCATCGGAACCAGTCCGGGTTCCACCATGTCGTACCCCTCGAAGAACCGCGCGATGTCGTCGCGCGAACGCATGATCAGCGGATTGCGGATGTCCTTGTACACGTCCACCGCGCCCCCGGCCCGCTCGGCGGGCAGCGGGATTCCCTCGTACGAGGCGTGCGTGAGGACGAGCAGGCTGCCAGGCGCGAGCGCGTCGCTCAGCTCGGCCACCGCGGCGTACGGGTCGTCCTCGTCTTCCACGAAGTGCAGTATGGCAACCAGCAGCAGGGCGACCGGCCGATTCAGGTCGATCAGCCGCCGCACCTGGGGACTGGCCAGGATCTCCCGCGGCTTGAGCAGGTCGCCCGCCACGACGTCCGCGTCGTCGTGACCCGCCAGGACGGCCTCGCTGTGCGCGACCGCCACCGGGTCGTGGTCCACGTACACCACGCGGGCGCCGGGGCGGCTGCGCACGGCCACCTCGTGCACGTTGCCGAAGGTCGGGATGCCGGAGCCGATGTCGAGGAACTGGTCGATGCCCTCGTCGGCCGCGAAGCGCACGGCCCGCCGCATGAACGCCCGGTTCGCCTGCATGATCTTGGGGAGCCCCGGCATGAACTCCATGGCCCTGCGGGCCGCTTCGCGGTCCACCTCGAAGTTGTGCGAACCGCCCAGGTAGAAGTCGTAGATCCGGGACACGCTGGGCACCGAGATGTCGATGCTGCGAGGGGCCCAGGCGGGACGCTCCATCTAGCTCTCCAAGGCATAGGCGATCCGGTGTTCGAGCTGAGGCTACTGATCGCCCGCCAAAGGGGCGAGCCCAAACGGAAATTGACCGTCCGTTCCCGGTCACTGCCCGGGGCACGTGCCGTGGGCGAAGGCATGCCAAAGCACACGAACGGGACCGTCCCCGCCGTGTGGGCACGGAGGGGACGGTCCGCTGGTCGGACGCCGAAGGGCGGCGGGCGGGAGGTCGCTACTTCTTCGGCGCGCCGACCGGTTTTCCGTCGGGCTTGACGGCGTACCAGGTGCCGCCGACGCCCTGACCGTTGGTGTCCCCGGCCTTCTTGTCGCCGGCGAAGGTGTAGATGGGCCAGCAGTCGATCGTCTGCTGGGCGGCGCCGTCGGGCCGGGTGAAGCTCATCAGCCCCTTCTTCTCGACGCCCTTGGTGTCGTTCGTCTCGACGGGCGCCACGACCGGCCACTTCTCCAGGCAGGCGCCGGTGCAGGCCGACACCGGCTTCGGCCAGGCCTCGTCCTTCATGAAGCGGTAGACGGTCATGCCGTTCTTGTCGACGACGATCTCGCCGAGCTTCGGGTCCTCGCGGGTGGACAGCCCGGCGGCCGGCTCGGCCTTGGCCTTCTTGCCGTCGGCGGCCAGCGCGTACCACTTCTTGCCGACCCCCTGGCCCTTGACCTCCCCGGCGGCCGTGTCCTTGGCGTAGCGGTACGCGGGCCAGCCGCCGATCGTCAGCTGCTTGGTGCCGTCGGGGCGGGTGACCTCGCCGAGCAGGTCCTTGTCGATGCCCTCGCCGGCGAGGGCGTCGTCCGCGGCGACCGGCGGCCAGGTGGTGGCGCAGTCGTTCTCGCAGGTGGTCTTGGGCGGCTCGGCGGTGTCCGCGTCGAAGCGGTAGAGGGTGCGACCCGCTCCGTCGGTCACCAGATCGCCGATCTCGGCGTTCGCCGAGACGGACAGCTTGCCCGCCGGCTCCGGCGCGCTCGCCGAGGCCTGTCCGGCGCCCGCCCCGGTACCGAGTCCGTCACCGGCGCCGGTGCCGAGGTCGCCGACGTCGCCGGGGGCGGCCGTGGCGCCCACGTTCTGGCTGCCGGTGGGGCCACCGCCGTCCTGGCCGCACGCCGTCGTCAGCGCCAGCAGCGCCGCGGCGCCCGCCACGAGTGAGGCGCTCCGCCAGGAGGTCTTCATCGTCAATCCCCGATCGTCACGAAGGTGTTGGGGCGCCCTGCTGGGCCACCGCACGACACTGGGTACGCACGGGGGAGCCCGTTGTGTTCAACCGGTCGCGGGCTTTCTTCCCGTCCGCCACCGGCACGCGGCGCGTCGTACAGGTTTCCGGGCTCCGGCGCGAGCCGATCCGCCGTCGTCAAACCCCTGGTGGGCCCATGTCCCTCCTTCGGGGCAATCACCGGGTACTCGGGCGTGGGACGGTGCGCCAGGCTTCATGATCTGCGTCGTGCATGGACCCGAACCGACCCGATCCGCCGCTGCCGGACGGGTGTTGGCCCTGGTGACGTTGACGTTCACCCTCGTCGGCATACCGGTCGGCCCGGCGCGGGCCGACGCGTGTGCGTACGCGTCGACCGGACCGGACGGCACCGACGCGGTGGCGGTCGCCGGGAGCGCTTCCTGGCCCACCATTCCGCCCTGCCCCAGGCCGACCCCGACACCAACGCCGACGCCGACGCCGACACCCCCACCGGACCCCGAACCGACGCCTCCGCCGCCCGAGCCCACTCCTCCGCCCGCCCCGAAGCCGCCCCCGCCGAAGCCACCGGCGCCGGAGCCCGAACCGCCGCCTCCCGCCCCGCGGCCGGCGCCACCGCGGCCCGCCCCGGAGCCGAGCCCGACGCCGACGCCCGCTCCCACCCCGCCGCCGGCCCGTTCCGCGGCGCCCGCCCCCGCGCCCTCGGTCACGCCCACGCCCCGTCCGTCGCTCAGTCCGGTGCACTATCCGCGCCACCGCGCCGCCCGGGCGCCGCAGCGTTCCTCGCGCGGGACCACGTCGCCGCTCGTCTTCGTCCTGCTCATCACGGTGCCCGCGGTGGTCGCCGTCGCCGCGCTCCGTGCGCGCTGATCCCTGGAGGCCTCTCTTGCCGGAATGGCTTGTTCTCACCCTCGCGATGCTGGCCGCCTGCGTCGTGGTGGTCATCATCACCCTCCTACGGCACCGCACCGCGTCCGACGACGAGGACATCACCGAGACCCCGGACGTCATCGAGTACATGACGATGTGGATCGGCGTGGTGTACGCCATCGTGCTGGGCCTGGCCATCGCCGGTGTCTGGGAGGCGCGCAGCGCCGCCGAGGCCGACGTGCAGACGGAGGCCGTCGCGCTGCACGAGATCTCGGAACGGGCCCGGGTCTACCCGCCCGACGTCCGTGACCGCATCCGGGCGGATGTCAACGCCTATGTCGGACACGTCGTCACCACCGAGTGGAAGGCCATGGCCGACCACGCCGAGGTGACCGACCGCGGCACCGAGCTGCTCGACCGGGTCCGCGCGGACGTCACCGACTACGAACCGAGGTCGGACTTCGAGGCGCAGGCGTACCAGCCCCTCGTGGACCAGGTGGCCCTCGCGGACCAGGCCCGCAACGCCCGTGCGCAGTCGACCGGGGCGACCATGCCCGGGGTGGTGTGGTTCGGGCTGATCGCCGGGGCCGTCATCACCATCGGGATGGTCTTCGCCCTGCAGATCCGGCGCACCACCCGCGAACTGGTCCTCGCGGGCCTGTTCTCCGCGCTGATCGCCTTCCTGCTCTTCCTGATCTGGGACTTCGACGCACCCTTCAGCAGGGGGGTCTCGGCGTCGACCGACCCGTTCCTGAGCCTGTTCCCCGGCGCGGGGGACTGACCGGGCACCGGGTACCGGCCCGCTGACAGAACACCGGGGACGGCGGCGGCCGACTCGCCGTCACCGTCCCCTGAGCGGCCCACACTCTTGCCCCATTCGCGCGACTGCGATCGCGGCGACGTGCACGGCTTCCTAGCGTTCGGGACATCGAGGTGCATTCCTGGCGCGAGCGGAACAGGTCCGCCGCTGCTCCTCGGGGACCCGGAGGATTCACCATGCGCGCGATACCCCTCGCCTCGGTCGCACTGCTGGGCGGCGCCGCCCTCTCCGCCTGTGTACCGGCCGGGGCCGTGGGCTCGAACACGTTCGGCTTCACCGTCAGCCCCGCCACCGTGGCGCCCGGCGGCGAGGTCACGCTGGGAGTGGGCCGTACCGAGGCGGGGTGCCGGGGGCGGGTGACGGTGACCTCGCCGGTGTTCGACACGGTCACCATCCCCCGGGACGAGTCGTCCGCCACGGCGCGGGTCGACCGGGACGCCCGGCGCGGGGCGGTGTACCGGGTGACGTTCGCCTGCCGGGACAAGACCGGCACGGTGGACCTGACGATCGCGGGCGGCGGCTCGCACCACCCGACCGAGAAGCCCTGGCACGACAAGGGCGTGCACGCCGGTCAGGGCGGCAGCGTCGCGGGGTTCGACCTGAGGCAGATCGGGCTGGGCGCGGCGCTCGTCGTGGGGGCGGCGGGCACCGCCTACCACCTCTCGCGCCGCCGTTCCGGCGAGGACCGGGCCTGACCCATCCGCACCGACCCACCCGCAGCGCGCGGCACTTCGCCCCGGGTCCCACCGGACCCGGGGCGAAGTGCCGCTGCCGTCCTGCGCCGCGGTCAGATCCGCCGCTCGGACCGGCGGCGCATCCAGAACAGTCCGCCGCCGGCGACGGCCGCGGCGACGAGCCCGCCGCCGATCGCGATGTCCGTCGGGGTCGCCCCGCTGGAGCTGCTGCCGCCGAGGCCGCCGCGGACACCGCCGATGACGGTGAAGGCGGCCGGCCGGGTCAGCCGGCGGCCCGAGCAGTTGACGGTGATGTCGTACGAGCCCGGCCTGGCGTCCTGCTTGATGGTGGCGGTGCCCTTGGACGTCTCGTTGGCTCCTCTGACCGGGGTCAGGTGGGTGGTCCGGAAGGCGTCCGAGGTCATGGTGCCGCCCTGGGGGCAGCCGTCGACCGTGACGGTCATCTGGCCGCCGCGGGCGATCACGCTGGGCAGCGCGACGATGTTGCTCGGCTGGTTGTGGTCGCCGCCCGCGGTGGCCGTGGGGGCGGCCAGTCCGAGGACAGCGACGGCGGCGCCGGCTGCCGCGAGGGCACGAGTGTTGCGCATGTGATCCTCCGCGGAAGACGCCCCGGGTCCCGTCCCCGGTCGATCGGCGAGAAAGCGCCTCCCAGAAAGACCCTCAGTTGCCCTGCCCGCAGCCGCATTTCGGGAATGGTCCGTCCTGGTGAGCGGGTTGCCGGGCCGAAACCGCGCGAGTGGATATCGCCGCAGGTCACGCCCCGTCAGAAAATCTTGCCGGTCATCTCCCGGATGGCGCACGGAAGGACGCGCGCACCACCCGTTCGCCGCCGCCCCGTCGCCGGTCCCACGCACGGCGCTTAGCGTGCTCGTATGCGCGGATGACCCGGCGACGGCCGGGTCGAGAGGGGATGGCGAATGTACGACTCCGAGTTGGCCGAAGAGGAGGAGCGGCGGAGGAAGCGCGCTCCCTGGGGCGTGATAGCGCTTGTTCTGCTGACCGGTCTCGCGCTCATCCGCAACGGTTCCGGGGAATTCGACGAGGGCCCCCCGCAGCCCGCGTCGGCCGCCGCGTCGGACACCCGCGCGGCGACCGGCGACGGCGCCGCGGCCGGCGTGACCCCGCTGCCGTATTCGGTGCCCGACCAGGTCTCCATCCCCGCCATCCAGGTCGACGCGCCGGTCATGGGGGTCGGTCTCGACGCGGACGGCTGGGTCGACGCGCCGCCGCCCGAGGACCCGAACCTGGCCGGCTGGTTCACCGGCGCGGTCTCCCCGGGGGAAAAGGGCACCGCGGTCGTGGTCGGCCATGTCGACAACCAGCAGGGCCCCGCCGTCTTCTACGGACTCGGGGCCCTGAAAAAGGGAAACAAGGTGGAAGTGCACCGCCAGGACGGAAAGACGGCGGTTTTCGAGATCTACGGCATCGAGGTCTTCGAGAAGAACAATTTCCCCGGCGACCGGGTCTACGGCTCGAAGGGCAGCCCCGAATTGCGGGTCATCACCTGCGGCGGCGGTTTCACCAAGCAGAACGGCTACGACGGGAACGTGGTCGCCTTCGCCCGCCTGGTCGAGGTCCGCTGAGCGTGCCCCGGCCGGGCGGGCCCGGCGGCGGTCAGACCAGGCGCCGTCGGGGGACGGTGAGGTGGTAGCCGGAGTCCAGCAGCTCGGGCAGATAGCGCCGCAGGGCGCGGACACTCTGCGAACGGTCGCCCCCGGCGTCGTGCGAGAGCACCACGACACCGGGGGCCGCGCCTTCCTCGACCCGGTCGACGATGGTGCCGGTGCCGGGTGTCGTCCAGTCCAGGGTGTCCACGGTCCAGGCGAGCGGCTCCATGCCGAGTTCCGCGCCGAGCTGGAAGGCGGCCCGGTTCCACGCTCCGTACGGGGCCCGGAACCAGCGGGGCGCCTCCCCGTAGGCCTGCTCGACGACCTCGCTGGTGCGCTCCATCTCGGAGCGGATACGGCGCCGGGTGAGTTTGGTCAGCAGCGGGTGGGACCAGGTGTGGTTGCCCACCACGTGTCCCTCGTCGGCCATCCGCGTCAGCAGGTCCCGGTTGTAGTCCGCCATCTCCCCGCACACGAAGAACGTCGCCCGCACGTCGTACTTCGCCAGGGTGTCCAGGATCCGCGGGGTGTACTCGGGGTGGGGACCGTCGTCGAAGGTGAGCAGCATGGTGCGGCCCCGGCCCGTCATGCGCAGGATCGGCTCGCTGCGCACCGGGGGCCGGCCGGGCGCGGCGCGCGGTGCGCCGTATCCGGTCAGGGGCTGGAGCCGGTAGGCGGAGGGTTTGAGCGGGCTGCGCTGCACAGGGCCCGGGGCGGGTACGGGGGCGGGCGGCCGGGACGGTCCGTGTCCCAGGCCCGCCGCGAGTGCGCCGCCGGCGCCGGCCGCGCCCAGGGCCGCGACGCCGGTGAGCAGGGTGCGGCGGGTGAGCAACTGGTCCTTCTTCATGACTCATCAGTCGCCCGGTCACGGTGCGCCGCACCTGAGCAACACCGGTGCGGCGGCATGAAACCACCCGCCCGGCGCAAGATCACCGGGGACTCCGATAGCCTCGCCGCGTGACGGAACAGCACTCCCATCAGTTCGAACGCGGCACGGACGGACCGAAGGTCATCGTCGTCGGCGTGGACGGCTCCGACTCCTCGCTGCGGGCCGCGGCCTACGCCGGGGGGATGGCCAGGCGGCAGGGCGCCCTGCTCGCCGTGGTGTACGTGCAGCCGGTGCTGGCGGGTGGTGCGGCGCTCGGAGCTTCGGTGGCGGAGACGACCGACGAGATCGCCGAGGGGCTGGTCGCCCAGATCCGGGAGGCGACCGAGCGGGTGAAGGGGATATTCGACATCCGCTGGGAGTTCCACACGTTCCGCGGCGACCCGTACAGCGGACTGAAGCAGACGGCCGACGAGCTGAAGGCGGACGCGGTGGTGGTCGGCGCCTCCGAGCAGGCCGGTCACCGGTTCGTCGGCTCGGTCGCGGTGCGGCTGGTGAAGGCGGGGCGCTGGCCGGTGACGGTGGTGCCGTAGCACCGGTGGGGTCGGTGTGTGCGTCTTGGGACCCTTGTGCGTCGTGACTTCCGTCACGGACCTGTGTGCGTCATCATGATCCACCGTCAGCCGTTTGCCGTTCACGAAGAGGTGAGGCGCATGGCCCGGTTCCGCATGGGTGAGGGTGTTCTCCGCCGCAAACCCATCGAGCATATCGAGGAGACGGAGAGCGGCGGGGGCCTGGTGCGCTCGCTGGGGCTGTGGCAGCTCACCGCGATCGGTGTCGGCGGCATCATCGGGGCCGGCATCTTCACGCTGGCCGGCACGGTCGCCAACGGCACGGCGGGGCCCGCGGTCCTGATCTCCTTCCTCATCGCCGGTGTCGCGAGTGCGGCGGCCGCCCTGTCGTACGCCGAGTTCGCCGGGCTGATCCCGAAGGCGGGTTCCGCCTACACCTACGGCTACGCGGTCCTGGGCGAGCTGGTGGGCTGGTTCATCGGGTGGGACCTGCTCCTGGAGTACACGGCGATCGTGGCGGTGGTCGCGATCGGCATCTCGGGCTACTTCAGCTTCCTGGTCGGCGAGATGGGGGCCGACCTGCCGAACTGGATGCTGGGCGCGCCGGGCACCGGGGACGGGCACAAGGTCGACCTGTTCGCGGCCGTGCTGTGCCTGCTGATCGCGTACCTGCTGACGCTGGGCATCAGGAACGCCGCCCGCTTCGAGATGGTCGTGGTGGTGCTGAAGGTGCTGGTGGTGCTGCTGGTGATCGGGGTCGGCGTCTTCCACATCAACAGCTCGAACTACCACCCGTTCTTCCCGTTCGGGGTCGGCGGGGCGTTCACCGGCGCGGCGACGGTGTTCTTCGCGGTCTTCGGCTACGACGCCATGTCGACGGCGGCCGAGGAGTCCAAGGACGCCCAGCGGCACATGCCGAAGGCGATCATCTACTCGCTGATCATCTCGATGGTGCTGTACGTGGCGGCCTGTCTGGTGCTGACGGGTATGCAGAACTACAAGGAGATCGACCCGGAGAGCGGCTTCTCGACGGCGTTCAAGTCGGTGGGGCTCAGCTCGCTGGCCGACATCATCGCGGTGGGCGCGATCATCGGCATCCTCACGGTGATGTTCACGTTCATGCTGGGTGTCACCCGGGTGTGGTTCTCCATGTCGCGCGACGGGCTGCTGCCCAAGTGGTTCGCCAAGACACACCCGACGCGGCACGTGCCGACCCGGGTCACCTGGATCGTCGGGGTCGCGTCGGCCGTGATCGCCGGGTTCCTGCCGATCGGCGAGGCGGCGGAGCTGACCAACATCGGCATCCTGCTGGCGTTCGTGGTGGTGTGCGCGGCGGTGATCGTGCTGCGCTACCGGCAGCCGGAGCTGCCGCGCACCTTCCGTACCCCGTGGATGCCGTTCGTGCCGGCGCTGGGCATCGTCTTCTCGATCTGGCTGATCACGTTCCTGCAGTGGCAGACCTGGGTGCGGTTCGCCGTGTGGTTCGTGGTCGGCCTGGTGGTCTACTTCGCGTACTCGTACCGGAAGTCGGAGCTGGCGCGCCGTTAGAGGGTGCGCAGGAACTCGGCGACGATGCCCGTGAACGCCTCGGGCCGCTCCATGTTCGGGTAGTGCGCGACCCCTTCGACGGTGACGGAACGGCCGTCCTGGACGGTACGGGCGAGCCGTTCCGCGTCCGCGATCAGATCGGGCGCGTCCAGGGCGCCGTTGACGGCGAGGACCGGGACGTCGATCTTCGGGACCCGGGGCCAGGTGCCGGTCAGGGGCACGTGGTGGTTCTCCTCGTCCGGCGTGTGCTTGGAGAGGGTGCCGAGAGCCATCTCGCGCACCCGGCGCAGCACGTCCGGGTCGACGTCGTCGAGGGTGCGGTGCTCCCCCGGCACGAAGCGCAGGAACGCGGTGAGCCAGCCCTCGACGTCGCCCGCGGCGAGGGCGCCGGCCTGTTCGGCCCGCACCTGGCGCACCCACGGGTCGGTGTACTCGAACTCGCTGGTGGACGCGCCGCAGGCGACCACCGCACGGACCAGCTCCGGGTACTCGATGACCGTGTCGGTGGCGATGGCCCCGCCCATGGACACGCCGACGAGTACCGCCGAGCCGGTGTCCAGGTGGCGCAGCAGCGCGGCGAGGTCGTCCGCCCAGCGGAACGGCCCGCTCGCGTTGGCCGAGGCGCCGTGTCCGCGCACGTCGGGGGCGATCACGCGGTAGTCGCGGGCCAGGGCCGGGATCTGGGCGTCGAACACCCGGTGGTCGGTGAACCCGGAGTGCAGCAGGACGACCGGGTCTCCCGCGCCGGTGTCGCGGTAGGCGAGGTCGCCGTCGGCGGAGGTGAAGAAGCGGAGGTCCGAAGCAGCGTTCATGACAACCAAGGTGTCAGGTGAGGTCGACTTTGGCAACCTGGGTGTCATGATGGCGGGGTGAACGACATCGACGCACCCCTCCCCCCCGACGCGCTCGCCCGGCGCCTCACCGAGGTGTACGACCTGGTCGGCCCCCTCTACCGACGCGCGCAGCGCGGTGTCGAGCAGGGCCTGGACGGCGACGGCCCGTCCGTGGGCGTCCGCGCCGTGCTGACGATGCTGCGGCGCGGCGGGCCGATGACCGTGCCCCAGATGGGCCGGGCCCAGGCGATCAGCCGTCAGTTCGTCCAGCGGATGGTCAACGACGCCGCGGCCCAGGACCTGGTGGAGAGCACCCCGAACCCGGCGCACCGCCGGTCCTCGCTGATCCGGCTGACCGCCCGGGGCCGGGACACGATCGACGCGGTCCTCGACCGGGAACACCGACTGCTGCGCGAGGTCGGCCCCGGCCTCACGGACGCCGACGTCACCACCTGTCTGCGGGTGCTCGGCGCCATGCTGACGGCCCTGGACCACGTGGCCGACGCCTGACCTACTTCCCCATCAGCAGCCCGTCCTCGGCGGCGCCCCGGCTGAGCACCACGTCGCGGATGCGGTCGCGCACGCCCCGCAGCTCGGCGCCCCGTTCCAGCGCCCGGTCGAGGTTCACCACCCGGCCGGCGTCCACGTCGAACAGCTGCGGGACGAACTCGGCCTTCGTCACCTTCCAGCGTTCGCCGTCCCGGTCGGGCGGGGCGAAGGTGAAGCGGCCGATGGCCGACTGGTTGCCGCGCGGATCGCGGGCGCCCTCGTTGTTGACCATCTCGCCCGCGATCTGGTCCCCCATGCCGTACACCACCCAGGTGCCGTTGACCTTCTCGTAGGCCTGCGGGACATGGGCGTGGGTGCCGAGGATCAGGTCGATGTCGGGGCGGTCGCCGGTCCGGGCGGCGGTCAGGCTCCGGGCGAGGGCCAACTGGTCCCGGTCGGGCTCGTCCTGCCATTCGGTGCCCCAGTGCATGGACACGACGACGACGTCGGCGCCGGCCTTCCGGGCGGCCCGCGCGTCCTCGACGATGCGCGCCTCGTCGATCAGACCGACCGCCCAGGGCTGGTCCGCGGGCAGCGGCCGGCCGTTGGTGTGGAGGGTGTAGGAGAGGTGGGCCACCTGGGCCCGGCCCGCACGCAGCACCGTCGCGATGTCCGCCTCGGCCTCGGTGCGCGCCGTCCCGGCGTGCCGTACGCCGGCCCGGTCGAGGGCGTCCAGGGTGCGGCGGATGCCGTCCGCGCCGTCGTCGACGCTGTGGTTGGAGGCGGTGGAGCAGCTGTCGTATCCGGTGGCGGCCAGCACCTTGGCCACCTCGGGCGGGGACTTGAAGAGCGGGTAGCCGCTGTAGTCGCCGTTCTCGCCGTAGACGGTCTCCATGTGGCACAGCGCGAGATCGGCCCGCGCGACGACGGGCCGGGCACCGGCCAGCATGGGGCGGAAGTCGTAGCCGGAGCCGCCGGCGTCGAAGCGGGCCCGCTCGATGATCGAGTCGTGCGGGAGCACGTCTCCGGAGGCGACCAGGGTGAAGGAGCCTTCGACGGCGGCGGGCGGGGCCGGGGCCGGGGGCTTCGGCGGTTCGTGGTCGCGGGCCTGGCAGGCCGCGCCCGCCGTGAGGAGGGCGGTCAGGGCCAGGGCCACCTGCCGACTGCGCGTGATCATGCGTTCCCTCCGCTGGGTCGCACACACCGATGAAAAGTCACATTTACGTACGAACAGGTAAAGAGTCACGGCTCGTCACAGGCGGCTTCGACACGCCCATTAGCCCGTCCGGCGGGCGCGATCCGGGTGCACGGCGCCCCGGCGACCGCGGACCGACCGTTCGTCGAACCGTTCGTCGACGCGATCGACCGTCCGCCGCACACCCGTGCGTGCGCCCTGTCCCCGCCCGGCCCCCTGCGATGCCATACGGCCATGACGGCCGGAATCACCCTGACGGACACAGTGAACGGGACGACCGCCGAGCACGAGCTCGCCACACTGCAACGCGAGCACGGCCGGCCGCTCTTCGCGCTGCTGCTGCGGCTCAGCGACGGCGACCGGCAGCGCGCCGAGGACCTGGTGCAGGAGACCCTGGTCCGCGCGTGGCAGCATCCCGAGGCCCTGCGCGCCGACGACTTCGACTCCGTACGGCCGTGGCTGCTCACCGTGGCCCGGCGGCTCGCGATCGACGCGCGCCGCGCCCGCCAGGCGCGCCCTCCGGAGGTCGGCGACGCCGTGCTGGAGAACGCGCGCGTCTGCGCGGATCACGCCGAACGGGCCGCCGCCGCCCTCGATGTGCGGGAGGCTGTGAAGACACTCACTCCGGAGCACCGTGAAGTCCTGGTGCTGGTGTACTTCCAGGGGGCGAGTGTGGCGGAAGCCGCGGCCGCCCTCGGCATCCCACCCGGTACCGTGAAGTCCCGCGCGTACTACGCGCTGCGCGCCATGCGCAGGGTGCTACCGGGATACGCCGCCGACCTGCGGTGAAACCGACCTTTTGGTCAAGCCTCCGTAAAGCGCCTTGCCCAGGACCCCGGTTGAGCAGTCGGCTGTCCTCATCCGTGTTCCGGACGGGGGTCCATGACCCGGGTCGGGCGACGCGCACGCACCGGAGGAAGGCAGGAAGGGATGCTGCACAGAGGTCAAGAGAGCACGGACGGCACCGGCGGGGGCGAACTGAGCGTTCCCATGGCGTGGTTGTACGCCGAGTACATCGCCGACGAGCTGCTGCGGAGCGGCGACCTGATGCCGCCGACGTCCTTCGAGTTCCGCGCCGGACGCGACGCGCTGGCGCTCACCGTCTTCCTGTCCGACACGGAGAACGAACTGAGCGGCATCCGGGTCGTCACCCACCTGGAGACCTGGCTGTCCCTGACGGCCTACGACCAGCCCTGGCACGAGTGGGTGCACGGACGGCTGGCCGAGGTCACGGCCGACGCCCTCGCCGCCGGACGCCGCTCGCCGGACCTGGAGCTGGCCCGGGCGGCCTGGCGCTGGCTCCAGGACACCGAACTGCTCGCCCCGGACCTGAACGCGGTGCCCGGGGGTGCGCCGGTGACCGGAGAGGACGAGGGGCCGAAGGTGTGGACACCCGCCTGGCAGCTCGGGCTGCCGCTGGGACACCTCGCCATCCACCTGTTCTAGCCTCCGCGGCCGGCTCTTCCAGCCTCCGCGGCCGGCCTCTTCCAGCCTCCCCGGCCGGCCTCACGAACTTTCCCGCGGGACGGACCAATCCGCGCCTCGGGCCGCTCCGAACACCTTGGTTGCGATTCCGAGGTGGCTTGAGTGATTCGGCTGTCGGGTGCGTACGGGTGGGAGCAAGGAGTAACCCCACCCGCACCCAACGGTACGAGGATTCGGCATGAGGTCCCTGGAGAGGCATCGTGACGTCGGCGCCTATGCGCTCGGCGTGCTGGACGAGGCGGAAGCCTTCCGCTTCGAGGACCACCTCATGGAATGCCCCCGGTGCGCGGCCCAGGTGACCGAATTCGGCCCCGCCACCCGCCAGTTGATGCTGTACCGGCAGGCGACACCCCGTATCGTCCACCCCCTGACCAGGCCGGGACCGCGACTGCTCGACCGGCTGCTGACCGAGGTGGCCACGCGTCGGCGGGCCGGCCGGCGGCGGGTGCTGTACGCCGTGGCCGCCGCCGTCGTGTGCGCCGTAGCCGGGCCCGGCGCCGTGCTGTACGCGAGCCAGGGCGACCCGGCGGCGCCGGTCGCCGCGACCGACGCCCGGTCCGGGGTGTGGGCGCGGATCACGGCCGAGGACGAGATTTGGGGCACGGACGTGCGGCTCGAGGTCAAGGACGCGGGCGGCCCGCGCTCCTGCCGGCTCGTCGCCGTGGGCCGCGACGGGTCCGAACAGACGATCACCAGCTGGATGGTCCCCGGGCACGTCACCCGGCCGCACATCATGCGCGGCGGGGCCGCCCTGCACCCCGGACAGATCGACCGCTACGAGGTGCGCACGGCGGACGGCGAGCACCTGGTGACGCTGCCGGCCGGATGACCGCCGCTCCGGCGACCGCCGGCCCCCGGGGCCACCGCTACTTCAGCAGTCGGGACATCCTGCGGTCCGCCAGCGGTTTGCCGCCGGTCTGGCAGGTCGGGCAGTACTGGAGCGAGGAGTCGCTGAAGGAGACCTCGCGGACGGTGTCGCCGCACACCGGACAGGGCTCTCCGGTGCGGCCATGGACCCGCAGCCCGCTCCTCTTCTCGGCCTTCAGGCGTCCGGCGGCGATGCCCCGGGAGCGTTCCACGGCCTCGGTGAGCGTGCCGCGCAGGGCCGCGTACAGGCGGGCGGTCTCCTCGTCGGTCAGGGAGGCGGCCAGTTTGAACGGGGACATCTTCGCGGCGTGCAGGATCTCGTCGCTGTACGCGTTGCCCACGCCCGCGATCAGGCTCTGGTCGCGCAGCGCGCCCTTGAGCTGCCGCCGCTCACCCTCGAGGAGGGCGGCGAAGCGTGCCTCGTCGAAGTCGTCGGCGAGCGGGTCGGGTCCGAGCCGTGCCACGCCCGGCACCTGCCGCGGGTCGGCCACGACGTGGACCGCGAGCCGCTTCTGCGTGCCCGCCTCCGTCAGGTCGAAGCCCGCACCGGTCTCCAGGGCGACCCGCAGCGCGAGCGGGCCCTTTCCGGGCTTGGGCAGGCCGCTGGGCAGGCTGTCCTTCCAGTGCAGCCAGCCGGCCCGGGCCAGATGGGTCACCAGGTGCGGGCCGCCGGCCGTCTCGACGTCGAGGAACTTGCCGTGGCGGTGCACGGCCGCCACCCGGTGGCCCTCCAGCGCCGTGAGCGGGGGGTCGTACGTCTTCAGGACGCTGATCGCCACGGGCAGGACCCGGACGATCTCGCGGCCGGTGAGGTGTTCGGTCAGGAAGTCGCGGAGCGCCTCGACCTCGGGCAGTTCTGGCATACGTCCAGAGTGCCACCGGCCACCGACGGCGCCAGCGGGTTCAGCCCGCCCCGTGCGCCACCACGAACTCCGCCCAGACGACCTTGCCGCCGCCGCGTGCCTCCACCCCCCACTCGTCGGCGAGCGTGTCGACCAGGAGCAGCCCCCGTCCGGACACCCCGTCGGCCCCGGCCTCCCGGCGGCGCGGCAGGGCGCTGGAGGAGTCCTCGACCTCGACCCGCAGCCGCCGGTCCGTTCCGGTGAGCAGCCGCAGGGTGACGACCGCCGAGCCCTCGGTGTGCATGAGGGCGTTGGTCGTCAGCTCGTCGGCGACCAGTTCGATCTCGTCGCTCTGGCCCCGGGCGCCCCAGGACCGGACCGCGGCGCGGATCATGTGCCGGGCCTCGGTGAGTCCCTCCGGGTCGCCCGGGGAGACGTGCTGCTGCACCCGGCCGAAGGTCCGCGGGGCGCCCAGGCCGTGCCGGCGCAGCACCAGCAGCGCGACGTCGTCGTCGCCGCGCCGCTCGTCGACCACGTCGATCAGGCGGTCGGCCAGGTCCCGCACGTCCTGCGGCCCGGAGGTGATCAGCGCGGTGAGGACGTCCATGCCCTCGTCGAGGTCCGCGCCGGGCTGCTCGACCAGACCGTCGGTGCACAGCAGCAGGGTGTTGCCCGGGTCCAGCTCCAGGGTGGCGACCGGGTAGGCGAGGCGCCCGAACTCGGCGGACAGGCCGAGCGGCAGCCCGCCCTCGACGCGCACCAGGCGGCAGCTGCCGTCCCCGAAGCGCAGCAGCGGGTCGATGTGTCCGGCACGGACCACCTGGACCACTCCGGTGCCCAGGTCGGCCTCCGCGTAGAGGCAGGTCGCGAAGCGGTCGGTGTCCAGCTCGTGCAGGAAGACGGAGGCCCGGGCCATCACGGTGGCCGGCGGGTGGCCCTCGGCGGCGTAGGCGCGCAGCACGATGCGCAGCTGGCCCATGACGGCGGCGGCGTGCGTGTCGTGGCCCTGGACGTCGCCGATGACGGCGCCGACGCGGCCGCCGGGCAGCGGGATCAGGTCGTACCAGTCGCCGCCGATGTCCCGGCCGAGCGCGCCGCCGATGGACGCCGCGCGGTAGCGGACGGCGACGTCGCAGCCGGGGACGCTGGGGATGGTGCGCGGCAGCATGGCCTGCTGGAGTCCCTCGGCGAGGTCCATCTCCTGCTCGTAGAGCATGGCCCGCTGGAGGCTCTGCGCGATGCCGCTGCCGAGCGCGACCAGCACATTGCGGTCCTCCGGGGAGAAGCCGTGCCGGTCGCTGTAGAGCAGCCCGATGGCGCCGATCGGCCGGGCCTGGGCGATCAGGGGCAGATAGGCGGCCGCGGTGATGTCGAGGTGGGTGATGTCCTTCCACAGTCCGGGGTAGCGCTCCGCGAACTCCTCGGGCGACTCGATGAAACGGGGACTGAGGGTCCGTACGGCCTCGCTCATCGGGTACGGCTCGTCGATCCGGGTGACCCGGGTCCCGGGGATGAAGCTGTTCTCCGGGCCGTCGGCGACCAGCCGGATGCGACCGGCCTCGACCAGGCCCATCACCAGGCTGGTGGCGCCCAGCCGGGTGAGTCCGTGGGTGTCGCGCAGCACCTCGATGACGTCGTCCACCGTGCGGGCGTGCGCGAGGGCGGCCGTGGCGAGCTGGACGACGTTGGTGAGCCGGCGGCGGGCCTCGTCCTGCACGGCCTGGTCGCGGCTGGCCGCGGTCTCGGCCATCTCCTGGGTGGCGTCGCGGACGATGCCGATGATCCGGCGCGGGCGGCCGGTCTCGTCGCGGCGGATGTAGCCCTGGGTGCGGGTCCAGCGCAGGGTGCCGTCACGCCGGCGCAGGCGGAAGTAGGTGCCGTAGTTCTCGCTGCCGTCCTTCATGGCCTGGGCGACGATGGCGTCCATACGGCGGCTCTCCGCCGTGGGCACGCGCAGCGACAGCGACTCGGGGCGCCCGTCGTACTCCTCCGGGCGCAGGTCGAACACCTCGTGGGCCTGGGCGTCCATGTGGAACAGCCCGGCGTCCAGGTCCCAGTCGAAACTGCCCATGCGGTTGAGCGCCAGGATCGGGTCCGGGTGGGCGGGCCAGTCGTCCGGGAGTGACGGGGCGCTCGCTCCCCGATCAGACATGGACCCCACCTTGCCAGGATTTGTCGGAATCTTCGACTCCTGGTCGCCGGACAGGGGAAAGGGTCCGGAGGGGGCCGGTGGCCGACCGGGGGTACCCGGAGCAGGTACGAGAGGAGCCCGGCCGTGGAGTGGTTCACCGCACCCGACTACTGGCTTGCCCGGCTGGTCTTCCAGCGGGCCCTGGCCGTCGTCTACCTGGTCGCGTTCCTGACGGCCGCCCTGCAGTTCCGGGCGCTGCTCGGCGAGCGCGGTCTGACGCCCGTGCCCCGCTTCGTCGAGCGGGTGCCGTTCCGGCGGGCGCCGAGCCTGTTCCAGTGGCGCTACTCGGACCGGCTCTTCGCGGGCTGCGCCTGGGCGGGCTGCGCGGTGTCGGCGGCGCTGGTGGCCGGGCTCGACTCGCTGCTGCCGCTGTGGGGGGCGATGCTGCTGTGGCTGGTGCCGTGGGCGCTGTACCTGTCGATCGTCAACGTCGGACAGACCTGGTACTCGTTCGGCTGGGAGTCGCTGCTGCTGGAGACGGGCTTCGTCGCCGTGTTCCTGGGCAACGAGGAGGTGGCGCCGCCGGTCGTGGTGCTGTTCCTGCTGCGCTGGCTGCTGTTCCGGGTGGAGTTCGGGGCGGGGCTGATCAAGATGCGCGGCGACGAGTGCTGGCGGAAACTGACCTGCCTGGACCACCACCACGAGACCCAGCCGATGCCGGGCCCGCTGAGCTGGTTCTTCCACCACCTCCCTGGGCCCCTGCACCGTGTCGAGGTCGCCGCGAACCACGTCACGCAGCTGGTGCTGCCCTTCCTGTTGTTCGCCCCGCACCCCGTGTCGACGGCCGCCGCGGCGCTGATGATCGCCACCCAGCTGTGGCTGGTGCTCTCGGGCAACTTCTCCTGGCTCAACTGGGTCACCATCGTGCTGGCCCTGTCGGTGGTCCGCTTCCCGGCCGATGCCCCTTCCGTGGGCGCCGCGCCGCGCTGGTACGAGGCCGTGGTCCTGGCGGTGACGGCGCTGCTGGTGTTCCTGAGCCACCGGCCGGTGCGCAACATGATCTCCCGCCGCCAGGTGATGAACCGCTCCTTCGACTCGCTCCACCTGGTCAACACCTACGGCGCCTTCGGCTCCGTCAGCCGGGTCCGCTACGAGGTGGTGATCGAGGGCACCGCCGACGAGGTCGCCAGGAAGGACGGCGACTGGCGGGAGTACGAGTTCAAGGGGAAACCCGGCGACCCGCGCCGGTGGCCGCGCCAGTTCGCGCCGTACCACCTTCGCCTGGACTGGCTGATGTGGTTCGCCGCGTTGTCGCCCTCGTACGCCGGATCGTGGTTCGGCACCCTGGTGGAACGGCTGCTGGAGAACGACCGCGCCACGCTGCGGCTGCTGCGCCACTCCCCGTTCCCGCCCAACGCGCCGCCGCGCTTCGTGCGGGCCCGGCTGTTCCGCTACCGGTACACGACCTGGCGGGAGCTGCGGGAGACGGGCGCGTGCTGGGAGCGGACGTATGTCCGGGAGTACCTGCCGCCGACCCGGCTCACCGCCTCCGGGTGAGCCGGGTCGGCCGAGGCGCTACGCGCGCTTCAGCCGCAGGGTCATCAACTGGAACGGCCGCAGCCGTACGGTGATCCGGTCGCCGTCCGCCCGCGGGGCCTCCGCGTCCGCCAGCGGGCGCTCCAGCAGGTCGGTCACCTGGACGTCGGTGGCCGCGAACCCGGTGGTGAGCGTGGCGCGGGCCCGGCCGCCGTGGGCCTCGTGGAAGCGGAGGACGACGTCGCCGCTGCCGTCGTCGGCGAGCTTGACGGCGGTGACGACGACCGCGTCCCGGTCCACCGTGACGAGCGGCGCGACCTCCCCGGCGCCGCCCGTGACACGCCGCTCGGGCAGGTTGATCCGCCAGCCCTCGCGCACGGCGTCGCCGATGCCCGCGCCCGGCACCAGCGCGTGCCGGAACCGGTGCACGCCCTGGTCGGTCTCGGGGTCGGGGAAGCGCGGGGCGCGCAGCAGGGAGACCCGTACCGTGGTGGTCGTACCGGAGTCGCCGTCGGTGCGGACGGTGCGGGTGACGTCGTGTCCGTACGTCGAGTCGTTGACGACGGCGACGCCCCAGCCGGGCTCCTCCAGGTGCACGAAGCGGTGGTTGCAGGCCTCGAACTTGGCGGCCTCCCAGCTGGTGTTGGTGTGGGTGGGCCGGTGGAAGTGCCCGAACTGGGTCTCCGACGCGTACCGTTCGGCGTGCACGTCGAGCGGGAAGGCGAGCTTGAGGAACTTCTCCGTCTCGTGCCAGTCGACCTCGGTGTACACCTCCAGCCGTCGCTCCCCCGGCGCCAGGGTCAGCACCTGGGTGACGCGGGAGGAGCCGAAGGAGCGGACGATCCGCACCGACGCGCCGTCCTCGCCGGGGACGACCTCGTCGGCGTCGGTGAGGTCGGTGACCGTGTTGCGGTAGAACTCGTCGACGTCCCAGGCGTCCCACATGTTCGGGAAGTCCGGGTGGAGCTGGAGCAGGTTGCCCGCCCCGCCCGGCGCGATCGTCTCGCGGTCGGCGGCGAGGTCGTACGCCGAGACGACCAGCCCTCGGTCGTCGATCCCGACGCGCAGCAGGCCGTTGTCCAGGACGTGGCCGCCGCCGGGGCGGGAAGTCAGGCTGGTCCGGCCCTCGGGGGCGGGGGACGCGGCGGCGCCCGCCGGGACCCCGGCCCGCGCGTGCGGGGCGGAGTTGAAGACCAGCGGGGTGTCGCCCTCGCCGGCCAGGGCACGCTGGGCGGCGTCGATGATGCCGTTCAGCTCCTCGGCGACGCGGTCGTAGGTGGCGCGGGCCTCGCGGTGCACCCAGGCGATGGAGGAGCCGGGCAGGATGTCGTGGAACTGGTGCAGCAGGACCGTCTTCCAGATGCGGTCCAGGTCGTCGTACGGGTAGGGGAACCCGGCGCGCACGGCGGCCGTGGCCGCCCACAGCTCGGCCTCGCGCAGGAGGTGTTCGCTGTGGCGGTTGCCCTGCTTGGTCCTGGCCTGGCTGGTGAGGGTGGCGCGGTGCAGTTCGAGGTACAGCTCGCCGACCCAGACCGGCGGGGCGGGGTTCTCGGCCTCGGCCTTCTCGAAGAAGGCGTGCGGGGTCTCCCACTCGACGGTGGCCGAGCCTTCGAGGTTCCGCAGCCGGGCCGCCTTGGCGACCATCTCGCGGGTGGTGCCGCCGCCTCCGTCGCCCCAGCCGGTGGGGGCGAGGGAGTGCCGGGCGACGCCCTTGTCCTTGAAGTTCCTCGCCGCGTGGGCGATCTCGCTGCCCTTCATGGAGCAGTTGTAGGTGTCGACGGGCGGGAAGTGGGTGAAGATCCGGGTGCCGTCGATGCCCTCCCAGCGGAAGGTGTGGTGCGGGAACTTGTTCGTCTGCGACCAGGAGATCTTCTGCGTCAGCAGGTACTTGGCGCCGGCCGCCTTGATGATCTGCGGGAGGCCCGCCGCGAAGCCGAAGGTGTCCGGCAGCCACGCCTCGTCGTTCTCGACGCCGAACTCGTCGAGGAAGAACCGCTTGCCGTGCACGAACTGGCGGGCCATCGCCTCCGAGCCGGGCATGTTGGTGTCCGACTCCACCCACATGCCGCCGGCCGGCACGAAGCGCCCGTCGGCCACGGCCTTCTTGACCCGCGCCCACACCTCGGGCCGGTGGTCGCGCACCCACGCCCACTGCTGGGCCTGGGACATGGCGAAGACGAAGTCGGGCTCGTCCTCCAGCAGCGCGGTCATGTTGGAGGTGGTGCGGGCCACCTTGCGGACGGTCTCGCGCAGCGGCCACAACCAGGCCGAGTCGATGTGCGCGTGCCCGACGGCGCTGATGCGGTGCGCGGAGGGGACGGCGGGGGCCGACAGCACCTCGGTCAGGCGGGAACGCGCCTGCTCCGCCGTGCCGTTGACGTCCTGGAGGTCGATGGCGTCCAGTGCCTTGTCGACGGCGCGCAGGATCTCCCAGCGGCGCGGTGACTCCACGGGCAGCTCGGCCATCAGCTCGCCGAGCACCTCCAGGTCGAGCACCAGGTTCCACACCGTCTCGTCGAGGACGGCGAGATCCATGCGGGCGAGTGTGTACTGCGGTTCGCTGCCCGCGGTGTCCTTGTCGCCGAGCTGGGTGGGCACGAAGGGGTGGTAGTCGAGGATGACGGGGTTGGAGGCCGCCTCGACGTGCAGGCGGACCTCCTCGCCGCCCTCGACGGGGGCGCCGATCCGCACCCACTGGTTGCGCGGGTTGAGGCCCTTCACGGGGGTGCCGTCGGGGCGGTAGACCAGGCCCTCGCACTGGAAGCCGGGCATGTTCTCGTCGAAGCCGAGGTCGAGGACGGCCTCGACGGTCCGGCCGGCCCACTCCTTCGGCACGGTGCCGGTGACGCGGAACCAGCTGGTGCCCCAGGGCGCGCCCCAGCGGGCGCCGACCTCGATGGGACGCGGTTCGGCGGCGAGTGCCTCCTCGACCGGGACGGGCTCGCCCGGCGCGTGCCAGACCGCCACGTCCAGCGGTACGGACTCGGGGTAGAGGGCGGGGCGGACGCGCTCGTCGAGGACACGCTTGAGACGGGCTTCGACCAGGCTGCGGTCGTCATGCATGCGGGTGCTCCGGGGTCGGGGGCGGGTGGTGCCGGGGTGGGTCGCGGGGGCGGGGACCGACGTCAGGTACAGCTCCCCAGCGGGACGCGCTTCGAATCGTGCGGCGCCCTCGTTCCGCCGCGCGGGGCGGGGGTCACGGGGCGGGGACCTGGTCGGGGGTGACGACCTCGGTGATGCCGCGGGCCGCGAGGTGCGCGGGGTCCGCTGCGCGCGTGTCGAGGACGGTGGTGGGACGGGCGCCGTCGGCGACCAGCCGGAAGAAGGCGTCGAAGACGGCACCGCCGGGGGCGCAGGCCGAGCGCGCTGCGGGGTCGGCCGGAACGGCGAGGGCCGTGGTGCGCGGGGCGGGGGCGGGGCGGGCTCCGTCCCGGGCCGCGCGCGCCGCGCTCGCCAGCACCCGTGCCGTGTCCTTGGGGCGCCGGTCGTTGGTGAGGAGCCCGAGCCCGTACTCCAGCTCCGGGAAGTCGGCCAGCGCCCGGGACACGTCGTGGGAGCACCACCAGGTGACGCCCCACAGGTCGGGGCAGTCCAGGGCGTTCTCGACGGTCGCCTCGGTGAAGGCGGCGGCGTGCTCGGCGGGGACCAGGGGTGCGGGGGCGCCGACCTCCTGGAGCCAGACCGGGCGATGCGGGTCGTCGGCCCAGGCCTTGCTCAGCTCGATCAGGTAGGCGGCGTGGTGCTCGCTGGGCACGGAGGCGCGGCCGTGGCGCTGGGCGGTGCCGTTGAAGACCCAGGAGTGCACCGCCGTGACGGCACCCTGCCGGGCGGCCTGGGCCGGGGTGAAGGGCTGGTCGTCCTGGTACCAGGTGGCGTCGTACTCGGCGTGCAGGTGCATGCGGCCCGGGGCGCCCTCCTCGCAGGCGGCCAGCATCCGCTCCAGCCAGGCGTCGATCTGGGCGCTGGTGGCGCGGTCCGGGTCGGGGTGGGGGCCGGCGGAGAACTGGTTGACCTCGTTGCCGAGGGTCATGCCGAGGAAGTTGGCGCGGCCGGCCAGGGCGGCGGCGAGGGTGCGCAGGTAGGCGGCCTGGCCGTCGATGACCTCCGGGTCGGTGAACAGGTTGCGCCGGTGCCAGGTGCGGGTCCAGGCGGGCACGTAGTCGAAGCTGCTCAGATGGCCCTGGAGGCCGTCCACGTTGACGTCGAGGCCGCGTTCGCCGGCCGCGTCGGCCAGCGCCACCAGGTGCTCCACCGCGCGCTCGCGGATCAGGGTGCGGTTGGGCTGGAAGTACGGCCACAGCGGGAAGACGCGGACGTGGTCCACGTCCAGCGCGGCGATGGAGTCCAGGTCGGCGCGTACGGAGTCGAGGTCGAAGTCGAGCCAGTGGTGGAACCACCCCACGCTCGGGGTGTAGTTGACGCCGAAGCGCACGGCAGAAGGCATGCGGTGTCCTTGTGAGGGGGAAGCGGGTGGTTCAGCCCTTGACGGCACCCTCGCCCACGCCGCGGAAGAAGTACCGCTGGAGGCAGGCGAAGAGGACGATGAGCGGCGCCACGGCGATGATCGTGCCGGCGGCGACGAGGCGTTCGTCGTTGGCGAAGGTGCCGTGCAGGTAGTTCAGGCCGATGGTCAGGGTGAACCTGGACGGGTCGCTGAGCACGATCAGGGGCCACAGGAAGTCGTCCCAGGCGCCCATGAAGGCGAAGATCGCGACGACGGCGAGGGTGCCCTTCACGGCGGGCAGCGCGATCCGGTAGAAGCGCTGCCAGACGTTCGCGCCGTCGACGAAGGCGGCCTCCTCGATCTCGTGCGGGAGGTTGAGGAAGGCGTTGCGCATCAGCAGCACGTTCAGGGCGCTGACACAGCCCGGCAGCACCACGCCGACCAGGGTGTTGTTGAGGCCCAGCTCCCGCATGGTGGTGAACTGGGCGATGATGATGCCCTCCACCGGCACGAGCATGGCCAGGATGAACACCAGCGTGGCGACGCGTCGGCCCCGGTAGCGCAGACGGGCCAGGGCGTAGCCGGCGAGGGCGGCGCCGACGCAGTTGGTGACGACGTTGGCCGCGGCGACCTTCAGCGAGTTCAGGGCGTAGTCCCACACCGGGATGGTGTCGGCGACCCGCTCGTAGTTGTGCAGGGTGGGGTCGGCGGGCAGGAACTTCGGCGGGGAGCTGAAGATGTCCTCGGTGGGGCCCTTGAGGGAGGTCGACAGCTGCCACAGGAACGGCCCGATGGTCAGGGCCAGGACGCCGAGCAGCAGCAGGTAGCGCAGCGCCAGTTCCCACCCACGTACGCGGCGGCCGTGCTCGTCGGTGACGCGCGGCTCCCGTTTCCGTCCCCGGTGGGTGGCCCCTGGCCGCTCGGCGGGCCGGGTCTTCTCGGCGATGCTCACGCATCCTCCTTCCGGTCGGCGCGCAGAACGAGCAGCATCAGGACGACGGTGACGACGAAGACGACGACGGAGATGGCGGAGGCGTAGCCGACCCGGCCGGTGAGGCCGGTGCCGGTGCGCTGGACCAGCATCACGAGGGTGGTGTCCTCGCCTGCCGGTCCACCGCTGGGGCCCGCCATCAGGTACACCTCGGAGAACACCTTGAAGGCGGCGACCGAGGAGAGCGCGGCGACCAGGACCATGGTGGAGCGGACCGCGGGCACCGTGACGGTGAGGAAGCGGCGGACCGCGCCCGCGCCGTCCACGGCGGCGGCCTCGTGCAGCTCACGGGGCACGTTGGCCAGCGCCGCCAGATAGATGATCATGTAGTAGCCGAGGCCCTTCCAGACCGTGACGCCCATCGCGCTGAGCAGGATCAGCCACTGGTCGCTGAGGAAGCCGACGGGGCTCCCGCCGAGCGTCTCCAGCAGCGAGTTGACCAGGCCGCGCTCGTCGAGGAGCCAGACCCAGATCAGCCCGACGACGACGATCGAGGCGACGACCGGGGTGTAGAAGGCCGAGCGGAAGAAGGTGATGCCGGGGATGTTCTTCTGCACCAGCAGCGCGAGCAGCAGCGGCAGCAGGACCAGCGCGGGGACGACCCCGAGGACGTACAGGGAGCTGTTGCGCAGGCCGATCCAGAACATGTCGTCGTGGAGCAGCTCGCGGAAGTTGGCGAGGCCCACGAACTGGCCCGGGACCAGGGTGCGGCGGTCGGTGAAGGAGTTGACGAGGGTGGAGACGAACGGGTAGAGGATGAACGCGCCGGTGATCAGCAGACCGGGTGCGGCGAACAGCCAGGGACTGGCGGGCAGTTGCCGTCGCACGCGCCGGGCGCCGCCGCCCTTGCGGGCGTCCGGTGTGCCGGTGGTGAGGGTGGGACTCGCCATGATGTCTCAGCCCTGCTGCTGAAGCAGCCGGTCGCACGCCTTGACAGCGTTGTCGAGGGCTTCCTCGGGGCTCTGCTTGCCCTGGAGCGCCTTGGCGACCTCGTTGCGCAGCTCGGTCTTCATCTGCTCGCTGAACAGCACGGGCGTGTAGTTGACGGCCGTCTTCAGCGACTTGGCGGCGGCGACCCGGACACGGGTCTCGTCGGTGCCGTCCTCCTTGGTGAAGTACGGGTCGTCCAGCGAACCGGCGGTGCTCGGGAAGATGGCGACCTGCTTGGCGAACGACATCTGGTGCGCCGCGTCGGTGACGTAGTGCGCGAAGGCGACCGCGGCGGGCTTGCGCTCGCTCTGCGCGTTGACCATCAGGCCCATGACGTACATGTTGACGTGGCCGGTGCTGGTGATCTGGTCGGTGATGCCGATGTTCTTGTACAGGTTCGGCGCCTGCTTCTTGAAGTTGGCGAGGTCGAGGGCGCTGCCCGGGTTCATGGCGACGGCGCCGGTGAGGAACTTCTTCCCGGAGGACTCGGGTGTCGCCGTCAGCGCCTGCGGGTCGAGGGCCTTGGCCTCGTACAGCTCCTTGTAGCGGGTGAGGAGCTGGACGCCCTTGGCGTCGTTGAACGCGAAGGCGGTGCCCTCCTTGTTCATGAGCGGTACGCCGTAGCGGCCGAAGTCCTCGATGGTGGGCACGTTGGCGAGCGTGGCGACCTCGCCGTCGGTCTTGTCGGCGATCTTCAGGGCGGCGTCGAAGACCTCGTCGTACGTCTTCGGCGGCTGCTCGGGGTCGAGTCCGGCCTTCTCGAAGAGGGACTTGTTGTAGAAGAGCGGACCGGTGTTGAGGTACCAGGGGAAGGCGTAGGTGCCGTCCATGCCCGGTATCCGGTGGCTGGCCCAGGCCCCTTCCAGGTACTCCCTCTCGTACTGGCCGGCGGCCTTGTCCAGGTCGAGGGCGAGGCCCGCCTTGGCGAGCGGGGCGACGAGGTCCGGGGAGACGTTGACGACGTCGGGCAGGGTGCCGCCGGCGGCGTCGGCGCTGATCTTGTCGGCGTAGCCCTCGCCGGGCTGGTCCACCCACTTGACGTGGGTGTCGGGGTACTTCTTCTCGAAGTCGGCGATCAGGCCCTCGAAGTAGTCCTTGAAGTTGGCCCGCAGGTTCCAGGTCTGGAAGGTGATGTCGCCCTCGACCTTGCCCGAGGCGTCGGTCGAAGAACCGCCGTCGCCTCCGGAGCCGCAGGCACTGAGCGGCAGGACGAGGGCGGCGACGGCGGCGACGGCGAATGTTCTGCGCGAGGTGGGCACGGTGACACGTCTCCCTGAAGGACGTCGGCGGTGGGATGCCAGCGACCATGCACGGCGATTCCGCGGAAAGTCAATGGATTCACGCGAACTAAAGCGAATGAGGCAGCATTAGTCCAGGTCAGAGAGGTGTGGACGAACACTTGCCAGGAACTACTAATGCGCTTTAGGATCTTCACACTCAAGCGCTTTAGCTGAGACATCTCTCACCGCTCGCACCGAGGAAAGGAGCGCGCATGCCGGCCAAGCGGCCCGCCGCGCGCCGGCCGACGATGAAGGACATCGCACGCCGGGCCGGGGTCTCCGAGAGCGCGGTGTCGTTCGCGCTGAACGACCGGCCGGGGGTCTCCGAGATCACCCGGGACCGGGTGCGCCGGGTGGCCGAGCAGCTCGGCTGGCGGCCCAGTACGGCGGCGCGCGCGCTGTCCGGGGAGGGCGCGGCGACGGTCGGCTTCGTGCTGGCGCGGCCCGCGCACACCCTCGGCGTCGACTCCTTCTTCCTGCAACTGGTCTCGGGCATCCAGGAGGTGCTGGCCGGGCGCCACCTGGGGCTGCTGTTCCAGGTGGCGCGGGACGTCGAGGACGAGTGCGCGGTGTACCGGCGCTGGTGGGCCGAACACCGGGTGGACGGTGTCCTCGTGGTGGACCCGCGCACCGACGATCCGCGCCCGGACCTGCTGGACGAACTCGGCCTGCCGGGTGTGGTGATCGGCGGGGCGCCGGACGAACGCCATCCGGGGCTCTCGACGGTGTGGGCGGACGACGCGGGTGCGATGGCCGCGCTGGTGGACGGGCTGCACGCGCTCGGGCACCGGCGGATCGTGCACATCGCCGGGCTGCCGGACCTCGCCCACACCGAACGCCGTGTCCGCGCCCTGCGTGCGGAGGCCGGGCGACGCGGTCTGGGCGAGGTCGAGTCGGTGACCACCGACTACTCGGACGCCGAGGGCGCGGCCGTGACCCGCCGCGTACTGGAGGCACCCACGCCTCCGACCGCCCTGATCTACGACAACGACGTGATGGCCGTCGCCGGGGTCGCCGCCGCGGCCG
Organism: Streptomyces sp. CB09001; assembly: GCF_003369795.1. Classification (NCBI taxonomy): domain Bacteria; kingdom Bacillati; phylum Actinomycetota; class Actinomycetes; order Kitasatosporales; family Streptomycetaceae; genus Streptomyces; species Streptomyces sp. CB09001. The sequence goes on from NZ_CP026730.1 coordinate 269,070, forward strand.
AACTCGGCTTCTCGGTACCGGTGGACGTGTCCGTGGTGGCCTGGGAGGACTCGGCGCTGTGCCGCATGGTCAAGCCGTGGCTGTCCGCCCTGTCCCGGGACAGTGTGGAGTTCGGCCGCACGGCGGCGACGGAGCTGACCGCCCTGCTGGACGGCGGCCCGGCCCGGACGGTGCGGGTTCCGGTGCCGCGGCTGATCGAGCGGGACAGCACGGGAGCGGCCCGGCCGTCGGCCTGAGGGTCGGGCCGGGCGGCCCGGGCTCCGACCGGCGGGTGGTCCCGCCCTGTCCGGCGTCCCTGGGCGTGACCGCGCCGACCCACTGGACGGCCGGTACGTCGGTGGACGCGCGGGGCCTGGACCGGCGGTTGCCGACCGGGCGCACGCGGGTGCACGCGGCCCTCGGGCGGCGCTTCGCCGGCCGGGTGGCGACGGGCTCGGGCCGCGAGCGGCTGCGCGAACGGCTGGAGCCGTTCTTCGCCGGGTACGACGTGCTGCTCACCCCGGCGCCGGCCCGCCGCTCCCCCGCGGCAGGGCCCTGGCACGAACGGGGCCGGCTGCGCAACGTGGTGGCGAACTCGGCGTACTCACCCTTCTCTCCGCCGTGGAACCTGACCGGCCGGCCCGCGATGTCGGTGCCGTTCGGCACGCTGGACTCGGGCGCGCCCGGCGCCGTACAGCTGGTGGGGCGCCCGGGGTCGGAGGCGGCGCTGCTGGAGCTGGCGGAGCGGATCGAGGCGCTGCGGCCCTGGCGGCGGACGGCGCCGCTCGACTGAGGATGCCTACAGGGCGCGGTGCATGATGTGCAGGCCGACCCGCCCGTGCCGCGGGTGGTCGAAGGCGTCCGGCACCGTGCCGAGGATCGTGAAGCCGAGGGAGGTCCACAGCCGTACGGCGGGGTTGGTCTCGACGACGGCGTTGAAGACCATGCCCCGGTATCCGTCGGCCCTGGCGGCGTCCAGGACGTACTCGGCGAGGGCCCGGCCGGTGCCGCGGCCTGCCCGGCCGGGGTCGACCATGAAGCCCGCGTTGGCGATGCGGGCGGCGGGGCCGCCGTAGTTGGGGGTGACGTAGGCCGAGCCGACGACCGTGCCGGTGTCGTCCTCGGCGACGTAGACGCGTTTGGCGGGGTTCATCCACAGGGCCCGGGCGTCCTCCTCGGAGGTGTCCGGGTCCCAGGCGTAGGTCTCGCCGGCGGCGACGATGCGGTGCCAGAAGGGCCAGATGTGCGGCCAGTCGCCGGCCGTGGCTTTCCTGATCGGCATGGGCGTGAGTGTGGCACGCCCATGCGCGCGGCGGCCTCGGTGGGTGGCGGGCGGGTCAGTCCACGCTCGGCAGGATGTGCGGCTCGGCGAGGTCCTCCTCGTAGCCCGCGAGGCGGATGGGGGCGGAGCGCGCCCACACGTCGAGGCTGCCGATCTCGCCGGGCCGGCGGCCGGCGCGCCCGGTGCGTTCCTCGGTGCGTTGCTCTGGGTTCGTCGTCGTTTCCGGTGTCACCGCGCACTCCTTATGTGTCGGGTCACCCTCGGGCCCGCCGGCGCCAGTCTCCTGTCCGGCACCCGGCGCCCGCTCGGGTGTGGGTCGAATGCAGTTCGGACGCGGTGGCGCCGGCAACTCGTGCGGAAGCAGGCCGTTGTGAACCGGCTTGTCCCATGACGGACCTGGGTGTGGGTAGTGCCCTGTGCTGCCGTCCGTCCGATTCAGATTAACCAAATGAGCGGGGGCGCGCTCTATGGGGCTCAAAAGATGGGACAACCATTGCCCTTCACTCCGCGCGCAGTTGACCCGAGTCTGCCCCGATTCCTCCACTTCCGCACGGTGTGCAACTCACCCGTTCGGCCTACATCGACGTCCGCACCTTCGAATGTCGGCGGCGCCGGGTCGCGCAGTTAAGTTCCCGTTGGCTGCGGCGCAAGCTCGCCATGGTCTGCTGCTCGTCGGCAACGGCTGTCTCGTGGGAGGACCGAGGCATGGAACTGCGCAGCGTCGAGGAGCTGATGGACCTGCTGTACGCCTGCCGGGGCGAACGGCCCGCCGATGGGGCCGGTGGCGGGCCCGGGGATCCGCACGGGCACGCGCTGCGCACGGCCGCGCTGCTGCGTCGGCGCCGCCCTGCGGACAAGGAGCTCCAGGTCGCGGGGCTGGTGTCGCCGGTGGGGCGGCTGCTGTGGCCCGGCAGCCCGGCCGCCAGGACCGCCGACGCGGTACGGCCACTGCTGGGCGCCCGCGTCGCCCGCCTGGTGCGCCGTCAGGCCCACCCGGAGGCCTGGGACCACGACGACGACCTGGTCAGCCTGCGTCAGGCCGACGAGGAGGCGCGCACCGCCGTCTTCGACGCGGGGGTCCTGGAGGACTGGCGCACGGTGCTGGAGCTGACGGCGGCACGGAACGCGCGGCTGGGTGCGGTCGACTGAGACGCCGTCCGGTGCGGTCCGGCCGGTCCGGCCGGCCCCGGCCGCCCGGAGTGCCGGGAGCACTGGGAGCGCTGGCAGGGCCGGGAGCGCCGGAAGGACCCCGTCACCACTTGCCGGGCGCGTAGTCCTTGAGGAAGACGCCGTACAGGTCCTCGCCCGCCTCGCCGCGCACGACGGGGTCGTAGACGCGGGCGGCGCCGTCGATCAGGTCGAGGGGGGCGTGGAAGCCCTCGTCGGCCAGGCGCAGCTTGTCGTAGTGGGGACGCTCGTCGGTGATCCAGCCGGTGTCGACGGAGGTCATCAGGATCCGGTCGGTGTCGAACATCTCCTGGGCACTGGTCCGGGTCACCATGTTCATGGCGGCCTTGGCCGCGTTGGTGTTCGGGTGACCGGCGCCCTTGTAGCCGCGGGCGAACACGCCCTCCATCGCCGAGACGTTGACGACGTAGGCACGCCCCGCGGGCGCCTTGCGCGCGGCCTCGGCCATCGACGCGCGCAGCGCGCTGATGAGGATGAACGGCGACGTGTAGTTGCACAGCTGGGTCTCCAGCAGTTCCACCGGGGAGATCTGCTCGATGGTCTGGACCCAGGTGTTGGAGTCGACGACGTCCGGGACCAGCCCGCCCGCGTCGATGGCGGTGCCCTCGCGGTGCCGGACCACGCTGGCGTTGCCGGCGACCAGGGCGAGGTCGGCCACCTTCTGCGCGTCGAGCCCCGAGGTGCCCAGCGGCAGAGCGGCCAGGCCGTCCACCGCACCGGAGTTGAAGGCGCCGATGACCTGGTGCGCGGGCAGTTCACCGGCGGGCAGCGGGGCGCTCTCGCCCTCGACCAGCGCGGCGTACGCGGAGGGCAGGCGGCGCACGGTCTGGGTGGCGTTGTTGATCAGGATGTCGAGCGGCCCCTGCTCCGTGACCTGCTCGGCGAGGGCCACGGCCTGGGCGGGGTCGCGCAGGTCGATGCCGACGACCTCCAGGCGGTGCAGCCAGTCGGCGGAGTCGTCCATGGCCTTGAAACGGCGGATGGCGTCCTTGGGGAAGCGGGTGGTGATCGTGGTGTGCGCGCCGTCGCGCAGCAGCCTGAGCGCGATGTACATGCCGATCTTGGCCCGGCCGCCGGTGAGCAGCGCGCGCTTGCCGGTGAGGTCGGCGCGGGCGTCGCGGCGGGCCCGGTTCTCGGCGGCGCAGTCCTGGCAGAGCTGGTGGTAGAAGTAGTCGACCTCGGTGTAGCGCTGCTTGCAGATGTAGCAGGAGCGGGGACGCTGGAGTATCCCCGCGATCGTGCCCTGCTCGGTGCGCGAGGAGGGCAGCAGGCCCTCGGTCTCGTCGTCGATGCGCTCGGCGGACCCGGTGGCGGTGGCCTCGGTGACCGCCTTGTCGTGGGCGGTCTTGGCGGCCCGGCGCTCCTGGCGGCGGCGCTGCTTGACCATGCGGTAGATGTGCGAGGTGGCCCGGCGGACCCGGATCGCGTCCGGATGGTCGACGTCGAGTGTGTCCAGCTCCTCCAGCACGCTCAGGCAGACGGCGAGCCGCTCGGGGTCGATGCCGGGGCCGTACGCCGGGGCGGTCGCCGCTCCGGCGGACACCTCTTGCGTGGACGCCCGGCCGGCGGCCACCTCGTCCGTGGTCGCCGAGCCGTCCTGTGTCACCGTCATCGCCGCTGCCGTTCCCTGGTCACCGTTGCGGCGCTCCGGGAGGCGACCGCTGTCGAACAGCGGATTTTATTCAGCGCGCGGCGTGGATCCAAACCCACCGGGGTCAGGGACGGCATGCCGTGAGCAACGTCTCCACCTCCTCGGCCACCGCCAGGGCGAACCGGTCCAGGTCCGGCACCGCCTGCGCGTCGGCGACCAGGCCGTAGTGGACCTGTCCGCGGTACGTCGATACGGCCACCGCCAGGGAGTGGCCGCGGGCCAGCGGCGCCAGCGGGTAGACCTCGGTGAGCGGGTGCCCGCCCAGTCGCAGCCCGAGGCTGGGCAGCGGCACGCTGGTGACCAGGATGTCGAACCAGAGCCGGGCGGCCCCGGAGACCAGTGGCCCGCCGAGCCGGTGGCCGAGCGCGGGCACGTGGTCGGCGAGCAGGGCGACGGCTCCGGCGCCGCGGCCGGGCCCGGCGTCCTTGTTGCGGTCCATGGCGGCGCGGACCGCGCCGAGGCGGGAGAGCGGGTCGGGGTCGCCGACCGGGAGTCGCATCAGGTACCCGGAGAGCCGGTTGCCCGGCGGATGGGCGGTGTGCGGCCGGCGTTTGGAGACGGGGATCAGGGCCCGGGGCGCGACGCCCTCGCTGCCGTCGCCGCGCTCGTCCAGCCAGCGGCGCAGGGCGCCGGCGACGACCGCGATCAGTACGTCGTTGACGGTGCCGCCGGTGGTCTTGCGGACGTGGTGCACGTCGTCGAGGTCGACGGCCACGCCCGCGGTCCGGCGGGTGCCGGAGGACGCGGCGGTGAGCGCGGGCGAGGAGCGCACGTCGAGGGTGGACAGCGCGGCCGCGGCACCGATGTCCAGGGCGCGTCCCGCGTCCGACAGGGCACCGCGCAGCCGGTCCGGCAGGGCGCGCACGTCCGGCAGGAGTCCGCGCGGCGGCTGCTCGGGGCGGGGCCGGGGGGCCGGCAGGTCCATCGGGTCGAGGACGCCCGCGGCGAGGGTCAGGGCGCGCAGACCGTCGGCCAGGGCGTGGTGGAACTTGAACAGCACGGCGAAGGACCCGCCGTCCGCGCCCGGCAGCACGTGCGCCTCCCACGGGGGCCGGCCGCGCTCCAGGGGGCGTTCCATCAGGCGCCCGGCCCGGGCGTGGAAGTCCGTGGTCGGGTCGTGCAGCCGCACGTGGTCGAGCGGGTCGAAGCGGGGGGCGGGCTCGCGGGTCGCGCCGCCGAACGCGAACGGCCGGCGCAGGGTCAGCGGTGGCTGCCAGGTGTCCCGGATCCTCATCCGCAGTCCGGGCACGCCGGGGGCGCGGGCCGCGAGCAGGTCCGCCGCGTGGGCGCCCGCGGTGGGCGAGTCGGCCTCGAAGACGCCGAGCGCGCCCAGGTGCATGGGGTGCTCGGCGGACTCGATGTTCCAGAACGCCAGGTCGAGGGGAGCGAGCGGATCGGGAGTCACGGGCTGGCCTCGCAAGGACGACGCATGGGTGGCGGATGGACAACGGGTGGACAAGCAGTCAATCGCTCTCCGACGATTACGGTCAAGTACGATCAAGCTACGCACAGTTAACAGGAGATTAAAGTCCCGCCCCTTTCGGCAGGGGCGGGACTGCTGTGACTCATGGGGCGCCTGTGCTCACGTCAGCGGCGGCGGCACCGCCTCTGCCCCGGTACCCCACCCGGACGGCTGCGGGCCGACCGTGAACGCGAGCGACCGCACGGAGCGCAGGGCGTCCGTCGTCAGCCACGTCCGGGGGTAGGCCGAGCCGTCGGTGCGGGCCGACTGGACGTACCGGTCGGTGTCCGAGGTGCCGGGGGCGGTGATCGTCAGGGCTCCGCGCGGGTAGTAGCGGCGGTCGAGGGTGAGGTCGACGCGGTCGAAGACCGGGGTGGACAGGCCCCAGGTGTCGTAGCCGGGCTGGATCGGGAAGATCCCGATCGAGGACAGCACGTTCCAAGCGGACATGGTCCCGAGGTCGTCGTTTCCGGTCATACCGGTCGGCGTGTCGGTGAACAGGGTGAGCGCCGCGTGCACCACGTCGGTCGTCTTCCAGGGCTGCCCGGTCGACAGGTAGGTGTACGGGGCGATGAGGTCGGGCTCGTTCTGCGGGTTGTACTTGTCGGCGTTGTAGTAGTCGTACGGCCCGTTCACCCACACCTCGCGGGCGGTCTTCGCCGGGTCGGCGAGGAGCTGGTCGTAGGCGAAGAAGGAGTCGAGCCGCTCGTTCGCCGCCTCGGTGCCGCCGATGAGGTCGATCATGCCGGGCAGGTCCTGCGGCACCAGCCACTGGTACTGCCAGGACGTGCCCTCGTGGAAGCCCTCGCTCTGCGCCGGGTCGGCCGGCCCGGTGAAGGCGCCCTCGGCGTCGCGGGCGCGGAAGAAGCCGGTCGAGGGGTCGAAGACGTTGCGGTAGCTCTGGGCGCGCTCGGCGTACCGCTTCGCGTCCGCCTCATGGCCGAGGTCCCGGGCCATGCGGGAGAGCATGGCGTCGGACAGGGCGTACTCCAGGGTGGCGGAGGCGCCGTGGTCGTAGTCGGAGTCGCCGGGCTTGGCGTGCGGGCGGCCCTTGACGTACGGCGCGAAGCCCTCGGCGAGGTACTCGCGGTTGGCCTCCCGGCCGACGGCCGGCGAGTCGGCCGGAGGGACCCCGTCGGCGTTCTTCTTGAGCGCCCGGTAGGCCTTCTCCTCCCAGCCGTGCAGCAGGCCCTGCTGGTAGGCGTTGGTGAGGAAGGGGGTCACCGGGTCGCCCGTCATGATGTTGGTCTCGACGGTGCCGTAGCCCCACTTGGGCAGCCAGCCGCTCTCCTCGTCGATCTTGATGACGGAGATCGCCATGTCGCGGGCCTCGCGGGGCGCGAGCAGGGACAGGAGCTGCGACTGGGTGCGGTAGGTGTCCCACAGGGACCAGTTCTGGTAGTACGTGAAGCCCCTGGCGCGGTGGACCTCCTGGTCCCAGCCGGTGTAGCGGCCGTCGACGTCGCTGCCGACGTTGGGCGCGAGGAAGGACCGGTACAGGGAGGAGTAGAAAGTGCGGCGCAGGGTGTCGTCGCCACCCCGGACCTTGACGTCGTCCAGCCGCTGCTCCCAGGTGCGCTCGGCACCGCGGCGCACGGAGTCGAAGGAGTGCCCGCTCTCGGCGCGCAGGTTGAGCGCGGCGCCGCGCGCGTCCACGTAGGACAGGGCGGTGGTGGCCTCGACGGTGCGGTCCTTCGTGGTGTCGAAGCGGACGTAGGCGCCGTCGCCGCCGCTCTTCGCGCCCGCCGTCACGGTGCCGTCGTCCCAGGTGCCGTAGGAGGCGAAGGGCCGGTCGAAGCGGGTGATCGTGTAAACCGTGTACGGCTTCGTGTCCTGGCAGAAGCCGCTGCCGGTGATCGCGGTGCGCACGGTGCGGCTGTCCAGCACCTCGACCTTGGTGCTGATGTTCCTGTGCAGCGACTGGCCGGCGTTGAGCAGCACGTTGGCCTTGTCGGTGGCCGGGAAGGTGTAGCGCTGCACGCCGGTGCGTTCGGTGGCGGTCAGCTCCGCGTCGACGCCGGAGTCGAGGCCGACCCGGTAGTAGCCGGGGCTCGCCTCCTCGTCGTCGTGGCTGAAGGAGGCGGCGTACTTCGCGTAGTCCGTCTCGGTGACGTCGCCGGTGGTGGGCAGCACCGGCAGGTCGCCGCCGAGGCCGCAGCCGACGCCGGAGAGGTGGACCAGGGAGAAGCCGCGGATGCGGGTGTCGGAGTGGTCGTAGCCGGTGTTGTGGCCGGTGTCCGGCGAGAACTGCACCATGCCGAAGGGCACGGCGGCGCCGGGGTAGGTGTTGCCCTCGTTCTCGGTCCCGATGAAGGGGTTCACGAGGTCGGTCAGGTGCTGGTCGGTCGTCGGGGCGGCCTGCGCCGCCGGGGCGGTGAGCAGCGCGGACGCTGCCACCACCCCGGCCACGCACAGCCGCAGACGCCGGGTGGCTCTCATGTGCCGTGACCTCCGGAAGGTCTGCTGTGTCGTGCGGTCGTTCCTCGAGTGAGCGTGATCAGGCGGTGCAGCCCGCCGGGGTGGGCCGGGACGCGTCGTGGATGAGTGCCTCCTGGGCGGCCCTCACCCGCTCGACGTCCGGCTTGAGCACCTTGCGGTCGTACGTCGTCAGGCCGTTCAGCTCGCCCTCGACGTCCGAGATCTGGGTGTAGACGGCGCCGTTGCTGCCCCGGCAGACCAGGGCGCGCACCTCGTCGAGCTTGGTGAGGTAGTCGTCCGTGTACGTCTGCGGGTCGACGTCGACGTACGACTGCTGCACGGACCAGGCATGGCCGGGCACCGCCAGGCCGAGGCCGCCGTACTCGCCGGTGACCAGGGCGCGTTCACCGTCCGGGGACGGCGGCAGGGCGGGGCTCGGATAGCCGTGCTCGTCCATGATGTCGCCGGCGCCGCCGTCGGCCCCGAGGTTCAGGCCCGACTGGTTGTTGACGAGCCGGGTCGGGTCCCAGGCCTTGGCCTGCGCCGCGACGCGGCCGATGTCGTACTGGCCCCAGCCCTCGTTGAAGGTGACCCACATGACGATCGACGGGTGGCTGACGTGTTCGTCGATCATCTCCTTCATCTCCCGCTCGTACTCGGCGCGGGCGGCGGTGGACGGGTTCTTCCCGGCGGTCATCGCGGGCATGTCCTGCCACACCATCAGGCCCAGCTTGTCGGCCCAGTAGAACCAGCGGTCCGGCTCGACCTTGATGTGCTTGCGCACCGAGTTGAAGCCGAGCTGCTTGTGCAGCCTGAGGTCGTACGCGAGGGCCTCGTCGGTGGGCGCGGTGTGCAGTCCGTCCGGCCAGAAACCCTGGTCGAGGGTGGCCATCAGGAAGGTCGGCTTCCCGTTGAGCATGGTGCGCGGGACGCCGTTCACCTTCTCGACGGCGATGGAGCGCATCCCGAAGTAGCTGTCGACCTGGTCGCGTCCGACGGTGACCTTGAGGTCGTAGAGGAACGGGTCGTCGGGCGACCACAGGCGCGGGTCGCGGATCTTCAGGGTCAGCGGCTCACCGGTGCGGCCGCTCACCGTGGCGACCTTGCGGTGCCCGGCGTACGCCGTGGCCTTGACCCGCACGCCGTCGCGCACGCCCTTCGGCTCGACGGTGAGCGTGCTCGCCGCGCCGTCGACGTGCGGGGTGAGCTTCAGGGAGTCTACGTGGTCCCGGGCGACCGGCTCCATCCAGACGGTCTGCCAGATGCCGGAGCTGGGCGTGTACCAGATGCCGCTCGGGTCCAGGCGCTGCTTGCCGAGCGGCGGGTTCTCGCCCTCCGCCGCGTCGGTCGGGTCGTAGACGCCGACGATCAGCTCCTGGGTGCGGCCGGGCTTGAGGGCCTCGGTGACGTCGGCGCTGAACTTGTCGTAACCGCCCTTGTGGTCGGCGACCTTGGTGCCGTTGACGTACACCTCGGACTGCCAGTCGACGGCGCCGAAGTTCAGCTGCAGCCGCTGGGAGGAGCCGATGTGCCAGTCGCGGGGCACGGTGAAGGTGCGGCGGTACCACATGCGGTCCTCGTGCCGCTGGATGCCGGAGAGCTGGGACTCCACCGGGTACGGGACGAGGATGCGCTCCTTCAGGTTCTCGCCGACCGGCGGCTGCTCACCCGCCTCGGCGGCGGCGAACTGCCAGCGGCCGTTGAGGTTCTGCCACTCGTCTCGGGTCAGCTGCGGGCGCGGGTACTCCGGGAGGGCGTTGTCCGGCCCGACCTCGTCGGCCCAGTCGGTGCGCAGCTCGTAGGTCGAGTCGTTGCCGCCGCTGCTCCAGAAGGCGTTGACAACGTTGCCTTCTGTGTCGGTAAGGCCGCCTTCGCCGTCGTAGCGGACGTCGGCGGCGCCGGGGGCGTCGCCGTTCTTGTTGCCGACGACGGGCTGGTCGAGGGCGACGAGCAGGGCGCTGGGGTCGGCGGGGTCCAGCTTGGTCTCGCCGAGCGGCCACGTGGCGCCGCCGATCACCGCTTCGAGGTGGTCGGTGAGACCGGCCGGGGGTGCGGCCAGCGGGCTCGCGAAGTCGAGCTTGAGGGTGCGGCCCGTGGACTGGACGGTGGTCGCCGTCGCACCGTTGTAGTCGAAGCCGTCGGGCAGGCGGAACGCCGACTGCGGGATCGCCTCCTTGCTGCCGCCGGGCTCGGTCCAGCGCAGGTGGAGGTTGGAGCCGCCGTAGTGCTCGAAGTACTCCAGCTTGATGTCGTAGGACTGGCCGGCCGTCAGCTCGATGGGCTGGGCGGTCTGTTCGCGGTCCCAGTCGTCGACCCAGTGGTCGATGGCGAGCTGTCCGCCGACCCAGAGGCGGAAGCCGTTGTCGCCGATGATCGAGAAGGTGTGGGCGCCGGTCTTCTCCGGGACGAGCTTGCCGGTCCAGCGGACGTTCACGTCGTCCGACTGCCCGGTGGCGAAGGCGAGTCGCGGCTCCAGGGTGTTGAAGTCGACCTGCGGGTCGAAGCCGGTGGCCTTGAGCTCGTGGAAGTCGAAGGCGCCGGGGGCGGACTGGGTGTAGTACTCGCCCTTCAGGCCGTGGATCTCCGCGGTGTCGTCGGCGGCGGACGCGTTGGCGGCCGGCACGGCGGCGAGTCCCGCGACGCCGAGCGCGGCGGCCAGCAACAGGGCGAGTCTGTCTCTGAGTCGTTTGGTGCGCACTGACCCTCTCCTCGAGAACGGGTGGTGGCTGATGGCTCAGGACATCGATGTCATACATCGATGTAACGGCAGCGGTGCAGAGGCATGACAACACGGATTCCGCTTGACGTCCAGGGACATGACAACGGCCCCGGGATCAACGCGCGTATCACGGGTGTCGCGCGCTCCCGGGGCCGCCGTCCGCCCGGCCGGCCGTGTCTCACGGCACCCGCTGCCCCTTGCCCAGCGCGATCACGCCGCCCTTGGAGACCGTGTACAACTCGCCGTCCCGCTGCGGGTTGACGCCGATCGTCGCGCCCGGCGGCACCTGGACGTTCTTGTCCAGCACCGCTCCGCGCACCACCGCGCCCCGGCCGATGTGCACGTTGTCGTGCAGCACCGAGCCCTGCACGACCGCGCCCGGGTCGACCACCACCCCCGGGGAGAGCACGGACCGGGTGACCTGACCCCGGATCAGGCAGCCCGCGCTGATGATCGACTCGCTGGCGATGCCGCCGGCGTTGAAGCGGGCGGGCGAGAGCTGGGTGGAGTGGGTGTAGACCGGCCAGTCGCGGTTGTAGAGGTTGAACGCGGGCCGCTCGGCGATGAGGTCCATGTGGGCGTCGTAGTAGGCGTCCAGGGTGCCCACGTCCCGCCAGTAACCCTGGTCCCGGGAGGTCTCCCCCGGCACGTGGTTGGCGCTGAAGTCGTACAGCGCGGCCTCGCCCCGATCGGTGAGCCGGGGCAGGATCGAACCGCCCATGTCGTGCAGGGAGTTCGCGTCCTCGGCGTCCCGGTGCAGGGCCTCCACGAGGGCCTTGGTGGTGAAGACGTAGTTGCCCATCGACGCGAAGACGCACCCGGGGTCGTCGGCCAGGCCGGGAGGGTCGGCGGGCTTCTCCAGGAATCCTGTGACGGTCTGCCCGTCCGAGCCGGGCGTGATCACGCCGAAGGACGGCGACTCGGCGCGCGGGACCCGTATCCCGGCGACGGTGACGCCCGCCCCGGACTCGATGTGCTGGGCGAGCATCTGGCGCGGGTCCATCCGGTACACGTGGTCGGCGCCGAACACCGCGACGTACTCGGGCTGTTCGTCGTGCACCAGGTTCAGGGACTGCAGGATCGCGTCGGCGCTGCCGAGAAACCAGCGCGGGCCGAGGCGCTGCTGGGCGGGGACCGGGGTGACGTAGTTGCCGAGCAGGCTGGACATCCGCCAGGTGGTGGTGATGTGCCGGTCCAGGGAGTGCGACTTGTACTGCGTCAGGACGCAGATCCGCAGGATGTCCCCGTTGACCAGGTTGGACAGCACGAAGTCGACGAGCCGGTAGGTGCCGCCGAAGGTGACCGCGGGTTTGGCGCGGTCCGCGGTCAGGGGCATCAGGCGCTTGCCCTCTCCGCCCGCCAGCACGATGCCGAGCACCGAAGGACCTCCACGACGCATGGCCGCTCCCCTCACCCTCGTTCACCCTCGGCCGCCCCGGGCGGGGCGGCTCAAGCCCGCTTGAGGATCTCCTCGTAGAGCCGGACCGTGCGGCGCGCGACCGCGTCCCAGCCGAACTCCTCCACCGCGCGCTCCCGGCCCGCCTCGCCCATCCGCCGGGCGGCCGCCGGATCGCCGAGGACGGAGTCCAGGGCGCGCGCGAGACCCGTCTCGAAGGCGTCGTCCGCACCGTCCTCCCTCGGGACGAGTACCCCCGTCACGCCGTCGGCCACGACCTCGGGGATGCCGCCCACCCGGGAGGCCACCACCGGGGTGCCGCAGGCCATCGCCTCCAGGTTGACGATGCCGAGGGGCTCGTAGACGGAAGGGCAGACGAAGACGGCCGCGTGGGTCAGGAGCTGGATCACCTCGGGGCGCGGCAGCATGCGCGGGATCCAGTGCACGCCCTCGCGGGCGCGGCCGAGTTCGGCGAAGCGCTCGCGGAACTCCTGGTCGATCTCGGGGGTGTCCGGGGCGCCCGCACACAGCACCACCTGAGCGGCCGGTTCGATGTCCCGTACCGCGCGCAGCAGATGGGGCACGCCCTTCTGACGGGTGATGCGGCCGACGAAGAGGACGTACGGGCGGGAGCGGTCCAGGCCGATCCTCTCCAGCACGTCGGTGCCGTGGTCGGGCCGGTAGAGCCGGGTGTCGATGCCGTTGTGCAGGACGTGGACCCGGGAGGCGTCGAGGTCCGGGTAGCAGCCGAGGATGTCCTCGCGCATGGCGCCGGAGACGGCGACCACGGCGTCGGCCGCCTCGAACGCGGTGCGCTCGGCCCAGCCGGACAGCGCGTAGCCGCCGCCGAGCTGCTCGGCCTTCCAGGGACGCAGGGGCTCCAGGGAGTGGGCCGTCACCACGTGCGGGACGCCGTACAGGAGCTTGGCGAGGTGGCCGCCCAGGTTGGCGTACCAGGTGTGGGAGTGCACCAGTTCGCGCCCTTCGAGGGCGGCGGTCATGGCGAGGTCCACGGAGAAGGTGCGCAGCGCGTCGTTGGCGCCGTCGAGCGCGGACCAGGGGCGGTGGCGCAGCACGCCGTCGCTGCGGCCCTCGCCCCAGCTGTGCACGTCCAGGTCGACGAGGCGGGCGAGCTCCCGGGCGAGGAACTCGACGTGGACTCCGGCACCGCCGTAGACGTCCGGCGGGAACTCACGGGTCAGCAGTCCCACGCGCACCCGGAACCTCCCGTCTCGGCGGCTGGTTCCCTCATGGTCACCCAGAGCGGGCGCCTGGGGAAGAGCGCGGGGGGCGCGGGGAGTTGCCGGGCTCCGGCGGGCGCGGGGAACGGGTGGGCCCCGGCGGACTCGGGAAGCAGCAGTCGCCGCAGACGCCCCCGCCGGGCACCCGGTAGTACAGGCAGCAGCTGCGGCGCCGGAAGGACGTGCCGGTGAGCGTCCCCGCGCCGGCGAGCAGTGGGTGGGCCAGCAGACCCGCGGTGAGCGACCGGGCGCGGGCGGCGGTGTCCGTACGGCCGTGTCGGCGGGCCCAGCGGTCCAGTTCCCGGCCGGCGCCGGCCAGGGCGGAGGCCGTGTTGCCGCGCAGCAGTCCGGTCGCGACGCCGTACCGGGTGTGCACGGCCTCGGTGAGGGGCGCCAGGTGGGTGGTGAGGACGACGTCCGCGACGGTGGCGCCGTCCCCCGGCTGGGCGCGCACCTCGGTGAGCCACAGGTCGTCGGGTGCGGTGGCCTCGGGGTCCCAGTGCAGCAGGCGCGGATCGAGATCCGGGACGTGTCCGTACAGGACGGCGCAGGCCAGGGTCACCGACCACAGGCGGGCCGCGAGTCCCTGCTGGGCCACGGAGGCGGCGACCCGGGCCTCGGGGGCGCCGAGCGCGGTGGCGACCTTGCGGACGCGACGGCCCAGCGGGTCGGACCAGTCAAACGGAACCTGAACGTCCGCCATCGCGTCTCCGTATTCGGTGTAACCGGGGCACTCGGACGCGTAGACGTGTGCGAGGGGCGAGAGGGCGGCGGGCCGCCGTGACGGCGCGGTCCGCGAGACGCGCAGGACCGAGAAGCCGCCGAGCGGGCGGAGGGCGGAGAGGGCGGGGTCGAGGTCCACGGAGAGCAGTAGTATCAGGGCCCTTAGGGGACGGGGCCAGGGGTCGGGGTCGGAAGTCGCCCACCCTGGGGAGGACGGCGGCGCCGTCGTACTCCATCGGTAGTAGGACCCAAAGAATGCTCAGGGACGACGACGGGAAGACCCTGAGACGGCATCGTGTTGTCCATGGATGACGACCGTTCGCCGCGCCGGGCCCAGTGCCCCCGCCTCACGCAGAGGAGCAGCCGATGAGCGCCCTCGCGTTGTCCGTGCTGCTGTCGCTCGTATCCGCGGTGGCCTACGCGGGCGGAGCGATCGTGCAGGAGCAGGTCGCGGCGTCGTCCCCGGGTGCTCAGTACGCTCCTCTGCGCCGGCCCGCCTGGTGGGCGGCGGTCTCGCTCAACGGCCTGGGCGGTCTGCTGCACGTGGTCGCCCTCGCGCTCGGTCCGCTGAGTCTGGTGCAGCCGCTGGGAGCGCTCACCATCGTCTTCGCGCTGCCCATGGCGGCGCTCTTCGTGGGCCGCAGGGCCGGTGCGACGGCCTGGCGTGGCGCGCTGATGGCCACGGCGGGTCTCGCCGGTCTGCTGTCCCTGGTCGGCGCCTCCGACGCGCAGTCGCTGGACACGGCGCAGCGGGTCGGGGCGGCTCTGGTCACCGGTGGCGCGGTCGTCGCGCTGATGATCGCCGGCCGGGCCGCGCACCGGCACCCGGCGGTCCGCAGCATCCTGCTGGCGACCGCGTCCGGCATAGCGTTCGGAATGTCCTCGGTCTTCACCAAGACGGTCGCGGTCGACTGGAACGGCGGGGTGTCCGCCGGTGATCTGCCGTCGCTGGCCGTGATCGGCGTACTCGCCACGGCCGGCATGGTGCTGTCGCAGGCCTCCTACCGGGGCGCCGGTCTCGCCGCCCCACTGGCCACGCTGACGGTCGTGAACCCGGTGGTGGCCGCCGTCGTCGGCATCACGATGTTCAACGAGACGTTCCGTCACGGCACGACCGGCACCGTGCTCGCGCTGAGCTGCGGTGTGGTGGCCGCCGGTGGACTGATCATGCTGACGACGGAGCGCATCGCGCGGGAGGGCGCCGGTACGGACGGGTCCCCGGCCCTGGCCGCGGACACCGTGGCACTCCTGGAGGCCGGAGCGGCAACGACCGGGACCCCGGCACCCGGGCCGGTGCAGGTGGCCGGACCGGTGCAGGCTCCCGGGCCGGCGCAGGCGGCTGGACCGGTGCAGGCACCCGTACCGGCCGAGGACGCCCCGGTCCGGGAGCCGGTGGCAGCCGTACCGCAGGTGGCCCGGCTGTCCGACAAGGTCTTCGTGCCGTCACCGGTGGCACAGCCGGTGACGGACCTCGCCCCCGCCGAGGAGGCGTACGAAGCACGGATACCGGAGGAGAGCGACGACAACACGACGCTCTCCTACGGCCCCTTCTACGGCGGCCCGTTCATCCCGCCGCCCGTGCTCGGCCCCCGCCGGGTCCGGATCAGATCCTGACGCCGCCGGCCCGCAGGTACGCCACCGGGTCGACGTCCGAGCCGAAGCCGGGCCCCGTCCGCACCTCGAAGTGCAGATGCGGGCCCGTGACATTGCCCGTGGAGCCGGAGCGGCCGAGGCGCTGACCGACGCCCACCGACTGACCGTTCCTCACGGAGATCGCCGAGAGGTGCGCGTACTGGGAGTATCGGCCGTCCCCGTGCCGGATCACCACCTGGTAGCCGTACGAACCGCCCCACCCCGCGCTGACCACCCGGCCGTCCGCGACCGACTTGACGGAGGTGCCGGTGGGGACGGGGAAGTCGACGCCCGTGTGGTAGCCCTTGGACCAGGAGGAGCCCGACTGGTGGTAGGGCGTGCCGGTGGCGGCGTCGACGGGGGCCACGACGGCTCGGTGGGCGGTGGCCTTGCCGGCCGCCCTGGCCTTGCCGCTGTCGGCGGACGACTCCTTCGGCGCCTTCCGCTGCTCCTGGTGCTTCTGCTCCTGCCCCTTCTGTTCCTGCCGCTTCCGTTCCTTCGGCTCGTGCTTCGGCTTCTGCTTCTGCTCTTTCCGCTGCTGCTTCTGCTGCTTGTCCTGCTGTTTCTGCCGCTGCTCGTCCTGCTGCGTCCGCTGCTGCCTGCCCTGCGGTCTTCCCGCCTCGGGGCCGGGCGCCTTGGTGGTCCCCTGACCGCGCAGTGACAGGCGCTGGCCGGGCAGGATCAGGTCGGGATCGGAGCCGATCGCGCTGCGGTTGGTCTCGTACAGGCGCTGCCAGCCGCCGCGGACCTCGTGCGTGTCGGCGATGCCGGAGAGGGTGTCGCCGGTGACCACCGTGTACATCTTCGCCTTGCCCGCCCGGGACTGCGGGGTGGTCTGCGGCTGGATGTCCTTCACCGAGCCCGACTTCTTCTGCGCGGGCGCCGCGGACCCGGCCGGCCGGATGTCGGGCGGCTCGCCGCCCCGGGTCAGTCCGGCCCGCTCCGAGCACACCGGCCAGGCGCCTGGGCCCTGCGTGTCCAGCACCTTCTCGGCGACGGCGATCTGCTGTTCCCTGGAGGCCAGGTCGGCGCGCGG
This sequence comes from Streptomyces sp. CB09001, assembly GCF_003369795.1. NCBI lineage: Bacteria > Bacillati > Actinomycetota > Actinomycetes > Kitasatosporales > Streptomycetaceae > Streptomyces > Streptomyces sp. CB09001. The sequence continues at coordinate 285,797 of NZ_CP026730.1, forward strand.
GGCGTACCGCGTGCCGCCGAAGGCTTCCCAGGTGGACTGGGTGAACTGCAACCCGCCGTAGTAGCCGTTGCCGGTGTTGATGTCCCAGTCGTCGGTGGACTCGCAGGCGGCGACCTTGTCCCAGGTCTCCACGTCGGCCGCGTGGGCCGTGCCGGTGCCGACGAGGGGAAGGGCCAGTCCCGCACCCCCCGCGGTGACGGTCAGTGAGGCGCGGTTGATCCTGTTCGGCTGATACCGGCGGTGCCGGCCGCGTACGGCCATGGAGGTCCCCCTCGACATTGCGTCAGGAGGGGCAAAAGTAAGCGCCGCGAACAGGCCATGACAAGACGGCAACCGGCCGGTTGGTCACCCCGAGTGGCCGGGAACGGGCGGCCGTTGGCCGGATGACGGGTCGGCCCACTGAGGCGCCCGGCCCGTTCCGCGCGTACTGAAGTCCCGGGGGAGGACGGGAAGCAGAAAGTGCGACGCGCGTCCCGGCACGTCAGCATGGTCGAGCGGCGAAACCGGCGATACTGGCGGGCACCGGCACCAACTGCACGGGGCACCACGTACACAGGGCAACACCTACACAGGCACCACGGACACCAAGGTCACTAGGAGCCAACCCAATGAGTACTACAGCGCAGATCGGCGTCACAGGTCTCGCGGTCATGGGCCGCAACCTCGCCCGCAACTTCGCCCGCAACGGCTACACGGTCGCGGTGCACAACCGGACCGCGTCGCGCACGCACGCGCTGGTGGAGGAGTTCGGGAGCGAGGGCGACTTCGTCGCGACCGAGACCGCCAAGGAGTTCGTGGCCGCGCTGGAGCGCCCGCGACGTCTGGTGATCATGGTGAAGGCCGGAGACCCGACCGACGCGGTGATCCGGGAGTTCGCCCCGCTCCTGGAGCCCGGAGACATGATCATCGACGGGGGCAACGCACACTTCGCGGACACCCGGCGCCGGGAGCGCGAACTGCGCGAGCAGGGCATCCACTTCGTGGGCACCGGCATCTCCGGCGGCGAGGAGGGCGCGCTGCACGGGCCGAGCATCATGCCGGGTGGCTCGAAGGAGTCGTACGAGTCGCTGGGCCCGATGCTGGAGAAGATCTCGGCGAAGGCCGCGGACGAGGCGCCCTGTGTGACCCACGTCGGTCCCGACGGCGCCGGGCACTTCGTCAAGATGGTGCACAACGGCATCGAGTACGCCGACATGCAGCTGATCGGCGAGGCGTACCAGCTGCTGCGCGACGTCGCCGGGTACTCCCCCGCGCAGATCGCGGAGATCTTCCGCACCTGGAACACCGGCCGCCTGGACTCGTACCTGATCGAGATCACGGCGGAGGTGCTGTCGCACGTGGACGGGGCGACGGGCAAGCCCTTCGTGGACGTGGTGGTCGACCAGGCCGAGCAGAAGGGCACCGGCCGCTGGACGGTGCAGATCGCGCTGGACCTGGGTGTGCCGGTGTCGGGCATCGCGGAGGCCGTCTTCGCGCGTTCCCTGTCCGGGCACGCGGCACTGCGGGAGGCGTCGAGCGGCCTGGCGGGCCCGAAGGCGTCCCCGCTCGGCGAGTCGGAGGCGGCGGCCTTCGCCGACCGGGTGGAGCAGGCGCTGTACGCGTCGAAGATCGTGTCGTACACGCAGGGCTTCCACGAGATCGCCGCGGGCAGCGAGGAGTACGGCTGGGACATCGATCTCGGCGCGGTCTCCGCGATCTGGCGCGGCGGCTGCATCATCCGGGCGGCCTTCCTGGACCGCATCCGGGCCGCGTACGACGCCCGGTCCGACCTGCCGAGCCTGCTGTCGGACAAGACGTTCGCCCAGGAGATCGCCGCCGCGCAGGACGACTGGCGCGAGGTCCTGGTCGCCGCGACCCGGCAGGGCGTGCCGACGCCGGGCTTCGCCGCCGCCCTCGCCTACTACGACGCCCTGCGCGCCGAGCGGCTCCCCGCCGCCCTGACCCAGGGGCAGCGGGACTTCTTCGGGGCGCACACGTACCGCAGGACGGACCGGGACGGCGCGTTCCACACGCTGTGGGGCGGGGACCGGTCGGAGGTCACCGCGTAGCCCCTTGCCCGGTGCCCGCCTCGCCCCTGGGCTCAGGTGAGCGGCGGCCCCGGCTCCGGGTTGGGCACCGGCTCGGGCCCCGGCGGGATCGGGGACGGCGAGGGCCCGGGAGGGTCGGGAGGCGGCTGCGGGCCGGGGCCGGGGGGCGGAGGGGTCGGCTGCGGGCCGGGCCCCGGAGGCTGGGGCGTGGGCTGCGGGCCGGGCCCCGGGGGCGGCGGCGGAGGGGTCGGCTCCGGACCGGGGGCCGGTGGTGAGGCCGGGTCCGGGTGCGGATGTGGTGGCTCCGGGTCCGGACCTGGAGCGGGTCCTGGAGTGGGCCCGGGCGGGACGGGATCCGGATACGGGTTCGTCATGGTGCTGTCCTCCGGCCAGTCGGTCGACGTCGGCTCTGTGGACTTGTCCCCCGCCTACCCGACGGCCGCCTCCCCACTCACTCCCCGGCAGGAACCCCGGGGTCCGGGTGGCCCAGTCCGCCCGGCCGGACCCGGCGGGCCGCGTGCGCCCCGGCGGCCAGTCCGGGCGCGGGGCTGGCCAGCACGGGGACGCGGGCCGTCGTCGACTCCCTGGCGGGCGCCATGGACGCCTGGGCCAGGACGATCACGTCGGCGCCGGTGGCGGAGTCGGCCGCCTCGACCACCCGTCGCAGGTAGTCCCCGACGTCGCCCGCCTCGAACCGCGGCCAGGCGCCGTCCACCAGCCGGGTCCGCACCTCCACGGGGCGGCCCGCGCGCTGTGCCTCCTCCTCGATCAGCGCCGCCGTCGGAGCGAGCGTGCTCTCCAGGGCGGCGAGGACGAGGACACGCGGACCGACGGCCACCGCGGCCGCGGCCATGGGCCGGTCCACGCGCAGCACCGGCACGCCGGCCACGGCGGCTGCCGCCTCGGCGACACCACCGATGGTCGAGCAGGTGCACAGCGCGGCGCGCGCCCCTTCCGACACCGCCCGCGTCAGCACGGCAGCGACGGATGCGGCCACCGCCTCGGGCCCGTCCCGCCGGGCCCGCTCCAGCAGCCCGGCGTCGACGTGATGCCGCAGTTCAAGGCCCGGATGCGCCGCGTCACGCAGCGCGTCGAAGACCGGAACGTGAACGGCCGAGGTGTGCAAGAGCGCCAGCACGCGCGTCCCCGTCCCTCTCTCTTGGTCCGCGGTCAGAACAGCTCGGGATGGGCCACGAGCCACTCCTTGGCGGCGCGCAGCAGCTCCGGGGCGGCGGCGGGCGCCTCGTCCGGGTGGCGCTCGGCCCACTTCACGACGTACGGGCACAGCGGGGCGACGGTGACGCCCTCCCGCCGTGCGATCCCGTACAGCTCACGCGCCAGGGAACCGGCGATGCCGTGGCCTTCGTGGGCCGGTTCGACGATCGTGTGGACGGGGACGAGGGCCCGCTCGGGGCCGTCGAGCTCGAAGTACTCGATGCGGCCGACGACCTCTCCGGCCGCCACCGCTTCCAGCCGCCCCGCCGCCCTGTCGTCACGGATCTCGATGTCACTCACGGCCACGCTCCTCGTCCCCGCGGGATCAGCAGGTCAGTACACCGGTACGTCAGGCCGACACGGCCTGAGGGCTGCGTCGCTGGTCCGAGCCCGGTACCGGCTCGGACGCGTCGGCGCCCAGGGCGACGATACGGTTGTCGCCGTCCACGTGCACGACCCGGGGCCGCAACGACCGTGCCTCGGCGTCGTCGACCTGGGCGTAGCTGATGAGGATCACCAGGTCACCGGGGTGCACGAGGTGCGCCGCGGCCCCGTTGATCCCGATCACCCCGGACCCGCGCTCCCCCTCGATGACGTACGTCTCCAGCCGGGCCCCGTTGGTGATGTCCACGATGTGCACCAGCTCACCGGGCAGCAGATCCGCGGCGTCCAGCAGCTCGGCGTCGATGGTCACCGAGCCGACGTAGTGCAGGTCGGCCTGGGTGACGGTGGCACGGTGGATCTTGGACTTGAACATGGTGCGGAACATCGGGGCACTCCCAAAAGTAGGCTCCCTGCCCGCGTTCTCGCAGGTCAAGGGCTATTTCGACACCCTACAACGAGTCGCGTGTCCGGACAGCCGTCCCGCACTCTCCTCGGGACTCACGCTGCCCCCTCACAACCCACCGTGGCGCCGGCAGCCCAAGCCTACGCAGCGCCCCCGAAGGACGTCCGTGATCGCCGTCACGCCTGCCGCTGAACGGCGATCTTCGTCCGGCCTTCGTCGGACGGTCCGACAGCCAGCTCCATGAGGACGTCGGCGCGGGCGTAGTAGTCGGACACGGGGAGACGGTTGCGGGGGATTCTGACGAATCCCGCGTCCTCGTAGAGGTGGAGGGCGGGAGCCAGTTTGGTGTTCGTGCCGAGGAACAGCCGTGTCCCGCCGAGTGCCTTGGCGCGGTCGATCGCTGCGGCCATGAGCAGGCGGCCGATGCCGCGTCCTTGCGTGGCGGGCGCCACGGCCATCTTCGCCAGCTCGAACACATCGTCCGGATACGCCAGAAGCGCGACGCAGCCGACCACCGACCCACTGCCCGGCTCCTGGGCCACGAGTACGTCGCCGCCCGTGGCCACGATGCGGCCGAACGGATCACCGAGCACGGCTCGGTCCTCGTCCTCCAGGGTGAAGAGGCGCGAGATCCACTCCTCGTTCAGCGCTTGGAACGCTTCGGCGTCACTTTGTGTGGCGATCGAGGAGACCTCGATGGGGGCAGAGGCATACGACATGGGTGCGGACTCCCTTCCGGTGTCGCTTCCCACAGCGTCCGGCCATGCTCACCCATATGTCCAATACCAGCATCAGTGCCTATCAATAAGCTGCCCCTATGGATCGACGCATCGAGCTTCGCCATCTGCGGTACTTCCTGGCGCTGACCGAGGAACTGCACTTCGGCCGCGCCTCCCGTCGGCTGCACATCGCTCAGCCCGCGCTGTCCCAGCAGATCAGACAGCTCGAGACGATCGTCGGCGTCGAGCTGTTCCGGCGGACCTCTCGGAGCGTCCGCCTCACAGAGGCGGGGGCGGCGTTCCGGCCACGGGCTCAGAGTCTTCTGGACACGCTGGCCGCCGACCTCGACGAGGCCGGGCGCGTCGGCCGTGGCGAGGCCGGCCGCCTGGACGTCGCCTTCATCACCTCCGCCACCACCATGGTCGGCGAGCACCTCCGGGAGTTCTCCCGGCGCCGCCCCGAGGTCCAGGTCAAACTGCACGACGGCTTCACCACCGATGTCCTGGCGGCCCTGGAGCGCGGCACGGCCGACGTCGGAATCGTCCGGGATGCCGAGAAGCGGGACGACATCGACCTTTGGCTCCTGGCGTCGGAACGGTTCGTCGCCGTCGTCCCCGCAGATCACCCCGCTGCCGTGGGCGACCGGGTGGCAGCGCGAGCGCTGGCCGCCGACCCCCTGCTCCTCTTCCCGCGTTCAGCGGGACCCAAGGCGTTCGACACGAACACGCGGCCACTGCGGAACGCCGGCGTCGACGTCAAGGTCACCCAGGAGTGTTCGAACTGGCACACCATCGTCACGTTCGTCGCGGCCGGCCTCGGTGTCACTGTCGCTCCGTACAGCGTCACCACACTGCTTCCCTCGGGCGCCCGAAGGCTGGAACTCGACGAGCCGACCACGGTGAGCCAGGTCTTCATGGCCACCCGCCGAGGAGACGACCGCCCCCTCGTACAAGCCTTCATCGCGGCAACCGGCCAACGGCGGTGATCTCAGGTCGGATCCTGGCCCGCCCCGGAGTGGGCCGCCTCGGCGGTGGCCGGGGGTGTCCCGTGCGGAAGAGCGCCCTGCGCGAGCTGCTCCCGCACATCGCGCGGCACGCGCATGCCGTGACTGCGCAGATCGTCGATGAAGCGTGCGACGAGCGGATCCGGCTCCGTGGACGTCACCGCCACCAGTTGCCTGACCCACCGCGGAGAGAACGACCGCACTGCGCCGGGAAAGCCGTGGCTGACCGCGCTCACGGGACACACGGCGATTCCCAGTCCGGCGGCCGCGAGTTGCGGTGCCGTCGCGGTCACCGATGTCCTCATCACCGTCTGCGGGTGGACGCCCACGCGGGCCAGGGACTGGTCGAGCCAGGCGCTGAGGCCGTTGTCCGGTGTGAAGTGGACGAGCGGCGCGCCTTCGAGGTCCTCGAGGCGGACGGCCGGCCGCTCGGTCAGCGGATGGCCGACGGGCGCCGCCCATACGATCTCCTCCTCCGCGAGGGCGGTGATCGTGAAGCGGCCGGCCGAGGGCGCGGTCAGCACCGCTACGTCGACTTCGTCGGAGTCGACGAGGCCGAGCGCCTCGTCCATCGCCGTGGACTCGCGCAGCGTGATCGCGACCTCCGGGTATCGGTGATGCCACTGCCGAACGACGGCAGCGAGCAGCGGCACCGTGAGGCTCTGTGCGCAGACCAGTCGCAGGACACCGCCGGCCGCCTGGCCCGCTGCGCGCGCCGACCGAACCGCGGAGGCTGCCGCTTCGATCGCTCGTCTGGCGTCCGCTACGGCGGCACGCCCCGCGGAAGTGAGCTTGACCCCCCGAGGCTCGCGGCGAAGCAGAACCGTCCGGGTCTCGCGTTCCAACGAAGCGAGCTGATGGGAGACGGCGGGTTGCGACGAATGCAGCAACAGCGCGGCCTGTGTGATCGATCCGGAGTCCGCGACAGCGACGAGGCACTCCAGTGCCCGCAGAGAAGCCATCCATGAATTGTATGGCAAACCTTCAAAGCATGATTGCGATCGAGGGAAGCCATTCGGATCCCTGACTGCTCCAACCCACGAGACCTTCCCGCCGAGGGCGGCGAGGGGCTCACACAGAGCGAAGGAGAAGGAGAGGTCCATGGCACACGTATTCGTCACCGGCGGTTCCGGGTTCATCGGTCAGGTACTGGTACGGCGACTCCTCGGAGAGGGGCACACGGTAGGGGTTCTGGTTCGAAGCGAGGCTTCGGCTGCGAAGATCTCGGCGCTGGGCGCGGAGCCCGTGCGCGGCGAGTTGACCGACCCGCTCACGTGGCGGAACGACCTGAAGGGCCGCGACGTGGTGTTCCACCTCGCCGCCGAGACGGATATCACCGCTGATCGTGAACGCCATGAACTGGTGACCGTTCGGGGCACCCAGGCAGCGGTCGACGCTGCTCGCTACGCGCGGGTTCCACGCTTCGTCCACTGCGGGAGCGAGGCCGCGCTGCTCGCCGGTGCCCCGCTCGTGGACGTCGACGAGACGGCGCCGCTGCGGCCCGACTCGGAAGCCGCCTACAGTGCCACGAAGGCCATGGCAGAGAAGATCGTGCTCGACGCCAATACCCCGGACTTCGCCACGGTGTCGATTCGCCCGCGGTTCGTCTGGGGACCCGACAGCTTCCTCGTCGAGAGCCTGGTCGCGGCCGCGAAGGCGGGACAGTTCGCCTGGATCGACGGAGGCCGCCACACGACCGACATCACGTTCGTCGAGAACGCCGTGGAAGGACTCGTCCGCGGATGGCAGCGCGGCCGACCGGGGCAGGCCTACTTCGTCACTGACCGGCACCGTGTCACCCTCCGCGAGTTCCTGGGGGCCCAGTTCGAGATCTACGGCGTCGACGTCGACGTCCCCGACATGGACGCGGAGACCGCTTCCGGCCAGGTCCCCGTTCCCGCTCGGTGGTTCCTCGGGCAGGAGTGCACCCTGCGCACGGACAAGGCCGTGACGGAGCTCGGATACGAGCCCGTTGTCGCGCACGCCGCCGGCCTGGAGGCGGTCAGGGACTCGGTGGCCGTCGGCCGCGTCTGAACGCGTATCCATCGTCGGAATACGTGACCGCCCGCCGGGCAGCGGTCCAACGTTTGGAGAATTTCATGTATGACAAGGTGATTTGGCCCCAACCGTACGACCCAACGGCGTCGGCTCTCTACGCGCTCAACGACATCGACGTGAAGGCGCCGCCCGAAGTGGTGTGGAAGCTACTCGTCGACGCCGAGAACTGGTCGAGCTACTTCCCTCCCGAGGACCGGGTCAAGATTCGGTCCGGAGGGATTCGGTCCGGAGGATCGGGACTGGCTCTGGGGACCCGGTTCAGCCGAGTCACGGTAGGTTTCCCCATGATTCTCCACGTGACGGAGTACGAGCCGTTCACCAGGCTCGCGTGGGAGACGACGGTCGACGGCGACGAAACGGGTTCGAGCGCGTACCACGGCTGGGTCATCACCCCCACGGACGACGGCTGTCACGTATTGACCGAGGAAACGCAGCAGGGCCCCTTCTTCGTCGAGGAACTCGGACGCAAGCACCCCGGTGCGCTCTACCGATACCACCAGGACTGGGTCGAGTGCCTCGCCCGCGCCGCCGAGGCGGAAGGGGCGAAGCCCGCAGCATGACCAAGGCCACTCGCCCCACCAGGGTCTCGACGTGGTTGTTGTGGGTCACGGCCTACAACGAGCGGGCTACGAGCTGTGCCGTGAGTTCCACGCACCGCGTCCGGGCGGCGGAGAAGCCATAGGGCATCTTGGTCACCGCTGCGAGGGCGCTCGTCCGGGGGCTCTCCTCGCCGCTCACCTCGGCGTCGTAGGTCTCGAAGAGTCTCTCCTCGGCCACGTCGAGTCCGGCCGCTTCGATGGCCTGGAGCAGGGCCTTGTGGTGGGCGCAGTGCTGGGCGGCGAGTTCCTCGACCTGCGGGTCGTGCGGGTCGACGGTGTCGTCGAGGGCGGCGTCGGCCGCGTCGAGGCGGTCCGCCTCGGCCCGCAGGTCGGGACGGGTCGCCAGGGTGATGAACACGCTGGCCTGGATCGCGGCGCCCAGCGGCCCGAAGATCCGTTCCGTGACCAGCAGGGCGTCCAGGTCGGAGGGGCGCAGAGCGCCAGAAGGCAGGTGGCTGAGCCGGTCCGTGACCAACGGGGAGAGCAAGCCCAGTGGGCTGCCCACGGTCCGCAGGCGCTGGACCGCCGCGCGCTGACGCTTGATGTCGGCCTCCTGGGCGGCCAGGGTCTCCTCCAGCCGGCCCAGGACGCCCTCGACGTCCCGGGCTTCGTCGAAGGCGCCCCGCATGTCGTCCAGGCTGATGCCGGCCTCGGACATCTTGCGGATCCACAGCAGGCGGATCATGTCGTCGTAGCCGTAGCGGCGGCGGCCGTCTCCGCCTCGCTCGGGCTCCGGCAGCAGACCGATCTGGTGGTAGTGGCGAACGGCGCGCGGGGTGGTTCCGGCGAATGCGGCGGCATCGCCGATCTTGACCTCGCGGGGAGGTGTGGCGGAGGGGTACATCGCAGGCAGGCCTTTCGTGCTGTGGGTGCCCTCGACGACACCACATGCCACTACGGCATGTGCAACTACACCCCACTCGGGCCCGCAACGAGGTCGGGTCTCACGTCCAGGTCTGGACGGCCCGCGGCTCGGCCGAAGCCGCGGGCCCCTTCTCGCGGGTCCGGACGCCGCTCAGGGCGCCGGCTCCAAGGTGCGGCCGGGAAACTCCGCTCGGGTCAGGGAGAGCAACGGGCGGGCCTTCACCGCGGTCTCCTCTAACTCGTCGGCCGCGTCGGACAGGGCGATGATCTCGTCGGCGGTGACCGTGCCGGTGCGGGCGGTGCGGGCGGTGCGGGCGGTGCGGGGCGAGATCGTTGCGGACGAGGTCCACGATCACGAGGTTTTCCGCGCGGTCCTTCTCGCTGCCGCGTCCGCCGAGATCCTCAGGAAGCGCTCGGGAGACGTGCTGAGCACGGACAGGTCGGCGCCGAGGAGAGGAGCGCGGCGACGGGGGCGGGGCTGGTGCGGCGCAGTCGCGGTGGGCCTGCCAGGGGTCGAGTGGGCCGGTGCCGCAGCCGGCCAGCCTCGCCTCCGGGGTCGACCGCGAGTCGTTCGAGCGGTGCGCGGCACAGCCCGTCTTCCAGGAGATCTTCGGCGCCACCAAGCGCGTGGTCGACATCGACCACCACCGCTGCGCGGTGATCAGCACCGGCGAGGCTCCGTCCACCGCACGGTGACGCTCGGCGCACGCCTCCTCAGCAGTCACACCTCAGGCCCTCCCGGCCCGCCCGACACCTCATGGAGATCCGGAACCCCACGGTCAGGACCGGCATCTCCGGCGAGCCTGGGAGGCGCTTCCTTCATCACTGGGGCGTGGCCCATGAGCCGGAACCCGCCTACCCGCGCCATCCGGAACTCAACACGACCGGCCTACGGGCCTACGGACCGCCTGGCACCTGGCACCTGGCACCTGGCACCTGGCACCTGGCGGACGGCACGTTCGTCGAAGCCCAAGGGCCTCATGACGAAGGAGACGTACGCGGCGAAGGTCGCGCGCAAACGGGAACTGGCCCTCCACCACGGTCTGCGTCTCGCCACCGTCACGGCCGAGGACCTGGACCGCCTCCGGGAGGTCTTCGTGGACTGGCTGGGAACAGCGGCCGGCCATCGTGGAGTCGGTGCCGTTCAGCAGACGGCGGAAGGAGCCCCGCAAGCCGCCGCCGACGCTGATGGAAGACCTGCGCGAAGCCGTCGGGAGAGGTGACCGGGCCTCCGCCCGAGGTCCGCGACCGTGCTCGATGCTCAGCGACCGGCTGCCTCCGTGAGTACGGATTCCAGCAGACCGAGGCTGGCCAGGATCTCGGCCTGCCGGGCCGTGTCGAGGCCGGTGGTGGTCAGGCGCTCCAGTTCCGCCCAGGCGTCGGCGACCTTCGCGCGCAGCGCGAGGCTGGCCTCCGTCGCCTCGACGATCACCGCTCGTCGGTCGTCGGGTGAGGCGCTGCGGCGGACGAGACCGGACTTCTCCAGGCGGGCGATGCTGCGCGCCATCGTCGGAGCGTCCGTTTCGACCGCGGCGACCAGGTCGACCTGCCGCTGCGGGCCGCGCTCCCAGAGCGCCATCAGGATGAGTTCCTGTCCCGTGTGCAGGCCGGTGTCCCGCAGCAGCCGGCCTGCGAGCACCCGATGGAGCCGTGCCACTCGGAAGATCGCGTGGCTGACCGGGCCCGCCCCGGCGGGCGTGGCCCGTTCCCTCGGCTGTTCTCGCATGTCGTGATGGTACTCCCGAAAAAGTTGTCCGGCCAAGGAATGCGGTCTACGTTTTACTTGTTCGGCTAAGTATCCGATCGTTCCGATCCTCGGGAGAACAACCATGTCCACCGCTTTCCAGCCCACCACCGCAGGAACCCTCAAGCTCCGCAACCGCATCGTCATGGCTCCGATGACCCGCAGCCGCGCCGACGGCACGCTGCCCACCGCCGACACGGCGACCTACTACGCGCAGCGTGCGAGCGCCGGCCTGGTCATCACCGAGGGCGTCCAGCCCTCCGTGATCGGACAGGGCTATCCCGCGACGCCCGGCCTGCACGCGGCCGAGCAGGTCGCCGCGTGGCGAAAGGTCACCGACGCCGTGCACGCGGCGGGAGGCACGATCGTCGCCCAGCTCATGCACACCGGCCGCATCGGTCACCCGAGCACCACCGAAGCCTCCGGGCACGGCGGGCTCACCCCGGTCGGCCCCTCGCCGGTGAAGGCGGCGGGACAGATCTTCACGCCGACCGGTCTCCAGGACCACGTCGTCCCCGACGAGCTGACCGAGGCGCAGATCACCGACACGATCGCCGACTTCGCCGCCGCGGCCCGCAACGCCGTCGACGCCGGGTTCGACGGTGTCGAGATCCACGGCGCGAACGGCTACCTGCTCCACCAGTTCCTGACCACCAACGCCAACCTGCGCACCGACCGCTGGGGCGGCTCGCAGAGGAACCGCACCCGACTCACCCTGGAGGTCACCCGGGCCGTCGCAGCGGCGATCGGCGCCGAACGCACCGGCATCCGGCTCTCCCCGGCCAACGGGCTTGGCGACACGGCCGAAGACGACTACGCCACGCTCTACCCGCACCTGGTCGCCGAACTCGACAAGTTCGGCCTCGCCTACCTCCACCTGGTCGAGGCCGGGGACCCCGCTCTGACACCCGCGCTGCGGGCCGCATGGGCCGGCACGTTCATCCTCAACTCCGCGGACGCCGACACCGCCGGGCAGTCCCGCCGACTCGGCCTCGTCGACGGCGGGCAGGCCGACGCGGTCTCCTTCGCCCGGCTGTTCATCTCCAACCCCGACCTGGTCACCCGGCTCGCGACCGGTGCCCCGCTCGCCAAGCCCGATCTGAGCCGGGCCTACGGCGGCGACCGGCACGGCTACACCGATTACCCGGCGCTCGACGGCACCCCGCCGGCGCTCTGAACCGTCGACCACCGAACCCACCCACAGCAAGGACACGACCATGCGCGCCTACACCCTGAACGCCTACGGGCCCGACGGAATGACCCTGACCGATGTGACCGAACCCGAGGTCGGACCGGGGCACGTCAAGGTCCGCGTCGAGCAGATCGCCGTCAACCCGCTCGACTGGAAGATCCGCAACGGCTACCTCGCCGAGATGCTGCCGCTGCCGCTGCCCGTCGTCATCGGCAACGACGTCGCGGGCACCGTCCTGGAGGTCGGCGACGGCGTCGACGACCTCGCCGCCGGTGACCTGGTGGCCGGCTTCGCGGACTCGGGCGCCTTCGCCGCCGTCGTGGTCACCCGCCGCGAGCGCCTCACCAAGGTGCCCGACGGGCTCGATGCCAGGCTGGCGGCAGCCGTCGTCACCTCGGCCGAGACCGCCCAGCGGGTGATCGGTCTGCTCGACCCGGCTCCGGCGTCGACGCTCGTCGTCAACGGCGCCGCCGGGGCCGTCGGCAGCGCCGTCACCCAGCTCCTGACCGCCGCGGGGCACCGGGTGATCGGCACGGCGAGCACCGCCAACCACGACCACCTGCGGCGCCTGGGCGCCGTTCCGGCCGGCTACGGCGACACCATGCCCGCCGAACTGCGCGCCGCCGCCCCCGACGGTGTCGACGGCGCGATCGACACCGCCGGACGGGACTTCGTCGCCCGTGTCGAGGGACTGATCCCCGCCGACCGCATCGTGACGATCGTCGACTTCGCGGCCGGTGCGCGGGGTGCCATCGTCGCGGGCGGCGACCCGACCCAGCTCACCGCCGAGACCGTCGCTACCGTGCTGGAGCAGGCCGCCGAGGGCACCTTCACCGTCGAGATCGACGCCGTGTACCCCTTCGAAGCGCTCGACCGGGCGCTGGCCCGCAGCGAAGCGGGACACCTTCGTGGCAAGCTCCTCGTCACCGGGCCGTCCTCGTGACCGCGCCCGACACGGCGACGCAACGGCCATGCGTGGGGCGGCAAGCCGGAAGGCGCTCCGCCGCTCGCGTGGCGGTTTCACCACCAAGCTCCACCTGACTGCGGATGGCCGCTGCCGCATCCTGTCACTGGTCATCACACCTGGACAGCGTGCCGACTGCACCCAGTTCGAGGAGGTGATGCGACGGTCTCACACGTCGGGTCGGTCGACGAAGGCGCGGCGCACGGCCTCGCGCAGGGAGGCGCGGCGGCGGTGGTGGATCTGCTGTCCCTCCGAGGCGGTTCCCGTGGTGGTGATGCTGGCGGCCGACCACGTCATGGCCATCGCGATGACCATCGAATGGACGTCCTGGGCGTCGATGTCGGAGTTGAGGGTGCCGTCCTCCTGGCGCTCGACGAGCGCGGCGATCTTCGCCGAGTCGCCGTTGTTCGGGAACAGTGCTCCGACGGGCCTGCGCTCCAGGCGGTTCCAGGTCGCCAGCCGCACCACGGCCGGATCGGCCAGGTAGGCGTCGTACAGCCGAACCGCATAGCCGGGCAGGTCGTGCGGGGTCAGCCGGACGACGTCGGTCAGCGCATCGACGTGTTCCGCCAGCACCGCGTCGAACAGCGCCTCCTTGCTCGGGAAGTGGGAGTAGAGCTGGGACTTGTTCGCCCGTGCCTGTTTCGCGATGCGATCCACCCTGGTTCCGGCGATGCCGTGGTCGGCGAACTCCCGGGCCGCGGCATCGAGCAGCCTTCGGCGGGTGGCCTGTCCGTCGCTGCGTACCCGTCGCCACTCTCGTTCTTCGGTCACCCCTCCATCCTAGATGAACCAGCCAGTCCATCTCCGTGTTAGCTTAGATGGACCAACTGGTACTTCTAGGAGTGATCATGAATGCGACTTCGGAGCGAGAACGCCTCGCGCCGGCCCTGCTGACCGAGGGGCCGCTCCGTCTCCTGATCGGCGGAAACTGGGAGCCGGCACGGTCCGGCAAGGTGGCGCCGACCACGGACCCGACCACCGGGCAGGTGCTGACCGAAGTGGCGGTGGCGGGCCCCGAGGATGTCGACCGTGCCGTCGCTGCCGCTCGCCGGGCCTTCGAGTCCCCGTCCTGGTCGGCGATCACGCCCCAGGAGCGGGGGCGTCTGCTGTTGCAGATCGCCGACGTGCTGGAGGAGCACGCCGAGGAACTGGCCGTGCTCGACTCGCTGGACATGGGCGGCGCCCTGGTGACCATGCGGTGGCTGGCGGGGCAGTGCGTCGACGTCCTGCGTCACTACGCGGGCTGGCCCACCAAGATCTACGGGCAGGCGGCGCCCTCCGAGCCCTCGAAGCTGCACTACGTCCTGCGTGAACCGCTCGGCGTCGTCGCCGCCATCACGGCGTGGAACGGCCCGCTGCAGCAGCTGGTCTGGAAGATCGGCGCCGCGCTGGCCACCGGCAACACCGTGGTCGCCAAGCCCGCCCTCTGGAGTTCCCTCTCGGCGATCCGGCTGGGCCAGTTGCTCGCGGAGACGGACCTGCCCCCGGGTGTCGTGAACATCGTCACCGGGGACGGCGGAACCACAGGGGAGGCGCTGATCAGCCATCCCGACGTCGACAAGATCTCGTTCACCGGCTCACTGGCCGTCGGCCGCCACATCCAGGAGACCGCCGCGCGCGATCTCAAGCGGGTCACCCTGGAGCTGGGCGGGAAGTCGCCGACGATCGTGTTCGACGATGCCGATCTCCACGCGGCCGCGCAGACGGCGGTAGCCGGATTCGCGATGGGGAGTGGACAGGGATGCGTGGCCGGCAGCCGGATCCTGGTCCAGGAAACGATCTACGACCGGTTCCGCGAGCTGCTGCTCGAGGAGATGGGGAAGTACGTCGCCGGCGACCCCTTCGAGCCCGGCACGATGATGGGCCCCCTCGCGGCTCCCGAGCACTATGCACGGGTCAACGACTGGATCGACACTGCTCGCGAGGAGGGGGCGACCGTGACCAGGGTCGCGGACTGGGAAGCCGACGGGCGGTTCATCCCACCCACCTTGCTGGAGAACGTCGATCCCGGTATGCGCTCTGTCCGGGAGGAGATCTTCGGTCCGGTCTCGGCGCTGATGTCCTTCACCGACGTCGAAGACGCGATCGCCCGGGGCAACGACACCGAGTACGGCCTGTCCGCCTCGGTGTGGACCCGAGACATCGGACGGATCAACCGTGTTGCGCGTGGCATACGCGCGGGCACCGTCTGGTTCAACACGTTCGGCGACATAAGTACCGGGACAGTGCCGTTCGGCGGGTTCAAGGGCTCGGGCATCGGACGGGAGCACGGGACCGATGTTCTCAGCGCCTACACCGAGGCCAAGACAGTGATGATCAACACCTGACCGGTGCGGCCGGTGGTTGTGTGCCCTCTCGGATTCCTCGGCGTCGAGAGGCCCCATCCCTGCCGTCCCCGCCTCCAAGCAGATCATCGGAGGGCGCCGCCTCGGGCATGTCGAGGGAGACGCCGGGGTCGCGGGTACGACTTCCACGACCCGCCGGTTCTCCTCGAAGCGGGACGACCGAGCCCCCCTCCATCCCCGACGCACCGTGGAGTTGGCCACCGCCGGGCCCGCCAGGTCCACGGCGGTGGCGTTGCGGGTCGGGTTGGGGCCCTCGACCGGTGCAGCCCGCCGAACGCCTGCGACACCTCTCCGCCCAGTGTCGTTCGGTCGGCGGCATCGGCAAGTAGCCAGGACGCGACATGCGAGATCACTTCATCGCCGTCAGCGGCGACGATGGTCTTCGGGCCCTACCGGGCGCAGCACTCAGCAAGGTCTGTTCTCCCTGGCCACGGAGCACGTTCTGTGTTTGGGGTCCGATCACCTTCAAGATCGTGAAGCGCCCGGGCCAATAGGACGTCGAACCGCTTGGCTGTCAGACGACTGCTGGATGGAAGGTGTCACGTGCCACTCCAACACATCACGATCCCGCGCGGACCGATCGAGCTGGCGGCCGATCTCCACCTGCCCGACGACGGTGAGGCCACACGCACCGTCGTGCTCTCCACGCCAGGCAGCAGCGTCAAGGAGCAGATCGGCGCCAACTACGCCTCCAGGCTCGCCGCCAGGGGCATCGCGGCGCTCGTGTTCGACCCCGCCCACCAGGGCCGCAGCGGCGGCGAGCCGCGGGACCTCGAGGACCCGTACCGCCGCGGGGAAGACATCAGCTACGCACTCGACGCGCTCAGCACGATCGTCGGCGTCGATCCGGAGCGCACTGGCGTCCTCGGCGTCTGCGCGGGCGGGGGCTACGCGGTACATACCGCCCGTACCGATCACCGCATCAAGGCTGTCGGCGTGGTCGTTCCCGTCAACCTGGGCGCCGCGTTTCGCAGCTTCCAGCCGGATGGCCCGGCCGCCGCACTCGATGCCATGGCCACCGCACGCCGCACCGAGAACCGCATCGGGGAGCTCACCCGCGAGAACTGGCTCCCCGACACCGTTGAGGACGCCGCCGCCGGCGGCGTGACCGACATCGACACTCTGGAGGCAGTCCGGTACTACCGCACCGAACGCGGTGGGAACGAGTACTCGACGAACCGTCGGCTCTCCCGCAGCGACCCACTGCTCCTGGGTTACGACGCCTTCCATCTCGTCGATCAGCTCATGACCCAGCCGCTACAAGTCGTCCTCGCCGGCCGCATCGGCACCACCGGCTCGTACGAGAACGGCACGCGACTCTGGGAGATGGCCCCCAATCCGGTCGATCTCATGGTGATCGACGGCGCGGGCCACTACGAGATGTATGACGAAGCCGCCTACGTCGACGCCGCCGTCGACCGACTTGTCGGTTTCTACACGGCCAATCTCTGAGGGGAAGACGTCGTCGTCGCTGAGCGCCCGGGGCGGCCGGCAGTGGCAGCGCCGTCAACGCACGCAGCAGGCTCGGCCGCGAGACCGCCAGGATGGCGCGGCCGCTGTCGGCGGCGTCCGTGGCGCGATGTGCCTCACGCCGGTGAGGCAGACGGACACATCATCGACGCTGCCGAGCATCGTCACGCCCGTGCTGAGTTCCTACCTTCGAAAGGAGACATCAGCCCGACATCTGGAGAAGCAGTTGAAGATCGAGAACTCAGTGGCGCTCGTGACGGGAGCGAACCGTGGCATCGGTGCACAGTTCGCCCGCAAGCTCCACGAGAGAGGGGCGTCGAAGGTGTACGCCGGGGCACGGGACGCGGCGCGCGTGACGGTGCCGGGTGTCGAACCGGTATCGCTCGACATCACCGACCCGAAGTCGGTCGCCGCGGCTGCAACGCTGGCCGGCGACGTCACGCTGCTGGTCAACAACGCTGGGATCGCCCAGGCACAGGATCTGGTCGACGGTGATGTCGACCGGATCCGCGCCGAGATCGAGACGAACGTCTTCGGGACGCTGGCGATGATCCGCGCGTTCGCTCCGATACTGGCCCGCAACGGTGGCGGGGCGATCGTCAACATCCTCTCCGCGGCCTCCTGGTTCTGCTACCCGGGGAGCAGTTCCTACGCGGTGAGCAAGGCGGCACAGTGGAACTTGACCAACGGTGTGCGCATGGAGCTGGACGCGCAAGGCACGCTCGTCGTCGGCGTGCACGTGGGACTGGTCGACACCGACCTGACGTCCGCCCTGGACGTGGAGAAGATGCCGCCGGCCGAGTTCGTCGAGATCGCGCTCGACGGGCTCGAGAACGGCCAGCTGGAGATCGTCGCCGACGACCTGAGCAGGCGCGCCAAGGCCGCCCTGGCCGGTGCGCCCAGCCTGGCTGTCCCATGAGGACCCTCCTCGACCCGGTGGTGACCGGCTTCGAGGTCACACACGATATTGCTGGGAGCAGTTGACATGCATGCACTCGTTCATGCCCCGTCGGCTCGGACCGGACTTGCTCTCGCTGAGGTCCCCGACCCCGTCCCCGCCGCCGATGAAGCGCTGGTCGCGGTGGAAGCGGTGTCGCTGAACCACGGGGAGGTGCGCTACCTCGCCGCGATGCGGCAACCGGGCGAGGTGCCGGGCTGGGACGCGGCCGGCGTCGTCGTCACCCCTGCCGCCGACGGTTCCGGCCCACCGGCCGGCGCCCGCGTGACGACCTTCGGCGCCGCCGGTGGGTGGGCCACCCTTCGGGCGGTGGCGACCGGCGAGCTGGCCGTCGTTCCCGACGCCGTCGATCTCGGGGCCGCCGCGACCGTACCCGTCGCGGCGGTGGCCGCGCTGCGGGCGCTGCGCCGCCTCGGGCCCCTGCTGGGCCGCCGTGTCCTCGTGACCGGAGCCTCCGGTGGGGTCGGGCGCTACGCCGTGGCGCTCGCGTCCCGGATGGGCGCCGAGGTCGTGGCCGCCGTCGGCTCTCCCGAGCGCGAGAAGGGGCTGCGGGAGATCGGCGCGTCTCGTGTGGTGCACGGCCCTGAGCTCACCGGCCTCGCCGGCAGGCTCGCGGGCATCGTCGACAACGTCGGCGGCGCCGCGCTTGCCCGGGCGGTCGACCACCTCGAGCCCGGGGGGATCGCGGTGAACGTCGGCGCGACCTCGGGGGAGCCGCTGGTCCTCGATCTCGAGGCGCAGCGCCGCCGTGGAGCCGGTACCCGCGTCGAGATCTTCGTCCGGGGTGGCGAGAGCGCCGACGACCTCACCTTGATCCTCGACCTCCTGGCGAACGACTCGCTCGACCCGCACATCGGTTGGCGCGGGTCGTGGCGCGACGCCGACGACGCGGTCGACGCCCTGCTCGGCCGCAAGATCGACGGCAAGGCCGTCCTCGACGTTTCCTGACCATCCGACCACCCGTTCTCCCCCAGCATGAGGAGCCACCATGTCCACCGAACACCGCGGCACTCCGTACCCCGGCACCGCCCGACCCCCTACACGCACCGCCCGCATCGCATGGGAGGGAGATCTCGAAGGAGGCTCCGGCCAGGTGACGCTGGAGAGTTCACGGGTCGCCACGCACCCGATCTCCTACTACGAGCGCACCGCGCAGGACGCCGGCGGCACCACCAGCCCCGAGGAGCTGCTCGCCGCCGCGCACACAACCTCCTACGTCATGGCCCTCTCGGCGGTCGTCGCGCAGTCCGGCGGCACCCCGGAATCCCTGGACGTGAGCGAGGACGTCTCGCTTGCACCCGATCCCGCGGGCGGGTTCCGGCTCGCGGGCCTCACGCTCACGGTGCGCGGGCGGGTCGCGGGCCTGGACGCCGACGGCTTCGCCGAAGCCGCTCGACGCGCAGCCGGCACCGACCCGTTCGGCAAGGCGCTCGCCGCGGTGCAGATCACCGTGCATGCCGAGCTCGAGCCTTGAGCACCCATCCCCTCCGGCGGCCACCTCTCGGCGACGCCGTTTCCCCACCTTGAGACGGAGAACTCCCATGATCCGTTATTTCGCCATGCTGACCCGGTTGCCCCAGGTCGCCCCGGAGGTGTTCCACGATCACTGGCGCCACCCGCACGCGACCTACGGCAGCCTGATCCCCGGCATCCGCACCTACGTGCAGGCCCATCAGATCCACAGCGACCTGCTCGACGCCGACCAGGCCACGCACGAAGCCATTTCGGTGATCGAGTTCGACTCCGTCGCCGAGGCCCGCGGCCTGGTCGGCGAGCGGCAGTACTACGACTGGATCCTGCCCGACGAACCCCTGTTCATGGACAAGTCGAAGATCGAGAACTTCGCCACGGAGGAGGAGGTGCTCGTCGCCCGCCCCCGGCCCCAGGACGGGGCGAGCTACGGCGATGCGCAGTGGTACCACCTCGACCGCAGCGTGACCATCCAGCTTCTGCAGTTCGTCCGGCTCGACGGCAACGCCGACTGGGCCGGCAGTGACGACGCCGACCTGGGCCGGCGCATCGGCGCCCTGCGTCACGTGCGCAACCACCCCTCCAGCGAGTTTCACGGCGACAACCCGAGCTTCCTCGGGGCACGGCAGCTCTGGTGGCCGACCCGGACCGCCTTCGAGGACGGCGTGGCCGCGGACCCGGAGGCGTTCACCGAGCTCGTCGGCCGCGGCGGCCACTCCCTGACCGTCCTCGTGCAGTCGGAGCGCTTCGTCCGATGACCAGTCGCGCCGTCCAGTGCGGCATCAATCACCTCGAGTGCCACAGAGCCGTGGCCGCGCGATACGACAGGCTCGCGGTCCGCCACGAGGCGAGAGTCCTCGTCGCGGCCATCGACGAGTGGCGGTGACCAGCAACGCCGGTGATCTGCGGTCTCCAGGGGACGAGCCCCGCCCGCCCAGCCGCGCGTCAGCTACTCGCTCAATGCCACACGGAGCCCGGGACACCCGCTCCCACCTGCGAAAACACCCTAAACCACCGGCATTGCGGTGACCAGCACATTCGATACGCACTCCAACACACCATCACGAGAGGCCGACATGACATTCGGGTTCTTCTTGCCCAACTTGGGGCCGGCGGCCACCCCGGAGGGAATCAGCGAGATCGCGCGGCGCAGTGAAGAGGGCGGGTTCGGATCGCTGTGGGTCACCGACCGTCTGCTCGTGCCGACGCGGCCGACCCGCCGGCACCCGGGCTCGGCGGACGGCCTCCCCCCAGAGGCGCACCGGTACGCTCTCGACCCGATCGCGGTGCTCACCTACGTGGCCGCCCGGACCTCCCGCATCCGTCTCGGCACGAGCGTGCTGATCGCCAGCTACCTCAATCCGGTGGTACTGGCCCGCCAGCTCACGACGCTCGACATCCTCTCCGGCGGCCGGGTGGTCGCCGGGCTGGGCGTCGGGGCGAACCCGGAGGAGTTCACCGCGACCGGCGGTGACCTGTCCACACGCGGGCGGCGCATGGACGAGTTCCTGGACCTGCTTGTCTCGGTGTGGACCGAGAACCCCGTGAGATACGAGGGGCGGTTCTTCACCGTGCCCGAGTCCTCGATCCTGCCCAAACCCGTCCAGGACCCGCACCCGGCGATCGCCCTCGCGACCAACAGTGCCGCAGCGGTGCGGCGCGCTGCGTGCTTCGGTGCGGCCATCCACCCGGTGAACGCGGCCGGCAGTGACCTCGCCGATCTCGTCGAGCTGTACCGGTCCGCGCTCGCCGAGGCCGGTCGTGACGCGGGTGACGGACGAGTCATCCTCCGCGCGGAGATCTCGCTTTCCGACCGGCCACTCGGCCACGATCGCGCCCCGTACCACGGGACGGTCGAGCAGGTCGCCGACGACGTCGAGAACGCGCGCGGGTCCGGCGTCACCGAGGTTCTGTTCGACCCCTCCTACGCTGCGGGATCGCTGAGCGAGTTCGAGTACTACCTCGACGCGCTCATCCCCGTGGCGCTCGCCGCCACGTGAGGTGGCGGGCGCCAGTGAGCACCCTCCGTGCGTGCGACCGCTACGTCGGCAGTCGGCGACCGATGTGCGCGGCCGCGCGCACATCGGTGCGGAACTCGCTCGGTGTCAACCCGTGAGCACGCCGAAAGGCGCGACTGAACGCGTGCGGCGAGGTGTACCCGACGGCGGCGGCCACGGCCTCGACCGTGTCATCGGTGTCGCGAAGCCGTGCGACGGCTAGATCGATACGCCATGCCGTGAGGTAGGCGCCGGGTGTCTGGCCGAGCGCGGCCGGGAACCGACGCGACAGGGTGGCGCGCGACACCCGGATCGCGTCGGCCAGGGTCGCGGTCGTCCAGGCGCGGTCGGGCTCGCGGTGGATGCACTCCAGCGCATCGCGGACGACCGGGTCGCGCAGCGCGCCGAGCCACGAGCTGGGCGGCTGCGCCGGTTGCGTGGTCAGCCACGCCCGGACGAACTGGAGCAACAGCAGATCGATGAGGCTGTTGACGGCCGCGGTGGTGCCGATCTGTGGGTGGGCCAGTTCCCGGGTCAGCAGCCGGACGGTGTCGTCGAGGTAGGCCCGCTCGCTCGCTGCCACGTGCACAGATCCCTCGAGAGCGGTGATCACCGGCGTGCTGATCTCCGGGTCCTGCTCGTAGTGCAGGGTCACCAGGGTGGTTTGCGTCGGTTGTGCCCCGAGTTGCAGGACGTCCCCGATCACCCGCGCCCGGTCGGCCCTCTCTCGGTCGCAGGGGCCCATCATGACGCCCGGCTCGCTTGCCAACCCGTGCTCGGTGCCCGCGGGGAGGAGCACGGCGTCGCCGGCTTCCATCCTCCGCGGCCGCGTTCCGGGGACAGTGAGCCACAGTGTCCCGGCAGTGACAACGTGTAGGGCGACGCCGGGAAAGGTATCCAGCCACAGTCCCCACGTCTCGCCGGCCTCCACGCGCGTCCCCAACGAGCCACGCGCGCCGGAGACCCGCAAGGCGTCTGCCAACAGGTCCATCTCGCCAATCTACCCGACGAGAACCGGCGGATCCGCCGGTTGCCATCAGGCACGCACCAGCTGGTCCGAGGGGGCGTGTCGGATCACCGGCGCCGGCGCACTGGCGGTCTGGGCGACGAGGCCGCCCAGCCCCTCCCCCATGCCGAGCCGCAGTTGCTGGAAGCGGGCGGCGACCGAGCCCTCGGTGACCCGCATGTAGGTGTCGCCTCGGTCGGGGTCGTTGAGGCTGAGGTAGGTGACGTCGGTGCCGAGGAGGGAGCGGGCGCGCTGCACGATCGCGCGCAGTACCGCGTCCAGGTCCCGCAGTCCTGCGAGGTCGTGGGCGGTCTCGAACAGCGCGGACAGCTCGGCCTCGCGCCTGCGCCGGCCCTCCAGCTCCGAGCGCACCCGCAGCGCGAGGCGCTTGGCCCGTTCGAGCGCGTCGATGCGCTCGGCCGGTCCGCCCTCGGCGCGGGCGAGCAGCACCGGCTGCTCGTAGGCGTCGGCAAAGGCGCATCGGGCCAGCAGCTCGAGGAACGGCGTCTCGGCGGACTGCGCATGATCGCGGGACATGCTCACAGGATTCCTCATCACCCGTTCGTCCCGGCAGCCCTGTGGAAAACCCCGGCTCAGTGCGCGGTCCAGCCGCCGTCCAGGACGAGTGAGGTGCCCGTGAGGCCGGACGTGTACGGGCCGCACAGGTACGCCACCGCTTCGGCGACCTCGTCGGGTTCGATCAGCCGCCGCAGGGCGCTGTCCCGCAGCAGTACGTCGGAGAGCACCTGTTCCTCGGGGACCCCGTGGGCCCGGGCCTGGTCGGCGATCTGCCGCTCCACCAGCGGGGTGCGGACGTAGGCGGGGTTCACGCAGTTGGAGGTGACGCCGTGGGCGGCGCCTTCGAGGGCGGCGGTCTTGGACAGGCCCTCCAGCCCGTGCTTGGCGGACACGTAGGCCGCCTTGTAGGCCGAGGCCCGCAGACCGTGCACGGAGGAGATGTTGACGATCCGGCCCCAGCCCTGCCCGTACATGTGGGGCAGGGCGCCGCGGATCAGCCGGAAGGGGGCCTCCAGCATCACGGTGAGCACGGTGTGGAAGACGTCCGGCGGGAACTCATCGAGGGGGCGCACCAGTTGCAGCCCGGCGTTGTTGACGAGGACGTCGGTGCCGGCCGCGACGCGTTCGGCGGCGTCCAGGTCGGTCAGGTCCAGGATCTGCGGCTGGACGCTGCCCGGGAGGTCCCCGCAGCTCCCGGCGAGCGCCTCGAGACCGGCGGCGTCCCGGTCGACCGCTCTGACCTCGGCCCCGGCCGCGGCCAGGCGCAGTGCGCAGGCACGGCCGATGCCGCCGGCGGCGCCGGTGACGAGGGCGGTGCGGCCGTGCAGGTCGAGCGAGGAGGTGTGGGGGGCCTGGAGGACGCTGGGCGAGGTCATGCCCCGACCCTAGGCAGCGTCCGCGCCACCCCCCATGTGGGTACGCCCCATACTTCAGAAGGAATCAGTGGGTTCGAACCATGTGGGGGCGTCGGACATGGCCTGCTTGACCCTGGTCTGCCCGAAGTCCTTGATGTCCGGCAGCGCGTCCACCGCGAACCAGCCCACCTCGAGCGACTCGTCGTCGTTGACCCGGGCCTCGCCGCCCACGGCCCGGCAGCGGAAGGTGATGTCCATGAACTGGCAGACGTCACCGTTGTCGTAGGTGACCGGCTTCAGCGCCTGCACGAGGACCAGCCGCTCGACGACGCACCGGACGGCGGTCTCCTCCTCGACCTCGCGCACGGCGCAGGCGGCGGGCTGCTCCCCCGGCTCCGGGATGCCTCCGATCAACGACCAGCGCCCGTTGTCGGACCGGCGGCCGAGCAGCACTCTGCCCTCGTCGTCGAAGACGACGGCGGTGACTCCGGGGAGCCACAGGAGCTGGTGTCCGGCCGAGGCGCGCAGGTCGCGGATGAAATCGGGAGTAGTCATGTGTCCGACCCTAACGGGGCGTCCGGACCGCTCCCGCCCTCGTCACGGGGCGTGCACCGGGCGTACGGCTACACGTCGCGGGCGCGTCGACCGCGCACACCGGCGCCGACGGCCCAGCCGAGCCCGCCGGCGGCGACCAGCACCAGGGCGATCTCGGGTGCGATGCCGAGCCGGGTGGCGGGCGTCTCGGAGGAGCGCAGCGGCACCTCCTGCACCAGGGAGTCGGCCACGAACATTCCGGTCCTCTGGGTGATCCGGCCGTCCGGCATGATGATCGCGCTGACGCCGCTGGTCACCGGGACGGTGACGGTCCGGCTGTGCTCGACCGCCCGGATCCGGGACATGGCGAGCTGCTGGTAGGTCATCTCGCTGCGGTCGAAGGTGGCGTTGTTGCTGGGCACGGAGATCATCTGGGCGCCGTCGGTGACCTCCGAGCGCACGGCCCAGTCGAAGGCCGCCTCGTAGCAGGTCACCAGGCCCACCTTGGTGCCGGCCATGGTGAACACGCCGGGTTCGGTGCCCCGGCTGAAGTCCCGGCTGACCATGCTCGTCCAGGTGTCGTTGATCGCCCCGATGAGCGAGCGCAGCGGCAGGTACTCGCCGAAGGGCTGGATCTGCCGCTTGTCGTACGTGTCGACGGGGCCCTTGTCCGGGTCCCACAGGATCTGCTCGTTGAGCAGCTTGCCGTCGCGTTCCACGACGCCGCCGACCGAGATGGGCGCGCCGATGGCCTTGGCGGCCCGGTCGATGACGAGGCGGGCGTCGGCGTTGGCGAAGGGGTCGATGTCCGAGGAGTTCTCCGGCCAGAGCACGAAGTCGGGGCGTGCCACCTTGCCCGCCTTCACCTCGTCGGCCAGGCGCTGTGTCTCGCGCGCGTGGTAGTCGAGTACGGCCCGGCGCTGGGCGTTGAAGCCGAGTCCGGCGCGCGGCACGTTGCCCTGGATCACGGCGACGGTCGCGGTGCCGTCCTCCGCCGTGTCGCTGACCAGCGGCCGGGCGGCCACGGCGCCCACCACGGGTACGGCGACGCCGAGGAGTGCCACTGCCGCGGCGCCGCGCCGCACCTCGTCGCCGCGGCGGGCCCGGACGGCCAGGCGCACGGCCTCGTGGAGGGCGAAGCCGCACAGGACGACCGCGAAGCCGAGAACCGGTGTGCCGCCGACCGCGGCGAGCGGCAGGAACACGCCGTCCGCCTGCCCGAACGCGATCTTGCCCCAGGGGAAGCCCTCGAAGGGCGCACGCGCGCGTGCCGCCTCCCCGGCGATCCACAGCGCCGCCGCCCACACCGGCCACCCCGGCAGCTTCGACACGGCGGCGACGCCCGCGCCGACCGCCGCCACGAAGAGCGCCTCGATGGCGGCCAGGGCGAGCCAGGGGCCGGGGCCGACCTCCACCCCGGTCCACACCAGCAGGGGGAGCAGGAAGCCGAGGCCGAAGAGGTAACCGAGGCCGAGGCCCGCCTTCCAGCCGCGGCCGCGCAGCACCCAGCCGAAGACGGCGAACGCGGGCAGCGCCAGCCACCACAGGGTGCGCGGCGGGAAGCTGATGTAGAGGAGCACTCCGGAGAGCGCCGCGGCGGCGGCCGGGAGGAGGCGCACGAGCCGCGAGACGGCCCGGGAGGCGGGCGTGGTCTGCGGATGCGTCCGGTCCGACTCGCCGACGGAAGTTGCGGTGGCTGTCACCCCCCGGAGTGTACGGCGGGTGACCTGGCCGTGGACAGGACGGTCCGGGGACGTCGAAGGGCCGTGGGCGACCCCTGCCGCATCGTTTCGCCACAACCGGGCGCCGACCGGTCCACAATCCGCCGACCAGCCGTTACGGTGTGGCCGAGCCCCGGACGCCGGCCCGATTCCGCCAGGCGGCGGGGCCCGTGAGGTCAGGGGCGACGGGGCGGGGGACACGGTGGGTTCGAGGGGGACGGCGTCCGCGTCCGGTGCGGCCTGAGCTGGGCGGTGCCGGGCGGCTTCGTGCCGGACGCACTCGCCGCGTCCCTTGAGGGGCAGCTGACCTCCCATCGCGTCCGGCTCTGGGCCGACGCGCTGGAGTTGCTGCGCGGGGACCCGGCCCTCGGCGTGGGGCCGGGACGGTTCGGGGCGTCGAGCCCGACGGCCTCGGGGTCGCCGGTGCCGGACGGCCGCCCGCACTCCGCGGTGTGGCAGCAGGGGGCCGAACAGGGGCTGGTGGGGGCAGCGCTGCTGGTCGCGGCCTTCTGCTGGGTGCTGTACGCGCTGTGGCGCTCCCCGCGCCCCACTCCGGTCGCCCTCACCGCCGGCGTGGCACTCACCGGGCTCGCGGCCGTCGCCGCCGTCGGCAACGCGCTGAGTTTCTCCGCGGTCCCGCTGGGCGCGGGACTCCTCGCTGGACTGGCCACGGCCCGCCCCCTCGCCGAGGAGTCGCCGGCTCGGGGCACGGACGCAAGGCCGCGGAACGGCCGGCTGCCCCGCTGAGGCCGTGCGGTTCGGCGTACGTCTCGTGCCGCGGGCTCGGCGGGCCTGGTTCCCCTGTCTGTCTCAGTGTGCCGGGCCCGGTGCCTTCGGGCGCAGACGGTCCTTGATGACCTGGACGGCCGCCTCCGCGTCGTCCACGGTGATCGTGAAGGTGTGACCGTCCAGCAGGCGCAGGATCAGGCCCTCCCCGCGCCGTACGACGACGGCCGTGCCCATCTCCGGCCGCCACCGGTAGCCCCAGCCGCCCCATTGGCGCGGGGTGACGTGCGGCGCGAACTCGGCGCCCGCGACGTGGGAGAGGGGGATGCGGCGGCGAGGCACGCCGATGTGGCCGCAGCGCACTTCGAGGCAGTCCTCGTCGACTCTCAGCGCGACGTGTACGAACGCGAGTGTGCCGAACAGGACCAGCAGTCCGGCCGCGATGCAGCCGACGACGGCCATGGCGAGCGGGGCGACGCCGGACTCCCAGGCCGATTCGACGGCCAGGGCGATGCCGAGCGCCAGGCAGGCGGCGCCGATGAGCGCCAGGAACCACTGGACCCGGCTGGTGGCACGGCCGGTCCAGACGTTGGGCTGTGGGACGGTCTCGCCGTGGCGATGCCTCATGGCTATGAGGTTACTCATGTTTCGCTGCGCGGGTACCTCGTCGCGCAGGGTGACTGGGCCGACCGGGCGCGGAGGACTCGTCAGCCGGCCGGTGTGACCGCGCGCAGGAGCCTGCCCTCGTCGTAGGCAAGCGCGGGCGCGGGCAGGGGGCCCTCGCGTCCGCTCAGCAGCACGGTCAGGGTGCCGGTCGCCGGGGCGCCGGGGTCGGGGCGGGCGCCGATCCGGCGCAGCGCCTGGGCGGCCACCGCTCCGGCGGAGCCGTGCAGAACGAGCCGCGGAGCGCGGGGGCGCTGCACGGCGGCGCGGATGCGCTCGGCGACCAGTTCGTAATGGGTGCAGCCGAGGACGACGGTCGTCACGTCGTCGGGTGTGAGGGCGGCCGCGGCGGCGACGGCAGCGGTGACCGCGGTCTCGTCCGCGTGCTCGACGGCGTCGGCGAGGCCCGGGCAGGGCACCTCGGTGACCGTCGCGTCCCCCGCGAAGTCCTCGATCAGGCCCCGCTGGTAGGGGCTGCCCGTAGTGGCGGGGGTCGCCCAGATCGCCACCGGTCCGCCGCCGGCCGCAGCGGGCTTGATCGCCGGCACGGTGCCGATGACGGGCACCTCGGGCTCGAGCCGGGCGCGCAGTGCGGGCAGCGCGTGCACCGTGGCGGTGTTGCAGCCGACGATCAGGGCGTCCGGGCGGTGTGCCGCGGCGGCCTCGGCCACGGCGAGGGCGCGCCCGGTCAGATCTTCGGGGGTGCGCGGGCCCCAGGGCATTCCGTCGGGGTCCAGGGAGAGGATGAGATCGGCGTCCGGTCGCAGCCGTCGTACCGCGGCGGTGGCCGCCAGCAGGCCGATTCCGGAGTCCATGAGCGCGATCTTCACCCGGCCACCATAGACGATGCGCCGCCACCGGCCGGTGCCGTGCGGCAGACTGCGCACGTGAGCGCCGATGCGTGGACTTCCGTCGTGACCGTCGTGACCTTGGTGTCAGCCCTCTCCCTCGCCGCCTGGCTGTGGCTGCTGTTCGCCCGGGGCTTCTTCTGGCGCACGGACGTCAGACTTCCGGCCCTTGAGGAGCCCGGCGTCTGGCCCCCGGTGTGCGTCGTCGTCCCGGCGCGCGACGAGGCGGCGGTGCTGTCGTCGAGCCTGCCGTCGCTGCTCGCCCAGGACTATCCGGGGCGGGCGGAGGTCTTCCTGATCGACGACGGCAGCACGGACGGCACGGGTGAGCTGGCGTGCGAGCTGGCCCGGCGGCACGAGGGGCTGCCGCTGACCGTGGCCTCGCCGGGGGAGCCGCCCGCCGGCTGGACGGGCAAGCTGTGGGCGGTGCGGCACGGCATCGGCCTGGCGCGCACGCGTGAGCCCGAGTACTTGCTGCTGACGGACGCCGACATCGCGCACGCTCCGGACAGTCTGCGCGCGTTGGTGTCCGCGGCCGGCACCGGAGGTTTCGACGTCGTATCCCAGATGGCCCGGCTGCGGGTGGATAGCGTGTGGGAGCGGCTCGTGGTACCGGCCTTCGTCTACTTCTTCGCCCAGTTGTACCCGTTCCGGTGGATCGGTGGTGGCCGCGCCGGGAGCAGGCGGCAGAGGGCGACGCGGACGGCGGCCGCGGCGGGCGGTTGCGTACTGCTGCGGGCCGACGCCGCCGAGCGGGCGCGGATCCCGGACGCCATCCGGCACGCCGTCATCGACGACGTGGCCCTCGCCCGCGCGGTGAAGGGCGCAGGCGGCCGGGTCTGGCTGGGCCTGGCCGACCGGGTGGACAGCGTGCGCCCGTATCCGCGGCTGCACGACCTGTGGCGGATGGTCTCGCGCAGCGCCTACGCGCAACTGCGGCACAACCCGCTGGTGCTGGCCGGAACGGTGCTCGGCCTGGCCCTGGTGTATCTGGTGCCGCCCGCGGCGGTGCTCGTCGGCGCGGCGACGGGGCAGGGCGCGACGGCCGCGTTGGGCGCGGCCGCCTGGCTCGTGATGGCGGGGACGTACCTGCCGATGCTGCGCTACTACCGGCAGCCCCTGTGGCTCGCGCCGCTGCTGCCGTTCACCGCGTTCCTCTATCTGCTGATGACGGTCGACTCGGCGGTGCAGCACTACCGGGGGCGCGGCGCGGCCTGGAAGGGCCGCACTTACGCCCGTCCGGACGCGGTGCCCGAGGAGGGCCGAGCGGGCTGAGCTCCTCCCGGGGGCGGGTCATTTGCGGCCGGGGGTCCAGTTCATGCCCCACCCGTAGGCGTGGTCGACCGTTCGCTGCGGGCTCACCCCGCGGTCGGGCACCAGGTAGCGGGCCTCGCGCTGGACGACGAGGTCGTTTCCGGTGTTGGTGATCAGCGCGAGGGCGCACACGGTCGAGGGCACGGTGCACTCGTCGAGCGAGAAGTCGACCGCAGCGCCGTACTGCGGCTGGAGGGTGACGGTGGCGTGCAGGTCGGCGAAGGAACGGGCGCCCTCGTAGATGGTCACGAATACGAGGATGCGCCGGAAGTACTGCTTGTGGTCGAGGCTGATGGTGAGGTTCTCGCCGGTCGACACGGCGCCGGTGCGGTCGTCGCCGTCGAGGTGGATGAACGGCGGCTGGTGCAGCGCCCCGAAGGCGTTGCCGAGCGCCTGGACGACACCCTTGCTGCCGTCGCTCAGTTCGTACAGGCAGCACAGGTCGAGGTCGAGGTCGTCGTGCATGGCGACCGGGCGGCCGAGCTTGCGGGCCCAGCCCGAGAACTGCTTGCGCACCTGCCAGTTGAGGTTGACGCGCATGGAGCCGGAGGTGCCGCCCTGCTTGGTGAGCGAGACGGAGGGCGCCGCCTTGGTGAGCGTGACCTTGGTCAGCCGGACCGGCTCGGCGGAGGGCGCGGCCGGGGGTGGCGGAGGCGCCGCGGACGGCCGTGTCACGGGAGGTGCGGGAGGCGCCGGCGGGGGCATCGCGGGCGCGGGGGCGGGCGCGGGCGGGGCCGTCGGCGGGGCGTACTGCGGCTCGTCCACCGAGATGCCGTAGTCCGTGGCCAGGCCCTCGAGTCCGCTGTCGTATCCCTGTCCGACGGCGCGGAACTTCCAGGCGCCCTGGCGGCGGTAGAACTCGCCCAGCACGAAGGCCGTCTCGACGCTCGCGCCCGGGTTGTCGAAGCGGGCCACGACGGTGTTCCGCGTGGTGTCGCGCACCTCGATGTACAGATCGGGGACCTGCCCGAACGCTCCGCCGTCCGAGGAGGCGGCGAGGATCACCGTCTCGATCGCGGGCTCCACGCGCGTGAGGTCGACGAGGAGGCTGTCGGTCACCCGGCCGCCGGCGTCCCGCTTGCCCTCGTGGCGGACCGAGCCGGAGGCGTGGGCCGGCTGGTTGTAGAAGACGAAGTCCGCGTCGGAACGGACCTTGCCGCCCACCAGCAGGAGGGCGGAGGCGTCCGCGTCGGGCACGCCGGGGCCGGATCGCCAGCCCAGTTCGACCCGCAGCGCCGCCGTCGGCACCGGGGTGTTCGACCCTTTCGACATTGACATGTCCGCCCCCATCACGTGTCACCGAGCCGAGTCGTGTCCCGGCGAATCGTCGAGTTCCTGACGCACAACCTATTCTCCGGGCGGCCCGCCCTTGAAGAAGAGGCCGGCAGAAGGTTCGGTCAACCGCCGGTAACCCGTGCGGAACTCGGCCTTTACCGCAAAATCGCGTGGCGTGACGCCCTATTTTGCCAAGTTCGCTCGCATTGGGGATGCCCGGTCACTGCGGACACGGAAAACAACCCTCTTATCGGTCTCCCCAACCAGCACATCGTGGGCTTAACTTATGGCCATGACCTCCCCCCGCTCCACTTATGGCGGCGGCTACTACTCCGCCTCCTTCCCGGACACCCCGATCTACGACTCGCTCGTGGCCGAACGGGGCACACCGCAGATCGCCCCGATCCGGGTCCCCGCCGCGTACGACATGCCGAGCAGCAGCCATCTGCCCGCGCTGCCGTCCGCCCTGCCCGCCCTCCCGGCGGGCCCTTCGCAGCCCTCCTACGGATATTCGCAGCAGGCCCCGCAGCCCGCCCCGCTGCAGCAGGCGCCCGCCGCGTACATCCCGCACCAGGCGACCGCGCCCCGCGGCTACCCCGGCCCCCAGCAGCCGCAGCAGCCCCGCCCGGGCGCGCCCGGCCCCGCGGGGTACGAGGCGATGCGCCCCGCGGCTCCCCGGCCGGCCCCCGCGCCGTACCAGGATCCGTACAACCAGCAGCAGTACCGCGGCTACTGAGCCGTCCTCCGGGTTGTCGGTGCCGGCTGGCACGATGACCTGATGGGGTACGCGCGACTGCAGTCGATCCACGTCCATCCGGTCAAGGCGTTCCGGAGCCTGTCGCTCCAGGAGGCCGTCGTGGAGCCCTGGGGGCCGGCCGGAGACCGACGCTGGATGCTGATCGACGACGGGGGAAAGGTCGTCACGCAACGCCGGCAGCCGCGCCTCGCCCTGGCCGCCGCCGAGCTTCTGCCCGGCGGCGGCGTACGGCTGTCCGCGCCCGGCATGGCACCGCTCGCGGTCCCGGTCCCGCGCGCGGTGGGCACCGTGACGGTGCAGATCTTCCGGGACAAGGTCGAGGCGCTCCCCGCCGAGGACGCGGCCGCGCACGCCTGGTGCAGCACGCTGCTCGGAGCCGACGTCCGGCTGGTGCACCTGGACGATCCCGCCACCCGCAGGCCCGTCGACCCTGCGTACGCGCTGCCGGGCGAGACCGTCTCCTTCGCGGACGGGTTTCCGTTGCTGCTGACCACCACCGCCTCGCTCGACGCCCTCAACTCCCTGATCGCGCGGGGCGAGCACGCGGACGAGGGCCCCCTGCCGATGAACCGCTTCCGGCCGAACCTGGTCGTCTCGGGCACCGAGCCCTGGGCCGAGGACCGCTGGTCCCGCGTCGCCGTCGGCGAGGTCGTCCTGCGGGTCGCCAAGCCGTGCGGGCGGTGCGTCGTGACGACCACCGACCAGGGCACCGCGGACCGCGGCGCCGAGCCCCTGCACAGCCTCGGCCGGCACCGTCGCGTCGACGGCAAACTGGTCTTCGGGCAGAACCTGGTCCCGCTCGGCCCCGGCACGGTCCGGGTCGGCGACCCGGTGCGGATCGTCGAGTGACGTGCGCCCGTTCGTCCGCACGGGTTCAGGGTTCCCGGCTCAGGGCTCAGGGCTCAGGGCTCAGGGCTCAGGGCTCAGGGCTTAGGGCTCAGGTTCCGGACAAACGGCCCGGTAACGGGAACCCGGTCCGGGGTCCGCGCGTTGGGCTTTGTGAGAGGTTCATGAGAACCAGGCCGGCACGGGCCACCGCGCGGCGACGGCACGCCCCCGCGGTCCGGCCCGCCCGGGATCCGCGTGGACGGCTCGACGGGGGTGGAGCGGAGCGGTGAGGGGGTGAGCGGGTGCGAGCGGTCCGAGGTCTCTGGCGCTGGAGGGGCAATCCGCTGCGCCGCGGGAGCGACCTGGCCGAGGCCTGGGTGGCCCTGACGGCGCTGCTGCTGATGCTGTCCGTGGCACCCCTGTTCGGCGTGCTCGTCGGCGGCGCGGCGCAGAACGCCCTGCAGCGGTCGGTGCGCGAGCAGCACGAGTACCGGCACCGGGTGACGGCCACCGTGGTCCGTGCCCTGGAGCGTTCGCGTTCGGCCGTCGACCCGGAGGGCGCCTCCTCCGGCGACGAGCTGCGCAGCCGTGTCCTGGCCGCCTGGACCGGGCCGGACGGCTCGCGGCACGAGGGCCCCGTCCTGGTGGGCATCGACCGCCCGGACAGCGGCGACCGGTTCGCGATGTGGACGGACGCGCGGGGCCGTGAGGTGGCCCGCCCGCTGGATGCCGAGACCGCGACCACCCACGCGGTGCTCGCCGGGATCGGCACCGCGGTGGCGGTGGCGGCCCTCGTGGAGGCCGCCCGACGCACAGTGGTCTGGCGCCTGGTCCGCCGCCGGTACGCGCGCCTGGAGCAGGAGTGGGAGCGGGCGGGACCGGACTGGGGCAGGACCGGCGCGGGCAGCTGACGGGCTTCCGCCACCGGTCAACTCACCACCTGCGCACACGCTACGGTGGACCGGCCGAACCGAATCGGCGACGACCCGCGTACGACGAGGTGGGGGCACAGCAACGCCATGGCACAGGGCACGGTCCAGGTGACGCACACCGGCACCTCGCGGTGGCGGCGCCGCACGGGTGAGTACGCATCGCTCGCCGCCGCCCTGGAGGCCGCGGCCGACGGTGACGTCCTCACCGTCGCCCCCGGGACCTACCGGGAGAACCTCGTCGTCCAGCGGGCGGTGACCCTGCGCGGGCCCGACGGCGCCCAGGGGTCGGTGCGCATCGCGCCGGTCGACGGCGTCCCGCTGACCGTGCGCGCCCCGGCGGTGATCCAGGACCTGCACGTGGAGGGCCAGGACGCGGCGGCGCCGGCGGTGCTGGTCGAGGACGGTACGCCGGAGCTGCTGGGCCTCAGGGTCGTCGCGCGTTCCGCCTCCGGGATAGAGGTGCGCGGCGCGCGTCCCACGGTGCGGCGCTGCACCGTCGACAATCCGGCCGGTGTCGGCATCGCCGTCCTGGACGGCGGGGGCGGCGTGTTCGAGGAGTGCGAGGTCGTCGCGGCCGGCCAGGCGGGCGTCGCGGTGCGCTCCGGCGCCCACCCCCGCCTCGAGCGCTGCCGGGTGCACCACGCGGCGGGTTCCGGACTGACGGCGACCGGCGAGGGCTCGGCGCTCGAGGCCGTGGGCTGCGAGGTCTATGAAGTGCGGGGCAGTGGCGTGCAGGTGACCGCCCGGGCCACGGCCCACCTGACCGACTGCGACGTGCACCGCACCACCGGCGACGGTGTCACGCTGGACACGGACGCGGTGCTCACCCTCGCCGACTGCCGCATCCACGACATCCCGGAGAACGCGGTCGACCTCAGGTCCCGCTCGGTCCTCACCCTGACCCGCACCAGCGTGCGGCAGTTCGGACGCAACGGCCTGTCGGTGTGGGACCCGGGCACACGCGTGGACGCAAACCAGTGCGAGATCTTCGACAGCACCGGCGACTACCCGGCGGTCTGGGTCAGTGACGGTGCCACCGCCGTGCTCGACTCCTGCCGGGTGCACGACGTGCCGGACGCGCTGTTCGTCCTGGACCGCGGCTCGCGCGTGGACGTCGTCGACAGCGACCTCTCCCAGGTGCGCAACACCGCCGTGTCGGTGAGCGACGGCGCCACCGCGCAGCTCGACGACTGCCGCATCCGGGACGCCGCCACCGGCGCCTGGTTCCGCGACCACGGCAGCGGCGGCACCCTGAACAACTGCACCCTGGACGGCAATCGCACCGGTGTGATCGTCACCAAGGGCGCCGACCCCACCATCGAGCGCTGCACGGTCGACTCGCCTTCCGAGGCGGGCGTGTACGTGTCGGCCGGAGGCCGCGGCAGCTTCCTGAACTGCCGGGTGACCGGCAGCGCCGGCTACGGCTTCCACGTGATCGACGGCTGTCGTACGACGCTGCGGAAGTGCCGCACGGAGCGGTGCGCGCGCGGCGGTTACGAGTTCGCGGACGGCGGCCCCGACACGGCGTACGACTCCGGGCCGCTCGTCGAGGACTGCACCAGTGACGAGAGCACCGGCCTGACGTCACCCGCCGTGCCCGAGCCGGTGGTGCAGACGTCGGCCCAGTCCCCCGGTCTGCTGGGCTCGATCCCCGGGCAGCGCACCACAGAGCAGGAGCCGCTGATCGCGGGCACCTTCCCGCCGGAGCCGGCCCGGACCTCGAAGGCCGTCCTGGGCGAACTGGACGCCCTGGTGGGCCTGGACAGTGTCAAGCGCGAGGTCCGGGCGCTGACCGACATGATCGAGGTGGGCCGGCGCCGGCAGCGGGCGGGCCTCAAGGCCGCGTCGGTCAAGCGGCACCTGGTCTTCACCGGCTCCCCGGGCACGGGCAAGACGACGGTCGCCCGGCTGTACGGCGAGATCCTCGCCTCGCTCGGGGTCCTGGACAAGGGCCATCTGGTCGAGGTGTCCCGGGTGGACCTGGTGGGCGAGCACATCGGCTCCACGGCGATCCGCACCCAGGAGGCGTTCCAGCGGGCGCACGGCGGCGTGCTGTTCATCGACGAGGCGTACGCGCTCTCGCCCGAGGACGCGGGCCGGGACTTCGGCAAGGAGGCCATCGACACGCTGGTCAAGCTGATGGAGGACCAGCGGGAGGCCGTCGTCGTGATCGTCGCGGGGTACACGGCGGAGATGGAGCGCTTCCTGTCCGTCAACCCCGGTGTGGCGTCCCGCTTCTCACGTACCATCACCTTCGGCGACTACGGCCCCGGGGAGCTGCTGCGGATCGTGGAGCAGCAGGCCGACGAGCACGAGTACCGGCTGGCGCCGGGCACGTCCGAGGCGCTGACGAAGTACTTCACCGAGATCCCCAAGGGCCCGGCCTTCGGCAACGGCCGCACCGCCCGCCAGACCTTCGAGGCGATGGTGGAACGGCACGCGAGCCGCGTCGCCCAGCTGTCCGACCCGAGCACGGACGACCTGACCCTGCTGTACCCGGACGACCTGCCCGGGCTGCCGTAACGGAACCGGGGCGGGCTGCCGTAACGGAACCGGGGCGGGGTGCCCGGCCGGGTATCAGCAGTCGCCCGCCGTGTCGTCGGCGGCCGGGACGGTGGCGGCACCCTCGGTGTGACGCGGTGCCGGCACCTCGGGCCGCAACCGGGCCAGCAGCCGGCCGCGTTCCTCGGCGAAGGCCGGGTCGGCCTGGTATTCGGAGTGGCCGAGGATCGGCGCCGGCAGCGGGTGGAGTTCGGTCCGGCCGTACGTCAGCGGGTCCTTGAGGGGTGCGCGGTCCACGGCTGGGCCCGCGTCGCCCGGCAGTCGCATCGGGCCGCCGATGGGGTCGGTGCGCCGGTAGAGGTTGCGCCAGCAGTCGACCTCCTCGTGCAGTGAGGCGAGCGCGTCGGGGCCGAAGTGGGCCGGGAACCAGCGGCCGTACAGCCGCTCCAGCGGGGAGCCGTAGGTGAGCAGGGCGACGCGCCCGCGGGCGGACGGTTCGAGCTGCCAGGACGCGGCGGCGGCGAGGACGCTGCCCTGCGAGTGCCCGGAGATGACCAGCCGGCCACCGGTGGCGCGGGTCCAGGTCGCCATCCGCCAGGTCAGGTCGGGCACCGCGCGCTCGGCGTAGCAGGGCGGTGCGAAGGGATGCGCGGCGCGCGGCCAGAAGGTGCCGACGTCCCACAGGATGCCGATGGTGCGCCGCGCGGAGGCGTCCTTGTAGGCGCGCCTGCCCCAGGTGACGAACAGTATGAAGCCGAGACCGATCAGCCAGGAGCCCATGTCCTGCGCGGTCTGCGCGGCCCCCTGGACGACGGCGTACGTGCCGCGCGCGGCCTCGCCGGGCACCTGGTCCGTCGTCAGGGCACCCACCAGGGCTCCTGCGCCGAGGAGCAGGGTGGCGGCGGAGGTGATGGCGACGAGGAGGGGCACCCGGTCGGTGAGGGTGGCCATGGCGCGGGTGAGGGCGATGCGCCGCGTGCGCCCCGGGTCGCCGGCCTCCCCCGGGTGGTCGCCCTCCACGGCGTCCCGTTCCGCGCGGGCCAGGCGCAGGGTGTGCCGGGCGAGCGCGGCGCACAGCAGCAGGACGACGACGAGCAGTGGCGGGATGACGGACGCCTGCCAGGTCAGCAGGACGGGCGGTCCGTCGAGGGAGGTGCCGGTGCCGTCCATCCAGTCGGAGACGCGCTGGGCGACGCCGCCGGACATCACGCCGCCCAGCGCGCAGGCCAGCATGGCGACGGCGGGGCCGCCGAGGCCGCGGAGCGCGGCGCGGGCGTCGGGGCGGCTGCGGTGGAGCAGGTGGGCGACCACGGCCAGGGTGACGACCAGCAGTCCCTGTACCAGGGCGATGCCGCCGAAGGCGGTGTTCCCGGACAGCCGGCCGCCCGAGGTCCAGTCCGGGCGGGCCCAGCCGCCGTAGAGCAGGGCGAGGACGAGCAGGAGGAGGGCGGCGAGCGGCAGGCGGCGTACGAGGTGCTCGTCGAGTGTCCGGTCGATGAGCCGCTCGCTGCGGCCGCGGCGGCACACCACCGCGATCACGGCGACCGCCCCCGCGGCCAGCGCCGCCAGCAGCGCCCATCCGAGCGTGTCGAGCAGCGCGGGCCCGCCCGGCCGGCGGTCGAAGCGGGCCGCCGGGACGGCCACCGCCACGGCGACGGTCAGCAGACCGGCGGCGGTGTGCGCGGCACGCAGCCGGGCCACCAGACGGCGCCCGTACCAGAACCCGGGGCGGCCCAGCGCGCCGCGGCGGGGGTCCTCCTCGGCGTCGATCTCGCGGTCCATCGGCTGCTGGGACTCGTACGCCCGCCAGGTGCGCAGCGACAGGTACCAGAGCAGCCCGGTCAGGGCGGCGGGCACCGCGGCCGCGAGGGCGAGCCTGCGGCCGGGCGTGCTCCACCAGCCGCCGCCCGACAGCGCCGGTGACAGGAAGCCCAGCCAGGAGTGCCGCTCGGCGCACGCGCGCGTGCCCGCGCACTGCCAGGCGACGAGGTCGAGGGCGACCTCGCAGGCGGCCGCGACCAGCAGCACCGTCAGGGTCAGGCCCGTGAGCCGCAGCAGCAGCCCGTAGAGGCGGACCGTGCGGATCCGGTCGTGGGCGGCGGGCCGCATCCAGTGCGCGATGTTGACCACCATGAAGGGCAGGAGCAGCAGCCACAGGGCGCGGGTGCCGTTGCCGGAGGTCAGGTTGCACCAGACGTAGGCCTCGGGCACCGGCCGGCCGCGGTAGTCCTCGGGCCGGGACTCGGCGTCGGCGTCCTCGGTGCGCCGGAAGACGGCCGCGACGTGGTCGCCGGTGATCCGCACGGTCCGCGGGTCGTCCAGCATCTCGGCGGGTGTCGTACCGCCCACTCCGTGCACCAGGAGTTCCAGGGCGGTGCCGCTTCTCGCGTCGCTCCCGCCGGTCCCGGCCCGTTCCTGCGCCTTCTTCACTGTGCGCGCTCCCCCGTGACGTGCCGTCGGCTCTGTCCGTGCGGGCACAAGGATCTCCCTTCCGCGGACCGCGTACACCCCTCGGCACGGAATCTCCCCGATCCGTGCGACCGGTGGTGCCCGGGGCGGGCGGTGGGCGCGGGCCGTGGCGGGGCGTGCGAGGATGGGACATCCGCGCACGGGTGCGGGGAGAAGTCCTCATCAGAGCGAGTGCGGCGGCGTGTCGGACGGTTTTGCGGCGAAAGGACCGGGGCGTACGTGAGTGAGAATCCGAACCTCCTCGCGGAGCAGCGGCGCGCCCTGATCCTCGACGAGGTGCGCCGCCGGGGCGGGGTCCGGGTCAACGAGCTGACCCGCAAGCTCGGTGTGTCGGACATGACGGTCCGCCGCGACCTGGACGCGCTGTCCCGACAGGGCGTGCTGGAGAAGGTGCACGGCGGCGCGGTCCCGGTGGCCGAGGCGAGCACGCACGAGCCGGGTTTCGAGGCCAAGTCGGGTCTGGAGCCGACCGCCAAGGAGGACATCGCGCGGGCCGCGGCGGAGCTGGTGGCGCCGGGCGCCGCGATCGCCCTGTCGGGCGGTACGACGACGTACGCGCTGGCGCACCGGCTGGTGGACGTGCCGGATCTGACGGTGGTCACCAACTCGGTGCGGGTGGCCGACGTGTTCCACGTGGCGCAGCGTACTTCGGGGGCGCGGCAGGGCGCGGCGACGGTGGTGCTCACCGGCGGGGTGCGCACACCCTCGGACTCGCTGGTGGGCCCGGTCGCGGACCAGGCGATCGCGACGCTCCACTTCGACGTGCTGTTCCTGGGCGTGCACGGGATATCGGCCGAGGCCGGCCTGTCCACGCCGAACCTCGCGGAGGCCGAGACGAACCGGCGGCTCGTGCAGTCGGCACGGCGTGTCGTGGTGGTCGCGGACCACACCAAGTGGGGTGTCGTGGGCCTGAGTTCGTTCGCCGCGCTGGAGCAGGTGGACACGCTCGTGACCGACTCCGGACTGTCGGCGGAGGCCCGCGCGGAGGTCGCCGAGCACCTCGGGCTGATCGTGGCGGGCGAGCCGGAGCCCGAGACCGACTGACGTCGACGCCGGCCGTGCGCGGAAGCTCTCTGTCCCGAGAGCCGTGTCGCGAGAGCCCCTGTCACGGGAACGCCGGCCTGGTGCGCCTGCCGGGTGTGCCTGCCGGGCAGGGCGCCGCGGCGGCCGGCCGTGGGGCGCCCGCCCCGCTGACACCCGGCGCGCCCGGGTCTATCGTGGCGCCACCCAGCCGATCGTCCGCCGTGCGCGCGGCTTCGCCCCAGGGGGTGGTGTCCATGGCTCGCCGTCTGCGTCCGGTGGGTCTCGACTTCGTCGAGACGGCACCGGTACGCCTGGTCTTCGCGCGGGAGGTCTCCGCCGCTCCGGACACCGTCTTCCGCGCCCTGGCCGAGGACGTGCCCGGCTGGACCGCGTGGTTCTCGGCGGTGACGTTCGCCCGGCCCATCGGTGAGGGCGCGGGGCGCGAGATCCGGCTCAGGGGCGGTGCGCGCTTCGTGGAGACGGTGCTGGCGGCCGAGCGGCCCGAGGTGTACGCCTACCGCGTCGACGTCACCAACGTGCCGGGCGCCCGGGCCATGCTCGAGGAGTGGCGGCTGACGCCGGCCGGTGCCGGGACACGGGTGCGCTGGACGTTCGCGGCGGACGGTACGGCGCCGTTCCGTTTCGTGCTCGACCGGGCGCGTCCGGGGCTGGGACGGGCTTTCCGGGGCGCCGTCACCTCGCTGGACCGGCGGCTGCGGCGGCCGTAGCCCGGCGACCGGCGACCGGCGACCGGCGACCGGCTCAGTCGAGCAGGCGGCCGGTGCGCAGCAGGGACTCGATCGCCGCCGTGTACGGCTCGATGTCGAGGCCCTGTTCGGCGAGCCAGGCGTCCGAGTAGTACTTGTCGAGGTAACGGTCCCCCGGATCGCACAGCAGTGTCACGACGCTGCCCCGCTCCCCCGCGGCAACCATCTCGGCGACGATCTTCAGCGCGCTCCACAGCCCGGTGCCCGTGGAGCCGCCCGCCCTGCGGCCGATCACCCGCTCCAGGGAGCGTACGGCCGCGACGCTCGCCGCGTCCGGCACCTTCATCATGCGGTCGATCGCGCCGGGCACGAAGCTCGGTTCCATCCGGGGCCGGCCGATGCCCTCGATGCGGGAGCCGCGGTCGCAGGCCACGTCGGGGTCGCCGGTGGTCCAGCCCTCGAAGAAGCAGGAGTTGTCCGGGTCGGCGACGCAGACGCGGGTGTCGTACTGCATGTAGTGGACGTAGCGGGCGAGGGTCGCCGAGGTGCCGCCGGTGCCGGCCGTGGCGACGATCCAGGAGGGCTCGGGATACCGTTCCAGCCGCAACTGACGGAAGATCGACTCGGCGATGTTGTTGTTGCCGCGCCAGTCGGTGGCGCGCTCGGCGTAGGTGAACTGGTCCATGTAGTGGCCGCCGGTCTCCGCCGCGAGGCGGGCCGACTCCTCGTACATCCGCCGGGAGTCGTCCACGAAGTGGCACCGTCCGCCATGGAACTCGATCAGCCGGATCTTCTCGGTGCTCGTCGTGCGGGGCATGACGGCGATGAAGGGCACGCCGACCAGGTTCGCGAAGTACGCCTCGGAGACGGCCGTCGAGCCGCTGGACGCCTCGATCACCGGGCGGTCCGGCCGGATCCAGCCGTTGCACAGGCCGTAGAGGAACAGGGAGCGGGCGAGCCGGTGTTTGAGACTGCCGGTCGGGTGGGTCGACTCGTCCTTCAGATACAGGTCGATGCCCCAGTGCTCCGGGAGCGGGAACAGGAGCAGGTGGGTGTCGGCCGAGCGGTTGGCGTCGGCCTGGACCTTGCGGACGGCCTCTTTCAGCCAGGCCCGATAGGCGGCGTCGCTGTGATCGACGTCGAGAGTGGTGCCGGTGCCGGTCTGTCGGTCAGTGCTCACTTCGGGGGCTCCTTACGCCGCGCGCCGACGGCGGACAGCGCGGCCGACACCTGGATCATAAACACCTTCCACACGCTTCTCACCTGCATAAACGCCCCTTTGGGGGCCTCAAAGGCACCCCTGGGGTGCGGGGGTCGACGCGGCGGGGGC
Organism: Streptomyces sp. CB09001; assembly: GCF_003369795.1. NCBI lineage: Bacteria > Bacillati > Actinomycetota > Actinomycetes > Kitasatosporales > Streptomycetaceae > Streptomyces > Streptomyces sp. CB09001. Next base: position 327,221 of record NZ_CP026730.1, read on the forward strand.
GCGACGGGGGGCGCATTCACGCGAGTGCTCCGGTCGCCTCCGGAAAGGCCCGGCGCGTACTGGTGCTCGGAGCTTGGCGCGGGCAGACTGCCAGCGGCGGAACCGACGCGCACAAGGGGGCGACGGCGATGGCGGAGCCGGAGTTCAGGGCCACGGGGGTGCGGATCGGCAAGCGGCTGCGTTCACTCACCCGGGCCGGGACGGTCCGGATCAGCGGTGGCCGGGTGGAGTTGCTGACCAGCTACGGCAGCGAGATAGACAGCGCGCCGGTGCAGTCGGTGCGCGCCTCCCGCCCGTGGTTCGCCCCGCAGGACCGGGCGCTGGCCGACCTCGACGGCAAGCGGTACCTGCTGACCCTCGGCGAGCGTGACCCGGCCCCCGGCGAACCGGGGCCTCCCGCCGCCCGCCGCTTCATCGAGGCGGTGCGCAGGGCGGCCGGACGCCGCGCCTGAGAGATGTCCGTAACTTGCGGTGCCTCACCCCTTGCGTCACGCTGGTCTCACGTCACTCTGGGTTTACCGGCGATAACGCTGCGAACCAGCCCGCCGGCCATGACAGCGGGCGACGTGCGCCACGTGCGGCTCGCTGGATCCGAACTCCGTGTTCTTCCGGACCTCTATGTCGGGGAGTCGCAGCCGTGATCACTCACCCAAGCAGACACTGCACGGTGGAGCTCCAAGCCCTGCCGTCGCGGATCGGCCAGGTCCGCAGAATCGTATCTGCGCAATTGCGCTACTGGCATATGGATCTCCTGATCGACCGGGCGGTGCTCGGCGTGACGGAGTTGCTGACCAATGTCCACCTCCATGCGCGGCCCGACAAGACGTGCACCGTGGAGATAGAACTGCTCCTGGACCGGCTCACGGTCTCGGTGCGCGACCACGATGCGCGACTGCCCGTCGTGGACGATGCCGAACCCCTCGCGACGTGCGGGCGCGGCCTCGCCATGGTGGCCGCGATGAGCGAGAGCTGGGGCGCCCGGCCGGACGGCGAGTCCGGCAAGGTCGTCTGGTTCACGCTTCCGACGGCCGTGACCGCCGCGCCGGTCACCGCGCCACCCGTGTCGGCCCGTCCGCCGCGCCGTCTGGTCGAGGAGGTGCCGGCCGCCGCGTTCGCCGAGGTCGAGCACACGGTCGACCTCGGCACCCGCCAACCCGCTCCCGCCCGGTCGGCCGTTGTCGGCTGACCGGGCGGTGACCGTCCGCCGCCGCGGACCGCGCGGTACGGGTTCCGGCCCACGGCCGGGACGCGGATCCGCGACTGCGGCGGCCCCCGACCGCCGTGGCCGGTGGCGGCTCCGACGGCACGTCGGACGTCCGGAGGGGCGCGTGACGGAGGCCGGGCGAGGCGGAGACTGAGGCCGGCCAGAACGGGGCGGGACGGGCCGGGGCGGGGCGACCGATCGATGTCTCCGCTACCGGCAACCGTTGGCACCCGTGTCCCTCAGGGGTCCGAGCGTCCTTTCCCGCGGCGTCAACCCGCGCGGGTGCGGACGATCCGCGGTCGGTGCACCCGCCCGTCCTGCGGTGACGGGCGGTCGGTGCACCCGCCCGTCCCGCGGTGACGGGCGGGTGCACCGGCCGGGATGTCACCCGTACGGCGCGGGCTACTCCGTGGCGACGGCGCGCAGTACGTCCAGGCGGGATGCCCGCCGGGCCGGGCGCAGGCCCGCCAGGGCACCGGCCCCGAGGCCGACCAGGGCCACCACCGCGAGCTGCACGGGCGGCACGGCGAAGGCGAAGGCGCTGTCCGAGGCACCGTCGGAGGCCGCCACCAGGACCCAGCCGAGGAAGGCGCCGAGGCCGAGCCCGCCGACCGTGCCGAAGGCGGCGACCAGGACGGACTCCCAGCGGACCATGGCCCGCAGCTGGGCCCGGGTCTGGCCGACGGCGCGCAGCAGGCCGAGTTCGCGGGTGCGCTCGTGAATCGCCAGGGTGAGGGTGTTGGCGATGCCGAGCAGGGCGATGAGCACCGCGAGGGCGAGCAGCGCGTAGACGAGGGTCAGCATCATGTCGATGCCGCCCGCCGAGGACTCGGCGTACTCGTCGCGGGTCTGCACCTCCGGGTTGCCGTACTGGCCGGCGACCTTCTCGACCGCTGCCTTGCCGGCGTCCGCGCCCACTCCGTCCTCGAAGGCGACGGCGACCAGGGTGTCGGAGTCCTGGGTGCGGTGCGGGGCCCAGGCCGCGCGGGTGATGACGTAGTCGCCGGCGAGTTCGGACTGTCCGTAGACCGCGCGGACGGTGAAGGTCCCGCTCCGCCCGTCGGTGAAGGTGAGCCGCGTGGTGTCGCCGGTGGTCAGCCCCTGCTTGTCCGCCTCGCTCTCGGTGACCGCGATGCCGTCGGTGCCGAGGCCGTCCAGTGAGCCGTGGACGGCGCCCAGGTCGAAGGTGCGGTTCAGGGCGACCGGGTCGGTGACGGTCAACGCCCGTCCCTCGCCGTCCACTTTCGCGACGCCCCGGCCGAGGCCGACGGCGGTGTCCACCTCGGGCAGCTTCTGGACCGCTCCGGCCAGTCGCGGGCTGAGGCCGCTGCCGCCGGCGCCGAAGGAGGGCGCGCTGACGGCGACGTCGCCCGCGAAGGACCGGGAGACGGTCTGGTCCATGGTGGCCTTGAGCGAAGCCCCGAACACGGTGAACAGCGACACGACCGCCACGCCGATCATCAGCGCCCCGGCGGTGGCGGCCGTGCGCTTGGGGCTGCGCAGGGCGTTGCGCCGGGCGAGGACGCCGGTGACGCCGCGCAGCCGGTCCAGCGGGGCTCCGAGGACGCGTACGGCGGTGGCGGAGGCGACCGGGCCGAGCACCACGAAGGAGGCCAGGGCGAGGACGGCGCCCAGTCCCGCCAGCCACACCGACGGGGAGAGCAGGACCCCGACGAGTGTCACCGCGAGGGCGAGCGCGAGCAGCGCCGTGCCGGTGACCGCCCGCGCGCGGGAGGCGCCGGAGGTGTCGACGGCCGTCTCGCGCAGCGCGGCCAGGGGTGCGGTGCGGCCGGCCCGGGCGGCGGGCAGCAGGGCGGAGCCGAGGCAGACCACCACGCCGACGGCGAGCGGCAGCAGCAGCGACAGTGCGCTGATCACCAGGGCTCCCTCGGGGAAGGGGAAGCCGATCGCCGGGAAGAGGGCCTGGAGTCCGGCCGCGATGCCGATGCCGCCCGCGAGCCCGGCGGCGGACGCGGTCACGGCCACGACGGCCGCCTCGACGAGGGTGGCGGCGGTGACTTGGCGGCGGGAGGCGCCGAGGGCGCGCAGCAGGGCGTTCTCGCGGGTGCGCTGGGCGACCACGATGGCGAAGGTGTTGTGGATCGAGAAGGTCGCGACGAGCAGGGCGATGCCGGAGAAGACGAGCAGGAAGGTCGTGAACAGGGTCAGGAACTGGCTGGAGATCATGTCGGTGTTCTCCGCGGCCGACTCCTGCCCCGTGATGGCCTCGACGCCGTCGGGCAGCGCGGGGGTCAGCCGGTCGACGAGTTCCCGCTGGCCGACGCCCGGCCCGGCCCGCACCTGGATGCTCGCCGCCTCGCCCGGCCGCGCCGTGAGGTACTTCTCGGCGTCGGCCCGGGTCATGCCGGTGAAGGTCACCTGGGCCATGCCGTCCTCGCCGCCGAAGGTCGCGAGACCCACGACGGTGACCTCGACGGGGTCGGGCGTGCGCAGAGTGGTGGTGTCGCCGATCGCCAGGCCGCCCTTCTCGGCGGCGCCGCGGTTGACGACGACCTCGCCGGACCTCTGCGGGGCGCGGCCCTCGGCGAGGCGGTACGGGTTCAGCTCCGGGTCGGTGATCCAGTTGCCGGCCAGGGTGGGCGGGCCCTGGCCGCCGATCGGGTCGCCGTTCGCGCCGACGAGCTGGCCCGCGCCCTGGATGCTGGGGGCGACGGCGGCGACGCCGGGCACCCGCTCGATCGTCCGGACCAGGTCGGTGCCGACCGGCTGCCGTACGCCCTGGCTCTCGCCCGGTGTCGTGATGGCGTCGGCGCTGCGGACCACGACGTCGGTGCCACTGGCGGCGTTGCCGAACATGGTGTCGAAGCTCGCGCGGAGCGTGTCGCCCATGACCAGGGTGCCGGCCAGGAAGGCGACACCGAGGACCACGGCGAGGAACGTCCCGGCGAAGCGGCGTTTGTGGGCCCTGAGCGAGGAGACGCTCAGGCGGACGGAGGCGTTCATGAGGGCACCTCGAAGGCTTTCATCCGGTCCAGGACCTTGTCGGCGGTCGGCGCGTCCATGCGGTCGACGAGGCGTCCGTCGGCGAGGAAGACGACCTCGTCCGCGTGGGCGGCGGCGACGGGGTCGTGGGTGACCATGACGACCGTGCGGCCGGTCTGCCGGACGGTGCGGCCGAGGAGGCCCAGCACCTCGCCGCCGGAGCGGGAGTCGAGGTTGCCGGTGGGCTCGTCGGCGAAGACCACGTCCGGCTGTCCGGCGAAGGCGCGGGCCACGGCCACGCGCTGCTGCTGGCCGCCGGAGAGTTCGGCGGGCCGGTGGTGGAGGCGGTCGCGCAGTCCGACGACGTCGATCAGCGCGTCGACCCACTCGGTGTCGCCCCGGCGGCCGGCGAGGTCGAGGGGGAGGGTGATGTTCTCGGCGACGGTCAGCGTCGGCACCAGGTTGAAGGCCTGGAACACGAAGCCGACGCGGTCGCGGCGCAGCAGGGTGAGCCGGCGGTCGTCGAGGGTGCTCAGGTCGGTGTCGCCGATGCGGGCGGTGCCCGAGGTGAGCGTGTCGAGGCCGGCGGCGCAGTGCATGAGGGTGGACTTGCCGGAGCCGGAGGGCCCCATGATGGCGGTGAAGCGGCCGGCCGGGAAGTCGACGCTGACGCCGTCGAGGGCGCGTACGGCGGTGTCGCCACCGCCGTACACCTTCACCGCGTCCACGACCCGGGCCGCGGCCCGGGTGGCGGTTGTCGTAGTCATGCCGCACCGCCCTTTCCGGTCCGGCCGAACTGCTCGTCCAGTACGGACAGGCGGCGCCAGTACTCGTCCTCGTCGATCTCGCCGGAGGCGAAGCGGTGGCCGAGCACGGTGATGGGCGAGTTCTCCTCGACGGTCCTCGGCCGCCCGGGGCCGCGGCGCCCGCGCCACACCGTGCGGCGCAGCAGGGTGATGCCGCCGCCGATGATCAGTGCCCAGATCAACGGGAAGAGCAGGATCCACGGGCCGGGCCCGCCGTCGCCGAACTGTGCCAGGGTCTCCATGTCGTCCAACTCCTCGGTCGCGATGTCCCTTGTGTCGCTTCCGAGCCTCGCTCCGGGAGGGGGTCCCGGTCGTCGTACGGCCAGCGGCAGTGCGGGTACGACGCAGGGAGTACTCCGGCGGTCCGCGTCTGCTTCTCCGCGTCTCTCGTCGGCCGCTCGACTTCTCCGCGCCTCTCGTCGGCCGCTCGACGCCTGTAACTACTAGTATGTACAGTGCTTGCATGAGCACCTCGGAACGACTGATCGAGTCCACCCGCGAGCTGTTGTGGGAGCGCGGGTACGTGGGCACCAGTCCCAAGGCGATCCTGGAGCGGGCCGAGGCCGGGCAGGGCAGCATGTACCACCACTTCAAGGGCAAGCCCGACCTCGCACTCGCCGCGATCCGGCGCACCGCCCAGGAGATGCGGGGCGTCGCCGGGGCCGTGCTCGCCGGTCCGGGGACACCGTACGAGCGCATCGCGGCGTATCTGCTGCGTGAGCGCGACGTCCTGCGCGGGTGTCCGGTCGGGCGTCTGACGATGGACCCGGACGTGATCGCCGACGACGCCCTGCGCGCCCCCGTCGACGAGACCCTCGACTGGCTGCGCGAGGAGATCGCCCAGCTGGTCGAGGAGGGCAGGGAGCAGGGTGAGTTCGCACCCTGGCTGGACGGCGAGGAGATCGCGGCGGCGGTCGTCGCGACCGTGCAGGGAGGCTACGTCCTGGCCCGTGCGTCCGGTTCCCCCGCCGCCTTCGACGCGGGTGTCCGGGGCCTGCTCTCGCTGCTCGCACCGCCGAAGTCCCGCACCCCGTGACGGAGTTCGCAGCCACCGAAAGGTCCGGAGGATCACGACCGTGCATGCCATGCAGTACACCTTCACCCTGCCCGCCGACTACCCGATGGGCGTCATCAGGGAGCGGGTGGCCCGCACCGGGCATCTGCTGGACGACTGGCCGGGACTCGGGCTGAAGGCGTATCTGATCCGCGAGCGGGGCGAGGACGGTTCGCCGGTCAACCAGTACGCGCCGTTCTACCTGTGGCACACCGTGGAGGGCATGAACTCGTTCCTCTGGGAGGGCGCCTTCCAGCGGCCCACCGACGACTTCGGCAGGCCCGCGGTCCGGCAGTGGACGGGCCTGGCGTACGAGGAGGGAGGCACCGCCGGCGGCCCCGCGCGGCACGCGGTCCTGCGGCGGCACCGGGTGCCGGAGGGGGTGCCGCTGTCGGAGGTGGCGGCGGACGCGGTGCGGGAGACCGGGCGGCTGGCGGCCACCGGTGGGGCGCTGCTCGCCGCGGCGGTCGTCGACACCGGGCGCTGGGAGCTGGTGCACTTCTCACTGCACGCGGGCGGCGCGCCCGACGGGGTGGAGGGCGAGGTCTTCAAGGTGCTGCACCTGTCCGCGCCGGGGCGGGCCCTGCTGCCGAGGGGGCGCCAGTGGTGAGCGCCGTCCGCACGGTCCTCGGGGACGTGCCCGGCGGGGAGTTGGGGGTGTGCGACGCCCACGACCACCTGTTCTTCGCCAGCCCCCGGCTGCCCGGTGAGGAACTGCTCGACGCCGCGGCGGCACGGGCGGAGCTGGCCGCATTCCGGGCACGGGGCGGCGGCGCGGTGGTGCAGTGGACGCCGTACGGACTGGGCAGGCGGGCCGCCGATCTGCCGGCTCTGTCCCGGGACACCGGCGTCCACGTGGTGGCCGCCACGGGACTGCACCAGGACGTCCACTACGACCAGGACACGCTCGCCGCGCTGCGGGGCCGGGCCGCCGAGGTCTTCGTGGCCGAACTGACCCGGGGCATCGGGACGTCGGGCGTCCGCGCCGGGCTGATCAAGGTGGCGGGCGGCTTCCACGCGCTCGACGGGCACGCGCGGTGGACCATGTCGGCGGCGGCCGAGGCGCACCACGCGACGGGGGCGCCGATCGCCGTGCACCTGGAGCTGGGCACCGGCGCCCTGGACGTCCTGGAGCTGCTGTGCGGCGAGTCGGGCGTCCCGCCGCACCGGGTGATCCTCGGTCACCTCAACCGCTCCCCCGACCCCGTGACCCATCGGCAGGCCGCCGCGTCGGGGTGCTGGCTGGCCTTCGACGGACCGTCGCGGGCCCACCACGCCACCGACTGGCGGATGCCGGACGCCGTGCGGGACCTCGCCGAGGCGGGTTTCGGCGACCGGCTGCTGCTCGGCGGCGACACGACCACGGCGTCCGCCCGGTCGGTCGACGGGGGCCCGGGGATGCCGTACCTGCTGCGCCGCGTGGCCCCCCGGCTCGCGCTCGCCGTGGGCGAGGAGCCGGTGCGGCGCGTCCTCACCGAGAACCCGGCGCGGGCGTTCGCCGTCGACTGGCGCTGACGCGCCCCTTCCACCGACTTGTCCCGGCCCCGTCCGACAGGAGATCACTCATGCCCTTCGTCCGCATCGACGCGCACGGCTGCGGCACCGGCGACGACCGGCTCGACGCGCTCGGGCGGGCCGTGCACGATGCCCTGGTCGAGACGCTCGGCATCCCCCGCGACGACCGCTTCCAGGTCCTGACCGCGCACGATGCCGCCGCCCGCACCCTGCGCCACGACGACTACCTGGGGGTGCGCCGGGACGCGGGCATCGTGTTCGTGGCGATCACGCTGCGGGCCGGCCGGACGACCCGGCAGAAGGAGGCGCTGTACGCCCGGATCGCCCAACTCGCCGAGGAGTATGCGGGGACGGCCCCCCGCAACGTCTTCGTCACCCTGACCGAGAACACCTCCGCGGACTGGTCGCTCGGCAACGGGCTGGCGCAGTACGTAGGGTCGGGGTCATGCTGAGACTCGGAATCCCCGTCGTCGGTGTCACGGACCTCCCCCGCGCGGTGGCGTTCTGGACGGCCGCGCTGCCGCTGGTGGCCGTGGAGGAATGGCAGAGCGAGACCTGGCGCACACTGGAGTACGCGGACGGCTCCGGGCGGGCCCTCGGCCTGCTGCGCAGTGACTCGCCGCCCGAACCCCGGCCCCGGCTGCACCTCGACCTGTTCACGGACTCGGCCGAGGAGCAGCGGGCGGAGGTGCGGCGGCTGATCGGCCTCGGCGCGCGGGCCGTCGAGTGGGACCTGTACCCGCCCGACCCCGACTTCGTCGTCCTGGCCGACCCGGACGACAACATCTTCTGCGTCGTCGACCTCGGCCACGCCCCGAGCGGAAGCGACCGGCCCGCGCCCTGAGGCGTGGGCACGTCCGGCTGCCTACGCCGGCACGCCCAGCGGGTCGTCCAGGACCGGCTGCCAGGCCAACTCGGCCGCGCCGACCAGGCTGTTGTGGTCCAGGCCGCAGGGCAGGATGGGCACCCCGCCGCTCTGGCCCCACAGGCTGCGCCCGGCGACGACCGCACGCAGCCGCTCGGGGTCCGCGTCGAGGAGCGCCCGGTGCAGTCCGCCGAGGATGATGCGGTCCGGGTTGAGGATGTTCACCAGGCCCGCGAGTCCCAGGCCGAGACGGTCGATGAGGGTCTCGGTGGCGGTGCGGACGGCCGGGTCGGCGTAGTGCTCGCGGATCAGGTCGTAGGACTGCTGGAGCAGGGACACCTCGGGTCCCGGTTCGCGTCCGGCCGCCGTGAGGAAGGCCAGCGGGTCGGTCTCCACGTCCAGGCAGCCGCGGCTGCCGCAGTGGCAGGGGCGGCCCTCCGGGTTGACGGTGAGGTGGCCGACCTCCAGGGCGAGTCCGGAGCTGCCGGTGTGCAGACGGCCGTCCAGGACCAGCGCACCCCCGACGCCGCGGTGGCCGGTGGCCACGCACAGCAGGTCGCGGGCGCCCCGCCCGGCACCGTGGCGGTGCTCGGCGAGGGCGGCGAGGTTGACGTCGTTGGCGGCGAAGGCGGGCCCCTCGATCCCGGCGGCACGCACCTGCTGCGCGAAGATCTCCCGCACGGGCGCGCCCGCGGGCCAGGCAAGGTGCAGCGGGTTCAGGGCCAGGCCCTCCGGTTCCGCGACGGCGGACGGCACGGCGAGTCCGGCGCCGACGCAGCGCCGCCCGGTCTCCCGCAGCAGTTCCGCGCCCGCCTCGACGACGGAGCCCAGCACCTTCGCCGGGTCGGCGTCGACGACCTCGCAGCCGGGCGCGGTGGCGACGATCCGGCCCCCGAGGCCGACCAGGGCCGCGCGGAATCCGTCGGCGTGGATCTGGGCGGCGAGGGCGACCGGCCCGTCCTCGGCGACCGAGAGACGGTGCGAGGGGCGGCCCTGGGAGCCGGCCGCCGCGCCGGGCCTGGCGTCCACCCGGATCAGGCCGAGCGCCTCCAGCTCGGCGGCGACCGCGCCCGCCGTGGCCCGGGTCACGCCCAGTTCCGCGGTGAGGACGGCCCGGGTCGGGGCGCGCCCGGTGTGCACGAGCTCCAACGCGGGTCCGAGCGCGCCGCGCCCCCGGTCCAGCCGCGTCCTCGAGGTGGTCCCTTCCCCCGCCGCCCGGGGGTCCGCCTTGCCGCTCATGAGGGGGAGTCTCCCATGATCCGTCCGCACGGGGTGCCTAGAAGCCACTGACCCGGAGCGTGATGTTCAGCCGCCCCTGGAGTCCCAACTCGGGCGGCGCGGTGCCCGGGTGCACCCTCGGCACCCCGTGGTACGCGAGCCGCGAGGGGCCGCCGAAGACGAACAGGTCGCCGCTGCGCAGCTCGGTGTCGGTGTAGGGCCGGGTGCGGGTCTCGGGGTTGCCGAAGCGGAAGACGCAGGTGTCGCCGAGGCTCAGGGAGACCACGGGGGCCTCGGAGCGCTCGTCGGCGTCGCGGTGCATGCCCATGCGGGCGTGGGCGTCGTAGAAGTTGATCAGCGCGATGTCGTACGGCGCCGGTGCCACCGCTTCGGCGCCGAGCGCCTCGCTCACCGCGCGGCGGGCGAGGTCGCCGAGCCGGGCCGGGAAGGGCTTGACCGGGGCTCCGTCGCCGTCGACGGCGGTGCGGGCGTAGCCGTACGGGTACCAGTGCCGGCCGAGGCAGACCTGCTGTGCGGTCATGGTGCCGCCGCCGGGGGTGCGCACCGTGCGCAGTCCGGCGGGCGGGCGCGCCCAGTCGCGGCAGGCCTCCACCAACTCGCGCTGCAGTGCCGGGGCCAGCCAGTCCGGGACGTGGACGGCACCGGGCGCGGTCTCGGCCCGGGTCCTGGGGAACAGCTCGGCGTCCATGCCCCCATCCTGCCTCCGCGCCCCGCTCCCCCGGCGGGACCGGCGCTGAGCTGCGGCTCGGCTAGCCTGGACCCACGATGAACGACCGCAGCACGAACGACCGCAGCGACCACGACGACCGCATGACGACCCCGTGGGGCGAGCACGTGCTGTCCCGGTTCCCCGAGGACCCGCGCGACCGGCTCCGTGCCTGGGACGCCTCCGACGAGTACCTGCTCGGGCACCTCGCGGAGCGGGAGGTCCCGCTGTCCGGCACGGTCGTGGTGGTCGGCGACCGCTGGGGCGCGCTGGTGACGGCGCTGGCTGCGCACCGTCCGGTGCAGATCACCGACTCCCACCTCGCGCGGGAGGCGACGCGGGTCAACCTGGAGCGCGGCGGTGCCGAGCCGGGCTCGGTGCGCCTGCTCACCACGCAGGACCCGCCGCCGGACCGCGTCGACGTGCTGCTGGTGCGGGTGCCGAAGAGCCTGGCGCTGCTGGAGGACCAGTTGCTGCGGCTGGCGCCCGCGCTGCACGAGGGCACGGTCGTGGTCGGCACCGGGATGGTCAAGGAGATCCACACCTCGACGCTCCGGCTGTTCGAGCGGATCGTCGGCCCGACCAGGACGTCACTGGCCGTGAAGAAGGCCCGGCTGATCTTCGCGGAGCCGGATCCCGCCCTGAAGCGGCCCGCCAACCCCTGGCCGCTCGGCTACCGGCTGCCCGACGACATCGGGACGCTCTCCGGCAGGCCCGTCGTCAACCATGCCGGGGTCTTCTGCGCCGACCGTCTCGACATCGGCACCCGCTTCTTCCTCCGGCACCTGCCGGACCCCGGGGCCTTCCGGCGGGTGGTGGACCTGGGCTGCGGCAACGGAGTGGTCGGTACGGCGGTGGCGCTGGCCGATCCCGGCGCGGAGCTGCTGTTCACCGACGAGTCGTTCCAGGCCGTGGCCTCGGCCCGGGCGACGTACCGTGCGAACGAGGTCGCGGGCCCGGCCGAGTTCCGGGTCGGCGACGGGCTGGCCGGGGTGCCGGACGGCAGTGTCGACCTGGTCCTGAACAACCCGCCGTTCCACTCCCACCAGGCGACGACCGACGCCACGGCGTGGCGGATGTTCACCGGGGCGCGGCGGGTGCTGCGCCCCGGCGGCGAACTGTGGGTGGTCGGCAACCGGCACCTGGGCTACCACCTCAAGCTGCGGCGCCTGTTCGGCAACAGCCGGCTGGTGGCGGGCGACCGGAAGTTCGTGGTGCTGAAGGCGGTCAAGGAGTAGCCGGGGGAGGGGGAACGGGCGCGGTCGGGGTCACCACCTGGATGAGCGTCGCCACCGTCCGGACCGTGGCCTCCCGTCCCGCGGTGAGGTGGCCGCGCGCGTCGACCTTCTCGGGACGGGTCGCGAGGTGCTCCCGGATCGCTCCGGTCATGGCGACGTTGAGCGCGGTGCCGACGTCGGCTCTGTCATGCCGCACACTCCCGCCCACGCATTGATTGTTTCTGCAAGATATAGCGAACTTTCAATCACCATCATGCAATTCGAGGAAAGGATGCGTGCGCTAGGGTCGGCGGGGATCGAGGAACGGAGGCGCGGATGTCGCGCGACGCCCGCTGGAAGGCGCTGCTGGAACTGCTCGTCGAGCGCGGCCGGCTGGACGTCGAGGAGGCGGCGACCGAGCTGGAGGTCTCGGCCGCGACGATCCGCCGTGACTTCGACCGGCTCGCCGAGCAGCAGATGCTGGTGCGCACGCGCGGCGGCGCGGTGGTGCACGGGGTGTCGTACGAACTGCCGCTGCGTTACAAGACCGCCCGCCGCGCCTCGGAGAAGCAGCGCGTCGCGCAGGCGGTCGCCGCCCTGGTGGCGCCCGGCGAGGCGGTGGGACTGACCGGGGGCACGACCACCACGGAGGTGGCGCGCGCTCTGGCCGTGCGCGCCGACCTGGCCTCCGGCACCCCCGCGCTGACCGTGGTGACCAACGCGCTCAACATCGCCAACGAGCTGGCCGTCCGCCCGCAGTTCAAGATCGTGGTGACCGGCGGGGTGGCCCGGGCGCAGTCGTACGAGCTGATCGGGCCGCTCGCGGACGGCGTGCTGGGGCAGGTGACGCTCGACGTGGCGGTCCTCGGAGTCGTCGCCTTCGACGCCGCCCACGGTGCCGCGGCCCACGACGAGGCGGAGGCCGCGATCAACCGGCTGCTGTGCGAGCGCGCCGAGCGGGTGGTCGTGGCCGCCGACTCGAGCAAGCTGGGGCGGCGGGCGTTCGCCCGGATCTGCGCGACCGAGTCCGTGGACACGCTGGTGACGGACGCGGCGGCCGATCCGGAGCTGGTGGGGCGGTTCGAGGAGGCGGGGGTCCGGGTCGTCACGGCCTGAGGGGGTGTCCGGCGGCCCGGCCGCGCCCGCGGCGGTGCAGGTCAGTGCCCGTGGCCGTCGGCGTGTTCCGGTGTGGCGCCCGGGTCGGCCTCCGTCGTCGCACCGGTCGTCGAGTCCGTCGCCGATCCGGCGCGCACGGTGAACGCCGCGGTGTGGACCTCGCCCCGGTGCCGGAAGTCCAGGAAGAGGCGGTAGGTGCCGTCGCTGGGCGCGGTGGCGGTGAACGAGATCTCCGGGCCCGGCGCGGTGGTGCCGTCGCCGGGTTCGCCGTTCGGGTGGACGTGGAGGTAGGCGAGGTCGCCGGAGCGCAGGGCCACGAGGTGGCCGTAGGCGCCCAGGTACGGCTGGAGGTCGCCCACGGGTTCGCCGTCGCGGGACACCTTCAGCTTCAGCTCGCTCGCCCTGCCGGGGCGCAGGGAACCGTCGAGTTCGACCTCGTAGCCGTCGGTCCGGGCCGTGCCGTTCGGCGCCGGGAGCCGTGCGGGCTCGTATCGGCCCGAGGCGGCCAGGTCGGCGCCGAGGGTGAGGTTCTCCGCGTCCGCGCCGGACGGGGTGAAGTCGGCGAAGACCCGGTAGCCGCCCGCGGCGGGCAGGTCGACGGGGGTGCTCCAGGTGCCGTCGGCGGCACGGGTGGGGTGCAGGTGGCGGTAGGTGACCAGATCGCGTGAGGCCAGGATGAGGTGGAGTTCCTTCTCGTGCTCGCGCTGGAACGCGGTCACGGCCGCGCCGCTCGCGTCCCGGACCGTGAAGCGCAGCTCGGTGCGCTGACCGGCGGTGACGCGCGGAGTGGCGAGGTCGAGGGTGTAACCGCCCTCGGAGATCCGCAGGCCGCCGGCCGGGGTGCTCTCGTGACCCCCTTGGGCACCGCCCCGCGTCGGCCGCGGCGTCGGTTCACGCGGCCCGTCCGGTTCGCCGTGCTCGTCGTGGGGCGCGGGCGCGGCGCCGTCCGCGACGATCGGGTCCATCCCCGTGCCTACGCCGTAGGCGGTGCCGAAGGTGGCGGCCAGCGCGGCGGCGAACGCGGTGATCCTCAGTCCGGTGTGCATGACGGTCGTCCTCTCCTCGGATCAAGGCTCCGGCTCACTCGGAGGCCTCTTCATGCACTTCACCATACCCCTAGGGGGTACCCAGTCAAGCGAAGGGGACGCTTGCTTTCGGTACCCCCTAGGGGTATACATGGATGCGACGGACGGATACCCCCGCCCCGTATTCGCGACCACACCTCCGGAGGAAGCAATGCCCTCGAACGCCACCGCCCCCGTCACCACCGCCTACGCCGTCGCGGGCATGAGCTGCGGTCATTGCAGCGCGACGCTCACCCGGGTGATCGGCGAGCTGGCCGGTGTCACCGGTGTCGACGTCGAGCTGGACACCGGCCGGGTCACCGTCACCGCCGACGCCGAGCCGGACGACGCCGCGATCGCCGAGGTGGTCGAAGAGGCCGGGTACGAGCTGACCGGCCGCGTCTGACCGACCCGCACTCCCCCGCCGCACCGCCGGGACCCGCGACACCGGGTCCCGGCCGACGACCCCGCATCAGGAGCAGCCATGACCACCAGTACGACCAGCCCACCAGCCGAGGTGGAACTCGCCATCGGCGGCATGACCTGTGCCTCGTGCGCCGCCCGGATCGAGAAGAAGCTCAACCGGTTGGAGGGGGTCACCGCGACCGTCAACTACGCGACGGAGAAGGCCAAGGTCAGCTACGGCGCTGACGTGTCCGTGCCGGAGCTGATCGCCACCGTCGAGGCGACCGGGTACACGGCCCGCGAGCCCGAACCGGCGCGTACCGACGCCGGGCCCGGGCCGGGGGACGCCGAGACCGTCGACGAGCTGCGGCCCCTGCGCGAGCGGCTGGTGACGGCGGTGGTGCTGGCGGTCCCGGTGATCGCGATGGCGATGGTGCCCGCGCTGCAGTTCGAGTACTGGCAGTGGCTGTCGCTGACGCTCGCGGCGCCCGTGGTGACATACGCGGCCTGGCCCTTCCACAAGGCGGCGTTCACCAACGCCCGGCACGGCGCGGCCACCATGGACACCCTGATCTCGGTCGGCACGTCCGCGGCGTTCCTGTGGTCCCTGTGGGCGCTGTTCCTCGGCACCGCGGGCACGCCCGGCATGACCCACCCCTTCGAGCTGACCATCGCCCGCGGCGACGGCTCCGGGAACATCTACCTGGAGGCCGCGGCGGGCGTGACCGCCTTCATCCTCGCCGGGCGCTACTTCGAGGCACGGTCCAAGCGCAAGGCCGGTGCCGCGCTGAAGGCGCTGCTGGAGCTGGGCGCCAAGGACGTCACGCTCGTGCGGGGCGGCCGTGAGGAGCGGATCCCGGTGGGGGACCTGAAGGTCGGGGACCGGTTCCTGGTCCGCCCCGGCGAGAAGATCGCGACCGACGGCACGGTCGTCGAGGGCAGCTCAGCGATCGACGCGTCGATGCTCACCGGCGAGTCGGTGCCGGTCGAGGTCGGCACCGGCGACGGGGTCACCGGGGCGACGGTGAACGCGGGCGGCCGGCTGGTGGTCGAGGCGACGCGGGTCGGCACGGACACCCAACTGGCGCGGATGGCCAGGCTGGTGGAGGACGCACAGAACGGCAAGGCCGCGGCCCAGCGGCTCGCCGACCGCATCTCCGGTGTCTTCGTCCCCGTCGTGATCGCCCTCGCGCTGGCCACCCTCGGCTTCTGGCTCGGCAACGGCTCCGGAGCGGCCGCCGCGTTCACCGCCGCCGTCGCCGTCCTGATCATCGCCTGCCCCTGCGCGCTGGGCCTCGCCACCCCGACCGCGCTGATGGTCGGCACCGGGCGCGGCGCCCAGCTCGGCATCCTCATCAAGGGGCCCGAGGTCCTGGAGTCCACCCGCAAGGTCGACACCGTCGTCCTGGACAAGACCGGGACCGTCACCACCGGCCGCATGACCCTGCTCGCCGTGCACACCGCCGACGGCACCGACGAGACGGACGTGCTGCGGCTGGCCGGGGCCTTGGAGCACGCCTCGGAGCACCCGATCGCGCAGGCGGTGGCCGCGGGCGCCACCGAACAGGTCGGCACCCTGCCCGCCCCCGAGGACTTCGCCAACGTGCCCGGTCTCGGGGTGCAGGGCGTCGTCGAGGGCCACGCGGTCCTGGTCGGCCGCGAGAGGCTGCTCTCCGAGTGGGCCATGGAACTGCCCGCCGAGCTGGCCCGCGCGATGGCCCGGGCGGAGGCCGCCGGCCGCACCGCGATCGCCGTCGCCTGGGACGGTGAGGCCCGGGCCGTCCTGGAGGTCGCCGACGCGGTCAAGGACACCAGCCGCGAGGCCGTCACCCGGCTGCGGGCGCTGGGCCTGACGCCGGTCCTCCTCACCGGCGACAACCGGGCCGTCGCCGAGGCGGTGGCCGCGGAGGTCGGCATCGCTCCCGAGCACGTGATCGCCGAGGTCATGCCCGAGGACAAGGTCGCCGTCGTCAAGCGCCTCCAGGGCGAGGGGCGTTCGGTGGCGATGGTCGGCGACGGTGTGAACGACGCCGCCGCACTCGCCCAGGCCGACCTGGGTCTCGCCATGGGCACCGGCACCGACGCCGCCATCGAGGCGGGCGACCTCACCCTCGTCCGCGGCGACCTGCGCGCCGCCGCCGACGCCATCAGGCTGGCCCGCAGGACACTCGGCACCATCAAGTCCAACCTGTTCTGGGCCTTCGCCTACAACGTCGCCGCCCTGCCGCTCGCCGCCGCCGGACTCCTCAACCCGATGATCGCCGGAGCGGCCATGGCCTTCTCCTCCGTCTTCGTCGTCGGCAACAGCCTGCGCCTGCGCGGTTTCAAGGCGGCGGACTGACCCGCCGCCGCACCGGGCCGCCGCCGACTCCACGAGGGTCGGGCGGCGGCCCGCCGTCGTGCGTGGACCCGGCCGGGCCGGCCCGCGGCGCCCGGACCGGGCCCGCCTCACCTCGGGCCGTCCCCCGGACGGGCCCCGCCCGCGCGCCGCCGGATCCGCGCACGACCAGGATGGCTGGGGTCCCGTCTCCCCGCGGAGCAGGAGCCCATGACCGAACCGACCTGCGCCGACGGCGGCGCCCCCGGCCCGCTCGGGCCGCCTCCCGGCCCGGGGTCCGCCCGCAAGCGGGCCCTCGGCGCCGTACTCGGGGATCTGCGGGCCGTGGACGGCGCGTTGTACGCGGCGGTGGCCGCCACGTCCACGCCCACGCTCGACCGGGCGCTGCGGCGCCTGTCCCACGCCGCGGACCATTCGAAGCTCTCGCTGGGGATCGCCGCCGCACTCGCGCTGAGCGGTACGCGGGCGCGGCGGGCGGCCCTGGTCGGCGTGGGTGCGGTCGCCGTGGCGTCGGCCTCGGCGAACCTGCTGGGCAAGCGGCTGGTGCACCGGGCACGCCCGGACCGGGAGGCTGCGCGGGTGACGGTGGACCGGTACGTCCCCATGCCCGCGTCGGCGTCGTTCCCGTCGGGGCACACGGCCGCGGCGGTCGCGTTCGCCACCGCCGTGGGCGTCGTCCTGCCCGAGGCCGCCCTGCCGCTCGGCGCGCTGGCGAGCGCCGTCGGCTACTCCCGGGTCCACACCGGCGTGCACTATCCCGGTGACGTCGCCGCGGGCGCCGTCCTGGGCATCGCCAGTGCGGCGGCCGCGCTGGCGGCGGCGCCTGCCCGGGTTCGTCAGCCGAACACCTTGACGGCCTGGTAGTACGTCCAGGCCGTGCTGTTGCAGGCGGTCTTGGTGGCCCCGCCGTAACCGGCGCAGACGCGCTTGAGGTCCTCGTAGAAGGCGCTGTCGAGACGGGACTTGTTGGCGCTGAAGCTGCCCGCGTCCTTGTAGTTGCGGTAGCCGAAGTCGTGCCGTGCGCAGGAGGTGCTGAAGGGGAAGCCGAACGGGTTGTCCGGCGAGGAGGAGCAGTAGTCGGTGGTCCAGTCGAAACCGTAGGCGGACCACGCGGACTTGTTCGCCCGTGCGGCCGTCCAGGCCTGGTAGCTGGACGCGCTGGTCTGCGTCCAGCTCGCGAGTACCTGTGCCTTGTCGGCGGGAGCGGCGTCGGCGGCCGCGGCGGTGGCGACGACGGTGGTCACGGCCAGCGCCGCGGCGGTGAGTCCGGTGGCGAGTCTGCGGTGCATGCCCACACCTCCATGAGGACGCGGCCCGCCCCTCGGACCGCAGGTTCATGCCAAGATGATGCGCATCTCCACCACCCGTTCACACCTGTGGCGGCCCAACTCGCTGTGAACAATCCGGCTTTGGGACGTTACGCGTGCTCTGCGGGGGCCCAGTCGGGGTGGCCGCCGTGCATCGCGGAGTAGAAGGGGTCACCGGCGGCGATCTCGCCCGCGCGCACCGGCCGTCCGGTGAACGCCGCCTTGTACAGGGCTGCGGCGAACTCCAGCGTGGCGCGGGCCTCCTGGCCGCTGCCGGGCGGGCGGGCCCCGGCGTCCCAGGCGTCCAGTACGGCGCCGAGCTGCGCCGTGTGGGAGCTGGGCACGTCGGCGTCGGGGGTGCGCCAGGCGGCGGCGCGGGCGGGTGCGACGTGCCGGGCCGGGGTGTAGGTCCAGTCGTCGTTGCGGTGGCCGTACAGGTGGGTCAACTCGACCGTCGCGTCGGCACAGTCGACGCGTATCCGGCTCACCTCGTCCGGGGAGAGCACGCTGTTGACGACGGTGGCGAGGGTGCCGCTCTCGAAGCGCACCAGGGCGGTGGAGACGTCCTCGCTCTCGGTGTCGTGCACCAGACGCGAGGCCATGGCCCGTATCTCCGCCCAGGGGCCGAGCAGATGCAGCAGCAGGTCGTACTGGTGGATGCCGTGGCCCATGGTCGGGCCGCCGCCCTCGGTGGACCAGCGTCCGCGCCAGGGCACCGCGTAGTAGGCGGCGTCGCGGTGCCAGGTCGTCTGGCAGTGGGCGACCAGCGGGGCGCCCAGTGCGCCGCCGGCGATCAGGTCGCGGGCGTGCGCCGCGCCGGAGCCGTACCGGTGCTGGAAGATCACGGACGCGTACGCCCCGGACGCCTCCTCGACCGCCGCGATGTCGTCGTACTCGGCCAGGGAGAGGCACAGCGGCTTCTCGCACAGCACCCACGCACCGGCCTTCAGCGCGGCCACCGTCTGCTCCCGGTGCAGCGAGGGCGGTGTGCCGACCAGGACGAGGTCGGGCCGTACGGCGTCCAGCATGGCGCCCGTCGACGCGTACCCGGCGACGTCGCCGGGCGCCTGGGCGCGGAAGGCGTCGAGGCGCGCGGGATCTACGTCGACGGCGGCGACCAGTTCGGTGCGGTCGGCGTGGGCGGCGAGGGCGGCCAGGTGGCCGCCGGTGACGATGGCACCGGTGCCGACCACCGCGACCCGGCGCCGGGCGGGACGTAGGGACATGCGGTCCTCCTCGGACGGCGACGCGGTCGCACGCGCCCGTCGGCTAGAAAGCGCTTTCAAGCAGGGCCGACCCTAAGCGGCGACCGATGGCCCGGACAACCCCCACCGTTTGCGGGCCGGGCCTACGGCTGGTCGACTGGCGCGGGGGGACCGGGACCGGCGGTTATCGCGCCGGCCCGCTCTTCAGTCCTCTCCGGAAGGAGTCCAGGCGTGAGTTCCCCGAAGCCGAAACCCTCGTCGTCCGTGGAGCACCGGTCGGACGGCAGCCAGCCCTGGCTGCACCAGAAGGGCCGGACCATTCAGGAGTTCGGCACCGTCAAGCAGTTCCCCGTGGCCCTGACCATGGACACCCGGCTCTACTCCTGCCAGCGGCTCAACAAGGTCCTGGCGGACACCCGGATCCTGCACGATCTGTACAAGAAGTACCACTGGCTGATGCGCGGGGCGACGTTCTACCAACTGCACCTGCTGCTGGACAAGCACGCGGGTGAGCAGCTGGAGCTGATCGACACCGTCGCCGAACGCGTCCAGACGCTCGGCGGCGTCGCGGTCGGCGACCCCCGGCACGTCGCCGAGATCACCACCGTGCCGCGCCCGCCGGACGGGGTGGAGGAGGTGCCGTCGATGCTCTCGCGGCTGCTGGCGGCGCACGAGCTGATCCTGACCGAGTGTCACGACGCGGCGGCCCGCACCCAGGAGTACGGGGACGACGGCACCAACGACCTACTGGTCTCCGAGGTCCTGCGGACCAACGAACTCCAGGCGTGGTTCGTGGCGGAACACCTCGTGGACACGCCGCTGGTCCACGCCTGACCCGGCCGGCATGGCGCACACCGGCGAGGACACCGACGACGGCCCACCGGCGCCCGGGCGGTGGGCCGCCTTCCGGCGGTCGCCGTTCTGGCCGGCCACCGTGCTGGTGGTGATCGTCGCGGCCGCGGCAGGGCTCTTCGCGGGCTCGTACACCTACTCGATGGCGAACCCGACGCCCCGTCTGATCCCCACGGCGGTGGTCGGCTCGTACGAGCAGGCCGGCGGCCGGGCCTATCTGCACGGCCTGGAACAGGCGCTGGACACCTCGGTGAAGGTGCACCCCTACGAGACCCGTGCCGCGGCCCGCCGGGCGATCGAGCAGCAGGAGGTCTTCGCCGTCTTCGAGCTGCGCGACGACGGGCGGGACGCCGTCCTCGACGTGTCCGGCGCGTCCGGCGCCTCGGTCGCCGAGCTGCTCGCGCAGACGGCACCGGCCGTGGGGAAGAAACTCGGCGTCCAGGTCACCGTCCGGGACGTCAACCCCCTCCAGCGGGGCGACCCGCGCGGGCTGGCGATCTTCTACATCTCGCTGGCCGCCGTGATCATCGGCTTCGTCGGGGCGATCCAGCTCAGCGTGCACGCGCGGACGCTCACCCCGATGGAGCGCATCCTGTTCACGGTGGCGTACGCGCTGCTCGGCGCCTTCGCCATCGCCGCCGGGGTGGACTGGCTGCTGGGTGCGGTCGACCTGCCGTTCGCCGAGTCGTGGGCGATCCTCGCGCTCACCATGTTCGTCTCCGGCATGGTCTTCACCATGTTCAACACCATGTTCGGCCGCTGGGCGATGCTGCCGACCTGGGGCCTGATGGTGATCATCGGCAACCCCTCCTCGGGCGGCGCGGTGTCCTGGCCGCTGCTGCCGTCCCCGCTGGGGGTGATCGGCCGGTGGCTGCCCCCGGGGGCCTCGGTCAACGCGCAGCACACCGCGGTGTACTTCCAGGGCCACCAGCACGCGTTTCCGTTCCTGGTGCTGGGCGGGTGGGCGCTGCTGTCCTGCACGGTCTTCTGGGTGTGGCGGCACCGGCATCCCGGCGGCCGCGACAAGGACCCGATGGGGGCGGACGACTCCTGAGCGGTCCGTCGTGGGCCTCTGTCGTGAGCGCCGGGCTGCTGCGATCATGATGCGCGAGTCACCCGCTCTCGGGAGTCCCGGCCGTCGGGAGTCCCCGCTTCCGGTTGGAGTGCACATGGCCCTCGACGTCGACGCGATCCGCGCCCAGATACCCGCCCTGAAGTCCGGCTCCGCCCGCTTCGACGCGCCGGGCGGCACCCAGACCCCGCAGCCGGTCATCGACGCGATCGCCGAGGCCCTGGCCAACCCGCTGGCCAATCGCGGCCGGACGACCGAGGGAGAGCGCAACGCGGACGACATCGTCGCCGGCGCCCGCGGCGCCCTCGCCGACCTGCTGGGCACCGACCCACGGGGCGTCGTCCTCGGCCGCAGCGCGACGCAGCTCTCCTACGACCTGGCCCGGACGCTCGCCAAGTCGTGGGGACCCGGGGACGAGGTGGTCGTCACCCGGCTGGACCACGACTCCAACATCCGGCCCTGGGTCCAGGCGGCGGAGGCGGTGGGCGCGACCGTCCGGTGGGCCGACTTCGACCCGGCGTCCGGGGAACTGCGTCCCGAGCACGTCGCGGCGGTGCTCTCCCCGCGCACCAGGCTGGTGGCGGCGACGGCCGCCTCCAACCTGATCGGCACGATGCCCGACCTGCCCGCCCTCGCCCGGCTGGCGCACGGCGTCGGCGCCGTGTTCCACGTCGACGCCGTGCACTACGCCTCGCACGCCGTCGTCGACCCGGCGGCCCTCGGCGCGGACACCCTGGTGTGCTCGCCGTACAAGTTCCTCGGACCGCACCTGGGGGTGCTCGCGGCCCGGCCGGAGTTCCTGGAAGGCCTGCGCCCCGACAAACTGCTGCCCTCCAGCGACGCAGTCCCCGAGCGCTTCGAGCTGGGCACGCTGCCCTACGAGCTGTTGGCCGGCGCCCGCGCGGCGGTGGACTTCCTCGCCGGTCTGGAAGCGGACGCGTCCGGCAGCCGCAGGGACCGGCTCGTCGCCTCGTTCGCGGCGCTCGAGGCGCACGAGGACGTGCTGCGCGAGCGGATCGAGCGGGGGCTGGCCGACCTCGGCGGCGTCACCGTGTACTCGCGGGCCGCCCGGCGCACCCCGACCCTGCTGTTCACGGTGGCCGGCCTGGGCCCGGCCGACGTGTACCGGCAACTGGCCGAGCGGGGCGTCGACGCGCCCGCCGGGTCCTTCTACGCCCTGGAGGCCTCGCGCCGCCTGGGCCTCGGCGACGGGGGCGCCGTCCGGGTCGGACTGGCGCCCTACACCAGCGCGGACGACGTGGACCGCCTGCTGGCCGCGCTGGCCGGCCTCGACCGCTGAGGCGCGCGGCCTCACGACGGCGGCCTCACGACGGCGGCCTCACGGCAGCGCTACGGTCACCTCGCCCTCGCCCTCCGCGCTCGCGCCGCCCGCGACCCGGACGGTGAAGGGGCGGTCGGTGCCGCTCGCGGTGACCCGCAGGACGTCCCCGTCGCGCCGCACCCGGAAGGTCGCGGCCGGTGTGCCCAGCAGGTCGGGCACGGTGACCTCGGCCGCGTAGTCGGCGTCGTCGGCCGGGTGGACCAGCAGGGTCGGGGCGTCCAGCCAGTCGCCGTCGGGCCGCTGGTCGTCCGAGCCCAGCGGCAGGACGGCGCCCTCGCGGACGTACAGCGGCAGGCTGTCGTAGCCGTGCCGTTCGGTGCGCCAGGCCGGGCCGGTGACGCGCTCGCCGGTCAGCAGGTGGGTCCAGGTGCCCTCGGGGAGGTAGACCTCGACCTCGCCGTCCTCGGTGAAGACCGGGGCGACCAGGACGTCGGAGCCGAGCATGTACTGGCGGTCCAGCGGACGGCACGCCGGGTCGTGCGGGAACTCCAGGACCATCGGCCGCATCATGGGCACGCCGGTGCGGTGGGCCTCGGCGGCGACGCCGTACAGGTAGGGCATCAGGCGGTGCTTGAGGAGGGTGAAGCGGCGGGCGACGTCGACGGCCTCCTCGCCGAACTCCCACGGCACCCGGTACGACGAGGAGCCGTGCAGCCGGCTGTGCGAGGAGAGCAGGCCGAAGGCCAGCCAGCGCTTGAAGACCGCCGGGTCGGGTGTGCCCTCGAAGCCGCCGATGTCATGGCTCCAGAAGCCGAAGCCGCTCAGCGAGAGGGACAGGCCGCCCCTGAGCGACTCGGCCATCGCCTCGAAGGACGACCAGCAGTCGCCGCCCCAGTGGACGGGGTACTGCTGGCCGCCCGCGGTCGCGGAGCGGGCGAAGAGGACGGCCTCGCCCTGGCCGCGCTCCTTCTCCAGGAGTTCGAAGACGGTGCGGTTGAACAGGTGCGTGTAGTAGTTGTGCATGCGCACCGGGTCGGAGCCGTCGTGCCAGACCACGTCGGTGGGCACGCGCTCGCCGAAGTCGGTCTTGAAGCAGTCCACGCCCTGGTCGAGCAGCGGCTTGAGCTTGCCTGCGTACCAGTCGCGGGCGGCGGGGCTGGTGAAGTCGACCAGGCCCATGCCGGCCTGCCACAGGTCCCACTGCCAGATGTCGCCGTCCGGCCTGCGCACCAGGTGCCCGAGGGCGGCGGCCTCGTCGAACAGCGGGGACTTCTGGGCGATGTAGGGGTTGATCCAGGCGCTGATCCGCAGGCCCTTGGCCTTGAGCCGGGCGAGCATGCCGTCCGGGTCCGGGAAGACGTCCGGGTCCCACTCGAAGTCGCACCACTGGTACTCGCGCATCCAGAAGCAGTCGAAGTGGAAGACGGAGAGCGGGATGCCGCGCTCGGCCATGCCGTCCACGAACGAGGTCACCGTCTGCTCGTCGTAGGAGGTGGTGAAGGACGTGGTGAGCCACAGGCCGAAGGACCAGGCCGGCGGCAGGGCGGGGCGGCCGGTGAGGGCGGTGTAGCGGGTGAGGACGTCCTTGGGGGTGGGGCCGGCGACGACGTAGTACTCCAGCGTCTGGTCCTCGACGCTGAACTGGACCTGGCCGACGGACTCGGAGCCGACCTCGAAGGAGACCGCGCCGGGGTGGTTGACGAAGACGCCGTAGCCGCGCGAGGAGAGGTAGAACGGGATGTTCTTGTAGGCCTGCTCGCTGCTGGTGCCGCCGTCGGCCTGCCACATGTCGACGACCTGGCCGTTCTTGACGAACGGGGTGAAGCGCTCGCCGAGCCCGTAGATCTGCTCTCCGACACCGAGGGCGAGGCGGCTGAGCATGTGGTGGGCGCCGTCGCCGGTGGTGGCGAAGGCAGTGCCCTTGGCGTCGGCGCGGGTCAGCTCACGCCCGTCCGCGCCATGGAAGGTGAGGCCCCAGGGGCCCTCTCGGTCCAGGCGGAGGGTGAGCGGGCCGCTGGTCAGCTCGGTGACGGTGCCGTCCTGGCGTACCTCGCCGGCGCCGTCCGCCGCCCCGGAGAGGGTGAAGTCTGGGCCCGGCCGGCGCTTGCCGGCGTGGTGGGTGACGCGGACGCCGATGACGCCCTCGGCGGGTGAGAAGCACTCGACCGTGAGGAGCGGCGCGTTGAGCGTGTCCCCCCTCCGCGTCACCTTCTTCACGGCGGCGTGGGCGGTGAAGCGCTTCGATTCGGGGCGTACATCGCGTACCTCGGTGGCGTACGAGAGATGCACGCCCTCGCGGATGAGCCAGAAGCCGTCGGTGAACTTCATGATCTTCCTTGGGTGGGGCGGGAGCTGTCGGGGTGGGAGCACGGGGGCCGTCTCACAGCGTTTTGATCGTACACAAAACAAATCCCGACGCCGAGGTGTTCACACCGGCTCCAGCGCGCTGAACTGGCATTATTACGCAAGAGAACGGTCTCCTCACCCCGCGGAACGTAGAGAGCGGGGCCACTTTGCTCTAGCGCGGAAGCGGGTTCGTGACGTATTAGTCATCACATCAAACAAAACAGTTCGGCGAGGAAGCCGGACGGTACGACAGCAAGGGCCCGCACCATGTCGAAGCGCTTCACCTCGCTCGCCTTGACAGCACACCCCCCGGCTGCCGCGCGCCGCGGGCGAGGACGCTCACGCCGAGTCGTCGCCCCGTTCACCGCGGTGTCCGTGCTGGTCGCCGGGGCGGCACTGGCCGGCTGCGGACAGCAGCGCGACGCCGGCACGTACACCGTGATGAACTCCTCGACCGACGAGTCGTACCACCGCTGGGACGCGGAGGCGATGGCCCGTTGCGGCAAGGAGCTGGGCGTCACGATCGAGCAGCAGAGCGTCCCGGCGGCACAGGTGATGACGAAGGCGCTGCGCATGGCCTCGTCCAAGTCGCTGCCCGACATCGTGCAGTTCGACGCGTCCGAGATGCCGACCTTCGCCGACGCGGGCGGCCTGGTCGACCTCCGGACCCTCGGGCTGAGCACCGACGACGTCCCCGACGGGATCGTGGACTTCGGTTCGTACAAGGGCACGTACTACGGCGCGGCCCGCTCGGTGAACACGCTCGCCCTCTTCTACAACAAGGACGTCCTCGACAAGGCGGGCGTGCAGGTGCCCACCACGTGGGCCGAGCTGCGGGAGACGGCGAAGAAGCTCACGCGGGGCAAGCAGTACGGCCTGGCGCTCAGCGCGGGCGGTGCGGAGGACGGCGTCTTCCAGTTCACGCCGTTCATGTGGTCCAACGGGGGTGACGAGACCGACCTGGACGGCCCGAAGGTGGTCGAGGCCCTGGACTACTGGAAGGGTCTGCTGAAGGACCGTTCGCTGTCGAAGTCGACGGTCAACTGGACCCAGGCGGACGTCAACGACCAGTTCATGGCCGGGAACGCGGCGATGATGATCAATGGCCCGTGGCAGGTGGAGACGCTCAACAGCGACAAGTCGCTGCACTGGGGCATCGCGCCGATCCCGGTGCCCGAGGCCGGGGACGACTCGGTCGGCCCGCTCGGCGGTGCCGTCCTCACCGTGCCCAACACCGGTGACGAGGCCCGGGAGAAGACGGCCGGCAAGATCGTCGCGTGTCTGGCGAGCGAGCGGGAGCAGCTGACCTACGCGCTCAACAGCTGGATGGTCCCGGCCAACGCCGAGGCCGCCGCCGCCTGGCGCGAGAAGGTGCCCGAGCTGGACTCCCTCGCCGACCAGGTGGCCGTCGCCCGGTCCCGGACGGCGAAGCTCGGCGCCGGCTGGTCGAGCGTGTCACTCGCGCTGCAGAGCGCCTTCCAGTCGGCCCTGACCGGCCAGTCCAGTGAGACCGCCCTGAAGCGCGCCCAGCAGCGGGCCACGAGCGGGAACTGAGGTACGCCCCCATGACCACGCCCATGCCCACCTCCACCGCCGCCGCGCAGGCGCCCGCGAAGGCGTCCACGTCGCCCGCCGCGCCGGACCCCGGCCGGATCGCGCGCCGCCGCCGGCTCACCCAGTGGGGGTTCGTCGCCCCCGCCGTCGTCTTCATGCTGCTGTTCTTCGGCTACCCGCTCGTGCGCAACGTCGTGATGAGCTTCCAGGACTACACGCCGAAGACCTTCTTCACCGGTGAGGCGCCCTTCAACGGTGCCGACAACTGGTCCAACGTGTTCCAGGACGCCCTGTTCGGCAAGGCGCTGTGGCACACGCTCGTCTTCACGGCGGGCTCCCTGCTCGGCCAGTTCTGCATCGGCCTGGCGCTCGCGGTGTTCTTCAGCCGCCGCTTCCCCCTCAACGGTGTGCTGCGCTCGCTGATCCTGCTGCCCTGGCTGGTGCCCATGGTGGTGTCCGGCATCGTTTGGCGGCGCATCCTCGACCAGGACACGGGCGTGCTCAACTCGTTCCTGGACACGCTCGGGATCGGCGGTCACACGCCCTGGCTGACCAGCCCGGAGATGGCCCTGCTCTCGGTCATCCTGGTCAACATCTGGATCGGCATCCCGTTCAACATGGTCATCCTGTACGGCGGCCTCCAGGAGATCCCGAAGGAGCTGCACGAGGCGGCCGCGCTGGACGGGGCCTCTGCCTGGCGGACCTTCCGTTCGGTGACCCTGCCGATGCTCAAGCCCGTCGTGACGGTGGTCCTCGTGCTGGGCTTCATGTCGACGGTGAAGATCCTCGACCTGATCCTCGCCCTGACCGACGGCGGCCCGGCCGACGCCACCCAGACGCTCGGCACCCTGACCTACCAGAACTCGTTCGTCCAGCTGGACTTCGGCGCCGGCGCCGTCGTCGGCAACGTACTCATCCTGATCTCCGCCGTGTTCGCGGTGTTCTACCTGCGGGCCAACCGCACCGAGGGGAAGTGACGTCCATGGCCTCCCACACGCCCACCGCCTCCCGGCGCCGCTGGGGCTCCACCGTCGCCGGCGTTCTGATCCTGTGCGTGATGCTGTTCCCGCTGTACTGGATGCTCAACACCGCGCTCCAGCCCGACTCGGGGCTGCTCCAGGTCGACCCGGTGCCGGGCAGCCTGGACTTCTCCGGCTTCTCCAAGGCGATCAGCGACCAGGGCGGGCACCTGCTGACCTCGCTGGCGGTCTCGCTCGGCGCGGTCGCCATCTGCCTGGCGGTCTCGGCGCCCGCCGCGTACGGTCTCGCGCGGTTCGGGCTGCGCGGCTCGCGCACCATCGTGTTCGGCACGCTGATCACCCAGATGGTGCCGGGCATCGTCATCGCCAACGCGCTCTACAACTCCTACGTCGACCTGGGCCTGGTCAACTCCTACTTCGGGCTGATGCTGGCGGACGCCTCGCTGGGCATCCCGTTCTCCATCGTGCTGATGCGCTCCTTCATGGTGTCCATCCCGGGCGAGGTGATCGAGGCGGCGCAGATCGACGGCGCCGGTCCGGTCCGCACCTTCGTACGGGTGGTGCTGCCGATGAGCCGCAACTCGCTGATCACGTCGGGGTTGTTCGCGTTCCTGTTCTCGTGGAGCGACTTCATGTTCGCGCTCACCCTGAACACGACCGACGAGGTCAAGCCCATCACCCTGGGCATCTACCAGTACATCGGCGCGCACGTCGGCGACTGGGGCTCGGTGATGGCCGCGTCGGTGCTGTCCGCGGTGCCCGCCGCGATCCTCCTCGTCCTCGCCCAGAAGTACATCGCCGCCGGGATCTCCGGCGGCTCCGTCAAGTGACCCCCGCACCGCCCCGAACGCATGGAGATGAGCAGCACAGCATGAGTGAGTACCCCAGCTTCCCGCCCGGCTTCGTCCTCGGCGCCGCGACCGCCTCGTACCAGATCGAGGGCGCAGCGACCGAGGACGGCCGCGGTCCGTCGATCTGGGACACCTACAGCCACACCCCCGGCCTGGTGGTGAACGGCGACACCGGTGACGTGGCCTGCGACCACTACCACCGCTACCCCGAGGACGTGGCCCTGCTGCGCGACCTCGGCGTGGACTCGTACCGCTTCTCGATCGCCTGGCCGCGCATCGTGCCGGACGGCTCGGGCGCGGTGAATCCCAAGGGGCTCGACTTCTACTCCCGCCTGGTGGACGAACTGCTGGCGGCGGGCATCGAACCGGCCGCCACCCTCTACCACTGGGACCTGCCACAGGCGTTGGAGGACCGGGGCGGCTGGCGGGTGCGGGAGACGGCGGAGCGGTTCGCCGAGTACACGGCGGTGGTCGCGGAGCACCTGGGCGACCGGGTGCCGCGCTGGATCACCCTCAACGAGCCGTGGTGCAGTTCCTTCCTCGGGTACTCGATCGGCCGGCACGCGCCCGGCGCCAAGGAGGGCCGGGGCGCCCTGGCCGCCGCCCACCACCTGCTGGTCGGCCACGGGCTGGCCGTGCGGGCGCTGCGCGCGGCCGGGGTGCGCGAGGTCGGTATCACGCTCAACCTGGACCGCAACCTGCCCGCCACCGACTCCCCCGCCGACCTGGCGGCGGTGGTCCGCGCGGACACCCAGCACAACCTGGTGTGGACCGAGCCGATCCTCGCGGGCCGCTACCCGGCCACCGAGGAGGAGACCTGGGGCGAGCTGATCACCGGGGAGGACTTCCGGCGGGAGGGTGATCTGGGGCTGATCTCCCAGCCGCTGGACTTCCTCGGCGTCAACTACTACCGGCCGATCGTGGTCGCCGACGCCCCCCACCGCGAGAGCGACCCGGCCCGGCGCGTGGCGACGGACAACCGCTACGAGGAGGTACAGCACCCCGGAGTGCGGCACACGGCGATGAACTGGCCGGTCGTGCCGGACAGCTTCACCGACCTGCTGGTCCGGCTGAGGGAGCGGTACGGCGACGCGCTTCCACCCGTTCACATCACCGAGAACGGCTCGGCGGAGGACGACGCGGCCGCCGCCGACGGCACGGTGCACGACGCCGACCGGGTCGCCTACCTGCGCGACCACCTCACGGCGCTGCGGGCGGCGATCGACGCGGGCGTGGACGTACGCGGGTACTACGTGTGGTCGCTGCTGGACAACTTCGAGTGGGCGTACGGCTACGACAAGCGTTTCGGCATCGTGCGGGTGGACTACGACACGCAGGAGCGCACCCCCAAGGACAGCTACCGCTGGTACCGGGAGATGATCGCCGCCAACCGCGGGTGAAGGAGGCGGCCTGACGTGGAGCGCTGCCGGGCGGCCGCCCTCCGCGTCAGGCCGCGTCCCGTTCCGCGTACGCCGCCGGGTCGGCCAGTACCTCGCGGACGATCACGCCGGCCGCGCCCCGGGCCGCGTCGCCGAGCGAGGACGCGGCCCGCAGCCGTTTGCCGGCCTCGCTCCACAGCCCGGACACCACGCGCAGGGCGAGTTCGCGGTCGACGGCCGGAGCGAGCCA
This sequence comes from Streptomyces sp. CB09001, assembly GCF_003369795.1. Taxonomy (NCBI): domain Bacteria; kingdom Bacillati; phylum Actinomycetota; class Actinomycetes; order Kitasatosporales; family Streptomycetaceae; genus Streptomyces; species Streptomyces sp. CB09001. Next base: position 356,771 of record NZ_CP026730.1, read on the forward strand.
CTCCATGAGCTCGCGGTAGACGCCGCCGAGCATCACCGCCTCGGGGTCGAAGAGGTTCACCGCGCCCGAGACCACGACGCCCAGTTGCCGTCCGGCCCGATCGATCGCGGACAGTGCGCAGGGGTCGCCCCGCCGGGCACGGCGTTCGAGTTCGGCGACGACACCGCCGCCCGGGTCAGTCCCACGTGCGTGGCGACGCCGGCCCTGGTCGCCTCCCCCGCGTCGTGCACGGCCCTCAGGACCAGGCTGAGGTTGTGCCGTCTGACCGTGGCCTTGTCGGCCTTCGGCTCCAGGGGGGTGAGGTTGTTCATCATGGTGCTGTCGAGCGTATGCGACACCCGGGGCACCGGGCCCCGGGTGCCCTCGCCGCTAGGCGGGCAGGTTCCACTTCTGGGTGCCGAGGCCGTTGCAGTCGTAGATCTGCAGCTTGGTGCCGTTGGCGGTGCCGCCGGACGGGATGTCCAGGCAGCGGCCGGACTGCGGGTTGAGCAGCGAGCCGTCGGCCTGGTGGCGCCACTGCTGGCCGCCGACGCCCGGGGCGCAGTCCCACACCTGGACCTTGGTGAAGTTGGCCGTGCCGTTGCCGTCGATGTCCAGGCACTTGCCGAACGCGCGCACCGTGCCGTCGGGGGCCACGGACCAGCGCTGGCCGGTGGCGGTGCTGCAGTCCCACAGCTGGGCGGCGTTGCCGTTGCCGCTGGTGTTGGTGTCGACATCGAGGCACTTGCCCGCGACCCACGGCGTGGTGACCTGGCCGACCGGTCCGCCGAGGCTTCCGGTGCCGAAGCGGACCTGGCACTGGTTGCCGGTGCCGAGCCAGGTGGCGGTCAGGTAGAGGAAGGAGGTGCCGTCGGCGCGCGGCACGATCGGCGAGCTGTAGCCGGGGCAGGAGGGCTCACCGGGGTTGTAGCCGCCGGTGGGGCCGGTCTGGACCGGGGCCTCGATCTCGGTCCACTCCCCCGCGCCGAGGCGGGTGTTGGCGAAGACCACGGTGCCGGACTCCGACAGTACGGTCTTGTTCCCGGTGGGTCCGCTCACCACGCGCTGGCCGGACATCAGCAGTGTGCCGTCGGGTCCGCCGCCCGGCACCCAGGCGAGGTAGGGGGTGTGCAGCAGTTCCCTGCCGTCGGCGGTGCGCACCAGGGTGCCCGGATTGTCGGCGGGCGCCCAGTTCAGGCCGTCGGGGCTGGTCTTGGTGTACACCTCGCAGGCGTGGTCGGCGTCGGTGGCGTCCCGGCACATCTCGTACGCCATCATGAACCGCCCGTCGGGCAGCGCGACGACGATGGACATGCCGGGGCGGGCCAGGTTGTCGGCGGGGAAGGCGACGTCCTGGGTGAGGGTGCCGCTCCAGGTGCGGCCGCCGTCGGTGGAGGTGTAGTGGCCGATGACCTGGTTGTTGGTCGGGCTGTTCGCGGGCCGCTCGTCGGAGATGAAGCAGGCCAGCGTGTTGTCGGGGGCCAGCAGGAACCAGGGTTCCCAGATGCCGTGCCCGATGGTGTCGGGCAGGCCGCTGGTGCGGGTGCAGTCGGAGAGGTACTGCCAGCTCCGGCCGTGGTCGGTGCTCCTGAAGACCTCGACGCGCTGCGTGGTGTAGTCGCCGGCCTGCCAGGCGGTGCCGGCGGCGAGGAGGTCGCCCTGGTTCAGGCCGTTCGCGGTGCGCGGCACCTCGTAGAGGACGGGTGCCTCGATGTCCCAGCCCGGGGTGTGCGAGGTGATGGTGGAGATGGGGGCGGCGCTCCAGGTGCGCCCGCCGTCGGTGCTGCGGTGGACGGGCAGGGTGTTCGTGGCGCCCTGTTCGCGCCGGGCGTAGGTGGCCAGCATGGTCTGGCCCGCCGAGCCGTCGTGGTCGAGGCGGACGGCGCGCGGGTAGCTGTTGTCGCCCTGCGGGTGGGCCGCGAGGTCGGGCGACGCCAGGACCTGGCCGGCGGGCGCGGCCGACGCGGGCTGTGACCACAGGGACAGCAGGGCCGTGAGCAGGGCGAGGACGCCGAGCAGGGCCGGTGATCTTCTGAGAGTGGTGGGTGACGGGTTGCGCACGGATCGACTCCTTGGTGGTGGGGATGTCGGGTGGTGCGGGGTCGGTTGGCCGGTTGGCCGGTGGGCCGGTGGGTCGGTGGGTCGGTGGGTCGGTGGGTCGGTGGGGAGTCAGGCGGTCGGGAGTCAGGCGGTCGGGAGCGCCTGCGGGTCGTCGCCGATGTGGGGTGCGGTACGCGTGTCCACGTCCAGCGCGGTGCGCGCGGCGACGGTGCCGTCCACGACCAGTGCCAGGTGCAGCCGGCCGCTGGTCCAGCCCTCGGGCAGCGCGGCGGGCACGGTGACGGGGGCGCCGAGGACGTATGGCTTGGCCTCCGCGCGGCCGCCGGGGACGGCGTCGCCGGGAGCGTCGGGCGTCCTGGCGTACACCGGGGTCCAGGTGGTGTGCAGGGTGCCCGCGACCGGGTCGGCGCCGTGGTGGGAGACGTGGACGTCGACCGTGAAGTCGGGGCCGGGGGTGAGCAGGTCGCGGCCGGGTGCCACCGGCGTCACGTCCAGGACGAGGGTGGTCGGCGCGTTGGCGTGCGCCGGGTCGACGCCCGCGAGGTCCTTCGCGCCGCGCCCGAAGTCCAGCAGCCCGGCGCTCTCGTGCTCGATGTCGTACAGCTCGGTGTACACGTACCCGGCGAGCCGGTCGTGGCGGCGCAGCTCCTGGGTCTGCCAGCGCAGGTGCCAGGCGCGGTCCAGGCCGGTGAAGCCACCGCCGTACTCGCTGTTGAGGTTGGGCAGGCCGCGCAGCGGCTGACCGGGGACGGCGAGCTTCTTGTGGACGACGAGGTCGGGGCCCAGCTTGACGGGGAAGTCGTCGCGTTCGCCGGAGAGCAGCTCGGCGACGGTGGTGGCCCAGGAGGCGGCGCTCTCGTCGTAGTAGTGCCAGTCGAGCAGGTCGGTCTTGACGTGGGTCCAGCCGGAGTTGTCGACGACCGGGCGGGTGGCGTCGAGGGCCTTGAGGCGGTCGTAGGCGTCGGCGGTGGCGCGCTGCTTGGCCGGGTCGCCGGGAATGTCCCAGTCCAGGCCCCATTCCTCGTTGTACAGGCCCCAGATGACGATGGCGGGGCTGTTGCCGTCGCGTTCGACCATGGGCTCGATCTGCTCGGTGAAGGCGGTGACGGATGCGGGTGAGAAGCGGCCGGGCGAGGCGGGTTCGGCCCACAGGAGCATGCCGAGGGTGTCGGCGTGGTGGGTGAAGCGGGGGTCCTCCAGTTTGAGGTGCTTGCGGACGAGGTTGTAGCCGGCCTCGGCCGCGAGTTCGAGGTCGTGCCGCAGGGCGGCGTCGTCGGGGGCGGTGATGCCGCTTTCGGGCCAGTAGCCCTGGTCGAGCACACCGCGCACGAACAGCCGCCGCCCGTTGAGGTACAGGGATTCGCCGTCGACGGTGACGGTGCGCAGTCCGGTGTACGCGGCGACCCGGTCGGTGCCGTCGGCGGAGGTGAGTTCGGCGTCGACGTGGTAGAGGTGCGGGTCCTCGGGCGACCACGGCCTCGGTGCGGCGAGCGGGAGTTCGGTGTTGAGCCGTCCGTCGGGGTCCACGGTCGCCGTGACTGCGGTGTCCTCGTCGCGTACCCGCAGCCGGAGTTCGGCGCGGTCCGCCGCGGGGCCGTGCACGACGGCTTCGACGGTGATGCCGGTCAGGTCGCCGTTCGGGCGCAGCCGGAGCGCGGCGAGGTGGGTGGCGGGACGGGCTTCCAGCCAGACGCTCTGCCAGATGCCCGAGGACGGGGTGAAGCAGACGCCGTCGTAGTCGTCGCGGGGCATGCTGCGCTGTTTGCCGTGGGCGATGTCCAGCTTGTCCGCGGGGGCGTGCACCCGCACCGTGAGCAGGTGATCGCCGTCGCCGAGCGCGTCGGTGACGTCGGCGGCGAAGGGGGTGTAGCCGCCCTCGTGGCGGGCGACTTCGGTGCCGTCGACCCAGACGGTCGCGGCGTGGTGCACGGCGCCGAAGTGCAGGATGACGCGCTGTCCGGCCCAGTCGGAGGGCACAGTGAACGTGCGCCGGTACCAGGCGGTCCGGAGCCAGTGCTCGGCGATGCCGGAGGCGGGCGTCTCCCAGGCGAAGGGCACGGTGATCGACCGGTCGTAGCCGTCGGGGGCGTCGGCCGCGTACCGCTCGGCGGGGTCGGCGCGGAAGTCCCAGGTGCCGTTGAGGGTGAGCCAGGAGTGGGACCGGTCGAAGTGGGGCCGGGGGTATTCGGGACGGGGGGTGGTCATGGGCGTGTGTGCTCCGATTCGGTGCGGCTGCGGGAGAGTCGGCGGGTGTACCGGGGGAGGTCAGCCCTTGACGCTGCCCGCGAGGATCCCGTTGATGAAGTGGCGTTGCAGCAGGACGAAGAGGGCCAGTACGGGGAGCATCGCGATGCTTCCGGCGGCGAGCAGTTCGCCCCAGACGGTGGCGAAGTCGGCGCCGACGCGGTTGCCGGTGACGTTCTGCGCGAGGGTGGACAGCACCACCTGGAGCGTCTGGTGGCTCTCGTCGTTGACGGCGACGACCGGCCAGACGAAGTCGTTGTAGATGTTCATGGCGGTCAGGACGCCGAGCGCGGCGATGCCCGGCCGGATGACCGGCACCACGATCCGGGCGAAGATGCCGAACTCGCTCGCTCCGTCCACGCGTCCGGCGTCGAGGAGTTCGTCGGGCACGGCGGCGATGGTCTGCCGCATCCAGAAGATGCTGAAGGCGTCGATGCTGCCGGGCAGGATCAGCGCCCGGTAGGTGTTGACCCAGCCCAGCTCGCTCATCTCCAGGAGCAGCGGGATGACCAGTACGAGGGTCGGCAGCATCAGGGTCAGCATCAGCACGCCGAAGAGCAGGTTCTTGCCGGGGAAGCGGTACTTGGCGAAGGCGTAGCCGGCCAGCGGGCAGAAGAACATGGTCATCGCGCCCTTGACGGCCACGACGAGCACGGTGTTGACGAACCCGGTGCCGATCGGCACGTCGTCGAACATCGCCCGGTAGTTGTCGAGCGTGGCCGAGCCGAGCGAGAAGGACAGCGGGTCGCGGACGATGTCGGCCGGCGGCTTCAGCGAGGAGCTGACGGCCCACCAGATGGGGTAGACGAACACGAGGGCGAGGAGGCCGAGCACGAGGTACTGGAGCGGTCCCGGGCGGGGCTGGGACATGCTCCGGCCCGCCTTCTTGGTCTGGCTGGTCATGGTCACTCGTCCTTGGAGCGGAGCAGGCGCACGGACAGCAGGGACAGCGCGAACACCAGCAGCACGAGCAGGAAGGAGTTCGCGGCGCCGGTCCCGAGGTCGGACGCCAGGATGTGGTTGTAGAGGTAGAGCCCGCCGGTGGTGGTCGAGCCGTACGGGCCGCCCTGGGTGACGACGAAGGGTTCGGCGAACATCTGGAACACCGCGAGGGTCTGCACCACGACGAGGAAGGCGATGCTGCGCCGGACCAGTGGCAGGGTCAGCGACCAGAACTGCCGCTTGCGGGAAGCCCCGTCGAGGGCGGCGGCCTCGTACACGTCGGAGGGCACGGCTTGGAGCCCGGCGAGCAGGATGATGATCGCGAACCCGGTGGTCTTCCACAGGAACAGCAGCGCCAGCGTCGGTTTGGCCCAGGCGGTCGACTGGAGCCAGTCGATGTCCGGCAGGCCGACCAGGTTGAACAGGTGGTTGACCAGCCCGTAGTCCGTGTCGAAGGCGACGATCCACACCTGGGCCATCGCCACCAGCGGGGTGACGAACGGCGCGATGAAGGCGACCCGGAACATGCCCCGCAGCCGCAGCCGCGCGTTGGCGAGCAGCACCGCCGCGGCGAGGCCGCCGACGATCTGGAGAGGGACGATCAGCAGCCACATCACGGCGCTGTTGCCCAGCGAGGACCAGAACTCCTCGCTGGTGAGCAGGTAGGTGTAGTTCTCCAGGCCGATGAAGTCGGCCTCGCCGGCGCCCTTCCAGTCGGTGAAGCTCAACTGGAGCGCGAAGACGAGGGGGTAGAGGCCGAAGGCCGCGAAGACGACGTAGAACGGCGCGACGAAGAGGTACGGCGCGAGGAAGGGCCCCCGGCGGGAGCGGCGGGCGGGGCTCGGCGTGGCGGGCGCCGCCCGTTCCTTGCGCGGCGGGGTAAGGGTGCCGGAGGTCATGCGCGGTCCACCAGGTTGCGCTGGATCTTCTTGGTGGAGTCGTCGATGACGTCGTCGGGGGCCATCTTCCCCTCGATGAGCCGCTGGAGGTTGTTTCCGAGGTAGTCGACGGACTTGGCCCACCAGGCCGGGATCGGCGCGGCGGACGGGATGGTGTCGGCGGCGTCCACGGCGACCTTCCACAGGTCCTGTCCGCCGAGCGCGGCCACCGGTTCGAACAGCGGCTTGTCGGGGCGCCGGGCGGGCCCGTAGCTCGGCACGGAGGTGGTCAGACCGCCCGGGTAGACCTCGCTCGGCCCGTACACCGCGCTGTAGCCGGGTTCCTTGAAGCACAGGAACTCGTACAGCAGCCAGGCGAGTTCGGGGTTCTTCGCCTTCGCCGGGATGATGAAGCTGCTGCCGCCCATGGCGCCGCTGCGGGCCCCGCCCGGGGTCCAGGCCGGCAGGGGTGCGGCCCGCCACGTGCCCTTGGCCTTCTTCAGCAGCTGCTGAGGGGCGAAGGACCACCACACGGCCCAGGGGACCAGGGCCTGCTGTCCGTTCTCCAGGGCGGCGAGGTCGGCCTGCTTGAGGTACTCGGCGTGGGTGACCAGGTCGTCGTCGACGGCGTCCCGGACCCAGTTGAGGACGTTGCGGTACTCCTTGGAGTCCAGCCGCACCTGCCCGTCGGCGTCGGCGAGGCTGGTGCCCTGCTGGCCCGCGAGCATCTCCAGCCAGAGCTGGCCGAGGAAGGGGTCCTTCTCCATGTGCAGGGGGCGGGCCTTGGGGTTCTTCTCCCGCAGCGACCGGGCCGCCGCCAGCAGGTCGTCGTAGGTCTTCAGGCCGGCCGGGTCGACACCGGCGTCCTCCAGCAGGTCCTCGCGGTACCAGAGCAGCCCGGGGTCGAGGTCCCAGGGCACGCCGTAGATCCGCCCGCCCACGGTGTTGACCGAGAGCTTGTACGCCGAGGTCTTGTCGCGGTAGGGCGCTATCAGGTCCGTCAGGTCGTACAGGTGCTCCACCTGACCACCGATCTTGGCGTCGTCCCAGAAGCTGCCGTCGGGCAGGTCGGTGCCGCTGATCAGGGTGTTGGCGAGCTTGGCGTCGATGTCGACGGCCTGGTGGTTGACCTTGATGTCCGGGTAGGCCTTGCGGAAGGCGTCGATCGCCGCGTCGAAGACCTTGAACAGGTCGCCCGAGCGGTTCCAGATGGTGATCTCGCCCTTGGCCGACGCGCTGGGCGTCCCGGTGAGCTTGCGCGGCTCGGACCCGGAGGAGCCGGGGGCGCACGCGGCGAGGGGACCGGCGGTCGCGGCGAGCGCGCCGGCGCCGAGTGCGCCGCGCAGCACGCTACGCCGCGGGACGAATGATCTGGACATGAGCACGGCTCCTCGGTCGGGAATGCGGGCTGTGGTGCGCGAGAAGGGGGTGGCTGAGCAGGGGTGGACGTGAACGCGCGCAGGCGTCGTCGGCGGTGCGGCGGTACGCACCTGCCCCGTGCCGCCGCCTCGCTTTGCAACGATGCAGAGATGATGCTGCGCCTTTTGCAACGATGCAATACCTGAGTAACATCAACCTGCGTCAGCGCCGGTCCGCACCGACGCGAACACGAGATGCTGCCGACCGAGGCCCCGCGGGGGCCGTGAGGGGGAACTGGATGGCCGGCTCCACGCTCCGCGACGTCGCCCGACGCGCCGGAGTCTCGATTCGCACCGTGTCCAACGTGGTCAACGGTTCGGTGCCCGTCTCCGACGAGTTGCGGGTCCGGGTGCAGGCCGCGCTCGACGAACTCGACTACCGGCCCAACCTGGTGGCCCGCAATCTCCGCCGGGGCCGCAGCGGCATGATCGCCCTGGTCGTCCCCGAGCTGGACGTGCCGTACTTCGCGGAACTGGCCCGCGAGGTGATCACCGCGGCGCGCACCCACGGGTACGTGGTCATGCTCGACCAGACGGACGGCGACGGCGAGCGCGAGCGGGAACTGCTGGGCCGCGAGTCCCGGGCCACGATGTTCGACGGCCTGCTGCTGAGCCCGCTGGCCATCTCCGCGGACGAGTTGCGCCGGCGCACCAACCGGGTGCCCGTCGTGCTGCTCGGCGAGCACATCTTCAACGGCAGCCTCCACCACGTGGCGATCGACAACGTCGCCGCGGCCCGGGAGGCGACGGAACACCTCGTCGGGCTCGGCCGTCGGCGCGTCGCGGCCATCGGCGACCAGCCCTACAGCACCGGTGAGACCGCGCAGTTGCGCACGACCGGGTACCGCCAGGCGCTGGAACGCGCCGGGCTCACCGTGGACGAGGAGCTGATCGTCCCCACCCCGCGCTTCCACCGCCACCTCGGCGCCCAGGCCATGGAGCGGCTGCTCGCGCTGCCCGAGCCGCCCGACGCGGTGTTCTGCTACAACGACCTGCTGGCCATCGGCGCCATGCACACCCTGACCCGGGCGGGGGTACGGGTGCCCGACGACATCGCGGTCGTCGGGGTCGACGGCATCCAGGAGGGCCGGTACAGCTCGCCGTCACTGACCACCGTCGCCCCGGACAAGGGCGCGATCGCGCGCACGGCGGTCAGCACCCTGCTCGGCGTGATCGACGGCTCGGCGCCCGCACCGACGGAGGCCAAGGCACCGCACCGGCTGGTGGTGCGGGAGAGCACGGCGGGGACACCGGGCGACTGACGACGCCGGGGGCCCGCACGTCACGGCGCCTGCCCGGCCCCGGGGCCGGCCACCCTTGCCGCGCCCCCGGGCCCGCGTCTAGCCTGACTTTGTGCCGCAAATAAACAAAGCCCGATCGCACAACGTCGTGCCGGGCTCCCGCGACGACCTCACCCGTCTCCGAATCGCCCTGACCGCCTTCTTCGCCCTCGACGGCTTCGTCTTCGCCGGGTGGGTGGTCCGGATCCCCGCCATCAAGGAGCAGACCGGCGCCTCCGCCGGCGCGCTGGGGCTCGCCCTGCTCGGTGTCTCGGCGGGTGCCGTGGTCACCATGACGCTCACCGGACGGCTGGTCCGCCGCTACGGCAGTCATCCCGTCACCGTCGCCTGCGCGGTCCTGCTCTGCCTCAGCATCGCCCTGCCCCCGCTCACCCACTCCGCGCTCGCTCTGGGCCTCGTCCTGCTGGTCTTCGGCAGCGCGTACGGCGGGATCAACGTGGCCTTCAACAGCGCCGCCGTCGATCTGGTGGCCGTACTGCGGCGCCCGATCATGCCCAGCTTCCACGCGGCGTTCAGCCTCGGCGGCATGGTCGGGGCGGGGCTCGGCGGGCTGGTCGCCGGGGCGCTGTCGCCGACGCGGCACCTGCTCGCCCTCACCGTGACCGGCCTGCTGGTCACCCTCGTCGCGGGCCGGGCCCTGCTGCGCTGCGAACCGGCCGCGCCACCGGACCGCACCTCCGAGGAGGACGGCACCCCGCACCGCCGGGACCGCCGTACCCGTCGCCTCGTCGTCACCTTCGGCGTGATCGCCCTGTGCACGGCGTACGGCGAGGGTGCCATGGCCGACTGGGGCGCCCTGCACCTGGAGCAGGACCTCGACGCCTCCCCGGGCCTGGCGGCGGCGGGCTACTCGTGTTTCGCGCTCGCCATGGCCGTCGGCCGGCTGACCGGGACCACGCTGCTGGAACGCCTCGGCCGGACGGCCACGGTGGTGGCGGGCGGCACCACCGCGGTGGCCGGCATGCTGCTCGGGTCGCTCGCGCCGTCCGTGTGGGCGGCGCTGTTCGGCTTCGCGATCACCGGACTCGGGCTGGCCAACATCTTCCCGGTCGCGATCGAGCGGGCCGGCGCGCTCGGCGGCCCGAGCGGGGTCGCGACCGCGTCCACCCTGGGCTACGGCGGCATGCTGCTCGGTCCGCCCGCGATCGGTTTCATGGCCGACTGGTTGTCCCTGCCGGCCGCCCTCACCAGCGTGGCGGTGCTCGCGGCGGTGGCGGTGCTGGTCGCGGTCGCCACGCGGCGCGCGGCGGTTCCCGGCTGAGCCAGCCGGGGGCGCCGCCCCGGGGAACGGGCCGGGGAGGGCTGCCGTCGAGTGCACTCCATGCGGCACACTCCCTGCCATGAAGACCGCGGCGTACATCGAGATCCTGGACCGTGAAGGCGCGTTGCTGGCCGCGGCCGCCGAGGCGGCGGGCAGCGACGCCGAGGTGCCGACCTGCCCCGGCTGGCACGTGCGGGACCTGCTGCGGCACACGGGGATGGTGCACCGCTGGGCGACGGCGTTCGTCGCCGAGGGGCACACCGGTCCCCGGCGTGCCGACGACCCGCCCGCCCTCGACGGCGCCCGGCTGGTGAGCTGGTTCCGGGAAGGACACGAACGGCTCGTCGACACCCTCACCGGCGCCGCGCCCGACGTGCGGTGCTGGTACTTCCTGTCCGCACCGTCTCCGCTGGCCTTCTGGGCCAGGCGGCAGGCACACGAGACGGCGGTGCACCGAATCGACGCCGAGTCGGCGCGCGGCGGCGAACCCACCGGCGTCGGCGTGGACTTCGCGGTGGACGGCATCGACGAGTTGCTGTGCGCCTTCCACGCCCGCCCCAAGAGCGCCGTGCGCACCGAGGAGCCCCGCACGCTGCGGGTGCGGGCGACGGACGCGCCGGACGCCGTGTGGACCGTACGGCTGTCCGCGCAGCCGCCGGTGGCCGTGCGGGCGGCCGCGGGGACCGCCGACTGCGAACTGTCCGGACCCGCCGCCCGCCTCTACCCGGCGTTGTGGAACCGCACGCCGTTCCCGGAGGTGACCGGCGACGGCTCGCTCGCCGCGTTGTGGCGCGAGCGGTCGGGCGTCACCTGGAGTTGAGACGGGCGCCCCCGGAGATGGCGGTCAGCCGGCCAGCATCCGGTGCAGCACCGCCCGCTGCACCGGGAGCGCCTCGCCGTGCCGTGCGCGCCCCCTCGGCGTGAGGGCCACCCGCACGCCCCGTCGGTCCTCGGGGCACAGGGAGCGCTCGACGAGACCGTCCTTCTCCAGCCGGGCGACCACCCGCGACAGCGCGCTCTGGCTGAGGTGGACCCGCTCGGAGATCTGCTGGACGCGGTATCCGCAGGAGCCGGAGCCGTCCTCGTCCCGGGTGCCGGCCAGGACGTCCAGGACCTCGAAGTCGCTTCCGCACAGGCCGTGTCCGTGCAGCGCACGGTCGACTTCGCACTGGACGCGGGCGTGCAGGACCAGGATCGAGCGCCACCGGGTCACGAGCGCCTGTTCGGCCTTCTTCGCCGCCATCCGCGCACCGTAGCAGAGCTGCGCGCGGCAGGCACCGCGCTGCCGAAACGCCGACGCTCCGCGATACTTGCCGCCATGGATGCCCACGGGGGACGGCGCACGCAGGGCGAGCGGGACGCCGTCACGGTCGAGATCGGCTACGCGCTGTGCAGCGCGGCGTTCGCGGCGGCCGTGCTGTTCGGTGCGGTGGCGGGGCCCGCGTACCTCTTCGGCCCGACGGGCGGGGTGCGCGCGGCGCTCGTCGGGGCGGGCGTGGTGCTCGCCGTGGCGGTGTTCTCCGTCCGGGTGGTGAGCGTCCTGGTCCGGTTCACGCGCGGCGGTCAGCCGAGCCAGCCCGGCCGTACCAGCCCCGACTCGTAGGCCAGGACGACCAGTTGGGCACGGTCGCGGGCGCCCAGTTTCACCATGGTCCGGCTGACGTGGGTCTTGGCGGTCAGCGGGCTGACGACCAGCCGGCGGGCGATCTCCTCGTTGGACAGGCCGATGCCGACCAGGGCCATCACCTCGCGCTCCCGTTCGGTCAGCCGGGCCATCTCGCCGGCCGCCGCGGGCTCCTTGGAACGGGCCGCGAACTCGGCGATCAGCCGGCGCGTCACCCCCGGCGACAGCAGCGCGTCGCCGTCCACCACCGCCCGCACGGCGCGCAGGAGTTCCTCGGGTTCGGTGTCCTTGACCAGGAAGCCGGAGGCGCCGGAGCGAATCGCCTCGAAGACGTACTCGTCGAGTTCGAAGGTGGTGAGCATGACCACCTTCACGTCGTGCAGCCCCGGGTCGCCGGTGATCCGGCGGGTCGCGGCGAGGCCGTCGAGCAGGGGCATGCGGATGTCCATGAGGACGACGTCGGGGCGCAGTTCGCGGATCGAGCGCACCGCCTCCTCGCCGTCGGCGGCCTCCGCGACCACCTCGATGTCCGACTGAGCGTCCAGCAGCGCCCGGAAACCGGCCCGTACCAGTGACTGGTCGTCGGCGAGCAGTACGCGGATCACCGGTCGTCCTCCTTCGCGTGGGTCGTGTGCTTCACGTCGATCGGCAGGGCCGCCAGGACCCGGAAGCCGCCGTCGGGGCGCGGGCCCGCCTCGATGGTGCCACCCAGCGCCGCCGCCCGCTCCCGCATCCCGGCCAGCCCGTTGCCGCTGCCGCCCGCCTCGGCGCCCGTCGCGGGACCGTCGTCGTCGACGCGCAGCAGCAGCATGCTCCCGTCCCGGTCGAGACGGAGGCGTGCGTGCCGGGACCCCGAGTGCCGTACGACGTTGGTGAGCGCCTCCTGCACGATGCGGAACGCGGCGAGGCCGGTGCCCGGAGACAGGCGCGGCGGTTTCCCCTCCACCTCGACGGTGAGGCCCGCGCTCGCCGCCTGCTCGACCAGTTCGGGGAGCCGGTCGAGGCCGGGGGCCGGAGCCCGCGGCGCGTCTCCGGGGGTGCGCAGGGTGTCGAGCACCTGGCGCACCTCGCCGAGGGCTTCCTTGCTCTGGTCCTTGATGGTGGTGAGCGCGGTGCGGGCCTGCTCCGGGTCGGTGTCCAGGAGGGCGAGTCCGACGCCTGCCTGCACGTTGATGACGGAGATGCTGTGCGCGAGTACGTCGTGCAGCTCGCGGGCGATCCGCAGCCGTTCCTCGTCCGCGCGCCGCCGTGCCGCCTGGGCCCGCTCGGCCCGCTCCCGCGCCCACTGCTCGCGGCGGGCCCGGGCCAGTTCCGACAGGGCCGCGACGGCCACGACCCAGGTGGCGATCACCAGTTCCTGCCCCCAGGAAGCGGCCGAGTCCCCGGACGGTGGCAGCCACCGGTAGAGCCAGTGCGCCACCAGGGCGTGCCCGGCCCACAGGGTCCCCATCGCCGCCCACGCGGCCCTGCGGTGCCCGGCGACGACCGCGCTGAAGCAGGCCACCGCGACGGCCACGAACACCGGGCCGTACGGGTATCCGGCGCCCAGGTAGACGAGGGTGGTGACCGCCGTGCCGAACACGACCGGCACCGGGTACCGCTGCCGCCACAGCAGGGCGGCTCCCGTCACGAAGAGCAGCACGCGCGCGAAGGGGTCCAGTCCGGCCCGCTCCCCCTCCTGGGCGTGGGCGGCGAAGGTGGAGCCGACCAGCACGAACGCCGTGACGAGCACGGTGGAGCGCCAGGGCCAGGCGGGGCGCTGTTCCCCGTCGCCCCGCCGGTTCCACCACGGGGGCCCGTGCCACCACCACTGCGGCGCCCGGCCCGCGCGCTCGTGCTGTCCGTCCATGACCGCCACGCTAGACGCCGGGCCCGGCGAGCGGCGTCACCCGCGCGTGGTGACCACACGTACTCCCGGCGAAGTACACACCTCGACGGCCCGGGAAACCGCCATGGGCCCGGACCCGCGGCGGACGGCCGGGGGAACACCCGGCCGACCGGACGGGCGAGGCGGTCCGCCGGGGGCGGCGGGGCGGCGGGGCGGCGGGGCGGCGGGGCGGCGGGGCGGCGGAAGAACGTCTCACGCTCCTCCACGACCCGGTTGCCCGGTCCGAACACCTCGGACCCGACCAACCCGGACGGCTCGGTCCGGCGGGCCGCCATCGCCGTCACGGTCTCGGGCCGCAGCCCGGCGGGCAGAACCGGCTTGGCGAGGCCCGTGCCCCGGTGCGCCTCACGGTCAGGTCCCCACCCGGCGGGCACCCACGGCCGGAGCCGGACGGACCGCCGCCGACGGGCGGTCGTCCCCGGTCAGGCGCCGGCCTCTTCTCCCTCCGGCGACGCGGACGGGGCGGACGCCTCGGTCCGACGGTCCATCGCTCCCAGCGCCCGCTGCGCCAGCGGATGGCTGCGGACCAGCTCGCCCAGCGAGGTCGAGCCCTGTGTGATGTCCTTGAACGCCTTCCAGGCCGGGCGGAAACCGGTGAGAGCCGCGTGGAAGAGCCCGGGCCGCCGCTCGAACACCGTCAGCATCCGCTTGCCGATGCTCATCTCCACACCCAGCCCGGCCTTGATCGCGAACGCGTAGTTCAGGGCTTGCTTGCGCGCGTCCACGGCGTCGTGCGCCTCGGAGATGCGCACCGCCCACTCCCCGGCGAGCCGTCCCGAGCGCAGCGCGAAGGAGATGCCCTCGCGGGTCCACGGCTCCAGGAGCCCGGCCGCGTCCCCGCACACCAGGACCCGGCCGCGGGAGAGCGGCGAGTCGTCCGCGCGGCAGCGCGTCAGGTGGCCGGAGGAGACGCTCGGTTCGAATCCGGCGAGCCCGAGCCGGGCGACGAAGTCCTCCAGGTACCGCTTGGTCGCCGCGCCCTCGCCGCGCGCCGAGATGACCCCGACCGTGAGCGTGTCGCCCTTGGGGAAGACCCAGCCGTAACTGCCGGGGATCGGGCCCCAGTCGATGAGTACCCGGCCCTTCCAGTCCTCGGCGACCGTCTCGGGCACCGGGATCTCCGCCTCCAGGCCGAGGTCGACCTGGTCGAGCTTCACCCCGACGTGCGCGCCTATCCGGCTGGCGCTGCCGTCCGCGCCGACCACGGCCCGGGCCAGCACCGTCTCGCCGCCCTGGAGGACGACGGCGACCGTGCGCCGGTCCGGCACCGCCGACCCGTGCTGCTCCACCCGGGTCACCGTCGCCCCGGTGCGCAGCTCGGCGCCCGCCTTCTGGGCGTGCTCGACGAGCTGCAGGTCGAACTCGGGCCGGTTGATCAGCCCGAACAGCATCTGCCGGGAGCGCCGGGTCCGGGTGAAGCGCCCGTTGTTCGAGAAGGTCACCGCGTGCACCCGGTCCTGGAAGGGCAGCTCGAAGCCGGGCGGGAGGGTGTCGCGCGAGGGCCCGATGATGCCGCCGCCACAGGTTTTGTAGCGGGGCAGCTCGGCCTTCTCCAGCAACAGGACGCGGCGCCCCGCGACCGCCGCCGCGTAGGCGGCCGAGGCCCCCGCCGGTCCCGCGCCCACCACGACCACGTCCCAGACCTGACGCGCGTCGTCCGCCGAAGAGTTCTCGCTGCTCACGATGGTCTACTGCTCCGATCAAACCGCATGCCGCACCTGACCCCCGCATCCTACGGCGGGCATCGCCGCAGGCCACTGTGGGAGGATCGGCCCGTCATTCCAAGTACTCCTTGGTACAACGTCGCACCCACAAGGAGCGTGCCCATGTCGTCGAATCCGGTCGCCGAGACCGTCGCTTCGCTGATGCCCCGCGCGAAGGAGGAACTCGCCGCGCTGGTGGCCTTCAAGTCGGTGGCCGACTTCGACCAGTTCCCGCGCAGTGAGAGCGTGGGTGCCGCCAACTGGATAGCGGCGGCCCTGCGCGCCGAGGGTTTCCAGGACGTCGCGCTGCTGGACACGCCGGACGGCACCCAGTCGGTGTACGGGTATCTGCCGGGGCCCGAGGGCGCGAAGACGGTGCTGCTCTACGCCCACTACGACGTGCAGCCGCCGCTGGACGAGGCGGGCTGGGACACTCCGCCGTTCGAGCTGACCGAGCGCGACGGCCGCTGGTACGGGCGGGGCGCCGCGGACTGCAAGGGCGGCGTGCTCATGCACCTGCTCGCGCTGCGCGCGCTGAAGGCGAACGGCGGCGTGCCGGTGCACGTCAAGGTCATCGCCGAGGGCTCCGAGGAGCAGGGCACCGGGGGCCTGGAGCGGTACGCGGAGGCGCACCCGGAGCTGCTGGCCGCCGACACCATCGTCATCGGCGACGCGGGCAACTTCCGGGTCGGTCTGCCGACGGTCACCTCCACGCTGCGCGGCATGACGATGCTGCGCGTGAAGGTCGACACACTCGAAGGCAACCTGCACTCGGGGCAGTTCGGCGGTGCGGCGCCCGACGCGCTGGCCGCCCTGATCCGCGTACTGGACTCGCTGCGGGCCGAGGACGGCTCGACGACCGTGGACGGTCTGGCGGCGGACAGCACCTGGGAGGGGCTGGCCTACGACGAGGAGCAGTTCCGCCGGGACGCGCGGGTGCTGGACGGCGTGGAGCTGATCGGTTCCGGTTCGGTCGCCGACCGGATCTGGGCGCGGCCGGCCGTCACGGTGCTCGGCATCGACTGCCCGCCGGTCGTCGGCGCCACCCCGTCGGTGCAGGCGGGCGCACGGGCGCTGGTGAGTCTGCGGGTGCCGCCGGGCGTGGACGCCGCCGAGGCCACCAAGCTGCTCCAGGCCCACTTGGAGACACGTACGCCGTGGGGCGCGCGGGTGTCCGTCGAGCAGATCGGCCAGGGCCAGGCGTTCCGCGCCGACACCACAAGCCCCGCGTACCAGGCCATGGCGGACGCGATGGCGGTGGCGTACCCCGGCGAGGAGATGCAGTACGCCGGTCAGGGTGGCTCCATCCCGCTGTGCAACACCCTGGCGTCCCTCTACCCGGACGCGGAGATCCTGCTGATCGGCCTGAGCGAGCCGGAGGCGCAGATCCACGCCGTGAACGAGAGCGTGTCCCCCGAGGAGCTGGAGCGGCTGTCGGTGGCGGAGGCGCACTTCCTGCGCAACTACGCGGCGGGCTGAGCCGGGGCGCGGTCTCTGGTCGACGGGTGTGTGCCGCTCGCTGCGCCCGACGTCGACCGGGACCGGGCCGTCGCCCTCGGCGCGGACGTACGGGGGCCGTGGCCCGGCGTCAGCCGACCGGGGTGCCCGCCTCCAGGTAGTGGGCGGCGCCGCGTTCCCGGGCCCGCAGCGCCCAGCGCAGCCGCTCGTAGCGGACCGGGGGCAGCAGGTCGGCGGCCTCGTCCTCGGTGGCGAAGCGCCAGTCGCGCAGCTCGGGGCCGGGCAGCAGCACCCGGTCGGCGTCCGCGGCGTCGAGCCGGCCGCCGTCGAAGAGCAGCCGCAGACCGCCGTAGGCGGGAGGGGCCGGTGGTTCCCAGTCGACGACCAGCAGGGCCGGTACGTCCGGGAGGCTGAGGCCGGTCTCCTCGGCGACCTCGCGCATGCCGGCGCGGGCGGGCGCCTCGCCGGGTTCGACTACCCCGCCGGGAAACTCCCAGCCGGGTTTGTAGGTGGGGTCGACGAGCAGGACCCGGTCCCGCTCGTCGAAGAGCAGGACGCCGGCGGCGACGGTCTCGCCGGTGGGCTCCGGTGTCTGGACGATCTCGCAGGCCGGCGCGGCACCCGAGCCGACGGCCTCGGCGACCCGGGCGGCGGCCTCGTGGGGGGTGAGGGCACCGGTGTCGACGGGGTGGGCGTCGGCGGTGAGCCAGGAGGCGAGGGCGGCGCGGTAGGGCTCGATGTGGTCGTAGGACCACTGCCGTACCCGCAGCTCGCCGTCCGGGAGGTCCCGCGGTACCTCGCGGCTCGCTATTCGCTCGCGCAGGATCGTTTCGGCCGGGGCCAGCAGAATGTGCCGGACCTCGATCCTGCGGGCGGCGAGACCGCCGAAGATCTCGTCCCGGTACTCCTGGCGCAGCAGGGTCATCGGGACCACGAGCGTCCCGCCGAGGTCGGCGAGCAGCGCGGCCGCCGTGTCGATCACCAGTCGGCGCCAGATCGGCAGGTCCTGGAAGTCGCCCACCTCGGCCAGGCGTTTGGGCGGCAGCAGGTGCGCGAGCGCCCCGCCGATGACCTCGGGGTCGAAGAGCGTGCTGTTCGGGATCAGTTCGATCAGTTCCCGGGCGGTGGTGGTCTTCCCCGCACCGAACGCGCCGTTGATCCAGACGACGGTCACAGGTCCCCCTCTTCTGTTGGCCCACTGTGGCTTGCCCGCTTCACCCCGCCACGGAAACCAGCCCGGCCTGTGACGTGGGAAAGGGCATATGACAGCGGCGCCGACGCCCCCTCGGGGCACCGGCGCCGTGTGGCCCCGACCGGGCGCGCCGGCCCGGTCCAGGGTGTCAGCCCAGCTGTCCCAGGGCGTCGTCGTCGAGGGTCAGGCTCTCGGTGGCGACGGTGTCCTCCAGGGTACTGACGGTGTCGTCCACCCCGAGATTGAGCGGAAGGTCGCTCGGGGCGGCGTGGGACGGGCTGACGGCCGCGACCACGAAGCCGGTGGCGAGGGTCGCGAGGGCGAGGATGCTGCGCTTCTTCATGCCCCGTTCAACTACGCCGCCGCCCCGGGGTCACGGGCAGGACAGCGGGAGTCGCCCGTGGCCCGGAGTCCGTCCCGGCCGCCGCGGCGGGGCTCAGACATGCGCGGGGCTCAGACATGCGCGGGGCTCAGACGTGCGCGGCGGTCACGGCCGCCGTCCTCGACAGGGCCGCGGCGGCCGCGCCGACCAGCCCGGCGTCCGTCCCCATCTGGGCGGGGACGACCGCGAGGCGCTGGACGAAGGACAGCGTCGCGTAGTCGGTGAGGGCCTTGCGCAGGGGGGCGAAGAGGACGTCCCCCGCCTTGCCCACTCCCCCGCCCACCACCGCGATGTCGATCTCGACGAGGGTCGCGGTGGCGGCGATACCGGCGGCCAGCGCCTGCGCGGCCCGTTCGAAGGAGGCGACGGCGACGGGGTCACCGAGGCGGGCCGCGGCGGCGACCGCGGCGGCGGAGGTGTCGCCCCCGGGACCGGGCAGCCAGCCCGCCTCCAGGGCACGGCGGGCGATGTTGGGGCCGCTCGCTATGCGCTCCACGCAGCCGCGCGCTCCGCACGGGCAGGGGTCGCCGTCCAGGTCGACGCTGATGTGGCCGATGTGGCCCGCGTTGCCGGTCGGTCCGGGGTGCAGCCGGCCGCCCAGCACCAGGCCGCCGCCGACGCCGGTCGAGACCACCATGCACAGCGCGTTGTCGTGCCCGCGGGCGGCGCCCTGCCAGTGTTCGGCGGCCGTGATGGCCACACCGTCGCCGATCAGCTCCACCGGCAGGCCGCCGGCGGCGTCCCGGACCCGCCGGACCAGCGGGTAGTCGCGCCAGCCGGGCACGTTCACCGGGCTGACCGTGCCGGCCGAGGCGTCCACCGGGCCGGCGCTGCCGATGCCGACCGCCGTGGCCCGGTCCCACAGGGGCGACGCGGTCAGTTCCGCGAGCACGGCCTCGACGGCCCCCATCACGGTGTCACCGTCCTCCCGGGCGGGTGTCGCACGCTGTGCGCGCGCCTGGATGCGGCCGTGGCCGTCCACCAGTGCGCCGGCGATCTTGGTGCCGCCGATGTCCAGCGCTGCCACGAGGTCGGTGTGCATCAGAGTCGGATCTCCCCGTCGGACCGAAAGCGAAAAATGTCGTACCCAAGAGCGCGCAGCGACCGGTCCCGCGGTGGGGACGAGGACCGGCGGAGTGCGTTGGACAGTGTCTCCCGCATCTGACAACGTTGTCCAGGCTCTATGCTCGACGCCACATCCTCATACAAGCCCATCACCGACACATCCCCCCGGACAGCAGGAGCCGACGCATTCCCGTGGACGACAGGACAGGACACCGCATCGTGCCCGACACGACCCGCCGCGCAGACCGGCTCCCCGGGAACCGTTACGGCAATCGCCCGACCATGAAGGACGTCGCCGCCCGCGCCGGGGTCGGCCTCAAGACCGTCTCCCGGGTGGTCAACGGGGAGCCCGGCGTCACTCCGGAGACCGAGCGCCGCGTCCAGGAGGCCATCGACGCGCTGGGCTTCCGCCGCAACGACAGCGCGCGGGTGCTCCGCAAGGGCCGCACCGCGAGCATCGGCCTGGTTCTGGAGGATCTGGCGGACCCGTTCTACGGGCCGCTCAGCCGCGCCGTGGAGGAGGTGGCCCGGGCCCACGGCGCCCTGCTGATCAACGGGTCCAGCGCGGAGGACCCGGACCGCGAGCAGGAGCTGGTGCTCGCGCTGTGCGCGCGGCGCGTGGACGGTCTCGTGGTGATCCCCGCCGGGGACGACCACCGGTATCTGGAGCCCGAGCTGAAGGCGGGCGTCGCCACGGTGTTCGTGGACCGTCCGGCGGGGCAGATCGACGCGGACGTGGTGGTCTCCGACAACTTCGGCGGTGCCCGTGACGGGGTGGCCCACCTGATCGCGCACGGGCACCGCAGGATCGGCTTCATCGGCGACATGCCCCGCATCCACACCGCCGCCGAGCGGCTGCGCGGCTACCGGGCGGCGATGGAGGACGCCGGCATACCGCTCGAGGACTCCTGGATGTCCCTCGGTGTCACCGATCCGGTGCGGGTGCGCCGGGCGGCCGAGGAGATGCTCGCCGACCCGCAGCCGGTCACCGCGATCTTCACCGGCAACAACCGGGTGACGGTCACCGTGATCAGGGTCCTGGCCGAGCACACCCGGGGCGTCGCCCTGGTCGGTTTCGACGACATCGAGCTGGCAGACCTGCTCCAGCCGGGCGTCACCGTGGTCGCGCAGGACGCGGCCGCCCTCGGCCGCACCGCCGCCGAGCGGCTCTTCCGGCAGCTGGACGGCTCCCTCCTCGCCCCCGACCGCATCGAACTGCCGACCAGGCTGGTCACCCGGGGCTCGGGCGAGCTGCCGCCGTCGGGCTGAGCGCACAGCCAAGCCACAGCGACAGCGACAGCCACTAGGAGCATCACACCGTGTCGAAACCGCCCGGCGAGGACCGGACGCTGCGGGCGCTCGGGCTGGCCGGGGTGCCACGCGAGCAGCCGCTGCTGTACCCGGGCGTGTGGCCCCGGGAGTCCGGGCTGCTGGACGGGGACCGGCTGCTGCCGCTGGACCGGCCGGTGTACGGGGAGGGGGACGGCCGGGTCCCGGTGCTGGCGATCGGGTCCAACGCGAGCCCGGCACAGCTGCGGCACAAGATGGCCGAGTTCGGGATCGACGCGCCGATCCCGATGGTCAGGTCCCGGGTCACCGGACTGGACATCGGCGTCTCCGCGCACGTGAGCCGCATGGGCTACGTGTCCGCCTCGCCGGTGAGTGCCCCGGGCACCGTACGGGAGCTGTTCGTCCTGTGGCTCGACGCCGAGCAGCTCGCGGTGATCGACGCGAGCGAGGGCGTGCCGATGGCGGGCGGCAACTTCGACCGCGTCCGGCTGCCGGCGCCCGACGTGCGCGTCGAGCAGGGGGACGGCTCGGTGCTGGGCGGCGCGTACGCGTACGTCAACCGCCACGGCGTCCTGCACGACGGCGCCGGTGCGCCGCGGCGGCATCCGGGGGCGCAGCGGCCGCTGATCACCGAACTGCTGCGGGGGTCGGCCCGGCTGCGGGAGCTGTTCGGGGCGACACCGGAGGAGTTCTGTGCGCGGGCGCGGGCGGACCGGCGGCCGTGCGACCGGGGGACGCTGTTGTTCGCCGAGGAGAAACGGGTGACGACGTCCGGCCTGGAACGGTACGTGGGCGCCGGGCCGGAGGATCCCTTCGCCGGGGGCCGGACGCCGTCGACGGGGCCTACTGCGCCGATGCCGTGAGGTCGCCGCGTCGCGGGCCCGAGAAGCCCTCCAGGTCGGCTCGGGTCAGTCCGGTCAGCCGGGCGACCTCGCCGATGTCCAGGGCGCCGCAGTCCAGGCCGCGCAGCAGGTAGCCGCTGAGGGCCTTGGCGGTGGCGGGCTCGTCCATGACGTCGCCGCCGGTGCGGTTGGCGTAGCGGGCCAGGCGGGCGGCGGCCTGCTCGAAGCCCTCGCGGTAGAAGGCGAAGACGGCCGCGTACCGGGTGGGGATGTGGCCGGGGTGCATGTCCCAGCCCTGGTAGTAGGCGCGGGCCAGGGCGCGGCGGGTGAGGCCGTAGTGCAGCCGCCAGGCGTCGTGGACCTGCGCGGTGGGGCCGACCGGCAGGACATTGGTGGAACCGTCCGAGACCCGTACGCCGGTGCCCGCGGCGGCGACCTGCATGACCGCCTTGGCGTGGTCGGCGGCCGGGTGGTCGCTGGCCTGGTGGGCGGCGGAGACGCCGAGGCAGGCGCTGTAGTCGAAGGTGCCGTAGTGCAGGCCGGTGGCGCGGCCCTCGGCGGCCTGGATCATGCGGGCGACCGTGGCGGTGCCGTCGGCGGCGAGGATGGACTGGCTGGTCTCGATCTGGATCTCGAAGCCGATCCGGCCGGGCGTGAGGCCGCGCGCCTTCTCGAAGGCCTCCAGGAGCCGCACCATGGCGGTGACCTGCTCGGGGTAGGTCACCTTGGGCAGGGTGAGGACCAGTCCGTCGGGCAGGCCGCCGGCCTCCATCAGGCCGCTGAGGAAGACGTCGAGGGTGCGGATGCCCCGGGCGCGCACGGGGGCCTCCATGCACTTCATGCGGATGCCCATGTACGGGGCGGCCGTGCCCTGCCCGTACGCTTCGGCGACCAGCCGGGCGGCGCGGGCGGCCGCCTCGTCCTCCTCGGCGTCCGTGCGGTTGCCGTAGCCGTCCTCGAAGTCGACGCGCAGGTCTTCTATCGGCTCGCGCTCCAGTTTGGCGCGCACACGGGTGTACACGGGCTCGGCGAGGTCGTCACCGAGGCCGAGGACGGCGGCGAAGGAGGCGGCGTCGGGGGCGTGTTCGTCGAGCGCGGCGAGGGCCCGGTCGCCCCAGGAGCGGATCGTGTCGGCGGCGAAGACGTCACCGGGGACGTAGACGGTGTGGACGGGCTGGCGGGTGCCCGGGTCTCCGGGGTAGCGGCGCTCCAGCTCCGCGTCGACCGGTGCGAGGGAGGCACTGATCTCCTCGCCGACGGCGCCCGCGAGGCTCGTTGCCACCTTCTCCTGCTGACCCATTCGACACCCTCCTGATGTTCATTTTTCCGCTGAACGGAATCACTTATCCGTAGAGTGAAGTTATCTGGCGAGTCTTCGCCGGTCAACACCATCCTGCGCGCACGCCGAGGCCCCCGCGACGTCCGTGGACGTCACCGGGGGCCTCGGTGTGCGGTGCGGGGGGGAGGTTCAGCCCTTGCGGGTCTTGACTTCCTCGGTGAGCTGCGGGACGACGTCGAAGAGGTCGCCGACGACGCCGTAGTCGACCAGGTCGAAGATCGGGGCCTCGGCGTCCTTGTTGATCGCCACGATCGTCTTCGAGGTCTGCATGCCCGCGCGGTGCTGGATCGCCCCGGAGATGCCGGAGGCGATGTACAGCTGCGGCGAGACGGACTTGCCGGTCTGGCCGACCTGGTTGGTGTGCGGGTACCAGCCCGCGTCCACCGCGGCGCGCGAGGCGCCGACGGCCGCGCCGAGCGAGTCGGCGAGCGCCTCGATGATCGCGAAGTTCTCCGCGCCGTTGACGCCGCGGCCGCCGGAGACGACGATCGCGGCCTCGGTCAGCTCCGGACGCCCGGTCGACTCACGCGGCGTGCGCGAGGTGACCTTGGTGCCGGTGGCGGCGGCGGAGAAGGTGACCGACAGGGCCTCGACGGCGCCGGCGGCCGGGGCGGCCTCGACGGCGGCCGAGTTCGGCTTGACCGTGATGACCGGGGTGCCCTTGGAGACGCGGGACTTGGTGGTGAAGGCGGCGGCGAACACCGACTGGGTGGCCACCGGGCCCTCGTCGCCGGCCTCCAGGTCGACGGCGTCGGTGATGACGCCCGATCCGAGACGCAGCGCCAGGCGGGCGGCGATCTCCTTGCCCTCGGCGGAGGACGGGACCAGCACGGCGGC
Source organism: Streptomyces sp. CB09001 (assembly GCF_003369795.1). Lineage (NCBI taxonomy): Bacteria > Bacillati > Actinomycetota > Actinomycetes > Kitasatosporales > Streptomycetaceae > Streptomyces > Streptomyces sp. CB09001. The sequence continues at coordinate 380,475 of NZ_CP026730.1, forward strand.
CGGGGAGACGGCGGCGACGGCGGCCTGGAGGGCGTCGACCTTCGGCACGACCAGGTAGTCGGCGTACTCGGCGGCCTCGTGGGTCAGGACCTTCACCGCGCCGTGCTCGGCGAGGGCGGCGGCGGTGTCACCGGCGCCGTTGCCCAGCGCGACGGCGACGGGCTCGCCGACCCGGCGGGCCAGGGTCAGCAGCTCCAGGGTCGGCTTGCGGACGGCACCGTCCACGTGATCGACGTAGACGAGAACTTCAGCCATGGGACTTCTTCTCTCCTGCTTGCGAAAGATGAGGGGCGGTAGGGGCGGCGGGGCCTCAGATGAACTTCTGGCCCGCGAGGAACTCGGCGAGCTGCCTGCCGCCCTCGCCCTCGTCCTTGACGATCGTGCCCGCGGTGCGCGCCGGACGCTCGGCGGCCGACTCCACGACCGTGTAGGCGTTGTCCAGACCGACCTCGTCCTCGTCGATGTCGAGGTCGGACAGGTCCCAGGACTGAACCGGCTTCTTCTTGGCCGCCATGATGCCCTTGAAGGAGGGGTAACGCGCCTCGCCCGACTGGTCGGTGACCGACACGACCGCCGGCAGCGACGCCTCCAGCTGCTCCGTGGCCGTGTCGCCGTCGCGGCGGCCCTTCACGACGCCGTCCGCGACCGAGACCTCGGACAGCAGCGTCACCTGCGGCACGCCCAGGCGCTCCGCGAGCAGCGCGGGGACGACGCCCATGGTGCCGTCCGTGGAGGCCATGCCGGAGACGACCAGGTCGTAGCCGGCCTTCTCGACGGCCTTGGCCAGGACCAGGGAGGTGCCGATGGCGTCGGTGCCGTGCAGGTCGTCGTCCTCGACGTGGATCGCCTTGTCCGCGCCCATGGACAGCGCCTTGCGCAGGGCGTCCTTGGCGTCCTCGGGGCCCACCGTCAGGACGGTGACCTCGACGTCGTCGTCGGAATTCTCGGAGATCTGCAGCGCCTGCTCGACCGCGTACTCGTCCAGCTCGGAGAGCAGACCGTCCACGTCGTCCCGGTCGACGGTCAGGTCATCAGCGAAGTGCCGGTCGCCAGTGGCGTCGGGCACGTACTTCACAGTGACAACGATCCTCAAGCTCACGCCGGCTCTCCTACTGCGTCGACATTTCAGTGCTGCCTCTTGCAGGCAGCATAGGCGCCCCAAGCGGCCGATCCCGGTCGGGGCGACCTGCGCTCCGCCCGGAATATTACTCGTCAGTACACCCAGTTCCTGCCCGCTAAGCAAGCGCTTTGAACTGTGACCTTCGCAACGCAGCGTAACCGGAACCCGACGCCTTCGCAGACGCCGTCCCGCTGACCGGTCAGTCGCGCAGACCCCGGTAACGCCCCTGGTGGTACAGCAGCGGCTCGCCGACACCGGCGGGGTCGCCGAGGAGGACTTCCGCCAGCACGATCCGATGGTCCCCCGCGGGCACCCGGCCGACCACCCGGCACACGAGCCAGGCGAGCACGCCGTCCAGCACGGGCACACCCTCGGGCCCCTCCCGCCAGACGGTGGGTGCGGCGAAGCGGTCGGCGCCGCTGCGGGCGAAGGTGGCCGCCAGCTCCTCCTGGTGCTCGCCGAGCACGTGGACGCCGACGTGCTCCGCCTCGGACACCGCGGGCCAGCTCGAGGAGCCGGTACCGATGCCGAAGGAGAGCAGCGGCGGGCGGGCGGAGACGGAGGTGAGGGACGTGGCCGTGAAACCGGCCGGCCCGCCGGGACCCCGCGCGGTGACCACGGCGACGCCCGCCGCGTGCCGCCGGAAGACGGACCGCAGCAGGTCGTCGGTGGCGGGCCGGGGTGCGGCCAGGTCGGGTGTGACCGTCATGCGGGGTGGTCCTTCTGCGTTGCGCCCCGGTCCCGGAAAGGGCGAACGGGGCATGGGGGCAGGCTGACGACGGGTGGCACACACAGTCAATTACGTCCCGGGATGTGGAGGCTGTGGAGAAGACCTCACCGCTGGCGTGGCGCTTGTCACACCGCCTCGCCCAGCGCGGCGATCACGTCCGCCCTGCGCGGCTGCCCGACGGCACGACGCACGACGCGGCCGTCGGCATCCAGGACCAGCACGGTGGGGGTCTTGAGCACGTCCAGGGCGCGGACGAGTTCGAGGTGCCCCTCGGCGTCGATCTCGACGTGGGCGACACCGGGGACCAGGCCGGCCACCTCGCCCAGTACCCGCCGGGTGGCCCGGCAGGGCGCACAGAAGGCACTGGAGAACTGTACGAGCGTCGCCCGGACGCCCAGCTCCGCACCGAGGTCGGCCGCGCCGAGCCGTGCGGCGGTGGCCTCCGACCCGTTGCCGTCGTCCTGCCCGCGCACCAGCGCGCCCCCGTTCCGCCGCCACCGCGGCACTCATGGACGCGCGTACCCCGCACGCCACAGGTCCGGTACTCCGAAGGTGCAGCGTTCGCGGGGCCGCCGAGATTCCCGCCCACCGTCGCATTTCGGCCAGGACAGGGCCGGGCAAGTGATGAGGATCTCGCCGCGCACGGGCACCAAGGCTGGTACACCGGCCGTTCTTGGGGCACGATCTGCGACAAGCCCGTAAACCTACGGGTGCGTAACTTTCGACTGGGAGCCCCCTTCCCAGGCTGACAAGGAAGGGTTCGACCCGCCCATGGCAGAACTCGTCTACCGCCCGGTGATCGGTCTCGCCCGCACCCTGTTCAAGGCGTGGGACCTCAAGATCGACTGCCAGGGATCGGAGAACATCCCGCGCTCGGGCGGCGCCGTGCTGGTGAGCAACCACATCAGCTACCTGGACTTCGTCTTCGACGGCCTGGCCGCGCTGCCGCAGAAGCGGCTGGTGCGCTTCATGGCGAAGGAGTCGGTCTTCCGGCACCGGATCTCCGGTCCGCTGATGCGCGGGATGAAGCACATCCCGGTCGACCGCAAGCAGGGCGAGGCGGCCTACGCACACGCCCTGGACTCGCTGAAGTCGGGCGAGATCGTCGGGGTCTTCCCCGAGGCGACGATCTCCGAGTCGTTCACGCTGAAGAGCTTCAAGTCGGGTGCCGCGCGACTCGCGCAGGAAGCGGGCGTCCCGCTGGTCCCCATGGCGCTGTGGGGCACCCAGCGGCTGTGGACCAAGGGCCACCCGCGCAACTTCAAGCGCAGCCACACCCCCATCACCATCCGGGTCGGCGAGGCGATGGAGGCCCCGCGCGAGCAGTACGCGGGTGCCATCACGCGGCGGCTGCGCGAGCGGGTGCAGGAGCTGCTGGAGGCCGCGCAGCGCGCCTACCCCGTGCGCCCCAAGGGAGCCGACGACACCTGGTGGATGCCGGCCCATCTCGGCGGTACGGCCCCGACGCCCGAGCAGCTGCGCACGGCCCAGGCGCACTGAGCCGGGCGTTTCAGAGGGCGGCCGGGAGGGTCTCCCACAGGTGCGGGCGGTCGGTGGCCGCCTTGAGGACGTCCAGCACCGCGGGATGCGGCGCCGCGTACAGCTCCGGACAGTCCTCCTCACCCGCCGCGCGGTCCGGCGTGAAGGCCAGTTGCTCGCGGCCCAGGGAGAACCGCGCGTTCACGCCGGGCTTGTTCCCGCGCGGGTCCTGCCGGTGCCAGGCGCCGTCGAGACGTACGGCGACCAGTCCGTGCACCACGTCGAACCGTTGGTAGCACAGCGCCGTGGGGATGTCCTCGGCGCGCAGCAGCGCGGCCAGCGCGTGGGCCTTGGCGTAGCAGATGCCGGTGCGCTGCTCCAGGACGTCGGAGGCCCGCCAGGTGACGCGCGGGTCCCCGGAGTCCTGTGAGTGCGGGATGGTGTCGCGCACGAACTCGAAGGCCAGGCGTGCATAGACATACGAGTCTTCCGCCTGCTTGGCGAGTCCGCCGGCCACCTCCCGCACTCGCGGATGGTCATGGTCGATGACCTCGTCGACAGCCAGGTAGGCGGACAGGTCAGGTGTCTTCTGGATCAGCTCCATGCCCGCAGAGCATAGGAAAGCGATCACCCGACAGTCAATGACTTTTCGAGTGACCGCATACCTATGCATTCTCGGGGGCTTCCCCGTCAGCGCGCCGTCTCCTCCTTGAGCGCGGCCACGAACGCGTCGACGTCGTCCTCGGTGGTGTCGAAGGCGCACATCCAGCGCACGTCACCCGCGGCCTCGTCCCAGAAGTAGAAGCGGAACCGCTTCTGCAGGCGCTCGCTCACGTCGTGCGGCAGCCGGGCGAAGACCGCGTTGGCCTGCACCGGGTAGAGGATCTCCACGCCGTGCACGGCGCGCACACCCTCGGCCAGGCGCTGGGCCATCTCGTTGGAGTGCCGGGCGTTGCGCAGCCACAGGTCCTTGGCGAGCAGCGCCTCCAGCTGCACGGACACGAAGCGCATCTTGGAGGCGAGCTGCATGGACAGTTTGCGCAGGTGCTTCATGTGGCGCACCGCGTCCCGGTTCAGCACCACGACCGCCTCGCCGAACAGGGCGCCGTTCTTGGTGCCGCCGAGCGAGAGGAGGTCAACGCCGACCGCGTTGGTGAACGTCCGCATGGGGACGTCCAGCGAGGCGGCGGCGTTGGCTATCCGGGAGCCGTCCAGGTGCACCTTCATGCCGTGCGCGTGGGCGTGCTCGCAGATGGCGCGGATCTCGTCGGGCGTGTAGAGGGTGCCCAGCTCGGTGCTCTGGGTGATCGAGACGACCTGCGGCATCGCGCGGTGCTCGTCGTCCCAGCCGTATGCCTGCCGGTCGATCAGCTCGGGCGTGAGCTTGCCGTCCGGGGTGGGGACGGTGAGCAGCTTGAGGCCGCCCATGCGTTCGGGGGCGCCGCCTTCGTCGACGTTGATGTGCGCGCTCTCGGCGCAGATCACCGCACCCCAGCGGTCGGTGACCGCCTGGAGCGCGACGACGTTGGCGCCGGTGCCGTTGAAGACCGGGAACGCCTCGGCGCCGGAGCCGAAGTGGCTGCGGATCACGCGCTGGAGGTTCTCGGTGTAGTCGTCCTCGCCGTACGCGACCTGGTGCCCGCCGTTGGCCAGCGCCAGGGCGGCGAGCACCTCGGGGTGGGCGCCGGCGTAGTTGTCACTGGCGAAACCGCGGACCTCGGGGTCGTGATGGCGACGCGCGTCGGTCTTCGGGGGGTTCACGGCTTCTCGGTCAGCCACAGACGGTTTCCGTTCACTTCCGCGGCGGGCTTCGCCCAGACACCGGCGACGGCCTCGGCGAGGTCACGCACGTCCGTGAAGCCCGCGAACTTCGCGTTGGGGCGCTCGGCGCGCATCGCGTCGTGCACCAACGCCTTGACCACCAGGATCGCAGCCGCCGACGTCGGCCCCTGCTCGCCCCCCGCCTTGCGGAAGTAGTCCGCCATGGCCAGCGTCCACGCCTCCGCGGCGGCCTTGGCGGCCGAGTAGGCGGCGTTGCCCGCGGTGGGGCTGGACGCGCCGGCGGCGCTGATCAGGACGTAGCGGCCGCGGTCGCTGCGCTGGAGCGCCTCGTGGAAGGCGAGGGAGGTGTGCTGCACGGTGCGGACGAGCAGCTTCTCCAGGAGGTCCCAGTCGCCGAGTTCGGTCTTGGTGAAGGTCTTGCTGCCGCGCCAGCCGCCCACGAGGTGGACCACCCCGTCGACGTGGCCGAACTCCTGCTCGGTGCGGTCGGCCCAGGCCCGGGTGGAGTCCAGGTCCAGCAGGTCGACCGTCTCGCCGGTGACGGTGGCACCGCCGTGCGCGTAGCGTGCCGCGTCCACCGCCTCGGCCAGCCGCTCCGGGTCGTTGTCCGCGCCGACGACGGTCGCACCCGCCTCGGCGAGCCGCAGCAGGGCGGCCCGTCCGGCGGGTCCGCCCGCCCCGGCCACCGCGATCACCGCGCCGTCGAGCGCCCCGTTCCCCATGGTCCTCGCCTCCCGAGCCTGCTGAGCCTGTGTCTGCCGTGCGTGTTCGTGCGTGCCGCCGCCGTCGCTCACGCGGCGGCCCGCTCGGCGCCGTCCGCGGCCGCGGTGATGCCCCGGGTCGAGGCGATCACCTTCTTCAGCTTCTTGGACAGGGCCTCGTAGAACATGCTCAGCGGAAACTCGTCCGGAAGCACGTCGTCGACGAGTTTGCGCGGCGGCAGGGTCAGGTCCAGGGCGTCGGGGCCCTTGGCCCACTTCGAGCCCGGGTGCGGGGCGAGGTAGGTCGAGACCAGCTCGTAGCCGGCGAACCAGTGGACGATCTTGGGGCGGTCGATGCCGTCGCGGTAGAGCTTCTCGATCTCGGCGCACAGCTGGTTGGTGACCTGCGGGGCGCGCTGCCAGTCGATGAAGAGTTTGTTGTCGGTCCAGCGGACGACGTCGTGCTTGTGCAGGTAGGCGAAGAGCAGCTGGCCGCCGAGACCGTCGTAGTTGCGCACCCGCTCGCCGGTCACCGGGAAGCGGAACATGCGGTCGAAGAGCACCGCGTACTGCACGTCGCGGGCCTGCGGGACGCCGTCCGCCTCCAGCTTCACGGCCTCCTTGAAGGCGGTGAGGTCGCAGCGCAGCTCCTCCAGGCCGTACATCCAGAACGGCTGGCGCTGCTTGATCATGAACGGGTCGAAGGGCAGGTCGCCGTGGCTGTGGGTGCGGTCGTGGACCATGTCCCACAGGACGAACGCCTCCTCGCAGCGCTTCTGGTCGTCGACCATGGCGGCGACGTCCTCGGGCAGCTCCAGGCCCAGCAGATCCACGGCGGCCTCCGTGACGCGGCGGAAGCGGGCGGCCTCCCGGTCGCAGAAGATGCCGCCCCAGGAGAAGCGCTCGGGGGCCTCGCGCACGGCGATGGTCTCCGGGAAGAGGACGGCCGAGTTGGTGTCGTAGCCGGCCGTGAAGTCCTCGAAGGTGATGCCGCAGAACAGCGGGTTGTCGTAACGGGTGCGCTCCAGCTCCGCCAGCCAGTCGGGCCAGACCATGCGCAGGACGACCGCTTCGAGGTTGCGGTCCGGGTTGCCGTTCTGCGTGTACATGGGGAAGACGACGAGGTGCTGGAGGCCGTCCGCGCGGTTGGCGGCGGGCTGGAAGGCCAGCAGCGAGTCGAGGAAGTCGGGCACCGCGAAGCCGCCGTCGGCCCAGCGGGCGAGGTCGGTCACCAGGGCCTCGTGGTAGGCGCGGTCGTGGGGCAGCAGCGGGGACAGCTCGCGCACGGCCTCGGTGACGCTGCGTACGGCGTCCTCGGCGGCGGCCCGCCCGGGGGCACTCTCGGCGTCGAAGTCGATCGACCCGTCCTTGGACTGCCATGGCCGGATCCGCTCCACGGCATCCTTGAGCACGGGCCACGCCGGGTGCTCCACCACCCTGCTCGCCGGAGGAACGTCGCCCTCCACACCCACCTGCACAAGAATTTCCGTCATGTCCCATCCTCCACGGGAGAAGCTTGCGTCAAGACACCGTAGGCATACGACGTTTCTCCTATCAAGGGGAGACTCCGTAAATTATCCTGCCTCACCCCAGGCTTCGCCGCATTTTTTCCTGTCGAGCGCCGGATTCGTATACCCGGCGCGGCACGGGGGAAACGGTCCCGCAGGGCCGTTAGGCTGCCGCCCTGCCACGCCGACGTCGACGGAAGCGAGTCGAGCCTTGAACTTCCTCACCATCGGTCACCGCGGAGCGATGGGTGTCGAACCCGAGAACACCCTGCGCTCCTTCGTCGCCGCCGAGCAGGCCGGCCTCGACGTCGTCGAACTGGACCTGCATCTGAGCAAGGACGGCGCGCTCGTCGTCATGCACGACGCGGACGTGGACCGCACCACCGACGGCACCGGTGCGATCGCCGACAAGACGCTGGAGGAGCTGCGTGCGCTGGACGCCGGCCGCGGGGAGCAGATCCCGGTCTTCGAAGAGGTGCTGGACGCCGTCTCGGTACCGTTGCAGGCCGAGATCAAGGACGCGGCGGCCGCGCGACTCCTCGCCGACGTGATGCTCCGCCGGGACCTGGTGGACCGGGTGGAGGTGATCTCGTTCCACGACGAGGCCATCGTCGAGATCGCCCGGCTGGTGCCGGGGGTACGGACCGCCCTGGTGGCGCAGTACTACGGCCCCGAGGTCGTGGACCGCGCCGTGCAGGCGGGCGCCCGGACCCTGTGTCTGGACATCAACAGGGTCACGCTGGAGATCGTGCACAAGGCCCGCAAGGCGGGACTGCGGGTCTTCTGCTGGACCGTGAACACCCAGGACCACCTGCGCCTGGTGCGCGCCCTGGGCCTGGACGGCGCGACGACCGACTACCCGGAGATCAAACGCACCGGCCGCTTCACCGCCTGAGCGGCCCCGGCTGCCCCAGCGGCCGGGTCCGGCGGGCTCGCGTCACACCAGGGGCTTGACCAGCAGCTCGAACCGGAGGTCGTCGCGCTGCGGGATGCCGAAGCGCTCGTCGCCGTACGGGAAGGGGGTCATCTCTCCCGTGCGGCGGTAGCCGCGGCGCTCGTACCAGGCGATGAGGTCCTCGCGCACGGAGATCACGGTCATGTGCATCTCCGTGACGCCCCACGTCGTGCGGGCCTGCCGCTCCGCCTCCGCGATGATCGCCCTGCCCAGTCCCCCGCCCTGGAGCGCCGGGCTGACGGCGAACATCCCGAAGTAGGCGTGCGCCCCGCGGTGCTCGAGCTGGCAGCAGGCCACGATCCCGCCGTCCCGCTCCACCGTCAGCAGACGGCTGTCCGGCGCCTTGACGACCTCCAGCACGCCCTGGGGGTCGGTGCGCTGCCCCTGGAGGATGTCCGCCTCGGTGGTCCACCCGGCCCGGCTGGAGTCGCCCCGGTACGCGGACTCTATGAGCGCCACGATCGCGTCCACGTCGGCGTCGGTGGCGTCACGGTAGGTCAGTGGGCTGGCGGCGGTGTCCATGGGGGCGTCTCCGGTTCGGTCTCGGGCGCGGCGCGGGCACCGATGAGCGTAACGCCGCCGCTGGTCGCCGCTAGCCTCGGGACGCATGGTGCACGTACTCAGCAGCCGGACCCTGCTCCGCCCCACCGATCCCGACCGCTCCCGCGCCTTCTACGGCGACCAGCTCGGCCTCGCCGTCCACCGGGAGTTCGGCACCGGTCCGGAGCGGGGCACCGTCTACTTCCTCGGCGGCGGTTTCCTGGAGGTCTCCGGGCGCTCCGACGCTCCCCTCACCCCCGGGCTCGCCCTGTGGCTCCAGGTCGAGGACGCGGCGGCTGCCCACGAGGAACTGGCTGCCAAGGGGGTCGCGATCGTGCGACCGCCGGTCAAGGAGCCGTGGGGGCTGGTGGAGATGTGGATCGCGGATCCGGACGGCACTCGGATCGTGCTGGTGGAGGTGCCCGCGGAGCATCCGCTGCGCCTCCGGCCCGGGATCTGAGCCGGCGGGCGGGCACCGCGACCGGGGGTGCGTACGTGCCGGATGGCCGCGGCCCCGGCCCGGCCTTAGCGTGCTGGAGGGGGACGGACGGTCTGCGGCCCCGGCGGAAGGACGCCAGCACGATGAAGCTCCACGAACCGGTGACCGGCGGGCCCTGCTGGGCGGAGCTGGGGACCACCGACCTGGAGGCGGCCAAGCGGTTCTACACCGGGGTGTTCGGCTGGCGTCCCGAGACGGACCCGCGGCAGCGGGCGGGCGGCTACACGATCGCCCGGATCGACGACGCGCCGGTCGCCGCCCTGACGCCGCTGTACCAGCAGGGGCAGCCGGTGGCGTGGAACGTGTCGTTCGCCGTGCGCGACGCGGACGCGGCCGTACGGCAGGTGACGGCGGCCGGCGGGGTGGCCCTGCAGGGGCCCGCGGACGTCTTCGACGCGGGCCGCTTCGCGGTGGCCGCCGATCCGACCGGGGCGGTGTTCCAGTTGTGGCAGGGACGCTCGTTCCCCGGGGCCGGACTCTTCAACGCGCCCGGCTCGCTGGGCTGGGTGGAGCTGCTGACCCGGGAGCCCGACCGGGCCGCCGACTTCTACACGACGGTGTTCGGCTGGAGCGTCGGCGCCTCGGACCGCTATCCGCAGTGGGGGATCGACGGGGCGGACTTCGGCGGCATGGTGACGATGGACGACAAGTTCCCGCACGAGGTCCCGGCGCACTGGCTGCCGTACTTCGCGGTGGCGGACGTGGACACCGTCGCGTCCGACACGACGGACGGCGGCGGCACCGTGCTCATGGAGCCGACCTCCGTGCCCGACGGGCCGCGCATCGCGGTGCTGCGGGACCCGCAGGGCGCGATGTTCGGCGTGTACCGGGCGGGCGACGAGCGCTGATCCGCCCGGTGCGCGGGAGGCCGCACCGTTCGCGCCGCGGTCAGGCCCGCAGCGCGTCCAGACGGCCCTCCAGCTGACCGAGGAGCCCGCCGAGGAGCGCCGCCAGCTCACCCTGCCGCGGCCCGGCCACGCCGGACAGGACCGCAGACTCGTAGGCGAGCTGTTCCGGAAGGATGCCGTCGACGAGGTCGCTTCCGGTGTCCGTGAGGCGGACGTGGGCGACCCGGCGGTCGCGGGTGTCGCCGCGCCGCTCGACGAGGCCACGCTCGGTGAGCTGCTTGAGGCGCTTGGTCACGGCCGCGCCGGAGGAGAAGGTCTCCCGGGCCAGCTCCCCCGGCGTCAGCTCGTGACCGGTACGGCGCAGCGCGCCGAGCAGGTCGAACTCGGCACGGCTGAGGCCCGCCCGGCGCAGCGGCGCGTCCTCGGCCTGCTGGAGGAGGGCGGCGCAGCGGTTGATCCGGCCGATGATCTCCATCGGCCCGGTGTCGAGGTCCGGGTGGACGGCACGCCACTGACGTACGACCGCGGCCACGGTGTCCCCGCCCGGCCCCGTCCCGCCGTCACCGGACCCGGGCCCGGCTCCCCCGTCGTGCGCTCCCCCGTCGGTTGCGGTCATGGCCGTACGTCCTCCGTTCTCGTGCTCACGCCCCGGTCCGGACGCGTTGCCTGGCGTCGCACCGCCTCGGCGAGCGTACGGTGTCCGGCCTGCTCGGCGAGCACGACCCTCTCCTGGGGCAGTGCGCGTCCCCACCATTCGCCGGCCGCCCCGTCGGCGATGGCCCGCAGGTCGGTCAGCGCGGCGGCCAGGGACCGGCGGGCGGCCTCCAGGACGCCGGGGGCGGGGTCGGGCTCGGCGAGGAGGCGCGCGGCGCGTTCCCGGGCGCTGTCGGCCGCGGTCACCGCCTGTTCGACGCGGTTCCCGGCGCGCCGGTTGGTGACGACGACGGCGGCGAGGAAACCGACCAGGGCGCCGACGAGGGTGTCCACGGTCCGCTCGGTCATCAGGTCGCCGGGGGCCTGGTACCCGGCGAACTCGGTGACGAGCAGGGCCATCGGGGTCACGCAGACGCTGCCGAGCCAGTAGTTGCGGGTGATGAGGGCCTCGGCGCCGAAGTTCAGGGCGAGGCAGCACAGGACGAGCAGCGCCTGCCCGAGGTGGGCGAGCGGGGCTATGGCGGCGAAGGCCAGCACCCCGGCGAGGTTGCCGACCACGCGCTGCACGGCCCGGCTCCAGGTCAGGGTGACGTTGGCCTGGTAGAGCGCGGCGGCGGTGACCAGGGCCCAGTAGGGGCGGCCGATGCCGAGGGCGAGGGAGGCGTACCCGGCCAGCGCGCAGCCGAGCGCCGTGCGGGCGGCGATCGGGGTCAGCGGGCCGAGCCGTTGCCACAGGGGCGCGGGGCGGGCGGCGAGTTCGGCGTCCACGCCGAGCAGTTCGTCGGTGTCCTCCGGGGCGTCGCCGGTGCGGGGGATCCGGCCGCCGCCGCGCAGGGCGTGGGCCCAGGCGCGCAGCCGCTCCGGGTCGGTGTCGGCGGGGGCGGCGAGGGCTACCTCGGCGCGGACGACGAGGCGTTCCAGGGCGTGCCGGGTGGCGGCGCGGGCGCCGGTGGACGGCAGGGCCGGCAGCGTCTGCCAGGCGGCCTGTACGGCGGCGTACCCGGCGGCGCGGGCGGAGGCGTGGTCCTCGCCCGCGCCGGTGCCGTGGGCGGCGGCGTACGCGGCTGCCGCGTTCAGGGCCTGGGCGGTGGCCCGGCGTTCCGGGCCGTGCGGACGGACCGGGGCGGGTGCCATGCCGACGAGCCAGGCCCAGGCGCCCGCGGCGGCGGCCAGCGCCAGGTGGGCGGGGACCTGGGCGAGGGTCTGCGGGACGAAGAGGGCGGCGGAGCTGATGAAGGTCAGGACCACGTTGCCCGGCGGGCCGACGCGGGTGGCGTCGCACAGGACCTTCTGCACGGCGGCCAGCAGGGCGCCGACGGTGACGAGGACGACGGCGTTCCGGGTGAGGGAGGCGGTGACCAGCGCGGCGGCTACGCCGGCGAGCATGCCGAGCACGACCCACGCCAGGGTGCGGGCCCGGGCGGCGTAGGGGCGGTTGTGGGCGTAGAGCGCGCACAGGGACCCGGCCATGGTGTACATCGCCAGGTCGAGCCGGCCGAACGCCAGCAGGAGGAGGTTGGGAGGGGCGACCGCGGCGACCGAACTCAGGGCGGGCTTGAACCAGATCTCGGAGGGCCGGCGCAGGCGCAGCACGCCTGCCAGGGACAGACGTCGGGCCGTCGAGGTGCCGGAGGTGGGGGTCGCACTGCTCATACGCATAAGGTTAACAAGTGTTTTACCTGTAAATCGAATACCGGGCGTGAGCCCGTCCGCATCACCGACCAGCCGTGATCCACCGCGGTGAGGTCGCGCGCTCCCCCGGATGCTCCCGCGTACACCCTTGCGCTCGCGTGCGCGCCGCATGGCCCGGGCAGTTCTTGACAGACCGTGGACCGCCGAACGGGGAGGTGCGTGTGCACGGACCGGCGTCACCCGGATGGCTGCTGGTCGCGCTGTGCGCGGCGACCGGCGCCTACTGCCTGCTGCGGATGCGCAGCGGTGTCGAGGAGCAGCGCCGGGCCGCGGGCGGCGAGGCCCTCATGGGGTTCGGCATGGCCGCCATGGCCGTACCCGCGGCGGTCTTCACCCCGCCGGGCTGGGTCTGGCCCGCCTACGCGGTGGTGTTCGGCGCCGCGGGACTGCGGGCGTTGTGGGCGGCCCGGTCGGGACGCCACCACCTGCACCACCTCGTGGGAGCCGCGGCGATGGTCTACATGGCGGTGGTGATGGCCGCCTCCCCCGCCCACGGGCACGCGCACGGCGCGTCGGGCACACCGGTGCTGACCGGGGCGCTGCTGCTCTACTTCACGGGATACGTGCTGCTGACCGGCGTGCGTCTGATACCCGTCGTGGCGGTGGCGGGGAGCGGTCCGGGTGCACCATCCGTGCCCGCGCCCGGGGGCGGTGCGGGGGCCGACGGCCGTGCGGCGGCCGGGTGGGGCGACCGGCCGGAGCTGGCGCGGGCCTGCCGGCTCTCCATGGCGATCGCGATGCTGGCCATGCTGCTCCCCCTGTGACACCGGAGAGGCACGGGCGGCCGGGCGCGGGGCTGCCCGGCGTTCACCGCGGCGGCGTCGGGCTGCCCGGCGTTCACCGCGCGCAGTCGTTGCCTGCGTCACTTTGCGCGGCGGGCCGTACTGCCGACGGCGCGGCGCTCATAGGCTGCCCCCATGATTCTCCCCGCGGCACTGCTGCTGCTCGGTGCGCTGACCGCCGTGCTCGCCCCCAGGCTGCTCGCCCGGGCCGACTGGCCGGATCGCGAACCGGTGGTCGCCCTGTGGGTCTGGCAGTGCGCGGTGGCGGCGGTGATCGTGTGCTGCGCGCTGTCGATGACGTTGAGCGCGGCGGCGGCCTGGCACGCGGTGGGCGGCCCCGTCTTCGCGACCGCTCCCGGTCCGGTGGTCGAGGCCTACGCCCTCGGCACGTCCGGGCTCTGGGCGGACACGACGGCCGTCACGCTGGCCTGCGGCGGACTGTGGAGCGCGCTCATGCTGGCCCGGGAGGTGGCACGGGCCCGCGCCCGGCGGCGGCTGCGCCGCGCGGAACTCCGGCACCGCGCTCCGCTGCTGCCCGGCGAAGAGCCCGGCCCGGGGCGGCTCGTCGTACTGGAGGGTGAGCGGCCGGACGCCTGGTGGCTGCCCGGCGCTCCCCCGCAGCTGGTGGTCACCACCGCCGCCCTGCGTCGTCTCGAGGGGCGGCAACTGGACGCGGTGCTCGCCCACGAGAAGGGACACGCGCAGGCGCGGCACGACTGGCTGCTGCACTGTTCCGCCGCGCTGGCGGACGGGTTCCCGCAGGTTCCGGTCTTCGCCGGGTTCCGCGACGAGATGCACCGCCTGGTCGAACTCGCCGCCGACGACGTGGCCTCCCGCCGCTTCGGCCGCCTGACGACCGCCCTGGCACTGGTCGAACTCAACGAGGACCGCGGTGTCTTCGGTCCGTGCCCGTCGGGCCGGGCCGGCGGCCCGCAGCGGGTGCACCGCCTGCTCACCCCGCCGAACCGGCTGACGGCGGCCCGCAGGCTGCGGCTGACCGCGGCCGCGGCGCTGGTACCGGTGGTCCCGGTCCTGTTGGCGTTCGCACCGGGCCTGCGGGCGTTGGGCTAGGGCCCGCCCCCGCTACGGCATTGGCCTCGGAGCCACCGGTTCGGCGAGGATCGCGGCATGCAGACGCCGCCGGTCGACTCCCCGCCCGCCCCGCCGCAGCCACGCACCGCCCTCCGCGTCACCTGGGTACTGACCGTGTGCTCCGCGCTCCTGCTCTCCCTGGTGGCCGTCGAATGGCGCCCGTTGGTGCGGCTGGACGAGGACATCGCCGGCACGACCCACCGCTGGGCCGTCGAGGAAGGCGGCCTCACACACGTCATGCGGATCCTCACCGACTGGGTGTGGGACACCTGGACGATGCGCCTGCTGTGTGCGGTGGTGGTGCTGTGGCTGTGGTGGCGCCGGGCGGACCGGTGGACGGCGGTCTGGCTGGGAGCGACCTGTCTGCTGGGCAGCCTGCTGCAACAGGCCCTCAAGGCGGCGGTGGACCGCCCCCGCCCGGTCTGGTCCGACCCCGTGGACTCCGCGCACTACGCGGCCTTCCCCTCCGGGCACGCCATGACCGCGACGTTCGTGTGCGGCCTGCTGGTGTGGCTGCTCCACCACTACGACGCCGGGCGCGCCCTGCGCCGTACCGGCCTGGCCGTCGCCGTGGTCTCCGTGGCGGGGGTCGGCGTCACCCGGGTGTGGCTCGGCGTCCACTGGGCCACGGACGTGCTCGGCGGCTGGCTCCTGGGGGGCCTGGTCGTGGCGCTCGCGGTGCTGGTGCACCGGCGCCTGCATCCGTGAGCGGAGCGGCGATCCGCCGGGTCGGCCCCGCCCGCACCGCGACGTCGCCCCCGTCGCGTCCTTCGCCCCCTAGGATCCGGCCCATGACCGCCGTTCTGTTCGACTTCTCCGGAACCCTGTTCCGCATCGAATCCACCGAAGCCTGGCTGCGCGCGGCCCTCGACGGTGCCGGGCTGGAGCTGGCCGCACCGGAGCTGGCCGAGAAGGCCGAGGCTCTCGAGCGGGTGGGAGCGCTGCCCGGCGGGGCCCCGCCGCTGCGGATCCCGGAGGAACTCGCCGAGGTGTGGGAGGCCCGCGACGACAGCTCCGCGCTGCACCGGGCCGCGTACACCGGGCTCTCCCGTCAGGTGCCGCTGCCGGACCCGGACCTGCACGACGTGCTGTACGAGCGGCACATGGCGCCGGACGCGTGGCGTCCCTACACCGACGCCACCGAGGTGCTGAGCGCGTTGCGCGGGCGCGGAGTCGCCGTGGGGGTGGTCAGCAACATCGGCTGGGACCTGCGGCCGGTCTTCCGCGCACACGGCCTCGACCGGTACGTGGACACGTACGTCCTCTCCTACGAGCACGGCATCCGCAAGCCCGACGCCCGGCTGTTCGGCGTCGCCTGCGCGGCGCTGGGCGTGGAGCCGGAACGCACGCTGATGGTCGGCGACGACCGGAGGGCGGACGGTGGCGCGGCGGCACTCGGGTGCCGGGTGCACTTCGTCGAGCATCTGCCGGTGTCCGAGCGCCCGGCGGGACTGCGGCCGGTGCTGGACCTGGCCACGTAGCCCGAGGCAACCACATGGTGGTTCCGTCCGCCTCGGACGATCCCCCGTGTCGCCCGAGACAGACGGTAGCCGGAGCGGCCCCGGAGGCCTCTCCGTCTGCGCCGAGTATAGTTGGCTGGCAGCCAGTCAACGCAGGAGTACAGCATGTCCCCGCGCAGCGCCTCGGTCAATGAAGAATTGCGGCGGCGCTCGAAGGAGCGTCTCCTGCAGGCAGCCGTGGAGCTGGTGGGCGAGCGCGGGTACGACGCGACCACACTGGGCGACATCGCGGACCGGGCGGGCTCCGCACGGGGGCTGGTCTCGTACTACTTCCCCGGAAAGCGCCAGCTGGTGCAGTCCGCCGTGCACCGGTTGATGCACCGCACCCTGGAGGAGGCCCTGGAGCGCGAGCCGCGCACCGCCGAGGGGCGTGAGCGGCTGGCGCGGGCCATCGACGCGATCCTGGGGCTCGCCCGGGACCGGCCGGTGCTCATGCGCCAGCACATGGCGGGCCTGCTCCAGGCGGAGGTGGGCTTCGTGCCCTGCCCGGAGCAGCGGAGGCTGGCGGAGCTGCTGCGGGACACGGTGGCCCGGCACGGCTCGCGGGACGTCGACCGCGACTACCCGATGCTGCGCGCGCAGCTCATGGGCGCCGTCTTCGCGGCTCTCGTGCCCGGTGTACCGATGCCGGTGCCGGAGCTGCGCGCCGAGTTGTTCGAGCGCTACCGGCTGGACTGGAAGCTGGGTGTCCCGCCGGACGCCGAAGCGCCCGGCGGGACGACGTGCGACCCGGACCTGTCGCGGTTCTTCGCGACCGGTGTACCCGATCCGCAGGACCGGACGGACCGCGGTCCTCAGTCGAAGTAGTCCGGCTGCGTCTGCGTGTTGAGCTCCCGCAGATGGACCCGCTTGGCCGGGTCCGTGCGCCGGTCGCTGAGCTTGAGGACGTCGAAGCCCTTGGCGATGTCGTTCGAGTAGATGTAGCCGTTGTAGTAGTAGGCCGACCAGGAACCGCCGGTGGTCATCGTGTCGGTGGTCAGCGGACCCCGCTCGAAGTAGGCGATCTCCCTGGGCCGCGAGGAGTCGGTGAACTCCCAGACGGAGATGCCGCCCTGGTACCAGGCCTGGACCATGATGTCCTTGCCCTTGACCGGGATCAGCGAGCCGTTGTGGGCCACGCAGTTCTCGGTGTCCGCCTGGTGGCGCGGGATCTTGAAGTAGCTGCGGAAGACCAGCTTGCGGTGGTCGCCCCGGCCGACGATGTCGTAGATGCCGTCGGCGCCGCGGTCCGGGCCGATCTCCGCGTTGCAGGTGGCGGCGCCGCCGCCGCCCAGCTCGTCGGTGAACACCACCTTGTTCGCCTTCTGGTTGAAGGTCGCCGAGTGCCAGAACGCGAAGTTCACGTTGTCCTGGACGCGGTCGATGACCTTCGGGCGCTCGGGGTCCTTGATGGAGAACAGGATGCCGTCGCCCATGCAGGCGCCGGCCGCCAGGTCCTCGGAGGGCAGGACGGTGATGTCGTGGCAGCCGGTGGTCTTGGAGACGCCCGGGTTGGTGGGCCCGCCCGGGTTGCCGCCGCCGTCGGGGCCCTCACCGGGGAAGAGCACGGGGAAGCCCACGAGGGCCGCCCGCTCGGGTGCCTTGCGCGGCACCTTGATCACCGAGATCCCGTCGTGCGGCGGCTTGCAGTCGGGGTAGGCGGCGTTCGGCGAGTACGAGGAGACGTAGATGTAGACGTCCCTGCGCTCGGGCACCAGCGTGTGGGTGTGCGAGCCGCAGGCGGTCTCGACGGCGGCGACGTACTTCGGGTTCCGCTTGTCGCTGATGTCGAAGACCTTCATGCCCTCCCAGGAGGACTTCTCGGTCGCGGGCTGCGTGGTGCTGTTGCAACTGCTGTCGCTGCGCGAGGAGTCGGTCGACAGGAACAGCAGGTCACCGGAGACGGAGATGTCGTTCTGCGAGCCGGGACACAGCACCTGGGCGACGGTCCTCGGCTTCTTCGGGTTCTTGATGTCGAAGATGCGGAAGCCGTCGTAGTTCCCGGCGAAGGCGTACCGGCCCTGGAAGGCCAGGTCCGAGTTGGTGCCGGGCAGTGCGTCCTTGGGGATGTTGGTCAGGTGCTCGATGTTGTCCGAGTGGACGATCTCGTCCTGGCCGGGTATGTCGCCGCTCTCGATGGCGTCGCGCACCTCGGCGCGCGCGCTCTTGGACACCTCCTTCGACGTGGCCGGGCTGTCCCCGGGGTCGGGGGTCGCCACGGCCGGGCCGGCGGTGAGCAGCGCGGACAGGAGTCCGGCGGCGGCAGCCGCGACTCCCAGGCGTCTGCGCCGCGTTCGCGGGTCGTTCAACAGGGTCACTGTTTCCTCCCAACGTCCGTTCCCGTCGGAACGGTTCACGCATCCCGCAGTATCGTCTTCGCCATGCACATACCAACAGGGGGCAACAAACTCGCAATGAAGTTTTTTGATCAGTGACGCGCGGAAGCGTGCTAGGACGGTCATCGCACCCACAAGGTGCTCCCGCCTCCCTCCACCCAGAGGGGCACCCGCAGCCACAGGAGGTCGTTGTGTCCTTTCGCCCCGCGATGTCCCGCGCGTCACTCGTCACGGCCTCGCTGACCGCACTGGCCGTGCTCGGGCTGGGGGCCTGCGACTCGGGATCGGACACCGGTCCGGCTGCCGCCGCCGGGCCCTCGGTGATCGCGCCGGGCAAGCCGGGCGAGGGCAACCGGACCCTGTCCGCCGAGGACGCCGAGAAGCAGCGCGCCGACGACGACTCCCCCAACTCGGCGGACGTCTCCTATGCGCGGATGATGATCCAGCACCACGCCCAGGCGCTGAAGATGACCGAACTGGCGCCGGAACAGGCCGAGTCCGGCCAGGTCAAGAAGCTGGCAGAACGGATCTCGGCCGCGCAGGGACCGGAGATCAAGGCGATGGAGGGCTGGCTCGAGACGCACGGCGAGAAGGTGACGGGCGGCGGTCACGAGCACGCCACGATGCCGGGCATGGCGACCGAGCCACAGCTGAAGAAACTCCGCGCGGCCGAGGGCAAGGCCTTCGACCGGCTCTTCCTCACTCTGATGATCACTCACCACGAGGGGGCGATCAGCATGGCCACGGACGTCAAGTCCGGGGGCAACAACGTGCTGATCGAGGAGATGGCGGACGACGTGGTCGCCCAGCAGACGAGCGAGATCTCACGCATGCGCGCGATGCTGTGACGACGCGGAGGTCCGGTGCCGGGGCGCGCCCGCCGGCGTGTCTCAGCGGCGCGCGCGACGGGGCGCCAGGAACCCCTCGTCGCGCGCCTGGCCGATCAGCCTGAGCGACCTGCGCCTGCTGTGCCCGGTCGCGCGCATCACCGCGAGGACCGGATCACCGCCCTCCGCCCGGGCCGTCCGGTACTCCTGGGCGACCAGCCTGCGCCCCTCCCGCCCGCGCGGCCACGCGGCCCGTGCCCGCCGCGACGCGGCCGGCGCCCCGAGGGCGGGGGCCGCGACGCAGGCCTCGAAGAGCGGACTCTCCAGCCACTCGGCCAGTACGGCCAGGTCGTCGAGGGACAGCGGCGGCCGGGCCCGTACGTCCTCGACCCGCACGTCCGCACCGGACAGCACGGCGAGCGCGTCCACCCGGGCGCCGTCGGCGAAGGTCAGCCGGACGTCGAACCAGGAGGTCGTGGTGGAGCCCTCGCTCACCACCCAGGCGTGCCGCACGGACATCTCACCGTCGTCCGGACAGCGGTCGGAAAGCTGAAGAGAACGATCAACGAAGGACGCTTCGAGCACATACGCAACGTAACCGAATGATCACATTCCATACGAACGGAACACGCTTCGTTCACCGAGTGCGGCACCCTGTCAGCGCAGCGGACCGGGACACGGCCGGCCGGGCGGGACGGCCCCGCGCCGAGACACGGCCGGCCGGGCGGGACGGCCCCGCGCGGCGTCAGCCGCTCGCCACGACGGCGGCCTGGCGGGCGGCCGCGGCCAGCAGGGCGTCGAGCAGCCCGGGAAAGAGGCTGTCCAGGTCGTCCCTGCGCAGGCCGTTCATCTTGGCCGTCCCCCGGTAGGTCTGCCGGATCACCCCGCTCTCGCGCAGCACCCGGAAGTGGTACGTGGTGGTGGACTTGGTGACCGGCAGGTCGAAGTGCGAGCAGGAGAAGAGTGCGCCGCTGTCGGCGGCGAGGTCCCGCACGATCCGCAGCCGCACCGGGTCGGCGAGCGCGTGCAGCACTCCCTCCAGCCGGATCTCCCCGCGCGTCGGGTGCGGCAGCTCGCGGGTGCCGGCGGCAGTGGCGGCGGCGGTCACGGCGACTCCAGTTCGTCGGGGGCCCACCGGTCAGGAGGGGTTCCCCATTGTACGAAGGACGCCGTAGTTTGACACTCGACGTACTACGAGAGTTACCGTACGAGCCGCCCCGACCCGCCGCGACCCAGGAGCAGCCCGCCATGAGCGCCCTCTTCGAGCCCTTCCGGCTCCGTGACACCACGATCCCGAACCGGATCTGGATGCCGCCGATGTGCCAGTACTCCGCGGCGCCGGAAGGCCCGTCGGCGGGCGTGCCCGGTGACTGGCACTTCGCGCACTACGGCGCCCGCGCGGCGGGAGGCACCGGCCTGATCGTCGTGGAGGCCACCGGCGTGTCGCCCGAGGGCCGCATCTCCCCGCAGGACCTCGGACTGTGGAACGACACCCAGGTCGAGGCGTTCCGCCGGATCACGGGCTTCCTGCGCTCACAGGGCACGGTTCCGGCGGTCCAGCTGGCCCACGCGGGCCGCAAGGCGTCGACCGCGCAGCCCTGGAAGGGCGGGGCACCGGTGGGGGCGGACGCGTACGGCTGGCAGCCGGTGGCCCCGAGCGCGCTCGCGTTCGACGAACGGCACCCGGTACCGACCGAGCTGACGGCCCCGCAGATCCAGGAAGTCGTCGGCCGGTTCGCGGACGCCGCACGCCGGGCGCTGGCCGCCGGTTTCGAGATCGCCGAGATCCACGGCGCCCACGGCTACCTGATCCACGAGTTCCTGTCGCCGTACTCCAACCGCCGCACCGACGCCTACGGCGGCTCGTACGAGAACCGCACCCGGTTCGCCCTGGAGGTCGTGGACGCGGTACGGGAAGTCTGGCCCGACGACAAGCCGCTGTTCTTCCGCGTCTCGGCGACCGACTGGCTGGAGGAGGACGGCTGGACGCCGGAGGACACCGTCCGCTTCGCCCGGGACCTCGAGGCACACGGCGTCGACCTGCTCGACGTGTCCACCGGCGGCAACGTCCCGCGCGTCCGGATCCCGACCGGGCCCGGCTACCAGGTCCCGTTCGCCGCGCGCGTGAAGGCCGGGTCCACGCTGCCGGTCGCCGCCGTCGGTCTGATCACCGAGGCCGAGCAGGCCGAGAAGATCCTGGCCAACGGCGAGGCCGACGCGGTGCTGCTGGGCCGCGAGCTGCTGCGCAATCCTTCCTGGGCCCAGCATGCCGCGCGAGAGCTGGGCGTGGACGCCCGGATGCCGGACCAGTACGGCTGGGGCATGTAAGGCGGACCGCCGTCCGAGGCGTTGACTAGAAAGCGCTTACCCTCTACGGTCCGTTCATCAGCATGACCGTCGCGAACGCTGCGGCTCCACGCTTCCCCACAAGTGCGGCCGCGCGTTCGCGATCTCAGTCAGGTTGACGCACGACGTTCACGTACATGTTCCGTTCCACCCCCACTCCCTACGGAAGGGACCAGAACATGACCCCTGTGACACGACCGCGCGCGCGGCGCGCGGTGACCGGCGCGCTGGGCGCACTGGGCTCGCTCGGGCCGGTTGGCATGCTCATGACTTCCGCGGCCCCCTCCGCACAGGCCGCCACCTGGCCGACCCCCAACGGCAGCGAGGGCGTCTCCTCCACCATCCCGGTCTCCGGCACCAAGGACTACGGGATGAAGCGCCTGTACGGCACCGGCGACCTGGGCTCCGACGGCCAGGACGAGGACCAGGGCCCGATCCTCGAACTGGCCCCCGGCGCCGTCCTCAAAAACGTGATCATCGGCGCGCCGGCCGCGGACGGCGTGCACTGCAAGGGCAGTTGCACGCTGCAGAACGTCTGGTGGGAGGACGTCGGCGAGGACGCGGCGACCTTCCGCGGCTCCTCGTCGTCGAACGTCTACACGGTCTCCGGCGGCGGCGCCAAGGAGGCCGGCGACAAGGTGTTCCAGTTCAACGGCGCCGGCACACTGAACGTCTCGGGCTTCGCCGTCAAGAACTTCGGCACCTTCGTCCGGTCCTGCGGAAACTGCTCGACGCAGTACAAGCGGACCATCAACCTCAGCAACATCGAGGTGAGCTGGAAGGGCGGCCGGATCGCCGGGATCAACACCAACTACGGCGACAGCGCGACCCTGCGCGGCATCACGATCGTCGGGGACGGCAGCAAGAAGATCGTCCCGTGCCAGAAGTACATCGGCAACGACGACGGCGACGAGCCGGACTCGAACGGCTCCGGCGCCGACGGCACGTACTGCAGGTACTCCTCGTCCGACATCACCTACAAGTGACGCGTCAGGTCCGGGTGCCGTGCGCCC
This sequence comes from Streptomyces sp. CB09001, assembly GCF_003369795.1. NCBI lineage: Bacteria > Bacillati > Actinomycetota > Actinomycetes > Kitasatosporales > Streptomycetaceae > Streptomyces > Streptomyces sp. CB09001. The sequence continues at coordinate 402,878 of NZ_CP026730.1, forward strand.
GGACCTGTCCGGACTGCTCCCGCTGGTAGCGCGCGTAGGCGTCCCGCAGGGCCGTCCCCGGCCAGTCGGGCGGGAGCAGTTCCGCGGGCAGCACCGGGTCGGCGAGCAGGTGGCGCACGACGGCCGCGAAGGCGGTGAGCCGGCCGGCCGGGCGCCGGGCTCGGTCGACCTGGGCGAGCAGCACCCGTGCCGTGTCCGCCCAGGCGTCCAACGGCCACAGACGCGCGGCCAGTTCGCGGGCGGGAGCCTCGGGGCGTGAGACGAGCCGCTCGGCCACCCGGTCCAGAGCCGCGGGCAGCGGGCGGTCCAGGTTGGCGGGGCGCAGCCAGACGCCCTCGCGGAGTTCGGCCAGGCGCAGGGCGGTCAGCCCGGTCCGCAGCTCGGCACGGGCGGCGGGACCGCGCCCGGTCGCGGTGACCACGAGCACCTCCCAGTCGCCCTTCCACGCGCGCGTGTGCGGACGCATCGCCTCGTCCTGGCGCCGCTGGCGCTCCAGCAGCCGCTCGCTGAGCCGGTAGCCGTTGTGCGTGCGGCACAGGTCCCCGGCGGCGGCCATCCGGCTCAGCGCCGCGCGCGCGGTGGAGGCGCCGACGTCGAACCCCGCCACGAGCCGCACCAGGTCCCGCGCCGGCAGCTCCGGCGGGTGGGTGCCGAGCAGCAGGCTCAGGACCACCGACCGCGCGGACAGCGGACGCAGGGCGGGCCCGTCGGCGGCCTCGGAACCGGTCATCCGCGCGCGGGGGTGTCGTTCGTCCACATGGGCACGTACTGTACGTGCGCCCATCGTGTTGCACTATTGCTGCGCTCGTAGGAATGCTGCAACACTCGAGGCATGACGACATTCGCGCAGGAGCCGCCGCACGAGTCCCACGAGCCGTCCGAGGAGCCCTGGGGCCGTCCGGAGGGGTACGCGACGCACGACGTCACCAACCAGCCCCCTCCCCTGGCCCCCTACGACGCGTCCGACGACCCGGCCCTGCTGGAGGGCGTGCGGCGGGAGGGCGCCGGCTGGGCGGAGGACGGCTTGCGGCGGCTGGGCCGCCGGGCGGGCAGCGCCGAGGCGCAGGAGTGGGGCGACCTCGCGAACCGCCACGAGCCCGTGCTGCGCACCCACGACCGGTACGGCAACCGGGTCGACGAGGTCGAGTACCACCCGAGCTGGCACCACCTGATGCGGGTCGCGGTCGGCGAGGGCCTGGCCGGGGCACCGTGGGCGGACGAGCGGCCCGGCGCGCACGTCGCACGGACCGCCGGCGGACTGGTCTGGGGCCACACCGAGGCGGGACACGGGTGCCCGACCTCGATGACGTACGCGGCGGTCCCGGCGCTGCGCGCCCAGCCCGAGCTGGCGAAGGTCTACGAACCGCTGCTGACCTCACGGGAGTACGAACCGGGGCTGCGGACGCCGACGGACAAGCGCGGTCTGCTGGCCGGCATGGGGATGACCGAGAAGCAGGGCGGCTCGGACGTCCGGACGAACAGCACGACGGCCACCGCGACCGCCGAGCCCGGCGTCTACACGCTGCGCGGGCACAAGTGGTTCACTTCGGCGCCCATGTGCGACGTGTTCCTCGTGCTGGCCCAGGCGGCCGGGGGACTGTCCTGCTTCCTGGTGCCCCGCGTGCTGCCCGACGGGACCCGCAACACCTTCCGCATCCAGCGGCTGAAGGACAAGCTCGGCAACCGGTCCAACGCCTCCTCGGAGCCCGAGTTCGACGGGACGGTGGCGTGGCTGGTCGGGCCCGAGGGGCAGGGCGTCAAGACGATCATCGAGATGGTCAACTGCACCCGGCTGGACTGCGTGATGGCCTCGGCGACGCTCATGCGCAAGACCCTCGTCGAGGCCGGTCACCACGTACGGCACCGCACCGCGTTCGGCGCGCGGCTGGTGGACCAGCCGCTGATGCGCAACGTCCTGGCCGACCTCGCGCTGGAGTCCGAGGCCGCGACCACCCTCACCCTGCGGCTGGCCGGCGCGGCCGACCGTGCCGTGCGCGGGGACGAGGGGGAGGCGGCGTTCCGGCGGATCGCCACCGCCGTCGGCAAGTACTGGGTGACCAAGCGCGGGCCCGCCTTCACCGCGGAGGCACTGGAGTGCCTGGGCGGCAACGGCTACGTGGAGGAGTCGGGCATGCCCCGCCACTACCGCGAGGCGCCGCTGCTGTCGATCTGGGAGGGCTCCGGGAACGTGAACGCCCTCGACGTGCTGCGGGCGCTGCGCCGCTCGCCCACCGCCGCGCACGCGCTCTTCGGGGAACTGTCCCTGGCCGGCGGGGCGGACGCCCGGCTGGACGCGGCGGTGGACCGGCTCCGGGCGGGGCTCACCGAGGCGTCCGAGACCGGTGCCCGCCGCCTGGTGGAGCTGATGGCCCTCACCCTCCAGGCCTCCCTCCTGGTCCGGCACGCCCCGCCCGCCGTCGCCGACGCCTTCTGCGCGACCCGGCTCGGCGGCGACTGGGGGCACGCCTTCGGCACGCTTCCGGACACGGCCGACCTCGGCCGGATCCTGGCGCGGGCCCTTCCGGGCGAGGGCTGAGCAGGCGGCCCCCGGAACTCTCCGGACCCGACACCACCGCCCTGACCTGGGCCGACACTCCTTCCGGGGGTGACTGTCAGTGCCTGGGTGCAGACTGGCCCGTGTCCGAGACGAAGGCGTCGACGAAGACGCCGCGGAGGTGATCGGCATGACCGAGGTACTGCTCGCCGTGGGCACCCGCAAGGGCCTGTTCATCGGGCGCCGGCGGGGTGGCACCTGGGAGTTCGACGAGAGTCCCTACTTCAACGCACAGGCGGTCTACTCGGTCGCCCTCGACACCCGCGGCGACACCCCGCGGCTGCTGGCCGGCGGCGACAGCGCGCACTGGGGTCCGTCGGTGTTCCACTCCGACGACCTGGGCCGGACCTGGACCGAACCGGCCGCGCCGGCCGTCAAGTTCCCCAAGGACACCGGCGCCTCCCTGGAGCGGGTGTGGCAGCTGCACCCGGCCGCCGCCGAGCCGGACGTGGTGTACGCGGGCACGGAGCCCGCGGCGCTGTACCGCTCGGAGGACCGCGGTGAGAGCTTCGAGCTGGTCCGCCCGCTGTGGGAGCACCCCACGCGGCCGAAGTGGGTGCCGGGCGGTGGCGGCGAGGGGCTGCACACCGTCCTCACCGACGCGCGCGACCCCAGGTCCGTGACGGTCGCCGTCTCGACCGCGGGCGTCTTCCGCACCTCCGACGGCGGGGCGAGCTGGGCGCCGTCCAACTCCGGCGTCTCCGCCGTCTTCCTGCCGGACCCCGACCCGGAGTTCGGCCAGTGCGTGCACAAGGTCGCGCGCGACGCGGCCGCCCCGGACCGCCTGTACCTCCAGAACCACTGGGGGGTCTACCGCAGCGACGACGCCGGAGCGCACTGGACGGACATCGGCGAGGGCCTGCCCTCCACGTTCGGCTTCGCGGTGGCCGCCCACCCGCACCGCGGCGACACGGCGTACGTCTTCCCGATCAACGCGGACGCCGACCGGGTGCCCGCGGACCACCGCTGCCGGGTCTTCCGCACGGCGGACGCGGGCAAGAGCTGGGAGCCGCTCTCGGCGGGCCTGCCCCAGGAGGACCACTACGGCACGGTGCTGCGCGACGCGCTGTCCACGGACGACGCGGAGCAGGCGGGCGTGTACTTCGGCAACCGCAACGGCGAGGTGTTCGCGTCGGCCGACGACGGCGACAGCTGGCGGCAGTTGGCCTCCCACCTGCCGGACGTGCTGTGCGTGCGGGCCGCGGTCGTCGCGTGAACCGGACCGGGGGGACCGGCCTTGGCCACCGGTTGATCGGCGTCACCCGTACGGCAGTAGGGTGACGCCCGTGGCACCACGACCCTTGAATGAAATCGTCGAAGCGGGCTGGGCGAAGGCCCTGGAACCCGTCGCCGGACGGATCACCTCGATGGGTGAGTTCCTGCGCGCGGAGATCGCCGCCGGACGCACCTACCTCCCGGCGGGGGCGAACGTCCTGCGGGCCTTCCAGCAGCCCTTCGACGATGTCCGGGTCCTGATCGTCGGACAGGATCCCTACCCCACTCCGGGGCACGCCGTCGGACTGTCGTTCTCCGTCGCGCCCGAGGTACGCCCGCTGCCCGGCAGCCTCGTCAACATCTTCCGGGAGCTGAACACCGACCTGAGTCTTCCGCAGCCCTCCAACGGGGATCTGACGCCCTGGACACAGCAGGGCGTGCTGCTGCTCAACAGGGCGCTCACCACGGCCCCGCGCAAGCCCGCGGCCCACCGCGGCAAGGGCTGGGAGGAGGTCACCGAGCAGGCGATACGGGCACTGGCGGCGCGCGGCAAGCCGATGGTGTCCATCCTCTGGGGCCGCGACGCCCGCAATCTGCGGCCACTGCTCGGCGATCTGCCGGCCGTGGAGTCCGCACACCCGTCCCCCATGTCGGCCGACCGGGGCTTCTTCGGCTCCCGTCCGTTCAGCCGGGCCAACGACCTGCTGATGCGCCTGGGAGGTCAGCCGGTCGACTGGCGCCTGCCGTGAGCACCGGCTTCCTGGCCGTGGACTCGGGCGGCTCGGGGCTGCGCGTCGTCGTCGGCGCCGTCGGCGACCGCGGCGGCGGACCCGGCCCGCTCGGTCGGCGGGTCTCGCGGGAGCCCGTCCGCACCGGCGCGCGCGGGATCGACCCCGAGCACCTCCTGGCGCAACTGCTGCCCATGGCCAGGGCGTTGACCGCCGAAAGCGGCGTCTCCCGGCTCGACACCGTCGTCGTCGGGGCCGCCGGACTGGCCACGCTGGGCGACGCACTGCGCGCCGAACTGCCGGGCGCGCTGGCCCGGGAGCTGGGCGTACGGACGGTCGCCCTGGCCGCCGACGCCGTCACCGCGTACGTGGGCGCGCTGGGTGCGCGGGCCGGCTCGGTGGTGGCCGCCGGTACCGGCCTGATCGCGGTCGGCACCGACCTGACCCGCTGGCGCCGGGCGGACGGCTGGGGACATCTGCTGGGCGACTGCGGCGGCGGGGCCTGGATCGGGCGGGCCGGTCTCGAGGCGGCGCTGCGCGCCCATGACGGGCGGGAGGGCGGCTCCGCGCCGCTGCTGGCCCGCGCCGAGGCGCGTTTCGGCCCGGCGGCGGGGCTGCCCGGGCAGGTGTATCCGCGGTCCGACCGTCCGGCCGTCCTGGCCTCCTTCGCGCCGGAGGTGGCGGCGTGTGCCGGCACCGACCCCGTCGCGGCGCAGATCCTCGGGACCGCCGCCCGGCACCTGGCCGACTCGGCCGCCGCGGTCTGTCCGGCCGGCGGTGAGCCCCTCGTCGCCGTCACCGGCGGGCTGACGCGGCTGGGCGATCCGCTCCTCGTACCGCTGGGCGAGGAGCTGGCGCAAAGGCTGCCGCAGGCGCGGTGGACGGCCGCCGAAGGTGATCCGCTGGACGGCTCGGTCCGGGTCGCGACCGACCTGGCGACCGCTTCGTTCACGCTTCCGAGTGACGACGGGATGCTGTCGGTGACGACCGTGCCGGACGGCTGAGAACCGGTCCGCCGACGAGGTGAATCATGCCGATGTCAGCCGATCCGTACATCACTCAACAGACAAAACAGGACGGATACCGCTCACCCGCACCCTCCCCGAACAGGGAAACCCCGGAAACCAGTAACATGCGGCGCCATGAGCTCCCCCACTGGGCCCGCGTCCGGCCTGCCAGTACGAATGCCGCGCCCCCGCCAGCCCGGACGGCACCGCCGTCCCGAACCCCTGGTGGCTCCCGAGGGCGCGCCGGCGCTCGTCCTCGCGGTGCCGGGGACGCCCAGTAGCGCCACCCGGGGCCTCGCCGACGAGGTCATCAGCATCGCCCGTTCCGAGCTGCCCGGGCTCGACGCCCGGATCGGCCACCTCGACGGGGACGACGACGCCGAGTTCCCCTCGGTGACCACCGTGCTCGTCCGGGCCGCCGAGGAGCGCACCGCCCGCTTCGAGCAGGCGCGCGCCGCCGGACTCGACGTGAAGGAGCCGGACGGCCCCGTCGCGGTCGTCGTGCCGCTGCTCGCCGGGCCGGACAACGCGCTGCTGCGCCGGATCCGGCAGGCCGTGATGGACAGCAAGATCGCGGCCGAGCTGACCGATGTTCTCGGACCGCACCCGCTGCTGGCCGAGGCCCTGCACGTGCGGCTCTCCGAGGCCGGTCTCGCCCGCGCCGACCGCGCCCGTCTGTTCACCGTGGCGACCGCCGCGGACGGCATCATCCTCGCCTCCGTCGGCGGTGACGAGGCCGTCCAGGCGGCCGGGATCACCGGCATGCTGCTCGCCGCGCGGCTCGCCGTGCCGGTGATCGCGGCGGCGCTGGACGAGGAGGGCTCGATCGCCTCCGTCGCCGAGCAGCTGCGCTCCTCGGGCTCCCAGCAGCTGGCGCTCGCGCCGTATCTGATCGGCCCGGAGATCGAGGCGTCCGTGCTGGAGGAGGCGGCCAAGGAGGCGGCCTGCTCCACCGCCGAGCCGCTCGGCCCCTACCCGGCGATCGGCAAGCTGGCGCTGGCCAAGTACACGACGGCGCTGGGCATCTCGCCGCAGCCGGCGCAGGGGGCGCCGGTTCGGTGAGGGGCGCGTGCGCCTGCGCATTTTGGCGTGTGTGAAGGGGCCCGCTCCGGGTGAGGAGCGGGCCCCTTCGGCGTGGCCGTGGGGTACGGAGCCGTGGGTCGGGATCGCGTCCGGCGTGGGTGCGGGCGGGGGTGGGTCGTGTTGCCCGGCGCCGGCGGGGCGCCTCCCCCACTCGCGGCTTCGCTCGAGCGGGAGGTGCCCCACCGCCCACCCGTGCCGCCCCAGCGGCACGACCGCCCGCAGCTGGGGTCACTCGGCCGTTTGCGGCTAGGGGGCGAAGATCACGCAGGAGGCTGCCGGGACCGCGAGGGAGCCGGTGCGGCGGGGGACGCCGGTGGTCGGGTCCAGGGCGAACCAGGTCACGTCTCCCGAGCGCTCGTTGGCCGCGTACAGGAAGCCGTCCGCCACGGAGATGTCGCGGGGCCAGTGCCCGCCGCAGGGCACGGTGGCGGACAGCCGCAGTCCGTCCGGCTCCACGGCGAGCACGGACAGGACGTCCTCCCCGCGGGTGGCGGTCCACACGAAGCGGCCGTCGGGCGAGACGACGACGCCGGACGGGTAGGCGTCGCCCGCCGGGGCGCCCGGCAGCACCGGCACCTCGGTGAGGGGCTTGAGCGAGCCGTCGGCGGCGTCCCAGTGGCAGACGGTGACGGTGGGCGCCAGTTCGTTGAGGACGTAGGCGTGCGAGCCGTCCGGATGGAAGGCCAGGTGCCGCGGCCCCGACCCCGGCCGCAGCGCGATCTCGCGGTGCACGGCGGGGGCACCGTCCGCGAGGGTGCAGACCCGCACGGAGTCGGTGCCGAGGTCCACGCTGACGGCCCACCGCCCGCTGGTGTCGGGCCGCACCTGGTGGGCGTGCGGTCCCTGCTGCCGCTGGGCGTGCGGGCCGGAGCCGGTGTGCCGCAGCACGCCGGACGCGGAGCGGGCGAGGGTGCCATCGGCGCGGACCGGGACGGCGGTGACGGTGCCGGAGCCGTAGTTGGCGGTCAGCACGTGCCCGGCGTACAGGCTGAGGTGGGTCGGTCCGTCGCCCTCGACGGGCACCGGCCGTCCGGTGGGCTCGGGCCTGTCCCCGTTCACCCGGTAGGCGGCCACCGCACCCTCGGCCGTCTCGCTGACGGCGTAGAGCGTGTCCCCGTCGGGCGCCAGGGCCAGGTAGGAGGGGTCGGCGAGCCCGTCCGTGCCGCTCACGACCGTGAGGGCGCCGCTGTCGGGGGCGACGGTCGCCGTCAGGATGCCGGGGCCGCCGGCCGCCGTGAACGACCCGATGTATGCCCGCCGCTGCCGCCTGCCGCCGTCCGTCACCGCTGCCCCTCTCGTCCCGCTTCGCCCTCGGTCGCCTGGAGCGCCACCCTGATCGTCCGCCCCGGAGCGACGGTAGCAGTCGATCACTGGCGGTCTAGACCAAACGGGTGTCGCAGGGGCGTCGGGCGGCCCGGGTCAGGCGCCGGCCAGACGTGAACCCGAGGGGCTGCGCAGGGGCGCGGCGAGTTCGGCGAGGGCGTGTTCCAGGTCGTGGAGGTGGGCCAGCGCGGGTTCGGCGGCACGCGGGTGGCCCGCGCGGGCCGGGACGGCGCCCCCGCCGGTGAGCGCCTCGACCGCCGCCTCGACACGCCAGCAGGCGGCGGCCAGCCGGGCGTCGTGCGAGGCTTCGGGGTCGGCGGCCACGGCGACCAGGCCGCGGATCTCCCGGGCGCAGTCGTCGAGCAGGTCCAGGACCCGTCGCGCCCGCCGCCTACGGCCGTACATGGGGCTCAGCGGGTGCACGAGCGGGGCGACCGACAGCCGTACCCGGCCCAGCAGCTGTTCCAGTTCCGCCACGCGTGGCGCCGGGTCGGCACCCTCGGTCCCGGCGAGGCGGGCTGCGGCCTCAGCGGTGCAGGCGTGCACGCAGCGCAGGGCGCGCTGGATCCAGACGTCGGTGACGGCGTGCGTGGTGACCGGCAGGACGAAGAGCACGGCGAGCGCGGCGCCGAGCGCGCCCACGCCGGTCTCGGCGATCCGCAGGGCGAGCAGGCCGGGGCCGAGAACGCCCAGGAGGCCGTAGAGCAGCTCGGCGAGAAGGGTCACGCAGAGCATCATCCAGGTGTAGGAGACCGCGGCGGTGTAGAAGATGCCGAAGACGCAGGCGGCGGCGAGTACGGCGGTGGGCACCGGCGCTCCGGCCACCGGCACGGCGATCAGGAAGCCCAGCCCGATGCCGACGACCGTGCCGAGGACCCGGCGGAAGCCGCGTACCAGCGTCTCACCGCGCGAGGTGGTGTTGACGAACACCCACCAGGTGGCGCCGACGGCCCAGTACCAGCGGTCCCCGGACACCAGCTGGCCCACGACCAGGGCGAAACCGGCGCCCGCGGTCGCCTGCACGGCCTGCCGGGTGGTGATGCGGGCCAGTCCGGTGCCGGCGGGCGGCGCGGGGACGGCGGGCGCGGGCCGGCGACGCTCGTAGCACCACAGTCCGAACCGCACCGCCGCGGCGGTGGCCACGGACAGCAGGACGGCGGCGAACATCTCGGGCAGCCGGTCCGTGGTGGCGTGCAGGAACTGGGCGATGAAGAAGGTCATGAAGGCGAAGACGCCGAGGCTGTGCCCGCGCGGGCCCCAGCGACGCGCGTACACGCCGGCGCCGACGACGGCGAGGAAGGTGAGATCCCGGGCCACCGGGAGGTCGTGCAGCGCGGCGGCTGCGGTGAGCACGGGCAGCCCGGCGACCGGCAGCAGCGCGGTGGTGAAGGCCTGACCGCGCACGGTGGCGTCGGTGACGGTGAAGAGCGCGAGCAGGGCGGCGAGGCCCCCGATGATCGCGCCGATCAGGGACGTACCGGCCAGCCCGCACACCACGACGGCCAGCCCGATGCCGAGGACGGCCCGGGCGGCGAACCGCAGCCGGGACCGTCCCGGGTCCGGGCTCACGAACACCTTCTTCAGCACTGATTACCGCCCCCTCGCTCGCTCACGCCACCGGCCCGGAAGTCACCACACGCAAAAGGCGCCGCGGGGTCCGCAGCGCCATCGACACGTCTATAGGAGCATCCCGGACGCCAGTGGCTCAACAGGCTGCCGCCGGAATGGGCCATTGGTACTGTGATCACGGCATGCCTGCGGCCACCGGAGAGCCAATGGCCGACTGAAGGGGGCCGGACCCGCGATGGCCGTCGACGAACTCGACACCCGCATCCTGCGGCTGCTGCTCGAGCAGCCGCGCACCAGCGTGCGCGAGTACGCACGCCTCCTCGGGATCGCCCGCGGCACCCTCCAGGCCCGCCTCGACCGCCTGGAGCGGGACGGCGTGATCACCGCTACCGCTCCGTCCCTCTCCCCCGCCGCCCTGGGCCACCCGGTGCTCGCGTTCGTGCACATCGAGGTCACCCAGGGCCGTCTGGACGAGGTGGGCGAGGCGCTGGCGGCCGTGCCGGAGATCGTCGAGGCCTTCTCCATCACGGGTGGCGGGGACCTGCTGACCCGTGTCGTGGCCCGCGACAACGCGCACCTGGAGGACGTGGTGCAGAAGCTGATCAGCCTGCCCGGCGTGGTCCGCACCCGCAGCGAGGTGGCGCTGCGCGAGCGGGTGCCGCACCGGCTGCTGCCCCTGGTGGAGGCGATCGGGCGCTCGGCGCGCAGGTGATCCTTGGCATCCTGGACGCCATGAGCACCATGAACCCGCTGGGCGGCATCTCGGTCATCTTCGATCTCGACGGAACGCTCGTGGACAGCGAGCCGAACTACTACGAAGCGGGCCGTCGCACCCTCGCCGAGTACGGCGTCCCGGACTTCACCTGGGCCGACCACGAGGCGTACGTGGGCATCAGCACCCAGGAGACGGTCACCGACTGGAAGCGGCGGTACGGGCTGCGGGCCACGGTCGAGGAACTGCTCGCCGTGAAGAACCGGCACTATCTCGGGCTCGCCCGCACGTCGGCCCGCGCGTATCCCGAGATGCGGAAGTTCGTCGAGCTGCTGGCGGGCGAGGGTGTACCGATGGCGGTGGCGTCGGGTTCGTCTCCCGGGGCCATCGCGACGATCCTGGCGCGCACCGGCCTGGACGCACACCTGCGCACGGTCGTCTCGGCCGACGAGGTGGCGCGGGGCAAGCCCGCCCCCGACGTCTTCCTGGAGGCCGCCCGCCGGCTCGGCGCGGAACCGGCCCGCTGCGTGGTGCTGGAGGATGCCGCTCCCGGTGCCGCCGCCGCGCACGCGGCCGGGATGCGCTGCATCGCGATCCCGTACGTCGCGGGGCAGGCCGACGCGCCGGAGTTCGCCACCGCGGAACTGCTGGTGCGCGGTGGTCAGGAGGAGTTCACCGCGCGGGCGGCGCACGACTGGCTGCGGACCGACGGAAACATTATGAGCAACTGCTCGAAACGGTGATCAGACCGCCTCTCGTATCCGTATCCCCTGGTGTCCGAGCCTGTCTTCGCCCCAGGAGGCACGATGCGCATCACGCGCACCACGGCAGGGACCGCCTTCGTGGCCGGTGCCCTGGTCCTCACCCTCACCGCCCTCGCCTACCCGGCCATGCTCGGGGTACAGAACGCGGGCAGTGACCAGGCCCGGGTCGTCACCAACACGCGGTACGGGCCGCTCACCGAGCAGGACCGGGACTTCGTGGTGAAGGTGCGTGCGGCGGGGCTGTGGGAGCACCCGCTGGGTCTGATGGCCATGGAGCGGGGGACGACACCGGAGATGAGGGAGGCCGGTGAGCACCTGGTCGTCGGTCACTCCCGGCTGGACGCCACCTGCCGCAGGATCGCACCGGAGCTGGGTATCACCCTGCCCAACCTGGCCTCACCGCAGCAGCAGCAGTTCGTCTCGACCGTGAACGGGACGACGGGCAAGCAGTTCGACACCACCGCGGTCAACATCATGCGGATCACGCACGGCCAGATCTTCCCGGCCATCGCCAACATCCGCGCCAACACCAAGAACTCCCTGGTGCGGCAGCTCGCCGACCAGGCCAACGACACCGTACTCGACCACATCACCGTGCTGGAGAAGACCGGGCTGGTCAACTTCGACCAGGTCAACTTCCAGCAGACCGCACCTCCGAACCTGCCGAAGGCGCAGCTCACGCCGCCCGCCCCGCAGCCCGGCGAGCCGGTGCTCTCGCTCACCTCGCCGCCCGGGCTCGAGGTCAACACCTCCGCGCCGACGCCCAGTCCGACGGTCCGCTGACGCGCCGGGGCCGACGGGTCGGCCCACGCACCGGGGGCCGACGGGTCGGCCGTGGCCGGTATGCCGAGGGCCGGCGGTCACCGGTCTGCCGACGGGGTCAGCGCTGGCGCGGCCTGCCGCCGCGTCCGCCACCCTTGCCCTTGCCGCCGCTCGCGCCCCGGTGGCCGCCACCGGTGCCGCGCCGGGCGCTCCCGGTCTGCTTCCCGCCGGTCCTGCCGCCCGCGGCTCCGCCCGTCCTGCCGCCCGTCTTCCCCGCCGCCGGTTTGCGACGCGCGGAGGCCGTCGCTTCCGCGCGTCCGTCTTTGGAGCGCGCCGGTTCCGGCTGCCGGCCCCGCGTGCTGTTGACGGTCCGGCCCCGGACGATGCCGATGAAGTCCTCGACGCGGTCCGTGTGCGCGTCCTCGGGCCAGGACAGGGCCACGCTCGACTCCGGGGCGTCCGTGACCGTGCGGTACGTGAGGTCCTTGCGGTGGTGCAGGCGGGCCAGCGACAGCGGCACGAGCAGCACGCCGATCCCGGCCGCCACCAGTTCGACGGCGTCCGCGGTGGTGGCCGGGCGCTCGAGGGCGGGCCTGCCGGGCGGCCGCTCCCAGTCGAGCACGTCGTCCAGGGGGTGCAGCACGACCTCGTCGGCGAGGTCCCCGACGGTCACCTCCTCGGCCGCGGTGACGAGATGGTCCCTGGGGATCAGCACGACCGTGGTCTCGGTGTAGAGGGGGATGGCGCTGAGCGCCGTACGGTCGACGGGCAGGCGTACGAGCCCGGCGTCGGCGTCGCCGCCCAGCAGCACGCCGGCCGCATCGGCGGCGGGGACCTGGGTCAGGGCGAGGGGGACCTCCGGCAGCCGCTCGTTCCAGATGCGCACCCACTTGTCGGGCGTCACCCCCGGGACGTACGCGAGCCGGAACGAGGGGGGAGCTTCCGAGCCTGTCACCCGGCCAGGTTACCGGGCGTGGTCGGGAGCCACTCACACGATCGATACCCTTGGGCGCATGACGTCGCACCAGAACACCCAGACCATGAAGCCCGCGACCGCGGCGAAGAAGCTGGGTGTGTACCTCGAGGCCACACCCGCCGAGTTCCGGGAGGGCGCCGTCACGCGTGCCGAGCTGAACGCGCTCCAGGCCGACCCGCCCGCGTGGCTGCGCGAGCTGAGGCGCGACGGTCCGCACCCGCGGCCGGTGGTGGCGGCCCGGCTGGGCGTCTCCATCGCGGGCCTGCACCGGGGCGGGGTCACCGAGCCGCTCACCACGGAGCAGATCGACGCGCTGAAGCAGGAGCGCCCGGAGTGGCTGGAGCGGGAGCAGGCGGTCCAGGCCGACGTGCGCAAGGAGGCGGCCCGGGTGAAGAAGCTGCACGCCGAGCGGGCTGAGCGCGCCGAGCGCGACTGACCGGCCGCCCGGCCCCGGGCCCCCATCCGTTCGTTCCCCGGCTCATTCCTCGCTCATTCCCCGGCTCATTCCTCGCTCATTCCTCGGCCTTCTGCGCCGTCAGGCTCCACGCGTACTGCAGCCAGTCCGACACCACGACCGCGCTCAGGCCCGCGCACACCAGCCGCCCCGCCCTGGGCGCGACGGCGTAGGTGCCCACCAGCCCGCCGGCCACCCAGGCGGAGGTGCAGAACGGGCAGGAGATCAGGTCGCCGACGGCACGGCGCAGACCGGTTCCGCGCCCGGTGTCCATCACCTCGTTGGCGTTGCCCTCCCGTTCGCGGCGGGTGAACGGGGCCCGCAGGAAGCTGGTGACCCTGTCCTTGGTCAGCAGCCGGGAGGCCTTGAACGTCGCGGTTCCCAGCAGGACCACGTCCCAGGCGGGGACGGAGTCGGGCAGGCGGACCCCACGGCGCCACGCCGTCACCGTGAAGGCACCGGCGCCGGCCGCGAAGGTCGTGGCGAGCGCCGCGTATCCGAGGAGAGGTGTCTCCTCGTCGTCGGCGTAGCGCTGCTCAACGTCCGTCATGGGTGTCTCCTCAGTGGGGTGCCGGGCCGCCGAAGAGATCGGCGCAGTCGGCGGGCAGGCGGGCCAGCAGTCGGTCGACGCGTTCGCGGGGCACGGCCTCGGCGAGGGTGGACAGCACGGCGCCCGCGTCCCATTCGGCGGTGCGCGGCCGGGCGCCGGTCTGCTGGGCCACCCGCCGCAGGAACTCCTCGCGTCCGAAGGTCTCGGGGCGCCCGCGCTCCAGGCGCAGCGCGTCGTCCAGGGGTGCGGGCAGGTCGCGGGCCAGGTCGGCGGCCTCACCCGGCGGGATGCGGGACGCGACCACCCACAGGACGGCCGTGGCGACCTGCTCGGCCTCGTCGTCGCCGTGGAACTCACCGCGGTCGCGGACCCTGGTGAGGAAGTCGTCGAGCCGCACGGCGTCGCCTCCTTGTGCCGGTTCGCGCTCCGGGCGGGTGCCCCGTGTCCGTCCGGGAAAACGGCGTGCGCTCCCCCTCCGTGCTCGCGGCGCTCTCTCACCGCCGTGCGCCCGCACGCGCGGCGTCGGCGAGATCGGTCACCAGGGTCAGGGCGTCCGCGTCGTCGGTGAACAGGGCGCGTCCGGCGGCGATCCGCCGCCGCCGGTCCCGGCCGGGTGCGGTCAGCCGTGCCAAGGCTTCGAGCAGCGCGGTCCGGTCCTCGGCGACCTCGGAGACGCCCAGCGCGGCCATCCGCCGGACGCCGTCCGCGCCGTGGCCGGGTATGGGGCGATGGGCCACGACCGGCAGTCCGGCCGCGAGCGCCTGTACGGCGGTCTGGCCGGCCGCGTTGTCGATCAGGGCGCGGGCGGCGTGCAGCAGGCCCGGGACGTCCGTCACCCAGCCCAGGGCGAGGACGCCGGGTGTGCCGGACAGCGTGCGGCGCAGCCGCTGGTTGTCGCCGCAGAGCACGACCGGCAGATAGCCGTGGTCCGCCAGGAGCCGGACGGTGGCGTCCAGGTGCGAGCCGACTCCCCAGGCGCCGGCGGCCAGCACCACGGCGGGCCGCCCGGGGCCGAGCCGGTCGAAGGTCTCCCGCCACCGGGCCGCCCCCGGGACGTGGTCGGCGCAGAACTCGGGCGCCACTACGGGAGAGCACGTTCCGGCCGGAGTGCCGGCACTCCGCCGCACCTCGCGCGCCGCTTCCTCGGTGAGACACAGGAGGTGGTCGTTGCCGGGGTGCAGCCACTGCCGGTGCGGCTCGAAGTCGATCACGAGGACGACGCTGGGCACGGACAGCAGCCCGCGGTCCCGGAGGTGGCCGGTCAGCTGGGCGCCCAGATGGAAGACGGGCACGATCACGTCCGCGCCGGTGCGTGCGGCCAGCTCGCGCAGCCGGTTTCCGGCGAGCCGGGCCAGGGGTGTCCCGCTCGGCCGGCGTCCGGCACCGGGCCGCAGGAAGAGGCGGTACAGGGCGGCGTACGTCCACGGGAAGTGGCGTACGGACCCGCGGTAGAAGCACCTGAGGGCCGTGCCCAGGCCGTACGGCAGGAGGGCGAGGACATCGACGACCTCGGCCGTGTCGCCGCGTTCCCGGGCGCGCCGGACCAGTTCGGCGGCGACCGTGTCGTGGCCCGCGCCCATGCTCGCGCTGATCACCAGCAGACGTCTGCCGCCCTGCGGACCGCGCGGGGCGCCCGGGCGCCGGGGCACTGATGAGCTGCGAGGATGCACGACGGACCAAGTTGCCGGTGCCGCGGGTTCCAAACCACCGCACAAGCGGGCGTTTCGGTCGACCCCTGGGGGATACTCCGTGACCGCCCGTCCGGCCGGACGCCGGAGCCCGACCGCCCGGTCGGCCGCTTCCCGGTGCCCGCCCCGAGCCAAGGTGGTCCCCATGGTCCATGCGTTCTCCCGTCCCCGGTCCGTTCCCGGACCGCAGGTCGTCGCACCCGACGCGGACCGCGCGAGGCCCCGGCGGCAGCCCGTCGGGCTCCGGGACCCGCGGACCCGTACGGCGCTCGTGACGGGGGCGTCCTCCGGCATCGGCGCGGCCGTGGCCCGTCGGCTGGGTGACGAGGACGGCTGGCGGCTGGTGCTCACGGGCCGTGACCCGGTGCGGCTGCGCCAGGTCGCCGACGACACGTCGGCCACCGCGTTCGCCGCCGACCTCACCCTGCCCGGCGCCGGCCGGCAGCTCACCGACTTCACGCTGGCCACGGCGGGCCCGGTGGACCTGCTGGTGGCGGGAGCCGGGGTGGGCTGGGCCGGGGAGTTCCTGGACATGCCCCCGCACACCATCGACGAGGTCCTCGACATCAACGTGCTGGCCACGCTGCGACTGGTGCGGCTGCTGCTGCCGGGGATGGTGGCCGCCGGGTCGGGGCGGGTGGTGCTCATCGGGTCGCTGGCGGGCAGTGTCGCGGTGCGTGACGAGGCCGTGTACTCCGCCGCCAAGGCCGCGATCGGCGCCTTCGCGGACTCGCTGCGCTACGAGTTGCGGGGCACGGGCGTCGGGGTCACCCATGTGGTGCCGGGCGTCGTCGACACCCCGTTCTTCGAGCGCCGGGGCGCCCCCTACCAGCGGTCCAGGCCGCGCCCGGTGCCTCCCGAGCGCGTGGCCGACGCGGTGCGGACCGCGGTGCTGCGGGGCCGGGACGAGGTGTACGTGCCCTCGTGGCTGCGCCTGCCCTGCCGGGTGCGGGGCGCGGCCCCGGGGCTGTACCGGCGGCTGGCCGCACGGTTCGGATGACCGGGAGTGCGCCGCGGTGAGTGTCCTCACCGTCGTCCTCGCCCTGTTCGCGGCGCTGTCCAACGCGGCGGCGTCGGTACTGCAGCGCAGGGCCGCGGCGCAGGACGAGGACCGGGCGGGGGCCCGGCACACGATGCTGCGCTCACTGCGGCGACTGGTGCGCGACCGGTACTGGGTCGGCGGGGCAGCGCTGCTCGCGCTGACGACGGTGTTGCAGGCGGCCGCCCTGGCGGTGGGCAGTCTGGCCGTCGTCCAGCCGCTGATGGCCACCGAACTGCTGTTCACGCTGGTGGTCGGCAGTGCGGTCTTCCACCGGCGCCCGGACTCGCGGACCTGGCTGGCCTTCGTGGCACTGGCCGTGGGGCTCGCACTGTTCCTGGGCTCGGCCGCCCCCGCGCCCGGTCACGACACCGCCACCGCGGGCCGGTGGCTCTGGGCGGGGCTGGCGCTGTCCGTCCTGATGACGGTCCTCGCCTCGGTCGGCAGCCTGGTGCACGGCGCGCCCCGCGCGGCGCTGTTCGGATCGGCGTCCGCGGTGGGGTTCGGCGGTACGGCGGCGCTGCTCAAGGAACTGACCGGGCGGCTCCCCCAGGGGGTGGGCGAGGTGCTGACCCAGTGGCCGCCGTACGCCACGGCCGTCCTGGGCGTGGCCAGCTTCCTGCTGCTGCAGAGCGCCCTGCGGGCGGGGACCCTCGCGGCCTCGCAGCCGGCGCTCACTCTCGGCGACGCGCTGACCAGCGTCGCCCTCGGCTGGGCCCTGTTCGGCGAGGAGATCCTGCTCGGAGTGCGGGTGCTGCCCGAGCTGATCGGCGTGGCACTGATCGGCCTCGGCAGCGTCGGACTGGCCCGGGCACCGTCGGTGCACGGCGCCTGGGACACGGCCCCGGCGGCGCGGGACGGTCCCGGGCGGGCGGTGAAGCGGTGAGCGGAACGATCGGACGGACACACCAGGACGGAACACAGTGAACAGACCGGAGGCACCACGGATGCGTCACGGGTTTCCGACCGGACGGGCGGTGTACGCCGTCGCTCCGGTCGTCGCCGCCGCGCTGGCCCACATCGGTCCGGCCGCGACCTGGCTGCCGGAACTGCGCCGCCGACGGTTCCCGGGCCTGGCCGGCCGGGGCAGCCCCGGCCACGTCGCGCTCACCTTCGACGACGGCCCCGATCCGGCGTCCACGCCGCGGTTCCTCGACGTACTGGACGGACTCGGAGTACGCGCCACCTTCTTCCTCCTGGGCGAGAACGCCGTGCGCCACCCCGCGCTGACCCGTGAGCTGGTCCGGCGCGGACACGAACTCGCCGTCCACGGCTGGACGCACGACCGTCCCTGGTGGCCGTCGCCTGCGCGGGACACCCGCGACCTGCTGCGTGCCGTCCGGCTGGTGGACGAGGTGTCCGGGACCGCGCCGCGCTGGTACCGGCCGCCCTACGGGATCCTCACCTCCGGGCGCTGGGCGGCCGCCCGGCGGGCCGGGCTGCGGCCCGTGCTGTGGACGGCGTGGGGCAAGGACTGGCGGCACGACGCCACGCCCGCTTCGGTACGCGCGACCGTCGCGGCCGATCTGTGCGGGGGTGGCACGGTCCTCCTCCACGACACCGACCACGCCTCCGCCCCGGGCAGCTGGCGGGCCACGCTCGGCGCGCTGCCGGACATCGTGCGCGACTGCCGCGAGGCGGGGCTGGCGGTGGGCCCGCTGGGCGAGCACGGTGCGGACGGGGCCACGGAGTTGGCGGGGGACAACTGTGGCGGCCGGCACGGCAGGGACCGCAGGGACGACGGCACCGTTTCGGCCACCGGCGCCGGGACAGCCGTAACGTCATGAAGGAGAGCGACGAAGGGCGCACGGCGGCACCGGACACGTCCTGCCCGCCTTGGGCGCTGCGCGAGTACGCCGTGCTCGCCGACGGTGAACGAGGTGCGGTCCTGG
The DNA here is from genome assembly GCF_003369795.1 of Streptomyces sp. CB09001. Taxonomy (NCBI): domain Bacteria; kingdom Bacillati; phylum Actinomycetota; class Actinomycetes; order Kitasatosporales; family Streptomycetaceae; genus Streptomyces; species Streptomyces sp. CB09001. The sequence goes on from NZ_CP026730.1 coordinate 421,194, forward strand.
ATCCCCGGGGCCGGATCGTGTGGCTGTGCGCCCCGCGGTGGCACGACGACGCGGTGTTCTCCGCGCTGATCGGCGGGGCGGGGCACTTCACGGTGGAGCCGACCGACCCCTGGCACGTCTGGGGCGGCTCCTACGAGGAGGGCACGCTGATCCGGATCAGCCGCTGGGTGACCGCCGACTGTGTGATCGAGTGCCGCGAGGCGCTGGCCCTGCCGGCCCGGGAGGACCGGCTCGTGCTGCTGCGCCGCATGCGGGTGGAGCGGGGCGAGGCGCGCCTGAACCTGGACCTGGACCCGCGGCCCGGCTTCGGGGAGGCCTGGATGCGCGATCCCCGGCGGGAACGGGGGGTGTGGACGGCCGGGGCACGCGGGCTGCGGATGCGGCTCGCCGGGGCCCCGGACGCGGTGTGGCGGGACGGGGCCGGGCTGCGCGGCGAATTCCGGCTGCGCGAGGGCGAGAGACACGACCTGGTCCTCGAACTGTCCACGGGGCGGGAGACCGGACCGCTCGACGCCGACGCGCTGTGGCGGGCCACGGAACGGGAGTGGCGGCGGGCCGTGCCGGACTGCTCCCGGCTGGTCGCGCCCCGCGATGCCCGGCACGCCTACGCCGTGCTGCGCGGGCTGACCAGCGTTCGTGGCGGGATGGTCGCCGCCGCGACCACGTCCCTTCCGGAACGGGCCAACAGCGGGCGCAACTACGACTACCGCTACGCGTGGCTGCGCGACCAGTGCTACGCCGCTCTCGCGGTCGCCGCGCACGGGCCGCACCCCCTGGTCGACGACGCCGTGCGCTTCGTCGCCGAACGCATCCTCGCGGACGGCGACCGGGTGCGCCCCGCCTACACGGTCGACGGGCGGCCGGTCGAAAGGGAGCGTTCCCTGCGGCTGCCCGGCTACCCCGGCGGCAACGACCACGTCGGCAACGACGCGGGCGCCCAGTTCCAGCTGGACACCTTCGGCGAGGCGCTGCAGTTGTTCGCGGCGGCGGCCACGCACGACCGCCTCACCGACGAGGCGGAACGGGCCGCCGCCGTAGCCGTGGATGTCGTCGAGCGGCAGTGGTTGAAGCCGGAGGCCGGTCTGTGGGAGCTGGAGGACCGGTGGTGGACCCACTCCCGGTTGAGCGTGGTGTGCGGTCTGCGGCGGATGGCCGAGGTGCTGCCCGGGCCCGCGGGGCGCCGGTGCGCCGACCTCGCCGACACGGTGCTGCGGGAGACCCGGCGCCGGTGCCTGCACACCGACGGCCGCTGGCGGCGGGCCGAGGACGACGACGGGCCCGAGGCCGCGCTGCTGGTGCCGATGGCCCGGGGCTGCGCCTTCGGGGACGACGGCGACGCCGCCACCCGCGCGTACGTCGAATCCCGCCTGTCCGAGGACGGGTACCTGTACCGCTTCGAACACCCCGGGGCGCCGCTGGGCGAGGCCGAGGGGGCCTTCCTGCTGTGCGGCTTCGCCATGGCGCTCGCCACACACCGGGACGGCGACCGGGTGAACGCGTTCCGCTGGTTCGAGCGCACCCGGGCGGCCTGCGGACCGCCCGGGCTGTTCGCCGAGGAGTACGACGTGCGCCAGCGCCAGCTGCGCGGCAACCTCCCGCAGGCCTTCGTGCACGCCATGATGCTGGAGTGCGCGGTCCGCCTGGCCGGCGAGTCGGCGCTGCCCTGAACCTTGTTCTCAGGCGGCCGCCTCCGTCGGCCTCTCCTCGGGCTGCCGCCCCGTCGCCTCCCGGTGGATCGGTGCCGCCCCGCCCGTCAGAGGAACGCCCGTGCCGCCACGGCGGGTCGCGACGATCTCCGCCGCGATGGACAGGGCCGTCTCCTCGGGGGTGCGGGCGCCGAGGTCGAGGCCGATCGGTGAGCGCAGCCGGGACAGCTCGTCCTCGGTCAGGCCCGCCTGGCGCAGTCGGCGGTCGCGGTCCTCGTGGGTGCGGCGCGAGCCCATCGCGCCGACGAACGCGACCGGCATCCGCAGCGCCTCCGTCAGCAGTGGCACGTCGAACTTGGCGTCGTGGGTGAGCACGCACAGCACCGTGCGCCCGTCGGTCGGGGTGTCCCGCAGGTAGCGGTGCGGCCAGTCGACGACGACCTCGTCGGCCTCCGGGAAACGGGCCCGCGTGGCGAAGACGGACCGGGCGTCGCACACCGTGACGTGGTGCCCGAGGAACTTCCCGGCCCGCACGAGCGCCGCGGCGAAGTCGACCGCGCCGAAGACGATCATGCGGGGCGGCGGCACGCTGGACTCGACGAGCAGGGTGAGCCCGCCGGGGCAGTGCGAACCGTCCTCCGAGAGCCCGACGGTGCCGGTGCGCCCGGTGTCCAGCAGGGCACCGGCCTCGGCGGCCGCGGTGCGGTCCAGGTCGGGGTGGCCGCCGAGACCGCCCGTGTGCGAACCGTCGGGCCGGACGAGCAGTGCCCTGCCCAGCAGCTCGGGCGGACCCTCGACGACGCGGGCGAGGGCCGCGGTCCCGCCCCGGGCTGCGGTGGCCAGCGCCGACCGGAGCACCTCGCGCGAGGGTGCGTCGGCGCCGACCGGGGTGACCAGTACGTCGACGATTCCGCCGCAGGTCAGTCCGACCGCGAAGGCGTCCTCGTCGCTGTAGCCGAAGCGTTCGCGCAGCGTCTCGCCGGTGCGCAGGGCGTCGGCGCACAGGTCGTACACCGCGCCCTCCACACAGCCGCCGGAGACCGAGCCGATCACGGTGCCCCCGCTGTCGACGGCGAGGGCGGCGCCGGGACCGCGCGGCGCGCTGCCGCCCACGGAGACGACGGTGGCGACGGCGAACTCCCGGCCCTCGGTGAGCCAGCGGTCCAGCTCCTCGGCGATGTCAAGCATCCGCCGCTCCTGAGCTGGCGGGCGCCGCCGACAGCACCCGGTCCGGCCGGATCGGCAGGTTGCGGTGGCGCACGCCGGTCGCGTGCCAGACGGCGTTGGCGACGGCCGCCGCGGCGCCCACGATGCCGATCTCGCCGACGCCCTTGATCCCGACCGGGTCGTCGGGGTCGGGGTCGTCCACCCAGTCGGCCTGGATGTCGCCCACGTCGGCGTTGGTGGCCACGTGGTAGCCGGCGAGGTCGGGGGCGTAGAGGCCGCCGCTCGCCCGGTCCCGTACCGCCTCCTCGTGCAGGGCCATGGAGATGCCCCACACCATGCCGCCGACGAGCTGGTTGCGGGCGGTGAGCGGGTTGACGATCCGGCCGGCGGCGAAGATGCCGAGCATGCGGCGCACCCGCACCTCACCGGTGGCGGTGTCCACGGCGACCTCGGCGAACTGCGCGCCGAAGGAGTGCCGTTCCTTCTGCGCGAGGGTGCCGAGCAGTGCGGTGGTGTCGGACCGTACGGTGATGCCCTCCGGCGGGATGGCCGTGCCCAGGGCCAGCCGCTCCCGCAGTTCGCGGGCCGCCTCCGTGACCGCCCAGGCCCAGGACCGCGTGCCCATCGAGCCACCCGCGATCATCGCGGGGCCGAAGTCGCTGTCCCCGATGCGGACCCGGACCCGGTCGGGCGCGACCTCCAGGGCGTCGGCGGCGACCAGGGTGAGCGCCGTACGGGCGCCGGTGCCGAGGTCGGCGGCGGCGATCCGTACCGTGAATCCGTCGTCGGCCTCCGCGGTCACGACGGCCGTGGAGGGCCCGGCGCCCGAGTGGAAGGAGGCGGCGGCGGTGCCCGTGCCCAGCAGCCAGCGCCCGTCACGGCGCACCCCGGGTCGCGGGTCGCGCCCGGCCCAGCCGAACCGCCGGGCTCCCTCGCGGAAGCAGGCGTCCAGGTTGCGGCTGCTGAAGGGCAGACCGGAGACCGGGCCGACCTCGGGTTCGTTGCGCAGGCGCAGTGCGATGGGGTCGATGCCGCCGCGCTCGGCGAGTTCGTCGAGGGCCGACTCGACGGCGAAGGAGCCCGGTGCCTCGCCCGGCGCGCGCATGAACGTCGGCGACGGCACGTCGAGGGGCGCGACCTCGTTGGCCGTGTGGTGCGCCTCGGCGTCGTACATCACCCGGGCCACGCCCGCGCTGGGCTCGACGAACTCGTAGACGGTGGACGTCTGGTTCAGCGAGCGGTGTTCCAGGGCCCGCAGCCGGCCGTCGGCGTCGGCGCCGAGCCGGACGCGCTGGAGGGTGGGGCTGCGGTAGCCGGCCAGCGAGAACATCTGCCGCCTCGTCATGACGACGCGCACCGGCCGCTGCAGTTCGGTCGCGGCCATCACGGCGGCGACCTGGTGGGCGCGCAGGCCCTTGCTGCCGAAGCCGCCGCCGATGTGCTCGGAGCGCACCCGTACCGCGGAGGCGTCGAGGGAGAACAGGCTGGCCAGTTCGGTCTGGATCCAGGTGGTGCCCTGGTTGGAGTCGACGACCTCCAGCCGGCCGCCGTCCCACCGGGCGGTGGCGGCGTGCGGCTCCATCATGCTGTGGTGCTCTTCGGGGGTGGTGTACTCCTGGTCGACCACGACGGCGGAGGCGGCGAGGCCGGCTTCCAGGTCGCCCTTGGCGGTCTCACCGGGCATGACCCCGCCCGCCGGGTGGGCACCCGGGTGGTCGGCGGTGAGGACGGTGTCGTGCGGTTCCTCGTCGTAGGCGACGACGAGGGCCTCGGCGGCCTCCCGGGCCTGCTCGGACGTCTCGGCGACGACGAGGGCGACCGGCCAGCCCACGTGGTGCACCCGGTCCTGCTGGAAGACGGCGGCGGTGGGGTCCGGCGGGATGCCGAGCAGGCCGACGTAGTCGGTGTCGACGCGCGGGGCGTTGCCGTGGTGCAGGACGGTGAGCACGCCCGGCATGGCGAGGACGGCCTCGGTGTCGAGGGAGCGGATGCGGCCGCGCGCGACGGTGGAGAGGACCAGCCAGCCGTGCGCGAGGTCGGCGAAGGGGATCTCGCCGGCGTAGCGGGCCGCTCCGGTGACCTTGTCGCGGCCCTCGACGCGCGTGTGCGCGGTGCCGACGACGCCCCGGAGCGCCGTACGGCCGGTCGTGGCGGTGGTCATCGGGCGGTCTCCTCGGCGAGTTCGGTCAGGACGGCCACCGCGAGGTTGCGCATGAGGGTCACCTTGTATCCGTTGTCGGGCAGCGGCCTGGCGGCCGCGAGTTCGGCGTCCGCGGCGGCGGCGAAGGTGTCGCCGTCGGCCGGTGCGCCGGTGAGGACGGCCTCGGCCGCGCGGGCCCGCCAGGGCCGCGAGGCGACCGCGCCGAAGGCCAGCCGGGCCTCGCGTACGACGCCGTCCTCGACGTCGAGCGCGGCCGCGACCGAGCCGATCGCGAAGGCGTACGAGGCGCGCTCGCGCACCTTGCGGTAGCGGGAGCGGGCGGCGACCGGGGCGGGCGGCAGGGTGACGCCGGTGATCAGCGCGCCGGCCGGCAGTGCGGTCTCCCGGTGCGGGGTGTCCCCGACGGGGAGGTAGAAGTCGGCGAGCGGCAACTCGCCCGGACCGTCAGGGGTTTCGAAGCCGACGACGGCGTCGAAGGCGGCGAGGGCCACCCCCATGTCCGAGGGGTGCACGGCCACACAGTGGTCGGAGGCGCCCAGGACGGCGTGGTTGTGGTGCTCACCCGTGATGGCGGAGCAGCCGCTGCCGGGGACGCGCTTGTTGCAGGGCTTGCTCAGGTCCGTGAAGTAGCCGCAGCGGGTGCGCTGGAGCAGGTTGCCCCCGACGGTGGCCATGTTGCGCAGCTGGCCGGAGGCGCCGGCCAGGACCGCCTGGGTCAGTGCCGGGTAGCGGCGGCGCACTTCGGGGTGGGCGGCCAGGTCGCTGTTGGTGACGGTGGCGCCGATGCGCAGACCGCCGTCCGAGGTCTCCTCGACGGCGTCCAGGGGGAGTTCGCGGACGTCGACGAGCCGGGCGGGGCGCTCGACGCCGGTCTTCATCAGGTCCACGAGGTTGGTGCCGCCGCCGAGGAAGCGTGCGTCCGGATCGGCGGCGAGCAGTGCCACGGCGCCGGAGACGTCGTCGGCACGCTGGTATCCGAACTCCCTCATGCGGCCGTCTCCTCGGTGGTCTTGTCGGTCTCGTCCTGCTCGGCGCGGTCGTCGTCGTGGGCCGCGGCCTGGTGCGCCTCGGCGGCGCGGGTGACGGCCTGGACGATGGAGACGTAGGCGCCGCAGCGGCACAGATTGCCGCTCATCCGTTCGCGGATCTCGTCCGGCGTCAGGGGTGGCGGTCCGGCCTCGGGGCGTACGTCCTCGGTGGCGGCGCTGGGCCAGCCGGCCGCGTGCTCCTCGATGACGGCGATCGCCGAGCAGATCTGCCCGGGGGTGCAGTAGCCGCACTGGTAGCCGTCGAGGTCGAGGAAGGCCTGCTGGACCGGGTGCAGCCGGTCTCCCTCGGCCATGCCCTCGATGGTGGTGATCTCACGTCCCTCGGCCGCGACGGCGAGATTCAGGCAGGACACGGCGCGACGCCCGTCGACCAGGACGGTACAGGCGCCGCACTGCCCCTGGTCACAGCCCTTCTTGGTGCCGGTGAGGTCGAGGCGCTCGCGCAGGGCGTCGAGCAGGGTGGTGCGGTGGTCGACGGTCAGCTGGTGCTTCTCGCCGTTGATGTTCAGGATGACGGCGCTGGACGTCGACGAGGGCGCTGGGGCCATGATCAGCCTTCTTTGGTGTCTGGTGACCGGGAAAACTGGCTGTAGGCATTGGGTTCATAGGCGGGCGGGGGCCATCGGCCGCTTTCCGCCGGTAGAGTGGGCGGACAACCGGACAACTGTCCACTCACTGGAAACGTAACGGACAGCTGTCCGCTTAGCAAGGTCGGGATTCGGCCACGAACCCGGAAGGGGGACGAGTGTCGCAGCCGAAGAAGGACAAGCCGGACGCTCCCTTGCGCTCGGACGCGCAGCGCAACCGCGAGCGCATCCTCGCCGTGGCCACGGAGGAGCTGACGCACTGCGCGAACGCCCCGTTGAGCGCCATCGCCAAGAAGGCGGGGGTCGGGCAGGGCACCTTCTACCGCAATTTCCCGAACCGCGAGGCGCTCGTCCTGGAGATCTACCGGCACGGGATGCAGCAGGTGGCCCAGGCCGCGCCCGAGATGCTGGCCACCCGGGAACCCGACCTCGCCCTGCGCGAATGGATGGACCGCCTCGCCGAGTTCGCCATGACCAAGGCGGGTCTGGCGGACGCGATCCGGCTGGTCACCAGCGCACCCGGGGCACCGGAGAAGCCGCGCCCCACCCCGCTGGAGGACGCGGCCGAGCTCCTGCTCCGCGCCAACGACGAGGCCGGCACGATCCGGCCCGGAGTGACCGGGGACGACTTCTTCCTCGTCCTCGGTGGTCTGTGGCTGATCGGTCCCGGTGAGGACCGGCAGCCGCGGGTCACCCGGTTCCTGGACTTCGTCATGGACGGCCTGCGCGCCGGAGCGCCGGGCCGGTGACCGCGCCCCGGAAGCGGTAGCGGCGCTCGGGGCGTCCCGCGACCCCGTAGCGCAGGGAGACCTCCGCGCTGCCCACGGTGTGGAAGTGCTCCAGGTACCGGCGGGCGCTGACCCGCGAGATGCCGGTCAGCGCCGCGCACTCGCTGGCGGACAGGGTGCTCGCGGCCTCGCGCAGCGCACGCTCGACCAGTTCGGCGGTCTCCACGCTCATGCCCTTGGGCAGCCCGGGGGCCGGCCCGGTCTGTGCCGCGGCACCGGCCAGTACGCGGTCGACGTCGGCCTGGCTGCGCACCACCGTGCCGAGCAGCCGCCCCCGCTGGACCGCGTAGCGCTGCAGCCGGACCCGAAGGTCCTCGAACTCGAAGGGTTTGAGGAGGTAGTCGACCACGCCGTGCCGCACGGCGCCGCGCACCGCGTCCGCCTCCCGGGCCGCGCTGATGACCATGACGTCGCAGTCGTGGCCCGCGGCGCGCAGCCGTGGGATGACGTCGAGACCGAAGGCGTCCGGCAGGTACAGGTCGAGCAGGACCAGGTCGGGGCGCAGCTCCCCGGCGGCGGCGAGCGCCTGTTCCCCGGTGCCCGCGACCCCGACCACCCGGAAGGGCTCGACCCGTTCGACGAACGCGCGGTGGACGCGGGCCACCATGAAGTCGTCGTCGACGACGAGCACGCCGATCGGGGCGGCGCCCGGGGGCGTCTCCAGGGGGGCGGCGCTCGGGGCGGTCGCGTCGGACGGGCCGCTCGTAGCCGTCATGGTGCTGCTCCTTCCGCCACCGCGTCGGTGAGGTGGCTGACGGTCATGCGTGCGGTGAACACGGCCCCCTCGGGGGTGTTGGTCACCGAGATCTCACCGCCGTGACGTTCGCAGACCAGCCGGGTGAGCGCCAGGCCGATGCCGCGCTCGCCCTGCCGGGCGGCCTTGGTGGTGAAGCCGTGCGAGAAGACCTCCCGGGCCAGTTCGGGCGCCACGCCGGGTCCGGAGTCGCGGACCACGATCTCCACGCTGGCGGCGTCCTGCCGCAGCTCGACCTCGACCCAGGCCTCGTGCGCGTCGCCCAGGGCCGCGGCGGCGTCCACGGCGTTGTCGACGAGGTTGCCGACCACGGTCGCCACGTCGGCGGCGTCCGCCGGCTCCAGCCGGTCCAGCGCCGTGCGGTCCGAGACGCGCAGCGCGACCCTGCGCTCGGCCGCGAGGGAGGACTTCGCGGTGATCAGTGCGGCCACGGCGGTGTCCCGGACCCGGCGGCTGAGGGTGACGTCCAGGGACTGGCGGCGCTGGTTGAGCCCGCGGACGTAGCGCACCACCTCGTCCTGCTCGCCGATCTGGATGAGCCCGGAGATGGTGTGCAGTTGGTTGGCGAACTCGTGGGCCTGGGCGCGCAGCAGCTCGGAGGTGCTGCGGAAGGAACCGATCTCCCGTTCCAGGCGGGCGAGCTCGGTGCGGTCGCGCAGGGTGGTGACCGAGCCGAGCGCGCGGCCGTCCTTGGTGACGGTCATGCGGTTCATGACCAGGACCCGGCCGCGGCGGACGACGACCTCGTCGCGCGGCTCGGCCGCTTCGCGGGTGGCGCCCGCGAGGACGTCGCGCAGCCGCCCGTCGATGCCGAGGCCGTCCAGGCTCTGGCCCACGCAGTCGGCGGGCAGGTCGAGCAGACGCCGGCCCATCTCGTTGACCAGGGTGAGCCGATGCTGCGGATCGAGGGCGACGACGCCCTCCGCGATGCCGTACAGCATGGCCTCCCGGTGCTCGGCGAGGCCGGCGATCTCACGCGGCTCCAGGCCGAGGGTCTGCCGCTTGACGCGCCGGGCCAGCAGCCAGGAGCCGGCCACGCCGAGGCAGCTGGCGATGCCGAGGTAGGCGAGGAGGTAGGAGGAGGCGCCGCTGAGACGCTGCCACACCGTGGGATCGGCTTCGCCGACCATCACCGTGCCGAGGTGGCGGCCGAGGGTCTGCCGGGTGGCACCGAGCACCGGGACCTGGGCGACCAGTTCCCGGCTGCCCTGCACGGTCAGCGGACCCGACCAGCCGCTCGAGACACCGGCACCCGCACCGCGCGGCAGCCGGGCGCCGATCAGCGTGGGGTCGGTGGAGCTGACGACGCGGCCGTCGGCGTCGGCCACCGTGACGGAGGTGACCCCGGACTGCGTCTGCGTGGAGTTGACCAGCGGGGCGAGGGCCTCCTGCGGCACCGGGCGCAGCAGCTGGCTGCGGACCAGCGGCGTGGCGGCCAGCTGCTCGGCCAGGGCGGTGACCCGGCGGCCCTCGACACGGTTGAAGGTGGCCTCGGACTGGGCGAGCGATACGGCGGCCACCGCGAGCAGGACGACCACGACGATGGCGAGCTGGAGGACCAGCATCTCGCCCGCGAGGGTCTGACGGCGAAAGGTGGGGGCCACGGCGGACTCGTTCTCGGCTCACGGAGGGGGCGGGGGTGCCGGGTCGCCATCATGGCGCCCACCTGCGGCGAGGGAAAGGGATGTGCCTGCTTCGCAATGAAGCGGCGACCGGACAGCGATGTCGGTCCGGCTCTCGCGGCGACCGCAATGAACACAACCTCCCTTGGTTCCGCAAGGAAGACACGGAACAGGCGCGCGGGCACCATGTGGCCCACGTCACCCTCCCCACAGGGCTCCCCGTAACGAACTACCCAACCGACAGGTGGTGTCATACGTGCGCCTGCGCACCCCCCTTGCCCTGCTCGGGGCCGCCGTGCTCGTACTGGCCGGACCGCCGTTGCTCTCCTCGGGCGACGACTCGGATTCCGGCACCCGAATCCCGGGCCTGCGTTTCATGGTTCCCAACACGCCCGGCGGCGGCTACGACATCACCGCCCGCACGGCCGCGAAGAACGCCGAGGACGCCGGGCTCACCCACAACATCGAGGTGTTCAACCTGCCCGGCGCGGGCGGCACGGTGGGCCTGAGCCGACTGGTGAGCGAGCACGGAAACGGCAAGCTCGCCATGTCCATGGGCCTCGGCGTCGTGGGCGCCGTCCGCTCCAACCACGCCCCCAAGACCCTCGCCGACACCACGCCGATCGCGCGGCTGACCGAGGAGCAGGACGTCGTCGTGGTCGGCAAGGACTCGCCCTACAAGACGATCGACGAGCTGATCGACGCCTGGAAACAGGACCCGGGGAAGATCCCGGTGGGCGGTGGTTCGTCCCCGGGCGGACCCGACCACCTCGCGCCGATGCTGATGGCGCAGGCCGCCGGGATCCAGCCGAAGTCGGTCAACTACATCCCGTTCGACGGCGGCGGCGAGCTGCTCGCCTCGATCCTCGGCAACAAGGTCGGCTTCGGGGTCTCCGGCGTCGGCGAGTACCTGGACCAGATCAGGGCGGGCGAGCTGCGGGTGCTTGCGGTGACCGGCCCCGAGCGGGTGGACGACCTCAAGGACGCGCCCACGCTCAAGGAGTCCGGCTACGACGTGAACTTCACCAACTGGCGGGGCGTCGTCGCCCCGCCCGGCCTGTCCGAGGCGCAGCGCAACAAGCTGACCCGCCTCTTCGAGGAACTGCACGACTCCCCCGAGTGGAAGAAGTCCATGGACCAGAACGGCTGGGACGACGCCTTCCTGACCGGTGAGGAGTTCGGCGACTTCCTGGACGCCCAGGACGAGCGCGTGGTGTCGGTGCTGAAGGAGCTGGGGCTGTGACGACGCGGACCGAACTCCCCGAGCAGCCCGAGGAAACGGCCGGCGGCCCGCGCTCGTGGCTGCGCGAGCACTCCGAACTGGGCGTGTGTGTCCTGCTGCTGGCGCTCGGCGTGCTCGTCCTGACCGACGCGCTCACCATGGACGTCGACATCACCCAGCGCGGCCCGGTCGGCCCCAAGACCGTGCCCGTCGTGGTGGGCGTCGGCCTGCTGGTGATCGCCGCGCTGCTCGCCGTCGACGTGCTGCGCGGTGGCCGGGGCGAGGCCGAGGGCGGCGAGGACATCGACCTGTCCGAACCGGCCGACTGGCGCACGGTGCTGCTGCTGTCCGGGATCTTCCTCGGCGCCGCCGCCCTGATCGAGCCGGCCGGCTTCCCCGTCGCCGGGGCGCTGCTCTTCTGGGGCGCCGCCTTCGCCCTCGGCAGCCGCCGGGTGGACCGCGATCCGCTGATCGCCGCGGTGCTGTCCCTGATCACCTACCTCGTCTTCGACAAGCTGCTCGGCGTGCCGCTGCCCGGCGGTCCGCTGATGGGAGTGCTCTGACATGAACGCCCTCAACTCCCTCATGGACGGGTTCGGTACGGCCCTGACCCCGCTCAACCTGCTGTGGGCCGCGCTCGGTGTGCTGCTCGGCACGGCCATCGGCGTGCTGCCCGGCATCGGCCCGGCGATGGCGGTCGCGCTGCTGCTGCCGGTGACGTACGGGCTGGATCCGGTCGCGGCGTTCATCATGTTCGCGGGCATCTACTACGGCGCGATGTTCGGTGGTTCGACCACCTCCATCCTGCTCAACACGCCGGGCGAGAGCGCCGCCGTGGTCGCGGCGATGGAGGGCAACCCCATGGCCAAGGCGGGGCGCGGCGCTCAGGCGCTGGCCGCCGCCGCCATCGGCCACTTCGCGGGCGGCATGATCGGCACGATCCTGCTCGTGGCCCTCGCTCCGACGGTCGCCGACCTGGCCGTGGACATCGGCGCCCCGGACTACTTCGCCATCATGGTGCTGGCGTTCATCGCCGTGACGTCGGTGCTGGGATCGTCCCGGATCAGAGGCCTGGCCTCGCTGCTGATCGGGCTGACGATCGGCCTGGTGGGCCTGGACCAGATGACGGGCCAGCAGCGGCTGACCTTCGGTTCGCTGCAACTCGCCGACGGCGTGGACGTGGTGATCGTGGCGGTCGGCCTGTTCGCGATCGGCGAGGCGCTCTGGGTGGCGGCCCATCTGCGGCGCGGGGCGGCCGAACCGATCCCGGTGGGCCGTCCCTGGCTCGGCCGCGCCGACGTGAAGCGCACCTGGAAATCCTGGCTGCGCGGTCCGCTCATCGGCTTCCCGTTCGGCGCGATCCCGGCGGGCGGCGCGGAGATCCCGACCTTCCTGTCGTACGTGACGGAGAAGCGGCTGTCCAAGCACAAGGACGAGTGGGGCAAGGGTGCCATCGAGGGCGTGGCGGGTCCGGAGTCGGCGGCGTCGGCCTCGGCCGCGGGCACGCTGGTGTCCATGCTGACACTGGGCCTGCCGACGACCGCGGTCGCGGCGGTCATGCTGGCCGCCTTCCAGCAGTACGGCATCCAGCCGGGCCCGCTGCTCTTCGAACGGGAACCCGAGCTGGTGTGGGGCCTGATCGCCTCGCTCTTCGTCGGCATGGTGCTGCTGCTCGCCCTGAACCTCCCGCTGGCGCCGGTCTGGGCCAAGCTGCTGCGCATCCCGCGGCCGTACCTCTACGCGGGGATCATGTTCTTCGCGGCGGTCGGCGCGTACGCGGTCGGCGGTGAGGTGGTCGACCTGGTGATTCTGCTGGTCATCGGCCTGATCGGGTTCGGTATGCGACGCTACGGGCTGCCCATCCTGCCCGCCGTGATCGGCGTCATCCTCGGCCCGAACGCCGAGCAGCAGCTGCGCCGCGCCCTTCAGATCAGCGACGGCAGCGTGTCGGGCCTGGTCAACACGCCGTTCTCGGTGACGGTGTACGCGGTGATCGTGCTGCTGCTGGCCTGGCCGCTGGTGAAACGGCTGGTGCTCCGGGGACGGACGCGGGCGGACGCCTGACCCCCGGCCCGCTCCGGCGGCGCGTCCACGCGCTCAGGAGCGTTGTGTGCGGCCCGGTACGTCGATCCCGTACCGGGCCGTCCTGCGGTAGCGGGTGGCGCGGCACGCGCCACCCTCGCGCCGGGCCCGGTGCGACGGCGCGGAGATCAACTTCATCGGTAACCTCGTCGGCAGCCACCTCCACCCGTGCGAGCCGATGGTGCTCGCGACCGAGGACCGGTCACGGCCGCACACGGCGACGTACCCGCTCGACCGCTTACCGGACGGGCCGGCCGGTCCCGCAATCACAGAAAGCGAACCCATGATCTTCATTACGGCGAAGTTCCAGGTACTCCCCGAACACGCTGACCAGTGGCCGGAGATCGCCGGCGAGTTCACCCGCGCCACCCGGTCGGAGCCCGGCTGCCTCTGGTTCGACTGGTCGCGCAGCGTCGACGACCCGACGGAGTACGTGCTGGTCGAGGCGTTCCGCGACGACGAGGCGGGGGCCGCCCACGTCCAGTCCGCGCACTTCCGCGCCGCCCAGGACAAGCTGCCGCGCCACCTGGCCCGCACGCCGCGAATCGTGAGCACGACGGTCGACCAGGGGGACTGGTCGGAGCTGGGCGAGATGGCGGTGGAGTAGGACTCCGCGTCCCGTTCAGCCCAGGAAGCTCAGCCGGACCCGGCGGTCGGGGTTGTCCCGGTTGGTGTCCACCAGGCACACCGACTGCCAGGTTCCGAGTTCCAGACGGCCGCCGACCACCGGCAGCGTCGCGTGCGGCGGTACGAAGGCGGGCAGGACGTGGTCGCGGCCGTGTCCGGGGCTGCCGTGGCGGTGCTGCCAGCGGTCGTCGGCCGGGAGCAGGGTGTGCAGGGCGGACAGCAGGTCGTCGTCGCTTCCCGCGCCGGTCTCGATGATCGCGATCCCGGCGGTGGCGTGCGGGACGAAGACGTTGAGCAGGCCGTCGCGGCCGGACGCCGCCTCGCGCAGGAAGGACTCGCAGTCACCGGTGATGTCGGCGACCCGCTCCGCCGAACCGGTGGCGAGGTTGAGGACTCGGGTGGTGAAGGCAGCTGGCATGACCCCATCCTGACACCGGGGGAAGATCGGGGCCTGCGTCGCCGTTGGTAGAAACGTGAACAACACACGCGAGGTCGAGGTCGTCGTCATCGGGGCCGGTCAGGCCGGACTCGCCGCCGCCTATCATCTGCGGCGCACGGGGTTCGAGCCGGAGCGCGACTTCGTGGTGCTCGACCACTCCCCGGCACCCGGTGGTGCCTGGCAGTTCCGCTGGCCGTCCCTGACGTACGGCAAGGTGCACGGCATGCACGCCCTGCCGGGCATGGAGCTGACCGGGGCGGATCCGGCGCGGCCGTCCGCCGAGGTGGTGAGCGGATACTTCGCGGACTACGAGCGGACCTTCGACCTGCGGGTACGACGGCCCGTCGACGTCCGCGCGGTGCGCGAGGGGACGGAGGGGCGGCTGCTCGTCGAGACGTCGGCCGGGTCCTGGTCGACGCGTGCGCTGATCAACGCGACCGGCACCTGGGACCGCCCGTTCTGGCCGCGCTACCCGGGGCAGGAGACCTTCCGGGGGAGGCAGCTGCACACCGCGCAGTACGCCGGGCCCGAGGAGTTCACCGGTCTGCGTGTGATCGTGGTGGGCGGCGGCGCCTCGGGGACGCAGCACCTGCTGGAGATCGCACCGTACGCCGCGGCCACCACGTGGGTGACCAGGAGGCCCCCCGTCTTCCGCGAGGGGCCCTTCGACGAGGAGGCGGGCCGGGCCGCGGTGGCGCTGGTGGAGGAACGGGTGCGGCAGGGGCTGCCGCCGAAGAGTGTCGTGTCGGTGACGGGGCTGCCACTGAACGACGCGGTCCGGGCCGGGCTGGAGTCCGGCGCACTGGACCGACAGCCCATGTTCGACCGGATCACGCCCGAGGGGGTGGAGTGGGACGGCGGGCGGCGGGTGGCCGCGGACGTCATCCTGTGGGCGACCGGGTTCCGGGCCGCCATCGATCATCTGAGGCCGCTGCGGCTGCGGGAGGCCGGGGGCGGTGTCCGCGTCGAGGGGACGCGCGCGGTCGCCGACCCGCGGATCCATCTCGTCGGCTACGGACCCTCCGCCAGCACCATCGGCGCCAACCGGGCGGGACGCGCGGCCGTGCGGGACATCAGGCGGCTGCTGGCCGAGGGGGAGCCGGTCGCCGCATGACGCCCCGACCGGTCACTTGGCGGCCTCGGCCCCGGCCTGCTTCGAGGCGCTCTGCCGGAGGCGGTTGAACTCGTCCACGTTGCGCCGGTGTTCGGCGTAGTCGGCGGTGAAGCGCGTGTCGCCCGGCTTGACCGTGACGAAGTACAGCCAGTCACCGGGGGTCGGGTTGATCGCGGCGGTCATCGCCTCGTCGCCCGGACTGGCGATGGGGGTGGGCGGCAGCCCCATGCGCTGGTACGAGTTGTAGGGACTGTCGATCTTCGTGTCCTTGCTGGTGGTCTTCAAGGTGCTCCGGCCCAGCGCGTAGTTGATGGTGGAGTCCATCTGCAGCGGCATACCGCGTTCCAGCCGGTTGAAGATCACTCGGGCCACCTTGCCCATGTCCTCCTTGGCCGCGGCCTCCGCCTGCACGATGCTGGCGATGGTGACCGCCTGATAGACGTTCAGCGCGTTGCGCTGGGCGCCCGCGGCGACCGGCGCGCCGGTGAACTTCTTGTTCGCGGTGTCGACCATGGCCGTCAGCAGCTTCTCCGGAGTCGGGTTCCCGCCGAGCGGATAGGTCGCCGGGAAGAGGTAGCCCTCGGGGTTGCCCTCGGCGTCGTTGGGCAGCTTGAGGTTGGCCTTGGCCAGGGACTTCTTGGTGGTGCCCGCGGGCAGGGCGAGGGCCTTGTCGACGGCTCCGTAGACCTGGGTCGCGCGCCAGCCCTCCGGAATCACCAGGGACGTGGGACGGGACTCGCCCTCGTCGTCCGTCGTCAGCAGCGGCACCGCCACGGCGGTACCGGCGATGACGGCGCCGGCCGCGATCAGCGCGATACGGCCCCGGCGCGTCAGCCGGATCGCCCTTCTGGGGCCTTTTGGACTTCTGGGACCTCTGAGGCTTGTGGGGCTCCTGAGGCTCCTTCTGGGGCCTCTGGCACTCCTCGCGCTCCGCGTGCTCCGTGACGGAGTGTTCATCTGCATGCGGGCACGGTAACCCCCACATGCTCACAAACCCGGCATATCTTCATCTTGTCGGCTCCAGTCGGGCGTCCCGGCGGACCAGCGCGGCATACCTCCCGTCCTGTGCCAGCAGAGCCTCGTGCGTGCCCTGTTCGGCCAGGCGCCCGGAGTCGAGGACCACGATCCGGTCGGCGTCACGGACGGTGGACAGGCGGTGGGCGATGGTGATCGTGGTGCGGTTGGCGGACAGAGCGTCGATGGCGCCCTGCACGGCGGCCTCGGTACGGGTGTCCAGGGCGCTGGTCGCCTCGTCCAGGACGAGGACGGGCGGGTCGCGCAGGATGGTGCGGGCGATGGCCAGGCGCTGCTTCTCGCCGCCGGAGAAGCGGTGTCCGCGCTCCCCGACCACGGTGTCGTAGCCGTCGGGCAGGGCGGCGATGTGGTCGTGGATCTGGGCCGCCCTCGCCGCCGTTTCCAGCTCGGCCTCCGAGGCGTCCGGCTTGGCGAAGCGCAGGTTCTCGGCGACGGAGGCGTGGAAGAGGTACGTCTCCTGCGAGACGACGCCGACCGCGCGGGCGAGGGTGTCGAAGTCGAGGTCGCGCACGTCGACCCCGTCGAGGGTGACCCGGCCGTCCGTCACGTCGTACAGCCGCGGCACCAGGTGGCCGAGCGTGGACTTTCCGGCGCCGGTGGGACCGACGACGGCGAGGCTGCTGCCGGCGGGAACGGTGACGTCGATGCCGTCGAGAACCGGTCCGCCCTTGCCCCCGTAGCCGAACCCGACGTTCTCGAAGCGGACCTCGCCCTTGATGTGGTCGAGGTGGACGGCGTCCTTTCGCTCGGTGATGTCGATCGGCAGGTCGAGGTACTCGAAGATGCGCTGGAAGAGCGCGAGCGAGGTCTGGATCTGCACGCCGGTCTGCAGCAGGCTCACGGTCGGGCGGAACAGCCCCTGCTGGAGCGAGACGAAGGCGACGATCGTACCGAGGGAGACATCGGGGCCGCCGAGTTGCAGGGCGATGCCCGCGGTCCAGTAGATGACGGCCGGCATGGCGGCCATGACGATCGTGATGACGGCCATCCGCCAGCGGCCCGCCATGTTCGACCTCACCTCCAGGTCGACCAGGCTCTCGGACTCGTCCGCGAAGGCGCGGGTGAGCGAGTCGGAGCGGCCCATGGTGCGGCCGAGCAGGATGCCGCTCACGGAGAGCGACTCGGTGACCGTGGCGGCCATCGCGGCCATCTGCTTCTGGCGCCGGGTGGTGATCTTCCTGCGTTCCCTGCCGACACGACGGCTGATCCACACGAACACCGGGAGCAGGAGCAGCGAGACGACGGTGAGACGCCAGTCGAGGACGACCATGGCGACGATCGTGGCGACCACGCTGGTCAGATTCGACACCAGTGAGGTCGCCGTGGAGGTGACGGTGGCCTGCATGCCGCCGATGTCGTTGGCGATGCGGGACTGGACCTCGCCGGTGCGGGTGCGGGTGAAGAAGGCGAGGGACATCTGCTGGAGCCGGCCATAGACGGCGGTGCGCAGGTCGTGCATGACGCGCTGGCCCACGGTCGTGGAGATCAGGGTCTGCAGCACGCCGAAGACGCTGGTGAGGACGGCGCCGAAGATCATGCCGAGGGCGAGCAGGCTCAGCAGGCCCGTGCGCCCCTCGGGGATCGCGACATCGAGGATCTCCTTGAGCAGGAAGGGCGTGGCGACCGACACCAGGGACGCGGCACCGACCAGCAGGCCGACGACCGCGAGGCGACCGCGGTAGGGGCGGAACAGCTTGAGGATGCGGCGCACCTGCCGGGGCTGTTCCACGGCGTCGGCGGGTGCGGTCCAGGCGGATTCGCGATCGGGGTGCATGGGCTCCTTCGGCGGCGGCGAGGGGAGGCCCGCGAAGCTCCGGGACGGCAGGCCCTCGGGGACCGGCCACAGGCGTTCGCGGACCTTACGGATCATAGGTCATTGTTACCTATACTCACAATGAACATCATCCTGATATTGTTCCCGTATGACCGCCCCCGATCCCGACGGCCTGCTCGCCGAACAGCTGCTGCGCCTCACCCGCCGGGTGCACCGCATCCAGAAGCGCCATCTCGAGCACCGCGACCTCGGCATCACCCCGGCCCAGTCCAGGCTCCTGCGCACGCTGGCGCACTGGGGCTCGCCTCCCCGGATGGCCGACGTCGCCGAGCGGCTGGAAGTCGTGCCCCGGGCGGTGACGACCCTGGTCGACGGGCTGGAGGCGGCTGGAAAGGTGCGCCGCGTCCCGGACCCCGCCAACCGCCGGGTGATCCGGATCGAGCTGACCGACGACGGTCGCGCGGCCCTGCGGGAACTGCGCGGTGCGCGCCGGTCGGCCGCCGAGGAGATCCTCGCGCCGCTGACGGACGAGCAGCGCACCGTGCTGGGCGGACTGCTGGACACCCTGATCGACGGGCCCGACACCGGCGAGGACCGCCGCACGGCGTGATCCCGGACGCCATGGGTGGTCAGGCCTTCAGGTGCTCCCTGTCCCCCATCACCACCACGGGGTGGC
The DNA here is from genome assembly GCF_003369795.1 of Streptomyces sp. CB09001. Taxonomy (NCBI): domain Bacteria; kingdom Bacillati; phylum Actinomycetota; class Actinomycetes; order Kitasatosporales; family Streptomycetaceae; genus Streptomyces; species Streptomyces sp. CB09001. The sequence goes on from NZ_CP026730.1 coordinate 439,937, forward strand.
GGTCCGGGTCCAGTGTGCGCAGCAGGTACTCCATCGCCGGCTTGGGCAGGCTGACGCAGGCCGACGTACCGCTGCCGTGGTCCATGTGCAGCCAGATCGAACCGCCCTTGGACGTGCCTTCGGGGCGGGTCGGGTCGTTTGGCGAGGTACCCCGGACGCGGTTGTAGTCGATGGCGATGACGTAGTCGAAGTCGTGCCAGTAGGGCTTCGCCCACCACCGCGGTGCCGCGAAGCTCTCCGACCTGCTGTACGGCAGCCCCGTGCCGAGGGCCGGATCCGGGTCCGGGAGCACGCCGCCCGCGTCGCTGAGGGTGAACACGCCGACGGGGCTGCGCTTGTCGTTCTCGTGGTGGTCGGTCGTCCACCCCTTCGTGCCGTTGTGCGCCGCCCAACTCCGGGCGCGGTGCCAGGCGGAGCCCTGTTTGGTGTAGAGCACGACCGTGGAGTCGGCGGAATCCCTGCCGTCCCCGTACACCGCGACGACCTGGCGCGCATCGCCGGGGATGCGGTCCTGGAACCGGTCGCCGACGCCGGGGATCCTCGTCGGGTCGGCCGCGGCGCTGCTCCGGCCCGCCCCACCGGGGGTTCTGCCCGCCCGGGAGTCCCCGCCGTCCCCCGACGGGCCGCCACAGGCGGACAGCGCCGTCACCGCCAGCAGGGTTCCAAGGGCCGCCATCGCGACCGCCGTACGCCGTCCACCACCACGTGCCATCCGTCCATGCTCCCACTCCCTTCGGACATGCCGTCAGGACGGCCGCGAAGGAGCGCACGGGCGGCCATGGCGGGTGATGTGGAGACCGTGTGTCGGACCGCAGCCGGATTCGTACCCCCTCGCGGAAAACCGCTTGATTTTGGGCACGTCGCGACGCGAACCTTTCACGGTTTGCAGCCTCTTGATGCCGTATATCAACGGCACCCCCTGACACGAGCCACTGGGACGTCATGCAGATCCAAGACCTTCCGTATCCCGACCCGGGTGTGCCGGACGCACGCTCGGGCCCCCGATTCCTGTGGTGGCTGTTCCGCAACCAGCTCGGTGGGCAACTCAAGTCACTGGCCTGGGGCCTGCTGCACTTCGCCTCCGTCTCCGCCCTGCCCTTCTGCGTCGGTCTCGCCATCCAGGCGGTCGTCGACCGCTCCGGCAGCCGGCTCGCCCTCGCGGGCGGCGTCATGGTCCTGTGCTGTGTCGGCAACGCGCTCGGCGACACCTTCCTGCACCGCGCCGCCGTCACCAACTGGATCACCGCCGCGGCCCGCGTCCAGCAACTGCTGGCGCGCAGGACGGCGCTGCTGGGCTCGGCGCTGACCCGGCGCGTCGCGGCCGGTGAGGTCGTGGCCGTGTCCACCGGCGACGTCGAGAAGATCGGCTGGTTCGTGGAGGCCGTCTCCCGCTTCACCGCGGCCGCGCTCACCATCGTGCTGGTCTGTGTCGCGCTGGTCGTCTACCAGCCGGCGCTCGGCATCGTCGTGATCGTGGGTCTACCGGTGCTGGCCCTCGCGGTGCTGCCCCTGCTGCCCCGCGCCACCCGGCGCGCCGACGTCCAGCGCGACAAGGCCGGCCGCGCCACCGAACTCGCCTCGGACACCGTCGCCGGACTGCGCGTACTGCGCGGCATCGGCGGCGAGGAACTCTTCCTCGACCGCTACCGCGACGCCTCCCAGCAGGTGCGCCACGCTGCCGTGCGCAGCGCCCGCATGTGGTCCTTGATCTCCGCCATCCAGGTGCTGCTGCCCGGACTGCTGCTGATCGCCGTGGTCTGGCACGGCGTCCACCTGGCCCGCCAGGGCCGCATCGACGTCGGCGAACTCGTCACCGTCTACAGCTCCGTCATGATCCTCACCTACCCGCTGCGGCACTTCGAGGAGATCGCCATGGCGTACTCCTTCTCCCGGCCCTCGGCCAAACGGGCGGCACGGGTGCTGTCCCTGGAACGCACCACGGACACCGCGGGTTCGCGCGCGGCCGAGATCCCCACCGGCGACCTGTACGACCCCGACACCGGTCTGCTGGCTCCGGCGGGCCGGTTCACCGCGGTGGTGTGCGGCGACCCGGACGCGGCCGGGCGGCTGGCGGAGCGCCTCGGCGGGCATCCCTCGGAGGCGGGCACGTCGGCCCTGCTGGGCGGGGTGCCGCTGGACGAGCTTCCCCTGAAGTCCGCGCGCACCGCCGTCCTGGTGCAGGACAAGGACCCCGTCCTGCTCTCCGGAACGCTCCGGGAGCTGCTCGACGTGCCCGCGTCCGGCGCCGTCGACTCCGAGGACGCGCTGGCCGCCGCCCAGTGCGGTGACGTACTGACGGCGCTCGCGCAGGGCTCACTCGGCGCCGACGACCCGATGGACGCCCGCATCACCGAACGCGGCCGGTCGTTGTCGGGCGGCCAGCGCCAGCGACTGGCACTGGCCCGGTCCCTGATCACGGATCCGGAGGCGCTGGTCCTGGACGAACCGACCTCGGCCGTCGACTCGCACACCGAGGCGCGGATCGCGGAAGGCGTACGGGCGCTGCGCGCGGGGCGCACCACGGTGGTCCTCACCTCCTCGCCGCTGCTGCTGGACCGTGCGGACCGGATCGTGTTCCTGCACGAGGGCGCGGTCGCGGCGGTCGGCGCCCACCGGGAGCTGCTGCACACCGAGCCCCGGTACCGGGCGGTGGTGACCCGCGAGACCGACGAGGAGACCGCGGCGCACCCGGACGCCGTACCGGCCGGCGGGAAACCGGCGAAGCCCCCGGCCGACGACGGCCGCGCCGAGGACCGGGACGGCTCCCTGAGCGACGACGACGTACTGCACCGACTGGAAGAGATCGAGGAGACGGCATGATCGGCGTCGCGCCACCGTCCTACGACCCGGCGGCTCCCACGACGGCCAGCACCCTGCCCGTCGGCGCGCGCCCCACCGTGCGCGCGTACGTGGGGGAACTGCTGCGCCGGCACCGCCGCGCCTTCCTCTTCCTCGTCACCGTCAACACCGTCGCCGTGATCGCCTCGATGGCGGGCCCCTACCTGCTGGGCGGGCTCGTGGAGCGGGTCTCGGACGACGCGCGCGAGCTGCGGCTCGGCCTCACGGCCACGCTCTTCGTGCTCGCCCTCGTCGTGCAGGCCGTGTTCGTGCGCGAGGTACGGCTTCGGGGGGCCATGCTCGGCGAGCGGATGCTGGCCGATCTGCGCGAGGACTTCCTCGTACGATCGGTGGGACTGCCGCCCGGCGTACTGGAACGGGCAGGCACGGGCGACCTGCTCTCCCGGATCACCACGGACATCGACCGGCTCGCCAACGCGATGCGCGAGGCCGTGCCCCAGCTCGCGATCGGCGCCGTGTGGGTGGTGCTGCTGCTCGGTGGCCTGGTGGTGACGGCGCCGCCACTGGCGCCCGTGGTACTGATCGCGGTGCCGCTGCTGGTGATCGGCTGCCGCTGGTACTTCCGCAGGGCGCCCGCCGCCTACCGCTCGGAGGCCGCCGGGTACGCCGCGGTGGCCGCCGCGCTCGCCGAGACGGTGGACGCCGGGCGCACCGTGGAGTCCCACCGCCTGGACGCCCGTCGCATCGAGCTGTCCGAGCGCCGGATCAGGGAATGGACGGCCTGGGAGCGCTACACCCTCTGGCTGCGGTCGGTGCTCTTCCCCGTCATCAACGTCACCCACGTGACCGTACTCGCCTCCGTCCTGCTCATCGGTGGTGTCTTCGTCCTCCAGGGCTGGATCGGGGTCGGTCAGCTGACCACGGCCGCCCTGATCGCGCAGATGCTCGTCGACCCGGTCGGCATCATCCTGCGCTGGTACGACGAGCTGCAGGTGGCCCAGGTGTCCCTGGCCCGCCTGGTGGGCGTGCGGGACATCGAGCCGGCCGCCGGTGACGCCACGCTGGCCCCCGACGGCCGGCACGTGCACGCCGACCGCGTGCACTTCGGCTACCTCGAGGGGGTGGACGTCCTGCGCAAGGTGTCGTTGGAGGTCGCCCCGGGCACCAGGCTCGCCCTGGTCGGCCCCTCGGGCGCCGGCAAGTCCACCCTGGGCAGGCTGCTCGCGGGCATCTACGGTCCCAGGGAGGGCCGGATCACCCTGGGTGGGGCGGAACTCTCCCGGATGTCCGCGGAACGGGTCCGCTCGCACGTCGCCCTGGTGAACCAGGAGCACCACGTCTTCGTGGGCTCCCTGCGCGACAACCTCCGGCTCGCCAGGACCGGCGCCGCCGACGCCGAGCTGTGGGCGGCGCTGGGCGCGGTCGACGCGGACGACTGGTCCCGTGGGCTGGACGAGGGACTGGACACCGAGGTCGGCTCGGGCGGCTTCGCACTGACCCCGGCGCAGGCCCAGCAGATCGCGCTGGCCCGCCTGGTGCTGGCCGACCCGCACACCCTGGTGCTGGACGAGGCGACGTCCCTGCTCGACCCGCGGGCCGCACGCCATCTCGAACGGTCCCTGGCCCGGGTCCTGGACGGTCGCACGGTGATCGCGATCGCCCATCGCCTGCACACCGCCCACGACGCGGACGTCATCGCCGTGGTCGAGAACGGCCGGATCAGTGAGCTGGGCAGCCACGACGAACTCGTCACTGCGGACGGTGCCTACGCGGCACTGTGGCGGTCCTGGCACGGGTAGCCACGTGGCACCGTCCGTGGGCGGGAGGGTTCCGGGGCGGGCCGCGGGTCCCGGACCGCCCGACGAGGACCGGAGACGGCCGGACGCGGGGCCGGCATCGGCCCCGTCGGTGTGGGCCGGACGGGCCGGTACAGCGGGAGGGGCGCCCGGCCCGGCGGGTACCCCGACGGCGTCCGTGCCGTTGCGCGGTCCCGAACGGGAGTGGAAGGCTGGGAGAAGGCACCGGCTCGAGGCAGGCCCGGGAACCGCACGGTTCTCCGACGGGTGAGACCTGTGCCCCGTGCAGCGGCGGCCCGCCGCGGGCCACGGTGAGAAGGGGCCGGTCCCCACCCCCTGGAGGTATCCGTGAACAGCGTCGACGGATGGGGAGATGACGTCTACCAGCCCGACGGATCCGAGCAGAGGGAGGACACCGGCCTGCTCGACGGTGAGGACACCCTCGAGGAGGACGGTGTCGATGATCCCCTCGACCGGGGCTGGTCCCCGCCCGAGCGCCCCTGGGGGGTGGAACACACCGGCGTGACGGCCGCCGAACGCCGCCGCGGCGAAACACTGGACCAGCGGCTGGCCGAGGAGCGGCCGGACGAGCTCGCGCCCGACGGTGACGGGCTGGGCGATTCCGACGGCACCGACGGGGAACTGCTGGACAACGAGGTCGGCGCGGACCGCTCTGGCCGGCTCGTGGCACCCGACGAAGGGGCGCACGAGGACGAGGAGCCGACGCTGGTCGCCCTGGACGTGGGCATCGACGGCGCGGCCGCCTCCGCCGAAGAGGCCGCGATGCACGTGGTCGACGAGGATTCCCTGCCCGGCTGACGCCACTCGCGACGGCGGACACCTGCCGTCGCCCCGATGAACCGTGCCGTAGGAGGAGCAGCCATGCAGCAGGACAAGCATCCCGAATACCGGCCCGTCGTCTTCCGGGACCGCAGTGCCGGGTACGCCTTCCTGACCCGGTCCACCGCGACCAGCGACCAGACCATCGCGTGGGACGACGGCGAGACGTACCCGGTGGTGGACGTGGAGATCTCCTCGGAGAGCCACCCCTTCTACACCGGCAAGGCGCGAACGGTGGACTCGGAGGGGCGCGTCGCCCGCTTCGAGCGGCGCTACGGCACGGGCGAGGGGCGGGACGCCGGGGAAACCGGCTGACCCGGCCGGCCGCGGGCCGCTCAGATGAAGTTGAGCGCGGCCGCGCCGCCCACTCCCCCGAGCAGCATGAACACCGGCATCAGCACCTTGAGCTCCACCCAGCTGCCCGCCCGGAACCGCATGGCCTTCGGCGGGCCGATGGGATACCACCGCTTGCGGCCCACCGGTATGGGCCAGAGTATCGGGCAGCCGGAAACGGTCAGCGCGTCGCCGATGTCGTGCACCAGGGCACCGAGCACGATCGGCAGTCCCAGCCACAGGTACTCCTGGCCCGGCGCGGTGAACAACCAGTCCGCGCCGCCGTCCGGCTTGTCCAGGATCCCGGCGAGGATCCATGCGCTGGTCCCGGCCAGCAGCCAGACCAGCACGTCGCTGCTCGAGCCGCGGGTGGCCCGCCAGAGCAGGCCCTCGATGGCCAGCACCATGTGCACGAAGAGGATCGCCAGGACCGCCCAACGGCCACCCGTGATGGCCAGGACCGAGGTGCCCCCGCCGATCAGGACCGCCCACAGCCAGGTGTGCGTCAGCGTGCGGTGCCCGCCGGAGCGGCGCGGGTCGCCCCGCTTCCTCGTGGCCTTGTAGACGCTGTAGGACAGCTTGTCGACGATCTCGCACAGCCCCCGTGAGACCGGTCCGAAGGCCCGGGAGATGGTGGCCGCCTTGTGGTCGAGATCGGGGGCCAGCGCCGCTCCGGCACAGATCAGGGCTCCGGCGAGCAGCACCGGCCAGGGCATCGGATGTCCCGCGGCGGCGGTCGCCGCCCCGACGCCGAGCCACGCCGCGGCGCCCGAGAGTGAGTGTGCTGGTCCCATCATCGCCGTTGCCCGCCCCATTCCTCGTGTACCGCTGTGCAGTTGTCCGGATCCGCGGTTGCCGCGTCGGCGACCCAGCGTAGCGTTCGTGATCTTCATGCGGACAGCCGATTCCCCCATCACGACCCGGGACAGGCAAGATGGGGGCGTGACCCTCATCGATCAGCTGCCGCGGACCGCCGACCCCGATGCCTTGTACGAAGCCTTCGAGGCGTGGGCCCAGGAACGCGGTCTCACGCTCTACCCCCATCAGGAGGAGGCGCTGATCGAGGTGGTCTCCGGCGCGAACGTGATCGTGTCCACCCCCACCGGTTCCGGTAAGAGCATGATCGCGGCCGGCGCGCACTTCGCCGCTCTGGCCCGGGACGAGGTCACCTTCTACACGGCTCCGATCAAGGCGCTGGTGTCGGAGAAGTTCTTCGAGCTGTGCAAGATCTTCGGCACCGAGAACGTGGGCATGCTGACCGGCGACGCCTCGGTGAACTCCGACGCCCCGGTCATCTGCTGCACCGCCGAGGTCCTGGCGTCGATCGCGCTGCGTGACGGCAGGCACGCGGACATCGGCCAGGTCGTCATGGACGAGTTCCACTTCTACGCGGAGCCGGACCGTGGATGGGCCTGGCAGATTCCCCTGCTGGAACTGCCGCAGGCCCAGTTCGTCCTGATGTCGGCGACGCTCGGCGACGTCTCCTTCTTCGAGAAGGACCTGGCGCGCCGCACCGGGCGTCCCACCGCGGTGGTCCGCTCGGCCACCCGTCCGGTGCCGCTGTCCTACGAATTCCGCTACACCCCGCTCACCGAGACGCTCACCGATCTGCTGGCGGCCCGCCAGGCCCCGGTGTACATCGTGCATTTCACCCAGGCGCAGGCCGTGGAGCGGGCGCAGGCGCTGATGAGCATCAACATGTGCACGCGTGAGGAGAAGGAACGGATCGCCGAGCTGATCGGCAACTTCCGCTTCACCACGAAGTTCGGCCGCAATCTCTCCCGGTACGTGCGGCACGGCATCGGGGTCCACCATGCCGGCATGCTGCCCAAGTACCGGCGGCTGGTGGAGAAGCTCGCGCAGGCGGGCCTGCTGAAGGTGATCTGCGGGACGGACACGCTCGGTGTGGGCGTCAACGTCCCGATCCGGACCGTGCTGTTCACCGCCTTGACCAAGTACGACGGCACCCGGGTCCGCACGCTGAGGGCCAGGGAGTTCCACCAGATCGCCGGCCGGGCCGGGCGCGCCGGGTTCGACACGGAGGGCTTCGTCGTCGCCCAGGCGCCCGAGCACGTCGTCGAGAACGAGAAGGCGCTCGCCAAGGCCGGTGACGACCCGAAGAAGCGGCGGAAGGTCGTCCGGAAGAAGGCTCCCGAGGGGTTCGTCGCCTGGTCGGAGAGCACGTTCGACAAGCTCATCGGCTCGGAGCCGGAGCCGCTGACGTCCCGCTTCCGGGTCACCCACACCATGCTGCTGTCGGTGATCGCCCGCCCGGGCGACGCGTTCTCCGCGATGCGGCACCTGCTGGAGGACAATCACGAGCCGCGCAGGCAGCAGCTCAGGCACATCCGGCGGGCTATCGCCATCTACCGCTCGCTGCTGGACGGCGGCATCGTGGAGAAGCTCGACCAGCCGGACGCGGAGGGGCGCATCGTGCGTCTCACGGTGGACCTGCAGCAGGACTTCGCGCTGAACCAGCCGCTGTCGACGTTCGCCCTGGCCGCCTTCGAACTGCTGGACCCGGAGTCGCCTTCGTACGCGCTGGACATGGTGTCGGTCGTGGAGTCCACGCTGGACGACCCGCGGCAGATCCTCGCCGCCCAGCAGAACAAGGCCCGCGGTGAGGCCGTGGCCGCGATGAAGGCGGACGGCGTCGAGTACGAGGAGCGCATGGAGCGCCTCCAGGACATCACGTACCCGAAGCCCTTGGAGGAGCTGCTCTTCCACGCCTACGACACGTACCGCAGGAGCCACCCCTGGGTCGGTGACCACCCGCTGTCCCCGAAGTCGGTCATCCGCGACATGTACGAACGGGCGCTGACCTTCACGGAGCTGGTCTCGCACTACGAACTGGCCCGCACCGAGGGCATCGTGCTGCGCTACCTGGCGAGCGCCTACAAGGCCCTCGACCACACCGTGCCGGACGACCTCAAGTCCGAGGACCTGCAGGACCTGATCGAGTGGCTCGGCGAGATGGTGCGCCAGGTCGACTCCAGTCTCCTCGACGAGTGGGAGCAGCTCGCCAATCCGGAGGAGATGACCGCCGAGGAGGCTCAGGAGAAGGCCGATCAGGTACGCCCGGTCACGGCCAACGCTCGTGCCTTCCGTGTGCTGGTCCGCAACGCCATGTTCCGCCGTGTCGAGCTCGCCGCCCTGGACCAGGTCGGTGAGCTGGGCGAGATGGATGCCGACGCGGGCTGGGACGCCGACGCGTGGGGCGAGGCCATGGACAAGTACTGGGACGAGTACGACGACCTCGGCACCGGCCCCGACGCCCGCGGTCCGAAGCTGCTGATCATCGAGGAGGAGCCGCAGAACGGGCTGTGGCGCGTGCGGCAGATCTTCGACGACCCGAACGACGACCACGACTGGGGCGTCAGTGCGGAGGTCGACCTCACCGCCTCCGACGCGGAGGGCCGCGCGGTCGTCCGAGTCACGGATGTCGGCCAGCTGTGAGCACAGGAGAACCCCACGCATGACGAATCCGGCCGAGAGCCTCGTCGCCCTGCTCGACCTGGAGCAGATCGAGGTCAACATCTTCCGTGGCCGCAGCCCCGAGGAGTCGCTGCAGCGGGTCTTCGGCGGCCAGGTGGCCGGCCAGGCCCTGGTCGCCGCGGGCCGCACCACCGACGGTGACCGCCCGGTGCACTCGCTGCACGCGTACTTCCTGCGTCCGGGACGCCCGGGGGTGCCCATCGTGTACCAGGTCGAACGGGACAGGGACGGACGGTCGTTCACCACCCGCAGGGTCACCGCCGTGCAGCAGGGCCGCACGATCTTCACGCTCACCGCCTCCTTTCACAAGCCTGAGCAGGGGAGTTTCGAGCACCAGTTGCCGCCGGCCCGCGAGGTCCCCGATCCGGAGTCCCTGCCGACGGTCGCCGACGAGGTACGGGAGCACCTCGGCGCACTGCCGGAGCAGCTGGAGAGGATGGCCCGCCGTCAGCCCTTCGACATCCGCTACGTCGACCGGCTTCGCTGGAGCGCCGAGGACGTCGAGGGCGCCGAGCCCCGCAGCGCCGTGTGGATGCGCGCCGTCGGGCCGCTGGGCGACGACCCGCTCGTGCACACCTGCGCCCTGACCTACGCCAGTGACATGACGCTGCTGGATGCCGTGCGCATCCCGGTGGAGCCGCTGTGGGGTCCCCGGGGGTTCGACATGGCGTCCCTGGACCACGCCATGTGGTTCCACCGGCCGTTCCGGGCCGACGAGTGGTTCCTGTACGACCAGGAGTCGCCGATCGCGACCGGCGGGCGTGGGCTGGCCCGTGGGCGGATCTACGACAGGGAAGGACGCATGCTGGTCTCCGTCGTCCAGGAGGGGCTGTTCCGCGCCCTGTAGGTCAGGAGTCTCTGCGCCACAGCCTGCCGAACAGGCCGCTCAGCCGCCCCGGTCGCTTCGCCGCCCGCGGTGCGGCGTTCTCCGCCTCGGGCGGCACCGGTGCCGCCGGCTCGCGCGGCGGGGATTCCGGACCGGGCGGGTGCGGCGCGACGTGCCCGGCCGTGCGGGGCGCCGGAAGATGGCGGCGGGCCGTGTCCAACGCGGCCGCCAGGTCCGAGCGGAGCCAGTCGATCTCGTCCGGGTCGCCGGCCGTGACGATCTCCTCGGCGAGCTGCGCGGCCGGGGAGCCCGGCGACCCGTGCGTGGGGAGTGCGGGGCGGAACCGGCGCAGATGGGTGCGCTCGTAGGGATCCGTGACGACGTCCGCGATCTCGGCGGCGTCGAGCAGCGACGCCACCGCCGCGGCCCGGGCCCACGGGTCGTCCGCCTGCCGGAGCAGGAATCCCAGGTGCCTGCCCCGCCAGTTGCGGGGGCGCAGGTCGAGCCCCTCCCCCAGTTGGTCCCGCAGGCCTTCGGGCGTGCGGCCCGTCAGCAGTGCGGTGTTGCGCTCGTCGGCCCTGAACTGCCTCAGCTCCTCGGCCGGATACAGCCAGACGACGGCGCGGTACCGGTTGACGTAGAACTTCACGGGCACCAGCAGCCCGAGCCGGGCGAGACGGGTGAACCGGGCCGTGGTCACGTCCATGAGGGCCGCGCCCTCCGTGGTCCCGACGGTATGGACAGCGGCCCGCAGCACCTCGGGGAAGCCGTCCGCCGCCCGGATCCGGTCGATCTCGTCGCGGGGGACGCGCCGCCCGCCTCCTCCGTCGTCGGGGACCGTGCGGACCCGGCCGAGGTGCACGGCGAGGTCGAACTCGCTGCGCCTGAGGCCCAGTTCCCGAGCCGCGCGATGACACGTGACCGCGGCGCCCCGGGTAGTGCCGGTCTGCTCGCCGGCCGCTGCGACGTTGTGCGTGATGGTGTTGCCGGACATGGTTCGTCTCCCCCGTGGAGTGTGTGGCCGGCGCCGTCCGCGCCCGCCGACACAAAAACCGTAGCCGCAACCGCGACATCCGTGGCGAGCCTGTGGACAACTCTGATGCCAACCATCGGGGACACCGAAAGCGCAGGTCAGGGCTCGGTGGGTGATATACGTCCCGGCTGCCGCGCGTCGACGTCGAGGTGCTCACCCACCCGGTTCACGAGCAGTGTCATCTCGTAGGCGATCTGCCCGATGTCGACCTCCGCCCCGCTGAGCACGCACAGGCAACTGCCCGAGCCCGCCGCGGTGACGAACAGGACGGCGTCGTCGAACTCGACCATCGTCTGCCGTACCTGGCCGGCGCCGAAGTGGCGGCCCGAGCCCTTGGCCAGGCTGTGCAGTCCGGACGACACGGCGGCGAGGTGCTCGGCGTCCTCGCGTCGCAGGCCCGTGCTCGCCCCGGTCACCAATCCGTCGTTGGACAGGACCAACGCGTGCCGCACGTGTTCGACGCGTGCGGTCAGGTCGTCCAGCAGCCAGCCCAGTCCCTGGTTCTGCACCATGATCCGATCTCCCCGTGTCTCCCCGTACGCGTTGCCTCCCCCTGGCCGGGGGATCCGTCCGCCAGCCTTCACCACGCCCGTGCTCCGGGCAAGGAGGATGGGGGCATGGCACAGAAGATGACCGATGAGGAATGGCGGGCGTTCGTCTCGGACGGCACCCGCACCGGAAAACTCTCGACCGTCCGGGCCGACGGCAGCCCGCACGTCGCACCCATCTGGTTCCTGCTGGACGGGGACGACCTGGTGTTCAACACCGGCAAGGACACCGTGAAGGGGCGCAATCTGGTCCGTGACGGCCGCATCGCCCTGTGTGTGGACGACGACCGGCCGCCCTTCCACTTCGTGGTGCTGCAGGGGCGTGCGCGCATCTCGGAGGACCTCGGCGAACTGCGGCACTGGGCCGCGCGCATCGGCGCCCGGTACATGGGTGAGGAGCGCGCCGAGGAGTTCGGGGCACGCAACGGTGTCCCGGGCGAACTGCTCGTCCGGGTGACCGTGGACAAGATCCTGGCCCAGAAGTCGGTGGCCGGCTGAGAGCCCCCTGCCCGGGGGAAGCGGTCCGGTCAGCGGACGGAGTCGAGGAGCCGGGCGGTGTGCATCCGTCCGGCGTACTCGACGAGCCTGATCAGCACCTCCTTCCCCGAGTCGCGGTCCCGGGCGTCGCACAGCACCACGGGTGTTCCCGGATCGAGGTCGAGGGCGCGCAGGACGCTGTGCTCGTCGTGGCGGCGTGCTCCCGTGAAGCAGTTCACGGCCACCACGAACGGGATGTGCCGGTGTTCGAAGTAGTCCACCGCCGGGAAGCAGTCCGCCAGGCGTCGGGTGTCCGCGAGGACGACGGCGCCGAGCGCCCCCTGCGCCAGTTCGTCCCAGAGAAACCAGAACCGGTCCTGCCCCGGTGTGCCGAAGAGGTAGAGCGAGAGTCCGGACCGGATGGTGATGCGTCCGAAGTCCATGGCGACGGTCGTGGTGACCTTCCGGTCGATGCCGCCGGTGTCGTCCACCAGCCGACCGGCCTCGCTGAGCAGTTCCTCCGTGCGCAGCGGCCTGATCTCGCTGACGGCGCCCACCAGGGTGGTCTTGCCCACGCCGAAACCTCCGGCGACCAGGATCTTCAACGCCAGCGCGGTCGTGTCGCCGTCCGTGGCGTCGGAGCGTTCGGAGGCCATCGATCACTTCTCTCGGTGCGGGTGGTCGTGCACGTGCGTGCCGGTCATGGTCGTTCGTTCGGCCTTCCCTACAGAGCGCGCAGTCCGTCGATCACTTCGCGCAGAATCCGTTCGTCCGGCAACTGCGCCGGTGGCACGGGACGGCTGACGGTCACGCACCCCAGTTCCGCCAGGTCGCCGAGGAGTACCCTGACGACGCCCACCGGCAGGTCCGCGTCGGCGGCGAGTTCGGCCACCGACTGGGTCTCCGTGCGGCACAGGTCGATCAGCGTGCGGTGTTCCGGTCCCAGCACGGTGTCGTCCACGTCCGGTGCGCCGACTGCGTGTGTGACGAGGGCGATCAGGTCGAACCGCACCCCCGTGGGCCCCGGCCGGGTGCGGCCACCGGTCATCGCGTAGGGGCGGACGAGGGGTCCGGCCTCGTTGTCGTACCACTGGCTGCCCGGTCCTTCCCGGCCGCCGTCCGTGATGTCGTCGGTCATCCCTGGGGCCCTTCCGGGTCATGCGCCGAAGGGTGGTCGTGCGGCGGCACGTGGCGCGGTGTGCAGGTGCTCGCCGACGCGTCTCACCAGCCGTGCCATCTCGTAGGCCACGAGACCGATGTCCGCGGTCACGGCGGTGAGGACGGCGAGGCAGGAGCCGTCCCCCGCCGCGGCCACGAACAGGAACCCGTCGTCCATTTCGACCATGGTCCGGTGCACGCCCCCGGCGCCGAAGTGCCGGCCCGCCCCCTTGGCCAGGCTGTGGAAGCCGGAGGCGACGGCGGCGAGGTGTTCGGCGTCTTCGCGGCCGAGTCCGTGCGACGCGCCCACGGCGAGTCCGTCGTTCGACAGCACCACGGCGTGCCGCACCTCGTGTACGCGTCCGACGAGGTCGTCCAGGAGCCAGTCGAGTTCGCGGGCCCGCCGGGCGGTTCCCGTGCCGGGATTCTGGATCATGCGGGGTCTCCTTCGGTGCTGTCGCCGGGCGGCGGCTCCGGCGGTGCGGGGTGGCCGGGGCGACGGCCACCGCCGCGCGACCAGCCGTCGCGGTAGGCGGTCATACGGTCCCGGACGGCCTCGGGGGTGCGTTGTTCGTCGTCGTGCGCTGGGCCGGGCCGGGTCGGCTCAGGGGGTCTGCCGTCGCGCAGCTGGGGGGCGAGACTCGCCTGCCGTACCCGGCGGGGGAGGTCGTCGGGCTCCCCCGTCGGCCGCGGTGTGCGGGGGACGTCGCCCGTCGCGAGGGCTTCGGAGGCATCGGGGACGTCGGAGGACCGGTGGAGTCGCAGCGCGGGCGCTCCAGGGGGCCGGCCCGATGTCGTGGTGCGCGTCGCCGTTGGTGCGGCCGATGCCAGCGCCGGCCGGTCGACCGGTGCGGGCACGGATTCCTGCTGCCCCGAGGCGCCGGGCACGCGCGCGTGGAGGTGCTCCTCGGGCCGGGTCGCCTCGTGGGCCGCCCGGGGAGGAGGTGGCGCCGTTTCGCTGTGCAGGATCGCGGTGGGCAGGAGGACGACCGCGGTGGTACCGCCGTAGGGGGAGGTCTTGAGGTGCACCTTGATGTCCTGCCGGGCGGCGAGCCGGCTGACGACGAACAGACCGAGCCGGTCGCTGTCGAACAGGTCGAGTGTCTCCGACCTCGTGATGCGGTGGTTGGCCTCGTCGAGGGCGCCCCTGCCCATGCCGAGGCCGCGGTCCTCGACCTCGATCGCGTAGCCGTTGCCGACCGGTTCACCGGTGACCCGTACGCGTGTGTGGGGTGGGGAGAACTGGGCCGCGTTCTCGATGATCTCGGCCAGGAGGTGGGTGACGTCGGCGACGGCCGCGCCCTGCACGGACGCCTCGGGGAGCTGCCGTACCTCCACGCGTGCGTAGTCCTCGACTTCGGAGACGGCGGCACGGACCACGTCGGTCAGGGACACCGGCCTGCGCCAGGCCCGTCCGGGCGCCGCACCGGAGAGGATGATCAGGCTTTCGGCGTGGCGCCGCATGCGGGTGGTGAGGTGGTCGAGCCGGAAGAGGTCGCTGAGTTCGTTCGGGTCGTCGGAGCGGCGTTCCATGCTGTCCAGGAGGCTCAGTTGGCGGTGGACGAGGATCTGGCTGCGGCGGGCGAGGTTGACGAAGACCCCGGCGATGCCGCCGGCGAGTTCGGCACGTTCCACCGCGGCGCGCAGGGCGGCCCGGTGCACGCTGCCCAGGGCCTCGGCGACCTGACCGGCCTCGTCCTCGGCGGGAGGCTGCGCCGGTGCCTCGGTCCGGATGTCTATCGGGTCCCCGGCGCGCAGCCTGCGCATCGCCTCGGGGAGCTTGTGCCGGGCGATCTCCAGGGCGCTGTTGCGCAGACTCACCAGCTCGACCACCAGACCGCGGCCGATGCGGACGGAGATGACCAGCGACGCGACGACGGCGAGGAGTCCGAACAGGACCGCGGCCCCGGCCGGAGTGAGCACTCCGCGGGTGAACGGGTCGGCCCGGTCGGCGACCGAACGTCCGGCGTCCCGCTCGATGGCCCGCATGCCGTCACGCACGCGCGCGTGCGCCCCGTCCCAGGCGGTCCGGGATGCCGTGGCCTCGGCCGGCCGGCCCGGTGATCCGCTGTCGAGCAGCCGGTCCTCCGCCGCGCCCACGGTCAGGTAGGCACCGCTGCCCGCCAGATCCCGCCAGGCGGTGCGCTCGGAGCCGCCCAGATCGGCGACGGAGGACTCGGTCAGCGTCCGGCGCGTGGCGACGGCTCCGGTGAACAGGCGCAGCCGCTCACCGGCGAGTCCGTCGGCCGGGCGGACACCGCCCAGCAGGGCGTCCTCCTGGGCCAGTGCCTCGCCCGCGCGGGCGAATTCGACCAGCACGCGCGCGTCGGATCCCGGATCGGCGTCCTGGACGCCGCTCAGCGCGCCACCCACGTGAAAGGCGGCCGAGATGGCCACCGTGTAGCTGCGGTAGGTCTCCTCCCAGCCCGCCCGGTGGTCGAGGACGGCGGTACGCAGCGACGCCAGCCGTTCGGCGCCGGTGACGAACGCCTCGAGCCGCCGGGCCACTCCGGCAGGCAGTTCCTCGCTGTCGGCCACGGTGTGGCGGTCGCCGAGCCGCAGCTGTCCCACCGCGCGGTCGGTGCGCGCGATCAGGTCCCGGAAGTCGGCACCCGGCACCGACGACGGGTCGGTGGCGTGGCGCACGGCGGCGAGCCGCTCGGCCTGCAGAGCGGCGACGGCGGTACTGACGGGGGCCCGGACACGGGCGTCCACACGCTGGACCTGCCGCAGCCGGGAGACGTCCTGGGCGGTGGTGACGGTGGCGTACGCCCACAGGGCCAGCAGGGAGACGACGGGCACCATCAGGAGGCAGATGATCCGGGCGCGCACGGTGCGGGGCTGCATGCGCCCGCGCCACGCGCGCGCGGCGGGCGGGTCGGGTGCCTCGCCCGCGGGCTCCGCCGGGCGCTCGTCGGCGGGTGGTCCGGCGTGCGCACGACGGCCGCGCACGGACGGCTGGGCCGAGGTCTCGGCGCCGGCTTCGGGCGTGGGGCGGGCGGGGGTGGTACGGGGTGGACGCATGGCCTCCTCGCTCGGGACGGTGTGCGGTGCGTTGTGGCCGGGCCCTGACGCCCGGTCCGCCGTTACGGGGCGGTACTCCCGACGGGTTGCTGCCGGGCCGAGGCGGACGCCTCGCGCTCCCGGGCCGTCGGCGACAGCGCGACGAAGGCCGACGTCAAGAAGAGGTAGGACCCTAGGCCGACGGCGAGGGGGAAGATGAACTGCATCGCCGTGGCCCCCGGCAGCGCCTCACCGGAGGGCGTGACACGCACGCTCACCGCGAACATGCCGGTGTAGTGCATGCTGCTCACCGCCGCCCCCATGATCAACGAGGCGAGGGTGACGGCGAGGGGCGACCGGGTGTTCAGCGCCGCCCACAGGGCCGCTGTGGCGGCCGCGACGGCGATGAGCACCGAGAGTCCGACGCGTCCCGGGTCGTAGCTCACCTCGCCGTGCAGGCGCATGGCCGCCATGCCGAGATAGTGCATGCTCGCGACGCCGATTCCGGTGGTGAGTCCGCCGAGCAGGAGTGCCCGCGCCCGGTTGCGGCCGTAGCCGACGGCGAAGACGCCGGCACAGACGACGAGCACCGCGACGAGCAGACTCACGAGGGTGAGCGGTACGTCGTAACGGATGTCCGTGCCGCTGACCCGGAAGCCGAGCATGGCGACGAAGTGCATCGTCCAGATACCCGTGCCGATCGCCGAGGCCGCGGTCAGGAGCCAGTTGCGGCGCGTGCGCCCGGTGGCGGCCAGGGCGCGCACGGTGCAGCGCAGCCCGAGAGCGGCGCCGGTACAGGCCATCGCGTACGACAGCGCGGGGGTCAGCCAGCCGAGGGCGGCGTGGTCCAGGTGTCCCATGGCCCCGGGACGCTAGTCCCGATCGGGGCGCACAACGGGGGCGCATTTCGAAAGGTGTTGCTATCTGACACAGAGGGGAGATGGAACGATCGCGTCACGCTCGAACATGTGCGCTGCGGCGTCTTCTGTGCTCTTGAGGGATCATGCGACGCATGAGCGACGACCACACGCACATCCAGGAATTCTTCGGTTCCCGTGCCGCCGACTGGGACCGCCGGTTCCCGGACGACGGCCCGGCCTACACCGCCGCGGTCGCCGGACTGGGGCTGCGTGAGGGCGACCGGGTGCTCGATGCCGGATGCGGCACCGGTCGGGCCCTGCCCCCGTTGCGTGCGGCCGTGGGGCCGTCGGGGCTGGTCGTCGGGGCCGATCTGACACCTGCCATGCTCCAGGCCGCCGTAGGGGCGGGGAGGGACCGTGACGGGCGCCTGCTGCTGACCGACGTGGCCGCGTTGCCCCTGCGTTCCCGGACGCTCGACGCGGTCTTCGCGGCGGGTCTCGTCGCGCACCTTCCGGATCCGGCCGGAAATCTGCGGGAGTTGGCGCGCGTAGTGCGTCCCGGCGGTGTGCTGGCGCTGTTCCACCCGATCGGCCGGGCGGCGCTCGCGGCACGTCAGGGACGGCGGCTCACGCCGGACGACCTTCGTGCCGAGGCCAATCTCCGGCCGCTGCTGGCCGGTTCCGGGTGGGAGATGACGACGTACGTCGACGAGGACGCCCGGTTCCTGGCCCTGGCGACCCGCGCGGGCTGAGTCAGTCCAGCCGGGCGACCGCCGCCGCGAACGCGTCGGGACGGTCGAACATGACGTTGTGCCCGGCACCAGCCACGGTCGTCACGCGCACGCCCGTCGCCTCCAGAGCCTCCCGGCCCTCCAGTCCGCCGCTGAGTTCGCCCTGAAGGTAGACACGCTCCACCTCGAGCTCCCCGAGAAGGGTGCGCATGACGGGGTCCGATCCCCGGCACAGCCCGACGGCGGAACGGTGCAGGGCGCGGGGGTCCGTCAGCCGCATCGTCGCCGCCCACCGGGGGCCGACGTCCGCCAGCACGCGCGCGTGGCCGCCGTCGACGAACTCGTCCTCCTCGTAGGAGGCGATGACGCTGCTGCCGGCGGTCGGCGGCGGGGGCGCGTCCAGGTTGGCCTCCGTGAGGACCAGGCGGGAGACCAGTTCCGGCCGCCGGTGGGCGAGGACGACGGCGACCGCGCCACCCATGCTGTGCGCGACCAGTTCGGCGCCGGTCAGTCCGGCCGAGTCCAGAACGGCGGCCAGCGCGTCGGCGTGGTCCACGAGCGTGTATCCGAACTGCTCCGGGCGGTCGCTGATGCCGTGACCGGGCAGATCGACGAAGAGGCTGCGCCGGCCGGCGAGTTCCGCGCGCGCCGCGATGTGGGCGTGGTACGCGGACGAGACCGAGCCGAGCCCGTGCACGTACACCCGGGCGGGTTCCTCTCCGGGCGTCTCCGTCCAGCGGATGAGACTTCCCCTGTCGTCGAACCGTGCCTCGTTCATTCCGTCCCCCTGTGGTGTGCCACGTTCCTCGTACCGTTCCAGAGAATACATCGACTGCGATGTATTGCGTCCACGAGGTACACCGTCGTCAAGAGCCGCAGGGGCCGCGGGAGATAATGCGGGCATGCTGGAGCTCGCCGTCCTCGGTTTCCTCTACGACAACCCGCTGCACGGCTACGAGCTGCGCAAGCGCATCACCGCACTGACGGGGCACGTGCGTCCGGTCGCCGAGAGCACGCTCTATCCCGCGATCAAACGCCTGGAGAAGGCGGGCCTCCTCGCACGCACCACGCAGCCCGGCTCCGTGGCCGCGCCACGTCATGTCCTGGCCCTCACCGAGGAGGGGCGGCGGGAGCTGCGCCGACGGCTCGCCGATCCCGTTCGGCGCGACATCACCGACGAGAACCGCTGGTTCACGGTGCTCGCCTTCCTCCGGCACCTGGACGACGCCGCCGCCCAGACCGCCGTACTGCACCGCCGGCTCGCCTTCCTGGAAGAGCCCGCGAGCTTCTTCTACGACGGTGAGCGACCCTTGGGCGCCGAGGAGTTGGACGACCCCTTCCGGCGTGGCGCACTGATCGTCGCGCGGGCCACCTCCCGGGCCGAACTCAGCTGGCTGCGGGAGACGATCGCTTCACTCGGCGGCTGACGTGTCGACGTGACGGACCGGGCAGCCCCGGAGGCCGGGAGCCGGGCGCGTGCCCAGATCGGCCAGCCGGTAGCCGTTCGGATAGCCCTTGATCTCCCGGTTCTGACGGGCATGGTGCGGGGCACGCCTCGGCGGCAGCAGGCGGACCGCGCGCCCGCGCAGTCTGACGGCGCGGCGCACGACCGCGCGGGTGACGGGGCTCGGCGGAACGTAGCCGAAGGCCCGCAGCAGGGGTTCGTCGAGCAGGGCGAGGGTCCCGGCGCGCAGGAGCGGCGCGAGAGGGCGCGGATACCAGGAGGCCATGAGGTCGAGTGTGGCGTCGGAGACGCGGCGCGCGCCCTCGTCCCAGGCGAAGTTGGCCTCCTCGTAGGCGTCGAGACAGGCCTCGAACTCCTCGTAGGAACCGGGAATGTCCTTGATGCCCATGTGCCGCCCCAGCGTGCGGTAGTGCACGGCGGAGGCGACGGTCTCGTGGCGCGACATCCTGCGCCATCCGTAGGTGTCGATCCAGCGTTTGGGGATCACCACGAACGTGCACAGGACGTACCGCATGTCGTCGTTGGTGATGTCGTAACTGCGGTGCATCTGGTTGATGCGCCGGATGGCGGTGCGGCCCTGCCGGCTGCCGAAGCCGTGCTCGACCACGGCGTCGAGCAGCAGCGCCGTGTCGTCGTACCGTTTCTGGGGCCGGCCGGTGAACTCCGCGGTCTCGGCGAGCAGCCGGCCGATGCTCGGTACGGCGTAGGTGCGGTAGAGCGCCAGTTCCAGGGCACGGGCGAAGTCCCAGGGGAACTCGTGGGCCGAGGACAGCCGATAGATCTGCGAGGCGTCCTCGTGGGGATCCATGCGCCGGATCCGTGCCAATTGCTCGAAGCGCCCTGCCATGGCCGCCCCCTTCTGCCGTCGGGACTTCAACTCTACGTTGAGTAGCAGGAGATGCACGGTCAGCCAGGATGATCGGTTGGGGAGGGTGGTCCGCTTGTTCGGCAGGATCCGCGAGGCCTGGGACAGATCCCGCACCGCTCGGCGCACGGAGCGGGGCAAGCGGGGGGACGCGGGCGGCGGGCCCCGCTCGCACAACCTGTTCGAGGCCGCGGCCGCGTACGTCTCGGCGTGTGTGGACGACGACCAGGACCGGATCGACGAGGCGGCGGGCCGCGTGTCGCCGGAGGCCCTGTCGTTCGGGGTCAACGAACTGGCGTGCCGGGCCGTGATCGCGCTCGCGCGGGAACGGGACGAGCCCCCGGGGGACGTGGCCCGTGCGCTCCTGGGGCTGCCCGCGACCTGAGTCCGCCCCCGGCGCCAGGTGGTCGATTCGCCCCCGTCCAACCGGAAAACTGCAGCTCGGGTGCGTCTGGGAGTCGTGACAAGGGCTTCTCGGGCGCACTAGGGTGCCCGCCATTGGACGAACCGATGGGGAGGCTGGGATGGCCGGGACGGACGAGGACGCCGTCGCCGCGGACGATGCGCTCTATGTGCTCACGGCGGTACTGCTGACGCCGGCGAAGTTTCCGAGTGTGCTGGGCGACGACTATCCGGAGGCGTGCGCCGCGCTCGGTCTCCCCCCGCTGGCCGACGGCTACGGCCTGGTGCTGGGACAGGACGGCGACGGGGCCCGGTGGACGGTCGTCATCGATGACGTCTCGCTGGTCGCCGTGGCCGTGGCGTCCTGGGACTGCGGCATGGAGTACGACCTGTCGCCGGACGAGCGCACGGTCGTCACGGCGCTGCCCGGCTGGCCCCTCGCGGTCGCCGTGGCGGCACCCGGTGTACCCGTGCCGCACGACCCGGGGCCGGAGTCCACCGACCAGCCCGCGCTGCGCCCGCCGGACACCACCGTCTGGGGACCGCCGCAGCGCCGCCTCGGGGCCGACGAGATCGCTCTGCAGTGGGCGCAGTGGCGGGAGCAGATCGACGACGCGGAGTTCCCGACACCGGGCGGCGGCGCCGGTTCGGTGGAGGGTGCCGCCGGCGACGGCGGAGAGGGTGACGGGGGCGGCGGCGGAGAGGGTGACGGGGGCGGCGACGCGGGCACCGGCTCGGACGCACCGGCCGACACCACGGACGAGACCGCGACCACGGACGGCCGGCCCGGCGCGGCGCCCTCCGGACACGGCGGCGTCCGGCGAGTCCTCGCGGAGGCCCGCGCCTACGTCGACACGCCACCACCGCTCGGCCGGGTCCGGTCGTCGTTCGCGCCGGGGGACGCGCGGACGCTGCGTGCGGACGGCCCCGGCTGGTCACTCGTCGCCAGGACCGACGACATCGCTTTCATCCTGCTCGACGAGGAGCCCGGTGAGGTCCTGCCGGTGGGACGAGGGCCGTCGCTGCCCGGACTCCTGGAGGCCCTCGACAAGATGGCCGTACGGCCGAGCTGACCAGGGACAGGGAAGGCGTCCCACCGCCGGGACCCTGCCGTCGTGGGCGTCAGCGCCTCAACGGCCTATCTCCTTGCGTGAGACACGGCGCAGCCTGCGCCGCTGGGAGGGATCGAGCGTGAGGTAGGCGGCGGCCGGGACTCCCAGAACTATCAGCAGGGCGGCCCACCAGGGCAGCCAGATCAGCAGGATGAGCCCGGCCGCCACGCCACCTGCTGCGACCTTGGCGTTCTTCGACATGATGTCGCCTCCTTCGCGGCCACTGCCGCTCTCTGTCCTGAAAACGGCCCCGCGCTCGTGGCGGTTCCGCAGCGCGACCCTGAGAACTCCCTGAGGACCGACCCCTACGCGCCCCTGAGAGCTCGTCGGCGACTGGGTCCGGGAAGGCATCGGAAGAACACCTCCCCCACTGCATAGTGACGCATGCCACGCCCAAGCCGCAGCCCACGCTCTCGACGTCCGTGTACACTCGGCGGCCGCACCCTGGCTAGTCAAATTTGAGGAATACGTCATCGCTGCGCAGAACACTCCTCCCGCCCCCTCCGAGATCTCCGCACTCGTCGACTGCTGTGCCGTCTTCCTGCCCGGCGATCCGGCACGCACCGGCACGGTCGCGTTCTGGCGCCCCGACGGCGAGGCGCCCGGCACCGTACCGACGGGGGCCCCGGGAAGCCTGACGGTCGCCCTGCCCGACGGCGACGGTGTGGAGGCGGTGAGCGTGCCGGCCGTGCTGCTCCCGGTACGGGCCGCCCTGCCCGTGCTCACACGCGCGCGGGCCCATGCGGACGGCCATCGGGCGACGGTGTTCTGGGGGGCGGTCGCCGTCGAGGCCCTGCACCTCGTGGCGCGCGGGCTGTTGCTGCCCGGCCTGTCCGCGGCCGAACACGACGCCTGGCGCGCGGGACCACTGGACGCCGAGGGGACCGAGCGGGTCCGCCACCTCGCCGCCGCCATGCCGCCCGAGGCGCACGCGGTCCCGCTGGACGGCGCCGGTCCCCTGCGGCTGCCCGACCCGGAACCTCTGGTGCGGTCCTTCCTGGACGCCGTCGCGGACACGCTGCCCCGCTCCCCCGCCGCCGAACTCCTCACGGCCGGGGCCGCCTACGCCTCCCGGTCGCCCCGGCCCTCGCCCGAGCTGCGCGAGTGGGCCCTGGACGTCGCCGCGGGACACGACACCGGCGTGCGGCTGTCGCTGCGTATCGAGGTGCGGGGGCTGTCGGCCGCGGCTCCCCAGGACGCCCGGCCGACGTTCCGGGCGGTGCCACAGGTGCACAGCGTCAGCGATCCCGGGCTCGTCGCCGACACCGCTCAGGTGTGGGGCGGCACCGTGGGAGAGGCGTTCGGCACGCGCGCGCGGATGGACGCCCTGCTCGCCCTGCGCCGGGCGGCACGGGCCTGGCCCTCGCTCACGCCCCTGCTGTCGGCGACCGTACCGGATGCCGTGGAACTCACCGACGAAGAGATCACCGAGCTTCTCGGAACCGGTTCCCGGGCACTCGCCGGCGCCGGAGTCGACGTGCACTGGCCGAGGGAGCTGGCCCGCGACCTGACCGAGCGCGCCGAGGTGGGACCGCCCGACGGCGGCCCGGCGGCGCACGCGGCTGTGACCGAGGCCGGCCCGTCGTTCCTGTCCGCCGACGCGCTGCTCGCCTTCAACTGGACGTTCGCCCTGGGCGACAGGGCCCTCACGCGCGAGGAACTGGACCTGCTCGCCGAGGCCAAGCGCCCCGTCGTACGCCTGCGCGACCAGTGGGTGCTCGTCGATCCGGAGGAGGCCCACCGCGCCCGCGCCCGCCAGGACCACAAGGTCACGCCCGTCGACGCGCTGGCCGCGGCCTTGACGGGCTCGACGGAGGTCGACGGACACCGCGTGCAGGTGCGGCCCACGGGATGGCTGGCGTCCCTGCGGGAGCGCCTCGCCGACCCCGAGGCGCAGGAGCCCGTGGCGCAGCCGGCCGCCCTCGAGGCCACGCTGCGCGACTACCAACGACGTGGCCTCAACTGGCTGGTCCGCATGACGTCGTTGGGCCTCGGCTGCTGCCTCGCCGACGACATGGGGCTCGGGAAGACCATCACGCTGATCGCCCTGCATCTGCACCGGCAGTCGGACGCGGACGCCGCCGGTCCCACCGTGGTGGTCTGCCCGACCTCCCTGATGGGCAACTGGCAGCGGGAGATCGAACGGTTCGCGCCCGGCACGCCGGTACGCCGATTCCACGGGCCCCGCCGCGACCTCGACGACCTCGCGCCCGGCGAGTTCGTGCTGACCACCTACGGCACCATGCGCCTGGACACCGACCGGCTCGCCGCCGTGTCGTGGGGCATGCTCGTGGCGGACGAGGCGCAGCACGTGAAGAACCCGTACTCCGAGACCGCGCGACAACTGCGCACCATCGGCGCACGCGCGCGCGTGGCGCTCACCGGCACCCCGGTGGAGAACAACCTCTCGGAGCTGTGGGCCGTCCTCGACTGGGCCACCCCCGGGTTGCTGGGCCGGCTCGGCAGCTTCCGCCGGCACTACGCCCAGGCCGTCGAGGGCGGACAGGACCCGGCGGCGGCGGAGCGACTCGCCCGGCTCGTACGGCCCTTCCTGCTGCGACGCCGCAAAGCGGATCCCGGAATCGCGCCGGAACTGCCACCGAAGACCGAGACGGACCATCCCGTGTCGCTGACCGCCGAACAGACGGGCCTGTACGAGGCGGTGGTGCGCGAGGCGCTCGCGGAGATCGCCGGTGCCGGCCACATGGCGCGGCGCGGCCTGATCGTGAAGCTGCTGACGGGCCTCAAACAGATCTGCAACCACCCGGCGCAGTTCCTCAAAGAGGACCAGCCGAAGATCACCGGCCGCTCGGGGAAGCTGGAACTGCTGGACGAGCTGCTCGACACGATCCTCAGTGAGGAGGCGAGCGTACTGGTCTTCACGCAGTACGTGCAGATGGCGCGGCTCCTGGAGCAGCACCTGGCCGCGCGCGGCGTGTCGTCGCTGTTCCTGCACGGCGGCACGTCGGTCACCGCACGGGAGTCGCTGGTGCGGCGCTTCCAGGACGGAGAGGCCCCGGTCTTCCTGCTGTCCCTGAAGGCCGCGGGCACCGGACTGAACCTCACGCGCGCGGAGCACGTCGTGCACTACGACCGCTGGTGGAACCCGGCCGTCGAGGCGCAGGCCACCGACCGTGCCCACCGGATCGGCCAGACCCGACCCGTGCAGGTGCACCGGCTGATCGCCGAGGGGACCATCGAAGACCGCATCGCCGCCCTCCTGAACCGCAAGAGGGAACTCGCCGACGCCGTTCTGGGCTCGGGCGAGGCGGCGCTCACGGAACTGACGGACGCGGAACTGGCCGATCTGGTCGAGTTGCGAGGGGGTACGCGATGACCCGGTACGACGACGAGGCGGAGCGGACGTTCGTCGCGCTGCCGCCCGCCCAGGGACGGGGCTTCGCGCAGACCTGGTGGGGCCGCGCCTGGCTGAAGGCGCTGGAGGACGCGGCGATGGACGCGGCGCAGGTGAAGACCGGGCGCCGGCTGGCACGCGCGGGAGCGGTCGGCGCGGTGTCGGTGCGGCCGGGGCGCATCACCGCGGTCGTCCAGGACCGGGACCGTACGACGCACCGGGCCGACGTCCTGCTGGAGCAGCTCTCCGACACACAGTGGGACCGGTTTGTCGACATGGCGATCGAGCGGTCGGGGCATGTCGCGGCGCTGCTGGACCGCGACATGCCACCGCACCTCGTGGAGGACGCAGCGGCCGCCGGCATCGACCTGCTGCCGGGCATGGGCGACCTGGAACCGGAGTGCGACTGCGGCGCCTGGGACCACTGTGGGCACACCGCCGCGCTCTGCTACCAGGTCGCGAGGCTGCTGGACCAGGACCCCTTCGTCCTGCTGCTGATGCGGGGACGGGCGGAGGTAGCGGTGCTCGACGCCCTTCAGACACAGGGCTCCGCGCCCGCGCAGGAGGTCGCATCCGGGCCGGAGGGTGTGGACGCCGCAGAGGCGTACGCGGCGGGCCAGATGCTGCCCCCGTTGCCCGCGCCACCCAGCCTCGGGGAGGGCCCGGGCGTGCCGCCGTCCCTGGACACCGAGGCGGCGCCTCCGCCGGGTGTCGACCCTCGCGGCCTGTCCTTTCTGGCCTCCCGGACGGCGGCAGAGGCCCACCGCCTGCTCGCCGAGGCCCTGCGCGCCGGGCACGGCGGGCGCGCGGTGGACCCGGAGCCGACCACGGCACAGGATGCGGTGCGCCTGGCCGCGGGGGATCCGGGACCGGACGTACTGGATCGCCTCGGCGAGGGTTCGGGGCGCACACGGGAGGCACTGGCCGCGGCCGTACGCGCATGGCGGCTCGGAGGCGGAGCCGCCCTGTCGGTGCTCGAGGAGGAATGGGCGGTGGCGGGCGACACGCTCGCACGCGCGCGTGCGGCGCTGGAGTCGGCCTGGGAAGAGGACGAGCGGCCCCCGTTGGTGGCGCGGGCCAACCGGTGGACCGTCGTCGGCGCACCTCACCAGCTCCGCCTGGACCGCGAAGGACGTTGGTGGCCGTACCGCAGGGAGCACGGCCGATGGGTCCCCGTGAGCGGCGCGAGCCAGGACCCGGCGACGGCCCTGGCTTCCGCGACTCTCGCGACGGACTGCGAGCCCTGACGGCCCCGCCCCCTCCTGCCTCTTCCTGCCTGCCTCTTCCCGCTTCGCGCGGTCTGTTCCTGACCCGTCCGACGCGCCTGGATTCCGGGGGGGTGACACCCCGCACGAGCTCCGGCCCCGTCCTCGATGGACGGGGCCGGAGCATTCTCACGGGTGCCGGACCGGTCAGCGGGCGCCGAGGAGGTGGTCCATGGCGAGCTGGTCGAGGTGCTCGAAGGCCATGCCGCGCTCGGCGGCCGCGTCCACGTCGAAGGTGTCGTAGGCGCTCCGGTCGGCCAGCAGGGCGGCGAGACCGTCCTCGGCGGTCGGGCGGGCCAGTTCGTCCAGCCGGGCAGCGGCCAGCGCCTCCTGCACCTGCGGGTCCGCGCGGAATGCCGCCGCCCGGTCCTTGAGGATCAGGTAGTTGCGCATGCAGCCGGCGGCCGACGCCCACACGCCGTCGAGGTCCTCGGTCCGCGGCGGCTTGAAGTCGAAGTGCCGCGGCCCCGCGTACCCGGCCCGCTCCAGCAGGTCGACGAGCCAGAACGCGGCCCGCAGGTCGCCCGCCCCGAACCGCAGGTCCTGGTCGTACTTGATGCCCGACTGGCCATTGAGGTCGATGTGGAAGAGCTTGCCCGCCCACAGCGCCTGTGCGATCCCGTGGGGGAAGTTCAGACCGGCCATCTGCTCGTGGCCGACCTCCGGGTTCACGCCGTACAGCTCCGGCCGCTCGAGACGCTCGATGAACGCCAGGGCGTGCCCCACCGTCGGGAGCAGGATGTCACCGCGCGGCTCGTTCGGCTTGGGCTCGATCGCGAACTTCAGGTCGTAGCCCTGCTCGGTGACGTACTCGCCCAGCAGGTCGAAGGCCTCCTTCATGCGGTCGAGCGCGTCCCGCACGTCCTTGGCCGCACCCGACTCCGCGCCCTCGCGGCCGCCCCAGGCCACGTAGACGCTCGCGCCCAGCTCGACCGCGAGGTCGATGTTGCGGATCGTCTTGCGCAGGGCGTACCGCCGTACGTCCCGGTCGTTCGCCGTGAAGGCGCCGTCCTTGAACACCGGGTGTGTGAACAGGTTCGTCGTCGCCATCGGCACCTTCATGCCGGTCGCGTCCAGCGCCTGCCGGAACCGCTTGATGTGCGACTCCCGCTCCGTGTCGCTCGACCCGAAGGGGATCAGGTCGTCGTCGTGGAACGTGACGCCGTACGCACCCAGCTCGGACAGCCGCCGTACCGACTCGGCGGGGTCCAGGGCCTGCCTGGTGGCGTCGCCGAACGGGTCACGGCCCTGCCAGCCGACCGTCCACAAACCGAACGTGAACCTGTCCTCGGGAGTGGGCTGGTAGTTCATTCCGCGGCTCCTCACTCAATGCCGATCAATCGCTGCCGACTATTTCGTCATGGCGCTTTACAAATTAGTATGCACACACGGTCCTGGGAAGGGACAAGGTGTCCCCGAAGGAATGGAGTCCGGGTCACAGGACCCGCGGAAGAGGGAGAAGCCCGATGTCAGCAGCCGAGGGTCCGCTCGTCGTCGGCGTGGACACGTCCACCCAGTCCACCAAGGCACTGGTCGTCGACGCGGCCACCGGCCAGGTCGTCGCGAGCGGCCAGGCGCCCCACACCGTGTCCTCCGGCGCCGGCCGCGAGAGCGATCCCCGCCAGTGGTGGGACGCGCTCGGCGAGGCCCTGAGCCAGTGCGGCGAGGCCGCCCGCGAGGCCGCCGCGGTGTCCATCGGCGGGCAGCAGCACGGTCTGGTCACGCTGGACGCCCAGGGCGAGCCGGTGCGCCCCGCCCTGCTCTGGAACGACGTACGCTCCGCTCCGCAGGCCCGCCGCCTGATCGACGAGCTGGGCGGGGCCAAGGCCTGGGCGGAGCGCACGGGGAGCGTGCCCAGCGCCTCCTTCACGGTCACCAAGTGGGCCTGGCTGGCCGAGCACGAGCCGGAGGCGGCCCGCGCGGTGAAGGCCGTACGGCTCCCCCACGACTACCTCACCGAGCGCCTCACCGGCGAGGGGACGACCGACCGCGGCGACGTGTCCGGGACCGGCTGGTGGGCGTCGGGCACGGAGGCCTACGACGAGGAGATCCTCGCGCGCGTGGGGCTCGATCCGGCGTTGCTGCCCCGGGTGGTCCGGCCCGGTGAGGTGGCCGGTACCGTACGCGCCGACCACGGCCTGCCGTTCTCGAAGGGCACCCTGGTCGCCGCCGGCACCGGCGACAACGCGGCCGCCGCGCTGGGTCTCGGGCTGCGCCCCGGCGTCCCGGTGATGAGCCTCGGCACGTCCGGGACGGCGTACGCCGTGTCGCAGCGCCGGTCCGCCGACCCGACCGGCACCGTGGCGGGCTTCGCCGACGCGCGCGGCGACTGGCTGCCGCTGGCCTGCACCCTCAACTGCACGCTCGCCGTGGACCGCGTCGCGTCCCTGCTGGGCCTGGACCGGGAAGCCGTCGAGCCGGGCGCCGACGTCACGCTGCTGCCCTTCCTCGACGGCGAGCGCACACCGAACCTCCCGCACTCCTCCGGCCTCCTGTACGGGCTGCGCCACGACACGACCGCCGGACAGCTGCTCCAGGCCGCTTACGACGGTGCCGTCCACTCGCTGCTCGGCGCGCTCGACCTCGTCCTCGACGCCGACGCGGACCCGTCCGCTCCCCTGCTGCTGATCGGGGGCGGTGCCCGGGGGACGGCCTGGCAGCAGACGGTACGGCGGCTGTCGGGGCGCCCGGTCCAGATCCCGGAGGCCAGGGAGCTGGTCGCGCTCGGTGCCGCGGCGCAGGCGGCCGGTCTGCTGACCGGTGAGGACGCGGCCGCGGTCGCCCGACGCTGGAACACGGCCGCCGGGCCGGTGCTCGACGCCGTGGAACGGGACGAGGCGACGCTGAACCGGATCACCGGGGTACTCTCCGACGCGGCACCGCTGCTGGAAAGGGACGCGGCCTCCCGCTGAGGGCGCGCCCGCACGGGTGAGGCCAACGACGGACGGTCCGCGCTCTGTTCCCCGCGGAGCCGCCGCGGACGGGGCGCCCGGCAGACCGGGACGTGACGAGGGGGCTCCTCCCCCGTCGCCTCCGCGCCGGACGGTCCGCAGGTGGCCCGACCGCGACCCGTGGCGACCGGCCGAGACCGGACCGACGACAGACCGAGGATTGACGGAGGCATGACCGCACCGCCGCACGACGCCCAGCCGGCCCGCCCCGGGCGCGCTCTGCCGGACACCCAGCAGGGGATGCGCCGCCGCAATCTGGCGCGGGTGATGCACACCGTCAGCGCCGAGGGTCCCCTGTCCCGGGCCGCCGTGGCCTCGCGGATCGGGCTGACGCGGGCCGCGGTGTCGACCCTCGTGGACGAGCTCATCCGCTCGGGCCTGCTGGAGGAACTGGGCCCCGAACGCCCCGGCCGCGTGGGCCGTCCCGGGTCCGCACTCGCCGTCAGCGGACAGGGTCCGGCCGGCATCGGGGCGGAGGTCGGCGTCGACCATCTCGCGGTCTGCGCGGTGGACCTCCGCGGCCGGGTACGCGCGCGTGCCGTGCGGTACGGCAGCAACCGGAGCCGTTCGCCGGAGCCGGTGCTGGAGCAGCTCGCCGGTCTGGTGCGGCAGGTGGTCTCGGAGGCGGAGACCGAGGGACTGTGGCCGGCCGGGCTCGCGGTGGCCGTGCCCGGTCTGGTTGCCCGCGACGGCCGGACGGTCGTGCGCGCACCGAACCTGGACTGGCACGACGCGGACCTCGGCGCCCTGCTGCCGGCGGATCTGCCGCTGGCCGTGGACAACGAGGCCAATTTCGGCGCGCTCGCCGAACTGTGGCTCGGCGACGGCACCCCCCGGGACTTCCTGCACGTCTCGGCCGAGATCGGCATCGGTGCGGCCGTGGTGTTCGACGGCCGGCTGCTGCGCGGCACCCGCGGGTTCGCCGGTGAGCTCGGGCATGTGCCGGTCCATCCCGACGGACCCGGGTGCGCCTGCGGCGGGCGCGGGTGCCTGGAACAGTATGCCGGTGAGAAGGCGGTCCTGCGCGCGGCGGGCGTGGAGCCCGGGGAAGACCGTGTCGGGCTGCTCGCCGGACGGGCGGCGGAGGGTGACGAGGACGTACGGCGTGCCCTGCGTGAAGCGGGCACGGCACTCGGCATCGCCCTGACCGGTGCGGTGAACCTGCTCGACCCCGAAGGCGTGGTGCTGGGCGGCGCCCTGGCCGGACTCGCCCCCTGGCTGCTGCCGTCGTTGCGGGACGAACTGGCCCGGCGCACGGCGGGCCCCGCCTGCCCGGTCGCGGTGTCCGAGCTGGGTCCGCAGGGGCCGCTGCTCGGCGCCGCGCACTCCGTGGTCCGGGCGGTCCTGGACGACCCGGGCGCGGTGGCGGAGCGGGCCTGACACTCGCCCGTCGGAGGGTTCACCGGGAGGCTGACCCATCACTCCTGTTCACTCGATCGAGTGAGCGCGGTGTCCACAAGGCGGTGGCTGTCCACGGAACGGCGCGGCGCTCTACTGCGCAACCCCCGCTCCCCGTACGGTGATTCACGCGGACGCACCTAGCCCCCGGGGCGGTCGGACGTCCGCGTCGGCGTTCCGCTCCGCAGTCATGTCGCTCTGTCGTGCCGCTCGGACATGTCGCTTCGTCATGCCGGACGGCTGAGCACCCACCCCCCACCGGGCCCAGGGCCCACCGACGAAAGGGCAATCCCATGGACAGGGAGAGGACAGCACCCGTTCCGACCAGGCGGCGGATCCTGAAGGGCGCCGCGCTGGCCACCGTCCCCTACACCCTGCTCTCCGGTACACGGGCCGCCGCACAGGCCCGTGCCGTCGACTACCCCTCCGCCGAGTGGCTGCCGGCGAGCACGTCGAACTACAGCCGGTCGAGCCGCCCCACGGCCTACCCCGTCGACTTCGTGGTCGTCCACGTCACGCAGGAGACGTACGCGGACACCCTGTCCATCTTCCGCGATCCCGCGAGGCAGGTGTCCGCCCACTACGTCGTCCGGTCCTCCGACGGCCACGTGGCGCAGTGTGTCCGCGAGACGGACATCGCCTGGCACGCGGGCAACTGGGACTACAACACCCGCAGCATCGGGATCGAACACGAGGGGTGGGTCGACCGGCCCGAGTACTTCACCAACGCCATGTACGAGCAGTCGGCCCGGCTCACCGCGGCGGTCTGCACCGCCTACGGCATCCCCAAGGACCGCACGCACATCATCGCGCACCACGAGGTTCCCGGCAGCGACCACACGGATCCGGGGCCGTTCTGGGACTGGACCCGCTACATCAGACTGGTCAACTTCGCCTGACCCCTCGCCGGGCCGTCGCCGGACCGTCGCCCGGCCTCGCCACCGGTCCACTCGGAACGCCACATTCGGGTGTCCGGCCGGTCGAAGTGGTTGTCCACGCGTACCCGCGGAGTCACGATGTCCCACACCGCCACACCGTCCGGGGAGGCCGAGTTGACTGATGCATGGCTGGCTCTGGAACCGGGGGCCGACCCCGTCGAGCGCGCGCGGGCACTGCGCCGGGCCCACGCGACCTTCACCGAGGCGGGGACGGTGCCGCGGCCCGTGCGGGCCGTGGTCGCGGACTCGTGGCGGCGGTCGGTCCGGGCGGGTGTCGGCCCGGACGGCACCGCGAGCGTGGAGCTGATGGACGGCGACCTCGGCGCCTACCGGGCCGAACACCCGCTGTCGCGGGTGATGCCGCTGGTCCGTGAGCTGCTGGGCACGTTCGCCGCGGACGGCGAGCATCTGCTCGCGGTGTGCGACGCGCACGGCAGGCTGCTGTGGGTCGAGGGGCATCCGGCCACCCGGCGCCGGGCGGGGCGGATGAACTTCGTGCCCGGGGCCCGCTGGTCGGAGTCGGCCGTCGGGACGAACGCGCCGGGCACGGCGGTGGCCGTCGGCCGTCCGGTGCAGGTCTTCGCGGCCGAGCACTTCATACGCCGGGTCCAGCCCTGGACCTGCGCCGCCGCTCCGGTGCACGATCCCCGCACCGGGCGGGTGCTCGGCGCCGTGGACATCACCGGCGGGGACGGACTGGCGCATCCGCACAGCCTGGGCTTCGTACAGGCGGTGGCACGGGCCGCGGAGTCCCAGCTGGCGCTGCTCGCTCCGGAGCGGTCCGGTCCTGAGACGGCCGAGCTGACCGCGCTGGGCCGTGACGAGGCCCTGCTGAGCGCGGACGGTCGCCGGGTACGGCTGAGCCGGCGGCACAGCGAGATCGTCGTGCTGCTGGCCCACCATCCGGAGGGTCTGACGGGCGACGAGTTGCTGTGCGCTCTGTACGAGGACGAGACGGTGCCGCCGGTGACGCTGAGGGCCGAGCTGGCCCGGCTGCGCGGCATCCTGGGTCCCGGCCGGCTGGCTTCCCGGCCGTACCGGCTCACGATGCCCGTCGAGTCCGACGCCTTCGTCGTCGAACGGCGGCTGCGGGCCGGTGCGATCACGGCGGCCGCGTCGGCGTACGCGGGTCCACTGCTGCCCGGCTCCCAGGCGCCGGCGGTCGGACGGTTCAGGCGCCGGCTCGCCGACGGTCTGCGCGCGGCGCTGATCGCCTGCGGTGACCCCGACCTGCTGGCCGACTGGGCACACGCGCCCTGGGGGGAGGACGATCTCGACGTGTGGCGCGCACTCGCGGCGGTGCGGCCCACGGCGGCGACGAGCTCCCGGCTCGCGGCGCTGGAGTCCGAGCTGGCCGCGCCCCACGCGTGGTGAGCACCCTCCGCCGGGCGCCGGACGACCGGGCGCCGACCGCGACGCGCGCAACGTCTGTGCAACGTCCCGCTTCCTAGCCTCGCGCGCAGAGCTGTCCAACGGCGGACAGCGCTCGATGAGGGAGGCAGACAGGATGACCCGTTACGCGGCGCCCGGCACCGAGGGCGCGATCGTCTCCTATCAGTCGCGCTACGACCACTTCATCGGCGGCGAGTACGTGCCACCGGCGCGCGGGCAGTACTTCGAGAACCCGTCTCCGGTGAACGGCCTGCCGTTCACCGAGATCGCGCGCGGCACGGCGGACGACGTGGAGCGGGCGCTCGACGCCGCCCACGAGGCCGCTCCGGGCTGGGGCCGTACCTCGGTGACCGAGCGCTCCGACATCCTGCTGAAGATCGCCGACCGCATGGAGGCGAACCTGGAGCGCCTGGCGGTCGCCGAGAGCTGGGAGAACGGCAAGCCGGTGCGCGAGACACTGGCGGCCGACATCCCCCTCGCCATCGACCACTTCCGCTACTTCGCGGGCGCGGTCCGCGCCCAGGAGGGCTCGCTCGGCGAGATCGACGACGACACCGTGGCGTACCACTTCCACGAGCCACTGGGTGTCGTCGCGCAGATCATCCCGTGGAACTTCCCGATCCTGATGGCGACCTGGAAGCTCGCACCCGCCCTCGCCGCCGGAAACGCGGTCGTACTGAAGCCCGCGGAGCAGACCCCGGCCTCGATCCACTACTGGCTCAGTCTGGTCGCGGATCTGCTGCCGCCGGGGGTTCTGAACGTCGTCAACGGCTTCGGCGTGGAGGCGGGCAAGCCGCTCGCGTCGAGCCCCCGGGTGGCGAAGGTGGCGTTCACCGGCGAGACCACCACCGGGCGGCTGATCATGCAGTACGCCTCGGAGAACATCAAACCGGTGACGCTGGAGCTGGGCGGCAAGTCGCCGAACATCTTCTTCGACGACGTATGGGCGCGGGACGACGACTTCCGCGACAAGGCGCTCGAGGGCTTCACGATGTTCGCGCTCAACCAGGGCGAGGTCTGCACCTGCCCGTCCCGGGCGCTCGTCCAACGGGGCAGCTACGCCGAGTTCATGGAGGCGGCCGTCGCCCGAACCGAGCTGATCAAGCCCGGCCATCCCCTGGACACCGACACGATGATCGGCGCGCAGGCCTCCAACGACCAGTTGGAGAAGATCCTCTCCTACCTGGACATCGGCCGCCAGGAGGGCGCGAAGGTACTCACCGGTGGTGAGCGGATCGAGCACGACGGCGAGTTGAAGGGGGGCTACTACGTCCAACCGACGATCTTCGAGGGCCACAACCGCATGCGGATCTTCCAGGAGGAGATCTTCGGCCCGGTCGTGTCGGTCACGTCCTTCGACGATTTCGACGACGCCATCAAGACCGCCAACGACACCCTTTACGGCCTCGGCGCCGGGGTGTGGACCCGCGACATGAACACCGCCTACCGCGCGGGCCGCGCCATCCAGGCGGGACGTGTGTGGACGAACTGCTACCACGCGTACCCCGCGCACGCCGCCTTCGGCGGATACAAGCAGTCGGGCATCGGCCGGGAGAACCACAAGATGATGCTGGAGCACTACCAGCAGACCAAGAACCTTCTTGTGTCGTACAGCCCGAAGAAGCTTGGGTTCTTCTAGAGCCGCGACTCGGCTGCCTGGAGGGGGCGTCGCCCTGCCGGGCAGCCGCAGGGCGCAACAGAGCACCTCTGCCCCGGCTACGCGGGCGAAGCGGTTCGCCGTGTCGGGGGCGGCGACCTCGATCTCGTACACCTCGACCGGAGTGAGCGGCTCCGGCTTCTCGTACGAGCGGTGGAAGCGGCAGCGGAAGATGCCGTCGGTGAGGTTCATGGCGAAGCCGTGCGGACAGTCGGCGTTGGGCCGGCGACTGGGCAACGACGTCCTCGCAACCGTGGCACGGTGAACGCGACGGCGAGCACGAGGGCGAGGCTCCGCGGGCCGTTGTCGGTGACCGCCGTCTCGTTGTGGGAAGTGGGCCGGATCTGCATGGAGCGGCTACTTGGGCGCCTCGGCACCGACCCCGCGTCGGTACTCACGGACGAACGTCGATGACCGTCTTGCCGCTGATCCGCTGGGGTGAGTTGAAGGCGTCGACGGCATCGTCGAGGGTCGCCACTCGGCCGATGTGCGGCCGCAGCCGCCCGTCCCGTACCCGCTGGGCGATCTCCCGCAGTTGTGTGCGATCGGGTACGACGACGAAGTCGACGACCCGGCCGGCCGCCGGTCGTGCCTCGGGCCTGCCGACGACGCTCACCAGTGTTCCTCCGGCTCGGACCAGTGCGGCGGACCGCCTCCCGATGTCACCCCCGAAGACGTCGAGGACCAGATCCACCCCACCAAGGTCCTCCAGCGCGTCGCGCTCCAGGTCGACGAACTCGTGCGCGCCGAAGTCGGTCGCCGCACGACGGTGGCCGGCGCGTCCGGTGCCGATGACGTAGGCGCCGCCGTCACGTGCCAGCTGTGTCGCCACGGAACCGACCGCGCCGGCCGCTCCGTGAACGAGGACGCTCTGGCCCGTGCGGAGGTGGCCGTGCTCGAACAGTCCCTGCCAGGCCGTCAGGCCGGCCATCGCCACGCCCGCGCCCGCCGTGAAGGCGATGTCGCCCGGCAGCGGCGCGAGGTTGCGCGCTTCGACGACGACGTACTCCGCCAGGGTGCCGTCGCGGGTCCAGTCGGTGAGCCCGAACACCCGCTGCCCCACCGACAAGCCGGCAGCTCCATAGCTGAGAGAAGTGACCACACCGGCCACTTCGTGGCCGGGGATGGACGGCGTCCGCTCACGACCGAGGCGGTCGAACCAGGTGGAGGGCCACTCCAGCTCGTTGCCGGTGAATCCCGACGCATGCACCTCGACGACGACATCGCCGTAGTTCGCGCCCTCCAAGCCGGCGAGTTTCGCCGCGTCCGGCGCGGGGCGTTCGGCCAACCTCATCCCCGCGGTCCCCGCGGTCCGGTCGGTCACCACGATTGCCTTCATGTGCATACCTCTCCCGTTGACACAGCTCGGGTCGCCGCCCCCGTCCGTTCGCCGGACAATTCTTCGGCCCCGAGTCGAACGTCGCCGTGCGTGCCGCCTTCCTACCGGCGGACACGGATGACCGTCTTCCCCTTGACCCGCTCCGCCGGGTTGAAGGCGGCAACCGCGTCG
Source organism: Streptomyces sp. CB09001 (assembly GCF_003369795.1). NCBI lineage: Bacteria > Bacillati > Actinomycetota > Actinomycetes > Kitasatosporales > Streptomycetaceae > Streptomyces > Streptomyces sp. CB09001. Next base: position 476,146 of record NZ_CP026730.1, read on the forward strand.
TCAAGGTCCGCGACCTGGCCGATGTTCGTCCGCAGCCGGCCTTCCCGGACCCGCCGGACGACCTCGGCCAACTGTGCGCGGTCTGCCTCGACGACGAAGTCGACCGCCAGACCGTCCTTGGGCTGGGCCTCGGGCGGACCTGCGATGCTCACCAGCATCCCTCCCGCTCGGACCAGACCTGCCGACGTCTTCCCGATGTCCCCGCCGATCACGTCGAACACCAGATCCACTCCGCCGGCGTCTTCAAGCGCTTCGTTGTCCAGGTCGAGGAACTCGTGGGCGCCGAAGTCCAGGGCGTTCTGGCGGTCGGCGGCGCGCCCCGTTCCGATGACGTGGGCGCCGGCCTCGTGGGCGAGCTGCGTGACCACCGAGCCGACACCACCGGCCGCGCCGTGCACCAGAACGGTCTGCCCGACCTGGAAACGGCCGTGCACGAACAGCCCCTGCCACGCGGTCAGGCCGGAGATCGGCAGGCTCGCACCCACCGTGAAGTCGACATCGCCCGGCAGCGGCGCGAGGTTGCGGGCTTCGACGGCCGCATACTCCGCCAGGGTGCCGTCGCGTGTCCAGTCCGTGAGACCGAACACCCGCTGTCCCACCGACAGCCCCCTGGTGCCGTAGCCAAGGGCGCTGACGACGCCGGCCACCTCGTGGCCGGGAATCGACGGTGTGCGGTCCCGGCCCAGCCGATCGGTCCAGGTACCGGGCCACGTCAGCTCGCCGGGGGTGTATCCCGACGCGTAGACCTCAACGAGCACGTCGTTTCCCGCGGCCTCCGGCTCGGGCCGGTCGGCCAGGGTCATTCCGGCCGCTCCCGCGGCCTGATCCGTCACCACGATCGCTTTCATCCCGCACCTCACTACGATCAGTTCGTGCCTGAGCGGCATTCTCGGTTCATCAGTAGTAGCGACACCGGACCACGGCGTCTTACCAGGGAGCTCGAAGAGGGCGTGAGCGCGTCGGGGAAACGGTCGGGGGCCGCGGCGTCGACGGGTCAGGCCGGAGGGTCGCCCCGCCCAGCGGTCCCACCGCTCGCTTGGTGCCCGACCGACCGCGTCCTGTCACGCGCCCTCTGCGAGTGAGCGGCGCCCGGGCAGGGGCGGGACGTCCAGGTCCCCCTCTCGCAGCCGATAGACCTGCAAGGTGAGCCCGTAGTACTTGTCCGTCTCGCCCACCCATTCCATGCCCACGCGCCGGGCCGTCGCGATTCCACGCGTGTTGCGGGGGCGCACCACGGCGAAGACCTCGTCCACCCCGGCCGTGAAGGCGTAGTGGGCCACGCCGTGGCCCGCTTCGGTTGCCAGGCCCCGGCCCCAGAAGGGTCTCGCAAGCTGCCAGCCGATCTCCAGGTCGACACCGTCGGGTGGCAGTGGCAGGATCGCGGCCCCGCCGACGAGCCGGCCGGTCTCCGAGAGCTCGATGGCCCAACGACCCGCGGGGGGTTCGAGGCGCGAGCATTCCTCGATCCACCGGCCGAGCACTCTCGCCATGGCATCGCTGTCGGGCACCGTCTCCATGGCCGGGGCCAGCCATCGGGCGACCTCGTCTTCGCCGTACACGGCGACATCCCCGGCAGCATCGTTTGTCGACCACCGCCGCAGCACGAGCCGTTCGGTCTCGATGCGGGCATCGTCGACCCGCACACGATGCTCGCGATCTGACGGACCAGACATCTCTGCTCATCCAAACCTTCGGGCCGTGGGGTCGGCGGCGATCCCACCCGGCCGGCCGGCAACCTCCGGTGGCGCCTGGGGCAGCTTCCAGCTCTCCCGAACGAAGTGGCACGTGTAGCCGTTCGGGTAACGCTGAAGATAGTCCTGATGCTCGGGTTCTGCGATCCAGAAGGTTCCGGCGGGCACCACTTCGGTGACCACCTTGCCGGGCCACAGCCCGGATGCCTCGACGTCGGCGATCGTCGCCTCGGCGACGCGGCGCTGCTGGTCGTTGAGGTAGAAGATGGCAGACCTGTAGCTGAGGCCGACGTCGTTCCCCTGTCGGTTCGGCGTGGTGGGGTCGTGGACCTGGAAGAAGAACTCCAGAAGACCGCGATAGGTCGTTTGGGACGGGTCGTAGGTGATCTCGATCCCTTCGGCGTGGTTCCCGTGGCTCCGGTAGGTCGGATTCACGACCTCGCCCCCGGTGTAACCGACACGCGTCGCCACAACTCCCGGGAGCGATCGGAACAGTTCCTGCACCCCCCAGAAGCAGCCGCCGGCCAGCACTGCTTTCTCATTTTCCGTTGCCATGCCGCACTCCCTGCCTACGAGACTCCCTGCCTACGAGGTTCACCTGATTGGCTTCCTCGGCCGCGGACTCCTTACCTTGTTGTCACTCCGCGTGTTCGCCCAAGTAGCGGACCAGGCCGAGGACGTCGTCCGGCACGAGTCGTCCGACGGCTCCGCTGGAATAGACACTGACGACGACGTTTCCAGAGGGGTCGAGCACGAACCCGGTCGACTGCAGGTAGGTGGGTCCGCTGTTCACGAATGCTCCGGTCGCGGCCGAGATCGCCCCCGCGTCGGCGCTGTGGCCGACCGGAAAGGTCAGACCCAGCTTCGTGATCAGTTCCGCTGTCGTCGCCTCGCCGTCGACGGAGAGTGCGACGACCTTGACGCCGGCCTCCGCCAGGCGCTGATCGGCCCGCTGGAAGGCGCGCAACTGGGCGTTGCAGTACGGGCACCAGGATCCGCGATAGAACAGCACGACGCCGTAGCCGTCTCCGAACGCGTCCGGCAGGGTGACCGCCCCACCGCCCGTCAGGTGCAGGGTGAGGGCCGGGAACGGGTCTCCGGGGCTGAGCAACGGCATCACTGTCTCCTCATGATCTGTCGGGTGCTTGACGGTCACCAGAACGGACGGCGCCGGATCCCAGCGCCGTTCAGCCTGCTGCGCGTGCATGGGGTCGCGAGGCAGACGGGAACGGTCAGACAGGCCCCAGGTGGCCCTCCGCGACCAGCCTGGCGCGCAGCTTCTTGCGTGCGTCGAACATGGTCTTGTAGAGAGCGTTCCGGTTCGTCTCCAGCTCGTCGGCCAACGTCTCCAGGGGGGTCCCCTTGAGGACGACCTCGGTGAAGACCTGGCGCTGCCGGATGCTCAGTGCTGTGTCGACGGCATCCTGGACGGCCTCGACCAGCTCTTGTGCCTGGCAACAGCTGACCGGGTCGGCTCCGGAGCGGTCTGGTACCTGCGCCCACTCCTCCAGGTCGAAACGGGCAGTCGACACACGCCAGAAATGACGGCTGAGCTTGCTGGAAACCTCAAGCACCACAAACCGGAACGCCCAGGTGGTGAACCTTGCGTCACCACGGAAGTCGTGGATCTTATGCGTGATCCTCATCAAGGCGTCAGCAGCCACCTGATGGGCGAGGTCATTCAGCTCGGGTCCCGTGATCCGATAACGGCATCCTCGGCGGAAAACGTCATCCATCGCGATCCGGACCAGCAGCGCGTGCAGGCGCGCACAGGTCGGCTCGTATTCCGCTCCGCTCCGGTCCTTCAGCGCATCGACCCACGCGGCGGATTCCGGATCCAAGGACCCCGGCCGCCCGGATTTCCCTTCCGTCCGAGTCTCCTGGTCACCTCCGGCGGCGCTGCTTGAACCCGAGTGACACGACTGTCCGGCATCCGCAGGGTGCATGGCTCTCAAATCCCCAGGTCATCTCGTGTGAAAGAGCCAACCACGCCCGCATCTACAGACCGTCTACGCGAAGTCGCCACTCGACCCCCCGGGACAACTCCGCATTTCCCCTGCGGTCTGCCACGGCTGGGCAGCGCGGGGAGGCAATCCTCATGAAAGCGACCATGAACGGGTACGTACTCGGCTTCCTGTCGCCAGTGCGCACCGACGGGCGTCAGGCCCCCGGAGCCCGGCCGGGTGCCGCGAGCCGCTCGGCGGCGAACGCGGCGACGAGCCGGTTCCAGCTGTACCTGCCTGGCCCGACCTCTGAGATGAGGTGTGCGTGGACCAGCCGCGGCAGCGTCTGCCGGACCCGGTGTTCGGGCTGGGCGACCATGTGCGCGGCGTCGGAGGCGGCGAACATGGCTCCGGGCGCACCACTGAGGGCACGGAAGAGGGAAGCCGCCTCCGGATCCAGCAAACCGTAGGACCGGGCAATCGAGGCACGGACGTCGAGTACCGGGTCCTCGTCGCCGGCGAAGGCGTCCAGGGCGCCGTGTCCGGACGGAGCGCACTCGTCGGCCAGGCTCGCCAAACGCATCTGGGGGCGGTAGGCCGCGCGGGCTGCCACGTTGGCCAGCGCGAGGGGGAGGCACCCGGCGAACTGGATCATACGGTCGACGGCCTCCGGCTCGGCCGCGGTCCTCGCCGCGCCGAGGCGACGGGCCAGGAAACTGCGCGCGTCGGCCTGGCTCAGTGGCAGCAGGGTCAGTGGGAGCGCCTGATATGCCGCCACCAGCGTGTGCAGCTGCATGCGACTGGTGACGAGGGCCATGGAACCGGGGCTCCCCGGAAGGAGGTCCTTGAGCTGGTTCGTGCTGCGGGCGTTGTCGAGCACGACGAGCATGCGACGCGTCGCCAGCAGGCCGCGGAACATCAGCCCTCGGGCCTGCGCGGTCTCGGGTACGGCTTCCGGCCGCACCCCCAGGGCGTGCAGGAAGCCCGCGAGTACCTCAGCGGGGTCGCGGGGCTCGGCCTCGGCGTCGACGCCGTGCAGGTCGGCGAAGAGTTGTCCGTCGGGGAAGCGATCGGCCAGACGGTGGCCGGTGGCTGTGGCGAAGGCCGTCTTGCCGACCCCCGCCATCCCGCCGACGACACAGATGGCCACCGAGGACGAGACCGCCGCGTCGTCCGCCAGCCGCTCCAGCTGCTCCTGCTCCTTCTCACGCCCGACAAGGCTGGGGAGACCGGCCGGCAGCTGCGCGGGCGCCCGGGGCGACGCGGAGTGCCGCTCGCGGACCGGGCCGTCCGTGCTCCGCGGAAGCCGGAATCGCCCGGAGAGAATGCGCTCGTGCACCTGCTGCAGCTCCGGTGAGGGGTTGACTCCGAGGCGCTGACGCAGCAGGTGGCTGGTCGTGTGGTAGATCGTCAGGGCCTCGGACTGCCGTCCCGCTCCGTACAGGGCGGTCATGAGCAGACCGCAGACGCGCTCGCGCAGCGGGTGTTCGACGAGCAGAGCGGACAGCTCCGCGGCGGCCTCGGCAAAGCGCCCCCGCTCCACTTCGCAGGCCAGCTGCTCCTCGGCGCAGGCGAGTCGCAGCTCGCCCAGCACGCTTCGCTGCATGGCGGCGAACGGTCCGGGCACGCCGGCCAGAGCGACGCCCTTCCACATTCCGAGGCTCTCGGACAGCAGGTCCGCTGCCAGTGCGAGGTCTCCTCCGCCGCGCGCTTCGCGCGCCTTGGCCGTCGTCTGCTTGAAGCGGTTCAGGTCCAAGCCGTCCGGTCTGACATGGAGCAGGTAGCCGCCGTCGACGAGCCTGACGAAGCTTTCGCTCCGCTCGCCGAGGGCCTGCCTGAGCCGGTAGACGTATGTGCGCACCGAGCCGACGGCGGAGGGAGGAGCTTCGTCGCCCCACACGTCCTCCACCAGCGTCGAGAGGCTGACCGGCCTGCCCGCTCTGAGCAAGAGCGAGGCGAGGACCGCGCACTGCCTCGGCTGGCCGGCCGCCTCCTCGACTCCTTGCCTGTGCAGTCGGACCGGGCCGAGGACTGAGAACTGGATGCCTGTGTGCATGGCTCGTACCGCCCTGAGGCCTCGAGGATGTGTTGCCCGGCCGTCCGCGAGAGGGACCACCTTCCTCGAACATACCGCAGGGCGCGTCGAATTTCTGGACTAAATAGTCCCTTCCAAGGTGGCCATACTTCACTTTCCGCGACAACTTTGAACGCATCCGTGCCAAAGGACGTGGCGTGCGCGGAAGGCAATGCCCGGGCGCCCGCCGACGCCGTCAGCGCACGCCGGCGCCGACCTCCGGCGGCGCTTCCCCGGCGGGAGCCGCGTGCGCCTTGACGTGGGCGATCGCCATGTCGAGGGCGATGCGCATCGGCTCGACGTCCCGCGCCGTCTGCGCGAGGAGGTAGCCACCCTGCAGCGCCGCCATGAGGCCGGTGGCGAGCCCGCTGACGTCGGCGTCCGCCCGGAGGACTCCCGAGTCCCTCATTCTGGCGAGCCCGGCTTCGAGGAGGCCTTCCCAGGCTGCGAAGTGCCGGGCCATCGCCCTGCGCACCTCCTCGTCCTGGTCGGCCAGTTCGCTCGCCAGAGAACCGAGCGGGCAGCCGTAGGCCCCGTTGTGCAGCGCGTTGCGCTCGATCAGCGCATCACGCCAGCGTTCCAGTCCACGGAAGGAGCTGAGACGCTGCAGGTGTTGGTGCTGGCGCTCGAGCACTTCAGCGGCCCGCAATGCGACGACGTCCCGCATCAAGGCGTCCTTGTCAGGATAGTGGCGGTACAGCTGGGACTTGCTCGTTCCGCTGGCCGCCCTGACGTCGTCGAGCGTTGTGAGCGCCACACCTTTGACATACATCATGTCGGCAGCAGCCGTCAGGATGCGCTCTCGAGTGGCTCGCCCTCGCCCGGTGAGCCGAGAGTCGCCGTTTTCCCGCACCCGTCCTGCCACGTCGGCCAGGTTAACTCCCGCAGAGATTAGCAGGTCGATACTGGACTACATAGTCCATTGCCAGTGTGGCAATGGACCGGGCCGCCCCTCACCTCCACCGGGGCTGCCACCCGTCGGCGAGGTGGCGTGCGTGGCGCACGACGCGCCGTCCGCGGGTAAGGAGCACGGCTCCGCCGACGCGAATCAGCTGGGCGGAGACCGCGGGTCCCCGTGGGACCACAGGAGGACGGCACCATGACCGAGAACCTCGACGGCCTGCCGGCGGAGGACGGCGCCGAAGCACCGGCCGACCGGATCACAGTCCGCCCTGCCACCGGGCCCCGCAGGCGTTCCCCGTCGATCGCCTCGCCGCACTGGACGCCGCTGACGCGGGCTCGCCCCCGAGGCGCTGACCAGGCACGGCTCCGAGACGGAACGAGCGCTCACGCTCCTGGCCCGCGTCGAGGTCGCTCGTCGCCCACGTGCCCCACCTCTCCTCACGCGCCGTCCGTACCGCCCCGCACCGCAGCAGGGCGCGCGGACACGGACGTACGGCGAACCGGCAGCCCACCGCTCGCTTCACCGACGAAGCGGCACGTTACTGGCGTTCCACACCGGATGAGAGGGACAGCAACATTCCATGAACACCGAAGCGTACGAACCACTCGCCGCGTCCTCACACACGCTCCCGACGGTCGCCTTCGTCGGAGGGCTGGTGATCGCGGGTGCGTTGGTCTGGGCCGTGTGCCTGGGCGTGAGAGTCATGGACCGGGAGCCCCGGCGTCCCCGCGCCGAGGAGCACGGCATGCTCCCGGCGACCGGGGCCGTGCACGAGGAGTTCGAGAGGCGCGAGCCCGACGAGATCCCGCCGGCGGCGGACGGTGCCCCGCGACTGCGGCCGTACCAGCTCCGTCACTCCCCCAGCCGTCGGAGCGAGGACCAGACCCGTCGTCGCTGGCTGCCGGGTTCCAGCGGAGCCTTCGGCAGCGGCGGGCCCGGTCACGTATGACGGGCACTCCGAGGCTCCCGCCGCACCGCAGGCGCGGCACTCCGACCGTGTGGTTGGCTTGACGCATGGCCAAGCGCATACGGGTTCGCGCCCCTGAGCTGGAGGGCAGGGGCGGCTGGATCAACACCGGCGACCGGGAGCCGACTTTGGCGGCCTTGCGCGGGCGGATCGTGATCGTCGACTTCTGGACCTTCTGCTGCATCAACTGCCTGCACGCCCTCGACGAACTGCGCGGGCTGGAGGAGAGACACCGGGACACCGTTGTGATCGTCGGTGTGCATTCACCGAAGTTCGTGCACGAAGCCGATCACAGGGCCGTTCTGGACTCCGTCGAACGCTACGCCGTCGAGCACCCCGTGCTGGACGACCCGGAGTTGGCCACCTGGAAGCAGTACGCGGTACGCGCCTGGCCCACCCTCGTCGTGATCGACCCCGAGGGCTACGTCGTCGCCCAGTACGCGGGCGAGGGACACGCGCCCGCCATCGAGCGGCTGGTCGAGGAGTTGGAGGCCGAGCACCTGGCCAAGGGCACACTGCGACGCGGCGACGCCCCGTACGTCGCGCCCGAACCGGAGCCGACGATCCTGCGCTTCCCCGGCAAGGCGCTGCTGCTGCCCTCCGGGACGCTCCTGGTCAGTGACACCACCCGGCACCAACTGGTGGAGCTGGCACAGGACGGTGAGAGCGTCGTGCGGCGGGTCGGGAGCGGAGAGCGGGGCTTCGCGGACGGTGCCGCCGCCAACGCGTCCTTCAGCGAGCCGCAGGGCCTCGCTCTGCTCGACGACGGCTCGGTGGTCGTCGCCGACACCGTCAACCACGCGCTGCGCCGCTACGACCCCGTCACCGGCGACGTCTCCACCCTGGCCGGCACGGGCCGGCCGTGGATGCGTGGGGAACCCACGTCCGGACCGGGCCGTGCCGTCAGCCTCTCCTCGCCCTGGGACGTCGCCCTGTGGAACGACCGGGTGTGGATCGCCATGGCCGGCGTGCACCAGCTGTGGGCCTACGACCCGCGGGACGGCAGCGTCGCCGTCACGGCGGGGACGTCCAACGAAGGACTCGTCGACGGGCCCGGCGACGAGGCCTGGTTCGCGCAGCCGTCCGGGCTGGCGGCGTCCGGGGAGAGGCTCTGGATCGCCGATTCCGAGACCTCCGCACTGCGCTGGGTCGACCTCGACGGCACGGTCCGAACGGCCGTCGGGACCGGACTGTTCGACTTCGGGCACCGAGACGGTCCGGCCGGCCAGGCCCTGCTGCAGCATCCGCTGGGCGTGACGGCCCTGCCCGACGGCTCGGTGGCCGTCGCCGACACCTACAACCACGCCCTGCGCCGCTACGACACGGCGACCGGCGAGGTCAGCACGCTGGCCACCGACCTGCGCGAGCCCAGTGACGCCGTAGTCGTCGGGGACGACATCGTGGTCGTCGAGTCGGCCGGGCACCGGCTGACCCGGTTGCGCCTGCCGCAGGAGGCCGTGCGTCGGGCGTCCGCCGGCCCCCGCACCCGACGGGACGTGACGGAGGTGGCACCGGGCATCCTGCGACTGGAGGTCGTCTTCCGAGCGCCTCCCGGACAGAAGCCGGACACGCGATACGGGCCCTCCACCCGGCTCCTGGTCTCCGCCTCCCCACCCGAACTGCTGCGCACGGGGGAGGGTGCGGACGCCGGCCCGGCCCGCTTGCTCGAACTGGACCCGACGGTTCCGGAGGGTGTGCTGCACGTGTCCGCGACGGCCGCGTCCTGCGACGACGACCCGGACATCCCGTTCCCGGCCTGCCATGTCCACCAGCAGGACTGGGGCATCCCGATCCGTCTCGCCGACGGCGCGGCGGGCAGCCTGTCGCTCGTCCTGGCCGGCCCGGACGACGCCTCCGCCTGACACGGCCGTGGGGTCCCGTTCGGATCGGTGCCGCGAGACACGCGTGGATCCAGCCGTGCTCCGGACGGCTCTCCGAGGTCGTGCCGTCCACTGCGCCTCCACTGCGCGTCGACACCCGGTCGCGCGGCCCGCCACGTCCTGGTCCGCCGGACTACCATCGGGCGGGCCAAGAGGACCGCAGCCCGATCGACCGCAGCCCGATCACGTCCTGTCGGCCCTCAACGGTTCGCTTCGCCAGGGAAGGGCGCGGGAGAGATGACCAGTGCGCTGGACAACCGGTCCGACGCAGTGCCGACCGCCATCACCGATACCACGACGCGGGGCCTCGGCGTTGGCGTCGGCGTCGGCGTCGCACCGATCTTCTCGGTGGCGCGCCACCAGCAGGTCGCGGGCGCCTACCCGGCAGCCCTCGAAGGGGCCACGGACGCCGCGGCCGAGGTCGCCACGTGCGTCGTCGGCCTGATCGCCCCAAAGACGGTGAACCGCACCGGCACAGGAGTGGAGTCCGCCTCGACATGAGTACCCCCGGCAGCCCTCCCCGCGAGGTGGAGGTCGTTCAGCTGCTCGTCTCGCCGGTGCACCGGTACGCCGGACGCCCGGCCGACGGCGCGGCGGCGGACCCGGACGGTGGCCTGGTCGAGCAGGTCGAGGTGCGCAGCCGGCTGGGGATCGTCGGCGACCGCTACTTCGCCCGGCCGGCGCACCGGGACGCGGCAGTCACCGTGATGGCCGTGGAAGGCCTGCCCTTCGGCGCCGATCTCGGGCAGACCCGCCGAAACGTCCTGCTCCGTGGCATCGACATCGACTCCTTCATCGGCCGGACCATCGAACTCGACAGCGGCGACGGCCCCGTGGCGCTGGCGGTCAACCGAGCCGCACGGCCCTGCGCATGGATGGACGCCGTCATCGGGCCGGGCGCACAGCGGGCACTGCGGGGCAAGGGCGGTGTCCGGTGCACACCGCTGACCGACGGTGTGATCCGTGTCGGCAAAGCACGCTTTCGCGTCCTGGAGCAGCCCGACGACGGCACGTAGCGCTGCGTCGGGCTGTGCGCGCGTTCGGAACGGCGGCCCGACGGCCGGGAACGCCTGTGCGCCCCCGTCGTCAGGCCCCTTGGACGCCCGCCTCCCCCAGCGGGATCGACAGCAGGCCGACGCCGGTCATGTCGAGGCATGCGGCGCCCCTCGCACGCACCATGCGCAGCACGACTCCGCCGCACTGCTGACAGCGCGCGACGAGGCCCGGGGCCTTGTCGTACACGTACAGGCGGGCGAGCGGACCCGTACAGCCGCAGTGTGCGCACCGGCTCGTCGCGGCGGTGACGTCGACGGCGAACACCTCGGAGAGGGGACCCGCCAGAGCGTTTCCGTCGATGTGTCCGTCAGGGACGCCGTCCGCGTCCGGTTCATCCGTCCTCGTCGGCGTCATCTCAACCTCCACTGTCGCCGAAGCGTTCGGTGCGGACACGCTCCGGCGCGTGTCCGAGCAACACCAGATAGGCGGCCGCCTTCTCGACGAACCCCGTGGGCCCGCACACATAGCAGGTCGGCTCGAAGTCGGGGGGCCAGCCCTTTCGTGCAAGATCGTCGGGCGTGATGCGACCGGGAGGGCGCGGCGCGTCGGCGGGCGTCTCCCGGGTGTAGAGAAGGGTGGTGTCCAGCCCCGGAGCCCCCATGCGGAGCTCGGAGCGGTACAGCAGGTCTTCGGGGGTCCTCACGGAGTACAGGAGCCGAAACGGCGTCCTGCTGCCGGCTGCCTCGCGAGCGCGGACCATGCTCATCAGCGGGACGAGGCCGGAGCCGCCCGCCACGAGCAGTACCGGCTCCGTCTGCCTGTGGTGCCAGACGAACCAGCCACCGACCGGGCCGCGCAGTTCCAGCTGGTCGCCGGGGGCGAGTCCGTCGACCAGATAGGGCGACACCTCACCGTCGGGCAGGCGCTGGACAGTGAGCTCGAGGCGGCCTTCCCCGGGCGCGGAGGCGATGGAGTAGCTGCGCTGGGTGCTGTACCCGTCCTCCGCGGTCAGCCTGACGTCCACGTGCTGGCCGGCCGTGTGCCCGGGCCACTCGGGTACGTCGAGCTCCAGTGTCACCGCTGTGGCGGATTCCGCCCGGCGGCCGGTCACCTCGGCGACTCGCCACCGGAGCCGCTCTCCTAGTCTCCCTGGTACCGCTGTTCCCGCCATGGGTCTCCGTAGTTGTGGTAGCCGGCGCCTTCCCAGAAGCCGGGGACGTCGCTCTCTGTCAGCCGGATGTCCCGCACCCACTTCGCCGACTTCCACAGGTACAGGTGCGGGACGAGGAGCCGTGCGGGCCCTCCGTGCTCGGGCGTCAGGTCACCGCCGCCGTATCCGTAGGCGATCCATGCCTTGCCGTCGAGCAGATCGGCGAGCGGAATGTTGGTGGTGTAGCCGCCGTAGGAGCCGACGAGGACGTGCTCCGCCGCGGTCTCCACGTCCGCCAGCAGGACGTCCAGGGAGACGCCCCGCCATTCGGTGCCGAACTTCGACCATTTGGTCACGCAGTGCAGGTCGACCGTCGGGGACTCCGCCGGCAGGGCCATCAGGCCGTCCCAGTCCCATGTGCGCCGCTGCCCCGTCTCCGTGGTGACGGACAGCTCCCAGGTCTCCCGTGGCACACGGGGGGTGGGTCCGGCGGACAGCACGGGGAAGCTGGTGGTCTCGTACTGACCGGGCGGCAGTCTGGCACTTTCGAGCGGCCTTCGGCCGTGGAAACCTCGCGAGACGATGGCCATGCTCGCCGTCCTTCGCTGTCGGTTGTCGATGCCGTCGTGACGGCCCTGTGGGATGGGCGTCAGCGGGCGGCGGCTTCTTACCTCACGCCGCCCACGAGGCCCGGGCCCGGTGCATCCCGTTCCGGCCCTGCCGTGGCAGCCTGCTCGTGCCGTTTTGTGGGTTTGCCCCACTTCCACGCTACCCGGGCTGTCGGGCATCCGCCGCCGCTGCCGTCCTGTCACCGCGTGCCGACTCGGTTCGCGCGGCGGCGGTGGACGGGGGCGGCGTTCAGTAGTCGTCGTCCGCGTCCGGCACGATGTGGACGGCCGCCTCCTCCGCGGAGGACGCGCCGCCGTCGATGCCGACGTCCCGCGCCCAGTAGTCGTCACCGTCGTAGCCGGTGGTCGCGATGCCGGTGTCCCGGCCCAGGAGGCGCCCCGCCCGCTTGGCGCCGACCTGGTCGTCGATGAGCTCTCCATCCGTACCGACCGTGTCGCCGAGCCCGTCGCCGTCGTCGTCGGACGGGTCGTTCTCGGGGAGCTCCCGCCGCAGCCGGTGCGTGAGGTCCTCGTGGGAAGCTCCCTCTCTTGCGGTGAGTCCCCAGTCGTTGACGGCGAACGGTGATTCGGCCGGCGAGTAGCCCCGGTCGAGAACGTCCTCGCCGAGCTCGTCCTCGTCGTACCCCTCCTGCGAGCGGAGTGGGTTGGAGGCCGAGGGATCCTCGAAGGAGGGGAAATCGTCAGAAGCAGTCATCACGGCCTCCATGCCATGGACGGAGCGATGTGAACGCCGATGCCTTCGGGCCGCGGCGGGGTGGACGGCTCCATTCAAGGGGTGAGGCGTCGACCGGACGTCTACCGGAGATGGTCCCCCTGCCCGCCGGGCCGAGGAACGCTCGCGCCGCCCCAGCCGCGCGCCCGGTCCCGGCTGCCGGGATGACCGGGGTCGATCAGTTCCTCGTCACGTGGCTTCTCTTCGGTCGGGGGATCAGTGCGGTTGGCCTGCGCGCAGAGCCTGAATCTCCGTACTCGCCCCGGTCGTTCACGAGTGGCACCACCGTCCCCCCGAAGTCGGGACGGCGTGCGCCTCGTGCACGGCATCGCCGCACGGCCGACGGCAGTCGGGCGCGCGCACGACGGCGGTCCGCAGCCCAGGTGCAGGAGATGGAGACGGCGGCGACGCGGGGCAGGCGCGTACTCCCTCCAGTTGGTATGAGAAATATTTATCGCAACCCGTCTTTCTATCGATCCTAGGACGGGAAGGGTGGCTTCCTGTCGGCAGTTGCACAGCAGACAGAGGGCGGGCGCACCGCTCGTCCTGTGCAACTTCGAGGAGCATTCGATGGCGTATTCGCTGAAGGACAAGCACGTTCTGATCGTGGGAGCCGGCTCGGACATCACTGCCGCCCTGGCCACCGATCTCCTGGAAGAGGGCGCGCGGATCACCCTCGCGGGCCGGAACATCGAGAAGGCGGCCGTCGCGGCGAACGCCCTCGGGGACAAGGTCCGGCCTGTCGCCCTCGACCTGTCGGACGAGGGGTCGGTCCAGGCGGCCGCGGATCAGGTCAGGGCCACCGGCGGGCTCGACCACCTTGTCAGCGTCGCCACGGAACGGACCAACGGGCCGGTCGCCTCCCTCGAGCGCCGCGCGCTGCTCGCGGCCTTCGACGCCAAGGTCCTCGGACCGATCCTGCTGGCCAAGCACTTCGCCCCGATGATCGCGGAGGAGGGCTCGCTGCTGTTCTTCTCCGGCCTGGGTGCGTGGCGGCCGTCACCGGGAGGCGTCGTGATGGCGGCCACCAACGGCAGCGTCAGCGCGCTCGCATCCGCTCTCGCGGTTGAACTGGCGCCCACGCGCGTCAACGCCATCTCGCCCGGAGTGATCACCACCAGCGCGTGGAACACCGCGGTACCCGACAAGAACGAGTTGTTCCAGCGGGTCGCGGCCTCCGCGCCGGCGCGCCGTGTCGGGGAGCCCTCCGACGTCGCGGCCGCCACCCTCGCACTGCTGACCAACCCTTTCATCACCGGCGAGACCCTCCACGTCGACGGCGGAGCGCGCTGGGCCTGACCCCCGGCGCGAGCGGCACAGACGGAAGAACGACAAGCAGGTCGCGTCCCCACCACATCTGTCACCACTGAGGAACGGGATACATCATGAGCAGCATCAGCATCATCGGCCTGGGAAACATGGCCCGCACCATCGCCGCCCGGGCGGTCGCAGGCGGCAACGCCGTCGAGGTCATCGGCCGCGACGCGGCCAGGGCCAAGAACCTGGCCGAGGCCCTCGGCAGCGGCACCACGGCCGGGACGTCCGGCACCGCACCGGCCGGCGACATCGTCATACTCGCCGTGCCGCACGACAACGCGGTGCCGGTCGTGGCCCAGTACGGGCACGCGCTGGCCGGCAAGGTCATCATCGACATCACCAACGCCTTCAACTCCGACGCCACCAGGCTCACCACCGCTGCCGGCACCTCCATCGCGCAGGAGGTCGCCAAGGTCGCCCCCGCCGGCGCACACGTCGTGAAGGCGTTCAACACCGTTTTCGGCCACGTCCTGGCCCAGGGCCGCCCGCTGGACGTGCTCCTCGCCGGTGACGACGCCCAGGCCAAGGCAACCGTGTCGGCGTTCGTCAAGAGCCTCGGGCTGCGGCCGCTGGACACCGGCTCCCTGGAAATGGCGCGCTGGCTGGAGGGAACTGGCCTGTTGATGATGGGTCTGGGCCGCTACGGCGCAGGGAACTTCAACTTCACCCTCGGCGTCAACACGTCCGCCTGAGTGCGCCCGCACCCGCCCGCGCCTGGCGCCTGGCGCCTGGTGCCTGGTGCCTGGCGCCGAAAACGGCCGGTCACTCGTCGCCGGCAGGCTGCCCGGCGGGTGCGGCGTATCTCTTGACGTGGGCGATCGCCATGTCGATGGCGATCTTCATGGGCGCCACGTCCTGCGCGGTCTGGGCCAGGAGGTAGCCCCCCTGCACGGCTGCCATCAGGCCGGTGGCAAGCTTTCCCGTATCGGCGTCCCGTACCAGGATCCCCGACTCCCTCATCCTCGCGAGCCCCGCCGCGAGCAGCCCCTCCCAGGTGGCGAAGTGGCGGGCGATCGCCTGGCGCGCCTCCTCGTCCTGGTCGGCCAGCTCGCCGGCCAGCGAGCCGAGCGGACAGCCGTAGGCGCCGTTGTGCAGCGCGTTTCGTTCGATGAGCGCATCGCGCCAGCGTTCCAGCCCTCGGAAGGAGTTGAGCCGCCGCAGTTGCTGGTGCTGACGTTCGAGCACTTCCGCGGCCCGTAGGGCCACAACGTCCCGCACCAGAGCGTCCTTGTCGGGGTAATGGCGATACAGCTGGGACTTACTCGTTCCACTGGCCGCTCTGACGTCGTCAAGGGTCGTGAGAGCGACACCCCGGACACGCATCATGTCGGCAGCTGCCCTGAGGATGCGCTCTCGAGTCGCTCGCCCACGCTCCGTCAGTCGGCTGTCACCTGCGTCGCGCCCCTGTTCTGCCACACCGGCCAGGCTACCGTGGAGTCAGTTTCCCCAAGAGAATGTCCGGGACGTCCGGGGCCCGTCGTCAGTGGGTCGCCCTTCCGCCGCTGATGTCGTGGACCGCGCCGGTGGAGAAGCCGGTGAGGTGGTCCAGGACCTCGGGGGCGGTGGAGTCGTTCATCGGGGTCGCGATGACGGCGGGCGTGATGACGACGGTCGGCCGTCATGTCCTGAGTCCTCCGGTCGTCCGTGGAAGGCGTTGCACGAGGTCGTGTGTCAGTGGGACTCGCGGCTCACCTCGGAGCCGCTGGAGCCGACGAGGAAGTCGAGATCGGCACCGGCGTGCGCCTGTTGGACATGGTCGACATAGAGGCGCTCCCAGCCCCGCTTCGGGTGGGCGAAGCCGTCGAGAGTGGCCTTGTTCGGGGTGCGGCGGGCGAGTTCGTCGGCCGGGACGTCGATGTCGATCCGGCGGGCCTCCACGTCGAGGCTGACGATGTCACCGGTGCGTATGAGGCCGAGCGGTCCGCCCGCCGCCGCCTCGGGCGCCACGTGGAGCACCACCGTGCCGTACGCGGTCCCGCTCATCCGGCCGTCGCAGATCCGCACCATGTCCCGTACACCCTGCTCCAACAGCTTCTTGGGCAGAGGCATGTTGGAGACTTCGGGCATCCCCGGGTACCCCTTCGGCCCGCAGCCGCGCAGGACGAGTACCGAGTCCGCGTCGACGTCCAGGCCGGGGTCGTCGACGCGGGCGTGGAAGTCTTCGATGGAGTCGAAGACCACGGCCCGGCCACGATGGCGGAGGAGGTGTGGTGAGGCGGCGGCGGGCTTGATGAGCGCGCCGTCCGGGGCGAGGTTGCCGCGAAGCACGGCGATGCCGCCCTCCGTGACGAGCGGTTGCTCGCGCGGACGGATGACGTCTGCATCCCAGGCGGCGGCGGTGTCGAGGTAGTCGACGAGCGGCCGGCCGGTGACGGTGAGTGCTCCCGGGTCGAGGAGGTCTCGCACCTCACGCAGGACCGCGAGCAGACCGCCGGCACGGTGGAAGTCCTCCATGAGGAACCGGCCGGCCGGCTGGAGGTCGACGAGGACGGGGACATGCGAGCCGATGCGGTCGAAGTCGTCGAGGGTGAGGTCGATGCCGAGGCGTCCGGCGATCGCGAGGAGGTGGACGACGGCGTTGGTGGAGCCGCCGACGGCCGCGAGTGCGACGATCGCGTTGTGGAAGGACGCCTTGGTGAGGAAGGCACCGGGGCGGCGGTCGGCGCCGACCATCTCGACGGCGAGGCGGCCCGTTCCGTGGGCGGCCTGCAGAAGCCGGCTGTCGGGCGCGGGGGTTCCGGCCACGCCGGGTACGACCGTGCCGAGGGCCTCGGCGACCAGGGCCATGGTGGAGGCGGTCCCCATGGTGTTGCAGTGGCCCCGGCTGCGGATCATCGCCGACTCGGACCCGGTGAAGTCCTCCTGGCTGAGCGTGCCGCCGCGGACCTCCTCCGACAACCTCCACACATCGGTGCCGCAGCCGAGCGGCTTGCCGCGGAAGGAGCCGTTCAGCATCGGTCCGCCGGGGACGACGACCGCCGGCAGGTCGACCGACGCGGCGGCCATCAGCAGCGACGGAATGGTCTTGTCGCAGCCGCCCAACAGCACGACGCCGTCTATGGGGTTGGCCCGCAGCATCTCCTCCGTGGCCATCGCCGCCATGTTCCGCCACAGCATCGCGGTGGGCCGCACGTTCGTCTCCCCCAGTGACACCACGGGCAGGTCGAGCGGGATGCCACCGGCCTCGTACACGCCGTTGCGCACCGAGGCGGCCACCTCGTTCAGGTGGGCGTTGCAGGGGGTCAGGTCGGACGCGGTGTTGGCGATGGCGATCTGGGGGCGGCCGGTGAACGCGTCGTCCGGTACGCCGCGGCGCATCCAGGCCCGGTGAAGGTAGGCGTTGCGATCCTGGCCCGCGTACCACTGAGCGCTGCGAAGCTGCACTCTTGCCTCTTTCCAATAATCGACACGTCGGTCTAATCTTTGGAACGCCATGGACGATACGCAGACGTTCAACGGATCGAAACCCCTCGGTCGCGAGAAGACCGAGCCCGAAACAGGTCACTCGGCCGAGGCCGAAGGCAGGGGACTTGTGGGATCCGACCGGGTCCTCGCCGTGCTCAAGGAACTCACCCGTCACTCGGGCGGGGTGAGCCTGGAGGAGATGACGCGGGTGATCGCCAGCCCCAAGCCGACGGTGCACCGCGCGCTCCAGTCGCTGCGCCGGGCCGGTCTGGCCGACCAGGACCGGCACGGGCACTACCTGCTCGGGGACGAGTTCGTGCGCATGGCCTTCGCCCACCACGAGGCCCGCCCCGACCACGTGCGTGTACGCCCCGTCCTGGAGGCTCTGGCCGAGCGGTTCGGTGAGACCGCGCACTACGCGGTGCTCGACGGGCACGAGGTCGTCTACCGCGCCAAGGTCGACCCGCCCACCGGCGCCGTCCGCCTGACCTCCACGGTCGGCGGCCGCAACCCCGCGCACGCCACCGGTGTGGGCAAGCTGCTGCTCGCCCACGCGTTGCGCACCGCACTCGACGTCGAGACATGGATCGGCGACGGTGCGCTGGTGCGGCGGACCCCGAGGACACGCTGCACGGCCGCGGAGCTGCACGCGGAGTTCGAGTCCATCCGGGCACGCGGCTGCGCACTGGACGACCAGGAGAACGAGCCGGGCGTCAACTGCCTCGCCCTGCCGGTGTACGCGACCTCGGCGACGGCACCGTCCGGCGCCGTCAGTGTCAGCGCGCTGGCCTACCGCACCCCGCTGAGCACACTCGTCGGCGCCTACGACGAGATCCGCTGTCTCCTCGGCCCGTTGGGTGCCCCCCTCCAGTGACCGCACGGCGACCGACCGCCGCGTCATCGCCGACACCGGCAATGACGTCCTCGTACCACTACCCACTGAGCCCGTCCGCGGGCATCGGCCGGCCCGAGCACGGGCCGGCCGATGCCCGCACCATTTGACTGACTGACCACTCTCCTACATGCTGTACTCATGCCCAGGCCGAGGAGCGACGACAAACGCGCGGCGATCACGGCTGCCGCCACGCGGATCATCGCCGCCCAGGGACTGGGGGCGGCGACGGCGGCGATCGCGAAGGAGGCCGGCGTCTCGAACGGGTCGCTGTTCACCTACTTCGACACCAAGGCGGATCTGCTGAACCAGCTCTACCTGGAGCTGAAGGGGGAGATGGGGGCAGCCGCACTCGGCGGCGCGCCCGCGGCCGACGCGCGCACCCAGATGCTGCACATGTGGTCGCGATGGATGGACTGGGCGACGGCCAATCCCCACAAGCGCCGCGCACTGGCGCAGCTCCAGGTCTCCGACGAGATCACGGCCTCCACCCATGAGTCCGCGAGCCGGACCATGGCGGGCATGCGGGAGATCATGGAGCGCAGCCGGGCGAACGGCCCGATGCGCGACGCCCCGGCGACTTTGGTGTTCGCGCTGTGCAACGCACTGGCCGAGGCCACCATCGACTACATCATCGGCGATCCGGACCGCGCCGACGAGCACACGCGGTCCGGTTTCGACGCGCTCTGGCGCATGATCGGCTGACCGGTCCGGGTCCACTGCCCCGTCCTCACCTGCATCCATTAATGACTGACTAGTCAGATTTCTACGAACGCTGTGTCCAAGGAGTGCCATGAACGACAAGGCTTACGTCATCACCGGCCCGACCTCCGGCTTCGGCCGCCGCACCGCCCTCGAACTGGCCGAGCACGGCACCGTCGTGCTGGTCGGGCGCGACGCCGCCAAGCTCGACGCCGTACGCGAACGCGTCGAAGGCAGCGGCGGAGAGGCCGTGACCGTCGTCTGCGACCTCTCGGACCTGACGAGTGTGCGACGCGCCGCCGCCCAGGTCATCGAGCTCGGTCTCCCGATCACGGGTGTACTCAACAACGCCGGCATCTTCCCCAACCGCCCCGGCACCAACGCCCTCGGCTGGGACATCGCCTACGGGACCAACCACATCGGGCCCTTCGTGTTCACGGAGACGCTCGTGCCCCACCTCGAAGACGGCACGCAGGTGGTGTTCGTCGTCTCGGCGGTGGAGGATCCGGAGCGCAGGCCCGCCACCATGTCCGGTTTCCGTGGCGCCCGGTACATCTCCGCCGAGGCGAGCGCCCGTGGCGAATGGGAGCCCGGCGGCTCGAAACTGCCCGGCGGAGACGCCTACGCCACGACCAAGCAGTGCAACCTGGCAACGGTCCTCGCCTTCGCCCGCGAGACACCCCGCCTGCGGTTCAACGCCATCGAGCCCGGCTTCGCCCCCGGCACGAATCTCGGCCGTGACGCCAACCTGTTCCTGCGTCTGCTGTCGAAGTACGTGCTCTCGGCACTGGCCCCGCTCGTCAAGTACTGGACCAACCCGGGCACCGCTGCCCGCGTGATCACCCGGATACTCACCGACGAGTCGGACGCCAGCGGCATCTACTACGACGAGAAGGGACGCCCCATGCGGGGTTCCACACAGGTGCACGACCCGGCGTTCAATGCGCGGGTGGTCGCCGAGACCCGCGCGCTACTGGCGACGGTTCCCGCCTGAGGCACCGTTTCGGGATGCGGCTCGTGGCATCGCTACAGCCTGCCCGGCAGCACGGCCGCGAGATGCTCGATCGGCTCGGTCACCCGGCGCGGGACATGTCCGTCGTCGTCCTCCCCGTACAGCGCATGGACGCCGGCCGGCGGTGAGGGGACACGGGGCGGCACGCGGACCAGCTCGCCGCGCTCCGGGTGGGGCCGGACGTGCCACTCGGACCGCATGATCACGCCCCGTTTCACGCCGGGATCCCTGCCCTGGCACCGGGGGATCCGCCCGGCCACCGGCGACTGCGCCGTGCGAACCGTCCGGTTAGGCTGAGCAGCGATCAACCACAGGGGCCGGGGGAAGCAAGGACAGCGGATGCCATGACGAGCGCCGAGGGCAAACACACGACGGGAACGGGGCGTCCCACCTCGCGGGACGTCGCCCGGCTCGCCGGGGTGTCGCACACCGCCGTCTCCTTCGTCTTCAACGGCCGCGCCGAGGGCAACCTCTCCCCCGCCACCCAGGAACGCATCCGGCTCGCCGCCGCGGAGCTCGGCTACCGGCCCGACCCCGTCGCCCGCGGTCTGCGCCGTCGCCGTACGGCCGTGATCGGGCTGGTCACCGACGAGATCGCGTCCTCCCCGTTCGCGGGTCAACTGCTGCGCGGCGCGATGGAAACGGCCTGGGCGAGCGAACACCTCGTGCTCACCATCGACTCCGGCGGCGACCCCGCCAAGGAGGACGCGGCCGTCGCCGAACTGCTGGACCGGCGGGTGGACGGCATCATCTACGCCGCCATGTCGTTGCGCCGAGTCCGTGTCCCCGAGGGGCTGCACCGTACCCACTCCGTCCTCGCCAACTGCCTGCCGCAGGACGACTCCCTGGTCGCCGTCATCCCCGCCGAGCGGGCCGGCGGCCGTACGGCGGCCCGGCTGCTGCTCGACAACGGGCACCGCAGGATCGCCCACATAGGAGGGCTCGACGACATCGCGTCCGTGGAGCGGCTGCGTGGCTTCCGCGACACCCTGCGCGCCGAGGGGATCACCGTCCCCAAGGAGTGGGTGCTGCGCACCGGTGGAGAGATCGCCGGCGGCTACGACGGCGCCCTGCGACTGCTGGACGACACGGATCCGGCCCGCCGTCCCACTGCCGTCTTCTGCTACAACGACCGGGTCGCGGCGGGCGTTCTGCACGCCGCGACCCGGCTCGGCCTCGCCGTTCCCGCCGAGCTGTCGGTGATCGGTTATGACGACCAGGAGCACATGGCCGCCTTTCTCACGCCGTCCCTCACCACGGTCGCCCTGCCGCACCGCGGGATGGGCGAGTCCGCCGTCCAGCTTCTCCTCGACGCCATCACCACCGGCCGCACCCCGGCGGCCACGGTCCGTCGCCTGGCCTGCCCGCTGGTGCCCCGGTCGTCGGTGGGCCCGGTCCCGTTGGTGTGACGGTGCCGCGGGGGCGCGTGAGGGCAGGGGCGGTGCTCAGTTCACGGTCGGTCCGGCCAGTTCCCACGCGGTGACGGCGGATTGGGGGCCCGTGACGGTCAGTTCGGGCGCGTCGCCGGGGCCGCGGTAGACCCGCTCGGTCACCATGGCCCGGTCGTCCGCGAACACCTCGTACAGCGAACCGTCGACGAGGACGCGGACGTTCAGCTCCGCACCGCCCGCCACCCGCACCTCCACCGGCGCCGGCCGTCCGGCACGCTGTACGGTCAGGCCACCCACTGTGGGGTCGATCCGGAGCGTCAGCTCCTCCCCCAGGCGGACCGTTGTGACCGTACGGGCGGTGACGGTCAGGTCGTACGCGTCCGGGAGCCGTGTGCCCGAGCCCGGTGCGGTGACGAACGGCTCCGGCGCCCGCAGTGCGTTCAACTCCGGCGCCGGCCGGAGCCGGAGGGTGCCGTCGGCATGGACGTCGAGGACGCGCGGCGCGGTGAGCACGCCGGCCCAGCCGGCCCGCTCCGCCTCGCCGGGCCCGCGGGACTCCCAGGACCAGCCCCACATCAGCGCCCGCTCCGGCTCCTGCAGCACGGCGGGCGCGTAGAAGTCACGGCCGTGGTCGAGGGGGCCGCCGGTGCGTGGGGCGAACCGCAGTCCGTGCGCCGGTGAGGGGTCCAGACGGCCCGTCAGGTAACCCGTCCCACTGGGGTCGCCGTCCCACAGCGACACGAGCAGCACCCGGTCGCCGCCCGGAGTCACCAGCAGCTGCGGGCACTCCCAGCCGACGGCCTTGTCGCCGAACGCGGCCACGGCGACCGGGTCGTCGCCGTCCAGGAACACACCGGCGAATCGCCAGTGGGTCAGCTCGTCGCAGTCGTACAGCAGGACCGAGGGCGTGCCGTCGGCGTGGCCCGCGCCGACCAGGGCCCAGCGGTGGCCGGCGTGCCGGAAGACGAACGGATCACGGAACATCACCACGTCCAGGCCGGCCGGCGGACTCGGCACCACGGGCGAGGGCAGCGGCTTCCACCCGGTCAGTGCCGGGTCGGCCGGGTCGGTCGCGCGGGCCAGGCAGACGGTGCCGAGTCCGGTGTGCTGGTGGTCGATACCCGTGTACACCGCGGTCGGTACCCCGCCGTCGTCGACCACGCAGCCGGACCAGCAGCCCGCCTCGTCGGGCCCGCCGGGCGTCGGGGTGAGCGCGATCGGATGGTGCTGCCAGCGGACCAGGTCGGGACTGGAGGCATGGCCCCAGTGGACGTTGGTGTGCACCGGCGCGTCCGGGTTGTACTGGTAGAAGAGGTGGTAGCGGTCACCCCAGCGGAACGGACCGTTCGGGTCGTTGATCCAGTTGGCAGGCGGTCGGACCCGGAAGCGCGGCGCGTTGCTGTCGAGGCTCAACGGTTGACTCCTGCGGAGGTGATGCCCTCACGGAGAGGGCGTTGGCCGACGACGAACACGGCGACGGCGGGGATCATGGACAGCACCACACCGGCGAGCACCACCGAGATGGAGCCGGTGCCGAGGTTGCCCTGGAGGGAGACCAGCCCCAGCGGCAGGGTGTAGTTCTGGCCGGAGGTCTCCAGGATCAGCGGGCGGAAGAACTCGTTCCAGTGGTAGTTGAAGGCCAGTACGCCGACGATCGCGAGACCCGGCGCGGCGAGCGGCGCGTACACCGAACGGAACACCCGCCACGGGCCCGCCCCGTCGAGCATCGCCGCCTCGCCCAGGTCCTTCGGCATGCCCAGGAAGTACTGGCGCATCAGGAAGGTGCCGAACGCCGTCGGGAACGCCGGAACGATCAGGCCGAGCAGGGTGTCGGTCAGCCCCATCGACTTCAGCACCAGGAACACCGGCACGATGGTGACCTGCAACGGCACCATCATGGTCGCCAGGACCAGGCCGAACAGCGGCTTCTTGAACCGGAACTCCAGACGGGCGAAGGCGTATCCGGCGAGCCCGGCGGTGATCATCTGGCCGACCGCGATCAGCACCGTCACCAGTGTCGAGTTCAGCGCGAGCAGCCAGACGTCGATCTGCGCGAAGACCCCGCGGTAGGCCTCGACGGTCGGCTCCGAGGGAATGATCTCGGGCGGCAGGTCGAAGGACTCCGCGGGAGTGCGCAACGAGGTCGAGACGGTCCAGATGACCGGGCCGAGGGTCAGCAGGGCGCAGACGGCCAGCCCGGCGATCCGCGCCCACGGCGCGAGGGAGTGACGCACCCGGCCGGTGGTCAGGGTCGTGTGGCTCATGGGACTCACCCGGCTCACTGGTAGTGGACGAAACGCCGGCTGAGCCGGAACTGGAGTGCGGTCACCGCCATGATCAGCACGAACAGCAGCACGCCCACCGCGGACGCGGTACCGAAGCGCAGCTGCTCGAAGGCGGTCTCGTAGATGACCATCACGACGGTGCGGGTGGAGTCGCCCGGGCCGCCGTTGGTCAGCACGTACGGCTGCTCGAAGACCTGGAGCGCGTTGATGATGCCGACCACGGACGCCACCAGCAGCGTCGGAGACAGCAGCGGCAGGGTGACGTGCAGGTGCTTGCGGGGCCCGGTGGCGCCGTCGAGGGCGGCCGCCTCGTGGACCTCCTTCGGGATGTTGTTGAGCCCGCCCACGAACAGCAGGAACGAGAATCCGAACTGCTGCCAGACATAGACCAGGATCACCGCGGCCATCGCCCCGTTCTCCGAGGTCAACCAGGGCACCGGAGCGATCCCGGTCAACCCGAGCAGCCAGTTCACCAGCCCGAAGTCCTGGTTGAACAGGTACTTCATCACCACGGAGATGGAGGCCGCGGACAGCACCAGCGGGAAGAAGAACGCCGAGCGGAACACCGATCGCAGCCACACCGGCATGCGCCCGTTCACCGCGATCGCCAGGACGAGTGCGATCAGCAGTTGCAGGGCGACCGCCAGCACCATGAAGAGCAGCGTGTTGCGGAAGGAGACCAGCACGGTCGAGTCGCCGAAGACCTCGCCGTAGTTGGCCGCCCCGGCGAAGCTCGGATCGTCGATCACGTTCCAGTGGAAGAGGCTCAGCACCACCGAGCCGACGATCGGGACGACCGTGAAGACGACGATGCCGACGATCGTCGGTGCCAGGAACAGGGCGGCCAGCAGTCGCGTGCCGCGCTCGCGCGCGGAGGGACGGACCACGGCCTTGGGCGGCCGGGGCACCGGCCGCGAACTGACAGGCGGAATCCGGATGTTCGTCATACGTCACGCTCCATGGCCTTCTCCAGATCGCCCTGGAGCCGGCGCAGCGCCGGACGCACCGCGCGCGGGGACGACAGGGCGGTGCCGGTGTGTTTCAGCAGCACCTGTTCGACCTCGGCGACCTGTGGCGGCGCCGGGACGGGTCCCGTGTCGGGGAACCGGTCGAGGGTGTCGTAGAAGACCCGCCAGTGGTCGGGGCCGGTCTCCCGGTAGCGGTCGGCGGTCAGCATCGAGCGGCGCGCCGGGGTCGTCTGGTTGGTGGTGAACAGCCGGGTCAGGGTGTCCTTGCGGGCGGCGTACTTGATGAACTCCCACGCCTCCTCCTGCCGCTTCGAGGTGCGCAGCAGTGCGTAGCCCGCCGCTCCGAACTGGTGGCGCCGGGTGCGCCAGCGTGGGAAGTACTGCGTGTCGTAGCCGTCGGCGGGCATCCCGGCCTGGTGCAGGCCGCCGGCCCAGAAGCCGCCCGCGGGCGTCACTCCGACCCGGCCCGTGGAGAACACGCCGACCAGGTTCTGCCCGTTGCCGCCCTCCGGGCGCGTGCACAGGCCCTCCTCGATGAGGGAGGCCAGATACTCGTACGTCTCCTCGAAGCGGGCGCCGGTCGCCTGGGGCGTGGTCCAGCGGAAGCCGCCGCCGCGCCCCGAGCGCTGCCGCGCCGGATAGAAGGCGTCCCACAGCCAGTCGCCGCCCGGCGCCTTGGACTCGGCCAGCAGGTTGGTGCCGTTGGCGAAGAGCCAGGGCACGACCCCGCCCCACAGGCGGTTGGTCCAGAAGTACGGCGTGAAGTGGGAGTCGCTCGACTTCTTCATCCGGCGCAGCAGGGCGGTGAAGTCGTCCCGCGTCCAGTCGGCCGGCGGTCGGTCCGCGCCGGCCCGTCGCAGCACCTGCCGGTTGAGGTACATGTCGGCCGCGTTGAACTCCACGGGCAGCTGGTACAGGCTGCCTTCGTACATCATCGACTCCACCAGTGCGGGGTGGACGTCGGCGAAGTACTCCCGCAGTTCGCCGGCGTCCCGCCGGACCCAGTGGTCCAGCGGCACCCCGAGCTGCCGCGCGAACAGCTGCACGCCCTCCGTCGCGACGTAGACCAGGTCGGGGGCCAGGCCCGCGGCGATCTGGGTGAGGATCTTGGCGAAGAAGTCCGACCAGTCGACGGCCTGCACCGCGTTGATCCGGAGCTTGATGTCGGGGTACTCCTCGGCGAATCCCTCGGTGAGGGAGCGCACGGCGGCCGGGCCGTAGGCGGGGCCCAGGGTGGCCACGACGAGGGAGCCGTCGTCGCGCCCCGGGACGTCGGCCGCGGTGAGCCGGTCCCAGGAGGCGGCGGTGCCGGTCAGCGCGGCGGCCGCCGCGCCGTAGGCGCCGTACCGCAGCAGGCTGCGGCGGGTGTGCGAGTCGGTCATCGGACATGCCTAACTCGTGTTAGTCAGGGGCTGATGCCGACGATGATGGGAACCGCGCCCTGCCGCTGTCAAGACCCGGGCGCCCCTTGACCTTTAACGAGTTAGGTCTACAGTCCTGGTTCCACATGAGCCGCCGTTCGGAGCCATCGTTTCCGGGGGCTCACTCGGCCGAAAGGAACGATGTGTGATGCGTGGACCGTCCAGACGAGCACTCCTCGCCGGGTCTGCCGCGAGCGCCGGCGCCGCACTCCTGCCGCCGGCGGGACCCGCCGCGGCGAATCCCCGGGCCGCGGAACCGGCCTGCGCCCGCTACCGGGCGGCGTACCACTTCACCGTCCCCGACCAGTGGAAGAACGACCCGCAGCGCCCGGTCTGGATCGACGGCGAGTACCACTACTACTACCTGTACAACCCGGACTATTTCGCCGGCGGCACCACCTCCGGCACCGCCTGGCGCCTGGTCACCAGCACCGACCTGGTCCGCTTCACCGACCGCGGCATCGCCGTCCCGAAGGACACCACCCCGAACGGGGACGTCTGGTCGGGCTCGGCGGTCGTGGACCCGCGGGGCACGGCGGGCTTCGGCGCCGGCGCCGTGATCGTGCTCGCGACCATGGAGCCGGCGGGCGGTGCGCAGGCCCAGTACCTGTACTACTCCACCGACAAGGGCCGCACCTTCCGCCCGCACGGCACCGCCCCGGTCCTGCCCAATCCAGGTGCCCGCGACTTCCGGGACCCGAAGGTGATCCGCGACGAGGAGCGCGACCGGTGGGTGATGGCGCTCGCCGAGAACAACAAGGTGGGGTTCTACCACTCGGCCGACCTGAAGGCGTGGACGTACGCCGGCGGCTTCGTCAAGGACGGCATCGGGGTGCTGGAGTGCCCCGATCTGTTCCGGATCACCGCCGAGGACGGCACCGTGAAGTGGGTGCTCGGGGTGAGCGCCAACGCCAAGGGCGCCGGGCTGCCCAACACGTACGCCTACTGGACCGGCGCCTTCGACGGCAGCGCCTTCGCACCCGACGCGCCGGACCCGCAGTGGCTCGACCACGGCTGGGACTGGTACGGCGCCGTCACCTTCGAGAAGCGGAACGCCGGCGGCACCCTCGACGAGCACGCCCGCTACGCCATCGGCTGGCTGAACAACTGGGACTACGCCAACACCACGCCCACCATCGACACCGACGGCTTCAACGGCACCGACTCCGTCGTCCGTGAGGTGACCCTCAGGCGCGCCGCCACCGGCGCCTACCACCTCGCCTCCCGCCCGGTCGCCGCCCTGGACCGGTACGTCTCACGCACGGTGGAACTGGGCGACCTCGAGGTCGAGGGCACGCGGGTGCTCGACTACCGCGGCACCGCCTACGAGGTGAGCTGCGAGATCACGTGGGACCGGCTCACCGGCGCGGGTCTCCAGCTGCGCCGCTCCAACGACGGCGGCCGCCACGTCGACGCGGGGGTGTACGGCGACTACGCCTTCCTCAACCGGAGGGCCACCGTCAACCCGGACGCCTCGGGACGCTGGCAGGAGAGCAGGAGCCCGTTCGACCCGTCGGCGCGGCGGGTGCGGCTGCGCGTTCTGGTGGACCGCACCTCGGTGGAGGTGTTCGTGGACGACGGCCGGTACGTGCACACCTCGGAGGCGTTCCCGTACCTCATCGACAACCGCCTCGCGCTGTTCACCGTCGACGGCCGGGCGGTGTTCCGGAACACGGTGATACGGGAGTTCACCGTGTGAGGCCGGAGCCGGGTGGGCGCGGCACGTGCCTCACCCGCTGCGGACTTCCGTGTTCTGGCAGGCGTGCAGCAGCCAGCGTCCGTCGTCCTGCCTGGTCATGACGTACAGCGGCGCGCCCTCCGTGTCTCCCTCGGCCGAGTGGTAGACCTGCCGGACCTTGACCGCCGCCACGTCCGGGCGCAGGAACTGCGTGTGGATCACCTCGTAGGTGACGTCGCCGTCCCACACGGCCTGGGGCAGCACCGCGCGGGTGAACTCGGAGATCGCGTCGAGGCCCAGGAGCACCTTGCCGTGCCCGGTCGTCCAGAGCGCGTCGGGTCGGAAGAGGGAAAGGAACCCTTCGGCGTCCTTGTCGCGCTGGGTGCGTTCGACGGTGGCCACGACGTGCTCGATGGCCTTGATGTCCTCGGTGTCGGCCTCCGTGGGAGAGCCCTGTGTGTTCATGCGGATCACCGTGGCGCCTCAACCATGCTTGAGGTCAAGGGCCGGCCGGGACGGCGGCGGCCGGCAGGGCGGGGCGACCGAGACGGACCGGGACCCCGGGCGAGTAGAGGACGCTGACCGGGCCCTCTCCCGTCGCCGGTACCCCGGCACTCGCGACCAGGTCCTCGTCGCACGAGAGGAGTCGCGCCCGGTGCAGGGGCCAGCGGGGATGGTGGTTGGGCAGGTACGCCGCTTGGCCGAAGAACATGTTGTGCATGCCCCAGCGGGCGGTGAGGAAGTGCTCCAGGTCCGTGGGCTCGTGGATGCGTTCGCCGGTCCGCAGGGTGATGCGGCTGTGGGCACCGCGCGGTCCCGGCCAGCGGCGGGAGCTGGTGTAGGTCACGGTGTCGCCCACGGAGCGGACGGTCATGCGGGACCACAGGTAGGGCAGCCGGAAGCCGACGCGCCCCATCACCACCGGTATCAGCCGCGAGGCGTCCATCGACCGGAAGACCACGCCGCGCCGCCCGTGCGCGTCCACGCTGTACAGCCGCACGTTGGTCTCCGGGAACGAGCCGAAGTACGGGATCCCGGGCAGCCTGAACCATCCGACCCGGTGCATGCGGAACGCGACGAGTCCCACGTACGTGAGTCCGTCGTGCGTGTCGGGGACGGTGCCGCGCGGCATGAGTCCCGCCACGGCGGCGGGCTCGACGGCCCAGTGGATGAAGGCGAGGTCGAGCCACTCCTGGGTGAGGAGCGGCGTCCGTATCGCCGCGGGGGCGTCCGGGGTCACGGCGCTGGGCTTCTGCACGGCGCAAGGATGACAGACGGACGGGCCGTGCGGCCCGAGGGGGTCGGGCGGAGCGGCCGAGGGGGATCGGGCGGTGCGGCCAAGGGGGGGTCGGGCCGTGCGGCCAAGGGGGGTCGGGCGGTGCATACGGCCCGCTGCTGCTGCGGGGATCCCCTCATGATTGACCCTCGACCTGGTCCAGGGATCAGAGTTCCCGACGTGGAGAGCGAGATGCGCAGCATTGGCGAGATGGCCCGCGACAGCGGACTGGGCGTGAGCGCCCTGCGGTTCTACGACCGTGCCGGTGTGCTGGTCCCCGCCTGGGTCGATCCGGCGAGTGGCTACCGGTGGTACGCCCCCGGCCAGCTCGATGAGGCCAGGGTGCTGGTCCGGCTGCGGGGGGCGGGTGTGCCGCTGGCGGACATCCGGCTGGTGCTGGCCGGCTGGTCCGGGGCGGACGCCGACCTGGTGCGAGGGCTGCTCCGGGCACACCTGAGCCGTCTGGAGCGGGGGCTGGCCGAGGCCCGCAGCGAGTTCTCCACGCTCGAAGCGCTACTCGATCACAGGGAGAATCCCATGACCACCTCGCCGCGTACCGGCACCGTCCGACTGTCCCTTCCCGCGCCCGCGCTGGCGGACGCGCTCGACGCGGTCCGCTTCGCCGCGGGCCGGGACCCCGAGCTGCCGATGCTCGGCGGCGTCCTGTTCGACGTCGAGGGCGACGCGCTCCACGTCGTGGCCACCGACCGCTACCGGATGGCCGTCGCGCGCCTGACCGCCGTCGGACACGGGGGACCGCGCGAGCAGGTCGTCGTGCCCGCACCGCTCGTCGACGCGATGCGCGCGCTGCTGGGCGAGGACGAGCCCGCCCGCTTCGGCGTGGAGGGAGAGCGCGTGACGCTGGAGGCCGGGGAGCGCGAGGCGTCGGGGCGGCGCCTGGCCCACGACTTCCCCGACTACCGCCGTCTCGTGCAGCTGCCGCCCGGGCGGCGGGTCGTCGTCGATGTGCCCGAGTTCCGGGAGGCGTTGGCGACCGGCCCCGTCCGCACGGCCGAACAGGGCGAGCCGGGCGGCCGGTCCGCGCGCGACGTCAGCGTGCTCGCGACGGTGGACGGCACGGTGATCGTCTGCGGGGAGGCAGACCCGGACGGGGCCGGGCACCACGTCGGTGTCGACCGCGGGTACCTGCTGGACGCGCTCGCGGCCGCGGACCGGGACCGGCTCGTCCTGGAGTTCGGGCCCGCTCCCACCGCGCCGCTGGCGATCCGCCGGGCGGACGACGAGGGGGCGTTCTCGCTGCTGATGCCGGTCCGCCTGGACGACTGACGGCTCCCCGGTCGCCCGCCCCGTGCCTCTCCCCCGCCCCGCGTCCCCCGCACCGACGGCGTTGTCAGTGGGCTCGCCTACAGTCGTCAGCACTTGATCACTGCGGTGCGGGGAGGCACTCATGGGGTGGGTGACGGCCGGGGACTACGAGGTCGCCCTGGACGACGGGAAGGTGGTGTGCCGCAACGCCACCGGACGGCGGCTGAAGTCGGTGCCGGCCAAGCTCGCGGACGATCCCGCGGTGGTCGGACTGCGGCAGCTCGTCGAGTGGCTGGAGCGGCACGAACGCCAGTGCCTGAGCGACGTGGAGCGGTGGATGGTGCGGTCGCTGCCCGTGCCCCTCGCCGTGCTCACCCGCGTGTGGCCCGACCCGGCCTGGCGGTCCGCCCTGCGCGACCTCGTGGTCACCGGTGCCGACGGCGAGGTCGCGGGATTCCTGCGCGACGCCGACCCCGAGCGCGGCCTCGGCCTCGTCGACCTCGACGGTGACACGGTCCGTGTCACCCCCGACCTGGTCCGTCTCCCGCATCCCGTGCTCCTCGAAGACCTGGAGGAGCTGCGGGAGTTCGCCGTCGAGCTCGGCGTGGAACAGCGCGCTCAGCAGCTCTTCCGCGAGGTCTGGCACCGCCCCGCGGTGCTCGACGCCGAGGCCTCCTCGGTCGAGGAGTACGCGGGCGGCGCCTTCAAGGAGCTGCGCTTCCTGCACGGCCGGGTCAGCCGGCTCGGCCACCGGGTACGGGGCGGATACGCGGTCTGCTCCGCCTGGGAGGACGGCCGGGGTGTGGAGGCCCGGGTCTGGATCGGCGACTACGACGGCTACGAGGAGACGGAGACCGGCCCCCTCATGTGGACCGACACCGCCGGACGGCTGCTGAAGCTGGGCCAGGTCGGGCCGGTCGCCTGGTCGGAGGGCATGCGCATGGCTGCCGCGCTGTACGCCGGTCGCGACATCGAGGACGAGGAGCGGGCCGCGTGAACGCCATGGACAGCACCACCGCGCCCCACGGCGCCACCGGCGCGCGCGGGGTCACCGGACTCGACGACGCCACCGTTTCCGCCCTGCTGGAGGCCGGCGCGCTCCTGCCGCCGGGCAGCAGCGGCCGGGCGGACGCCGACGCCCTCACCGTCCGTACGTACACCCATGCGGCGCTGGGCGGACGCCCCGTGGTCCGGCTGGTGCCGGGCACTCTCGGGGAGGCCGAGGACCTCGCTCTGGACTTCCTCGGTCTCGTGCGGGACCCGGAGACCCCCGAGGTGGGGCAGGTCAGGCGGGAGACCCTCGGCTTCCCCGCCTGGGCCCTGGTCAACGACCCGGCCAACGGCCACCACGCGCTGGCCCTGGTCAAGGACATCGAGCGGCTCGCCCGCCAGGCCAAGTCCCGCCCGGGTACCGCCAAGGAGGGCTTCGAGAAACTCGGCGACCGGCTCGGCCGGGCCGTGCCGCACTTCCTGCCGACCTTCTACGAGCAGGCCGCGCGGATCTTCCTCCAGTTCGACAACACCACCTACGCCGCCGCCTTCTTCGGCAAGGCGCGCGAGGCGGAGCGGGTGCACGCGCTCACGGTCGAC
This sequence comes from Streptomyces sp. CB09001, assembly GCF_003369795.1. Classification (NCBI taxonomy): domain Bacteria; kingdom Bacillati; phylum Actinomycetota; class Actinomycetes; order Kitasatosporales; family Streptomycetaceae; genus Streptomyces; species Streptomyces sp. CB09001. The sequence continues at coordinate 508,295 of NZ_CP026730.1, forward strand.
GAGCAGCGGCAGCGCGCCGTGTTCCTGGAGTTCGCCTTCGCCGGGGCGCTGACGGTCAAGGCGCTGAAGCAGCATGTGCGGGATCTGGCCGCCAGGCTGGACGCCGCCGAGGCCTGGGCCCAGTTCCGTCAACTGGCGGTGGAACGCTGTGCGGCCGGTATGCCGCCGTACGCCTCGCTGCCGCAGGACGCGCGCGTGCTGATCAAGGCGGCCGGGCTGCCTCGCGTCGAGGCGGAGTGCGACCTTGTCGCCGACCTGGTCGCCTCGCCCGCCGCCGTCCGGGCGCCCGCCTCCTTCTGGACGGCCTACCGTGCGACCCTCGGCATCCTCGCCGGACGGCGGCCCGCCGTCCGGGAGCGCCTGCTGGAGATCATGCCGGCCGGTCTGGACCACAACGCCAAGAGTGACGAGTTCTGGCTGGAGCTGCTGGCCGAGTGCGGTGCCGACCGGCTGCTGACCGGCGAGGACGGCGGGACGGCGGGCCCGAGCGGTGCGGCCGGCGCATCCGCGGGCGGTGTGGACGCGGCGGACTGGCTGAGCCGTTGGGCCGCCCATCGCAAGCGCGGCGCCACGGTGTGCGGCAGTTCCCCGGCCACGCTCGGCCTCGTCTCGCGGATGGCACCCCGGTTGCGCTCCGGCGGACGTGCGGTCGACCTGTTCACCGGCCGCCGGCACGTGGGTGTGGACATCGCCCTGCTCGACCTGTGCGCCGCGGAGAACATCCCACTCGCCCTGCCCGCGAAGGACGCCGAGGTCCACCTCGGACTCGACGGCTGGGTGCGCGACACCCGGCCGGAGCGGCGCGATCTGGCCGCCGTCGCCACTGACCCGCGGCTGCGCCCCCTGCTCCTGCGGGCGGTGGGTGCCGCGGGGCGCGAGCGGCAGTCGAACGGGGTACTGGACCATCTCGCCGGCCATCACGTACTGAGCGGGGTCCTGCGCGAGTGGCTGGCCGGCGCCGTCGGTGAACTCGTCGGCGCCGTGGGCCTGCCCGGAGCCCGCGAGGCGCTGAACCGGCTGAGTCCCTTCCGGTCGGTGGCTCCCCGGGCCAATCCCGAGGCCGTCGCCCGTGCCGCCGGGTACGAGGCCGCTCCGCTGCTCGGGCGTACCCTGCGGACCGGCATCCTGGACGAACTGGGCTGGCCCGCCCTGGACGCGGCCCTGCGGCTGCTCGACGCCGAGACCCGGGCCCGCAACGGCAACGGGACCGGGACGCGCGGGGACCGCGACACCGCGCTGGTCGTGGACGAGGCATGGCCCTGCCTGATCCTCAGCCGCGGGCACAAGGCGGTCGTCGTGGGTCCGGACGGGATCCTGCTCGAACACGACCTGCGGCTCCCGGCCGACCTGGACCGCTGGCAGCGCCCCCGGTTCCGGTACGCCGACGGGGAACTGCTCGTGGTGTGGTGGCAGGACGGCAAGCAGCGCGGCTACTGGTCCACCCGGCCGTCCGAGGTCCTCACGCTCACCGGCGAGCAGCTCCCCCACTGGTGGCGCAACGACGACGTCGCCCCCTCCATCCCGCTGCCCGGCGGCGGCCGGGCCACCGGCGGGCGCACCCTGCACGCGGGCGACACCGTCCTGCCCCCGAGCAGGCCCGTCATCGGTGACGGCACGTCCTACTGGCGGCAGGGCAGGCAGGGCAGGCAGCACGTGTGGCTGGAGTACGACCCGGCGACGGGCACGCACAGTCGCGCGTCGCTGCCCGCCTTCCTCCGTTCCGGCATCGGCGACGACGCGACGCTGTTGCAGGACAGGTGCGAGGTGCTGCCGCTGCAACCCGGTCTCGAACAGAGCCCGTTCGGCACCGACGGCGTCGTGCTCGGGCGTTGGGTGCGCGCCGGGGAGGTGGCGGGCGAGGTACTGACCACGGCGGGAACGCCCGACGGCCGGACCGTCACGCTGCGCACCTCCGGGCGCGGCGAACGCGTCGCCCCGCTCGGTGCGCTGCGCCTGCCCGGGGGCGCCGCGCCCGTCGTGGCGCGCACACGGCGCCAGATCTCCCTGTTCGCGCCGGACGACGGCAGCGACGCGGGCGTACTCGGCCGCGTGACGCCGAACGAGCGGGGCGGGGAGTTCGCCGCGGGTACCCCGTTCGTCCCGCCGGTTTCCTTCTGGCACGCGCTGCGCCCCCGCGACGAGCGGTCGTCGGCCGTTCTGCGCGCCTTCACCGACGAGGCGGCGGCCGACCTGCTGCGCGCGGCGGTACGGGCCCTGGCGGAGCGTCAGGCGCAGGTGAGCGCGGCGAATGCCGCGCATGAAGCGGCCGGTGACGGCGGTGCGGGCTCCGGACCGGCCGACGGGTCGGCCGCCACCGGGAACGGGCCCGTGGTGCCGTCCGCCGACGAGGTGGTACGGCGGGTCGTGACCCGTGCGCTTCCCGGACTCACCGACAAGCGGCTCCTCGTCGGGGTGACGGCTCTGGTCCGCACCACGGTCCAGATCGCGGACGCGGTCGCCCGCTTCGTCACCCCGACCGTGGAGCAGCCGAAGCCGGAACGCAAGCGGACCGAGGGCATGTTCGCGGACTACCGGCCCGAGCACGGCGACGACCGCACACTCCGCGCGGCGGCCGACGGCCTGGCCCGCATGTGGGGGTCGTGGGGCGGCGAGAGCCAGTGGACCGCGCTCCGGCAGATCCGTGCCGTGAACCAGGTGCTGTCGGGAGAGCCCGCCGACGGCATGCGCCTGCCCGACCGCACCCGGCTGTCCGTGCTCGGCGACGGGTGGCACAGCGACGAGTACACCGTCCCCCGTATCGGCATGATCTGGCCGGAGCTGCTGGGCGTGCTGCGGCCCCTGGCCTACCGGGCCACGGCACCGACCCTGCCTGCGGCGGAACGGGAGGCGCTGCTCCTCCTGTTCGAGGCGCTCGCCGAAGGTCCACTGGCCGCTCCCGGGGACGGGCTTCGGGAGATCGTGCTGGGCGAGCCGTACGAAAAGACACGGCAGCGGGAGCGTGCGGGTCAGGTGCTGCGACGTGACGGCCGCACCGTGGTCGTCCTGGGCTGTCAGAACGTCGACACCGCCCGGGACCGCGTCAACTGGCTGGCCCTCGACCACGATCCGGCGGGCCGCTTCGGAGCCGTCGCCCACTTCACGCTGGAGAAGGAGACCCGGCACACCCAGTCGCTCCCGGCCGAGGCGCTCGCCGCGGTCGCCCGGCTGACCCGGGACAAGGGAGCCGCGCCCTGGCAGCCCGGGGCACCCGCCGCCCTCGCCGCGGCCACCGGCCACGGCATCGGACCGCTCCAGGCCACGGTGCTCCTCGCCGCGCAACCGGAACGCCTCGACGCCGGCGCACTCGCCACGGCCGATCTCAAGCCCCGGCAACTGGACGCGGGCAACCGCATGCTCAACTCCCTCCTCGCCACCGACCGGGCGGCGCTCATCGGCGCGCTGCTGCCCGACGAGCCCGCCGAGTTGTGGACGGCGGGTCCGGACACGAGCGCCGTGGGCCGGGTCTGGGCCGAGCGCCTGGGTTCCCTCGTCCGCCTGCCCGAGGACCTGGCCGTCGCGCTCGACGGCCTGCCGGTCGGGTCCGCCGAGGCCGTACTCAATCCCGGGCGCACCCCGTGGCTCAGCCGTACCACGGTCCAACGGCCGGACGAGAACGGCCGGCTGGTCTCGGAGGACCCTGCCGCCGTGCCGCGCCGTTACGGGCTGACCGGCGCCGTCGACGCCCTCGCCTCGCTCGCCTACGCCCTCCCCCACGGCCACCCCTTGCGCGCGGCGCTGCCGCAGGGTCTGGCCGCGCTGCGCCACCGCCTGACCGACCCGGGACTGCTGCTCGACCTGGACGTGAACTGGACGGAGAAGGGCGGCACCACCGCCGCCGAGCTCCGCAAGGCGTACGGGCTGCCCGCCACCGGCGGCGCCGACGCGGAGGGCACGACGCGGATCGGTGAGGCCCTCGCCCTGCGGCCCTGGCACGGCGACAGGGAGACCGTACTGGTGCGGCCGGCCGGTCTCACCGGCCCGGACGACGCCGTGTTCGGGCTGCTCGAAGGGCTCGTGGGCACCGCACACGGCTCCGGGGTGCGGGCCCTGCGGACGATCCTGGGCGAGGAGTTGGCGCGCGGTGTCGATGCCGGGCTGGATTCCGAGGCGGCCGACGGGGCCGCCCAGGATCCCACGGTCAGTGTGCCGGCGCTCGTCAGCGAGGTGGCGGCCGCCCACGGCCTGAGCGAGGACGCGGCGGCTCTGTACCTCCAACTGCTGGCCCTGCCCGATCCGACCGACCGCAACTGCGCGCGCTGGACCGGCTGGAGGCCCGCCCGGACGAAGAAGGCACGGGCCGAACTCGCCGCCACGGAACTGGTCGTCGAGGCCAAGCGCCCGCGGGCGGGCCGTTTCCTTTTCCTTCCCTGCGGCTGGCGTGACCTCAAGTCGCCCGCCCTGCCGGTGGAGACATGGAAGGAGGAGCTCTACCCGGTGGGTGAGGGGTCCCGGGCCGTTCCGCTGCTCCCGGTGGCCGAGCTGTTCACCCGTGCCTGGGCACGGGTGCGCGCCGGGGACGCGCCCGCCTACGAGGAACTCACCACCCGCGCCACACGCAGGGGCCGCCGCCGATGACCCTGCGCGTAGTCCCAGTGACCGCTGCCCGATCCCACCGGAAGATCCGCCGATGACCACGACCCTCTCCCCCGACACCGCCCGGCAGATCGTGCCGCCGGAGGACCGGTACGCCTCCGAGCTGGCCTTCCTCGCCGCCTACGACGACGGTCCGCGCCCACCCGCCTGGCGGCTCACGCCCCGCGCCGTGGTCACCTTCGTCATGGGCAGCGGCGGCCGTTCCCTGCGGCTGCCCGAGCACACCGCCGCACCCGAGGGCGTTCCGCGCCGGATGGAGGTGGAGGGCAAGTTCGTCGGCGACAGGTCGCTGGTCGAGCGGTGTGTCGTCACCCTCGCCGGGGAGCGCGGGCTGCTGCTCGTCGGAGAGCCCGGCACCGCCAAGTCCATGCTGTCCGAACTGCTGTCGGCGGCCGTGTGCGGCACCAGCGGCCTGGTGGTGCAGGGCACGGCGGGCACGACCGAGGACCAGCTGAAGTACGGCTGGAACTACGCCCTGCTGCTCGCCCAGGGCCCCAGCCGGACGGCTCTCGTGCCCTCTCCCGTCCTGACCGCGATGAGCCGGGGCGGCATCGCCCGTGTCGAAGAGGTGACCCGCTGTCTGCCGGAGGTGCAGGACGCTCTGGTCTCCCTGCTCTCCGAGCGGCGCATCGCCGTTCCCGAACTCTCGGGCACCGACGACGCCCTGGCGCACGCCGCACCCGGCTTCAACCTCATCGCCACCGCGAACCTCCGCGACAAGGGCGTCTCCGAGATGTCCGCCGCGCTCAAGCGCCGTTTCAACTTCGAGACGGTCGGCCCGATTCCGGACCTGGACGCCGAGACGGCCCTGGTCCGCAGCCAGGCTCGGGCCTCGGTCGAACGGGCCGGCGCGCCCTTCGAGGTCGACGAGGCGGTCCTGGAGGCACTGGTCGTCGCCTTCCGAGACCTGCGCGAGGGCCGGTCTGCGGAGGGCTGGGAGGTCGAGCGCCCCTCCACGGTCATGAGTACCGCGGAGGCCGTGTCGGTCGCGGGTGCGCTGGGGCTGGCCGCGGCGTACTTCCCCGGGGACCGCGACGTGCTGGGTCTGCTGCCGGGGCATCTCCTCGGTGTGGTCCGCAAGGACGATCCGGCCGACGCGGCGCGGCTGCGCGGGTACTGGGACGGCCCGGTCCGGCGCCGTGCCGAGCAGGGTTCCGCCACCTGGCGCACCCTGTGGGACCTGCGCACGGTCCTGGAGGGCTGACCGCCGTGTCCCGCTCCCCGTCCTCTCCCGGCCGCCACTCTCCCTCCTCGCCGCTGTCCGCGGACCAGGCGGTCGCGGCGCTCACCGGTCCCGGGGTGCCGTTCCTCGTCGGCGTACGGCATCACGCGCCGTCCCTGGCCGCGGCCGTGCCGACACTGCTCGACCGGGCCGCCCCGGATGTCCTGCTGGTCGAGCTGCCGGCCGAGATGCAGGAGTGGCTCCCCTGGCTGGCCCACGAGGAGACGCGGGCGCCGGTCGCGCTGGCCGCGGCCGGTGGGGAGGAGGGGGCGGGGCCGGCCTTCTATCCGTTCGCCGACTTCTCCCCCGAACTGGCCGCCCTGCGCTGGGCCGCCCGGCAGGGCGTTCCGGTCGTCGCCTGCGACCTGCCGCTGGCCGACCGGGCGTGGCGGGAAGGGACGCGCTCGGGAGCCCCCGCCGCGCGCACGGCACCCGTCGCGCCGGAATCGCTGTCGCAGCCGGTTCCTTCGGACCGTTCCGGCCTCAGCAAGGCGCTGCGGGCGCGGCTCACCGGTCGTCCCGGTGAGGATCTGTGGGACCGTCTCGTCGAGGCCGCGGCTCCGGGGTCCGGGCCGGAGGCGTTGCGCCGCGCCGCGCTCCTGACCGGCTGGGCCCTGCGCGAGGAGGCCGTGGCCTCCGGAGGCGTACCCGCACTGGATCTGCGGCGCGAGGCGTGGATGCGCTCCCGGCTGGCCGCCGCCACCGCGGACGGTGCGCGGGCCGCCCTGGTCGTGGGCGCCTTCCACGCGCCTGCGCTCGTCTCTCCGGCCGCCGCGGCCGAACCCGGGCAGGACGGCCCCAACGCCCCCACCGGGCCGGACGGCCGGCCCGGGTGGGTCACGTCCCTCATCCCGTACACGTACGCCCTCCTGGACGAGCGGTCCGGTTACCCCGCGGGCATCCGGGACCCCGAGTGGCAGCATCTGGTGGTGCGGGCGGCCGGTGATCCGGGGGCGCTGGAGGAGGCGCTGACGCACGCGGCCGTACGGGTCTGTGCGGCGCTGCGCGGCCTCGGACATCCGTCGGGTCCGGCCGACGCGCGCGAGATCGTGCGGTTGGCCTCGGACCTGGCAAGGCTGCGCGGGCTACCGGCGGCCGGCCGGGGAGAGCTGGTCGAGGCGGTGCAGACCGTACTCGCGCAGGGCGAGCCGTACGGCAGGGGACGGGCCGTCGCCAGGGCGATGGAACAGGTGCTCGTCGGCACCCGCAGCGGCCGCCCCGCCCCGGACGCACCGCGCAGCGGCCTCGCTCCGGCGGTCGAGGCCGAGCTGACGGCCCTGGGGCTGCCCGGCCCGGGGTCGGCCGGCGGCGGGCCGACGGGGAGGGGTGACACCGCACGGGGCGGCGGCACCTCGGGCGGCACGGCACCGACGGCCGCCCGGGACCTGCGGCTGGACCCCCTGCGATCCGACCTGGACCGTGCGCGCGATCTGTTGCTTCGCCGCCTGACGGTGTGCGGCGTGCCGTACGCCGAGGCGCGGGACGCCGTCGGTGCGGGCAGCGCCGAGACGTTGACGACGCGGTGGGAGCTGTGCTGGACGCCGGCGACCGCGGCGATGCTGTCCGCGGTCGGCGTGCACGGTGTCACGCCCGCCCAGGCCGCCGAGGGGGTGCTGCGCGAGCGGTGGCGGACGGAGCGGGACGAGGGCGGTCCCACCGCCGCGCAGACCCTGGACGGGCTCCGGCAGGCGGCCGAGTGCGGTCTGCCGGACCTGGCGGACGCACGGCTCACGGAGACCGCCGAGGTGCTGCCCGGCGCCGCCGCACTGCCCGAGCTCCTCACCGGCCTCGGTCTGTTGGACCGGTTGCGGGCGGGGCACGTCCCCGGGCTCGGTGCCGACGGGGACCGTGCGCTGCGGGCCTCCGCCGTGGCCGAGCTGCTCACCGCCGCGGCGGTGCGTCAGGTGGACGGGCTGAGCGGTGCCGAGGACCCGGCGGACGCGCACGCCCTGCTGGAACTCGCCCACCGCGCGGACGTGCTCGGCGGCGTCCGGCTGGCCGATGCGCTGGCGCGGTTGGCCCGAGAGGGTTCGCCCCTGATGCGCGGCGCCGCCGGAGCCGTCCGGGTGCTCCTCGGGCACGAGGACGCCGACGTTCTCGGCGAACGTGTCGCGTCCTGGGTCGACGGCGCCCGCGACGGCGCCTCCCGCTCCGCGCTCGCCGTCCGGCTCGCCGGGCTGCTGACGGCCGCGGGTCCGCTGCTGGAGTCGGCGGCCCCGGCGCTCGAGCCGCTTCTCGACCGGGTGTCGCAGTTGGCCGACCGGGAGTTCCTGGACCGGCTGCCGGCGCTGCGCGGCGGCTTCGACACCCTGAGTCCGGCCGCCCGCGACCGTCTGCTGTCCGTCGTCGAGGAGCGCGTCGGCGTGGACCGGCCGGCCGACACGGGCGGGGTGGATCCCACGGCGCTCGCCCTGTGGACCCGCGCCGACCTCATGGCGCGGGCCGCCCTCGACGGGTTGCGACTGCTGCCCCCGGATCCGGACCGGCCCCAGCCCTCGGCCGACGCCCCCGACCCGCCCCACAGCACGGCCACGGCTGTCGCCGCGGGCGCGTCTGTCGGCACGTCTGTCGCCGCATCCGTCGGCACGTCCGTCGGCACGTCCGTCGACACGTCCGTCGGCACCCTGAACGTCGGCGTCGGGGATCACCACCTCACGCCCGCCGACCGCTGGCGGCTCGTGCTCGGTCGCCGTACCGACCGGTTGTCCCCGGCTGCGGCCTCGGCAGCCACCGCGTTGGACGAGCTGTACGGCAGCGGACGCGGCGAGGGCAGCCGCGGTGACCTGACCGGGCGAGGCCGGGGCGGCGGCCGGGAGCCCTCGTATCCGAGTGTGCGCGAGTGGTCGGAGGAACTGGCGGCCCTGTTCGGGCCGGGCATTCGCGAGGAGGTCCTGGCCACCGCGGCCGCGTCGGGCCGGCCGGACGTCCTGGCCGAACTCGACCCGGACAGCGTGCGGCCCTCCGTCGACCTGCTGCGCACCGTGCTGCGGCACGCGGGAGGCCTGCCCGAGGCACGGCTGGCCGCGCTCCGGCCGCTCGTGCGGCGCCTGGTCGAGGGGCTGACCCGGGAGTTGGCCACCCGGTTGCGCCCGGCGCTGCACGGCACCGTGATGCCGCGCCCCAGCCGCCGGCCGGGCGGCGGACTCGACCTGCCCCGAACCCTGCGGGCCAACCTGGCCTCGGCACACCGCGGTCCCGACGGCACGGTCCGGGTGGTCCCGGAGCACCCCGTCTTCCGCACCCGCGCCAGAAGATCCGCCGACTGGCGGCTGATCCTGGTGACCGACGTGTCGGGGTCCATGGAGGCGTCCACGGTCTGGGCCGCCCTCACCGCATCGGTGCTGGCGGGCGTGCCCACGCTGTCCACGCACTTCCTGGCCTTCTCCACGGAGGTCATGGACCTCACCGGCCACGTCGACGATCCGCTGTCCCTGCTGCTCGAGGTCAGCGTGGGCGGCGGCACCCACATCGCCGCGGGGCTGCGGCACGCCCGTGAGCTCGTCACCGTGCCGTCCCGCACCCTCGTGGTCGTCGTCAGCGACTTCGAGGAGGGCTATCCGCTGGGCGGACTGCTCGCCGAGGTCCGCGCCCTCGTCGGCGCCGGATGCCATGTGCTGGGCTGCGCGAGCCTCGACGACACGGGCCGCCCGCGCTACTCCACCGGGGTGGCCGGCCGGCTGGTCGCCGCGGGCATGCCGGTCGCCGCGCTCAGTCCGCTCGAACTCGCCCGCTGGGTAGGGGAGAAGATCGCATGAGCCCGCTCCTTCCGCCGGTCAGCCCCTCGGTGACCGCCGAGCTCGTCGCCGCGCTCACACCCCGGCTGCGCAAGCGGCTGGACGCGGGGGTCGCCAAGGTCTCGGGGCGGCCGGTGGTCCGGGACGGCGACATCGTGCGCATCGCGGTCGACGACGAGACCGACCTCGAACTGCACGCTCCCGACGGGGTCGTGTCCAGTACCGAGGCGATCCGCTGCGGGTGCCTGCTGGCGCCCGACTGCCTTCACCGGGCCGCCGCGGCATCGGCAGCCCCGGTCGCCGAGCCCACGGAACCGGCGGTCGGGACGCCTTCGCCCGCGGAGCCACCGCGCACGGAGCCTCCGGCACCGGCCGGGGCCTCGACCCCCGCCCAGTGCGCCGCCGCGGCGGCGCTGCACGATGCGGCGGCCGCCGTGCTGGAGGCAGGCATCGAAGGAGCCGGGGCCGTGCTTCAGGCGGAGCTGCTGCGGGCCGCGCACACCGCGCGACTCGCGGGCCTCCCGCGCGCGTCCGGCCGTGCCGTCGCCGTGGTCACGGCGTTGCGTTCGGCCCGTGCCGCCGACCCCGCCCACCGCCTGAGCGACCTCAGCGCCGCACTGCGCGACGTCCTCCTCCTCGCGCACCGCCTCCCGCACGCCACGGGACCCGAGTTGGCCGGGCTGCGCGGCAGAGTACGCCAGGCGTACGCACCGGACGGGTCACTGCGCCTGTACGGGCTCTTCGCCGAGCCGGTCCTCACGACGACCGGCTACGCGGGCACCGTCACCTGGACCGCCGATGCCGCGGGGCGGCTCTACACGGTCCCGGACGTGGCCCCGGGCGGCGCCGAACGGGCCACGGGCTCGGCGGACCGTGCCGTGCGCGTCGGCGACACCTCCCTGACGCATCGCGAACTCTCCCGCGGGGGACTCGCCGTGTCGGGGGCGACGGTCTCCCCGACCGGCCGCCTGGGCGCGGGGGCGGGGGTACGGGCCGTGCGCGCACCCGGCGCCTCGTGGCACGCCGAGCCGCTCGGCCGACTGTGGGCGGTGCCGGTGGCCGAGCAGGTCTCCCGGGCCCTGGCGAGCGAGCTGATCGCGGGGAGGACCGACGACGCCCACGAGGACAACACCGCCGACGCCGGTGCAGGAGCCGCGCGGGACGGCCAGGACCTGCTGTTCCTCGATGTCACTCTCATCGGCACGGTCCGCGAGGCGGCGGGCGAGTGTCTGCTCGCCGACTGCGACGGCCTGACGGTCCGGCTGGCCGCCGCCCACGACGACCCGGCGCTGCCCCACCGTGAGAACCTGCGTCTCCTCGCGCTCCTGACGTCCGCGCGGAGTGCGCGGCTCCGCGTGGTCGCCCGGCTCACGCCGGCCCCGCAGCCCCGCGCGTTGCTGCTGGCGGCGAGCCGTCCGTCCGATCCGGACAGCCACGTCGACCTCGGTCTCGACCGGCTCCGCCGCGCGGACCTGCCCGCGGATGCGGCGGCGGGCCCCGCGGGCGGCGCCGGGACCACGCGGTCCGTTCCGGCGGCGACCGCCACGGACGAGGCTCCCGTGCATCTGCTGCGGCGCCGGGTCCACCAGGCCGTGTCCGGTGGCCGCCGCGTGCTGGCCTTCCCGGGGAGCCGGGAGTCCGGGGCCGCGCGCCTGCGCCGGTACGGCCTCGGCACCGCCGGTGAGCTGCTCGCCGAGTTGCACGCCACCGCCGCGGAACGGGCGCGCGACCCTTTCGGCCGGCTGCTCCCCGCCGACACCCGGCGCTTCGCCCAGGCGTGGCTGGGCGCGGCCGTCTACACGGAGGAGGTGGACCGTGCCCTGTGCGCCGCCGCGTGGGGCGGGAGGCTCCCGGACCTCACCTCTCGGTGATCCGCCGTCCCGGCAGGCGGGCAACCCGGCGGGTCACCGTAAGATCGGATGATCTCGTGGGGGAAGGCGGGCGGACATGGGCAGGCAGCGTCCCGGTACGCCGACGCTGGAGGAGGTGGCCGCCCGCGCAGGCGTGGGGCGAGGCACCGTCTCAAGGGTCGTCAACAACGCGGCCGGCGTGCGCGACTCGACGCGCCGCGCCGTGCAGCGGGCCATCGCCGAACTGGGGTACGTGCCGAATCTCGCGGCGCGTTCCCTGGCGGGCCACCGTGCCGACGCCGTCGCTCTGGTGATGACGGAGCCGGACTGGCGGCTGTTCGGGGAGCCGTTCTTCACGGAGATCGTCCACGCGGTCGGCGACGCCCTCACCGACACGTCGTTGCAGCTGCTGCTCACCCTGGTCCGCACGGACACCGAGCGGCAGCGTTTCGTGGAGTACGCGCGGGGCGGCCGGGTCGACGGGGTGCTGCTGATGTCCGTGCACGCCCAGGATCCGCTGCCCGACATGCTCGCCGGGGCGGGGCTGCCCACCGTCATGCTGGGGCGGCGTTCCGGCGAGGAGTGCGTCACCTACGTCGACGCGGACAACGCGGGCGGTGCGCGGGGCGCGGTGACGTATCTGCTGGACGCCGGCCGGAGCACGATCGGGGCCATCAGCGGACCGCTCGACATGTACGTCGCACAGTGCCGGCTGCGCGGGTACCGGGAGGCGCTGGAGCCGGCGGGCGTGACGGCCGGGGCGTCGCTGGTCGTCGAGGGGAGCGACTTCACGGAGGAGAGCGGGTACCGGGCGATGACCGAGCTGCTCGCCCGGCACCCGGACCTGGACGCGGTGTTCGCCGCCTCGGACACGCTGGCCGCCGGGGCGCTCAACGCGCTGCGTGCCGCGGGCCGACGGGTGCCGCAGGACGTAGCCGTGATCGGCTTCGACGACTTCCACCCGGCCCGGCCCACGGACCCGCCGCTGACGACCGTGCGGCAGCCGCTGGAGGAGATCGGCCGCACGATGGTGCGGCTGCTGCTGGAGGAGATGGAGGACTCCCCCGTCGCCTGGCGGCACGTCATCCTCCGTACGGAGCTGGTGCTCCGGGACTCCGCCTGAGCGGCCCGGCCTCCGGGAGCGCTCCCGGAGCGCGACGCCTCCCACCTGCGGCTTCGAGATTCCTTCGACAACTCTGACGCGCACAGTCTTGTCAGGAACATGAACGGCTTCTACAGTCCCATCAACCGGTAAGTGGGAGCGCTCCCATCAGTGGGGAGTTGGGAGCGCTCCCGCACCGGCCCCTCCTTCCCCCCGCACCCTCCCGGAGAGGCCCCCCATGCGACCGTTACGGCCCCAGGCCCGCGCCCCTCGCGGCCTCTTGAGCGCCCTGGGCGCGGCCTTCGCGACCTTCGCCCTCGTCGCGTCACTCGTCACCGCCGCCGCGCCCGCCCAGGCGGACACCACGATCTGCGAACCCTTCGGGACGGCGACGGTCCAGGGACGGTACGTCGTCCAGAACAACCGCTGGGGCTCCACCGCCACCCAGTGCGTCACCGCCACCGACACCGGCTTCCGGGTCACGCAGGCCGACGGCTCGGCATCGACCGACGGAGCGCCGAAGTCGTACCCGTCGCTCTTCAACGGCTGCCATTACACGACCTGTTCACCGGGCACCGCCCTCCCCGCCCGGCTCGACACCGTCGCCGCGGCGCCGTCCAGCATCTCGTACGGTTTCGTCGGCGACGCCGTCTACAACGCCTCGTACGACATCTGGCTCGACCCGACGCCCCGCACCGACGGGGTCAATCGGACCGAGATCATGATCTGGTTCAACAGGGTGGGTCCGATCCAGCCGATCGGCTCGCCGGTGGGCACGGCCTCCGTCGGTGGCCGTACCTGGGAGGTGTGGAGCGGCGGCAACGGCTCCAACGACGTGCTGTCGTTCGTGGCACCGTCGGCGATCACCGGCTGGAGCTTCGACGTCATGGACTTCGTCCGGGCGACCGTCGCGCGCGGACTCGCCGAGGACGACTGGTACCTGACGAGTGTGCAGGCAGGCTTCGAGCCCTGGCAGAACGGCGCCGGGCTGGCGGTGAACTCCTTCTCCTCCACCGTCGTGACCGACGGCACCCCCGGCGGCACCGACCCCGATCCCGACCCGGGTGGCACGTCGGCGTGTGCGGTGTCGTACGGCACGAACGTCTGGCCGGACGGCTTCACCGCGGACGTCACCGTCACCAACACCGGCACGACTCCCGTCGACGGCTGGCAGCTCGCCTTCACCCTGCCCTCCGGCCAGCGGATCACCAACGCCTGGAACGCGTCCGTGACGCCGTCCTCGGGTGCCGTCACGGCGACCGGCGCGAGCCACAACGCCCGGATCGCACCGGGCGGCAGTCTGTCGTTCGGCTTCCAGGGCACCTACGGCGGCGCGTTCGCCGAGCCGACCGGCTTCCGTCTCAACGACACCGCCTGCGCCACGGCGTAACGGCCCCGCCTCCCCGCCCGTCCGGTCGAAGCGCCCGCCCCGGACGGGCGGGGGTTCCATCCGATCTTGTCATGAACGGAACATCAAGATCGCTTGTCACCCACCCACGGACCGGAACCAGGAGACCCCCTATGGTTCGACGCACCAGACTCCTCACCCTCGCGGCGGTACTGGCCACCCTGCTCGGCTCGCTCGGCGTGACCCTTCTGCTCGGGCAGGGGCGGGCCGAGGCGCACGGCGTGGCGATGATGCCCGGCTCCCGCACCTACCTGTGCCAGCTGGACGCCAAGACCGGCACCGGCGCCCTAGACCCGACGAACCCCGCCTGTCAGGCCGCCCTCGACCAGAGCGGGGCGACGGCCCTGTACAACTGGTTCGCCGTGCTCGACTCCAACGCGGGCGGGCGCGGCGCCGGTTACGTGCCGGACGGCACCCTGTGCAGCGCCGGCGACCGTTCCCCGTACGACTTCTCCGCCTACAACGCCGCCCGCTCGGACTGGCCCCGCACGCACCTGACGTCGGGTGCGACGATCCCGGTGCAGTACAGCAACTGGGCAGCTCACCCCGGTGACTTCCGGGTGTACCTGACCAAGCCGGGCTGGTCGCCGACGTCCGAGCTGGGCTGGGACGACCTGGAGCTGATCCAGACGGTGACCAACCCGCCCCAGCAGGGCTCGGCGGGCACCGACGGGGGCCACTACTACTGGGACCTCGCGCTGCCCTCGGGCCGCTCGGGCAACGCGCTGATCTTCATGCAGTGGGTGCGTTCGGACAGTCAGGAGAACTTCTTCTCCTGCTCCGACGTCGTCTTCGACGGCGGCAACGGAGAGGTCACCGGCATCCGCGGTTCCGGCAGCACCCCGGACCCGGATCCGACACCGACCCCGACGGACCCGACCACCCCGCCGACGCACACCGGCTCCTGCATGGCCGTGTACTCGGTGCAGAACTCCTGGAGCGGCGGCTTCCAGGGTTCGGTCGAGGTGATGAACCACGGCACCGAGCCGCTGAACGGCTGGGCCGTGCAGTGGCAGCCGGGCAGCGGGACCACGCTCGGCGGGGTGTGGAACGGCTCGCTGACCAGCGGCACCGACGGTACGGTCACGGTCCGGAACGTGGACCACAACCGCGTCGTACCACCGGACGGGAGCGTGACCTTCGGCTTCACCGCCACGTCGACGGGCAATGACTTCCCGGTCGACTCGATCGGCTGCGTGACGTCCTGACGCACGTCCCGACGCACGCCCCGACACCCGTCGGGACACGGTCGGCGGGGGCCGCCAGGGCTCCCCGCCGACCTCACGTGCCGGTTACAAATCGCTCAACCTCTGGTTGCGAAGCGGTGAGCGGGCGACGATAGGGCCATGACTCCGGCCCAGCACGCCTTTGAGCGGCTGCAAGCCTGGCCCGACCTCTCGGCGGGTCAGGCCAGTTGCGGAACCGGACGGGCCCTGTGCTCCGTCCGCGACGAGATCGTCCACTTCCACTCGGACCGGGACGTGGACCTCCACCTCACCCACCGGGCCATCCAGCGCTTCCAGTACGACCTCGGGGGCTCCACCGCCATCCGTCTGGTGCCCGGCTCCCGCTGGGTGACCGTGCACCTGGACTGCGACGCGGACGTCGATCTGCTGCTGAGCCTGGTGAGCATCGCGCTCAAGGCCCACCAGTCCCGGCCCCCGACCGACCTCACGCCCGCTGCGTCGGGACCGGCGGGTCTCCCGGCGTCCCCGGGGTGCAACTTCCACCGGGTCACGGTGCTTCCGCGGGCCGCGGCCGGGGAGGCCTGAGTCCGGCCGCGGCCAGCGCCGCGCCGAGGACGCAGAGGGCGCCCGTGACGACCACGGCCACGTGCACGCCGTTCATGAACGCCTGTCCGCTGCCCCGCACCACGGCGGCACGCAGCCCGGCCGGCATCTCGCCGGAGACGGGGGCCACGCCCATCGCGACGGCGTCCCGGGCCTCCTGGAGGCCGTGGGCCACGGCCGGGGGCACACCCGCGCCGGTCAGCTCACCGGTGAGGGTGGCGCCCACCTTGGCGCTGATCAGGGAGACCAGCACGGACGTGCCGAGCGCGCCGCCGATCTGCAGGGTAGTCGCCTGGAGACCTCCCGCCACACCGCCGTCCCGGACGGGGGCGTTGCCCACGATGGCGTCGGAGGAGGCGGCCATCACCATGCCGACGCCGAGGCCGAGCGCGATGAAGGGCGGCCACATCGTGCCGTAGGCCGAGTCCGTCTGCCAGGTGAGCATGCCGAAGCAGGAGGCGGCCTGGAGCAGCATGCCCAGCGGCATGGTCAGCCGGGGCCCGAAGCGCTGGGTCAGCAACGCGCCCAGCGGCGAGGCGACCAGCGAGGCGAGGCTGAGCGGGAGCGTGCGCACGCCCGCCTCGACCGGCGTGAAGCCGCGCACGTTCTGCAGGTAGAGCATGACGAAGAAGATCACGCCGAGCATCACGAAGAAGTTCAGCGCGGTGACGATCGCGCCGATGGTCAGCGCGCGGCTGCGGAACAGGCGCATCGGCAGCAGCGGGTGCTCCACGCGGGTCTCGTACCGGCCGAACACGACGAGGAGGACGAGCCCGGCGGCGACGGCGCCGAGGGTGCCGGCCGACGTCCAGCCCCAGGTCTCGCCCTTGACGACGCCGAAGACGACGGCCAGGAGCCCGAGGGCGAGCAGGACCAGGCCGGGTATGTCGAAGCGCTCGCGGCCCGCGGCGTTGCGGCTCTCCGGGAGGACGAGGGCGCCGAAGACGATGGCGGCGACACCGATGGGGGCGTTGACGTAGAAGACGGACTCCCAGTCGACGTGCTCCACGAGGAGGCCGCCGACGATCGGCCCGAGGGCCGTGGCGACGGCGGAGACCATGGCCCAGATGCCGACGGCCATGCCGAACTTCCTGGGCGGGAACACGGAGCGCAGCAGTCCGAGGGTGTTCGGCATCAGCAGTCCGCCGAAGGCACCCTGGAGGGCGCGGAAGGCGACGACGCCCTCGATCGAGCCGGACAGGCCGATGGCGACGGAGGCGAGGGTGAAGCCGGCGACACCCACCAGGTAGTAGGTGCGGCGGCCGAAGCGGTCACCGAGCTTGCCGCCCAGGATGAGGGTGGCGGCGAGGGCCAGCAGATAGGCGTTGGTCACCCACTGGAGCTGGGCGGTGGACGCGTGCAGGTCGCTGCCGATCTCGGGGTTGGCGATGGCGACGACGGAACCGTCGAGCTGGACCATGAACAGGCCGAACGCGACGGCGAGGAGGGTCAGCCACGGGTTGGACCGCGGGCGGCCGGCCGCCCGCGGGGCGGAGGCGGTCTCGGCCGCGGGCATGGCGGAGTGATCCACGGACGTGGAGGGCATGACGGAGTCTTCTCTTCCGGATTCAGGGGTGGTGCGGGAAGGGAACGGCGCGCCGCAAGGGCGGGCACGTGTGTCAGCGGGCGCCGGGGTGGAGGTGCCGCGTCAACGCGTCGAGGGCGTCCATGGCGGAGCCGAGCGCGCCCTGCTGGCCCTCGGTGAGGGAGGTCAGGGCGTGGCGGATGAACGCGGTCTCCAGTTCCCGCACCTCGGACACCCGCTCACGGGCCGTGGCCGTGAGGTGGAGGTGGGCGACCCGCTTGTCGGCGCTGTCCCGCCGGCGCTCCAGGTCACCCTGCTCGACGAGCTGGGAGACCAGGGCACTGACGTTGTTCGGCTTCATCAGCAGGGCCTCGGCGGCCTCGCGCACCGTGACTCCCTCGTACTGCGCGACGTACCGCAGCAGGGCGAGCTGTCCCTCGGGGGGCTTGGGGTGCGGGTACCGGGCGGTGACCTGTCGGTCCAGCGCCCGGTGCAGGACGGGAAGGCACGCCGCGAGCCCGGAGGCCATGCGGTCGATGTCCCGTCGCGGGGTGCTGGAGCCGGTCACCCCGAGACAATAGATATGGGCAGATAGGTATGTCAAAGGAGGTACCTTGCGAAGGAGGCGGCCGGCCCGCCACCGGTGCCGCGCAACGCACTCGCAACGTTCCCCGTGCTGGCATACGCGGTATGGGCGACACATACGAGGAGACCCCGCGCGTCGAGCTGACCCCCGAGGCGTCCGCACTGCTGCGGCGGCTCCGCGAGGCGCACGGCCCGCTGATGTTCCACCAGTCCGGCGGTTGCTGCGACGGCAGCGCGCCCATGTGCTACCCGGCCGGCGAGTTCCGCACCGGCGCCTCGGACATCCTGCTCGGCGAACTGGCCGTCGACGGCGTCGGAGAGCCGGTGGAGTTCTGGATGTCGCGCAGCCAGTACGAGGCGTGGCGCCACACCCGCCTGATCGTCGACGTGGTCCCGGGCCGGGGCAGCGGCTTCTCGCTGGAGGCGCCCGAGGGGGTGCGCTTCCTCATCCGCTCCCGGGTCGTGGACGCCTAGGAGGACGTCTGGATCCTGCCGGAGTCGCGGGATCCGGCACGCACTCCCGTCAGCGCACCAGGGGCAGGAAGATCGTGTCGACGATCTCCTCGACGACGTCGGCGGGGACCGGCGCGAGGGTCGCGAGGATTTCCTGGCGCAGCAGGTCGAAGGGGAGTGACCTGACCCGTTCGGTGAGCCGTTCCGGCCTGGCCTCGCCGCGGGCGACGGCCCGGTCGTAGACCTCGGCGAGCGCGTCCGCGGACTTCCCGCGCGTCGCGTCGAGCAGCTCGCCCGGGTTGGTGCCGGTCTCCTGGTAGTAGCCGGCCAGATGCGCGTACATGAGGATGACGAGCCGGGCGTTGGCGGTACCGATCTCCCGCATGAGGGCGAGGACGTCCCCGCGCAGGCTTCCCGTGTCGGGGGTGCCGACGCGGGCTTCCTCCATGGCGTGGACGACGGCCGCCCGGGCCAGTTCGTCGCGGTGTGCCCAGCGCCGGTACAGCACCGGCGGGCTGGTGCCCGCGCGCCTGACGACGGCGTCCATGGTGAACCTGGCGTAACCGCGCTCGGCGAGTTCGTCCCAGGCCGCGTCCAGGAGTGCCTTCTCGAGTGCCGCTCCGCGGCGCCGCTGAGCCATGCACACCTCCTCACATTGGAAAGGGTTGTCTTTCTTAGCCTACCGCCCTACTCTGGCGACGGTAAGAAAGATTTCTCTATCTTAAGGAGGTGGGGGTTCGTGAGCACCCCCAACGGGACCGCTCCCGCGGCACCGGGTCCCGATCGCATCGACCCCGCCGTGTGGCGCATGGCGGTCACCCTCGTCGTGGGCGCGCTCGCCGTCGTCTTCGACACCACCATCGTCAGCGTCGCGCTGGGCGACCTGGTGAACGCGTTCGACGCCCCGCTGGCCACCGTCCAGTGGGTGAGCACCGGCTACCTGCTCGCGGTGTTCGTCACCATCCCGCTCGCCGTGTGGGCCCAGTCGCGCTTCGGCGGCCGGCGGCTGTGGATCGCGGCGCTGGGCGGGTTCCTGCTCGGCTCGGTCCTGAGCGGGCTGGCGTGGAACGCCACGAGCCTGATCGTCTTCCGTGTCCTGCAGGGCCTCGCGGGCGGCATCATGATGCCGCTCATGGCCACGCTGCTCATGCAGGCGGCCAAGGGCCGCCACCCGGGCAAGGTCATGGCGATCATCACGGTGCCCACCGCGCTCGGCCCGGTCCTCGGCCCGGTCCTGGGCGGCCTCATCCTGCATCTGGCCGACTGGCGCTGGATGTTCTTCGTCAACATCCCGTTCTGCGTCGTCGGCGGATGGCTGGCCCTGCGGAACCTCCCCGACGACCGGCCGGAGCCCGGCGCCACCCGCGTCCGCCTGGACGTCGTCGGCCTGCTCCTGCTCTGCCCGGGCATCACCGCCCTCGTCTACGGTCTGACCCAGGTCGAGGGCAGCGCGGGCTTCACCGGCGCCGCGGTCCTGGTGCCGCTGCTCGCCGGACTCGCCCTCGTCGGCGGTTTCACCGTCCGGTCGCTGACCCGCCCCGGCGGCGCCCTGGTCGATCTGCGGCTGTTCCGCCACCGCTCGGTGGCCTCCTCCGGCACCCTGCTCTTCCTGGGCGGCATCGCCCTGTACGGGCCGATGATGCTGCTGCCCCTGTACTTCCAGCAGGTCCGCGGCGAGGACGCCCTCGGCGCCGGGCTCCTGCTCATCCCCCAGGGTGTCGGGGCGCTGCTGGCACGCGGCCTGGCCGGCCGGTACATGGACCGCGTCGGTCCCCGCCAGGTCGCGGTCGCCGCCTTCACCCTCGTCGCGGTGGCCACCGTGCCGTTCGCCTTCGTCACCGCCGACACGGACGTGGTCCTGCTCATGGCGGCGCTGTTCGTCCGCGGCATCGCGCTCGGCGCCGCCATGATCGCGCCGATGGGCGCCGCCTATGTCGGGCTGCGGCACCAGGAGATCCCGGACGCGGGTGTCCTCACCCGCATCGCCCAGCAGGTCGGCGGCTCGGTGGGGATCGCCCTGCTCACCGTCGTGCTCCAGCGCGCCTCCGCCGGTGCCCACGACCCGAGCGCCCTGGCCGACGCCTTCGACCGGGCCTTCTGGTGGTCGGTGGCCCTCACCGCGCTCGCCGTCCCGCTGTGCCTGCTGCTGCCCGGCCGGCCGGAGGCCCCGTCTCCCGCCGCGACGGCGCGGGCCGACGCGGCGGCCGTTCCTCGCCGCCCTACGGTCTGAGGCTGCTCACGATGTCCGCCGTGGCGGTCAGTCCGCTGTTGATCGTCGGGGCGATGCTCGTGCTCGCCAGGTAGAAGCCGAGCAGCAGACACACCAGGGCGTGCGAGACCTTCAGCCCGCCGTTGCGCAGAAAGAGCACCGCCAGGATGGACAGCAAGAGCACCACAGAGATGGAAACGGCCATCGTCAACCTCCTCCGCCACGTCCACTTCGCGGCGTTCGGCCGTAAGTGTGGCGTAGCAGAGGGTTCGTCCGGGCGGCTGACCTGTCCTCCGAACGAGTGGTGTTCCGACGCTGCCCTACGCGTCCCGGTGCGCGTCGAGGAACGCTTCGAGGCCCCCGAGGTCGTCGGTGTTGAGGTGGTCGACACCGGCGGCGAGCAGTTCGGCCCACACGGCGTCCCGCGCGGGCCCCGCCACGTCGGGCGTGGCCCAGAAGCGCACCCGCTGCCCGCGCGCGTGTGCCGCGCCCACGATGCCCCGCAGTCCGCGCCGCTCGGCCGCCGGGAAGGTGCCGACGCCCTGCCAGGTGAAGTTGAGCGTCCAGTTGTCGCTGATCAGCGGGACGAAGGAGGCCGGTGCGGTGGTGCCGAGGTCGGCGAGGCGGCCGTCGTAGAAGGCGCGGCGGCTGCGCTGGGCCTCCATGGGCGCACGGGCCGCCCGGTCGCCGGAGACGACCACCGTGACCGCGCCCGGGAAGACCCGCCCGTGGGCGTAGGAGGTGAACAGGTGCTTGTAGCGGCGCAGTCGGCGGTCGAGCTCGCGGTACGTCGCCTCGCCCTCGGTCTTGATGTCGACCAGCAGTTGCAGGGAGCCGCGGTCTCCCCGGTGGACCCGGCCGTGGTTCGCGCGGACGCGGGCGGCGAGCGGGTCGATGTAGAGCGACTCCAGGGTGCGGGACGGGTCGAGGTCCTCGGGGTCGTGGGCGACCAGGAGTTGGCCGCCGACCAGGTAGATGTCGGCCTCGACGCTGCCGAAGCGGTGGTCGAGGGCGTCCAGGAGGGGCCGGGGGTGCTCGTAGTCGTTGTGGGCGTGCGCGCGCCACAGCGGGCGCGGCCCGTGCCTGCCTTCCGACGCCAGCGCGGTGCCGGCGGGCAGGGCGACCGCGCCCGCGAGGGCGGCGCCGAGAGTGGTGAGGGCTCTGCGTCGGGTGGTGAGGGCCATGCTCTGCCTCCCTGGAAGTGCCGTACGGGACGCCTGTGAGTATGGGGTCCCGACGGCCCCAGGGAGCAGAGCCGTGCGGTGAGTTGGCCGGACCGACGCCGGTCGTTCACTTCACTGCGGGCAGGTGTGTCAGGGAGCCCGCAGGTCGACCAGGTCGGCCAGCGCCGCGCGGTGGGTGCCCGCCGCTCCGTAGGCGATGGAGTCGGCCTTGGCCCGCTTGAGGTAGAGGTGGACCGGGTGTTCCCACGTCATGCCGATGCCGCCGTGCAGTTGCAGCGCCTCCTCGGCGGCGTGCACGGCGACCTGGGCCGCGTACGCCTGGGCCACGGCCACGGCCACGTCGGTGTCCGCGCCGGTCGCCAGGGCGTCGGCCGCGTTCCGGGCGGCGGCGCGCAGGCCCGCCACCTCCAGCCACAGCCGGGCCAGCCGGTGCTTGAGCGCCTGGAAGCCGCCGACCTGGCGGTTGAACTGCCTGCGTTCCTTGAGGTAGCGGACCGTCTCGGTCAGCAGCCAGTCGGCGAGCCCCAGTTGCTCGGAGGCGAGCAGCCCGGCACCGGCCCGCAGGGCACGGCGTACGGCGGGTTCCGCGTCACCGAGGCGGCGTCCCGGGGCACCGTCGAGGGTCACGCGTGCCAGCGGCCGGGTGGCGTCGAGCGACACCTGCTCGGTGACCGTCGCGTCGGCGGCGCCGACCGCGTACAGGCCCCCGTCGTCCGCGGGCACGAGCAGCACGTCGGCGACGGCCGCGTCGGCCACGCCGGTCGACTCCCCGTGCAGTACGCCCCCTTCGAGCCGCATGTGCGGGACGGCGCCGCCCGGTGCGACGTACAGCCCGACGGCGAGTACGGCGACGGTCGTGGCGGACGCCAGCTCGCCGAGCAGGTCGTCGGCGCCGCAGGCCAGCAGCGCCTCGGTGGCGACGACGGCGCTCGTCAGGTACGGCACCGGTGCGACCGCACGGCCCAGTTCCTCCAGGACCACGGCGGCTTCGCGGTGGGTGGCCCCCTGCCCGCCCAGTTCCTCCGGGATCAGCAGGCCCGCGAGCCCCATCGAGTCGGCGAGGGCCTTCCACAGCGACACGTCGTGGGGGGCGGCCGACTCGGTGCGGGTGATGACGCCCGCCGGGTCGCAGTGGTCGGTGAGCAGGTCCCGGACGGCGGCGCGCAGCGCCTCTTCCTCCTCCGAGGGGAGCAGAGCGGGTTCCGGCTGTGCGCTCATCGGGCGAGGTCCTTCCATGCGACGTCCTTGTCGGTGCGCGGCTCGGCGGGCAGGCCGAGGACCCGCTCGGCGACGATGTTCAGCAGGACCTCGCTGGTCCCGCCCTCGATGCTGTTGCCCTTGGACCGCAGGTAGCGGTATCCGGCGTCGCGACCGGTGAAGTCGACCAGTTCGGGGCGGCGCATGGTCCAGTCGTCGTAGAGCAGTCCCTCCGCGCCGAGGAGTTCGACCTCCAGGCCGCTGATCTCCTGGTTGAGCCGGGCGAAGTTCAGTTTCATGCCGGCGCCCTCGGGGCCGGGCTGGCCGGCTGCCAGTTGCTGGCGCAGGCGTACGCCGGTGAGGCGGGCGACCTCGGCCTCGACCCACAGGGCGAGCAGCCGCTGGTGCAGGTCGTGGGTGCGCAGTTCGGGGCGTTCCCGCCAGGTCTCGGCGATCTTGCCGATCAGGCCGCCCTCGCGGGGGATCGGTGTGCCGCCGATGGCGACGCGTTCGTTGTTCAGCGTGGTCTGCGCGACCCGCCAGCCGTCGCCGATCTCGCCCAGGCGGCGGGAGTCGGGGATGCGGACGTCGGTGAGGAACACCTCGTTGAACTCGGCCTCGCCGGTGATCTGGCGCAGCGGCCGCACCTCGACCCCGGGGTCGGTCATGTCGCACACGAAGTACGTGATGCCCCGGTGCTTGGGCACGTCCGGGTCGGTGCGGGCGATGAGGATGGCCCAGCGGGCGAGGTGCGCGCTGGAGGTCCACACCTTCTGCCCGCTCACGACCCAGTCCGCGCCGTCCCGCAGCGCGCGGGTGCCGAGGGCGGCCAGGTCGGACCCGGCGCCCGGCTCGCTGAAGAGCTGGCACCAGACCTCCTCGCCGGTCCACAGCGGGCGTAGCAGCCGGCGCTTCTGCTCCTCGGTGCCGTACTGGAGGATGGTCGGTGCCGCCATGCCGAGGCCGATGCCGATGCGCCGGGGGTCGTTGTCGGGGGCGCCCTCCGCGGCCAACTCGGCGTCCACGACGGCTTGCAGGGCGCGCGGGGCGCCGAGGCCGCCGAGGCCCTGCGGGTAGTGCACCCAGGCGAGTCCCGCGTCGAAGCGGGCCCGGAGGAAGTCCAGGCGGTCCGTGGCGGCCGGTGGGTGCGCGGCGAGCAACTCACGGGTACGGCGGCGCAGTTCCGCTGCGTCGGTCATGCGGCGGCTCCCTTGTCCAGGTTCTCCGGTACGACGGCCAGGCGGCCGGTGGTCCTGCCGTCGGCGACGCGCTGTACCGCCCCGGCGGCGTCGGCGAGCGGCACCCGCTCGCTCACCAGAGGCTTGATCGCGCCCCTCGCGGCCAGCTCGGTGAGTTGCTCGTGGCAGTGCCGGACCAGCTTCGGGTTCTTGGTGTTGTACAGGCCCCAGTGCAGGCCGAGGATCGTGTAGTTCTTGACCAGCGCGTGGTTGAGCGCCGGGCTGGGGATCGTGCCGCTCGCGAAGCCGACGACGACGATCCGGCCCTCGAAGGCGACGGTTTTGGCGGACTGGGCGTAGGCCTGACCGCCGACGGGGTCGTAGATCACGTCGGCGCCCCGGCCGCCGGTGGCCTCCTTCACGGCCGCGACGACGTCCTCGGCGTGCCGGTCGACGACCACGTCGCAGCCCAGCTCGCGGGCGACGGCCGCCTTCTCCGGGCCGCCGACGACGCCTACGACGGTGGCGCCGGCCGCCTTGCCCAGCTGCACGGCGGCG
Source organism: Streptomyces sp. CB09001 (assembly GCF_003369795.1). Taxonomy (NCBI): domain Bacteria; kingdom Bacillati; phylum Actinomycetota; class Actinomycetes; order Kitasatosporales; family Streptomycetaceae; genus Streptomyces; species Streptomyces sp. CB09001. Next base: position 532,883 of record NZ_CP026730.1, read on the forward strand.
CTTCCGACGCCGCCCGCGGCGGCGTGGACGAGCAGGGTCTCACCGGCTTCCAGCCGGGCCCGGCGGTGCAGGCCGAACCAGCCGGTCTGGTAGCCGATGTGCAGGGCGGCGGCCTCGGCGTCGTCCAGGGAGTCCGGCGCGGGCAGCAGGGCGCGGGCGTCGGCGAGGGCGTACTCGGCGAAGCCGCCGTGCGGCAGCGCGGGGTTGGCGAGGACGCGGCGCCCGTCCTCGGTCTCGCCGCAGATCTCCACACCCGGCGTGAACGGCAGCGGCGGCCGGACCTGGTACTGCCCCCGGCACAGCAGGGCGTCCGGGAAGTTGATGTTCGCGGCGCGGACCCTCAGCAGGACCTGGCCCTCGCCGGGCGTCGGCGGCGCCACGTCCGCGAGGCGCATCACCTCGCCCGGCTCGCCGTTCTCGTGCACCTGCCATGCCTGCATGCGGGGCCTCCACCGACTGCGTCGTCCGACCGGGTCACTCGCATACTAAGCGGTCGCTTGCCGATCGGGGAACAGGGTGGGATCGGAGAACAGGGTGCGGGGTCATGCCTGCGCGGGCCGCGCCCGTACGTGCATCCGCTCCCCCTGCGGCCCGAAGAGGCTGAGGAACTCGGCCGGCCCCTCCCCCGTCGACCCGAACCAGTGCGGCACCCGGGTGTCGAACTCCGCGGCCTCCCCCGCCGACAGCACCACGTCGTGCTCGCCGAGCACGAGCCGCAGCCGGCCGGAGAGGACGTAGAGCCACTCGTACCCCTCGTGGGTGCGCGGGTCCGGTTCCTCCCGGCGCTGGGGCTCCAGCACCTTGAACGCCTGGAGGCCGCCCGCCTGGCGGGTGAGCGGCCAGTGGGTGCGGCCGTGGCGCACGATGGGCTTGGCGCGCACCCGGGGGTCACCGACCGGTGGGGAGCCGACCAGTTCGTCCAGCGGCACCTGGTGGGCCTGGGCGATCGGCAGCAGCAGTTCGAGGCTCGGTCTGCGCAGGCCGGACTCCAGCCGCGACAGGGTGCTGACCGAGATGCCGGTCGCCTCGGACAGCGCGGCCAGGGTCACCTCCCGCTCCTTGCGCACCTGGCGGAGCCTCGGCCCGACACCGGCGAGGACATCGTCTGCGGTCGTCATGCGTTTATTGCAGTTCCGGCAAACTTATTTGTCAATCCCGTCGGATCTGAGCGACCTTCTGGGTGGAGGTGGTCACCATGACCCAGAACACGAACCCGAAGGACCCGAAGGACCCGAAGGACCCGTCCGGGACGTACGACGTGGTGGTGGTCGGCGGCGGCGCGGCCGGGCTCTCCGCCGCGCTCGTCCTGGGCCGCTCGCGGCTGCGCACCCTGGTGGTCGACGCCGGTGAGCCGCGCAACGCGCCCTCGGACCACATGCAGGGCTACCTGACCCGGGACGGCATGTCCCCCGCCGAGTTCCTGGCCCTCGGCCGGGAGGAGATCGCCCGCTACGGGGTGGAGCTGGTCCGCGACCGCGCGGTGGACGTGTCCCGGGGCGAGGACTTCGCGGTGGAGCTGTCCGGCGGGGGCACCGTGCACGCCCGCCGGCTGATCGTCACCACCGGTCTCAGGGACGAGCTGCCGACCGTGCCCGGGGTCGCCGAGCGGTACGGCCGGGACGTGCTGCACTGCCCGTTCTGCCACGGCTGGGAGGTGCGGGACGAACGCTTCGGCGTCCTCGCCACCAGCCCGCTCAGCGTGCACCAGGCCCTGATGGTGTCCGGCTGGTCGGACGACGTGACGCTCTTCCTGCACACGGTCGCCGAGCGGGAGCTGTCCGACGACGACCTGCGGCGGCTCGCCGCGGCCGGGGTCAAGGTGGTGCCCGGCGAGGTGGCCGCCCTGCGGGTCGAGGACGACCGGCTGACCGGGGTGCGGCTGGCGGACGGTACGGCGCACGACCGCACGGTGGTGTTCGTCGCCCCGAAGGCGGTCCCGCAGACCGGCCTGATGGAGCGGCTGGGGGCGGAGCTGCAGGAGACTCCGTTCGGCGCCTACCCCGTGGTGGACCCGACGGGCCGGACCAGCGTGCCGGGCGTGTGGACCGCCGGCAACGCGATGGGCTTCGCCGAGCAGGTCGTCCACGCGGCGAGCGGCGGGTACCGCGCGGCGTCGGCGGTCGTCGGCGACCTGATCATGTCGGACCTGGACGCGGCCGTCGCGGAGTGAGGTCACTGCGGAGCACCCGGGGAGGGCGTACGCGGCCTCGCGCGGCAGCCGCGGGGTGTACACCCGCCCGCTCCGGTGCACCATGACTGCATGCTGCTTGCCCGGTTGGCCAAGGTGTCCCGGGAGGTCGCCGCCACGTCGGCGCGGTCCCGGAAGACCGTCCTGCTCGCGGAGCTGTTCCGCGAGGCGGAGGCGGCGGACGTGCCGGTCGTCATCCCGTACCTGGCGGGACGGCTCCCGCAGGGCCGGATCGGCGTCGGCTGGAAGGTGCTGAGCCGCCGGTTTCCGCCGGCCGACGCGCCGAGCCTGACGGTGCGGGACGTGGACGCCCGGCTCACCCGGCTCGGCGCGGTCTCCGGCGCCGGTTCGCAGGCCGAGCGGACCCGGCTGGTCGGCGAGCTGATGGGCGCCGCCACGGAGGACGAGCAGCGCTTCCTGGTCGGGCTGCTCACCGGGGAGGTCCGCCAGGGCGCGCTGGACGCCGCCGCGGTCGAGGGCCTGGCCGCGGCGACGGGCGCTCCCCCGGCGGACGTACGACGCGCGGTGATGCTCGCGGGGTCGCTCCAGACGGTGGCCCAGGCCCTGCTGGCCGACGGGGCCGGCGCCCTGGACCGGTTCCGGCTCACCGTCGGCCGGCCCGTGCTGCCGATGCTGGCGCACAGCGCGTCCTCCGTCGCCGAGGCGGTCGGCAGGCTGGGCGCCGCGGCCGTGGAGGAGAAGCTGGACGGCATCCGCGTCCAGGTGCACCGGGACGGCGGCACCGTACGCCTCTACACCCGCACCCTGGACGACATCACCGACCGGCTCCCCGAGGTCACCGAGGCGGCCCTGGCGCTGCCCGGCGAGCGGTTCATCCTGGACGGCGAGGCCATCTCCCTCGACGCGAGCGGGCGGCCCCGCTCCTTCCAGGAGACCGCCGGCCGGGTCGGTTCACGCACCGACGTGGCCACGGCGGCGCGGGCGGTCCCGGTCTCGGTGGTGTTCTTCGACGCGCTCTCCGTCGACGGACGCGACCTGCTCGACCTGCCGCTGGCCGAACGGCACGCGGAGCTGGCCCGGCTGGTCCCCGAGCCGTGGCGGGTACGGCGCACGCTGGTGCACGGCCCCGAGGAGACCGGGGACGCGGAGGAGTTCCTCGCCGAGTCGCTGGCACGCGGGCACGAGGGCGTCGTCGTCAAGGGGCTCGACGCCGCCTACAGCGCGGGACGGCGCGGCGCGTCCTGGCTGAAGGTCAAGCCGGTCCACACGCTCGACCTGGTGGTGCTGGCCGCCGAGTGGGGCCACGGCCGCCGCACCGGCAAGCTCTCCAACCTCCACCTGGGCGCCCGCACCGCCGACGGCTCCTTCGCGATGCTCGGCAAGACCTTCAAGGGCATGACCGACGCGCTGCTGGTCTGGCAGACCGAGCGTCTGAAGGAGCTGGCCGTCGAGGAGCACGGCTGGGGTGTGACCGTACGCCCCGAACTCGTCGTCGAGATCGCCTACGACGGCCTCCAGCGCTCCACCCGCTACCCGGCCGGCGTCACCCTCCGCTTCGCCCGCGTGGTCCGCTACCGCGAGGACAAGCGCCCCGAGGACGCGGACACCGTGGACGCCCTGCTCGCCGCCCACCCCGGGGTGGCCCGGTGAGGCGCAGCGCGGGCCTGCTGCTGTACCGGCGTGGACCGGGCGGGGAGCTCCAGGCGCTCCTCGGCCACATGGGCGGCCCGTTCTACACCCGCCGCGACGCCGGGGCGTGGACCGTCCCCAAGGGCGAGTACGACCCCGGGGAACCGGCGTGGGAGGCGGCCCGGCGCGAGTTCGAGGAGGAGCTGGGGCTGCCGCCGCCCGAGGGCGGGGCCGTCCCGCTCGGCGAGGTGCGGCAGGCGGGCGGGAAGCTCGTCACGGTCTGGGCCGTCGAGGCCGACCTCGATCCGGCGACGGTCGTCCCCGGCACCTTCCGCATGGAGTGGCCGCCGAGGTCGGGGCGGACCGAGGAGTTCCCCGAGCTGGACCGGGTCGCGTGGTTCGGGCTGGACCGGGCTCGCGAGGTGATCGTGAAGGCGCAGGCCGCGTTTCTCGACCGGCTCGCTGAGCACTCGCACTGACGAGAGGCGAACACGGACGGCGGCTTCGGGACGCGCGGCGGGGCTGCGGCACGCACCGGCGGGACCCGTCCGCGTTGCGGCACCGCACGCCGCGCGCCAAGGTCGAAGCACGAATGCACCCAGGGAGGTCGGCCATGCCCATCGCGACGGTGAACCCGGCGAACGGCGAGACGCTCAGGACGTACGAGGCCATGGGCGAGGAGGAGATCGAGCGCCGGATCGAGCTCGCGGAGGCCACCTTCCGCACCTACCGGACCACGGGGTTCTACGAGCGGGCCGGGATGATGCGCCGGGCCGCCGACCTCCTGGAGGCGGACCAGAAGGAGATCGGCAAGGTCATCACCACGGAGATGGGCAAGCCGGTCAAGCAGGCCCGCGCGGAGGCGGCCAAGTGCGCCAAGGCGATGCGCTGGTACGCCGACCACGCGGCCGAGCTGCTGGCCGACGAGGAGCCCGCCGAGGCCGACGTGAAGGACTCCGGCGCCTCCTGGGCCCTGGTCCGCTACCGGCCGATCGGCCCGGTGCTCGCGGTGATGCCGTGGAACTTCCCGCTCTGGCAGGTGATCAGGTTCGCGGCGCCCGCGCTCATGGCGGGCAACGTGGGGCTGCTCAAGCACGCCTCGAACGTGCCGCAGACCGCCCTGTACCTGGAGGACCTGTTCCACCGGGCGGGCTTCCCCGAGGGCTGCTTCCAGACCCTGCTCATCGGCTCCGCCCAGGTCGACGACATCCTGCGCGACGAGCGGGTGCGGGCCGCCACCCTCACCGGCAGCGAGCCCGCGGGCCGCGCGGTGGCCTCCACCGCCGGGGAGATGATCAAGAAGACGGTGCTCGAGCTGGGCGGCAGCGACCCGTTCGTCGTCATGCCGTCCGCCGACGTCGAGCGGGCCGCCGAGGTGGCGGTGACGGCGCGCACGCAGAACGCCGGGCAGTCGTGCATCGCCGCCAAGCGGTTCATCGTGCACACGGACGTGTACGACGCCTTCGTGGAGCGCTTCACCGAGGGCATGCGGGCGCTGAAGGTCGGCGACCCGATGGACGAGGAGACCGAGGTCGGCCCGCTCTCCAGCGAGCAGGGCCTGAACGACCTGGTGGAGCTGGTCGACGACGCGGTGCGCGGCGGCGCGACGGTGCTGTGCGGCGGCGAACGCCCCGACGGGCCGGGCTGGTACTACCCGCCGACCGTCCTGGCGGACGTCACCCGCGAGCTGCGCATCCACCGCGAGGAGGCCTTCGGACCGGTCGCCACGCTCTACCGGGCGGCCGACCTGGACGAGGCGGTACTGATCGCCAACGACACCGACTTCGGCCTCAGTTCGAACGTGTGGACGCGTGACGACGCCGACGTGGACCGTTTCGTCCGGGACCTGGAGGCGGGCGGCGTGTACGTCAACGGGATGACGGCGTCCCATCCGGCGTTCCCGTTCGGCGGGGTCAAGCGGTCGGGCTACGGGCGTGAGCTGTCCGGGCACGGAATCCGGGAGTTCTGCAACATCACCACCGTATGGCACGGAGCGTGAGCCTTCCGCGACTACGATCCCCTTTGTGAACCGCGAAGTGACCCTGCCTCTGATCGTCGACGACCGCGGCACGCTCCAGGTCGCCGCGTCCGATGTGAGCAAGCTGCTGCGCACGGTCGGCGGGCGGTGGCTGCGGCTGGTGGAGACCGGCGAGGAGAGCCTGGACGAGGACACCGTCGCGGCCCTCACCATCGAGCTGGCGAAGCTGGCCGACCGGATCGACGTGGCCTGCATCGCCCACAGCAGCGGCCCCTCGTCCTGACGCCTGCCGCCCGCTCCCCTGACGCCTGCCGCCCGCTCCCCGAGACGGAGTAACCCGGCGAGAGATCGCCGCCCCGGTGAGCGATCGTGGATGGGCACCCCTGAAAGGGTGCGGCACTTTCCGGCCGGGGGGCGCAAGCCTTCCGCGAGGCGAAAGCAGGCACGGTTCATGGCGACTTTGTGCAGACCCTCGGTGTCCGTCCCGGAGCACGTGATCACGATGGAGGAGACGCTGGAGCTGGCGCGTCGGCGTCACACCGCCCATCCTCAACTGCCGCTCGCGCTCCGGCTGATAGAGAACACCGGGGTCCGCACCCGGCACATCGTGCAGCCCATCGAGGACACGCTGGAGCACCCCGGCTTCGAGGACCGCAACAAGGTCTACGAACGGGAGGCGAAGTCCCGTGTCCCGGCCGTGATCCAGCGTGCTCTGGACGACGCGGAGCTGCTCACCACCGACATCGACGTGATCATCTACGTCTCCTGCACGGGCTTCATGATGCCCTCGCTCACGGCGTGGCTGATCAACGAGATGGGCTTCGACAGCACCACGCGCCAGATACCCATCGCCCAGCTGGGCTGCGCGGCCGGCGGCGCGGCGATCAACCGCGCCCACGACTTCTGCACCGCCTACCCCGAGGCCAACGCGCTCATCGTGGCCTGCGAGTTCTGCTCGCTGTGCTACCAGCCCACCGACCTCGGCGTGGGCTCCCTGCTCTGCAACGGCCTCTTCGGCGACGGCATCGCCGCCGCGGTGGTCCGCGGACAGGGCGGCACCGGCGTGCGCCTGGAGCGCAACGGCTCGTACCTGATCCCCAAGACCGAGGAGTGGATCATGTACGACGTGAAGGCGACCGGTTTCCACTTCCTGCTGGACAAGCGGGTGCCGGCCACCATGGAGCCGCTCGCGCCGGCGCTCAAGGAGCTGGCGGGGGAGCACGGTTGGGACGCCGCCGACCTGGACTTCTACATCGTGCACGCGGGCGGCCCCCGGATCCTCGACGATCTCAGCACGTTCCTCCAGGTGGACCCGCACGCCTTCCGGTTCAGCCGGGCGACGCTCACCGAGTACGGCAACATCGCCAGCGCCGTCGTCCTGGACGCGCTGCGCCGGCTCTTCGACGAAGGGGGCGTCGCCGACGGGGCGCGCGGGCTGCTGGCCGGTTTCGGTCCGGGCATCACCGCGGAGATGTCCCTGGGCTGCTGGCGGACCGCGGACGTGCGGCCGGGCGTGCGACAGGACGTGACGGGGACCCCGGCCCGGGGTGTGACGCGGAGTGTGAGGCAGACATGAGCGAAGAGACGATCCCCCAGACCGTGCCGCCCGTCCGGGACTGGCCGGCCGCCGACCTGCCCGGCAGCGACTTCGACCCGGTGCTGACCGAGTTGATGCGGGAGGGCCCCGTCAACCGGATCTCGCTGCCCAACGGCGAGGGCTGGGCCTGGCTGGTGACCCGCCACGACGACGTGCGCCTGGTGACCAACGACCCGCGGTTCGGGCGCGAGGCCGTCATGGACCGGCAGGTCACCCGGCTGGCCCCGCACTTCATCCCGGCGCGCGGCGCGGTCGGCTTCCTGGACCCGCCCGACCACACCCGGCTGCGCCGCTCGGTGGCCGCGGCCTTCACCGCACGGGGCGTGGAGCGCGTGCGCGAGCGGTCCCGAGGCCTGCTCGACGAACTGGTCGACGCCATGCTGCGGGCCGGTCCGCCCGCCGACCTCACCGAGGCGGTGCTGAGCCCCTTCCCCATCGCGGTGATCTGCGAGCTGATGGGTGTGCCGGCCACCGACCGGCACGCCATGCACACCTGGACCCAGCTGATCCTGTCCTCCTCGCACGGGGCCGAGGTCAGCGAGCGGGCCAAGAACGAGATGAACGCCTACTTCTCGGATCTCATCGGGCTCCGGTCCGACAGCACGGGCGAGGACGTCACCTCGCTGCTGGGTGCCGCCGTGCGGCGGGACGAGATCACGCTGTCGGAGGCCGTCGGGCTCGCGGTGCTGCTCCAGATCGGCGGCGAGGCGGTCACCAACAACAGCGGGCAGATGTTTCACCTGCTGCTGAGCCGCCCCGAGCTGGCCGAACGCCTGCGCTCGGATCCGGAGATCCGTCCCCGCGCCATCGACGAGCTCCTGCGCTGGATCCCCCACCGCAACGCCGTCGGGCTCTCCCGGATCGCCCTGGAGGACGTGGACATCAGGGGCGTGCGGATCCGCGCGGGTGACGCGGTCTACGTGTCGTACCTGGCCGCCAACCGCGACCCGGAGGTCTTCCCCGACCCGGACACGATCGACTTCGAGCGCTCCCCCAACCCGCACGTGTCCTTCGGCTTCGGCCCGCACTACTGCCCGGGCGGCATGCTGGCCCGGCTGGAGTCGGAGCTGCTGGTGGACGCGGTCCTGGACCGGGTGCCGGGGCTGAAGCTCGCGGTGGCGCCCGAGGACGTGCCCTTCAAGAAGGGTGCGCTGATCCGCGGGCCCGAGGCCCTGCCGGTGACCTGGTGAGCGGCCTGGTCGCGGCGGCCGAGGGCCTGCTGGTGCCGCCCGGTCAGGGCCGGGTGGTGCAGGCACCGGCCCAGCACGTGACCTTCAAGGTGACCGGATCGCACTCGCGCATGGCGTCCACCTTCGAGGTGATCGTGCCGCCCGGATTCGACGTCGGCGCCCATGTGCACACCCGCAGCGAGGAGTTGTTCTACGTGCTGGAGGGCGAGCTGGACGTGCTCGCCTTCGAGCCGAGGATCCGTACGCCGGACAGCTGGGAGAAGTGGGAGTCGAGCTCGGGCAACCGGGTGGTGCGCGCCACCCCGGGCACGGTCATCGTCGTACCCCCCGGCTGTCCGCACGCCTTCGCGAACCCGACGGGCGAGCCGGCCAAGCTGTTCTTCCAGGCCGGCCCGCCCCCGGACCACGAGCGCTACTTCGAGGAACTGCTGGAGATCCTGGGCGACGGGGGCCCGCCGGACCACGAGGCGATCGAGGCCCTGCGGGCGAAGTACGACATCGAGCAGCTCACACCCCTGAAGCACCGGTGAGCATGCCGGCCTCAGGGGCGGGAGGAACCGCGCGACCAGCCACAACGGCCCCGCACCCGGCGGCGCGCCGAACCCCCCACGGCGCTCAACGAATCGGCATGCCCGCCAGCGTCCGCGCGATCACCAGCCGCTGGATCTCACTCGTGCCCTCGAAGATCGTGTAGATCGCCGAGTCGCGGTGCATCCGCTCCACCGGGTACTCCCGCGTGTAGCCGTTGCCGCCCAGGATCTGGATCGCCTGGGCGGTCACCTTCTTCGCGGTCTCGCTCGCGAACAGCTTGGACATCGAGCCCTCGGCCGCCGTGAACGGCTTGCCGTTGATCGCCATCCAGGAGGCCCGCCACACCAGCAGCCGGGCCGCGTCGATGGACGTCCGCATGTCGGCCAGCTGGAAGGCGACGCCCTGGTTGTCGATGATGGGGCGACCGAACTGCTCCCGGGTCTGCGCGTACTCCAGCGCCACCTCGTACGCGGCCCGGGCGGTGCCCACCGCCATCGCGCCGACCGCCGGGCGGGACGCCTCGAAGGTGGCCATCGCCGCGTTCTTCACACGCTCGCCGCCCTTCCTGGCCTTCTCCCGGGCGCGGGCGAGGCGGGCGTCCAGCTTCTCCTTGCCGCCGAGGAGGCAGGAGCCGGGCACGCGCACGTTGTCGAGGACGACCTCGGCGGTGTGCGAGGCGCGGATGCCGTGCTTCTTGAACTTCTGGCCCTGGGAGAGTCCCGGCGTGCCCGGCGGGACGATGAAGGAGGCGTGGCCCTTGGAGCCGAGGTCCGGGTCGACGACCGCGACGACGACGTGGACGTTGGCGATGCCGCCGTTGGTCGCCCAGGTCTTGGTGCCGTTGAGCACCCACTCGTCCTTGGCCTCGTCGTACACGGCACGGGTACGCATGGAGGCCACGTCGGAGCCGGCGTCGGGCTCGGAGGAGCAGAAGGCGGCGACCTTGACGTCGTTGGCGTCGCCGTACATCTGCGGGATCCAGGTGCCGATCTGCTCCTCGGTGCCGTTGGCGAGGACGCCGACGGCGGCCAGGCCGGTGCCGACGATCGACAGGGCGATGCCCGCGTCGCCCCAGAACAGCTCCTCCATCGCCATGGGGATGCCGAGGCCGGTGGAGTCGAAGTACTGCTGGGCGTAGAAGTCCAGGGAGTAGATGCCGACCTTGGCGGCCTCCTGGATCACCGGCCAGGGGGTCTCCTCGCGCTCGTCCCATTCGGCGGCCGCGGGGCGGATGACGTCGGCGGCGAAGCCGTGCAGCGAGTCCCGGACCTCCTTCTGTTCGTCGCTCAGCTCCATGGTGAACTCGGCCATGTCCCCTCCAGTGACGCCCGTGCATGTTACTTGCGGTAACACCGAGTCTGTTACCCGTCGGTAGGAAAAGTCAACTCCCGGGACCACCTCGCCCTCCCGTTCGATGGCCCTCGTCCCGTGAGTGTTAGTTTGCGCAGGCGTCACCGAAACAGCACGGGTGGGGAGAGCACATGAACACCACGCAGCGGGCCGATCAGCAGACATCCGCCGACCGCAGACGGCGCGAGCTGCTCGAGGCCGCCGACCGGGTGGTGCTGCGCGACGGTCCGCACGCCTCGATGAACGCCATCGCCGCCGAGGCGGGCATCACCAAGCCGATCCTGTACCGCCACTTCGGCGACAAGGGCGGACTCTACGCCGCCCTCGCCGTCCGGCACACGGACGCTCTCCTGGCCTCGCTGCGGGCCGCCCTGGACGCCCCGGCCCAGCGGCGGCAGCGGGTGGAGGCCACCCTGGACACCTATCTGGCGGCCATCGAGGCCCGCCCGCAGGTGTACCGCTTCCTGATGCACCCGGCGGACAGCGCCGGCGCTCCGGGCGACCAGTCCGAGCAGGGCTTCGACGTCGGCAGGCATTCGGCGCCGCTGCTGCGCCGCATGGGCGAGGAGCTGGCCCAGGTGATCGAGGAGCGCCTCGACGTCGGACCGGGCACCCAGCAGCTGGCCCGGGTCTGGGGTCACGGCATCGTCGGCATGATGCACGCCGCCGGGGACTGGTGGCTGGGTGAACGACCCTGCCCCCGGGAGGAGTTGGTGCGCACCCTGGCCGATCTGCTCTGGGGCCGCCTGGCCGAGGCCGGGGACAAGGCGGGCGGTCCCGGATTCTGACCGCACCGGTCGCCGCGCCGCCGGCCGTCTTCGGTGGAGGCGCTCAGCGGTGCCAGGACGCCCGGGCCACCCGGCGCATCAGCTTCCGGTGCCGCCGGCCGGTCAGGCGATCGGCGTAGACCCGCCCCTCCAGATGGTCGCACTCGTGCTGGAGGCACCGGGCGAAGAACCCCGTCCCGCGTACGGTGACCGGCTCACCGGTCGCCGTGAAGCCGGTCACCACCGCCTCGTCGTGCCGCTCGGTCCCCGCCTCCAGACCCGGCAGCGACAGACAGCCCTCGGGACCGCGCACCACCACCCCGCCGGTCTCCACCAGCCGGGGGTTCACCACGTGCCCGAGGTGCCGCTCGTCCTCGTCGTCCGGGCAGTCGTAGACGAAGACGCGCAGCGCCTCGCCGATCTGGTTCGCGGCCAGGCCCACGCCGTGGGCGGCGTACATGGTCGTGAACAAGTCCTCCACGAGCACCGAGAGTTCCGGACCAAAATCCGTCACCTCCGCGCAGGGGGCGTGCAGGACGGGGTCGCCGAGGAGGCCGAGGGGACGGACGCGCCCGTGGGCGCCCGGGATGGAGCCTTGTCGCATGGCGGCCAGAGTAAGGTCCCTGTGTCCCCCGGCGGCACGCGCCCACCGCCGGAACCGGAGGCCGGTGCCGCGATTCGGGAGTGCGAATGGATCTCGATAGGCTGAGGTCCACACCACGTGGCCGTCAGGCTTCACAGGCTTCAGGCGCGGCGCGTACGGCAAGGAGGATCGAGAACTGATGGCAGGCAACTCGGACCCGCTCACGCCGCGGGCCAAGATCGCCGTGACCGCGGGCAAGGCGGTCGCGGCGGCGTCCCGCGCCGCGGGGCGCGGCAGCGGTTCGGTGATCGGCGGCCGGGTCGCGCTGAAACTCGACCCCGACCTCCTCGGCCGGCTCGCCGGGCACCTGGACGTGACCCTGGTCTCGGCGACCAACGGCAAGACCACCACCACCCGGCTCATCGCCGAGGCGCTCAAGGCGGCCGGACCGGTCGTCTCCAACGCGCTCGGCGCCAACATGCCGGCCGGCATCACCTCGGCCCTCGCGGGTGGTGCGGAGGCTCGCTACGGGGTCATCGAGGTCGACGAGAAGTACCTCGTCGGCGTCGCCCAGGCCACCGACCCGAAGTGCATCGCGCTGCTCAACCTCTCCCGCGACCAGCTGGACCGCGCCGCCGAGACCCGCATGCTCGCCGAGAACTGGCGCGAGGGGCTGGCCGGCTCGAAGGCCGTGGTCGTCGCCAACGCGGACGACCCGCTGGTGGTGTGGGCCGCGTCCTCCTCCCCCAACGTGATCTGGGTCGCCGCGGGCCAGATGTGGAAGGACGACGCCTGGTCCTGCCCGTCCTGCGGCGGCGTGATGCAGCGCCCCGGCGACGACTGGTTCTGCGGCGAGTGCGGCTTCCGCCGTCCCACGCCGAGCTGGGCCCTGTCCGGCGACCACGTGCTCGACCCGCACGGCTCCGCCTGGCCGATCCACCTCCAGCTGCCGGGCCGCGCCAACAAGGCGAACGCCGCCTCCTCGGCCGCGGTCGCCGCCGTCTTCGGAGTGCCGCCGCAGGTCGCCCTGGAGCGCATGTACCAGGTGCAGGCGGTCGCCGGGCGCTACGACGTCGTCCAGTTCCAGGGCCGCGACCTGCGCCTGCTGCTCGCCAAGAACCCGGCGGGCTGGCTGGAGACCTTCTCCCTGATCGACCCGCCGCCGGCCCCGGTGATCCTCTCGGTGAACGCGCGCGGCGCCGACGGCACCGACACCTCCTGGCTGTGGGACGTGGACTACACCCGGCTGTCCGGGCACCCGATCTGCGTGGTCGGGGACCGGAAGCTGGACCTCGCGGTGCGCCTGGAGGTCGCGAACCAGCAGTTCCAGGTGTGCGAGGACCTCGACCAGGCGGTGCAGCTGTGCCCGCCGGGACGCATCGAGGTCATCGCGAACTACACCGCCTTCCAGGACCTGCGCCGCCGCGTCGGCAACTGACCGCGAGACTTCAGGGGATTTTCGTGAGCGACAACCAACTGCGGATCGTCTGGATCTACCCGGATCTGCTCAGCACGTACGGCGACCAGGGCAACGCCCTCGTCGTGGAGCGCCGGGCCCGCCAGCGCGGCCTCGACGTGGCACGGCTCGACGTGCGCAGCGACCAGCCGATCCCGACCTCCGGCGACATCTACCTCGTCGGCGGCGGCGAGGACCGGCCGCAGCGGCTCGCGGCCGAGCGGCTGCGCCGCGACGGCGGCCTGTACCGGGCGGTGGAGAACGGCGCGATCGTCTTCTCGGTCTGCGCCGGCTACCAGATCCTGGGCCACGAGTTCATCAACGACCTCGGCCAGCGCGAGCCGGGCCTCGGCCTGCTCGACGTGGTCTCCACCCGCGGTGAGGGCGCACGGTGCGTGGGCGACGTCCTCGGCGACATCGACCCGCGCCTCGGCCTGCCCCCGCTGACCGGCTTCGAGAACCACCAGGGCGTCACCCACGTCGGGCCGGGCGCCCGCCCGCTCGCCCAGGTCCGCTTCGGCAACGGCAACGGCACGGGGGACGGCACCGAGGGTGCGTACAACGACACGGTCTTCGGCACGTACATGCACGGCCCCGTGCTGGCGCGCAACCCGCTGATCGCGGACCTGCTGCTCAAGCTGGCCCTCGACGTGAACGCGCTGCCGCCGACCGACGACCGCTGGTACGAGGCGCTCCGCAACGAGCGCATCGCGGCTGCCCAGCAGCCTGCGTGAACACAGCTGCCCAGCAGCCCGCGTGAACACAGCCGCGCAGCAGCCCGCCCGAGCGCTTTCCCGACGGCCCGTCTGATGACACATCCGCACAGGTGAGCGGGTGCGTCCAGTAGGCGGACGCGTGGTTCGGCCCCGCCCCCTCGTACCGCTAGGGTGGCGGGGATCGAGCCGGACAGCGCGGTCCGGACCCGTGCCACGTTGAGAAGGTATTTCGGGCTATGCGCATTGGTGTCCTCACGTCCGGCGGCGACTGCCCCGGCCTGAACGCCGTCATCCGGTCCGTCGTACACCGCGCCGTCGTCGACCACGGCGACGAGGTCATCGGTTTCCGGGACGGCTGGAAGGGCCTCCTGGAGTGCGACTACCTCAAGCTCGACCTCGACGCGGTGGGCGGCATCCTGGCACGCGGCGGCACCATCCTCGGCTCCTCCCGGGTCCGGCCCGAGCATCTGCGGGACGGCGTCGAGCGGGCCCGCGGCCACGTCCGGGAACTCGGCCTCGACGCGATCATCCCGATCGGCGGCGAGGGCACGCTGAAGGCGGCCCGGCTGCTCTCCGACAACGGCCTGCCGATCGTGGGCGTGCCGAAGACCATCGACAACGACATAGCGGTCACCGACGTCACGTTCGGCTTCGACACGGCGGTCACCGTCGCCACCGAGGCCCTGGACCGGCTGAAGACCACCGCCGAGTCGCACCAGCGGGTGCTGATCGTCGAGGTCATGGGCCGGCACACCGGCTGGATCGCGCTGCACTCGGGCATGGCGGCCGGCGCGCACGCGGTCGTCGTACCGGAGCGGCCCTTCGACATCGACGAGCTGACCGCGAAGGTCGGGGAGCGTTTCTCCGCGGGCAAGCGGTTCGCGATCGTGGTGGCGGCGGAGGGCGCCAAGCCGAAGACCGGCACCATGGACTTCGACGAGGGCGGCAAGGACGTCTACGGCCACGAGCGCTTCGCCGGGATCGCCCGCCAGCTCTCCATCGAGCTGGAGGAGCGGCTCGGCAAGGAGGCCCGGCCGGTGATACTCGGGCACGTCCAGCGCGGCGGCACGCCGACGGCGTACGACCGGGTGCTGGCGACGCGGTTCGGGTGGCACGCGGTGGAGGCGGTGCATCGCGGGGAGTTCGGGATGATGACCGCTCTGCGGGGGACCGACATCGAGATGGTGTCGCTCGCCGAGGCGGTGGAGTCCTTGAAGACGGTGCCGGATGCGCGGTACGCGGAGGCGGAGTGTGTTCTCTGACCTGCCGGTCGGAGCCCGGGCCCTGAGGTGATTCGCGGTCCGCGGGCCGTACGTGGCTTGTCGCGCAGTTCCCCGCGCCCCTGAAGGGCGCGTTTCACCGCCCCCAGTCGCGAGTGCGGCCGGGGGCGGTTCTAGTCTTGCTTCGGACAAGCGGCGTTCAAACGCGCTCAACCCCCACGAAACAGGAGCGGGCGGATGGATCACAGCGGGCACGGCATGACGATGGATCTGCCGCCGTTCACGCTGGGGCGGGGGCTCGCCTGGTCGGCGGATCCCTTCTTCCTGATCGCCTGCCTCCTGGGACTGGCGCTGTACGGCTGGGGCGTCGTGCGTCTGGTGCGGCGCGGTGACAAGTGGCCGGTCGGCCGGACCGTGGCCTTCGTGACCGGTGTGCTGAGCGTCGCCCTGATGATGTGCACCAAGCTGAACGACTACGGCATGGTCATGTTCAGCGTGCACATGGTGCAGCACATGGTGATCAGCATGGTGTCGCCGATCCTGCTGCTGCTCGGCGCCCCGATCACACTGGCCCTGCGCGCGCTGCCCCCGGCGGGCCGCGGCCGCAAGGGTCCCCGCGAGCTGCTGCTGATGCTGCTGCACAGCCGCTACATGCGGATCATCACGCATCCGGCGTTCACCATCCCGCTGTTCATCGCGAGTCTGTACGCCCTGTACTTCACCCCCCTCTTCGACACCCTCATGGGCTCGCAGGCCGGGCACATCGGGATGATGGTGCACTTCCTCGCCGTGGGTGTGGTGTTCTTCTGGCCGATCATGGGCGTCGACCCGGGCCCGCACCGGCCGGGCTACCTGATGCGGATGCTGGAGCTGTTCGCGGGGATGCCGTTCCACGCCTTCTTCGGCATCGCGCTGATGATGGCCTCCTCCCCGATGGTCGAGACGTTCAGGAACCCGCCCGCCTCGCTCGGCATCGACGCGCTCTCCGACCAGAACGCGGCCGGTGGCATCGCCTGGGCCTTCAGCGAGGTCCCGTCCGTGCTGGTGCTGCTCGCGCTGCTCTTCCAGTGGTACGCCTCGGAGGAGCGTCAGGCCCGGCGCAGCGACCGGGCCGCCGACCGCGACGGCGACAAGGAGCTGGCGGCGTACAACGCCTACCTGGCCTCTCTGAACACACGCGGCGGCTGAACGGGGCACCATGGAGGGCAACGGACACGAGGAGGGTGTTGCGATGCCCGGTTCCACGGACAGTTCGACGAAGACGATGGGGGCGCTCACCATCGGTGGTCTCGTCGCGGTGACGGCGTACACGGTGGCGCTCGGGAGTAACGGCTGGCTGTGGTTCGGCTGGGTCGTGCTCGGTCTGATCACCCTGGGGCTGGTGGCCACGCGCAGCGCCTGAGCCCCCACGCGGGGCGCCCCGTCACTCGGCGGGCCGGCTCAGTCTCGACCGAGCCGGCCCGCCGAGTGCACGCCCGGCTGGTACTTCGGCAGCCGGACCGTGATCTTCATGCCCGCACCGACGGCGGTCTCGATGACGAGGCCGTGGTCGTCTCCGTAGACCTGGCGGAGGCGGTCGTCGACGTTGGACAGTCCGATGCCGCCCGACGGGCTGACCTCGCGCGCGAGGATGCGGCGCAGCAGGTCGGGGTCCATTCCGGCGCCGTCGTCCTCGATGACGACCAGGGCCTCGGCGCCCGCGTCCTGGGCGGTGATCTGGATGCGGCAGCGGTCCGCCTTGCCCTCCAGGCCGTGCTTGACGGCGTTCTCCACCAGTGGCTGGAGGCAGAGGAAGGGCAGCGCGACCGGCAGCACCTCGGGAGCGACCTGGAGGGTGACGGCGAGACGGTCGCCGAAGCGGGCCCGCACCAGCGCCAGGTAGTGGTCGATGGCGTGCAGCTCGTCGGCGAGGGTGGTGAAGTCGCCGTGCCTGCGGAACGAGTAGCGGGTGAAGTCGGCGAACTCCAGCAGGAGCTCTCGGGCGCGCTCGGGGTCGGTGCGCACGAAGGACGCGATCACCGCGAGCGAGTTGAAGATGAAGTGCGGGGAGATCTGGGCGCGCAGTGCCTTGATCTCGGCCTCGATGAGGCGGGTGCGGGACTGGTCGAGGTCGGCCAGCTCCAGCTGGACGGAGACCCAGCGGGCCACCTCCCCGGCGGCGCGGACCAGGACGGCGGACTCGCGGGGCGCGCAGGCGACGAGGGCACCGTGCACCCGGTCGTCGACGGTGAGCGGGGCGACGACGGCCCAGCGCACCGTGCAGTCCGGGGTGTCGCAGGTGAGCCGGAAGGCCTCGCCGCGGCCCGTGCTCAGCGGTCCCGCGAGGCGTTCCATGATCTCGGTGCGGTGGTGGTTGCCCACGCCGTCCCAGACCAGGACCTCTTCGAGGTCGGTCAGACACAGCGCGTCCGTGCCCAGCAGGGAGCGCAGCTTGCGGGCCGACTTCCCGGCGGTCTCCGCGGTCAGCCCCGCCCGCAGTGGGGGCGTGGCCAGGGACGCGGTGTGCAGGGTCTGGAAGGTCGCGTGCTCGACCGGGGTGCCCAGGCCGCCGAGGTTCTGCGGGCGGGCCGTGCGCCGCCCCAGCCAGAATCCGGCGGCCAGCAGGGGGAGCAGAGCGACGGCGAGACCCGCCAGGAAGCCGCCCACGGAGCCGCTCACCGCGTCGGCTCCTCGCGCACGCCGCGCACCTCGCGCACCTCGCGTACCTCGCGTACCTCGCGCACGTCGGCCGCCGCCTCCAGACCGTCGGTACGCGGTTCCTCCGTGCGCAGTTCTTCCGTGCGCAGTTCCTCCGTGCGCAGTTCTTCCGGCAGGTGGAAGCGGGCGAGGATCGCCGCCGTCCCGGCCGGTACCCGGCCCGGGGTGGCGAGGGAGACCAGCACCATGGTGAGGAAGCCCAGCGGCACCGACCACAGGGCGGGCCAGGCGAGCAGCGCGTGCAGCGCCCCGCCGCCGCCCGGGAAACCGCCCATCGTGGCGGCGACGGCGAGCAGGGCCGAGCCGCCCCCGACCAGCATCCCGGCGGCCGCGCCCGGCGGGGTCAGTCGCCGCCACCAGATGCCGAGGACGAGGAGCGGGCAGAAGGAGGAGGCGGACACGGCGAAGGCGAGGCCGACGGCGTCGGCCACCGGCAGCCCGCCGACCAGTGCGCTCGCCGCCAGCGGCACGGCCATGGCGAGCAGGGTGCCGAGGCGGAAGTGCGGCACGGCGCGGGAGGGCAGTACGTCCTGGGTGAGGACGCCCGCGACGGCCATGGTGAGCCCCGAGGCGGTGGACAGGAACGCGGCGAAGGCGCCGCCCGCCACCAGCGCGCCGAGCAGGTCGCCGCCCACTCCCCCGATCACCCGGTCGGGCAGCAGCAGGACCGCGGCGTCGGCGTCCCCGGTGAGGGTCAGCTCGGGGGCGTAGAGGCGGCCGAGGGCGCCGTAGAGGGGCGGCAGCAGGTAGAAGGCGCCGATGAGGCCGAGCACGGCGACGGTGGTGCGGCGGGCGGCGACGCCGGTCGGGCTGGTGTAGAAGCGGACCACGACGTGCGGCAGGCCCATGGTGCCCAGGAAGGTGGCGAGGATCAGGCCGTACGTCGCGTACAGCGGGCGTTCCGTGCGGCTCTCGGCCCGGGAGGGGGACAGGGCGTCGTCGGCGCCGCGTCCGGCGGCCGGGACGGGGGTGTGCGCGGCGAAGGTGAGGCGGGCGCCGGCCTCGATGCGGTGGGTGCCGACGGGCAGGGCGACGCGGTCGCCGTCGTGGGCGCGGCCGTCCACGGTTCCGTCGACGGTGACGGTCAGCGGCTCCTCCAGCTTGAGGGTGAGACTGTCGTCGACCCGGACGGAACGCTGCTCCCGGAAGGTGGCGGGCTCCTCGAAGGGGCGGCCGGGTGCGCCGTCGCCCTGCCAGGCCAGCACCAGGAAGAGGGCGGGGACGAGCAGCGCGGTGAGCTTGAGCCAGAACTGGAAGGCCTGGACGAAGGTGATGCTGCGCATGCCGCCGGCGGCGACGATGGCGGTGACGACGACGGCGACGATCACCCCGCCCAGCCAGTCGGGCGCCCCGCTGAGCACGGTCAGCGTCAGCCCGGCGCCCTGGAGCTGGGGCAGCAGGTACAGCCAGCCCACCCCGACGACGAAGGCCCCCGCGAGCCGCCGCACCCCCTGGGAGGCGAGCCGGGCCTCGGCGAAGTCGGGCAGCGTGTAGGCGCCCGAGCGGCGCAGCGGGGCCGCGACGAACAGGAGCAGGACGAGGTAGCCGGCGGTGTAGCCGACCGGGTACCAGAGCATGTCGGGGCCCTGGACGAGGACCAGGCCCGCGATGCCGAGGAAGGACGCGGCGGAGAGGTACTCGCCGCTGATGGCGGCGGCGTTGAGGCGGGGGCCGACGGTGCGGGAGGCGACGTAGAAGTCGGAGGTGGTGCGGGAGATGCGCAGGCCGAAGGCGCCGACGAGGACGGTGGCCACGACGACGAGCGCGACGGCGGGTATGGCGTAGCTGGAGTTCATGGTGCCTTCACGGCGTCGTCCGGCATGGTCACCGGTCCTCGACGAGCCGCACGAAGTCGCGTTCGTTGCGCTCGGCGCGGCGCACGTACCAGCGGGCGAGGAGGACCAGCGGAGCGTACAGGCCGAAGCCGAGGACGGCCCACTCCAGGCCGCGGGCGTCGGGCAGTGCCGCGAAGAGCAGGGGCAGCGGTCCGACGAGGAGGCCGAGGACCGCGAGGGCGGTGAGGCCGGCGCGCAGCTGGCTGCGCATCAGGGAGCGGACGTAGGTGTGGCCGAGGGTGGTCTGCTCGTCGATCTCGGTGCGCGGCCGGTGGTCGCCGGTGGCCTGGGGGTGGCGCCCGCGGGAGCGGAGCCGGGCGGGCGGGACGGTGCGCCTGGGCGGGCCGGTGACGGTGACGCGGCGTTCGGTGGGGTCCTGGGGCACGGCTCACGGCCTCCGCATGAGCAGGTCCCGCAGTTCGCGGGCGTGACGCCGGCTGACCTGGAGCTCCTCGGTGCCGACCAGGACGCTGACGGTACCGGCGTCGAGCCGGAGTTCGCCGACGTGGCGCAGGGCGACGAGGTGTCGGCGGTGGATGCGGACGAAGCCGCGAGCACGCCAGCGCTCCTCCAGGGTCGACAGCGGGATGCGGACGAGGTGACTGCCGCGGTCGGTGTGCAGGCGGGCGTAGTCGCCCTGGGCCTCGACGTGGGTGATCTCGTCGACGGGGACGAAGCGGGTGACGCCGCCGAGTTCCACGGTGATGTGGTCGGGATCGGGCTCGTGCACCGGGATGCGCGGGGCGGGCACGGGGGCGGTGCCGCGCTGCTCGGCGACCCGGCGCACCGCTTCCGCGAGCCGCTCCCTGCGCACCGGTTTGAGCACGTAGTCGACGGCCTTCAGGTCGAATGCCTGGACGGCGAAGTCCTCGTGCGCGGTGACGAACACGACCAGCGGCGGCCGGGCGAACCCGGTGAGCAGCCGGGCGAGGTCCAGTCCGTCGAGGCCGGGCATCTGGATGTCGAGGAAGACGACGTCGATGGCGTCGGGACCGCCGGGGCCCGACTCCAGAGCCCGGTTGATGCGGCGCAGCGCCTCCGTCGAGTCGCTCGCCCCCTCCGCCGTGCCGACGCGGGGGTCGGCGTTCAGCAGGTACACGAGTTCCTCGAGCGTGGGGCGTTCGTCGTCGACAGCCAGGGCGCGCAGCATGAACGTGGAGTGTAGGGGCGATCCGCGCGCCTGCACACGCCTGCGACGTGCCGGTATCCCCTGGATACAGTGCCCGCATGAACAGCAGGCCCGCTTCGTTCGACGAACTCGACCGGAAGATCGTCACCGCCCTGATGGAAAACGCCAGGACGTCCTTCGCCGAGATCGGCGCGGAGATCGGACTGTCCTCCACCGCGGTCAAGCGCCGGGTGGACCGGCTCCGCGAGACCGACGTGATCACCGGGTTCACGGCGACGGTGCGGCCCTCCGCGCTGGGGTGGCGTACGGAGGCGTACGTGGAGGTGTACTGCGAGGGGGCGGCGCCGCCGCGGCGGCTCGCGGAGGTCGTGCGGGGCTATCCGGAGATCACCGCGGCGATGACGGTGACCGGGGGCGCGGACGCGCTGCTGCACGTGCGGGCGCGCGACGTGGAGCACTTCGAGGAGGTGCTGGAGCGGATTCGTGCGGAGCCGTTCATCCGGAAGACGATCAGTGTGATGGTGCTGTCCCACCTGATCCCGGACAGTCCCGAGGCAGGGGCGGCCCTGCTCGCCCCGGACGGCGCAGCAGACGTGCGCTGACCAGGGGTACAACGCAGCGATCCGGCGGGAAGACGCAGCTTTCGTCGCTTGTCGGGCGCGGTCGTCACTTCTTACCGTGGTGTCAACACCCCGTCACACACCGTGAAAAGCGGAGGTACCCCTCTGTGACCGAGTCCCGTGTGCCGCGCCGGCGGCGCTTCGTGGTCTGCGAACCCAGACACTTCGCCGTGCAGTACGCGATCAACCCGTGGATGAGCACCGACCGGCCCGTCGACGTCATCCGCGCCCTCGACCAGTGGCAGGCGCTGGTCGGCACCTACCGTGCCCATGGCCACACCGTGGACACCGTCGCGCCGGTCCCCGGACTGCCCGACATGGTCTTCGCCGCGAACTGCGCGGTCGTGGTGGGGGGCCGGGTCTTCGGGTCCCTCTTCCAGGCGCCCGAGCGGCGACCCGAGTCCGTGCCCTTCGAGGCGTGGTTCAAGACGGAGGGCTTCGAGGTCCACCACCCCGAGTCGGTCTGCGAGGGCGAGGGCGACCTGGTCCCGGCCGGCCGCTGGATCCTGGCCGGCACGGGGTTCCGCACCACCCGTGCGGCGCACCGCGAGGTGCAGGAGTTCTTCGGCGTGCCGGTGATCTCGCTGACCCTGGTGGACCCGTACTTCTACCACCTGGACACGGCCCTGTTCGTGCTCGACGACGGGACGGACGGGACCGACGGGGACGGCCGAAGCGGGGGGAGCGGCGGGAACATCGCCTACTACCCGGGCGCCTTCTCGCCCGGCAGCCGCGAGGTGCTGGAGCGGCTCTACCCGGACGCGGTGCTCGCCTCCCGCGAGGACGCGATGGCGTTCGGGCTCAACTCCGTGTCCGACGGACGGCACGTGTTCATCGCTCCGGAGGCCAGGGGGCTGGCCGAGCGACTCGACGGTCTCGGCTACGTGCCGGTCCCCGTCGACCTGTCCGAGTTCCACAAGGCCGGTGGCGGCATCAAGTGCTGCACCCAGGAGATCCGGGAGACCCGCTCATGACCGCACCCGCCCGCACCAGCCGCGGCTCCGAGGAACTGATCCGTGCGGAGGAGCCCGTCCTGGCGCACAACTACCACCCGCTGCCCGTCGTCGTGGCCCGCGCCGAGGGCGCGTGGGTCGAGGACGTCGAGGGCCGCCGCTACCTGGACATGCTGGCCGGCTACTCGGCGCTCAACTTCGGCCACCGGCACCCGGCACTGGTCGAGGCCGCCCACCGGCAGCTGGACCGGCTCACGCTCACCTCGCGCGCCTTCCACAACGACCGGCTCGCGGGCTTCGCCGAGCGGCTGGCCGCCCTGACCGGCACGGACATGGTGCTGCCCATGAACACCGGCGCGGAGGCGGTGGAGAGCGGCATCAAGGTGGCCCGCAAGTGGGCCTACGACGTCAAGGGCGTCCCGGCCGACCGGGCGACGATCGTGGTCGCCGCGGACAACTTCCACGGCCGTACGACGACGATCGTGAGCTTCTCCACCGACGAGACGGCCCGCTCCGGCTTCGGCCCCTTCACTCCGGGCTTCCGGATCGTGCCGTACAACGACCTGGCGGCGATGGAGGCGGCGGTCGACGAGACGACGGCGGCCGTGCTGATCGAGCCGATCCAGGGCGAGGCGGGCGTGCTGATCCCGGACGACGGCTATCTGGCCGGGGTGCGGGAGCTGACTCGCCGCAAGGGCTGTCTGTTCGTCGCGGACGAGATCCAGTCCGGTCTGGGCCGCACGGGGCACACCCTGGCCGTCGAGCACGAGTCGGTCGTGCCCGACGTGGTGCTGCTCGGCAAGGCACTGGGCGGCGGCATCGTCCCGGTGTCGGCGGTGGTGGGCCGCCGGGACGTGCTGGGCGTGCTGCACCCGGGCGAGCACGGTTCGACCTTCGGCGGCAATCCGCTGGCCGCCGCGGTGGGCACGGCGGTGGTGGAGCTGCTGGAGACCGGCGAGTTCCAGCGCCGGGCGGCCGAGCTGGGCGCGGTGCTGCGCGAGGGCCTCGCCGCCCTGGTCGGCAGGGGCGTCGTCGGCTTCCGGGCGCGGGGACTGTGGGCGGGCGTCGACGTGGACCCGGCGCTGGGCACCGGACGCGAGGTCAGTGAGCGGCTGATGCGCGAGGGCATCCTGGTCAAGGACACCCACGGTTCCACGATCCGCCTGGCCCCGCCGCTGACCGTCACGGCCGAGGAGCTGACGGGCGCCCTCGGGACGCTGGAGAAGGTGCTGGCTCCCTGACCCGTTCCCCCGGGTTCACCGAGCGGCTCGGCGGTCCTCGTCGAGCCGCTCCACGTGCGCGACGTTGTCCCGGTCCTCGGCGTCCTCGCTCGGGCCGCCCGCGAACCAGGCGTCGAGGATCTCCCGCAGCAGCGGTCCGGACGTCAGCCGCAGGCCGATGGCGAGCACGTTGGCGTCGTTCCAGCGGCGGGCCCCGTCGGCGGTGTAGGCGTCGGCGCACAGGGCCGCGCGGACGCCCGGCACCTTGTTGGCGGCGATGGACGCGCCGGTGCCGGTCCAGCAGCACACCACGGCCTGGTCGGCCCGTCCCTCGGCGACCTCGCGCGCCGCCCGCTCGGAACAGGCGGCCCACCGCGGGTCCGCCCCGGGGCTCAGTGCGCCGTGCGCGCGCACCTCGTGGCCGCGTGCGCGCAGCTCCTCGACGAGGAGCCGGGCCACGGGTTCGTCCATGTCGGAGGAGACGGAGATACGCATGTGTGAAGCGTACTCACCGGCCGCTCACCTCATCGGCCCAGTCACATGACCGAAGTCACGACCATACCCAGCATGATCGGGGGAACGGGTACGAGCTGAAAGACGTACGACCGAGCAGTTCTCCTCCTGGAGTGTCTGCGCGTGGAAAGGGAGGCCGCCACGTCCCCCACCGAGAACGGACCGGAGACCGACGCCGCGGCGGTGCGCCGCCACCCCGCCCTGTTCCGGGCGATCAAGCGCCGGCAGAACCCCCGACTGCGCCGGTCGGACATCACCGTCACGGACGAGGCCGCGGTCAAGCGTGCCGTCAAGGCGGCCTCCCTCGGCAATGCCATGGAGTGGTTCGACTTCGGCATCTACGCCTATCTGGCGGGCACCATCGGCCGGGTGTTCTTCCCGTCCGGGAGCGACACCGCGCAGTTGCTCTCCTCGTTCGCCACGTTCGCCGTGGCATTCCTGGTGCGGCCGATCGGTGGCATGGTCTTCGGCCCGATGGGCGACAAGATCGGCCGCAAGAAGGTGCTGGCGCTGACGATGATCCTCATGGCGATCGGCACGGCCGCCATCGGGTTCATCCCCAGCTACGACTCGATCGGCTTCTGGTCGCCGCTGCTGCTGATCCTGTTCCGGCTGCTCCAGGGCTTCTCCACCGGCGGCGAGTACGGCGGCGCGTCCACCTTCATCGCCGAGTACGCGCCGGACAAGCGGCGCGGGTTCTTCGGCAGCTTCCTGGAGCTGGGGACGCTGGCCGGGTACACCGCAGCCGCCACTCTGGTCACCGCCCTGACCGCGATTCTGGGCAGCGACGGCATGGACTCATGGGGCTGGCGCGTCCCGTTCCTCGCCGCGCTTCCGCTCGGCATGATCGGTATCTACCTGCGGCTGCGGCTCGACGACACGCCGGCGTACCTGAAGCTGGAGGACTCCAACGTCCACGTCTCGGAGGCCGCGACGGCGGTGGAGACCACCGCCCGGGGCGACCTCGCCAAGATCTTCCGCACCCACTGGCGGGCGCTGGTGCTGTGCATCGCGCTGGTCGGCGCGTACAACATCACCGACTACATGCTGCTGTCGTACATGCCGACGTATCTGTCGGACGAGCTGGACTACAGCGAGAGCCACGGCCTGATGATCCTGGTGGCGACGATGGTGCTGCTGATGCTGATCATCAACCAGGTCGGCCGGCTGTCCGACCACTTCGGGCGCAAGCCCGTCCTGATGACCGGCATGATCGGGTTCTTCGTGCTGTCCGCACCGGCCTTCGTGCTGGTGCAGGACGGCAGTCTGCTCGCGGTCTCGGGCGGCATGCTGATGCTCGGCCTGTCGCTGGTCTGTCTGCTGGGCACGATGTCGGCGGCGCTCCCGGCGATGTTCCCGACCAACGTGCGGTACGGGTCCCTGTCGGTCGGCTACAACCTGTCGGCGTCGCTGTTCGGCGGGACCACGCCGCTGGTGATCACCGCGCTGATCAGTGTGACCGGCTCCGACATGATGCCCGCCTACTACTCGATGGCGGCGGCCCTGATCGGTGTGGTGGCCGTGGCCTGCATGAAGGAGACGGCCCAGAAGCCGCTGGCGGGCTCCCCGCCGTCGGTGCAGACCGAGGAGGAGGCGGCGGAGATGGTGGAGGCGCAGGCCCCGACGCCGAAGTTCTGACGCCGCGGTCGCGGGCACACGCCGGGGGCGGTGGGGTTCGGTGCGAACCCCACCGCCCGTCGGCGTGTCAGGCCTTTCTCAGCCGCGGGTCAGAGGCGCTGCCACAGGGCGGGGACGTTCGGCGGCTCCCAGCCGGGGTAGGCGGTGTGGCCCTGGATGCACCGGTAGCTGACGCCGTCGTAGCTCACCTCGTCACCGGCCGCGTAGGTGGCTCCCAGCTGCCAGGTGGTCTCACCGCCGTCGTCGCCGGGCACGGTGAGGGTGTACGTGGTGGTGTGGGTGACGGTGCCCGTGCCCGTGAGGGTCAGGGTGTAGGTGCCGCCGGCCGTGCCCGCGGCGACCTGGACCGTGGCGGTCGAGGACTGGCCGGAGGTGACCGAGTCCGGGCTGAAGCTCACGCTCACACCGGTCGGCGCGCCGGATGCCGACAGCCGCACGTTCTGCGCGTCGCCGCCGGTCGTGGCGGTGTTCACGGTGACGGACGCGGAGCTGCCCGGGTCGATGGTGCCCGAGGACGGGTTCGCGGAGATCGAGAAGTCGTCCTGCGGGTTGGGCGCGTCCCCGACGGCGGTCTTCCAGATCGTGTAGGCGATGCCGTCGGCGCTGCGGTTCAGCGCGGTGGCGCTGATGTTGGCGGTGGTGTCGCAGGCGGAGTGGTAGCACGGGTCGTAGGACCGGCCCGCGGTACCGCCCCACTTGGCGGCCTCCGAGGACGACTTGATGGCGGAGGCGCCGGTGGCGTAGCCGGAGGTGGGGATGCCGGCCTGCTGGAAGGAGTAGTCGTCGGAGCGGCCCTGGCCCTCGACGTTCTCCTGCGGGGCGAGGCCGAGGGAGGTCCAGTACTCCCGCATCGGGGCGGACGCCGAGGAGGACAGGTTGTTGATGAAGTAGCCGCCGTTGACGGAGGCGACCATGTCGAAGTTGTAGTAGGCCTTGATCCGGGAGCGGTCGGTCGTGGAGAGGTTCCGGGCGTAGAAGTCGGAGCCGTTCAGGCCCTGCTCCTCGTCGGTCCACCAGGCGAAGCGGACGCGGTTCTCCATGGTCGGGTTCTGCTCGGCCAGGGTCAGCGCCGTCTCGAGGAGCGCGGCGGAGCCGGAGCCGTTGTCGTTGATGCCGGGTCCGGCCGAGACGCCGTCGAGGTGGGCGCCGAACATGTAGACGCTGTTCGCGTCGCCCTTCGGCCACTCGGCGATCAGGTTGTTGCCGACGCCGGCGGAGCAGCCGGAGGTGCAGGTCTGCTCGGTGACGGTGTAGCCGGCCGCCTGGAGCTTGCCCTTCACGTACGCGAGGGAGGCGTCGTACCCGGTGCCGGTGGACCGGCGGTTGCCGCCGTTCTGCGCGGCGATCGAGCCGAACTGCGCCAGGTGGGCCTGCACCTGGGCGACGTCGACGTCGGGCGGCGTGCCCGGGTTGTTCCCGCCGCCCACGGTGAGGGTGTACTGGGCGGTGTGGCTCTTGCTGCCCGCCGTGCCCTTGACCGTGAGCGAGTAGGTACCGGCGGCGGCGCCTGCCGTGGTGGACACGCGCATCGTCGACCTGGAGCCCGAGGTGACCGTCGACGGGCTGAAGGTGACGCTCACGCCGGGCGGGGTGCCGGTGGCGGTCAGCGACACCTGCTGGGCGCTGCCGGTGACGGTGGTGGTGTTGACGGTGGCGTCGACCGCGGAACCGGCCTCGGCGTTGCCGCTCGCCGGGCTGAGGGCCAGCGAGAAGTCGGTCTCCTGCCGGGTGCAGGTGGGGTCGCCGCTCTGGGCCGGGATGTCGATCGCGTTCCAGGCCGCCCTGGTGGCGTCGAACAGGCCGCAGGACGCGTCCAGGTTCTTGGCCGCGGTGAGGGTGGCGGAGCGGTACCGCTTGTAGGTCATGCCGCTGGTCTTGAGCAGCATCCCGCCGTAGAAGATCTTTCCGGCGTTCTGGATGCCGATGCCGGTCACCTGGCTGCCGTCGCAGGTGGGACTGGAGGGCTTGCCGCCACCGGGGTTGGAGCCCTCGGCGAGGAGGTAGAACCAGTGGTTCATCGGCCCGGCGGCCGCGTGCTCCTCGGTCCTCGGGATGGCGGAGGAGTAGCAGTTGGGGTCGTTGTTGACCAGCTGCGGGTTGTACATGTTGCGGATCGGGCCGCGGCCCTGGAGGTTGATCTCCTCGCCGACGGTGTAGTCGGGGGTGTCGTACCCGGAGGGCTGGTTGGCGTAGGCCTCGGTGAGGGCGCCCATGATGTCGCCGGTGGCCTCGCCCAGGCCGCTCTCGTGGTTGGCGCCGCCGGGGGTGAAGCTGTCCAGGCCGTGGCCGTACTCGTGGCCGACCACGTCCATGCCGGCGATCCACTTGTTGGCGCTGTTGTGGCCGATGGTGACCCGGGAGCCGTCCCAGTAGGCGTTGAGCTGATTGAGCCCGACGGAGGTGGGCCAGCTGCCGCCGTTGCCGTTGTGGCCGTTGCGGCCGAGCCAGTCGCGGAGCATGTCCGACTCCTTCTGCGCCGCGTACATGACGTCGACGCAGCCGGTCTCACGGCTGGAGGCGTTGCCGGTGCCCCAGTCGTCGTCCGGTCCGGTGAACAGGCCGCCGTTGTAGTCCGAGCACTGCAGGCCGGGGCGGGTGGTGTCGCGCAGGGCGTACTGGCTGCCGGAGCGGGAGGTGTCGATGGTCAGCGGGTCGGGGCCGTTCCATTCGCTGTGGCCGGTGCCGGCCTTCACGTCGTCGTAGCTGTCGACGACCTTGCCGGTGCGGGCGTCGACGAAGACGTGCAGCTTGCTCGGCGCATGGTCCTTGGTGGTGCCGACGAGCACGGTCTCCCAGGCGAGGGTCTGGACGTCGTCCTTGACGCGGACCACCAGGCGCCTGGAGTCGACCTTGTCGACGTTCGCGAGCCGTTCGCGGCTGATCCTCACCGCCTGCTCGGACTTGATCCGGGCCTCGGTGGGCACGGCTGTCGCGCCCTCGGTGGCGGACCGGACGGCGCGGACCCTGCCCTCGCCGTCGGCGAGGACGACGGCGTCGCCGCCGACCACCGGCAGACCGTTGTAGGTGCGCTCGTAGGCGACGGAGAACAGGTTCTTGTCCCAGGGGGTGACCTGGTGGCGGTCGTACTGCTCGTCGGGGCCGCCGGCGACGAGGGCGTCCAGGCCGCTGCGTACGGCCTGGTCGGCCGCGGCGACGGCCCTCTCGACGGGGCTGGGTTCCGCCGCGGAGGGCGCGGACCGCTCCGACGCCGAGGCGAGGGAGGCCGGTACCACCACCCCTGCGAGTGTCATGGCCAGGACTGTCCCGGCCACCGCGGTCTGTCTGAGCATCGTGGCTCCTTGTGAGAGTGGGGGGCTCCTTGCGGGCCGGCCCGGGCCGTGACATGCCGGACGCGCACCCTGGGGTGCGGGGACGCGTCCATCAGGTGTCATTTGCATGTCATGTCGCGGGCTGGCGGAACCCTCACACCCCGCCACACCGGAATCAACGACTCCGCGAGCTTGGTCCAGACCTGTCAAAATCCGGCAAGTTCGTGTGCGCGGCGCAGAGGTGCCGCGCGCCTCGCTGCCCCGAGCGCCACCGGAGCGCTCCGCCGCCTCACTCCCCCGCGTCCCGCAGCCGCTCCCGGTAGGCCCTGACCTCGGGCAGGTCGGCCCACCGCCCGGTGAGCCGGCTGTGCAGGCCGCGCAGTTCGGCGGTGACCATCGACTCGCGCGAGCGCACCGCCTCCGGCAGGACCTCCGAGGCGAGGGCGACGGCGGCGCCGGGATCGCCCGCACACGCCCAGCTGTCCGCCAGCCGCAGGGTGAGCAGCAGCCGGGCGCCGCGCATCTGGGGCGGCACCTGGGCGCGCGAGCGTGCGGTGGCGTCGACCGCGCGTCGGGCCGCCGCCCGGTCCCCGGTCGCCACGGCGAGGTCCCGCAGGGCGCCGCCGATCGCCGAGTCCACCCGCATCGCGCCTTCGGCCCCGGCCATCCAGGGCGCTTCCAGGTGGTCCTGCGGGCCGAGGCGGGCGAACCCCCGCCGGGCCAGGGAGATGTGCCGCCGGCACGCGGCCGCGTCGCCCGCCAGGGCGTGACCGCGCGCCTGGTAGAGGTCCGACAGGGTGGCCATCCACCGGCGCCGGGCGTCCACCGCCCCGATGCCCTGCGCGTACCCGAGCATCAGGGAAGGGTCCCCGTCGAGCCGGACCAGGGTGCACATGTCGCTGAGCAGGGTCGCGCGGGCCGAGGCGTCCTGGACCGCGTCCGCCCAGCGCAGTCCGTGCCCGAACCAGGCCATGGCGACGCCGATCTGCCCCCGCTCCATCCGCAGCCGGCCGGCGACCTGGGCGTACTGGGCGCCGAGCCGCAACTGCCCGTACGGCAGCCGCCCGGCTGAGTTGACCTCGCCCGCCCAGCGGGCCAGGGCCCGCAGCAGCCCCTCGACGGCCGTCACCCGGCCCTCGTGCCGGAACGCCTCCCGGATCAGGCAGGCCAGCACCGCGGTGAGGCCGTGCAGCACCTCCGCCTCGGCGGCCGCCGCTCCGGTGCCGGAGCCCCACGCCGGGGCCGGACCGCCTGCCGGACCCGGCCCGTGGAGCAGCGCCGGTAACTCATCCGGTTCGGGCACCGCGCACCCCGCGGTGCCGTGCAGCGGGCAGGCCAGCCCCTCGGCGGGCAGCCGCGCGGGCCACATCCGGGAGTCCGGCGCGTCCTGCCCGCGGGGGCGTCCGCGCCGGGCAGCGGCGCGAACAGCGCAGGGTCGGCCGGGAAGCGGCCCGGTCTCCGCGGCACCTCGCGCGGCGCGGCGACGACCGCGGCCAGTTCGCCGCCCGTCTCCAGCACCGCGTCGAGCCGCCGCACCAGCCCCACGGGCGGTTCGCGCAGGCCCGCCTCGAGTTTGCTCACCGCGGAGTGGTGATAGCCCACGCGCAGGCCGAGTTGCAGCTGGGTGAGTCCGGCCGCCCTGCGCAGGGAGCGCAACTGCCGCCCGAACTCGGCCCACGGAGCCCCGGCCGCCCCCGCCGGTCCGGCCGTCCGTGCCGATCCACCGGTCATCCGCCCTCCCCCGGTCGCGCCCCCGCCGCGGGCCGTGCGCCGCCCGGGCTTCGCGCCTCCACTGCTGGACAGCACAGAGGAGGGGCGGTGCCGCGTCAATCGAGTTGACCGAAGAGCGGCCGAACCGGTCCCGGTCGGTTTCGGCGAGGTCGGGCTACGATCGATCAACGGCCGCGGACGACCGGCCGGGAGCCCGGAGAACTGGGAGACACACCGTGTTCTACTACGTGCTCAAGTACGTACTGCTGGGCCCGCTGCTGAGGGTCGTCTTCCGCCCCCGGATCGAAGGGCTCGACCATGTGCCGGGATCGGGGGCGGCCATCGTCGCGGGCAACCACCTCTCCTTCTCGGACCACTTCCTCATGCCCGCGGTGCTCAAGCGCCGCATCACCTTCCTGGCCAAGGCCGAGTACTTCACCGGGCCTGGCCTGAAGGGCAGGCTGACCGCGTTCTTCTTCCGCAGCGCGGGGCAGATCCCCGTGGACCGCTCGGGCAAGGAGGCGGGACAGGCGGCGATCCGCGAGGGGCTCGGGGTGCTGGGCAGGGGCGAGTTGCTCGGCATCTATCCGGAGGGCACCCGCTCGCACGACGGCCGGCTGTACAAGGGCAAGGTCGGCGTGGCGGTGATGGCGCTCAGGGCCGGGGTACCGGTCGTGCCCTGCGCGATGATCGGCACCTTCGAGGCGCAGCCGCCGGGCCGGAAGATCCCGAAGCTGCACCCGGTGGTCATCCGCTTCGGCGAACCCCTCGACTTCTCCCGCTACGCGGGCATGGAGGGCGAGAAGGCCGTGCTGCGCGCCGTCACCGACGAGATCGTCTACGCGATCCTCTCCCTGTCCGGTCAGGAGTACGTCGACCGGTACGCGGCGGACGTGAAGGCCGAGGAGGCCCAGAAGGCGGCGCAGGGCCGGAAGTTCCCCCGGCTGCCGCACCGCTAGCAGGCACGCCCCCCATCTGCCGTCGGCAGAAGGGCGTGCCCGTCGGGCGGCCGGACGCCTACCGTCGCCGTATGACACGTGCAGTGGTGATCGGGGCGACGGGACAGATCGGGCGGGCGTCGGTCGACGCGCTGGCCCGGGACGGCTGGGAGGTGACGGCCGTCTCGCGGGGCGGAGACCGGGACGGGCGGTGGCCCAAGGACGTACAAGTGGTCCGGGCCGACCGGGAGGACGACGCGGCGCTGTCGGCGGCGGTGGGCGAGGGCTGCGACGTCCTGGTGGACGTGGTGGCCTACGGGGAGCGGGAGGCACGGCAGTTGGTCTCGCTCGCCGGGCGGGTCGGCTCGGCGGTGGTGATCTCCAGTGTCTCGGTCTACGAGGACGACAGGGGCCGCAACTTCGACACGCAGGCCGAGCCCGACGGCTTCCCCGAGTACCCGGTGCCGATCACTGAGGCGCAGCGCACCGTCCGCCCGGGGGACGGCTCGTACAGCACCGGCAAGGCGGCGCTGGAGCGGGAACTCCTCGCGGCCGGCGACCGGTTGCCGGTGACACTGCTGCGGGCGGGCGCGATCCACGGCCCGTACTGCCGGACTCCGCGCGAGCTGTACTTCGTCAAGCGCAACCTCGACGGCAGGCGCCGGCGCGTACTCGCGTACGGCGGTGCGAGCCGCTTCCACCCGGCGAGCGTGCGCAACATCGCCGAGCTGATCCGGCTGGCCGCCCCGCGACCGGGCACGCGCGTCCTGAACGCGGTGGATCCGGACGCCCCGACGGTGACGGAGATCGCGGCGGCGATCGACGCGGTGATGGGCGTCCGGACGCGGGACGTGCTGTTGGACGGCCCGCCGGCGGACGGCGTCGGGGACACCCCGTGGAGCGTGCCCGCGCCGGTGGTGTGCGACATGAGCGCGGCCCGGGAGCAACTGGGCTATCGCCCGGTGGTCCGGTACGCCGACGCCCTGCCGGAGACGGTGGCCTTCATCGAGGAGCGGCTGGCCGGGCGGGACTGGCGGGAGGCCTATCCGAAGATGTTCAAGGCGTACGGCGACCTCTTCGACTACGCGGCGGAGGACGCCTTCGCCGCGGAACGGTAGCGGCACAGGAGCAAGGGGGCGACCGGTCGGACCGGTCGCCCCCTTGCCGCTCGCCCCGTGCGGGTTACGGCTTGGGCGTGGCGTGCGGCGCGCAGGTCACGTCGCGGGCGTCCGTCCTGCCGGTGAGCAGGTAGGTGTCGACCCGGTCGTTGACGCACGGGTTGACCAGGCCGGTGACGCCGTGCGAGCCGGCGTCCCGCTCGGTGATCAGGCGGGAGCCCCTGAACCGCTGGTGCAGTTCGACGGCGCCCTCGTACGGGGTGGCCGCGTCGCGCTCGGACTGGACGATCAGCACCGGGGGAAGTCCCTTGCCGGTCTTCACGTTCAGCGGGGTCTGCTGCTTGACCGGCCAGGTGGCGCAGGGCAGGTTCATCCAGGCGTTGGCCCAGGTCATGAACGGGTGGTCGCGGTGGAGCCGGGTGTTGTCCCGGTCCCAGGTGCGCCAGTTGGCGGGCCACTTGGCGTCGGTGCACTCCACGGCCGTGTAGACGGCGTTGCCGTTCTCCGCGGAGGCGTTGCCCGCGGTGTCGGACAGGTCGGGTGCGGCGGCGTCGACGAGCGCCTGGGTGTCACCGGCGACGTACTGGCTGAAGATCTCCGCGGTCGGCGCCCAGGCCGAGTCGTAGTACGGGGCGCTCTGGAAGAAGGAGATCAGCTCGGCCGGTCCGACGACGCCGCCCAGCGGCTCCTTCGCGGCCCTGGCGCGCAGCTTCAGCCACTGGTCCTGGACCTCGGCGCGGGTGTCGCCGAGGTGGTAGGCGGCGTCGTTCTCGGCGACCCAGTCCTGCCAGTCCTTCCAGCGGCTCTCGAAGGCGACGTCCTGGTCCAGGTTGGCCTGGTACCAGATCTTGTCGCGGGACGGGTTGACGACGCTGTCGACGACCATGCGGCGGACGTGGTCCGGGAAGAGGGTGCCGTAGACCGCGCCGAGGTAGGTGCCGTAGGAGACGCCGAGGTAGTTGAGCTTCTTCTCGCCGAGGGCGGCGCGGATGACGTCGAGGTCGCGCGCGGTGTTCGGCGTGGTCATGTGCGGGAGCATCTCGCCGCTGCGCTCGAGGCAGCCCTCGGCGTACTCGCGGGCGAGCTTGCGCTGGGCGAGCTTGTCGGCCTCCGACCCGGGCACGGGGTCGGCCTTGGGCGCCTTGACGAACTCCTGCGGGTCGACGCAGGAGATGGGCGCGGAGTGGCCGACGCCGCGCGGGTCGAAGCCGACGAAGTCGTAGGCCTTGGCGGTGTTGGCCCACACCGCGCTCTTGCTCGTCACGCGGGCCGGGAAGCGCAGGCCGGAGCCGCCGGGGCCGCCGGGGTTGTAGATGAGCGCGCCCTGGCGCTCGCTCCTGGTGCCGGTGTTGCCGATGCGGTCGACGGCGAGCTTGATCTGCTTGCCGTACGGCTTGGCGTAGTCCATCGGCACCGTGACGTAGCCGCACTGGATGGGCTTGGGCAGGTTCCAGTCGGCGGCGCAGTCCTCCCAGTCGATGCCCGCCCGGGCGGCGCGGGCGGCGGCGACGGCGGCACCGCGCGCCTCCCGGTCCCAGCCCCGCCCGTGCCCGTGGCCGTCGGCCGGGGTGGCGCTCGCGGCAGGTGCCGAGACGGCGCCGGCGATCAGCGTGGCGGTGACCAGCGCTCCGGCCGTGCCGAACGCGGTCGCCCTCCGCCGTATGCTGCTCTTCCTCAAGTGGCCCTCCCCGTACGTGTTCTCGCGACAAGTACGGGGATCCTCGCCGCTGTGGGTTTCCTGAGAACAGAGCCAGTACTACTTCTTTGCCAATCCGATAAACGGAGAAGGGCGTTCGATCGGCGGAGCCGTTCGGCCGACCGTCGACGGAGACTGAGTCCAGCGCGGCGGGCCCCGCGAGCGGCATGACGGCCGCACCCTCCTCGAACACGCGCGCAGCCGGTGGCTCGGTGGCGAAGCCGGGCCGTACGACGACCAGCAGTCCGACCGCGCGGTGTCCCGCCAGCCCGGCCGGTCCGTCCCAACCGCCCGGTGCACCGGGCCCGCACGGTCCGAGAAACCGCGGGTGGATCGGGGTGCGGACCAGGGCTACAGCGTTAGGGCCACGTCACCCGGTTTTGACCGATTGATCACCGATGCCACGGGCGCTTCCCGCGTGCCGCCGCCCGGACGCACGGCCGCGTCAGGACGGGTTCGGCCCCCGGTGCTCGGCGGCGATGCCGAAGCGGTGATGCTCGCGGGGTGCCGAGGCGGCGGCCGCGTCGTGGACCGCGGCGACCGAGGTGATCACCTGGGCGTCCGAGGACTCCTGGACCTCCTCCAGCCGCTCCAGGTCGGTGGCGGAGACGAGGGCGACGAGAGGCTTGCCGTGCCGCGTCACGACGACGCGCTCGCCGCCGTACACCACCCGGTTGATCAGGTCGGCCAGCTCGGCCCTGGCTTGCGTCACCGGAATCTCGTAGGCCATGAGCCCAGCTTACGGTTCCGCCCGAATCCACTCCCAGCCAGCGTACATCCTGTACATTTTTTACAGAGACAGCGCAGTCGAAGTCGGTTCTGCCACGAGGAGGGGTTCGTCATGACCCGGCCGTCCGCCCGCCATGTCCTGCCGGAGTTCACCGAGCACGCGAGTACCGGAGCCCGGACGACGGACCCGTACTCCAAGCTGCTCCAGGAGCGGATCGTCTTCCTCGGGACACCGATCGACGAGACCACCGCGAACGACGTGATGGCGCAGTTCATGTACCTGGAGCACCAGGCAGCGGACCGGGACATCGAGCTGTACGTCAACTCGCCCGGCGGCTCCTTCACCGCCATGACCGCGATCTACGACACGATGCGCTACGTCGCCTGCGACGTAGCCACGACCTGCCTCGGGCAGGCCGGTTCGTCCGCCGCGGTGCTGCTGGCGGCGGGCACGCCCGGCAAGCGCGCCGTCCTGCCGGGCGCCCGGGTGGTGCTCCACCAGCCGGCGCTCACCGAACCGGTGCGGGGGCAGGCGAGCGACCTGGCCGTCCACGCGGAGGAACTGGTCCGCGTCCGCGCCCGCCTGGAGGAGATCCTCGTACGGCACACCGGCCGCACTCCCGAGCAGGTGACCGCGGACATCGAACGGGACACGGTCCTGGACGCCCGACAGGCGCTGGAGTACGGGCTGGTGGACCGGATCGTGCCGGGCCGCAGGACCCCGCCCGCCCCGTCCGGCGCCAGGTGATCCGCCCGTGCTGCCACCCGAGTTGCCGCCGCTGCCCGCCCTGACCCGGGCCGAGGCCGAGGTCATCGATCGCTATCTGGACGTCGTCGACCTGCTCGGACGCATCAACCCGGGGCGGGACGGCGACACCTACCGCGGGCTGCGGGCCGCCCAGGCACTGGTCGGCAAGGCGGCGGCGCTGCGTGACGCGCTGGCGCTGATGCACCGGCGGGGCGAGACGGAGGTGCACGCCGCCACCCTGGCCCGGGCGCTGCGCGTACTCGACGGCGAGCGGCGGACGGCGCGGCTCGGCCTCCCGCCCGCTTCCGAGAGTTGAGCACCTCGAACCCAGACCCGTCACATCCAGACCCATCACATCCAGACCCATCACATCCGGACCCATCACATCCGGACCCATCACATCCGGACCCATCACATCCGGACCCATCACATCCGGACGCATCCGGACCGGGACGAAACGGACCAAACGACGTACCCCCTTTCGGCGTAGGAACACCTCCGATTCGCGACCGGTCGAAGTTGCGGCACCCGTGCGCTCCGCCCGTGCCGCACACCACTGCGCCGCTGGTCCCGGGGCCGTCACCGCTCGCGGCGGCACTTCGAACAGGAGGCGTCGACCCGAACGGGCGAGTGGCACGTAACAACACAAAGGGCACGTTCCGTTGGGAATTCCCTTCAGGACGGGACAAGATCCGTGACTGACGACAAGCCCCCGCCGCAGCGGCGGGGCGGTCCGGGCGGACGCCGAGTCCTGCCGCCGTCCGGACGACCGGTCGCAAGGGAAGTGGATCGGCAGGAGTGGAGGACCCGAGCACGACGGGTCGCCGGCACGGCCGCCTCCGCGGGAGGCGCCGGGCTCAGCGGTCCTTGGGGTGAAGCCGCACACCGCGGCCGGGCAACTTCGCCAGCCCGAATCCGACAGGTCATCCTTCACAGGCGGCTGACGAAGGGTTGCGCATGTCCGCGCTCAATCGTGTCCCGTCGCTGATGGCCCGTGCCGGTACGGCCTCGGCTCTCACCCTCGCCGCCGTGGGCGGCTCCGTCGTGGTCCCCGGTGTCGCCTCCGAGGCGGCCGCGGCGAGCCATGCGACGAAAGCCCTCAAGATCGCGGCCTCCAAGAAGGGCGCCCCGTACCGCTGGGGTGCCACGGGTCCTCACCGGTTCGACTGTTCCGGCCTGACCCTGTACTCGTTCAAGAAGGCCGGCAAGAAGCTGCCCCGCACCGCGGCCCAGCAGTACAACAGGACCAGCCGTGTCTCCGTGCGGAACCGCAAGGCCGGAGACCT
Organism: Streptomyces sp. CB09001; assembly: GCF_003369795.1. Classification (NCBI taxonomy): domain Bacteria; kingdom Bacillati; phylum Actinomycetota; class Actinomycetes; order Kitasatosporales; family Streptomycetaceae; genus Streptomyces; species Streptomyces sp. CB09001. The sequence goes on from NZ_CP026730.1 coordinate 570,148, forward strand.
CGTGTTCTTCCACTCCGGCAGCAGCGTCTACCACGTCGGCATCTACGCCGGGAAGGGCAGGATCTGGCACGCGCCGAAGACCGGCGCCGTGGTGCGCCTGGAGAGGATCTGGACGTCAAGCGTCTGGTACGGCCGGGTCAAGTAGCCCGCCCGCGGGGGTGGTGGCGTTCTGTCCCGCCGTCACCCCCGCGGGCGCGGCCGGTCCGCCCGGGGGCGCCCAGGGCAGTTCGATGGAGACGGTCTTGCCGCCCTCGCGGGTGGGCCTGACCCTCAGCCTGCCGCCGCACTCGGCGGTCAGCCAGCGAATGATCACCATGCCCCGCCCGTTGTCCTGCTGGACGGCGGCGGGCAGACGCTTGGGGAAGCGCGGGTGGCTGTCGGTGACACCGAGACGCAGCCGCTCGTCGCGGTCGAGAACGAGGTCCACCGTGAAGGTGGGCGACTGCCCGAACGTGTGCTGGACCGCGTTGGTCGCCAGTTCGGAGACGATGAGCCGCACCGTGTCCGCCAGATCGGCGTCGCCCGGCAAGCCCCACTCCGCCAGGGTGCCGACCACGTAGGTCCGCGCGGCGGCCACCGAGGCGGGATCGCTCGGCAGAGTGACGGATGCTTCCAGATGGTCTGCCATGGCGACGTCGTCCCTTTCTCACGGGACCGCAGGCCCGACACGGAGCGGATGGTTCGAGTACGGTCCCGGACTGGTGCTTCACCGCCAGACTGCCATCACCAGGCCCATGAAGGGCGGCGATCCACCAAGATATGCATATATCTGTCGCTCGAAGCGGTGAACTCTGCGACGGCAGAGCGTATTTGGGCGGCTCATAAGGAGTAAGGGAGTTGTCCCATGCAGCACGGTCCCGTGGTGCGCCGCCGCAAGCTGGGCGCGGAACTGCGCGCCCTGCGCACGTCGGCGGGCATCACCAGCGGCGAGGCGGCCCGGCTCGTGGGCTGGCACCAGTCGAAGGTCAGCCGGATCGAGACCGGGACGAGCGGGGCCAAACCGGCCGACGTGCGGTTACTGCTGGACGTCTACGGCGTGGCCGACGAGCAGCTGCGGGGGCTGCTGGTGATGCTGGCGCGGTCCGAGGACGCCGGGGGGCGCCACCACTGGTGGCACGCCTACCGCGGGGTGCTGCCCCCGACGTACCGCGACTTCATCAGCCTGGAGTCGCAGGCCAGCGCGATGCGCACGCTGGAGACCACGGTGGTGCCCGGCCTGCTCCAGACGCCGGAGTACGCCCGCGCGGTGACGCGGGCCGCCGTGGACGGGATGCCGGCGGAACGGCTGGACACGCTGGTGGAGGTCCGGCTGGCCCGGCAGGACGTGCTGCGGGGCGAGCCGCCGCTGGAGCTGAGCGCGGTCCTGGACGAGGCGGTGCTGCGCCGGGAGGTGGGCGGGCCCGGGGTGATGGCCCGTCAACTGGCCAGACTGGTCGAGGCGGCGCAGCTCCCCCATGTCCGGCTCCAGGTTCTGCCGTTTGCCGCCGGGGCGCACATCGGTGTCACCGGCCCTTTCGTAATCTTCTCCTTTTCGAGCACTTCTGATCTGGACGTGGTTGTTCTCGACCACTTGACGAGTAGCCTGCACCTCGAACGGAAAGAAGACCTAGAGGCCTATACCGAGGCCTTCAACGCCCTTCTGATCCATGCCCTTTCGCCCGAGGACTCGTTGGACTTCATCGCCGCGACCGCGGCAGGCGCGTAAGGAGGCACCATGTCAGGCTCCATGTCCGAAGATCCCCGGAACATCCCTGTCAGCACCGATATGACCGGTGTGCGGTGGCTGCGCAGCAGCTACAGCACCGGAGCGAACAACTGCGTGGAGACCGCCCGCCCGTCGGCCGGCCCCCGCGCCGGACTGCTCGCCGTGCGCGACTCCAAGAACCCGGCCGGACCCGCCCTGCTCTTCTCCCCCGGGAGCTGGACGGCGTTCACCGCCGGCGTCGGCCGCGGCTGACCGCGCCGGACACCGGACGACGCACGGCCGTGTCCCGCCGACTCATGGCCGCGTTTCGCCGATCACCCGTACAGCGCGCTCGATCTGTTCCCCGGAGAGGTCCCCGCGAGCGGTCAGCCTGAGCCGTGAGATGCCGTCGGGCACGGAAGGAGGGCGGAAGCAGCCCACGGACAGGCCGGCCGCCCGGCAGTCGGCCGCCCACCGCACGGCCTCCTCCGGGGAGGGTGCGCGCACCGAGACGACCGCGGCGTCCGGACGTACCGCGTCCAGACCCGCGGCGGTCAGGCGTGCGTGCAGTTCGGCGGCGACGGCTCTGGCCCGCGCCGCCCGTCCCGGCTCGCGGCCGAGCAGTCTGAGCGCCGCGAGGGCCGCCCCCGCGGCGGCGGGGGCGAGCCCGGTGTCGAAGATGAACGTGCGGGCCGCGTTGACCAGGTGGTCGACGACCCGGGCGGGGCCCAGCACGGCGCCGCCCTGGGCGCCGAGCGACTTGGACAGCGTGACGGTCACGACGACGTCGTCACGGCCCGCCAGTCCCGCCCCCTGCGGGGCACCCCGGCCTCCCTCACCGAGGACGCCGAGACCGTGGGCGTCGTCGACGACCAGTCCGGCGCCGTGTTCCCGGCACGCTTCGGCGAGCGCGCTCAGGGGCGCGGCGTCGCCGTCGACCGAGAAGACCGTGTCGGAGACGGCCACCGCGGGCCCCTCGTGCGTCGCCAGCGCCTTGCGCACGGCGTCCGGGTCGGCGTGCCCCACGACCTGCGTGGTGCCGCGGGCGAGCCGGCAACCGTCGATCAGCGAGGCGTGGTTGCCCGCGTCGGAGACGACGAGGCTGCCGTGCGGTGCCAGCGCGGTGACCGCGGCGAGGTTGGCCGCGTAACCGGAGGAGAAGACGAGCGCGGCCTCGAAACCGCAGAGCTCGGCGAGTTCGCGCTCGAGTTCGGCGTGCAGTGCGGTGGTGCCGGTCACCAGCCGGGAGCCGGTCGCGCCGCCGCCCCAGGTCCGCGCGGCCGAGGCCGCCCCTTCGACGACCTCCGGGTGCCGGGCGAGGCCCAGGTAGTCGTTGCTCGCCAGGTCCAGCAGCGCCGACGCCGCCGGGCGGGGGCGCAGAACCCGCACGAGTCCGGCCTCGCGGCGCGCCCGGTCCTGCTCGTCGATCCAGCCGAACGCCATGAGGCGGCCCTCCGGTGTTTTGTAGGCAGTGAACAGACATTAGCGGTCCGGCCACCCCCGCGAGGTGTGGCAATACCCACACGTCGATCTGTCAGTGTTGTGCAAAGTCTCCTTGGCCGCGGACGGCCCCTTAGGACAGGATCGGCTCTCATGGACCTGCTGAACACGCTGGTGGACAAGGGGCTTCGGCGCGAGTCGCCGACCCGCGAGGAGGCGCTGGCCGTCCTCGCCACTTCCGACGACGACCTGCTCGACGTGGTGGCCGCGGCCGGAAAGGTGCGCCGCCACTGGTTCGGCCGACGGGTGAAACTCAACTATCTCGTCAACCTCAAGTCGGGCCTGTGCCCCGAGGACTGCTCCTACTGCTCGCAGCGGCTGGGCTCCAAGGCGGAGATCCTCAAGTACACCTGGCTCAAGCCCGACCAGGCCTCGGCGGCCGCCGCGGCCGGTGTGTCCGGGGGCGCCAAGCGCGTGTGCCTGGTGGCCAGCGGCCGCGGTCCGACCGACCGGGACGTGGACCGCGTCTCGGACACCATCAGGGCCATCAAGGACCAGAACGAGTCCGTGGAGGTCTGCGCCTGCCTCGGGCTGCTCTCCGACGGCCAGGCGGAGCGGCTGCGCGAGGCCGGGGCCGACGCCTACAACCACAACCTCAACACCTCCGAGTCGACGTACGGCGACATCACCACCACGCACACGTACGCCGACCGGGTGGACACGGTGCACAAGGCCCACGCGGCCGGGCTGTCCGCCTGCTCGGGGCTCATCGCGGGCATGGGCGAGAGCGACGCGGACCTGGTCGACGTGGTCTTCTCGCTGCGCGAGCTGGACCCGGACTCGGTGCCGGTCAACTTCCTGATCCCGATGGAGGGCACGCCGCTGGCCAAGGAGTGGCACCTCACCCCGCAGCGGTGTCTGCGCATCCTGGCGATGACGCGGTTCGTCTGCCCGGACGTCGAGGTGCGCATCGCCGGCGGGCGCGAGGTCCATCTGCGCACGATGCAGCCGCTCGCGCTGCACCTGGCCAACTCGATCTTCCTCGGCGACTACCTCACCAGCGAGGGCCAGGCGGGCCACGCCGACCTGGAGATGATCGCGGACGCCGGATTCGAGGTGGAGGGCACGGGCGAGGTCACCCTGCCGGAACACCGTGCCTCCGTCCGGGACGGCGGCTGCGGCGCACCCGAGGACGGTGGCGGCTGCGGGTCCCACGGGGGCTCCGACGCCGCCGGGGGGTGCGGCTCGCACGCGGGCGGCGGCGTGTGCGCCCCGGCCTCCGCGCCCGCGTCGGCGCCGCCGCGCCTCGCCGAGGAGCCCCGCACGGACCTGGTGGCGGTACGCCGCCGCGGCGCCGGGACGGACCTCGCGCCCAATGCCTGAGCCCGCGCTGAACGTCGCCGAGCTGCTGGCGCTGGACCGGCGGCACGTCTGGCACCCGTACGGGCCCATGCCCGGCCGGCAGGATCCGCTGGTCGTGGAGTCGGCCAGCGGGGTCCGGCTGCGGCCGGCCGACGGCTCCGGGGAACTGGTCGACGGGATGTCGTCCTGGTGGTCGGCGATCCACGGCTACAACCACCCGGTGCTGAACGCGGCCGCGCGCGAGCAGCTGGAGCGGATGAGCCACGTGATGTTCGGCGGGCTCACCCACGAGCCCGCCGTACGGCTGGCGAAGCTCCTTGTCGACATGTCTCCCGAAGGCCTGGAGCACGTGTTCCTCGCCGACTCCGGGTCGGTGTCGGTCGAGGTCGCCGTGAAGATGTGCCTGCAGTACTGGCGCTCGCTCGGCCGCCCCGGCAAGCGCCGTCTGCTCACCTGGCGCGGCGGCTACCACGGTGACACCTGGCAGCCCATGTCGGTGTGCGACCCCGAGGGCGGCATGCACGAGCTGTGGTCCGGCGTCCTGCCGCGCCAGGTCTTCGCGGACGCGCCGCCGGCGGAGTACGAGGAGACGTACGCCGACCGCCTGCGGTCACTGATCGAGCGGCACGCCGACGAACTGGCCGCGGTGATCGTGGAGCCGGTGGTGCAGGGCGCGGGCGGGATGCGGTTCCACTCCCCCGCGTACCTGCGGGTGCTGCGCGAGGCCTGCGACGCGCACGGCGTGCTGCTGGTGTTCGACGAGATCGCCACCGGGTTCGGGCGCACGGGCGCGTTGTTCGCCGCGGAACACGCGGCGGTGACGCCGGACGTGATGTGCGTGGGCAAGGCGCTGACCGGCGGTTACCTGACGATGGCGGCCACGCTGTGCACGTCGCGGGTGGCCGAGGGCATCTCGCGGGGCGAGGTGCCGGTGCTGGCCCACGGGCCGACGTTCATGGGCAATCCGCTGGCCGCGGCCGTGGCGTGCGCGTCGATCGGGCTGCTGCTCGGCCAGGACTGGCGCGCGGAGGTCAAGCGCATCGAGGCGGGCCTCACCGAAGGGCTCGCGCCCGCCGCCGAGCTGCCCGGCGTACGGGACGTGCGGGTGCTCGGCGCGATCGGGGTGGTGCAGCTCGACCGTGCCGTCGACATGCGGGCCGCGACGGCGGCGGCCGTGCGCGAGGGCGTGTGGCTGCGCCCGTTCCGCGACCTGGTTTACACCATGCCGCCGTACGTCACGGGCGACGCGGACGTGGCACGGATCGCCCGCGCGGTGTGCGCGGCGGCACGGGAGGGATGACATGCCGGTACTGGTGATCACGGGTACGGGCACGGAGGTCGGCAAGACGGTCGTGACCGCCGCCGTGGCCGCGGCGGCCCTGGCTCGGGGCCGGACGGTGGCCGTGCTGAAGGCGGCGCAGACGGGCGTCGGGCCGGACGAGGCCGGGGACGCCCGGGAAGTGGCGCGGCTGGCGGGGAACGTGACGGTCGCCGAAGTGGCCCGGTTCCCCGAGCCGTTGGCGCCGGGCACGGCCGCGCGCCGGGCCGGCCGGGCACCGGTGCGTCCCTGGGAGGTGGCGGAGGCCGCGGCCAAACTCGCCACGGAGCACGATCTGGTGCTGGTCGAGGGCGCGGGCGGACTGCTCGTCCGCTTCGACGCGGAGGGCGGGACGCTGGCGGACGCCGCCGCTCTGCTGGGCGCACCGGTGCTGCTGGTGACGTCGGCGGGGCTGGGCACGCTGAACACCACGGAGCTGACGGCGCGCGAGCTGCGGTTCCGAGGGCTGGAGCTGCCCGGGCTGGTGATCGGCAGCTGGCCCGGGACCCCGGACCTCGCCGCCCGCTGCAACCTCGCGGACCTCCCGGACGTGTCCGGCGCCCCCCTCCTCGGCGCGGTACCGGCCGGGGCGGGGTCCCTCACCCCCGTCGGCTTCCGGTCGGCGGCACCGCGCTGGCTGGCGCCGCCCTTGGACGGCTCCTGGGACGCGGCCGCGTTCGGCGACCGGCACGGCCCGTGACCGGCGGGGTGCCCGGGGCGGGCGGCACGGGAGCGCGCGGCGACGGACCACGCGCCGCCGAGGCGATCCGGGCGCGGGACCCGTTCGGCGTCACGCAGCCAACCTGACCATGGCGGCTTCCCGCCCGCGACGGCCGGCGCGGGACGGTCGGCGCGGGACGGTGCGGGATCGCGCCACTGTGCGGCACCCAACGGGCGGAGTCGCGGCGCGGACACGTTCGCCCTGATCAAGTGGTCCCGGCTGCCGCCGCAGGGGGCCGGGGCCGCGCGGTCGGCCGAGCGCGCTCCGGGCGAGTCGCTCGCGCGGCGGGTGCACCGGGCCTGCGCGGGGGACAATCGCGGTAAGGCGCCGCCTCGTGAGGGAGGTCCCATGCCGCTGCGATCCGCCCGTGCCCGCGGGGTGCCGCGGGACACCGTGCACCATCCGCTGTTCGCCCGCTACTACGCCCGCGTCAGTGTGGGCGCCGAGACCCGGATGGGCATGGCCCGGGTGCGCGAGCGGCTGCTCGCCGGACTGTCCGGGCGGGTGATCGAGGTCGGCGCGGGCAACGGGCTGAACTTCTCGCACTATCCGGGCACCGTGTCAGAGGTTGTCGCCATCGAACCGGAGCGGTCGCTGCGGCAGTTGGCGGTCGAGGCGGCGCTGCGCGCCGAGGTTCCGGTGGACGTGGCACCGGGCGCGGCCGAGGCCCTGCCGGTCAAGAGCGAGGCCTTCGACGCGGCCGTGGTCTCGCTGGTGCTGTGCAGCGTCCGGGACGTGCCGCGCGCGCTCGCGGAGCTGCGGCGCGTCCTGCGACCGGGCGGACAGGTGCGGTTCTTCGAGCACGGCCGGGGCGGCGGGCGGGCGATGGCCTTCACCCAGCGGGCGCTGGACCGGACGCTGTGGCCTCCGCTGTCCGGCGGCTGCCACCTCTCCCGTGAACCGGTGGCCGCGCTGCGGGAGGCGGGGTTCACCCTCGGGCCCTACCGGCAGGTGATGATGCCGGAGCACGGGCCGGCCCTGCCGAGTTCCTACTGCGTCCTGGGCACGGCTTGGCGACCGTCCTGAACAGCGGTGCGACCGGCTGCGGACGGCGCGGTCACCCGCTCCAGCCGCGCAGTTCGTCCGCGATCTCCTCGACCGACGCCTCGCCCTTCTTCACGAGCAGCGCGAGGTCCCGCACCCGTTCGGGCGTGGTGACGACCTCGGCCCCGCTGGCGACCAGGTAGGCGTAGGCGACCGCGGAGGCGAACAGGGCGTTGGAGCGCTCCAGCGCCGGGACGTGGATCAGCAGCTGGAGCAGCGCGGCGGCGCGGGCGTGCGGGGTGTCGTAGACGGGGGTGTCGAATATCTCGGCCCGGTGGCGGGCGACGGCCGCGACGAGCGCTCCCCAGTCGGTGACCTGCGGGTCACCGGGAGTGCGCCGCTCGGCGAGCATCAGCAGCCAGGCGAGGTCGATGGTGAGGTCGTTCATCCGGGACGCGTACGACGGCTCAGCGACGGCCCTCGCCGGCTTCCTCGGCGAACACCTTCTCGTACTCCCGCATGAAGTCGGCGGCGGCCTCCACGAAGGTGTGGCCCGCCTCGCCGGTGTCCTGCCGGACCAGTTCCTCGATGTAGCGGTTCACGCTCATCCCGCGGGCCAGGGCCTTCTCGCGGGCAGCCCGGGCGGTGCCCTCGTCCACCCGCACGTTCAGCTGGGCCTTCTGGGTCTTCGCCATACCTAGAAGCTAGCGCCGGAACGCTAGCAGCGGCAAGGGCCTGCCGCGCCCGTCCACATCCCGGATCCCGAATCCCGGAACAACCGCACGGGTGTCCGGCGCGCGTGGTGGGATCGCGGCATGACGGATCTGCGCATACGGCCCGCCGCGCCCGAGGACCTGGACGCCGTGCTGGCCTTCTGGAAGACGGCCGCCGAGGGGACGAGCATCAGCGACGACCGGGACGGTGTGGAGCGTCTGGTGGCGCGCGACCCCGAGGCACTGCTCCTCGCCGAGCGCGAGGGGGAACTGGTGGGCACGGTGATCGCGGGCTTCGACGGCTGGCGCTGCCACCTGTACCGGCTGGCGGTGCACCCGGACCACCGGCGCCGGGGCATCGGCTCCGCCCTGCTCGCCGCGGCCGACGAGCGCTTCGTCCGGCTCGGCGGGCGCCGCGGGGACGCGATGGTGCTGGTGCGCAACGAACGGGCCCAGCATGCCTGGCGCGCCGCCGGGTACGAGCCGCAGGAGCAGTGGCGGCGCTGGGTGAAGCACCTCACCGACTGAGCGACCGCGAGGCGAAAGGTTGAAGGCTTGAACATCGGGCGAACCTGCGGGTCCTGGCCGATCATGGTTCCGAGGTGACCCGATGACCGAAGTGCTCCTGCTGCTGGTGGCGATCCTGCTCTCGCTGGCGTGCGGCGCCTTCGTCGCGGCCGAGTTCTCGCTGACCACCGTCGAGCGCGGGGAGCTGGAGCGAGCGGCGGAGCGGGGCGAGCGGGGCGCGGCGAGCGCCCTCAAGGGCGTACGGAACCTGACCTTCCAGCTCTCCGGCGCCCAGCTCGGCATCACGGTCACCAACCTGGTGGTCGGCATGCTCGCCGAACCCTCGGTCGCGGCGCTGATCGCGGGCCCGCTGGAGGACCTTGGGGTGTCGCGCTCGACGGCGTCCTCCCTGGCGCTGGTACTGGGCACCGCCCTGTCGACGGTCTTCCTGATGATCGTCGGGGAGCTGGTGCCGAAGAACTGGGCGATCTCCTCGCCGCTGGCCGTGGCCAAGCGGGTGGGCGGCCCGCAACGCTGGTTCAGCGCGGCCTTCCGGCCCTTCATCACCCATCTGAACAACACCGCCAACCGCATCGTGCGGCGCTTCGGCGTGGAGCCCGCCGAGGAACTGGCGTCCGCGCGCGGCCCGCAGGAGCTGGCGGCGCTCGCCCGGCACTCCGCCAAGGAGGGCGCGCTGGAGGCCGACACCGCCGAGTTGTTCGTGCGCACGCTGAACCTGGCCGACCTGACGGCGCAGCAGGTGATGACCCCGCGCGTCCAGGTCGTCGCCCTCGATGCCCGGGCGACGTGCGAGGACGTGGCGAACGCGACGCGGGCGACCGGGTTGTCCCGGTTCCCGGTCTATCAGGACAGCCTCGACGCCGTGGTCGGGACGGCGCACGTCAAGGACGTCCTGGCGGTGCCGGCCGAGCGGCGGCCCGGGATGCCGGTCGCGGACCTGATGCGCGAGCCGCTGCTGGTCCCCGAGTCGCTGACCGTGGACCGGCTCCTGGACCGGCTCTCCGGGCGGCGCACGATGGCCGTGGTGATCGACGAGTACGGCGGTACGGCCGGGGTGGCCACGCTGGAGGACATCGTCGAGGAGGTGGTCGGCCAGGTGCGGGACGAGCACGATCCGCACGAGACGCCCGACCTGGATCCGGCCGGCACGGACGAAGCGGGGCACGCGCTGTACTGGGCCGACGGCTCCGCCCGCGTGGACCGGCTCGAACGGCTGGGCCTGCGGGTGCCCGAGGGCCCGTACGAGACGGTCGCGGGGCTGGTCGCGGCCGGTCTCGGGCACATTCCCGTCGTCGGCGACAGTCTCGATGTCGCCGGCTGGCGGCTGGAGGTCGTGGACGCCACGGGGCGCAGGGCCGCCCGGGTGCTGATGCACGCCCCCCTGGTCGACGGAGCGGACAGAACCGACGCCGCCGACACCGCCGAGCCCGGCCCGGGCGGCGGGGAGGACGAAGGGGAGGCCGGCCGGTGACCGCCGTACAGCTGCTGATCGGTCTGGCGACCCTGGTCGTCAACGCGTTCTTCGTGGGCGCCGAGTTCGCGCTGATCTCCGTGCGCCGCAGCCAGGTGGAGCCGTACGCCGAGGAGGGCGACGCCCGGGCGAAGCGTGTGCTGTGGGGGCTCGAGCACGTGTCGGCGCTGCTGGCGGCGGCGCAGCTCGGCATCACACTGTGCACGCTGGTCCTCGGCATCGTCGCGGAACCGGCGATCGCGCACCTGCTGGAGCCGGTGTTCCACGCGGTGGGCGTGCCGTCGGGCGCCGGGCACGCGGTGTCGTTCGTGATCGCCCTCGGGCTGGCGACGTATCTGCACATGCTGCTCGGCGAGATGGTGCCGAAGAACATCGCGCTGGCCGAGCCGGTGCGCAGCGCGCTGATCCTCGGGCCGCCGCTGGTGGCGCTGTCCCGGGCCCTGCGTCCGGTGATCTTCACGGTCAACGCCTTCGCGAACGGGCTGCTCAAGCTGCTCCGGGTCGAGGCCAGGAACGAGGTGGCGGCGACCTTCACGGACGCGGAACTGGCGGAGATCGTCAAGGACGCGGGCGAGGCGGGGCTGATCGACGACCGGGCACGGGAGCGGCTGCACGACGCCCTGGAGCTGGGCCGCCGGCCGGTGCGGGACGTGGTGCTGCCGCTGGAGCGCGTCGTCCACGCGCGCGTGGGCATCACCCCGGAGCAGTTGGAGCGGCTTTCGGCGCAGTCGGGGTTCTCCCGCTTCCCGGTGGTGGACGACGGGCGGCGGATCGTCGGCTACCTGCACGTGAAGGACGCGCTGGACGCCTCGCCGCGGGACCTGCCGTTCCGGCTGCGGGACATGCGCCCGATCGCCCGGGTGCGCGAGCGGACCCCGCTGGACGACGTGCTCACCGCCATGCGGCGCAGCCGGACGCACCTCGCGGCGGTGCTCGGCTCCGACGGACGGCTGGCGGGCCTGGTGACCATGGAGGACGTCCTGCGGGAGCTGTTCGGGCAACGGACGTGAGGCCGGCGTCCGGCGGGCCCACGGGCCGTCGGGGACCGCGCCGCGGAGGGCGACCGACCGGCGGGTATGTGCAGGGGATACCATTTCCGTCGCCATGCAGACGAACCCCACGTACACCAGTCTCGTCGCCGTCGGCGACTCCTTCACCGAGGGCATGTCGGACCTGCTGCCCGACGGCTCCTACCGGGGCTGGGCCGACCTCCTCGCCGCGCGGATGGCGGCCCGCTCCCCCGGCTTCCGGTACGCCAACCTCGCCGTGCGCGGGAAGCTGATCGGGCAGATCGTCGACGAGCAGGTGGATGTGGCCGCGGCCATGGGGGCCGACGTGATCACGCTGGTCGGCGGGCTCAACGACACGCTGCGGCCCAAGTGCGACATGGCCCGGGTGCGGGACCTGCTGACCCAGGCCGTGGAGCGGCTCGCACCGCACTGCGAGCAGCTGGTGCTGATGCGCAGTCCCGGCCGCCAGGGCCCGGTGCTGGAGCGCTTCCGGCCCCGCATGGAGGCCCTGTTCGCCGCGATCGACGACCTGGCCGGGCAGCACGGCGCCGTGGTCGTCGACCTGTACGGGGCCCGGTCGCTGGCCGATCCGCGGATGTGGGACGTGGACCGGCTGCACCTGACCGCCGACGGCCACCGCCGGGTCGCGGAGGCGGTGTGGCAGTCGCTCGGCCACGAGCCCGAGGACCCCGACTGGCACGCGCCGGTCCCGGCGACGCCGCCGCCGGGGTGGGTGACGCGCAGGACCGCCGACGTCCGGTTCGCCCGGCAGTACCTGCTGCCCTGGATAGGCCGCAGGCTGACCGGCCGCTCGTCCGGGGACGGCCTGCCGCCCAAGCGCCCGGACCTGCTCCCCTACGAGGACGCCGCGCGGTGATCCCGGGCCCTCGGGGCCCTTCGTAGGTTCCGACGAACCGCCCCGCGGCGCCGACCTGCACGAATCGCCAGTAGAATCCGTCTACGTGACTTCCGCTCCCGCCAAGCCCCGCATCCCGAACGTCCTCGCCGGACGCTACGCCTCCGCCGAGCTCGCCACCCTCTGGTCGCCCGAGCAGAAGGTGAGGCTCGAGCGGCAGCTCTGGCTCGCCGTGCTGCGGGCCCAGAAGGACCTGGGCATCGAGGTGCCCGACGCCGCGATCGCCGACTACGAGCGCGTCCTCGACCAGGTCGACCTGGCCTCGATCGCCGAGCGCGAGAAGGTCACGCGGCACGACGTGAAGGCGCGGATCGAGGAGTTCAACGACCTCGCCGGGCACGAGCACGTCCACAAGGGCATGACCTCCCGCGACCTGACGGAGAACGTCGAGCAGCTCCAGATCCGGCTCTCGCTGGAGCTGGTCCGGGACCGTTCCGTGGCCGTCCTGGCCCGCCTCGGCAAGCTGGCCGGCGAGTACGGCGAGCTGGTCATGGCCGGCCGCTCGCACAACGTGGCGGCACAGGCGACGACGCTGGGCAAGCGGTTCGCCACCGCCGCCGACGAGCTGCTCGTGGCGTACGGCCGGGTGGAGGAGCTGCTCGGCCGCTACCCGCTGCGCGGCATCAAGGGCCCGGTCGGCACCGCCCAGGACATGCTGGACCTGCTCGGCGGGGACGCGGGCAGGCTCGCCGAGCTGGAGCAGCGGATCGCCGGGCACCTCGGCTTCTCGCAGGCGTTCACCTCGGTCGGCCAGGTCTACCCGCGCTCCCTGGACTACGAGGTGGTCACCGCGCTGGTGCAGCTCGCCGCCGCGCCGTCCTCGCTGGCCAAGACGATCCGGCTGATGGCCGGGCACGAGCTGGTCACCGAGGGCTTCAAGCCCGGCCAGGTCGGCTCGTCCGCGATGCCGCACAAGATGAACACTCGTTCCTGCGAGCGGGTCAACGGCCTGACGGTGATCCTGCGCGGCTACGCCTCGATGACCGGCGAGCTGGCGGGCGACCAGTGGAACGAGGGCGACGTGTCCTGCTCGGTGGTGCGCCGGGTGGCGCTCCCCGACGCGTTCTTCGCGCTGGACGGCCTCCTGGAGACGTTCCTGACCGTGCTCGACGAGTTCGGTGCCTTCCCGGCCGTCGTGGCCCGGGAGCTGGACCGCTACCTGCCGTTCCTGGCGACCACCAAGGTGCTGATGGGCGCGGTGCGGGGCGGGGTGGGCCGCGAGGTCGCGCACGAGGCGATCAAGGAGAACGCGGTCGCCTCCGCGCTGGCCATGCGCGAGCAGGGCGCCGAGCGCAACGAACTCCTCGACAAGCTGGCCGCCGACGACCGCATCCCGCTGGACCGTGCCGCCCTGGACGCCCTGATGGCCGACAAGCTCTCCTTCACCGGCGCCGCGGCCGGCCAGGTCGGTGTCGTCGTCGGCCGGATCGAGGACATCGTCAAGCGGCACCCGGAGGCCGCCGGTTACACCCCCGGAGCGATCCTCTGACCCGCTTCACCCGGGCCGAGCCGGAGGCCGCCCGCGACCGTCTCGTACCGGACGTCGTCGCGGACGGCCTCCGCGTGCTGTTCCGCGGCGGTGCCGGAACGCCGGCTCAGCCGGGATCGGGGGCGGTTCGCCCCGGGTGACCGGGTGTTGCTGCCGTGGCGGTCTGACTCTTGCTTGCGACCGACCCCACGGGTGTCCTGGTGTTGATCTGTCGACCGTCCGGCCGGGCACGCAACAAGCGCTGCCGCATCGACGGCACCGGCTCCTACGGCGCCACCCCGGCCTCGTTCCTTCGACGGGCCGGGCACACAGCCACAGCCTGAGATCTCCACGGAACCCGGGGCGGTTCGTTTCGATCCGTCGCCCCTCCTCGTGCGGGCCTGCGCCGTGTGCCGCTGGGGAACCGACTCCGAGCCGGCTCCCGACGAGTTGGCGGCGGCCGGCAAGGCCGTCCCGCTGTTTTGTGGCTCGTCGCAGTCCGGTGCGACCGGGACCTCGGACTTCGGCGACCGATCGCGCGGCATTCGGGGTTGCGCGGCGGCCGTTCCTTGTGGGGCAAACGACCGGCACACCCTTGGACGGGGCCGGACTACTGTGCCCGTCGTGAGGGCTGAGAGCCGACCGAGGCGGCCCGTCACCTCACGTTCTTCAGCCCGCTCAGAAGCCAGGCAGTAGGCACGTGCTGCCCGCGAGCAGATCGAGAGAAGAGGACGACCCGACGTGGCGCACGCCCCCGCCCACCACTCCAATGTCTCGGCGCGAGTCTCAGGTCTGCCACAGAGCAACATGATCGAGGTGTTCAAGCTCGCGCGGTCGCGGGACACGATCGACCTGGCCATCGGCACTCCCCGCTTCCCGGACCTCTCCCCTCAGCTCGTCGAGGCGGCATCCCGCGCCCTGCGAGGCGGGCACAACCAGTACGAGGACCCGGCGGGCCACTCGCTGTTCCGGCTACGGATCGCGGAGGCAATGACCGCCGCCACCGACCCCGACACCGAGATCACCGTCACCGCCGGAGCCACCGAGGCTCTCCTCGTCGCGCTGCTGGCGACCGTGGATCCCGGTGACGAGGTCATCGTCCTCACTCCTGGTTTCGAGCAGTTCACCACCACGATCGACATCGTCGGCGCCACACCCCGGTTCGTACGTCTGCACGCGCCCGACTGGCGCTACGACTCGGCCGACCTGGCGGCCGCCTTCAATACCAGGACTCGCGCCATCCTGCTCAACAGCCCCAGCAACCCCACGGGGCGTGTCCTCGACCGCCAGGAACTGGACGACATCGCCGTACTCTGCGAACGCTGGAACACCACCGTGATCTGCGACGAGGTCTACGCCGCGTACGTCTTCGACGGCACCCCTCACCTCTCCGTCGCGGACGTACCCGGGCTGGCCGAGCGCAGCGTCGTCATCGGATCCTGGTCGAAGAGCCATGCGGTCAGCGGCTGGCGCCTGGGCTTCCTGCGGGCGGACCCCGAACGCACCGAGGCGTTCCGGCGGGTGCACCAGCTGACCACCCTGGGCACAGCGGCTCCGCTCCAGGTCGCGGCCGCGCAGGCGGCCGGTTCCGTCGATGTCGACGCGGCACGCGAAGGCATGGCCGCACGGCGCGACCTCGCGCAGGACATCTTCTCGCAGATGGGCATGAAGTTCGCCACCGCGGAAGGCGGCTGCTATCTCTTCGCGGATTTCAGCTCCCTGGTGGAGGGCCCGCCGGACAGCCTTGCCTACGTCCGCGGGCTGATGGAGCGTACGGGTGTCCTGCTCACCCCCGGCACGGCCTTCTTCGCCGACCCCGCACTCGGCGAACCCTACGTCCGGATCGCATTCAACCGGCCCATGGAGACGCTCCACGCCGCCGCGCGCAGCCTGCTGGCCGCCTGATCCACGGACCATCACGGGGAGTCGACACATGAGCCACTTCAGCGACCGGCTACTCGGTCCCGTTCCGTACTTCCTGGAGCAACCCGGAGGCGAGGACGTCGTTCCGTTCGTGACACCCGCCGGAGACCGCATGTGGCTCGTGTGCGACTACTCCCTGGCACGCCGGGTCCTGACGGACGAGAGGTTCAGCCGGGCCGAGGCCGTCAAGCCACACGCTCCCCAGCTCATCGACGCGCAGCCGGTACCGGCATCCATGGCAAGCATGGACGGCACGGACCACACACGGCTTCGCCGGCTGGTGGCCGGAGCCTTCTCGACGCGCCGGACAGCCGCGCTGCGCCCCGGCATCGAACGACTGGCCGACCAGCACCTCGACGCCCTTGCCGCGGCAGGCCTCGGCGCCGACCTCGTCCACGAGCTGGCCGCGCCGCTTCCGGTGGCGGTCCTCTGCTCCTTGCTCGGAATCCCACCGGAGGACGTCCCACAGTTCCGCGGCTGGGTCGAGGTGTTGTTCGACCTCTCGCTCGGCACCCCGGAGAAGAAGGCCCGCCACCGCCTGGAGCTCGCCGACTACATGGCCGACCTGATCGAGCGCAAGCGCCGGACCCCTTCCGTCGACCTGCTCAGCAGCATGATCGAGGCCCACGACCGGGGCGAGGTCTCGATGGACGAGCTGCTCACCATGGGCCTCGCACTGCTGATGGCAGGTTACGAGACGACCGTCGGCCAGCTGGGCCTGTCCGTACTGTCGCTGCTCGCCGACCCCGTGGCGTACGCCGACCTGAGCGAGCGGCCCGGAGACTTGGTTCCCACGGTGGAGGAACTGCTGCGCCTCAACCCGTCGACCCCGCTGAGCTTTTCCAGGGTCGCGTTGGTGACCATGCCCCTGGGCAGTATCACCGTCCGGGCCGGCGAGGCCGTCATGGTGTCACTGCTGCACGGCAACCGGGACAGTGGCACGTTCCCCGAACCCCACGGACTACGTCCGAGCCGACGCGATGCCGCTCACCTGACGTTCGGTCACGGGATCCACCGCTGCGTCGGCGCACCACTGGCCCGGCTGCAACTACAGGTCGTCCTGGGGCGACTGACGCAGCGCTTTCCCACTCTGCGCCTCGCATCCCACCCCGAGCCGGTGATCTGGAAGGACGGCCTGGGCACCCGGGGACTGGCCCGGCTGCTCGTGGAGTGGTGAACACCACCGCCGCCCGCGCTCCTGTGGAACGGCCCGACGGCCCCGAGTACGCCTCTCACGAAGCGAGGAACCGCGTGTCTGTTGAGAACATCCGCACCGACGGAGACCCGGACGCCGGAGAGGCACGGGCGCACGACGGCCGGGCGGCATTCCGGGGTGGCGTGATGCCTTGGGTCCTCTCCGGCCGGACGGCAACTTCCCTGCGTATGCAGAGCCGTCGTCTGCTGCAGCACCTCACCGACCAGCGGGGCGTTCCGGGCGGGGCAGCCGCCATCGGTCTGTCACTCGCCGTGTCCGGTACCGCCGGGCGCAACCGCGCGGTCCTCCTGGCCGGATCACAGGACGAGTTCGCCGCCGAACTGACCGCCCTGGCGGCACAGCGGCGTACGTCCGCGCAGGTCACCGGCGCCGCCGGGCGATGCGAGCGCGTGGTGTTCGTCTTCCCTGGGCAGGGATCGCAATGGACCGGCATGGCAGCCGATCTGCTGGAGCACTCGGATGTGTTCCGGGCCTCCATCGCCGCCTGTTCCCGCGCGCTCGCTCCCCATGTCGACTGGTCCGGCCGGTCTCTGGAGGATGTGCTCCGCGCGGCGCCCGGTGCTCCCACGCTGGATCGTGACGACGTCACCCAGCCTGCCCTGTTCGCGGTCATGGTGGCCCTGGCCGACCTCTGGCAGTCCTTCGGCGTCAGGCCCTCGGCTGTGATCGGGCACAGCAACGGTGAGATCTCCGCGGCCGTCGTCGCGGGCGCGCTGTCTCTCGACGACGGGGCCCGCGCGGTGTCGCTGTGGAGCAGGGCGCAGGCACGGCTCGCCGGCGAGGGTGCGATGATCGCCGTCCCGCTGTCCGCGGCCGAACTGGAGCCGCGTGTGGCCCGTTCGGGCGGGCAGGTATCGATGGCGGCGGTCAACGGTCCGCGATCGGTCGTCCTGTCGGGCGATCGGGACGCCGTCGAAACCCTGCTGGCGGATCTTGCCGCCGAGGGCATCGCGGCCAGGCGCATACCGGTCCAAGTAGCCGCCCACTCCCCGCACATCGAGCAGCTGCGCGACACAGTCCTCGCCGACCTGGCCCCCTTGCGGCCGCGCCCGTCGCGGGTGCCGTTCCACTCGACCGTGACCGGCGAGCGCACCGACACCCGTTCGCTGGACGCCGGTTACTGGTACCGCAATCTGCGCGGCTCCGTCGCTTTCGAAGGGACCGTCCGCTCGCTCGCGGACCACGACGCCTTCATCGAGGTCAGCGCGCATCCGGTGCTGACCATGGCGCTCCAGCAGACACTCGACGAGGCCGGCTCGGACGCGGTGGTCTCGGGCACGCTGCGCCGTCACCAGGACGGACCGCGGCGCTTCCTGACCTCGTTGGCGGAGCTGTACATCGCCGGCGCGGCGGTGGACTGGCGGCCGGCCTTCCCCGCAGACACTGCGGCCGTCGAGCTTTCCTGGCCGGAAGAGACGGAAGAGACGGAAGAGCCGGAAGAGACGGAAGAGACGGAAGGGCCGGGCGTACCCGCCTCCGAGGAACGTGATCACCTGAGCCTTCGCGACCGGAGCGAGCAGGAGATCACCGAATTCCTCATGGCCCTGGTCCGCTCCGAAACCTGCCTGCTCCTCGGCAGGGACTCACCGGATGCCGTGTCCCCCGTCGAGTCGTTCCGGGACATCGGGCTCGAATCCGCCACTGCCGTGGAATTGCGCAACCGGCTGGCCGCCGCCACGGGGCTGCGGCTCCCGGTGACACTGGTCTTCGACCATCCGACCCCCGAGCAGGTCGTCACCCGTATCCGCGGCGAACTCCTCGGTGCCGTGCCCCAGCCCGCGGTGCCCCGGCGGCGGGCGTCCGCGAGCCCTGACGAACCCGTCGCGATCGTCTCCATGGCGTGCCGCTTCGCCGGAGGTGTCGAATCCCCCGGCGACCTGTGGAAGCTTCTGATGCAGGAGCGGGACGCCGTCTCCGACTTCCCCGGCAATCGCGGCTGGGCCCTGGACGCGCTCTTCGACGGCGGCGAGGAACGCTCCGGTCGTTCGTACACCCGTCAAGGCGCGTTCCTCGACGACGCCGATCAGTTCGATGCCGAGTTCTTCGGGATCAGCCCGCGTGAGGCGACCGCCATGGATCCCCAGCAGCGTCTGCTGCTGGAAACCGGCTGGGAGGCCGTCGAACGCGCCGGCATCGACCCGGCGACGCTCCGCGGCAGCGGCACCGGGGTGTACGTCGGTGCCATGGCGCAGGACTACGGACCGCGGCTGCACGAGGCGGACGACGCAGCCGGCGGCTACCTGCTCACCGGCACCTACACGTGCGTGGCCTCGGGCCGCGTGTCGTACACGCTCGGTCTCGAAGGTCCGGCCATCACGGTGGACACCGGGTGCTCGTCGTCGTTGGTGGCTGTGCATCTGGCGGCGCAGGCACTGCGGCAGGGCGAATGCGACCTCGCCCTCGCCGGCGGCGCGACCGTCATGGCAAGCCCAGGACTCTTCGTCGAATTCAGCCGACAACGCGGACTCTCCCAGGACGGCCGCTGCAAAGCCTTCGCCGACTCCGCCGACGGCACCGGCTGGGGCGAAGGCGCCGGCATACTCCTCCTCGAACGCCTCTCCGACGCACACCGCAACAACCACCCCGTACTCGCCGTCATCCGCGGCTCCGCACTCAACCAGGACGGCGCGAGCAACGGACTCTCCGCACCCAGCGGACCCGCACAAGAACGCGTCATCCACGACGCCCTCACCGCCGCCCACCTCACACCGACCGACATCGACGCACTCGAAGCACACGGCACCGGCACCACACTCGGCGACCCCATCGAAGCCCAGGCCATCCTCGCCACCTACGGCCGCGCCCACACCCCCCAACAACCCCTCTACCTCGGATCCGTCAAATCCAACATCGGCCACACCCAAGCCGCCGCCGGAATCGCCGGCATCATCAAAATGATCCACGCCATGCGGCACGGCATCCTCCCCCGCACCCTCCACATCGACCGCCCCTCCACCCACGTCGACTGGACCACCGGCGCAGTCACCCTCCTCACCCGAACCACACCCTGGCCCGACACCGGCCACCCCCGCCGCGCCGCAATCTCCTCCTTCGGCATCAGCGGCACCAACGCCCACCTCATCCTCGAAGAATTCGCCCCGGACCGGGCGGCCGAGCCGGACGGAATCGACCCACGGCAGGTCAGGGCGAAGGGCGGCGCCTTCCCGGGGTCGTCCGCGACTCCCGTCGTCCTCTCCGCCAAGACCGAGCAGGCGTTGCGTGCGCAGGCCGCTCGGCTGTTGGACCACCTCCGCGAGCATCCGGGCATGAACGCGCGGGACGTCGGTCTCTCCCTCGCGCTGGAGCGTCGTCACTTCGGCCGCAGGGCCGGTCTGGTTGCGCGCGACCGCGCCGAACTCGAGGCAGGCCTGAGCGCGCTGGCGGAGGGCGACGGCACCACCGGTCCCACGCTGGTCGCGGGGCAGGCCAAGGAGTCCGTGCGCCCGGTGTTCGTCTTCCCCGGCCAGGGCGCGCAATGGGCGGGCATGGCGGCGGGGCTGCTGGAGTCCTGCCCGGTGTTCGCCCGGCGGATCGCCGAATGCGCGACGGCCCTGGAACCGCTGGTGGACTGGTCGCTGACGGACGTCCTGCGGGGTGCGGACACCGCACCGGACTTCGACCGGGTGGACGTCGTCCAGCCCGCGCTCTGGGCCGTCATGGTGTCGCTGGCCGAGGTCTGGCGCTCGCTCGGTGTACGGCCGGCCGCCGTGCTGGGTCACTCGCAGGGGGAGATCGCCGCAGCCTGTGTCGCGGGCGTCCTCTCCCTCGCTGAGGGCGCACGGGTCGTGGCACTGCGCAGCCGGGCGCTCACCGCGCTGTCGGGGCTCGGCGGGATGATGTCGGTACCACGTCCCGCCGAGTGGGTCCTGGAGGAGATCCGCGCCTGGCAGGGGCGTATCTCGGTGGCCGCGATCAACGGTCCGGCGCAGGTCGTGGTCTCCGGCGACGCCGATGCGCTGGACGAGTTCCTCGCCCGGTGCGAGAGCAAGGAGGTACGGGCCCGCCGTATCGGCGTCGACTACGCGTCCCACTCGTCCCACGTGGAGAAGATCGAGGGCGAGATCGCGCGCGTCCTGACCGGTATCGCTCCGCGCTCGGGCGACATCGCCGTCTTCTCTTCCCTCACGGGACGGGCCCTGGCCGACGGCGAGGAGATGGACGCCGGGTACTGGTACCGGAACCTGCGCGGGACCGTGGAGTTCGAGCAGGCCACTCGCGCACTGCTGGACACGGGGCACACCATGTTCATCGAGGTGAGCCCGCACCCCGTTCTCGCCGTCGGGCTCGAGGCGACGATCGAGGCGGCGGGCGCGGACGCCGTGGCTCTGGGCACTCTGCGCCGGGGCGAGGACCAGACCGGCCGGCTGCTCACCTCGCTGGCCGAGGCCCATTGCCACGGAGCAGCCGTCGCCTGGACAGCCGTCTTCGAGGGCACCGGCGCACGGCGGGTGGACCTGCCGACCTACGCGTTCCAGCGCCGCCGGCACTGGCTCGACACCCCGGACCCGGCGGCTGACGCCGCCGGCCTCGGCCTGCAGCGTGCGGGGCACCCCCTGTTGGCGGGCATGACCGGCATCGCGGGCACCGACGGCAACGGGGACGACGGCGGCCTGCTGCTCACCGGTCGTCTGACTCCGCGCACGCACCCGTGGCTCGCCGACCACGCCGTCCGCGACACCGTGCTCCTGCCCGGGGCCGCCGTCGTGGAGTTGGCCGTGGCCGCGGGCGATCGTCTCGGCTGCGGGCTGCTCCACGAGGTCGTCCTCGAGGAGCCGCTCGTCGTGCCCACGGACAGCGCGGTGCATCTGCAGGTGAAGGCCGGCCCCGCCGACGGCGCCGGTCAGCGGCGCCTGTCCGTGCATTCCCGTCCCGAGCAGGGCGGGCATCTGCCCTGGACCCGCCACGCCACCGGCGTCCTCACGACGGAAGAGGAACCCACGTTCGAGGCCCCGCGGTCGTGGCCCCCCAGTGGCGCGGAGGAGCTCTCGCTCGACGGACTCTACGACCGCCTCGGCGAGCTCGGTTACGCGTACGGACCCGCCTTCCGGGGGCTGATGCGAGCCTGGCGGCTGGGCGGTGACCGCTACGCCGAGGTGGCTCTCCCGGAGGACGTGAACGGCCAGGCCGCCGACTACGGCATCCACCCCGCCCTCCTGGACTCCGCCCTGCACCTCGCGCTCCTCGACGACAGCACGGACCTTCGCCTTCCCTTCTCCTTCGGCAAGGTCACGCTCCACGCGTCGGGCGCCTCCGCCCTGCGCGTACACCTCACCCGGGACGGCTCCGGCAACGCGGCCCTCACAGCCACCGACCGGAGCGGCACACCGGTGCTGACCATCGGCTCCGTCACGTTCCGGCCTCTGCCCGCGGGCGGACTCTCCTCCGCCTCCCCCTCCGATGGCCTCTACCACCCCGTCTGGCAGCCGGTTCCGCTCCCGGCCGCACCGTCCGCGAAACGGTGGGCCCTCCTGGGCACCGACCCGCTGGAGGTCCCGCACGCCCTGCGGCACGCGGACTTCGACGAGCTCCGCGCCGCCCTCGACAGCGGTGAGCGGGCCCCCGACGTCCTGGTCCTCCCCTGTGTCTCCGGCGACCGGGACCGCACCGGCCCTGAGGCCGCACACAGTGCCGCGGTCCGGGTACTGAACCGAGTCCAACGCTTCCTCGCCGACGAACGCCTCGAGGACACCCGCTTGCTGGTGCTGACCCGCGAGGCCGTCGCCGTCACCGCCGACCGGGAACTGCAGGACCTGCCCGCCGCCGCGGTGCGCGGCCTGGCGTACACCGCCGCCAATGAGTACCCCGGCCGCGTCGCCCTGGTCGACCTGGGGCAGAGCGACAGCGGCGGTGTGCTTCCTGCGGCACTCGCAGCCGTCACCGACGACCTCCCTCTCGCCGTACGCGGCGGGCAGCTGTACGCCCCTCGCCTGGTCCGCACCCCTGCACCGGCCGGCGCGCAGGACGTCGCCCCTGCGGGCATCGACCCGGACGGCACCGTACTGATCACCGGCGGCACCGGCAGCCTCGGCCGAACGCTCACCCGGCACCTCGTCGAGCACCATGGCGCCCGCCACCTGCTCCTTGCCAGCCGCCAGGGCGACACCGCTCCCGGAGCACGCGAACTCGTCGCGGAGCTGGCCGAGCGGAACGTCCACATCACCATCACCGCCTGCGACGTCACCGACCGGCAAGCGCTCGTCGAGCTGCTCGCCGGCGTTCCCGAACACCACCCCCTCACCGCCGTCATCCACACGGCGGGAGCCCTCGCCGACGCCACCGTCGCCAACCTCGCCCCGGAAAGCCTCGGCAAGGTGCTGCTGCCGAAGGCGTACGCGGCCTGGCACCTGCACGAACTCACCAAGGACGCGGGGCTGTCGGCGTTCGTGCTGTTCTCCTCCATCGCCGGTCTGACCGGCAATCCCGGTCAGGGCAACTACGCAGCCGCCAACACCTTCCTTGATGCCCTGGCACACCACCGACGCGCTCGGGGGCTGCCCGCCACCTCCCTCGCCTGGGGGCTGTGGGAGTCCCCCGTCGGCAGCCTGGCCGCCAGGCTCAGCGACGCCGACAGGGCACGGTGGGCGCGCCGGGGTGTCCTGCCGCTGTCGCACGACCGCGGCATGCGGCTCTTCGACGAGGCTCTCGCGTCGGGCGAACCGCTTCTGCTGCCCGCCGAGCTGAACCTGGCGGCACTCCGCAATCCCAGCCCATCCGCGTCCCCGCCCGCTCTTCTGCGGACCTTGGTCCCCGCACCGCGCCGCCGCCGCGCCGTCACGGCGGCGTCCGGCGCCGTCGGCACGCGCTCCTGGGGTGAGCGCACCGCCGCGCTCCCGGAGGCCGAACGCCTTCGTTCGGCCGGCGACCTGGTACGCGCTGCCGTGGCCGCGGTCCTCGGCCTGCCCGGCGCCGGGGACGTCCCCGGAAGCAGCGCGTTCAAGGACCTGGGCATGGACTCGCTCACGGGCCTGGAACTGCGTGGCCGCCTGACCGCGGCCACCGGGGTCCCGCTGCCCGCGACCACGGTCTTCGACCACCCGACGCCCTCCGCCCTCGCCGCCCACCTCATCGCCGAACTGCGCGGCACCGAAGCGGGTCCGGCCGTCCCACCCGCATCCTCGCTCGGCACGAGCCCGCCGCGCACGGACGAGGATCCGGTCGTGGTCGTGGGGATGGCCTGCCGCTACCCCGGCGAGGTCAGTACCCCGGAGGAGCTGTGGCGTCTGGCGGCCGACGGCGTGGACGCCATCGGCCAATTCCCCCGCAACCGGGGCTGGAACCTCGACGAGCTCTACCACCCGGACCCCGATCATCCGGGCACCACGCACACCCGCTCCGGCGGCTTTCTGTACGACGCCGACCAGTTCGATGCCGAGTTCTTCGGAATCAGCCCGCGTGAAGCGACCGCCATGGATCCCCAGCAGCGTCTGCTGCTGGAAACCGGCTGGGAGGCCGTGGAACACGCCGGCATCGACCCGACGGTCCTGCACGGCACCCGCACCGGTGTCTTCACGGGTGTCATGCGCAGTGAGTACGCCACGGGCGCCCACTCCGTGCCCGACACCTCTGAGGCCTACCGCACCACCGGGCTGGCGTCGAGCGTCGCCTCGGGCCGCCTGTCGTACACACTCGGGCTGCAGGGCCCCGCCATCACCGTCGACACGGCCTGCTCGTCGTCGTTGGTGGCTGTGCATCTGGCGGCGCAGGCACTGCGGCAGGGCGAATGCGACCTCGCCCTCGCCGGCGGCGCGACCGTCATGGCAAGCCCAGGACTCTTCGTCGAATTCAGCCGACAACGCGGACTCTCCCAGGACGGCCGCTGCAAAGCCTTCGCCGACTCCGCCGACGGCACCGGCTGGGGCGAAGGCGCCGGCATACTCCTCCTCGAACGCCTCTCCGACGCACACCGCAACAACCACCCCGTACTCGCCGTCATCCGCGGCTCCGCACTCAACCAGGACGGCGCGAGCAACGGACTCTCCGCACCCAGCGGACCCGCACAAGAACGCGTCATCCACGACGCCCTCACCGCCGCCCACCTCACACCGACCGACATCGACGCACTCGAAGCACACGGCACCGGCACCACACTCGGCGACCCCATCGAAGCCCAGGCCATCCTCGCCACCTACGGCCGCGCCCACACCCCCCAACAACCCCTCTACCTCGGATCCGTCAAATCCAACATCGGCCACACCCAAGCCGCCGCCGGAATCGCCGGCATCATCAAAATGATCCACGCCATGCGGCACGGCATCCTCCCCCGCACCCTCCACATCGACCGCCCCTCCACCCACGTCGACTGGACCACCGGCGCAGTCACCCTCCTCACCCGAACCACACCCTGGCCCGACACCGGCCACCCCCGCCGCGCCGCCATCTCCTCCTTCGGCATCAGCGGCACCAACGCCCACCTCATCCTCGAGCAGCCCCCGGTACCGGACTCGGGTGAGGACAGGGAGCCCGCGGTCCCCAGCGTGCTGCCTTGGGTGCTCTCCGCCCGCGGGACGGAGGGTCTGCGGGCGCGGGCTGCGCAGTTGCGGCCGCTCACCGAGGACGGGGGCGGCATCGGTCCCGCTCATCTCGACATCGCCCGTTCATTGGCGGCCAGCCGGGCCACGCTCCCGGACCGCGCCGTCGTACTGGCCACCGGTCCCGGAGAACTCGCCTCCGGCCTCACCGCACTGGCCGCGGGTCAGGACATGCCGCACGTGGTGACCAGGCGCGCCGCCGATCGCGGTGGGGTGGCGTTCCTGTTCACCGGGCAGGGCAGCCAACGCCCGGGGGCGGGCGCCGGGCTGTACGCGGCGCAGCCCGTGTTCGCCGCCGCGATGGATGCCGTGTGCGCGGAGCTCGACCGACATCTGGACCTCGAGATCCCGCTCAAGGAC
Source organism: Streptomyces sp. CB09001 (assembly GCF_003369795.1). NCBI lineage: Bacteria > Bacillati > Actinomycetota > Actinomycetes > Kitasatosporales > Streptomycetaceae > Streptomyces > Streptomyces sp. CB09001. The sequence goes on from NZ_CP026730.1 coordinate 595,790, forward strand.
CTCATCCTCGACACCGGCGCCGACGGCCACGGCCACGGCCACGGCCACGAGGACCTGCTGGACCAGACGCGCTACACCCAACCCGCCCTCTTCGCCCTGGAGACTGCCCTCTTCCGGCTCACCGAGCACCACGGCCTCGTCCCCGACCATCTCCTCGGCCACTCCATCGGCGAGCTCGCCGCCGCCCACGCCGCCGGTGTCCTCACCCTTCCCGACGCCTGCGCTCTCGTCGCCGCCCGCGGCCGTCTCATGCACGCCGCACCCGCGCACGGCGCGATGGCCGCCGTCCGGGCCACGGTGGAAGAGGTCCGCGCCGCGCTCGACACCCTGGGGCTCGGCGGCGGACAGGCTGTCGTCGCCGCTGTCAACGCACCCGACGCCGTGGTGGTGTCCGGCGACGAGTCCGCCGTCCGACAGGTCGAGTCCCATTGGCGAAACGCCGGTCGGCAGACGAGACTTCTGCGGGTCAGCCACGCCTTCCACTCCCCCCACATGGACGGCGTCCTCGAAGAGATGCGCCAGGTCGCCGCCGGAATCACCTACTCTCCCCCGCGCATCCCGATCGTCTCCAACCTCACGGGACGGATCGCAACCACCGAGCAGCTGACGGACCCCGGCTACTGGGTCCGTCAGCTCCGCGAGACCGTCCGCTTCCACGACGGTCTCGAGACGCTCTTCGCCAGCGGCGCCGCCACATTCCTCGAACTCGGTCCCGACCCCGTACTGGCCGCCCTGGTCCGTTCGGCCGCCGCCACCCGGGGCACGGGGGCGGACGCGGTGGCCGCGGCATCACTGATCCGCCGCGGTCACGACGAGGTTCACACCTTTGTGACGGGCCTGGCACAGGCGTACGCAGGTGGCGCCGCCGTCGACTGGAGCGGCCTCCTCCGCGACGGCCGTACGGTGTCCCTGCCCACCTACCCGTACCGGCGCAAGCGCTTTTGGGCAAGCCCCACGCCCGCGGCCGCCCCCACCGCGGCTTCCGGCATCCACCCGCTGCTCGGTGCGGGCGTGGAGCTGGCCGGCGGCCTGGGGTGGCTGGCCACCGGACGCCTCGATCCACAGGCCCGGCCCTGGCTGGCCGAGCACGTCGTCCAGGGGCGCCCCCTGCTGCCTGGGGCGGCCGTTGCGGAGCTGGCCCTCGACGCGGCACGAAGGACGGCCACCAGCCGGGTCGCCGACCTGACCCTGGAACTACCCCTGGTGCTCGACACGGCCATGGACATCCAGCTCCGGGTGAACGCCCCCGGGAGCGGCGGCTCCCGCGCCTTCACCCTCTGGGCACGGCTCGCGGGGGCGGACGGCACGGAGTGGACGCGGCACGCCTCTGGCGTACTGGACAAGGCCGGCTCCTTGCCTCCCGCCGACGACGCCTGGCCGGCCGTGTGGCCGCCTCCGGAGGCGACAGCGATCCCCGTCGACGGCCTCTACCATCGGCTGGCCGAGCGCGGCTACGCCTACGGCTCCGCCTTCCGGGGGTTGCGTGCCGCCTGGCGCCATGGTGACGACCTGTACGTGGAAGTCACGTTGCCGGACGCCGCCCGAGCCGACGACGACCGCTTCCTGCTGCACCCCGCCGCGCTGGACGCGGCGCTGCACGCCGCCTTCTGCGGAATCCGGGACGAGGACGGGGGCGACCGGTTCGTCGTGCCGTTCGCGTGGAGCGGTCTTTCTCTGCACACCTCTGGTGCGACCGAGCTGCGTGTTCTCCTGCGCCGCGGCGACGGCGACACCTATTCCCTGCTCCTCGCGGACGGAACCGGTGCTCCGGTGTGCACCGTCGACGCACTCGCCGTCCGGAACCTCCGGGCCGTCGCGGAATCACCGGACGGGCCCACACTGCTCACCGTGCGGTGGGGGGACGCGCCGCGGACACCGGAGAGCACCACGGCGGTCCCCTGGGCCGTCGTGGGCCGCGACGGCACGGGAGTGACCGAAACGGTGCGTGCCACCGGCGTTCGCGTCCGGCACTACCCCGATCTGGGCGGCCTGCGACGGGCCCTGGACGAGGGTGCCCCCGCGCCGGCCGTCGTCCTCGTCCCCGAGCCCGGTCGGCCCTCCGACACCGGCGAGCCCACCTCGTCCGACCCGCTCGCAGCACCCGGTGGGCCCTCCGGCACCGGGGAACCCGCAGGAGCGTCCATGGGCGCGGTCCTCGCGAGCCACGCGGTCCTGGATCTCTCCCGGCAATGGCTCGCCGACGAGCGGCTCGCCGGCTCCCGCCTCGTCCTGATCACCGACGGCGCCGTCACCACCGGCAGCGGCGACGGCCGGCCGGACCCCGCCGGAGCCGCGGTGTGGGGACTGATCCGGTCGGCGCAGACCGAGCACCCCGGGCGCTTCGTCCTGCTCGACACCGACGGCCGGGCGGAGTCGACGGGCCACCTCGTTGCGGCCCTGGCGTCGGACGAGTCCCAGCTCGCCCTCCGCGCCGGACGGATGTCGGTACCGACGCTGCAGGCGCACCGGGCCAAACCGGCCGGCGAGGGGCGCGGGAACCTCTTCGACCGCCACAGCCATGTGCTGATCACCGGCGGGCTCGGCACCCTGGGCCGCCTGGTGGCCCGGCACCTGGTGGAACGGTACGGCGTACGGCGGCTGCTGCTGACGGGCCGACGCGGTGGGGCCACCCCGGGCGCCGGCGCGTTCCTGGAAGAACTGGCCGTGCTGGCACCGCAGGTGTCGGTGACCTTGGCCGCCTGTGACATCACCGACAGCGCCGCGCTGGCCGAGGTCCTCGCCGCCGTACCCGAGGAGCACCCGCTCACCGGCGTGGTGCACGCGGCGGGTGTCCTGGACGACGCGGTCGTCGAAGGGCTCGACCCGGACCGCCTCGACCGGGTGCTCCTGCCCAAGGCCGCGGCGGCCGTACACCTCCACGACCTCACCGCGAACCTGAACCTGTCGGCGTTCGTGCTGTTCTCCTCGCTCGCAGGCGTGCTGGGTTCCGCCGGACAGGCCAACTACGCGGCGGCCAACGCCGTTCTGGACGGCATCGCCCGACTGCGGCACGCCGAGGGGCGACCCGCGCTCTCCATCGCCTGGGGCCTGTGGGCGGACGAGAGCTCCATGACCGGCCCTCTGGGCGAGACGGACCGGCTTCGGATGGCACGTTCCGGCGTCGCTGCCATGTCTGCCGCGGAAGGTCTGGCGCTGTTCGACGCGGCCGTCGCCGCCGGAGCCCCGGACCTCGTAGCCGCCCGCCTCGACCTGTCCGCCCTGGATCCGGAGACGGCCCCAGCCCTGCTGCGCGCCCTGGTACCGAACTCCGGGCCGCCCGCGAACCCGGCCGCCGGGCGGCGCGCCGTGCCCACCGCCGGACTGAGGAGCCGGTTGAACCGAGCCCCCCGCCACGAGCGCGGCCACCTCCTCCTGGAGACGGTACGGGCCGAGGTGGCCGGAGTCCTCGGACACACCGACACGGAGCAAGTGACGGCCGACCGCCGGTTCCAGGACCTGGGCTTCGACTCACTGATGGCGGTCGAACTGCGCAACCGGCTGAGCATCACCGCCGAGATCACGCTGCCGCCCACGCTGGCCTTCGACCACCCCACACCGAACGCGCTCGCCAAGCGGCTGCAGGCCGAACTTCTGCCTGATTCCGTGACGCCGGGCGGCGACGGGGCGGCCGACGGGCAACCGGTGGACGGCCTCCCGATCGGCGGCAGTGCCCTGGACACGATGAACACCGACGACCTGGTGCGCCTCGCACTCGGCGACAGCAAGTCATGACCACCCTCTGCAGGGGAAGGTATGGAGAGTTCGATGGCGTCCACCGCACCAGAGCAAGTCGTCGACGCGCTGCGGGCCGCGCTCAAGGAGAAGGAGCGGCTCCAGGCCATCAACGACCGCCTCACGGAACGCGAGGCCGAACCGATCGCGATCGTCGCGATGGCGTGCCGCTACCCCGGCGGCGTCACGTCCCCGCAGGACCTGTGGCGGCTGGTCATCGACGAGGTGGACGCGGTCGGCCCGTTCCCCGTCGACCGGGGCTGGGACCTGGCACGGCTGTACGACCCGGATCCCGGGACCCCGCACACGTCGTACACCAGGGAAGGCGGATTCCTGTACGAAGCAACGGAGTTCGACGCCACGTTCTTCGGCATCACACCACGTGAGGCACGGGCGATCGACCCGCAGCAGCGGCTGCTGCTCGAAACCTCGTGGGAGGCGGTCGAACGGGCGGGGATCGACCCGGCAACGCTGCGCGGCACACCCACCGGCGTCTTCGTGGGCACCATGTACGACGACTACATGACCCGGTTCTCCCCGGCGCCGCAGGAGTACGAGGGATACCTGGGCACCGGCAGCGCGGGCAGCGTGGCTTCCGGGCGCATCGCCTACACCTTCGGCTTCGAGGGGCCGGCCATCACCGTGGACACGGCGTGTTCCTCCTCGCTGGTCACGCTGCACCTGGCCGCCGCCGCGCTGCGTCGCGGTGAATGCTCACTGGCCCTGGCGGGCGGCGCGACCGTGATGGCGACACCGACGCCGTTCATCGAGTTCAGCAGGCAACGCGGCCTGGCCCCGGACGGCCGGTGCAAGGCGTTCTCCGCCTCGGCCGACGGGACCGGCTGGTCCGAGGGAGTGGGGCTGCTGCTCGTCGAACGGCTCTCCGACGCACGGCGCAACGGCCACCCGGTACTGGCGGTGGTGCGGGGCTCCGCCGTCAACCAGGACGGCGCCAGCAACGGACTCACGGCGCCGAACGGGCCGGCGCAGGAGCAGGTCGTCCGACAGGCCCTCGCCGGCGCGCGCCTGTCCGCGGCCGAGGTGGACGCCGTGGAGGCGCACGGCACCGGCACGGCCCTCGGTGACCCGATCGAAGCCCACGCGCTGCAAGCCACCTACGGCAGCGCACGCACCGCGGACCAACCCCTGTATCTGGGCTCCCTCAAATCGAATCTCGGGCACACCCAGGCCGCTGCCGGCGTCGGTGGAATCATCAAGATGACCATGGCCCTGCAGCACGGTGTCCTGCCCAGAACGCTGCACGCCGACGTGCCCACCGGGCATGTCGCATGGTCCGCCGGCACGCTGGCGCTCCTCGACAAGTCGATCCCCTGGCCCGAGCGCGACCACCCGCGACGGGCCGCCGTGTCCTCCTTCGGCATCAGCGGAACCAACGCCCACGTCATCCTGGAACAGGCGCCCGAACCGCGGCAGGCGCCGGAGCGGCAGGCGCCGCCGCTGCCCACCGTGCCCTGCCCGCTCTCCGCGGTCGACGAAGCCGCGCTCCGGGCGCAGGCCCGGCGTCTGCACACACACCTCACCTCCGGCCCGGACACCGGGAAGGAGGCCGGGAGCCTGCTCGACATCGGCTTCTCGCTGGCAACCGGCCGCAGCAGTCTGCCCCATCGCACGGTGCTGCTCGCCAGAGACCGGGACGAGCTCCTCGGCCTGCTGCGGGACGTGGCCGTCGGCGACCCGGTCCCGGAGGTGATCCGCGGCCGCGCCGCCGAGGGCAGGACGGCGTTCCTCTTCGCCGGGCAGGGATCCCAGCGGGCCGGCATGGGCCGGACGCTGTACCAGACGTTTCCCGCCTACGCGGCGGCCTTCGACGACGTGTGCGCCGCGGTGGACCCCCATCTGGAACGTCCACTGCGAGACGTGGCCTTCGCGACGGAGGACTCCCCCGGCGCCGGAGCGCTGCACCGCACCGAATACACCCAGCCGGCGCTCTTCGCCTTCGAAGTGGCCCTGTACCGGCTGTTGACGTCCTGGGGCGTGCGGCCGGACGCGGTCCTCGGCCACTCCGTGGGCGCGCTCGCCGCCGTACACGCCGCAGGGGTGCTCTCTCTCGAAGATGCCGCCGAACTCGCCGCCGCACGAGGCCGCATCATGCAGCGGCTGCCGTCGGGCGGGGCGATGGTGGCGCTGCGTGCCTCCGAGCAGGAGGCCAACGCCCTGGTAGCCGGGCGGGAGGAGCTCGTCTCCCTGGCAGCCGTCAACGGCCCCGACGCCACCGTGCTCTCGGGCGACCGCGACGCCCTCGAAGCCGCCGTCGCGACGTTCGAGGCGGCCGGCGGCAAGGCCACCTGGCTACGCGTCAGCCACGGCTTCCACTCGCCCTTGATGGAACCGGGCCTGGACGAGATCCGGGCCGTCGCCTCGCGCCTGGACTTCCGGGAGCCGCAGTGCGCCATCGTCTCGGACCTGACGGGGCGCGCCGAGGACGTGACCGCACTGGCCGACCCCGAGTACTGGGTACGGCACGCGCGGCACGCGGTCCGCTTCGCGGACGGCCTCGACAGCCTCACCGAGCTCGGCTGCACGCGGCTGCTGGAGCTCGGCCCTTCCGGCGACCTCGTGTCGATGGCCACCGACTGTCTCACCGGCGACGGAGCCGGTTCGGCACGCACCGGACACGAACTGATACCGGTCCTTCGCCGGCGGCCTCCGGAGCCCGCCGCCGCGTTGACCGCGCTCTCCCGGCTGCACGCCTGCGGCGGGGCCGTCGACTGGGTCTCGGTCTTCGCCGGCCAGGGCGCCCGCCGGGTCGAGCTGCCGACGTACGCCTTCCAACGCCGCCCGTACTGGCTGGACGGCTCACCGGACATCGGTGCCCCGCGCTCCGACGGGCTCACCGCCGCGGATCATCCGATGCTCAAAGACGTCGACGAACTGCCCGAGGGAGCACGGCTGTTGAGAGGACGCCTTTCCCTCGCGGAGCATCCGTGGCTGGCCGACCACCGGGTCGCGGGCGAGGTTCTGGTGCCCGGCACCGTACTGCTCGACCTGGTGCTGCGTGCTGCGGGCGAGGCGGGCCTGGAAGCGGTGGAAGAACTCGTCCTGCGGGCCCCGCTGGTCGTGCCGGACGACGTGGAGATCCATCTGCAGGTGTTCCTCGCGGCCGACGACGGCTCGGGTCGGCGGGACGTCGTCGTCCGCTCCCGGCCGGCGGGCGCGAGCGGAGCGGAAGCCTGGACGCCGCATGCCCACGGCACGGTCACGGGCCAGGCGGACGAGGCCGACACCGACCTGGTGACCGCCCCCGAGGTGTGGCCGCCCCCTGGCGCCGAACCGGCCGCTGTGCACACGGCGCCGTTCTATGCCCGGATGGCCGAGCGGGGCCTGGAATACGGGCCCGCGTTCCGCGGCGTACAAGCGATGTGGCGGCGCGGGAGTGAGGTCTTCGCCGAGGTGGCACTGTCCGGCGAGCGGCAACCCGGCCACGAACGTTTCACCGTGCACCCGGCCCTGTTCGACGCGGCCCTGCACCCGATCGCTCTCGGCGGCCTGGCCGACGGCGGAGCGGACGGCGGCACCTGGCTGCCGTACTCGTGGTCCGGGGTACGCGTGCTCCGGAGTGCCGACGCGAAGCTTCGCGTCAGGCTGGCACCGACGGGCCCGAACGCGGTCGGCATCACCGCGACGGACTCCTCGGGCAGGCTGGTCATGTCCGTCGACTCGTTGACGGTGCGTCCGTTCACGGCGGGCGTCGCCGCCGGTGAGCGCGACGGCCTGATGCTTCCGGCGTGGGAACCGTTGTCCGGCACCGCTGCCGCGCCGGACACGAGCCGCTGGGCGGTGCTCGCCCCGCCGTCGGCCCGAGGCGGCGTCGGGCCGTGTCCCGGCGTCGACCTCGCGTCCGCACTCAGCACCGGCGCGCCCGGTGACGCCCCGCAGGTCCACCACGACATCGCCGTACTCACCGCCGTGGACAAGCCCGCGCCCGCCCTCCTCCTGGTGCCCTGTCCGGCCTCGGCGCCGGGCAGCCGTGCGGACGCCGATGACATCCACGCGGCCGTGCGCCACGTAGTGGCCGCAGTGCAAGCGGTGCTCGCCGACGACCGGCTGGCCGGGACCCGTGTGGCGGTGCTCACCCGCGACGCCGTGGCCGTCGGCGGCGAGCAACGCGCGAGCGCGCTCGCCCACCGTGCCGTCTGGGGCCTGATCCGCTCCGCACAGGCCGAGCACCCTGACCGATTCCTCCTGCTCGACGAGGACTGCACACCCGGCTCCCGGCGCGCCCTGGCCGCGGTGCTCGCCTCCTCCCGGCCGCAGCTCGCCCTGCGTGGCGGCATCGCGCACCGGCCGGTCCTCGCCGCGTCGGACCTGGGCACGGCCCTGCGCCCGCCGGCCGGCAGCCCGCACTGGCACCTCGACTACGTGGCCAAGGAGACCTTCGCCGATCTGTCCCTGCGGCCCTGGCCCGAGGCGGACGCCCCGCTCACCGAGGGCCAGATCAGGGTGCGGATGCGGGCCGCGGGCCTGAACTTCCGTGACGTCCTGCTGTCACTGGGGGTGATCCCCGCTTCCGTGGACGGGACCGCCACCGGACCGGGCCAGGGCGGCGAGGGCGCCGGCGTCGTCCTGGAGACCGGCCCGGGTGTCACCGCCCTGCACCCCGGCGACCGGGTGACCGGGCTGTTCCACGGCATCGGGCCGGTCGCGGTGACCGACCACCGGCTGGTCTGCCGGATCCCCGACGACTGGTCCTTCCGCCAGGCAGCCGCGATCCCGGTGGCCTATCTCACCGCCTACTACGGCCTGGTGGACCTTGCGCGGCTGCGTGCGGGCGAGTCGCTGCTCGTGCACGCCGGCACCGGAGGCGTGGGTACCGCCGCCCTCCAGATCGGGCGACACCTCGGTGCGCGGACGTACGCCACCGCCGGCCCGGCCAAATGGGACGCGCTGCGCGCCGCGGGACTGCCCGAAGCGCACATCGCCTCCTCCCGTGACCTGGGATTCGAGCGTCGCCTGCTGGACGCCACCGGGGGCAGGGGGGTGGACGTGGTGCTCAACTCCCTCGCGGGGGAGTTCACCGATGCGTCGCTGCGTCTGCTTCCACGCGGCGGCCGGTTCCTGGACATGGGCAAGACCGACCGGCGCGACCGCGAGAGCGTGGCCGGGCAGCACCCGGGCGTCGATTACCTCGCCTACGACGTGCGCGATCCCGGCCCCGACCGCATCCACGAGATCCTCACCGCCCTCCAGGAGCTCTTCGCACAAGGCGCGCTCACCCCGCCCCCGGTGTCGACCTGGGACATCCGCAACGCGCCGGACGCGTTCCGGTACCTGAGCGAAGCACGACACATCGGCAAGGTCGTGCTGGAGTTCCCCGACGAGGACGGGCCGTGGGACACCGCCCGGGCCGTCCTCGTCACCGGCGGGCTCGGATGGCTGGGTCGGCTTGTCGCCCGGCACCTGGTGGACCGGCACGACGTGCGCGAGCTTGTACTGCTGGGCCGCAGCGCGCCCGGCGAGGCCGCGGCACGGGACCTGGCCGCGCTGCGCGAGACCGGGGCGCGGGTCCGCACAGTGGCCTGCGACGCGGCCGACCGCGACGCGTTGGCGGCCGTTCTCGGCGAACTCGCCGCGGACGGAGTGCGGATCGGCGGCGTCGTCCACGCGGCGGGGGCCCTGGACGACGGGCTCCTCGGCTCCCTGACCCCGGGCCGGCTCGACGCCGTACTGCGCCCCAAGGTCGACGCTGCCCTCAACCTCGCCGAACTCACCGAGGACCTGGACCTCTCCGCGTTCGTCGTCTTCTCGTCGCTCGCCGGAACGCTCGGTTCTCCGGGACAGGGCGCCTATGCGGCCGGCAACGCGTTCCTCGACGGCCTGACGGAGTACCGGCGTTCACAGGGGCGCCCAGGTGTCTCGCTGGTATGGGGCCTGTGGCAGGGGGATGGCGGCATGGGTGCCGCCCTGAGCGACATGGACCTCGCCCGGATGGCTCGCAGCGGAGTGGTGCCGCTGGACGCCGGGCAGGGCCTCGGACTGCTGGACGCCGGGCTCCGCCGGAACAGGCCGGTGGCCGTCGCCGCGCGGTGGGACGTCGAGGGCCTGCGTGCGCGGCGCGCCGCGGGCGGCACCGTGCCTCCGCTGCTGGAGTGCCTGCTCGGCAACACGTCCTCGCGCGCCGTCGCCCCCGCCCCCGGTGTGCCGGCCGCCGTGGCGGACGGCGGCGATCACCTTCTGAACACCGTGCTCCATGAGGTCGCAGCCGTTCTCGGTCACTCCTCGGCCTCGGCCGTCGAGCCCGACCGCACCTTCGACGAGGCGGGCTTCGACTCGCTCACCACCGTGGAACTGCGCAACCGGCTCGCCGCCGCCACCGGAATCAAGCTGCCCGCCACCTTCGTCTTCGACTTTCCGACACCGGCCGATCTGGTCGTCCACCTGCGCGCCCGACTCCCGGACACCGGTGGCGACGACGCACGCGGCGGCGTGGATGCCGACTCCGGGATATTCGACGGCCTCTCCCGGATCGAGACGCAAGTGACCGATCTTCCACCCGACGACGCCCGGCGTGCCGCGGTGATCGACCGGTTGCACAACCTGCTGACCAAGCTGAACCCGACGACGGAGGACGCGTAGCGTGCCAACGACCGACATGACACAGGCGACACCCCGGGCCTCGGCGCCGGCCGCATCCTCCCGTTGGCTGCGCACCTTCCGGAAGGCCGGGCCCGGCTCCGCGCTCCTGGTGTGCTTTCCGCACGCCGGCGGCGGCGCGAACGCCTTCTCCGCGATGGCGGCGGCGCTGCCCGAGGACATCGGGCTGGTCGCCGTCCAGTACCCCGGTCGGCAGGACCGGCGCGCCGAGCCGTGCGGCGAGGACATCGCCGGGCTCTCCGAGGGGGCGGCCGGGGAGCTTCTCGCGTACCCCGGCCGACGGCTCTTCCTCCTCGGCCACAGCATGGGCGCCCTGGTCGCCTTCGAGACGGCCCGCCTGCTGGCGGAACGGCACATCGTCGCACGGCTGTTCGTCTCGGCCGCCCGGCCGCCCTCCCACGACTGGCAGGAGCCCGACCTGGACGGACTCACCGACAGCGAGGTCGTCACGGGGGTACGGCGACTGGGCGGTGTGCCCGAACCGCTCCTCGACGATCCGGAGACGGTCGGCGAGCTGGTGAGGGTCCTGCGCGGTGACCACCGGGCGCTGCGCCGCTACCGCGCCCCGGCCGACGCCGTTCTGCCGATCCCGGTCACGGTGCTCCTGGCCGAGGAGGACCCCAAAAACTCGGCATCACAGGTACGGGACTGGGCGCGGCACAGCACCGCCGGGTGCGGGATCGAGCGGCTGCCCGGCGGCCATTTCTCCCTGACCGACGCGGAGTCCCCTGCCGTGCCGCTCCTCACCCGGTACATCCGCGAGGAAGCCGCGCTCTCCCAGGGCCCGGGGGGCGGCCGGGACGACGGAAGGGACAGGGACGGCAGCGTGCGAGCGGCCGAGGCCGGGGCCGCGGAACCCGCGGCCTTGATCAAGGAAATACTCCTGGCCGGCCTGCGGGGCGTTCGTCCGCCGCTCTCCACCGACCTGACCCGGCTGGAGGACGCGGCACGCGAAGTGCTGGAGCCGAACGCCTTCGGCTACGTCGCGGGCAATGCCGGCACCGGCGTGAGCACCCGCAACAACCGTGAGGCATTCGACCGCCTGCGGCTGGTGCCACGGATGATGCGCGGCACCGCTCGGCGCGACATGTCGGTGTCGCTGCTCGGCCATCGCCTGCCGTCGCCCGTACTGCTCGCCCCGGTGGCCGCCCAGGGTGCGGTGCACCCCGAGGGCGAGCTCGCCACCGTCCGCGGTGCGGCGGCGGTGGGCCTGCCGTTCGTTCTGTCCTCCTTCGCCTCCCGGACGCTGGAGGAGGTCGCCGCTGCGGCGGGTCCAGAGCCGCGGTGGTTCCAGCTCTACCTGCCCACGGAGCGAACCGTGGCGGAGTCCCTGGTACGCCGGGCGGAAGCGAGCGGCTACACGGCGCTGGTCGTCACCGTCGACGCCCCGAGCTTCGGCTACCGGCCGGTGGACCTCGACGCGGCCCATTCACCGTTCCTCCAGGGCATCGGCATCTCCAACTACACGGACGACCCCGCATTCCGCGCAGATCTTCCCCCGGAAGCCGACCGGCTCGCGGTCCTCGCGCACTGGGCGGGCACCGCCACCGACCCGGCACTCACCTGGGACGACCTGGCCTGGCTGCGCCGATGCACCGAGCTGCCCGTGCTGGTCAAGGGCGTCCTGCACCCCGACGACGCCCGGCTGGCGCTGGAGTACGGGGCGGACGGCGTGGTGGTCTCCAATCATGGCGGACGCCAGCTCGACGGCTGTGTGGCCAGCCTGGACGCGTTGCCGGCGGTACGCGCGGCAGTGGGCGACGCCGCTGCGGTACTGCTCGACTCCGGAGTCCGGACCGGCCCCGACGTCCTCAAGGCGCTCGCGCTGGGCGCGGACGCGGTGCTGCTGGGCAGGCCCTACGTCTACGGACTCGCCCTCGGCGGACAGCACGGGGTCGAGCATGTGCTGCGCTGCCTGCTGGCGGATCTCGACCTGGGCTTGGCGCTGGCGGGCTGCGCCTGCGTAGCCGATGTCACGGCAGAACTCCTCACACCGCCGGGAGGAATCCCCGGCGTGCACCACCCCTGATGACCACCGCAGGGCCTGTCCCTGCCGGGCAACTGCTGTGCTGAGGGCCGCTCGAGGCGTGGGCGGCGGGGCCCCGCGCAGCGCGGCGGCCGCGATCGCCACGCGATACGCGACCGATAGCCGGATCCGGAGACTCGGCTCACGAACCGACGGACCGATTCCTCTCCCCCGATCGCGGCCCGCAAGGGTGGACAGAAAGGCTGGAATGACGTGAGCATGCCAACAATATCGGGCCAGCGACTACTGGCTTGTCTGGACAGACTGGCCGCGTTCGGAGGTCGCCCCGACCGGGGCGTGGACCGCTTGGCCGGCTCCGCCGAGGATCTTCAGGCCCGCCTCTGGATGGCGGAGCACCTGCACGCTCAAGGGCTGGAGTCCTGGACCGACGAGACCGGCAATGTCTTCGGTCACGCTCCCGGAGTCGGCGACAGCCGACTGCTTCTCGGCTCGCACACCGACACCGTACCCGCCGGCGGCCGGCTCGACGGAGCGTACGGGGTCATGGCCGCCATGGAGGTGCTGACGACCCTCCACGAACACGGCCATCCCGCCGCCCGATGCCTGGAGATCGTGAGCTTCTGGGACGAGGAGGGCGCCCGGCCCGACTCCTCCGGCGGCATGGTCGGCTCCACCGCTCTGTGCCAGAGCCCTCATCTGGCCCTGATCGACTCCTTCGTCGAGCTGCACATCGAGCAGGGCCCTCGCATGGAAGAAGCGGGCCAGGAACTGTGTGTGGTCGAGGGGATCGTGGGTGTCGACCGACACCTCATCCGTACGGTGGGCGAACCCAATCATGCCGGGACCACTCCGTTTCCGCTCCGCAAGGACGCCGGGCGGGCTCTCATGCGTACGGCAGCCGTCGTCCAGGAGCTCCTCCGCTCGGTCCACGACACCGTCGTCGGAAACATAGGAACGGTGACCCTGGATCCGGGCGCCCCCAATGTGGTCCCGGGCGCCGCGCAGATGGTCGTCGAGATCCGGGCGCCGCACGAGGAGTCGCTCGCGCGGTGCGCCGACATGGTCCTGGAGCGGGCGAGGACGATCGCCCAGGAGGAGGGGTGCACGGTGGAGCACCAGCTGCTCTCGCACAAGCCGGTGGTCGACTTCGACGACGGCATGCGCGCGCTGCTGGAGAAGGTGACGCTCGGCACGGGCCGTGCCACCGGCTCCCTGTACAGCTATGCGGGCCACGACGCCGGCGTGATGAGCGCGCACGTCCCCACCGGGATGGTGTTCGTGCCCAGCGCGCGGGGGGTGAGCCACTCCCCGCGCGAATACACCCCCGAGCATCTGCTCGTGCAAGGTGCTCAGGTCCTGCTCGATGCCGTGATCGCCCACACCGAAGCCAGGACGGCTCCCGGCTCCTCAGGAAGCACCGGCGCCGCCTGGAACGCGAGAGCGTGACCCACACGATCCGCGCGAACGCGATCCGCCTTCACGGGTGTGCCTCCTCCTTCCCGGCCGGGAAGGGCCCCGAATCCAGGTGTCGTCCCGACCTGAAGCCGTCGAGATCCGTTCGCACCGCCGCCATCACCTCGGTCGGCCTCTGCTGGAGATAGAAGTGGCCGCCCGAGAAGACACGCGTGGCGAATGCGGACGCCGTGTGCTCACCCCACCGGATGAGGTCGTCGTACGACACCTGCGGGTCGACGTCCCCGCCGTAGGCGGTGATCGGGCACCGGAGCCTCGTACCCGGGTCGCATCGGTAGGTCTCGGCCGCCCGGAAGTCCGATCGCATGGGCGGGATCACGACGGCCAGCATCTCCGCGTCGTCCAGGAGCGCAGGGTCCGTCCCGGACAGCTCGGCCATCTCGGCGATGATGCCCGCGTCGTCCATGCGGTGCAGGCCCCGGTCCCGTCGGACCGAGGGCGCGGTCCTGCCGGAGGCGATCAGGCCGATGGGTGACGCGCCGTCCGGTTCGCTCTGCAGGCGCAGGCCGGTCTCGTACGCCACGACCGATCCCATACTGTGTCCGAACAGCGCCAACTCCCGTTCCTTCCATGGAAGCAGGGCCTCGCGGATCCGGTCCGCCAGTTCCCTGACGTCTTCGACGGCGGCCTCTGCCATGCGGTCCTGGCGGCCCGGGTACTGCACGACCAGCACTTCCGCCACCTGGGACAGTTCGGCGGAGAGCCGGAAGTACGCGGCGGCCGACCCCCCGGCGTGCGGGAAGCACACCAGGGTCGGTCCGCCGGCCGCGGGATCGTGGTACTGACGTATCCAACCGCTCTGGTCGTGCCTTCGTACAGCGCCGATCATTGTGGGCTCACCTCGTTCTGAGTTTCGCTTGAGGACATCGACAAGTGGCCCGAACTACCCGACGCATCACGTAAGTCCCGGGCGGCCGGGGCCGACCGAGTGGCCCCGCCCCGGCACGTGCCCCCGACACACGTTCCTGTCCGGGTATGCCGTCGGCGCCCCCGGCCCCGCTACCGCCTGCCGTGCAGTGTGGACATCTTCTCCACGGCCGCGACGGCCGCAGCCGGATCGTCGGCAATCTCGAACGGTGCCGGAATGGAATTGCGGGTGAATCCGCGGTCCTGGACTGCGGTGAGGGTGCGCAGCAACGGCGTCCAGAAGTCGTCGACGCCCAGCAGGACCAGGGGCCTGGGGTTCTGTCCGAGGTAGTTGAGGGAAACGACCTCGATGACCTCGTCCAAGGTGCCGTACCCTCCGGGCAGGGCGAGGAACGCGTCGGCCAAGTCGAACATGACCTTCTTGCGTTCGAACATGTCCTCGGTGACCACCAGTTCCTGCTCGGGGGCCATGTCGTCGCGTTCCAGCTCCCGCAGGAAGCGGGGTATCACTCCGGTGACCGGGGCACCGTGGCGCTGCGCCGAGCGTGCCACTGCCCCCATGACTCCGACCCCGCCGGCGCCGTACACCAGGCGGTGCCCGCGGGTGCCGAGGAGAGCACCGACCTCCTCGGCGTACTCGATCACGCGCGGTAGGTGTCCGGGCCTGGCGCCGCAGAAGACCGCCACCGCCAGGCCGCCACCCTGCCCGGTGACCGTGCCGGGTTCCCTGTCGCCTGCCATCCAAGACCTCCCGATTACCGAAGAGCGGTTGGACGACTCCGTCGAGACGGTCGTCCGAGTGCCGGATCTGCTTGCGGCGATATCCTCGTCGGAGCGCTATTCCTGGCCTATCGCAAGGCGATCGACTCCCCATCCCGCGGCCGTGGCGACGTGCGGACGCATCGGTTCGGCGGCCGATAGCGAGCCGATGGCGGGCAAAAGGCGGCATCCGCGACGTTGCCGGTGACCAGAACACGTCCGTCTCCCGGCCACGGGCCGGAATCCGGTAACCCGACATGGAGCACCTGATGAACAGCCGGCCTGGCGCACGACCGTCCGAGACCGCTCACGACACCCCCTGGGGGCCTGCTCCCAGCCCTGGTCTCCCCGGGCGGAAGAGGCTTGGAGCACCAGGCCCGCGGAGCGCCTTCCCTTAGCCGAAGAGTGGTTCAGGACAGTCGCTCCAACAGCTCGAGGAACCTCGCGCCCGCCGCATCGCGATGCTGCCGAAGCACTGGAACCGCCTGTTCCAGAAGGACCTTGGCTTCTTCGAACCGGCGCTGCGCGACGTACACCTCGCCCAGACCGCCCCTCGTCCGAGCCACTTCGAGAGGACTTCCCGTGTCATCCGCGATCGACAGCGCCTTCCGGAAACAGCGGGCCGACTCCGCGAGGTCGTCCCGTACGAGATGGGCGGCGCCCAGGCCTCGCTGAACGTGCCCTTCACCGACTTCGTCGGCCTGGATCCGAACGATGGACAGCGCCTCGCGGAAATGCGTCAGCGCCACCTCGGGCCGCCCCGCCCCCAGTCGCAGTTCACCGAGCCGGACCAGAACCTGAGAGGCCACCCGGGAGCTGCCGGCCTTCCGGCAGGTCTCCAATGCCGCCGTCAACTGCTGTTCCGCCAGGCCGAGGTCGCCCCTCGCCACGTGGATCTGCGCCACGTTGCACCAGACGTGAGCCTGCCCGACCGGATCCCCCGCGTCGCGGAACAGATCGGCCGCGCGGGCGTAGTCGAGCAGCGCAGTGTCCAGCAGTCCCTGAGCGTGTCTGCAGAGCGCGATATTGCGCGTGGCCAGGGCCACCCCTTCCGCGTCGCAGAGCTCTTCGAAGAGGGCCAGCGATTTCTCCAGGAACGGCAGTGCCCGCTCCGTGTGCCGCTGCGAGAGGTAGAGAGAGCCCAGCGAGCAGCGCGTCGCCGCCTCTCCACGCACGTTCCCGTTCTCCAGCACCACATCCAGGGCCGCCTCGTGGCTCCTCCTCCAGTCGTCGTGGTGTTGACGCACCTCGAACAGGGTCACCAGAGACACCGCCAAGTCCCAGCACGCCTCGTCGAGTCCGTACTCCTTGGCCGTGTCGACCACGGCCAGCAGTCCCGAGCGCTCCGTGTCCATCCATCGCAGCGGATCCTTCAGCACGTCGCAAACGACGCTCTCCGAGGGCTCCCACCTGGGTGAATCTCCCCGAACCAGGGCGAAGTCGCCTCCGTGGAGCCGGCGGTGCGCGCGATCGAGCAGCGCGAGCCAGGCTCCGGCGATCCGGCGAACCACCTCCTGACGCTCCGCCACGGTGAGCCGGCCGCCGGCTTCCCGCAGGAAGATGCGGATCAGATGGGGGAAGCGATAGCGGGGGATGTCGTTCGGTTCCGCTTCGAGCGGTGTGAGCAGTTGGGCGGCTGCCGCCTCGTCCAGCAGGTCGTGCGCCTCCTCCGTACCTCGACCGGTCACCACCGCGGCCATCCAGCCGGGGATCGTCTCCATGGCGAAAAGGCTCAGTCGGCTCAGGAGGCCCTGGAGTTCGGGGCGCAGTCCGTCGTAGGTCGAGGCGATGGTCGCGCGCACGGCCTGGTCACCACGTATGAGTTCGTCGAGACGCCGCCCCTCGTCCCGGAACCGATGTGCCATGGACGAGACCGACCGGTGCGGCGCGGCGGCGAGCCGGGCTCCGGCGATGCTGAGCGCCAGCGGCAGACCGTCGAGATGGCGCACCACCTCGGCAACGGCGGCGGGCTCCGCCCGGAGGCGCTTCTCGCCGACACTCCTCCCTATCAGCTCGATTGCCTCCGGAGGGGTCAACGTATCGAGCCGGACGTTGTCCAACGCGGGAATGCCCGTCTGCGACTTGCGGCTGGTCACGAGCACGGCGCAGTCCCGTCCGCCTGGAAGCAGAGGCTGTATCTGCGCCTCGTCGGCGGCATCGTCCAGAACCAGCAGCATGTCGCGACCGGCGACATGGCTGCGGAACATGGAGGCACGTTCGTCCATACCCTCCGGGATGTCCGCGGGCGGCACGCCCAAGGTACGCAGGAAGTGGTCCAGGACCCGACTCGGCGGGACCGCGGATGGCCCACTGCCGTGCAGGTCGTAGTAGAGCTGACCGTCGACGAAGTGCTCGTGCGCCAGCCGGGAGGCGACGTGGAGCGCGAGCGACGTCTTGCCCACCCCGCCCTGACCGTACACGTTGACCGCGCGGGTTCGGTGGTGGCCGGTCGGCGACGGGCGGTCCAGCAGGGCACCGAGCGAACGGGTGAGTTCCTCCCTTCCGACGAAATGATCCGTCAGCGGGGGGAGTTGCCTCGGAACGGAGACACCGGCCGGCTGCGTGTACGCGGGGGCGAGTTCCGGTGCGTCGTTGAGGATTCCGCGCTCGAGGCGGCGGAGTTCGTCGGAGGGTTCCAGGCCAAGGTCGTCGACCATTCGGTCACGGCCCTCGCGGTACACCTGAAGGGCGTCGGTGCGTCGCCCGGCCCGGTGCAGCGCAAGCATGAGCTGCCCTCGCAGCTTTTCGCGCAAGGGGTTCTCGGAGACATGCTTCACCAACTCGGGAAGCAGCTTCCGTTCGCGGCCCCGAATCAGCTCCACGTCGATGCATTCCTCCAGGACGGTGAGGCGCTCCTCGTTCAGAGCCACGGCCTTCCTGTGGAGCACCTCGCTGTCGAGGCCGCTCAGGGCCGGCCCTCGCCAAAGGTTCAGAGCGCCGCGGTAGCTGCGGACCGCCAGTTCGAAGTGGCGGGCGTCCCACGCCGTTCGTGCCTCGGCGACGAGGCGGGCGAAGTCGTCGAGGTCCCGCTGTCCCGGTGTGAGCACCAGCGAGTAGCCGAAGGGGTGTGTTCTGAGAGTGTCGCCCATCCCTACGTCGGCCAGGGCGCGGCGGGCGGCGGAGACACATATCTGGATCTGGCTGCGAACGGTCGCCGGGGGATCCTCGCCCCACACCACGTCGATGATGTCGTCGATGCTCATCGTCTCCCCGGCCCTGCACACGAGTGCTGCCAGTAGGAGTCTCGGTCTTCGCGCGTTGAGTTCCGCGACCACGCCTCCCCGTGTGACCTCGAATCGGCCGAGAAGCGCGAAGTACGCCATTTGGTCCGTGCTTTGCCCCCGCAGGTTCATGACGCTCCGTTGGTGTATCCCTGTCCTGTGACCACGGCCCGGCAGCGTCCGCGGCTCACGAGACCCCGTCGTGGCGCCGGGACGGATGTTGCTTCCTGTGAGGCGGCGGGATCGCCGGCATCGACTTCGATCCGGGCGGATCCTGGCAGCGTCGGCTGCCTGGGTCAGCCGGTACGACGGGCACAGTAGCCCGGGGGCGTCGCCGGGTGTGCCGGTCGTTCGCCCCACAAGGCGAAGCGGGCGCGGAGACCGGAATCGCTGCCAGGAGCCTGGGCGGGGGCCGACTGCTCGGACGCCGCGCTTCTGTCCCTTCAGTCCGAGGGTGGAGAAACGCGAAAGGTGGCCGCGCGGAGACCGTCACACCCAGGTGCGGGGGTGGTTCTGTTCGCGCCAGGCCCTCGGTGAGATTCCGTAGGCCCGTTTGAAGACCTTGCTGAAGTGGGTCGCGTCCACGAAGCCCCAACTCCGCCCTATCGACGCGACGGTCCGCAGCCGCCCGTTCGGGCCTGCCAGCTCCCGTTTGCATTCCGCCAGGCGGCGGGCGCGGATCCAGTCGCCGAGGCTGATTCCCGACCGGGACAGCACGGCGTAGAGCTGCCGTACGGAGATGTCGTGCGCGGCGGCGATCCGGGCCGCCGACAGATCCGGATCGGCCAGGTGCTTCTGGAGGTACTGGGTGATGCGCAGGGTGAGCGTCGCCTCCAAAGGCTCCCTGGCCAGAGCGGAGTTGCCCTGCTGGGTCGTCAGGACCGCACGCAGGAGCTCGACGCTGGGCTGAACGGCGGCCTCACCGTGCGCGCCGTGGTGCAGCTCGTCGGCGACGGCCAATTGGGAGAAGTAGGTGAAGGCGAGGCGTGCCAGGGGGTTGTCGGGCCCCAGGGGCACTGCGGTGACGTCCCGTAACAACCGGTCGGAAAGGGCGAGTGCGGCCCGGGGGAATCGGATGAAGCGGTGGTCGACTCCGTCGTCGAAGAGCAGAGTATAGGGAGTGATCGATTCGAAGACGGCACAGTCGCCGGCCCTCAGCAGGCACTGGCGGCCGTTCTGCACCACCATGCTGCTGCCCGCCATCTGAACGCCCAGGGTGACGGCCGGCTCCTCGTCCTCCCGGGCAAGCCGTGCGGTCCGACGAAGGGTGACCGCGGTCGCCCGCGCCGAACAGAGCCTGAGGGGCCCGACACCGTTGAGCCCGATACGGACGGAGATGTCCTCCGGCGGCGGGCCGTGGTCGATGTCGACCGCCACCATGGATTCCCACACCGCGTTGCGGACCACTTCCTCCCGGTCCCGCGGCGGTATGGACGCGGTGTCCAGGACCGGACTCATGAGGCCGACCCTCGTCGGCCTCGGTCATCGTACCGGTCCCTCGGCACCTCCACCTGTAGTCCCACAACACCCCTCTCACCGCGGCCGGTTCCCGTCACCAGTCTGGCGGGATTCCCTCTCGCCGCGCAACGACTCCGACCGCAGCACAACTCCCCTGTCGTGAGGCGGACTTGAGGACCATGCACCACTGACAAAGTTCCCTGCACGGACGACACAGTCCTGAGCCCACGAAGTTCCTACAGTCCATGGACGAACTCGGAGAAGGGGCGTCGCACACCTCATGTGGCATTGGGGGGACCGGTTGGAGCCGGACGGACCCGCTCAGCATGCGGACGGCCCCAGGTCGAGCGAGCGTCAGCTGACCCTCACCCTCGAGCGGTACGGAGTGGGGCTCCGGTCCACCGTCTTCTGCCTCTGCGGTGCGCTGGGAGTCGTCTCGGCGGACCCGGCGAATGTCCCCCTGGCCCTGACTCTGCTCGTACCCGCCCTTCTCGCGTGCTGCGTACACCTGCGCTCGTTGCGCCGCCCACTCCCTCCCGCTCTGCTGTGGATGACGGATGCCGCCGTGGTAGTGCTGACGGGGCTGTCCCAGCCCCTGCTCGGCGGTGACGTCGCGGATGTGATGGTGGAGGCGATCGTCGGGATCAGCGCCATCACTTTCCAGCACGAGTGGGCGACACGTCCGGTGGCCGGGTTCGCCCTGGCCGCGCTGGGGGCCGGCGTCTGCGCGCTGGGCGACGCGCTCTCATCGCCCACGCACGGCGTCGAGTCGGTCCCCCTGACGCGCATGCTTGTGGAGGTGGGTCTGTCCAGGGGTGCCTATCTCATCGTCCGGGCGCGGGCCAGGGCGGCCGACCGGGCGGCCGCCGCCAGGGCCGCGCTGCGCCGGGAGGCCGAGGTCGCGGCCGCGCGAAGGGCGACTGAGCGCGAGCACCTGGCCACCCTGCACGATACGGCGTGCGCCACGCTGCTGATGGTCTCCCAGGGCGACGGCCAGGACTGGTCATGGCTGCCGCTGCGCGCCACCCGGGATCTGGAGGCGTTGTCCGCCATGCCCGGATTCGGGACGGAGAGCATTGATCTCTCGGTTCTTCTCGGCTGTGTGCCCGAGGGCGAGGGTCAGGCCGGGGTGCACGTCAAATTGCTCGTCAACGGCCCGCTGGCGATTCCGTCCGGCCCTGGGCTCGCGATATTCAAGGGGGTCCGGGAGGCCGTCGCCAATGTGGCACGCCATGCCGGGGTGCGCGATGCGGAGCTGAGGGCGTGGACGGAGGACGGGGTCATCGTCGTCGAACTGTCCGATGCGGGACGGGGCTTCACTCCGGAGTCCGTGCCCGCACGGCGCAGGGGCATCTCCGCTTCCATCGTCGGCAGGATGAACGCGGTCGGAGGCTCCGTGTCCGTCACCTCGCAGCCCGGCGCCGGGACCCGCGTTCAGTGGCGCTGGCAGGGCCGGCCTCCGGCATCACCGGCGGGGGAAGGAGCGAGGGCCACGGGCGTACCGGGTCCACCCGGCGCACGGGCACGACGTACAGCTGTCGTTCGCTTCATCCGCGGGCAGTTGCTTCATGGGGCCCAATTGGCGGCACTGGTGATCAGTCTGGTGGCTCAGTTCTCCATCTCGCTGCGCCAACTCACGGTTCACCAGGACGTGTATGAACCCGCGTGGGCACAGACAGCGGCCTTCATCTGTCTCGCCGCTGTCGCCGCGACCGGGGGCGCCTGCCTGCTGCGTGGCAGGCGGATTCCGCCAGGGGTACGCGGCTGGAGCGTGGGCGCGGTGCTGACGGTCTCGGCCACCGGCGCGCTCACGCTCCCGCCGGAACGCCTGACAGGTCCGGAGGACTGGGTGTTCGGACTGATCGGCTGGCACGCGTTGCTCCTGCTGGCGGACCTTCGGGTCAGGGTCCTCGCGGCGTTCCTCGGGGCGCATGTCGGGTTCAACGTGCTGACCATGTTCCTCCTGGGGTCGCCGACCGCCGCGGAGTCGACTGCCATGGGTATCGCGACCATATCCATCTGCGGCTTCCAGTTCTCCGTCGGTGTGCTGCTGATGCATCTGCTCGACGATGCGGCGCCGGCAGCGGGGAGCGCGGCCGTGCGGGAGGAGGAACTGCGTACCCGGGAACGTATTCATGACGGCATGCAGCACGATCACAGAGAGCGCTACCGCGCCCTGACAGCCACGACGGTACCGCTGCTGGCGGGCCTCGGCCACGGCGTGCTGAGCCCTCATGATGACGACGTCAGGTTGCGGTGCGGTGTGGAAGCCGCCCGAATGCGCCGGTTGTTCGCGGAGAGCGATGCCGTCTCCGACCCGTTGCTGAACGAGTTGCGGGCCTGTGTCGAGGTGGCCGAGCACCAGGGAGTGACGGTGAGCCTGGCCATAAGGGGCCGGCAAAAGGAGGTGCCTGTGGAAGTGCGCAGGAAATTGATCGACCCGGTGGCAGTGGTCCTCGGCCATACCCGCTCGACCGCACGGGTGACCGTCGTATGGGCTCGCCGGGCGGTACGGGTGAGTGTCGTCGGCCAGGACTGCGCCGGCGGCTGCCGCACGGGCGAACCCGTTCGCGCGCACGGCCGTGCCACGGCCGGGAAGGTGACCTTGGCAGGAGCCGCGCGCGGCGGGAGTGTGTGGGTGGAAGCGATCTGGGAAGCGCCGGCTGCCTCCGGAGCCGACCTGCCATGACCGACAACTCCCCGGTGAGCGTGATCGCCATCGACGACCACCCCGCCATCCTTTCGGGGGTGGAGGCGTGGTGCGCCGCGTCGCGGCGTCCCATCACCGTGGTCGCGACCAGCAACTCGGTCCAGGACGCCTGGACCGCGCCCGGCAGTACGGCCGATGTCGTCATCCTGGATCTGCAACTCAACGAAGGCGGCCCCGTCTTCGGCAGCCTCCGCCGACTCGTCGATGCCGGGCGGCAGGTTGTCGTGTATTCGATGCGTGACGACGAGACGACGGCGGTCAGCTGTCTCGATCTGGGAGCCGCGACGTTCCTGACCAAGAACGAGGGCCGAGATCACCTGGTCGAGGCGACCCTGGCAGCAGCCGACGAGCGACCGTACATGCCGCCTGCGCTCGCCGGAGCGCTGGGGACGAACGCTCGTGCGGACCGCCCCCGGCTCTCCGTGCGCGAGGAGAACGTGCTGATCGAGTGGTTCCAGTCCGAGTCGAAGGAGTTGGTCGCGCAGCGGCTCAACATCTCGGTACGGACGGTCAACTCGTACCTGGACAGGGTGCGGATCAAGTACGCGAACGTCGGCCGCCCGGCGCGGACCAAGGCGAGCCTGGTGGCACGCGCCATCCAGGACGGCCTGGTCGACGTGGAGGACCTCTGAGGACGAGCAGGGGACGACGCCTGACTCACGGAGGTGGCCGAACGACCGTCCCGGCGGCACTCAGCCGACCAGCGCGGGGAGGGCGGCCCGGTCCAGCTTGCCGTTGCGGTTGACCGGAAGCCGCGGCACGAAGACGAACGAAGCAGGAATCATGTGGGCCGGCAGCTTCCGGGCCAACTCGGCGTGGAGCACGGCCGGCTCCGGTCCGGTTCCGGGTTCTGCCACGACGCAGGCCACGAGCTCCTTGTCCCCGGACGTCCGCTCGACGGCGACGACCGCGCAGCCCCGCACTCCCGCGCAAAGACCGAGCGCGACCTCGACCTCGCCCAGTTCGATCCGAAAGCCCCGGATCTTCACCTGGTCGTCGATGCGGCCCAGGTACTCCAACGCACCGTCCTGCCGCTGGCGCGCAAGGTCGCCGGTGCGGTACATCCGTGTGCCCGGGAGACCGTGCGGGTCGGGGAGGAATCGTTCGGCGGTCAGCGCGGGGCAGCCCGCGTATCCCCGTGCCAGCCCGGTGCCGGAGATGAACAGTTCCCCCGGCTCGCCGGTCGCAACCGGGTTCAGCTCCGCGTCGAGTACGTACATCCTGGTGTTCCAGATGGGACGTCCGATGGGCACCACGCTCGGGTTCCGCTCCTCCGCACAGTTCCACCACGTCACGTCGATGGCCGCTTCGGTGGGTCCGTAGAGGTTGAACAGCGGGACGTTCAGCTGCGCCTCGAATCTCTTGTGCAGTGCGGGGCTGAGCGCCTCCCCGCTGCATACGACACGCCGCAGACCCCGGGCATCACGCGAGGTGGGCTCCTCGAGGAAGAGGCCGAGCATGGACGGCACGAAATGCACGGTCGTGATCCGCTCGTCCCGGATCAGCCGCACCAGATAGCGGGGGTCCTTGTGTCCCCCGGGTACGGCGACCACCAGCGTCGCCCCGACCGACAAGGGCCAGAGCAGTTCCCACACGGAGACATCGAACCCGATCGGCGTCTTGTGCAGGACCCGGTCCTCACCGGTCAGGGCGAACACGGACTGCATCCACAACAGCCGGTTGACGAGTCCCGCATGGGAGTTCACCACCGCCTTGGGAACGCCTGTCGAGCCGGAGGTGAAGATCAGCGTCGCCGCCCCGAGCGACGTGAGGGAACCTCCTCGGTCCCCGTCGGTCAGTGCCCCTCCGGGCTGGGCCGCCACCTTCCGCACGGTGTCCGGGTCGTCGAGCAGCACCAACGGCACCGTGTCCCCCCGTGAGAGCCTGCCGGCTGCACGGCTCAGGGTCAGGACCATCGTCGGCCGGGCGCTGGTCAGCATGAGGTCCGTGCGCGGCGGGGGGTTCTCCGGTCCGAGGGGGAAGTAGACCGCGCCCGCTTTGAGAATCGCGAGGACGGACTCCACCAGGAGCACCGACCGAGGCAGCGCCACCGCGACCGCTGTCTCCGGCCCGGCTCCGTGCGCGACCAGGAAGCGGGCGAGACGGTTCGCACGCGTGTTGAGTTCGGCGTAGGTGAGAGTGACGTCCTCGTACACGACAGCCGGTGCTGTCGGCGTCCTGGTCGCCTGCTCCTCGAAGAGCAGCGAAAGACTCAGCTCGGGCAGGGGATGGACCGTGTCGTTCCAAGCGGTCGGCACCCGGCCCTCCCCCGGGGCGTCACCGGGCACACGCTTCTGCGCCGTGCGGTGTCCCGACTCCGCGTGGGCCGCGGCTTTCGGGGTGATACGCCTCGTCATGTCGTCACCTTGTCCTCAACGATGCGCATGGCTTCCTGTGCCGTGTACGCGAGCTCGAACGGGGGAGTGCCGGCCACGACGAAACCCCTCTTGTGGATGTCGCTGATGAGGTCTCGGAACTGCTCCCAGAAGCCGCCGGAGTCGAGCAGCACCAAGGGTTTGCGATGCAGTCCGAGCTGCGCCCGCGCCACGACTTCGAGGATGCCGTCCAGCGTGCCGTATCCACCGGGCAGGGCGATGAAGGCATCGGCACTGGCCATCATCCGCAGCTTGCGGTCGGTGAGGTCCCGCGTCAGCATCAGTGTCTGGACGGGAGCTCCCGCCGCATGCTCACGTTCGTGGAGGAAGACCGGCAGGACTCCCATGATCGGGCCGCCGCGCTGCGCGGCGCCTCGGGCCACGGCACCCATCAGGCCGCTGCCGCCGGCGCCGTACACCAGTACGTGGCCCCTGCCCGCGATCTGGGCACCGAGTTCACCGGCGAGCCGCTGTGTCCCGGCGTCCTGCCCGGGTTCGACGCCACAGAACACACAGATGGCCAGTCGCTTCGAGGCACGCGCCTCACTTGTGTGGGATGCGCTCGCTGACATGGGTCGGCTCTCAGCTCCGCGAATGGGAAAGGGTGGCCCCCAGGGCCGTGGGCGGCCTCTCGGCTCCGAGTACGTCACGGACTCGCCGATGCCCCTCGGGGGCCGCCGCCAGTTCCGTGAGGACTCCTTCCACCGCGGCCATCACGCTCGATGCGGCGGACGGGGAGTGGGTGCGCCGGTCGAACAGGAGCCGGAGCCGGAGGCGATCAGCGTCTTTGAGACAGAAGGTCAGGGGGTAGCCGGTGCTCTCCGTGATCTCATCGACGGAGAGCGTCGTGCCGGATCCGTCGTCCAGCCGGTCCGGGTACCCCTCGACGACGACAATGCTGTCGAACAAGGCTGTCCGTGGCGGTGCACCGCTCCAGGCATTGACGTCCGTGAGCGCGCTGTGACCGTGTTCCCTGATCTCGAGATGGCGTGCTTGCACATCCTTGAGGAGTTCGGCCACGGTACCTTCCGTCCTGATCGCCAGCCGGACGGGCAGTGTGTTGATCATCGGTCCGACGATCGTCTCCACCCCGACGATCTCCGGCGACCGCACCGCGAACGTCGATCCGACCGTGAGGTCCTGCCTGCCCGTCAGATGGCTGAGGGCGACACCCCAGGCGGCCAACGCCAGGGATCCCAGGGTTGCTTCGCAGCGCGAGACGAGGTGGCGCAGCGCCTGCGTGGCCGCGGGGCTCAGTGTGGACTCGACGTAACCCGTGCCGGTGCCGCCGGGGTCGTCCTGAGCCACGGACGGCGTGGCACGGCCGACCGGGCCGTCGAAGACTCCGCGCCAGTAGCGCTCCGCCTCCTCCGGAGGATGGGAGGCCAGCCATTCCACGTGCCTGCGGTACGAGGTGGCCGGGGGCAGGCCGGCCACCCCACCGACGAGGCGCGCCTTGTAGCACTCCATCAGTTCACGCAGTATCAGCGCCACGCTCCAGCCGTCGAGCAAGAGGTGGTGATACGTCATGAACGCAACCAGCTGGTCCGACGAGACGCGGACCAGTGCCAGCCGGATGGGGGCCGTGCTGTCGGCACCGAACGGCTCGCGCCGTTCCCGGGAGGCCAGGGTCCGCAGGTTGAGGCCCATGTCCTCGGCCGCCTGACCGCGCCAGTCGAGGACCCGCGTGGAGATCTCGTTCCCGCTGCGCACGACATGGACGGGCTGGGGCACCCCACGCCACACCACCGCGCCGCGCAGCAAGGGGTGCCTGGCGACGACGTCGCCCCATGCCCCGCGGAAGGCGCCGACGTCGATACGCCCGGTCAGACGCAGTTCCTGCTGGTCCTGGTAGTGCGCACTGGCGGGGTGCAGGAGGGAGTGGTAGAGCATCCCTTGTTGGACGGGAGTCAGTGGGAAAACGTCCTCGATGCCCGGGTGGGCGGCGACGAGCGCGTCCAGCGTCCGCTGGCTCAGGTCGGTCGGCCGGAAATCCGAGGGGGTGAATATGTCCCGGTTCCCGGCACAGTGACGGGTGACCTCTCTGATGCGACGAGTGAACGTCTCGGCCACACCTCGGATCGTCTCGGCGTGGAACCGGTCGCCGGAGAAGATCCACTCGGACTCGAATACGCCGTCCCTGACCACAGCTTCGATCTCGATGTCATGGCTGCGCCGCTGATCGGGACTTCTCTCCGCGCCCAGGATCCCCGGCAGGACGCGCAGTGGGCCCCGGCTCACGTGCGACCGGTCCACCTGTCCCTGGTAGTTGAACAGGACCGGGGGATCGGGAAGTTCGCGAAGTGCCTGGTATCGGGGCCCGGTGGCCAGATGCCGGAGGACTCCGTAGGCGAAGCCGTCACCGGGTACCGAGCGCAGCAGCTGCCGGACCGTCGTGACCGCCGCAGCCGTGTCGGGCCCCGTCTCTCCCGTCAACGCGACGGGCAGCCGCACCGGGTGAACGCTTGTGAACCAGCCGACCGTCTCACCGATGTCGGCACCCGTGACGGGGTGCTCGCGTCCGTGGCGCTCGACGTCGACCGGTACGGCCCCTCCCACCCATTCCTGCAGCGTCATGGCGAGCGCGGTCAGCAGCACTTCGTCCACCCGCATCCGGCCGGAGGCGGGAATCGCGGCGAGCGCCGCGGTGTCCTCGGAGGAAAGGCGTGCTGTCACCGAACCCGTCCGCCGAACGGTGTTCCGGCCGGCCACGGAATCATGGGGAAGCCGCGGGACGTCCGCGAGCATCCCGACCCAGTAGGCCTGGTCGAGGGCGGGGGCGGCCTCGTCCGCATACCGGCCGAGTGAGCGCGTCCAGTGACTGAAGGTCGTCGGCGGCGCCTGGCCGGACCACGGCGCGCCCCTCAGTGCCGCCTCGTAGGCTTCGGCCAGGTCCACGAGGATCGTGCGCCAGGAAAGCGTGTCCACGGCCAGGTGGTGCACGGCGATCAGCAAGCGGGAGGGACGGTCGTCGCCGAGGCAGAAGAGGGCCGCTGCGACGAGCGGCCCCCGGGCCATGTCGAGCGAGGCTTGCAGCCGGTCCGCCTCGTCCTCCAGCGAACCGCGCCGTCCGTCCTGGTCCGTGACGGTCACCACCCGGAGGCGGAAGCGGTCATCACCTGGTGCGACTGTCTGATGCCAGCCGTCCGGCGATCGCGTGAAGCGCAGCCTCAGCGCGTCGTGCCGGTCGATCACGGACCGCAGTGCGGACTCCAGAGCCGTCGGACTCGGGGAGTCCAACTCCACCTGAACGGACTGGTTGTAGTGGTGGGGCTCGGCCAAGTCCTGTTCCAGGAACCATCGCTGGATCGGAGTGAGCCGCAGCGGACCTGTGGCATCGACGGTTTCAGCGCCCGCGACCGCCTCGGGTGGGCCGTCCTTGGTCACGAGTGGAGCCAGGCTCGCGACGGTGGGGTACAGGAAGATGTCCTTCGGCGTGATCCGCAGTCCCGCCCGCCGGGCTTCGGCCGCGATCCGCATCGTGAGGATGGAGTCTCCCCCCAGTGCGAAGAAGTTGTCGTGCGCTCCCAGATCCTCGACGCCGAGGACCCGCCGCCATATGCCGGCGATCTGCTCTTCCAGCGGGCTGACGGGCCCTCGGACCGGCGCTTCCTCACGCATGTCGGCCGCGCTCAGCACCGCGAGCGCCTTGCGGTCGACCTTGCCGTTGGGGTCGAGGGGCATGGTGTCGAGAAGCACGATCACCGACGGAAGCATGTACGGGGGCAGCCGCTCGGTGAGCCAGTCGCGCAGCTCCCGGCGACCGGTGGCTGCGCCGGGGTCGACCACCGCGTGCGCGACCAGCCGCCGACGGCCACTGTCGCCGGGGGGTGCCGAGACCACCGCGTGTCGTACTGCGGGATGCGCTGCCAGGGTGGCCTCGATC
Source organism: Streptomyces sp. CB09001 (assembly GCF_003369795.1). Classification (NCBI taxonomy): domain Bacteria; kingdom Bacillati; phylum Actinomycetota; class Actinomycetes; order Kitasatosporales; family Streptomycetaceae; genus Streptomyces; species Streptomyces sp. CB09001. The sequence continues at coordinate 624,870 of NZ_CP026730.1, forward strand.
TCCCCGGTCTCGATGCGGTAGCCGCGGATCTTGACCTGGTGGTCACGCCGTCCGACGAACTGGAGGTTGCCGTCAGGGTGCCAGTAGCCCAGGTCACCGGTTCGGTACAGCCGCCCGCCCGGCTGGTTCGAGAAGGGGTCGGGGACGAACTGCCGAGCGGTCTGCCCCGGGCGATTCCGGTAGCCGCGAGCGCAGCACACGCCCCCGATGTAGATCTCTCCCGGGACCCCGACCGGAAGCGGGTTCATGCCCTCGTCGAGCACATGGAGCGTCGTGTTCGAGATGGGCTTGCCGATGGGAACGAGATCGCCGGCGGGCGATCCGCCCACCACGTGGACGGAGTTCGCGACGGATGCCTCGGTCGGCCCGTACTCGTTGATCACTCGTGTATCCGGGTCGAGCACGCGCCAGCTCTCGAGAACGCTCGTCGGGAAGCCGTCGGCTCCGACGGCGAGTACCGCGGCCAGGCCGCGGGCCTGTGCCGGGGACACTCGCTGGGACAGAAGTTCGAGATGCCCAGGGGTCAACTTGACGAACCCGAAGGGCGACCGGGCCAGCAGGAGGTCGGCCAGCCGTTCAGGGTCGTCGGTCTCCGGAATCAGGTGGACCGGATGACCGAGTATCAGCGGCACATACAGATTCGGCACGATCATGTCGAAGCCGAACGAGGAGAACACCGGTGCGCCGCCGTCGGAGAGGTCCGCGTAGTGGCGCGAGCACCAGTGGACGTAGTTCACAACGCCCCGGTGGTGGCACATCACGCCCTTGGGCCGGCCGGACGACCCCGATGTGTACATCACGTAGGCGAGGCTTTCGGGCGAGGCCAGCTCGGCCGGGTCACCGGAGGGTGACAGGTCCAGCTCCTCCTCCATGGTGTCCAGCACGCAGAGCTCGGCCAAACCGAGGTCCAGTCCGCCCACGAGGTCGGCGTGGGCGATCACCAACGACAGTCCGGCGTCCTGGACCACATGGGCAAGTCGCTCGGGGGGATTGTCCGGGGCCAGCGGGACGTATGCGCCGCCGGCCTTCATGACCGCGAGCATGGCCACCACCATGTCCGGCGTCCTGGTCGTCAGGACGCCGACCAGGGTCTCCAGCCCGACTCCCCGCGCCCGCAGGCAGTGGGCGAGACGGTTGGCCCGCCGGTTGAGCTGTTCGTACGTCCATGAGGCGTCGCCGAACCGCAGGGCCACGGCGTGCGGGGTGGCTGCCGCCTGACGGGCGAACAGCCCCGGCAAGGTCATGCCCGCGGGGTAGGAGTCCCGCGTCCGGTTCCAGCCGACGACGACTTCGCTCCACTCGTGCGGCGCCAGCAGACAGAGGTCCGCCAGCCGCCGGGAAGGATTGTCCGCGTAAGCCCGCAGGACGGTATGGAGGTGACCAGCGAGCGCCGCGACCGCCGCGTGATCGAAACGGCTGCGCCGATAACGCAGACGAATGGTCGGGTTCTCCCCCGCCTCGAGCATGACGACCAGTGGGTAGCCGGTGGACTCGACGGTCCTCACCGGCTCGATGCGCAGTTCGCCGTCGGACGGGACGGTCCCGGTGGGGCCGGCGAACCCGTCGACGACCACCAGGCTGTCGAACAGTGCGGTGCCACGGGGGACCTCACTGACGGCCTGGACGTCCGCGAGCGCCGCGTAGTCGTGACGCCGCCCCTCGACCATCCGTTCCTGGAGATCGCGCAGCCAGCTGTCGAGTGCCAGATGTGGCGCGGTTCGGCAGCGCACCGGAAGGGTGTTGATACAGAGGCCGACGAGCTCGTCGGCACCGGGCAGGGCCGCCGGACGCACGGCTGCGGTCGACCCGAAGACGACGTCGTCCTCCCCGCTGTAGCGGGACAGCAGGAGTGCCCAGGCACCGTGGAAGACCGAGCCGAGGGTCAGCCCGCTCGCGCGTACCACGAGTTCCAGCCGGCGTGCCAGGTCTCCGCCGAGGGCGAGGGCCACCTCGCCGGTCGCGTCCGAGGCCGTGGAATCAGGGCGGCCCGGCAAGATCGGGGTCGGAGCGGTGAATCCGGCCAGGTGCTCGCGCCAGTACGTGAGCGCCGCCTCGTGGTCCTGGTCCCTCAGCCACTCCACGTACCGCCGGTAGGACAGGGCGGGTGCCGGCAGCGGAGGCCCGCCACCCAGGCGCGCCGCGTAGACCCGCTCCACCTCGTTCACCAGGATGGGCAGGCTCCATCCGTCCAGCAGCAGATGGTGATGGCTGAGGATCATCTCGGCCATCCGGTCCGACCAGCGCACCAGGGTCAGCCGGACGGGCGGCTCGTCCGCGATGTCGAACCCCGTGGCTCGGTCCTCGTCCAAGAACCGGGTCAGCGCCGCTTCCCGGTCGGTGACACCCGGGAGTTCCAGCACCCGGACCGGGAGGACCGCGTTCGGCAGCACTCTTTGGTGCGGAGCCGCCGGCCCCTCCCACTCGACAACGCTGCGCAGCACCGCGTGCCGGCGCGCCACCGACTCCCAGGCCGCGCGCAGCGCGTCGGTGTCGACCGGCCCGTGGACCCGGTAGACCGTCTGCTGAAAGTAGTCGGCCGTACGGTCGGAGTACTGGCTGTGGAACAGCATGCCGGACTGCATCGAGGTCAGCGGGTACGACGAGCCCTGAACACCGGCCTCCGCCGGCTCGTCGGCTGCGCGGAGAGCGACCGACGCTCCGGAAGGCTCCGGGCCCGGCGCCACGAGCTCGGCCAACTGCCTCACGGTCAGCCTCAGCACGTCGGCCACGGGCATGTCCGAGCCCGCCCGCCGGGCCAGTGACGCAACGCGGACCGCGCGCACCGAGTCACCGCCCAGGCTCAGGAACGTGTCGTCGAGCCCGATGTCGTGGTGGCCGAGCACCTCGCCCCACAAGCGCACGACCAGTCGTTGGTCCTCCGTGACCGGCGGGGCCGAGGGCCTGCGCCCCGTCGAGGACAGGGGGAGGGGCAGGCGGGCACGGTCGATCTTGCCGTTGGCGTTGAGCGGAAGCCGTTCCATGACGACGCATTCACCCGGCACCATGTACGCGGGCAGCCGGTCGGCGACGAAGGACCGCAACGCTCGATCGAGGCCTCGCAGCCGTCGCCCTCGAGCCGGATCGTTGACCATCCCGCGCAGCTCGTCCGCGGTCGGCGCGGGCGCCGGGTCGGCACAGGGCACGACCGGAGCGGGTGCCGGCCGGTGAGATGTGCCGGCACCCCGAAAGAGCAGATCCGACTCGTCCGGGCCTCCGTCACCGCGCAGGACTTCCGTCAGGTGGAAACCGAGGCGCTCGGCCAGGGCCGACGCGGATTGCCGGTCCAGGGCTGTGCGTACCCGGTCGCAGTCCCGGGCCGCCCCCAGCAAGCCGCCGAGGGTCTCGCCATGACCCGCACGGGACAGTCGCTCACCCACGGCGACGGCGAAGGCCCGTCGGGCATCGGGGACGCCCCGCAGAGCGACGTCCGCGGGAGCCGAGCGCAGCATCGCTTCGAGGGAGGACATCGTCGTGCCGCGGAAGTCGTGGCAGGTCCACCGACTGGGCGGGGCCTGTGCCGCAGCCACCGCGTCCACCGTCCTGGTGATGACCACACGGTAGCGGAACGGGACCTCCCCACCCGTGTCCGTCCCGGTGTCCGGATGAAGCTCGACCCGGTCCACGCGGTCCGAGGCGCGCTCGAGACCGGCGAAGAAGCGTGGGTCCACCGCGAGCTCGTCGGTGAGGGTGAGTACCTGGTCCGCCTGTCCGGCCAACGACACGCAACTGTCGTACGGAGAGCGCCGGGACACCTCCGCCAGCACGGCCTCGGCCGCCAGCAGGCGCAGGTCACGCAGCCCCTCGATGATCACCTGTCCGCCCGGCGCAGCTCGGTCCAGGGCGGCATCGACGGTGCTCCTGAGGTGGTCGGCGCCGCTCAGCCCGGTGGGGTCCACGTGGACAACCTGCAGAGCGTTCCCCCGGTCACCGTCCGGCCCATGCCGACCCGCCGCGTCGGGTGCCGTACCGGTCTCGTCCGCCGGCGCAGGAACGACGTAGGCCGCGAGGCCCTGATCGCGGCCCTCTGCCCGGCGGGGGACGACGACGGCCTGCCGTACCTGGGGGTGTTCCAGGATCGCGGCTTCGATCTCTCCCGGTTCGACGCGGAATCCGCGCACCTTCAGCTGGTGATCGGCCCGTCCCAGGATCTCCACGGTCCCGTCGTCGCGGCGGCGGCCGAGGTCGCCGGTCGCGTAGAGCCGCTGTCCTGGTACGGGTGAGAAGCGATCGGGCAAGAAGCGTTCGGCGGTGCGGGCCGGTTGCCCGAGGTAGCCGAGGGCGAGGCCCGCGCCGCCGATGTGTATCTCGCCCTGCCCCCCGAACGGCACGGGGAGCATGTCGGCGTCCAGCACATGCACGCTCGTGTTGGCCACGGGGCTCCAGCCGACGGTGCGCCCGCGGTCTCCGAGACGGCCGACGGCCGACCAGATGGTCGTCTCGGTCGGCCCGTAGAGGTCCCAGGCCACTCCCCCGAGGGAGGCCAGCCAGCCGGCGAGGTCGAGGGGAAGCCGGTCCCCGCCGCAGAGCACGGTGAAGCCGTCGGGCGCGCGCCAGTCGGCCTCCCTCAGCAGCTGCCAGGTCGCCGGTGTGGCCTGCAGAACGGTTCCGCCGGCCTCCTGGATCAGGTCGGCGAGCAGCGCGGGATCCATGGCCTGCGCGCGGCTCGCGACGACCACACGTCCGCCCACCACCAGGGGGAGGAAGAGTTCCAGTGCCGCGATGTCGAAGGAGACGGTGGTGACGGCCACCAGGACGTCCGACGCGTCCAGGCCCGGAGCATGCCGCATCGAGCACATGAAGTTCGCGAGTGCGGCGTGCGGGACGGCCACGCCCTTGGGCAGGCCCGTCGACCCGGAGGTGTAGATCACGTAGGCGACCGAGGAGGGGTCGGGCGCGACGAAGGCGGCGAAGTCGGGCTCGCTCGTCTGTTCCGCTTCGCCCGGGGGCGGTACCACCAGTTCGTCGACCGGCAGGCGTGCCGGACGCTCCCCGTCGGTCAGTACCGCCCTCAGGCCCGCGTGCCCGACCGTACGTGCGAGCCGGGCGTGCGGCAGGTCCGGGTCGAGGGGCACGTATCCGGCGCCGGACCGCAGAACGCCGAGCAGCGCCACCACCAGGGCGGTGCCGCGCTCCATGGCGACACCCACCAGATCGCCCGGGCCGATACTCTCGGCGCGTAGTCTTCCGGTGACCTGACCGGCCTCCTCCCACAGCTGAGCGTACGTCAACGCGCAGGCTCCGCAGGAGACGGCGGGTGCTTCGGGGGTGGCCAGGACCTGCCGGCGGATCAGCTCGGGCAGAGAACTCAGGGGCAGGTCCATGGCCGTGTCGTTCAGGGCGACGACGATCTCCTGCTGCCTGGCGGCGTCGTGCTCCGGCCCCTTTTCGGCACCGCGGTGACCGTCAGCCATCAGCCTTCACTTCCGTTCTTCAGGATGCCGGTCAGGACATCCGCCACCTGCCGTACATGGGGAACCTCCAACAGTTCGGCGTGGCGGCCCGATACGGGGTGGACTTTGACCGCACCGGTGGTCAGCGCCTGCCACTCCTCCGGTCGGACCTCGTCCATGAGCCCGCTCCCCTGCTCCTCGCTGCGCAGGAGGTGGATGTCGGCCGCCACGACACCGTCGTACCGGTAGGCGCTCGTGGCCGCGCCGTTGGCGGTGTACACCTGCACCATCCGCCGTACCGATTCGCTGTCCGCCAGGTTGGACATGCGGTTTCCCGAGCGCTCGTGGCGCAGGATCTCTTCGAGGAGCTCCTCTTCCGTACGCCCTTCGAGCCGCTGCTCGAAGAGCTTCAGCTCCGACGCCACTTCCATCAGCTGCTCCCTGAGGCCGCCGCCGGCGCCGCCGCGTCGGGTCCGCGGACGGAACACCGGCGCGTCGATGACGCCGAGCAGGTCCACGGTCTCGCCGGCCGCCTCCAGTTGCCGCGCGGCCTCGAAGGCCACCAGTCCGCCGAAGGACCAGCCCGCGAGCCGATACGGGCCGGTGGGGCGGATCTCCCGGATCGACCGCAGTCCCTCGCGAGCGATCGCCTCCACACTGGTGAGCGGACTCGCGTCGGAGTCGACCCCGATCGACTGCAGGGCGTACACCGCCTGCTCTGTACCCAGCAGCGCGGCCAGCTCCAGGTAGGAGGTCGCAAATCCGCCCTGCGCCGGGAAGAGGAAGAGGGGCGAACCGTCCTCGCCACGCCGCAGCCGAACGAGTGCCCCGTCACGTTGCCGCGTCATGAGGTCCCGCAGCGCGGCGGACATCTGGGCCACCGTCGGGTTCTGGAAGAACGCGACGAGGGGGACCGATACGTCGAAGGCCGCACGCATCTTGTCCACGGCGGCGATGGCACTGATCGAGTCCCCGCCCCATTCGAAGAAGTTGTCGTGGATACCCACCCGTTCCAGACCCAGCACGCTGGTCCAGATGTCCGCGAGGGTGTGTTCCGTGAGCGTCGTGGGAGCCTCGTGCCCGGACGCGGCCGAGGCTGTCCGGCGGGTGTCGGGGGCGGGCAGCAGCCTTCGGTCGACCTTTCCGCCCCGGCTGAGGGGGATGGCTTCCAGGACGGTGTAACTGGCCGGCAGCATGTAGGAGGGCAGGGTCTGCCGCAAGAAGTCCCGCAGCGCCGGCGCGTCCGCCGTCCGGTCCGGTTCGAGAACCACGTAGGCGGCCAGCCGCTTGTCACCGGGCTGATCCTCGCGGGCCGCGACCACGGCCTCGCGCACCGCGGAGTGCTGAAGCAATCTGGCCTCGATCTCGCCGAGTTCGATCCGGTAGCCCCGAATCTTGACCTGGTGGTCGACGCGGCCGAGGAACTCCAGTTCTCCGTCGGCCCGGAACCTGGCCAGGTCGCCGGTACGGTAGAAGCGGGCGCCGGAAGCATCGCTGTACGGGTCCGGCAGGAACCGCTCGGCGGTCAGCGCGGGACGGTTCAGGTAGCCGCGGGCCACTCCCTCACCGCCGATGTACAGCTCGCCGACGACACCGATCGGGACGGGGTTCAGCCGATCGTCGAGTACGTACATACGGGTGTTGGCGATCGGCCTGCCGATCGGGACCAGGCTCGTGTACCCGACGTCCTCGGACACCGTGTGGACGGAGCAGCCGACGACGGTCTCGGTGGGGCCGTACTCATTGATGATCCGCGCCCCCGGCGCGATGCGGCGCCAGGCCGCGGCGGTCTCCGGCCTCATCTCATCGGCGCCGACGACGAACGTACGCACCGAGTCCACCGCTCCGGGCGACAGTTCACCGCGCAGCACATCGAGGTGAGCGGGCGTGATCTTCAGCAGGCTGAAGTCACCGGGGCGCGTGAGCAGTTCCGAGAGGCCGGCGATCGCGTCGTCCGGAGGCAGCAGGGTCACGTCCTTGCCGCTCGTCAGCGGTAGGAAGAAGTTCGGCACCGACAGGTCGAAGGCGATGGATCCCAGCATCGGCGCGCCGGACGCGCCGTCGAGACCGTAGCCTTCGGTCGCCCAGGCCAGGTAGTTGACCAGGCCGCGGTGACTGATCATGACCCCTTTCGGCCTGCCCGTAGAGCCTGACGTGTACATGATGTACACCAGATTCTCGGCGGATCCCAGCACTGGCGGGTCTGCGGCCGGCCGCTGTTCGATCCGGGGCCAGTCCGCGTCGATGCGGACCACCGCGGACTCACTTCCGGCGAACCGCGCGGCCAGCGCGTCCTGAGTGACCACGACCTCTGCGCCCGCGTCGGACAGCGCGAAGACCTGGCGTTCCGCGGGATGGCGGGGGTCCAGCGGCACGTACGCCCCGCCGGATTTCACGATCCCCCACAGTGCGACGAGCATGTCCACGTCGGGCTCCACGCAGACACCGACCACGGTCTCGGAGCCGACGCCCAGATTCCTCAGGTGATGCGCGAGACGGTTCGCGCGCTCGTTCAGCTCCCGGTAGGTGAGCCGCTCCTCGCCGCACACGACCGCGACCGCTTCGGGCGCACGGCGCACCTGGTGCTCGAACAGCTCCTGGAGGCACACATCACGGGGGAAGTCCGCATCGGTGGCATTCCAGTCCCTGACGACCAACTGCCGCTCGGCCGCCGGAACCAGGTCTATCCCGGCCACCGGCCCCGCGGGGTCCTCGGCCAGCCCTTCCAGGACCCGCACCACGTGGGCGAGCATTCTCTCCGCTGTCCCGGTGTCGAACGACTCCTGTGCATGGAACAGCTGGAGGGACAGTTCGCGATCGGCGTCCACCTGGAGGACCAGCGGATATCCCGTGGCGGGGCTGCCGCCGGCCTGGGCGGGGGTGAGCGTCAGCTCTCCTGTGGCGAGGGCGTCGGTGTCGTAGGGGGTTTCCACGACGACGATGCTGTGGAAGAGCGGTGTCCCGGCCGGCGCACCCGCCCACCGCTGGATGTCCACCAACGCACTGTGCTCATGCTCCCGCACCGCCAGCAACCGCTCATGCACACCCGACAAGAACTCCACGACCGACTCCCGGCCGTCCACCCGCACCCGCACCGGCACCGTGTTCATCAACAGCCCCACCATCCGCTCCACACCGGGAACATCGGCGAACCGCCCCAACGACACCGAACCGAACACCACGTCCGACAACCCGCAATACCGATGCAGAACCAAACCCCACGCCGCCTGCACCACCGAACTCATCGTCACCCGCAACCCACGGACCACACCCTCCAGACGCTCCACCACCCCCGCACCCACCACACCACGCACCACACCCGAACCACCCACACCCGAACCCCGCTGCCCCAACACCAACGGAGTCGGCAACGACACCCCACCCAACACACCCCGCCAGAACTCCTCGTCCACCCCCACATCACGCGACCCCAACCACTCCACGAACCCCCGGTACGACACCGCCTCCCGCAACTCCGGTGCGGTGCCGCTCCCCCGGAGTCCGGCGTAGGCGGCGAGCAGATCACCGAGGACGATCGGGACGCTCCATCCGTCGAAGAGCATGTGGTGCACGGTCCACAGGAGTTGATGCGTCCGCTCGCCGGTCCGAATGAGCCTCAGCCGGTGAGCGGGTCCGCCGCCGATGTCGAAACCGTCTGCACAGTCGCCGGTGAGCAGTTCCTCGAGGGCGTGCGCGCGCTCCGCTTCGTCCAGAGGCGACCAGTCCTCCAGCACGACCACGGGCGTCGCGTCATGCCATACCAGTTGCAGGGGTTGCGGCAGGTCCTGCCAGACGACGGTTGTCCGAAGAGCGGTGTGCCGGCCGACCACCTCGCGCCAGGCGAGCTCGAAGGCGGTCCGGTCGAGGTCGCCGTCGAGGCCGTAGAGGAACTGCCGCACGTAGCTGCTCGGGGCAGGGTCGTACAGGCTGTGGAACAGCATGCCCGATTGCAGTGGTGACAGTGGATAGGCATCGGCGAGCAGCACCAGCCCGGTGTGCCGCTGGGCCCGGACGGCGAGTTCCCGGATCCCGTCACGATCAAGACCGGACAGCTGGAACGGTTCATGACGCCGGGCCGCCGGGGCACCGGCCGTGGATGCGGGTTCGGTCACCGCCGCGGCAAGTCCGGCGATGGTCGGGAAGGCGAAGAGCTGCCGCGGCTTCATCACCAACCCAGCGGCCACGGCACGAGTCGCGACCTGAATCGCGAGGGCCGAATCACCGCCCAGTTCGAAGAAGTTGTCGTGGGAGCCGATTTCGTCGAGCCCCAGGACCTCCGCCCAGACACGGACGAGTTTCTCCTCGACGGGTCCGCGGGGGGCGACTCCGTCCGGGCCCGTTCGGGGCTTTGGGGGCTCCGGGGCGGGCAGCGCCCGGCGGTCCAGCTTGCCGTTGACGGTCAACGGCAGCGCGTCGAGCACGACGAAGGAGGCCGGCACCATGTAGGAGGGGAGTCGATCCGCGAGCGCCGCACGCAGCACCCGGGCGTCGGGGACCGCGCCGTCCTCGGACACCACGTACCCGATGAGCCTTCGGTCGCCGGGCCCGTAGTCCCGGATCGCGACAGCCGCGTCCCGAATTCCCGGTGCGGCGGCCAGCACGGTCTGAACCTCGCCGAGCTCGACACGATAGCCGCGGATCTTGATCTGGTCATCGATCCGGCCGATGAAGTCCAGACTGCCGTCAGGGCGCCGGTGGGCCATGTCGCCGCTTCGGTAGAGCCGGGCTCCGGGCGACCCGAAGGGGTCCGGTACGAATCGCTCGGCCGTCAGTGCGGGACGCCCCAGGTATCCCCGCGCGACTCCGCAGCCGCCGACATACATCTCCCCCACCTCCCCCGGAGCCACGCGCCGGCCGTCCTCGTCGAGGAGGTGGATCTGCATGTCTGCCAGCGGACGGCCGATCGGGTTCCCGCCGTCCGCGGCCACGTCGTGCTCGGCGATGCGGTGGTAGGTCGTGTAGACGGCAGTTTCGGTGATGCCGTACATGTTGACCAGGACGGGCCGCTCGAGGCCCAGACGACGCACCCACGGAGTAAGGGAGGCCAGGTCGAGCCGTTCGCCGGCGAACACGACGGCGCGCAGGGCGAGCCGCCCCATCCGCGGATCACCGGCATCCGCCGCCACGACCAGCGGACGGAACGCGGAGGGCGTCTGGCACAGCACCGTGACCTGATACCGGATCAGCAGGTCGAGGAAGTCGTCGGGGGACCGGGCGGTGTCGAAGGGCACCACGACGAGTTGCCCCCCGAAGGCGAGCGCACCCCACATCTCCCATACGGACACGTCGAACGCACAGGAGTGGAACAGGGACCACACGTCATCCGGCCCAAAGCCGTAGTACCTGTGGCCTTCTGCCAGGAGTGGCCGCACCTGGGCATGCGTGACGCACACACCCTTGGGCGAACCGGTGGAACCGGAGGTGTAGATGACGTATGCCGCAGTGCCGGGCCCCACGGAGGTGGCTTCGAGGTCATCGGCGGAGTGGGCGGCGACAGCCTCGATGTCCCGGTCGAGCACCACGAGCCGGCCGTCGTACACGTCGGCAAGCCGGTCCACCGTCTCCGACGCGGAGATGACCAGAGGGCTCGCCGTGTCCTGGAGCATGTAACCCAGTCGGTCGGCAGGGTGTGCCGGGTCCAGGGGGACGTAGGCTCCTCCGGCCTTCAGCACGGCGAGCAGGGCAGGGATCAGGTCGGGGCCCCGTTCGAGGCATACGCCCACTACCGTCTCGGCGCCGACTCCCAGGCTCCTGAGGTGACGGGCGAGGCGGTTGGCCCGCTGGTTGAGCTCCCGGTAGGTGAGCCGCTCCTCGCCGCACACGACCGCAACCGCTTCGGGCGCACGATGAGCCTGGCGTTCGAACAATTCGTGCAGGCAGACGTCCCGCGGGAGCGCGGCGTCGCCGGCCGCCTGCGGAACTCCGTATGTCGCACCCACGTCGGCGACCGCCCGGTCCGGGTCCTCGGCCAGTTCCTCCAGCACGGTGACCAGATGGGTGAGGACCCTCTTCGCGGATACCTCGTCGAACGAGTCGCACTCGTGCACCAGGCGCAGGGAGAGGCCGCGTGCGGCGTCGACTTCGAGGAGCAGGGGGCATCCCATGTCCGGCACTTCGACATCGTCGTCCACCGGGGGGAACGCGTCGCCGGCGGTACCGCTGCGCTGACCGAATTTGTCGAAGGCGACGATGCTGTGGAAGAGCGGTGTCCCGGCCGGCGCACCCGCCCACCGCTGGATGTCCACCAACGCACTGTGCTCATGCTCCCGCACCGCCAGCAACCGCTCATGCACACCCGACAAGAACTCCCCGACCGACTCCCGGCCGTCCACCCGCACCCGCACCGGCACCGTGTTCATCAACAGCCCCACCATCCGCTCCACACCGGGAACATCGGCGAACCGCCCCAACGACACCGAACCGAACACCACGTCCGACAACCCGCAATACCGATGCAGAACCAAACCCCACGCCGCCTGCACCACCGAACTCATCGTCACCCGCACCCCACGGACCACACCCTCCAGACGCTCCACCACCCCCGAACCCACCACACCACGCACCACACCCGAACCACCCACACCCGAACCACCCACACCCGAACCCCGCTGCCCCGACACCAACGGAGTCGGCAACGACACCCCACCCAACACACCCCGCCAGAACTCCTCGTCCACCCCCACATCACGCGACCCCAACCACTCCACGAACCCCCGGTACGACACCGCCTCCCGGAGGAGCGGCTCCCCGCGGCGGCCGTGGGCGATCTCCGTATAGAGAGTGAAGAGTTCATCGAGGACGAGCGAGATGCTCCACCCGTCGACGAGCAGGTGATGGACCGTCCAGACCAGGCGGTGCCGGCCTTCGGGAAGCCTGATGAGGGTGAGTCGGTGCGCGGGCACGGACGCCGACAGCGCACACCGGTCCATCGCCGTCAGCAGGGCGTCTCGCAGCCGAGACGTGACATCACGCGCCTCCGTCAGGTCCACGACGTCCATGGGACGTACGAGTCGGCGATGGATGACGAGAAGTGGCTGCGGCACTCCGTCGATCACACAAGTGGTGCGCAGGGCGTCGTGTCGGCGCACGACCGTCGTCCACGCCTGTCCGAGGGCTGCCAGGTCGAGGTCGTCGGGGGTCTCGAACGTGAACTGCCGCAGATATCCCCGGGACTCCGCATCGTCGAGGGAGTGGAAGAGCATGCCCGTCTGGAGCGGGGACAACGGATGGATGTCCTCCACGTCATCGGCAGTGATCCGCGGATCGGCAGCGGACATGCGCCGCAGGAGATCTCCCGTCTGCCGGAGGTCGAGACCGGACCGGGGGAAGTCTCGCCGGACTGCCTCAGGGGCAGCGGAAACCGGCGCCGCCGGACCGTTGTGCGGATCCGCCCCTGCGGTCACGGCAGCCAGACTCGCCACGGTGCGATGACTGAACAGATCGTGCGTCGACACCTGGTATCCCGCCTCGGTCGCTCGCGCGGCGACCCGCATCGCGAGGAGGGAATCTCCGCCCAGCGCGAAGAAGTCGTCGGCGGCGTCGACACGATCGAGGCCGAGGACGTCGGCCCAGATCTCGGCGAGACCCTTCTCCGTCTCCGTACGGGGTGCGAGGTAACCGCGGTGCTCCCCGGTGGAATCCGGCGCCGGTAGCCTCTTCCGGTCGGGCTTCTGGTTCTGGTTGAGGGGAATCTCGTCGAGGACGGCGAGACTCGACGGCACCATGTACGGGGGAAGCCGGCGCGCGAGCCACCTTCGCAGTTCCGGTTCGTCGATCGTCGCGCCCTTGTCGGGCACGAGGTACGCGGCCAGACGCTTCCCGCCCGTGGGGTGGTCCCAGGAGACCACCACGGCCTGCCGCACGTCGAGGTGTTCGACGAGCGCGGCTTCGACCTCCCCGAGTTCCACCCGGTACCCACGGATCTTCACTTGGCTGTCCGCGCGTCCGATGAACTCGAGCTGCCCGTCGGCGCGCCAGCGGACCTGGTCGCCGGTGCGGTACATGCGGCCTCCCGGCTCATCCCCGAACGGGTCGGGAAGGAACTTCCCCGCCGTCAGACCGGGCTCGTCGAGGTAGCCACGGGCGAGCCGGTCGCCGCCGACGAACAGCTCGCCCACTGCGCCCAGTGGCACGGGCTCCAGCCAGTGGTCGAGCACGTAGCAGGACGTCCCGGCGACCGGGCGGCCGATGGGCACGGACGACGCGCTCAGGTCCCAGGTGGCCGAGTGTGATGCTGTGCTGATGATCGAGTTCTCAGTAGGTCCGTAGACATTGACCAGGTCAGCGCCCGGCAGTTCGGCCAGCATCCCCCGGGCCTGGCGGACGGGGAGCACATCAGCACCGACCAGCACCCTTCGCAGGCCGCGCAGGGCGTCGACATGATGGTCGACGACGACTCCGAAATGGGCGGGCGTCAGGCCGGCGACCGTGACGTCCGGTCGGGAGATTCGCTCCGCCAGATCGGCCAGCGACGTGGCCTCGGGGTCGAGGGTGACAACGCTCCCGCCGGTGAGCAACGCGCTCCAGACCATATAGACCGTCGGGTCGAACGCGATCGTCAGGTGGAGCAGTACGCCGTCGTCCGGACCGTGGCGGAGTGATCCGGGCCGCAGCACGGTGCCGAGGACTCCGCGGTGCGGGACGCCCACCGCCTTGGGTGCCCCGGTCGTCCCCGACGTGAAGATCACGTAGGCGAGGTCCCCCTCGAGCCCGGCAGGCAGCAGAACCGGCTCGGCCGCTTCGTGCCCGTCCCGCACCAGGTCACCGACGGCATGCACGTGTACTCCAGGGTCCTCGGCCGGCACACTGCCGGCGGCGGTGACCAGATGCCGCGCCCCGGTCGCCGACAGCATGTGCGCGACCCGGTCACCGGGGAACGCCGGGTCGAGCGGCACATAGTGACCGCCCGCCACAAGGATCCCCGCCATGGCGACCACGGCTTCGTAGCCGACGATGCCGAGCAGGCCGACCGCTTCCCCGGGCCGGACTCCACGGGCGCGCAGGGCCGCCGCGAGGGCCCGGGTGTCGGACCAGAGCCGCCCGTAGGTGTACTCCTCGGCCCCTTGGACCACCGCGACGCGATCCGGACCCGCCTCGGCCACACGCCGCAGGACGCGTTCGATCCGCTGCCCGACGCCCTGCTCGGCGTCGTGCTCCGTGGCTGCGGCCGACTCCGCGTTGAACTGCCTCGACACGAGAGCCCTCTGCGGCTCCGGAAGCCCCGACAGCACCTGGACGGGGGCTTCAGGTGTGCCGGCCAGCCGCTCCAGCACGGTGATCAGGTGCCTCAGCATCCGGTCCAGCGCATCCGCTTCGAAGAGGTCCTTGCGGTACTCCAGGGACAGAGCGATCCCGTCGGCCTCCTCCGTGACGAGGAGGGTGAGTTCGAACTGGGTCAGTACCTGTGGAAGGCCGAGTCTCTCGGAGCGGAGTCCGCTGAGTGACCAGAACTCACCGGACAGGTCCTCGTACTGGATCGCGACTTGGAAGACGGGAGTCCGGTGGGGTATCCGCTCCGGACGCAGGGCCTCGACGATCTCGGCGAAGGAGACGTCCTGCCGGCTCAGAGCGCCGAGCACGGCGGACCGCCCGCGACGGAGCAGGTCGACGCCGGTGGCGGCGCCCGAGATGTCGATGGGGAGGGGCACGGTGTTGGCCAGCATGCCCACGGTGTCGTCCAGCCCGGAGGTGGTGCGCCCCGCGAGCGTGGTACCGAGCGCGAATCGCTCCTCCCCGCTGTAGCGGCTGAGCACGAGCGAGAACGCGGCCAGCGCCACCGTGAAGGGAGTGACCCGCCGCTTCACCGCCATCTTCCGCATGTCAGAGACAAGTTCGGGGTCGAGGTGCGTCGACACGGAGCCGGCGGCGTATGAGGGGACGGCGGGCCAGGGCCGGTCCCGTGGCAGGTCCAGTGTCGCGGGCATACCTCGGAGCGATTCCGCCCACTCCTCAGCCACCGCAGCCCGGCCTGGAGCGGAGTCGGCCCGCGCCCGGACGTGTTCCGCGAACCGGGTGGTTGGCGCCGCGGTTCGCACCGGCCGGCCGGTGACCGCCTGCTCGTACATCGCGGCGATGTCGCGCGCCACCACTCGCACCGACAGGCCGTCGAGAACCAGGTGGTGGCCGTTCAGCACGAAGAGGTGCTCAGCGTCGGACAGCCGGAGCAGCAACACCCGGACGAGGGGCCCCGCGGCGGTGTCGAAAGGCCTTGCCAGGTCCTGCCGTGCCATCTCTGCGGCGTGTTCGCGCACGGCACCGGCCGGGAAACCGGTCAGATCGACCACACGGAAGGCCTTCTCGGAGGGCCTGGTCATGAGGAGCCCCGGTTCCGGCTCCGCCCGTACAATGGCGGAGAGAACCGGATGTCGGTGCAGGACATCGTCGAAGGCCGAGCGCAGAGCCGCGACGTCGAGCGTTCCGTAGAGCCATATCGAACGGTTGACGCTGTAGACCGCATTGGTAGGCAGCAGCTGTTCGTGCAGCCATATCCCGTGTTGGGTCGGTGTGAGGGGGAGGAACGAACCGTCGCCCGAACCCGAGCGACTCTCGGAGTCTCCCATTGTCGAATCCATGCCAGAAGTGCTCATTCCAGCCCTCTCACTCCGGGTCCGTCATCAAAGAAAGCAGGGATGCCGACGCCGTCAGGCGTCGGCCGATTCCATTCGGATCCGCAAGCTGCGCGGCCGCATGTCAGTCCAGACCGCCTCGATATGTTCGAGGCATTCCTCGCGACTGCCCGATTTCCCCTCGGCGTGCCAGCCGGCCGGCAGATCCCTGCCTTCGAGCCAGATCGAATACTGCTCTTCGTCGTTGCGCACGACGAGGTAACGGAGACCTCCGCTGTCCGTCAAGGCCTTCTCTCCTGTCCAGTCGTCGATGAGGGGAATCGCAAAGCTCACCCCCGCGCCGTCTTACCAATCGCCACCGTGCTCGTGGAACTCGCCGGCGACGGAATCCTGCGTGAGCACTCCCCCGCTTTTCGCCGCCAGCGCGTCGAGGCGGGCGGCTCCCTCCGCGACAGTCGAATATTCGTGGACGAACTGGAGCGGAAGATCCACCCCCAAGTGCTCGCTGAGCCGTGAGACGAGGCGGATGAGATGGAGGGAATTCCCTCCGAGCACGAAGAAGTCGTCCTCGATGCCGATATCCGACCTGCCGAGGACGTCCTCCCAGATAGCGAGGAGGCTTTCCTGATGACGTGTACGAGGCGTCACACGAGATGCATCCGCGACGTCCTTGGCCGATCCGGTCATTGCCTCTCCTCGCTGCGGGTTCCACCCACCTGGGCAAGAGGAAGCTAGGCGCGCACCCTATCGCCGCGCTTTCGGCGCCCTATTCAGCAGATCGGCGGCATCATCGGGTCAGCCCGGGAAGTCCGCCTGGGCCGGCGCGGGCTCGGTGGAGACGGCCGGCTGAGCGACTCTCCGCGCGAACCAGAGCGTTCCGCCGACGAAGGCCATCGCCACACCGATCGCCCCGAAGAGCAGGCGGTAATCCACGACGCCCACGAGAACGGCACCGAGGCCGATCGCCAGGGCCTGCGGCCCACTCACGAGCGCGTCCAGGGCGGTCGCGGCGCGGCCGAGAAGGTGAGCCGGGGTGCGTCGTTGCAGGAGCGTGTTCGTACCGACCATGGAAACCGGAAGACCCATTCCGATCAGCACGGAGGCCGGCAGCGCGAGCCAGAGGGCCGGCTGGACCAGCGCGAGACTCCCCAGCGCGAACAACCCGATACCGACGGCTACGGCGCCGACTTCGCCGAGCCTGCGCACGACGAGGGCCGAAGCGACACCGCCCGCCACTCCGCCGACGCCCTGCGCCGAGACCAGGATTCCGAGAAAGGCCGCGTCCCTGCCCAACCCCTGATCGACATAGGCGAAGTACAGACTCTCCCCCACGCCGAGACCGATCATGCTCAGCGCGGAACAGACGGCCACCGTCCGCAGCGCCGGCTCCCGCACCAAGTGTCTGAGCCCGGCACTGACTTCACTCGACCAGGTCGGGCGATCAGACGTCGTCGGCATCCGGACCGCCTGTCGACCACTCCGCAGCAACGTCCCCATGACACCGGCCACCAGGAAGCACACGGCACACGCCAAGGCAAGCTTCGCGCCGCCCAGGAGACTGAACAGTCCGGCCCCGATCAGGGGGCCGAGCAGACGCAGCGCCTGCTTGACGGTCTGCAGGGCGCTGTTGGCGTCGGGCAGCAGATCCGCCGGTACCAGCTCGGGCACCAAGGCGCTGACGGTCGCGCCGAGCACGATGTACGAGAGTCCGTAACCGACGGCCACCGTGTAGACGATCCACAGATCGGCTGCGTGGCGGACGGTGAGCAACGGCAGGAGCAGCCCGGCGGTGACCACGTTCAACGCGACGAAGATCGCCCGTCGTGGGATCCGGTCGACGACCCAGCCGGCCAGCGGAGCGACGAGCATGGGGGCGCTCAGCGCGAGGAAGGTCGCACCTGCCAGTCCGTCGGAGCCAGTCAGGTCCTTGACCCAGACCCCCAGAGCAAGAACAAGCACCGATTCGGCCAGCATGCTCACCGTGAGCGCTATGAAGATCGTCCGGAAGTCGCGCCGTCCTAACAGGCGCCTCACGTCTGCTCCTCCGTGGCGTTTCCCGGCATCGGTGTCGCGGCCGGGATACCCCACCCCATGAGCCGGACGGGCCGGGACCCGGCCGGACGGGCCGAGGCCTCCTCGATACGCGCCAGATAGGGCGCGAACAGCTCTGCTATGCCGGCCCCCAGCTCGTCCAACTCCTCGGGTGTGCACCAGCCTATGGCCTGATTGAAGAAGCCGGCGTCACGCCATTCGGGCGTCTCCTGCCGTCGAGTCACCAGCCATTCGCGCAGGGCGCGATATTCAAGGTCGACCAGTACCTGTGACGCGGCGTCCCCGGCCCGGGCCAGCTCGGGGCTTTCCTCGCCGACCCCCCAACGATGCGCGTCGGCGACCATACGCCAGGGCCTCTGCCGGCCGCTGCCGCCACCCGCCTCGGTGATGAAGCCGTACTTGTTCAACTGCCTCAGATGCCAGGAGCAGTTCGCGGGGCTCTCCGCGACATGATGCGCGAC
Source organism: Streptomyces sp. CB09001 (assembly GCF_003369795.1). Lineage (NCBI taxonomy): Bacteria > Bacillati > Actinomycetota > Actinomycetes > Kitasatosporales > Streptomycetaceae > Streptomyces > Streptomyces sp. CB09001. Next base: position 643,338 of record NZ_CP026730.1, read on the forward strand.
GTCGGTCGCCGTCAGTGGTCCATGCAGGGCCAGGGCTTCGAGGATGCGTAGACGCAGGGGATGCGCGATGGCCATCAGGGCACGCGGATCCGCGATGACACGGGACGGTTGTTCGGACATGGAGTCACCCAACCATAGAAAGCCGCCTTTCGAAAGAGTTGTTTCCGGATGGCGAGGCTGCAGCGGGTGTGGGAGTGCCGTGCCTCAGGCAGCGCCCGCCGACGGCTCCCTCGTCCGCGCACCGCTGGCCCGAGCGCCCGTCTGCTGGACGGACCGGAGTCGAAGGCCGTCTCCCGGACCTGGCCGGCGATCCGGGCCAAAGCAGGAGCGGACAAGGGCGAAGGCTCTTCGCCGACCAGGCCGGGATCCGCTCGGACCAGGTCACCGGCCGCGAGGACCGGATCGAGCTGCACTTCCCGCCGTCGTACTCACCCGAGCCGAACCCGGACGAACTGGTCGACGCCGGCCTCAAGCGCAGCCTGCCCCACACCCACCGGGCCAGGAACCAGACCGAACTCGCAGCCGAAACCCGCGGGTTCTTCCACCGCCGACAACGCCGGCCCCACATACTGCGCGCTACTTCGGCGGCCCGCACGTCCGCTACATCCTCAACGCGACCGCTGGGCGACGAGCGGAGCGCCGGCACCCAACACCGGTCCGGCGCCCTGGGACCACCCGGGAGGCCGCCGATGGCAAGGACCTGCGAGGTCTCCCGGGAGTCCCGGTCCTCCCGCTGCGCTGCGCAGCACCGCCGTCGAAACCGGAGCACGCGGGACGCGGCTCGGCGCATCGGAGAGTGCAGCAGTCACCTGACGCATACCGGACGGAACCCCCGCTCGTCGAGACTGTTGGCGCGGCAATGAGTCGGTCGGGACCTCCAGACTCCTCCCATCGCCGTCTGGCTTGTCGCGGTGATGCAGGGTCCCGCTCGGACGACCGCCACGCAGTGGCTCCGCGCCGTCAGCCGCGGGCACGACCGTCCACAGGCGGAAGGATGACGGAGAAACCCATGGTGGCGAGGACAAAAGCATTGCTGTGGGACCGCTTCGCCGCCATTGACCCGGGGCTGATGCGTCTCACCTCCGCGATGCGCGCCGTGCTGGGCGCCGCCGCGACCCTCGCCGTGCTGACAGCGCTGCAAGGGTCCGACACGGCACTGCTGGCGGGCGGTTTCACCGCCATGGTGACGTCACTGGCGATCAGTGACCTGCACCCGCGCAACCAGCTCAGCACGCTCGGGCTCGGGGCTCCACTCTCCCTCGCGGCCCTGACCGCCGGAGCCGTGCTGACTCCGTACCCGACGGCAGCCAAGGTGCTGTGCCTGCTGCTGATCCATTTGACCGTCCAGGCCCGCCGATTCGGCGCGAGAGGGCTGGGGCTGGGCATCTTCGGCTTCATGGCCTTCTTCTTGTCGCAGTTCACCCAGGCCCGAGTGGTCCAGCTTCCGCAGCTCGGGGCAGCCGTACTCGTCGCATTCGGCGCCGTCGCGACCGTGTGGTACTGCGCCGGCCCCAGGACGGCGTCCGGCGTCCTGACGCGGCTCCGGCGTGCCTTCGACGGGCGTCTGCACGAGGTCCTACGGGACACGGCCTCGATGATCGCCACTGGTCAGGACGTCCACACTCGGAGTCGATCGTTGGAGCGCCACCTGGACAGGCTGCACGCATCCGTGCTTCTGATCGAGGACTTCCTCGATGAACGCCCGGTCGACCAGGACACCGACGACCTGCTGCTGCAGCACATCTCTCGGGCCGAGGTGGCTGCGCAGCGGCTGGCCGTGCTCACCGTCCGCGCGGCCCGAACGCAACCGAACCTCAACGACCTGGCGGAACGGACAGCACGGCAGCAGCTCACGGGACGGATCCAGGTTCTCCGACACCAGCTGACCGTTGGAACGGCCCCTCCCCCCGAGGAGTACGAGGAGTACGAGGAGTACGAGGAGTACGAGGAGCAGCGTGAGGACGGCCCGGCACACCGGCCGGCCGGATCCGCACACTTGCAGGACTGCTTCCAAGCGGTCGACGAACTCACCGCAGCCTTGCGGGCTCTCGGCCCGCGCGCCGTCCCTCGACCAGAACGCGGGACACCTCCGCGCGAGCGCGCCACACCGCAGGGGCAAGCCTTCGCAGTGGAGCGGCGCGGGGAAAGGGACACCGGAAGCCTGAAGCGCGCAGCCACCCGACAGGCCTTTCAGGTGACCGCTGCCTCGGCACTCGCCGTCGTGGGCGGTCATCTCCTGTCCCCGCACCTGTGGTACTGGGCCGTCGCGGCGTCCTGGGTCGTATTCATCAAGAACGAGAGCACCGGCGAAGTCCTGTTGCAAAGTCTCCGGCGGCTGACGGGCACCGTCATCGGCGTGGTGGTCGGCTACGGTCTCGCCGCCCTGGTCGGCGGAGACGGCCCGCTGCTCCTGCTCCTGCTGCTGGTCTGCATGTTCGGGATGTTCTACACGCCGTCCGTCGCCTACTGGGCGGTGACGTTCTTCCTCACCTGCATGCTCAGTCTGCTGCTCTCCCTCCTGGGCACCTTCTCGACGCACGTGCTGCTCCTGCGCGTTGAGGAGACCGCACTGGGAGTGGCCTGCGGGATCCTCGCCGCCGTCCTGGTTCTGCCCACCACGGTCCGCCGGGCCAGTGACGAGGAGTTGGTCAACTTCCTGCTGGTCCTCCGCCAACTCCTTCGGACCACCACAGGAAACCTGGGCGCAGGAACATCGACGAGCTGGGTGCGCGCGGCACGTGACCTCGACCAAGCACTGGAGTCCTTCGGTAAAGCGTCTCTGCCGCTCACCCACCCGCTCAACCCGCAACGTGGCCGACGTGATCGCGCCCGCCACCTGGTGGAACTGCTGGGGTCTGCTGCCTACCACGCACGGAGCCTGGCCGCCACGGCCGGGCGTTTCCCGGCGGGCCAGGGCGCAGAGTGCGCCACCCGGCTCACCGCCGCGGCCGACCGCGCACAGGAGACCGTGACACAGCTGATCCGCATCACGCACCATCGACCGGGAATCGCCTCGCATACCGCACGCCCCAGGGTCACCGGGGCGCTGTCCCTGCTCTCGGACGAGCGGCGTATGCGTCGCCCGGAGCAGCGCCTGCTGCTGCACATCGATCGCCTCGACGCTACCTTGATCGTGCTCGCGCGAGCCTTGGATCCGCTCGCCTCGGATCCCGGCCACGCCCCGGGCCGTCGTCCGCACGGCACCGGGCCACGACCGGCCACGCCACTTCGCGGGACGTGCACGTTCTCGGCTGCGGCCGTCCGCTGTGCCTGCCGCGCGTAGGCGGCGACCGACCGTGCTGCCCGCCGGAGAGAGCAGCCCCGAAGCCTTGTCGGGAGCCACTTCTTCCCCGGACGGCACAGGCCTGGGCGTGGGCCGGTGGGCACGGGCTGCCGATGAGGTGCGACTCCGTCCAGCGGTCGGCGGTCCGTCGTGGCCAGGTGCAGTCACGTGACGCATACCGCGGCACGTGCCCGGTGCCGCAGCATCGTGGTGCGGGGTCGCTCACGGAGCGGTCGTACTCGCCGGGAGGCGGCCTTTGTCACCACCCGGCGGAGACGGGCATGAAGGCACCGCGGCCTCGGCCGCCTCCCACCCGGGCGAGCGTCCGCGTCCGCCCTCCGAGCCGGGCATGAACCGAATCGGTCCATCCGCCCCTGTCCCCACCGGCCTTGACAGCCCGGGCCTCCCGCCCCGTGGCCGGGCAGGCCCTCGCCAAGGTCACCCACCGAGACGCCTCGCGATCCTCCTCAGCACGGATCCGGCCGTCTCGCAGACATTCGCCTCTGAAGAGAACCGAGGAAACTCCCATGAGCAGGACCATCATCAGCACCAAGGACGCCCCCGTGCTTCCCGCTCCCCTGTCCCAGGGCGTGCGCAAGGGCGGACTCGTCCAGGTCGCCGGCCAGCTGCCCCTCGACCCGGCGACCGGGAACGTCGTGGGCAGCACGGTCGCCGAGCAGACCGCACAGGTCCTGCGCAACGTCACCGCAGTCCTCGAAGCGGCCGGTGCGGGCCTGGAGGACGTGCTCATCCTGCGCGTCTACCTCACCGACGCGGCCCATCTCGCCGAGATGAACCAGGCATACGCCGAGGCGGTGGGCGAGCCGTTCCCGGCCCGTACCACCGTCTACATGGAGCTTCCGCCCGGCATGCTGGTGGAGATCGACGCCCTCGCCGCCGTCGATGGCTGACCAGGGACCATCGCGGCGCGGCCGGTTGGTCGCGACAGCCCGTCCCGGGTTGCTGCAGCCAATCGGCCGCGTCATGACATACGGCGCCCGCAAGGGCCGTGGTGCTGCGGCAGGCTGCCACTGAATCGGTCTGGCCTCTCGACCGCGCTGGCGAAGCGGCGGCGCCGGCGAGCGCCGGATTACCGATGCGGTGCCTGCCTTCGGCAGGATGGGCGCATGACCGAGATCCGCACACCCCGTCTTCTCCTCCGTGGCTGGCACGACGACGACCTCGCGTCGATGGCGGACATCAACGCGGACCCACGGGTTATGCGCTGGACCGACGACGGTTCGGTGCGCGACCTGGACCACACAGCCGAGGACATCGAACGGTGGGAGGAGGAGTGGGATGAGGAGGGCTTCGGACTCTTCGCCGTCGAACTGCTGGCCTCGGGCGAACTGATCGGTTTCACAGGGCTGTCCGTGCCCGAGTTCCTGCCGGAGGTGATGCCCGCAGTGGCGATCAACTGGCGGCTCGGCTCACCGTTCTGGGGCCAGGGATACGCGTCCGAAGCCGCGCACGCCACACTGGAGTTCGCACTCCAGGACCGCGGCCTGGACCGTGTCATCAGCATCAGCCGGGTGGGGGACAACGCCTCCGAGAACGTCATCCGCAAGCTCGGCATGACACCCGAGCGGGAGACGACCCACCCGGTATACGGCTACCCACTGCACGTTCACGGCATCGACCTCACCGAGTTCCAGGCATGAACCCGCCCAGCCGTCGATCATCACAAGACAGCCGACCACCGCGCCTACGTCCCTGAACGCATTGAACCTTTTCCATCATCGGTCCGAGCTGGCCAGATGCGGGGTGAGGACGGCCTGAACGAGGCATGTACACAGAGAAGACGTCGTCCGTGCCGCGAGCTCCAGTGCCTCGGCGTCCACCAGAACCTCGTCGATCACCACCGGAGCGAAATTCGGCGCAGCGAACTACCCGAACACGCATGCGGCCTCGCGGGTCAGGGGATCGGCACCGCTCCGACCTGCCGCATCCCAGCCCAGCGGACTCTTCTGCGGCATCGACCCCGGCCTGATGACGGCGGCGACGGGCCACCGAGGAGTACCGGGAGGGCGGCCGGCTGCGGGAGCCGGCACACGGGACCCGGCAGCGGACGTAGTCCTGCACCGCGGTCACGGCGGTGGCTCCTGCGTGACCACCGCCAGCAACCGCACCTCGTCCGCCTGGTCTCGGTCGGCGACGGCCACCGCGACCCAGCGGCCGGTGCCCTCGGCCTCCCAGAGGCACGCCACCCGCGCGCCGGCGCTCAGCCCGGCCCACGGCTCGGGTATCTCCTCGCGCTCGGTCCGCAGCAGGACCGTCTGCAGGTTGAAGGGGTCCGTCCGCCCCCAGCGCGTGGCGAACCGCTCGTAGAGGGCGTCCCGGTCCTTCTCGTACTGCTCGACCGTCGCCGCCCGCTCGCCCGGGTCGCGTCCGCGCAGGCCGCGGCTGCTCTCCAGCACCGCCGTGAAGTGCCCGGGAGCCGCGGTGCCCCCGCCCGACGGGCCGTGCTCCGCCGGGAAGGGCCGGAAGCACAGCTCGTCGACGAGGGCGAGGTGCCGCGCGATGTTCATGCCTCCAGTAAACCCGCCGCCACTGACAATTGGCGGGGCGTCAGCCGCCCCGCCGGTCGTCCGTGGTCAGGCGTCCCGGCGGCGCAGCCGCCAGAATCCGGCGAGGAGCGCGACGGCGGCCCACAGCGCCGCCACCGCTAGCCCCGTCCAGGGCCCGAGGGTCCCGTCGTGCGTCCGGTAGAGGACGATTTGACCCGCCTGGTCGGGCAGGAAGCCGGCGGCTGTGCCCGCCGCGTCCCCGAGCACGAAGGAGACGACGAGGATGAACGGGATCAGGGTGGACAGGGTGGCCACTCCGCTGCGGAACAGGGTGGTGAGCCCGGCCGCGAACAGGGCCATGAGCATGAGGTAGATCCCGCAGCCCACGACGCCGCGGACCTGCTCACCCGCGGTGAGCCCGTCCGCCGCCGTGCCGAGGCCCGCACGAGCCGCGAGCAGGGCGGCGAGCGCGGTGACCAGCCCCACCACCAGGACCGGTACGGCGATGACCGCCAGCTTCGCCGCGAACCACCGGCCGCGCTGCGGTACTGCGGCCAGGGAGAGCCGGATCCCGTTGGTCTGGTACTCGGAGGAGATGACGACGGCCCCGAAGGCGATGGCCGCGATCTGGCCGGGCATGACACCGGACAGGGCCGTGAACAGCGGGTCGAAGTCCGGATCGGAGGCGTCGGACGACCCGGCCAGTGCGGAGAACGCCGTGGTGACCACGAACAGGGCCAGCAGGGTGCCGCACAGCGAGCGCAGGGTGAGCACCTTGAGCGCCTCGGCGCGGAGGACGGGGGTGAGGTTCATGGTCGGGCCTCCTTGGGCTGTGCGGCGAACTCGGTCTCGGCGGCGGTCAGGTCGAGGTAGGCCTGTTCCAGCGTGCCCTCGTCCGAGGCGAGTTCGTGGACGGGTACGCCCGCGCCGGACACGATCCGGCCGACGTCGTCCACGCGCGCGCGGTGCACGGTCCAGTACCCGCCGTCGTGTTCCACGGCGTCGTGTCCGTGCCGGGCGAGCGCGGCTTTGAGCGCGGTCGCGTCCGGCGTCCGGATGCGCACCCGCGGCTGCACGCGCGAGTCGATGAACTCCCGCATCGGCGTGTCGGCGAGCAGGCGGCCTCGGCCGAGGACGATGAGGTGGTCGGCGAAGGACGCCGTCTCGTTCATCAGGTGACTGGAGACCAGCACCGTGCGTCCTTGGGCCGCGAGCCGGCGCAGCAGTTCGCGCACCCAGACGATGCCCTCGGGATCCAGTCCGTTGGAGGGTTCGTCCAGCATCACCACTTCGGGATCGCCCAGCAGCGCGGCGGCGATGCCCAGTCGCTGGCGCATCCCCAGGGAGTACGTCTTCACCCGGCGGTGGGCCACGGACGCGATGCCCGTCTCCTCCATCACCTCCCCGACCCGCCGCGCGGGGACGCGGTTGCTCGCCGCCAGGACGCGGAGGTGGTCCCGCGCGGTGCGCGATCCGTGGGCCGCCTCCGAGTCGAGCAGGGCGCCGACGTGCCGCAGCGGCTCGTGGAGGGTGGTGTAGGCGCGTCCGCCGACCGTCGCGGTCCCGGAGGTCGGCCGGTCCAGGCCCAGGACGAGCCGCATGGTGGTGGACTTGCCGGCGCCGTTGGGGCCGAGGAAGCCGGTGACGCTGCCGGGACGCACGGTGAAGGTGAGGTCGTCGACAGCTCGTCGGGGGCCGTACTCCTTGGTGAGGTTGCGGACGTCGATGCTGGTCATGGCGACAGCGTGGCGGACCGCACCGCGCGGTGGCCTCCCCCGCCGGTGGATGGCGCGTCCCCCGTGCGGGGGAGCCGTGCCGTCGGTGCCGGATGACACGATGACGGGATGGTTCGCCTGCTGCGCCCGCTGGTACGCGGGAGGACGTACACCCGGCTGCTGCACCTGTGGGTGCCGGTGGCCGCGCTCAGCGTGTGGTGGTGGGTCGCACCGGAGCTGCCCTGGGTGCCGCTGCTGGTGCTGGTGCCGGTGGGTCTGATCCCGGCGGTGCGGGTGGGCGAGGTGATGCAGGCCCGGCTGCTGCTGACACCGGACGAGGCGGAGCCGGACTTCGCCCTGCTGCCCGCCGTGACCTGGCGGGACCGCTGGCGGACCGTGCTCTGGCTGGGGGTGAGGACGCTGCTGGGCGGGGTGGCCTCCTACCTCACGATCTGGCTGCCGATCGTGGCGTACACCCTGGCCGCGCGCACGGTGGGGCACGAGCCCGAGGACCTGCCCGCCCTGTCGGGCGAACCGGGGTGGCTGTACGGCCTGCTGGCGCCGCTGCCGCTCCTCGTGCTGTACGCGGTCGTGGTCGGCCTCGGCGAGGTGCTCACCGCCGCCGCCCGGCGACTGCTCGGCCCGTCGGCCGCCGAACGCCTCACGGCCCTCGAGGAGCGCACCGAGCAGCTGTTGGAGCGCACCCGCATCGCCCGCGAGCTGCACGACTCCATCGGTCACGCGCTGACCGTGGCCGTCGTCCAGGCGGGGGCCGCGCGCGCGGCGAACAGCCCGGAGTTCACCGACCGGGCCCTGACGGCGATCGAGGAGACGGGCCGGGCGGCGCTGGAGGACCTGGAGCGGGTGCTCGGGGTGCTGCGGGAGGCGGAGCGGCCGGTGAGCGCCCGGCCGACGCTCACGGACGCCGACCGGCTCCTGGAGTCCGCGCGCGCCTCCGGGGCCAAGGTCGACGCCGAGGTCACCGGCCCGCTGGACAGCCTGCCGGGCCCGGTCTCCCGGGAGGGCTACCGCATCCTCCAGGAGGCGCTGACCAACGTGCTGCGGCACGCGGGGGCGGTGCCGGCCCTGGTTCGTATCGGGGTCGCGGACGGGGCGCTCACCCTGGAGGTGCGCAATCCGCTGCCGGACGACAGGCCCGCCCCGGGCCGCGGGAGCGGTCTGCGCGGCATACGGGAGCGGGCCGCGCTGCTGGGCGGGCGGGCCCGCACGGGGCCGGACGGCGCCGGTGACTGGCAGGTGCGCGTCGAGCTGCCGCTCGGCTGATCTACGCTGGGCGGATGCCGGTCAGAGTGCTCCTCGTCGACGACGAACCCCTGGTGCGCGCCGGTCTGCGGGCCGTGCTGGAGGCGCAGCCGGACATCGAGGTGGTCGGTGAGGCGGCCGACGGGGCGGCGGTCATTCCGCTGGTGCGGCAGGTGCGGCCGGACGTGGTCGCCATGGACGTCCGGATGCCGCTGCTGGACGGGATCGAGGCCACCCGCGCGCTGCTGCGGACGGTGGCCGACCCGCCGAAGATCCTCGTGGTGACGACCTTCGAGAACGACGAGTACGTGTACGAGGCCCTGCGCGCGGGCGCCGACGGCTTCCTGCTCAAGCGGGCCCGCCCGGCCGAGATCGTGCACGCGGTGCGGCTGATCGCCGAGGGCGAGTCCCTGCTGTTCCCCGCCTCGGTGCGGCAGCTGGCCGCCGAGTACGGCGACGGGGGCGGGAACCGCGCGGCCCGCGCCGAGTTGGAGCGCGCCCGGCTGACCGAACGGGAGGGCGAGGTGCTGCGGCTGATGGCGCGGGGGCTGTCGAACGCGGAGATCGCCGCACGGCTGGTGGTCGGCACGGAGACGGTGAAGTCGCACGTGAGCGCCGTCCTGGCGAAGCTGGGGGCACGCGACCGCACCCAGGCGGTGATCACGGCGTACGAGTCGGGGTTCGTCGCGCCCGGGTGAGGAGGCTTCGGGGAGCGGGCACGGCGGACCGGAACTCGCCGGGGTTCGGCGGGCCGAGTACCATCCGGCCCACACGCGCACGAGCTGGGAGGACGGACCTTGGCAGGCCTGACCGGCGGGGACCCTTCACTGTTGCGGAGGATCAATTCCGCTGTGGTGCTGCACGCGTTGCGTGCGACGGACTCCGCGACGCTGACCGAGATCACCCGGGTGACGGGGCTGTCCAGGCCGACCGTCGAGGGTGTCGTCGAGGGGCTGATAGAGGCCGGCCTGGTCGTCGAGGCGGCCGCCGACGAGGGGACGGCCCGGCGGCAGGGGCGGCCGGCGCGGCGGTTCCGGTTCCGGGCGGAGGCCGGACACCTGCTGGGCCTGGAGATCGGCCCGCACCGCGTGGCCGCGCTCCTGTCCGACCTGGACGGCCGGGTGATCGGCGCCCAGGCCAAGGACGTGGACGAGAACGCGCCGGCCGACGAGCGGCTGGAGCGGCTGCGCACGGCCGTGGCCGAGCTGTTGCGCCGGGCCGGTGTGGCGCGCGGCTCGCTGCGGGCGGTGGGCGCGGCCACGCCCGGGATCGTCGAGGCGGACGGCACGGTCCGCCTGGGCACCGCGCTGCCCGGGTGGACGGGTCTTGGCCTGGGTGAGCGGCTGAGCCGTTCCTTCAAGTGCCCGGTGCTGGTCGAGAACGACGCGAACGCGGCGGCGGTCGCCGAGCACTGGAAGGGGTCCGCCACCGAGAGCGACGACATCGTGTTCGTGCTGGCCGGGCTCAGTCCCGGGGCCGGGGCGCTGATCGGCGGGCGGCTGCACCGGGGGTACGGCGGGGCGGCCGGGGAGATCGGCGCGCTGCACCTGCTGGGCCGGGACGTGACGCCGGAGACGCTGCTGTCCACCACGGACCAGCCGCTGCACCCGCTGGACGAGCAGGCGGTCGCCAAGGTCTTCGCCGAGGCCCGTGAGGGCGACGAGCGGGCCCGCGCGGCCGTCGAGCGGTTCATCCAGCGGCTGGTGCACGACGTGGCGGCACTGGCGTTGGCGCTCGATCCGGAGATGGTCGTCATCGGCGGCTGGGCGGCCGGCCTCGACGGCGTACTGGAGCCGTTGCGCCGGGAGCTGGCCCGCTACTGCCTGCGGCCGCCGCGGGTGGCCCTGTCGCTGCTCGGCGAGGCGGCCGTGGCGACGGGTGCGCTGCGGCTGGCCCTCGACCATGTGGAGGAGCAGTTGTTCGCGGTCGAGGGCGCGACGGCCCGCCGCTGACCCGCGGGCGGCGGGCGGCGACCCGGGGGGCGGGTCGGTCAGGAGGCCTGCGTCTCGGGGCCGTGGTGGATCTCCACGTCCCCGGAGTCGCCGAACGTCAGCCGGCAGGTGTCCGCGCGGTAGGTGGCGACGGAGAGGGCTGCGGTGCGGCCGTCGGCGAGGTAGCGGGTGGTGACCACGAGGACGGGCGCGCCCGGGAGGCGGTCCAGCTCCTTCGCGTCGTCCGCGCCGACCGAGCCCAGCTCGACGGCGCTCTCCTGCCGCTCCAGGTCCCCGCGCTGCAGTTCACGCAGCACGGCACGCGCGCGTGCGGGCCCGGAGGGCGCGTCGATGGCGGTGAGGTCGGGCACCGAGGACGCCGGGACGTACAGCAGTTCCGCGGCGACGGGCTGGCCGTGGCTCACGCGGGAGCGGCGGACGGTGTGGACGGGTTCGTCGCGGTCCGTCTCCAGGGCGGCGGCCACGGCAGCGGGAGGTGCCGCGAGGACGCAGTCGGCGGGCTGCCAGGCGTCGTCGGCCGTCCCGGGCCAGGCGTGCTCCCGGGTGCCGACGGCCACGCCGACGCGCGGCGGCGCCACGGTCGTACCGACGCCTCTGCGGCGCTGGAGCCTGCCTTCCAGCTCGAGCTGCTCCAGGGCCTGGCGCAGGGTCGCGCGAGCGACGCCGAAGCGGGCGGCGAGGTCGCGTTCGTTGGGCAGGATCTCGCCCACCTCGAACTCCGAGTCCAGCGCCTCGCTGAGTACGGTCCTGAGGTGCCAGTACTTGGGCTCCGGCACCGATTCCAACTGCGTGGTCCCCACCCTGTCCTCCGCAATCGCCGTAGTCCGGCGGCGTTTTGACGCCCTTGTTTATTAAAGGTTGTTGCAGTTCTCTGCGACCCTAAAACGCCCCACCCCCTTGGTCAAGACCAATCCCACGACGGAACGGCCCCGGCCCCCGTCGCGAGACGTCGCGGGACGGGGACCGGGGCCCTGAGATGACGCGGGGAGAACGGGGCGGGGCTAGGGAATGTCGGCCAGGGACAGCAGTTTGTCCGGGTTGCGGATGATGTACATCGACTGGATGCGACCGTCGACGACGTCCACCTGGACGACGGAGTCCGGCTTGCCGCCGGAGCGGACCAGCAGGGCCGGGCCGCCGTTGAGCTCCAGGAAGTGGAAGGTGGCGTCGGGAATGCCCTGCCGCGCGACACCCAGCAGGAAGCGGCCCACCTTGTCGGAGCTCTCCAGCACGCGCAGCGGCGCCTTGGACCGGCCGCCGCTGTCTCCCACCAGCCGGACGTCCGGCGCGAGCGTCGCCAGCAGGCCGGCCAGGTCGCCCTCGGCCGCGGCGGCGAGGAAGCGCTCGGTGAGGTCGCGGCGCTGGGCCTGGTCGACGTCGTAGCGGGGGCGCCGCTCGTCGACGTGCCTGCGGGCGCGTCCGGCGAGCTGGCGCACCGCGGCCTCGCCGCGCTCCAGCATGGCGGCGATCTCCGCGTACGGGTAGCCGAAGGCCTCCCTGAGGACGAACACCGCCCGTTCCAGCGGCGACAGCGACTCCAGGACGACGAGGACGGCGAGGGACACGGAGTCGGCGAGGACGGCCCGCTCGGCGGTGTCCGGCACGGCGTCGCCGAAGTCGGTGACGTAGGGCTCGGGGAGCCACGGGCCGACGTACGTCTCGCCGCGCGACTTGACCTGGCGCAGCCGGTCGATGGCGAGCCGGGTGGTGACGCGCACCAGGTATCCGCGGGGTTCGCGCACGGCGCTGCGGTCGGCACCGGACCAGCGCAGCCACGCCTCCTGGACCACGTCCTCCGCGTCGGCCAGGCGGCCGAGCATGCGGTAGGCGACGCCCAGGAGGACGGGCCGGTGCTCTTCGAAGACGTCGGTCGCGGTGTCGGTGCTCACCCCACCATCCCAGCGGACGCGTCCGGTGGTGTCCAGACGGAATCGCTCGCACCCGGCACCGGGGCTACCCGTCGGTAGCCATTACTGACAAGCTGTCTACCCGACGTCATCGCACGCGCGTTCCCGGAACACCCGTTCCCGACAAGGAGCCCCATGTCCGCAACGCTCTCCTTCACGGCCCCCACCGCCCACGGTCCGCGTGACATCACGCTCGCCTACGCGCGCGTGGGCGCCGGCGAGCCGCTGCTTCTGCTGCACGGCATCGGTCACCACCGGCAGGCCTGGGACCCGGTGGTCGACGTCCTCGCCACCGAACGCGACGTGATAGCCGTGGACCTGCCGGGGTTCGGGGAGTCCTCCGCACTGCCGCCGGGGCTGCCGCACGACCTGCCGACGACGAGCGCGGTGCTCGGCGCCTTCTGCGCTTCACTGGGCCTCGACCGCCCCCACGTGGCGGGCAACTCGCTGGGCGGTCTGCTGGCCCTGGAACTCGGCCGGGAGAACCTGGTGCGGTCGGTGACGGCCCTGTCCCCGGCCGGCTTCTGGACGCAGGCCGAGCGGCGCTACGCCTTCGGCGTCCTGATGGGGATGCGCCGGACCGCCCGGAGCCTGCCCCTCCCGCTGGTCGAGCGGCTGTCCCGCACCGCGGTCGGCCGCACCGCGCTGACGAGTACGATCTACGCCCGTCCCGGCCGCCGCTCCCCCGAGGCCGTGGTCGCCGAGACGCTGGCGCTCGCCCGCGCCGAGGGCTTTACCCAGACGCTCCGGGCCGGCCGGAGCGTGCTGTTCACCGACGATGTGCCCGGCGTCCACGTCACCGTGGCGTGGGGCGACCGGGACCGGCTGCTCCTGCCCCGGCAGGGCATACGCGCCAAGCGCGCCATTCCGCGTGCCCGCCTGGTGCGGCTGCCCGGCTGCGGCCACGTCCCGATGAACGACGACCCGGCGCTGGTCGCCCGCGTTCTCCTGGACGGGAGCAGGACTCAGTCGGCCAGGGCCTTGAGGACCTCGTTCAGCACGGTCGGGTTGTAGGGCATGCTCACGTGCGGGGTGTGGTCGTCCGGGTCGATGTCCTGAAGGACGATGTTGTTGACGTAGCGGCCCTCGGTCTTCGCGAGAGCGCACGACGTGTACGGAGTGACCACGTCGTCGTACTGGGTGGCGATGACGGTGTGGCGGACGCCCTCCGTCGTCTCGCCGAGATCGGCCAGCTCGCGCTGGAAGGGGTGGTCGTGCTGGAGTTGCGGCCAGGCCGGCACGACCTCCCCGACGGCGCCCTGTTCGAGGAGTTCCACCGCGCCGGGAATCTGGCGGGCGAGGTTCATCAGCCCCTGTGCCGTGACTCCGTGGTTGCTGGGCGCGATGCCGACGAAGTTGTGCACCTTGGGTCCTCCGCCCAGGGCGTTCAGGTAGTAGCGCGGCACCATGCCGCCCTGCGAGAAGCCGACCACGTCGACCTCCCGGGCGCCGGTCCGCCGCAGTACCTCGTCGACGAAGTCCGCGAGCTGCCGGGCGGAGCGCTTGATGTCGCCGAGGCCGAAGATCACGGGGTGGCCGTGCTGGCCGTAGTCGAGCCGGAAGACCCGGTGGCCGTGCTGTCGTAGCAGCGGTGTCGCCGTGTTCCAGGTGTAGCCCCGGTTGCCGAAGGTGCCGTGCGCGAGCACCACCGGACGCGGATGCTCCTCGGTGGGCGGCGCGTTCCAGTCGTCCTCTCCCGCCTGTACGTCGACGGTCGCGATGACCTGCGCTCCGCAGGCCTGGGCGACCGCACGCAGGCGGTGCGGGGCCTCGGTGACGTCCGTGACGACGTCGTCCGAGTTGGCACCGGGGACACGGGGATTGAGGAAACTCACGGTCTTCTCCCTTTCGTCGGGGCATGGCGCGGAGTTCGAACCGCCTCCTCGGCCTCGCGTCCATCGAATTCCGCAACGATCCCTCGACCGGGGGAAAGCAGCCTTCTCCACGCTGTCCCTGTCGGTTGTGCGCGGAGCCGCAGCCCACGCGCTGCTCGTAGCGGGATCGGCGGCGGCCGGCGGAGAGGTCGTTCGGATGGCCGCTGCCGCCGCCTGGAGATGCTCACGGTGAAGGAGCGGCCGGCTCCCGGGCCGGTTCGGTGGGGCAGCTTCTGAAGGCGAGTACGGCGTTGTGGCCGCCGAAGCCGAAGGAATGGCTCAGGGCGAGGTCGACGGGCTGCTCCCGGCTGGTGCCGGTGACGGCGTTGATCTCGGCGTCTCCTTCCTGTTTCTCGAGGTTGGCCACGGGCGGCACCCGGCCGTGGGCCACGGACAGGGCGGTGATCGCCGCTTCGACCGCCCCGGCCGCGCCGAGCAGGTGGCCGAGGGTGCCCTTGACCGAGGTCACGGAGGGCTGGTGAGGGAAGAGGCGGCGGATCAGACGGGCCTCGGCGGCGTCGTTGAGCGGCGTGCTGGTGCCGTGCGCGTTGATGTGCTGCACGTCCGCGGGGCGGGCGCCGGCGTCGTCGAGGGCCCGCCGCACGGCGAGGGCGGCGCCCTTGCCCTCGGGGTCGGGTGCCACGGGGTGGTGGGCGTCGGACGATGCTCCGTAGCCCGCCAGCAGGGCGTAGCCGGGGCGTCCGCGGGCCCTCGCCGCACTGGCCGGCTCCAGGACCAGGGCCGCACCGCCCTCCGCCATGACGAAGCCGTCCCGGGCGGTGTCGAAGGGCCGGGAGGCGGCCCGCGGGTCGTCGCCGCGCCGGGACAGCGCGCCCATCCGGTCGAAGCCGGTGACCCAGAAGGGCTGGACGACCGCGTCGGAGGCCCCCGCGACGGCGATGTCGCAGGCCCCGGAGCGCAGGAGTTGCAGGGCGGTGCCGATGGCGGTGGCGCCGGAGGCGCAGGCGGTGACCGTGCACAGCGCCGGGCCCCGGGCCCGCAGGTGGATGGTGAGCTGTCCGGTGGCCATGTTGGGCAGGAACATCGGCAGCAGCAGCGGTGAGACGCGTGCCGTGCCCACCTCGAGCAGTTTGCGGTGCTGTTCCAGCATGGTGCCGGTGCCGCCGGCCGAGCTGCCGAAGACCACCGCGACGCGGTCCGCGTCCCAGTCGGCCGGGTCCAGGCCGGCGTCGGAGACCGCCTCCAGGGCGGCGCAGAGGGCGAACTGGGTGAAGCGGTCGTACTGCCAGGGGCGTGAGCCGGGGACGTGATCACGGGGTGAGAAGTCCGGTACCAGGCAGGCGAAGTCGACGTCGAGACCCTTGAGTTCGGGGACGTGCCGGGCGGTGGGGCGGCCCGCGCACACGCCGTCCCAGGTGGCCTCGCGGCCGGTGCCGGCCGGAGTGACCAGGCCGATCCCGGTGACGGCGACGTCGGGACGGGCGCCGGTCACGGCTTGACGGCCTCGGCGATGAGGTCGGCCACGCCGGCCAGGGTGAGGTCCGGGTCGGCCTCGCCGTCCTGTACTTCGATGCCGAGTTCCTCGGTGAGGACGACGAAGAGCTCCACCACGGCCAGCGAGTCGAGGTCCAGCTGCTCGAAGGTCGCGGTGGGGACGATGGCCTCGGGGGGCACTTCGAACTTGTTGCTGAGAACCGAGGCGAGCAGGTCGTAGGCGCGACTGTGGGGTGTGGTGTCGGTAGTCATGTCAGGGGTGTCCTTTCCAGTCCGACGGGCGGTACCCCGGGGGTGGTGGGGTTCCGTGGGGTGGGGTTCCGTGGGGCGGGGCTCCATGGGGCGGGGCTCCATGGGGCGGGCTCCATGGGGTCTGCGGTCAGCCGAGCGCGTCCGGTGCCTCCAGCTCCGCCTTGACGTCCTTGAGCAGGGCCATCGCGTCCCTGCCGTTGACCACCCGGTGGTCGTAGACCAGGCCGAGGTGGACGAACCGGTGGGTGCGAGGAGTGCCCTGCGCGTCCAGGAGCACCTGGTCGTCGACGGCGCCGACGGAGATCACGCAGGTCTGGCCGGGGAAGACGATGGGGGTGGCCAGGACCATGCCCTCGGTGGTGTGCGGAGCGACCATGATGTTGGCCCCCGCGAGTTCGGCGGCCTGGAACGTGCCCCGGAACGCCTTGCTCCGGAAGCCGGTCAGCAGGTCGGCGATCCGGTCGCCGCTCAGCTCGGCGGCGTCGCGCACCACCGGGGTGTACAGACCTCGGCCCGCGTCCATGGTGACGCCCACATGGGCCCGTTCGCTCTCGCGCACCGCGCCGTCGTCGGTGAGCGCGGCGAACATCAGGGGATGCCCCGCGTGCCGGCGCGCCACCGCCTTGATCAGCAGGACGGGCAGGGAGACGAAACTGCCGGTGCGCTCGGACAGCCGGCGGGCCAGTTCCTCCGCCTGTCCGACGTCGACCTTGGCGTAGGCGGCCGCGGCCGGAACGGTCCGCATCGACTCGGTCACCACCGCCCCCACCGTCCGCTGCCGCTTGGACAGTTGGCGCTCGGCGGAGGCGGGCGCCGACGCGGCCCGCCGCACCAGGGCCTCGACATCGGCCGTACGGATGACCGTGCGCCCGAGACCGCGCAGCTCGGCCTCGGACACGCCGTGGCGGTCGGCGAGCTCACGGGCCGCGTTGGTGATGCTCAGCTCCGCGCCGGGGGGTGCGGTTGTCGCCGCCGGGGTGGCGGCCGACGCCCGGTAGGAGTCGCGTTCCTCGGCCGACTCGAAGAGGTAGGCGATGGTCTGCCCCGGCCTGCAGTCCTGGCCGCCGCCGACGAGGACGTGGAGGACTCCGGGGCCGGTGCTCTCGATCTCCTCACTGGCCTTCGAGGTCTCCACGACCGCCAGCGGTTCCTCGCCCTCGATGCTGCTGCCGTCGGGGACGAGCCACTCGACCAGGGTGTAGCTGGAGTCGTTCGTGTTGAGCGTGGGCAGCTCGATGCCGATCACTTCGTCGCCTCCGTGATCGCGCGGTGGATGGTGGCCGGCTGGAGCAGCACGCCGTGCTCCAGGTGCGCCGCGGTCGGTACGATGCTCGGCTCGGCGCTCAGCGGCAGTACCGGGCGGGCCAGCCGGCTCCACAGCTGCTCGTGGAGATGCTGGGCGAGCAGTTCGCCCCAGGTCCCGTCGGCCGTGGAGTCCTCCATGACACAGATGCGGTCGGCACGGGCCAGCACCGGGAGCAGCGCCTTGCTGTCGAAGGGGTAGAGCTGGGAGGGCACCAGCAGTTCACACGTGATCTCCTCCTCGAGGAGCAGGGTGCGCAGGGCGGCGACGGCCCGTTCGGTGAGTCCGCCCGGGGCCAGGACGATCCAGTCGGGGGGCCCGCAGTCCGGCGCGAACACCCGGGCGGTCTCGCTGGGATCGGCCAGCACCTCGTAGCGGAAGAGGTCGTCCACGACCCCCGCCCGGTACATGGGGCGGGTGTAGAGCACCTTGTCCTCGAAGAGCACGCCGGGCTCCTCGCGGTCGAGCATCGCGGTCAGTACGCGCTGGTTGTCGTGGAACGGGGAGACCTCCCGCAGGTGCAGCGAGGGAATGCCGAGGAAGTGCTTCTGCAGGCTCTGGCTGTGCGTCGGGCCGTACCCCCGGTTGCCTCCGGTGGGGCAGCGGACGACCATGCTCATCGGGACCCTGCGGCCGTACATCGACACGGACTTGGCGGCGAAGTTCAGCAGCGGGTCGAAGGCCAGCGCGGCGAAGTCCGAGAACATCATCTCGACCACGGACCGGTTGCCGGCCAGGGCCAGGCCCGCGCCCACGCCGGCGATACCGCCCTCGCTCAGCGGTGAGGACAGCACCCGGTCCGGGAAGCGGTCGGAGAGCCCCCGGGTCACTTTGAACGCCCCGCCGTAGGGGTCGGCGACGTCCTCGCCGATCAGATACGTGCCGGGGTGGGCGCCGAGGAGGTGGTGCAGTGCGCTGTTGAGGTTCTCGGCCACGCGTTGGCGTCTGGTCATCGGGCCTCCCATCGGGACGCCGGACGCGCGCCGACCTCTCGTACGACGGCGGCGACGGCCTCCGCCTGTGCCTGGTCGGCGGCGGCGGACTGGGCGGGATGGTCCTGCCGGTAGCGGCGGTACCAGTCGTGCCGGGCCGCTCGCTCACGGACCTCGGCCGCGCGGGTGTCGTCCCCTTTGCTGTGCGGGCCCACGCGGTGGGTGACGCACTCGACCACGTACGGCCGGTGCCGGTCGCGGACCTGCTCGACCACGGGGGTGAGGGCGGCGCGTACGTCGGTGACGTCCACGGAGTCGATCCGCAGGTGGCCGACGCCGAAGGCCGCCGCCCGGGCGGCGACGGTGCCGGACATCTGCCGCTCGGTCGGTGTCGACTGGGCGATCCCGTTGTGCTCCACCACGACGAGCACCGGGACCTGCCACAGCTGCGCCATGTTGAGCGCCTCGTACACGGCGCCCTCGCCCCAGGTGCCGTCGCCGATGTGGACCACCGCGATCCGGCCCGGCTCGGCCCGCTTCAGGTGCAGGCCGACTCCCACGGCGACGGGCAGGCTCTGGCCCTGTACGCCGGTCGACAGGTAGCGGTCGCGGTAGATGTGCTGGCTGCCGCCCACGCCGTGGCAGACGGCACCGGCCCGCCCCATGATCTCCGCGAGCAGACCGTGCGGGTCGTGGAAGCGGGCCAGGTAGTGGCCGTGCCCGCGGTGGTTGCTGAAGACGTAGTCGCCCTCGTCCAGCAGCGGGTAGAGCGCGACGGGGATGTACTCCTGGCCGAGGCAGGTGTGCGTGGTGCCGTGCAGCCGGCCCTGGGAGAACAGCTCCAGCACGGCCAGTTCGAAGTGGCGGATCATCAGCAGGGTGCCGAGATCGGCGTCGGACAGCCGGGACAGGGGACGGGCCACGACACCGGCTTCGGGTTCGGGTCCGCCGACGGGCCTGAGGTCGACCGCGGGGGACGCGGACGTGACGTTCATGAGGTGCTCCTTACGGAAGTTCGACCACCTGGGCGCACCAGGTCAGCCCGGCGCCGAAGCCCAGGAGCAGCGCCTTGTCGCCGGGCCGTACGGTGGCCGAGGCGAGCAGCGACTCCAGAGCCAGCGGGATGGACGCCGAACTGGTGTTGCCGTCGGTGACGATGCTGCGGGCGATCGCCACGTGCGCGGGCGGGCGCAGTCGGCGCACCATCGCGTCGATCAGCCGCCCGTTGCACTGGTGCGGCACGAAGGCGCTGATGTCGTCCCAGGTGAGCCCGGCCGCGTCGAGTGCGTCCCGGGCCACTTGCGGCATGTGCGAACCGAACCAGCGGACCACCCGGGTGCCGTCCATGTGCATGTACGGGCGGGCGGCACCGGGTTTGGGCGGTGCGCTGGTCATCCAGGGCTCACCGGGGCCGTGGGTTCCCCACACCGCCGGTCCGATCCCGCCGTGCTCGGCGGCGCTGACCACCGCGGCCCCGGCGGCATCGCCGAAGACCATGACGGTCGCGCAGTCGTCGGGGTCGGTGATGTCGCTCAGCCGCTCGGCGGCGACGACCAGGATCTGACGCGCCTGCCGTGCGGCGATGAGTCCGGAGGCCAGGGTCAGCCCGTAACCGAACCCGGCGCACCCGCCGTTGACGTCGAACCCGCCGGCCCGGCCGGCGCCGATGCGGTGGGTGAGACTGGCGGCCCGGCAGGAAGCCTGGCCGACGCTGCTGGCGGAGGAGAACAGGACACAGTCCAGGTCCTCGGCGAGCACGCCCGCCTGGGCCAGGGCCTTGTCCGCCGCCTGCGCGGCCATCTCGACGAAGGTGTCGTCGGGGTCGGCCTTCAGCCTGGTCCGGATTCCGGTGATCTGCTCGATCCAGCCTTCCTCATGGCCGAACCTGGTGTCGAGTTCGGCGCTGGTGAGCAGGCCACCGGGGCGGTAGACACCGATGCCGGTCAGCCGTCCCGCGCCCCGGGCCATCAGCGGGCTCCGTCCGCCGCGGCGACGGCTGCCCGGCCGTTCACGTAGTCGAGGGTCCGCCGGACGGTGCGCAGGTCGTGCACCGCCTCGTCCGGGATGGGAACGCCGTAGCGCTCCTGGATCCGCTCGGCCAGTTCGATGACGGCCATCGAGTCGAACCCCAACGATGTGAAGGGCGCGTCGGCCGGCTGCTCCGAGATCGCCCGGGCCGCTTCGGCGCCGGCGATCTCGGCCACCATCGCCGTCAGGTCTTCCAGGGTGAAAGGGGACATGCGGAAACTCCAGCTGATGAGATGCGGGGAGGGGTGACGGGAGGGACAAGAGGGACGGGAGAGGCCGGGAGAGGACGGGAGGAGAGAACCGCGCGTGGGTCACTGGGCGGGCAGCATGGCGTCGCGGTTCAGGAAGGCGAGCATCCTGCGGAAGTAGTCGGCGTCGAGCACCGGCGGGGCGCGGTGCGCGGTGGCCGCGGTGGGGCCGGCGGTGTTCTGCCCCGGGGCCGGGATCATCTGCCGGAGGGTCTCGCCGGCCAGCCTCAGGGTGCTGCGGGGGACCTCGTCGCCCAGGTCGCGAAGCCGCTCCAGCCAGGTGTCGAACGGAACGAGCGGAAGGTCGACACCCGCGTCCGCGAAGCCCTGGAAGTACGACCGGAAGGGCAGCGGTTCGGGATCGATCACGTGGAACACCTGTCCTCGGGCACGTCGGCTCAGGGACAGGTCGACGATCGCACGGCTGGTGAAGTCGACCGTGCCCACCGGCAGGAGACCGGGGTGGTCGGGGGCGCAGCCGGCGCGGATGCTCGCCGTCGTCAGGTGGACGAACCAGTCCGACCTCCCCACCAGGCCGGTGCGCGAGTCCGCCAGGATCACACCGGGCCGGTGCACCATCGTGGGCGATCCGCGGTCCGCGGCCTGCGCGACCAACTGCTCGGCGACCCATTTGGTGGCGCAGTAACCGGAGACACCGGTCCCGGCCTCCCGGGCCGCCGGGATCACTCCCATCGTCGAGATGTAATGCACGGGGATCCGGCGGGTCCGGGTCGCCAGTCTCAGGATTTCCAGGGTCCCCGACACATTGCAGCCGCGCAGGATCGGGTAACTCGCCAGAAGATTGACCCAGGCACCGCAGTGATAAATGACGTCGATGCCGCGCGAGAGGTCCGTGAACTCCTCCTCGGTCAAGCCGAACCGCGGCTTCGCCAGGCTGCCGGGCACGACGTCGACCCGGGACATGTGGTGCTCCGGCACATCCCGGGCGCGTAGCTGACCGGCGAGCCGCTCCCGGGCCTCAGCGGCCGACTCCGCTCTCACCAGGCAATGGATTCGAGCGTCGGTGGAATCCAGCAGGTCGGCGAGCAGGAAACCGCCGAGGAATCCCGTGGCCCCCGTCAGCAGAATTCTCTCGGTCGGCCCTTCGGGAACTTCCGTCAGAGCCGACGCATCGATTTCCGCCGGAAGTCGCAAGTCGTCGCTGATCGGGAAACTGGCCATACCAACACCGCATTTCAGCACAGGCGAGATTCGGTCCTGCCCTGAACACTCCCCGCGACTCACGAGGTTTACTACAGAAATCTGCCACCAGTGGGAGCGCAGGGCGCATCCTCCTGGCCGTTACCCGCGCCCGCACCCCCACAACGGGTGAGTAGGGCTCATTCATTCGAACAGGCCGCGACTCCGAAGGGACGGCCGGAACGTACGCCCGGAGCGCGTTGCCGGTATCGCGCGCCGTCGGTTGCACGCCAACGCGCTTACGCGGAAGGAGCGTTGCGAAACGGGGGGCGGGGGGCGGAGGCGGCCCGAGCGTAAAGACAGATGAGAAGGACACAGCCAATAGATCGTGAGGCAAGGGGGGTTGAGCCATGGTCGCAGGGCCCGAGATGCCGGAGGTTCCCGATCCCGGTGGGAGCGGGGCAAGTTCACACTCCGATCCGCCGAAGGCGTTGCCCGAGGCGTGGCAGCCTCTGCTCGGCCGCCCGGCTCTCGCGGAGCTGCTCGGGCACCCCCTCGCGGGCGCCGCCCTGAAGGAGATGTGCCGGCTCCTGCCACCCCGGGTCGCCGTGCACTCCCTGCGGACGTTCCTGCTGGCCGACGCCTGTGCGCGGACCCACGGGACCGCCTACGACCGGGTCGGTCTGCTGGCCGCCGCGGCGTTCCACGATGCCGGGCTGGCAGGGCGTACTCCGCTCGGGCGCGGTGGATTCCCGTGCCGCTCCGCCCAGTTGCTCGACCACTTCCTGGCCCGGCACCAGGTGGGCACGGTGCGGCGCACGACCCTCACGCGTGCGGTGCGCGAGCACATGCGGCCGTTCCCCGCTCGCGACGCCGGACCCGAGGCGCGGCTGCTGCACTTCGGCGTGTGGCTGGACGTCACCGGGCGCGGCGAGCGGCAAGTACCCGGTGATCGCCGCCTGTTGGCCCGACTGGCGCCCACCCCCTGGTTCGCCGCGTCCTTCTCCGCCCGGTTGGTGGCCTGCGGGCTGCGCCGGGTGCTGCCGGTCTCCCCGGTCACCCACCGGTGACCGGGGAGCCCCGGCGGCTCGCCCTTCCCGTCGCGAAAGGAACCGCAGACATGCAAGAAGACGAGCGTGTTTTCGATGTCGCCATCGTCGGAGGCGGCATCGGCGGGACGATGCTGGGGACCGTACTCGCACGTCACGGTGTGCGTGTGCTGCTGCTCGAAGGCAGTGGCCACCCCCGGTTCGCCATCGGAGAGTCCACCGTCCCTGAGACCACGTTCGGGCTCCGGGTCCTGGCCCGCCGCTACGACGTCCCCGAGCTCGATCACCTGGCGACCAACGCGGCACTGCGCCGCCACGTGTCGTCGAACAGCGGGGTCAAGCGAAACTTCAGCTTCATCTACCACCGGGAAGGTGAGCCCACCCGGCCCGACGAGTGCACCCAGTACCCCACCTGGGGACCTCCGCTCGGTCCCGACTCGCACTACTTCCGGCAGGACGTGGACGCGTACATGTTCCACGTCGCCGTGTCCTACGGCGTGACCGCGTACACCCACACCATGGTCGACGACGTGAAGTTCGAGGAGGACGGCGCGACTCTCGTCACCCGGGACCGGGGCACCTTCCGGGCTTCGTACGTGGTCGACGCCGGCGGCATGCGGGCGGTCCTGCCCGAGCGCCTCGGGCTGCGGCAGGAACCGCCCTACCGCACGAGGTCGCGCACGATCTTCACGCACATGGTGGACGTGCGTCCCTTCGACGCCGTGGCGCCTTCGCGTGCACAGCACGGCATGCCCAGCCCGTTCAGCCAGGGAACGCTCCACCACATGTTCCCGGGCGGATGGTTCTGGGTCATCCCGTTCGACAACCAGTCGACCAGCACGAACCAGTTGTGCAGTGTCGGCCTCAACCTCGATCTCGACCAGCACCCCCGGCCGGAGGGCATCTCGGCGGAGGAGGAGTTCTGGCAGTACGTGCGCCGGTTCCCCAGTGTGGCCCGGCAGTTCGAGCGGGCGCGGGCGGTCCGGCCGTACGTGTCCACCGACCGTACCCAGTTCGCCTCGCAGAAGGTCGTCGGCGACCGGTGGTGCCTGCTGCCGCACGCCAGTGACTTCATCGACCCGCTCTTCTCCAGCGGTCTCGCCGTCACCGTGATGGCGCTCAACGCCCTGGGCCACCGGCTGATCGACGCCGTACGCCAGGACGACTTCGACACCGCCCGGTTCGCGTACCTGGACCACTGGACCAAGCGCATGTTCCGGTTCTACGACGACCTGGTGTCCTGCAGCTACATCGCGTTCGACGACTTCGACCTGTGGAACGCCTGGAACCGCGTGTGGACCATCACCACGCTGTACGGCACGAACGCCCAGAACCAGGTCGCCGTGACGTTCGAGAAGACGCACGACCCGGCCTGTTTCGACATGCTGGAGCAGCCGCCGTACCGAGGTCTCCAGGGTATGGACAACCCCTGGGTGGAGCGGATGTTCGACCAGTCGCGGGACGCCGTACTCGCCTATCGTGCGGGCGAGTTGACGAAGGAGCAGGCGATCGCACGCATCTACGAGCTGCTGGGCGAGAGCGGACTGGTCCCGGCGGTGTGGGGCACCCTGGACCCCGACGACCGGTGCCCGTCCGGGGTGTTCACCCTCTGGCCGCTGATGAAGATCCTGCTGTGGGGCAAGTACCGCTCACCGCAGCACGTCCGGGGCTCCTACTTCACCGGCGGAGCCCGGCTGGTGGGCAAGGAAGCGGTCCAGGCGTACACCACCGAGCTGCGCGCCGGCAGCTCCCAAGTGCACCAGACCGTACGGGACATGTGGCGCAACTGGAACCGCGACTGGGCGCGGCGGCCCGCTCCTCGGAAATGAGCACGGAAAAACATTCCTGCCGACTGACGGAGGCACATATTCCGGTTTGCCGCTCCAGGGCCTCGGGTAGGAAAACCACATGGCCGAACAAATGGAAAGTCGGCCGCGGTTCTCCCTGCTCAATCCGAGAGACAACGGGCTGCAATCCACGATGGTGCGACATTCCACCTGCCAATCGCCCGCTGAATGCTCCTGGGAAGAAATCTTCCAGCATCAGGACCGCCTCATGCGGCTGGTTCGGCGAAGACTACCAAGTTTTCAGGACGCCGAGGACTGCGTTCAGGAAACCATGGCCCGGGCAGCCGCCCACGCCGCGTTGGACAGGAATCGACTCGGTGCCTTTCTGACGTCCGTGGCGCTTCGCCTCTGCATCGACTTCTACCGTGACATGGAGCGTCGCAGCAGACTCCTCCAGCGTGCGGCGCTCGCGGAAACTCCGGGTACGACTGAGGAGGACGTCTGCGACGAGGACTTCGGCAGATGGCTTCTGGGTCAGGTACAACACCTGCGGGGGCGGGAGCAGGAGGTCATACTCGCCCGCGCCAAGGGTATTTCCACTGCGGAATTCGCCCGCATACACAACATCTCCGTCAAGGCGGCCGAAGCCGCCTTCACCAGGGGCCGCGCACGATTGAAGAGCGTCTGCGCGAAAGCCTTGGAAGGCTGTGCCCGATAACACCCGAAAACCGCACCTCTCCCATCGCAGAGAAACGGAAAGGGACCCCACTCATGGGCAATAGCAAGAACGTCCAAGACATCTTCAAGGATTTGGTCGGTGATATGACCGACAGCTGGAAGGAGGCTTTCGACGACCTCCTGAACCGAGACGACGACTCGGGATCGTCGCGCGGCTCGGGATCGTCGCGCGACTCCGGCAACGCCGTCAGCACGCTGGCCGGGCTGCCCCCGAACGCCCTCGCCGCACTGGCCGGGGCCGTCAACCCGGCGACCGCGCTCGCGGGTGTCACCAATCCGCTGGCCGCCCTCGGCGGGATCGGCGCGGCCGGCAACCCGCTCGCCGGCCTCGCAGCGCAGAACCCCCTGGCCGCGCTCACCGGTGCCGCGGGCGGCGGCAACCCGCTCGCGGCCGCGCTGGGCGGGGCGGGCAACCCCCTGGCCGCACTGGGCGGGGCGGCCAATCCGCTCGCCGCGGTCGGCGGCGCGGCCGGCGCGCTCGGCGGGCTCGGTCAGCTGGCCGGAGGCCTCGGACACGCGGCGAGCGGGGCGGGCGACCTGATGGCGCTCCCGTCCCAGCTCACCCAGCTGCTCCAGGTGCTGCCCAAGCTCCTCGAGGCGGTCCAGGGCCTGCAGAACCTGACCAACCTGCCGGCCCAGGCCGGTCAGCAAGGGCTGGCGGCCCTGCAGGGCCTGACCGGTCAGCAGGGGCAGGGCGGGAAGCCGTCCCAGGGCGGACAGTCCTCGACCTCGGGCTGACCGGCCGTGCCACCGTCCCGCCCGGCCGTCTCCGTGGTGCACGCCGACCGCCGTTCCGTACCCGGGTCCCGATCTGAGGAGGATCACACACGATGACGTCTGTCGTCGGCGATCGGCTGCGTCTCGTGGTCAGGGTCCTGGGCAGCCTCGTGGCCGACGAGGTGGGACAGGCGACCCGGCTGCGAAGACGTACGAAGCGGGACACGCAGTCCCCGGCGGAGGGCCTCGTCGGCTCCGCCGGGTCCGCGGCCGAGGCCACCGCCGGGGCGGAGCAACGCCGCGCCAAGGCGGTACGGCATGCCCTGGAGAGCCTCGGTCCCTTCTATGTGAAACTCGGCCAGGTCCTCTCCACCCGGCCCGACATGGTCCCCCAGTCCATCCGGGACGAACTGCAGAACCTGCACGACGAGGTCGACGTCCAGCCGTTCTCGGAGTTCGAGCCGGTACTGGCCCGGGACCTCGGGCCGAACTGGAAGCTGCGCTTCGACGACATCGAGACCGTCGCCCCGCTGGGGGCGGCGTCCCTCGCCCAGGTCTACCGCGTGACGCTGCCCGGTGGGCGCGCGGCCGTGGTGAAGATCCAGCGACCCGGCATCCGCGAGGGCGTACTCGCGGACATGGCCCTGATGCGCCGGGCGTCGAAGATCGTGGCCCGCGTCGCTCCCCGGTTCAACGAGGTCATCGACATGGAGGCGATGCTCGGCTCGGTCTTCGACGCCATGGAGCCGGAGCTGGACTTCACCGGCGAGGCCCGCAACATGGACGAGGCCCGCGGGCAGGTCCGGTCGTTCCGTTCGCTGGAGGTGCCCCGGGTACTGCACGCCAGCCCCCGGGTCCTCGTCCAGTCGCTGGCCGACGGCAAGTCGGTGCGGCACGTCGACCGCGCCCACTTCACGGACGACGAGCGCGTGGAGATCGGCAAGGACCTGCTGCGGTTCATGTACCACGGGTACTTCGTCCATCGCTTCTTCCACGCCGACCCGCACGCCGGCAACGTCTTCGCCGCTCCCGGCGGACCCGCGACGCTGATCGACTGGGGCATGGTCGGCCGCCTGGACCGCAGGACCAGTCTTCAGCTGCTGCCGCTGTTCATGACCTTGGCGCAGAACGACGGGGCCGGGCTGGCGCGGCACTGGGCGGAGATGGGCCGGCTGACGCCGTGGGCCAACATGCCCGCGTTCGCCGCCGACATGGCCGCGTTCGTGCCCACGGTCTCCCATCTGTCACTGGAGGACATGAACTTCGGCGTCGCGCTCACCACTGTGCTGGCCAAGGCGACCAAACGCGGCATCGGTTCGCCGCCGGCCGTCTCACTGCTGGGCAAGTCCTTCGCGAACCTCGACGGTTCGGTGCGGTGTCTGGCTCCCGAGATCACGCTGCCCGAGGTGTTCCAGGCGGAGGTGCCGAAGATCCTCTTCGCACTGGGCCGCGAGTTCCTCGGCCGCAACCAGTTCGCCCGGAACTCCATGGAGCTTCTGCTGGCCGCCGTCACCAGCCCCGAACAGGTCCGGGGCGTTCTCTCCGACGTGGCCAACCGTCAGTTCGCACTGAACATCCACGAGCCGCGCACCCCCGCCGCGATGGGCGGCCAGCGGCCCACCCGCCCCTCCGGAAGCCTGCTCGCGCTGGGCGCCGCGGCCTTCCTGCTGGGCCGTCGCCGCTCCGGATGATCCGGGTCCGCACAGCCACCCCGCCCCACCTCAAGGAGATCCCATGCCGGAATCCACGCGTCCGCAGTCACCGTTCGCGCCGACCGTCACGACCCCGCACGGCATTTCCCGCGCGGCGCTCTGGACGGCCGCCGCACACGCGGCGGAGAGCCTCCGGCCCGCGCCGATCGTCCGCGACCCGTGGGCCGCCGACTTCCTCCACGCGGCCGGGTTCGACGGGGGCCCGCCCGGTGACGGACCGCTGCAGCGCCTGCTGCCCGACTATCAGGTGGTCCGCACCCGCTTCTTCGACGACTACGCTCTCACCGCGGCCCGTTCGGGCTGCCGCCAGGTGGTACTGCTCGGCGCCGGTCTTGACACCCGTGCCTTCCGGCTCGACTGGCCGACCGGGGTGCACGTCTTCGAGGTGGAGGACGCGGCCGTACTGGCCTTCAAGGAGCGCGTACTGGACGGGAGCCGGCTCGCCTGCGGACGCCGCACCGCCGTCGAAGCCGACGGCACGGCATCCTGGAGAGAGGAACTCGGGGCGGCGGGATTCGATCCCGGCAGGCCCACCGCATGGCTCTGCGAGGCACCCCTGTACTTCCTCCGGCCCCCGGAGGTGGCGGCCGTCGTCACCGCGATGACCGAGCTCTCCGCGCCCGGCAGCATGTTCGGCGCCGAGTGCGTGAACTCCGCCGCCACGTCCTCCCCGTTCGTCGCGCCCTTCATGGACGCCCTGTCGACGATCGGACTGGCCTGGAACTGGCAGATCGCCGATCCGGAGCGCTGGTGGGCCGAGCACGGCTGGGACGCGGCGGCCGCCGACCTGTACACGCTGCCGTACGCGGTCGAGCGCCTCTCCCCGTATCTGCCGCTGATCGGCACGGCCGCCGCGGAGAGCGTATTCCTCACCACCGGAACGCTGCGCGGCACTCCCTGACACGGCACCACGCGCAGGCCCCGGACGGTGCGTCCGGGGCCTGCGCGTGGTGCCGTGGCTACGGCCGCTCCAGCTCCAGCAGCGCCGCGAGCCACAGGTCGGGAAGTTCGTCCGCGGTCGCCAGGGCCTCGTCGTGAACGACGGTCAGGCACGCGGTGTCGTGCTGGCTCGTCAGCGTCGTCACACACCGGATGCCTGACGCGACGCCGGCGAAGACGGCCGCGCGACGGGCCGCGACCCCCTGGTGGACCAGGGCCGTGCCGAAGTTCACGCTGCTCACCGGGCCGGCCACGAACGCCCCGCGGACCAGGCGGGTACCGACGGTGGCGCCGAGCGGCCGCGGGGCGGCGGACAGTAGCAGACGCATGGCGTCGCGCCGCCGGCTCTCCCGCAGCCGGCCCGTGCGGGCGACGACCCGGGCCAGGGCCCGCTGGGGTGACTCCTCGTCGCAGGGCAGCAGGAGCCGGGCGGTGACCATGCGGTTGCCCGGGGCGTACTCCTCTCCCGGGGCCCGGACCGACATCGGGATCGACACGGGCAGCGGCGGATGGGCCGAGCCGGTGTCCTTCAGGTACCAGGTGCGGACGGCGTGGGACAGGGCCGCGAGGTAGACGTCCGTGACCGTGCCGCCGTGGGCGCGGGCGATGGCGCGCAGCCGGGACAGCGGCGTGTCGGCGTGGCAGACGTCGACGCGGTCCGTGGATTCTCCGTCGAACGCGGGTTTCGGGGTGGGCGCGCGGAAGGCGGCCACCACCTCGCTCAGGGCGTCCGCGAGGCCGTGTGCGGTGGGCCGGGCGGGATGCTGTGGGGCCGGTCCGCCCTCGGGGTGGTCGCCGAGGAGAGCGCGGGCGGTGTAGGCGGCGCCCATGCCGTCCTGGAAGGTGTGGTCGGTTCGGTAGACCAGGGTGTGGCGGCCCGCCGGGCCGTGGACCAGCCACACGTCCCAGGGCGGCCGGTCGTCCGTGCTCATCGGCCGGGACAGCATCAGGCGGCTGGTCGCCGACCCGTCGGTGTCCTCGGGCAGCCACGCCTCGTGCACATGCCGGTCCACCGCGATCCGGTCCACTCGCCGGAATTTCCTGCGGTCCCGTGCGATGCGGTAGCGCAACGTCGGGACGCGGTGGACGCGTTCGGCGACCCGCGCGCGTACGGAGTCCAGGGTGGGGGCCCGGCCTTCGAACCCGAACGTGAACGCGAGGGGCACCGGGTTGCCGCCCGTCGCCAGGTGGAAGGCGACATCTACGGTTCCCATGGACAGGGCCGACGGCGGGCGGCCGTCCGTACCGAAGTCGGGTCGCATGGTGGAACCTCCTGGTCGGGCTCTGAGGGTCGGTGGGGCTGCGTGGCTGGTCTGCCGCAGCTGGGGTCCGCTGCTTGTGGCCTGGGTGCGGTCCGTGGCTTGCGGTCTGCGGAGCTGTGGTCTGCGGGGCTGGAGTCCGCGGTCTGCGGAGCTGGGGTCTGCGGAGCTGGGGTACGGATGCGGGCCGCGCCCGCCGTCAGCATGCATGTCGCGCGATTCGCCCCAGTGTGTCCACGTACGCCCGCAGCAGGGGCCGAACGGGTCCGCGTGCGGGCAGGCGCGGGGCCCGGGAGCGGTGCCACGGGAGCGGTTCGCCGGGTTCCGGCTCGCCCAGCAGGGCCGCGGCCACGTGCGCGCCGTGCGCCACGGACAGGGCGAGTCCGTGTCCGCAGCAGCCGCCGATGTACCAGACGTCGTCGAAGCCCGGCACCGGCCCCACCACCGGCAGGTCGTCGCCCGTCATGCCGATGCGGCCGGACCAGCGGTGGGTGACCCGTACCCGGGCGAGGTCCGGATGCAGGGACCGCAGCCATCTCTCCAGCCAGGCCCAGGCACGCTCCCTGGCGGCCTGGAGACGGGCCGCGCCGATACCCCCGGGGACCGTGGCGGTACCGCCGCCCGCCACCAGCCCCTGGTCCGGGAGCAGCCGGAAGTACGGCGCCAGAGGGACGGCGTCGACGACGGAGTGTCCGGCGCGCCCGCCCAGGGCCTCGTAGGCCGGGGCGCTCAGCGGTTCGGTGGCGACGGCGTACACCTCGAGCGGCAGGACG
Source organism: Streptomyces sp. CB09001 (assembly GCF_003369795.1). Taxonomy (NCBI): domain Bacteria; kingdom Bacillati; phylum Actinomycetota; class Actinomycetes; order Kitasatosporales; family Streptomycetaceae; genus Streptomyces; species Streptomyces sp. CB09001. The sequence goes on from NZ_CP026730.1 coordinate 674,171, forward strand.
GTGCCGACCGGCAGGTCCAGTGCCTGCGCGGCCGAGTTGACGGCCAGCACCGCCTGACCGGCGTAGAGCCTGCCGTGCGGGAGGACCAGCTCGGGGCCGACCAGATCGCCGGGGCGGAGGGCCAGCAGCGGGCTGCGGCCGTAGAAGCGCACGCCTTTGTCGGCGCAGGCACGGGCGAGGGCGCAGGTCAGGGCGGCCGGGTCGAGGGTCGCGGCGGGGCGGTGCAGGAGTGCCGCCCGGTAGGGCACACCGACCCGGTCGCGGATGCCGGCCGGGGTGAGGACGGGGACGTCCAGACCGAGTTCGCGGCAGGCCCGGGCCTGGCGGGCGAGTGCCGCCAGGCCCGCGGACGACCGCGTGGCCACCAGCTGCTCGCCGGGCCGCAGCCCGCAGGGCACGTCGAGCCGGGCGCACAGGGCGAGGACGTCCCGCACCGCCCGCTCACTGGCCCGGTGCATCCTGCGCGCCGTCTGCGGACCGAAGCGGCGCACCGCGCCGTCGACCGCGGGGCCGGCCCGGGGCCCAGCAGACCGGTGCCCCGGCCGCTGGCGCCGGCCGCCGGGTACTCGGCGTCCACCACCGCGATGTCGAGCCCGGGCGCCCGCTCCGCCAGGTGGTAGGCGCAGGACAGCCCGGCCAGCCCGGCCCCGACGACGGCCACGTCCGCGGTGACCACGCCGTGCAACTGGGGCTGCGTCGGCAGTTCCGCGGGGTCCCAGTACGGCGTTCCGGCCGGCGGCCTGGTCATCCCGCGGCGTCCGGCACCGGCTCGGTCAGCGCACCGAACCGGCGGTCGTGCCACAGCAGCGGGCGTCCGCCGCCCACGTGCACGGCGGCGACCCGGCCGACGACGAGGTGGTGGTCGCCGTAGCGGCGTACGTCCTCGGTCAGGCACACCGACCAGGCGAGCGCGCCGGCCAGCACGGGGACACCCAGCACCTGCCGGGTGTCGGTCCCGGCGAACCGCTCCGCCGCGGTCGTGGTGGGGGACGCGAACCGGCCCGCGAGCTCCTGCTGTTCCTCGCGCAGCAGGTGCACGGCGAAGGTCCGCCGGCCGCGGACGGCGGCGAGGGTGCGGGAGCCGTCGCGCAGACAGGCAAGGAGCAGCGGCGGGCGGGCGGAGAGCGAGGTGACGGCGGACACCGTCATGCCCAGCGGGCCCTCCTCGCCGCGGGCGGTCACGACGGTCACGCCGGCGGCCAGCTTGGCGTACAGACCGAGACAGCGGGCAGCACCGGGCCCCGGTTCCTCGTGCAGCGCTTCCCCGCGCGGCGGGTCGGCGGCCGGCGGCGGGGCGCCCGCGACGGCCGCCCGGTCAGTCACCAGCCGCAGCCGCGCGCTCATCGATCACCTCCGCGCCCGCAAGGCCCCGCAGCACGCGGGCGACGTTGGTCCGCAGGGTCGACTCGGCCACCGGGTCGAGGATCTCGGCCATGGACGGGATGCCGAGGTCGAAGGCCGCGGTGTAGACGACGAGCGTGCCGCCGTCCCTCGCTTCGCAGCGCCAGCTCCCCTCGAAGGCCTGGAAGTCGCCGCTGAGCTGTTCGAAGGCGATGGAGTACGTCTCGGGCGAGTAGGTGTCGCGTTCCCGCCACCGCATCAGGCCGCCCCGGAACTCGACGGTCCAGTCCGAGGTCGTGGAGCCGTCGGGCAGCGGAGGCTCGACGTGCACCTCGCGGAAGGTGTCGCTGTACTCGGGAAAGCGGCGGAAGTCGCTGATGCGGGCGTAGACGTCGGCGGGTGCCAGTTCGTCGGCGAGGGCGTGCAGGACCACGTGGCGCATGGGTCGTTCGGTTCCTTCCCGGAGGGTTTTCGGACGCGGGTGTCCGGAGCTGGTGGCTGGCGCCGGCGCCAGGAGCCGGTGTCAGCCGGTCATACGGTCGGCCGTGCCGCGCAGGGCCGCGCCGAGGGTGGTGAGGAACAGGTCGAGCGCGGCGTCCTCGACCACGGCCGGCGGGGTCAGCCGCAGCACCCGGGTGGAGTTGAGGGAGTTGTTGACGAGCACACCGCGGGAGATCAGTTCCAGCAGCAGTTCCCCGACCGCCTGTTCTTCGGCGAACTCGATACCGATCAGCAGACCCCGGCCGCGCACTTCGCGGACCAGTCCGCCCTCGTACGGCGCGCACACGTCCCGTACGGCGGTGAGGATGCGCGGGCCGAGCGCGGCGGCCCGGGCCACGGTGTCCTCCTCCTCCATGGCCCGTACGGTGGCGAGGGCGGCGGCGCAGGCGATCGGCGAGGCGCCGAAGGTGGAGGTGTGCAGGTAGGGGTCGCGGCTGAAGGGGGCGTAGGCCTCCGCGGTGGCGACCATCGCGGCGACCGGTACGACACCGCCGCTGAGTCCCTTGCCGACGAGCAGCACGTCCGGACGCACGCCCTCGGCGTCGACGCCCCACCAGGTCCCCAGCCGTCCCATGCCGGTCTGGATCTCGTCGACGACCAGCAGGGCGCCGTACGCCCGGCACAGCGCCCGCACCTGGCTGAGATAGCCGGGGCGGGGGATGCGTACGCCGCCCTCGCCCTGGACGGGTTCGACGATGACGCAGGCCCGGTCGCGGCGGGCGGCCAGTGCCTGTTCGAGGTCGGCCGGGTCGTCGTAGGCCACCTGGGTGACGTCCGGGAGCAGGGGCTGGAAGGGCGTCTGGTACGTGGCGTTGGCGGTGACGCTCAGCGCGCCGAGGGTCTTGCCGTGGAAGCCGCTGCGGGTGGTGATCACCGAGGTGAGTCCATGGGCGCGGGCCAGTTTCAGGGCCGCCTCGGTGGCCTCGGCGCCGGAGTTGACGAAGTGGACGTAGTCGAGGCCGGGCGGGGTGTGGGCGGCCAGGGCCTGGGCGGCCCGGGCGGCGACGGGTTCGAGGAGGACGCGGCTGGCCAGCGGGTGGGTGTCGATCTGCCGGTGCACCGCTTCGACGACGGCCGGGTGGCGGTGGCCCATGATGAAGACGCCGTAGCCGCCGAAGTCCAGGAAGCGGCGGCCGTCGTCGGTGTGGATCCAGACCCCCTCGGAGCGGACCTCGGCCATGCCGCCCATGACCCGGCCCATCACGGCACGGCCGGAGCCGATGTGCTTCAGGTAGAGGTCCACGATGTCGGGCCGGTCGGCCGACGCGGCGGTTCCGGCGCGCGGGGCGGAGGGCTCGGAGGACGGGGCGGAGGTCGGCGTGGCGGTCCCGGAGCGCGGCCCGGCGGTCCCGGTGGTCGAGGCAGAGGACCCGGCGGACGGCCCGGTGGTCCCGGTGGTCGAGACGGAGGACCCGGCGGACGGCCCGGCGGTCCCGGTGGACGGGGGTGACACGGTCATGACGCCACCTCCGTGGGGGCGGTCGCGGCGGATCGGTTCCGGGTGAGCAGGCCGGCCCTGTCCGCGGCCCAGCTCTCCGCGTTGCGTACGAGCGCGGCCCGGATGTCGGTCCGGGCCAGGCGGGTGCCGCAGTCGGGTTCGCCGAGGGAGGTGTCGAACGGCAGCTCCCGCTGGAAGACCAGCAGCAGTTCCGCGTAGTACTCCAGCCGCCGCCTCAGGGACGCGGGCAGCGAGGTGCCCTCCAGCATGGGCAGGAGCAGCCGGTGAACGGCATCGACCGGGATGAGCCGGGGCCGCTGGGGCCGGGGCAGGCCGTGGCGTACGGCGACGTCCGCGCAGACGTCGGCGAACTCCCGCAGCCCGATGGCCTCCTTGCCGGCCGTCAGCCAGTACTCCCCGTCGGCCACACCGCCCCGGACCAGGTCGCCGATGGCCCGAGAGACATAGTCCTGGGGCACCATGTCGATCCGGGTCTCGGGGGCTCCGGGCAGCACCGGGGCCTGCCCCAGGACCATCGAGCCGATCGTCCTGGTCAGCCCCTGCTCACCGGCGATCCGCCCGCTGACGGAGTCACCCATGACGACCGAGGGCCGGACGATGGCGCCGGGCACGCCCGCCTCGCGTGTCATCTGTTCGGCCCCGGCCTTGGAGTCGAGGTAGGCGGCCGCACCCGGGAACCGCCGACGGTCCTCCTCGGTGGGGGTGTTGGCCACGAACGCGGTACTCACCAGGTACAGCGGGGCGTCGGCCCGGGCCGCCAGGTCGAGCATGTTGTCGGCACCGCGCAGATTGGTGCGCGTGATGTCCTGTGGCGGGGTCCGCCAGTTGGTCTCGGCGGCGCAGTGCAGCACCACGTCCACCTCAAGGGCCAGTTCGTGCCAGGCCCGTGGGCTCAGGCCGAGCCGGGGAGCGACCAGGTCGCCCTGGAGCTCGCGCACCCGCGGATCGCGCAACGGTGTGTTGCGGCGCAGGCACAGCAGGTCGAAGTCGGGTGACAGCTCGTCGATCAGGACACGTCCGAGCACTCCGGAACCGCCGGTGAGCAGCAGGGAAGGGCGGTCGCGCCGTCCCGTACGGCCGACGGGCAGGAGGGCGAGGCGCTGGTTGTCTGACGGCATGGGGGTGTGTTCTCCCAACGGGTCTCGGCACACCGATGGACGGTGGGGGCGCGGTCAGGCGATGGCGAGTGGCCGGTCCGCCAGGTACGCGGAGAACGGGGCGGTCATCCTGGAGCGCGACGGCGGGTGCAGGGAGAGTCCGTTGGCGCAGGCGGCCAGGTGGCCCACCTCGTCGGACGTCATGAAGTTGAGGCCGCCGAGGAGTTCGACCGCGCGCGGGACGACTCGGGCGATGGCGTCCTGGACGCCGTAGCGCGCGTACAACGCCTGTGCGAGCGCCGACTCGTCGAGGTCACCGGCGTCGATACGCCGGGCGACGCCCTCGGCGGTGGCCATGGCGGCCTCGGTCTCGACGAAGAGGCGTACGCGCTCGTGCTCGGGGATCCGGTCGTTCAGCAGCACCCGCTCCACCAGCGCGCTCGCGGCGCCGAGGTAGCTGCCCGTCATCAGCGTCTGGAACCAGATCAGACCGGCTGTCTGAAGTTCGTCGAGCTGTTCGCCGGAGGTCGTCGCGGTGCGCAGCAGGAGTTCCGGCGGTACGAGGACGTCGGTGAGCGTGACCTGTTCGCTCTCGGCCCCGGCGAGGAAGGCGCTGGACCAGAAGCCGCTGACGCTCATCCCCTCGCTCTCCGCGGGCACGAGGGCTACGGCGAGTTCGTCGCCCTGCCCGTCCTCGCGCGGGATCAGCACGCTGGCGGTGAGCACGTCCATGGAGTGGGCCAGGCTGCACGGCCGTTTGACGCCGTTGATCCGGACGCCGTCCGCGGTCACCGTGGCGGTCATCGACGGGTCGAGGATGCCCGCGCCGCTGCGGCCCTCGGCGAAGCCGGAGGCGATCACGCGGTTGGACGAGGCCACGCCCTCGATCAGCATCCATTCCAAGCCGTCGCCGAGGCCGCCGATCCCGACCAGGGTGGCCATGGAGAAGTGATGCATGGTGGTGGCCACGGCCAGGGACGGCGAGCGGCTGCCGATGGCCCGCTGCACGCGCAGCGCGTCGAGCGCGGTGGCGCCCCGGCCCTGGTGGGCCTCGGGGACGAGCAGTCCTGGACCGCCGCTGTCCCGGAAGTGCCGGATGCCCGGGCTGCCCGGCCGCTCCAGTTCCATCAGCGGGGCCTCGCGCAGGGCGGGGTCCAGTTCGGGCAGCAGCTTCGCGAGGGTGGCGCGTTCACGCTCTAGGAATCTCATGGGCGTGCGGTCCTCCAGGATGGGATGAATACGGAATCGGGGCGGCACTCGCGCGGCCGTGGACGCGGTGGCTCAGAGGGCGTTGGTGGCGCGCAGCAACTGCCAGACCGCGCCGGGGCGGGGCCTGCCGCGGAAGGCGATGTACTCCGGCAGGACCACGTGCGGGGCCCACTTCTGCTTGTACTCGAGCTGGGAGGCCGCCGGGTAGATCGCGTCGCCGTGCTCGGCCAGGAGACGGGCGAACCGGGTGAACATACGGCTGGCACCGGGCAGTTCGTGCTCCGGGTCGAGCCCGGTGAACGGGGTGAAGCCGAAGTGCAGCCAGCCCGCTCCCTCGGCGGTGAGCCGTTCCACGACGGTGGCGTTGAGCGCCTCCATCACGCCGGGCGGAGCGTCGGGGCGGCGCCGGCTGAGGTCGTGCAGCCAGCCGGAGCGGCTGCCGTAGACCGGCGAGTAGTTGATGTAGCCGGCCGTCTCGCCGTCGATCCGGCCGACGAACAGACGGCGGTGCCGCTGCAGACTCCCGTTGCGCTGGCCGACGAGGAAGCGCAGCTCCTTGACGTGCCGGCCCTTGTCCCGCAGCCAGCACTGGTCGATCCGGTCCAGTTCGGCGCAGTCGTCGCCGGCCATGACCTCGGCGACTTCCAGGCCCGCCCGCCGGGCGCGCGAGATCTTGTTCCGCAGCCGGACGAACCGTGAGCCGCGCAGCGTGAAACGGCTCAGGTCGACCGCGTACGACGCCCCGAGCTGGTTGACCGTGAAGCCGTGCGCCGCGTACAGCTCGGCGTCCGCCCGCTGCAGTTGCACGGCGACCAGACGGCGGCCGGCGTGGGCGGCGAACGCGTCCAGCAGGCGTGCACGGTGTTCCGGCGCGGTGAACGGGCCGCCGAATTGCAGCACGTAGCGGCCCGAGGTGCGATAGGCGCAGGCGCCGTCGAACCCGCCGTCGTGGAAGTACGCGTTCCCGCTGTTGAGGGCGAGAAAGGAACTGGGGTTGTCGCTGTGCGCGGCGAGTGTGTCAAGCACGGACGGCATCGGCGTCCTCCACGGCGGGCCGCGCGGCGGCGCTTTCCCCGGAATCCGCCGCCGAGTGGTACCGCTGCTCGAACCTGCGGAACTCCGGGGTGGTTTCCGGCTCGAAGGCGACACCGAAGGGTTTGAGGGAGTTCCCGAAGAGGGCCCGGTCGCCCATGAGGTGGATCGGGAGGGCCAGCAGGGCCCATTCCGGCCGGACGAACAGCGCCCACGCCCCCGCCAGGACACCCCCTGTGACCAGGCTGTGCATGGTGTTGTAGGCCACGTAGCAGGCGCGCGGAACGTGTCCGTCCGGGCTGCGCCGGAAGGCGATCGCGCCGGGCAGGTATCCGACGGCGTCGATCACCGCGAACAGCAGCACGAAGACGGCCCAGCGGATTTCCGTGAGGTGCTGGAACGCGAGCACCAGCGATACGGTGAGAAAGCCCAGCCATTCGAGTCGGGAGAGAGCGAAGGTGGTCTTCGTCTCGAAACGGTTCTTGGCGTCCACGGGCGCTCCTGGATTGCGCGTACGATTCCGGGGCGCGGTCTCGGCCTGCCCCCTCGCTGTGGTCTGTCACTCCGGTTTACGCACCAGCGGGTCCAACCCCTCGTAAAGTGGGGATGATTGAGAAGGCGTGGTGCAGACGTGATGTTCGGGGGGCTTCTTTCATGACGCCGTCGACCGGTCCGGGCGACCCTCCTGGCGGCCCTCCGGGCTCCGCCGCCGGCAGCGCGGCCTGGGAGTTGCTGCTGCCCGCCGTCTCGGCACCGGCACGCGCGCGTGGCCGCGCCTTGCAGGAGGCCCTGCGCGACGCGGTCCGCTCGGGCCGGCTCACGCCGGGCACCCGCCTCCCGTCCAGCCGGGACCTGGCGGCCGACCTCAAGGTGTCGCGGGGGCTGGTGACGGAGGCATACGAGCAGCTGACGGCCGAGGGCTATCTGCGCAGCGGGCGGGGCGCGGGGACGTGGGTGGGGGACGCCGTACGGGCCGCCCGTCCGCGCGCGCGTGATCTCGCCCCGCGCTCCCCCGCCGATCGTGTCGACTTCGTGCCGGGGACACCGGATCTGTCGCTCTTCCCGCGCTCGGCGTGGGCCGCCGCGCAGCGGGGCGTGCTGACGGAGCTGCCGCACGAGAGCCTCGGCTACCCCGACCCGCGCGGCCTGCCCCGGCTGCGGACCGCGCTGGCCGAGCTGCTCGCGCGGCGCCGGGGCGTGGTGGCCGACCCGGAACGGATCATGGTGGTCTCCGGCGTGGCTCAGGCCACCTCGCTGCTGGCGGGCGTGCTCCACGCGCTCGGGACGCGCACCGCCGGTGTCGAGGACCCCGGCAGCCCTCAGCACCACGCCCTGTACGCCGCGGCGGGCCTCGGCACCGTGCCCCTCCCCCTGGACGACGAGGGCCTCGCCACGGACCCGCTGTACGCGTCGGGCGTCCGGCTCGTGGTGACGACACCGGCCCACCAGTTCCCCACCGGGATCGCCTACTCGGCGCGGCGGCGCACCGAACTGCTCGACTGGGCACGGTCCGTGGACGGCCTCGTTTTGGAGGACGACTACGACGGCGACTTCCGTTACGACCGTGCCCCCGTGGGCGCGCTCCAGGGGCTCGACCCGGAACGCGTCGCCTATACGGGCTCGGTGAGCAAGTCGCTGGCCCCGGGGCTGCGGCTGGGCTGGCTGCTGGTGCCCGACTGGCTGGCGGACGCCGTCGTCGAACGCAAGCGCACCACCGACCTGGGGCACCCGGCCCTCGACCAGGCTCTCTTCGCCCGCTTCGTCGAGCGCGGCGACTACGACCGCCAGCTCCGTGTCTGTCAGCGCGCCTACCGTGAGCGCCGCGACGCCCTGGTGGACGCGCTGGCCGAGCACTTTCCCGGCGCACGGGTCACCGGCATCGCCGCCGGCCTGCACGCCATCGCCACGCTTCCGGAGCGGTACGGGCCCGAGGACGGGTTCCTCGCGCGCGTGGGCGAGGCCGGCGTCGCGGTCCGCGGCCTGGCGGCGTACGGGCACGGCGGGGCGGCCGGGGGCCCGGGGGCAGGTGGTCCGGCGGCGGGCGAGGAGGTGCGGCTGGTGCTGGGGTACGCGCACCTGACGCCGGGACGGATCCGGGCGGGGCTGGAGAGGATGGCCCGGGCGGTGTGACGCTGGCCCTGCCACACGCGAGCGACGATCCGCCCGGGCCGTCCGGGTTGTTCACCCGCAATTTCCGTGGGCGCCTCGCCGTGCCAGTAGGTCTGGCTTCACACCGGCCCGGACACTGGCCGAATTCCGTCTCTGGAGGCGCATCCATGTCACCACGTCGTCCGTTGCCCGGCCGCCGCGGCGTCCTGCGCGGTTCGCTCGCCGCGTCGGCCGCCCTGACCCTGCCCACCGCCCTCGGGGCGGCGCCGGCGTTCGCCCGTTCCGGGCGGCCGGGGGCGGGCTGGGGCGTGCAGGCCGGAGACGTGACCTCGCACTCCGGTCTGGTGTGGGTGCGGTCCGACCGGCCGGCCCGGATGATCGTCGAGACGTCCGCGACCGAGTCGTTCCGCCACCCCCACCGCTGGCACGGTCCGCTGCTCGGGCGCGGCACCGACTTCACCGGCACCACCCGGCTGCGCGGCCTGCCGCCGGGCGAGCAGATCCACTACCGCGTGCTCCTCGCCGACCCGGACGACCCGCGCCGCACCGGCGAGCCGGTCACCGGCACCTTCCGCACCGTGCCGGTCCGCCGGCGCGACGGCGTGCGCTTCGTGTGGTCCGGCGACCTCGCGGGCCAGGGCTGGGGCATCAACCCCGACCTCGGCGGCTACCGCATCTACGACGCCATGGGCGCCCTGGACCCGGACTTCTTCCTGTGCAGCGGCGACAACATCTACGCCGACGGCCCCATCGCGGAGACGGCCGCCCTGCCCGACGGCGGCACCTGGCGGAACATCACTACCGAGGAGAAGTCCAAGGTCGCCGAGACCCTCGCCGAGTTCCGCGGCAACTTCCGCTACAACCTGCTCGACGAGAACCTGCGGCGCTTCAACGCGCGGGTTCCGTCGATCATCCAGTGGGACGACCACGAGGTGCGCAACAACTGGTACCCCGGTCAGGTGATCGCGGACACGGACGACCGGTACACCGAGAAGAGCGTCGACGTCCTGGCCGCCCGCGCCCGGCGCGCGTTCGGCGAGTACTTCCCGGTCTCCACCCTGCGCCCCGGCGCGCGCGAGGGGCGTGTGCACCGGGTGCTGCGCCAGGGCCCGTTGCTCGACGTGTTCGTGCTGGACATGCGGACCTACCGCAACGCCAACTCCCCCGGCGAACAGTCCGTTGACCCGCAGGGCATCCTGGGCCGCGAGCAGTTGGAGTGGCTCAAGCGGGAACTGGCACGGTCGCGTGCGGTCTGGAAGGTCATCGCGGCGGACATGCCGATCGGACTCGTCGTGCCGGACACCACCGAGGGCGCGCCCCACATCGAGGCGATCGCGCAGGGCGACCCCGGCGCACCCCTGGGGCGCGAGCTGCAGATCGCCGAACTGCTGCGCTTCGTCAAGCACCGCCGGATCACCGGCACCGTGTGGCTGACGGCCGACGTGCACCACACCTCGGCCCAGCACTACCAGCCCTCGCGGGCCGCGTTCGGTGACTTCGAGCCGTTCTGGGAGTTCGTGTCGGGGCCGCTCAACGCGGGCGCGTTCCCGGCCAGTGCGCTGGACGGCACCTTCGGTCCCGAACGGGTCTTCGTGAAGGCGCCGACCGCCTCGAACGTCTCGCCCGCGGGCGGCTACCAGTTCTTCGGCGAGGTCGACATCGACGGCGACAGCGCCGAGATGACGGTGCGGCTGCGCGAGCAGGACGGCACGGTGCTGTTCACGAAGGTGCTGCGGCCGGGCCGGGTGGGCCAGTAGTCCCGTAGCCTGTCGGGTGTGCCGCGCGCCGGCGTCATCCCCCGGTGCGCGGCCTCGCGCCGCCGTCGTGCGGCGGGTGCTTCAACCTCCCCTCCGCAGCGGTCGTATCCGCAGGTCAAAGCGATTGTCAGTGGTCGCCTCTACGGTTTTTCCATGACGCGATCTTTGCAGGCCGTGGCCTATCGACGACCCTCCGTGCTGGACTCCGCGGCGGGCGGACAGCACCTGGGGCTGGAAACCTCCCGGGGCGCGACGCCCGCCGGCGCCGTGGACCATCCGCGGTTCTTCGCCGGGTTCCTGACGTCTCCTCAGAAGGCGTCCGCGGCACTGCTCGCGGTGGCCGACGTGGCCGCCCGCCGGTACTACCAGCCGCAGCTGCGGGCCTCGCTCGACCCGGTGGTGACGGGCAGCGGCGACCGGCTCCGTTTCGAGTCCTTCTCCGGCTGCGGCGGGGTCTACGCCCGCCTGGACGTGCTGGAGGCGGGTCTCGACGGCGGCGAGGTCGGGCACGGCACGACGAACGTCGACGTCAACAACCCCTTGCGTGAGGCCCTGTCCCGGATCGGCGCCGACGACCCGCTGCATCTGCGGGTCGGCCCAGAGGAATTGGCCGTGACCACGGTGGACGGCCCGGTCGTGGAGAAGAAGGTGCCACTGCCCGACCGGTGGCTGCGCGGTTTCGCCGAGGCCCAGGTCATAGCGGCCGGCTTCGACCTGCGGGCCGAACTGGACGCGGCCGAGGCGGTGCGCTTCCTGCGCGCGCTGCCCCGCGGCGGCAGAAGCGGGGCGACCGGCCCCCGGTGGGTGGTGCCGTCCGGGCGTTCGCTGCGTCCGACGACGCGTGCGGTGCCCGGCGCGGTGTGCCTGCCCGGTCCGGAGCGGCTGGCCGCGCTGCAGCGCGTACTGCGGCACGCCACGGCCCTGCGGGTCTACGGACCGGCGGTCGCCTCGGGGGCCGCCGCCACCGCCTCCGCCTGGGAGGTGCTCCTGCCGGGCATGCGGCTCACCCTCACCCTGTCCCCCGACGCCTCGCGCGGGTTCTCCGGGGAGGGCGGTGTCCTCGACGCGCTCGCCACTGACGAGGCGGCCGCGGACGCCGAGCTGATCTCGGTGCTCCTCGCCTGGGAGCCGCGGATCGACATCGCCGACCTGGCCGCCGCCTCGGGCCTGACCGCCGAGCGGGTGCGTGCGGCGCTGGTCCGCCTCGGCACGTCGGGGCGGGTCGGGTACGACACCGCGGAGGCGGCCTACTTCCACCGGGAGCTGCCGTACGACGCCGAGCGGGTGGAGCGTCACAATCCGCGGCTGCGTTCGGCCCGCGCCCTGGTTGCGGCGGGCGCGGTCGCCCTGGACGGGGCGATCGGGACGGTCACGGCCGAGGACGGCCATGTCCACCGGGTGCGCGAGGAGGCGGGAGTGCTCTCCTGCAGCTGCCTGTGGTGGGCCAAGTACCGGGGCGGGCGCGGTCCGTGCAAGCACGCGCTGGCGGTACGGATGGTACGGCGGGGTTCCGGCGAGCCGCAGGGTGCGGTTCGGATCGACGGGGGTGCGCGATGACGACGACGGTGGCGAGTGCGGTGGCGACCCCGGCTGCGACCGCGACCGCGGACCCGACGGGGCTGCTGGTGGCGGCGGTGCGAGCGGGCCGGACGGCCGAGGTCGTGGCGCTGCTCGACGGCATGACGGACCCGGAGCGGCGCGCTTGCTTCCCCGAGTTGAAGACCGTCCGTCAGGAGCTGAGGGAGTCTCGCTGGTCCGCGGAGTCCCGCCGGGCCCACCCCGCCCTGCACGCGGCCGGGGCGGCGTGCCAGACCGGTGCGGCGGCCGTGGCGAACTGGCTCGCGGCCGTCGACATGCGCTGGTCGCAGGCGTCACCGGCGGTCCTGCTGCACGTGCTGGGCGACCGCGATCGCGGGTGGCTGGCCGACGTGGCGCACCGCCTCGCCCAGCGACCGGCCGCTTCCAACGTGTCGTACGAGCTGATGGCCGGCCTGGTGCGGTTGTCCGGCTGCCCGGTGCCGACGACGGAGGCGTACGTCCAGGGCTGGCTGACCCACGTCGGCGGCGGCTGGCAGCGCGGTGGCACGGTCTGCGACCGCCTGCGCCGGGACCCGCACCTCGCGGAGCTGGTCGCCGCCCTCTTCCGCACCGAAGGCGTCGGCGCGCAACTCGGATGGCTGTCCGGCGACGGACCCGAGAGCTGGACCAGCGCCCTGGCGCGGCTGAGCGGCGAGGGCGTGCTCGACCGGCGGGCCGTGGTCGACGCGTGCGTGGCACGGCTGCTGCGCGGGGGCGCACCGGCCGAGCTACGGGTGTTCCTGCGCCTGCTGAAGGACCTGGCCCTCACCCGCGAGGAGGAGCGTCTGCGGACGGCCGACTGGACGGCGCTCGCCTCGGACGCGATGCCGACGGTGGCCGCCCACGCCCAGTCGGTGCTGGGCGCCCTGGCCCTGGCCGGAGAGTTGCCCCCGCGGAGGTTCGCGGAAATGACCGAGGCGGTGCTGTTCCGCACCGAGAAGAAGCTCGTGCGGGCCCAGCTCGTGCTGCTCGGCAAGGTACTCACCAAGAACCGGTCCGCGGCCGGTGAGTTGCTGCCGGCCGCCGCACGGGCGTTCGGGCACGAGGACTCCGACGCGCAGGAGCGGGCGCTGAAGCTGGTCGAGCGGCACATCGGCAAGGTCACCGCCGCGGCAGTCCGGGAGGAGCTGGCCGGGGCGGCCGAGCAGTTGATCCCCGCCCTGCGTGCCCGGGCGGTGCGCACGCTGGGGGCGACACCGCCGGACGCTGTGCCCGTGGCCCACGAGGAGGTACTGCCTCCGCCGCCGCAGCCGGTGCGCCTGGCCCCCGCGCCCGCGGCGGCGGTCGAAGTCGCCGAGGAGATCAGTGCGTTGCTGGCCTCCGGAAGCGACGTGTCCGCGTTCGAGCGCGCCCTGGACGGGCTGGTCCGGCACGCCCACCTGGACCGGGAAGCCCTGCTGGCGGCCCTCGAACCGGTGGTCGCCCGCCGCTGGTGGGCCGAGGCGGAGCTGCGCCACGGCCACCGGTCGGACGACTTCTTCGCCCGCCGCCACGAACTGTTCGACGGCGCACGCGCCTTCGACCTCCTCCTCGCGACCCTGTGCGAGAAGGTCCGGACGGACACCTTGCACCGGGTGGTCAACAACGGCCTGACGAACTCCGGCTGTGCGCACAACTCCCTGGCCCGCCCCTTCGAGGCCCGGGTGTGGGAGGTGGCCCACCGGCTGCGCACCGATCCCCAGCCGTTCCTGCTGGCCACCCCCACCTGGAGCACGGGTCTGCTCGAACCCGGCGAGCTGGTGGACCGCCTGGACGCCTACCGCCGCGCGGGCGCCCGGATCGCGGCGGTCGACTTCGGCCAGGCACTGCTGCGGGTGCGGCGGGACGACCGCCCGGCGGCGCTCGCGGCGGCGGAACGCGCGGCGGCACTGGGGACCGATGAGGGGAAGCGGCTCGCGCGTTGGTTGCTCACCGAACGGACCGCCCCCTCCGCCACGCGGCGGACGGCGGACAGCCGGATCCTGGTGGAACTCGGCGAGGTGCCCGACCTCCGGTCGGAGGAGTTCCCCGCCGCACTGCGGCTGTTGGGGCGTCCGGTGAACCCGGACTCCGACCGCTGGTACTGCAGTCACTGGCGCGGCGAGATGCGCCCGCACTGGTTCGCCCTGCTGCCCGAGCGCCCGGAGCTGGTGGCCGCGCGGCTGCTGCGGGACGTGTCCGAGGCAGCCGTGCACGACCAGCAGGGCGCCGCCGCCGCGGTGCTGCCCCACCTGGCCGACGCGGACGGCGAGACGGGCGAGGCCGCGCGTCTGTCCGTGGCGTACGGGCTCGGCGCGCGGCACGCCGAGGACCGGCTCGCCGCGGTGGACGCCCTGCTGATACTGGCGGCGCGCGGTCGGCTGGAAGCCGACCGGCTGGGCGCGGATCTCGGCCAGCTGGTCCGGCGCGGCGCGGTGAAGCCGGCGCGGCTCGCCGACGCGGTGCGCACCGCCGCCGCGACGGGTGCGCACGCCACGGTGTGGAAGGTCCTGCGCCAGGTGCTGCCCGTGCTGCTCGCCGACCTCTCCACGGGTGCCGCGACGACTTCCTCGGCCCGTGGGCTCGGCGAACTGCTGGCCGTTGCGGCCGAGTCTGCCGAACGGACGGGCGAACGGGGCCCTCTGCCGCACCTGTCGGGGGTGGCGGACCGCCGCGGCACGTCACGGCTGGTGACACAGGCGCGGCGGCTCCGGGAGGCGCTGACGGCGGCACCCGCGACCGCCTGACGCCCATATCGACACGAAAGGCAAGAACGCCCCAGAAGTCTTCTTTACCCATCGGTCACAGAGCGTTCGTGATCACGCAACACCGTTCCTTCACAGTGGGTGCATGAGTCGAGACATGTCTGATGTGACGGATGCCGTGGTACGCCTCGTCGAACACGGCCCCACGGTGCCGGCCATGGTGCTGGTCTCGCTGGCCGCACTGATCGCCACGGCTGGTTTCCACACCCGGTGGTCACGACGCCACGGGCAGGCGCCGCCGGCGGACGATACCGGCGCCCGGCCGCCGACCGCCGAGCGGCCGGCCGGGACCGGACCCACCGGGTCCGAGCCGGGCGGATCCGAGCCGGGCGGATCCGAGCCCGTCGGTGAGAGCGCGCTGTGGCGGATGCGCACGACGGTGCGGGATGCGCCGGGGTCGCTGGCCGTACTCTGCGCGGCCCTCGCCGAGCAGCGGATCGACATCCTGAGCCTGCAGACGCACCCGTTGACCGAGGGCACGGTGGACGAGTTCCTGCTCCGTGCCCCGGATGAGCTGAGCGGGGCCGAGCTGGCCGACGTGGTGACGACGGCGGGCGGCGCCCGGACCTGGACCGAGCGGGCGGACGCCCACGATCTGGTCGACGCGCCCACCCGGGTGCTCGGCCTGGCCGTCCGCACCGCCCTGGACGCGGCGGAACTGCCCCTGGCACTGCGGCAGTTGCTGGGCCGGTGCACCATCAGGTCCCACCCGGCGCCGACGGAGGGCGGGGCGGCGGCACGAGCGGCGGAGGCGGTACCGCCGGAGGGCGCGCTCGAGGACACCGTGCTGCGGCTGCGCGCCCCCGAGGGCGGGGTGATCAGCGTGGAGCGGCCCCATCTGCCGTTCACCCCGGCCGAGTTCGCCCGGGCGCGGGCGCTGGTCGAGCTGGACGCCCGGCTCGGTCCGCGGGTCCCGCGGGAACGGGACGTGCTGACGCTGCCCGAGGGGAGCGACATCACGGTCCGCCGGGCCGACACGCGTGACGTTCCGGCCGCGAAGGCGATGCACGAGCGCTGCTCGGAGCGGACGCTGGGGATGCGGTATCACGGCCCGGTCGGGGACGCCGACCGGTACCTCAACCATCTGCTCAGCCCCCGCTTCGGCCGCACCCTCGCCGTGCAGACCGCGTCGGGGCGGATCGTCGGGCTGGGCCACCTGTTGTGGGACGGGGACGAGACGGAGGTCGCGCTGCTCGTCGAGGACGGGTGGCAGCGCCGCGGCATCGGCAGCGAACTCCTGGCCCGGCTCGTGGCGATGGCGGCCGACGCGGGCTGCGAGAGCGTGTACGCGATCACGCAGGCGTCGAACACCGGCATGGTCGCCGCGATGCGCGGCCTGGGCCTCCCCCTCGACTACCAGATCGAGGAGGGGACCCTGGTCGTCACGGCCCGCCTGGACCCCGCCACCCGCTCCGCGGCACGGCTGCCGCAGGCGGAGCGGATCGGCCGGGAGTGACGGGCGGCGGGCGCGGTGGCACGGTCACCCGGCCCACGACCGTCGTCACCCGCCGCGCAGCAGCGCTCACCCGGCCCACGACCGTGTTCACCCGCCCCGCAGCGGCGCTCACTCGGCCGGCGACAGCGCCTCCCGCAGCGGGAGGGCTCCGGCCGCCCGGTCCCCCAGGGCCTGGTCCAGGTCGGCCCAGAGGTCGTCGACGTCCTCCAGGCCGACCGACAGCCGCAGCAGCCGGTCGCCGACCCCGGCCCCTCGCCGGTCGTCCGCGTCCACGATGCGGTGGCTGATCGACGCCGGGTGCTGGATGAGCGTGTCGACGCTGCCGAGGCTCACGGCCGGGGTGATCAGCCGGACGCCGCCGATGACCTCGTGCGGGTCGCCGTGGACCTCGAAGGAGACCATCGCACCGCCGATGCGCGGATAGTGGACGCGGGCCACCCGCGGGTCGGCGGCCAGCCGCCCGGCCAGTTCGGCGGCGCCCGCGGAGGCGGCCCGTACCCGGACGGGCAGGGTGGACAGTCCCCGCAGCAGGAGGTAGCCGGCCAGCGGGTGCAGCACTCCGCCCGTGGCGAAGCGGACCTGCCGCAGCCGCCCGGCGAACTCCTCGTCGCAGGCGACCACGCCCGCCAGTACGTCCCCGTGCCCGCCCAGGTACTTGGTGGCGCTGTGCAGCACCAGCCGGGCCCCATGTTCGGCGGGCCGTTGGAGCACGGGCGTGGCGAAGGTGTTGTCCACGAGCAGCGGCACCGACCCGCAGGCGTGGGCGACGGCCCGCAGGTCGACCTCGGCGAGTGTCGGGTTGGCCGGCGACTCCACGAGCACCAGTCCGGTGTCCGGGCGCAGCGCGTCCGCGACGCCCGCCGGGTCGGTCCAGGTGACCTCGGACCCGAGCAGCCCGGCGGTCAGCAGGTGGTCGCTGCAGCCGTACAGGGGCCGTACGGCGACGACGTGCCGCAGCCCCATCGAGCCGCGGACCAGCAGGACCGCGCTCAGTGCGGCCATGCCGCTGGCGAAGGCGACGGCGGCCTCGGTCCCCTCCAGCCGGGCCAGTGCCGTCTCGAAACGGGCGACGGTCGGGTTGCCGAGGCGGCCGTAGACCGGCGGTCCGTCCGGCTCGGCGCCGGTGGCGGCGAACGCGTCGATGCGGGCGGCCTCGCCGCGGCTGTCGTACGACGGGTAGGTCGTGGACAGGTCGATGGGCGGGGCGTGCAGGCCCTGGGCGGCGAGGTCGTCGCGGCCGGCGTGCACGGCTTCGGTGGCCAGTGCCCTGCCCGTGGGTGCGGTGGAGCGTACGTCGTCGGGTGGTGACGTGTGCGTGCGCGCTGAGTCCATGGCCGAAGGGTGAACACCGACCGGGCCGGCGGGGTCGTACTCCGTGCTACGTTCGGGCCATGGCCGATTCCGTCGTACTGGATCCGGTGGATCTCCATCTGCTGCGGCTGCTGCAGAACGACGCCCGGACCACCTACCGCGATCTCGCCGCCCAGGTCGGCGTCGCCCCGTCGACGTGTCTGGACCGGGTGGCCCGGCTGCGGCGGGCCGGGGTGATCCTCGGTCACCGGCTGGAGCTGGACCCGGCGAAGCTGGGGCGTGGTCTCCAGGCGCTGCTGCTCGTGCAGGTGCGCCCGCACCGGCGGGAGCTGGTGGGACCGTTCGTGGAGCGGATCCGGGCGCTGCCCGAATCGCGCACCGTCTTCCACCTCACCGGCCCGGACGACTACCTCGTGCATGTCGCGGTGGCGGACATGACGGACCTGCAGCGGCTGGTCCTGGACGGGTTCACGTCCCGGCGGGAGGTGGCCCGCGTCGAGACCCGGCTGATCTTCCAGCAGTGGGAGTGCGGCCCCCTGCTGCCGCCGGCCGCGCCCGAGGCCACGCCCTGAGCGAAATCCGGCCGCGCGCACGGTCGGGCCCGGCCCACCGGGCTGACGCGACACCGGTATCCGTATGAGGATGTCCGCATGTCAGAGACCAAGAGCCCGCTGCCCCGCGAGGTCGCCGACGCGTATGTCGACGAGCTCATCGCCCTCGACCCGGTCACCGGTACGTATCTCGGTGTCGCGGAGAGTTCCAGCCGTCTGCCCGACTTCTCACCCGCCGGGCAGGAGGCCCTCGCGGAGCTGGCCCGCACCACCCTCGCCCGGCTGGACGAGGCGGAGCGCCGGCCGGGCGGTGACAGCGACGTGGAGCGGCGCTGCGCCCGGCTGCTGCGTGAGCGCCTCACCGCCGAGATCGCGGTGCACGAGGCCGACGAGGGCCTGCGTTCGGTCGGCAACATGGGCACCGCCGCCCACTCGGTGCGCGAGGTCTTCACCCTCACTCCGACCGGGACCGACGAGGACTGGGCCCGGATCGCGGAGCGGCTGCGGGCGGTCCCGGCGGCGTTCGCGGGTTACCGCGCGTCCCTGTCGCTGGGCCTGGAGCGCGAGCTGTACGCGGCGCCGCGGCCGACCGCCACCTTCGTCGAGCAGCTCGGCGAGTGGGCGGACACGGGCGAAGGACGCGGCTGGTTCGAGGACTTCGCCGCCGACGGCCCCGAGGCGCTGCGCGCGGAGCTGGACGAGGCCGCCCGGGGTGCGACCGAGGCCGTGGTCGAGCTGCGGGACTGGATGCGCGACGTGTACGCCCCCGCGATCGAGGGCGCCCCGAACACGGTGGGCCGGGAGCGCTACGCCCGCTGGTCGCGCTACTACAACGGCACGGACCTGGACCTGGACGAGGCGTACGCGTACGGCTGGGCCGAGTACCACCGTCTGCTGGCCGAGATGAAGGCGGAGGCCGAGAAGATCCTGCCGGGCGCCGAGACTCCGTGGGTGGCGCTGGCGCACCTGGACGAGCACGGCAGGCACATCGAGGGCGTCGACGAGGTCCGCGACTGGCTGCAGGGCCTGATGGACCAGGCGATCGAGCAGCTGGACGGCACGCACTTCGAACTCGCCGAGCGGGTACGGAGGGTGGAGTCGCGCATCGCCCCGCCCGGCAGCGCCGCCGCGCCCTACTACACGTCCCCCTCGGAGGACTTCTCCCGCCCCGGCCGCACCTGGCTGCCGACGATGGGCCAGACCCGCTTCCCGGTGTACGACCTGGTGTCGACCTGGTACCACGAGGGCGTGCCCGGTCACCACCTCCAGCTCGCCCAGTGGACGCACGTCGCGGAGGACCTCTCCCGCTACCAGGCTTCGGTGGGCATGGTCAGCGCCAACGCCGAGGGCTGGGCGCTGTACGCGGAGCGGCTGATGGACGAGCTGGGCTACCTCACGGACGCGGAGCAGCGCCTCGGTTATCTGGACGCGCAGATGATGCGGGCCGCCCGGGTCATCGTGGACATCGGCATGCACCTGGAGCTGGAGATCCCGGCGGACTCGCCGTTCCACCCGGGTGAGCGCTGGACGCCGAAGCTGGCCCAGGAGTTCTTCGGCGCGCACAGCAGCCGCCCGGCGGACTTCGTGGAGAGCGAGCTGACCCGGTACCTGACGATCCCGGGCCAGGCGATCGGCTACAAGCTCGGTGAGCGGGCGTGGCTGCTGGGCCGGGAGAAGGCCCGCGAGCGGCACGGCGACGCCTTCGACCTGAAGGCCTGGCACATGGCTGCCCTCTCCCAGGGCTCGCTGGGCCTGGACGACCTGGTGGACGAGCTGTCGCGGCTGTGACGTCCTCACCGCGCCGCGCTCACCTCACCGCCTGAAGCCGCCCTCCGAGTCGACGACCTGACCGGTGACCCACTCGGCCTCGTCCGTGGCGAGCCACGCGATGAGGCGGGCCGGGTCGTCGGGCATGCCCCACCTCCCGGCGGGGAAGAGCGCGGCGACGGCGTCGTAGTCCTCGCCGGTCAGGTAGTCGGTGTCCACGGGGCCGGGGTTGACCGCGTTCACGGTGACGGCGTGCTCGGCGAGGGTCGTCGCCAGGGAGCGCGTGACGGAGGCGAGCGCGCCCTTCTGGAGCGCGTAGGCCATCTCGCCGGGCATGCCGCCGGCGATGTCCTGGCCGGAGGTCATCATCACGACCCGTCCGCCGGGCGTGCGCGGCGGCAGCACCGCCCGGCGGCGGGCGTAGGCCTGGATCAGCAGCAGCACCGAACGGGTGTCGACCTGCCAGTGCGCGTCGAGCATGGCGGCGTCGATCGTGTCGAGCGTGCCGTCGGACCCACTGAGCGCGTGGTTGGCGACGAGGACGTCCAGCCGTCCGCCGAGCGCTTCGGCGGCGGTGGCGACGAGTTCGCCGGGGGCGCCGGGCCGGGTGAGGTCGCCGGGGCCCGCGTGCACGGCCGCGTCCGGGTCGCCGAGCGCCGCACGGACGGAGTCCACCACGTCGTCCACCCGGTCGGCGCCCCAGGGCATGGCGGCGTCGTGCGGGACGTGGTGGTGCAGGTAGACGCTCGCTCCGTACGCGGCGAGCCGCCGGGCCACGGCGTGGCCGATGCCGCCGCGCCGGCTTGCTCCGGTGACGAGGGCGGTGCGGCCGCGCAGGGGCAGCGGGTCGCGGCGCAGGTCTTCGGAGGCGGGGTGGGGAAGTCGTGGCATGGACACCCATGATGGGCGGGCCGCGGCCGCCCCGCACACCAATATCGCCGCGGCTACCGGTCGGCGAGCCGGCGCAGGTGTACGAGGCTCAGCCAGGTCTCGGGCCCGGGGCGCACCTCGGCCGCGCGCACCGCGTACCGGCCGGGTTCCAGGGCGACCCGCACCCGGTCGGGGGCGCGGTCGGATGCGCTGCCGGGCCAGGCGGCGTCGAACAGGAGCACGGGGCCGGACACCTGCCAGGACACCTCGGGCTGCCAATCGGCGGCGTCGAGGGCGGCGGGAACCCTCGCCAGCACCTCGTCCTCGGAGTCCGCGGCGCACCAGCGGACGAAGGTGCCGTGGTCGGGGAGGTAGGCGGTGGAGGCGGGTTCGTCGCCGAGCACGAGGGCGGTGGAGTCGCCGACCGGGAGCAGTCCGACGTGGCCGTCGACCTCGCAGGCCCGGTCGTAGTCGGAGTCCGTCTCCTCGCCGTCGGCGCCGGTCCAGAACGGCAGGACCGTCTCCGGAACCGCGATCAGCGGCCCTCCGCCCGACTCGACCCACTCCACCGCGCCCGGCTCCGCGTATCGCACCATGCGGCAGAACCTACACGCAGGTCAGCAACCGCAGTCGACCGCGTCCACCGGAACGGTCAGGGGGTCGGCGGCGCGTCGCTCGGCACCCTGCCACGTCTCGAACCCGAAGCCCTCACGCACCCAGTACTCGAACCCGCCGAGCATCTCCTTGACCCCGTAGCCGAGTTCGGCGAGGGCGAGGGCGGCGCGCGCCGCGCCGTTGCAGGCGGGGCCCCAGCAGTACGTCACCACCGGCACCGCGGGGTCGAGGAGTTCACCGGCCCGCTCGGGAGCGAGCGGGGTGGGCAGGTGGACGGCGCCCGGCACGTGGCCCTGGTCCCAGGACTCGGTGGAACGGCAGTCGACGAGCACGAACCCCGGGTCACCGCCGGCCGCGAGTGCTCCGGCGACGTCGGAGACGTCGGTGTGGAAGGCGAGGCTCGCCCGGAAGTACGCGGCGGCCTCGGCGGGCGGTGCGGGAGCTACGCGCAGGACGGGGTTGACGTGCCCGGTGGCGGCGGTGGTGACGCTCATGGCGGGGCCTCTCCTCGATGGATCTTCCAGCCAGAAATCTATGCACCGTGCCGCGCCGCCTGAAGAGGGTTTCCCCGGCCCGCTCCTTGTTCCACCGGGGAATCCGTGCTACTTCTCCCGGATGGCCGAACAATCCCCGGACGCCACCGACTGGCGCATCCTCGACGCCCTCCAGCGGGACGGGCGGGCCGGCTTCGCCGAACTGGCCCGTGCCGTCTCGATGTCCGCGAGCGCGGTGACGGAGCGGGTGCGACGGCTGGAGGAGGCCGGAATCATTCGGGGGTACACGGCGGTCGTCGACCCCGAGCGGCTGGGACTGCCGATCCTGGCGTTCGTGCGGCTGCGCTACCCGGTCGCCAACTACAAGCCGTTCCACGACCTGGTGGCGGTCACGCCGGAGATCCTGGAGGCACACCACGTGACGGGCGACGACTGCTTCGTCATCAAGGTCGCGGCCCGTTCGATGCGGCACCTGGAGGAGGTGTCCGGCCGGATCAGCGCCCTCGGGTCGGTCACCACGAGCGTCGTCTACTCCTCACCGCTCCCCCGCCGGCCGCTGGGCCGCTGAGAACACCACCGGGACGGCGTGCTCAGCCGGCGCCCCGCTGCCGCAGTACCGACCCCGACCGCCCCTTCACGACCTCGAGTTGGGCGTGGACGCGGCGGCGCAGGTCGGCGACGTGGCTGACGATGCCGACGCTGCGGTCCCGCTCGCGCAGGGCGTCCAGGACGTCGAGGACCTCGTCGAGGGTCTGGTCGTCGAGGCTGCCGAAGCCCTCGTCGATGAAGAGGGTGTCCAGGCGGACGCCGCCCGCCTCGTCGGTGACGACGTCGGCGAGGCCGAGCGCGAGGGCGAGCGAGGCGAAGAACGTCTCGCCGCCGGACAGCGTGGCCGTGTCGCGCTCGCGGCCGGTCCAGGCGTCGACGACGTGCAGGCCGAGGCCGCTGCGGCCGCGACCGGTGCGGCCGTCGGAGTGGACGAGGGTGTAGCGGCCGGAGGACATGCGCAGCAGCCGGGCGGTGGCCGCGGCGGCGACCTGTTCGAGGCGGGCGGCCAGTACGTACGACTCCAGGCGCATCCGGCGTTCGTTGTCCGCGGAGGTGCCCGCGGCGAGCGAGGCGAGGCGGGCGACCCGGGTGTGCTCCTCGCGCAGCGGGGCCAGCCGGCGCACGGAGGTGGCGGCGTGCGCGGACAGCCGGTCCAGTTCGGCGCAGCACCGGGCGGCGGCGTCTCGGGCCGAGGTGGCCTCGCGCAGACGCCGGCCCGCGTCGGCGGCGGCGCGCTCCGCCGCGGCGAGGTCGGCGGGCGGGCGCCGGGCCGCGTCGGCGGTGTCGGCCTCGCCGAGCACCGTACGGACGGCGGCGTCCTCGGACTGCCAGGCGTCGAGCCGTCGTTGCAGCTCGCGGTGGGCGGTGTCGTCGAGCAGGGCGGCGGCCGCGTCCGCGGGGGTGTCGAAACCGGCCCGGAAGGCGGCGTCGGCGATCCGGGCGTCGGCGTCCTTGAGCCGCTGGGCAGTGTCCTCGGCGACGCGGGCGGTCTCGGCGGCCCGGGTGAGCAGCGCCGCCTGTCGCTCCAGTTGCGCCGCCCGTGCCGTCACGCTCTCGGCACTGCCGCGTGCTCGCGTCAACTCCTCCTCCAGCACGGCCTGTTCGCGCTCCAGCCGGTCCCGGCCCGCGACCCGGGAGGCGGACCGGACGACGGCCTGCTGCTGGGCCGCGGCACGCTGCTCGCGTTCGCCTTCGGCCCGCCGCAGCTCTTCCTGCGCCGCGTGCAGGGTGGAAGCGGTCGCCCGCGCCCGCGCGTACGCCCCCTCCAGTTCCTCGGCCTCTTCGGCCAGCCGGGCGGTGGCCGCGTCACCGGCTTCCGCCGTGGCGGCGGCGAGCGCCTCCCGTACGGTGCCCAGGTGCCGTTCGGCCTTCGCGCGCCGCTCCTCGGCGGCCTGGTGGGCGGCCAGGGCGCGCTCCTCCGCGTCGCGGTCGACGTGCCCGGCGGTCTTGCGCGCGGGGGCGGGGTGTTCGGTGGCTCCGCACACCGCGCAGGGCGCGCCGTCGGTGAGGTTCGCGGCGAGTTCGGCGGCGATGCCGTGCAGCCGCTGTTCCTTGAGGTCGAGCCAGTGGTCGCGGGCCTCGACGGCGTCTTCCGCCGCGGCGAGCGCCCGCCGCCGCGCCTCTTCGGTGTCGTCGGTGAGCCGGTCGCGCTGCCGGGCGGCCTCCAGCCTGCGCCGCACCGGATCGCGCTGCAGGGCGAGCTGTCCGGCGCGGGCGGCGGCTTCCTGCGCGGAGTCGATGCGGCGCTGGTGTCCGGTGCGGGTGGTCTCCCAGCCGGCGAGCCAGGTCTCCGCCTCCTGCCGCACCTCGTCGTCGGCGCGTTCCTGGCGGTCGAGGCCGGCCCGCTCCTCGACCAGTTCGGCGAGGCGCCGTTCGGCGCGCCGGGCCGACTCGAGTCCGCCCAGTTCCTCGGCGGCCCGGCGGGCGGCGGCGGCGAGCCCGACGGCACCCGCGTGGGCGAGGGCCTGCGGCAGCAGAGCCCGCGCGCTCGCTTCCGCGGCTGCCGCCTCCCGATGCTCGCTGTCGGCGGCGTCCCGCAGCTCCAGGGCGGGAGCCACCGCCTCGGCCTTGCGGGCCCGTGCCATGCGCTCCTCGGCGGCACGGTGGGCATCCGCCCGCTCCGCCAGCCCTGCGGCCCGCTCCCGTGCCTCGGCGAACCGGCGCTGCAGCCGGCCGAGTTCGCGGGCATCGGCCAGGTGGCGTTCGGCGGCGGTCTGGGCGGACTCGGTGGCCGTGAGCCGGCAGTCGGCGACCGTCAGCAGCTCACGGGCGGTGCCGCGGGCGACGGCGGCGGCTTCGAGCACCGCCTCGGCCAGCCCCGGCTCGCCCGGCGCCAGTTCCGGCAGTGCCATGGCGTCACCGGCGGCCTGCTGCATGCGGTGCGCGTCGGCCAGCAGCGTGGCGTCGCCCTCGCGCACCCCGGCCTCGGTGGTGCGGCGTCGTTCGGCGAGGCGCTTCTCGACCTCGGCGAACCGCCGGGTGTCGAAGAGCCGGCCGAGCAGCTTGCCGCGCGCCTCCGCGTCGGCGCGCAGGAAGCGGGCGAAGTCGCCCTGCGGCAACAGCACGACCTGGCAGAACTGCTCGCGGCTCATCCCGAGCAGCTGCGTGATCTCCTCGCCGATCTCCTGGTGGGAGCGGCTGAGGTCCTTCCAGGCGCGGGTCGTGACGTCGTACTCGCGCAGCCAGGTCTGCGCCTTGTCGACGGTCGTGCCCTTGCCGCGGAGCTTCGGGCGCTCCCAGGGCGGCTGCCGGGTGATCTCCAGCCGCCGTCCCGCGACGGTCAGTTCCAGGCGCACCTCGGTGCGGGTGCCGACGGCCGCGTGGTCGCTGCGCAGCGTCATGCCCTGGCCGCTGCCGCCCTGCCGGGCGCCCGGCACCGAGCCGTACAGGGCGTAGCAGACGGCGTCGAGGACGGAGGTCTTGCCGGCGCCGGTGGGGCCGTGCAGGAGGAACAGCCCGGCGGCCGAGAGGTCGTCGAAGTCGACGCTCTGCGAGGCTCCGAAGGGCCCGAAGGCGGTGATGTCCAGCCGGTGCAGCCTCACCGGGCCACCTCCCGCACGGTCTCGTCCGCGCGCACCGCGTCGAAGGCGTCCCGCAGCACGGCCTGCTCGTGGTCGTCGGGCCCGGCGCCGCGCACGTGGGTCACGAAGTCCTCCGCGATCTGCTGGTCGCTGCGGTCGGCGAGGCGCCGGGCGTAGGACACCCCGGGCTCGTCGGGGGCGCGCTCGGGGTCGAAGACGAGGCTGAGCGTGTGCGGGAAGCGGTCGGTGAGCCGGGCCATGGGCTCGTCCGGCCGGACCGGGTCGGTGAGGGTCGCCTCGACCCACGCGTCCTCGTGCGGGGTCAGCTGCGGGTCGGCGAGCAGGTCCGCCAGCCGGCCGCGCAGCCGGACCAGCGCGCGCGGCACCGGGCAGTCGACCCGCTCGGCCGTGACCGACCCGTCGGCACCCAGGTCGACGAGCCACATGCTCTTGCGGTGCCGGTGCTCCGAGAAGGAGTACGGCAGTGGGGAGCCGGAGTAGCGGACGCGTTCGGTGAGGGTCTGACAGCCGTGCAGATGCCCCAGCGCGACATAGTCCACGCCGTCGAAGACACCGGAGGGCACGGCGGCGACCCCGCCCACGGTGATGTCCCGCTCGCTGTCGCTCTGCTCACCGCCGGTGACGAAGGCGTGCGCGAGGACGACGGAACGGGTGCCCGCCGCGCGCGTGGCGAGGTCGGCGCGCACCCGGTCCATGGCGGCGGCGAGCACGGCCTCGTGCCCCGCCTTCTCGACGCCGAACTCGGTCTTGACCAGCGCCGGTTCGAGATACGGCAGCCCGTAGAAGGCGACGTCGCCGTGGGCGTCGCCCAGCACCACCGGGGTGCCGCAGCCCGCCGGGTCGGTGCGCAGGTGGATGCCGGCCCGGTCGATGAGCCCGGCGCCGACCCCGAGACGCCGGGCCGAGTCGTGGTTGCCGGAGATCATCACGGTCGGCACGCCGAGTGCGGCGAGGCGGTGCAGGGCGTCGTCGAACAGCTCGACGGCGGCGAGCGGCGGCACCGCCCGGTCGTACACGTCTCCCGACACGACCACGGCGTCGACGGAGTGCTCGCGCACGGTCTCGACGAGGTGGCCGACGAACCCCGCCTGGGCGCCGAGCATGTTCACCCGGTGGAACGCCCGGCCGAGGTGCCAGTCGGAAGTGTGCAGCAATCTCATGAATGGGCCCTGACCAGCATATTTCTCTTGACAACACCGGAAACCGGCACAATCCGGCACGGGGGTCCCGGGCCTGCCCCCACCACGCTAGCGCCTGCCGGCACCTGCTTCACCACTGGCCCTTGTGGTCGCCGGCGGTCAGGAGCGGTGGGCCCACGGGATGGATTCGAGCAGCTGCTCCAGCCGCAGTTCGCCGTCGCGCGTCTGCCCGCCGTGCTCCATCAGCACGCGGAGCCGGTGGACGACGTCGTCCGGGGAGGGGTAGACCTTGGCGTGGGCGGCCGCCTCCTCGGCCAGGTTCGGCACGGGGCCGCTCGCCTCGGCCGCGTCCAGCGCCTCCTTCGCGGCGGCGGCCACGCCCTGGGGCAGCGCGGCGATGCGGCGGGCGAGGGCGTCGACGAACGCGTCGAGGTGTTCGTCCGGCACCGCGCGGTTGATCCACCCGTAGCGCTCGGCGGCGGAGGTGTCGAACAGCTCGGCCCCCAGCACGATCTCCAGCGCGCGGGCGCGGCCGACCAGCCGGTTCAGGTACTGGGTGCCGCCCCCGCCGGGGAAGATGCCCATCAGCGACTCCGGCTGGGACAGCCAGGTGCGGTCCGCGGCGGCGAACCGCATGTCCGCGGCCATCGCCAGCTCGGCGCCGCCCGCGCGGGCATAGCCGCGCAGCTTCGCGATCGTCACCTGCGGCAGGGTGCGCAGCCGCTCGTTGAGCTGCTGAAGCGGGTTGAGGGCGGGGTCGGCCTCGGGGTCGGCCAGGGCCATGAGGGTGCTCGGATCGAAGGACCACTCGAAGTCGGCGTGCGCGGAGAAGAACTCGGGGTTGGCGGACTGCAGGACGATCACGGCGACGCCCTCGTCGGAGGCCACCTCGTCGGCGAAGGCCTTGAGGTCACCGGCCAGTGTGGCGTCGACGGTGTTCACCGGCGGGTTGTCTATGGTCACCCGGGCGACCCGGTCCTCCACGCGGACCACCAGGGACTTTTAACCGCTGTAACTCATCGCTGCGCTCCAGGCTTGTTTAGTAGGCGTTACAGAAGGACCGTAGCACGTTCTTTAGCGTGCGCTAAACTATGACTCATGACAGGCAGACCGAGGACGTTCGACAAGGACGCGGTGCTCCGGATGGCGATGCGCGCGTTCTGGGAGCGCGGGTACGACGGGGTGAGCGTCGCGCAGGTGTGCAAGGAGGCGGGGATCGCCGCACCGAGCCTGTACGCGGCCTTCGGCGACAAGAACGCGCTGTTCGAGAAGGCGTGCGCGCTCTACACCGAGCACCTGGACGAGGACCTGGAGCGCGACCTGTCGGCGCCCACGGCACGTGAGGCGGTCGAGCGCCTGCTGCGGTCCTCCGCCGAGCACTTCTCCGCACCCGGACAGCCCCCCGGCTGCCTCGTCATGGGTGAGCCGCGGCTCGCCGAACGGCGCGGCAGGACGCGCGACATGATCCGGGCACGGCTGCGCCGGGCCGCCGCCGAGGGAGAACTCGCGTCGGCCGCCGAGGCGGACGGCGTGGCGGCGTTCGTCGACACCGTCCTGGCCGGCATGGCCGCCCTGGCCCGCGACGGCGCCGACCGGGCCCGCCTCCTGGACGCGGCCCGTCACGCGGCCCGGGCCTGGCCCGCGTAACACCCCCTCCCCCACTCGCCGGAGCCGCACTCGCGCGGCAAAGGAGGCCGGAGCAGAGGGGGTTGCGAGCCGAGTAGACCGGTCGTATAGTTCTGGGCACCGGAGCACCACAGGCACCGAACTCCCGGAAGGGGAAGGCATCATGGGACGCATCAAGGTCGGCACGGAGAACAGCACCGACATCGAACTGCACTACGAGGACAAGGGGGCCGGGCAGCCGGTCGTCCTCATCCACGGCTACCCGCTGGACGGCAATTCCTGGGAGGGCCAGGTTCCGGCCCTGCTGGCCGCCGGCCACCGGGTCATCACCTACGACCGGCGCGGCTTCGGCAAGTCCAGCCAGCCGTCCACCGGTTACGACTACGACACGTTCGCCGCCGACCTGAACACCGTCATGGAGACCCTCGACCTGCGCGACGCGGTCCTGGTCGGCTTCTCGATGGGCACCGGTGAAGTCGCCCGCTACCTGTCCGTCCACGGCTCCGGCCGGGTCGCCAAGGCCGTGTTCCTCGCATCGCTGGAACCGTACCTGGCGATCACCGACGACAATCCCGACGGCGCCGCCCCGCTCTCCTTCTTCGAAGGCGTCTCCGAGGCGGTACGGAAGGACCGCTACGCCTTCTTCACCGGCTTCTACGCCGATTTCTTCAACCTCGACGAGAACCTGGGCACCCGGGTGAGCGAGGAGGCCGTGCGCAACGCCTGGAACGTGGCGTCCGGCGCGGGCCCGATCGCCTCGGCGGCCGCACCGCTGACCTGGCCCACCGACTTCCGGGCGGACATCCCCAAGATCGACGTCCCCACCCTGATCGTGCACGGCACGGGCGACCGCACCCTGCCCGTCGACGCCACCGGACGCCGTTTCGCCAAGGCCCTGCCCACCGCCGAGTACGTCGAGATCGACGGCGCGCCGCACGGACTGCTCACCACCCACACGGCCGAGGTCAACGAGATCCTCCTGGACTTCCTCGGCCGGTGACGCGCGGGGCGGTACGGCCGACCCGCGGAGCCGAATAGACGACTGGTCTAATGGGTGGTAGGGTCAGAGGCATGCCAGCCATCCAGGGCGACACTCGCCGCAGCATTCTCGACGCCGCCCAGCGGATCATGGCCCGCAAGGGGTTCTCCGCGGTGGGCATCAACGAAGTCCTCACCGCGGCCGGGGTGCCGAAGGGGTCGTTCTACCACTTCTTCGGCTCCAAGGACGCCTTCGGCGAGGCCATGATGCGGGCCTACTTCACCGACTACCTGGCGGACATGGACCGCATCCTCGCCGAGCCGGGCCTGACCTCGGCGCAGCGGCTGATGAACTACTGGCAGAACTGGCGCGAGACGCAGAGCCTCGACGAATGCCAGGGCAAGTGCCTGGCCGTCAAGCTCGGCGCGGAGGTCTCCGACCTGTCGGAGGCGATGCGGCTCGCCCTGAAGGAAGGCACCATCGCCATCGTCGACCGGCTGGAGCGGACGATCACGGCGGGCCTGAAGGACGGCTCGATCGCCGTCGACGCCACCCCCCGCGAGACCGCGCGGGTCCTGTACGACATGTGGCTCGGAGCGAGCGTCATGACCAAGATCCACCGCGACATCGGCCCACTGGACACCACGACGACGGTCACGCGTCAACTCCTGCACCTCTAGGGCACGAAGCACAGAACTCAGCACCCGGGCGCGCCCCGACCTCGAAGATCCGGCCGAACCGGTCGTCTCCGGGCCCTGTTGGAGACGACCGGTCTACTCACTCACTCAGGAAGTGCACACCATGAAGATCCTCATCGTTCTCACCTCGCACGACGAACTCGGCACCACCGGCCGCAGGACCGGCTTCTGGCTGGAGGAACTCGCCGCCCCCTATTACCGCTTCAAGGACGCCGGCGCCGAAGTCGTACTCGCCTCCCCCAAGGGCGGCAGGCCTCCCCTGGATCCCAAGAGCAACGAACCCGCGTTCCAGACCGACGAGACCCGCCGCTTCGAGGCCGACCCGGAAGCGATGGCGGCCCTCGCCCGCACTTCCCGGCTCGACAGCGTCTCCGCCGACGACTTCGACACCGTTTTCTACCCCGGCGGCCACGGCCCCCTGTGGGATCTGGCCGAAGACCCCACGTCCGTCCGGCTCATCGAAACCACCCTGCGCGCGGGCAAGCCCCTCGCCCTGGTCTGCCACGCCCCCGGCACCCTGCGCCACGCCACCAACCCCGACGGCACCCCCCTCGTCCGCGGCCGGAAGGTCACGGGCTTCACCAACGGCGAGGAAGCCGCCGTCGGTCTCACCGACATCGTCCCCTTCCTCGTCGAGGACGAACTCGAACGACTCGGCGCCGACTACACCAAGACCGATGACTGGCAGCCCTACGTCGTCGTCGACGGCCTCCTCGTCACCGGCCAGAGCCCCGCCTCCTCCGGCCCGGCCGCCGACGCCCTGCTCACCCTTCTCACCCTGGTCAACCAGGTCGACGAGGCCCGCGCATAGCGAGCGCGCCCCGACCATCACCGTCGGACGCACACACCACGCCCGCCTCCACGGGCACCGACCAAAAGGAGAGTGACGCCATGAAGGTCTTCATCGTGGGTATCGCCGGCGGCGTCGGGAGCCGTCTGGCCCGTCTGCTGACCGCCGCCGGTGACCGGGTCGACGGGCTCTACCGCCGGCCGGAACAGGGCGAGCGCCTCGCCAACGAGGGCGTCCACGCCACCCACGGCGACCTGACCCGCCTCGACGCGCCCGCCCTCGCCGACCTGCTGCACGACACCGACGTCCTGGTCTTCGCCGCCGGAGCCGGCGGCGAAGGCGGGACCGCCGCCACCACCGCCGTCGACGGCACCGGCCTGACCACCGCCATCGCGGCAGCCCGCCGCGCCGGCGTCCCCCGCCTGCTGCTCGTCTCCGTCTTCCCCGAAGCCTGGCGCGGCCGCGACGTGTCCGACACCTTCGAGCACTACATCGACGTCAAGAAGAAGGCGGACGCCGAACTGGCCGCCACCGACCTCGACTGGACCATCCTGCGCCCCGCCGCACTCACCGACGAACCGGGCACCGGCCGGATCAGCCTCTCCCCCGCCCTGGTCCACACCGACATCACCCGTGACGACGTCGCAGCCACCCTCGCCGAACTCGTCCACACCCCACAGATCAGCCGCCGGATCCTCGAACTCGCCCGAGGTCCCGAACCCATCGCCGACGCCGTCCGCCGACAGACCCGCAACTGACCAGCCGGGACGCACGTGGGGCGAGGTCCGCTGTCCGTCTCGTCAGGCGTCGCCGTACGCCTCCCCGCCCAGTTCGAACCCGGCCGATCCGGCGGTGGCGTCCGCGAGCCAGGAGCGGAAGGTGTCCACGTCGGCCTCCGGCAGGCCGACCTCGATGGTGACGGCCTCCGCGTACCGCTCGTCGCGCACCGCGCGGCCCGCGGTGCGCAGGTCGTTCTGGAGCTTGCCGGCCCGCTGGTGGTCGACGGTGATGGTGGCCAGGCGGAACCGGCGCCGGGTGAGGGTGCCGAGGTCGTCCAGGGCCTCGCCGACCGCGCCGCCGTAGGCGCGGATGAGGCCGCCCGCGCCGAGCTTGACGCCGCCGTAGTAGCGGGTGACGACGGCGACGACGTACCGCATGTCGCGGCGCAGCAGCATCTGGAGCATCGGGACGCCCGCGGTGCCGCCCGGCTCGCCGTCGTCGCTCGCCTTCTGGACCCCGGCGTCGGCGCCGATGACGTACGCCCAGCAGTTGTGGGTGGCGTCCGCGTGCTCCTTGCGCACGCCCGCGACGAACGCCTGGGCGTCCTGTTCGGTGGCGGCCGGGGCGAGGGCGCACAGGAAGCGCGAGCGGTTGATCTCGGTTTCGTGCACACCTGCGCGGGCGACCGTGCGGTACTCGTCCTGCATCCGGCCAGCCTATGCGCTCGCCCTGCCGCGCTCCCCGGGGGCGTCGGCAAGGCACCCGGCGGCGCCCTCGGTCACGGCGGGGACCCGACGTCGCGGGTGAGGTGGAGGCCGAGGAACCGGTCGGCGTACGCGCAGATCTCGAACCGGGCTCCGTCCGGAAGGTCCGGGTCGGTCTCCACCTGGCGCAGGACGCGCAGCACACCGGGCGTGTCCAGGTCGTCCTCCCAGGCCGCCCGCAGCCGGTCGCGCATCTCGCCCGGGACGGGGCGCGAGGGGCGCCGGGCCCAGCCGGCGACCGCGCGGCGCAGCCCCGCGAGGGTGGCGCGGGCCTCGTCCAGCGCGGTCGCGTCGAGCTCCACGCGCGCGTGGTGGTGCCGTTCCAGCAGGGCCAGGCGCACGGCGTCGGGGTCGGCGAGGTCGGGAGCGGCCGGGTGCACGGGGGCGACGGCGACCGTGGCCACGTCCCGGGCGTCCCCGCCCTCGCCCGCGGCCTCCCCTTCGCCCACGACGCGGACGCCCTGCCCGGTGCCCGGTCCGGGTCCGGCGGCGCCGTCCTCGAAGGGCCGGATGCCGAGGGCGGCGGCGTCCTTGCGCGGCCCGTCCCGCTCCGCCGTGCCGGTGAGCACCGCCCACGCGGGCGTGCTGTCGAGCTCCAGGGCGCGCACCAGGAGGTCCGCGACCATCAGCACGCGCAGGGCGGTGGCGTCACGCCCCGGCACGTGCGCCTCGACACGGGTCGGCGCCCGGCGGGCTGGGGCGGCGGGGGCGGGTTCTCCGGTCCGGGCGTCGATGATGCGCAGCACGAGGCGAGCGTAGGCGCGGGGGCGCGGTGATGCACAGGGGCGCGCGCTCGCCGCCCTCTCCGGCCGTGGGGGAATCCCGGCACGTCGCCGTCCGTTGTCCCGACCGGGTGGCCCGACCCGCGGGCCACCAGGGAGCACGAGGAGGCCGCCGGTGTACGGCGACGAGGCAACCGTCCGCAAGATCCTCACCGAGCTGGGCGACACCTGGGCCGTGGTGGGCCTGTCGAACAACCGGCAGCGCGCGGCGTACGGCGTCGCCGAGGTGCTGCAGCGCTTCGGCAAGCGCGTCGTGCCCGTGCACCCCAAGGCGGAGGCGGTGCACGGGGAGCAGGGGTACGCCTCGCTCGCGGAGATCCCGTTCGACGTGGACGTCGTCGACGTCTTCGTCAACGGCGAACTGGCCGGACCGGTCGCGGACGAGGCGGTCGCGAAGGGCGCCCGGGCGGTCTGGTTCCAGCTCGGTGTGGTCGACGAGGCGGCGTACGGGCGGACCCGGGCCGCGGGCCTGGAGATGGTGATGGACCGGTGCCCGGCGATCGAGATCCCGCGACTGGGCTGATCGCGCCGGGGCTCACCGGCCGGCGCCCGGACCGGACCCGATGACCACCACGCGGGCCCAGGCGGGCGGTGCGTCGGGGACGTAGTCGGGGTCGTCCTCGTCCCAGGAGCCGCCGGTCCGTTCCCGGGGGAACAGGCCCACCACCGTCCGGCACGCCGGGCGCGTGTCCGGCCAGGGCGTCTGCCCGTCGGTCAGCACCACGACGGCGTCCGGTGCGGGGCGCGCCCCGAGCGCCTTCGCGAAGCCGGTGCGCAGGTCCGTCCCGCCGCCGCCCACCAGCTCGATCCCTTCGTCCCGGCACAGCGAGTGCGCGAGGCGGGCCGCCGCGTCGCAGGGCACCACGCTCACCAGGTCGCGCCGGCCGCCGACGGCGCGGGCGATCGCGGCGACCTCCAGGAGGGCGCTGCCCAGTTCGGCGTCGCTGACCGATCCGGAGGTGTCGATGACCACGGCGACCCGGGGCGGTCTGCGCCGCAGGCTGGGCAGCACCACCCCGGGTGTTCCCGCCGAGCGGCGCGACGGCCGGCCGTACGTGTAGTCCTCGCCCGCGCCGCCCGAGGAGGTCGCCGAACGGACCGCCGCCCCCAGCAACTCGCGCCACGGCTGCGGCGGGTGGAACACCTTCTCCGCCCATCGCCGCCAGCCCTTCGGGGCGCTCCCCGGGGCGGCGCTGATGCCCCGGGCCACCCGGAAGCGCACCGCGTCCCGTTCCTGCTCGCTGAGGCCGTCCGCACCGTCCGGGCCGAGGTCCCATTCCCGGTCGAGGCCGTCGGCACCGCTGCCGCAGTCCAGCCAGGCCAGGCTCTCGGTGAGCCGCCCGAGCCGGAACCGGCTCAGGTAGTCCTCCATGAGCTGCCCGTCGGGCAGTTGCAGGAACGCCGGATCGACCGCGCCCTCCGGACGGACCAGTCCGTCGCCGAACACGTCGTCGTTGATCTCGCAGTCCGCGGCGATGTTCATCCGCAGCCGTTCCGCCGGGCCCGTCAGCCCGCGCTCGCGCGCCACCCGGTCGCTGCGTCCGTGGTGGTCGCGCAGCAGGTGCGAGACCTCGTGCACCCAGACCCCGGCCAGTTCCTCCACGGGTGTGCGGTCCACGAAGACCGGCGAGGCGTAGCACCGCCAGTACCGGTCGACGGCCATCGTCGGCACCCTGAGCGACGGGACGACGTGCAGGGCGAACAGCGCCGTCGCCAGATAGGGCCGGGCCCGGGCGGCCTGCAGCCGGGCCGCGAAGAGCTTGTCGAGGTCGATTTGCACCCGGTCCGGCTCGGCCGTCGCCGTACTCCGCATCGGCGTACTCGACGTCGGCGTACTCGGCACAGCCCCGGGCTGACGCGCCGGGGGCGTCGGCTTCATCGGCTTCATCGGCTTCATCGGCCCGTCTTCGCGGTGCCCGCGAGCCGTGCCGCCGCACGGTCGGCGGCGCGGTCCGCCCGCCGTGAGAGGGACATGGCTCCGGCGAGCCGATCGATCGTGGCAGGGATGTCCCAGTCCTGCTGCCGCAGCGTGGCGAGCGTCGTCGCCGGGACGACCACGACGTCCGGGGCGCCGGTCTCCATCGCCCGGGCCAGCAGCGCCCACGCCGAGTCCCACCGGGACTTCTCCGGCCGTTTGCGCACCGCGGCCACCACCCCGTCCAGCACGGCCTGGCGGAGGTCTCCCCGTTCGGGCAGTACGGCACCCGCCGGGTCGGCGAGCAGCGTCTCCGGGTCCGGGAGATCCATCCGGTCCAGGCTCGCCATCAGTTCGAGGCCGGGACCGTCCCCTACCGTCCCCCGCACCAGCAGGGAGAGCACTTCCCTGGACGAGCCGGCCGCGGTCGCGAAGGCGATCAGGCACAGGGTCATCTCCCAGCTCCGGGGCGACGGCCAGGCGCCGCCCCGGCGTGTCTCGCCGCTGGGCAGCCGGTGCACGAGTCCGGGGCGGGCGGTGAGGAACTCGCACACCGCACGGCGCGCGTAACGCACCGCCTCGTCCAAGCCGGCCGGGTCCAGACTCGGCAGGGCCGCCCGGGGCCAGGTTCCGCCAAGGCCCCGTACGACGACGTCCTGGTCGTGGGTCCACTGGAGATGGACGAACCGGTTGGCCAGGGGCGGGCTCAGTTCCCAGCCGTCGGCCGCCGAGGACCGCGGGTTGGCCGCGGCCACGATCCTGACGCCGGGCGGCAGCCGGAGCGCGCCGATCCGCCGTTCCAGGACGAGCCGGAGCAGCGCCGCCTGCACGGCGGGCGGCGCGGTGGACAGCTCGTCGAGGAACAGCAGTCCCCGGCCGGCCCGCACCAGGCGCACGGCCCAGTCCGGCGGGGCCATCGGAACGCCCTGTTCCGCGGGGTCGTCGCCGACGACGGGCAGCCCGGAGAAGTCGGACGGCTCGTGCACGCTGGCGATCACGGTGGTCAGCGGGAGGTCCAGGGCGGTGGCGAGCTGGGTGAGGGCCGCGGTCTTGCCGATCCCCGGCTCTCCCCACAGCAGCACGGGGAGGTCGGCGGCCACGGCCAGGGTGAGTGCCTCCAGTTGGATGTCGGGCCGCGGTTCGGTGGTCGTGTCGCGCAGCAGCGTCAGCAGTTCACCGGCGACGTCGAGCTGGGAAGGAATGGCGGGAGAACATGTCGTCATGTGTCATCACCTGAGGTGTGGTAG
The DNA here is from genome assembly GCF_003369795.1 of Streptomyces sp. CB09001. Classification (NCBI taxonomy): domain Bacteria; kingdom Bacillati; phylum Actinomycetota; class Actinomycetes; order Kitasatosporales; family Streptomycetaceae; genus Streptomyces; species Streptomyces sp. CB09001. Next base: position 710,291 of record NZ_CP026730.1, read on the forward strand.
CGGGAGGGGCTGGTCGCGCGAGGAGTGCGGCGCGGAGAGGTCGGTACGGAGAGGTCGGCGCGGGCGGAGCGTCCGCGGTCAGTCAGAGGTGGCGTGGCGCGGGCGGGAGCGGCCCTCGCGGGGCCGGCGCCGGTGCGGGGCGACGCGTCCCGGAGCGGGCCCGTCGAGGCCCGCGCGGAACAGCCCGTGGGTGATCCGCCGCAGCGCGGCGGCCTCCAGGTCGTCCCGCAGGTCGCCGTCGCGCAGGCGGGCGGCGGGTCCCAGCAGGGCTTCGACGGCGGCGAGGGCACCGGAGGTGTCCCCGTGGTTGAGGCGTTCACGGATGTCGGGGAGGCACTCCGGACGCCGGTGCGCCTCGTCGATGACCTGGAAGCAGGGCAGCGGCGTGCCGGTCAGCGCGGCGAGCAGTTCCTCCCGCCGGATCTCGGCCGGATCGTGGTCCAGGGCCGCCAGCGTCCCGTCGACGAGGCCGATCCGGTGCCTGGCTCCCCGGCAGTCCACCATCCGCGGGCCCGCCACCGGGTCCGGCGTCCGGAGCCGGGCGGCCGGTATCTGGCCCGGCACCAGTGCGGGGGCGACCAGCGGGTGCAGCCGGCCGGCCTCGATCGCACCGGCGCGGACCAGTTCCAGGTCCGGCAGCACCCAGGTGGCCGCGTCGGGGAGCACCGGCAGCGCGGACCGGGCGCCGCCGGTGGGCACCGCGACGATCCGCGGGGGCGTGGCCGAGGACGTTTCGTCCGGGTCCGGTTCCAGCGCGAGCCGCTGTCCGGAGCCGACCCGCACGACGACCGTCCCGGAGCTGGTGCCCTCGGCCCGGAGCAGGATCCGTGCCTCGGCTTCCCACCGGCCCAGGGCCCAGCCCTGTCCCGGCGGCACCGCTTCCCCCGGGCTCGCGGGTTCGGGCGGGGCGTCGGCGGACGGCGGCAGGTCGGCGCCCGAGCGCACGCGCAGCTCAGCGGTTCTGCGCGCGTCCCACAGGTGGCGGTGCAGGTCGAGCCGGAAGCGCCTGCTCGGCCGGGGATGGGGGTGCCGTGCGGCACCCGCGTGCGGACCCGAACCGTCCCACAGGGCCAGGCTGATGCGCTGACCGCCGTCCGCGCGGGCGGGCGGGGTACGGACGACGAGATGCACCGGAGGTACGCCGTCGCACCCCTCGGTGGCGTACCGGGCCAGGGTGAGCGTGAGGCCCGGGCGCAGCAGCCCGTCCGGGGCGATTCTCGGCATGTGCCAGCGCAGCAGGTCGGGAGCGAGGTGCCGCAGGTCGGTACGGAGCCGGGCGGCGAGAGCGCGGCCGTGGGTGCGGGCCACGGAGCGCAGGTCGAGGTCGACGTCGACGGACGCGGCGGCGCACGCGCCCGCCCAGTCCCCGGCACGACGGCGGGCGGTCGCGGTCTCGATCATGGGGGGCGGCACGGCGAACTCGCGCACGCGCTGCCACAGGGAAAGGCGGGAGTCGGAGTCCCCGTTCGCGAAGTGAGTGGCCATCAGCTCTCACCTTGCGCGGACGGGTCCCCCAATCTGCCGACAGGAGGAGTAGTCATCGCGGGGAGCATAGCTCCGGCACTCGGGACCCGCCAGGTGTTTTCCCACGGCGAGGGCCGTCGAGACCGTTCCCGCGGGGCGCGCAGCACCGACATAATGGCCGCGTGAGCGCACCCGCCCCCCGCCCCAACTCCGCGGCACCACAAGGCTTTTCCGTTGTCGTGGTGGGCGCGGGTCCGGCCGGTCTGACCGTCGGCAACATCCTGCGCGCCGCGGGTGTCGACTGTCTGGTGCTGGAGACCGGGACCCGCGAGGTCGTCGAACACCGGCCACGGGCAGGGGTCATCGAGGAGTGGGCCGTGCGCGGGCTGGAACGGCGTGGACTGGCACGGACCCTGCTGGAGCGGGCGCAGGCCCACACCGAGTGCGAGTTCCGGTTCGCCGGGGAGCGGTACCGCTTCGGGTACACCGAGCTGACGGGGCACCACCACTTCGTCTACCCGCAGCAGTTCTTGGTGACGGACCTGGTGCGGGAGTACGCGGACGTGCGCGGCGGGGAGATCCGGTTCGGCGTCCGGGACGTGCGCCTGCACGGTGCCGGGTCCGCCCGGCCGTCGGTGTCGTACGTGTGTCCCGACTCCGGCGAACGCCGGGTCGTGGAGGCGGACTTCGTGGCGGGGTGCGACGGTGCCCGCGGCGTGACGCGCGCGTCGCTGCCCGCCGGACGGGCCCGCCTCGCCCGTCACGACTACGGCGTCGGCTGGCTGGCGCTGCTGGCCGAGGCGCCGCCGTCCTCGGACTGCGTGGTGTTCGGCATGCATCCGCGCGGGTTCGCCGGGCACATGGCACGCAGCCCCGAGGTGACCCGCTTCTACCTCCAGTGTCCGCCGGGCGACGACCCGGAGAACTGGCCGCACGAGCGGGTCTGGGCCGAACTGCGGGTACGGCTCGGCGCGGCGGGCGCACCGCCGCTCGTAGAGGGGCGGCTGATCGAGAAGCGCGTGCTCGACATGCACAGTTACGTGGTCGAGCCGATGGCCTTCGGGCGGCTCTTCCTGGCCGGGGACGCGGCACACCTGACCGCGCCCATCGCCGCCAAGGGGCTGAACCTCGCCCTGCACGACGCCTTCCTGCTCGGCGACGGGCTGGTCGCGTCCCTGACGAAGGGCGACGGCTCCGGACTGGCCGGGTACTCGGACGCGTGTCTCGCCCGGGTGTGGGACTACCAGGAGTTCTCCCAGTGGCTCGCGGAGATGTACCACGGCACGGCGTCGGGGGATCCGTACCGCGCGGGTGCCGCGCTGGCCCGGCTGCGGCGCCTGTTCTCCGCACCGGCCGCGGCGGCGGAGTTCGCCGAGCGGTACCTCGGCGTACGGACCACCGGCTGAGCCCCTGGGCAGCCGGGACGGCAGGTGGCTCAGTCGTGCAGTGGCCGGTCTCCGAGCCGGTGGTCGGCCACGTTCAGCGCCTCGTCGACCAGGCGGCGCAGATGTCCGTCGCGCAGTGAGTACACCACCCGGCGTCCCTCCTTGCGGGTGCCGACCAGCCCCGCGAGGCGCAGGCGGGCGAGGTGCTGGCTGACCGCCGGGCGGGCCGCCCCGCAGGCCTCGGTGAGGGTGGTGACGTCGGCCTCGCCGCCGGTCAGGGCGTGCAGCAGGGTCAGGCGGGTGCGGTCGCCGAGCAGCGCGAGGATCTCGGCGGCGAGGGCGAACTGCTCCTCGCCCGGGGTACGCGGGTGCGCATCGTCCGCAGGTGACAGGTGCATGCGTGCGCTCATACGCACATAATGGCGGGACGGACTGCGCGCGTCCACCCGTCGCGCCGACACACCGGACACCGGAACGCACCCGGCACCGGGAACCGAGCACCGGAAGGGGCACCCATGAGCGACCCGCACCGGCACCACCACGATCACCACCACCACGATCACCACCAGGACGAACACGGCCAGGACGAACACGACCAGGACGCGCACCGTCAGCACGACCACACCCGCCACGACGGCTCCCCCGCCGTCCGCCGGCGCCGGTTCGCGCACCGCCTCGCCCACCGGCTCACACCCCATTCCCACGAGAGCGTCGACAAGCTTGACCCGGCCCTGGAGGCGTCGGCCCGCGGACTGCGCGCGCTGTGGGTGTCACTGGCGGTGCTCGGCGCCACGGCGCTGGCACAGGCGGTCGTGGTCGTGGTCTCCGGATCGGTGGCACTGCTCGGGGACACGGTGCACAACACCGCGGACGCGCTGACCGCCGTGCCCCTGGCCATCGCCTTCCTCCTCGGCCGGCGCGCGGCCACCCGGCGCTTCACCTACGGCTACGGGCGGGCGGAGGACCTGGCGGGCATCGTGATCGTGCTGACGATCACCGCGTCCGCCGTCTTCGCGGCATGGACGGCGGTCGACCGGCTGCTCGATCCGCGCCCCGTCGCGCACGTCCCGGCGGTGGCCGTGGCCGCCCTGGTCGGTTTCGCCGGCAACGAGTGGGTGGCCCGCCACCGGATCCGCGTGGGCCGGGAGATCGGCTCGGCCGCACTGGTGGCCGACGGTCTGCACGCCCGCACGGACGGCTACACGTCCCTGGCCGTACTGCTGGGCGCCGGGGGTGCGGCACTGGGGTGGCGGCTCGCCGACCCCGTCGTGGGGCTGGCGATCACGGCCGCGATCGTACTCGTCCTGCGGGACGCGGCACGCGAGGTGTTCCGGCGGCTGATGGACGCCGTCGACCCGGCGCTGGTGGACCGGGCCGAGCGCGTACTGGGCGAGGTTCCCGGCGTGCGCGGGGTGGGCGAGCTGCGGCTGCGCTGGATCGGGCACCGGCTGCGCGCCGAGGTGGCCGTGGTGGTGGACGGCGAGGCGACGGTCCGCGAGGCCCACCGCATCGCCGTGGCGGCCGAACACGCCCTGCTGCACGCGGTGCCGCGGCTTTCCGCCGCCCTGGTGCACGCCGACCCGGCGCCCTCGCCGGGCGAGGCGGATCCGCACCTGGCGCTCGCCCACCACGCCTCCGCGTGACGGGTCAGGCGACGCCCAGCCCATCCAGCACCTCGGCACCGGGCAGCTCCGCGAAGGCCTTGCCCGGCACGAGCAGCTTGCCGCGCCGGCGCCCGCTGCCGACGAGGACGTACGGCAGGTCGACGACGGCCGAGTCCACCAGCACGGGCCACTCGGCGGGCAGGCCGACCGGGGTGATGCCGCCGTACTCCATGCCGGTCTCCCCGGTGGCCGTGTCCATCGGCGCGAAGGAGGCCTTGCGCGCCCCGAGACGACGGCGCACGACACCGTTGACGTCGACCCGGGTGGTGGAGAGGACCACACAGGCGGCGAGCGTCGTGCCGCCGCCGCGCTTGCCGGTGACCACCACGCAGTTGGCGGACTGTTCGAGCAGCTCACGGCCGTAGTGCTCGACGAAGGTGGCGGTGTCGGCCCAGTCCGGTTCGGTGTCGACGTAGAGGATCTGGTCGGCGGGTACTGTGCCGCTCCAGTGGCGCACCGCGTCGGCGACCGGGCGGGTCAGTGCGTCGAGGCGGTCCGGGGCGGGCATGGCGCTGTCGAAGTTCCCGATGGGTGCGTGCATGGCGGCACGCTAACAACTGCCGGAGTCCCAAAGAACGGCCGTCTCAGCGGACGGGCGGCACCGAGACCGCCATGATCATCTCCATCGGAGCGTCGCCGTCGTTGCCGTACGTGTGCGGGGTGTCGGACTCGAAGGAGGCGCTCGCACCCGTGGGCACGCGGTGGGTGACCCCGTCGACGGTGAGGGCGAGTTCGCCGGTGGTGACGTGCACCAGTTCGACGGTGCCGGCGGGGTGCGGGTCGGAGAGGCTGCTCTCGCCGGGCATCAGCCGCCATTCCCACATCTCCAGCGGGCCGGGCGCCTCCACCCCGGCGAGCAGCCGGCTGAAGCTGCCGGCGTCGGTGTGCCAGAGGCGGACGGCCTCGTCGGCGGGGACGACGCGGACCGCGGGCCCCTGCTCCCAGTCGAGCAGGGTGGTGATGCTGACGCCCAGGGCGTCGCCGATCTTCACGACGGTACCGAGGCTGGGGTTGGTGCGGGCCTGCTCGATCTGGATGAGCATGCCGCGGCTGACACCGGCGCGCGCCGCCAGCGCCTCCAGGGTGAAGCCGCGTTCGCCGCGCCAGCGCTTGACGTTGCGCGCCAGGGACTGGGTCAGGAGGTCGAGGTCCGCCACGTTCCGTCCAGGGACTCGTACAGGTGCGTACAGGTGCGTACATTATTTTGGATGACATGGTGCAGCAGGTTGAACTATGGTCTGCTGCACCCGAAGGTCCACCGAACTGTACTGCGAGGCGACCGGATCATGACACCGCTGTTCGCCCTGGCCACCAGCGTCCTGTGGGGCCTGGCCGACTTCGGCGGCGGGGTGCTGACCCGGCGCACCCCGGCGCTCACGGTGGTCGTCGTCTCGCAGACGATCGCGGTCGCGGTCCTCGGTGTGGTCGTGGCCGCGACCGGCGCCTGGAGCGAGGCGTCGCCGCACCTGTGGTTCGCGGTCGCGGCGGGCCTGGTCGGGCCGGTGGCGATGCTCGCCTTCTACCGGGCGCTGGCCATGGGCCCGATGGGCGTCGTCTCGCCGCTCGGTTCGCTCGGCGTGGCCGTCCCGGTGACCGTGGGTCTCGTCCTGGGCGAGCGGCCCGGACCGCCACAGCTCGCCGGGATCCTGGTCGCCGTGGCCGGGATCGTGCTGGCCGGTGGACCGCAGCTGCGGGGCGCACCCGTACAGCGGCGGGCCGTCGTCCTCACGCTCGTCGCCGCGATCGGCTTCGGCGCGGTGATGGCCCTCATCGCCGAGGCGTCGGCCACGCTCACCGGTCTCTTCCTCGCCCTGTTCGTGCAACGCGTCACCAACGTCGCCGCGGGCGGACTGGCCCTGTGGGTGTCCGTCCGGCGGGGCGCCGCCGCGCTGCCCGAGCAGGGCCTCCCCCTCACCGCGCTGCCCGCCCTGGCCTTCGTCGGACTCGCCGACGTCGCGGCCAACGGCACGTACTCGATCGCCGCCCAGTACGGCCCGGTCACGGTGGCCGCCGTACTGGCTTCCCTCTACCCGGTGGTGACCGCGCTGGCCGCCCGGGGGTTCCTGAGCGAACGGCTGCGTGCCGTGCAGGCGGCCGGTGCGGGCCTGGCACTGGTGGGCACGCTGCTGCTGGCGACGGGCTGAACCCGGTGCCCGCTCGGCGCTCGTGCCGGCACTCGTGTCCGTTCAGCCCTCCGCGGCCGGTTCCGCGAGCCTGCCCGCCGCCCGCTCCGGGTCGTCCAGCCCGGCGAGACGGGCCACCGCCTCGTCGTCCAGCTTCGACAGCTCCCGCAGCTGCCCCGGCGTGATCCCGTCGGGGATCGGCACCGGAGCCGGGGTCCGCAGCGGCGGCTGCCAGCCGTCGGCGGGTGTCCAGCGCCGTACGACGCGGGCGGGGGCGCCCGCCACCACGGCGTGGTCGGGGACCGTCCCCCGGACCACCGCACCGGCGGCCACGACCACGTTCCGCCCGATCCGCGCGCCGGGCAGGATCACCGCGCCGGTGCCGATCCAGCAGCCGGGGCCGATCTCCACCGGGTCCATCCGCGGCCACTGCTTGCCGATGGGCTGGTGGGGGTCGTCGTAGGAGTGGTTGGTGGAGGTGACGTAGACGTAAGGGCCGACGTAGCAGTCGCTGCCGATGGTGACGGTGGTGTCCGCGATGACGTGACTGCCGCGGCCGAGGACGACCCCGTCGCCGATGCGCAGGATCGGTTCCGGTCCGAGGTCGAGGTCGGGCATGAGCCCGGCGGTCAGCGTGACCTGCTCGCCGATGATGCAGTGCGCGCCGACATGGATCCAGGGCTCGCCGAAGACCGTGCCGAGCGGGAAGGCGAGCCGGGTGCCCGTGCCCAGCGCGCCGAAGCGGAACCGTCCGGGGTGCGCGGCGGTGACGGAGCCGGTGCGCTGCACCCAGGCCCAGCCCGCGTGGACGGCCTTCTGCGCGAGGCGGCTCCGCCAGGACGAGAACGTGTTCTTGCGCTTCGGCACCCGCTCACGGTAGTCCGCGTGCGGTGCGGCCATGCCGTGCCAGGGCTGTGATCTTCACCCCACCGGGTGGCGTACGGTGCCGTACAACACCCGAGCAGGAGGCGAAGATGACGCAGAAGGCGCTGATCACGGGCATCGGCGGCAAGGACCCGAAGGTGGACGCGGAGGCCTTCGTGGCGCCGACCGCCTCGGTCGTCGGGGACGTGACGCTGCACGCCGGGGCGAGCGTCTGGTACGGCGCGGTGCTGCGCGGCGACGTCGAGCGGATCTCCGTCGGCGCGAGCAGCAACGTCCAGGACAACTGCACGCTCCACGCCGACCCGGGCTTCCCCGTCACCGTGGGCGAGCGCGTCTCCATCGGGCACAACGCCGTGGTGCACGGTGCCACCGTCGAGGACGACTGCCTGATCGGCATGGGCGCCACGGTGCTCAACGGCGCGGTGATCGGCGCCGGTTCACTGGTCGCGGCCCAGGCCCTGGTCCCGCAGGGCATGCGGGTGCCGCCGGGGTCACTGGTCGCGGGGGTGCCGGCGAAGGTGAAGCGGGAGCTGACGGAGGAGGAGCGTCAGGGGGTCACGCTGAACGGCACGATGTACGCGGCGCTGGCCGGGCAGCACGCTCAGCTCCGCGGGTGAACAGGGGGGCTGCGGACCGTACGCCGGCCGCGGGCCCGGTTGTGGCTGGTCGCGCCCACACGGCGGAGCCGCACATCGACACGGCCCCGCGCCCTTCGGGGCGCCTCACTCCCCGGCGGTGACGGGCTCGGGCTCCGGCTGTGCCTTGCCCGCCCTGCGCTTGACGATCAGCATGGACGCGACGCCGATCAGGACCGCCACCACCAGGCCCAGCCAGGAGAAGCGCTTGAGCCAGTCCTCCGCGACCACGCCGACGTAGTAGATGACGGCGGTGGTGCCGCCCGCCCAGACGACGCCGCCGAGGACGTTGGCGATCAGGAACTTCCAGTACGGCATCCGCAGCACACCGGCCAGCGGGCCGGCGAAGATCCGCAGCAGGGCGACGAAGCGGCCGAAGAACACGGCCCACATGCCCCACTTCTGGAAGGACCGCTCGGCGGTGGCGACGTGCCCCTCGCTGAAGTGCCTGGGGAACTTCCTGCCCAGCCAGGCCAGCAGGGGCCGGCCGCCCTTGCGGCCGATGGCGTATCCGATGGAATCGCCGATCACCGCGCCCGCGCTGGCGCAGGCGCCGAGGACCAGCGGATCGATCCCGCCGTGCTGCGACGACAGCAGGGCCGCCGACACCAGGATGATCTCGCCGGGCAACGGGATGCCCAGACTCTCCAGACCGATGACCAGCGCGACGACGGCGTAGACGGCCACCGCGGGCACCGTGTCGAGCCATTCCTGGACGTGCAACGCCCCACCCTCCGCTTCGCGAACCTGTTCCCCGTTCCCGGTGCGCCTCGATCGAGGCGCACCGGGAAGCGTACCGGGTCGGCGGGGGTCAGCTGTTGGGGCGCAGGGTCCATATGACGGTCATCTCACCGGTGACGGCTCCGTCCTCGCGCTGGATGGCGACGCTCACGGGGAACTCGGGCCGGCTGCCCGCGTCCAGTTCGGCGACGACATCCGCGGCGGGGCGGCCGAGTGTCGCGGTGGCGGTGACCGGGCCGAGGGCGATCTTCTTGAAGGCGATCTCCGCGGTGACCGGCAGCGGCACCGCCCGGGAGAGCTGGTCGCCGAAGGCGGCCAGCACGATGGCACCGCTGGCCGACTCGCCCAGCGTGAACATGGCTCCGGCGTGCGGTCCGCCGACGTGGTTGCGGTACTCGCTCTGGTCCGGAAGGGCCAGGACGGCCTTCTCCGGGGTGGTCTCCAGGTACTCGAGGTTAAGGGTCCGGACCATCGGCACCGTGGCGGCGAGCAACTCGCCGATCGACATCTGATCTGCGCTCATGGAAGCAGGTTACCCGCGAGTAGCATCCAGGGCCAGGTATCCGTGAAGATCGCCGTAGGCTGTGCGCCCATGTGGCCAGGAGAGCAGTCATCCACCGGTGGACCGGACCCGCGGCAGCCCAACCCGTACCGGCAGCCCGGTTACCAGCAGCAGCCGTACGCGGGACAGCAGCAGCCCGCGCCCTGGAACGCCCCCACCGTCGCGTGCGGCGGGCCGGCCGGCGGACCGTCCGGCCGGGGGTCGGGCAACGGCCGTACCAAGGTGGTGGCGATCCTCGCCGCCGCGGTCGTGGTGGTCGCCGCGGCGGTGACCGGGGTGGTGCTCCTGGGCGGCGGCGAGGACGACGGGGCGCGGCCCGGCCCCACCACCTCCTCCCCGTCCGCTCCTTCCGCGTCCACGTCCACGTCCGACGACCCGCGCGGCGGTGACGACAGTCCGAAACCCACCGTCGAGGGCTGGACGGTCGTGGCCAACCCCGGCCACGGCATCGCCTTCGACGTGCCGGCCTCCTGGGTGCCGCAGTCGCGCGACTGGGTGACCTACGTCGCCGAGGACGACGACCCCGACGAGAAGCCCCTGGTCGCCATGAAGGCCCCCGCCGTCCTGAAGGAGCAGTGGTGCGGGTCGGACGGCGACCGGGACGGCTCGGTCGAGTACACGCCCCTGGCCAGTGCGGGCACCCGCGGCAACAACGGCGCGCGGAGCACCGAGGAGATCGCCCGGACCGACTCCGCGACCTGGGTCTACGGGGCCTTCACCCAGCCGGACCGGGAGAAGGTCTCCACGGGGCCGGTGACGTCCTTCACCACCGCATCCGGCATCGAGGGCAGCCTGGCCACCTCCCGGTCGTCCGGGGTGACGAAGAAGGGCAAATGCGACGTGAACGGCAAGGCGACCACCTTCGCGTTCAAGTCCGCCGACGGCGACTTCGTGTCGTGGTCGTTCTTCGGAGCCGCGGGCGTCGCCGACGAGGTGGCCGACTCCACCGTGCGCAGAATTCTGGCCACCGTCCGGGAGTACACCCCTTCGGAGGCCTAGACTTTCCGGGTTTCGGTACGTCCCTGACAAGGGCCGGTGACCGAATCGTTTCCTGGGCGGCATTAGGGTGACTGCTCATGTGGCCAGGACAGCAGCCGCCCGGGGGCGAGCAGAACCCGCAGGACAACCCGTACCAGCAGCCGGGGTACCAGCAGCCGAATCCGTATCAGCAGCCCGGCTACCAGCAGCAGCCCGGCGCATACGGGCAGCAGCAGTGGAGCACGCCGCAGCCGCCCACTGTTCCGCAGCCGGCCACGGGCGGGGGTGGCGGCGGTGGCGGCAACCGGACCAAGCTGGTCGCGATCGTCGCGTCCCTCGCCGTGGTCGTGGCCGCGGGCGTCACCGGCTTCCTGGTGCTCGGCGGTGACAAGGACGACCAGGCGGACGACGGCAAGGACAAGAAGACGTCCGCGAGCCCGACCGTGGAGAAGTCCGAGTCCCCCGCCGCCGACCCGAGCGCGTCGGGCTCCGACGAGAACCCGCGCGGGGGCGAGGGCGCGAAGGCCACCGTCGACGGCTGGAAGGTCGTCGCCAACCCGCGCTTCGGCACCATGTTCGACGTGCCCGCGGACTGGGAGATCGACAGCACCGACACCAGCGTCGGCTTCGAGTGGGAGGAGGACGGGAAGACCGACCGCACCACGGTCACCGCTCCGGCCTACCTGAAGTCCGAGTGGTGCACGACCGACGAGAACAAGGACGGCCGCAAGGAGACCACCGCGCTCGCCACCACGGGCACCCGCGGCGAGAGCGGCGCCAAGACCACCGACCAGGCGGCCGAGACGCGGGTGCCGTGGTGGATCTACGGCGGCTACACCGAGCCGGACAAGAAGAGCGTGAAGTACGGCAAGCCGAAGCCGTACACCACCGCGTCGGGCATCAAGGGGAGTGTCATCACCGCGCACTCGGAGGGCGCTCCCAAGAAGGGCAAGTGCGACACCGAGGGCAAGGCGATCACCTTCGCGTTCCAGAACAGCGCGGGCGACTTCGTCACCTGGAACCTCTACGGCCCCAAGGGCGTCAAGGAGGAGATCCCGGAGGCGACGGTCCAGAAGATCCTCAGCACCGTGCGCCTCACCGAGGAACCGCCGACCGAGTCGTAGCGCACCCGTGCGGCAGGGCCGGTGCGCCGCTCAGCCGATGCCGAACGCCCCGGCCGGCGGCTCGGGCGACGGTACGGCGTCCTCGTCCCGCACCGGACGGGCGTCGCCGACGAAGTCCCGCAGGGCGGGCCCGTGCTCGACCCTGGCCGGGAAGGCGTCGGCGGCGGTGCGCCGGGCCAGCGCGGCGGTGTCCAGCGGCCGGTGCGCGGCGACGAGCACCGCGTTGCCGAAGCGGCGCCCGCGCAGCACCCCCGGTTCGGCGATCAGCGCCAGCTCCTCGAAGAACGCGGCGAATCCGGCCAGTTGACCGCGCAGGAAGCCGAACGGCGCCCCGTCGGCGAGGTTGGCCACGTAGACACCGTCGGCGCGCAGGACCCGGGCCGCCTCGCGCACGTAGCCGAGGGACGTCAGGTGCGCGGGCACGCGTGAGCCCCCGAAGACGTCGGCGACCAGCACGTCGGCCGAGTCCGCGGGGGCGGCCGCCAGCCAGGCGCGGGCATCGGCACCGTGGGCGGTGATGCCCGCGTCCGGCGGCAGCGGCAGGTGCTCGGCGACCAGGTCGAGCAGGCCCCGGTCGGCCTCCACCACGTCCTGCCGCGAGCCGGGCCGGGTCGCGGCCACGTACCGGGGCAGGGTGAACGCGCCGCCGCCCAGGTGCAGGACGTCCAGCGCGCGCCCCGGCCCGGCGACCGTGTCCAGGACGTGGCCGAGCCGGCGCGTGTACTCGAACTCCAGGTGCGCCGGCTCGTCCAGGTCGACGTACGACTGCGGCGCCCCGTCCACGGTGAGCAGCCAGGCCCGTGCCCGGTCGACGTCGGGCATGAGCTTGGCGGTGCCGTGGTCCGTGACCCGGCTGACGGGTATGGCTTCGTTCACCCGCCCATTGTGCCGGTGCCCGGCGGGGCGCCCGCTCCACCGCGCTCACTCCACCGCGCTCACTCCACGGCGGTCACTCCACCGCGGTCACGGTCCCCGCCCCCACGGTGCGGCCGCCCTCGCGGATCGCGAAGCCGAGCCCCGTCTCCAGCGGCACGTCCCGCCCCAGCTCGACCGTCATGGTGACGGTGTCCCCGGGCCGGGCGACGGCCGCCTCGCCGAGGTCCACGTCGCCGACCACGTCCGCGGTACGGATGTAGAACTGCGGCCGGTATCCGGTGGTGAGCGGCGTCGAGCGCCCGCCCTCGCGCGCCGACAGCACGTACACCCGGGCCCGGAAGCGCCGCGCCGGCACGACGCTGCCGGGTGCGGCGACCACGTGCCCGCGGCGCACCGTGTCGCGGGCGACCCCGCGCAGCAGCAGCGCCACATTGTCCCCGGCCTGCGCCTCCTGCATCGGCTTGCCGAAGGTCTCCAGGCCGGTGACGACCGTCTCGACGGACGCCCCGAGCACCTCGACCCGGTCCCCGACGCGCACGGTGCCGCGCTCGACGGCGCCGGTGACGACGGTGCCGCGGCCGGTGATGGTGAGCACGTTCTCCACCGGCAGCAGGAACGGCGCGTCCAGGTACCGCTCGGGCATGGGCACGTAGGTGTCCACGGCGTCGAGCAGCGCCTCGACGGAGGCCGTCCACCGCGGGTCGCCCTCCAGTGCCTTCAGCCCCGAGACCCGTACGACGGGCACGGCGTCCCCGCCGTAGCCGTGCGCGGTGAGCAGTTCGCGTACCTCCAGCTCGACGAGGTCGGTCAGTTCCTCGTCACCCGCGTCGGCCTTGTTGAGCGCGACCACGATGTGGTCGACGCCCACCTGCCGGGCGAGCAGCACGTGTTCGGCGGTCTGCGGCATGATCCCGTCCAGCGCGGAGACGACGAGGATCGCCCCGTCGAGCTGGGCGGCGCCGGTGACCATGTTCTTGACGTAGTCGGCGTGGCCGGGCATGTCGACGTGCGCGTAGTGCCGGGTGTCGGTCTCGTACTCGACGTGCGCGATGTTGATGGTGATGCCGCGCGCCGCCTCCTCCGGGGCGCGGTCGATGCGGTCGAACGAAACGTACTGGGTGGTGCTGCCGGCCCCGCGCTCGGCGAGGACCTTGGTGATGGCGGCGGTCAGGGTGGTCTTGCCGTGGTCGACATGGCCCATCGTGCCGATGTTCAGATGCGGTTTGGTGCGGACGTACGCCGTCTTGGACATGGCGGTACCTCGAAGCCTCGTGGCGGTGGTGGGGACCCCTGGGGCCGGCCGACCCTCCCCCTGCGGGGTCCGCCGGACGATCCGGGGAGGGTCAGCTTCGGGCGCCGTCGACTGCGGCGGTGAAGTGGGCGACGGCAGCCTTCGGGGCATCCGCGACCGCGGATGCTGCGAGGTGGAAGGCGTACCGGAACATGAGGCAGATCATTGCCGACGCTTCGTCGCACGTCGAATGGTTTTTGATGGAACGGCCGTTCGAGAGCGGTACCGGTCCGGCGCTACGGGCCGATGGTCCGCAGCGCCTCCCGCGCGGACAGCGGCGCGAGGCGCGCGCGGTGCTCGGCCACGAAGGCGCGCACGGCGTCCGGGGCGGTCTTGGCGTATTCGCGCAGGCACCAGCCGACGGCCTTGCGGACGAAGAAGTCGCCGTGGCCGGACTGGCGCAGGCAGTAGCCGAAGAGGCGGTCCGTGTCGGTGCGTTCCTTGTAGCGCAGCTGGTGGAGGAGCGCCGTCCGCACCAGCCAGAGGTCCTCGTCCTCGATCCAGGCGTCCATGTCGGCCGTGAGGTCGCGGTCGGCGGTGACCAGTCCCCCGACGACGTGCGCGGCGAGCAGGTCGACGGTGTCCCACCAGGGGACGGTGGTGAGCAGGTGCCGGACCACGGGCAGGAATCCGGACGAGCAGTGCTTCACGTACCGGCGCAGGTAGTCGACGGCGAAGTAGTGGTACTCGCGCTCGGGCAGCCGCCAGCAGCGCAGCGCGACTGCCGTGCAGTCCGGCTCGTCCGGGCGGGGCACCCCTGCCAGCACGGTGCCGGACAGGGAGCGGCGAACGGGCGAGGTCATGCCCAGGAACGGCGCCACGTCCTTCATGTACGCCCGGAGTCCGACGGCCCGCCCGGGGTCGGCCGCGGCGGGGTATTCGACGGTGAGCCGCTCGAGTACCGTGTCGGCGAGGGCGCTGTGCGGCGCGTCCGGAATCGGCCGGGCTGTGACGCTCATGAGACGCACCATACGGCGATCACACACATGTGTCGGTTAGTGTCACCGGATGCTCGATGCCACCACCCGCTCTGGGGGCACCGCCACGGTCTCTCCCCGGACCGCCGCCGCCGAACTCGCCGTCGCCGCCGCAGGACCGGTCGCGCCGACCGGCTTCGCCGCGCGTGTGACGAGAGTGCTGCTGTCTCCGTGGTCCCGGCTCTCCCTGCTCGTCGCCCTGCTGGCCTCGGCCGCGACGACGGTGGTGCTGTTCCAGCCGCAGCAGTTGCTGACGAACGGCTGGCCGCCCCAGCTCGGGGGCGCCGCGGCGGCCGTCGCGTACGCGGTGGCGTACGGGCTGTGCACGGTCGCCTTCGTGCCGCGACCGCTGCTCAACCTGGCGGCCGGCGCCCTGTTCGGCTCACAGCTGGGGCTGGCCTCCGCGCTCGCGGGGACGGTGCTCGGCGCCGGGGTCGCCTTCTGTCTCGGCCGGGTCCTCGGCCAGGAGGCGCTGCGTCCGCTGCTGCGGGGCAAGTGGCTGAAGGCCGCGGACGGCCAGCTGAGCCGGCACGGCTTCCGGACGATGCTGGCGATGCGGCTGTTCCCGGGGGTGCCCTTCGCCGCGTCCAACTACTGCGCGGCCGTGTCCCGCATGGGCCTGCTGCCCTTCCTGCTGGCGACGGGGCTCGGTTCGATCCCCAACACCGCCGCCTACGTCGTCGCGGGCGCCCGCGCCTCGACGCCGACCTCCCCCGCCTTCCTGATCGCGCTGGCCTGCATCGCCCTGCCGGGGCTCGCGGGTGCGGTGGTGGCCTGGCGCAAGCGGCACCGGCTGCGCGGGCGCTGAGCGGGAGCCGAGCGGGGGCTGAGCGGGTACTGACGAGGCGTTACACCGCTTCCAGGATCATGGCGTTGGCGAGACCGCCCGCCTCGCACATGGTCTGCAGGCCGTAGCGGGCGCCGCGTTCGTGCAGGGCGTGGACGAGGGTGGTGGTCAGGCGGGTACCGCTCGCGCCGAGGGGATGGCCGAGCGCGATGGCGCCGCCGTGCACGTTGACCTTGTCCAGGTCGGCGCCGGTCTCCTGCTGCCAGGCCAGTACGACGCTCGCGAAGGCCTCGTTGACCTCGAAGAGGTCGATGTCGCCGAGGGAGAGGGACGCCCGGCGCAGCACCTTCTCGGTGGCCGGGACGACGCCGGTGAGCATGAGCAGCGGGTCGGATCCGGTCACGGCGAAGCTGTGCAGCCGGGCGAGGGGCCGCAGGCCGAGGCGGGCGGCGGTGTCGCTCGAGGTGATCAGCACGGCCGAGGCACCATCGTTGACCGGGCTGGCGTTGCCCGCGGTGACGTTCCACTCGATCTGCGGGAACCGTTCGGCGAAGGCCGGGTCGTGGTAGGCGGGCCGCAGTCCGGCGAGGACCTCGACGCTGCTGGCCGGACGGACGCACTCGTCGCGCGACACCCCGTCCAGCGGCGCGATCTCCGCGTCGAAGCGGCCGGCGGCGTAGGCGGTGGCGGCCTTCCGGTGCGAGGAGACGGCGAACGCGTCCATCCGCTCCCGGCTCAGTGACCACTTGGCGGCGATCAGTTCGGCGCTGATGCCCTGCGGGACGAGCCCGTCCGGGTAGCGGGCGGCGACGCCGGGACCGAAGGGGTCGGCGCCGGGCGGCACGTTCGACCACATCGGGACCCGGCTCATGGACTCGACCCCGCAGGCGACGACGAGGTCGTAAGCCCCGGCCATGACACCCTGCGCGGCGAAGTGGACGGCCTGCTGGGAGGAGCCGCACTGCCGGTCCACGGTGGTCGCGGGGACGGACTCGGGGAAGCCCGCCGAGAGCAGGGCGTAGCGGGTGGTGTTCATGGCCTGTTCGCCGACCTGGTCCACGGTGCCGCCGATGACGTCGTCGATCAGCGCCGGGTCGACCCCGGACCGCTCGACGAGGGTGCGCAGGGTGTGCGCGAGGAGTTCCACGGGGTGGACGTGGGCGAGGGCGCCGTTCGGCTTTCCCTTGCCCATGGGGGTGCGTACGGCTTCCACGACGACTGCGTCACGCATGGTGCGGGCCTCCGGTGGTCGGTGGTCGGCGAACTGCCGGTGCGGAACTACCAGTGAGTAGGAAATCTGGACTCACCATAGCCCTGTGAGTTGGAAATTCAAACCCTCACCTGGTTCTCGCCTAGACTGGCCGTCATGGCCGCCGCTCCCAAGAACCCGCGCCCCTGCTCCATCGCCGACACGCTGGCGCTCGTCGGCGAGAAGTACTCGCTGCTGGTCCTGCGCGAGGTCTGCCTCGGCAACGGCCGCTTCGACCAGCTGGTGCGCAACACGGGCGCTCCCCGCGACATCCTCGCCACCCGGCTGCGGCGGCTCGTCGACGCGGGGATCCTGGACCGGCGGCCGTACAGCGAGCGGCCGCAGCGCTTCGAGTACCGGCCGACCCCGGCGGGCCTCGAGCTGGAGCCGGTCCTGATGACCCTCATGGCATGGGGGGACCGGCATCTGCACGCGGAGGGCGACCGGCCCATGGTGATCGAGCACCGCTGCGGCCGGGAGCTGGTCCCGCAGGTCACCTGCCCCGCGTGCGGCGACACCGTCCGCCACGAGGACATGACCGCCCATCCGCAGGTCCCCGGCTGGACGGTGACGGGCCCCGCGGCGGCGTAGGCCCGCTCACCCCCGTCGTCCGGGGTTCATTTCGGGGCGCTACGCTGCCCCACGGCACGCCAGGTCCCGATCACCGCACGCGACGGTTCGGCGTGTCCGCCGACCGTTTCACGCCGTTCTCCGATCGCCACTTGGACTGACTCAACTCCATGTCTTGGTTTGAATCCCTCGTCCTCGGACTCGTCCAGGGACTGACCGAGTTCCTCCCCGTGTCCTCCAGCGCGCACCTGCGGCTGACCGCGGCGTTCTCCGGCTGGCACGATCCGGGCGCGGCCTTCACGGCGATCACGCAGATCGGCACCGAGGCAGCGGTCCTCATCTACTTCCGCAAGGACATCGGGCGGATCATCTCGGCGTGGACGCGCTCGCTCACCGACAAGTCCATGCGCCACAACCCCGACGCGCGCATGGGCTGGCTGGTGATCGTCGGCTCGATCCCGATCGGCGTGCTCGGCCTGACGCTGAAGGACCAGATCGAGGGCCCCTTCCGCGACCTGAGGATCACCGCGACGATGCTGATCGTCGTCGGCGTGATCATCGGCATCGCCGACCGGATGGCCGCCCGGGACGAGAAGGGCGGCCGGCACCGCGCTCCCCAGCAGCGCAAGGAGCTGGAGAACCTGGGCGTGCGGGACGGCCTGATCTACGGCCTGTGCCAGGCGGCGGCGCTCATCCCCGGCGTCTCGCGCTCCGGCGCGACCATCAGCGGCGGCCTCTTCATGGGCTACCGGCGCGAGGCGGCCGCCCGGTACTCGTTCCTGCTCGCGATCCCCGCGGTGCTCGCCTCCGGCGTGTTCGAGCTGAAGGACGCGATGGAGAGCGACCACGTCTCCTGGGGACCGACGCTCTTCGCCACGGTCATCGCCTTCGCCACCGGGTACGTGGTCATCGCCTGGTTCATGAAGTTCATCTCCACCAAGAGCTTCATGCCGTTCGTCTGGTACCGCATCGCGCTCGGCATCGTCATCATCGCCCTGGTGGCGACGGGTGCCCTCAGCCCGCACGCCGCGGAGTCCTCCGGCTGACCGGAACCGCTTGTGTAGCCGTCCGGTAGCGCAGCGTCAGTGCTTGCCCCTAGGCTGGTCCGCATGTCCCCCGATTACGTGACGCCTGGTTCCGTGCGGTCCGCCGCGGAGCTGAACGATCAGATCCGCGCGCTGTGGCGGCGCGCGGGCGGGACCCTGTCGGCGCAGGAGCGTGTGGAGTACGAGTTGCTGGTGGTCGAGTGGGCGAACGCGATCCGCGCGAAGGTCATCGAGGCGGCCTGAGCCGCGGGGCCGCGCCGGTGCGCGGCCCGGCCCGTCCCCGGACGCCCCCCGGCCCCCGGACCCCGGACCCCGGTCAGCGTCCGCCCGCCACCCGGAGCACCGTCCCCGTCGCGTACGACGCGTCGGGCGACAGCAGCCAGGAGATCGCCGCCGCGATCTCCTCCGCCCGGCCCGCACGCCCCATCGGCACCGCCGCCCCCATCCGGGCCGCCCGGCCGGCGTCCCCGGCCGCCGCGTGCATCTCGGTGTCGATCACCCCGGGCGCGACGGCGTTGACCCGGACCCCGTCCGGGCCGAGTTCCTTGGCCAGGCCCAGGGTCAGCGCGTCGACACCCGCCTTGCTCGCCGCGTAGTGGACGTACTCCCCCGGGCTGCCGAGGGTCGCGGCACCCGACGACACGTTCACGATCGCACCGCTCCCCCGCGGCGTCATCAGTCGCGCGGCCCGCCGGGAGCACAACAGCACGCCCAGCAGGTTGACGTCGAGGACCCGGCGCAGGTCCGCGGTGTCAAGGTCGGCGAGCCGCCCCAGCGGGCCGGTCACGGCGGCGTTGTTCACCAGCCCCGTCACCGGTCCCAGCCGTTCCTCCGCCACGTCGAAGAGCCGCTCGACGTCGGCCTCGACGGACGTGTCCGCGCGCACCGCGACTCCGCGGCCGCCCGCGTCGCGCACCCCTGCCACGACCGTCTCGGCCGCCGTCGAGTCGTGCGCGTAGCCCACGACGACGTCGTGGCCGTCCGCCGCGAGGCGCAGACAGGTCGCCGCTCCGATCCCCCGGCTGCCGCCGGTGACCACCGTGATGGGCCGTGTCATGAGCTACCTCCGGTTTTTGATCGATCATCGATCATCCTAGGGGAGGCCTCACGAGCCGGGCACGCTTCGGTGTGATCAACTGAATTCGCCCTCGTCGCGGGCGCACACTGTACGGATCACCGGGTAGGGATCACCGTAGGGAGGAGTCCATGAAGACGCTCGACCGCTGGCTCGCCTCCCGGTGGCGACGCTCGTGCCTCGCCGTGCTCGCCGGCGCCCTGCCCGTGCTCGCCTTCCCGGGCCCCGCCCTGTGGTGGTGGGCCTGGTTCGCACTGGTCCCCTGGATCCTGCTGGCCCGTACCGCACCGGGCGGGAAGCGGGCGGCGTACGACGGGTGGTGCGGCGGGTTCGGGTTCGTGCTGGCCATGCACCACTGGCTGCTGCCGAACCTGCACGTGTTCACGTTCGTCATCGCCGCGCTGCTCGGCGTGCTGTGGGTCCCGTGGGGCTGGCTGGTGCACCGGACAGTGGGCGGGGCGCCGTCCTCCGGCCGGGTCGCGGCGGCGCTCGTCGTCCTGCCGTCGGGCTGGCTGCTGGCGGAACTGGTCCGCTCCTGGCAAGGACTGGGCGGCCCCTGGGGGATGCTCGGCGCCAGTCAGTGGCAGGTGGCCCCGGCGCTGCGGCTGGCCTCGGTGGGCGGCGTGTGGCTGCTCAGCTTCCTGGTGGTGGCCGTCAACGTCGCCCTCGCCGTTCTCGTCGCCGTGCGCCGGGCGAGGGTGCCCGCCCTGGCGGGGCTCGTCGCCACGGCCGCGGCCACCTCGGCCGCCTGGGTCTGGTCGCCGCGCCCCGGCACCGACGAGCGGGCCGCGATCGCCGTGGTGCAGCCCGGCGTCGTCGCCGGGGCGGACAGCGCCGACCGGCGGTTCGACCGCGAGGAACAGCTCACCCGGCGGCTCGCGGACCATGACCTCGACCTGATCGTCTGGGGCGAGAGCAGCGTCGGGTTCGACCTGGACGACCGGCCGGATCTCGCCCGGCGGCTCGCCGCGCTGTCCCGGGAGACCGGCGCGGACATCCTGGTCAACGTGGACGCGCGGCGCTCCGACAAACCCGGCATCTACAAGAGCTCGGTGCTCGTCGGCCCCCAGGGCCCGACCGGCGACCGGTACGACAAGATGCGGCTGGTCCCCTTCGGCGAGTACGTGCCGTTCCGTTCGGTGCTCGGCTGGGCCACCTCCGTCGGCAAGGCGGCTGGCGAGGACCGCAGACAGGGCACCGAGCAGGTGGTGATGGACGTCGGCGACGGCCTGCGGATCGGGCCGATGGTCTGCTTCGAGAGCGCGTTCCCCGACATGAGCCGCAGCCTCGTCGCCGACGGCGCCGAGGTACTGGTCGCCCAGTCCTCGACCTCGACCTTCCAGCACACCTGGGCACCCGAGCAGCACGCCTCGCTCGCCGCGCTGCGCGCCGCCGAGACCGGCCGGCCGATGGTGCACGCGACGCTGACCGGCGTCTCCGCCGTCTACGACGCGAACGGCGCCCGGATCGGCTCCTGGCTCGGCACCGGCGCGAGCACCTCGCGGGTGTACGAGATCCCCCTCACCCACGGCACCACGCCGTACGTCCGCTACGGCGACTGGACGGTGTACGCGGCGCTGGGGATCCTCGCGGCCTGGGGCGCCGCGGAGGGCGTACGGACGGTGCGGCTCAGGCGGAACCGTCCAGCACGGCCCGGACCACCCGCTCGCACAGCTCATGGGTCGCCAGCGCGTCCCGGGCACTGAGCACCTCGCCGGACCGCACCGCGTCCAGGAAGGCGAGCACGGCCTGCTCGATGCCGCGTTGCCGGGCCACGGGGACCCAGTCGCCGCGCCGTCGCACGGTCGGCTGACCCTTGTGGTCGATCACCTCGGCGAGGTTGACCACCTGGCGCTTGGTGTCCTGGCCGGACACCTCCAGGATCTCCTCCGCCGAGCCGCTGAGCCGGTTCATCACGCCGAGCGCGGTGAAGCCGTCCCCGGCGAGCTGGAGGACGACGTGGTGCAGCAGGCCGTCCTCGACCCGGGCGCGCACGGTCACGTCGTCGACCGGTCCGGGCACCAGGAACCTCAGCGTGTCGACGACGTGGATGAAGTCGTCGAGGATCATCGTGCGCGGGTCCTCGGGCAGTCCGGTGCGGTTCTTCTGCATGAGGATCAGCTCGCGCGGGTGCTCGGCGCACTGCGCGTACCCGGGCGCGTGGCGCCGGTTGAAGCCGACGGCGAGGCTGGTGCCGCGCTCCTCGGCGAGGGCCACCAGTCGCTCGGAGTCGGCCAGTTCGTAGGCGAGGGGCTTGTCGACGTAGGTGGGGACGCCCGCGTCCAGCAGGCGGGTCACGATCTCGGGGTGGGCGGCCGTCGGCGCGTGCACGAAGGCGGCGTCCAGGCCCTGGGCGAGGAGCGCGTCGAGGTCGGCGTGGCGCTGCGCCGACGGGATGCGCAGCTTGTCGGCGACCCGGGTGAGGGTGGCGGGGGTGCGGGTCTGCAGGTGCAGTTCGATCCCGGGGAGGGCGGCGAGCACCGGCAGGTAGGCCTTCTGCGCGATGTCGCCGAGTCCGATGCAGCCGACCTTCACGGGATGTGCTCCTCTAACGCTCGTAACGCTCGCCGACCTGGGTCCGCCGGGAAGCATACGGGGGCTGCGGGGGCCGCCAGTCGGCGATGCCGTCGAAGCCGCGCAGGAACAGGGCCGGACCGGCCTTGGACAGGGCGAGGATCGCGGCGTCGCGGACGGCGGTCCCGGGGCGGTTGCGCATCAGGTTGAGGCGGGCGACCCTGACGGCCTGGCGGGCGATCGCGGTGGTGCGGGGCAGCCGGGCGGCCGTGTAGGCGGCGAGGTCCTGGCTGTGGTGGGCGAGCACGACCGCGTCCTCGATGGCCTGGTTGCCGCCCTGGCCGAGGTTGGGCGGCATGGCGTGCGCGGCGTCCCCGAGGAGGGCGATCCGGCCGCGGTGGTGGGCGGGCAGCGGCTGGGCGATGTGGTGCACGTCGTGACGCAGGACGTCCTCGGGGCGGGCGGCGGCGAGGACGGCGGGGATCGGGTCGTGCCAGTCGCCGTAGCGGTGCAGCAGTTCGGCCCGCTCGTCGGCCGCGTGCCCCGCGGCCGGGGTGACGGCGGCGGCGTAGGCGTAGACCCGGCCGTCCTTGAGCGGGTGCGTGCCCCAGATGCGGCCCCGGCCCCAGGTCTCGTGGGAGGCGAATTCCACGCCGGGGACGGGGATCACCACCCGCCAGGTGGTGAAGCCGGAGTAGACCGGGCCCGGGTGGTCGGGAAAGAGCGCGCGGCGCACGACGGAGTGGATGCCGTCGGCCGCGACGACCAGGTCGGCCTCCAGCTCGCCCCGTGGGGTGCGGACCGTGGCCGGACGGTCACGGTCCCCGGGGTCGGCGACCCTCGCGTCGGCGGCCGTGCGGACGGCGTCCGGCGGCAGCAGCGCGGCGAGGCGTTCGACGAGGGTCGAGCGGTGGAGCAGCACCAGCGGACCGCCGAAGCGGGCCGCGGCGGCTTCGGCACTGGAGCGGGACAGCCAGCGCCCGCCGGGGGTGCGCAGTCCTCCGTCGCCCTGCCAGGCGGCGAGGTCGCGGATCTCGTCGCCGAGGCCGATCACGTCCAGGGCGCGCAGGGCGTTGGGCGACAGCGAGATGGCGGCGCCGATCGGCCGGAGCGAGGGGGCCCGTTCCAGGACGGTGACCCGCAGGCCGCTCTGGTGCAGGGCGGCCGCCGCGGTCAGGCCGCCGATGCCGCCGCCGATCACGACGGCCCTCCTCGTGCGTGTCATGGCTCTCCTCGGCGCTCTCCTCGACGCGGGGCTCACTACAGATGTAGTAGCACCTGCCGGCGACTGTACTACAGGCGTAGTGAGGCGGGTAGGTTGATCTCCATGCCCGCACACACCGCACCCCCCGGCGCCTCAGCGGGCGCCTCCCGCGCCGACCTGGTCGCCGACACAGCTCTGGCCCTGCTCGCCGAACGCGGGATGCGCGGGCTCACGCACCGGGCGGTCGACGAGACGGCGGGACTCCCCCAGGGCTCCACCTCCAACGTCGCGCGGACCCGGCAGGCGCTGCTGGAGCTGGCGGTGCGGCGGCTGGCCGACCGGGAGGCCCGGGTGCTGGCGCTGCACGAGATGCCGGACCCGCGCGCCGGCCTGGACGCCCTGGTGGACGCGCTGGCGCTGGCCACGCACCGGGCCCTGACCCACAACCACGCGCTGACGCTCGCCCGGTACGAACTGGCGCTGGAGGCCACGCGCCGCCCGGAGCTGCGGGCGCATTTCGACGCCGCGGGCGCCCGTTTCCGGGAGCAACTGGGCGCCCTCGTCACCGCGACGGGCTCGGCCGACCCGGCCCGGCACGTCCTCTCGCTGGTCGCCTGGGCCGACGGTCTGATGTTCAGTTGCGTAGCGGGGACCTTCCACGCCGAGGTGCCGGGCCTCCAGGCGGTGCGGTCGGGGCTGCGGGAGCTGCTCGACGGCATGCTGGGCGACCTGCCCCACAGCTGAAATCCCCTGGTGGGACCGGCCGTTCTGGGCGAGGATGCCGACATGACGACCGAACGCCACGAACCCCCCGTCGACGCCGACGAACGCACCATGCTGGAGGGCTGGCTCGAGTACCACCGGCGGACCCTCGACTGGAAGTGCGAGGGACTCACCGACGAGCAGTTGCGGACGACCGCCGTGGCACCGTCGACGTTGTCCCTGATGGGACTGGTCCGGCACATGGCGGAGGTGGAGCGCAGCTGGTACCGCAGGGTGCTGGCGGCGGAGGACGCCGGCCCGATCTACTACTCCGACGAGGACCCGGACGGCGAGTTCCGGCTCACCGGGGCGGACACGTTCGCCGAGGCCCGGGCCACCTGGCAGGCCGAGATCGAGGCGGCCCGCCGCAACGCGGCCGGCGTTTCCCTGGACGAACCGACCCGGGGCAGGCACCTGCGCACCGGCGAGCGCTACACCCTGCGCTGGATCCACACCCACATGATCGAGGAGTACGCGCGTCACAACGGGCACGCGGACCTGATCCGCGAACGCCTGGACGGTGCCACGGGCGACTGACGTCACCCCGGGTCGCCCACGGGACTCCGTACGGGGCCGGAGATCACCCGTGCGGGGCAACCTCCGCTTGTCCGGCGCCGGTCGTGCCGCCCGAACCAGCAGAGTGGCGCGGGTGCATCGAACGACGACCACCGCAACGCTTCTCGTGACCGTGGCCGTGTCGGCCCTGACCGGCTGTACGACGGTCCGGGGCCCGGCCGCGGCCGACCCGTCGGCGGTCGGCGCCCGCTCGTCCGCACCGCGCCCGGACGGCGCGGCCGAGCCACGCGTGGTACAGGCCCCGGCCCGGGAGGCGCTGGAGATGATCGGCCCCTCCCCCACCCCGGAGCGCGCCACCGGAGAACCTCGCCGTACCACGGCCCCGACGCCCCCGTCCGCGCGGCACCGTCCCCCGGCCGCCGGCGCCACCGAAGAGCGGCCCGACCGTCCGGCGGCACCCGAGCACACCCGTGCGCCCGCGACCTCCCGGCCCCGGGTGCCCGAACTGCCCGGCGGGTCCGGCGAAGGCACCGGCGGGAAGGCGGACGTGTGCTCCCTCGGCAAGCGGTACGGCGGCTGGCGGCCGGGCAGCCCCGAGGCCCGCATCTGCGAGCACGCGTACGGCCGCTGAACCTGGCACTGCCACGATGACTGACAGGGCCGCGCCGGGCCGCGCCTAGGGTCGCTACCGCGGCGGTCGGCCCCGCTCCTCGGGGCCATCGGGACGGCCGGGCCCGTCGGCGCCCCGGCCGGCGCGGTCCAGGCGCAGCTCCAGCCGGTCGATCGAGGCGCGTACGCCCTCTTCGTAACGCCCGGGGGCGAGGATCCCGGCCGCGGTACGGGCGTGCCTCAGGTGCAGCCGGGCCGCCTCGCGGTGACCGAGCCGGTCGTAGTCGGCGGCCAGGTTCAGGTGGAGCGAGGGGTAGAGGGCGCGGGCGGCGGGCGTGCCCTCGTGCCGGTCGGCGGCCAGGTCCCCCGTCAGTTCCTCGGCGGCCGACAACGCCCGCAGGTCCCAGGCCAGTTCCTCCTGCGGGTCGTCCTGGGTGTCGGCCAGGTAGTGGGCCAGCGTGCAGCGGTGCAGGGCGTCGCCGTGCTCGCCGATCTCCGCCCACAGGGCGAGGTAGCGGTGCCGGGCCTCCTCGCGGTCGCCCGCGTGATGCAGCATGGCGACCTGGCCGATCCGCGTCAGCACGGCATCCGGCGCCGCCTGCTCCTGTCCCTTCGCCACCGCGTCCTCCGTGCCCCTCGTCGGCTGTCCCGACGACGCTAACCGCACGTGCCCGCTTTCCCGGTCAGGCGGCACCGGGGGTGCGCGGGCCGGCCGGTGACGGACCGGCCCGAGCGTCGGGCCCGGCTCAGCCCAGGTTCGGAATGGTCCAGTCGATCGGCTCGTGGCCCTGCCCGGCGACCGCCTCGTTGATCTGCGTGAAGGGGCGGGAGCCGAAGAACTTCTTCGCGGACAGCGGTGAGGGGTGCGCCCCCTTGACCACGACGTGCCGCGTCTCGTCGATCAGCGGCAGCTTCTTCTGCGCGTAGTTGCCCCACAGTACGAACACCGCGGGGTCGGTCCGGGCGGCCACCGCGCGGATCACCGCGTCGGTGAACAGCTCCCAGCCGCGTGACTTGTGCGAGTTCGCCTCACCGGCGCGGACCGTGAGCACCGCGTTGAGCAGCAGGACGCCCTGCTTCGCCCACGGCATCAGATAGCCGTTGTCCGGGATCGGGGTGTCCAGCTCCGCGTGCATCTCCTTGTAGATGTTGCGCAGGGACGGCGGGACCTTCACCCCCGGCCGGACCGAGAAGCACAGCCCGTGCCCCTGGCCCTCGCCGTGGTAGGGGTCCTGGCCGAGGACCAGCACCTTCACCCGGTCGAACGGCGTGGCCTCCAGCGCGGCGAAGACCTCCTCGCGCGGCGGGTAGACGGGGCCGTTCGCCCGCTCCTCCTCGACGAACTCCATCAGCTCCTTGAAGTAGGGCTGCTGCAGCTCGCCGCCCAGCACCTCGCGCCAGGACTCGGGCAGCATGGCGATGTCGGTCACGTCAACTTCCTTACGCTGTGCGGTGGCTTCCAGTGCCCAAGAACCTACCGCCGGCCACTGACAACGGGAGCGGCTACCAGCTCGTCTTCCGCTGGAGCTGCCACATCATCATGATCGTGGACGGGTCCAGGGCCTGCTCCGCGCCCGAGATGTCCGTGCTGGCGGCCACGTACTGCTTGCCCTGCCACAGCGGCAGCAGCCGCGCGTCGTTCACCATGATCTGCTGCGCCTGCTCGAACTCCCGCTCCACGTTGGCGCGGTCGCTCTCCCGGCGGGAGCGCGGCAGCAGGTCGCCGGTGATCTCCGGTGTGAGGTACGGCGTGCCGAGCGCGTTCTGCTCCCCGACGAAGGGCGCGATGAAGTTCTCCGCGTCCGGGAAGTCCGGGGACCAGCCACGCCCGAACACGGGGTACTCGCCCTTCTGGTATCCGGCGACGTACGTCTTCCAGGGACGGCTCTTGAGGGTGACCTTGAACAGGCCGGAGGCGTCGAGCTGCCGCTTGATCTCCTCGAACTCCTTGGCCGTCTCGGAGCCGTAGCGGTCGGTGGTGTACCAGAGGGTGAGCGGGACGGGCTCGGTGATGTCGGCGTCCTCGAGCAGCTCGCGGGCCTTGGGGACGCTGGGGTCGCCGTAGTCGTCGAAGAAGCCCGTGGTGTGACCGGTGAGGCCCTTGGGGACCATCGAGTACAGCGGATCGACGGTGTCCTGGTAGATCTTGTGGGCGATCATCGT
The DNA here is from genome assembly GCF_003369795.1 of Streptomyces sp. CB09001. Taxonomy (NCBI): domain Bacteria; kingdom Bacillati; phylum Actinomycetota; class Actinomycetes; order Kitasatosporales; family Streptomycetaceae; genus Streptomyces; species Streptomyces sp. CB09001. The sequence continues at coordinate 737,491 of NZ_CP026730.1, forward strand.
CCGGTCGATCACCTGGGCGACGGCCTGGCGCACTTCCTTGCGTCCCGCCCAGGGGTCCTCGGGGTTGAAGACGAGGTAGCTGATCTCCGTGCCGGTGCCCTCGACCAGCTGGAGGCCCTCCTCCTTGCCCTCCTTGCCCTGGAGGGTGATGACGTCGTCGGCGGCGAGACCTCGGTAGGTCACCTGGATGTCTCCGTCGCGCAGCGCCTTCACCATGCCGGCGGAGTCCTTGAAGTAGCGGACGGTCACGGCCTTGTTCTGCCGTTCGGCGAAGCCCTTGTAGTGGTCGTTGCGCACGAGTTCGGCCCGTTCGCCGTCGTCGTACGACTCGAGCGTGTACGGGCCCGAGCCCACGACGCCGCTGCCTTCCCGCAGGGCGTCCGCGGGGTAGTCGCCGGGGGCGACGATCGACATGGCGGGCGTGGCGAGCACGAACGGGAAGGTGGCGTCGGGCTTGTTGAGGTGGAAGACGACCTCGCGTTCGCTCGGCGCCTGGACCCGTTCGAGGCTGCCGAGCAGACCCGCCGGTCCACCGTTGACGTTGATGTCCTTGATCCGGTCGATCGAGTACTTGACGGCCTGGGCGTCGAGGGGATCGCCGTTGGAGAAGGTCAGGCCCTCGCGCAGCTCGCAGCGGTACACCCGGTTCGTGGTGTCGGCGAACGCGCACTGCTCGGCGGCGTCGGGCTGCGGCGCGGTGGCGCCGCTCGGGTAACTGAGCAGCGTCTGGTAGATGTTCCGGAACAGCTCCCAGGAGCCGTCCCAGGAAGCGGCCGGATCGAGGGTGCTGGGGGCGCTGGTCGTCCCGACGACGATCGGCTCCTCGTCCTCCGGACCGTCGGACGACAGGATGCCGCATCCGGTGACCAGTGACGATATGGACACGATGGCCGCGACCCGCCGCAGGCCCCGCTTCCGGTTGAACACGCGCACGCTCCTCGATCCGCCGTACCAAGGTCGGCAGACCATACCGCAGCGCCACGCCCCCTGAACCCCCCTTCTGAGCAGGGGTTTTGATCATTTTGCGATGACTACGTTGTCATCGTGCACCGGGTTCCGATACGCGGACACGGGCGCCGTTCTCGTCAACGGCGCCCGTGTCCGGGATCGATCTTGAGGGGTCCTCGTGGGCGAGATCAGGCCACGCCGGCGTTCAGGAAGATGCCGCCGTCGACGACGAGCGTCTGACCCGTGACCCAGGCGGACTGCTCCGAGGTGAGGAACTCGGCGGCGCCCCCGATGTCGGAGGGCACGCCGAGCCGGCCCAGCGGGTAGCCCGAGGCGGCCTCCTCCTCGCGGCCCTCGTAGAGGGCGGCGGCGAACTTGGTCTTCACGACCGCCGGGGCGATCGCGTTGACCCGCACCTTGGGCGCGAACTCGTGCGCCAGCTGCGCGGTGAGGTTGATCAGCGCGGCCTTGCTCACGCCGTACGCGGCGATGAAGGGTGAGGGCGAGAGGCCCGCGACCGAGGCGATGTTGACGATCGCGCCGCCGTTGTCCTTCTGCCAGGCGTGCCAGGTGCGCTGGGCGAAGCCGAGCGCCGAGATCACGTTGGTCTCGAAGACCTTGCGCGCCACGTTCAGGTCGAGGTCGGCGATCGGGCCGAACACCGGGTTGGTCCCGGCGTTGTTGACCAGGAAGTCGACTCGGCCGAAGGCCTCCATCACGCGCTCGACGGCGACGGCCTGGTGGGCCTCGTCGTGCGCCTTGCCTGCGACACCGATGACCCGCTCGGAGCCGAGCCGGTCGACGGCCTCCTTCAGAGCGTCCTCGTTGCGGCCGGTGATGCAGACCCGGTCGCCACGGGCGACGAGCGCCTCGGCGACGCCGTAGCCGATGCCGCGGCTCGCGCCCGTGACGAGCGCCACCTTGCCGGAGAGGGCGGGCAGTTCAGTCATGTCAGTGGTCCCCAATCCCAGTGTTCCCTAGTCTCCGCGCGCCCTAGTCGAGCGGTCCGCCGGCCACGTACAGCACCTGGCCGGAGACGAATCCTGCGGCCTCGCCGGTGAAGAAGGCGATGGCGTTGGCGATGTCGTCGGGCTCGCCGACGCGCGCGACCGGGATCTGGGTGGCGGCGGCGGCTTTGAAGTCGTCGAAGCCCATGCCGACGCGGTCGGCGGTGGCCTTGGTCATCTCGGTGGCGATGAAGCCGGGGGCGACGGCGTTGGCGGTGACGCCGAACTTGCCCAGCTCCTTGGCGAGGGTCTTGGTGAAGCCCTGGAGACCGGCCTTGGCGGCGGAGTAGTTGACCTGGCCGCGGTTGCCGAGGGCGGAGGAGGAGGACAGGTTGACGATGCGGCCGAACTTGGCGTCCACCATGTGCTTCTGGCAGGCCTTCGACATCAGGAAGGCGCCGCGCAGGTGCACGTTCATGACGGTGTCCCAGTCGGAGACGCTCATCTTGAACAGCAGGTTGTCGCGCAACACGCCCGCGTTGTTGACGAGGATCGTCGGCGCGCCCAGCTCCTCGGCGATCCGCGCGACGGCCGCCTCGACCTGGACCTCGTCCGAGACGTCGCAGCCCACCGCGATCGCCTTGCCGCCGGCCGCGGTGATCTTCTCGACGGTGTCCTTGCAGGCGGCCTCGTCGAGGTCGATGACGGCGACGGCGCGGCCCTCGGCGGCCAGTCGTACGGCGGTGGCGGCACCGATGCCGCGCGCGGCTCCGGTGACTACGGCGACCCGCTGCTCAGTGGTGGACATTCGCTGCTTCTCCTCGTCCTGGGGATGCGGCCCGTGCGGAGCGTGTGCCCTGGGTGAGCGACCGCTTAGTACCTTCCGCAGACGTGACGCTAGAAGCCCTGGCACCCGGTGTCAACGGGACACCGGGCCGGTGTGATCCATTACCTGGTCCTCGCCCTGCGCCGCTCCGCCTCGATCGCCCGATCGGCCCAGCGCTGCGGGCCGCCCGGCCGCCGGGCCCCTAGCGTCGAAGCGCGAGCCACCCGTGGCCGGAAAGGAGGCGTCCATGCGCCGTCGAACCGGTGCAGCAGGCATAGCAGTCGCGATCGCCGCGATCGTGCCGCTGGCCGACCCCGCACCCGCCCAGGACCTCACCGCGAGCCTGGAGCCGGACTGCCGGAGCTTCACCTACCAGGAAGCGGTACCGATCGGGCTGGAGGAGGACCCGGGCAAGGACCCGCTGTGCGCGGACGAAGGGTACGAAGACCCGTCCGGCGAGGCCCCACCGGACGAGGAGGGCCGGACCGATGACGGCCGGCTCGACCCGGGCGGAGCCGACGACGGGCGACTCGACGGAGGTCTGCCCGACGGAAGCGGACCGGGTCAGGTCCGACCGGACGGGAACGGCCCCGACGGAGGCGGACCGGGCCGGACCCGGCCCGACGAGGGCCGCCTCGACGAGGGCCGGCTCGACCAGGACCGGCCCGGTCAGTCGCACTCCGCCGGCCAGGGTCCCTTCGACCAGGGCGGGATCCGTGAGATCCGGGAGGCGGACGACGGCGCGGGCGGCGCGACCCGTCCGGACCGGGACCAGCTCCCGACCATCTCCGCCACCTCCGTGCCGCGTCCGGCCACCACGGCGCCGGCGCCGGCCCCGGTCGTCACCACACCGGCGCCCGTGGCCTCCCCCGCCGTGACGCCGACGCTCGGCACCCAGGGCGGCCTGGGCGGCGCCTCGGGTACCGGTCCCAGCGACTGGGACATCGGCATCGGCCTGAGCTTCGTCACCGGCGCCGCGCTCGCGGCGGGCTACGTGATCAGGCGCCGCCGACGCGTCTGACGCACGGGCCGGGCAGCGCGTGCCCGATCGTCCGGGCGGGCCCCGCCCCTACCACCGCACCAGCAGCTCGAGAAGCCGTTCCGTCTCGACTACCGCACCAGCAGGTCGAGAAGCCGTTCCGTCTCGGCCGCCGGGTCGGCCGTGAGGCCGGTGTGGACGGGGCCCGGCTGGACGATGGTCGAACGGGGCGCGATCAGCCAGCGGAACCGGCGGCCGGGGTCGTCCTCGGCCGCCTGGCCCGCCGCGTCCCCTCCGGCGCACACGCCCTCCACCGCGCGCAGCGCCGCGCGCACCCCGGGCAGGTCCACGCGCGGGTCCAGGGCAAGCAGCCGGTCCTCGTCGAGATGGGTGCGGGCACCGACGTAGGACCTGGCACGGCAGTAGACGAGTACGCCGGCGTTGACGCACTCCCCGCGCTCGACGCGCGGCACGACGCGCAGCAGCGCGTACTCGAAGACGTGGCGGTCGCTCACCGCACCCCCTTGACACGTTCGTGGATCGTGGCGGCCCGCGCGAGCAGCGGCCCTGCGTAGGCGCGACGCAGGTCGTCGGGTGCGGCGAAGCCGGGTTCGTCCCGCAGCCAGACGTCCGGGATCTCGGCGGTGACCTCGGCGAGGAGTTCCTCGGTGACCAGCGGTGCGAGCGCGGCGGCGGCCGAGCGGACGTCCGGCGCGAAACGCGCGAGGGCGTGGTCGGTGGCGTCGTAGGGGCGGGCGGCGGATGCCTCGGCGCCGGGCCAGTTGTGGTGCCAGATCATGGTGGCGCCGTGGTCGATCAGCCACGTCTCGCCGCGCAGGCACAGCAGGTTGGGGTTGCGCCAGGAGCGGTCGACGTTGTTGACCAGCGCGTCGAACCAGACGATCCGTCCGGCCTCCTCCCCGCTCACCTCGAAGGCGAGCGGGTCGAAGCCGAGCGCGCCGGAGAGGAAGCCCATGCCGAGGTTGGTGCCGCCGCTGGACTTGAGCAGTTCCTGCACCTGCTGGTCGGGCTCGCCGAGCCCGAGCACCGGATCGAGGCCGACGGTCACGAGCGGCGGCACCCTGAAGCCGAGCCTGCGGGCGAGTTCGCCGCAGACCACCTCGGCGACGAGCGTCTTGCGGCCCTGCCCCGCGCCGGTGAACTTCAGGACGTACGTGCCGAGGTCGTCGGCCTCGACGAGTCCCGGCAGCGAGCCGCCCTCACGCAACGGCGTGATGTAGCGGGTCGCGAGGACCTCTCTCAACACTTGTGCCGGCCACCCGTCTCTTCAGCCCTGCCCGTCCCCGCGGGGAGACTTCCCCCGGACCCGAGTGAGCATAGTCACCGCGGGTGACCGTCGGCGAGACCGGCCCGGACCCACGCCCGGGAGTCCGTCCGCGGGCTCAGCCCGCGAAGCGGGCCATCCATGCCTCGACCTCGTCGGCGCTGCGGGGCAGGCCCGCGGACAGGTTCTCGTTGCCGTCCGCGGTGACGACGAGGTCGTCCTCGATCCGGACGCCGATGCCACGCCACTCCTCGGGCACGGTCAGGTCGTCCGCCTGGAAGTACAGGCCAGGTTCGACGGTCAGGCACATGCCCGGCTCCAGCACGCCCTCGACGTACTCCTCCGTGCGGGCCCGCGCGCAGTCGTGGACGTCCAGGCCCAGCATGTGACCGGTGCCGGCCATGGTGAAGCGGCGCTGCAGACCCAGCTCGTACGCCCGCTCGGCGGGGCCCTCGATGAAGCCCCACTCCACCAGCCGCGCCGCCAGGTGGCGCTGGGCGGCCCCGTGGAAGTCCCGGTACGCGGCGCCCGGCTTGACCGTGGCGATCCCGGCCTCCTGTGCCTCGTACACCGCGTCGTACACCTCGCGCTGGAGCGGCGTGAAGGTGCCGCTGATCGGCAGGGTGCGGGTGACGTCGGCGGTGTAGAGGGAGCGCGTCTCCACCCCGGCGTCCAGGAGCAGCAGGTCCCCGGGGCGGACCGGGCCGTCGTTGTCCGTCCAGTGCATGATCGTGGCGTGCTCGCCGGCGGCGCAGATCGTGCCGTAGCCCACCGCGTTGCCCTCCAGACGTGCCCGGCGGAAGAAGGTGCCCTCCAGCCACCGCTCCGACGAGGCGACGGCCCGGGACAACTCGCCCACGACGTCGGTGAAGCCGCGCACCGTGGAGTCCACCGCCGCGCGCAGCTCCCCGAGTTCCCAGGCGTCCTTGACCAGGCGCAGGTCGCTCAGCGCGTCCTCCAGCTCGGCGTCGCGCTCCTCGTCGGTGGTGACGGCCGCCTCCAGGGCGGGGTCGACCCCGCGCACGACCCGGGTCCGCACATCGCTGACGGCGGCCAGGTCGGCGGCCGCGGTGCGCACGTCGCGGCACGGCAGGCCGAGCACTCGCTCCGACTCGGCCAGCGAGCGGCGCCGCCCGGTCCACAGTTCGGCGTGGGCGCCGGTCCAGAACTCGTCGTCGTCGCGGCCGTCCCGGGGCAGTTGGTAGCAGTAGGCGTCGTGGCCGCCCTCCGCGCGGGGTTCGAGCACGAGGGCTCCGTCCCGGGCCTGGTCTCCGGTCATGTGCACGTAGCCGGAGTACGGCCGGAAGGGGTAGGTGTCGTCGTTCGAGCGGACCTTGAGGTTGCCCGAGGGGACCACCAGCCGTTCGCCGGGGAACCGCGCGGAGAGCGCGGCACGGCGGAGGGCCGCGTACGGGGCCTGTTCGGCGGGCGGGAGGTCGTGCCGCTCCGTGTCCGCCCAGCCCGTGCGCATCAGGGCGGACAGCTCCGCAGAAAGCGTGGGGTACAGGCTGTTCTTCCGACGGTTCGCCACGTCGTGCACCTTCTTTCGCTGGTTCTTCCGCCGGTTCTTCCGCTGGGCTGCCACGGGGTCGGCGTGCGGGTCCGGGCCGGACCGTATCGCGTCGTGGCGCGCTCGGGGTCTCAGTAGTGCCAGTGGCACCGATCCGCCACATCGGGACCGGTCGGGCCGACAATCGCCTCATGGCGAACGAGAAACTCGGCGAGTCCCTCCGCGTACTGGGGCTCGACCCCACGGCCGGCCGGCTCTACCTGGCCCTGCTGGAGCTGTCCCCCGCCCCGCTGGAGGCGATCGGCGCGGCGACCGGCCTGAGCGGCGCCCGGCTCTCCGCCGCGTACGCCACGCTGGCGGACACCGGACTGGCCAGTGCCGCGGCCGGCGACGCCGACGTCGTGGCCCCGGTACCGCCCGCGGCGGGCCTGGAGGTGCTCGCGCGGCACCGGGCGGCCGAGCTGGAGGAGTCGCGCATCGCCGTCGGGGGTGCGTTCGAGTCGTTCCGTCGTCGGCGCCTCGCCGCCTACAACGACGGCCTCGTCGAGGTTGTCACCGGGGAGGACGTCGGTCCGCGGATGCGCCACGCGTGGGCCAGTGCCCGGGAGCAGATCCGGCAGTTCGAGTCCCCGCCCTACGTCCACCTGGCGGGCGCGACGGACGACGCGCTCGCGACGCTGGCCCGCGGGGTGACCCAGCGTGTCGTCTACGCGCGCGAGGCACTGGAGCGGCCCGGGCAGCTGGAGAACGTCATCGAACCCTGTGTCGAGGCGGGTGAGCAGGCCAGGGTGCTGCCGTCGGTACCGGTCAAGCTGCTGATCATCGACGAGGCGTTCGCGCTGGTGTCGTTGTCGATCAAGGACGCCGACGTGCACAACACCATGCTGGTGGTGCAGCCCTGCGGTCTGCTCTCCGCGCTGGCGGCCCTGTTCGAGCAGACCTGGCGCGACGCGGTCCCGCTGCACGGTCTCGCCGCCCGCCCCGCCGGACTCCCGCCGGCCGACCGCCGCCTGCTGCGGCTTCTGGCCGGCGGTGCGACCGACGAGCTGGCCGCCCGCGAGCTGGGCATCAGCCGGCGCACGCTGTTCCGGCGTCTCCAGGTCCTCATGGCCCGCCTCGGCGCCGCGAACCGCTTCCAGCTGGCCCTGCAGGCCCAGCGCGCGGGCTGGCTGTGAACCCGCCCCGACGGCTGCGTACTCATGACGGAGAGGGTCGGCGGGCGCGCTGCCGCCGACGCCGGTGACCGTGAGGGGGACTCGACGACGGCCCTTTCGCGTCGGCCACGCCTCCCGGGGTGGGGATCGGTCGGCGAGGGACGGCTGCCGGCCTTGAACAACAAGCGCCGCGGGGCCGTACCTCTCGGCAGATCATCACGCATCCACCCCCGGAAGGGACCCAGCATGACCAGCGCATCGTTTCATCCCGCAGCGGGACCGGCCCGTCGTACCGTCGTGGCGGCGGCGGGGGCGGCGGGACTCACCGCCGTGCTGGCCGCCTGCGGAGGCTCGGACGACGACGCGTCCGGCGACACCGGCGGCGCTCCCTCCGGCAGCCCTTCCCAGGAGGCGGGCGGCGGCGGTTCGGGCGGCGGCGAGAACGCGGGCGCCGGGGCCGCCCTCGCGGCGACGGCCGACATCCCCGAGGGCGGCGGGAAGGTCTTTCCCGACCAGAAGGTGGTGGTGACCCAGCCCGCGGCGGGCGACTTCAAGGCGTTCTCCGCCACCTGCACCCATCAGGGCTGCGCCGTGAAGAGCGTGGCCGACGGTCTCATCAACTGCCCCTGCCACAACAGCAGCTTCTCGATCACCGACGGCAGCGTGCAGGGCGGCCCCGCGCCCAAGCCGCTGCCCGCCGTGCAGATCACGGTCAGCGGGGACTCGATCCGGCTGGCCGGATGACCGTGACGCAGCGCCGGGGGCGCCGGATCATGATGACCCCCGGCGAGCTGGAGGCGTTCCTCACCACCCAGCGCACCTGCCGGGTCGCCACCGTCTCGGCCGACGGTGCCCCGCACGTGAGCACGCTGTGGTTCGTCTGGGACGGTGCCTCGATGTGGCTGTACTCGGTCGTGCGCAGCCGGCGCTGGACGGACCTGCGGCGCGATCCGCGGGTGGCGATCGTCGTCGACACCGGCGAGGAGTACGACGAGTTGCGGGGCGTGGAGCTGTCCGGCCGGGTGGCGTTCGTGGGCGAGGCGCCTCGCACCGGTGAGCTGTGCGCCGAACTCGACTTCCCGGAGACGCTGTTCGCCCGCAAGAACTTCGGCCTCCAGGAGATGCCGCACGACGGCAGGCACGCCTGGCTGCGGCTGACGCCGGAGACGGTCGTCTCCTGGGACTTCCGCAAGCTGGCGCCGGTGTAGCCGGGCGCCCGCCCGAGCGGCGTCCGGATGGCCCGGCGCCGCCCGAGTGGGCCCGCCCGCCCCATCGCGCGCCCGCCCGGTCTCACCCCGCCTCACCCACCTCCCGCGCCGTCGCCCGCAGGGCGTCCACCGCCGCCCGGATCGACGGGCGGCGGTCGGCGTCCGCGCGCCAGACGACGTACACGTGGCGGCGCACCCGCTGCTTCAGCGGCACGGTGACGACCGAGGCGGGCATCGGATGGCGTCCGAGCAGGGGTGCGATGCACACGCCGAGTCCGGCGGCGACCAGCCCGAGCTGGGTGTGGGTCTCGGCTGCGCGATGGCCGACGATCGGCTCGATGCCCTTGGAGCGCAGCGTGAACATCAGCCACTCGTGGCAGAACTCGCCCTCGCCCCACGTGATCCATTCGTCCTCGGCGAACTCGGCGAGGTCCACCTCGTCCCGGCCGGCCAGCCGGTGGCCGACGGGCAGGGCGACATCGGCCGGGTCGTCCAGGAGCGGCGCCTTGACGAGTCCGTCGGGCAGCGGCATCGGCTTGTTGTACCAGTCGAGGACGACGGCCAGGTCCAGGTCGCCGCGCACCACGCCGTTGATACCGCGCTCCGGCTCCAGCTCCGAGGAGCGGATGCGCAGGGCGGGGTGCTCGGCGCGCAGGGCGGCCAGCGCGGCGGGGAAGAGTCCGCGGGCGGCCGTGGGGAACGCCGACAGCCTCAGTTCGCCCGCCACCTGGCCGCGCTGCGCCTCCAGGTCGGCCTGGGCCAGCTCGACCTGGGAGAGGATGCGGGCCGCGTGCTCGGCGAGCAGCCGGCCGGCGTCCGTGAGGCGTACGCCCCGCCCGTTCTTGGCGAGGAGCCGCTGACCGGCCTCCCGCTCCAGCTTGGCCATCTGCTGGGAGACCGCCGAGGTGGTGATGTGCAGGCCGGCCGCGGCGCCGCTGACCGATCCGTGCCGGGCGAGGGCGTCGAGGGTCCGCAGGCGCTCCAGGTTCAACATGTAAGCGATACTACGAGATATTCGGTGCGAATTCTCGATTGTGCTACGAGGATGACTGCCTCATCGTTGCCTGCATGAGCTGCGTCCCGTCCCCCTCCGCCCCCTCCCCGGCCCGCCGCGTCCTCGACTGGCGGCTGCGCTTCGGGCTCCTCTCCCTCGTCTGGGGTTTCAGCTTCCTCTTCATGAAGGTGGGCACCGAGAGTTTCGCCCCGTTCCAGGTCACGCTCGGGCGGCTGGTGTTCGGCACGGCGGTGGTCGCCGCGGCGATGGCGGTGAAGCGGGAGCGGCTCCCGCGCGGGACGTGGACGTGGGTGCACCTGACGGTCGCCGGCTTCCTCCTCAACGCCCTGCCGTTCTCGCTGTTCGCCTTCTCGGAGCTGACCATCCCGTCGTCCCTCGCGGGCATCTGCAACGCGACCTCGCCGCTGTGGGGCATGGCCCTGTCGCTGGTCGCGCTGTCCGAGGACCGGCCGACGCGTCGCCGGGTGGCCGGCCTCGGCATCGGCTTCCTCGGCGTCCTGACCGTGCTGGGCGTCTGGCAGGGCTTCCACGGCCTCGACGTCACGGGCACGGCGCTGGCCCTGCTGGCCTCGCTCAGCTATCCGGTCGGCTGGATCTACGTCCGCCGCACCCTGGCGGGCTCCAGCCACTCCCACCTCTCGCTGACCGGTGCCCAGCTGGGCCTGGCCACGCTGCAACTGGCGGTCGTGACACCGCTGTTCACCTCGGTGCCCACCAGCTTCCCGATGCTCCCCCTGTTGGCGGTCGCGGCCCTGGGCGTCCTCGGTACCGGGCTCGCCTTCCTGATCCAGTACGACCTGGTCGCCGAGGTCGGCCCGACGACGGCCCAGATGGTCACCTACTTCACCCCGGTCATCGCGACGGCCGCGGGCGTCGCCCTCCTCGGCGAGTCGCTGTCCTGGTCGACCCCGGTCGGCGCGGCCGTCGTCCTCGCCGGCGCGGCGCTGACCCAGTCCCGGCCCAGGACCGACCGGCCCAGGACCGACCGGCCCGGGACCGACCGGTCCGGGACGGACGGGGGCGGGGCCACGCCCGCGTCGGAGACTCGGGGGGCGGCGGGGGTACGTCCGGGCTCGCGGGTCTGAGGACGGCGGGGCCATGGGCGTGCCTCGCAGGACGCACCCGGTGGGAACGGCTCGCCGGATCGCCCACCGTCCGTGCCGGCAGCCACTCGCCTCCGGGTTCGCCGGGGGCGGTTCAACGCGGCCCGGAACGCCCTGCGGCAGTGCGCCCGGAGCGAAAGCACGCCCCACGCTGCCCTGGCACGCCCCGCACACCCCGCACGCCTCACACCCCTCGCACGGCCGAGCGGGGTGGCGCGCGGTGGAACGCGACGCCACCGGACACCCCGCGCCGTCGGGCCCCGGCCAGGCACGCGGACCCCGGCCCAACGGTCGCCCGCCGGACCCGGGGAGCACCTACCGGACGCCCTGCGACGAGACCCACGGCACCGGCGCGATTCACCGCTCCGGCCACTCCAGCCCCTCGGGGCGCACTGGGCACCCAGCCGCCCTGACCGCCGTACGAGCACGGCATCCGGCACCGCGGCCACCGGCGGCGAAGCCGGCACCCGGGCCGGCGCGAACCCCGCCTCAGACGTAGCTCCGCGGTGCCCCCGACCCCGGCCCCGTCGCCGCGGCGACCGCCTCCGCCAGCGGTCCGAGGTCGTCCTCCGCCAGCGTCGAGACCGTGATCCGGATGCCGGGCGGCGCGCCCAGGCGGAAGCGGGCGCCGGGGGCGACCGCCCAGCCGGCGTGCAGGAGCCGGGCGACGGCACCCGTCTCGTCCGGCACCGGGATCCACACGTTCATGCCGCTGCGCCCGTACCCGGCGACCCCGTGTTCCGCGAGGGCACCGAGGAGACCGTCCCTGCGTCGCCCGTACACCCCCGCCACCGCGCGGGCGTCCACCGCGCCGTCGGTCCACAGCCGGGCCACGGCCCGCTGGGTGATGCGGCTGACCCAGCCGGGGCCCAGCCGCTGCCGCCCGCGCACCCGGTCGAGGGTGACGGGGTCCCCGGTGAGCACGGCGAGCCGCAGGTCGGGGCCGCAGGCCTTGGCGGCGGACCGGACGAAGGCCCAGTGGCGGGTCGTACCGGCGAGGGGGTGCAGCGGGAGGTCGACGATGCCGTGGCCGTGGTCGTCCTCGATGAGCAGCGCCCCGGGGTGCTCGCGCAGGACGGACCGCAGCGCACGCGCGCGTGCCGCGCCCACCGCGGCTCCGGTCGGGTTCTGCGCGCGGTCCGTGACCACCAGGGCGCGGGCACCGGCCGCCAGGACCCGGCGCACGTCCTCGGGCAGCGGCCCCTGGTCGTCGACCCCGACGGGGACCGTGCGCAGGCCGAGCGCGGGCACCAGGTCCAGGAGGCTGCCCCAGCCCGGGTCCTCGACGGCGACGGCGTCACCGGGCTTGAGATGGGCCGCGAGGACCCGCTCCATGGCGTCCAGGGAGCCGGACGTCACCGCCACGGGCCCGTCCGGCACCCCGTCGGCGTCCAGTTCGGCCCGCGCGACGCGGGCCAGCTCCGGGTCCACGGGCGCGTGCCCGTACAGCACCGGTTCGCGGTCGCCCTGTGCGGCCGCCACGGCGAACACGGGCCCCAGCGCGGGCAGCAACGCCGGGTCCGGATTGCCGTCGGACACGTCGCGGACGCCCGCGGGCACGTCGACGCGGATGAACTCCCGCCCGGTGGTCGCCGGTTTCGCGCGCACCCGGCTGCCCCGCCGCCCGGCCGTCTCGATGACCCCGCGTTCGCGCAGGGTGCGGTAGGCGGCGGCGACGGTGTTCGGGTTCACCCCGAGCCGCTGCGCCAACTCCCGCATCGGGGGCAGGGGTTGCCCCGGTTCCAGCTCTCCCGAGCCCACCGCGCGCTCGACGCTCGCGGAAATCTCCGCTGCGCCCCGCCCTGTGATCCGATACTCTCCTAGCACAAAGTCGATTATGCACTAGTGCAATGGAGATCGCCATGCAGGGGACCACGGGGACGCCGGCGCAGCCCGGCGGCACCTACCCGCCCACCGACCGCACCGTCCCCACCCGCTCCCCCGAGCGGGCCGGGTACGACAAGGAGCTGGTGCACGCGATACTCGACGAGGGGTACGTCTGCCATCTCGGCTTCGTCCGCGACGGCGCCCCGGTGGTCCTGCCGACGCTCTACGGCCGGGTGGGCGAGCGGCTCTACGTGCACGGCTCCACGGGTTCACGCCCGCTGCGGATGACGGGCGCGGCCGACCCGGGTCTGCCGGTGTGCCTGACCGTGACGCATGTGGACGCTCTGGTGCTGGCCCGCTCGGCCTTCCACCACTCGATCAACTACCGGTCGGTGGTGGTGCACGGCACGGCGTACGAGGTGACGGATCCCGAGGAGCGGCGCACGGCCCTGGACGCCCTGGTCGACCACGTCGTCCCGGGCCGCTCCCGCGACTCGCGGCCGGCCAACAAGAAGGAGCTGGCCGCCACCGCCGTGATCCGCCTCGACCTGAACGAGGTCTCCGCCAAGCTCCGCACCGGCGGGGTGAACGACGAACCGGAGGACCTCGCCCTCCCGCACTGGGCCGGTCTCGTCCCGTTGCGCAAGGGGTACGACGCTCCGGTCGCCGACCCGGCCCTGACGCCCGGCACGGCGCTGCCGGACTACCTTTCGGCCGGGTGACACCGGCCCGCGCGGGCGGCGCGGGGCCCGAGGAGGCCTCCGCCGTCGCGCGGGCTCCCGTCGTCACGCGGGCGCCGGCCGCGTCCGCGCCTCCCGCGCCGCCCGTGTCTCCGCCACCGCGAGCCCCGCGACCGAGCCGAGCATCAGCAGCGTGCCGGCCAGGGTCGCCGCCGTGAGGTGCTCGCCGAGCAGCAGGACGGCGAGCGCGGCCGCGCTGACCGGCTCCAGGAGCATGATCACGGAGACGGTCGCGGACCGGACGACGGCCGCGCCGGCGAAGTAGAGCCCGTAGGCGAGCGCGGTCGGGACGGCCGCGACGTAGGCGAGGAGCCACAGGAGCCGGACCGGTTCGGCGGTGTGCGGCAGCAGGCCCTCGGCCAGGGCGAGCGGCAGCAGGCACAGGCTCGTGACGGCGAACGCCCCCACGGACGTACCGGCCGCGTCGGCCCCGCCGTCCCGGCCCCACCATCGGGTGAGCAGCGTCATCACCGAGTACCCGGCGGCGGACAGCAGCGCGAGGAGCACACCCGACAGCCGGACGGTGGCACTCCCGCCACCGAGGACGAGCACCAGGAGCCCGGCGAGGGCCCCGGCCACGGCGGCGGCACCCGCCGCTCCCAGATGCTCACCGAGGGCGAGGCGCGCACCGAGGGCGATCAGTACGGGCCCCGCACCGAGGGTGACCACCGTGGCCACGGCGAGTCCGGTGGACTGCACGGCGGCGAAGTAGGCGGTCTGGAACACCGCGAGCCCGATACCGGTGACGACGGCCCGCAGCGACTTGCGGGCGAGCGGTTCGCGGACCGCGGGGCGCACCCGCGGGCGCAGCGGGCGGACGGCGAGCAGCAGCACGAGCCCCACCGCGCAGCGCCAGAACGACAGGGCGACGGGCCCCATGTCGCTGGCGCGGTAGACCAGCGAGGCGGCGGCACCGGCGGTGCCCCAGGCCACACCGGCGACGATCAGACAGAGCAGGCCACGCCCTACGGGCAGGCCGGAGACGGCATTCGACACGAGTTCTCTCCGCAGACGCGCACGAGGCGCGGAAGTTCGGGGCGGCCCGGAACGACCGGGGCGCGAGGACTTCGTCTGCGGGCAGCACCGTCCGGCCCGGCGACAGTGCGCCGGGCTCGCTACAGGGCCCGCCTCAGGCGGCCGGAGGCGGGAGGACGAGCGCGTCGGAATGCATGAACCGCACCCTAGGTCGGCGTCCCCCGGCTCGACAACTCCCTTTCGGGACCGCCACCGGCCACCGGGTCCGCGGAGCCCTTCGCCGGGGTCGAGGACTGGGCGATGAAGGCGCCCGCCAGCACCACGACGCCGCCGACGACCTGCGGGGCGGAGAGGTGCTCGCCCAGCAGCACCCACGCCAGGACGGTCGCGATGACCGCTTCCAGGCAGGCCACGACCCCGGCGACCTGCGGCGACAGCCGACGCACGGCCACGATCCCGGTGACGTAGGCGAGCACCGTGGCGATGAGCACGATCCAGGCCAGCAGCAGGGCGGCGGCGACGGGCGTGCCGTCCATGGGGGCCGTGCCGGCGAGGACGGACCAGTCCATCGACCAGGGGCGGGCAACGACGGTGAGCACGGCGGCGCCGACGAGCAGGCCGTAGGCGATGACGCCGAGCGGGTCGGGCGCCTCCTCGCCGGCGTCGCTGCCCTGGTCGGACAGGACGAAGTAGCCGACCTGGCAGCACGCGGCACCGAGGGCGAGCAGCAGTCCGAGGGCGTCGAATCCCAGCCCCGACCAGACCTCGACCACGCAGGCGAGTCCGCCGACGGCCAGGACCACACCGAGCGCAGCGGCCCGCGTGACCGGCCGCCGCTGCACGAACCGCACCCAGCCGAGGACCAGGGCCGGAGCCAGATACTCGACCAGCAGCGCGACGCCGACGGGGATGCGCGAGATGGCGGCGAAGTAGCAGGCCTGCACACCGGCCACGGCGAACAGCCCGTATCCGGCGACCAGCGCGGGGCGGCGGCGCGGCAGGGCGCGGTGGCGCACGGCGAGCGGCAGCATCACCAGGGCCGCGCCGGCGACGCGCAGCCAGACCACGTGGAGCGGATCGAGTCCGGCCTCGATCAGCGGTTTGGCCGCGACTCCGGAACCTCCGAAGGCGACCGCGGAGGCCAGTGCCAGGCCGAGCCCGGTGCCCTTGCCGCGGCTGCCGCGGACGTTGTCAGACGTATGCACCGGCACATGATGACAGGGGTCGACATGACCGTCACCCCCGATGACACCTGTCTCGCCGGCTGGACGGCGCAGTGGCGCACGCGCGGGAGGTACGCGGGAGGGAGAGGGAAGGGACGCGGGAGGGGACCAGGACGTGCTCAGGGCGTCGGCTCGAAGTGGCTCTCCACTCGGGCGAGCACGGTGTGCGGCTCGACGGCGGCGCGGGCCAGCACCTCGGCGGCGCGCGTCCGCGGGTCCGCGACCAGGGCGGCGAGCAGGTCCGGGCCACCGGCCCGGACCGCCCCGCGCCGGGCCGCCCGTGCGCACGCGTCCTCCATGGCCGCCGCGGCGGGCGGCGAGAACCCGGCGGCTCCGGTCACGACGGGTACGGCGCCGGAGTCCTCGACGGAGCTCTGCCAGCGCAGGCCGTAGCCGATGCTGCGCTGCACGAGGTAGCCGAGGACGCGGACGACCCGCGGGCCGTCCCCGAGCAGCTCGCGGGAGTCCGCGTCGCATTCGAGGAGCGAGTGCAGCAGATGGGCCGTGTCGATCTGCCGGTCCCCGTCCCGCACCGCCCGGCGGCGGGCGCCGGAGACCGCGGAGGCCAGTTCCACGCCGAACCGGTCCTCGAGGTCGGTGCCGTCCGGCCACCGGCCGCCTTGCTCGCCGGCCGACTGCCGGGGGATACGGGGTTGCACATCCCCAGCTCATCAGTCCCACGGAGCCCGGTCATCCCCGAAGGGAAGCATTTCGCCGTCCCACGCCGAGTGGACCCGCCCGGACAGATCTCCTCCTTGCGGATGAGATCAGGCCGTTTCGGCCCGGCGGGCGCGCGCCGTCTTGCCACACGCCCCCCGGGGCAACCGAAACGTGTCCCCGCGGGTCGAACAGGGGCATGAGGAGCAGGTGCTGGCTCGTGGCGCTGCCCGCCGTCGACGGCAGGCAGTACGTGTACCGGGTGGACGCCCCCGCGGAGGCGCTGCTCGCCGACCTGTTCTGGGAGGCGTGGCACTGCCACGACGAGAGCGCCTTCCCGCGCGCGTGGGACGTCTTCGACACGGCGGTGATACGGCGGGTCGACTGAACGCCCCGCGAACGCCCTGCCGGGCACGAGCACCCGGGACGCGAAGGTGCCCCGCGGATCCGCTCCGCGGGGCACCGTCGTCCTCGTCCGCAGCGGTGCTCGCCTGCGTCAGTCCTCGTCGGCGAGGATCAGGTACAACTTCTTGCGGGCGTCGCCGATGACGGCGAGCGCCTTCTCCCGCTGTTCCTTGCTGCCGGTCTTCCAGACCTGGCCGAAGGCCTCCATCAGTCCGAATCCGGCCTGCCGGATGTCATTGAGGGCCTCCCAGTCGACGCCTCGCGAGGCCTCCTCCCAGGGCGCCTCCGGGCCTTCCTCGGCCGCGGTGCGGCCCGCCTCGGTGAGTGCGAAGAGCTTCTTGCCGCCCTCGCTCTCGCTGGCGATCAGCCCCTCGTCCTCCAGCAGCTGGAGGGTGGGGTACACCGAACCGGGGCTGGGCTTCCACGCCCCGCCGCTGCGCTCGGCGATCTCCTGGATCATCTCGTAGCCGTGCATCGGCCGGTCCTTCAGGAGGGCCAGGATCGAGGCGCGTACGTCGCCCCGCCGTGCCCTTCCCCTCGGTCCGCCGCGCCCTCGGCCGCCCCAGGGGCCACCGTGCCCGAAGCCGGGTCCGAAGGGACCGCCGGGGCCGCCGCCGGGACCACCCGGCCCGAAGGGGCCGAACGCCGCACGCCGGCCGTCGAAGCCGCCTCGCCCGAAGGGGCCGCCCTCTCCGTGGCCGGGGCCGTGTCCACCGTGTCCATGCTCGTATCCGTGGTTACGCATCGCCATCACTCCATTCAGTCGTTGATCTGTCGCGATGCCTCAACGATATATCGGAAGAGGTTCCGTGGCAAGGCCTGCCGACCGGGTCGGGTGCCGGCGGTCAGCCGCCTCCGCATGCCGGCACGCGGAGGCGGCCGTCCTGGACCTCGGCGATCCGGTCGGCTGCGGTGAGGTGGGTGCGGTCGTGGGTGACCAGAACGGTGGCGCTCGCCCGCTGGTGGGTGAGGCGGGTGATCAGTGCGATGACGGCGGCGCCGCGCTCGTGGTCGAGGGCACTCGTGGGTTCGTCGACCAGGAGGACGGTGGGGTCGTTCATCAGGGCCCGGGCCAGGGCGACGCGCTGGCGCTGGCCGCCGGAGAGCTGATGGGGACGGCGGCCCGCCTGTCCGGCCAGCCCGACCGCGTCGAGGAGCTCCATCGCCCGGCCCCGGGCGGCGCGCGGCCTGCGGCCGTCGATCCGGGCCATCACCTGCAGTTGTTCGACGGCGGTGAGGGAAGGAAGCAGGTTGGGCTGCTGGAAGACGATGCCGATCCGGTGGCGGCGCAGTGCGGTCAGCTCGCCGCGGCTCAGGCCGGTGGTGGGGGTGCCGTCGACGGTGACGGTCCCGGCGTCGGGCGTGATGAGCGTGGCGGCGACGGCCAGCAGACTGGACTTGCCGGAGCCGGAGGGTCCGACCACGGCGGTCAGGCTGCCCCTGGGGACCTCCAGGCTGACCCGGTCGAGCGCGGTCAGGCGCTCCCCGCCGTCGGGGTAGGTGAGGGTGACGTCGGTCAGGTGCAGGCTCATCGGGCGCTCCCCAGGGCGGTCAGCGGGTCGACGGAGGTGATCCGGCGGATGGACAGGGCGGCTCCGAGCGCGCCGAGGAGGACCATCACGGCGGCCGGGAGGAGCACGGTCGCGGGAGTGAGGAGGAACGGCACGGACGAGCCCGCGGCGAGGGCTCCGAGGGCCGCGGCGGCGCCGGTGCCGAGCAGGGTGCCGCCGACCAGCAGGACGACGGCCTGTCCGAGGGCGTCCTTGAGGAGACCGGCCGTGGAGGCGCCGAGCGCCTTGAGGACGGCGACGTCACCGCTGCGCTGAATGGTCCACACGGTGAAGAAGGCGCCGACGACGAGCGCGGAGATGGCGAACAGGAAGCCGCGCATCAGCTGCAGGGAGCCGTTCTCGGAGGTGTAGGAGCCGATCGCGGACAGCGAGTCGGCGGTGGCGACGGTTGTGGTGCCGGCCTTCTCGTCGACGGCCGCCAGGTCGGCCTCCGAGGTGGTGTGCAGCGCGATGACCGTGGCAGTGGGTCCGTCCTCGCCACCACCGGCGTTCGCGCCGTCGCCGCCGGTGGGAGGCGCGGCCTTCCGCCACACGTCCAGGCTGGTCCAGACGACCGGGGTGTGGCTGAAGAAGGCGTCCCCGCGCACCGCGGCCACCCTCAGCCGCTGCCCGGCCAGGGCGAAGAAGTCGCCGCGCCGCACTCCGAGATCGTCGGCGGCCGTGGTGGACAGCACCGCCGCGCGGTCGTCGATTCCGCCGCCGTCGGGGGCGAGGCGGGAACCCGGCCGCACGCCGAAGGCGGAGACGCCGGCGCTCCGGTCCCCCGCGGTGGCCTTGGTGGTCGTGATGCCGAGCGGTTCGGCGCCCTCGACGCCGGGGGCCTCGGACCACTGCCGCCACTGCCGCTCGGTGACCGTGGAGTCGGCGTACGACAGGTCACCTCCCCCGCCGGGAGCCCGGAAGGCGATCCGGTCGGCGGGCAGGTCCGTGATGGCGGAGGTGTTCTGCCGCCCCAGTCCGGCCGTGAGTCCGGACAGCAGCCCGACCAACAGGGTGATCAGCACGATGACGGTCCCCATCAGGGCGAAGCGCCCCTTGGCGAACTTGAGGTCTCTCCAGGCGACGAACACGGCCTCGGCCTGTCCTTTCCGACGGTGGAAGCGGTACGGCCCCAACCGTCGCCGCCGGCCCCCCGCAGGCGCGTCCGGCGCAGGAGGTCACTTCCCGGGCCGGAAGGCGGCACGCGGGTTGTAACTTTCGATGGAGGCTCCGGGGCGTCGGCCTTTCGTAGCCTTGGACGCACTGTGAACGTTTCCGCCCCCGCCCCGACCCCGACCACCCGGGCCCTGGCCTGGTGCCTGCACCTGCTGGTCGTCGGGCTGCTCGTCCTGGTCGCCGCCCGGGCCGTGACGGACGGCCGGTCCCCCGCCGGACCGATCGTCGCCGTCGCGGCGGCCTGCGGCCTGGTGTACGCGGCCGGGCCGCTCCTGCCCCGGGTGCGGCTCGTCCGGCGGGTCGCCGCCTGGTGGCTGGCGGCGGTGGGCGCCGTCTGGCTGGTGCTGCTGGCGCTGTCGCCCGAAGCGGTCTGGGTCGCCTTCCCGCTGTACTTCCTCCAGCTCCACCTGCTGCCGCGCCGCGCCGGACTGGCCGCCGTGACCGCCACCGCCGTGGCGGCCGTCGCCGGGTTCGCCGCCCATACCGGCTCCTTCGGCCCGGCGATGGTGATCGGTCCGGCGCTGGGCGCCGCGGTCGCCGTGGCGGTGGTGTGGGGCTATCAGGCCCTCTACCGCGAGAGCGAACGGCGCAGAGGGCTGATCGAGGAGCTGACCGCCACCCGCGCCGACCTGGCCCGGGCCCAGCACACCGCCGGTGTGCTCGCCGAGCGCGAGCGGCTGGCCCGCGAGATCCACGACACGCTCGCCCAGGGCCTGTCGAGCATCCAGCTGCTGCTGCGCGCCGCCGAACGCGCGCTGCCCGAGCGGCCCGGTGCCGCCGCCGGCCACGTCGTCGCGGCCCGGCAGGCCGCCGTGGACAATCTCGCCGAGGCCCGCCGCTTCGTCGCCGCCCTCACCCCGCCCGCCCTGGAGGGCACCACGCTGGCCGACGCCCTGGAGCGCCTGTGCGCCACGGCCCGCGTCCGGCACCGGATCACCGCCCGCTTCCACCTCGCCGGCTCCCCGGTCCCGCTGCCGACCGCCCACGAGGTCGCCCTCCTGCGCGTCGCCCAGTCCGCCCTGGCCAACACGGTCCGCCACGCCGACGCCGGCACGGCCGAGATCACCCTCAGCCACCTCGGCGACCACGTCGCCCTGGACGTCGTCGACGACGGCACCGGCTTCGACCCCGACGAGCTGCCCCCGCCCGACCCGGAGGCGGGCGGCTTCGGGCTGGCCGCCATGCGCGCCCGCGTGGACGCCCTGGGCGGCACCCTGTCCATCGAGTCCGCGCCCGGTCACGGCACCGCCCTGACCGCCCGGCTGCCCCTCACCCCGCCCACCGAGCCCGAGGCCCGCCCGTGACCGACAGCCCCGTCCGCCTGCTCCTCGCCGACGACCACCCCGTGGTCAGGGCCGGGCTGCGCGCCGTACTGGAGACCGAACCCGGCATGGTGGTGGTGGCCGAGGCGGCCACCGCCGAGGAGGCCGTCGCGCGCGCCGCGCGGGGCGACATCGACGTCGTGCTGATGGACCTGCAGTTCGGCGGGGGAATGAACGGCGCCGAGGCCACCGCCGCCATCGCCGCCCGCCCCGGGGCCCCGCGGGTGCTGATCGTCACCACGTACGACTCCGACGCCGACACCCTGCCCGCCATCGAAGCCGGCGCCACGGGCTACCTCCTCAAGGACGCACCGCCCGAGGACCTGGCCGACGCCGTACGCACCGCCGCCGCCGGACGCACCGCGCTGGCGCCCGCCGTCGCCGACCGGCTCATGAACCGGCTGCGCACCCCGAGCACCACCCTGACCCGGCGCGAGACGGAGGTCCTGGCGCTGGTGGCCGGTGGTCTGTCCAACCAGGCCATCGGCCAACGGCTCCACCTCACCGAGGGCACCGTCAAGTCCCACCTGGCCCGCGTCTACGCCAAGCTCGACGTCGACTCGCGCACCGCCGCCGTCGCCACCGCGGCCTCCCTCGGCCTGATCCGCCGCTGACCGCACGCGCGCGGCGTCGAAGCCCGCACATTCCGCGAATCCGCAAGAAGACCGACCTCGCAAGAAGGCCAACCCCACGAGACGGCCGACCCCACGAGAAGGCCAACCCGTGAGACGGCCAACCCCACGAGAAGGCCAAGCCGCGAGACGGCCAACCCCACGAGAAGGGGTCCAGCACTCCGGGATTGGCCTTGGTCCACGGCCCGGGGCAGGCTCTAGCGTCGGGCCATGCGCATCCGAATCGTCGACGCCTTCACCGACCGGCCCTTCGCCGGCAACCCGGCCGGGGTCCTGCTCCTCGACGCCTTCCCGGACGACGACCGGCTCCAGCGGGTCGCCCTGGAGGTCAACCACTCCGAGACCGCGTTCGCGCACCGCCTGCCCGCGGGCGGCGAGGCGGACTGGGCGCTGCGCTGGTTCACGCCGGCCACCGAGGTCGCGATGTGCGGCCACGCCACGCTCGCCACGGCGCACGTCCTGCACACCACCGGCGCCCACGAGGGGCCGGTGCGGTTCGCCACCCGCAGCGGCGTCCTGGTGGCGACGCCCCGCGAGGACGGCTCGTTCACCCTGGACTTCCCGACCGCGCCGCTCACCCCGGTCGGGGCACCGCCGGGCCTCGCCGCGGCCCTCGGCTCCGAGCCCCGCACCGTCCTGGACACCGGGCCGAACGTCGGGGACCTGCTGGTCGAGGTCGCCGACGAGAAGACCGTCCGCGGCCTGACGCCGGACCTGGAGGCACTGGCCGCCCACTCCGAGCGCGGCGTCATCGCCACCGCCCGCGCCGAGGACCCGGCCCGCGGGTACGACTACGTCTCCCGCTGCTTCTTCCCCAACGTCGGCATCGACGAGGACCCGGTCACCGGCAGCGCGCACACGGCCCTGGCACCGTTCTGGTCCGAGCGCCTCGGCCGCCCCGACCTCACCGGGCTCCAGGCGTCGTCCCGCTCCGGCCGGGTGCGCACGGAACTGCGTGGCGGGCGCACGCTGCTGAGCGGGCACGCGGTGACGGTGATCGACGGCGAACTGCTGGCCTGACCCGGCGGCGGGCGCGGACCCCGGCCGGTCACGCCGTCGGCAGCCAGTCCACCTTCCCGGCAAGCAGCCCGTAGCCGACGAAGGCCCCGATGTCGAGCAGCGAGTGCGCCACCACCAGCGGGCCCACGCGGCCCCAGCGGCGGTACAGGTAGACGAACACGACGCCCATCACCATGTTGCCGACGAACCCGCCGATCCCCTGGTAGAGGTGGTACGACCCGCGCAGCACCGAACTGGCCGCCAGGGACGCGCCCGCGCCCCAGCCGAGCTGGTCGAGCCGGCGCAGCAGGTAGCCGACGACGACGACCTCCTCCAGGACGGAGTTCTGCACCGCCGAGAGGATCAGGACGGGGTACTTCCACCACACGTCGGGCAGGGCCTCGGGCACCACGGTGAGGTTGAAGCCGAGGCCCCGCGCGGCGAGGTAGAAGGCGATGCCGGTGCTGCCGATGACGGCGGCGACGGCGGCCCCGCGGCCCAGGTCCGGCCACGGACGGGTGCGGTCGAAGCCGAGGGTGCGCAGACTGCGCCCCTCGCGCAGCAGGAAGTGCGCGACGAGGGCGACCGGGACGAGCGCCGTGGTGATCCCGAAGAGCTGCCAGGCCAGGTCGAGCCAGGGGCGGCCGGGCGCGGCGGAGGCGTTGAGGGTGGCCGCCTGGTCCTTGAGCCCGCCCGGCCGGGTGACCGAGCCGATGAAGCTGATGAGTGCGGACACACCGCTCGCACCGAGCGACAGCGCGAGGACGAGCAGCGTCTCGTCACGCAGGATCCGCCGCGTAGACCGCTCCTCGGTCAAGGACTGCTCGCCGAGTCGCTTCTGAGGGAACGCATCGTCCACCGGGCCCGCCTCCGCCATGCACACCTGCCTCCAGCTGGGACGTCACAGCTTGCCCGATCAGTATGGGGCGGCGCGCGGCGGGGGCGGGTCGGGCGGCGGTCAGCTCAGCGGCACCGGTTCCGGAAAGCCCACCGGCCACAGGTGCACCGGCTCCCCCTCGCGCATCAGCTCGACGTACCGCCGGGTCGTGGCGGCCAGCGCGGCCTCCCGGGACAGTCCGGCCTCCAGCGCCCGGTGGAACGTGGCCGCCTGCCAGGAAGCGCCGTTGGCCCGGCGCCGGCACCGTTCCTCGATCACGCCGAGGTAGAGGTCCCGGTCGGCCGGCTCCACCCCCCAGGCGTCGAGACCGGCCTCGGCGAGCGGCAGCAGTTCGTCGCGTACGAGGACGGCGGCGTCGACCTCGGTGGTGCCGCCGAGCCGCCCGCGCCGGGGCCACTCGAAGCGGGCGTCGATGCCGTGGCGGCAGGCGGCCTCGAAATTGGCGGCGGCGGCCTCGAACGGCATTCGGGTCCACACCGGCCGGGGCTCCTCGGCCAGCGCGCGCACGACGCCGTAGTAGAAGGCCGCGTTGGCGATGACGTCGGTGACCGTCGGCCCCGCGGGCAGGACGCGGTTCTCGACGCGCAGGTGCGGGACGCCGTCGGCGATGTCGTAGACGGGGCGGTTCCAGCGGTAGACGGTGCCGTTGTGCAGGACGAGTTCGGACAGGGAGGGCACGCCGCCCGCGTCGAGGACGTCGAGCGGGTCCTCGTCGTCGCAGATCGGCAGCAGCGCCGGGAAGTAGCGCCGGTTCTCCTCGAAGAGGTCGTAGGCGGAGGTCACCCACCGCTCCCCGAACCAGGTGCGCGGCCGCACGCCCTGGGCCTGCAGTTCGGGCGGGCGGGTGTCGGTGGACTGCTGGAACAGCGGGGGCCGCGACTCGCGCCACAGTTCGCGGCCGAAGAGGAAGGGCGCGTTGGCGCCGACGGCGATCTGGGCGGCGGTGACGGCCTGGGCGGCGTTCCACACGTCGGCGAAGCGGTCCGGGGTGACCTGGAGGTGGAGTTGCACCGAGGTGCAGGCGGCCTCGGGGGCGATGGATTTTGATGTGCAGGTCAGTCGTTCGACGCCCTCGATGTCGAGGGTGAAGTCCTCTCCGCGGGCGGCCACGATCTGTTCGTTGAGCAGGGCGTAGCGGTCGACGGCGGAGAGATTGGACGAGACCAGGTCGTCCCGGTCCAGCGTCGGCAGAATGCCGATCATCGCGATTCCCGCGTCGACCTCGCCCGCCTTGCGGTCCGCATATGCCAAGGACGTACGGATCTCCTCGGCGAGCCGGTCGAATACCCGGCCGCCCAGGCGGTGGGGGGCTATGTTGACTTCCAGGTTGAACATGGCGAGTTCTGTCTGGAAGTCACGGCTCGCGATGCGCTCGAGGACTTGTGCATTCAACATTTTCGGCATCCCGTCGGCACCGACGAGATTCAATTCGATCTCCAGCCCCATCAGGTTCTTCGGGCGGTCGAACCGCTTCTCCGCCAGAAGTCGCTCCAGGCCCGTCAGGCACCGCTGGAGCTTCTCGCGGTAGCGCTGGCGATCGGACAGGTCGAACTGACCCGCCACGACCTTCTCCCCCATGGAAGAGTCCCTTCTCGGAGCGATGAGTGGAAGATCCGGCCGCCACTGGCCGGCGGCCGGTCAGGTGGAAGGATGCCCAGCCGAAGCGATCGATAACGTCCCCGCACCGGCCCGGCAGCCGCTACGCTGTGCCGGTGTGACCGGTGGCACATTCACCGGGCATGGCACGTCGAGCAGTTTCCCGGGTCGACAACTCGTGAAAAACGCCGACGACAATTGGCCGACCGCTCGGTGAACATTCCCCGAGGTCACCGCCGTGTACCCGGTCCGAAATGCGGAGGATTACCGCATGTCGACGGCCGAATGCAACCTTGTACTGGTTACCGGAATCGGCTAGCCGAAACACAGTCTGAACACATGTCGTATAAACTCCGCGGACAGGCAGTGGACCGGCGCCCACGGTCGCAGGATCCTGCCGTCGAGCTGACGCGCGGCAGGCCTCTCCCACTTCTCGGTTCCCGGACCCGGCCCCTGCCTCTCCCAGCCCTGTGAGCCGACAACGTCGTCCGCCCAGCTCCGCCCTCGCGCCACCGTGCCTTCGAATGAGAGGCGACCCATCATGCCCCTGCGTGTCCCCCCGGCCCCCGCGCCCGCCCTGCGTTCCGTCCTCACCGCCCTCTCCTCGCCCACCGCGGTCCGCGAGGCCCGGACCCCCGCTCTGCTCGGCGCCCAGGGACCCGCCACACCCGAACTGCCGCTTCCCGTGCACGTCCTCGACCGGGTCACGACGGAGGGCGCGGCGGCGACGCGGCTGGCCGGGTGGCGGTTCCACATCAGGTTGGGCGACCGGGCGGTGGCGGCGGCGGAGACGATGCTGACCCCCGACGGCTGGGCGTTCTCGCACTTCTTCGAGGGCCCCTACGTCGCCTCGACCGAACGCGCACTGCGGCAGGCCGAGGCGGTGCCCCAGCCCTACCAGCCGCGCCTCCTGTCGGTGCCCGAGCTGTACATGCTCACGCTGTGGCTGCACGGCGACTGCACGGCGGACGCCGCCGCGGGACACCCCGCGGCCACCGATCTGCTGGTGCCGCTGGCGCCGGCCCCGCCCGGCATCGCGGCGCACCGGCCGCACCGGGTCGCCGAACTGCTGCCGGTCCTCACGCACCGGGTGACGCCGACGCGGTTGCTGGGTTCTCCCGCCTGACCTGCCCCGCTCCCCGCTCCCCGCGCCGTCGTCCCGTCGCCACCCGCGCGGACTAGCTCCATTCGGCCATGCCGAACCATCCGAAGTGACAGTGCGGTTCGGCTGAACCGTCCGCGCGGGTGATGCGTCATCAACCTGTGAGAAGCGGTGCTGCGAAATGCCTGCGGATCGAGGCCCGCGGGGCAACACTGGGTTCCGAACGACTCGACAACGGGGGGCGGCCATGAACGAGGCTTCACGCCGCAGGACAGACAACACAGCGAACCCATCCATCACCACAGACCGAGAGACCCCACTCATGTGTCAGCACCAGCCACCGTGCCCCTCAGCCGTCTCCGCCGACCGGGAGTCCGCCCGTCTTGTGGCGCACCACCCGGAGCAGGGCTGGAGCCTGCTGTGCAACGGCGTCGTCCTCTTCGAGGACACCGGTGAGCTACTGCCGGACGGTCAGGTCATCGCCCCGCACCGTCCCGTCGGCGCGGGCCTGACCACCGCCGCCTGACCACCGGCCGGGCGAGGACGTCCCACTGCGCCCGGTGCATCACGGGGCCGGCCCGCAGCCACGGCTGCGCACCGGCCCCCACGCGTGTCCAGGGCCGCTCACTCCGCGTAGCCTGCCCGCCCGGACCTGGTGACTGCCCGGTTTCCGGGACCGGAACGCCTTCCCCCGAGCACCCGGTTTCCGGAAGACTCCGGGAAGTCCGGCGGTCGGCGCCGGCGGGAGGTGGGAGGGAAGTGGCAGCAGACGAGGCCCGGGCCGAAACGGCCTCCGGCCGCCGGGGCCGGGTCACGATCACGGACATCGCCCGCCGGGCGGGCGTCTCGGTCCCAACCGTGTCCCGGGTGGTGAACGGCCGCTCGGACGTGTCGCCCGGGACCAGGGCGCGGGTGGAGGAACTGCTGCGCCGGCACGGGTACCGCAAGCGCGCCACGGCGCCCGGCCGCCGGGCCGCCCTGATCGACCTGGTCTTCAACGACCTGGACAGCCCCTGGGCCATGGAGATCATCCGCGGGGTCGAGGAGGTGGCACACGCCGCCGGCGTCGGCACCGTGGTCTCCGCGATCCACGGACGTTCGGGCGACGCCCGTCAGTGGATGCGCAACCTGCGGGCCCGGGCCTCCGACGGCGTCGTGGTCGTCACCTCCGCCCTGGACCCCGTGCTCCACCAGGAGCTGCGAATCCTCGGCGTGCCCCTGGTGGTGGTCGACCCGGCAGGCGCCCCCGCCCTCGACGTGCCCACCGTCGGCGCCGCCAACCTGTCGGGCGGCCGGGCGGCCACCGAGCATCTGCTGGCGCTGGGACACCGCAGGATCGGGCTGATCGCCGGCCCGCCGCTGCTGCAGTGCTCGCGGGCCCGCCACGACGGCTACCGCGCCGCCCTGGAGGACGCCGGGGTCGCCGTGGACGAGTCCCTGGTCGTCCCCGGGGACTTCCGTCACGAGTCCGGCTTCGCGGCCTGTGCCACCCTGCTGGGCCTCGCCGAGCCGCCGACGGCCGTCTTCGCGGCCAGCGACCAGATGGCACTCGGCGCGATCGAGGCGGTGCGCCGCCGGGGGCTGCGGGTGCCGCAGGACATGAGTGTCGTCGGTTTCGACGACCTTCCGGAGGTCCGCTGGTCGGCCCCGCCCCTGACGACCGTGCGCCAGCCGCTCGCCGAGATGGGCCGGACGGCCGCGCGCACGGTGCTCCGCCGTACTCGCGGCGAACGGCCGGACCCGCCGCGGACCGAGCTGGGCACGGACCTGATCGTCCGCTCCAGCACGGCGCCACCACCCCCGCCCGCTTCGGCGACACCCTCCCGCTGAGGTCTCGCGCCGGTCGCGCTACGCCCGGCGCCCGAGCCGGCGGCGCGGCGAGCGCACCACGACCTGGCCCCAGCTGATCGCACCCGCGATCTCCACCCTCAGCTCCACCGGTGCCACGGTGTCGACGGTCCGCGGCGTCTTCACCTCGGCGTAGCTGGTCGCCAAGGAGTCGGTGTCCACCACGATGCCGGGGCGGGTCACGACCTTCAGCACCCCGGCCCGCATGTCGAGGTCGATGTGAAGGGTGTCGTGTGCGATCACGGCCCGGGCGAGGTCGAGAACCACCTCGCCCCAGGCCGACCGGATCTCCATCCGCCGTGGGACCACCCAGCCCTCGCCCCGCCGGGTGGACGCCCCCTCCTGCTCGATGCGCACGACGTCCTTGGCCGCGACGACCGGGCGGCCCTCGGCCGCCGTCGGCAGGTCGGCGGTGAGGGCGGCCAGCTCCCCCTGGGTGCGCGCGGTGAGCGCCGCGCCCACCCGCTCGTCCAGTTCCTCCGGGGTCAGCCGTCCGTCGCCGGCGGCGGCGCTCAGGAGGTCCACGGCCCGGTCCCGGTCCGTGTGCGAGGCCCGGAGTGCGGGCATCCCGCCGTCCGGTGAGGGCTGCACCGACATAGCTCGACCCCGATCTCCCCGGGGCGTCCCGCGAACGCCCCATCCACTGCGGCACACTAACGCTATATCGCGTTATACCCAACGGCCAACCCCGCGTCCACGGGTGCTTCCCCGCGGCGCGGCGCCCTTCACCGGGCTACGGTGCCCCCATGAGCCTGAGCATCCGCAATCAGCTCCCCGGCACCGTCACCGCCGTCACCCCGGGCGAGGCCATGGCGACGGTCGCCGTCCGCCTCTCCGGCGGCCAGGACCTCACCGCGGCGATCACCCGGGAGGCCGCCGAGGACCTCGCGCTCGCCCCCGGCACCGCCGTGCGGGCCCTGGTGAAGTCCACCGAGGTCGCTCTGGCCACCGGGCCCGTCGACGGGCTGTCCATCCGCAACCGGCTGCCGGGCACGGTCACCGCCGTGACCACCGGCGCCGCGATGGCCACGGTCGCGGTCGCCGTCGAGGGTGCCGAGCTGACCGCGGCCGTCACCCGGCAGGCCGCCGAAGACCTGAGGCTGTCCGTGGGCGTTCCCGTCGTCGCGCTGGTCAAGTCGACGGAGGTGTCGCTCGCCACGGCCTGAGACGCCGGGAGGCCCCGCCCGGACACCGCGAGCCCGGACGGGGCCTCTCTCTCGCTTGCGCGGCGGGACTCAGTCCTCGTACGCGTCCAGCGGCGGGCAGGAGCAGACCAGGTTCCGGTCGCCGTAGGCCTGGTCGATGCGGCGCACCGGCGGCCAGTACTTGTCGGCGGCGGACACACCGGCCGGGAAGACGGCCTCCTCGCGCGTGTACGCGTGGTCCCAGTCACCGCCGAGCGCGCCCGCGGTGTGCGGGGCGCCGCGCAGCGGGTTGTCGTCCGCCGGCCAGGCGCCCGAGCCGACCTTCTCGATCTCCGCGCGGATGGCGATCATCGCCTCGCAGAACCGGTCCAGCTCGGCCAGGTCCTCGGACTCGGTCGGCTCGATCATCAGCGTGCCGGCCACCGGGAAGGACATCGTCGGCGCGTGGAAGCCGTAGTCGATGAGCCGCTTGGCGACGTCGTCGACGCTGACGCCGGTGGCCTTGGTCAGCGGGCGCAGGTCGATGATGCACTCGTGCGCGACCAGCCCGCCGGGGCCGGTGTAGAGCACCGGAAAGTGCGGCTCCAGCCGCTTGGCGATGTAGTTGGCGGACAGCACGGCCACCTGCGTGGCGCGCTTGAGGCCCTCGCCGCCCATCAGGCGGACGTAGGACCAGGAGATCGGCAGGATGCCGGCCGAGCCCCACGGCGCCGCCGAGATGGGACCGACGCCGCTCTGCGGACCGGCCGCGGGCTGCAGCGGGTGGTTGGGCAGGTACGGCGCCAGGTGCGACCGTACGCCCACGGGGCCCACGCCGGGACCGCCGCCGCCGTGCGGGATGCAGAAGGTCTTGTGCAGGTTCAGGTGGGAGACGTCGCCGCCGAAGTGCCCGGGCTTGGCGAGGCCGACGAGGGCGTTCAGGTTGGCGCCGTCGACGTAGACCTGGCCGCCCGCGTCGTGCACCTGCGCGCAGATGTCGGCCACGTGCTCCTCGAACACGCCGTGCGTGGACGGGTAGGTGATCATCAGCACGGCCAGCTCGTCGCGGTGCTTCTCGATCTTGGCGCGCAGGTCCTCGACGTCGATCTCGCCGTCCTCGGCGGTCTTGACGACGACGACCTTCATGCCGGCCATCACGGCGCTGGCGGCGTTGGTGCCGTGCGCGGAGGACGGGATGAGGCAGACGGTGCGCTGTTCGTCGCCGTTGGCCCGGTGGTAGCCGCGTACGGCGAGCAGGCCGGCGAACTCGCCCTGCGACCCGGCGTTGGGCTGGAGCGAGACCTTGTCGTACCCGGTGACCTCGGCGAGCCGCTCCTCCAGCTCACGGATGAGGGTGAGGTAGCCCTGCGCCTGGTCGGCGGGCGCGAAGGGGTGCAGCGCGCCGAACTCGGGCCAGGTGACCGGCTCCATCTCGGTGGTCGCGTTGAGCTTCATGGTGCAGGAGCCCAGCGGGATCATGCCGCGGTCCAGCGCGTAGTCCCGGTCGGCGAGGCGGCGCAGGTAGCGCAGCATCGCGGTCTCGGAGCGGTGCTGGTGGAAGACGGGGTGGGTCAGGAAGTCGTCGGTGCGCAGCAGCGACTCGGGCAGTCCCTGTGCGGTCTCCGCGTCCAGCGACTCGATGTCGCCCTCGACGCCGAAGGCGTGCCACACGCCGCCGACCTGGGCGCGCGTGGTGGTCTCGTCGCAGGCGAACGACACGTGGTCGGCGTCGACGAGCCGCAGGTTGATGCCGTTCTCGCGAGCGGCGTGCACCACCTCGGCGGCCCGGCCGGGCACCCGCGCGGTGACGGTGTCGAAGTAGGAGCCGTGGACGATCTCGACGCCGCCCGCGGCGAGGCCGGCGGCGGTGATCGTGGCGTACCGGTGGGTGCGGCGGGCGATGGCCCGCAGGCCCTCGGGGCCGTGGTAGACGGCGTACATGCCGGCCATGACGGCGAGCAGCACCTGCGCGGTGCAGATGTTGCTGGTGGCCTTCTCGCGGCGGATGTGCTGCTCGCGGGTCTGCAGGGCCAGGCGGTAGGCCTTGTCGCCGTCGGCGTCGACGGAGACGCCGACCAGACGGCCGGGGAGGCTGCGGGCGAACTTCTCGTGCACGGCCATGTAGCCGGCGTGCGGTCCGCCGAAGCCCATCGGCACGCCGAAGCGCTGGGTGGTGCCCACCGCGATGTCCGCGCCCAGCTCGCCGGGCGAGGTGAGCAGGGTGAGGGCGAGCAGGTCGGCGGCGACGGTGACGAGCGCGCCGAGCTCGTGCGCGCGGTCGATCACCGGCTTGATGTCGCGGACGGCTCCGGAGGCACCCGGGTACTGGATCAGGACGCCGTTGATCTCCCGCTCGGCGACCTCGGCCGGGATGCCCTCGCTCAGGTCGGCGACGACGACCTCGACGCCGGTCGGCTCGGCGCGGGTCCGTATCACGGCGACGGTCTGCGGCAGGGCGTCCGCGTCGACCAGGAACAGGCCCTTCTTGTTCTTGCCCATGCGCCGGGACAGCGCCATCGCCTCGGCGGCCGCGGTGCCCTCGTCGAGCAGCGAGGCGCCGGAGGTGGGCAGGCCGGTCAGCTCGGCGACCATGGTCTGGAAGTTCAGGAGGGCCTCGAGCCGGCCCTGGGAGATCTCCGGCTGGTAGGGCGTGTACGCCGTGTACCAGGACGGGTTCTCCATGACGTTGCGCAGGATGACCGGCGGGGTGAAGGTGCCGTAGTAGCCGAGGCCGATCATGGAGTCGAGGACCTGGTTGCGGTCGGCCAGCGAGCGGAGCTCGGCCAGGACCTCGGCCTCGGAGCGCGCGCCCGGCAGGTCCAGCGCGTCGGCGTTCTTGATCACATCCGGCACCGCGGCGGCCGTCAGTTCGTCGAGCGAACCGTAACCGACCTGCGCGAGCATCTTGGCCCGGGCCTCGTGGTCGGGGCCGATGTGACGCTGCTCGAACGGCATGGCCTGTTCGAGTTCGGAGAGCGGAGTGCGGTGGGCGGTCATTGCGGAGGCCTCCTGGTCTGACGACCTTCGAGGGGCACCACGGCGCGGGTACCCGGACGGCCTCCCCCTCTGTCATCTCAACCTGAGAGCTTCACCGGGCGAGCCCTGGGGCTCTCCCGGCTTTCACCGTCGGTGAGAGCGGAAGCCGTCGACACCCGCCCTGCTTTCCAGAGTGACCTCGTCCGTGCGGTACGTGAGCCTGAGAGATTCCGGGGAGGATTTGCTCCTTCGGCGCCTCCGGTGGTGTCCGGAGGACTCTCCCGCGCGGGGTCAGCAGCCGTTTGCCAGCGTACCAGCGAGGTCGCCGCACGGACTTCGAGTGGCCGACCGGGCACTTGTGCTCTTTTGTAGTACTTACGGATGATTAGGCGGCTGGTGTCGTGACCCCAGTCCGGCCCAGTGGTGCGATCAAGTGGAGGGCCCCGTGCGTACTGACATCGATCCGCGGAACCTGATCGGCCGCAAGGCGTTCGACCGCGACGGCACCAGGATCGGCACCGTGGACGAGGTCTACCTCGACGATGCCACCGGCGTCCCCGAGTGGGCGGCGATACGAACGGGTCTCTTCAGCCGGGACGCCTTCGTCCCCCTGGAGCCCAGCGAGCTGGTCGACGGCACCCTGCGCGTGCCCTTCGACCGGGCGCTGATCAAGGAGGCGCCCGACTTCGGCGTCGGCCGCCACCTCTCGCCGGAGCAGGAACTCCAGCTCTACCACCACTACGGCCTGGACGTGGCGGCCGCTCCCCCTCCTCCCGATCACGACTTCGGCAAGCTGGCCGGCAAGGGCAACGACGACGGCTGACCGCTCTCGCCGCTCTCCGTCCCGGCGACCAGCGGCAGCGGGTCCGCCGGTGTCAGCTCCGGGTCGTCCACCGGGAAGGTCCGCACCCGCCCGACCGCGGAGTACGGCGTCTCGAAGCGCACGGTGACCCGCCCGAGACCACTGCCCTGCACCCAGCCGTGCCCCAGCTCCGCGTGCCGCACGTCGTGCCCCGACGGCCATCGCCGCTCGGCGGGCGAGGTGCTCTGCTCCTCGGCGGGCCCGGTCCCGGGTTCCTCGGCCGGTTCCTCCGCGCGGTCCCCCGCCGCCTGCGCGAACAGGTCCTCCTGCGTGTAGTCGGCGAGCCCGCTGACACCCACCCCGAGCAGCCGCACTCCGCCCGTGGTGTCCACCGAGTCCAGCAGTCTGGCGGCCGCCTCCCGCACCACCGCGGCATCGTCGGTGGGGCCGCGCAGGGTCTCGGAACGCGTGAGCGTGGAAAAGTCGTATCTGCGCACCTTGAGCACGATCGTCCGCCCGGAGAGGCCGGAGGCGCGCAGCCGCCGCACGCAGCGGTCCGCCAGCCGCCCCACCTCGACGCCGACCCGCACCCGGTCGTGGATGTCCACGTCGTAGGTGTCCTCCACGGACACCGACTTGGTCTCCCGCTCGGCCACCACCGGACGCTCGTCCCGCGCCAGCGCCATGGCGTACAGGGCGTGGCCGTGCGCCTTGCCCAGCAGCCGCACCAGCTCGTCCTCGCCCGCCTCGGCGATCTCGCCGACCGTGGTGATCCCCGCCCGCCGCAGATGGTCTCCCGTGGCCGGTCCCACCCCGGGCAGCGTCCGCACCGTCATCGGCTCCAGCATGGCCCGCTCCGTACCCGGCGGGATGAGCACCAGTCCGTCGGGCTTGGCCGCCTCCGAGGCGATCTTGGCCAGCATCTTGGAGGCGGCGAGGCCCACGGATCCGGTGAGGCCGGTGACGGTGCGGATGTCCGTGCGCAGCTTCGCTCCGGCCAGCTGCGCCGACTCCGCGTCCCGCGCCGCCCCGCCCGCGTCCAGGTCCACGAAGGCCTCGTCCAGGCTCAGCGGCTCCACCAGCGGCGACAGCTCCCGCAACAGCCGCATCACCTGCTCGCTGATCGACCGGTAGAGCTCGAAACGCGGCACGAGGTAGGCGGCGTGCGGCGCGAGCCTTCGGGCCTGGCCCATCGGCATCGCGGAGTGCACCCCGAACACCCGCGCCTCGTACGAGCAGGTGGCGACCACACCGCGCGGTCCGAGGCCGCCCACCACTACGGCCTTCCCGCGCAGGCTCGGCTTGGACGCCTGCTCCACCGAGGCGAAGAAGGCGTCCATGTCGAGATGCAGGATCGTGGGCGCGGTTCTCACATCTACGATGCTGCCCTACGCCACTGACAATGGCGTCGCCGGACGGCTCCGTGCGCCGCGGGGGTCAGACCGCCCGGTTGTTCCGCCGCCGGGCCAGCTCGTCGGCCGGATTGTGCCCGACCAGGGTCTCGCCCGTGTCGATCCGCTCACCGTGCAACTGGGACAGCGCGCTCTCCACGTCCCGCCACACCACGCCGACGGCGATCCCGAAGATGCCCTGCCCGCCCTGGAGCAGGGCGTGCACCTCCTCGGGCGACGTGCACTCGTAGACGGTGGCGCCGTCGCTCATCAGCGTCATCCGCTCCAGGTCGCGGAAGCCGCGCTCCCTGAGGTGCTGGACGGCGGTGCGGATGTTCTGCAGGGACACACCGGTGTCGAGGAAGCGCTTGACGATCTTCAGCACGACCACGTCGCGGAAGCTGTACAGCCGCTGCGTCCCGGATCCGTGCGCGGGCCGCACGCTGGGCTCGACCAGGCCCGTACGGGCCCAGTAGTCGAGTTGCCGGTAGGTGATGCCGGCGGCCGCGCAGGCCGTCGGCCCGCGGTAGCCGATCTGCTCGGACGCCATGGACGTCGCCCCTCCGCTGGTCGGCACGGCTGCCGGTCGCTGTGGACCGGGATCGGCCGCAACACCGTGCTGGGCGTGGCCCGCGCCTGCGCGAAGCCGGGAGCCCGGGGGAGGGTACGGACCACCTGCCCCGAGGCTGTGCCCGGGGCCACCCCCAACCGTACCGTCGCCGCTGATTCTCACGCCGACCTCCGTCCTTGACCTGCCTCCTCGAAGGTAGGCAGTCACCAAGGGTGCGTCAACGATCGCCACACTCGGCACGCCGAGTGATAATCACCCTACGAGTGGTTTCCCGTGTCTCATCCCGGGAAAGGCTAGCCGGATGTGCCCGGACGGGCCCGCGTCTCACTGATTGCTGGTCCCGAAGTCCTCGGGCGAGATCTGGTCGAGGAACTCACGGAACTTCTCCACCTCGTCCTCCTGCTCGTCCGGAATGGCGATACCGGCGTCGTCGAGGACCGTGTCGCTGCCGTAGATCGGCGTACCGGTGCGCAGGGCCAGCGCTATGGCGTCGGACGGCCTGGCACTGACCTCGACCCCGCTCGCGAAGACCAGCTCGGCGTAGAAGACCCCGTCGCGCAGGTCGGTGATGCGTACTTCGGTGAGCTCCTGGCCGACGGCTTCCAGCACGTCCTTGAAGAGGTCGTGGGTCAGCGGCCGTGCGGGAGCCATGCCCTGCTGGGCGAAGGCGATCGCCGTCGCCTCCCCCGGTCCGATCCAGATGGGAAGGTAACGGTCGCCGCCCACCTCGCGCAGCAGCACGATCGGCTGGTTGGAGGGCATCTCGACCCGGACACCTACGACATCGAGCTCGTTCACACAGCAACCCTAGGCCGTGCCCGGGACGTTTGGGTAGTCGGGCCGGGATCGGGTGGGCGATCCGGGTCCGGACCGGGTGGGCACCCCGGGCCTCGCCCCGGTCCACGGCCCGGACCCCGGTCCCGCCCGTTTCAGGGCAGCCGCACGCCAAGGGCGGTCTGCACCAGCGCCGCGTGCAGTTTCACCGCGAGCCCCGCCAGCTCCTTGGTGCGGGCTTCCGCGTGTGCCCTGGTCTGGGGGTTGCGGTGACGCTTCAGCGGGGCCACCACCTGGTCGACGAGCCCGGCCTCGCGGTCGGCTGCGGCCTTCATCACCCGCAGGTGCCGCGGTTCGATCCCGAACCGCCCCAGCTGCACCACCAGCGACGCCACCGTGACCGCCTCGGCGTCGTACGCCCCGTCGGGCAGCGGGACGAGGAGTCCGTACGACTCCCACTCCTTCAGCTCCTGCTCGCCGATCCCGGCCGTGGCCAGCAGCTCGTCGCGCCCGATCCGGGCCACCGTCGGGCTCTCGGCGGGCTCGGGCTCGGCCGCCTCCCCGTCCCGCTGCCGGCCGACCCGCGGCAGCGCCACGGCCTCGCCGCGCTCCACGGCGTCCAGGTGCTCACGGATCACCTTGAGCGGCAGGTAGTGGTCCCGCTGCATGCGCAGCACCTGGCCGAGCCGCTCGACGTCGCGCACGCTGAACTTGCGATACCCGGCCGGAGTCCGCCGCGGCTCGACGAGGCCCTCCGACTCCAGGAAACGGATCTTGGAGATGGTGATGTCGGGGAACTCGTCACGCAGCGCGTTCAGCACTGCGCCGATGCTCATCAGCCCACTGTCCGTGACGGCGGCGCCTTGCCCGGCACCGCCGCTCGGTGTTTGAAACATGGACCTTCCCTGGAGGTTCCCCGGGCGGACGGCCCGGGGGCGGGTCAGTAACCCCGCTGGCTCGCGTAGAACACCAGCCGGTACTTGCCGATCTGCACCTCGTCACCGTTCGACAGGGCGACCTGGTCGATGCGCTCCCGGTTCACATAGGTGCCGTTCAGGCTGCCGACGTCGGCGACCGTGAACGACCCGTCCGGGCTGCGCCGGAACTCCACGTGCCGGCGCGAGACCGTCACGTCGTCCAGGAAGATGTCGCTCTGCGGATGACGCCCGGCCGTGGTCAGCTCGCCGTCCAGCAGGAAGCGGCTGCCCGAGTTCGGCCCGCGGCGCACGACCAGGAGGGCGGAGCCCAGGGGCAGCGCGTCCACGGCCGCCTGCGCCTCGGGAGAGAGCGCCGGCATCGCCGTCTGGCCGGTGACCTCGGCGTCGTAGGCCTCGAGACCGGAGATGGAGATCGTGGAGGTGGTCTCGGACGCACGCTCCGGGACCGCGCCGGGCCGCAGCGGAGCACCGCAGTTGGAGCAGAAACGGCTGTTCTCCGCGTTGCGGTTGCCGCACCTCGTACAGACCAGGGCCGACATGGACGGATCCTCCTGCCGCGACTGCCCCGCCGGGGCGTTCGACGCGTACGGGTCGGGGGTGAACCCTCCACCCGCACCCGGGGCCGAGGGCTGGCCGAAACCTATGCCGCCGGACTGAGCAGGGTCAACAGACGGCGCGCCCGGACCACCCACCTGGTCCCGGTACATCGGGCGTCGGCCCTCCGCGTCGGGCTGTGCGCGATGGCGGGCGGTGGCGTTGTCGCCGCTGCCCTCTCGTGCGCTCTTGCCGAACAACTTCGCAAACAACTTCACGGGCGATTCCCCTTGACCGAAACAGACCCGCCCGTGGGGCAGGACGAACCCTTACTGAACGCACTGGCCGACCCGGACACCTTCACAACGTCCGCCTCCACCAGACAGTTTCCACCACGCACCACCCAATCGGTGCGCCGACCCCCCGCAACCTCATGCCCTCGCCGGACGCCCCCCATGCACCGCAGGTTCACTGGGAGGACGACCGAGCGTAGTCAGGCCGCTCCGCCGCTCGCAAGGCGTCCACGACGATCTTGCTCGACCGCTCAACAGTAACGGTGGCCTGTTCCTTCTCCAGAGTCTGCACCACTCCTCCAGGAATGTTGAGAGCCGGTTCGAGGTCCTGCGGCTTGCCGATGACCTGGAAACGATACGGCGCGTTGATCTTGTTCCCGTCGACGCCGACGGAGTTGTCGGCGTCCGCGAGATACGTGCCTGCGACGACCCGTACGCCGTTCACCTGGATCGCCTCCGCACCCGCCGCGCGCAGCTCCTGGATGGCGTCGAGCAGCATGTCCGCCTCGACCGTCCCCTTCGTGTCCTCGATGGTCAC
Source organism: Streptomyces sp. CB09001 (assembly GCF_003369795.1). NCBI lineage: Bacteria > Bacillati > Actinomycetota > Actinomycetes > Kitasatosporales > Streptomycetaceae > Streptomyces > Streptomyces sp. CB09001. The sequence continues at coordinate 775,357 of NZ_CP026730.1, forward strand.
CGTGATGCCGGGCCCCTGCGCGGCCACGGTGCCCGCGAGGATGCCCAGTTGCCGCTCCTTCTCGAGCGTCTGTTTGCGGGCCTCCTCCGCCTGGTCGGAGCTGTTCTCCAGCTCGTCGCGCTGCTTCTCGAGGCCCTGCTTCTCGTCTTCAAGACGCTGAGTACGGTCGTCCAGTTCATCCAGGATGCGGACCAGATCCTCCTGGCGGGCGCCCCGCAGCGCACTGTCGCTCTCACTGTTGGACGCCACCTGAACCGCGAGGCCGAACCCGAGCCCGAACAGGAGCAGGGCGACGATCAGTTGGGCCCGAGTCAGACGCGGCGGCCACAGCCCCTTCAGGAGCCGCTGCCTGCCGGTCCCTTGGTTCGGCTCCGGCTGCGCGCCGCCCGGGACGTCGCCCGCGGGGTCGTCCGCCGACGGTGGCCGCGCCGGCGGCACCTCGTCCGGCAGCTCCTTGCGCAACCTGTTCGCGGGCTGCTCGTCGTCGCTCATCGGCCTCACGCCCGGAAGACGTGGCGTCGGATCGCCGCGGCGTTGGAGAAGATACGGATGCCGAGGACCACCACGACCCCGGTGGACAGCTGGGCTCCGACGCCCAGCTTGTCGCCCAGGAACACGATCAGTGCGGCCACGACCACGTTCGACAGGAACGACACCACGAAGACCTTGTCGTCGAAGATGCCGTCGAGCATGGCCCGCAGCCCGCCGAACACGGCGTCCAGCGCCGCCACGACGGCGATCGGCAGATACGGCTCCACGGCCGCCGGCACCTCGGGCCGGACCAGCAATCCGGCCACGACTCCCACGACGAGGCCCAGTACGGCGATCACGATGTGCCCTTCTCGGTTATCGGCTGTGCTGTACGTACGATCACACTCGGTGCGGCCGGCAGCTTGAGGTCGTCCGCGACGGAGATGGCGGTCCGGATGCCGTAGCTCTCCTGAAGGGCATGCAGGTACAGCCCGTCGGCACTGTCCTGGAACCCCTTGCTCAGCCGCTCCCCGTCCCCCACCGCGAGCACCGTGTACGGCGGCACCAGCGGCCTGTTGTCGACCAGTATCGCGTCACCGGCGGCCCTGATCGCCGACAGCGCGGTCAGCCGCTGTCCGTTGATGGAGATCGCCTCGGCGCCCGACTCCCACAGCCCGTTCACCACACGCTGCATGTCCCGGTCCCGCACCCGTCCCGTGTCGGAGAATCCGGAGGTGCCGCGCGGCTGCCCGTCGGCGCCCGTGCCGCCGACGTCCTTGGCGTCGTTCACCACGAGCTTCACGCCGGGGCCGTGCACTTCCACCGCGCCCGACAGGATCCCCACCAGGTCGGACCGGTCGCCGTCACCGCTCTTCTCCAGCGCCTGGCGCCGGCGGGCGTCCACGTCGTCGCGCAGTTCGTCGACGCTCTTCTCCAGCTCGTCGGCCGCCGAGGTCTCCCCCTCTATGCGGTCGACCAGCTCTTCACGCTCCTTGGCGACGCCGGGAGCGGCGACCCGTGCCTGGGCCGCCCCGACCGTCACGACCAGCGCCGCCAGGACCAGACCGGCCGCCAGGCCCAGCTTGGCGCGCAGCGTCTTGGGCATGCCCCCGCTGCCGTCGGCCTTCTTCCGCGCGGCGGCCTCGGCGTATCCGTCGTCGAGGCTGTGGTCCATGACGTTCGTGAGCAGCGACATGGACGCGTCCGGGCGCGCGGGCCGCGTGGGTGTGCTCCGAACGGGGGGTGGCTGCGGCATGCCGCACATCGTCGCACGCCACCGCCACTACCTCCGAACGGCCCCACCGGCGTGCCGGACCAGCCCCCTTGGGGACACTTGTCCGGCACGCGCGCGTGCGGTGTGTTCTCAGCGGCCCGCGCTGTCCACCACCGCGGCCCACTCGTCCAGCAGCGCCTGCGCGGAGGCGTCGTCGGGGCCCTCCGCCCACAGATGCGTGACCGCCTCCGCGGGGTCGGGCAGGACCATCACCCAGCGCCCGTCGGTCTCGACCACGCGTACCCCGTCCGTGGTGTCCACGAACCGGTCTCCGGCCGCCTCGACGACCCGCCGCATCACCAGGCCCTTGACCGCCCACGGCGTGGCCAGATCACGCTTGAGGACGTGCGCCCGCGGGATCCGCGCGTCGATCTGGCTCAACGTGAGCTGCGTGCGTGCGACCAGCCCGATCAGCCGCACGAAGGCCGCCGTGCCGTCGTAGACACTGCTGAACTCCGGGACGATGAAGCCGCCCTTGCCGTCGCCGCCGAAGATCGCACCCTCCTCGCCCCCCACCCGCGTGAGGTCGTCCGGGGAGGTGGTCGTCCACTCGACCTGCGTGCCGTGGTACGCGGCGACCTGCTCCGCGATCCTGGTGGTCGTCACCGGGAGCGCGACCCGGCCGCTGCGCCGCTCGGCCGCGATCAGGTCGAGCATCACCAGCAGCGCCCGGTCGTCCTCGATGATGCGGCCCTTCTCGTCGACGAGCGACAGCCGTTCACCGACCGGGTCGAAGCGCACGCCGAACGCGGCCCGCGAGGACGCCACGATCTCCCCTAGGCGCACCAGACCGGACCGCCGCATGTCGGCCGATTCGGTGGGCCTGGCCTCGTCGAGACCGGGATTGATCGTCAGTGAGTCCACACCGAGCTTCCCGAGCAGGCTCGGCAGCACCAGCCCCGCGCTGCCGTTGGAGGCGTCGACGACCACCTTGAGCCCGGACTCGGCGATGCCGGTGATGTCGACGTTGCGCAGCAGGGACCCGGTGTACGAGTCGAACACGCTGGACGGGAAGTGCAGGTCGCCGATCTCTCCCGGGAACGCCCGCCGGTACTCCTGCCGCGCGAACACCCGGTCCAGCTTCCGCTGGCTCCCCTGCGACAGATCGGCGCCCTGGCCGTCGAAGAACATGATGTCGACGGAGTCCGGCACCCCCAGGGTGGTCCGGATCATGATCCCGCCGGCACTGCCCCGCGCGGTCTGCTGCCGCGCCACGGGCAGGGGTACGTTCTCCAGGTCGCGTACGTCGATGGCGCTGGCCTGCAGCGCGGAGATCACCGCCCGCTTCAGCGCCCGGGCACCGCGGGAGTGGTCACGGGCCGTCGTGACGGTCGACCCCTTCTTCAGGGTCGTCGCGTAGGCACCGGCCAGCCGCACGGCCAGCTCCGGCGTGATCTCCACGTTCAGGATGCCGGAGACTCCGCGGGCCCCGAACAGGTGCGCCTGCCCTCGGGACTCCCAGATGACCGAGGTGTTGACGAAGGCACCGGCCTCGATGGTCTTGAACGGGTAGACCCGCACATTGCCCTGGATGATCGATTCTTCACCGACCAGGCATTCATCGCCGATGACCGCGCCGTCCTCGATGCGCGCGGCGCGCATGATGTCGGTGTTCTTACCGACCACGCAGCCCCGCAGGTTGCTGTGCGGTCCGACGTACACGTTGTCGGCGACCACGGCCTTGTGCAGGAAGGCGCCGCTCTTGACGACGACGTTGGACCCGATGACCGTGTGTTCCCGGATCTCGGCGCCGGCCTCGACCTTGGCGTAGTCGCCGACGTACAGGGGCCCGCGCAGCACCGCGTCGGGGTGCACCTCCGCGCCCTCGGCCACCCAGACGCCGGGCGAGATCTCGAAGCCGTCGATGTCGACGTCGACCTTGCGTTCCAGAACGTCGGCCTGGGCCTTCACATAGCTCTCGTGGGTACCGACGTCCTCCCAGTAGCCCTCGGCGACATAGCCGTAGATGGGCTTGCCTTCCTTCATCAGCTGCGGGAAGACGTCACCGGACCAGTCCACGGGCACATCGGGGTCGACATAGTTGAAGACCTCGGGCTCCATGACGTAGATCCCGGTGTTCACGGTGTCCGAGAAGACCTGGCCCCAGGTCGGCTTCTCCAGGAAGCGCTCGACCTTGCCCTCTTCGTCGACGATGGTGATACCGAATTCCAGAGGGTTGGGCACGCGCGTCAGACACACAGTGACGAGCGAGCCCTTTTCCTTGTGGAAATTGATCAGGTCGGTGAGGTCGAAGTCGGTCAGGGCATCGCCGGAAATGACGAGGAAGGCATCGTCCTTCAATGCCTCCTCGGCGTTCTTGACGCTTCCGGCGGTACCGAGTGGCTTCTCCTCGTTGGCATAGGTGAGCTCCATTCCGAGCTCCTCGCCGTCACCGAAGTAGTTCTTGACCAGTGAGGCCAGGAACTGGACGGTCACGACGGTCTCGTTGAGCCCATGCCTTTTGAGCAGCCGAAGTACGTGCTCCATGATCGGCCGGTTGACCACCGGCAGGAGCGGCTTGGGCATGCTCGAGGTCATGGGACGAAGGCGTGTGCCTTCGCCTCCAGCCATCACGACGGCCTTCATGTCGGAAGCGTCCTCCTCTGAGAGACGACGGTTTAGCCGACTTCACCAGTCCAGGGTCCCGCACTTTTCCAGCGTGGGCCATCCGGCCACCGGGACCGCACAATCAGCGAGTTCAATCGGCTGCGGCGTCCGCACGAACCAGGCGGCGGACCTGCACCACGTAGAGAACACCTGCCCACCAATACAGGGTTGTACCCCATCCGGCGAACGCCCATCCGAAGACGGCGGCGAGTGACGCGATCCATCCGCTGCCGTCGCTCAGCAGAAGCAGGGGGAAGGCGTACATGAGGTTGAAGGTGGCGGCCTTGCCCAGGAAGTTCACCTGCGGCGGCGGATAGCCGTGCCGCCGGAGGATGCCCACCATCACCAGCAGCATCGCTTCCCTGGCAAGCAGTACAAGGGTCAACCAGAGCGGGAGAATCTCGCGCCAGGTGAGACCCACCAGGGTGGAGAGGATATAGAGCCGGTCAGCCGCCGGGTCCAGGAGCCGGCCGAGGTTGCTGATCTGATTCCAGCGCCGCGCGAGCTTTCCGTCCAGGTAGTCGCTGATCCCGCTCAGGGCCAGCACCAACAGCGCCCAGCCGTCGCTCTGCGGGCCGCCGAACTCGGGCCGCAGGATGAGCCACAGGAACAGGGGCACGCCGGCCAGGCGCGCCATGCTGAGGATGTTCGGGATGGTGAGGACCCGGTCGGTCTGCACGCGGGTCTCCTGGACCTCCACGCGGGGGCCTCCTGGGGGAAACGAGCCAATGATGCTCACTGACCCTACCTCAACGCAAAAAAGCTCTGACTCTCGGGCTGCATGCCCAAGAGCCAGAGCTCTAAGAGGAGTTCGGCGGCGTCCTACTCTCCCACAGGGTCCCCCCTGCAGTACCATCGGCGCTGTAAGGCTTAGCTTCCGGGTTCGAAATGTAACCGGGCGTTTCCCCTACGCTATGACCACCGAAACACTATGAAACACTCAACCGCACCACGCTGTGGACGTGGGGTTGTTCGTGGTTTCAGAACCAACACAGTGGACGCGAGCAACTGAGGACAAGCCCTCGGCCTATTAGTACCGGTCACCTCCACACCTCACGGTGCTTCCAGATCCGGCCTATCAACCCAGTCGTCTACTGGGAGCCTTAACCCCTCAAGGGGGTGGGAGTCCTCATCTCGAAGCAGGCTTCCCGCTTAGATGCTTTCAGCGGTTATCCCTCCCGAACGTAGCCAACCAGCCATGCCCTTGGCAGGACAACTGGCACACCAGAGGTTCGTCCGTCCCGGTCCTCTCGTACTAGGGACAGCCCTTCTCAAGACTCCTACGCGCACAGCGGATAGGGACCGAACTGTCTCACGACGTTCTAAACCCAGCTCGCGTACCGCTTTAATGGGCGAACAGCCCAACCCTTGGGACCGACTCCAGCCCCAGGATGCGACGAGCCGACATCGAGGTGCCAAACCATCCCGTCGATATGGACTCTTGGGGAAGATCAGCCTGTTATCCCCGGGGTACCTTTTATCCGTTGAGCGACGGCGCTTCCACAAGCCACCGCCGGATCACTAGTCCCGACTTTCGTCCCTGCTCGACCCGTCGGTCTCACAGTCAAGCTCCCTTGTGCACTTACACTCAACACCTGATTGCCAACCAGGCTGAGGGAACCTTTGGGCGCCTCCGTTACTCTTTAGGAGGCAACCGCCCCAGTTAAACTACCCATCAGACACTGTCCCTGATCCGGATCACGGACCCAGGTTAGACATCCAGCACGACCAGACTGGTATTTCAACGACGACTCCACCCACACTGGCGTGCGAGCTTCAAAGTCTCCCAGCTATCCTACACAAGCCGAACCGAACACCAATATCAAACTGTAGTAAAGGTCCCGGGGTCTTTCCGTCCTGCTGCGCGAAACGAGCATCTTTACTCGTAGTGCAATTTCACCGGGCCTATGGTTGAGACAGTCGAGAAGTCGTTACGCCATTCGTGCAGGTCGGAACTTACCCGACAAGGAATTTCGCTACCTTAGGATGGTTATAGTTACCACCGCCGTTTACTGGCGCTTAAGTTCTCAGCTTCGCCCCACCGAAATGGAGCTAACCGGTCCCCTTAACGTTCCAGCACCGGGCAGGCGTCAGTCCGTATACATCGCCTTACGGCTTCGCACGGACCTGTGTTTTTAGTAAACAGTCGCTTCTCGCTGGTCTCTGCGGCCACCCCCAGCTCACGGAGTAAATCCGGTCACCGAGTGTGGCCCCCCTTCTCCCGAAGTTACGGGGGCATTTTGCCGAGTTCCTTAACCATAGTTCACCCGAACGCCTCGGTATTCTCTACCTGACCACCTGAGTCGGTTTAGGGTACGGGCCGCCATGAAACTCGCTAGAGGCTTTTCTCGACAGCATAGGATCATCCACTTCACCACAATCGGCTCGGCATCAGGTCTCAGACTATTGCCAGGCGGATTTACCTACCTGACGTCCTACACCCTTACCCCGGGACAACCACCGCCCGGGATGGACTACCTTCCTGCGTCACCCCATCACTCACCTACTACAGGTCTGGATCATCGGCTCCACCACTCCCCATCACTCCGAAGAGATCAAGGGCGGCTTCACGGACTTAGCATCGCCTGGTTCAATGTTTGACGCTTCACAGCGGGTACCGGAATATCAACCGGTTATCCATCGACTACGCCTGTCGGCCTCGCCTTAGGTCCCGACTTACCCTGGGCAGATCAGCTTGACCCAGGAACCCTTAGTCAATCGGCGCAAACGTTTCTCACGTTTGTATCGCTACTCATGCCTGCATTCTCACTCGTGAACCGTCCACAACTCGCTTCCGCGGCTGCTTCACCCGGCACACGACGCTCCCCTACCCATCACAGCCGGCGTTGGCCGTATTGCTGCAATGACACGACTTCGGCGGTACGCTTGAGCCCCGCTACATTGTCGGCGCGGAATCACTAGACCAGTGAGCTATTACGCACTCTTTCAAGGGTGGCTGCTTCTAAGCCAACCTCCTGGTTGTCTGTGCGACTCCACATCCTTTCCCACTTAGCGTACGCTTAGGGGCCTTAGTCGATGCTCTGGGCTGTTTCCCTCTCGACCATGGAGCTTATCCCCCACAGTCTCACTGCCGCGCTCTCACTTACCGGCATTCGGAGTTTGGCTAAGGTCAGTAACCCGGTAGGGCCCATCGCCTATCCAGTGCTCTACCTCCGGCAAGAAACACACGACGCTGCACCTAAATGCATTTCGGGGAGAACCAGCTATCACGGAGTTTGATTGGCCTTTCACCCCTAACCACAGGTCATCCCCCAGGTTTTCAACCCTGGTGGGTTCGGTCCTCCACGACCTCTTACAGCCGCTTCAACCTGCCCATGGCTAGATCACTCCGCTTCGGGTCTTGAGCGTGCTACTGAACCGCCCTGTTCGGACTCGCTTTCGCTACGGCTTCCCCACCCGGGTTAACCTCGCAACACACCGCAAACTCGCAGGCTCATTCTTCAAAAGGCACGCAGTCACGAGGATGGAGCAAGCTCCACCCCGACGCTCCCACGGCTTGTAGGCACACGGTTTCAGGTACTATTTCACTCCGCTCCCGCGGTACTTTTCACCATTCCCTCACGGTACTATCCGCTATCGGTCACCAGGGAATATTTAGGCTTAACGGGTGGTCCCGCCAGATTCACACGGGATTTCTCGGGCCCCATGCTACTTGGGTGTCTCTCAAACGAGCCGCTAATGTTTCGACTACGGGGGTCTTACCCTCTACGCCGGACCTTTCGCATGTCCTTCGCCTACATCAACGGTTTCTGACTCGTCTCACGGCCGGCAGACCGTAAAAGAGAGATCCCACAACCCCGCACACGCAACCCCTGCCGGGTCTCACACGTATACGGTTTGGCCTCATCCGGTTTCGCTCGCCACTACTCCCGGAATCACGGTTGTTTTCTCTTCCTGCGGGTACTGAGATGTTTCACTTCCCCGCGTTCCCTCCACACTGCCTATGTGTTCAGCAGCGGGTGACAGCCCATGACGACTGCCGGGTTTCCCCATTCGGACACCCCCGGATCAAAGCCTGGTTGACGACTCCCCGGGGCCTATCGTGGCCTCCCACGTCCTTCATCGGTTCCTGGTGCCAAGGCATCCACCGTGCGCCCTTAAAAACTTGGCCACAGATGCTCGCGTCCACTGTGCAGTTCTCAAACAACGACCAACCACCCATCACCCCGGAACCTACATCCCGAGTGCACTGGGGCCGGCAACTGAAAGCAGGCCAACGGCCGTACCCTCAGATACCCAACAGCGTGCCCGACACGAACCCCTCTCCGAGACCACGTTCCACGCCGAAGCAGTACTAGTGATCCATCAAGAAGACCCGTGCCGAGTAGTCAACGTTCCACCCATGAGCAACCGTGCAGAACATTTGTCTGCAGTCGGCCATGTGCTCCTTAGAAAGGAGGTGATCCAGCCGCACCTTCCGGTACGGCTACCTTGTTACGACTTCGTCCCAATCGCCAGTCCCACCTTCGACAGCTCCCTCCCACAAGGGGTTGGGCCACCGGCTTCGGGTGTTACCGACTTTCGTGACGTGACGGGCGGTGTGTACAAGGCCCGGGAACGTATTCACCGCAGCAATGCTGATCTGCGATTACTAGCGACTCCGACTTCATGGGGTCGAGTTGCAGACCCCAATCCGAACTGAGACCGGCTTTTTGAGATTCGCTCCACCTTGCGGTATCGCAGCTCATTGTACCGGCCATTGTAGCACGTGTGCAGCCCAAGACATAAGGGGCATGATGACTTGACGTCGTCCCCACCTTCCTCCGAGTTGACCCCGGCGGTCTCCCGTGAGTCCCCAACACCCCGAAGGGCTTGCTGGCAACACGGGACAAGGGTTGCGCTCGTTGCGGGACTTAACCCAACATCTCACGACACGAGCTGACGACAGCCATGCACCACCTGTACACCGACCACAAGGGGGGCACCATCTCTGATGCTTTCCGGTGTATGTCAAGCCTTGGTAAGGTTCTTCGCGTTGCGTCGAATTAAGCCACATGCTCCGCCGCTTGTGCGGGCCCCCGTCAATTCCTTTGAGTTTTAGCCTTGCGGCCGTACTCCCCAGGCGGGGCACTTAATGCGTTAGCTGCGGCACGGACAACGTGGAATGTTGCCCACACCTAGTGCCCACCGTTTACGGCGTGGACTACCAGGGTATCTAATCCTGTTCGCTCCCCACGCTTTCGCTCCTCAGCGTCAGTATCGGCCCAGAGATCCGCCTTCGCCACCGGTGTTCCTCCTGATATCTGCGCATTTCACCGCTACACCAGGAATTCCGATCTCCCCTACCGAACTCTAGCCTGCCCGTATCGACTGCAGACCCGGGGTTAAGCCCCGGGCTTTCACAACCGACGTGACAAGCCGCCTACGAGCTCTTTACGCCCAATAATTCCGGACAACGCTTGCGCCCTACGTATTACCGCGGCTGCTGGCACGTAGTTAGCCGGCGCTTCTTCTGCAGGTACCGTCACTTTCGCTTCTTCCCTGCTGAAAGAGGTTTACAACCCGAAGGCCGTCATCCCTCACGCGGCGTCGCTGCATCAGGCTTTCGCCCATTGTGCAATATTCCCCACTGCTGCCTCCCGTAGGAGTCTGGGCCGTGTCTCAGTCCCAGTGTGGCCGGTCGCCCTCTCAGGCCGGCTACCCGTCGTCGCCTTGGTGAGCCATTACCTCACCAACAAGCTGATAGGCCGCGGGCTCATCCTGCACCGCCGGAGCTTTCGAACCTCGCAGATGCCCGCGAGGGTCAGTATCCGGTATTAGACCCCGTTTCCAGGGCTTGTCCCAGAGTGCAGGGCAGATTGCCCACGTGTTACTCACCCGTTCGCCACTAATCCCCACCGAAGTGGTTCATCGTTCGACTTGCATGTGTTAAGCACGCCGCCAGCGTTCGTCCTGAGCCAGGATCAAACTCTCCGTGAATGTTTACCCGTAATCGGGTGACACCACGAGAGCGGAACAGTCGGAGGAATAATCCGACCGTTCACAGCGTCCTCGCTGTTGTGTTACTTCAAAGGAACCTCAACCCGAACGGAAATCCGATCAGGTCGGGGTATCAACATATCTGGCGTTGACTTTTGGCACGCTGTTGAGTTCTCAAGGAACGGACGCTTCCTTTGTACTCACCCTCTCGGGCTTTCCTCCGGGCGCTTCCCTTCGGTGTTTCCAACTCTATCAGGCTTTCCCGATGCTCTTGACCACCGTCCTGCGGGCATGCAGAAGGCGATCCAGCGATAGGATCTGACGAGTTGGATGCTGCCGAAGCGAGGACGCCTTGCTACGCATCGCTCAACCCCAGGCAGGAGTAACGACTGTACACGGGGCCGCGGAACGGGTGCAAATCCGTGAGGAGTGTGGTCTAGACCTCTAAACGGAACACTCATGCGGAACCGGTACTTCCTATGACATACCCTGCTGCTCAGTGTGCCGTCCGGGACAAGGCAGTGACGGCCCGTACAGATCCCCGCCCTGGGAGGCTTCCCATGACCACCGTCTCGTCCCCGCTCGCAGGACGCGCCATCGGCCTCGCCGCCGTGCCCGATCCCGTCTTCTCCGGGGCCATGGTCGGCCCGGGCACCGCCATCGACCCCGTGCGGGAGCCCTCCGAGGCAGTCGCTCCGGTCGACGGCGTCATCGTTTCCCTGCACCCCCACGCCTTCGTCGTCGTCGACGAGAGCGGGCACGGCGTGCTGACCCATCTCGGCATCGACACAGTGCAGCTCAATGGCGAGGGGTTCGAACTGCTCGTGAACAAGGGCGACACCGTTGTACGGGGTCAGGGCGTGGTGCGCTGGGACCCGGCCGCGGTCGAGGCCGCGGGCAAGTCGCCGATCTGTCCGATCGTGGCCCTGGAGGCCACCGCCGAGGCGCTCACGGACCTCCGTGAGGACGGCGACGTGAAGGCCGGCGAGAGTCTCTTCCTCTGGAAGTGACGTCCGTGCCGTCTCACGGCGGCATCGACTGCTGGTAGGACAACCACCGCGGCGGCGGGACCCGCCGCACTATCGGGACGGGTGAGATGGAGACAACGCTGCGAGGCGTCGGTGTGAGCCACGGTGTGGCGATCGGCGAGGTTCGGCACATGGGGACGGCGGTTCTGGAGCCGCCGGCGAAGCAGATTCCGGCTGAGGACGCGGAGCGCGAGCAGGGTCGCGCCCGCAAGGCCGTGGAAGCTGTGGCGGCCGATCTGATGGCGCGCGGCAATCTGGCCGGCGGCGAGGCGCAGGCCGTGCTCGAGGCGCAGGCCATGATGGCCCAGGACCCCGAGCTGATGGCCGACGTCGAGCGGCGGATCACCGTCGGGAGCACGGCCGAGCGCGCCGTGTACGACGCCTTCGCCGCCTACCGCGCCCTGCTGGCAGGTGCCGGCGAGTACCTGGCCGGCCGCGTGGCGGACCTCGACGACGTGCGGAATCGTATCGTCGCCCGTCTGCTCGGGGTTCCGATGCCGGGCGTTCCGGACAGCGACGAGCCGTACGTCCTCATCGCGCGGGATCTGGCGCCTGCCGACACCGCGCTGCTCGACCCGACGCTCGTCCTGGGCTTCGTCACCGAGGAGGGCGGACCGACCAGTCACAGCGCGATTCTCGCGCGGGCGCTCGGCGTGCCTGCCGTGGTGGCCCTGCCGGGCGCCGGTGAGATTCCCGAGGGCACCGTCGTGGCGGTCGACGGAAGCACCGGTGAGATCTTCGTGAATCCCGCCGAGGAGAAGAAGGCACGGCTGGCGGCCGAGGCCGCCGAGCGCAAGGCCGCGCTGGCCGCCGCGACGGGTCCGGGGGCGACCTCGGACGGTCACAAGGTGCCGCTGCTGGCGAACATCGGTGGTCCCGCCGACGTACCCGCGGCGGTCGAGGCCGGCGCGGAGGGGGTCGGTCTGTTCCGGACCGAGTTCCTCTTCCTCGACGACAGCGAGCACGCGCCGTCGGAGGAGAAGCAGGTCACCGCCTACCGCCAGGTGCTGGAGGCCTTCCCGGAGGGCCGGGTCGTCGTGCGGGTGCTGGACGCCGGCGCTGACAAGCCGCTGGACTTCCTCACCCCGGGCGACGAGCCGAACCCCGCTCTCGGCGTGCGGGGTCTGCGGACGCTGCTCGACCACCCGGACGTGCTGCGGACGCAGCTGACGGCGCTGGCGAAGGCGGCGGAGGGGCTGCCGGTCTACCTCGAGGTCATGGCGCCGATGGTGGCGGACCGGGCGGATGCCAAGGCGTTCGCGGACGCCTGCCGCGAGGCCGGGCTGCGGGCGAAGTTCGGCGCGATGGTGGAGATCCCGTCGGCCGCGCTGCGGGCGCGCTCCGTGCTGCAGGAGGTGGAGTTCCTGTCGCTGGGGACGAACGACCTCGCGCAGTACACCTTCGCCGCCGACCGTCAGGTGGGTGCGGTGTCGCGGCTGCAGGACCCGTGGCAGCCGGCGCTGCTCGACCTGGTCGCGCTGTCGGCCGAGGCGGCGAAGGCCGAGGGCAAGAGCTGCGGTGTCTGCGGCGAGGCCGCTTCGGATCCGCTGCTCGCGTGTGTGCTGACCGGTCTCGGTGTCACCTCCCTGTCCATGGGTGCGGCGTCGCTGCCGTACGTGCGGGCGACGCTGGCGAAGTTCACGCTGGCACAGTGCGAGCGTGCCGCGGCCGCCGCCCGCGCTGCGGAGAGCGCCGAGGAGGCGCGGAACGCCGCGCAGGCGGTGCTGTCCGGCGAGTAGGGCCGGTGCGGTCTGCCGCTCAGGCTGCGGTGCGGGGCGTTCCACCTTCGGGTGGGGCGCCCCGCCCGCGTTCAGTGGTGGTGTCCCGGTGGGAGTCGGTCGGCTCCGAGGTCGGGCGGTGCGCAGTAGTCGACGTTGGATTCCGGGGAGATGAGGTCGCCGGACTCGGCATCGGTGCAGTAGGCGTCGAAGACCTGGGCGGCGGTGAGGGGTTCGAGGCCGTATCCCCGCAGGCTCCAGCCGTGGATGCGGTCGGGGCCGCCCGGGGCGCTGATCCGCATGACGAGTCCGCCGGGGCTGTGCGTCGCCAGGCCGAGAGCGAGGACGCTGGTGAACTCCAGGCCCTCGGCCTCGTCGATGTGCGGGGTGCCGTCGGTCTCCTCGTCGACGAGGAGGACGGAGACGAGGGTCTCCTGCGGATGGCCCGAGACGCTGCAGACCAGGTGCCGGCTGCCCGGTGGTGCCGTTTCGAGAACGCGGCGCAGGAGGCCGGAGGCCCGGGTGAAGGCGGCGCGGCCGAGGTCTTCCCCGCAGGTGGCGCAGTTGCCGAGGCGGGCGAGGAGGGTCGAGGTGTACTCCCAGGTGGCCTGGCGGACGGCTTCGTCGACCAGGGCCGGGAGCAGGTCGGTGAGGGGCTGGCCCGCATAGGGCACGGTGGGGCCGTGGGTGGCCAGTTCGGCGGTGAACCGGGCGCGGCTGGCGGAGGCGTCGGCGTCGAGGCCGGCCGCCGTGCAGAAGTCCGCGTACTCGTCCGGGTCGAAGAGCGCGACCGTGGTGTGGGTGCCCTGGGCAGCGCGGGCCCTGAGCAGGGATTCCACCTGGCGGAGGTAGGCGGTGTGGTCGTGGAAGGTGAAGCTGCGGTAGCGCCGCATGGCGCGGAAGTCGTGTTCGTCGGTGAGCAGTCCGATGGTGCCCGCGATTTCGCGGCGCAGGACGCGTCGCATGGTCTGGTCGGTCTGGTCGGTGTGCGCCATGTTTCCCCCTGAGCACGGTCGATCAATGCTCACTCACAGTAATCGACGGCACTGACAACGGGGCCGGGCGGGCGCGGGGAGCCGGCCGCGCCCGGGGCGGCCGGCTCGTCGGCGTGCTGGTCAGGAGCGTTTGCGGGCGAGGTCCTCGTAGAAGTGGAGCAGGTCGAGGTTGTCGATGGAGCCGGGGTTGACGGCCTTGTCGAGCGGGGTGCCCTGGAGGAGGCGCTTGACCGGGACCTCGATGCGTTTGCCGGTGAGGGTGTGCGGGATGCCGGGGACCTCGATGACCTCGTCGGGGACGTGGCGCGGGGACAGGTTCGCGCGGATGGTCCGCTTGATGCGGTCGAGGAGGGCGTCGTCGAGGGCGGCGCCGGGGGCCAGGTGCACGAAGAGGGGCATCCAGTAGCCGCCGTCGGGCTGTTCGATGCCGATGACGAGGGATTCCCTGATCTCGGGGAGACGCTCGACGGCCTCGTAGATGTCGGCCGAGCCCATGCGCACGCCCTGCCGGTTGAGGGTGGAGTCGGAGCGGCCGTGGATGACCACGGAGCCGCGGGAGGTGAGGGTGATCCAGTCGCCGTGCCGCCAGACGCCGGGGTAGGTGTCGAAGTAGCTGTCGTGGTAGCGGCTGCCGTCGGGGTCGTTCCAGAAGCGGATCGGCATCGAGGGCATGGGGTTGGTGACGACCAGCTCGCCGACCTCGTCGGTGAGGGGGTTGCCGCTCGGGTCCCAGGACTGGAGGTCGGTGCCGAGGCCGGGGGCCTGGAGTTCGCCGATGTGGACCGGGAGGGTGGGGACCGCGCCCGCGAAGCAGGAGCACACGTCGGTGCCGCCGCTGACGGAGGCGGTCCACAGGTCGGCGCCGCTCGCGGCGAACTCGTCGTGCAGCCAGCGGAAGCCGTCGGGCGGGAGCGGGGAGCCGGTGGTGGCGACGCACTGGATCCCGGAGAGGTCCAGGTCGCGGGCCGGGTGGACGTCGGCCTTGCGGCAGGCCATGACGTAGGCGGCGGAGGTGCCGAAGAGGGTGGCGCCGGTGCGTTCCGCGATGCGCCACTGGGCGTCGGTGGCGGGGAAGCCGGGGCTGCCGTCGTAGAGGACGATCGTGGTCCCGGTGAGCAGGCCGGAGACGAGGAAGTTCCACATCATCCAGCCGGTCGAGGTGTACCAGAAGAAGCGGTCCCCGGGGCCGAGGTCGCAGTGCAGGCCGAGTTGCTTGAGGTGCTCGACGAGGATGCCGCCCTGGGACTGGACGATGGCCTTGGGCAGGCCGGTGGTGCCGGAGGAGTAGAGCACCCACAGGGGGTGGTCGAAGGGCACCTGCTCGAAGACCGGTTCCGTGTCCGCGGCGGTCAGGGTCTCCCAGTCCAGCGCGCCGTCGGGGGCCTCGGTGCCGAGGAGCGGGATGTGGATCACCGCGCGCAGGGTGGGCAGTTCCCGGCGGAGTTCGGCGACGGTGTCGCGGCGGTCGTGTTCCTTGCCGCCGTAGCGGTAGCCGTCGACGGTGAACAGGACCACGGGTTCGACCTGCTGGAAGCGGTCCAGAACGCTTCGGGCGCCGAAGTCGGGCGCGCAGGAGGTCCAGACGCCGCCCACGGCGGCGGTGGCGAGGAGGGCGACCACGGCCTGCGGGATGTTGGGGAGGTAGCCGCTGACGCGGTCGCCGGGGCGTACGCCGAGGGCGCGCAGTTCGGCGGCGAGGGAGCCGACCTGGCGGCGCAGTTCGGCCCAGGTGACGGGGGCCGGCTCGTGGGTCTCGTCGACGTACAGGAGAGCGGGTTCGTCCGGGCGGGTGTCGGCCGCGCGCAGGGCGTGTTCGGCGTAGTTCAGCGTGGCGCCGGGGAACCACTGGGCGCCGGGCATGGTCCGGTCGCCGAGTACGCGCGCGTAGGGGGTGGAGAAGCGGACGTCGAACCACTCCGTGACGGCTTTCCAGAAGGTGTCCAGCTCGTCGACGGACCAGCGGTGCAGGGCGGCGTAGCCGCCCTCGGCGGGGGCTCCGTGGTGCTCGGCCGCCCAGGCCTGGAACCTGGTGATGCGTGCCTGGGCGATGCGTTGCGCATCCGGCTGCCAGAGCGGCTGGGCGTTCTCGGTCGACATGGGGCGGCTCCCGGACTGTGCGCGTCGTGTGCGTCCTCCGCGCACGGGCTGGGGTGTGCGCGTGACGCGGCTGACAGGGACGATGCCATGTGATCGACTTCCGCACCAGGGCGCGCCACACATAGTCGGTGACATGAAGATGTGGTCCGGTCACGGGTGAACGGCAGTTGAACGACGCCTCCGGGCGCGGCGGTCGATGGCAGGGTGAGCAGCATGGACGGTCGTGACCTGGTGCGTTCGATGAAGACGGTCGGTTCCGTGGGGGTGGCGCAGGGGTTGCGTACGGTACGGGCGGCGTGGCGCAGGCGGAGCGCGGATGCGGCCGGGCTGCCGCCGCGGGGTGCGGAGCGGGCGCGGGTGCCGGGTCCGCTGCGGGAGGTGGAGCCGGGTCTCGGGGGCGGTGTCCTCCGGTTCGGCCGCTCGGAGCTGCGCGTTCTCGTGGCGGTGAACGGAGCCGTCTTCTGGGGGTGGGACGGGGCCGGTCCCGAGCCTTCGTACGCGTTGACGGGCCGCTGTCCGGAGCCGGATCCGCGGGCGGTGCTGGAGCCGGACAAGGACGGCGGCTGGCGGGTGGTGGCGGAGCGCGCCACGGTGGCCGTGTCCCGGCACGGCGCGGTCGAGGTGCGTACGCCGGGGGGTGTGGTCCTGCGCCGTGAGCTGCCGCCCCGCTGGTGGGAGCCGGTCGGCGGCGGTCCTGCGCGGTGGACGCAGCGGTCGGAGGTGGCGGCCGACGCCCGGTTCTTCGGGCTCGGCGGGCGGTCGGCGGGTCCGCGGCTGCGCGAGGGCACGTACCGGCTGTGGAACACCGGTCCCGGCCTGCCCTTCGCCTCCGCCGAGGGCGCGTCGTCCGTCACGATGCCGGTGCAGCTGGTGGTGGCGGACGCCGGGACGCACCTGGTCTTCCACGACAGCACGTGGGACGGCACGGTGGCGTTGCGGGAGGGTGAGGAGGGGGCCGGGTCGGGGCACGACCGGCCGGGGCGGAGCGTGCTGCGGATGGACGGCGGTCCGCTGCGGTGCTGGGTGACGGTGGGTACTCCCGCGCGCGTGCTGCTGGCCTGGGCGTCGCTGACCGGGGCGCCCTCGCTGCCGCCGGCGTGGGCGCTCGGGCATCATCACGCGCTGTGGGGTTCCGGCGACGAGCAGGATCTGAGGCGGGTCGTGGCCGGCCATCAGGAGCGGGATCTGCCCCTGGACGCGGTGCATCTGGGCGTCGGGCACGCCGATGCCCGGCGGATGTTCACCGTCGACGAGGAGCGGTTCCCGAAGCTGCCCGTACTCGCCGAGGAGCTGTGCAGGGAGGGCGTCCGGCTGGTGTCGGCCGTGGAGCCGGCGGTTCGGGCCGAACCCGGCGACGTCGTGTACGACGGCGGTGCCCGCGGGGACGTGTTCGTGCGGGATGCGGCCAAGGCGGTGGTCCGGGGTGTGGTGCGTCCGGGGGACGTGGTCTTCCCGGACTTCACGTACGCGCGTGCACGCGCGTGGTGGGGACGGCTCTACGAGGAGCGGCTCGGGCAGGGGTTCGCCGGGTTCTGGCACGATCTGGACGGGCCCACCTCGTTCGCCGTCTTCGGGGAGTCGATGCTGCCGCGGTCGGCCCGGCACGCGTTGGAGGGCCGGGGCGGCGATCACAGGGAGGCGCACAACGTCTACGCGTTGTGCATGGCGCGGGCCGGTTACGAAGGGCTGCGGGCGCTGGCGCCCGAGGAGCGGCCGTTCGTCCTCTCCCGTTCCGGGTGGGCCGGTCTGCAGCGCTACGGCGGCGTCTGGTCCGGGGCCGTGGCCACCGGATGGCCGGGGTTGCGGGCGTCGCTGGCGCAGGTGCTGGGGCTCGGACTGTGCGGGGTGCCGTTCTCGGGACCGGATGTGGGCTGCTCCGAGGGCGATCCTTCCCCGGAGCTGTATCTGCGGTGGTTGCAGCTGGCCGCGTACCTGCCGCTGTTCCGCACCCACGCGGGCCCGCGGGCAGGGCGACGGGAGCCTTGGGAGTTCGGGGCCGAGGTGCTGGAGCACGCGCGCGTGGCGCTCGTCGAGCGGCGACGGCTGCTGCCGTACTTCGTGACGCTGGCGCACCTGGCCCGGCGTACGGGTGCTCCGTGTGTGCGTCCGCTGTGGTGGTCGGCGCCGGAGGACCGGGCGTTGCGGGACTGCGAGGACGCCTTTCTGCTGGGCGACTGTCTGCTGGTGGCCCCGGTGCTCGGTGCCGGGACGGACCGGCGTGCGGTGCGGTTGCCGCGGGGCCGCTGGTACGACGTGGTGACGGAGCGGGCGTACGACGGACCGGCGCAGGTTCTGGTCGACGCGCCTTCGGCGCGGATACCGGTGTTCGCGCGCGCGGGAGCGGTGATTCCGGTGCGGGGAGCGGACGGCGCGGCGCAGCTCGAGGTCTGGGCGCCCGCGCCGGGGCGGACCGGCGGTGGGCTGGTCGTGCCGGACGCGGGCGACGGCTGGGTGGAACCGGAGATCGAACGGTACGTGTCCCGCTGGGAGGGGCGGCGGGTCGTCGTGGTGCGGGAGGGCGAGGACGGTCTGAGCGAGCCGTCCTGCCCGGTCCGCGTCCGTGGGCTCGCTGAGCGTCCGGCTCAGATGTAGCGGCCCTCGAAGAAGGCGCGTACGGCCCTGGTGTGGAGCGGGAACGCGAGCTCTTCCGACCTGCGCAGGAGGTGCCACCCCTGGGTTTCGTCCGTGGCGGCCGAGGGCGGCAGGCCCTCGGCCGGCCGCTCGGGCAGCAGCCCGAAGAGGAGCAGGTGGCCGTCGGGCGAGCTCATGGCGTCGGCGAGCCGTACGTCGCGGCTCGCGGCGTCGATGCCGGTCTCCTCCTTGAGCTCGCGGACGACGGCCTGTCGCCAGTCCTCACGGTCGTCGATGTAGCCGCCGGGCAGGGCGACGCCGCCGCGCGCGGGGGGAACGGTGCGGGTGATGACGACCAGGGCGGTGCCCTGGGTGTCGTACACGGGCTGGAGGGCCACCGCGACCGGCAGCGGGTTTCGGTAGGCCACGGTGCCGCACCCGGGGCAGGTGCGGGGCCAGCCGGAGACGCCCTCTCCGTAGGGCGATCCGCAGCTCGAACAGTGGGAGTCGGCCGCGGAGTTGGGAACGGAGGTTTGAGTTTCGGACACGCGGCGGACTGTATCCGATTTACGGAGGGGACGGCTCCGGCAGGCCGGTCAGCGGCGGTCGGAGAGCGACTTCGCGGAGACGGGGAAGTCGAAGTAGGTGTCGGGGTAGGGCTCGGGCTGGTAGGTGAAGTGCCACCACTCCTCGGGGAGGTTCACCAGGCCGAGGTCCTCCAGGGTGTCCTTGAGCAGCAGCCGGTTGGCGCGCTGGGCGCCCTGGACTCGGGGGTCGAGGGTGTGCGAGCGGGTGTCGAAGCAGTCGTAGCCGGTGCCCATGTCGACGGAGTTGTCGGGGAAGCGCTCGTCCTTCGGAGCGAAACAGGACACCAGGGGCTGTCCGGGGTGGTACGGGCGAGTGGGCTTCGCCGGGAGCCGCACGAGGGTGAGGTCCATGGTGGAGCCGCGGCTGTGGCCGGACTTCTCGGCGATGTAGCCGTCGGCGAAGAGGCGGGTCTTGTCGACGTCCGGGTAGAACTCGGCCTTCATGTCCTGGTCGTCGAGGTCTTCGGCCCAGCGCACGAAGTGGTCGACGGCGCGCTGGGGCCGGTAGCAGTCGTACACCTTGAGGGAGTAGCCCTGCCGCAGCAGGCGGGTCTGGGCGAGGTGGAGGGCTTCGGCCGCGGGGCGGGTGAGGATGCACAGGGGCTGCCGGTAGCCGTCGATGCGCTCCCCGACGAAGTTGTGCGCGGTGACGTAGCGCATCTCCTCGATGATCGTCGGGTCGACGGCGCGCAGGGCCACGAAGTCCTCGGGGGCCCTCGGTTCGTGCCGTGCCTGCGCGGTGGCGGGGGCGGACGCGGCGGGGACGGCGGTGACGGCGAGCAGGGCGGCGAAGGTGGTGGCCAGACCGCGGAGGGCGGCGGAGAGTCGTGTCATGTCCCCTGCATTTATCAGGGCGGGGCTCCGGGAGGGAAGTGGGCGGCACCGCGACTCGCCGGACACACGCTGCGTGAGCGCACCGGAATCCTGCGTGAACGTCGCGTGAACCGGGCCCGGGTGGGAGCCTGCCGCGCCATCCTGCTCCCGTGCGCTCCTGGACGGACACTCTCCGCTTCGCCTTCCAGCCGGTGGTCAACCTGATGACCGGCGGGGTCGCGGCGCTGGAGATACTGGCCCGGCCGGAGAGCGGCGACGTGCTCGCCGAGGCGCGGCGCGATCCCGAACTCGACGGCCTGCTGGCGGTGTCGGCGCTGCGTGCGGCGGTGCGCCGGGAGACGCTGCTGCCGCTGCACGTCAACGTGTTCGCGGGCACGCTCGCCGACCTCGGTGGTCTCCAGCCCCTGCACGACGCCGTGCGCGAGGCGGGGCGGCTGCCGTGGGAGGTGACGCTGGACGTGTGCCCGCCGTACACGCACGTGCCGCGGCGGGCCCTGCTCGACGCGGTGGGCGTGTTGCGCGGGCAGGGGTTCCGGATCTCGGCGGACGGGGTCGGTGACGGGGACGCGCCGTTGCGGCTGCTGGCGGATCTGGCACCGGAGCTGGTGAAGCTCGACGCGTCGCTGCTGGCGCGGCCGGCGGCCGTGCGGGCGATGCGGGTGCTGTGCGACGAGTCGGGGGCGCTGCTGGCCGTCGAGGGCGTGGAGACGGAGGCGCAGTGTGCCGTCGCGCGGTCGGCGGGGGCGCAGTTGGCACAGGGCGAGCTGTTCGCACCGCCCGCCCGGCTGCCCGCGGCGGATGTGTACGTTCCGCCCGGCTCCCCCGGTCTCGTGCCGACGCCTCGGCCGGGGCCGCCGGTACGGCAGTTCGTGCGCCCGGCCGCGCTGTTGCCGGCGACGGCCTCGGCGGGGCGGGTGCGGGCGCTGCTGACCGGGTCGCCGGACGTCTCCGGGGTGCTGCTCGTGGACCGGGACGGGATTCCGGTGCGCTCGGTGCACCGCTCCCGCTTCCTGTTGTCGATGTCGGGGCGCTACGGGCACGCCCTGTACGCCGACCGGCCCGCCGCGAGGCTCGGCGACCCGCCGCGGACGGTGGGCGTCGACGCGACGGCGTGGGAGGTGCTGGACGTGGTGGCCGTCGGTGGTCCGAGCCGTACGTCGGACGACGTGGCCGTGGTGGACGCCCGCGGACGGTGCGTGGGCGTCGTACGGCTCTCGGACCTGGTGCGGGCGCTGGCGGAGAGCCGGGTGGAGGAGGCGGCCGGGCTCAATCCGCTGACGCGGCTGCCCGGTTCGGACGCGATCACGTACGAGGTGGACCGGCGGGTCGCGGCCGGGCGGGCGTTCGCTCTGAGCTGGCTCGACGTGGACCACTTCAAGCAGGTCAACGACGGGGCCGGGTTCGCCGCGGGCGACGAGCTGATCCGGTCGGTCGGGCGGACGCTCGTGCGGACGGCCGGCGGGGGGACCCGCGTGGGGCACATCGGCGGTGACGACTTCCTGGTGCTCTGCGACCCGGAGGTGCTGGATCCGCTGGCTTCCGCTGTGCTGGACGTGTCGTGGTCGGCCGGCGGGCGGCCCGTCACGCTGTCCCTGGCGACGGTCCTGTGCGCGCCGGGCAGCGTGCCCGACCACCGGCGGGCGGCGGCCTGCCTGGCGCCGCTGAAGAGGGCCGCGAAGGCGTTGCGCGGGGCGAGTTGGGTGCTGGGCAGGCCGGACCTGCCGGGCCACGAGGTCAGGCGCGGCACGGACCGGACGACGGCGCCGGCCGGCTGAGCCGGCGGGGCCGCCGTTCCGCGGGGGGCCGTGCGGGCGGGGCCGCGGTCGCTGTGCGGGTTCCGGTCGGCCTTCACGACCGACGTGCGCCGGTGGAGAAGGGTGCGGCCGCACGGACGACGGGGACGTGCCCCTGGCGGCGTGCGGCGGCCCGGCCGGCGGGCTCTCAGGTCGGGACGGCCCGGCGGCGGTCCGACGCCTGGGTCATCGCGTGCTGGACGACGCCGATGAGGACCTCCTTGACGGACTCCCGGTCCCGGGCGTCGCACATCACCAAGGGCACGTCCCCGTCGAGATCGAGGGCCTGGCGGACGGTCTCGCCCGGGTAGCGCGCCGATCCCTCGAAGCAGTTGACGCCGACCACGAACGGGATGGAGCGCCGCTCGAAGTAGTCGATGGCGGCGAAACAGTCCTCCAGGCGCCGGGTGTCGGCCAGCACGACGGCACCCAGCGCGCCCTCGGACAGCTCGTCCCACATGAACCAGAACCGCTCCTGGCCGGGCGTGCCGAAGAGGTACAGCACCAGGTCCTCGCGCAGGGTGATCCGCCCGAAGTCCATGGCCACCGTGGTGGTGTGCTTGCCTTCCACGCCGCTGACGTCGTCGACGGGCCGCCCGGCCTCGGTGAGCAGCTCCTCGGTGCGCAGCGGCCTGATCTCGCTGACCGCGCCGACGAGGGTGGTCTTGCCCACGCCGAATCCTCCGGCCACCAGGATCTTGAGCGTGACGGGCTCGACCGGCGGCTTGCCGCGCTGGGAACGCCCGAAGATCATCGGTCTCTTCTCCTTAACCTGCCGCCGCCCGACGGGCCCGGGGGCCGGCTCACAGTGCCCTCAACCCGCTGATCACGTCGCGCAGAATGTTCTCGTCCGGCAGTTCGGCCGGGGGCACGGGGCGGTTGACGTGGACGAGTTCGATGTCCACGAGGTCACCGACCAGGACCCGCACGACCCCGATGGGGAGGTCGAGTCCGGCGGCGAGCTCGGCGATCGACTGCGGGGCGTCGCGGCACAGGCCGACGATGTCCACGTGCTCCGGGGAGAGGGTGACGTCCGCCTCCGGATCGTCCGCGTGCGGTTCCGTGACGACCACCGCGATCAGGTCGAGGCGGTGCTGGGCCGCGCTGCTGGTGCGGCCGCGCGTCATGGCGTACGGACGGACGACGGGGCCGGCCTCGTCGTCGAACCAGTGGTTTCTTCCCTGACCGTCTGCGCTCATGTCATCCCACTTACCCGCCCGAGGGCAGATCGGTGCGCGGCGCGGTGCCCAGATGCACGCCGACCCGCTTGACGAGCAGGGTCATCTCGTAGGCGACCTGGCCGACGTCCGAGTCCGCGTCGGAGAGGACGGCCAGGCAGCTCCCGTCGCCGGCGGCCGTGACGAACAGGAAGGCTTCGTCGAGTTCGACGACGGTCTGCCGGACGCTGCCCGCCTCGAAGTGCCGGCCCACGCCCTTGGCCAGGCTGTGGAATCCGGACGCCACGGCGGCCAGGTGCTCGCTGTCCTCCCTGGTCAGGTCCTTGGACACACCCGTGGCCAGGCCGTCGCCGGACAGGACGACGGCCTTGCGGATGCTCGCGACGCGGTCCACCAGGTCGTCGAGGAGCCAGTTCAGCTCCCCGGACTTGGTCGCGGTGTGGCCGGTCGCCTTCGGTGCGGTCATCGACCGTCCCCCTTTGTCGTTCCTCGTGGTGCTGATGGTGCTGTGCCGCCGGGCGGGTCGTCACCCGTGGCGTTCTCCTTGCGGCCGCGCTGCCAGCCGCGCTGGAGCGAGGCCATGCGGCTGCGTACCTCGTCGGCGTCACGGTCGGCGGGGTCGGAGCGGTCTTCGGCGGCCGGTTCGGGGCTCTGCCTGAGCTGAGGGGCCAGACTGGCCTGCCGGACGCGTCGGGGCAGCGCCCCCGCCTCGGCGTCCGGGGGCGGAGCGTCCGCGCGCGCGGAGGGCGCGCCGCCACTGCGCTCGGTCGTGGGGTCCTCGGTGCGGTCGGTGACGGGATCCCGGGTGCGGTCGGCGGAGCGATCTCCGCGTCGGCGGGCGGGCAGGGCGGGCAGCTCGTCCGCCCGGGTGCGGGACGCGTTCGGGGGCTCCGTCCGGTCCGGGCCGCCCTCGGTCGGCCCGTCGGCGCCGTTCCGGGCGCCGCGTTCGGCGACGGGGCGCCCGTGCGAGCTGACCAGCTTGGGGGTGCGGCGGCGGGGCAGTGCCACCGGTGGGTTCGCCCCGGTTTGGTCCTCGGCCGTCGCCTCACCACCCTGCCGGGGCTCGGGGCGTCGCGGTCCGGTGCGGCGGGCCACCTGGTCGTCGTCGGCCGCGACCAGGGAGCGGCGCGGGCGGAACAGGCCGCCGCGTTCGCTGTCCTGGTCGTCGAGCGCGCCCGGGAGGTCGTCGAGAGCGTCCAGGTCTACGGGCGCCTCCAGTTCGACGGGTCCGTCCAGCAGCGCGGCCGGGCGCTCCGGGAGCCGTGCGGGCACGTGGGAGAGGGCGGAACGGCGGTTCTCCTCCCGCTCCTTGTCCTTGACGTGCTGGGGACGGTCGAGGCGGAAGCCGACGCCGTTGGTGTCCGGGGCGTCGTCGGTGAGCAGCGCGTCGGGGACGAAGACGACCGCGGTGGTGCCGCCGTAGGGGGACGGCTGCAGGGAGACCCGGACGTTCTGCCGCTGGGCCAGCCGGCTGACGACGAACAGGCCGAGCCGGTCGGTGTCGGACAGCTCGAACTCGGGTGTCTCGGCCAGTCGGAGATTGGCGTCGAGAAGGGCGTCGGCGGCCATGCCGAGGCCGCGGTCGTGGATCTCCAGGGTGAAGCCGTTGGCGACGCGTTCGCCCAGGACCTGCACCGCGGTGTGCGGCGGCGAGAACACCGTGGCGTTCTCGAGGAGTTCGGCCACCAGGTGGGTGAGGTCGGCGACCGCGGGTCCCGTGACGGCGACGCGCGGCAGCCTGCGGACCTCGATGCGCTCGTAGTCCTCGACCTCGGCGACGGCGGCCCGCACCACGTCCATCAGCTGGACGGGCTTGCGCCACTGCCGGGAGGGTGCGGCGCCGGAGAGGATGACCAGGCCCTCGGCGTGCCGGCGCATGCGGGTGGTCAGGTGGTCCAGGCGGAACAGGTCGGCGAGTTCCTCGGTGTCCTCGGTCCTGCGCTCCATGGTGTCGAGCAGGGTCAGCTGCTTGTGCAGGAGGACCTGGCTGCGGCGCGCGAGGTTGACGAAGACCTCGGAGACGCCCGAGCGGAGTTCGGCCTGCTTGACGGCGGCTTCCACGGCGGCCCGCTGGAGGGTGTTGAGGGCCTGGCCGACCTCGCCGATCTCGTTCCGGTCGTACTCGAGGCGCGGTACCTCGGTCTCGACGTCGACCTCCTCGCCCGCCGACAGGCGGCGCATCACGCTGGGCAGGCGGACGCCGGAGGCCTCGTGGGCCTCCAGGCGCAGCTGCTTGAGGTCGCGGATGAGGGAGCGGCCGATGCGGACGGAGAGGAAGAGGGAGTACAGCAGGGCCAGCAGGCCGAGCGCTCCGGCGACGACGGCCTTGGCGATGGTGCTGGTGGCGACCGGGTCGACGCGGTCCTGGTAGCGGTCGGCGGCGTTGTCGTCGAGTTCGCCGAGTTCCTTCAGGACGCTCCCGGCGGCGGTGTCCCAGCTCTTGGCGGTGACTCCGCGCGGCGTGCCGGTGTCGGAGGAGACGGCGGCCTGCTCGGCGACCCGGAGCGGGGCGGAGGAGGCGTTCTTCCAGAAGCGCTGGTAGCGGCCGCGTTCGGTGGAGGGCAGCAGCGGCAGGTTGATGTCGTACATCACGGTGCGCTGCGCGACGAGGTCGGAGACGTCCCGTATCTCGGTGCGGCTGAGCCGCCCGGTGACCAGCGCGGAGCCGAGGAGGGCGTCCTCGCGGGAGAGGAACTCCCGGGCGCGGGAGACGTTGACGAGCGCGCGGTACTGCTTGTCGAGGCCCACGTCGTCGACGACGTTGAGGTTGGCGAGCAGATCGTGGCAGGGGTCGACCAGGCGGTTGTAGAGGCCGAGGGCCTGGGCGCGGTTCACCGTGCCGTCCTCGACGCTGCGGCGCAGGGAACCGAGGCCGTCGAAGGCGTCCAGTACCGCGGTGAGCCGTTCGTCCCCGGCCTGGCCGAGGTCGTCCCGTACGCCGGCGTCGGCGGCGTTGCGGCGGATCTCGGCGACGGCCCCGTCGGTGGCGGTGCGGCTGCGCTCCAGCGCGGCCAGCCCGTCGGAGGCGCGGGGGTCGGCGAGGTGGACGAGGGTCTGGCGGCGTTCCTGCTGGAGGACCCGGACGGTGTCCTCGACCGGGTAGCCGATCTCCTCGACGACGGTGGAGACGCTGAACAGCCGTGCCGCCTCCCGGCCCGTCAGTACCGTGGCGAAGGCCCAGATCGCGGTCAGGGACACCAGCGGCACGAGCAGCAGCGCCACGATCTTCCGGCGGATCGACTTCCCGCGAAAGCGCATGGCCTCCCCCAGCTCGACCCCCACCGGCGGGGGTACTCATGTGCGTCAACAAACGGCGCGAGCCTACTACTGACGCACAGGTAACTCGAAGACCCGTCCGGAGGCCGAACTTCCGCACCCGGGGCGGGCGATGGTCAGTTGTCCGGTCATTGCGGGAGATTGCCTCCCGGGATCGCCGGACGGGCGCGACGCGGTCGCGACGGCGTGACGGGGGGATTGGCCGAAATTATTCGACTGCGCGGGACTTTCGGGAATCTTGGGGAGCCGTCGTTCGTCCTTCACTACGGGAAACGGAGGCGGAATCGGCCACAGGAGCCGCGTCCCGCCCCTGGGCGGCGTAAAGCAGTGCAAGCCGGGCAGTCAGAGGGGAGACGTGTCCTCGGACACGGACGAGCGGTCTGCCGGCGGTGGGGAGTGACATGTTGATGGGCACGGCGGAGCGGCGCGGGACGCCCGCGGACGACGGTGCGGCCGAGGTGACCGGGGTGCGGGTGCCCGCACCGGCGGCGCCGGATCGTGACGTTCCGGCGACCGGGCCGGACACCCGGGCGGGCGAGCGGCCGTCGGGGTACCGGCCGTTGTGGAGCGAGGAGCCCGCGCGGCGCCGCCGGATGCCGGATCCGGTGCGTACGGCGGCCGTTCGCGCGGTGCTGGTGGTCGCCGTGACGCTGATAATGGCGATGGTGGCCTTCCTGTGCACGCTGGCGGAGTCCTGGCTGGCGTTCCCGATGGTGCTCGGCAGTGTGGCGGGCACGGTGGTGGCCACTTGGGGCGTGCTGGACGTGTGGGTGACCCGGCAGGTGTGGAACCAGCGGCACGGTGTCGTGTCGGTGCCGAGCAGCACCGCGCGGGCCATGCGCCGCGAGCGTCGCCGGGCGAGGCGGCAGGCGCGGGCCGCCGAGCGGGGCCCGGGGCGGATAGGTCGTCGGGGCGGCGCGGGACAGCTGTCGCACCCCTGAGCGGCCGGGCGGCACCGTCCGGACGGCGGGAGTCGCCGGACTACGCCGGCACGGCCGGGTCGGCCTCGCGGGCGAGTTCGCGGCGCGCCCTCAGGAAGGAGCGGGGGCGGTCCACGGCGAGCACGGCGGTGGTCCGGCCGTTGCGTTCGTAGTGGGCGAGAAGACCGTCCTCGCCCGGAGCGCCGTCGTTCACCCCGCCCTCGACGACGCGGACGGTGTCGCCCACCCGTCGCCGGCCGGCGAACTGAAGGCGGGCGCCGTACTGGTCGGACCAGAAGTACGGAACCGACCTCGCGCTCTCCACCGTGCGTCCGGCGAGCAGGTTGGCCACGGCAGCCCGGGGCTGCCGGGTGGCGGAGGTCCAGTGCTCCGCGCGCGTACCGCCGACGCGGGCCACATCACCGACGGCGATTACCTGCGGCAGGGATGTCACACAGCCGCCGTCGCACAGGACGCCGTCGTTCAGGAGCAGCGGCGAGCCCGCCAGCCAGGCGGTGTTGGGCGTGGCTCCGATGCCGACGATCACCACGTCGGCGGGCAGGGCGCGCCCGTCGGTGAGTGCCACCCCGGTGACGGTCCCGCCGCCCCGCAGCGCGCTCACTGAGGCGCCCGTGACCAGCGCGACACCACCCCGGCGGTGCAGCGCGGCGCACACGGCGGCCATCTCGGGTCCGAGCTGGGGCGCGAGGGGGAGGGCGGCGGCCTCGACGACGGTGACTTCGTGCCCGAGGGCGGCGCACGAGGAGGCGGTCTCCGCGCCGATGAATCCGCCGCCGACGACGACCACCCGGCGTGGCTCGCGGGTGAGTTCGGCGCGCAGGGCGCGGGCGTCGTCCAAGGTGCGCAGGGTGTGGACGCCGGGCAGTCGGTCGCCGGACGATTGGTCGCCGGACGGTCGGCCCCAGGTCAGGGACCGGGCCGACGCGCCGGTGGCGACGACGACGCCGTCGGTGGAGAGGGTGCGTCCGCCGTCGAGCAGGACGGTACGCCCGCGCGCGTCCAGCCCGCGGGCGCGGACGCCGAGCAGCCACTCGGCGTCCAGGCCGGCGGTCTCCTCCGCGTCGGTGAGCGCCAGCCGGTCCTCGTCGGCCCGGCCGGTGAGGTACTCCTTGGAGAGGGGCGGCCGGTCGTAGGGCCGGTGCGGTTCGTCACCGACGATCACCAGTCGGCCGTCGAAGCCCTGGGCCCGCAGTTCCCGGGCGGCGTACAGGCCGGCCAGCGAGGCGCCGACGACGGTCACGGTCCTCATGCGGCGCTCCCCTCCTCGGCGGCGAGGTGGACGTGGACGACACCGTCGCCGTCGACGGAGACCCGGTGGGTGCGCACGGGCCTGCGGGCCGGGAGGCAGGTGGGCCGGCCGGTGCGCAGGTCGAACGAGGCGGCGTGCAGCGGGCATTCGACCAGGCAGCCCTCGAGCCAGCCCTCGGACAGGGAGGCGTCCTGGTGGCTGCAGGTGTCGTCGATGGCGTAGAGACCGCCGTCGTCGGTGTGGAAGACGGCGATCGGCGGAGTGGACGCGACGCGGGCGGACTCGCCCTTGGGGAGGTCTTCGAGGCGGCAGACCGGAATCATGGGGGCTCCCCTCTCGGTCCGGAACGCGGGTCCTGTCGGGCCGCGGTACGCGTGCCCTTCCGGGTTCCGGACGCTTGGGTAACATGATGTTTCACATGGCGCACTGGAGAGCGCTATGCGCAACAGAATCCGGGGCGGGTGCCCGTGCCGTCAAGGGCTTCCCGCGGACGCGGTCCCCACAGGGCCGTCAGGTGATGAGAGTTGAGCCATGACCCGCACACAGAGGCAGCCCGACCATCGTGAGGACCGCGTGGCGAACAAGCAGGCCGGCGGCAGGGGCGCGGCCGGCGCCGTGCAGTCGGTGGACCGCGCCGTGAGCGTGCTGGAGATCCTCGCCCGGCACGGCGAGGCGGGCGTCACCGAGATCGCCGACGAGCTGGAGGTGCACAAGTCCACCGCCTTCCGGCTGCTCGGCGTGCTGGAGAACCGAGGCCTGGTGGCCCAGGAGAAGGAGCGCGGCAAGTACTACCTGGGCGCCGGCGTGCTGCGCCTCGCCGGGGCGGCCGCGGTACGGCTGGACATCTCGCAGGAGGGCGTGCCGCTCTGCCGCGAACTCGCCGACGAACTCGGCGAGACGGCGAACATCGCGGTCTTGGACGACGACGCGGCGGTCAACGTCATGCAGGCCCGCGGCATCGCCTCGGTGACCGCGCAGAACTGGCTCGGCCGGCGCACCCCGCTGCACGCCACCGCCAGCGGCAAGGTACTGCTGGCCCATCTGCCGCCCACGTTGCGCGAGGGCCTGCTGGCCCGCCCGCTGCACCGGTTCACCGAGCACACCGTCACCGGCGCGGCGGTGCTGCGCGGCGAGTTGGAGACCGTGACCGGGCAGGGCTACGCGATCACCCAGGAGGAGCTGGAGATCGGGCTGGCCGCGGTGGCGGCACCCGTCCGGTCCCACGACGGCAAGGTGATCGCGTCGATCAGCGTCTCGGGCCCGGTCTACCGGCTCACGCCGGACCGCCTGCCGGACCTGGCGAAGCGCACCTCGGCGGCGGGGGGCGAACTGTCCCGCCGCATGGGCTACGGCGGCTGACCGGGCGTCAGGGTCCGCGCGGACAGCCGGGCGAGCCGTCTCGGCGCGTTTCGGCCGTCCCGTTCCCTTTTGCCGAGGGGTTGACCCGTACCTCTTGACGGCTCCTGGACAGCGTTCTCACTATGTTTCTCATCGCGCAACCCATCGTGCTATGCGCAACAGCAGAGGAGCTTGTCGTGCCACACGAGGTCCGTGCCGTAGTCGCTGTGAAGAGGGGCGCACCCGTCGAGGTGCAGACGATCGTCGTCCCGGATCCGGGGCCCGGCGAGGTGCTGGTCGCGGTGCAGGCCTGCGGGGTCTGCCACACGGATCTGCACTACCGGGACGGTGCGGTCACGGACGACTTCCCCTTCCTGCTGGGTCACGAGGCGGCCGGCACGGTCGAGGCCGTCGGCGAGGGCGTCGGCGGCCTCGCGCCGGGCGACTACGTGGTGCTGGCGTGGCGCGCTCCCTGCGGGGGCTGCCGGTCCTGCCGGCGCGGCCGCCCCTGGTACTGCTTCCAGTCGCGCAATGCCGCCCAGCCGATGACACTGCCGGACGGCACCCCGCTCACCGCCGCCCTGGGCATCGGGGCGTTCGCGGAGAAGACGCTGGTCGCGGCCGGTCAGGCGGTGAGGGTCGACCCGGCCGCCCGGCCCGAGGCCGCAGGTCTCGTCGGCTGCGGGGTGATGGCCGGATACGGCGCCGCCGTGCACACGGGCAAGGTGGGACGGGGCGACTCGGTCGCCGTCATCGGCTGCGGCGGCGTGGGCGACGCGGCGATCGCGGGCGCCGCCCTGAACGGCGCCGTGAAGGTCATCGCGGTCGATGTGGACGGCCGGAAGCTGGACCGGGCGGAACGGTTCGGCGCCACGCACACCGTCGACTCGCGCGGCACCGACCCGGTCGAAGCGGTCCGCGCCCTCACCGACGGCCACGGCGTGGACATCGCGATCGACGCGGTGGGCCGCCCGGAGACGTTCCGCCAGGCCTTCTACATGCGCGACCACGCCGGAGTGCTGGTCCAGGTCGGTGTCCCCACGCCCGGGACGACGGTGGAGCTCCCGCTCGCCGACGTGTTCTCGCGCGGCGGCGCGATCAAGTCGTCCTGGTACGGCGACTGCCTGCCCAGCCGCGACTTCCCGTTCCTGATCGACCAGTACCTGCACGGACTGCTGGACCTGGGTGCCTTCGTCTCGGAGACGACGACGCTGGACGGGGTGGAGGAGGCGTTCGCCAAGATGCACCGCGGCGAGGTGCTGCGCTCGGTGGTGGTCCTGTGAACACCCGTGACCCCGGCCGCCCGCCCCGCGTGGTGGTCATCGGCGCCGGCATCGTCGGCTGCTCCCTCGCCGACGAACTGACCGCCCGCGGGTGGACGGACGTCACCGTCCTCGAAAAGGGCCCGCTGCCCGCCCCCGGCGGCTCCACCTCGCACGCGCCCGGCCTGGTCTTCCGCACCGGTCCGTCCCGCACCCTGACGGCCTTCGCCCGGTACACCGTCGAGAAGTTCACCTCGCTCACCTCGGCCGGTGTGCCGTGCTTCCAGCAGGTCGGCGGCCTGGAGCTGGCGACCACTCCGGAGCGCCTCGCCGACCTGCACCGCCGGGCCGGGTACGCCGCCTCCTGGGGCGTGCGCGGCGAGATCGTCGGCGCCGCCCGCTGCAAGGAACTCTGGCCGCTGCTCGACGCGTCGGTGGTCCTCGGCGGCTTCCACACCCCGGAAGACGGCCTGGCCCGCGCCCTGCACGCCTCCGGCGCCCAGCTGGACCGAGCCGTCGCCCGCGGCGCCCGTGCCCTGGACCGGCACACCGTCACCGGCATCGAGCGGGCGGACGGCAGGGTCACGGGCGTGGTCACCGACCGGGGCGCCTTCCCGGCCGACCACGTCGTCTCGGCGGCGGGTTTCTGGGGGCCGGTCGTCGGTCGCATGGCGGGGGTCGACGTCCCCCTGCAACCGCTCGCCCATCAGTACGCGCGGACCGGGCCATTGCCCGAGCTGCGCGCCGCCACGGCGGAGGCCTCGAAGCCGATCCTCCGCTTCCAGGACCGGGACCTGTACTTCCGCGAACACGGCGACCGTCTCGGCATCGGCTCCTACGCCCACCGTCCGCTGCCCGTGGACCCCTTCACCGTCCCCGGTCACGACGAGGCCCGCGCCCGGGGCATGGACATGCCGTCGTCGTACCCCTTCACCCGGGAGGACTGGGCGCCCAGCTGGGAGGACTGCCGTCGGCTGATGCCGGACCTGCGCCGGGCCGGGATCGAGTCCGGGTTCAACGGCGTCTTCTCCTTCACCCCGGACGGCATGCCGGTCCTCGGCGAATCCCGCCTGCTGCGCGGGTTCTGGCTGGCGGAGGCGGTCTGGGTGACCCACTCGGCCGGGGTCGCCAAGGCCGTCGCCGAGTGGATGGTGAACGGGCGGCCGTCGATCGACGTGCACGAGTGCGACCTCACGCGGTTCGAGGAGGCGCAGCGTTCGCCGGCGTACGTCCGTGACCGTGGTGCACAGCAGTTCGTGGAGGTGTACGACGTCGTCCACCCGCTCCAGCCGATGGAGCGGCCGCGGCCGCTCCGGGTGAGTCCCTTCCACACCCGTCAGCAGCAGCTCGGCGCCTACTTCCTGGAGGGCGGCGGCTGGGAACGCCCGCACTGGTACGAGGCGAACGCCCCTCTCGCCGCGAACCTCCACCTGCCCGAGCGTGACGCCTGGTCGGCCCGCCACTGGTCCCCGATCGCGGCGGCGGAGGCACACGCCACCCGGGAACGGGTCGCCCTGTACGACATGACCCCGCTGCGCCGCCTGGAAGTCGCCGGCCCCGGAGCCCTGGCCTTCCTCGACCGCATGACCAGCAACAACCTCCGCAAGAAGCCCGGCGCGGTCACCTACACGCTCCTCCTCGACGAAAGCGGCGGCATCCGCTCCGACCTCACCGTCGCCCGCCTCGCCCCCGACCGCTTCCAGGTCGGCGCCAACTCCCCCGCCGACCTGGACCACCTGCTGCGCCACGCGCCGGACGGTGTCCACGTCAGGGACATCACCTCCGGCACCTGCTGCGTCGGCGTCTGGGGCCCGCTCGCCCGCGACCTCGTACAGCCGCTCACCCCGGACGACTTCTCGCACGAGGCGTTCGGCTACTTCCGCGCGAAGGAGACGTACGTCGGCCACGTCCCGGTCACCGCACTGCGTCTGAGCTATGTCGGTGAGCTGGGCTGGGAGCTGTACACCACGGCCGACCTGGGGCTCAGGCTCTGGGACACGCTGTGGGAGGCCGGGCGCGGACTCGGCGTGATCGCCGCCGGGCGGTCCGCCTTCAACTCCCTGCGGCTGGAGAAGGGGTACCGGGCCTGGGGCACGGACATGACCGACGAGGACAACCCCTACGAGGCGGGCGTCGGCTTCGCGGTCCGCATGGACAAGGCGGACTTCCTCGGCAGGCAGGCGCTGGAGTGCGCGGGCGAACCGGAACGGCGGCTCACGCCCCTCCTCCTCGACGACCCCGCCGCCGTGGTGCTCGGCAGGGAACCGGTGTACCTGGACGGCGCCCCCGCCGGGTACGTGACCAGCGCCTCGTACGGCTACACCCTCGGCCGCTGTGTCGCGTACGCCTGGCTCCCGGCGGGTCTGTCGGACGGCACCGGCGTGCACGTGGAGTACTTCGGCGAGAAGGTGCCCGCCACGGTCGCCGAAGAGCCCCTGTTCGACCCGAAGATGACCCGCATCCGCCGTTGACCGCCCCCAGGAGGTCCCGAGTTGTCCCCCACCTACGACGTGATCGTCATCGGTCTCGGCGGCATGGGCAGCGCCGCCGCCCACCACCTCTCCGCGCGGGGCGTGCGCGTGCTGGGCCTGGAGAGGTTCGGCCCGGTGCACAACCGGGGCTCCAGCCACGGCGGTTCGCGGATCACCCGCCAGTCGTACTTCGAGGACCCGGCGTACGTCCCGCTGCTGCTGCGCGCCTACGAGCTGTACGAGGACCTGGAACGGGCCACCGGCCGGGACGTGGCCCTGCTCTGCGGCGGGCTGATGATCGGCCGCCCCGACGCGTGGACCGTCTCCGGCTCGCTGCGCTCGGCCCGCCAGTGGGACCTGCCGCACGAGATGCTGGACGCCCGGGAGATCCGCCGCCGCTTCCCCACGCTCACGCCGGACGACGACGAGGTCGCGCTCCACGAGGCCAAGGCCGGGCTGCTCCGGCCGGAGAACACCGTGGCGGCGCATCTCCAGCTCGCCACCCGGCAGGGCGCCGACCTGCACTTCGACGAGCCGATGACCCGCTGGGAGCCGTACCGGGACGGCGTGCGGGTGCACACCGCCGACCACACCTACACCGCTTCCCACCTGGTGATCTGCCCGGGGGCGTGGGCGCCGCGGCTGCTCGCCGACCTGGGTGTGCCGTTCACCGTCGAGCGGCAGGTCATGTACTGGTTCCAGCCACGCGGGGGCATCCGACCCTTCCGACCCGCGAACCATCCGATCTATGTCTGGGAGGACGCGGCCGGCGTCCAGGTCTACGGCTTCCCGGCCATCGACGGCCCCGACGACGGAGCCAAGGTCGCCTTCTTCCGCAAGGGGCGGGCCACGACCCCCGAGACGATCGAGCGCACCGTGCACGAGCGCGAGGTCCGGGCCATGGCGGACCACATGTCCGGCCGCATCCCCGATCTGCCCGGTACCTTCCGCAAGGCCGCGACCTGCATGTACACCACCACGCCCGACGAGCACTTCGTCATCGCCCGCCACCCGGCGCACCCCGACTCGGTCACGGTGGCGTGCGGTTTCTCCGGACACGGCTTCAAGTTCGTGCCCGTGGTCGGGGAGATCCTCGCCGACCTGGCCCTGACCGGCACCACCGCGCACCCCATCGGTCTCTTCGACCCCGCCCGAGGAGTACGCACGTGACGACGACTCCCCTTCCCCCCAGCCTCGTTCCGACGCTGCCGGGCCACTACTACACCGACCCGGAGATCTTCCGCGAGGAGCAGCGGCACGTCTTCGAGGCGCTGTGGTTCTGCGCCGTGCGGGGTGCCGACCTCGAACGGCCCGGCGCCTTCCGCACCGTGCAGGTCGGCCGCGAGAGCGTGCTCGTCACGCGGACCCGCACCGGCGGACTGCGCGCCTTCCTCAACATCTGCCGGCACCGCGGCGCCCGGCTGTGCCTGGAGGAGTCCGGCGAGGTGCGCCGCACCCTCCAGTGTCCGTACCACGCGTGGACGTACGACCTCGACGGCAGGCTGGTCGCCGCGCCCGACCTGCCGAAGATGACGGACGTCGACCGGTCGGCGTACGGCCTGGTCGAGGTGGCCCTGCGGGAGTGGCTCGGCTATGCCTGGGTGTGCCTGGCCGAGGAGCCGCCCTCGTTCGAGGAGACGGTGTGCGGGGCGGTGGTCGAACGGCTCGGCGATGCGGCGGCCGTCGAACGGTACGGGACCGAGGGGCTCGCGCTCGGCCGGCGTGTGCGGTACGACGTGCGGGCGAACTGGAAGCTGATCGTCGAGAACTTCATGGAGTGCTACCACTGCGCGACCATCCACCCGGAACTCACCGACGTCCTGCCCGAGTTCGCCGACGGATACGCGGCGCAGTACTACGTGGGGCACGGTGCCGAGTTCGGTGAGGGGGTCAAGGGCTTCACCGTGGACGGCAGTGAGGGCTTCGGCAGGCTCCCCGACGTCCCGGACGGCCAGGACCGTCGCTACTACGCGGTCACCGTGCGGCCCGCGGTCTTCGTGAACCTCGTGCCGGACCACGTGATCCTGCATCGCATGTTCCCGCTGGCCGAGGACCGCACGGTGGTCGAGTGCGACTGGCTGTACGCGCCCGAGGTCGTGGCGTCCGGGGCGGACCTGACGAAGTCGGTGGAGCTGTTCCACCGGGTCAACGCCCAGGACTTCGCGGCCTGCGAGCGGACGCAGCCGGCGATGGCGTCCCGGGCCTACCGCGCGGGCGGGGTGCTGGTGCCGACCGAGCACCACATCGGGATCTTCCACGACTGGCTGCTCGGCCGGCTCGGCTCGCGGCCGTCCTAGGCAGGTGACTGGGCCGGACGCTTGAACATGCGGGTCGCGGTGATCTCACTGTGCACCGCCTCGCCCTCCCCCTCGGCGGCGGGCGTCGGCTGGGGCAGGCCGGGCCTGAGGTGCTCCTCCACGCTGATGTACTTCAGGCCCGCCCGGAGGTCGGCGTCGTTGCGCAGCCGGATGACCAGCGGGAACTCGGCCAGCGCGGTCGTGTCGAACAGGCCGGTGGTGTACAGGAGCTGGACGCCGAGGGCGTCGGACACAGCCCGCTGGAGCTCCAGCAGATAGGTGGCGTTGGCGCGGCCGATGGGGTTGTCGAGGAACAGGGTGCCGGCGTGGCGGTGCCGGTCGCGGCCCCGGTCGTTGCTGCGCAGCGCGGCCATCGTGCAGTACAGGGCGATGGCCGCGGTGAGCAGCTGGCCGCCGGAGAAGACGTCGCCCATCTGGCCGACGGGGACGCGTTCGGCGCGCAGTACGGCGTCGGGCTTGAGGATCTCGACGGCGACGCCCTTGGGCTGCAGGGCGGCTCCGACGCCGCGCAGCAGCAGGGACATGCCGTCGCGGCGCAGGTCGGAGTTCTTCTTCACGGCCGCGCGGGTCGCGTCGTCCACGACCTCGCCGAGCCGCTCGGTGAGGACGGCCTGGTCGGGCTCCTCGAAGCGGATGCGCAGGAACTCCTGCCCGGACCACTCTCCGAGGCCCTCCGGCAGCCGGGACAGCCGCTGGGCGGAGCGGAGGGTGGCCAGCGCGGACTCGACCAGGCCGCGCAGCCGGTCCACGATCGAGTCGCGGTTGCGCTCCAGCTGGGCCAGCTCGTCGGTGAGGACACGGAGCCGGGGCGCGAAGGCGTCCGCCCACTTGGCGGCGTGCTCGGGCAGCGCGGCGGCGGGCAGTTCGCGGATCTGCTGGCGGGCGGGCGTGCGGACCTGCTCGTAGCGGGTGGAGTTGGCGTGCCGGACGAGGACGTCGCTCGCCTCGCGCACGGCGGCCTCGGCGGCGGACAGGTCGGCGGCGCAGCCGCGCAGCGAACGGCGGGCCTCGGCGGCCGACCGGCGGGCCTCCTCCAGGTCGCCCGCGTAGGGCTCGGGCTCCTCCTGCTCCTCCTCGGGCGCGTGTTCGCGCAGCAGGTCGCGGAGCATGGCGGCGATCTCGTCGAAGCCGCCGGCCGCGTCCTCGGCGGTGCGGTGCGCGTCGAGCAGTTCGGCGTGGGCCTCGCGGGCCCGGGCCAGGGCCTCGGTGCAAGTGGCCAGTTCGGCGGTCGCCGTGCGCAGCAGGGTCTGGGCGTGCTCGGCGTCGCGCGGCAGGAGCTCCTCGGGGAGGTCGGTGTGGGTGTCGCCGTCCTCGGGCGCGTGCCGTTCGGCCTCGCCGCGCAGCCGGCCGAGCTGTTCGCTCGCGCTCGACATGCGTGTTTCCAGGAGCTGTACCAGTTCCTCCGCGCGGGCGGCGGCGGCCTGCCGGGAGGGTCCGTCCGAGCCGTCGGGCGACTCCAGGAGCTGCGCGGCGCGGGTGCGGACCTTGTTGCTGAGCCGGTCGAGATCCGCGCGGGCGGCGCTCTCGTCGCTCTCCGCGCGGGCCTGTTCGGCGCGCAGGTCGGCGCCGACGCCGACCTTCTCGTACACCTGGGAGGCGGCCCGGTAGGCCTCACGGAGGTCGGGCAGGGACGTCTTGGGTGCTTCGCCGCCGTCCCCGGGTGCCTCTTCGGGTACGTCGTCGGGGGCGCCGGCGATCTCGGCGCGCTCGGCGCGCAGCGCGCGGGCGGTGCGGCGGGCGTCGTCGGCGGCGCGCTGGGCGGCCCGCCGGTCCTCGTCGGCGGCGCGGGCCCGCTCCAGGCGGGCCTGGGCGCGGGCCTCGGCCTCGGCGGCCTCGTCGGCCAGTTCACGGACCTTGACCTGCCAGCCGGCGCGTTCGCGCAGCCGGAAGGCGAGTCCGGCGAGGGCGTCGGCGGCGCGGCGGGCCTTCTGCGCGGCCTCCTGCCGCTCGTCCCGCAGGTGGACGGCCTCGGCGGCGCGCTCGTCGGCCTCGGCGCGCAGGCTGCGGGCCTCGGTCAGCTCGGCCTCGGTCTCCCCGGCGAAGGCGCGGGCCTCCTCGGCGGTCCGGGCGAGCTCGGCGAGGCGTCCGGTGGGGCAGCCGGTGCGCCAGGAGGCGAGCCGGGCCGCCAGCTCGCGGTCCTTGCCGAGGCGGGCGGCGAGGGTGCGGATCTCCTCGTCCCGCTCGCCCGCCCGCGCGCGCAGCGCGTGCCGTTCCTCGTCGGCGGCCAGCTCGTCGTGCATGGCCGGGTTCGGCGGTACGAGGAAGACGTCCCCGGCGCCGGACTCGGGGCCCGGGGCCGGGGCGAGGAGGGCGGCGGCCGTGCCGACGGCGACGGCGGAGCGCGGCAGCAGGGCCGCGTCGCCGAGGATTTCGCGGGCGCGGGTGTGCGAGTCCGGGTCGGTGATGATCACGCCGTCGACCAGCTCCGGGCGGGCGGCCAGCACGCGCGCGTGGTCGGCGGGGTCGACGGCCTGGGCGAGGTAGCGCCAACCCGGCAGGGCGGGGATGCCGTGCTCGCCGAGGAACTCGACGGTGGCCAGCACGTCCGGTCCCGGCGGCAGGAGTCCGCCGTCGCCGAGCGCGCCGAGGATGCGGGAGTCGTCGGCCGCGGCGGTGCGCAGGTCGAACAGCTGGCGTTCGGCGGAGGTGACGGTGTCGTCGAGCAGTTCGCGCAGCTCGTCGGCGAAGCGGTCGAGTTCCTCGGGGGTCAGGGCGCCGTCCGCCGCGTCGGGGGCGGCGGCCCGGTCGTCGCGGTCCGTGTCCCTGCGGGGCTGTGGGATGCCGGGGCGGGCCTCGGCGGCCAGCCCGAGCAGCTCTGCGAGCCGCTCCTCCGCGGCCAGTGCCTCGGCGGTGCGCCGCTCGGCCTCGTGGGCGCGCTCGGCCGCGGTGGCGGCGTCCGCCGCGCGGGCCGCGGTCAGTTCGGCGCGGCTCTCGGCGGCGGCGGCCTCGCGCGCGTGCTCGGTGGCCCGGCGGGCCGCCTCGCGGGCGGTGTCCCAGGCGGCGACGGTGGTCTTCTCCGCGTCGCTGGCCGCGAGGGCGGCACGGGCGGGGTCGGCGTCGGGCGCGCTGTCGTCCAGCCAGCCCGCGCGGACGGCCTCGGCGGTCTCCTGCTCGACCTCGGTGAGGCGCTGGCGCAGGTGTCCGGCTTCGCTGCGGGCGCGCTGCGCCTCGGTGGCGGCGGTGGTGGAGTCCCGGTGGGCGGCGTCGCTGACGTCCTGGAGGGCGGCGGACCTCGCCTCCTCCTCGTTGGCGTGGTACTCGGCCTTTCCGGCCGCCGCGTGCAGGGCGCGGACGAGGGCTACGGCGGCCTTGGCGCGGGCGGCGAGCGCCGGGGCGGCGTCCCGCTCGGCTTCCTGGATGGCCGCGGACACGCGGGCGACCCGGTCGGCGGCCGCCCGGTGGCGCAGGACGGCCTCGGCGGCCTGCCAGGCGGAGTGCAGGGTGCGGGCCTCGGCCAGTTCGCGCTTCTGCGCGGCGGCGGCCTTCTCGGCGCCGGTCAGGGCCAACGAGGCGTGCCGGTAGGCGAGTTCGGCGGCGATGAGGGCGCTGCGGTCCCGGGCGGACTCGGCGTGCGTGACGGCGTACGCGGCGGCCGTGACCCGCTGGGCGAGGTCCGAGGCCCGCACCCGCTCCTGGGCTCCGCGCGCGGTGAGCCGCCGGGCCAGGTTCCTGGTGCGGCGTTCGGCGCCGGTGTGGATGTCACGTGTGCGGGTGCGCGCCTCGGCGGCTTCGACGATCCGGCCCAGGAGGTCGACGGAGCCGGCGGTGAAGTCGCGTTCGGCGATCAGCTCGGCACGTCGGCCGAGCTTGTTGCCGAAGCCCCCGACCAGGTCGGCGAGGCCGTCGGTGTCGCGGGTGTCGGTGACGGCCCGCAGCAGCAGGTCGGTGAAGTCGGAGTCCTTCTTGACCGCGAAGAGGCCGGCGGCCTCGCCCTCGTCCGCGTTCATCTCGCGCTGGTAGCGGAAGAGTTCGGGGTCGAGTCCGAGGTCGCCGAGGTGCTCGATCCAGCGGTCGTGGATCTCCTCCCAGTGCACCTCCAGGTACGGGTAGGCCTTGCCGGCCTCGGTGAGCGCGTCCCGGAAGCCCTTCATGGTGCGCCGCCTGCCCTGCGCGCCGGAGGCTCCCTCGACGGGCGGGCGGACGGCGGTGGCCTCGGCGACCGGCAGGTTGTCCAGGGTCAGTCCGGGGCCGGGCCGGAAGGAGTACCAGGCCTCGGCGAACTTCCGCGGGTCGCCCGAGACCTGTCGCCCGCGCCACTCGCTGACCTTGCCGACGACGACGCACTCGCCGGTCTGCACGTGCTGCCACTCCAGCGCCACGTGACCGCAGTCGTCGGCGAGCAGGAACTTGCGCAGCACGCCGGAGCTGGCGCCGCCCAGGGTGTTGCGGTGGCCCGGCAGCATCACCGAGAAGATCAGTTTGAGGAGTACGGACTTGCCGCCGCCGTTCTCCAGGAAGAGCACGCCGGCGGGCGCGGGCCGGCGTGGCGGGCCGACGGGCTCCTCTTCGAAGAACTCCGCCTGCGTGGGGGCGGGGTCGGGCACGGGTTCGCCCACACCGCGCAGGTCAAGCACGGTGTCGGCGTAGCGCGCACCGGCGGGTCCGATGGAGTAGAGGCGGACCCGGGACAGCTCGTACATGGCGGACTCTCGTAAGTCTTCGGACGTCGGGGACGGTGGGGCGGATGCGGTCGGTTCGGACGGGCACGGTTGTGCGGACGGCGGCGGTTGTGCGGACGCGGGCGGTAGTGCGGACGGGGGCGGATCAGGAGGAGTGGAAGGGCAGGCCGGCGTCGGCGACCAGCTCCAGGTCGTCGCTTTCCTCGGCGGGCAGCAGCGTCGCGGTGCCGTCGGTGACCGGGACGACGCCCAGCTCGAGCAGCTCGGTCATGGCGGCGCTGCCCGCCATGTCGCGCACCTGGAGCTGATAGCGGGCCGTCGTCCGGTAGGTGCCGCCGTGGTCGTCGCCGGTGCGCTGGAGGAAGCCGGACTCGGTGAGGAACGCGGCGGCCTTGCCGACGATGCCGGTGGTGGAGCCCGGGAGTCGGCGCGCGTCCTTGGTGGCGCCGGTGGCGCTGCGCCTGACCCAGATCCGCCAGGCGGCCTCCAGGCCCGGGGCGTCGGTGGCCGGGTCGGTGTTCTCGCCCTGCTGCTCGGCCCGCTCCTCGAGTCTCCGGCAGGCCTGGCGGACGAAGGCGTCCACGCCGTTGACCGTGACGCGGCCGATGTAGCCGTCGTCGGCGAGGTCCTCGGGGCGCGGGTAGGCCATGGCGGCCACGGCGAGGTGGGCGAGGCCGTGCAGGAAGCGGTCGCCGGAGTCGGTGGCGGCCCGGCGCGCGTAGTCGCCCATGCGGACGGCGAAGACCGAGTCCTCGG
Source organism: Streptomyces sp. CB09001 (assembly GCF_003369795.1). NCBI lineage: Bacteria > Bacillati > Actinomycetota > Actinomycetes > Kitasatosporales > Streptomycetaceae > Streptomyces > Streptomyces sp. CB09001. Next base: position 816,679 of record NZ_CP026730.1, read on the forward strand.
CGGCGGTCACGGCCATCCCCGCGCGCGGGGACACCTCCAGGACGATCAGCCCCAGGCCGGCCGCCACGGCGTCGGCGAGCCGGGCGAAGGGCGGATCCTCGCGGTAGCGGCGCAGCAGGTCGGCGTACTCCTGGTCGCGGGCGGGCAGCAGCTTGGGCTGGAGGCCGAACGCGACGAGCCGCGCCGCGTCGGCGGCGTCGGCGGGCGTGACGGCCGCCGTGGCCGGCGCGGCGCCCGCCTCCGGTTCGCTCCGGTCGACGTACTCGGTCACGGTCGGTACTCCTCGCTGTGCTCTCGCGCTGTGCCGCGGTGGGGGGTCAGGGGGTGGCCAAGGCGGTCGGAGGGGTGGTGCGGCCCGGTCATGCCGCCTCCGTCCGGTCCGCCGCCATTCCCGCCGCGTCCAGCAGCGCCGTGCCGACGATGAGGTCGGCGCCACCGAACTCGGGGTCGTCCAGCTCGGTGCCGTCGTCGACCGCGAACAGCAGCTTCGGCTCCCCCTGGCGGTAGGCGGTGCCGACCGGCGGGCTGGCCGCGTGGACGGCCAGCAGCGCGACGAGGTACGGCAGTTCGGCGTCGCGGGCACGGGCGTCGGCCAGCAGCCCCGAGAGCCGGCGCGGGGCGTCGTGCGGCAGGTCGAGCAGCTCCATGGCCGCGGCGAGCTGCTCCTCGCTGAAGCGGCTGTCGTCCGGGGTGGCGATCAGGTCGGGCTCCGGCATCTCTGCGCCCAGGTGCTCCCGCTCCACGGGTGGGGTGAGGAGTATGTCGACGAGGTCGCCGACCCGGACGGAGACGGGCGTGCGCAGGCCGGTGCCGCGGGCGAAGAAGGCGTCGGTGACGCGCATCGCCCGCTCCACGGGCAACGGCAGCACGGGGGCGACGAGATGGCCGTACAGGTCGAGTCCCGAGGTGGTCAGCGGGGTGGCGAAGGCCTGCCGGTCCTGTTCGGCGCGGAAGAGCGGGCCGGCCTCCAGGAGGCGGGACTGGAGCTGGGTGTGGCGGCGGATGCAGTCCTTGACGATGTCGACCAGCTCGGCGGCGCGGCGTTTGTGCTCGGCGTCCTCGGTCTCGTCGCGGGCCTTGCGGATGTTGGTCAGGATCGCGTTCTCGTGCCGGTACCGGTCGGCGACGTGGTCCAGAGCCTCGGCGATCATGTCCGGGACGGCGCCGAGCCAGTCGACCGCGCGGACGTTGCGCCGGGTGGCGTCCAGGGCGCGGCGCAGGGTCTCCGAGTACTGCACGGTCCGGTACCGGGCCTGTTCGGCGGCGAGCTGGGCGTCGGCGAGGCGGCCGCGGCTGATCAGCACCTCGAGCTTGACCTCGGCGGCGATCTGGGCGCTGGTGACGTCGGTGTCCAGGGCGCCGACGAGGACGTTGACCGCCTCGTCGGTGGTACGCAGGTAGACGGTGCCGCCGGGGCCGGGAACCTCTTCGAGCAGTTTGAAGTCGTAGTCGCGGCGGACGTAGGTGCCGTCGGGCCCGAAGGTGCCGTACACCGCGCGGAAGCCGCGGTCGACGCTGCCGACGTTGATCAGGTTCTCCAGGACCCAGCGGGCCACCCGTTCGTGCTCGGCGGCGGGGCGGGGCGGTGCCTGGGCGGCGACGCGCGGGATCAGCCTGGCCACTATCTGGTCGTGGTCGGCGCCGGTGTCGAAGTCCATGTTCAGCGTGACGAGGTCGATGGCGGCGAGGGCGACCTCCGCCATGCCGTACACCGAGTACTCGCCGGCGAGATTGGCCTTGCGTGCGTCGAGGTCGTGCAGCGGCGCCGTGCAGGCGAGCGCGCGCAGCCGCCGCGCCAGCCCCTCGTCGGCGGCCGGACCCGGTGCGGGGCGCGGCCCCGCGCTGAGCTGGGGCGGAACGCTGTCCGTCGATGCAGGCGAAGTCACGGTGCACAGACTAGGTCCTCGGTCTGACATCGGCCCAAACGACGCAGATGGGCCCCGGCGGGCACCGTGGCCGGCCGCCGTGCCGCCCGGGGGCCGGCCGCCGTGCCGCCCGGGACCTGCCCTCGCGCCCTACCCCTCGTCCCCGACCCGTCGCAGGTAGACCTCCACGACGCGCTTCAGCGAGTTCTCCAGGTAGACCGCGAGCAGCCGCGCCGCCGCCTCCCGCTCGCCGCTCTCCAGCGTCGCGAGGATCTCCGCGTTCCGGGCGATGTACGGCTCGTGCAGCCGGCGGGGGTCGTCCACGACGTGGAAGGCGAGGCGCAGTTCGGCGAAGACGCTGCGCATCAGTTCGTCGGTGCGCTCGCTGCCGGCGAGGGCCACCAGTTCCCGGTGGAAGTGGATGTTGGCCGTACCCACGCCTTTCCAGTCACCTTCGCGGGCCGACCTCCGCCCGTCCTCGACGGCCTCGGCGAGGCCGTCCAGCGGGTACGGCGGCTCGCCGAGGCCGCGGACGACGGCGCACTCCACGAGGGAGCGGGTGCGGTAGATGTCCTCGACGTCCTCGACGGTGAGGACCCGGACGAAGACGCCCCGGTTCAGCTCGTGGACCAGGAGCCGTTCGTGTGTGAGCAGGCGGAACGACTCGCGCAGGGTGTTGCGGGAGACGCCGAGGGCGCCACCGATGCTGTCCTCGGACAAGCGGGTCCCGGGCGGGAAGTAGCCCTCGGCTATCCGGCTCCTGAGGATGTCCGAGACCCGCTCGGCGGTGCTGGTGCGCCCGAGGAGGGCGCGGTCGTCGGCCAGTCCCGTCAACTGCTCTGCCATGCCCGGAATTCAATCGCAGATACCAGAACGAAACAACAGGGGTATTGAGGGATCGTTGAACGATCCCCTACGGTGCCCCCAGTACGTCGCTGTACCGCTCGACCAGCACCCTCCGTCCTCCCACTGCGAGGTGCACCATGAGCACTCCCCCTCCCCCACGGACCCTCTCCTCCGGCACTCGTCCCCCGGGCACGGCCGAACACCCCGCGGAAGAGGGTCCGTTCGGCTGGCTGCGCGCCCTCGGCCCGCGGGGCCGCCGCGCCTTCGGCGGCGCGTTCGGCGGCTACGCCCTCGATTCCTACGACTACTTCACACTGCCCCTGACCATGGTGGCGCTGGCCGCGTACTTCGGTCTGGACAGCGGCCAGACCGGGCTCCTCACCACGGTCACGCTGGTCGTCTCGGCGGTCGGCGGCGCGCTCGCGGGTGTGCTGGCGGACCGCGTCGGCCGGGTCAGGGCGCTGCTGCTCACCGTGATCACCTACGCCGTGTTCACGGTGGCCTGCGGCTTCGCGCCCAACTACGAGACGCTGCTCGTCTTCCGCGCCCTCCAGGGCCTCGGCTTCGGCGGCGAGTGGGCGGTCGGCGCCATCCTGGTCGCCGAGTACGCGAGCCCCAGGCACCGGGGGCGCACGCTGGGCGCGATCCAGAGTTCCTGGGCCGTGGGCTGGGCGCTCGCGGTGATCGTGTACACGCTGGTGTTCTCGCTGGCCGGGGACGATCTGGCCTGGCGCGTCATGTTCTGGACGGGCGCGCTCCCGGCGCTGCTCGTGGTGTGGGTGCGGCGCAGCGTCCAGGACGCGCCGCGGGCCGCCGAGGTCCGGGAGAAGGGCGCCGGCAAGGGCTCGTTCTCGGCGATCTTCAAGCCCGGCACGGGGGACGCACCCGGCCTGTTGCGCGTCACGCTCTTCGCGAGCCTGCTGTCCACCGGCGTCCAGGGCGGCTACTACACCCTCGCCACCTGGGTGCCGACGTATCTGAAGGACGAGCGCGACCTGTCGGTCGTCGGCACCGGCGGCTACCTGACGTTCCTCATCTCGGGCGCCTTCCTGGGCTACCTCACCGGCGGTGTGCTCACCGACGTGCTGGGCCGCAGGCGCAACATCTGGCTCTTCGCGCTGCTGTCGGCGGTCTGCATCCTGGCGTACGCGAACATCCCCAGCGGCGCCGACACCCTGCTCCTGGTCCTCGGTTTCCCGCTCGGCTTCTGCATGTCGGCGATCTTCAGCGGGTTCGGTTCGTACCTGAGCGAGCTGTACCCGACGGCGGTGCGGGGCGCGGGACAGGGCTTCACCTACAACACCGGACGCGCCGTGGGTGCCGTCTTCCCCACCACGGTCGGCTTCCTCGCCGACAGCTGGGGCGTGGGCGGCGCACTGGTCTTCGGCGCCATCGGCTACGGCATCGCGGCACTGGCCCTGCTGGGGCTGCCGGAGACGCGCGGAAAGGAACTGGCATGAACCGTCCGCACTCCGCGACCGGGGACCGGCCGCTCGCCCTCGTCGACGCGCACGCGCGCGCGTGGAGCCCGAAGACGGCCCGCGCCCGCTTCCGGAAGGGGCTGACCGGCCCCACGGCCGGGGTCGCCGCCGGCCGCACCCAGGCGAACCTGATCTCGGTGCCCGCCGACTGGGCCTACGACATGCTGCTGTTCTGCACCCGCAATCCGCAGCCCTGCCCGGTGCTCGACGTCACCGACGCCGGGTCCTGGACCACCGTGCTCGCCGACGGCGCGGACCTGCGCACCGATCTGCCGCGCTACCGGGTGTGGCGGGACGGCGAGCTGGTGGACGAGCCGTCGGACGTGCGCGAGCACTGGCGGGACGACCTGGTGACGTTCCTGATCGGGTGCAGTTTCACCTTCGAGTGGGCGCTGGCCGCGGCCGGTGTCCCGATCCGCCACGTCGAGCAGGGCCGCAACGTCCCGATGTACGTCACCTCCCGGGCGTGCCGTCCCGCCGGGCGGCTGCGCGGGCCGATGGTGGTCTCGATGCGTCCGGTGCCGCCCGCGCACCTGTCGGCGGCGATCCACGAGAGCAGTCTGCTCCCGGCGGTGCACGGCAGCCCCGTGCACTGCGGGGACCCGTCGGCGCTCGGCATCGACGACCTGGACCGGCCCGACTTCGGCGAGGCGGTGGACCGCGAACCGGACGACATCCCGGTGTTCTGGGCCTGCGGAGTGACTCCGCAGGCGGCGGTCATGGCCTCGCGGCCGCCCTTCGCGCTCACCCACGCGCCGGGGCAGATGTTCCTCACCGACGCCCGTGACGAGCAGTACCGCGTGGCCTGATCCCGGGTGCCACGACACGGCTCGGGGACCGGCTGCGGCAACGGCCGAGCCCGCGCCCTCGCGGCGGAGCGGGGCGTGCCGGTCGCCCGCGCCCTCGCGGCCGAGCGGGGCGTGCCGGTCGGTGCGCGGGTCACCTACGGGACCTGGCCGGTTCCGGGCGGCGGGCACGCGCTTCGTGGCGGTACGCAGACGCCGGAACGGCCACGCGCGAGGTACGCGGCCGCGGGGCTCCCGTCCGTCCGGCGGAGCACGCCTCGGGCTGGGGCCTGTCAGGCTTCGGTGGCTTCACCGCGGCCCGGGCCGCCGGACTGGCCGGGCCACCCGGCGTCGACCGGTTCCCGAGGCTCGCGCAGCGGGTGCGTCTCACGGCAATGCCTCCGGCAGCACGGGACGCGTCGGGAGGGTCGCCTCGTGCGCGGCCAGGAACGCCTCGACGGCCGTGCGCCAGCCGAAGCACTCCGCACGCGCGCGTGCCGCCTCCCGGCGGTCCGTCTCCCGGCGAGCCAGGAGCAGTTCCACGGCGTCCGCGAAGGCGTCCCCGTGATCGGCGGCGACGGCACCGGCGGATCCGATCACCTCCGGCAGCGCCGAGGACGCGCTCGCCACCACGGGCGTGCCGCACGCCATCGCCTCCAGGGCGGCGAGCCCGAAGGTCTCGGCGGGTCCCGGGGCCAGGCACACGTCGGCGGACGCCTGGAGGGCGCCGAGCAGCCCGGGGTCGGCGACGTGACCGAGGAAGGTCACCGGCAGCCCCTGGGACCGCGCCCGCTGTTCGAGTCGCGTGCGCAGCGGCCCGTCCCCGGCCACCACCAGCACCGTCCGCCCGCCGCGCCGCCGGAGCTCCGCCAGCGCGTCCAGTGCCGTACCGGGCCGCTTCTCCACGGACAGCCGGGAGCACATCAGCAGCATCGTCTCGTCCCCGCGCGCGTATCGTGCCCGCAGCCCCGGGTCGCGCAGTACGGGGCTGCGGCCGATGAGGTCGACGCCGAGCGGGGCGCGTACGACGTTGCGGGCACCGACGCGGACGAACTCCCGTTCGGCGAACTCCGTGGTGCACACCACGCGCGCGTAGGCGTGCGCCGTACGGACGTTGAGGGCGTCGGCGGTGCGTCGGGCCGCGCCTTCGGGCAGGCCCCAGGTGCGCAGCACGCCGTCGGTGGTCTCGTGGGAGACCATCACGGCGGGGACCCGGGCCCGCCGGGCCCACCTGCCGGTCCACCGCAGGGTGGTGCGGTCGGACACCTCAAGGCGGTCGGGGGCCAGCTCCTCCAGCAGGGCGGCCAGGCGCCTCCGGTCGGTCAGGACACGGTATCCGCCGGTGCCCGGCAGCAGCGGCCCCGGGAGCGTGATCACCCGGCCCTGCCCGGTCTCCCGGTCGTCGGCGCGCCGGCCGGGGACGACGAGTACGGGATCGTGTCCGGCCGCGCGGAACCCCTTGCCCAGCTCGCGCAGCGCGGTGCGCAGGCCGCCGGACGCGGGCGTGACGAAGTTGGCCAGCCGGACGATCCGCAGCGCGCTCATGCCGCCAGCACCGCCTTCCTGGAGGCGAGCACGTCGGTGTAGTGGCCGATCAGCCGGTCGCCGACGGCGGCCCAGGTCCGTCCCTCCACGGTGCTCCCGGCGGCACCGTAGGCGCCCCGCAGTCCGGGGTCCGCGGACAGGGACCACACGGCGTCCCGCACGGCGGCGGCGTCGCGCGGCGGCACGAGCAGCCCGGTGCGGCCGTGGGCCACGAGGTCCAGCGGTCCGCCCGCCGCCGGCGCGACGACGGGCACGCCGCTCGCCATGGCCTCCTGCACGGTCTGGCAGAACGTCTCGAAGGGGCCGGTGTGCACGAAGACGTCCAGTGAGGCGAAGATCCGGGCGAGTTCGTCACCGGTGCGGCGGCCGAGGAAGACGGCGCCCGGCAGCGTCTGTTCCAGACCGGGGCGGCTGGGTCCGTCGCCGACGACCACGACGCGCACGCCGTCCAGGGCGCAGGCGCCGGACAGCAGCTCCACCTGCTTCTCGGGGGCGAGGCGGCCGACGTAGCCGACGATCGGTTCGCCGTTCGGGGCGAGTGCGCGACGCAGCGCCGTGTCCCGCCGGTCGGGCCGGAAACGGTCGGTGTCCACTCCGCGCGGCCACAGGCCCACCCGGGGCACACCGTGCGCCTCGAGGTCGCGCAGGGCCGCGCTGGACGGGGCGAGGGTGAGGTCGGCGGCGGCGTGCACCGAGCGGATGCGCCGCCAGGCGGCCGCCTCGCCCACCCCCATGTACGTACGGGCGTAGCCGGCGAGGTCGGTCTGGTAGACGGCCACGGCCGGGACGCCGAGCCGGGCGGCGGCGGCCATGCCCCGGACGCCGAGGACGAAGGGACCCGCCAGGTGCACGAGGTCGGCGCGGTGCTCGACGATCGCGGCGGCGACCCGTCGGCTGGGCAGGGCGACGCGGACCTGCGGGTAGCCGGGGAGCGGGAGGGAGGGGATCCGGACGACGCGGCACGGAGCGTGCGGGTCCGCCTCGTCGGCGGCGGAGGTGGCGGGTGCGACGACGAGGCAGTCGTGACCGCGGCTCACGAGGTGCCGGGCGGTCTGGAGCGCGCAGTGGGCGACGCCGTTGACATCGGGGGGAAAGGATTCGGTCACGATGACGACACGCATACCGGTGTTGTCGCCGGACTGGACGTGCTCGCGTCAACGTCGATCTTTCCGGCCGAGGAACGTCCCGTGAGCGTTGCCCCGTCCACCCGGCGGGCCGGACCACGGCCACGCCCGGCTGAGCCGCGGTCCACCGGCCGTTCACCCGGCGCGGCCTCGGGCTCGGGTCGCGCGGCCGGCGCGGCTCGCTGCCGCGCCGGACTCCGGGGCTCTCACACGGCGGGCGTGTCCGGTCCGAAGCGGCTGCGTACCGCCGTCTGGACCTCGTCCTCCTCGGCCGGGTCCGCGGCGAGCCTGCGCAGCCGTTCGACCACGCGGTTGTCGCCGGTCTCGGCGTGGCGGGCGGCGACTTCGCGGGTGGTCTCCTCGCAGTCCCACAGGCACTCGATGGCGAAGCCCGCCGCGAAGGACGGGTCGGTGGCGGCCAGCGCGCGGGCGGCTCGGCCGCGCAGGTGGGAGGAGGCTGTTTCGCGGTAGATGTGGCGCAGTACGGGCGCGGCGCAGGCGATGCCGAGCCTGCCGGTGCCGTCGACGAGGGTCCACAGGGTCGGCGCGTCGGGGCCTGCGCCGCGCACCGCCTCCCGCAGCGCCGCCAGGACGAGATCGCGGTCCTGGGCGGCGCCCCGGCAGGCGAGCACCCGGCCGGCGGCGGCCCCCAGGGCGTCGGGCCGGTGCACCCAGCCGCGGGCCCGGTCGACGGCGGCGAGGCTGCGCATGCGCTCGTACGCGGCGACGGCGGCCTCCACGACGGGTGCCGAGCCCGTCGCCACGGCGCCGTCGATCAGGTCGAGGACGTCCGGGTCGTTGCCGTCGGCGAGATAGCGCAGCGCGGTGCAGCGGGCGCCCTCGGTGCCCGACCGCGCGGCCTCGACGATCTCGGGCCGGTCCTCGGGCCCGGCGACGGCCGTGAGGCAGCGGGCGGCCGGCACATGGAGCGGGGTGCCGCGCTCGACGCCCTGCTCGGCCCACTCGAACACGGCTCGCACACTCCAGCCGGGACGCGGCCCGGAGGAGTTCATCTGGCGCTGCCAGCGGTCGAAGCAGCCCGTCTCCTGGGCGGCACGCACGCGTGTGGCGATCGATTCGCGGGGGTCGTCGGCCCACAGGCGCCAGGGCCTGGGCTCGAAGGCGTCCCGCACGGCGGCGGCCAGCTCGGCCTCGCCCTCGGGGTCGCGCGGGAAGCGCGCCAGGACGGGCGCGGCGAGGGCGCGCAGTCCCGCGTCGTCGTCGCGCAGCGCCAGCTCGTCCAGGGCCCACGCCCAGTTGACGCCGTGGGCGGCGTACCGGCGCAGCAGCTGGAGCGCGTCCAGCCTGCCGTAGGAGGCGAGGTGGCCGAGGACGGCGAGGGCCAGCCCGGTGCGCGACTCGTCGGCGTCCAGGACGTCCTCGGGGTCGAAGAGGTGGGCCTCGATCGCGTCCAGCTCGCCGTTCAGGTCGAGGTAGAGGCGGGCGTAGTAGAGGGAGCGGTTCTCGACCTGCCAGTCGTGGCGGGGGTCGTGGAGCACACAGTGGTTCAGCGCCGCGAGCGCTTCGGCGCGCGGAGCGGTGAGCGCGTGCAGCGTGCCGTCGCCGCGACCCCGCTGAAGCAGGCCGAGCAGCGTACCGCTGGGCGCTATGACCGGATCGAACATGGGAAACAGCCTCACATCAAGCGTCGACGCAACCGGGGAGCACGCGTTACCTGGCCGTGCGCCAACACGTCGGAGCGCCCGCCGTCTCTTGCTTGCTGAAGACCATGTTCCTCTGCCTCTCGTCGGTGGCCCTTGCGGGCCGAGTCACGGCCCGCGCGGTGCGGCAACACCTGCCCAGCCATCACGTCCGTGAACCACGTCGTCATGATGGCCCGGCGGTCACATCTGCCGCGACCGAAATTTCGGCGGCCCTGTACCGCCTCCCCCGTTTCCAGTGTTTTCCCTGGTCAGAAAATGTGGAGCGGGTCCCGTCGGGGCCCTCTCCACCGCCCCGTCACTGGGCGCCGAACAGCTCCAGCAGGTCCGTCCGGGCGAACATCCGGGCCGTGTCGACGGCCGACGGGGTGCCCGCCGCCGGATCCGCGCCCGCCTCCAGCAGCGCCCTGGTCACGTCGATCTCACCCTTGAAGGCGGCTCCGGCGAGCGGGGTCTGACCCCGGTCGTTGACGCGGTCGGCGTCGGCGCCACGGGTCAGCAGCGCGCGCACCGCGTCGGCGTGGCCGTGGTAGGCGGCGAGCATGACGAGCGAGTCGCCGCGGTCGTTGGTGAGATCGGCCGGGACACCGGCGTCCACGTACGCCACCAGCTCCCCGGTCCGCCCCTGCCGGGCCAGATCGAAGATCTTGGTCGCCAGCTCCACGACCTCGGGGTCGGGGGCTTCACTCATCGGCCGGACCACCTCTCACTACCTGCGTGACGCTCGTACGGGGCTGACGAACGCCGGGGACAACGGGTACGCACGGTCACGAGCGGTGTGGCCGTGCGGGTGAACCGCCAGGGTACTGGCTCACGGCGCACCCGAGCGGCCCAAGGACCGCTCCGCCACTTGAGGTAATTCGGTCGAATTTCCCCCATTTGCACCTTTTATCGTATGGATACATGCTGTGAGCCTGGAAGTACTCATGGTGACTGTCCCCGTGAACCAGGAGAACTCACATGATCCTCTCGATCTCAGGCGTGGTCCTGCTCGGCATCGTCGTCTTCATCTTCTTCCGCAAGGACGGCCTCAAGGCCTCGCACCTGCTGGTAGCCGTTCTGTTCGGTTTCTACCTCGCGAGTACGGCCATCGCCCCGAGCATCAAGGCGGGCGGCGAGAGCCTGGCGGGCCTGCTCGGCGGCATCAAGTTCTGACGACCCGCTCCCCCGCCCGACATCCGCACGTACGCACCTCCAGGAGGCAGCAGTGGCCCGGCGGCCCCTCCCCCGCATTCTGAGCAACGGCGGCGCGCAGCTCGCCCGGAGCCGGGAGCTGGCCCGGACGGCGGCCGACAGCGCCACCGACGTCCTCCAGCCGCTGATCACGATCGCCCGCGGTCTGCGCCGACTGGCCGCGGCCGCGCGGCGCAGATGGACCGAGACCCCCAAGGACCGGCGCGGCGCGCTGCTGTTCCTGGTCGCCTCGGTGGTCCTGGTCGTGGCGCTCGTGCCGTACGGCCCGCTGCTCGCCGTCATCGTCCTGATGGCGGCGGCAGCCTGGCAGGGCAGGGATCGCACCCCGCCTGCGCCCACGGTCACCGACGACCAGCGGGCCGGGCGCCTGCAGTCGCTCTACGAGGCGCTGGTCCCGTACTTCTCGATCACCGAGGACCCCGACCCCCTGTACGCCCACGGCGGCGGGTGGGAGAAGGCGTTCCCGGCGCACGAGTTCGACGAGGACGGCCGCGTCGCCCACCTGGTGATCCGCTACCCCGCCTACTTCACCGACGGGGAGGCGGAGTCCCGGGCCCGGATCGAGCATCTGCTCACCGCGAAGTCCGGCCGGGGCCGGGAGTACCGCTTCACGTGGGACGAGGAGGCCAACCACCTCTCCGTCGACGTGCTCGCGGCGCTCCCCACCGACATCGCCGCCCAGCGTTTCGTGACGGCGCCCGGGGAGACCGTCCTCGGCTTCACCGACCCGACGCGCGTCCAGCGCACGCTCCCGCTCACCCACGGCGTGGAGCAGCGGGACGTACCGCCGGTCGTCTGGCGCACCGGCATCCGGTCGACCGAGCCCCACCTGCTGGTCCTGGGGCAACCCGGCACCGGCACGTCCACCCTGCTGCGCTCGGTCGCCCTCCAGGCGCTGCACCACGGCGATCTGCTGATCGTGGACGGCGGCGGCACCGGGGAGTACGCCTGCCTGGTCGGCCGGGACGGCGTCCTGGCCGTGGAGTGCGGCCTCACCGGCGCGCTGACCAGCCTGGAGTGGGCCGCCGCGGAGACGGAGCGGCGGCTGATCTCCGTGAACCGGGCCCGTCAGCAGGGCCTGGCGGCACCGGAGGACACCCGGCGACCCCTGTGGGTCTTCCTGGACCGTCCGACCGCGTTCACGCACCTCGCCGACACGGGCGGGCGCCGCGACCCGCAGACCCTGCTCCAGGTCCCCCTGCGGCACGGCCGGGCGGCGAACGTGACGGTGGTCGTCGCCGACCAGCTCGACGCTCTCGACGGCCTCACCGACGCCGTACGGCAGCACACGCGCGCGCGTGTCGTGCTCGGTCCGGCCACCGCGGACGAGCTGGCGAACGCGCTGGGCGCCCCTCCGCACACCACTCCGCTCGACCAGGTCCCGCCCGGCCGGGGCTACGCCCGTCTGGGCACCGGCCCGATGCACCGCCTCCAGGTTCCGGCAACCCCGGACCCCTACGACGACGCGACGAGCGAGGCGCACCGGCAGGCGGTGCTCGACCTGCTCCCCCCGCGCACCACACCGGCGGACGGGGAGCAGGCACCCCTCCCCCCGGAGGCGGAGGCGGAGGTGGAAGCGAAGGCCGAGGCGAAGGCGAAGGCCGTCTCCATGGAGAAGAAGGACGCCCCGGTCCAGGTGGCGGCGAGCCTGCCGGAGGAGACCGCGGCGGAGGCGGAGCCGACCCCGGTGACGGTGGAGAAGGCGACGGCCGGGACGCCGGCCGAGCCGGCGCCCGCTGAGCCGGTCCCCGCCGAGGCGGTCGCGGCGGAGACCTCCTGACACCCCGGCCGGGACGGCACACCCCACCCCCGTCCCGGCCCTCGCCTCTCAGAGCCGCCCGCCCGCGCCCCTTCCCCCGGGCCCGCGAGCGCCGGCGGCCACAGCACCTTCGGGGCCGCAGGACGGCGACGGGTGCGACCTGCCGGTCCACCGGGTCCCGCCCGTCGCGGGCTCCGTCCCGCTCCCGGCCGAACGCACCGGACGCCACCTGCCCCGGCCCCGGCACGGCCGTCGCCGGCCCGCGTCCCACCCGCGCCTCACGGACCGCGGCCACGACACCCCGGCGGGGCACACCACGGCGGGTGCGGCACGCACGCCGCCCGCATCGCCGGCCGTCGCCCACACCGCACATCACGCCGTCCCTGACGCGGTGATGTGCCGACCGGACGGAGCCCCGCCGGCGGGCACTGCGCGAGCGGTGGCGACTCCCCGGCGCACCGGCGCACCGGCGCACCGGACGGGCCCTACGCCACGAACGTCCGCGGTGCCTCGCCGCCGGCCACGCCCCCGCTCTCCACCAGCCGGGCCGCCGCGGCCAGTCGCACCGCCGCCTCCTCGGCCACCGCGCCGCCGACCGTGAACGGCAGCCGGACGTACCCCTCGAAGGCGCCGTCGACCCCGAAGCGCGGCCCGGACGGGACGCGGACGCCCACCCGCTCCCCCGCCTCGGCCAGTCGGGAGCCGGACAGGCCCCCGGTGCGCACCCAGAGGGTGAGCCCACCGCGGGGCACCTCGAACTCCCAGTCGGGCAGCTCCCGGCGCACCGCCGCCACCAGCTCGTCGCGGTTCTGCCGGGCCTGCTCACGGCGCACCGTCACGGCCTGCTCCCAGCCGCCGGTGCTGAACAGCCAGTTCACGGCGAGCTGCTCCAGCACCGGTGTGCCCAGGTCGGCGTAGGCCCGCGCGGCGACCAGGCTGCGGATCACGTCGGGCGCGGCACGGACCCAGCCGATGCGCATCCCGGCCCAGAAGGCCTTGCTCGCGGAGCCGACGGTGATCACGGTGGAACCGGCCCGGTCGAAGGCGCACACGGGACGCGGCATCTCGACGTCGTCGTCCAGCCACAGCTCGCTCATCGTCTCGTCGGCCACGAGCACCGTCCCCGCCGAGCGGGCCGCGTCGACCAGCCGCCGCCGCTGGTCGTCGTCGGCGAGCGCGCCGGTGGGGTTGTGGAAGTCGGCGACGACGTAGGCGATGCGGGGCGCGGCGTCGCGGAGCACCTGGCGCCAGCGGTCCACGTCCCAGCCGGTGAGGCCCTCGGCCATCGCGACCGGCACCAGCCGGGCCCCTGCCTCGCGCATCAGCTGGAGGATGTTGGCGTAGGACGGGGACTCCACGGCGATGCGCTCGCCGCGCCCGCCGAAGAGGTGGCAGATCGCGTCGATGGCGCCCATCGCCCCCGTGGTCACCATGATCTGCTCGGGCATGGTGGGGATGCCCCGCGCGGTGTAGCGCTCGGCGATCATCGCGCGCAGCGCGGGCAGTCCGGCCGGGTAGTCGCCGTGGGTGTGCGCGTACGGCGGCAGCTCGTCGAGGGCGCCCCGCACCGCGCGGGTGAGCCAGGGCTCGGGTGCGGGCAGCGCCGCGCATCCCAGGTCGATCACCGAGCCGAGCGCCTCCGGAGGCAGCGGTTCGAGTCCGCGCGCCGGCAGCGGGTTCCCGGCCGGAACCGCGGTCCAGCTGCCCGCGCCCCGCCGGGACTCCAGGAAGCCCTCGGCGCGCAGTGCCTCGTAGGCGGCGGCGACGGTGGTGCGGCTGACGGTCAGGGCGAGCGCCAGTTCGCGTTCGGCGGGCAGCCGGGCGGCGACCGGGACGCGGCCCTCCAGCACCAGCAGCCGGATGCCGTCGGCGAGCGCCCGATAGGCCGGCGGACGGCGCGTGCCGGGCCCGGCCGGGCGGTCCTGCTGGGAGCCGAGCAGCCGCGCGAGCTGCCCCGCCCCCACGGCCGAGGTCCACTGCGCCATGAAAATCAGTCCACCTTCCCCGAATTGGCCATGGTTGACTCTTCTTCTCAAGCCACAGGGTGTCATGTGGCAGTCCACTACCACCACCCAGGGGGCACTCCTTGCACTCCTTGTCCAGGCAGTCGCGGCAGTCGAGGCCGTCCAGGCAGTCGGGGCGACTCGCACGGCGGCTGACCCAGCTCTACGGCGGTCTCGTCCTGTACGGGGCGAGTTCGGCGCTGCTGGTCAGGTCCGGGCTCGGCCTGGAACCGTGGAACGTGCTGCACCAGGGCCTCGCCGAGCACACCGGGCTGTCGATGGGCGTGGTGCTGACGGTCGTGGGCGCGGCGGTCCTGCTGCTGTGGATCCCGCTGCGCCAGCGGCCGGGCCTCGGCACGGTCTCCAACGTGCTCGTGATCGGCGCCGCGATGGACGCCACGCTGAGCCTGGTGCCGGACGCCCACGGCTGGACGCTGCGGATCGCCGCGATGGTGGCGGGCATCGTCCTGAACGGCGCGGCGACCGGGCTGTACATCGCCGCGCGCTTCGGCCCGGGCCCTCGTGACGGACTGATGACGGGGCTGAACCGGCGCACGGGGCTCTCGGTGCGTCTGGTGCGGACCGCCGTCGAGATCACGGTCGTGGTGACGGGTTTCGCGCTCGGCGGCACGGTGGGCCTCGGCACCCTGCTCTACGCCGTGTCGATCGGCCCCCTCTCCCAGGTGTTCCTGCGCGTGTTCGCCGTTCCGGCGGCGCCCGACGGCAGCACGGTGGTTGCCGCCGGTCAACCCCGGCGCGCGATACTGCGTCGGTGACCAGCCCGATACGCCACCCCTACCTCGACCATCCGGGACCCATCGCCTTCGCCCACCGGGGCGGGGCGGCGGACGGCCTGGAGAACACGCTGCGGCAGTTCCGCCGGGCGGTCGCGGCCGGCTACCGGTACATCGAGACCGACGTGCACGCCACCCGGGACGGGAAGCTCGTCGCCTTCCACGACGCGACTCTGGACCGGGTGACGGACGGCGCCGGGCGGATCGCCGACCTGCCGTGGGAGAACGTGCGCCACGCGCGCGTGGCGGGCGAGGAACGGGTGCCGCTCTTCGAGGAGCTCCTGGAGACCTTCCCCGAAGTGCGCTGGAACATCGACGTGAAGGCGGAGCCCGCGCTGGAGCCGCTCCTGGAGCTGATCGGCCGGCACGACGCCTGGGACCGGATCTGCGTCGGCTCGTTCTCCGAGGCGCGCGTGGTCCGCGCCCAGCGGCTGGCCGGCCCGCGCCTGGCCACCTCGTACGGCACCCGCGGCGTCCTCGGTCTGCGACTGCGCTCCTGGGGCGTGCCGGCCGCACTGCGCCGCTCGGCGGTGGCCGCGCAGGTTCCCGAGACGCAGTCGGGCATCCGGGTGGTGGACCGCCGCTTCCTGCGGGCCGCACACGCGCGCGGGCTGCAGGTGCACGTCTGGACGGTGAACGATCCGGACCGCATGCACCGGCTTCTGGACCTCGGAGTGGATGGCATCATGACCGATCACATCGACACACTGCGCAAGGTCATGGAGGACCGCGGCGCCTGGGGATGAGCCCCCGGCCGCGCCCCGGGGACGGCGCGTTCACGGGGAAGCGAGGCACGGTGGGCACCGACACCCTGCGGACGGATGCGGCGGACGGGGCCGACCCGGTCGCCGAACGGCGGCGCGAGCAGCGTGGCTGGTACTTCTACGACTGGGCGTGCTCCGTCTACTCGACGACCGTGCTCACCGTGTTCCTGGGGCCCTATCTCACCTCGGTGGCGGAGTCGGCGGCGGACGCGGACGGGTACGTCCACCCGCTGGGGATACCGGTGCGCGCCGGGTCGTTCTTCGCGTACTCGGTGTCGCTGTCGGTGATCGCGGCGGTGCTGGTCATGCCCCTGGTGGGCGCGGCGGCCGACCGTTCGGGGCGCAAGAAGCCGCTGCTGGCCGCCGCCGCCTACACCGGCGCCGCGGCAACGACCGGCATGTTCTTCCTCGGCGGCGACCGCTATCTGCTGGGCGGTCTGCTCCTGGTCGTCGCCAACGCGGCGCAGTCGGTCGCGATGATGCTCTACAACTCCTACCTGCCCCAGATCGCCCCGCCCGAGGAACGCGACGCGGTCTCCTCCCGCGGCTGGGCCTTCGGCTACGCGGCCGGTTCCCTGGTCCTGATCGTCAATCTGGTCCTCTACACCGGCCACGACTCCTTCGGACTGAGCGAGAGCGCGGCGGTCCGCATCTGCCTGGCGTCGGCGGGCCTGTGGTGGGGCGCCTTCGCGCTCATTCCGCTCCGGCGGCTGCGCGACCGGCGCGCGGTGGCACGGGAGGCCGCGCTGCCCGGGTTCCGGCAGCTCGCGGCGACCGTCCGCGACATGCGCCGCCGCCCGCTGACGATGGCCTTCCTGCTGGCCTACCTGGTCTACAACGACGGCATCCAGACGGTGATCTCCCAGGCCTCGGTCTACGGCTCCGAGGAACTGGACCTCGGACAGTCCACGCTCATCGTGGCGGTGCTGCTGGTCCAGGTGCTGGCGGTGGCGGGCGCGCTGGCGCTCGGCCGGCTGGCCCGGAGGTACGGGGCCAAACGCACGATCCTCGGGTCGCTGGTCGCCTGGACGGTGACCCTCGCGGCCGGGTACTTCCTGCCGGCCGGGGCGCCGGTGTGGTTCTTCGTGCTGGCCGCCGGGATCGGGCTGGTCCTGGGCGGCAGCCAGGCGCTGTCCCGCTCCCTGTTCTCCCACCTGGTCCCGCCGGGCAAGGAGGCCGAGTACTTCTCGGCGTACGAGCTGAGCGACCGCGGGATGAGCTGGCTCGGACCGCTGCTCTTCGGGCTGACCTACCAGCTGACCGGGAGCTACCGGGACGCGATCATCTCGCTGGTGGCCTTCTTCGTCATCGGGTTCGTGCTGCTCGCGCGGGTCCCGGTGCGGCGGGCGATCGGCGACGCGGGCAACCCGGTACCCGAAAGGATTTAGCACTCGGCGCGAAAGGGCTGTAGTGTACGCGTTTGGCCTGCCAGGCGTACCGTTACTGCGCGTCAAAGGTGCCGAATCGCTATGTCACATCTGCCAGCAGAGGTGACAAACCGGACGTCGGCGGGTACTGCACTGGTTGCAAGGCTGCGGCTGCGACGGCGACGCAGGGCCCGGATCGGGAGTCGGGACGGGAATCTTTACCGCCGCCCGGACGTTGACCGGATGACGACGACAGCGACACCTGTCCTGTGGGCGACAAGCCCGGGAGGCACGATTCATGAGTGAGCGAGCTCTTCGCGGCACGCGCCTCGTGGTGACCAGCTACGAGACGGACCGCGGTATCGACCTGGCCCCGCGCCAGGCCGTGGAGTACGCATGCGAGAAGGGGCATCGATTCGAGATGCCCTTCTCGGTCGAGGCGGAGATCCCGCCGGAGTGGGAGTGCAAGGTCTGCGGGGCCCAGGCACTCCTGGTTGACGGCGACGGCCCTGAGGAGAAGAAGGCCAAGCCCGCGCGTACGCACTGGGACATGCTGATGGAGCGACGCACCCGCGAGGAACTCGAAGAGGTCCTCGAGGAGCGGCTGGCCGTTCTGCGCTCCGGCGCGATGAACATCGCGGTCCATCCGCGAGACAGCCGCAAGAGTGCGTAGCGGGAAACCGTAGGCGACACAACCGAACAAAAACCGCGGGTGCCGTACATGAGTTCCATGTACGGCACCCGCGGTTTTGCCCTGCCGAGCCCGGGCCGCCGGCTCAGCGCGTCAACGGAGGGCGGGGGTCCTGCGGGGCGTCGTCCGGGTCGTCCCGTATGACCTCGCCCTGGACGACCTTGCCGTCCGGCTGGTGCATCCGGGCCTGTCGGAAGGCGTCGCCCAGGGTGCCGGGTCCGGCGTCGCGGAGCTTGCGCTCCACCGTCCGCTGGGCGTAGCGGCTGACGCCCTTCTGCACCGGGGGCAGCAGCATGAGCAGGCCGAGCGCGTCCGAGATCAGGCCGGGCAGGATCAGGAGCAGCCCGCCCAGCATCATCAGGCCGTTGCCCTCGCTGTTCGGGCGGGCCTCGGGCGGCCCGCCCGCCCGCATGGCCGACTGCTGCTGGTTGAGAGTCTCCGTGAGGTTGCGGAAGGCCCGGCGGCCCGCCGCCTTGATGACCATGGAGCCGAGGACGACACCGGCTACCAGGAGCAGGAAGACCACGAAGCCGCTGGACGCCCCCGCGACCACGGTCAGCAGCCAGATCTCCAGCACGAGCCAGGCGGCGGCGCCCAGCGGCAGGAACGTGCGCAGCCGGGAGCGCGGAGGCCGGGCGGGGGACCTGGGGGTCTGAGCGCCAGTCGTCATACTCCCAGTGTGCCTGGCCCCGGCTCAGTGCGGCATAAGAGGGCGGTCAGGCCTTGGCGTCGGACGCCTTGGCCGACTCGTCACGGGAATCCGTCGACTTGTCGCTCGGGGCCGTCTGCTTCTCGCCCGGAGCCGTCTTCCCGTCGGCCGCCGTGCCGGACTGCCTGTCGCGGCCGAGCACCTTGCCGACCCTCTCCCCCACGCCCCACGTGGTGACCCGCCACAGGGCCTCCACCAGGATGTCCCGGCTCATCTTGGAGTCGCCGAGTTCCCGCTCGACGAACGTGATCGGCACTTCCACGACGTGATAGCCGGCCTTGATCGCCCGGCGGGCGAGGTCGACCTGGAAGCAGTAGCCCTGGGAGGCGACCTCCTCGAGGCCGAGCCCCTCCAGGGTCTCGCGGCGGAAGGCGCGGTAGCCGCCGGTGATGTCGCGCAGCGGCAGGTCGAGCGCGATCCTCGAGTACATGCTGCCGCCGCGCGAGATGATCTCGCGGGACTTGGGCCAGTTCACCACCCGGCCGCCGGGCACCCAGCGGGAGCCGAGGACGAGGTCGGCGCCCTTGAGGGCGGTCAGCAGGCGGGGCAGCTCCTCGGGCTGGTGGGAGCCGTCGGCGTCCATCTCGATCAGCACGCCGTAGCCGTGCTCCAGGCCCCAGCGGAAGCCGGCGAGGTAGGCGGCGCCCAGCCCTTCCTTGCCCTTGCGGTGCATGACCTGGACGTGGTCGTCCCCGGCCGCCAGTTCGTCGGCGAGCCTGCCGGTGCCGTCGGGGCTGTTGTCGTCGGCCACGAGAACGTGTGCCTCGGGGACGGCCTCGCGCACGCGCGTGACGATCGCCTTGATGTTCTCCGCCTCGTTGTAGGTCGGGATGATCACCAGGGCCGTGCCCAGCGGGCCGAACCGCCTCTCCCGCCCCGCAGCCGCGGGCGTCCCGTCGCCGTCGTTCACCACTGCCCCTTCGTGTCCGTACACAGAGGTCCACCATAATCGCCGCGGCCTGCGCCGACGTGACAGGACGGCCGTACGGTGGTGTCGTTTTCCCGGAACCGGGGTAGGGATGGCCGATTCAGGCCGTTTGTGCGACGGATGGGGGCCCGGCGCCCTTCGGGCCGGCCAGGGACCCGCCGGCTGCGGGTCGACCTGAGCCGTTGTCTACTGAGCGCCCGGGCCCCACCCGGGTCACACCTCCCGACCGGCCGGAACGTTCCCTCGTCGCGGTGCGGGCGCTGAGCCTGGCTCCCAGTGGCGGTGTCCCGGTGCGGCACACCGTCCCTGACTCAGCGGCGCCGCGACGCGTATGCGGAAGATTCCCCGGTCGGGCGTCCGGTGGTGGACTCCGCCGAACCTACCGGCCCCCAGCCGTCGCCTGTCAACAGTCGTTCCACCTGCACCTTTGATGCCAATGCGCAGGTCAGCGCGGAGGAGACGCAGGTCGTGGCCGCGCGAAGATCATCGCCCCGTCGGCCGTGGAGATCACTCGCCCGGCCGTACGAAGACGGTCCGGCCGCCCACCACCGTACGCAGGCAGACGGGCAGGTCCCGGCCGGGGGTGAGATCGGGCAGGCCGGGGGTGCCGGAGCGCGGGTCGGTCGACCAGCGCGCGACCCGGTCGTCCGGGGCCTGGACCACGAGTTCGCCGGTACGCCACACGGCGTAGTCCGCGGGCACGCCCGGCACCAGGACACCCGCGTCGTCGCGGCCGATCGCCCGCCAGCCGCCGCGTGTGTGCGCCGTGAACGCGGCTCGGACGGAGACCCGGTGCTCCGGCGTGCGGTGGAAGGCGGCGGCCCGGACGGTCCCCCACGGGTCGAGGGGGGTGACCGGGCTGTCGGAGCCGAAGGCGAGCGGCACGCCGGCCCGCAGCAGGGCCGCGTACGGGTTGAGGGTGCGGGCCCGCTCGGCGCCCAGACGCCGGGCGTACATTCCGTCCTCGCCGCCCCAGAGCGCGTCGAACGCGGGCTGGACGGAGGCGGTGAGGCCCAGCTCCGCGAAGGCCGCGACGGTCTCGGGCGTGAGCATCTCGGCGTGCTCGACGCGATGGCGGGCGGCGCGCACCCGGGCGAGGCCGGTCTTGTCGGCGGCCGCGCGCACTCCCGCCACGACGGCACTCACGGCGGCGTCGCCGATGGCGTGAAAGCCCGCCTGGAGGCCGGCCTCGGTGCAGGCGACGACGTGGGCGGCGACGGCGGCGGCGTCCAGATGTTCGGTACCGGTGTGGTCGGCGTCGGCGTAGGGCTGGTGCAGGCAGGCCGTGTGTGAGCCGAGGGAGCCGTCGACGAAGAGGTCACCGGCGGCCCCGACGGCCCCCAGCTCCCGCGCCTTGTCGACGTCCTGTTCCGCCCAGTAGCCGATCACCCGCGGCCCGGGCTCCTCGGCGGACAGGCGCAGCAGGCCGGTCAGGTCGTCCTCGGAGGAGATCTCCGGGCCTGCGCATTCGTGAACGGTTCCGATGCCGAGGGAGGCGGCGTGCGCGAGGGCGGCACGCTGGGCCCCGGCGCGCTGGGCGGGGGTGACGGCCCCCAGGGCCGCGGCGCGTACGGCGTGGTGGGCGTCGCCGGTGAGCGGGACGTCCCCGGGTGCCGGGTCACCGGGCGCCAAATCGAGCAGGGCGGTGGTGACGACGGCCGAGTGGACGTCGATCCGGCTCAGGTAGAGGGGACGGCCGCCGGTCGCGGCGTCCAGTTCGGCGCGCGTCGGCGGCTGTCCGCCGGGCCAGCGGGCGGCGTCCCAGCCGTGGCCGAGGAGCACCCGGTCGTCCGGGCGGGCGGCGGCGAAGTCCCGTACGAGGGCGAGGGCCGCCTCGCGGGTCGGGACGCCGGACAGGTCTAGCCCGGTGAGGGCGAGGCCGGTGGCGGTGGTGTGCACGTGTGCGTCGGTGAACGCCGGGGTGACGAGGGCGCCGTCCAGGTCGATCACCTCGTCGACCCCGTCCGCGAAGGCGTCCGCGGCGCCCTCCGAGCCGACCCAGGCGACCTGCCCGCGTTCGACGACCATGGCCGTCGCGAAGGGGTCGGCGGGACTGTGGACCTCGCCGCGGCGCAGCAGGACGGTCGAGGACGGGGTGGTGGACTCACTCATGGCACCAGTCTCGCCCCTCGCGGGGGCCGCCCGGCAGCCGGGGCGGCCGGGGCGGGGCCGTGGCCCCGCGCTCTCGTGCGGGCGCCGTCAGATGCGCGGCGGACGGGACTCGTAGGGGGTCGAGAGGACGACGGTGGTGCGGGTCGAGACGCCGGCGAGGGAGCGGACCCGGGCGAGCAGTTCCTCCAGCTCGTGCGGGGTGGCCACCCGGACCTTGAGGATGTAGTTCTCGTCGCCCGCGACGCTGTGGCAGGCCTCGATCTCGGGGACCCCGGCGAGGCGGTCCGCGATGTCGTCGGGGGCGCTGGGGTCGAACGGTTTCACCGAGATGAAGGCGGTCATCGGCAGCCCGACGGCCTCCGGGTCGACGACCGCGGCGTAACCGCGGACGACGCCACGCTGCTCCAGCCGCCGCACCCGCTGGTGCACGGCCGACGTGGACAGGCCCGTGGCCTTGCCCAGGTCGGTGTAGCTCATCCGCCCGTCCTTGACGAGCAGCTGCACGATCTGTCGGTCCAGCTCCTCCATGGCGCAAGAACCTACAGTGCCGTTGACCTCCTCGGACACCTGAGCAGCCCGGCTCATGGCCCGTTCGTGATGTGACGGGGCGTCGGACCGTGTCCGGGCGGGGACAAACCCGCCGCACGGGGCATCTGCGAGCGGCATGTGACGAAGACCACACTGGTTGAACGTTCTCCGTGATGTTCTCGTGATTACCCCGGAGGGGGGACGGGAAGTGCTTGCTGTGGTCGAGGCCGCAGTGCCGTCACGGCCCAGCCCGAGGGGGAGAATCCCATGCAGAGTCTTAAGCGCCCTGGTCGTACCGCGCCCAAGCGGCAGCAGCCGGTCGTCGAGCCCGTACCGGAGGGCGTCGAACCGGACGCCTTCGACGACGAGGAACTGGACACCTACGACACCTTCGAGATGTACCGGGTGTTCTGCCCGGACTGCGCGCAGCCCATCGCCCTGCTGGCGGACGAGGAGACGCTGCCGGAGCACGCCCTGTGCGCCTCCCCGTGGAACCCGTTCGGGCTCACGGTCTGCGCCGGCACCGGCCGCAGGGCCACCGAGGCGCGGCCCGCGGACGAGTCGTTCCGGCCCCACGAGCAGGACACCGCCCTGCTGTTGACGCTCCCCCGGGGCCTCGACTGGCGGACCCAGCCCTTCTCCCACGTCGGCGGCCCGGGCTCGCGCCCGATGCGGGTGCCGACGATGCGGCGCGAAGCGGCCTGAGGCGCCCGGGCTGCCGCTTCGAGGGGCTCGCCGACTCATGGGTCACCCCGCCCGCGTCACGGCTCGCAGGACGCCGTGGCGCGGGCCGGTGACGGACGCCCACGAACTCACGCTCGATTGCCTCCGCCGGTGACCTGTCCGCACTTCGCCGCGTTGCCCGGGTATGACCCCCACGTACTCGTCGACCGGGAGTCGGCGCAGTGTGTTCGTGCCGGTGCCCGCGGGACCGGTTCCCCCGGCCCCGCAGATCCCGGACCCGCCGATCTACCGTGAGCTGATGCGGACCTGGGCCGACGGCGGCCGCACTCTGCCCGGGCGCCACGACCCGGAGTGGGTCAGGCTCGCGGAACCCCCGCGCGGCCTCGGCGACTTCTTCGCCACGGGTGACTTCTTCACCACCGGTGACTTCCGCGTCGGCGGCGACTTCGCCGTCGCGGCCGACCTCACCGCTCCTCGGGACCAGCGAGGTGACGGGCGATGACCATCCGCTGAATCTGGTTGGTGCCCTCGACGATCTGCAGCACCTTGGCCTCGCGCAGGTACCGCTCGGCCGGGAAGTCCGCGGTGTAGCCGTACCCGCCGAGGATCTGCACGGCGTCGGTGGTGACCCGCATCGCCGTGTCGGTGCAGTGCAGCTTGGCCATGGCGGCCTGCTTGGCGAACGGCAGCCCGGCGTCGCGCAGGCGGGCCGCCGTCAGGTACAGCGCCCGGCCGGCCTCGATCTGCGTCGCCATGTCGGCGAGCATGAAGCGCAGCCCCTGGAAGTCGGCGATCCGCTTGCCGAACTGCCTGCGCTCGGCCGCGTAGGACAGCGCCTCGTCCAACGCCGCCTGAGCCACGCCGATCGCGCAGGCGGCGATGCCGAGCCGGCCGGAGTCGAGCGCGGACAGGGCGATCGCGAAGCCCTGCCCCTCGTCGCCGAGGCGGCGGGCGTCGGGCACCCGCACACCGTCGAGGTGGACCTGTGCGGTGGGCGAGCCCTTGAGCCCCATCTTCTTCTCCGGCACCGCGGCGCTCAGCCCCTCGGCGTCGGCGGGCACCAGGAACGCGGTGATGCCGCGTGGACCCTCCTCGCCCGTGCGCGCCATGACGGTGTAGAAGTCGGCGATGCCGCCGTGGGTGATCCAGGCCTTGGTGCCGGTGATCACCCAGTCTCCGCCGCTCTCGCGCACGGCCTTGGTGCGCAGCGAGGCAGCGTCGGAGCCGGAGGCGGGCTCGGAGAGGCAGTAGGCGCCGAGCAGACCGCCGCCGAGCATGGCCGGCAGGTGCTCGGCCTGCTGCTCCTTGGTCCCGTGGGCGGCCAGCGCATAGGAGGCGAGCGTGTGCACGCTGACGCCGAGGCCGACGGTGAGCCGGGCCGCGGCCAGCTCCTCGAGGACCTGGAGGTAGACCTCGTACGGCTGCTCGCCGCCGCCGAACTCGGCGTCGTAGGGCAGCCCGAGCAGGCCGGCGTCGGAGAGGAGGGTGAAGACCTCGCGCGGGAAGCGTCCGGTGTCCTCCTCCTCGGCCGCGCTCGGGGCGATCTCACGCTGCGCGATGTCGCGGACGAGCGAGATCAGGTCCCGTGCCTCGTCCGTGGGCAGTTGCCGGTCCACCGGCTGCGGGGCGCGGTCGGGCATGGCGACACTCTCCTCCCTGTCGGGCACATCGGCGGACGTGCGCCTTGGGTGGAGGCGGCGTCGCCGGGTCGTTCGGGCCTGGCCGATGCTCGCACTCCCGGGTCGCGGAAGCTGCTGACCAGCGGCTGTGCGCTGTGAGTATGCCCGATCGGAGGCATGGAGTCACCAGTTAACGACCGCTTACTCAAAGAATTCCGAGAATGGTCCCGGCCGGTCCGGCGGGGGACGGGATTCCGGATGGGTTCCGGCTGTGGGACTCAAGAATGGTCCGAACCATTGACCACACTGGTCTAGTCCTCCTACGGTGACGAACCGAGCGCCTCACCGCGTTCATGCCAATCGGCGCGCGTTTCCCTCATCCCCCCACGAGGAGACACCCGATGCACGTCCCGCACCTCCCTCGCGTCCGCCCCATCCGGACGCTGTTCTCCGCCCTGTGCACCGTCGCCCTCGGCGCCGGGCTGCTGGCCGGTGCCGGTCCGGCCACGGCCACCGCCGCGCAGGCCGAGGCACCCGCCGCGCAGGCCGCGGCCGGGTCCAAGGTCGTCGGCTACTTCACCGAATGGGGCGTCTACGACCGCAACTACCACGTCAAGAACATCGAGTCGTCGGGCTCCGCCGACAAACTCACCCACATCAACTACTCGTTCGGCAACGTCACCGGCGGCAAGTGCGCCATGGGCGACGCCTACGCGGCGACCGATCGTGCCTACACCGCGGCCGACTCCGTCGACGGCGTCGCGGACACCTGGGACCAGCCGCTGCGCGGCAACTTCAACCAGCTGCTCAAGCTGAAGCAGAAGCACCCCGACCTGAAGATCCTCTGGTCGTTCGGCGGCTGGACCTGGTCCGGCGGCTTCGCGCAGGCCGCGCAGAACCCGGAGGCGTTCGCCCAGTCCTGCTACGACCTCGTCGAGAACTCCCAGTGGGCCGACGTCTTCGACGGCATCGACATCGACTGGGAGTACCCGAACGCCTGCGGCCTGAGCTGCGACACCAGCGGCCGCGACGCCTTCCCGAAGCTGATGGGCGCCCTGCGCGCCAAGTTCGGCCAGGACTACCTGGTCACCGCGGCCATCACGGCCGACGCCACATCCGGCGGCAAGATCGACGCGGCCGACTACGCCGGCGCCGCCCAGTACGTCGACTGGTACAACCCCATGACGTACGACTTCTTCGGCGCCTGGGATGCCACCGGACCGACCGCTCCGCACTCGCCGCTGACCTCGTACTCCGGCATTCCGAAGGAGGACTTCCACACCTCGGCGACCATCGCGAAGCTCAAGGGGCTCGGCGTTCCGCCCTCGAAGCTCCTGCTCGGCCTCGGCTTCTACGGCCGCGGCTGGACCGGCGTCACCCAGTCGGAACCGGGCGGCACCGCGACCGGCCCGGCGAAGGGCACGTACGAGAACGGCATCGAGGACTACAAGGTGCTCAAGACCAGCTGCCCCGCGACGGGCACGGTGGGCGGCACCGCGTACGCCAAGTGCGGCAGCGACTGGTGGAGTTACGACACTCCGCAGACCATCGCCGGCAAGATGGCGTACAAGAACGAGCAGGCTCTCGGCGGCACGTTCTTCTGGGAGCTGAGCGGCGACACCGCGAACGGTGAGCTGATCAAGGCGATCGACTGAACCACCCGGCGCGTACGGGGGGCGGAGGGGCGGAGACCGGCTCGGGTCTCCGCCCCTCCGTCACGCGTCGTCGCGGCGGGCCGGGGCCGGGGCCGGGTAAGCGGGGTCCAGTTCCTCGATGGCGCGCAGCGTGCCGCCGAGCGACTTCACGAGCAGCTCGCGCATGGTCTCGCGGGGCAGTTCGGGCCGTCCGATCCAGTCCAGGGTGGCGCCCTCGACGCTGCACACCCAGGCGAGCAGGCCCATGCGGGCCAGCGGGCCGATGTCCGAACGGCCGTACGCCCCTTCGGCGATGGTGGCGACGATCGCCTCACGCACCCCGTCCCGGATGCCGTGCACCTCGGCGTCGAAGCCCACTCCGCCGCTGACGATGGTGCGGTAGGCGGCCTGGTTGTGCTCGGCGTAGCGCAGATAGCCGTCGATGGTGCGGTGGACGCGGTCCACCTGCGGCAGTTCGGTGCCGCGCGCCGCGGTGGTGACGAGGCCGGCGACGGAGTCCTGGATGATCGCCAGGTAGTAGCCCCGCTTGGACTGGAAGTAGTAGTAGATCAGCCCTTTGGCGACATGCGCGTGACGGGCGATGTCGTCCATCGAGAGCGCGTCGTAGGACGTGTCGGCGAACAACCCCCGCCCGATGGCGATGAGTTCGGCGCGGCGTGCCACCGAGCGCTCGGTGCCACGTGCCCGGGGACGGGCGACAGCACGTTGTTGACTGATATTCAATCTCGACCCTGGTCTCCTACGGGCGGCGGGACCTCCGCAGTATGGCAGGCCGGGTCGTGGGGCAGGTCACACGCGGGTCACGTCACAGAAGGCCCAGCTGGACCACGAGCATCGCGACCACCACGACGAGGGTCCAGCCCATGACGTGTTCCAGGATCTTCGGGCCGTCGTCGTCCTTGGGGCCGCCGGTACGGGCACGGGCTGCTGCTGCGGTGTGTGCGGTCATGGCTTCTCGCTGATCTCGGGTTCGGCTTGGCGGAGTCCCCCCGCTCACGGTGTCCACCTTGCCACCGTGAGCGGCTTTTGCGGCCGAGAGCTTGGTCACAGCGCTGCGATGCCGGTCAGCGCACGCCCACCGCCGCGAGGGCCTTGCGCTGACGTGGGCCGGGGTGGGCGGGGAAGTACAGGTAGCAGACGCCGCCGGTACCGGAGACGACCTTGCCACTGGCGTTGTACCGCTTCGTCCTGAGCCAGATGTTCTCCCACTCGCGCCGCTTGTAGACGCGGCGCACGGCGTCGTTGTCGTCCGAGGCCGGGTCGTTGGCGATCACGTCGCCGTCGGCGGTGAAGCCGACCACGGTCATCAGGTGGCCCGAGGTGCCGTACCCCGATCCGGTCAGCTCCTCCTCCAGGAACGACTGGGACGTTATGGCCGGGATGCCGGCCGCGATCAGCGTCTCCAGGTCGGTGAGGGAGCCGAGGCGGGTGACCACGCCCTGCAGACCCTTGAACGTGGCGGCGTATGCGGCGTTGAAGGGCCAGTTGCCGCAGCCCTCGTACTGGTTGTCGTACGTGTACCGGGCGGCGTGGCAGACCTGCGGGTCGGCGTAGGACGGGTCGACCCAGGCGAGCTGCTCCTCGGTGAGACGGCCGCCCCAGTACTCGATGATCATCTGCGAGGAGGTGGGACTGCACCAGGCCTCGCCGCCGTTGTCGTACTCCGGGTACTGACCCTTGTGGATCTCCTGCGAGTAGCGCGGGACGCGCAGTTCCCCGGCGTACTCGGGGGTGGAGGCCGGCACGCTGAAGCGGTCGGGGACGTCGGAGCCCATCGCGCCGAGCCGCCAGACGGTGGGCGTGGTGCGCGTACCCGGGCGGCGGTGCAGGGTGAGCCGGAGCCGGTAGGAGACCAGGCGCAGGCCGGTGGAGGCGTCGTCGATCGAGAACGTGTCGGTCCAGATGCTGCTCTTACCGTCGCCCTGGTCGTCGACCGAGGTCCGCGAGATGTCGTCGGCGCCGTCGCCGGCCGTCCAGCGGCCCATCACGTACCAGGGCGTGTGTGTGCCGTCGGAGTAGGTGCCCGTCAGTTCGACCTGGATCCAGGTGCCGCCCGGCGTGTGCGCGTTCCAGGAGGCGATGACCTCCGTCGAGGGCACCGTGAGCCGGTGGACGGGCGAGGTCCAGGTCGCGTACTCCCAGGCGGAGGTGGTGCCGGTGTGCGGGTCGGTGTAGTCGACGGTGCCTGCCGGGGTGCCGATCACGACGCCCGGGCGGGTGCCCGCGGCGGGCCGGGCGCCCCGCAGGTTCCCGCGCCGCCAGTCGCCGTAGGTGGTCCAGGCGCGGTAGTCCACCGGCCGCCGGGTGCCGTCACGGTCGGGGTCCGCGGCGCCGCCGTCGCCGCCCGGGCCGGACGCGGCCCGCGCGGCCGCCGGGATCGCTCCGCCCGTCACGGCGGCCGCGGCGACGGCTGCGGCCAGGAGGGCTCTGCGGGACGGCTGTTCGACTCTGCTCATGGGCGGGAGACCCCCAGGTGTCCGGGTCGGGCGGGTCCGTCGTTGCACGGTCGTGCGCCAACTATGGCCGCAGGTGCCCGCTCCTGCCAGCACTTCCACGCACGCCACGCCACCAATATTGGTGTCGACCACTGGCTAGAGTGCGAGGGGAACATGTCCGCCGCCACGCCACTCCCAGGATCCGTCATCCTCGACCTCGCAGCCCGGCTCCGCCGGCTTCCCCCCTCCTGCGGGCCCGTACGCCTGATCGGCGTCGACGGGTACGCCGGGTCCGGCAAGTCCACGTTCGCCGGGCGGCTGGCAGCAGAGCTGGGCGGCGCACCGGTGCTGCACCTCGACGACATCGCCAGTCACGACGAGCTGTTCGGCTGGACCGCGCGACTGCTCGCCCAGGTGATCGAGCCCCTGGGGCGTGGTGAGACCGCGCACTACGCGCCGTACGACTGGCGGACCCGGCGTTTCGGAGTACCGACCCCCCTGGAGCCCGCTCCGGTGATCCTGGTCGAGGGCGTCGGCGCCGGCCGCGCGGCGTTGCGGCCGTACCTGGCCGGGCTCCTGTGGATGGACCTGCCCGCGGAGCGGGCGTGGGCACGCGGACGGGCGCGCGACGGAGCGGAACAGCGGACGTTCTGGGACGGGTGGATCCCGGCCGAGCGCCGGCACTTCGCCGAGGACCCCTCGCGCCCCTTCGCGCACCTTCTGGTACGGCAGCGCGAACAGGGGTACGAGGTGCTGCCGGGGCCGGCGGGAACATTCTCCGGAGCCCACTTCCTCACGCAGGGTGACGGACCTTCCGCAATGTGCTGAACTCGTGAAGATCGCGGCCCGGCAACCCGCCGACGTGCCCCAACTTCGCTTGACCCGGGGGCCGTACAGGTCTTACGTTCTGAATGTGCGGCAGTTCGAAGCCGCCGACAGACGCGAAGCCCCCGGTTGTTCCCCCGTGATCGGGGGCTTCGTTCTGCCCTGAACGCCTCTTCCGGCTCCTCCGCGGCGCCGTACGCTCACCCTCGGTCACCGTCCGGTCGTGCGCCCCGCCTGCTCCCGCCTCGCGGAACGACCCCTCCCGCACCCTTCGGGGGAATGACCGCCACGGGTACGATGCCCTCGGTGCGGGTTACGGGAGATTGCCGCACGCACCTGCAACTCCGGTCCGCGGTACAGCCGTTGGCCGAGGCGGCCGACGAGCGACGGCTCGGCGGCATACCGACGGGGGCACGGTAGGTGGGGGACGTGATGGACTTCGGCACGCAGGGCCCACAGGCCCCGGCCGAACTCGCCTGGCTGCGCGGCGTGGACGCCTACACCATGGGGGCCTACCCGCAGGCGGAGGAGGAGTTCCGGGCGGCGGTGCGGATCGATCCCACGATGGCCGACGGCTGGCTGGGACTGCACGCGCTGCGCGTCGACACCACGAACGCGCTCCTGCGAATGTTCCGCAACCGCGACCGCTTCGGCGAGCAGCGGACCCGCCACCGCCGGACGCTCAACTCCTGGTACTGGCTGGGCTGGTGGGTGCAGCCCGTGCTGGAGAACCCGCGTGACCTGCTGCTGGCGCACGCCTCGCACTGGCTGGACGGCCGGCACGTCCCGGAGCTGGACCGCGCCCTGGCCGGACTGCCCCCGGTGGACTCCGACGTGCAGGTCCGCTTCCTGCACGCCTGCCGCGCCTACCTCGTCAAGGACTGGGAGCAGCTCGTCCGGCACACCGACCCGTTGCTGGGCGACCCCTTACTGGGCATCGAGGCCGGGCTGTTCAGCGGGATGGCCCGGGTCCGCCTGGAGATGTACGGGCAGGCCGAGCCGCTCCTTTCGGCGGCCCTGATGCGGTGTCGCAGCGAGCAGCCGCAGCGCAAGGAACTGCGCTACTGGCTGGCGCGGGCCCACGAGGGCACCGGGCGCAGCGCCGCCGCCCTCCCGCTGTACCGGGCGGTGCACCGCGTCGACCCCGCCTTCATGGACACCTCGGCCCGGCTGGCCGCGATCGCCGAGGGCGACGGCTACGACGACCCGGCCGACCTCGCGGGATACGCGCAGGCGGGTGCGGGGACGGACGGCCTGGACGGGCTCGACCCGCTGTTCGGCGCCGAGGAGCGCGGCGTCAAGGTCTCCGCTCCGGAGCCCTCGTTGTCCGCCCCGCTGCCCCCGCTCGGCGGGCCGTCGGTGCGCGAGAAGGCGGGCGGGCCCGACCCGTCCCTGCCCAGCGGGCCCACCGATCCCGCACTGCTGGAGGAGGCGCTCGCCGAGCTGGAGCGGATGGTGGGCCTCGAACCGGTGAAGCGCCAGGTCAAGGCGCTGTCCGCGCAGTTGAACATGGCACGGCTGCGGGCCGGACAGGGCCTGCCCGTGCAGCCGCCCAAACGTCACTTCGTCTTCTCCGGCCCCTCCGGCACCGGCAAGACCACCGTGGCCCGCATCCTGGGCCGGGTCTTCTACGCCCTCGGACTGCTCGGCGGTGACCACCTGGTGGAGGCGCAGCGGGCGGACCTGGTCGGCGAGTACCTGGGCCAGACCGCCGTGAAGGCCAACGAGCTGATCGACTCCGCGCTCGGCGGTGTCCTCTTCGTCGACGAGGCGTACTCCCTGTCCAACTCCGGGTACGGCAAGGGCGACGCGTACGGCGACGAGGCGCTCCAGGTGCTGCTGAAGCGGGCCGAGGACAACCGGGACCACCTGGTGGTGATCCTGGCGGGCTATCCGGAGGGCATGGACCGGCTGCTGGGCGCCAATCCCGGGTTGTCCTCGCGTTTCACGACGCGGGTGGACTTTCCTTCGTACCGGCCGCTGGAGCTGACCTCGATCGGGGAGGTGCTCGCGGCGGAGAACGGGGACGTGTGGGACGAGGAGGCGCTGGACGAGTTGCGGTCGATCGCCGGGCACGTGGTGGATCAGGGGTGGATCGACGAGTTGGGGAACGGGCGGTTTCTGCGGACGCTGTACGAGAAGAGCTGTGCGTACCGGGATCTGCGGTTGTCCGTGTGTCCGGGGGCGTTGAGCCGGGACGATCTGGCGACGTTGCGGTTGCCGGATCTGATGCAGGCGTACGGGGAAGTGCTGTCGGGGCGGGGGCCGGGGGGTCCGTCGGCCGTGTAGGGGCCGAGCCTCGGTGCGGGGGCGGGGCGGGTGCGCGGCCCGGCGTTGCGGGGTGCCGCTGCGCCCACCCGTGCCGCCCCAGCGGCACGACTGCCCGCAGCGGCGGCGGGGGGCGGCACGACTGCCCTCAGTTATGTGGCCAGGGTTACCTCTCTGTTTCTGTGGGCCGGGTCCCGCACCTCGCCGACCAGGAGTTCCAGTACGTCCTCCAGGGCGACCAGGCCGAGCACCCGGCCCGACGGGTCCGTCACCTGGGCCAGATGGGTCGCCGCGCGGCGCATCACCGTGAGGGCGTCGTCCAGGGGGAGTTCGGGGCGCAGGGTGGTCATCGGGCGCCACAGGTGCTGGGGTACGGCGCGGTCGGACTCCTCCAGGTCGAGGACGTCCTTGACGTGCAGGTACCCCATGAAGGCGCCCTGGTCCGCCGCGATCGGGAAGCGCGAGTACCCGGTGCGGGCGGTGAGCGCGACGATCTCCCCGGGCGTGACCGAGGGGCTGACCGTCACCAGGGCCTCACGCGGGAGGACTACGTCCGTCACCGGGCGGGAGCCCAGTTCCAGGGCGTCCTCGAGGCGTTCCTGCTCCTCCGGGTCGAGCAGTCCGGCCTGGCCGGCGTCCTCCACCAGCCGGTTGAGCTGTTCGCTGGTGAAGACGGCCTCGACCTCGTCCTTGGGCTCGACGTGGAAGAGCCGCAGGATGCCCTGGGCGCAGGCGCCGAGCGCGACGGTGATCGGCCTGCACAGGCGGGCGAAGGCGACGAGGCCGGGGCTGAGCCACAGCGCGGCCTTCTCGGGGGCGGCCATCGCCAGGTTCTTCGGCACCATCTCGCCGATGACCAGGTGGCAGAAGACCACGGCGGCCAGCGCGATGACGTAGCCGAGCGGGTGGATCACGCCGTGCGGCAGGTGGATCCACTCGAAGACCGGCTCCAACAGGTGGGCGACGGTCGGCTCGGCGACGGCGCCGAGGGTCAGCGAGCAGACGGTGATGCCGAACTGGGCGGCGGCCATCATCTGCGGCAGTCGTTCCAGGCCGTACAGCACCTGCCGGGCGCGGGTGGTGCCGAGCGGTTCGATCTGGCTGCGGCGCACGGAGACGAGCGCGAACTCGGCGCCGACGAAGAAGCCGTTGGCGAGCACGAGCAGCGCGGCGAAGAGGAGTTGCAGGACGCTCATCGGGCGGCCTCCAGGGCGGAGACCGCGGCGGTGCGCACCAGGCGTATCCGCTCGGCGCGGTAGTGGCCGACCTGGCGGACGGAGAGCCGCCAGCCGGGCAGCTCGGCCCGGTCACCGACGGCCGGGATGCGGCCGAGCAGGTCGGCGACGAGTCCGGCCACGGTCTCGTACGGGCCCTCGGGCGCGTCCAGGCCGACGCGGCGCAGGGCGTCCACCCGGCAGCTGCCGTCGACGTCCCAGGCGGGCCGGCCGTCCTCGGGCGGGGCGGGGGCCAGTTCGGGCACGTCGAGGCCGTCGTGCTCGTCGCGGACCTCGCCGACGATCTCCTCGACGATGTCCTCCAGGGTGACGACACCCGCCGTGCCGCCGTACTCGTCGACCACGACCGCGATGGGCTGCTCGCTGCGCAGCCGGGTGAGCAGCGGGCGTACGGGCAGGGTCTCGGGGACGAGCAGCGCCGGGCGGGCGATCCGGCCGGCCGGGGTGCGCAGCCGGTCGTGCACGGGGACCGCGAGGGCGTCCTTGAGGTGGACCATGCCGACGATCTCGTCGATCTTCTCCCGGTAGACGGGGAAGCGGGACAGGCCGGTGGCGCGGGTCAGGTTGACGACGTCCTCGGCGGTGGCGGAGGAGTGCAGGGCGCTGACCTTCACGCGGGGGGTCATGACGTGCTGGGCGGTCAGTTCGCCGAGGGAGAGGGTCCGCACGAAGAGGTCGGCGGTGTCCTGTTCCAGGGTGCCGGCCCGGGCGGAGTGCCGGGCCAGGGAGACCAGTTCGCCGGGGGTGCGGGCGGAGGCCAGTTCCTCGGCGGGTTCGATGCCCAGGGTGCGGACCAGGCGGTTGGCCACGGTGTTGAGCGCGGCGATCACCGGGTGGAAGAGCCGGGCGAAGGCGTGCTGGGGTCCGGCGACGAAGCGCGCGACCTGGAGCGGCTTGGAGACCGCCCAGTTCTTGGGCACCAGCTCGCCGATCACCATCTGGACCGCGGAGGCCAGCAGCATGCCGACGACGACCGACACGCCGGACACGGCGCCGTCGGGGACGCCGACGGCGGTGAACGGGCCGTCGAGCAGCCGGGCCAGCGCCGGTTCGGCGAGCATGCCGACGACGAGCGAGGTGATGGTGATCCCGAGCTGGGTGCCGGAGAGCTGAAAGGACAGCTCCTTGAGGGACTCGACGACCCGGTGGGCGCGCCGGTCGCCGGCCGCGGCGGCCTGTTCGGCGTCGGGCCGTTCGACGGTCACCAGGCCGAACTCGGCCGCGACGAAGAAGCCGTTGGCGAGGATCAGCAGGAACGCGGCTGCCAGGAGCAGCAGGGGGGTGGTCATGAGGCCGCCGCCTGTGGGGTGTCACAGCAGGGGGCGGCGCAGGTACTGCAGGACGGTCCGTCCATCGCCGGAGGGAGTCACTCCTCGGGTAGCAGGAACCCCGCGCACCGGGCGGAGCGACGGGGGCGAGGACGCGACGTCCGCGTCCTCGTTCCCAGATTAATCACGAAAAGGGGGCCCGCGGCAGGGTCGGCGGCGCCGCGTCTAGTCACGCGGTGCCTCGGGGAGGGCACCGGAACGGGCCTCCACGAGGTCGCGCAGGGCACGTGCGTCGGCGAGGGCCTGCTGCTTGGCGATGCCGGGCTGGATGCCGAGCGCGGGCAGGCTGGTGCCGTCGCTGAGGTCGAGGAAGACCCAGGGGTCGCCCTGGCGGAGGTTGACCCGGAGGATCTCGGGCCACGCGAGGCGCCGCCTGGCGGTCAGGTTGACGACCGTGACGCCCTCCTCGTCGGCCTCGACCCGGGGCCGGGCCAGCAGGACCAGCACGCCCGCCAGGAGGAGGGCCGTCAGCACGAAGCTGAGGCGCTCCCCCGGGCCGAGGCCGGCCAGCACCATCCCGAGCACCGTGACGGTCACGAAGGTGACGACCGCGAGGGCGATCAGGACGGCACGGGTGCGTCCGGGACGGAAGGTGACGGGCAGGGCCGGCAGGTGGTCCGGCGTGGTGTCGGGCATGGCGTGGCTCCGGGCGTGCTCCTGGGGCGGCGGCGGGTCAGAGCCGGCAGGCGTGGATGGCCGTGGTCAGGATGGCCCGGGCGCCGATCTCGTACAGGTCGTCCATGATCCGCTGGGCCTCCTTGGCCGGGACCATCGCGCGGACGGCGACCCAGCCCTCGTTGTGCAGCGGGGAGACGGTCGGGGACTCCAGGCCGGGGGTGAGCGCGACGGCCTTCTCCAGCTGCTCCACCCGGCAGTCGTAGTCCATCATCACGTAGGTCCGGGCCACCAGGACGCCCTGGAGGCGGCGCAGGAACTGCTGGACCTTGGGCTCGGTGGTCTCGTCGGGCTCCGCGTCCGAGCGGCGGATCACGACGGCCTCGGACTTCATGATGGGCTCGCCGAAGACCTCCAGGCCCGCGTTGCGCAGGGAGGTGCCGGTCTCCACGACGTCCGCGATGACCTCGGCGACGCCCAGCTCGATGGCGGTCTCGACGGCGCCGTCCAGGTGGACGACGGAGGCGTCGACGCCCCGGTCGGCCAGGTGGGCGGCGACGATGCCCTCGTAGGAGGTGGCGACGGTGCGGCCCTTGAGGTCGTCGATGCCGTTCGCGGTGCCGGGCTTGCCGGCGAAGCGGAAGGTGGAGCGGGCGAAGCCGAGCGGGAGGATCTCCTCGGCGTGTGCTCCGGAGTCGACCAGCAGGTCGCGGCCGGTGATGCCGATGTCGAGCTTGCCGGAGGAGACGTAGATCGCGATGTCGCGGGGGCGGAGGTAGAAGAACTCGACCTCGTTGACCGGGTCGACGATCCGCAGTTCCTTGGACTCGCGGCGCTGCTGGTAGCCGGCCTCATGCAGCATCTCCCCCGCGGGGCCTGACAGGGAACCCTTGTTGGGGACGGCGATGCGCAGCATGAGGTCGGCTTCCTTTGTGTGAAGGGGTGGAGAGAAGGGGTCCGGCTTTACAGGTGGGCGTAGACGTCGTCCAGGGAGATGCCGCGGGCGACCATCATCACCTGGACGTGGTACAGCAGCTGGGAGATCTCCTCGGCCGCCGCGTCCTTGCCCTCGTACTCGGCGGCCATCCAGACCTCGGCGGCCTCCTCGACGACCTTCTTGCCGATGGCATGGACCCCCTTGTCCACCAGTTCGGCGGTGCGGGAGGTGGCGGGGTCGCCGTTGGCTGCCTTGTGCTGGAGCTCGGTGAACAGCTCCTCGAAAGTCTTCTTGGACATGGTGCCGCCCACTTTACGCGTAGTGCCGACCGGCCTAGCGCCACGGTTCGGATACCGAGCGGAGCGTGGCCGCCGTGGCGACGGCCGCGGTCACCGCCTCGTGGCCCTTGTCCTCGCTGGAGCCCTCGATACCGGCCCGGTCCAGGGCCTGCTCCTCGGTGTCGCAGGTGAGGACGCCGAAGCCGACGGGGACGCCGGTCTCGACGGAGACCTGGACCAGGCCCTGGGTGACGCCCTGGCAGACGTAGTCGAAGTGGGGGGTACCGCCGCGGATGACGACGCCGAGGGCGACGATCGCGTCGTAGCCGCGGCCCGCGAGGACCTTGGCGACCACCGGCAGTTCGAAGCTGCCGGGGACCCTGAGCAGGGTCGGCTCGTCGATCCCCAGCTCGTGCAGGGCGCGCAGGGCGCCGTCCACCAGTCCGTCCATCACCTTGTCGTGCCACTGCGACGCGATCACGGCGACCCTGAGGTCCCCGACGTTGCGTACGGACAGTTCCGGTGCACCCTTGCCGCTCACGTGTCTCCTCGTAGTACTTGCTTACTGGTTGCCGCAGGTGGACACGGGGGTCGTGTCCAGCCAGGGCAGGTCGTGTCCCATCCGGTCCCGCTTGGTGCGCAGGTAGCGGAGGTTGTGCTCGCCGGCCTGGACGGGCATGGGCTCGCGGCCGGTGACCGTGATGCCGTGCCGTTCCAGGGCGTCGCTCTTGTCCGGGTTGTTGGTCATGAGGCGAACGGCGCGCACGCCCAGGTCCTGGAGGATCTGGGCGCCGGCGCCGTAGTCGCGGGCGTCGGCGGGCAGGCCGAGTTCCAGGTTGGCGTCGAGGGTGTCGCGGCCGCGCTCCTGGAGTTCGTAGGCGCGCAGCTTGGACATCAGGCCGATGCCGCGCCCCTCGTGGCCGCGCAGGTAGACGACGACTCCCCGGCCCTCGGCCTGGATGCGGTCCAGGGAGGCGTCGAGCTGGGGGCCGCAGTCGCAGCGCTGGGAGCCGAAGACGTCGCCGGTGAGGCACTCGGAGTGGACGCGGACCAGGACGTCCCGGCCGTCGCCGATCTCGCCGTGCACGAGGGCGATGTGCTCGACGCCGTCGACCGTGGAGCGGTAGCCGTAGGCCGTGAACTCGCCGTGCTTCGTCGGCAGTCGGACCTCGGCCTCGCGGCGGACGGTGGGCTCCTCGGTGCGCCGGTAGGCGATGAGGTCCTCGATGGAGATGATCGTCAGGCCGTGCTTGCGGGCGAACGGGATCAGCTCGGGCAGTCGCAGCATGCGCCCGTCCTCGCCGGCGATCTCCACGATGGCGCCGGCCGGGCGCAGTCCCGCGAGGCGGGCCAGGTCGACGGCGGCCTCGGTGTGGCCGTTGCGGACGAGCACGCCGCCGGGCCGGGCGCGCAGCGGGAAGACGTGCCCGGGGCGGACCAGGTCGGCGGGTTCGGCGGTGCCGCCCGCCAGGAGCCGGAGGGTGGTGGCGCGGTCGGCGGCGGAGATGCCGGTGGTGACGCCGTGCGCGGCGCCGGCGTCCACGGAGACGGTGAAGGCGGTCTTCATCGACTCGGTGTTGTCGTCGACCATCTGCGGGAGCCGGAGCCGGTCCAGTTCCGCGCCCTCCATGGGGGCGCAGATCAGGCCGCGGCACTCGGTCATCATGAAGGCGACGATCTCCTCGGTCGCCTTCTCGGCGGCGATGACGAGGTCGCCCTCGTTCTCACGGTTCTCGTCGTCGACGACCACGACGGGGCGGCCCGCGGCGATGTCCGCGACGGCCTGCTCGACGGGGTCGAGGACGAGGTCCTCGGGGCCTTCGGGGCTGTAGAGGATGGGTGCCGTGCTCATGCGGGCGCTCCTTCCGGGAGGGGGCGGGCCGCGTTGCGGGAGCGCAGCCACCAGTCGCGCAGGCCCCACAGGACGAGCGCGCCGTAGAGGACGTAGACGAAGCCGGAGAAGGCGAAGCCGTTGGCGAAGTTCAGCGGGACGCCGACGAGGTCGACCAGCAGCCAGGCGAACCAGAACTCGACCATGCCGCGGGCCTGGGCGTACATGGCGACGACGGTGCCGACGAAGATGTACGCGTCCGGCCAGGGGTCCCAGGACAGGGTGGGGAAGGCGGTGAACAGGCCGCCGACCGCGAGGGTGCCGACGGCGGCCGCGGCGGCCAGCGCGGCGCGTTCGCGCCAGGTGGCGAACCGTACGGCGACGGAGCCGTCCTGGGTCTGCTGCCGGCCGCGGTTCCACTGCCAGAAGCCCCAGGCGGCGACGACCATGACGACGATCTGCTTGCCGGCGCTGCCGGAGAGGTGGGCGGTGGCGAAGGCCGCGAAGAGGACGAGGCCGGAGGCGAACTGCACGGGCCAGGTCCAGATCGAGCGCCGCCAGCCGAGGGCCAGGCCGAGCAGACCGATCACGTTGCCGATCATGTCCGACCACTTGATGTGCTGGTCGAAGAGCGTGAACGCCTCGGAGTTGAGCCAGTTCACTTGGTACTCCCCTGGGCTCCGAGCAGCCGCTCGACGTACTTGGCGATGACGTCGACCTCGAGGTTGACCGGGTCGCCGGGCTGCTTGATGCCCAGCGTGGTCAGGGCGAGGGTGGTGGGGATGAGGCTGACGGTGAAGAAGTCGGGTCCCGCGTCGACGACGGTGAGGCTGATGCCGTCGACGGTGATGGAGCCCTTCTGCACGACGTAGCGGGCGAGGGCGGCGGGCAGGGAGATCTTGACGATCTCCCAGTGCTCGGAGGGCTTGCGCTCCAGGATCTCGCCGGTGCCGTCGACGTGGCCCTGCACGATGTGCCCGCCGAGCCGGGCGCCGACGGCGGTGGGGCGCTCCAGGTTGACGCGGGAGCCGACGGCGAGGGCGCCGAGGGTGGAGCGGTTGAGGGTCTCGGCCATGACGTCGGCGGTGAACGCGTCGCCCTCGTGGTCGACGACCGTGAGGCAGACGCCGTTGACGGCGATCGAGTCGCCGTGCCGGGCGCCTTCGGTGACCGCGGGGCCGCGCACGCGGAAGCGACAGGCGTCGTCGAGCGTCTCGACTGCGGTGATCTCGCCCAGCTCTTCGACGATTCCGGTGAACACTTCCCGGGTCCTCCTGCCTCTTCGGGCACGGACTCCGGGGCTGTCGGAACGACAGAGTCACGAACGAGGACACCGGGAGCGACGCCGCACAGGGCGCACCCCTGAGGGGCACGCCCAGAAATCGGCGGCGCGCACGTATGCTCGCCCGCCGCGCACTGCCTCCCATCCGGACTTTAACCGTCGGTCCAGGAATTTCACCTGGTCAACCGGTCGCTGGAAGCGACCGGGTCGCGGACTGTAACCGCCGGTTCGGACTTTCACCGACCCCGGAGTGCGCTGCTTCTGGTACACGGCCAGTGTGCCACGACTGGTCCCCGTCCATGCGAACGGAGGGTGTGGAGTGGCTCACAGAACGCTCTTCCCGCGACCGGGGCCAACTGTCGCGGCCACCCCAACCGGGCGACCGTCCAGCCGCGTTGAGATTGGTCCATACCTATGGACTCACTGGTCTAGTCCTCTCTAGGGTCTGCGCAACTTCCGTGGAGAGGAACCGACTGTGCCTTCCCCGTCACGCTCCAGATCCCGCCACAGAGCGGGGCCGGCCCTGTTCGCGGCCGTCGCCGCCGTCGCCGGCCTCCTGCTCGCCGGTCTCCCGGCGACCGCGTCGCAAGCCGCCGACCAGGAGTCCTGTCGCCCCGACGGGCTCTACGAGACCCCCGGCGTCGACGTCCCCTACTGCTCGGTCTACGACGCCGACGGCAGGGAGAGGATGGGCGCCGACCACCCGCGCCGGGTGATCGGGTACTTCACCGGCTGGCGCACGGGCAAGGACGGCAAGCCGGCCTACCTCGCCTCGGACATCCCGTGGGACAAGGTCACCCACATCAACTACGCCTTCGCGCACGTCGACGGCGGCAACCGGCTCTCCGTGGGCGCGGACGGCGAGAAGAACGCGGCGACCGGCATGACCTGGCCCGGGGTCGAGGGCGCCGAGATGGATCCCGGCCTCCCCTACAAGGGCCACTTCAACCTGCTCAACAAGTTCAAGAAGCAGCACCCGGACGTCAAGACGATGATCTCGGTGGGCGGCTGGGCGGAGACGGGCGGCTACTTCGCGGACGACGGCTCGCGCGTGGACTCGGGCGGCTTCTACTCGATGGCCACCAACGCCGACGGCTCGGTCAACCGGGCCGGCATCGACACCTTCGCGGACTCGGCCGTCGACTTCGTCCGGAAGTACGGCTTCAACGGCGTCGACATCGACTACGAGTACCCGACGACGATGAAGGACGCGGGCAACCCGCTCGACTGGTCCTTCGCGGGCGGCCGCCGGGCCGGGCTGGTCAAGGGCTACGCGGCGCTGATGAAGACGCTGCGCGAGAAGCTGGACCGCGCGGGCGCCGCGGACGGCAGGCACTACCTGCTCTCCGTCGCCGCGCCGTCCTCCGGATACCTGCTGCGCGGCATGGAGACCTTCCAGGTCCAGAAGTACCTGGACTACGTCAACATCATGTCCTACGACCTGCACGGCGCCTGGAACGAGTACGTCGGCCCGAACGCCTCGCTCTTCGACGACGGCAAGGACGCCGAGCTGGCCGCCGCGGGCGTCTACGGCAGCGCCCAGTACGGCGGCATCGGCTACCTCAACACCGACTGGGCCTACCACTACTTCCGCGGCTCGATGCCGGCCGGCCGCATCAACATCGGCCTGCCGTACTACACGCGCGGCCACAAGAACGTCCAGGGCGGCACCGACGGCCTGTGGGGCAAGGCCTCCGCGTCCACCTGCCCGGCGGGCTCCGGTCTGACCAAGTGCGGTGACGGCGCCGTCGGCATCGACAACCTCTGGCACGACCTCGACACCAACGGCAAGGAGTCCCCGGCGGGCTCCAACCCGATGTGGCACGCCAAGAACCTGGAGAAGGGCATCGTCGGCGACTACGTCACCGACTACGGCTTCCCGGCGGACACGAAGCTGACGGGCTCCTACGCCCGCGAGTACGACTCGACGCTGGTCGCCCCCTGGCTGTGGAACGCCGAGAAGAAGGTGTTCCTGTCCACCGAGGACGAGCAGTCGGTCGGGACCAAGGCCGACTACGTGGTGGACCGCGGCATCGGCGGCGCGATGATCTGGGAGCTGGCCGGCGACTACGGCTGGAACGCCGCCAAGGGCCAGTACGAGATGGGCGACACCCTCACCTCGCTGATGTACGACACGTTCAGGTCGGCCGCGCCGTACGGCGCGAAGAAGTCGAACGCGGACCTGCCGGCGCAGGCCGTGGACGTGGACGTGGAGTTCACCGACTTCAAGCTGGGCGACTCCAACTACCCGATCACGCCCAAGCTGCGGATCACCAACAACACGAAGAGCGCGCTGCCGGCCGGCACGGAGTTCCAGTTCGACTACGGGACCTCGGCCCCGGGGAACGCCTCCGACCAGTCGGGTTTCGGCACCAAGGTCATCCACAGCGACCACACGGGCGGCAACGCGGGCGGTCTGAAGGGTGACTTCCACCGGGTGTCGCTGAAGCTGCCGGCGTGGCAGTCGCTGGCGCCGGGCGCGACCGTCGACCTGGCGTTCAACTACTACCTGCCCGTGTCGACCCCGTCGAACTGGACGGTCACGATCGGCGGCACGGCGTACGCCCTGGCCGGCGACCTCGCCCGGGATACGACCGTGGTGGACCCCGGGACGCAGACGCCCACCCCCACGCCCACGGGCACCGAGTCCCCTGGGCC
This sequence comes from Streptomyces sp. CB09001, assembly GCF_003369795.1. NCBI lineage: Bacteria > Bacillati > Actinomycetota > Actinomycetes > Kitasatosporales > Streptomycetaceae > Streptomyces > Streptomyces sp. CB09001. The sequence continues at coordinate 858,485 of NZ_CP026730.1, forward strand.
GAGCCCCAGCCCGACGGGCGGCGCCGGGCAGTGCACGGCCCCCGCCTGGGACACGGCCTCGTCGTACGGCGGCGGCACCACGGTGTCCCACCAGGGGCACACGTGGAAGTCCAAGTGGTGGACGAAGGGCGAGGAGCCCGGAACCACCGGTGAATGGGGTGTCTGGCAGGACCTCGGCGCCTGCTGACCCCCGCTCGAACGGGCCCGGCGGCGGTGACGAAGGCCCTTGCCCGCCGCCGGGTCCCCCCAACGCACCTGGCCGCATCGGCGCGCCGGCCGCCGGCGGGGGCCCGCCCCCGGACCCGGGCGTCGCGGGCCGCCACCCCGGTGAGGCCGACGGCCGGGCCGGCCGCGCCCGCCGGGCACCCGCATGGCTCCCGGCCTCCCCCGGCTCCCCCTGCCGGGGGACCCGGGGAGACGGGCAGCCCGGACGGCCCCGCGACGCCGCCCGTCTTCCCACCGGCACCCGCCGGGCCCGCGGGCGGCGAGTCGCCGCAGGCTGCGTGGGCCACGCGCGTTTCCCCTGTGGGGGGCGGCCGAGGGATGTCCCCGCACGGGAGGCGGGCGCCCCTCGTCCCGTGTGTGTGGCGGCCGTGTCCGGGCGCGGACGAGTACCCCGCCGAAGCGTCGCGGGCTACCGCTCCGGCGGTGCGAAGAGTTCGTCCTGCGCGCGGTCGCGGGCGGTGAGCAGGGCGCCGCGCAGCACCGCGCCGCCGCCCAGGGTGCTGGGCCGTACCTCCGTGGCCAGCGGTGACATGCGGGTGAGCCGGTGCTGGACGCGGTCGGCGAGGGCGTCGGCACCGGCCCGGCCGATCTCGCCGGCGAGGACCAGGCAGCCGGGGTCGAGGACGGAGACGACGGCGGCGGCGCCGAGGACGACACGGTCGGCGAGCGCGTCGAGGAACCGCTCGGCGGCCGGGTCGCTCCCGGACGCCGACCGGCGTACCGCCTCCCGGACCAATGCCGCGGCGTGCGGCTCGGGCCCGACGGGTCGTGCCGTCACGCCGTGCTCCGCCGCCAGGGCGGTCACCGCCGCCGAGCCCGCCACGGAGTGGAAGCCCCCGTCGCAGTCGGTGGCGGAGGGCAGTCCGGCGGTGCCCGGCACCGGCATGAAGCCGATCTCGCCCGCGCCCCCGGACACGCCCCGGCGCAGGGTGCCGTCCAGGACCACGGCGGCGCCGATGCCGAGGCCGAGCCAGAGGAGGACGAAGGTGTCCCGGTCGCGGGCGGCACCGTCGCGCTGTTCGGCCAGGGCGGCGAGGTTGGTCTCGTTCTCGACGCCGACCCGGGCCTCGGGGAACTTCTCCTGGAGCGCGGCCATCAGCCGGCGATGCCACTCCGGCAGCCCACTGGAGTCCCGGAGTTCACCGCCGACCGGGTCGATCAGGCCGGGCGCGCCGATGCCGACGGTGTGCAGCCCGTCGGCGCCGGCCTCCTTGACCGCGCGCTCGACCACGCTCACCGCCTGCTCCACCGCGGGACCGGTGCCGGAGTGGTCGTCGATGGGCACGGAGGCCTCGGCGAGGACCCGGCCGAGCAGGTCGGAGACGAGCACGGCGACGCCTTCGGTGCGCACGTCGAGGGCGGCGAGGTGGGCGCGCCCCGCGACGATGCCGTACAGCTTGGCGTTGGGTCCGCGGCGCTGCTCGCCCGACTCCCCCGCCACCTCGATCAGTCCTGAGGCGGTGAGGCGTTCGACGAGGTCGGCGACGGTGGGCCGGGACAGGCCGGTCAGCTGCTTCAACTGCCCTGCCGTCAACGGGCCCTCCCGCTGGAGCAGATGAAGGGCGAGCCGGTCGTTGATGGCCCGGGCGGTGCTCGGGGATGCGGGCATGCCGGGATCCTTCCAGATCGGCGGCACGGAGGCCCGCGCCGGTAATCCACTATCTATCAGGCAGGCTCCCTGATAGTTTACGCCGCGACCTGCAGACACGGAGGGGTGGACCATGAGCACAGGGACCTACGGGCGCAGCGAGGTGAAGCGCGCCCGGTACGCCGTGGCGGCCGTGTTCGCCGTGCACGGCTCCGTCACCGGCTCCTTCGCGACCCGCGTGCCCTGGATCCAGGACCACGCCGGTGTGAGCGCGGGCCAGTTGGGGCTGGCGCTGGCCTTCCCCGCGCTCGGCGCGTCCCTCGCCATGCCGCTGGCCGGCCGCGTCACCCATCGCTTCGGCGCCCGCGCCGCCCTGCGCGGCCTGCTGGCCCTGTGGACGCTGGCGCTGATCCTGCCCTCCCTCGCCCCGAACCTGCTCACCCTGTGTCTCGCCCTGTTCGTCTACGGCGCCACGGCGGGCATGTCGGACGTGGCGATGAACGCCCTGGGCGTCGAGGTCGAGAACCGTCTGGACAAGTCGATCATGTCCGGGCTGCACGGCATGTGGAGCGCGGGCGCGCTGATCGGTTCGGCGGCCGGGACGCTCGCCGCCCACCTGGGCACGGACGCCCGGACGCATCACCTCCTGGCCGCCGCGGCGCTGACCGTGGCGGGCCTGGTCGCCTGCACCTGGGTGCTGGACCTCCAGCCCGCCGAGGACGAGGACCCGCCGCCGCGCTTCGCGCTGCCGCCCAGGTCGGCGCTGCTGATCGGCGCGGTCGGGTTCTGCGCGGTGTTCGCGGAGGGCGCGAGCCTGGACTGGTCCGCGGTCTATCTGCGGGACGAGCTGGAGACCTCGGCCGGTCTGGCGGCGGCCTGCACGACGGGCTTCACGCTGACGATGGCGCTGGCCCGGCTCGCCGGGGACAAGGTGGTGGACCGGTTCGGGGCCGTGCGCACGGTGCGGGTGAGCGGGGTGCTGGCCACCCTCGGCGGCCTGCTCGTCGTGGTCGGCGGCCATCCGGCGGTGGCGATGACCGGCTTCGCGCTGATGGGTCTCGGCATCGCCGTGGTCGTCCCGCTGTGCTTCGCCGCGGCCGGCCGGGCCGGCTCCAACCCGAGCCTGGCCATCGCGGGCGTCGCGACCATCACGTACACCTCGGGCCTGGTCGCGCCGAGCGCGATCGGCGGTCTGGCCCAGGCGACCAGCCTGGTGGTGTCGTTCGGTCTGGTGACGCTGCTGGCCTGCTGCCTGGTGGTGTTCGCGCGGGTGCTGCGGTCCGGGGACCGGAACCGCCCGAAGATCAGTCCGCCGGTCGCAGAAGTGCCCGGCCGGCAGTCCTGAACGCCTCGCTCCACGGCGCCGGACGCAGCGTACGCGCGTCCAGCCGGACCAGCACCCGGGTGCCCCGGGCGTAGGTGGTGGCCCCGTCCGCCGAGCAGAACCGGAAGCCGTAGGTGAGACCGGTGGTGCCGAGCCGGTCCACCCACAGGTGGACGGCGTACGCGCCGGGCCTGGTGACCGGCGCCTCGTAGCCGATCGTCAGTTCCCTGACCGCGTTGCAGGCGTCGCCGGCCGCCTCCCAGTCGCCCTCGAACCGGACGCCGTACCCGGCCCACAGCTCCGTCCAGGCCCGCTCGACCATCACCGGGTAGCGGGCGTTGTGCAGCAGTCCGAGGGCGTCCAGGTCGTCGAAGTGGACGGTCACGGGGACGAGCCGGCCGTGGGGGACGGTGGGCGGTACGGGGGCGGCGGGCGCTTCGGCGGTCACGGCGGACTCCTGGATGGTGCGGGTGGTACGTGCGGTGTGTCTGGGCGCGTACGGGGATCCCCACCATCCTAAGCGGACGCTCAGGACACCCTTCGGGGAAGGGCGCAGGTCAACCGCACGGCCGGGCACCCCTGACAATGGTCCGGTCAGACCTCGGTACAGAGAAAGCGAAACCTCACCATGGACCTCGGCGTGCGTTGGAAACTGCACGGGGACGGGAAGGTACCCGCCCCCGGAGCGGTGGTCCGCCCCGACGAACGGCTCTCGTGGCCCCGCACGGCCGGGCTCGGCGCCCAGCACGTGGTGGCCATGTTCGGAGCGTCCTTCGTGGCTCCGGTCCTGATGGGCCTGGACCCCAACCTCGCGATCATGATGTCGGGCGTCGCAACCGTCATCTTCCTGCTCGCCACCCGGGGCCGGGTGCCCAGCTACCTCGGCTGCTCGCTCTCCTTCGTCGGCGTCGCCGCGGTCATCCGGGCGCAGGGCGGCACCAGCGCCACGGTGACCGGCGCGGTCCTCGTCGTCGGCGTCGCGCTGTTCCTGGTGGGGCTCGCCGTGCAGCGGTTCGGGGCGCGGATCATCCACGCCGCGATGCCGCCGGTCGTCACCGGCGCGGTGGTGATGCTGATCGGCTTCAACCTGGCCCCGGTGACCGCGTCCACGTACTGGCCGCAGGACCAGTGGACGGCGCTGTTCGTGATGCTGTTCACCGGTCTGGCCGTGGTGTGCCTGCGCGGCTTCTGGTCCCGGATCGCGATCTTCCTGGGACTGGTCTTCGGGTACGTCCTGTCCTGGGCCCTCGACCGGGTCTTCGGGAAGATCCACTCGGTGGACGGCAGCGGCAAGCCGACCGACCACTGGCGGCTGGACTTCTCCGCCGTGGGCGGGGCCGACTGGATCGGGCTGCCGTCGTTCCACGGGCCGAGCTTCGAGTGGTCGGCGATCCTGGTCGCCCTGCCCGTCGTCATCGCCCTGATCGCGGAGAACGCCGGGCACGTCAAGGCGGTCGGCGAGATGACCGGCGACAACCTCGACGACAGGCTCGGCACGGCGATCTCGGCCGACGGCATCGGCTCGGTGCTCTCCACCGCCGTCGGCGGCCCGCCCAACACCACGTACTCCGAGAACATCGGCGTGATGGCCGCGACCCGGGTCTACTCGACGGCCGCGTACTGGGCGGCGGCCGGTTTCGCCCTGCTCTTCGGCCTCTGCCCGAAGTTCGGCGCGGTCGTGGCCGCGATCCCGGGCGGGGTGCTCGGCGGCATCACCGTCATCCTCTACGGCATGATCGGCCTGCTCGGCGCGCAGATCTGGATCAACGCCAAGGTGGACATGCGCAACCCGCTGAACCTGGTGCCGGCCGCCGCGGGCATCATCATCGGCGTCGGCAACGTCAGTATGGAGTTCACCGACACGTTCTCGCTCAGCGGCATCGCGCTCGGCACCCTGGTCGTCATCACCGGCTACCACGCGCTGCGCGCCTTCGCCCCGGCGCACCTCAAGACCCAGCAGCCGCTGCTGGACGAGGGCACGTCGTCGTACGACGCGAAGACCGAGTCCGGCGGCGCCGGTGGTGACGGCGGTGACGGTGGGACTCAGCGCGCCAGGTCGTAGGCGTACGAGGGCGTGAACGTCCCGGGCTCGCCGCGGCAGCCGTCCGACTCCCCGGGCAGCTTGACCCACAGGTAGGCGTCGACGCGCCCCATGCCGGTGGTGAGGGTCGGTGCGCGGCCGAGGCTGCGGCCGTCCGGGTCGCACCACTCGCCGTCGGCCGGGGCGCCGTTGCCGTTGCGGCTGGTGTCGATGACGGCGCCGAGGCTCGCCGGACCGCCGAGGGCGTCGAGGACCGCGCGGTCGTAGGCGATCTCGTCGGCGGTGGCGTGGAAGTTGGAGACGTTGCTGAAGACGCCGTCGGAGGAGTCTTCCGAGGCGGCCCCGGCCTGCTTCAGCCAGCCCGCCTGCCTGGCGGGCGCGTGCCAGCCGGAGTGACCCGCGTCGTAGTACACCCGGGCGGCCGGGTCGGCGTCCTTCATGACCCTCCCGGCGCGGGCCAGGGAGGCGAAGCGTTCGGCGCGCCCACCGGCGGACAGGCACTCGGACTGGGCGACCGAGTCGGGCTCCAGCACGATGATCACCTCACTGGAGCCCAGCCCCGCGGCGAACCGGTCGATCCAGGCGTCGTAGGCGTCGAGGTCGGGCGCGCCGCCCTCCGAGTGGCCGCCGCAGTCGCGGTCGGGTATCGCGTACGGCACGAGGACCGGCACCCGGCCCTGGGCGGCGCCCGCGGCGGTCACGGCGCGGACCCGGGAGGTGATGGTGGCCGGTGTGTGGTCGGCGAACCAGACGGCGGCCGGGTGGCCGGCGATCCGGGACGCGATGACGTCCCGGCGCGGGTCGCCCGGGTGGGCCCGGACCCAGTCGAGGACCTGGGACTCGGGGTGCCGGTAGAGCCGGGTGGCGGCGGCCGTCGTCCGAGGCTTCTTCTTCGCGGAGGTCCGCTTCGGCGAAGGCGCGGGAGCGGGCTTCTCGGCGGTCGGCGACGGCGACGCGGGGCGCGACGGCGACTCGGGCGCGGACCGGGACGGGGAGACGGGCAGGGCGTCCAGCCGCACCGAGTGGGTCACCCGCGGGTGGCCGGCGCCGGCACCGCCGCCGTCCTCGTCGCCGATCGCGGTGAGCATTCCGGCGGCGGTCCCCACCGCGACGACGACGGACGCCGCCGCGACCATCGCACCACGTCCCGCGGCACCCCTGCGCCCGGCCCTGCGAGCAGCCCGACGCCGGGCACGACGGCCTGACACGTACGGTCCCCCTCCCCCGCGCGGCGGGCGCGTTCCCCCGTTCTGGGGAAGCGTCGGGCCCGCCGGCACCGCCGTCAGCCTAAAGCTGCGACGCTGCGGCCATGGCGCACTGCGAGCAAGTCCCGACGGCCGCCTTGACGGTGGACACCGTCCTGTCCCGGATGCGCGCCCTCGACACCGCGCTGCCGGCCCGGGACGGAGTGGCGGTATTCAACCGCGTCTACCTCGCCGTCACGGCGGCCGTGGACCGGCACATCGACGGCGGCCGGTTCGCGGACGCCTCGGCCGCGACCGCGCTGGACGTGCGGTTCGCGGAGCGCTATCTGGCCGCCGTGGACGCGGCGGCGGAGGACCGCCGTCCGCCCGCCTGCTGGCGCCCCCTGTTCCAGTTCCGCCGCCATCCCGGGGTACGGCCGCTGCAGTTCGCGCTGGCGGGCATCAACGCGCACATCGGCCACGACCTCGCGCTGGCCGTGGTGGACACCTGTCGTACGCTCGGCTGCGAACCCGTCGACCTGGAGGACGAGTTCGACCGCGTGGGTGATCTCCTCGTCTCGCTGGAGGAGCGCATCCGCGACGAGCTGATGCCGGGTCCCGACCTCCTGCAGATCGCCGACCCGCTGACCCATCTGCTGGGTTCCTGGAGCCTGGACCGCGCCCGCGAGGCCACCTGGGCGGCGGCCCGCGCGCTGTGGGCGCTGCGCCGGCTGCCGGACGTCGCCGGGGAGTTCACCGTACGACTCGACGCCGCGGTGGGCTTCGCGGGCCGCATGCTGCTCACACCGCTGCCGGACTGACCGGCCGGTTCTCGCGTGTGCGGTCCCGGAACACCCGTGCGGTCGCTGTACGTTGAAACTGTTGGGTCCCATGGGCAACCTGGTGGGAACCATGGGCGACATCGCACCCCGACTGCGAAGGAGCACCCCGGTATGACGACCCGGCTCGGACTCGGCCTCCCTCAGATGCGGCAGTACGACATCGGCAAGGACGTCCCCGACGTGGCGCGCGCGGCGGAACGGATGGGCTACGAGAGCCTGTGGGTGTTCGAGCGCGCCCTGTTCCCGGAGCCCGCGACCCAGGGGCTCTACGGCATCGAGGGCCTGCCCTGGCCGGACACGTACCGGGGCGTGGCGGAGCCGCTGGTCACCCTCGCCCTCGCCGCCGCGGTCACCGAGCGGGCCCGGCTGGGCACGAGCGTGCTGGTCGCCCCGCTGCACGTCCCCTTCCAGCTGGCCAAGTCGCTGGCCACGCTGGACGCGGCGAGCGGCGGCCGGGTGGTGGCGGGCTTCGGTACCGGCTGGTCGCACGACGAGTACGCGGCGGCGTCCGTACGGCCGTTCGCCGAGCGCGGCGCCGCCCTCGACGAGCTGATCGGGGTGTGCCGCGCGGTCTGGGGGCCCGATCCGGTGGTGTACGACGGGGAGGTCACGAAGATCGCGTCCGCCGTGGTCGGTCCCAAACCCGCCCGGCCGATCCCCGTCCTGCTGGCGGCGGGCGACAGCGGCCGGGCCCGGCGTCGCCTGGTCGACCACGCCGATGGCTGGCTGCCGACCGGCATCGGTGCCGAGGCCGTCGCCGCGCAGTTGCGCAAACTGCGGGAACTTGCCGCCGAGCGGGGTCGCACGAAGCCCATCCGGACGGTGCTGCGGGTCAACACCCGCTACGGCGCGGCGCACTACGAGGGCTCCGACCGCCGCCCCTTCCAGGGCAGCGTCGACCAGATCGTCGAGGACCTGGCCGCGCACGCCGAGATCGGTTTCGACGTGATCCTCATCGACGTGCAGAGCACCACGCGCGACGCCGAGGAACTCAAGGACGTCGCCGCCGAGGTCTACGAGAAGGCGCGGGCGGCCGGGGTCTAGGCCCCGGCCTAGACCCCGGGGAGCTCCACCGGCGCGATCTCCTCGTACAGGTCGCCCGGTCCGGGGTTGGTCGCGTCGGTCTCCCCGCCGAAGTGGTGCATGACGCCCCAGACCGCGTTGAGCGCGGTCTGGACGGCGCCCTCGGCCCAGCCGGCCGTCCAGGAGATGTCGTCGCCGGCGAGGAAGATTCCCCGCTTGTCCTCCGGCAGCCGTTCCTGCATGAAGTGGGTGAACAGGCGCCGCTGGTAGCGGTAGTGCCCGGGCAGGTTGGCCTTGAACGCGCCCATGAAGTACGGCTCGTTCTCCCAGGAGACCGTCACCGGGTTGCCGATGACGTGCTTCCTGATGTCGACGTTCGGGTAGATCTCGCCGAGCGACTTCAGCATGACCTCCATCCGCTCGTTCGCGGACAGCGGCAGCCACTTCAGGCTGTCGTCGCACCAGGTGTAGGAGAGGCAGATGACGGCGGGCTTGTCCGGGCCGTCGTCCAGCAGGTAGGTGCCGCGGGTCATGCGGTCGGTGAGCGTCATCGACATGACGTCCCGGCCGGTCACCTCGTCCTTGTCGAGCCAGAAGGGCCGGTCGACCGGGACGAAGAGCTTGCTGGACTCCATGTAGTGGGTGCGCTCGATCGCGGTCCAGTGGTCGATCGGGAAGAGCGAGTCGTCGCAGGCGATCTTCGAGAGCAGCATCCAGGACTGGGCGGTGAAGACCGCCGCCCCGTAGGTGCGGATGTCGCCGTCGGCGTCGGTCACGGTGATGCGGTTGCCCGCGGTGCGGTTCAGCCGGGTCACGGCCGGACGGGGTTCGCCGTCCGCGTGCAGGGACTTCAGCGAGGTGCCGTACGGCCAGTGGACGATCTTCTCCGGCTCGCGCTCCCAGAGTCGGAGCGGCAGTTGCTGGGAGCCGCCGACGATGCCGCGGTGGTGGTCGTCGGCCTCGGTGTAGACGACGCGGAGGATCTCCAGGATGGAGTTGGGGAAGTCGGTGTCCCAGCCGCCGGTGCCGAAGCCGACCTGGCCGAAGATCTCGCGGTGCCGGAAGGACCTGAATGCCTCGGAGTCGCACAGGAAGCCGTAGAAGGTCTGGTTGTCGAGCTTCTCGACCAGTTTCGACCAGATCTCGCGGATGCGCGGGACGTCTCGCTCGCGCAGGGCGCGGTTCATGTCGGTGAAGTCGGCGCCCTCTTCGAGGCACTTCGCCCAGGCGTCGGCCACGTCCCGGTAGACCTGCGGCAGGTCGTCGAGCGTCTCGGCGTAGTGCGACTCGCCCTTGAGGTCGACGACGGTCGACGGCGTGGCCTCGGCGAGGGGGTTGGGGAAGGCCTGGGTCCGAAGGCCCACCAGGTCGATGTAGTGCTGGAGGGCGGTGGAGGACGGCGGGAAGCGCATCGCGCCCATCTCGGCGGTCAGCGAGGGGTCGCAGCCGTCGAAGCCGACGGTGCGCAGGCGGCCGCCGATCCGGTCGGCCTCGTAGACGACGGGCCGCAGGCCCATCTTCATCAGCTCGTAGGCGGCCACGATGCCGGACAGACCGCCGCCGACGACGGCGACCTCGGTGCCGTGCTCGGTGGCGGGTATCTGGCCGAGTCCCGCCGGGTGGGCGAGGAAGTCGTCGTACGCGTAGGGGAAGTCCGGCCCGAACATGGTGATCGGCGGCTGCTGCTCGGCTGCGTGCTCGATCGCGTTGGGCACGGTGGACGTCATGGGGTACGGACTCCTTGCACGGGTGGAAGGGTGGAACGGGTGGCGGGACGCGCGGTCCGGTACTCAGCCGAGTGAGCCGTAGAGACCGGGGCGACGGTCCTTCAGGTACGGGTTGGTCTCGCGGGACGCGGCCAGGAAGGCCGGGTCGACGTCGGCGAGGATCAGCTCCTCCGCCCGCCCGGCGCGGGCGCGGGCGACGCCGTCGGGCCCCGCGAGGGTGGACAGGCCGACGAACTCGAACTCGCCCTCCCGGCCGACGCGGTCGACGTACGCGACGTACATCTGGTTCTCGAAGGCCCGCACCGGCACGACCGACTCGGCGACGAACTGGAACGGGTGCATCTGCGCGGTCGGGACGAGCAGCAGGTCGGTGCCGGCCAGGGCGTGGGCGCGGACGTTCTCCGGGAACTCGACGTCGTAGCAGATCATCAGGCCCACGGTGAGGCCGTCCAGCTCGGCCTGGACGACGGGCTGCTCGCCGGAAGTGAAGTGGTCGCGCTCGAAGCAGCCGAAGAGGTGGGTCTTGCGGTAGCCCGCGAGCCGGGTGCCGTCCGCGGCGACGAGCTGGACGGAGTTGAAGACGCGCTCGCCGTCCCGCTCGGGGTAGCCGTACGCGACGGCCAGGCCGTGGCGACCGGCGATCTCCGCGACGGCGTCGGCCGCGTCGCCGTCGGCGGGTTCGGCGAGGACGCCGACGGCGTCGCCGATGGCGTATCCGGTCAGGAACAGCTCGGGGGTGACGAGCAGCGCGGCTCCCGCGGCGGCGGCGCGGCCCGCGGCCTCGTCCAGGACCTTGAGGTTCTCGGCGGTGGAGCCGGGGCGGCCGGAGCTCTGGAGCAGGGCGGTGCGCATGCGTGTTCCTCACCGGTCGCAAGGGGGCTTCAGGGGTCGGATAGACGGTACGGTCGCCGGACTCGGCCGGACAAGACGGACCTGTTGCGCGCCGGTGAGCGGATCGTTGCGTGCCCCGGGCACCCCACGGCGATTCGTTGCGCCCCGTGCGGCGGGTGCGGTTCTCGTCCCCCGGGAGCCGACCGGGACGGCCCTGCCCGCCGCGCGGCGGAGGTGGCTCCCGTCCTGGGCCGGCTGTGGTGCGGGTGCGGCGCCGGGACAGTGGGGACCGTTCGGTTCACCGGCTTCGTTCCACGGGAGACGACCGCCATGAAACGCCGTACCGCGACCGCCGCACTCCGCGCCGCCCCGCTGCTCACCGCCGTCACCACGGGCGCGCCCGTCGCCGCCGGCCCCGACGGGAAGCCGCACGACGGTCCGCTCCCGCGGGAGGCCGCCGCCCTGGCCGGCACCGCCAAGCCGTACCGGCCGGCGGGGGACGACGTCACCCTCACCTTCGACGCCCGTCTGGCGGCCGAGGACAAAGAGGACCCCTGGAGGCGCCCGGGACCTTCGAGTGCAGCCACTGCCTGAACGGTGAGGGGCGCGGGCCGAGGCAACCGTGGACTGTCTCCTGACCGGCGGTGAAGTGGCCGTCGTCTCCGGCGTCATCACCGACTCCGGCCTCCCCGGCGCCGAGGGGAAGCGGGTCGGTCGTTCGGATCAGGTCGGATCCAGGCGACGGTGCCTTGTGGCCCACCGAGCGGGGTCTGGTGCGTGCAGCTGCAAGGCGGAGGAGGGCGGCAACGCGATGGGGCCCCGCGCGAGCGCAGCCGAGCGTGGGGGAGCTGACAACCGACGACAACGCCGCTGGGGGCACCTCCCACGCCCTTCGGGCAGTGGGGAGTGCGTGCCAGACCCCGCGAACCCGGCATGATCCGGACGACACCCCGGTGCGTGGGGCCGGCGCCCTTCGAGAAGGTCAGGAAGGGGACCGGCGACTTCGACGTCGTGCCCCGGCAGCCGCGGCTGTGGTTCGGGCGGCGCCGGCCAGCGGCAGCGCCGTCAGGACGTACGGCAGCGCGGAGAGCGCGAAGGCGGTGCCGTGGCCCCAGGCCGTGGCCGCTGCCGCGTAGGCGCCGTAGGTGGCGAGGTTGCCCAGCTCGGTGCCGAGGCCCGCGACCGAGGTCAGGGTGGCCCGCCCGGTGTCGTCGATGCGCTGCTGGAGACGGGCGTCGGCCAGCACGGTCGCCAGCTGGAAGCCGCCGAAGGCGAGCGCCACCAGGACCAGGGCGGCCGGTGTGCCGGCCAGGCCCCCCACGGCCAGGGCGAGCGCGGAACCGGTGAGCAGCGCGGCGAACCCGTTGGCCGTCAGGCGCTCCGCCGCACCGGCCAGCAGGCTGCCGGCGGTGGCACCGGCCCAGATCACCAGCAGCAGCCAGGGCACGGTCTCGGCCGCGACGCCGGTGTCGCGCGCCAGCAGCGGCGTGTACTCGTCGAGCGCGCCCCACACCGCGGTCACGGCCGGTACGAGGAGCAGCGCCCCACGCACGGACCGGTCGGCGCGGGCGTCGGCGAGACCCGCGCGCAGGGTCGCGGACCAGCGTTCGCCGCCGCCGGAGGGAGTGCGGTGCTCGGGGAAACGGGTGGCCACGGCCGCCGCGGCCAGACAGGCCAGCACGCTCGCGGCGCCGACCGCGTGGTAGCCGCCCCAGGCGAACACCGGACCGGCCAGGCCCATGGCGGACATGGTCGCGGCGATGCCGATCGCCCGGGCCCGGCCCATGACGCGGGCGTAGTCGCCGGCCGCGCCGGCCCGCTCGAGTTCGTCGTAGACCAGCGCCTCCAGCGCGCCCGAGCCGAGCGCGCCGCCCGCGCCCCACAGCACGAAGCCGAGGGCGAAGGCGCCGTAGGAGGGCGCGAGCACCCACAGCGCGAAGCCGGCGGCGGTGAGCAGCGGGCCGAGGATCAGCAGCAGCCGGCGGGAGACGGCGTCGGCCCAGGCGCCGGAGGGCACCTCGAGCAGCACGCCGGTCAGCGACCACAGGGCGAACAGCGAGGCCGTCTGCCAGACGGACAGGCCGGTGTCGGCGAACAGCAGCGCGTACACCGGGTAGAGCAGGACGAACTCGTCGCAGAACGCCGAGGCGTACAGCGTGCGCACGAGCCGGTGGGTGCCTGCGGGCGCGTCGGCGGCACGCGCGGCTGAGGGCGGGGGTGAGACGGTCATGAGGCCTTCCCGAGGGGGCGGATCGGACACCGGAGGTACGGCGTCCGGGGCGGCCCTCGGGAGGAGGCGCTACGGGTGGCGCGGGTGGATCAATGTCGCCAGGTCATGGCACCGATGCTAGAGGGCACGCGGCGCCCTGCCCACCGGATTACGTGGGCGAACCCGACGAGGAGCGCCGCAGCAGTGGCGAGAGCACCAGCACGGACTTGGTGCGCTCCACGAACGGCTCCCCGGCGATCCGCTCCAGGACCCGCTCGAAGTGCCGCATGTCGGAGGCGAAGACCTGGGCGACCGCGTCGGCGTCCCCGGTGACGGTGGACGCGGCCACGACCTCCTGGTAGCGATCGAGGCCCCGCTGGATGGTCTCGGGCGAGGTGTTGCGGCGGCAGAAGATCTCGACGAACCCCTCGGTCTCCCAGCCGAGCGCGGCGGGGTCGACCCGTACGGTGAAGCCGGTGATGGCGCCGGTGGCGCGCAGCCGGTCCACGCGCCGTTTCACGGCGGGCGCGGAGAGGCCGACCGACTGCCCGATGTCCGCGTAGGAGCGGCGGGCGTCCTCGGCGAGGGCGTGCACGATGCGTTCGTCGAGATCGTTCAGCACTGCGGGTCGTTCACTTCGCTTCTGGTGCGTCCGGGCCCCGGGCGGGTCCGGTGTGGCGAGTCGGGGGCGGCGGTGGCCGTACCCGAAGTAGAACACGAGCCGGACGGCCACCCGGACACCGAAGACCACCCGGGTGACGGTGTGGACGGGCCGCCGATCAGGCACCCGCAGCGGGCGAAGCCGAGGGCGGCGGGACCGAACGCTACGAGCCGGACGGTCGGTGACTGTCCGGCTCGCCCGCGGCGGCGCGTGCCTCGGCCGCGTCCGCGGCGTCGAAGCCGATCTGTCCTGGCCGGCCGCGGGCGGCCTCCTGGGCGTCGATCCAGCGCGTGTGCGCCTCCCAGGCGGCCTGCTTGCTGGTGCCGAGGGCGGCTCCGATCTGCGCCCAGGAGGCACCGGCCTCGCGGGCGGCGCGGACGGTGAGTTGGCGCCCGTAGGCGGCCTTGCGGGCGACCACCTCGCTGAGCGCGAGCAGTTCGAGGAGCTGGGCGCGGTCCAGGGCCTCGTCGTCGCTGCCGAACCCGGCGAGGGACTCGCGGGCGCGCAGCTCGTCGAGGCGGGCCACGGCGGTCAGCAGGGTGTGCTGCGGCTCGATGCTCTGCGGTGTGGTCATGCGTCCAGCGTCACGTCAGGACGGCTTGACGTCAAGCCGCCCTGACGTGACTGCCGGGCTTCGGGGCGGGTCAGCTCCAGCTGGCGTGCAGCGGCTTGCCCTCGGCGTAACCGGCGGCGCTCTGGATGCCGACGATGGCCTTCTCGGCGAACTCCTCCAGGGAGCCGGCACCGGCGTAGGTGCAGGACGAGCGGACGCCCGCGATGATCGCGTCGATCAGGTCCTCGACGCCGGGCCGGGCCGGGTCGAGGAACATCCGCGAGGTGGAGATGCCCTCCTCGAACAGCGCCTTGCGGGCCCGGTCGTAGGCCGACTCCTCCGAGGTGCGGTTGCGCACCGCGCGCGCGGAAGCCATGCCGAAGGACTCCTTGTAGGCGCGGCCGTTGGCGTCGTGCTGGAGGTCGCCCGGGGACTCGTAGGTGCCCGCGAACCAGGAGCCGACCATCACGTTGGACGCGCCGGCCGCGAGGGCCATCGCCACGTCGCGGGGGTGGCGGACACCGCCGTCCGCCCACACGTGCTTGCCGTACTTCTTCGCCTCGGCGGCGCACTCCAGGACGGCGGAGAACTGCGGCCGGCCCACGCCGGTCATCATGCGGGTGGTGCACATGGCACCGGGGCCCACACCGACCTTGATGATGTCGGCGCCCGCCTCGATCAGGTCGCGCACGCCCTGGGCGGAGACGATGTTGCCCGCGACGATCGGGACCCGCGGGTCGAGGTCGCGCACCACCTTGACGGCGCTGATCATCGACTCCTGGTGGCCGTGCGCGGTGTCGATGACGAGGGTGTCCACGCCGGCGTCGATGAGCTGCTTGGCCTTGCCGGCCACGTCGCCGTTGATGCCCACGGCGGCGGCGATGCGGAGCCTGCCCTGCGCGTCGACGGCCGGGGTGTACAGGGTGGCGCGCAGGGCGCCCTTGCGGGTGAGGATGCCGGCGAGGCGGCCCTCCTTGTCCACGGCGGGCGCGTAGCGGCGGTTGGCGGCGTCGAGGGTGTTGAAGGCCTCGCGCGGGTCCAGGTCGGCGTCGATGAGGATCAGGTCCTTGGACATGACCTCCTCGAGCTGGGTGAAGCGGTCCACGCCGGACAGGTCGGTGTCGGTGACCACGCCGACCGGCCTGTGGTCCTCGTCCACGACGACGCCCGCGTTGTGCGCGCGCTTGGGCAGCAGGGCCAGCGCGTCGGCGACGGTCTGGTGCGGGGCCAGCACGATGGGGGTGTCCAGGACGTGGTGGCGGCTCTTCACCCAGGAGACGACGTCGGTGACGACCTCGATCGGGATGTCCTGCGGGATGACCACGAGGCCGCCGCGCCGGGCCACCGTCTCGGCCATCCGGCGGCCCGCGATGGCGGTCATGTTGGCGACGACCAGCGGGATCGTGGTGCCCGTGCCGTCCGGGGAGCCGAGGTCCACGCCCTGCCGGGAGCCGACGGCGGAGCGGCTCGGCACCATGAACACGTCGTCGTACGTCAGGTCGTACGAGGGCTGGATGTCATTGAGGAAACGCACGTGCTGCACATCCCAGTCGATCAGAGGTGGCCCCCGGACAGGTCAGCCAGGGGGAAAGAGCACGTACTTCATTGTCCCACGGCGGGTGGCCGATCAGCCCCGGGCAGATCATCCAGGCTGGTCAGCGGCCTGCTTGGAGGATCCTCCAGGGCCGAGGGTGACGAAGAGCCCCGGGCCGCGGTCGGTGGCCTCGGCGAAGACCTCCTCGGCGACGGTCCACTCGTCCGGCCGCGCCTCGGCGTACGCCCGCCAGCCCTCCACGACGAGGACCAGGCCCCGGTCCGCCGCGCCCACGGGCCAGACGGAGGGGTCGGCGAGGGAGTCGGCGAGCGCGTCCCAGTTCCGGCCGAACCGGTCGGGCAGCGCCAGGTCGCGGGCGCAGCGGTCCATCAGGCCCGCCTTGTCCGTGACCCCGCCGAGGTCCAGCGTGACCACGAGCCGTCCCGCGGGGTCCTCGGTCATGTCGCGCCCCTTCTCTCCCGCTTCCGGTGCCGATCGGCCGTCAGATCCCGTCGGGGTCGGTCCGGTTGAGCGTCGACTTCGGTGCCGAGCCCGCCGTCATCAG
The DNA here is from genome assembly GCF_003369795.1 of Streptomyces sp. CB09001. Lineage (NCBI taxonomy): Bacteria > Bacillati > Actinomycetota > Actinomycetes > Kitasatosporales > Streptomycetaceae > Streptomyces > Streptomyces sp. CB09001. Next base: position 874,792 of record NZ_CP026730.1, read on the forward strand.
GTAGTCCGCGGCCGAGGTGTCCGTGACCAGGCTGGTGACGAGGCCGGAGCGCAGCACCGCGTCGATGGCCGCCGCCTTGCGCTGCCCGCCCGCGATCGCGACGACCTCGGGGATACGGCGGAGCTGGTCGGCCTTGACGGTGATGCACCGCTCCCCCAGGTCCCGCCCGACCCGGCGCCCTTCGGCGTCGAAGAGGTGCGCGGACATCTCGGCGGCGACCCCGAGCGAGGCGTAGTGCGCGCGCTCCTCGTCGCTGAGCATGTCGTGCACCGTCGAGATCCCGGGCTCCCAGGAGCCGATGGAGACGCAGGCGACCGTGACCTTGTCGAAGTACTCGAAGGCCCGGGCGATCCCGGTCTGGTGCCGCAGCGCCTGCGCGGTGGCCGCGTCCGGCAGGAGCATCGGCGCGTAGATGGGGTGCGCGTCGCCGCCCGACACCTGGGCGGCACGGCGGACGGCCTCCACCGAGCCGCGCTCGGCGGTCCCGGCGTCGTACACGCCCGTCAGCTGCACCACGGTGCACGGCGGCAGCCGGTCGAGGGCCGCCGCCATGTGGATGGTCGACCGGCCCCAGGCCAGGCCCAGCACGTCGCCCTCGTTGACCAGCTCGCCGAGCAGGTCGGCGGCCACCTCGCCCAGGTTCTCCGGGTCCGGTGTCTCCTCGGCGTCGGCCGGGGACTCCACCACGACGGCGTGCCGGAGCCCGTAGCGGGCCCGCAGGGCGTCCGAGCGCTCGGCGTCCAGCTCGGCCGGCACCCGGATCTCGATGCGCACCAGGTCCCGCTCGAGGGCGGTCTCGAGAACCCTGGCCACCTTGAAGCGGCTGACGCCGAACTCCTCCGCGATCTGGATCTTGGACTTGCCCTCGAGGTAGAAGCGGCGGGCCATGGCCGCCGCCTGGACCAGCTCAGCGGGTCCCATCCGCATGGCTGAACGGCCCGCCGACATACCCGACACGGCGATCTCCTCACTGCTGTTCACACTCTGGATACGCCGTTCATCCTCGCAGATTCGGCGCACTTGATCAGCCCTGGCGGGAGCCGTTCACTTTCTGTTCCTCAGTGGTCGCAGGACCAGGATGCCTTGGCGGTCGCCGCATCCGCCTGCGTGCGCAGTGCACGTACCGCCTCGGCCGGGTCGGACGCCCCGTACACCGCGGACCCCGCGACGAAGACGTCGGCGCCGGCGTCGGCGCACCGCTCGATCGTGGACGCCGAGACACCGCCGTCGACCTGGAGCCACAGCTCCAGACCGTGCTTCCTGATCAGCTCACGGGTGCGCCGGATCTTGGGAAGCATGATGTCGAGGAACGCCTGCCCACCGAAGCCGGGTTCAACCGTCATGATCAGCAGCATGTCGAGTTCGGGGAGCAGGTCCTCGTACGGCTCGATCGGCGTCGCGGGCTTGAGCGCCATGGACGCGCGGGCGCCCTTGGCCCGGATCTCGCGGGCCAGCCGCACCGGTGCGGCGGCCGCCTCGGCGTGGAAGGTGACGGAGCCGGCGCCCGCCTCCACGTACTGCGGCGCCCAGCGGTCGGGAGCCTCGATCATCAGGTGGCAGTCCAGCGGGGTGTCGGTCGCGCGGGCCAGGGACTCGACCACCGGCACGCCGAGCGTGAGGTTCGGGACGAAGTGGTTGTCCATGACGTCGACGTGGAGCCAGTCGGCTCCCTCGACCGCCTTGGCCTCGTCCGCGAGGCGGGCGAAGTCGGCGGACAGGATGCTGGGGTTGATCTGCGCGGCCATGTGCCCAAGCCTGCCATGCCCTCCGGGGGTGGGCGGGGATGGGTCCTCGGGTTGTGGGGGTTGTTCTTCGGGTGCGGGTTGTCCGTGGTTGCTCGCGCAGTTCCCCGCGCCCCATTTGGGGCGCGTCTCAGCCGGCGCTGCATACCGGCAGGTTCTGGGACCTGCGGAGCGCTTCGAGTTCTCGCAGGCGGGTGTTCAGGTCGGTCGGGTCGGCGAAGGTGCGCAGGACTGCCTGGTGGAAGGCGTCGCGGGTGGTGCGGGGCATGGCGTCGGAGGCGTCCCAGCAGCGGGTTCGGCCGGGTTCGCGCAGGATGGCTCCGATCTCCCGCTCGGTGGCGTCCTGGTCGCCGTCGGCCGCGGCCGTCCGGTTCGCCGTGTACTCCGGCAGCGCGGTCGCCGGGTCGGCGAGGTAGCGGATCAGCTGCTCGGCCTCCTCGGTCGGGTTCAGTATGGCCGCGAGGTCGCCGGAGACCTCCCACGCGCCGGCGTCTGCTCCGGCGCCGGGCACGACCTCGGAGGAGTGGACGTGGTCGCCGCCCTCCTGCCGCCAGTGCCCGGCGCGGAAGGAACCCTGGTGCTCCAGGCGGCCCGGCGCGCAGTCCGCGTCGAAGGCGGTGGTCAGCACCTGCCCGACGCGGGCACGGTCGCCCGCGCCCACCAGGTCGGCCCAGGTCGTCCAGGCCCTGCGCACGGCGTCGTCGGTCCACGGCAGCCTGCCGTTGGCCCACTCCTCGTACACCCGTGGGCCGGCCTGCTGGAGCAGGATGTCCTCCACCCAGTCGGTGCCCGGCCAGCCGGAGGTCGCGCCGGACTCCAGGCCGGCGCACCACCGTGCGGGAGGGCCGGCCGTCCCGGCCGTCGGTGCCGGTCCGGCGTACCACACCATGCTCTTGAGGCCGGTCTTCACGGGCAGCCAGTACGTGTGGGCGCCCTGCCCCGGCACGGTGACCTCGGGAGCCCAGAACCGGTCGTAGTCCCGGGCGTCGAAAAGGCCGTCCAGCGGGTGGAGCCGGCCGTCGACGGCGTAGGCGAGCAGTTCGCCGGGGCCGGGCAGCACCGCCACGTCGGGCGGGTTGCCGGCCGCCATGTCGGCGGCCAGCACCTGGCTGAGCGCGGAGCTGCCCTGGTAGACGACGTCGATCCGGTACTTCTCCTCGAACGGCTCGACGACGTGCTCCTCGAACTGCTCGCGCTCCGTGCCGCTCCAGTTGGCGAGCAGGGTGACCGAGCCCTGCCAGCCACGCGCCCAGCGCACCCCGGCGTACACGCCGGCGCCGAGCAGGACCAGGCAGAGGCAGAGGATGCCGAGGGTGCGGGTACCCGGGCGGCTCATCGCTGCCCCCGGAACCGGTACTCGGAGATCCGCGGCCACAGTCCCCACAGCGTCAGCGCCACCACCACGGCCCCTCCCAGCAGTATCCAGTCGGACAGCGAGGCCCAGAACCCGGCGTCCGCGAGCGCGCCCTGCACGTCGTCGGCCACCTTGGGGACGGCCTCCGGGGCGGCCGGCGGCACCCGTACCCCGGCGACGGAGTCGGTCATCGCACGGTGGGCCGAGACGGTCTGCCAGGCCAGTACGGGCACGCCGACGGCGCACACCGCGGTGGCGGCCAGCAACCGCAGTTGCACGGGCCGCCGGAAGCGGCGCCGCAGGAACCGCTGGCTCTCCAGCAGCGCCCCGCACAGGGCCGCGTACAGCACCGCGACGGTGCACCAGCCGAGCCACAGCTCCCAGGGGAAGGCGGCCTGCCGCCGGGCCTCGGCCAGCTGTTCGCCGCGCAGGGCGTCCAGGCGGCTCATGATGTCGCCCTCGGTTCCGGCCTCGGCCTCGAGACCGAGGACCTTCTCGGCGTAGTGGAGGAAGGCGGCGCGCAGCGGTGAGCCGTCCGGTTCGCGGCCCCGGCGCTCCACCCAGCCCGAGTAGACGGCGATCAGCCCGGTGACGGTCTGGACGTCGTGGCGGCCCGCCAGGCCGGTGACGTTCTCCGAGGCGGCCAGGGCGAGGCTCTGCTGGGCTACCGAGACCTGGGTGAGGAATTCGCCGCTGGTGTCGCCCTCGGCGCCGGTCTCGCGGACCACGGCGTTCGCCTGGCGCAGCGCGCTCCGCGCGGTGTCGACGGCGCGGATGCCGGGCGTGCTCGCGGTGGACAGCGGAACGGTGTCGTCGTGCACGCCGCGGTAGGCGAAGAACAGCGCGAGGGTGGTCGCGGTCACCAGGACCAGCAGCAGCCTGAGTCTGCGGATGAGGTCCCGGCCGGTGGTGCTCACGGCCGCGCCTCGAAGCGGTGCCCGCAGGCCGGGCAGAACCGGGCGGCCGCCGGAGCCTTCCGCGAGCAGGCCGGGCAGGGCACGGCGGCCCCGCCGCCCGGCGCGCCGCCTGCCGCACCGGAGCCGGTCCCGGTGCCGGTGCCGGATGCGGGGCCGTAGGTGCTGTGGCTGCTCGCGGTGATCAGGTGCTGGAAGTCGACGGCCGTGACCTCGGGGCGCAGGGTGACCCGGCCGGACGACGCGTCCTCGATCCGCACCAGCCGGGCCAGCCGGGCCAGCTGCTCGTCGGCGCCCATGACGTGCGCGAGCAGCACGGCCCGGCCGAGCTGCTGTTCTGCCAGGTCGCGCTGTCCTCGGCGGTGGGCGTCGGTGGCCGCGGCGACGGCCTCGCCGAGCCGCTGGTGCTGCTCGAAGTGCTCGACCTGGGCGTCGGTGTGCCGGGACAGGGCCGGATCGTCGGTCCAGTGCACCAGGCAGGGCTGCGGCGGCGGCAGCCGGACCTCGCCGCCGCCTGGTACGCCGGGTACTTCGATGGCGACCACGGCGAGCTGGAGGTCCTCCCCACGCGGGCGGCCGGTCGGGTCGGCGGCCAGGCACAGCTGGTAGCGGCGCGTCTCGTCGCCCCAGGCCCGGGTGACGAACCGGCCGGTGCCGTCCTCGGCGGTCAGCTCCGCCTCGGTGGGGAAGACCTGTTTGAGGTAGCGCACGGTGCACCCGGGCATGGCGGTCACGGAGACGACCAGTTCGGGGACGGTCTTGGTGAGCAGGCGGTTCATCAGCTGCTCGTACTCCCCGGGCAGGGCCTCCTCCTCGCGCACGGAGGAGGCGCTGCCGTGCAGCCGGCTGGTGATCCGCAGCAGTTCCCGGCCGTCCCAGCCGTCACCGATGCCCCAGGCGTCGCAGACGAACCGGCCCGCGCACGCGTCGAGCACCCGGGCGAGCGGCATCTGCTCGTCGTGCTGGTTCTTGCCGTCGGTGAGCAGCAGGACGTGCCCGATGGGCGCGTCCTGCTCCGTCAGCAGCCGGCGGCTCAGGTCCAGCCAGGCACCGATGCAGGTGCCGCCGCCCGCGACCGTCTCCCGCACGGCCCGCTCCGCCCGCGTCCGGGTGCGGGCGGAGGCGCGGGCCATGCGCGGGGTGTCGGGGTACACCACGGTCGCCTGCTCGTTGCCCCGGATCACCGCGAACGGGGTGCCGTCGGGCAGCTTGCGGATCGCCGCGACGGCCGCCTGCTGGGCCGCGTGCAGCTTCTCCACCGGCCAGGTCATCGAGCTGGAGCAGTCCATGACCAGCACCTGCGCGAGCACCGGGCCGCCCGGGTGGCCGTCGCCCCCGGTGCCGTCCACGCGCACGCTGAGGATGGCGTGCATCCGCGGGTCGCCCGCCTCGCCGGGCAGGTACTTCCACTGGCTGATCTCCAGTCCGGCGGCCACCTGTCCGGCGGCCTCGCCCGTCCGGGGCGTTCCTGTCTCCACGTGTCCGTGCCCCCTCGCCCACGTCGTCGCTGCCTCGCACCCTCACGTGCTCACGTGCTCATGCTGTACGCCGCCACCCCCGCACCAGCTCGCGCAGCCCGGCCGGTGCCGGGAGCACCGCGTACGCGGTGTCCAGCAGGTCGCCGCGCTCGCCGACGCCGCCCGCCTGGTCGGCGAGGCGCCTGAGCGACCCGGACAGCAGCCTGCGCAGCGCCTCCTCGGTGTCCTCGGGTCCGAACAGCTCGCCGGCAAGGAAGCAGCTCCCCCAGCCGCCGGGCGGGCGGCAGTCGAGCGCGTGCTCGCGCAGTTCGGTCACCAGCCGGTCCCAGGACCCGCTGCCGTCCAGGTGCAGCCCCGCCAGCCGCTCGGCGGCCTCGCGCAGTTCGGCGGCGAGCGGGGCGGGCCGGTCCGGCAGCCTGCCGGTCAGGATCCGCACCGCCGCGACGCGGGCGGCGTCGTAGTGCCGGGAGGTGGTCGGCACGCCGTCCAGGACGTCGACGGCCGCCCGGCGTCCGGCGCGGCGCAGCCGGACGCGGGCCAGTCCGAAGGCGGCGCTGCCCTGGGTGGGGTCGCGGCGCAGGACGGCCGCGTAGAACTCCTCGGCCTGCGCGTGACGGGCCCGCATCCGTGCGGCCGTCTGCCCGTCGGCCGGTCCGGCCGGTCCGGCTGCTCCGGCTGCTCCGGCTGCTCCGGCCGGTCCGGCTGCTGAGGCCGGTCCGGCTGCTCCGGCTGCGGGCTCGCGGTCCCGCTCCGCCAGGTACTCGGCGCAGTAGCCGAGCGCCAGCTTGGGCGCGGCCTCGCCGGGCAGCGCCGCGTAGGTGGCGGCGAACTCGTCCTCCGCCTTGTCCACCGCGCCGCGCGTGAGGTGGACCAGTCCCCGGTGCCAGAAGATCCGCCAGTCGTAGTCGCCGCTCCACCCCTTGGCCCGGGCCACCCACGCCTCGGCCCGCGCGGTGTCCCCGCCGTCCAGGTAGGCGCGGCACAGCCACAGCGCCGTCTCCACGGTCCGCAGCGCCGGGTCGCCCTCCGCCCGTTCGGCGATGCGGTCGGGGGTGTCCGCGGCAAGCCCGCCGAGCAGTACGGCCGCCGGGTCCGAGGCGTCGGGGAGCGGGACCGGCAGGGCGCGGGCCACCGCCCGGGGTTTGGGGGCGCCGGCGGGCAGCTCGGGGGTCCCGGCTGTGGGGCGTCGCGTCCACCACTGGAGCGCCGGGACGGTGCCGAGGGCGGCGCCGAAGACCGCAGCGGTCGGCTCGAAGCGGGTGGAGCGCTCGGGATACGGGTCGTGCCCGCCGAGGGCCTGGTCCTCGCGGAGCACCTCCCACAGCTGGCGGGACATCTCGGCCGCGGAACGGAACCGGGCGGCGGGCTCGGGGTGGGTGGCGCGGCGGATCAGCGCTTCGAAGGAGCGGGCGGCCAGTCCGGCGGGCCGGGTGGCGCGTTCGGCGAGCACCTTGAGGGTCCGGCCGACGGTGTACAGGTCGCTGTCGACGTCGAGCCCGCGCCGGTCGCGTTCGCGCTTCGGCGGGGAGTAGCCGTGGGTGTGGACGAGCCCGGAGGAGCGGTCGTCGATCCGGCGGATGGCGCCCAGGTCTATGACCTTGATCTCCCGGCCGTAGTGGATGACGTTCTCGGGCTTCATGTCGCAGTAGAGCAGACCCCGGTCGTGCAGGTACTCCAGGGCGCCGAGGATCTTGCAGCCGTACGTGATGACGTGCCCGAACTCGAAGCCGCCGGCTCCGAACAGCCGCGCCAGCTCCTCCTCCGGGGCGAAGCGGATCCAGGACAGGGACCGGCCGCCGACGTACTCCATCACGATGTAGCCGGTCGGTTCGGCGTCGCCGGGCGCCCGGTGCTGGACGTGGGTGACGATGCGGACGATGTCCCGGTGGTGCAGCGTGGTGAGCGAGCGGCGCTCCTCGACGGCCGCCCGGCGGGCCACGGCGTCGCCGGTGTTGATCAGCCCCTTGAGGACCACGTGCAGGCCGGGCACCCGGGTGTCCTCGGCGAGGTAGACCCAGCCGTGGCCGCCGACGGCGAGGTAGCCGAGCACCTCGTAGTGCCCGCCGACCCGGTCCCCGGGGCGCAGCTTCGGCCGGAACGAGTACTCCGTCCCGCACTCCGGGCAGAACCCGTGGTCGGGCGCGGGGCCGCCGTCGTAGGAGACACCGATGGTGCCGGCGCAGTTGTCGACGCCGCAGCGCCGGCCGCCGGTGGGGGGCCGGGCGACGGTGTCGGCGGCCTCGGAGGGCTCCGGTGAGGGCAGGTGGGGCAGGACCAGCAGCCCGTCGCGGTCCAGCTCTCCGGCGGTCGGGGCCCCTGAGCTCTGCGCGGGCCGGGCCGGCGCGTCGGGGCCGACCGGGCCGGTGTCGGGCCGTGCGACGGAGGGCTCGGGTGCGAGGGGCCGGCGGAAGCAGGTGTCGCAGAACCCGGTGACCATGATGTGGCCGCCCTGGCAGTCCGCTCTGGCGCAGGCTCTCCCGCTCATGCCGGGGGCTCCCCGTGCGGCCGGGGGTCGTGCCGGGGCGTTCTCGGTGTCATGACGCATCCCCTCCGCCGCGTCCGTCCCCTCCGCCGCAGCCATCCCCTGCGCCGCGGCCGCCCCCTGCGCCGCGGCTGCCCCCAGCGCCCCGTCCGTTCCCTGCGCCGCGGCCATCCGGGGCTCCTCGGCCGTCCCGGGCTGCGTGGCCGTGCCCCGCTCCGTGGCCGCCCCCACCCCCGGCCCCGTGCCCGTCCGCAGCCTCGTGGCCGCCCCAGGCTCCGTAGTCGTCCCGGGCGGCCGGTCCGTCGCCTCCGCCGAGCCCGTCCCGGGCTTCGTAGGCGTCCTGGTCTCCCCGGCCGCCTCCGGATCCGTAACCGGCCTGGGCTCCTGGCCCGTCCCCGGCTCCGTGCCCGTCCCCGGATCCGTAGCCACCCCCGGCGCCGCGGCTGTCCCCGGCTCCGTGCCCGCTCCCGGCACCCGGTCCGTCGCCTTCGCTGTGGCCGTCGACGCGCCGGGTGTAGGCGTCCACCGCCGCTTCAGCCGTGCGCACGTCGCAGGGCCTTGCCCGGAGCAGGGTGTGAGCCCGGAGGTAGAGGCCGTCCACCACCGGGTCCTCCTCGCCCCGCAAGGAGTGCTGGTGCAGGACCTGGTAGCTCCGCAGGCGCCCGGCGAGTTCGTCGCGCCGGTCGCGGAGCCGGTCGAGTGCCGCGACGGCCGCCGCCAGCCGGCCCTCGACCCGGTCGGCCAGCCGCTCGTACCGCGCGAGGTCCGGGCCGGGTCCGGGAGCCGGGTCCCCGAGACCTCCCCCGTCGTGGTCCGCTTCGCCCGCCGCGCGGAGCAGGTCGGCGAGGGCGGCGTGGGCGGCCACCAGGTCGGAGTCGAGGGGACGCACGCCCTGGGGCACCACGGCGGCGAGGCGTTCGCGCAGGTCCTCGGCGCGCGGACCGGTGATCTCCTTCAGCCGCTCGACGAGCCGGGCACGCCGTCCCCGCGCGGGTCCGGTGAGCAGTTGCTCGCGGGCACGACGGTGGCAGTCCCCGGCCGTGCGCAGGACGAGCAGCAGACGGCTGCCGTCGGCGCGCAGCACGTCCAGCAGGTCCAGCACGCCGAGCGGATCGACCGCCTCGTCGACTCCGACGACGACCAGGTTGAGGCTGGTCCTCGCGGCCCGGATCCGGTCGAGCGGAGCTTCCTCAGGGTGCCGCGGCAGTCCCAGGCGTTCGGCGATCCGCTCGGCGATACCGGCCGAGGTCCGCCCCTCCGCGTAGACGGCGAGGTCGTGACCACCGGCCGACGGAACGGTGCCCGGCGGGTCGAGGGAGGCCCGGTCGACGGAGACCGGTGTGCGCAACTCGCGGTCGGCGAGGGTGATGGCGCGGCGCAGGGTGGCCTCGCGCGCCGCGTCGCCGTGCCGGACGACGCTGATCTTCACCTGGCTGCCGTCGTCGCGCAGCCAGGCGGCGAGGCGCTGGGCGAACGGCCGGTCGAGCAGCTCCGGGAGTATGTCCTCGGCGGTGGACCGCAGTTGGGGGTCGACGGCGCTGGGACCCGTGGTGACGAGGTCGAGCCGGGGCAGGTGGCGCACGATGGTCTCGACGGGACTCATGAAGGAGAACCGGTTGCCGTGCCGGTCCTCCTGGCCGCTGAGCACCATGCCGATGACCTCGCCGGTGTCGCTGTCGGCGACGCCCGCACCGCTGCACCCCGGGCTGGCCAGCTCACCGGGACTGGCCGGGATCAGCTGGACCTGTCCGTCGCGTCCGCAGACCCCGACGGCGGTGGCGCGGAACCAGATGCCGCCGTTGTGCTGGTACGGGAAGCCGTACATCCGCACCTCACGGTTGGGTGCGGACAGCCGGTGCAGCCGAACCGTTTCCTCGACGGGGCGGGGCCGCTCCAGCCGCAGCAGTGCCACATCGCCGCTGGGGTCGCCGTCGGCGTCCAGCGTCTCCGGCACGTAGGCGTCGCGCTCCGGCCTGGCGGGGACCGCGGGCACGCCGTGGCCGACCGCGCCGACGAACTCCGCGGTCATCGCGTCCGCCGTCCGGTCCACCACATGGGCGCAGGTGAGCACCCACTCCGGAGTCAGCAGAATGCCGGCTCCCGCGATCTCCCCGTCCGCTCCCCGGATCCGCACCGCCCAGCTCGGCGTCGTCATCGGCGAGGCGGCCGGGCCTCCCCCGCCAGCAGCCATATGCGAACTATACGGGCGTCTGCTCCTGTCGCATACTGCTGCGACAAGAGTGAACGGGCTTTGTACGGAGGCGAATTGACGAACGAACCGGGTTTCGTGGGACTGGCCGAGGTGATCGGCCGGATCCGGGGCGAGCTGGAGGAGGCCCGCGCCGACGCCGAGGGCCGGGACCTCGGTTTCGCCGTGGAGAACGTGAGCCTGACCTTCACCGTGCAGGTCCACCGCGCGGGCAGCGGCCGGGGCGGCGTCCGGATCGGCGTGGTGACGGCGGAACTGGGCGGCTCCGTCGACCACCAGACCACCCATCAGGTCCAGGTGGACCTGAAACCGGAGCTGACGGGCGGGGAGCGGGTGAAGGTGCGCAGACGCTAGACGTGCCGGCGGCCGACGTCGTTCAGGAGGTCCGGCGCACGAGCGCCAGGTACATGGCGTCCGTGCCGTGCACATGCGGCCACAACTGGACGTCGGGTCCCTCGCCCAGGCCGGGCACCCCGGGCAGCAGCGGCCGGGCGTCGAGCAGCTCGGTGCCGGGGTGCTGCTTGAGGACGTCCGTCACGACGGCGCGGGTCTCGGCGAGGTGCGGCGAGCAGGTCGCGTAGGCGACGACGCCCCCGACCCGAACGGCCTCCAGGGCATTGCGGAGCAGGCCGCGCTGGAGCGGGGCGAAGCCGTCAAGATCCTCGGGGCGACGCCGCCAGCGCGCCTCCGGTCGGCGCCTGAGGGCGCCCAGGCCCGTGCACGGCACGTCGACCAGAACGCGGTCGAAGCTCCCGGGCCGCCACGCCGGGCGGGTCCCGTCGGCGGCGATCACCTGGTAAGGGCCGGGATTTCCGTCCAGGGCCCTGGCCACGAGCCCGGCGCGGTGCGGCTGCTTCTCGGAGGCCAGCAGGAAGGCGCCCCGCTCGGCGGCCAGGGCGCCGAGCAGCGCGGCCTTGCCGCCGGGCCCCGCGCACCCGTCCAGCCAGCGCCGGTCCGGTCCGTCCAGGGGCGCGTTGGCGAGGGCCAGGGCGACCAGCTGGCTGCCCTCGTCCTGCACACCGGCGCGGCCCTCCCGCACGGCCTCGACGGCCCCGGGTTCGCCGCCCTCGCTCAGCCGCACCGCGTACGGCGACCAGCGCCCCGGTACGGCGGCCTCCTCGCCGAGCAGTTCCTCGCGGGTGGCCCGGCCCGGCCGCGCGACGAGGGTGACCTCGGGGCGTTCGTTGTCGGCGGCCAGCAGTTCCTCGATGCCCGCCCGGCCGCCGCCCAGCGAGTCCCACAGCGCGGAGACGACCCAGCGCGGGTGCGAGTGCACGACGGCCAGGTGGTCCTCGGGGTCCTGGTCGTAGGGCGGGGCGACCCGCTCCAGCCAGCCGTCCAGGTCGTCCCGGGCGACCTTGCGCAGCACGGCGTTGACGAACTTGGCCCGTCCGTCCCCGAGCACGACCCGCGCCAGCTCCACGGAGGCGGAGACGGCGGCGTGGCTCGGGATACGCGTCCCCAGCAACTGGTGCACGCCCAGGCCGAGGACATCGAGCACCGGCGGATCGACCTCGCGCAGCGGCCGGTCCACGCAGTCCGCGATGATCGCGTCGTACGTCCCCTGCCGCCGCAGCGTCCCGTAGACGAGCTCGGTGGCGAGGGCGGCGTCCCGCGCGTCGAACTTCTCGGGGCCCTCCTTCTCCCGCGCCCTGCGCAGCAGCGGCGGCAGGACCAGGTTGGCGTAGGCGTCCCGCTCGTCCACGGCCCGGAGCGCCTCGAAGGCGAGAATGCGGACGGGGTCCTTCTGGGGTCTGCGGTACGGCTTGCCGGGCTTGCCGGGCTTGCGGGGACGGCGGGGCTGCTCGCTCACGAAAAAGGTGCTCCGGGTGTGGGACGAAGGGCGCTCACCAGCGTACGCCGGGCCGGTGAACGGTGAAGCGGAGGCGTGGAGACGCGGAAGCGCGGAAGCGCGGAGGGGGTGGAGGCGCGGAGACGCGGGTCAGTCGCCGAGCACCTCGCCCTCGGTGATCCGCGCCCCGCGCGCCCAGTCCGCGGCCCGCATCGGCTTCTTGCCCTGTGCCTGCACCCACAGCAGCTCGACGGCGTGCGAGCCGGTGCCGACGTACACGTTGTTCTTCCCGGCGGCGAGCTGTCCTGGGGCGAGGTCGCTCCGGTCGGGCAGCGGAACGGCCTGCACGAGCTTGAGCCGCTCGCCGCGGAAGGTGGTCCAGGCGCCGGGGGCCGGAGTGCAGCCGCGCACCACCCGGTCCACCCGCAGCGCCGGGGCGGTCCAGTCGATCCGGGCGTCCTCGACGGTGATCTTCGGGGCGAGGGTGACGCCGTCGTCCGGCTGCGGAACGGCGTCGAGGCTGTCGTCCTCGATGCCGTCCATGGTGGCCGCGAGCAGACCGGCTCCGGCGAAGGCCAGCCGGGTCAGCAGGTCGCCGCTGGTGTCGGTGGGTCGGACGGTCTCGGTGACCGTCCCGTAGACGGGGCCGGAGTCCAGGCCCTCCTCGATCAGGAAGGTGGACGCGCCGGTGATCTCGTCGCCCGCCATCAGCGCGTGCTGCACGGGGGCGGCGCCGCGCCAGGCGGGCAGCAGCGAGAAGTGCAGGTTGACCCAGCCGCGGGCGGGCACGTCCAGGGCGACGCGGGGCAGCAGGGCGCCGTAGGCGACGACGGGGCAGCAGTCGGGCGCGATCTCGCGCAGCCGCTCCAGGAAGTCGGGATCGCGCGGCTTCGCGGGCTTGAGCACCTCGATGCCCGCCTCCTCGGCCCGCTCGGCCACGGGCGAGGCGACCAGCCGGCGTCCCCGCCCGGCCGGAGCGTCCGGCCGCGTGACGACGGCGGCCACCTCGTGCCGCCCGGAGGCGATCAGGGCGTCCAGGGCGGGAACGGCGACCTCGGGGGTACCGGCGAAGACGAGCTTCATGGGTGGGACGGGCCTCTCGGGCGGGGACGATGGCGGGCAACACCCCAGTCTACGAGCCCAAAGGACACGGAAAGCCGCCGACGGCGCAGCACCACGACGGCAGACGCTCACCTCTCGACCAACGGCGAACGGGTGGTGCGCGGGTGTGAGACCCCCGAGGCCGAAGGCCGAGGGGGCGCACGAACAAACCCCCACGCCCCGCCCCGTGACCAACAGCCCACCCACACGTTGGTCAAGGAAGAGTTGACACACCGGGCCGCCCGCGCGGCCCGATTCCTTTCAACGCCGGTTCGAGAGGCTTGTTCATGGCCGACCACGCAACCCACGACGCCCAGGCTCGGGCCAGCCTGCACTTGCTGGTGCGGGACATCGAGCGGGTCCGCCGGCAGGTGGACGCACTGCGCACCCTCACCGCCCAGTTGGGCAACGTCTACCGCCCGCGCCGCTCCGGCCCCTCCACGGGCTTCGTCGTCTACGGACGTGCCCCCGCCCCGACCGTCCGTCTCGCCCAGGAGCTGCGGGACAGTGTCGAGACCCTGGTCACGGCCGCCGTCGACTTCGACCGTTCGCTCGGCTTCTCGTGGGACGCGGTGGGCTCCGCCCTCGGCGTCACCAAGCAGGCGGTGCACCGGCGCTACGGCTCCCGCCGCCCCGCAGCCCAGACGGCGTCCACCGCCGAGGCCGCCGAGCACACCCCGGAGCCGACGGCCACCCACCCGGTCAACGTGGGCTCGGGCCTCCCCCCGGTGCCCACGGTCCCGGCGGCCCGCTCGATGCCGACCCAGCCGACGTCCGGCAGCCCGTCCCTGCGCGACGAGGTCCGCCCGACCGCCTTCCCCGGCCCGCGCAACGGCTGAGCCGCACCGGCAGACCGAGACGTCGAACCGGCCCCGTCCTCCCCGGCACCCCTCCGGGACGGCGGGGCCGCGGCGTGTCCGCGCCTCACCCGATGTCGGGCGGATCGATGCGCACCCACACCGCCGTGTCGCTCCCGCGTGCCGTCCGCGCCGCCTGAGCGGCCTTCAGCGCACCGGCCAGCGCCGCCCCGCGGCCCGGCGGTACCCGGACCAGCGCACGCTCCCAGTGCTCCCCGGGCGGCGGCGCCCCCACCCGCCGCGGTCGTCCCGCCGGCGTGACCGGCAGTGGCACCGGGCCGAGCACCTCCGCCTCCCGGGGCAGTTCGACCGCGTCGAGGAAGCCGGTCACGGCCTCCGGCGGCCCCGCCACGGCCGCCATCCGCGACACCGGCGGAAAGCCCAGCTCGGCCCGCTCCGCCAGCTCCCGCAGCGCGTGTCCGACCGGGTCCCAGCGCACCAGCGCCTGCACCGGCCGCAGTGTCGGCTCGGCGACCGCGACGACGGTGCCCCCGGCGCTCTGCGGGCGCACCAGGGCGGCGGCGGCCAGCCAGCGCCGCAGCGCGTCCTCTCCGGCACGCAGATCGGGGCGGCCGAGCATCGCCCAGCCGTCGAGCAGCAGCGCCGCCGCGTAGCCGCCCTCCGCCACGGGTTCGGCCCCCGGGGTGCTGACCACCAGCGCCGGGGTCTCGGACACGGTGTCCAGCACGTGCTCCCGCCCGGAGGTGCGCACGGGCACGGCCGGGAAGGCCCGCCCCAGCTCCTCCGCGGTGCGGCGGGCGCCCACGATCTGCGCCCGCAGCCGGAACGCCCCGCACTCCGGGCAGTGCCAGGCGTTCTCCTCGCGCCCGCACCAGCCGCACCGCAGGGCGGGTCCGGACTCCTGCCCCTCCAGGGGCCCCGAACAGTTCCTGCACCGCGCGGGCGTCCGGCACGCCGCGCAGGCCATCCGGGGTACGTAACCCCGCCGGGGCACCTGCACGAGTACCGGTCCGTGCCGCAGCCCGTCCCGCACGGCCTGCCAGGCGAGGGTGGGCAGCCGCGCGGCGCGGGCGGCCTCGTCCCGGGCCAGGTCCTGGTCCCCCACGGTCCGCACCAGCGGCACGGCCGCCCGTACCTGCTCCCGCGCGGCGATCAGCGGCCGGGCCCAGCCGGTCTCCACGAGCTGGGCCGCCTCCACGGTGCAGCTCCAGCCGCCCAGCAAGAAGGCGCACCGGTCCTGGGCGGCGCGCAGCAGCAGCACCTCGCGGGCGTGCGGCTGCGGGGCGTGCGGCTCGCTGTGGCTGTCGTCGCCGTCGTCCCACAGGGCGACCAGACCGAGGTCCCGAACCGGCGCGAACATGGCGGCCCGGGTCCCGATCACGGCCCGTACGGCCCCTCGGCGCACCGCGAGCCACTGCGCGTACCGCTTCTCGGGACCGGCGTCGGCGGTGAGCACCGCGTGCCGTCCCTCGCCCAGGAGCTCGGTGAGCGCGGAGTCGGCGCGGGCGACCGCCCGCCCGTCCGGCAGGACCACGAGGGCGCCCCGGCCGGAGGCCAGCGTCGCCGCCACGGCCCGTGCCAGCTCGTCCGTCCACTGCGGGCCGGGCAGCGCGTTCCACACCGCCCGGGGCGCGCCGCCGGACGCGAGGGCGGCCACGAACGCGGCCCCCTGCTCGTACCGCGACCAGGATCCCGGCTCGGGCACCGGCGGTGCGGACAGAGGCTGCGGCGAGGCCCGCTTCTCGGCGCGCGCGTTGCGCGGTGGTACGGCGAGCTGGAGGACGTCGGCGACGCTGCCCGCGTACCGGTCCGCGACCGCCCGGACGAGGCCGAGCAGCTCTTCGTCGAGGATCCGCTCGGGCGAGACGACCTGGGCCAGCGCGGCCAGCGGCCCCGCGTAGTCGGACTCCGCCAGCCGCTCGACCAGGTAGCCGTCGATGAGCCCGCCGCCCTCGCGCCGCCCGTCCCGCACCCGGTGCCGTCCGGCGCCGAAACGCACCCTCACCCGCACACCCGGCTGGGCCTCGGCGTCCAGCTCCTCGGGTACGGCGTAGTCGAAGTACCGGTCGAGGTGCAGCACGCCCTTGTCGACGAGGACCCTGGCGACCGGCAGCTCCTTGGCGAGCGCTGCCCCGCGCCAGGTGCGCGGCTTGGCCCGCGGGGTCTTCGCCTTGCGCACGGTCTCCCGGATGAGCGCGAGCTGCTCGGGCGGCGCGTCCTGCGCGTCGCCCTGCTCCGGTCCGTTCTCGCTGCTCACGCCTGCATTCTCGCAAAGACCACTGACAGCACGGCCGGCGCCGGAACATGCGGCGAGGCCCGGCGCCCTTCAGGGACACCGGGCCTCGCCACATGCCGTCGGGCGCCGCGCGCCCGGGGCCTTACAGCCCCGCGGCCTCGCGCAGCGCGTCCACGCGGTCGGTGCGCTCCCACGTGAAGTCGGGCAGCTCACGGCCGAAGTGACCGTACGCCGCGGTCTGCGCGTAGATCGGGCGCAGCAGGTCGAGGTCGCGGATGATGGCGGCCGGGCGCAGGTCGAAGACCTCGTCGATCGCCTTCTCGATCTTCTCGGTGTCGACCTTGGCGGTGCCGAAGGTCTCCACGAACAGACCCACCGGCTCGGCCTTGCCGATGGCGTAGGCGACCTGGACCTCGCAGCGCGCGGCGAGACCCGCGGCCACGACGTTCTTCGCGACCCAGCGCATCGCGTACGCGGCGGAGCGGTCGACCTTCGACGGGTCCTTGCCGGAGAAGGCGCCGCCGCCGTGCCGGGCCATGCCGCCGTAGGTGTCGATGATGATCTTGCGGCCGGTCAGGCCGGCGTCGCCCATCGGGCCGCCGATCTCGAAGCGGCCGGTCGGGTTGACCAGGAGGCGGTAGTTCTCCGTGTCGATCTTGATGCCGTCCTCGAGGAGCGCCTTCAGCTCCGGCTCGACGACGAACTCCTTGATGTCCGGGGCCAGCAGCGACTCCAGGTCGATGTCGCTCGCGTGCTGGGAGGAGACGACGACCGTGTCCAGGCGGACGGCCTTGTCGCCGTCGTACTCGATGGTGACCTGGGTCTTGCCGTCCGGCCGCAGGTAGGGGATGGTGCCGTTCTTGCGGACCTCGGACAGGCGCTTGGACAGGCGGTGCGCCAGGAAGACCGGCAGCGGCATCAGCGTCGGCGTCTCGTCGGACGCGTAGCCGAACATCAGGCCCTGGTCGCCGGCACCCTGCCGGTCCAGCTCGTCCTCGTCGCCCTCGACGCGGTTCTCGTACGCCGTGTCGACGCCCTGCGCGATGTCCGGGGACTGGGCGCCGATGGAGACCGAGACACCGCAGGAGGCGCCGTCGAAGCCCTTCTTGGAGGAGTCGTAGCCGATCTCCAGGATCTTGCCGCGGACCAGGTTGGCGATGTCCGCGTAGGCCTTGGTGGTGACCTCGCCGGCCACGTGCACCAGACCGGTGGTGATCAGGGTTTCGACGGCGACCCGGGAGGTCGGGTCCTCACGCAGAAGCGCGTCGAGAATCGTGTCGCTGATCTGGTCAGCGATCTTGTCGGGGTGACCTTCGGTCACGGACTCCGAGGTGAACAGGCGACGGGACACAACGCTCCCTGGGGTTGCAGCGGCTGCTGGCTGATCATTGGTGGACGGCACGGGGAGCTGCACCCGGCGACGTCCGAGAACAGTTTATCGGTCGCACTCTGCCGCGGGCCCACCTGTCTCAGCTCTCGGGAGGGCTGTGACCTGCGGCACGGGCATTCTGCCCAGAAGGAAGCGTCCTTGGCCAGGGGCGCCACGCTCGAATGCGTCGTCTTCGCGGCTCCTTCGAGCAAATGGGTCATTCATTCCAGCCGCCGGACGACGAGGTCCCAGACCGTGTCGGCCAGGGCTTCCTTGGGACCGTGGGCGACCGGTGTCTCGCTGCCGTCGGCGCCCAGGACCACCGCCTCGTTCTCCTCGGAGCCGAAGGTCTTGCGCTCCCCCACCTCGTTCACCACGAGGAGGTCGCAGCCCTTGCGTTTCAGCTTGGCCCGGCCGTTGGCCAGGACGTCGTCGGTCTCGGCGGCGAAGCCGACGACCACCTGGCCGGAGCGAGCCCGGGGCGCGGAGATCTCCGCGAGGATGTCCGGATTACGCACCAGGACGATCGGTGCGGGTTCCTGGTCGTCCTTCTTCTTGATCTTCCCGGTGGCGTACGTCGCGGGCCGGAAGTCGGCCACCGCCGCGGCCATGACGACGGCGTCGGCGTCGGCCGCGGCGCGCAGCATCGCCTCGCGCAGCTCCACCGCCGTGCCGACCGGCACCACGTCCACGCCGGCCGGGTCCGGCATCGAGGCGTTCGCCGCGACGAGCGTGACGCGGGCGCCGCGGGCGGCAGCGGTGCGGGCGAGGGCGTAGCCCTGCTTGCCGGAGGAGCGGTTGCCGAGGAAGCGGACCGGGTCGAGCGGCTCCCGGGTGCCGCCGGCGCTGACGACCACGTGCCGTCCGGCGAGGTCGGGCTCGCGCACACCGCGGGCGAGCACCCGGCGGCAGACCTCGAAGATCTCGCCCGGGTCGGGCAGTCGGCCCTTGCCGGTGTCGACGCCGGTGAGGCGGCCTACGGCGGGCTCGATCACCACGGCGCCGCGGCGGCGCAGCGTCGCCACGTTTTCCTGGGTGGCCGGGTGCTCCCACATCTCGGTGTGCATCGCGGGCGCGAAGACGACCGGGCAGCGGGCCGTGAGCAGGGTGTTGGTGAGCAGGTCGTCGGCCAGGCCGTGGGCCGCCTTGGCGAGCATGTCGGCGGTGGCCGGGGCGACGACGACCAGGTCGGCGTGCTGGCCGATGCGCACGTGCGGGACCTCGTGGACGTCGTCCCAGACCTCGGTCGACACGGGGTTGCCGGACAGCGCGGACCAGGTGGCGGCGCCGACGAAGTGCAGTGCGGAGGCGGTGGGGACGACCCGGACCTCGTGCCCGGACTCGGTGAGTCTGCGCAGCAGCTCACAGGCCTTGTACGCGGCGATGCCGCCGCTGACCCCCAGAACGACCTTGGGCTTGTCCACCGTCTCTCCCCGGCTCGGATAACGCGCTCGGACCACGCGCCGGCTCGGACCACGTGCTCGGGCTGCGTGTACGACCCATCACACACCACAGGCCCGACAGTCGGGCTGCCGGGCCTGTGGATAAGTCAGCGTGAGGCTGAAAATAATACCGCCGATGTTGCCGGTGTTACTGCGCCGGACCCTCGATGGCCTCGGAGGTCAGCAGCCCCGCGTTGATCTCGCGCAGGGCGATCGAGAGCGGCTTCTCGTGGACGTGGGTGTCGACGAGCGGACCGACGTACTCGAGGAGGCCCTCGCCGAGCTGCGAGTAGTACGCGTTGATCTGGCGGGCCCGCTTGGCCGCGTAGATCACGAGGCTGTACTTCGAGTCCGTGGCCTCGAGGAGCTCGTCGATCGGCGGGTTGATGATGCCCTCGGGCGCGGAGATGGAAGAGGACACGCTCTACCTTCCGATGGATGGGAAAGATTCGGTCGGGATGACCACGGGGTGACCAGTGGCGATCACACGACGTTCGTCAAGGCTAGCAGCTCGCGCGCCACGTCCTCGACGGAGGTGTTCACCAGGGTCTGGTCGAACTCCGGCTCGGCCGCCAGCTCGACCTTGGCCGCGGCGAGGCGACGCTCGATCACCTCGGGCGGTTCGGTGCCCCGGCCGGTGAGCCTGCGCACCAGCTCGTCCCAGGAGGGCGGGGCCAGAAACACCAGCCGGGCCTCGGGCATGGACTCGCGGACCTGCCGCGCTCCCTGGAGGTCGATCTCCAGGAGGACCGGCTCACCGGCCTCCAGGCGCTCCAGCACGGCCGTACGCGGCGTGCCATAGCGGTTGCCGGCGAACTCGGCCCACTCCAGCAGCTCGCCGTTGGCGATCAGCTTGTCCATCTCCTCGTCGCTGACGAAGAAGTAGTGGACACCGTGCTGCTCGCCGGGGCGGGGCCTGCGGGTCGTCGCCGAGACCGACAGCCATACCTCGGGGTGTTCCTTGCGCATATGGGCGACGACCGTGCTCTTGCCGACCCCCGAGGGGCCGGAGAGCACGGTCAGCCGCGGACGTGCGTCCGGGGGTACGGGGGACGTCCCCCGGGGTGTTGCAGCCATGCAGCGATTATTCCAGCAATCCCGGAGTGGTCCGGACTCAGCTGCCGGTGCTGCCGAACTCGCGCTCCAGGGACGCGATCTGGTTGGACCCGAGACCGCGCACGCGGCGGCTCTCGGAGATGCCCAGTCGCTCCATGATCTGCTTGGCGCGGACTTTGCCCACGCCCGGCAGGGACTCGAGGAGGGCGGAGACCTTCATCTTGCCGATGACGTCGTTCTCCTGACCCTGCTTGATGACCTCGTGGAGGGAGGCGCCGGAGTGCTTGAGTCGATTCTTGACCTCGGCCCGCTCCCGGCGAGCCGCGGCGGCCTTTTCGAGCGCGGCTGCGCGCTGTTCAGGGGTAAGGGGCGGAAGAGCCACGCCTACGTCACCTCGGATGTCGAACTGTCGGATACGGACCGGTGAGGAACCTAGTCGCCCCTCACCTGGTGAGCCACGAGCAACACGCTCGCCCGTTGACTCTCGACGGAGACTAGCGGTCAAGTCCGCCAGAGTCAGCGAGAACAGCGGAAAAGTCCTGGTCAGCCTCCGTCAGGACGGACATTTGGGACATACTCCCTCTGATTTGAGGATGTATTCAGGGTCAGGACGCCGTGACCGCGGTCCGGATCTCCGCCGCGAAGCGGTCGGCGGCCGTCCGCAAAGCGGCCACGTCGGGGCCGTGACGAAGGACACCCCGGCTGACGTTGGGCACCACGTTGCGCACCGCCGCACCGAACACGCGCGGCAGATCCGCGGGCGTGGCCCCCTGGGCTCCGATGCCCGGCGCGAGCAGCGGACCGTTGATGCCCAGGTCGTACGAGGACAGGTCACCGAGCGTGGCACCGACCACCGCGCCGAAGGAGCCCAGCGGTTCCTCCCCCGCGTTCTCGGCGGCCAGGTGCGCCAGCATCGTCGCCCCTACGCTGCGCCCGTCCCCCCGGACGGCGTGCTGGACCTCGCCCCCCTCCGGGTTGGAGGTCAGCGCCAGCACGAACAGGCCCGCGCCGCTCTCGCGCGCCAGGTCGACGGCCGGCCTCAGGGAGCCGTAGCCGAGGTACGGGGAGACGGTCAGCGCGTCCGAGAACAGCGGCGCGTCCTTGTGCAGGAACGACTCGGCGTACGCGGTCATGGTCGAGCCGATGTCGCCGCGCTTGGCGTCCATGACGACCAGCGCACCGGCCGCCCGCGCCTCCTCGACCGACTTCTCCAGGACCGCGACGCCGCGCGAGCCGAAGCGCTCGAAGAAGGCGCTCTGCGGCTTGAGGACGGCGACCCGGTCGGCCGTCGCCTCCACGACGGTGCGGCTGAAGCGCTCAAGCCCGGCCACGTCGTCGTTCAGGCCCCACTCGGCGAGCAGGGAGGCGTGCGGGTCGATGCCGACGCACAGGGGACCGCGCTCGTCCATCGCGCGGCGCAGCCGGGCACCGAAGGGTTCCATCACCGTCATGCGTGCTTCCTTACGTCGGCGCCGACCGCGTCGGCGAGGGTGGCGTACGGGCTCTGCCGCAGGCGCGCGGCGAGCCCCTTGTGGATCGCACGGCCCCAGAAGGGACCCTCGTAGATGAACGCGCTGTAGCCCTGGACCAGCGTGGCGCCGGCCAGGATGCGCTCCCAGGCGTCCTCGGCCGTCTCGACGCCGCCGACGCCGACCAGGGTGATCCGGTCGCCCACGCGCGCGTACAGACGGCGCAGCACCTCCAGGGAGCGCGCCTTGAGGGGGGCGCCGGACAGACCGCCGGTCTCCCCGACCAGCGCGGGCGAGGAGGTCAGGCCGAGGTCCGCGCGGGCGATGGTGGTGTTGGTGGCGATGACGCCGTCCAGGCCCAGCTCCACGGCCAGGTCGGCGACCGCGTCCACGTCCTCGTCGGCGAGGTCGGGCGCGATCTTGACCAGCAGCGGGACACGCCGGGCGGTCACCGCGCGGTCGGCGGCCTCGCGGACCGCGCTCAGCAGCGGGCGCAGCGCCTCGGTGGCCTGGAGGTTGCGCAGGCCGGGCGTGTTGGGCGAGGAGACGTTGACGACGAGGTAGTCGGCGTGCGGGGCCAGCCGCTCGGCGGACTTCACGTAGTCGCCGACGGCTTCCTCCTCCGGGACGGCCTTCGTCTTGCCGATGTTGACGCCGACGACGGTCCGGAAGACGGGCGTGCGGGAGGCCAGGCGGGCCGCGACGGTCAGCGAGCCGTCGTTGTTGAAGCCCATGCGGTTGATCAGTGCCCGGTCGCCCACCAGGCGGAACAGCCGCTTCTTGGGGTTGCCGGGCTGGGGCTCGCCGGTGACGGTGCCGATCTCGACGTGGTCGAAGCCGAGCATCGCCATGCCGTCGATCGCGACCGCGTTCTTGTCGAAGCCGGCGGCGAGCCCGAACGGGCCGTGCATGCGCAGGCCCAGGGCCTCGGTGCGCAGCTCCTTGTACCGGGGTGCGAGCGCGGCGGCGGCGAAGGTGCGCAGGACGGGGACGCGGACGGCGAGACGGATCCACCGGAAGGCGAGGTGGTGGGCGCGCTCCGGGTCCATGCGGGAGAAGACGAGCTTGAAGAAGATCTTGTACATGTGTCCTCGTGAGGCCTCTGTGGTGCGCTGGGGCTCATGAAGAGGGGGACACCGTTTCCGGTGTCCCCCTCGGGGCTGCTAGTCGCGGGCCGCGATCAGGAATTCGGCGTGTTCCTGGAGTGAGCGCACTCCCACGTCGCCGTGGTTGAGGGCGTCGATGCCCTGCACCGCCGCCGCCAGCGCCTGGACCGTGGTCAGGCAGGGCACGGAGCGGGCCACGGCCGCCGTCCGGATGTCGTAGCCGTCGAGGCGGCCGCCGGTGCCGTACGGGGTGTTGACGATGAGGTCGACCTCGCCGTCGTGGATGAGCTGGACGATGGTCTTCTCGCCGTTCGGGCCGGTGCCCTCGGACTGCTTGCGCACGACGGTGGCGTTGATGCCGTTGCGCTTGAGGACCTCGGCGGTGCCGGAGGTGGCCATCAGCTCGAAGCCGTGGGCGACCAGCTCGCGGGCCGGGAAGATCATCGAGCGCTTGTCGCGGTTGGCGACCGAGATGAAGGCGCGGCCCTTGGTCGGCAGCGGCCCGTACGCGCCCGCCTGCGACTTGGCGTAGGCCGTGCCGAAGACGGAGTCGATGCCCATGACCTCGCCGGTGGAACGCATCTCCGGGCCCAGCACCGTGTCGACGCCGCGGCCGTGGATGTCCCGGAAGCGGGACCACGGCATCACGGCCTCCTTGACGGAGATCGGCGCGTCCAGCGGCAGGGTGCCGCCGTCACCGTTCGCCGGGAGCAGGCCCTCGGCGCGCAGCTCCGCGATGGTGGCGCCCAGCGAGATCCGGGCGGCGGCCTTGGCCAGCGGCACCGCCGTCGCCTTCGAGGTGAAGGGGACGGTGCGCGAGGCGCGCGGGTTGGCCTCCAGGACGTAGAGGATGTCCCCGGCCAGCGCGAACTGGATGTTGATCAGGCCGCGCACGCCGACGCCCTTGGCGATGCCCTCGGTGGAGGCGCGCAGCCGCTTGATGTCGAAGCCGCCCAGCGTGATCGGGGGCAGGGCGCACGCCGAGTCGCCGGAGTGGATGCCGGCCTCCTCGATGTGCTCCATGACGCCGCCGAGGTACAGCTCCTCGCCGTCGTACAGGGCGTCGACGTCGATCTCGATCGCGTCGTCCAGGAAGCGGTCGACCAGCACCGGCCGGGACGGGCTGATCTCGGTGGACTCGGCGATGTACGCCTCCAGCCGGGTCTCGTCGTAGACGATCTCCATGCCGCGTCCGCCGAGGACGTAGGAGGGCCGCACCAGGACCGGGTAGCCGATCTCGTCGGCGATGGCCTTGGCCCCGGCGAAGGTGGTGGCGGTGCCGTGCTTGGGGGCAGGCAGCCCGGCCTGCGCGAGGACCTGCCCGAAGGCGCCGCGGTCCTCGGCGGCGTGGATGGCCTCGGGCGAGGTGCCGACGACCGGCACGCCGTTGTCCTTGAGCGCCTGCGCCAGGCCCAGCGGGGTCTGGCCGCCGAGCTGGACGATCACGCCCGCGACGGGACCCGCCTGCTGCTCCGCGTGGACGATCTCCAGGACGTCCTCCAGGGTGAGCGGCTCGAAGTACAGCCGGTCGGAGGTGTCGTAGTCGGTGGAGACGGTCTCCGGGTTGCAGTTGACCATCACGGTCTCGTACCCGGCGTCCGACAGCGCGAAGGAGGCGTGGACGCAGGAGTAGTCGAACTCGATGCCCTGGCCGATGCGGTTCGGGCCGGAGCCGAGGATGATGACGGCCGGCTTCTCGCGCGGCGCGACCTCGCTCTCCTCGTCGTAGGCGGAGTAGAAGTACGGCGTCCTGGCGGCGAACTCGGCGGCGCAGGTGTCGACCGTCTTGTAGACCGGGCGGATGCCGAGCGCGTGCCGGACCTCACGGACGACGTCCTCGCGCAGCCCGCGGATCTCGCCGACCTGCTGGTCGGAGAAGCCGTGCCGCTTGGCCTCGGCGAGCAGGTCGGCGGTCAGCTCGGGCGCGGCGGCCAGCTCGTCGGCGATCTCCTTGATCAGGAAGAGCTGGTCGACGAACCAGGGGTCGATCTTCGTGTGCTCGAAGACCTCCTCGGGTGTGGCGCCCGCGCGGATGGCCTGCATGACGGCGTTGATGCGGCCGTCGGTGGGCCGCACGGCCTCCCGCAGCAGCTCCAGCTTGTCCCCGGGCTCGCCCACGAAGGTGAACTGGCTGCCCTTCTTCTCCAGCGAGCGCAGCGCCTTCTGGAAGGCCTCGGTGAAGTTCCGGCCGATGGCCATGGCCTCGCCGACCGACTTCATGGTGGTGGTCAGCGTGGAGTCGGCGCTCGGGAACTTCTCGAAGGCGAACCGCGGGGCCTTGACGACCACGTAGTCGAGGGTCGGCTCGAAGGAGGCCGGGGTCTCCTGCGTGATGTCGTTCGGGATCTCGTCCAGCGTGTAGCCGACGGCGAGCTTCGCGGCGATCTTGGCGATGGGGAAGCCGGTGGCCTTGGAGGCGAGGGCCGAGGAGCGGGACACGCGCGGGTTCATCTCGATGACGATCACGCGACCGTCCTCGGGGTTCACCGCGAACTGGATGTTGCAGCCGCCGGTGTCGACGCCGACCTCGCGGATGATCGCGATGCCGACGTCGCGCAGGGTCTGGTACTCGCGGTCGGTCAGCGTCATGGCGGGTGCCACGGTGATCGAGTCGCCGGTGTGCACGCCCATCGGGTCGAAGTTCTCGATGGAGCAGACGACCACGACGTTGTCGTTCTTGTCGCGCATCAGCTCCAGCTCGTACTCCTTCCAGCCGAGGATGGACTCCTCCAGGAGCACCTCGGTGGTCGGCGAGAGGGTGAGGCCCTGCCCGGCGATGCGGCGCAGCTCGTCCTCGTCGTGGGCGAAGCCGGAGCCGGCGCCGCCCATGGTGAAGGAGGGGCGGACGACGACGGGGTAGCCGCCGAGCGCGTCGACGCCCTTGAGGACGTCGTCCATGGAGTGGCAGATGTAGGACCGGGCGGACTCGCCGTGGCCGATCTTCTTGCGGACCTCCTCGACGACCTCCTTGAACAGGTCGCGGTCCTCGCCCTTGTTGATGGCCTCGACGTTGGCGCCGATCAGTTCGACGCCGTACTCCTCCAGGACGCCGTTGCCGTGCAGGGAGATGGCGGTGTTGAGGGCCGTCTGGCCGCCGAGGGTGGGCAGGAGTGCGTCGGGCCGCTCCTTGGCGATGATCTTCTCGACGAACTCGGGGGTGATCGGCTCGACGTAGGTGGCGTCGGCGATCTCCGGGTCGGTCATGATCGTCGCCGGGTTGGAGTTCACCAGGACGACGCGCAGGCCCTCGGCCTTGAGCACGCGGCACGCCTGGGTGCCGGAGTAGTCGAACTCGGCGGCCTGGCCGATGACGATCGGGCCGGAGCCGATGACCAGGACGGACTGGATATCGGTGCGCTTAGGCACGCTGGCCCTCCATGAGCTTCACGAAGCGGTCGAACAGGTACGCGGCGTCGTGCGGACCGGCCGCCGCTTCGGGGTGGTACTGGACGCTGAAGGCCGGCCGGTCGAGGAGCTGGAGCCCCTCCACCACGTTGTCGTTGAGGCAGACGTGGGAGACCTCGGCGCGGCCGTAGGGGGTGTCGGAGACCTGGTCGAGCGGGGCGTCGACGGCGAATCCGTGGTTGTGCGCGGTGACCTCGACCTTGCCGGTCGTACGGTCCTGCACGGGCTGGTTGATGCCGCGGTGGCCGTACTTCAGCTTGAAGGTGCCGAAGCCGAGCGCGCGGCCCAGGATCTGGTTGCCGAAGCAGATGCCGAAGAGCGGGGTACCGCGCTCCAGGACGCCCTGCATCACGGAGACCGGGTGGTCGGCGGTGGCCGGGTCGCCGGGACCGTTGGAGAAGAACACGCCGTCGGGCTCGACGGCGTAGACGTCGTCGACGGTGGCCGTGGCGGGCAGCACGTGCACCTCGATGCCGCGCTCGGCCATGCGGTGCGGGGTCATGCCCTTGATGCCGAGGTCGACGGCGGCGACGGTGAACTTCGCGGTGCCGATCGGGACGGCTTCGCCGTCGGGGCCGATCGCGGGGACGACGTACGCCTCGGTGGTGGCGACCTCGGCGGACAGGTCGGCGCCGCTCATCTCGGGGGCCTGGCGGACCTCGGCGAGCATGGTGCCCTCGTCGGGCAGGGCCTGGCCCGAGAAGATGCCGACCCGCATGGCGCCGCGCTCGCGCAGGTGGCGGGTGAGGGCGCGGGTGTCGATGCCGGAGATGCCGACGACGCCCTGGGCGGCCAGTTCCTGGTCGAGGGAGCGGGTCGAGCGCCAGTTGGAGGGCACGCGCGCGGGGTCGCGCACGACGTACCCGGAGACCCAGATCTTCCTGGACTCCATGTCCTCGTCGTTGATCCCGGTGTTCCCTACGTGCGGGGCGGTCATCACGACGACCTGGCGGTGGTACGACGGGTCGGTGAGGGTCTCCTGGTAGCCGGTCATGCCGGTGGAGAACACGGCTTCGCCGAAGGTGGCCCCCACGGCCCCGTAGGCACGGCCGCGGAAGGTCCGGCCGTCCTCCAGGACGAGTACGGCGGGAGTCCGGTGGGCTCCCCTGGTGGAGGTCGTCATCGTGCGCCTTCCGTTTCCGTCTTGTTGATCATGTCGTTCAGTGTTTCGACCCACTCGTTGTGCTCGGCCGCGTGGTCGGAGCGGAAGCCGGAGTCGATCAGCTTGTCGCCGTGCGCCCAGGTGACGACCAGCAGGCCGCCCTCGGTGAGGACCTTGCCGGCGATGCCCTTGTCGAGCCGGGCCTCGCGCAGCGCGGCGACGGGGACGAAGAAGTCCGCCGCGCCGGGGCGTACGACGTCCAGTCCAGCGTCCGTCAGGGTGAGCTCGACCCGGCTGCGGGTGCCCAGGCCGTGCGCGACGATGCGGTCCAGCCACTGCCCTGCCGTGGTGGAGCCGTGGTAGCGGCCGCTCATGCCCAGTTTCGCCGGACCGGGCTCGTCCGGCGCGCCGGGCAGCTCGGGCAGGTCGCCCTGGAGCGTGCCGCGCCACTTCCAGCCCTCGCGCATCAGCCAGTAGACGAGCGCGACGAAGAGGCCGAGGCCGACGACCCAGCCGGCCCGGGCGGCCCAGTCGGTCACTTCCGCCGATTCCTTCTCGGCGGCCAGCAGGATTACCGGTGCTACAGATGTCACGTGAGCTTCCCGTCGACGAGCGTGGCCTTGCCCCGCAGCCACGTGTGCGTCACACGGCCCGGCAGCTCACGCCCCTCGTAGGGGGTGTTGCGACTGCGCGAGGCGAAGCCCGCGGGGTCCACCTGGCCACGGTATGCCGCATCGACGAGGGTGAGGTTGGCGGGCTCACCGGCCGAGACGGGACGGCCGTGTCCGGTGGCCTGTCCGATCTGCGCGGGCTTGAAGGACATCCGGTCGGCGACGCCGGCCCAGTCCAGCAGGCCCGTGTCCACCATGGTCTCCTGCACCACCGACAGCGCGGTCTCCAGGCCCACCATCCCCATGGCGGCGGCGGCCCACTCGCAGTCCTTGTCCTCGTGCGGGTGCGGGGCGTGGTCGGTGGCGACGATGTCGATCGTGCCGTCGGCGAGCGCCTCCCGCAGCGCCATGACGTCGCGCTCCGTGCGCAGCGGCGGGTTGACCTTGTAGACCGGGTTGTACGACCGGACCAGCTCGTCGGTGAGGAGCAGGTGGTGCGGGGTGACCTCGGCGGTGACGTCGATGCCGCGGGACTTGGCCCAGCGGACGATCTCGACGGACCCGGCGGTCGACAGGTGGCAGATGTGCACGCGGGAGCCGACGTGCTCGGCGAGCAGCACGTCCCGCGCGATGACCGACTCCTCGGCGACGGCGGGCCAGCCGCCGAGGCCCAGCTCGGCGGAGACGACGCCCTCGTTCATCTGGGCGCCCTCGGTGAGCCGGGGCTCCTGGGCGTGCTGGGCGACTACGCCGTTGAAGGCCTTCACGTACTCCAGGGCGCGGCGCATGATCACGGCGTCGTGGACGCACTTGCCGTCGTCGGAGAAGACGGTCACGCCGGCCGCGGACTCGTGCATGGCGCCCAGCTCGGCGAGCTTCGCGCCCTCCAGGCCGACGGTGACGGCGCCGATGGGCTGCACGTCGCAGTAGCCGGACTCCTGGCCGAGCCGCCAGACCTGCTCGACGACGCCGGCGGTGTCGGCGACCGGGAAGGTGTTGGCCATGGCGAAGACGTTGGTGTAGCCGCCGCCGGCCGCCGCGCGGGTGCCGGTGAGGACGGTCTCGGAGTCCTCGCGGCCGGGCTCGCGCAGGTGGGTGTGCAGGTCGACCAGGCCCGGCAGCAGCACCTTGCCGTCGGCCTCGACGACCTCCGCGCCCTCGGCGGACAGGTTCGTGCCGACCGCCTCGACGACCGTGCCGTCGATCAGGACGTCCTGCGGCTCGCCGCCGAGCACCTTCGCACCGCGGATCAGGGTCTTGCTCATGTTCTTACTTCTCCTCGGTGGGGCGGGCGTGGGACACGGCGGGCTCGTTGCCGCCGAGCAGCAGGTAGAGGACGGCCATCCGGATGGAGACGCCGTTGGCGACCTGCTCGACGACGGTGCAGCGGTCGGAGTCGGCGACCTCGGCGGTGATCTCCATGCCGCGGACCATGGGGCCGGGGTGCATCACGATGGCGTGGTCGGGCATCTTCGCCATCCGGTCGCCGTCGAGGCCGTAGCGGCGGGAGTACTCGCGCTCGGTGGGGAAGAAGGCGGCGTTCATCCGCTCGCGCTGCACGCGCAGCAGCATCACCGCGTCGGACTTGGGCAGCGTGGAGTCGAGGTCGTAGGAGACCTCGCAGGGCCAGGTCTCCACGCCGACGGGCAGCAGGGTGGGCGGGGCGACGAGGGTGACCTCGGCGCCGAGGGTGTGCAGCAGGTCGACGTTGGAGCGGGCGACGCGGCTGTGCAGGATGTCGCCGACGAGCGTGATCCGGCGGCCGTCCAGGTCCTTGCCGAGCCCGGCGTCGCGGCCGACCAGGCGGCGGCGCATGGTGAAGGCGTCGAGCAGGGCCTGGGTGGGGTGCTGATGGGTGCCGTCCCCGGCGTTGACCACGGCGGCGTCGATCCAGCCGGAGGTGGCCAAACGGTAGGGGGCGCCGGAGGCGCTGTGCCGGATGACGACGGCGTCGACGCCCATCGCCTCCAGGGTCTGGGCGGTGTCCTTGAGGGATTCGCCCTTGGAGACGCTGGATCCCTTGGCGGTGAAGTTGATGACGTCCGCGGACAGCCGCTTCTCGGCGGCCTCGAAGGAGATCCGGGTCCGGGTGGAGTCCTCGAAGAAGAGGTTGACGACGGTACGGCCGCGCAGGGTGGGCAGTTTCTTGATCGGCCGGTCCGCGACCCGGGCCATCTCCTCGGCGGTGTCGAGGATCAGGACGGCGTCGTCGCGGGTGAGGTCGGCGGCCGAGATGAGATGACGCTGCATCTGTCAGGCTCCGTAGGGCGATTCATGCGGAAGAGCGGGATAATTCGGGCGGCCGGGCGCGTGCGGGGGCGCGCCGAGCACGCGTACGGCACGAAGGGGTGCGTACGCGGGCTGCTACGGGTGGGCGCCCGGGGCGGCCGGCTTGGCACCGAGCAGCACGGTGTCGCGACCGTCCTCCTCGGCGAGCTGGACCTTGACCGTCTCCCGCAGCGACGTCGGGAGGTTCTTGCCGACGTAGTCGGCGCGGATGGGCAGTTCGCGGTGGCCGCGGTCGACGAGTACGGCGAGCTGCACCGCGCGCGGGCGGCCGATGTCGTTCAGCGCGTCGAGGGCGGCGCGGATGGTGCGGCCGGAGAACAACACGTCGTCGACGAGGACGACGAGGCGGCCGTCGATGCCGTCACCGGGGATCTCGGTACGGGCCAGGGCGCGCGGCGGGTGCATGCGCAGGTCGTCGCGGTACATGGTGATGTCGAGCGAGCCGACCGGCATCTTGCGTTCGGTGATCTGCTCCAGCTTGTCGGCGAGCCGCCGGGCGAGGAAGACGCCGCGGGTCGGGATGCCGAGGAGCACCACGTCGTCGGCGCCCTTGGCGCGTTCGACGATCTCGTGGGCGATGCGGGTCAGCACCCGCGCGATGTCGGGCCCTTCGAGAACGGGCCGGGCATCCTGCTGCTTGTCCTGTTCCTTTTCCTGCTGCTTGTCCATACGAAACGGACCCCCTTCTCCGCCTCACGGGACGGACTTTAAAGGACGTCGGATATGCGCCACCTACGGTAGCAGGCTCACAGAACCTCTTCGATGGCCCCCCTGACACTCCCCCGTCACCCGTCTGCCGCACATCGATCACCCGCTCGGCGTAATGGATGGCGAATACCACGGAAGAGTCGGTGCGGACCATTCGGCTTGACGCAGCAGAGTAACGCTGCGTAACCTCACAGTGAGTTACCAGCCGCGCGGCCGACAACACAGCCTGCCGCGTCGACACCTTGTCCGGGGAGCCATATGTCCAGCGAATACGCCAAACAGCTCGGGGCCAAGCTCCGGGCCATCCGCACCCAGCAGGGCCTTTCCCTCCACGGTGTCGAGGAGAAGTCCCAGGGCCGCTGGAAGGCCGTCGTGGTCGGTTCGTACGAGCGCGGCGACCGTGCCGTGACCGTGCAGCGCCTCGCCGAGCTGGCGGACTTCTACGGCGTCCCCGTGCAGGAGCTGCTGCCGGGCACCACCCCGGGCGGCGCCGCCGAGCCGCCGCCGAAGCTGGTCCTGGACCTGGAGCGGCTGGCCACGGTGCCGGCCGAGAAGGCGGGCCCGCTCCAGCGGTACGCGGCCACGATCCAGTCGCAGCGCGGTGACTACAACGGCAAGGTGCTCTCGATCCGCCAGGACGACCTGCGCACACTCGCCGTCATCTACGACCAGTCGCCCTCGGTCCTCACCGAGCAGCTGATCAGCTGGGGCGTCCTGGACGCGGACGCCCGCCGCGCGGTGGCGTCCCACGAGGAGCTCTGAGCCCCCACCGCCTCAGCAGAAACGTGCCGCCGGGGTGGCCGGAACCGTTCGTACGGTTCCGGCCACCCCGGCGGCTTCTTGCGTGTGTGCGGCGCGGGCACGGCTCGTGGAGCTACTCCCGGCGCAGCGACGGCTTCAGGTCCTTCAGCCGGCCCAGCAGCCCGTTGATGAACGCGGGCGACTCGTCGGTGGAGAACTCCTTCGCCAGCTGGACCATCTCGTCCAGGACGACGGCGTCCGGGGTCGCGTCGACCCACAGCAGCTCGTACGCGCCCAGGCGCAGGATGTTGCGGTCGACGACGGGCATCCGGTCGAGCGTCCAGTCCACCGAGTACTGGGCAATCAGCTCGTCGATGCGCTGCGCGCGCCCGGCGTAGCCCTCGACCAGCTCCATCGTGTACTCGCTCACCGGCGGCTGCCGGGTGTCGGACCGGGAGTGCCGGACCCAGTCGGCGAGCACCGTCAGGACGTCGGCGCCGCGCTGATCGCCCTCGAAGAGGATCTGGAAGGCGCGCTTGCGGGCCGTGTTGCGAGCAGCCACGGTTAGCTGTTCACCCGGCCGAGGTAGTCGCTCGTACGGGTGTCGACCTTGATCTTCTCACCGGTGGTGATGAAGAGCGGGACGTTGATCTGGTGACCGGTCTCCAGGGTGGCCGGCTTGGTGCCGCCGGTGGAGCGGTCGCCCTGGACGCCCGGCTCGGTCTCCTGGATGGTCAGCTCGACGGCGGCAGGCAGCTCGACGAAGAGCACCTCGCCCTCGTGCTGCGCGACGGTGGCCTCGAAGCCCTCGACGAGGAAGTTGGCGGCGTCGCCGACGACCTTGCGGTCGATCATCAGCTGGTCGTACGTCTCCATGTCCATGAAGACGAAGTAGTCGCCGTCCATGTACGAGAACTGCATGTCACGCTTGTCGACAGTGGCCGTCTCGACCTTGACGCCGGCGTTGAAGGTCTTGTCGACCACCTTGCCGGAAAGCACGTTCTTGAGCTTGGTGCGCACGAAGGCCGGGCCCTTGCCGGGCTTGACGTGCTGGAACTCGACGACGGACCAGAGCTGGCCGCCTTCGAGCTTGAGCACCAGGCCGTTCTTGAGGTCGTTCGTGGAAGCCACGGTTGCGGAATCTCCTGGACTGGACTGACGTGGACGACCCGGGAGCGTACGCACAGCGCGAGGCTAGAGCGCGAGCAGCTCCTTGGTCGTGATGGTGAGTAGCTCGGGTCCGCCGTCCGCCTCGGGGCGCACGACGAGCGTGTCATCGATCCGGACCCCGCCCCGGCCCGGGAGGTGAACCCCCGGTTCGACGGTGACCGGCACACAAGCGTCCAGTTTACCCATGGCCGCGGGGGCCAACTGAGGGTCCTCGTCGATTTCGAGTCCGACACCGT
Source organism: Streptomyces sp. CB09001 (assembly GCF_003369795.1). Classification (NCBI taxonomy): domain Bacteria; kingdom Bacillati; phylum Actinomycetota; class Actinomycetes; order Kitasatosporales; family Streptomycetaceae; genus Streptomyces; species Streptomyces sp. CB09001. The sequence goes on from NZ_CP026730.1 coordinate 907,622, forward strand.
GCCCGGTGAGTGCCGGAAGGTGCTCCGCGTACCCCGCGGAGTCCAGTGGCTGGCGGGCGGCACGGTCCACGTCGCGGCAGGCCGCGCCGGGTGCGAGGGCCTCCCGTCCGGCGCGCTGGGCCGAGAAGACGAGGTCGTACAACTCGATCTGCCAGTCGGCCGGCGAGGTGCCGATGACGAACGTGCGGCCGATCTCGCAACGGTAGCCGCGGTACGTCGCGCCCAGGCACACGGAGAGGAAGTCCCCCTCCTCGACCCGCCGGTCGGTGGGCCGGTGACCGCGGCGCCCCGAGTTGGGTCCGGTGCCGACGGAGGTGGGGAAGGCGGGGCCGTCGGCGCCGTGGTCGACGAGGCGGCGTTCCAGCTCCAGGGCGAGGTGCCGCTCGGTGCGGCCGACCAGGATGGACTCCAGGAGCTCGCCGAGCGCCTGGTCGGCGATCTCGGCGCCGATGCGCAGGCAGGAGATCTCCTCCTCGTCCTTGACCACCCTCAGCTGCTCGACGGCCTGTCCGAGGTCGGTCAGGCGCAGCGCCGGCGCGACGGAGCGCATGGCGCGGTGCCGGACCACGGTGAGGTGGTGGTCCTCCGTGGCGAGGGAGTCGGCGCCCTGGTCCGCGGCGAGGTCGGTGGCCGCGACGGCAGGATCGCCGCCGGGGCCGGGCAGTGCGCGCACCGGCAGCGACTCGTCGGGGCGGCCCTGCGTCGGCCGGTCGTCCGGCGGGCCCGAGCAGACCAGCAGGTCCTCGGTCCTGCCGAGGAGCAGCACGGCGCCGTGCGGGGCGGGGCCCGCGAGATAGCGCACGTTGGCGGGCCGGGAGACGAGCGCCGCCGCGCTGCCGCCCGCGTTGCAGCGTTCCCGTAGGCGCGTCCGGCGGGCCGCGTAGACCTCTGACATGAGCCGAGCGTATGGCTCCGCCGGTTGGTGTGCCGCTCGGGTGGGCCGAGTGGGCGGGGCCCGGGGACGCGGGGTGCGCCAACTGGGGTGGGTCTTCTTGTCGTATGGCGCCTGACAGGCCGGTGGGGGCTTGTCGCGCCCCCGCGGCAGAGCCGCATGTCGATACAGTCCCGCGCCCCTTCGGGGCGCTCTCCTCCCCGGCGCCTACCAGTTCGGAGGGCTGGCTATCGAGCGGGAGAGGACCTCGTCGAGGAGGTGGGCGGTTTCCGGGATGTCGAGCTGGGAGTTGTCGATGATGGGGAGGCCGGAGCCGTACCAGCCGGCCATGCGGCCGTGGATACGGGCGACCTCCTCGTCGGTGAGGCGCCGGTTGCCGCTGCGTTCGGCATTGCGCTCCAGGACGATGTCCAGGCCCGGCAGGAGGACGACCGGGAGCAGACCGGGGCCGACGTGCCGTTTCCACCCGCCGAGGCCGACGACCGGGCGGTCCGGGAAGACCGCGTCGTCGAGGATGCAGGAGATGCCGTTGGCGAGGAAGTTGCGCGCGGAGAAGCCGCAGGTGCGGCGGGCGAGGCGGTACTGCGCCTCCGAGTGCTCGTTCCACCCGGTCTGGGGGTCGGCGAAGCCGGAGCGGACCCATTCGCGCACGTCGTCGAGGCTGATGTGCGCGGTGGGAACCCGGCGGTGGTCCGCCCAGTACTTGGCCACGCTGGTCTTGCCCGCGCCCGCCGGGCCGATGAGCAGCACCGCGAGAGTGGTCGTGGTGGGGTCGGGGGCGGCGGCCGTGGCGGGGGGCACCCTGGGCACGGCCACCGGACCGCCGGGCGGCAGCGGCACGTGGCCGGTGGTGTCTGGCGCGGGCGGGGCGGGAGCCGGCTGGTGCGGGGCCGGGCCGGGACCCGGGTGCGGGGCGGGGGCCTGCCGCGGTGCCACGGGGTACCCAGGCGCCGGAGGGGGCACGGGGGCAGGGCCCTGGGGCGGGCCGGGGTGGTGTGCGGCCGGGGACCAGCCGAGGACCGGTCCGTGCCCCGGCTGATGGGGCGGCGGCAGCGGAGAACCCACGGGGTGCTGCATCCGGTGCCACTCCGTCTCGTACAGGCGATGGGCGCTGACGACGGGAAGGGGGCCCGTCGTCTTGCTACCGAACGGTACCGCCCCCGGCCGTCGTTTGGTGAACGGCCGGGAGCGGCCCGAAGTGCCCGTCCCGCGCGGCGAATCGGGCGGAACGGCGCACCGGGGTACTACTCGCCCACCTCGCCGTAGGCGGCGAGGAGGACGGCGGGGTCGGGGCCCTCCAGCACGGTGGGCCTGGCGAGACCGTCCAGGACGATGAACCGCAGCAGGTCACCGCGGGACTTCTTGTCGACCTTCATGTTCTCGACCAGCTTGGGCCACTGGTCGTAGCGGTAGTGCAGCGGCAGGCCGACCGCTTCGAGGATGCTGCGGTGGCGGTCGGCGGTGGCGTCGTCCAGCCGCCCGGCCAGGCGGCCCAGTTCGGCGGCGAAGTGCATGCCGACCGATACGGCGGCGCCGTGGCGCCACTTGTAGCGCTCGTTCTTCTCGATGGCGTGGCCGAGGGTGTGGCCGTAGTTCAGGATCTCCCTCAGGCCCGCCTCCTTCAGGTCGGACGAGACGACCTCGGCCTTGACCCTGATGGAGCGCACGATCAGCTCGGCGGTGTGCGGACCGGCCGGCGTCCGCGCGGCCTGCGGGTCGGACTCGATCAGGTCCAGGATCGACGGGTCGGCGATGAAACCGGCCTTGATCACCTCGGCCAGTCCGGAGACGTAGTCGTTGACCGGCAGCGAGTCCAGGGCGGCCAGGTCGCACAGGACACCCGCCGGCGGGTGGAAGGAGCCCACCAGGTTCTTGCCCTCGGCCGTGTTGATGCCGGTCTTGCCGCCGACGGCCGCGTCCACCATGGCCAGTACGGTGGTGGGGACGGCGATCCAGCGCACTCCGCGCAGCCAGGTCGCGGCCACGAACCCGGCCAGGTCGGTGCTGGCACCGCCGCCGACCCCGACGACGACGTCGGTACGCGTGAAGCCGGACTGGCCCAGCGCCTTCCAGCAGTACGCGGCGACCTCGGCGGTCTTGGCCTCCTCGGCGTTGGGCACCTGGATCGCGATCGCCTCGTAGCCCTGCCCGGCGAGGTCGGCGCGCAGCGCGTCACCGGTCTCGGCGAGCGCCTCGGGGTGGATCACCGCGACCCGCTTCGCCTTCGCCCCGATCAGAGCGCCCAGCTCGCCCAGGAGCTGACGGCCCACCAGGACCTCGTAGGGCTCGGACCCCGCGGTGCCGCCGATCTCGATCCTTGTCACGTCGTTCACCACAGCGTCCTCCGGCCCGGGGTCCGGGGGTTGTCCCCCAGGAGATTCAGTCTTCAACTCCGCTGCTTCCAGGGCGGCTTGGGTGACTTCTTCCGGCGTGCGGCCGTCGGTGGCCACCACGGCCGTGGCGACCTCCTCGTAGAGGTGCCGGCGGGCCTCCATCAGCTCGCGCCACTGCTTGCGCGGGTTGACCGTCAGCAGCGGGCGCGCCACGTTCAGGCCGGTGCGCCGCACCGCCTCCTCGACGTCCATCGAGAGGTAGACCACCCGGTGCCCGGCGAGCAGCGCGCGCGTGTCCGCGTCGAGGACCGCGCCGCCGCCGAGGCCGAGGACGCCGTCGTGCTCGCCGAGCGCGGTCCGCACGGCCTCCTTCTCCAGCTCGCGGAAGACCGGTTCGCCCTCGTCCACGAAGATCTCGGCGATGCTCCGTCCCTGCACGGTGACGATGTCCTCGTCGGTGTCCCGGAAGAGGACGCCGAGCCGCTCGGCCAGCAGCTGTCCGACGGTGGACTTGCCGACGCCCATCGGGCCGACGAGGACGACCAGCGGGCCCCCGCTCATCGGATGGCCAGGTGGTCGAGGTAGGAGCGCACGTTACGGCGGGTCTCGGCCACGCTGTCGCCGCCGAACTTCTCCGCCACCGCGTCCGCCAGGACCAGCGCCACCATCGCCTCCGCGACGATCCCGGCGGCCGGCACCGCGGACACGTCGGAGCGCTGGTGGTGCGCCTGCGCGGCCTCGCCGGTGGCCACGTCCACGGTCTTCAGGGCGCGCGGCACCGTCGCGATCGGCTTCATCGCCGCACGCACCCGCAGCAGCTCGCCGGTGGTGAGCCCGCCCTCGGTACCGCCGGAACGGCCCGAGACCCGGCGGATGCCGTCGGGCGTGCCCACGATCTCGTCGTGCGCCTGGGAACCGGGCACCCGGGCCAGCTCGAACCCGTCACCGACCTCGACGCCCTTGATCGCCTGGATGCCCATCAGGGCGCCCGCGAGCCGCGCGTCGAGCTTGCGGTCCCAGTGGACGTGCGAGCCGAGGCCCACCGGCACACCGTAGGCGAGGACCTCCACGACGCCGCCGAGGGTGTCGCCGTCCTTGTGGGCCTGGTCGATCTCGGCGACCATCGCCTTCGACGCGTCCGCGTCCAGACAGCGCACGGGGTCGGCGTCCAGCCTCTCGACGTCGGCCGGCGTCGGGTACACGCCGCGCGGCGCCTTCGCCGAGGCCAGCTCGACGACATGGCTGACGATCTCGACGCCGGCGGTCTCCTTCAGGTACGACCGGGCCACGGCGCCCAGGGCGACGCGGGCCGCCGTCTCGCGGGCCGAGGCGCGCTCGAGGATCGGCCGGGCCTCGTCGAAACCGTATTTCTGCATCCCGGCGAGGTCCGCGTGGCCGGGGCGCGGCCTGGTCAGCGGGGCGTTGCGCGCGAGGCCGGCCAGCACCTCCGGGTCCACCGGGTCGGCCGCCATGACCTGCTCCCACTTGGGCCACTCGGTGTTGCCGACCATCACGGCGACCGGGGAACCCATGGTCAGCCCGTGCCGGACGCCGCCGAGGAAGGTCACCTCGTCGCGCTCGAACTTCATCCGCGCACCGCGGCCGTAACCGAGCCGCCGCCTGGCCAGGTGGTCCGCCACCATCTCCGTGGTGATCGGCACACCGGCGGGCAGCCCCTCCAGCGTCGCGACGAGTGCGGGACCGTGGGACTCCCCCGCGGTCAGCCAGCGCAACCTGCTCAACGGTGCTCCTCAGTACTCGCGCCCCGGTATGCCCCGCGTACGCGCCTTCTTCGCGTACGCGACGGTCCGACCGGGTGCGCGGCCCCGGTCCGCCGCCTTTGATCCTCCCACGTCCGGTCGTCGGACCCGGTCGCCGGTCCATCTGACGGACGCCCGGACGGACGGGCGGACGGCCCCGGGCGACGTCAGTCGGGACGGTTGCCCTGCTGCCGAGGCGGAGCGTAGGAACCGAGGAAGTCGGCGCCGCTCTCCTGCCGCCGCGGCGGAGCGTACGGGCCGAGGAAGTCGGCCCCGCTGCCCTGGTCGTACGGCTCCGTCCCGGGCAGGGCCCGGCCCGCGCTCCTCGCGCGCCGCCGGGCGATCCCGCGCTTCGCCTTGACCACCCAGCTCGCGACGACGGCGAGCACGATCAGGGCGAGCACCGTGATCTGCACCCAGTCGGGCAGGAAGCCAAGGACGGCCTCGAATATCTCGGACTTGGCGGAGGCCAACGGCACGCCTGTGTACATGGATCGTCTTCCCCTCCCGTTCCGCCCCCTGCGGAACCGGACGGGATCCTAGCGATCCGCGAGCGCGTGCTCCCCCGCTTTTCGCATCGCGGCCAGCGGTGCGGGCGTCCGCCCCGTCATCTGCTCCACCTGGAGCACGGCCTGGTGGAGCAGCAGGTCCAGGCCGCTGACGACGGCACCGCCGTGCGCCGACCAGCGGGCGGCGAGCGCGGTGGGCCAGGGGTCGTAGAGCACGTCGAAGAGCGTGGTGGGCCTCTCGGGGACGGCGGCCGCGAGCGCGTCGGTGGCACCGGCCGGGGTGGTGGCCACGACCAGCGGCGCGCGCAGCGCCTCCGCGGCGTCCGCCCAGTCGGCGAGGCGTACGTCGACGCCGAGCCGCTGAGCCCAGCCCCGCATCTCGGCGGCGCGCGCCGCGCTGCGCACGTAGACGGCGATCTCGCCGGTGCAGATCCGGGCCAGCGCGGCGAGCGCGGAGGACGCGGTGGCGCCCGCGCCGAGGATCGCGGCGGACTCGACCTTCTCGACGCCGTGCTCGCGCAGGGCGGCGACGATGCCGGGGATGTCGGTGTTGTCGCCGGTCCGGCGGCCGTCCGCGGTGAGGACGACGGTGTTCACCGCGTCCACGGAGGCCGCCGTCTCGCTGACCGAGTCGAGCAGCGGGATCACCGCCCGCTTGAGCGGCATGGTCAGCGACAGTCCCGCCCACTCTGGTCCGAGCCCCTCGAAGAAGCCCGGCAGGGCCGTCTCGTCCACGTCGAAGCGGTCGTACGTCCAGTCCGCGAGGCCCAGCTCCGCGTAGGCGGCGCGGTGCAGCACCGGGGAGAGGGAGTGGGCGATCGGCGAGCCGAGTACGGCGGCCCGGCGCCGGTCAGTTGCCGGAGCTGGCATCGAACTTGTCCTTCAGCCTCAGGAACTCGTCGTGGGTCTTGGCGAACTCGGTCTTCTTCACGCCGTCGGTGGCCACGAAGTAGATCCAGCCGTCCTCGGTGGGGTTGAGCGCCGCTTGCAGGGCCTCTTCGCCGGGGTTGCCGATGGGTCCGGGCGGCAGGCCCCGGTGGTAGTAGGTGTTGTACGGGTCCGGGTTGGTGTTGATCTCGGACTCGCTGATGTGGATCTTGCTCTGGCGCATGAGGTAGTTGAAGGTCGAGTCGAACTGGAGCTTCTGGTTCGTCTCGGTGTTGGACTCCTTGAGCCGGTTGTAGATGACCTCGGACATCTTGCGGAAGTCGTCATGCGTCTTGCCCTCGGCCTGCAGGAGGCTCGCCACGGTGAGCAGCTCCCACGGGCCCTCCAGACCGAGGCCCTCCGCCTTCTGTTCCAGGCCGATCTTCTCGTACTGCTCGCCGGCCCGTGCCACCATCTGCTTGAGCACGTCCTCGGGCTTCTGTCCCTTGGCCGCCGAGTAGCTGGACGGGTAGAGGAAGCCCTCCAGGGGATCCTTGACGTCCTTGTGGTTCAGCGCCCAGTCCGGCAGGCCGAGACTCTTGTACTCGGACTTGGCGACCTTGGCGGTGGTGCCGTCCTTCACTTCGAGGCGTTTGTCGATGAGCTTGTAGACGTCGGCGTTGCGCTTGCCCTCGGCGATGATCAGGTTGCTGCGGCTCTTCGGGCTGAGCAGGAGTTCGACGGCGCTCTCGGCCGACATCTCCTTCTGCAGCGTGTACACGCCGTCCTGGATGCTCTTGCCGCGGGGGTTGCTCTGCTGGGCGGCGATGAAGGCGTCGACGCTCTTCACCACGCCCTGCCGCTTGAGTTCCTGGCCGATCGTGGAACCGCCCGCGCCCTTGGGGATGGTGACGGTCACCTGCTCGCCGTTGCCGCCGCCCGCGAAGTCCGGGGCCGCGCCGAAACGATCCTGGTAAAACTGGTAACCGAAATATCCGATGCCCGCCACGCCGCCGCCGAGCACCAGGCAGACCACCAGGCAGGCACATCCGCTGCGGCGCTTCTTGGGCTTGCCGCCGCCCCTGGTTCTGCGGTCCTCCCGGCTGTCGCGGCCGTCGCCCGGCGCGTCGTCGTCCTCGTCCGCGTCCCCGCCGGCGAAGAAGGCGTGCTCCCCCTCGTCCGGTCCGGGGTCCCAGTCGGTGCGCTGCGGCTCGGGCTCGGCGCGCCTTCGGGTGGGCGGCTCCGGCGGCGGGTACGCCTCGGGGGTGCCGTAGAAGTCGGGCTGCTCGGCGCCGTAGCCGCCGGCCTGCTGTCCGTAGGGGTCGGACGGGTCGGCCGGGTAGTGCGCCTGGGGGTGTGCGCCGCCGCTCCAGCCGTCGTTGCCGTAGCCCTGCTGCGGCTGGGCCTGGGGCGCGTACTGCTGGTCGTACTGCTGCTGACCGTACTGGTGCTGGTCGTACTGCTGCTGTCCGTACGGGTCGTACTGCTGTTCGGGCTGCTGGTGGGCGTACTGGTCGTACTGGGGCTGTCCGCCGCCGTACGACGACTGGCCGCCATTGCTCCAGTCGCCGTAACCCTGCTGCGCCTGCTGCTCCGGATACTGCTGCGGCTGGCCGCCGTAGGGGGACTGCTGACCCGCCTGGGCCTGCTGTCCGCCCCATCCGCCGTCCCCGTACAACGGGTCCTCCGGATGCCACGGTTCGGAGCCTGGGCCCCGGCCATACTCAGTCATCGATCCCCTAGAGCCGCGAGGCGACGGGGACCGGGGCCCTTGCCGAAGAGCCCGCTTCCGTTCCGCCTCTTGCTGTGCGGTGGCTGTTCGAATGCCTCCGCATCGCGCGGAACGTTACCGTACCGCGATCAGATGACCACTTCGACGCCCTCGCCGGGTGGCCTGCCTGACACCCGTTCGGATTCCAGGGCCTGCTGGAGGATGATCACGGCGGCGGCCTGGTCGATGACGGACCGGCCCTTCTTGGACTTCACTCCGGAGGCGCGCAGCCCCTGGCTGGCGGTGACCGTCGTCATGCGTTCGTCCACCAGCCGGACCGGGACGGGCGCGATGCCCTTGGCCAGCTCCTGGGTGAAGCGCCTGACCTTGGCCGCGGCCGGGCCCTCGCCCCCCTTGAGGGAGCGGGGGAGGCCGACGACGACCTCGATCGGCTCGTACTCCGCGATCAGCTGCCTCAGGCGCCGGTGCGCCGCCGGCACGTCGCGGCCGGGAACGGTCTCCACCGGGGTGGCGAGGATGCCGTCGGGGTCGCAGGACGCGACCCCGATGCGGGCGTCGCCGACGTCGATCGCCAGGCGGCGGCCGCGGCGCATGACCGGGCCGTCCGCCTGGTCGCTCTCGGGCGTGCTCACTTGGCGGTGTCCGCCACGAGGCGCTCGACCGCGGCGACCGCGTCACCGATGGCGGCCGGGTTCTGGCCGCCGCCCTGGGCGACGTCCGGCTTGCCGCCACCGCCGCCGCCGAGGGTCTTGGCGGCGGCGCGCACCAGGTCACCGGCCTTGAGGCCGCGCTCGCGGGCGGCCTCGTTGGTGGCGATGACCGTGAGGGGCTTGCCGTTCACCGTCGTGAACAGAGCCACGACGGCAGCCCGGCCGCCCTGGATGCGGCCGCGCACGTCGAGGACCAGCTTGCGCAGGTCGTCGGCGGTGGTGCCGTCCGGGACCTGGCCGGTCACCAGGGCCACACCGCGCACGTCCTTGGCGGAGTCGGCGAGACCGCCGGCGGCCTGGAGGACCTTCTCGGCGCGGAACTTCTCGATCTCCTTCTCGGCGTCCTTGAGCTTGCCGAGCATGGCGGAGACCTTCTCCGGCAGCTCCTCCGGACGGCCCTTGATCAGCTCCTGGAGCTGGGCGACGACCGTGTGCTCGCGGGCGAGGAAGCTGTAGGCGTCCACGCCGACCAGGGCCTCGATGCGGCGCACACCCGAGCCGATGGAGGACTCGCCGAGCAGCTTGACCAGGCCGAGCTGGGCGGTGTTGTGCACGTGGGTGCCGCCGCACAGCTCCTTGGAGAAGTCGCCGATGGTCACGACGCGCACGCGCTCGCCGTACTTCTCGCCGAACTCGGCGATGGCGCCCTGCTTCTTGGCCTCGTCGATGCCCATGACGTCGGCGCGCACGTCGAGGTCGCGGGCGAGCACCTCGTTGATCTTCTGCTCCACGTCGGTCATCACGGCCGTCGGCACGGCGGACGGCGAGCCGAAGTCGAAGCGGAAGCGGCCGGGCTGGTTCTCGGAACCGGCCTGCGCGGCCGTCGGGCCGAGGGCGTCGCGCAGCGCCTGGTGGGTGAGGTGGGTCGCCGAGTGGGCACGGGCGATGGCCTTGCGGCGGCGGTCGTCGATGGAGGCCTGCGCCTTGGCACCGACGGTGACCTCGCCGACCTGGACGACGCCCTTGTGGACGTACACGCCCGGCACCGGCTTCTGGCAGTCGCGGATCTCGATCACGGCGCCGGTGTCGACCCGGATCCGGCCGGTGTCGCCGATCTGGCCGCCGCCCTCGGCGTAGAACGGGGTGCGGTCCAGCACGATCTCGACCTCGTCGCCCTCGGTGGCGGCCGGGGACGAGGCGCCGTCGACGAGGATGCCGACGATCGTGGACTCGGTCTCGGTGTCCGTGTAGCCGACGAAGTCGGTGGCGCCGGCCTTGTCGGCGATCTCCCGGTAGGCACCGGCACCGGCGTGGCCGGTCTTCTTGGCCTGGGCGTCCGCCTTGGCGCGCTCCCGCTGCTCCTTCATCAGGCGCCGGAAGCCGTCCTCGTCCACGGACAGCCCCTGTTCGGCGGCCATCTCCAGGGTGAGGTCGATCGGGAAGCCCCAGGTGTCGTGGAGCAGGAACGCCTTGTCACCGGCGAGGACGGTGCCGCCCGCGGCCTTGGTGTCGGTGACCGCGGTGTCGAGGATGTTGGTGCCGGCCTTCAGCGTCTTCAGGAAGGCGTTCTCCTCGGCGAGGGCGACCTTCTCGATCCGCTCGCGGTCGGTGACCAGCTCGGGGTACTGCTGCCCCATCATGCCGATCACGACGTCGATGAGGTCCTTGACGACCGGACCGGTGGCCCCGAGCAGCCGCATGTTGCGGATGGCGCGGCGCATGATGCGGCGCAGCACGTAGCCGCGGCCCTCGTTGCCGGGGGTGACGCCGTCGCCGATGAGCATCACGGAGGTGCGCATGTGGTCGGTGACCACGCGCAGCGAGACGTCCGAGGCCTGGGCGTCTCCGTAGGCCACGCCGGTCAGTTCGGTGGCCTTGTTGATGACCGCCATGGAGGTGTCGATCTCGTACATGTTCTGCACGCCCTGCAGAATCATGGCGAGGCGTTCCAGGCCCAGGCCGGTGTCGATGTTCTTGCTCGGCAGCTCGCCGAGGATCTCGAACTCCTCCTTGCCGATGCCCTCGCCCCGCTCGTACTGCATGAAGACGAGGTTCCAGATCTCCACGTACCGCTCGTCGTTGACGGCGGGGCCGCCCTCGGCGCCGAACTCGGGGCCGCGGTCGTAGTTGATCTCGGAGCAGGGGCCGCAGGGTCCGGGGACACCCATGGACCAGTAGTTGTCCTTCTTGCCGAGGCGCTGGATGCGCTCGGAGGGGACGCCCACGACGTCGTGCCAGATGCGCTCGGCCTCGTCGTCGTCCTTGTAGACGGTGATCCACAGGCGCTCGGGGTCGAGGCCGTAACCGCCCTTGTCCTGGGGGCTGGTGAGCAGCTCCCAGGCGTACTTGATGGCGCCTTCCTTGAAGTAGTCGCCGAAGGAGAAGTTGCCGCACATCTGGAAGAACGTGCCGTGCCGGGTGGTCTTGCCGACCTCTTCGATGTCCGGCGTGCGCACGCACTTCTGGACGCTGGTGGCGCGGTCGAAGGGCGGCTTGACCTCACCCAGGAAGTAGGGCTTGAAGGGCACCATGCCGGCCGGGACGAGGAGCAGAGTCGGGTCGTCCGCGATGAGCGACGCCGAAGGGACGACGGTGTGACCGCGCTCCTCGAAGAAGCTCAACCAGCGGCGACGAATCTCGGCCGACTCCATCAGTGGTCCTCATTCCGGTTGTACGAGTGCGTCGTCCTGTCGTCGACGACGTACTTCGGGTTGCTGCTGTTGCTGTTCTCGATGGCGTGGCGGGGCCGCGGGGCGGTGAGTTCCTGGTTGAGGGAGCCCGGGTCGGGGGCCTTCAGGCCCAGCGCGTCGTCCAGTTCGGCCTCTCGCTGGGCCATGTTGTCGCGGACGTCGAGCGCGAAACCCACCGCGCGGTCCCTGACCCGGGTGCCCACGTCCAGCGCCTTGTTCGCCGCGGTGGCGGCGAGGCTGTCGGGGGTGAGCTGCTTGAGCTTCCGGTTGACCTTGGTGGTGGCCCACACACCGGCGGCCACGCCGGTGCCGAACCAGAACGTACGGCGGAACATCGCTCGGTCAGCCCTTCTTCCGCTTCGTCCGCCGCGCGGCCGGGAGCGTACGGCCCACGATCACGTTGCGCCGTGCCTGGGCGGCCGGGGCGGACATGTCCTCCTTGCGACCGCCGAGTGCCCGGCGCACGCCGTACCCGAACGCCGCGACCTTGACCAGCGGGCCGCCGAAGGTGGAGGCCACGGTGGTGGACAGCGCGGAGGCGTTCGAGGTGACCTCCTGGACGTCGGAGGCGATCGCGTCGACCCGGTCGATCTGGGTCTGCGCGCTGCGCACCGCCGCGGAGGCGTCGGCCAGCAGGGGGACGGCCTGGTCGGTCACGTCCGCCACGAGTTTGGTGGTCGTCCTGAGCGTCTGGGCCAGCCTCGCCAGTGCGACGGCGAGGAAGGAGACCAGGATCGCCCAGAAGACGGCCACCAGGATCCCGGCCACCTCGCCACCGGACACTGTGTGCACCCGCTCCCTGAAAGACGTGCCTGAACATCGGGAAAGTCGTGCGGCGAGCCTATCGCGCCGGGCGCGGGGCTCCGTACCGGATTCCCCGTCGCGCGCGGCGCGGTGCGGTCGGGTTCGGTGAAGCGATTGTACGGAGTGAATACGGTTCAGTACGCTCCGTGTTTCATGCGAGACCATCGGAGCGACGGCATCCCGCACGGCAATCTCCCACTGGAGCTCGACACCTTCGTCGGGAGAGGGGCGCAGCTGGCGGAGCTGGCGCGGTCGCTGGACTCCGCACGGCTGGTGACCGTCACCGGTTCCGGCGGTGTCGGCAAGTCCCGGCTGGCCGCGCGGGCGGCCGCGCGCCGCTCGCCCCGGGACGGGGTGTGGCGGGTGCAGCTGGCGCCGGTGCGGGACGAGGAGTTCGTCGACTACGCGGTGGTGGAGGCGCTGGGCCTGACCGACCACACGACCCGGCTGCCCCGCGAGACGCTGCTCGCGCATCTGGCCGAGCGGGAGCTGCTGCTGCTCCTGGACGGGGTCGAGCACCTGGTGGACGCCTGCGCGGCGCTGGTGACCGAGCTGCTGGGCCGTGCTCCGGGGCTCAGGGTGCTGGCCGTGGGGCGCAGACCGCTGGGCGTGGCCGGCGAGCGACTGGTTCCGCTGGCGCCGCTGGGCACGGAGGAGGCGGTGGAGCTGCTGACGGTCCGGGCCGGGCAGCGGAGCGTCACCTGCGGCCACGACGCGGACCCGGACGCGGACCAGCGGGAGGTGCGCGAGCTGTGCCGGCGGCTTGACGGCATCCCGCTGGCGATCGAGCTGGCGGCGGGGCGCCTGGGCGCGCTGTCGCCGGGGCAGGTGCTGCGCCGCCTGGACGACCGGTTCCGGCTGCTGACGGGCGGGGACCGCAGCGCGCTGCCCCGGCACCGGACGCTGCGCACGGCGATCGGCTGGAGCCACGAGCTGTGCACGCCGCCGGAGCGGCTGCTGTGGGCACGCCTTTCGGTGTTCGCCGGGCCGTTCGACCTGGAGGCCGCCGAGTACGTGTGCAGCGGAGACGAGCTGCCGGCCGACGACGTGCTCGACGTGCTCTCCGCCCTGCTCGCCCAGTCCGTGCTGACCCGCGAGGAGTCGCCCGCCGGGGTGCGCTACCGGATGCTCGACACGGTACGGGCGTACGGCGCCGACTGGCTGGCGGCGACGGGGGACGCGGACCGGCTGCGGCGACGGCACCGGGACTGGTACGTGGGCCTGGCGACCTGGTGCGAACTGGAGTGGTTCTCGCCGCGCCAGGGCGAGGTGGCCGCACGGGTGGACGCCGAACTGCCGAATCTGCGCAGTGCCCTGGAGCACTGCCTGGACGAGCCGGACGGCGCCCACCTGGGCCAGTACCTGGCGGGCGCCCTGTGGTTCCACTGGGTGGGCTGCGGGCGGCTGTCGGAGGGGCGGCACTGGCTGGAGCAGGCGGTGCGGCTGGACGCGGAGCCGACGGCGGGCGAGCAGTCCCGGCTGAAGGCGCTGTGGGTGCTCGCCTACGTGGCGATCCTGCAGGGCGACACGGTGCCCGCGCTGGCGGCGCTCCAGGAGTGCCGCGAGGAGGCGGAGCGCTCGGCGAATCCGACGGCGGTGGCGTACGCGGAGCACCGCACCGGCTGTCTGGCGCTGGTGACGGACGACCTGTCGCGCGCGGAGACGCTGCTGCGCTCCGCGCTGCACCGCTACCGGGAGATCGGCGAGCTGAACAGCAACGTGCTGATGGGCCAGGTGGAGCTGGCGATGGCCCGGGCGTTCCAGGGCGATCTGCCGGACGCGGTGCGCCTGTGCGAGGACGTGCGCCAGGTGTGCGAGGACCACGGCGAGCGCTGGGCGCGGGGGTACGCCCTGTACGTGCTGGCGTACGCGGCCTGGAGCGACGGTGAGCCGGTGCGCGCCCGCGCGCTGCTGGCCGACTGCCTGGGCAGTGCGCACCGCTTCCGCGACCAGCTGGGCTCGGTGCTGGCGATGGAGCTGCTGGCCCTGGTCACGGTGGCGGAGGGCGACGCGGCGGAGGCGGCGGTGCTGCAGGGCGCGGCGGGGCGGATGTGGCCGTCGGTGGGGCTGCCGCTGTTCGGCTCGGCGCACTACAACGCGCCGCACGAGTTGTGCGAGGCGGCGGCCCGGGAGCAGCTGGGCGACGAACGGTACGAGGAGTGCGTGCGGCACGGGGCGCGGCTCGGGCGCCGGGAAGCGGTGGCGCGGGCCCTGCGCCGGCCCGGGGCTAGGGCCTCGCTGCCGGCGCCGCGCCCGACGGCCGTGCGACGGGCCGGGGCGGGCGCCCGGACGGCGAAGCCCGCCGCCTCGCCCACCCGGAAGGGCGGGGAGACGGCGGGCTGAGGTACCGCTGGTACTGCGCCTGCTCGTTCAGCGTTTCCGCTGGATCAGCGGGCGTAGTACTCGACGACGAGCTGCTCGTCGCAGATCACCGGGATCTCCTTGCGGTTCGGCTCGCGGTCCAGGCGGAACGCCAGGGCCTTGAGGTTCACCTGGAGGTAGCGCGGGGTCTCGCCGTCGGGGGCGAAGCCACCTTCGCGGGCGATGGTGAAGAGCGTCTTCTCCTTGGAGCGCTCGCGCACCTGCACCACGTCGTCCGGACGGACGCGGAAGGACGGCTTGTCGACCTTCTGGCCGTTGACCTGGATGTGGCCGTGGACGACCATCTGGCGGGCCTGGTAGATCGTGCGGGCGATGCCCGAACGCAGGACCAGCGCGTCGAGACGGCGCTCGAGCTCGATGACCAGGGCCTCGCCGGTCTTCATGTTGGTCTTGGAGGCACGCTCGTAGGCGCGGACGAGCTGACGCTCGCTGAGGTCGTACTGCGCGCGCAGACGCTGCTTCTCGAGCAGACGGACCTTGTAGTCCGAGTTCTGCTTGCGGCCGCGGCCGTGCTCACCCGGCGGGTAGGGGCGGGCCTCGAAGTACTTGACGGCCTTCGGGGTCAGCGCGATGCCGAGGGCACGCGACTTCTTGACCTTGGGGCGGGGCTGGTTCGCCACTGTCTGTGTCTCTTTCCTGGATTTCCGGCTTGTCAGGGTTGAGGGAGGTCGCATCCGCAGCCGGGGAAACCCGCCGGGTCCGCTCGGGACCTGCCGGGCAGCCGCTCCCTGGTCTGGGCACATACGTGCAGCACGCGAGTGGCCCACCGACCGCTCCCGGATCTCCGGGTGGTGGTGGGCTGCCCGCGACACCATCGACGGTGCGCGACGCTCCTGGAACCCGTGAGGGTTCCGGCCGGTCGTCCCGTTCTGACTGCACGGGACACGGCACTCCGAGGGATTCTACAGGCTGTTCAGGACGGCTTGCGACCGAGGTGCCCGCGGGTCCACTCCACCGCGTCCGCGTACCGGGCCTCGGCGCCGTGCCGGGTCGGCGTGTAGTACGTCCGGTCCTTGAGTCCGTCCGGGGCGTACTGCTGGGCGGCGATGCCCTCGGGCAGGTCGTGCGGGTACACGTAGCCCTGTCCGTGTCCGAGCTTGCCCGCGCCCTTGTAGTGGCTGTCGCGCAGGTGGGCGGGGACCGGTCCGGTGTGCCCCTTGCGCACGTCGTCCAGGGCGGCGCCGATGGCGGTGGTCGCGGCGTTGGACTTGGGGGCCAGGGCGAGGGCGATAGTGGCGTGGCTGAGGGTGAGCGCGGCCTCGGGGAAGCCGATCATGGCGACGGCCTGGGCGGCGGCGACGGCGATCTGCAGGGCGTTCGGATCGGCCAGGCCGATGTCCTCGCTGGCCGAGATCATCAGCCGTCGGGCAATGAAGCGGGGGTCCTCGCCGGCCTCGATCATCCGGGCCAGGTAGTGCAGGGCGGCGTCCACGTCGGAGCCGCGGATGGACTTGATCAGGGCGCTGGCGACGTCGTAGTGCTGGTCGCCGTCGCGGTCGTACTTCACCGCGGCCCAGTCGACCGTCTCCTCCAGCGTGGTCAGGCCGATCTCCGCCTCGCCCTTGTCGAGGGCGGCCCCGGCGGCGGCCTCCAGCGCGGTGAGCGCGCGCCGGGCGTCGCCGCCCGCGATGCGCAGCAGATGCCCCTCGGTGTCCTCGGGCAGGGTGACGGCGCCCCCCAGGCCGCGCTCGGCGGTCAGGGCGCGGCGCAGCAGGTCGCGGACGTCGTCGTCGGTGAGGGGTTCGAGGGTGAGCAGGAGGGAGCGGGAGAGCAGCGGGGAGATCACCGAGAAGTACGGGTTCTCGGTGGTGGCGGCGATCAGGGTGACCCAGCGGTTCTCCACGGCCGGGAGCAGGGAGTCCTGCTGGGCCTTGCTGAAGCGGTGGATCTCGTCCAGGAAGAGGACGGTCTCCTTGCCGTACCCGCCGACCGCGCGGCGGGCGCCGTCGATGACCGCACGGACCTCCTTGACGCCCGCGGTGATCGCCGACAGCTCCACGAACCGCTTGTTGGTGGCCTTGGAGACGACGTACGCCAGGGTGGTCTTGCCGGTGCCCGGCGGCCCCCAGAGGATGACCGAGGAGGGCCCCGCGGGTCCGGACGCGCCCTCGCCGACCAGGCGGCGCAGGGGGGATCCGGGCTTGAGCAGGTGCTGCTGGCCGACGACCTCGTCGAGGGTGCGCGGGCGCATCCGCACGGCGAGGGGGCTGCCGGTCGGGTCCTTCTCCTGGCGTTCTTCGGCTGCGGCGGTGAACAGATCGGGCTCCACGCCTTGAACCCTAAATGACCGCACCGACAACGCGGCGGGCCCGGTGGGCCCGCCCTCGCGGAAGACCGGTCAGCTGGTCCAGAAGTCCCACCAGCGGGTGAGGATCATCATGCCGATGATGCCGATGTGCAGCACCGGCAGCACCCAGGTGAACTCGCCGAAGAACCCGCGCAGCCAGCCCGGCGCGGGCAGGAAGCCCTTGCGGACGTTGAAGGACGTCACGTACCAGAACATCAGGATCGTGGCGACCCAGGCCAGGCAGCACCACAGGCACAGCGAGTTGATCCGGTACAGGGACTGGAACTGGAGCCACGAGACGAACGCGACGCCGAAGAGGCAGCCGGCGTTGAAGGTCAGCCAGTACCAGCGCGGGTAGGTGGCACGGGCGAGCAGGCTCACGCCGACGCAGATGACGATGCCGTAGGCGACGAGGCCGAGCATCGGGTTGGGGAAGCCGAAGACGGAGGCCTGGTCGCTCTCCATGATGTTGCCGCAGGAGACGACCGGGTTGAGGCTGCAGCCGGGCGTGAACGTGGTGCCGGCGACCTTGGCCTCGAGGATCTTCTGCTTGTCGATCGTGATGACCCACGCGGCGAGCAGGCCGGCCGCGCCCGTGATCACCAGGAGCAGCGCGAGGGCCCGGCTGCCGCCCTCGGTGCGCGGGGTGCGGGTGCCGCTGTCCGGCGCGGACTCTGCCACGGTGGAGACGTCCTTCACTGTCGTCTTGCTCATCACGCCGATTCCGTCGCTGGGGAGTGGGACCTGCTTCGGGCAGGGGCCATTGTGCCGCACAAGCCTGTATGGGCACCGTTCGATGAGCCTATGAACGGATCGGCGATCACTCCGGAGCGGCGCCTTCCGGCCACCACCCGTTCCCCAGGGGCACGCGCGAGCGAGAACACGTGCCCCTGAAGGGTGTCGGCCCGCTAGCCGAGCCTCGACTCCAGCTCCGCCACGATCTCGTTGACGCCGATCGCGGTCTGCTCGCCGGACTCCATGTCCTTGAGCTGGACGACGCCCTCGGCGAGATCCCGCTCGCCCAGGACCAGGGTGTAGCGGGCGCCGGAGCGGTTGGCCGCCTTCATCGCGGCCTTCAGGCCCTTGCCGCCGTAGGAGAAGTCGGCGGCGACGCCGTTCTTGCGCAGCTCGGTGACCTTGGCGAACAGGATCCGGCGGGCCTCCTCGCCGAGCGGGACCGCGAAGACGGAGGTGGTGGACGGGATGTCCGGTTCGATGCCCTCCGCCTCCAGGGCGAGGACGGTGCGGTCGACGCCGAGGGCCCAGCCGACCGAGGGCAGGGAAGGGCCGCCGATCATCTCGGACAGGCCGTCGTAACGGCCGCCGCCGCCCACCGCGGACTGGGAGCCCAGTCCGTCGTGGACGAACTCGAACGTCGTGCGCGTGTAGTAGTCCAGGCCGCGCACCAGCTTCGGGTCGTCCTCGAAGACCACGCCCGCCGCCGTGATCAGCTCGCGTACCTCCTCGTGGTACGCCTTGCAGGCGTCGCACAGGTAGTCGCGCAGCAGCGGGGCGTCGGTGAGCTGCTTCTGGACGTCCGGCCGCTTGTCGTCCAGGACGCGCAGCGGATTGATCTCCGCGCGGCGCAGGGTCTCCTCGTCCAGGTCGAGCCCCCGCAGGAAGTCCTGGAGCGCGGCCCGGTAGACGGGACGGCACTCCTGGTCGCCCAGGGAGTTGAGCAGGATGCGGAAGTTCTGCAGGCCGAGTGCGCGGTACGACTGGTCGGCCAGGATGATCAGTTCGGCGTCCAGGGCCGGGTCCTCGGCGCCGATCGCCTCGGCGCCCACCTGGGAGAAGTGGCGGTAACGGCCCTTCTGGGGGCGCTCGTAGCGGTACTGCGAGCCCGAGTACCAGACCTTGACGGGCAGGTTGCCCGCCTTGTGCAGGTTGGCCTCGAGGACCGCGCGCAGCACGGGCGCGGTGGTCTCCGGGCGCAGGGCGAGCCGGTCGCCGCCCTTGGTCTCGAAGACGTACATCTCCTTGGTCACGATGTCGGTGGACTCGCCGACACCGCGCGCGAACAGCTCGACGTTCTCGAAGCCGGGCGTCTCGATGTAGCCGTAGCCGGAGTTGCGCAGCGGGGCGGCGATCGCCTCGCGGACCGCCAGGAACTTGGCGGAGTCGGGCGGCAGCAGGTCGTACGTGCCCTTGGGGGCCTTGAAGGTGCTCACGGAAGGTCTCGTCACATTCCTCGTCGGGGCGCGTTCGGAGCGCTGTTCCCTTGGCGGCCTGCGGCCACTTGCCGCAAGTACGGGTTGGTGGCGCGTTCCTGGCCGATGGTCGTCTGGGGGCCGTGTCCGGAGAGCACCACGGTCGAGTCGTCGAGCGGCAGGCACACGCGTGCCAGGGACTCGAGCATGTCGTCCATGGAGCCACCGGGGAAGTCGGTGCGTCCGATGGAGCCGGCGAACAGCAGGTCGCCCGAGAACATCACCGGCGGGATGTCCGCCGCCTCGGGCAGGCCGAAGGTCACCGACCCCTTGGTATGGCCGGGCGCGTGCGCGACGGTCAGCTCCAGGCCCGCCAGCGCCAGCCTCGCGCCGTCGGTCAGCTCCTTGACGTCGTCCGGCTCCCCGACGGTCAGCTCGCCCATGAGCGGCATGCCGATGCTGCGGCCGATCCCCTTCTCGGGGTCGCTCATCATGAAGCGGTCCTCGGGGTGGATCCAGGCGGGCACGTCGTGCGCGCCGCACACCGGGACGACCGAGGCGACGTGGTCGATGTGGCCGTGGGTGAGGACGACGGCGACGGGCTTGAGCCGATGCTTGCGGATCGCGTCCTCGACTCCGGGGGCCGCCTGGTGGCCCGGGTCGATGATCACGCACTCCTCACCGGCGGCGGGGGCGACGAGATAGCAGTTCGTCCCCCAGGCCCCGGCGGGGAACCCGGCAATGAGCACGATCGTCCTTCGTTTGGGTCGGTACGGGTGGGCTTGCGAACGGGTCGCGCCCATGGTCAGAGCCTACCGGCGGTGCCGATTTCTCAGCGAACCCATATACGGTACGGGGCTACACGCCCACGGTCGGCTCATCGCACCCACGCGTACCGGTCGGCACACGAAGACGCATGAGGAGAGAACCCGGTGGTCACCCAGGAGCAGCGGCGGCGTCAGCTCGCCCGGGAGAAGTTCTTGCGGCAGCAGCAGCGACGCACCTCCGCGCGACGCAAGTCACGCATGCGCAACGCCGCGGTCGCGTCGGTGCTCGGCGTCATTCTGATCGGCAGTGTCGCGCTGTACACGACCGGAGTGGTCCTGGGGGACGACGACGACAGCAAGACGAACGCGAGCGCGGAGGTCACGCCGAGCGCCTCGGCTCCGAGCAAGGCGCCGGACCCGTGCGAGAAGCCCGCCGAGGGCAAGGTCAAGACGCAGACCTGGAAGAAGGAACCTGCGACGACCATCGACGAGTCGGCGAAGTACACGATGAAGCTGGCGACCACGTGCGGTGACATAGACATCGCGCTGAAGGCGAAGGCGGCACCGCACACCGTCAACTCGTTCGACTTCCTGGCCGGCAAGGGCTACTTCGACCACACCAAGTGCCACCGGCTCACCACCGAGGGCATCTACGTGCTCCAGTGCGGCGACCCCACGGCCCAGGGCAACGGCGGTCCCGGCTACAACATCCCGGACGAGAACCTGAAGGACAAGAGCCTCAAGGACAACGTGTACCCGGCGGGCACGGTGGCGATGGCCAACACCGGTCAGCCGGACTCCGGCGGGAGCCAGTTCTTCCTCGTGTACCAGGACAGCCAGCTGCCTCCCAGCTACACCCCGTTCGGCACGGTGTCGGAGGAGGGCATGACCGTACTGAAGAAGATCGCCTCCGCGGGAGCCCAGCCCGCGGACCCCACGACCGGCAACACCGCGCCCAACGCGACGGTCGTGATCGACAAGGCGACCGTCACGAAATCCTGACCCTCATCAGCGAAAGTTCGGTCGCGCGGGTGCGGACAGGCCACCCGCCGGTCGCCTATGTTGGCCGTGACGAAACTGTGGACGATGCCCGGGGGTAGCGAAGCCCTCCGCAGGCATCATGTGGAGGAGGCGCTGTGAGCAGCGACCCGTGGGGCCGCGTCGATGAGACGGGGACCGTGTACGTGCGTACGGCCGACGGCGAGCAGGTCGTCGGCTCCTGGCAGGCAGGCTCCCCCGAGGAGGCACTCGCCTACTTCGAACGCAAGTACGAAGGCCTGGTTGTCGAGATCGGCCTCCTCGAGAAGCGGGTGAAGACCACCGACCTGTCGGCCAAGGACGCCCAGACCGCCGTCGACCACCTGCGCGAGCAGGTGGACGCACACCACGCGGTCGGCGACCTGGAGGCTCTGCGGGCCCGGCTGGACCAGCTCGTCGCGCTCGTGGAGACACGGCGCGAGGAGCGCAAGGCCCAGCGGGCCAAGCAGTCCGACGAGGCGCGCGGCGCCAAGGAGGCCCTGGTCGCCGAGGCCGAGGAGCTGGCGCGCTCGGACCAGTGGCGGGCGGCCGGTGAGCGGCTACGGTCCCTGGTCGACACCTGGAAGGGTCTGCCGCGTCTGGACCGCAAGTCCGACGACGAGCTGTGGCACCGCTTCTCGCACGCGCGCTCGGCGTTCTCCAAGCGCCGCAAGCAGCACTTCGCACAGCTCGACGCACAGCGCGAGGAGGCACGGCGGATCAAGGAGCGGCTGGTCTCCGAGGCCGAGGCGCTGTCGAACTCGACGGACTGGGGGCCGACGGCCGCGCGCTACCGCGACCTGATGTCCGAGTGGAAGGCCGCGGGCCGCGCCCAGCGCGAGCACGAGGACGACCTGTGGAACCGCTTCCGCGGCGCCCAGGACGTGTTCTTCGCCGCCCGCAGCTCGGTCTTCGCCGAGCGGGACGCCGAGCAGACGGAGAACCTGAAGCTCAAGGAGGAGCTGGCCGCGGAGGCCGAGAAGCTCGTCCCGGTCACCGACCTCAAGTCGGCCCGCGCCGCGTTCCGTTCGGTCAACGAGCGCTGGGAGGCCATCGGCCACGTGCCGCGCGACTCCCGGCCGAAGGTCGAGGGGCGGATGCACGCGGTCGAGCGTGCCCTCCAGGAGGCCGAGGAGGCCGAGTGGCGCCGGACCAACCCGGAGGCACGCGCGCGGGCCGAGGGCCTGACCGGTCAGCTCCAGGCCGCCGTGGACAAGCTGCGCTCCCAGGTCGAGCAGGCGCGCGCCCAGGGCAACGACGCCAAGGCCGACAAGCTCGCGCGTGAGCTGGAGGGCCGCCAGGCGCTCCTCGACCAGGCGCTCAAGGGGCTGCACGAGTTCGGCGGCTGACCACGGTCGAGGACCGCACACGAGAGGGGCCCCCGTACGCACCGTACGGGAGCCCCTCTCGTGTGTGCGCCTGTACGGCCGCCTACGACGGCCTGCGCGCCGAAGTCACCCGGTACACGTCGTAGACGCCCTCGACGCCGCGTACGGCCTTCAGGACGTGCCCCAGGTGCTTCGGGTCGCCCATCTCGAAGGTGAAGCGGGAGGTGGCCACCCGGTCGCGGGAGGTCTGGACGGCCGCCGAGAGGATGTTGACGTGCTGGTCGGACAGCACGCGCGTGACGTCCGAAAGCAGCCGTGAGCGGTCCAGCGCCTCGACCTGGATGGCGACCAGGAAGACCGAGGACTGGGTCGGCGCCCACTCGACCTCGAGGATGCGCTCCGGCTCGCGGGACAGCGAGTCCACGTTCACGCAGTCGCTGCGGTGGACGGAGACGCCGCTGCCGCGGGTGACGAAGCCGATGATCGGGTCGCCGGGCACGGGCGTACAGCAGCGGGCCAGCTTGACCCACACATCGTCGACGCCCTTGACGACCACGCCCGGGTCGGCGTTCGCCCGGCGCTTGCGGCCGCGGCCGCGGGACGGCGGGACCGACTCGTCGATCTCCTCGGTGGCGGCCTCCTCGCCGCCGAGCGCCTGGACCAGCTTCTGCACGATGTTCGGCGCGGAGACGTGGCCCTCGCCGATCGCCGCGTACAGCGCGGAGATGTCCGAGTAGCGCATCTCGTGCGCGAGCGTCACCAGGGAGTCGCCGGTGAGGATGCGCTGGATCGGCAGGTTCTGCTTGCGCATCGCGCGGACGATGGCGTCCTTGCCCTGCTCGATCGCCTCGTCGCGGCGCTCCTTGGAGAACCAGGCGCGGATCTTGTTGCGGGCGCGCGGCGACTTCACGAAGCCCAGCCAGTCGCGGGAGGGTCCCGCACCGGCCGCCTTGGAGGTGAAGACCTCCACCAGGTCGCCGTTGTCCAGGGTGGACTCCAGCGGCACCAGACGCCCGTTGACCCGGGCCCCTATGGTGCGGTGGCCGACCTCGGTGTGGACCGCGTAGGCGAAGTCCACGGGGGTGGCTCCGGCCGGGAGCGCTATGACGTCGCCCTTGGGGGTGAAGACGAAGACCTCGTTGCGGGACAGGTCGAAGCGGAGGGACTCCAGGAACTCGCCGGGGTCCTCGGTCTCCTTCTGCCAGTCCAGCAGCTGACGCAGCCACGCCATGTCGTTGAGGTGGTCGTCCTTGCTCTTGCCGGACGACCTGGGGGCGTCGGTGCGCACCTTGGAGGCGCCGGCGACGGCCTCCTGCTTGTACTTCCAGTGCGCGGCGATGCCGTACTCCGCGCGGCGGTGCATGTCGAAGGTGCGGATCTGCAGCTCGACCGGCTTGCCGCCGGGCCCGATGACCGTCGTGTGCAGCGACTGGTACATGTTGAACTTGGGCATCGCGATGTAGTCCTTGAACCGCCCCGGAACCGGGTTCCAGCGGGCGTGGACCGTGCCGAGTGCCGCGTAGCAGTCGCGGACGGTGTCCACCAGGACGCGGATGCCCACCAGGTCGTAGATCTCCGCGAAGTCCCGGCCGCGGACGATCATCTTCTGGTAGACGCTGTAGTAGTGCTTGGGGCGGCCGGTGACGGTCGCCTTGATGCGGGCCGCGCGCAGGTCCTGCTGGACCTCGTCGGTGACGACGGCGAGGTACTCGTCGCGCTTGGGGGCGCGCTCGGCGACCAGGCGGACGATCTCGTCGTACATCTTGGGGTAGAGGATCGCGAAGGCGAGGTCCTCCAGCTCCCACTTGATGGTGTTCATGCCCAGGCGGTGGGCGAGCGGCGCGTAGATCTCCAGGGTCTCGCGCGCCTTCTTCTCCTGCTTCTCGCGCTTGAGGTAGCGCATGGTGCGCATGTTGTGCAGGCGGTCGGCGAGCTTGATGACCAGGACGCGGGGATCCTTGGCCATGGCGACGACCATCTTGCGCACGGTCTCGGCCTGCGCGGCCTCGCCGAACTTGACCTTGTCCAGCTTGGTGACGCCGTCGACGAGCAGGGTGACCACGTCGCCGAAGTCGCGGCGCAGGTCCTCCAGGCCGTACTCGGTGTCCTCGACGGTGTCGTGCAGCAGCCCGGCCATCAGCGTGGCCGGATCCATGCCCAGCTCGGCGAGGATGGTGGTGACGGCGAGCGGGTGCGTGATGTACGGGTCACCGCTCTTGCGCTTCTGGCCGCGGTGCCAGCGTTCGGCGACCTGGTAGGCGCGCTCGATCTGGCGCAGGGTCGCCGTCTCGATCTTGGGGTCGTTGCCGCGCACTATGCGCAGCAGCGGCTCCAGGACCGGGTTGTAGGGGTTGGCACGCTGGACGCCGAGGCGGGCGAGGCGGGCCCGGACGCGGTTGGAGGAGCCGGAGCGGGCGGGCTGTCCGGCGGGGGCGCGGACCACGGGCGCGTTCTGCGGGCGCTCGGCGGGCAGCGGCTTGGGGCGCGGCTGCTGCTCGGCGGGCTTGTCGACCGGCCCGGACGCGGCATGCTGGATCGGCCCACGCGTGTCGTTCTTCGCCTGGGGCGCGCTCGGCGCGGGCTTCGCCGCGGACGCCGAGGCGGACTCGGGCTTTGCGGCGGTCAGTGGCTGGGCCTCGTCTGGCAAGAGGACTCCTCGTGCGCGATCCGGGTCCCCCGGTCAGGCTCCGGATACCCCATGGTAGCGATCCTGCCCTCCAGGATCGCCTTCTGGCCAATGTGAGGGCTGTCAACCCGTGCAACGCCTGGGGCGGGCGCCGGATTCCTCCGGGCCCGCCCCAGGGGTGCGGTTCGCACGGTTCAGACCGTGAGCAGTGCCTTCAGCGGTGCCCCGGCCAGGGCGGGCTCCAGACGGGCACGGCCGCCGAGGAAGCCCAGCTCCATCAGGACGGCGAGGCCCGCGACCTCGGCGCCGGCCCGCCGGATCAGCTCCAGCGAGGCCTCGGCGGTGCCGCCGGTGGCGAGGACGTCGTCGACGACCAGCACGCGGTCGCCCGCGGTGAGGTCCTCGGCGTGCACCTCGATCTCGGCGGAGCCGTACTCCAGGTCGTAGGCCTGGCTGAGCGTGGCTCCGGGGAGCTTGCCCGCCTTGCGTACGGGGATGAAGCCGAGGCCCGCCCTCAGGGCCACCGGGGCGCCGAGGATGAAGCCGCGGGCCTCTAGGCCGACGACCTTGGTGGCGCCGGTGTGCCCGGCGACCTCGGCGAGCGCGTCGGTCAGGGCGGCGAACGCGGCCGGGTCCGCCAGGAGGGGGGTGATGTCCTTGAACACCACGCCCGGCTCCGGGTGGTCGGCCACGTCACGGATGCGGCTGAGCAGCAGCTCCGTGATGCCGGTCGTCTCGGTCATCGGCGCTTCCCCGAGGGTCGGCCGCGGCCCCTGCCACGGGACGCGGGCTGGTTGCGGGGGCCGACGACCGCGGGTGCGGCGTCGTCCGGCTCGTCGGCGGCGTACGCCTCCTCGTCGGCCGCGGACTCCGGGCTCTCGCCCTTGGCGGCCGCCTGGGCACGCTTGGCGAGGACCCGCTTCTTGAGGGCCTTCATCTGCGGCTCGGCCTCCTTGAGGTCGGCGACGAGCGGCGTGGCGATGAAGATCGACGAGTAGGCGCCCGCGGCGAGACCGACGAACAGCGACAGCGAGATGTCGTTGAGCATGCCGGCGCCGAGGACACCGCCGCCGATGAACAGCAGACCGCCCACCGGCAGCAGCGCGACCACCGTGGTGTTGATGGAGCGGACCAGGGTGCTGTTGATCGAGCGGTTGGCGATCTCCGCGTAGGTCCAGCGGGTCTGTTTGGTGATGTCCCGGGTCTGCTCCTTGAGGCTGTCGAAGACGACGACCGTGTCGTAGAGCGAGTAACCGAGGATCGTCAGCAGACCGATCACCGTGCCTGGGGTGACCTCGAAGCCGACCAGGGCGTAGATGCCCACGGTGATGGTGATGTCGTGGATCAGCGCGACGAAGGCGGCGAGCGCCATCCGCCACTCGAAGGCGATCGCCAGGTAGATCACCACGAGGACCATGAAGATCCCGAGGCCCTGCCAGGCCTTGTTCGCGATCTGGTCACCCCAGCTGGGGCCGACCAGGTCGGCGTTGATCTTCTCCGCGGAGACGTCCAGGTTCTTGGAGAGGTCCTCCTTGATCTGGTCCGACTGCTGGGTGTCGGTGCCCGCGATCTGGATGCGGAGGCTGCCGTCGCCGAGCTTCTGGACGATGGCGTCGTGGCCGGAGGCCTCCTCCGCCCAGGTCTCGGTCTGGGCGACCGAGGCGCTCATGTTCTTCGGGGTGGTGAAGACCGCGCCGCCCTGGAACTCGATGCCCATGTGCAGGCCGCGCACCGCCAGGCCGACGATGGCCGTGATGGTGATGAGGATCGAGATGCCGTACCAGATCTTGCGGTTCTTGACGAAGTCGTAGCCGACCTCGCCGTGGTGCAGTCGGGCGCCGAGTGTGCCGAGCTTCGACATCTCTCACGCCTCCTTCGGGTCGACAGGGCCGGCGGCAGGACGGGACGGACGGCGGGTGCGGCGCAGCGGCGGCTTGGCACCCAGGGCCTTGGGGTCGAGGCCGGACCACTTGTGACCGCTCGCGAAGAACTTGCGCCGCGCCATCAGCGTCAGCAGCGGCTTGGTGAAGAGGAACACCACCACCACGTCGAGCAGGGTCGTCAGACCGAGCGTGAACGCGAAGCCCTGCACCTTGCCGACGGTGACGATGAAGAGCACCGCGGCGGCGAGGAAGGACACGAAGTCGGAGACGAGGATGGTGCGCCGGGCGCGCGGCCAGGCCCGCTCGACGGCGGGACGCAGCGTGCGGCCCTCCCGGATCTCGTCGCGGACGCGTTCGAAGTACACGATGAACGAGTCCGCCGTGATGCCGATGGCGACGATGGCACCGCACACGGCCGGCAGGTTCAGCGCGAAGCCGATGGTCGGGCCGAGCAGCGCCATGATCACGTACGTGAGGCCGGCCGAGACCAGCAGCGAGCAGACGGCGATGAACGACAGCCCGCGGTAGTAGAACAGCAGGTAGAGGACGACCAGGGCGAGACCGATGGCGCCCGCGATCAGACCGGCCTTGAGCTGCTCACCGCCGAGCGCGGCGGTGACGGTGGTGACGCTGTCCTCCTTGAAGGTCAGCGGCAGCGCGCCGTAGGACAGCATGTTGGCGAGGCTCTGGGCCTCCTCCTGGTCGAAGCTGCCGGAGATCTCCGCGTTGCCGCCGGTGAGCGCCTGGCTGACGTACGGGTCGGAGACGACCTCGTTGTCCAGGACGATGGCGAACTGGTTCTGCGGGGACTGGTTCTGCGCCAGCTTGCCGGTGATGTCCGCGAACTTCTTGCTGCCCTTGTCCGTGAACTTCATCGTCACGGTCCAGCCGGCGGCGGTCTGCGTGTTGTAGACGGCCTCGGCCTCGTCGACCTCGGTGCCGTCGACCGCGGCGGGGCCGAGGATGTACTTCTGCCACTGGCCCTGCGAGTTCTGGCCGCAGGCCACCGTCGCGTCGCCCGGCTTGGCACCGTCACCGGCCTTGGCGCGGGCGTTCTTGTCGGTGCAGTCCAGGGCCGCGTACTGCTGCTGCAGCTTGGCGGTGGCGTCGTCGCCGGAGGCGCTGGCGCTCGGGGACGGGGAGGCTCCGTCGGAGCTCGTCGCGGACGGGCTGGGGTCGGCCTTCAGGGCGTCGCTGGCGGCGCGGCCCTGGGAGGTGGCGCTCGCCGAGGCGGAGTCGGACGGCGTGCCGCCGGCCTTGTCGCCGTCGGTGGCCTTGTCACCGTCGGTGGCCTTGTCACCGTCGGTGGCCTTGTCGGTCGCCTTGTCGGTCGCCTTGTCCGTGGCGCCGCCGGCCTCGCTCGCCGAGGGGGTGCCGGTCGCGTTGGCGCCGGAGAGTTCGGTGGCGAGGACCGGGCGGAAGTACAGCTTGGCGGTGGTGCCGACCTGCTGCCGGGCTTCCTTCGAGTTCGTCCCCTTGGGGATGTTGACGATGATGTTCCGGTCGCCCTGGGTCTGGACCTCGGCCTCGGAAACACCCAGACCATTGACCCGGCGGTTCATGATCTCGACCGCGGTGTCCATGTTGGTCTTGTTGATCGCGGACTCCTGGCCCGCCTCCGGCACGGCCCGGAGCGTGATGCTCGTACCGCCCGCCAGGTCGATGCCGAGACGCGGAGTCGTGTGCCCGGAGGCGAACATGCCCCCGGTGAGCGCCACGATGGCGATCAGAATCAGGGCCAGCGAGCGCCCGGGCTTACTCTGAGCGCTCGCATTCTTTCCCTTTTTAGGTGCTACCACCTTTGCGTACTCCCTCTCGGGCCGCTTCGCGCCCAGAAGGCGTCACCGGCGGCCATCACATGGTGTCCGGATCCGTGCGAGCCGCGCGTCACTCGGGGTGCGCGGGAACCCGTCCCGCGCACCCCGGGGCACGGCTTACTTCGCCTCGGAACCGCCGTCGGACTTCTTCGCCTGCTCGTCCGTCTTCGCCTCGGCGGGCGCGGCGTCGGCCGTCGGCTCGTCGGCCGTCTCGTCGGCGGGCTCGGCCTTCTTGCCGAGGTCGACGGACTTGTCGTCGGAAGCGTCGTCGGCGGGGGCGTCGGTCTCGGTGAGGGAGGAGGCGTCGTCGGGGACGACGTCCGCGTCGGACTTCAGGTCGTGCTCGATGCCGTGGACGATGCGGTTGTACTCGTCGTCGGTGAGGACGGCACCGATGGAGTTCTTGGCGAAGAGCAGCTCGACGCCCGGGCCGGCGTCGAGGAGGACCGTGTCGTCGTTGACCTCCTTGACCGTGGCGTACATGCCCCCGATGGTGCGGACACCGGTTCCGGGCTGCATCTCGTTCCGCATGTTGGCGGCCTGCTGCTGCTTCTTCTTCGCCGACCGGGTCATCAGGAACATGGCCCCGATGAGCACGATGAACGGGAGGAGGGTCACGAGACTCACGGGTCGGTACTTCCTTCACACGACCGCGATGGTGAGCGGCCTGATGGTTGGGGGTGTGTACGCCACCGACAAGGGTGGCATCGGCGGAGTCTAAGGGAGTCCGCGCGCATGGAACAACGCTCAGCATGGCACCGGGGTTCCTGCTCCGGCGAATGTGCCCCTCGTGAGCGGGTCGTCACGCCCCGAACAAGTCCTGTTGTCCGTTTCCTGAACTCTGCGAACGCGGCGGGGTGAGGCCGAGGTGCGCCCACGCGGCCGGAGTGGCCACCCGCCCGCGTGGGGTGCGGGCGAGCAGACCCTCCCGTACGAGGAAGGGTTCGGCGACCTCTTCCACTGTCTCACGCTCCTCCCCCACGGCGACGGCGAGCGTGGACAGGCCGACCGGTCCGCCGCCGAACAGCTTGAGGAGCGCCTCCAGCACCCCCCGGTCGAGGCGGTCCAGGCCCCGGGCGTCGACCTCGTACACGGCGAGGGCGGCCGCGGCGATCTCCTGGGTGATCAGGCCGTCGGCCTTGACCTGGGCGTAGTCGCGGACCCGGCGCAGCAGGCGGTTGGCGATGCGGGGGGTGCCGCGGGAGCGGCCGGCGATCTCGGCGGCGCCGGTGGTGTCGATCTCGACGTCGAGCAGGCCGGCGGAACGGTGGATCACGCGCTCCAGTTCCGCCGGTCCGTAGAACTCCATGTGGGCGGTGAAGCCGAAGCGGTCGCGCAGCGGCGGCGGCAGCAGCCCGGCGCGCGTGGTGGCGCCGACCAGGGTGAACGGGGGCAGCTCCAGCGGGATGGCGGTGGCGCCGGGGCCCTTGCCGACGATGACGTCGACGCGGAAGTCCTCCATCGCCATGTAGAGCATCTCCTCGGCGGGCCGCGACATGCGGTGGATCTCGTCGAGGAAGAGGACCTCGCCCTCCTGGAGGGAGGAGAGGATCGCCGCGAGGTCACCGGCGTGCTGGATGGCGGGGCCCGAGGTGATGCGGATCGGGGCTTCCATCTCGGCCGCGATGATCATCGAGAGGGTGGTCTTGCCCAGGCCCGGGGCGCCGGAGAGGAGTACGTGGTCGGCGGTCGCCCCCCGCGCGCGTGCGGCCCGCAGCACCAGGTCGAGCTGCTCGCGGACCTTCTCCTGGCCGATGAACTCGCCCAGGTCCTGTGGGCGCAGGGCTGCCTCCACGGCCTGGTCCTCGCCGTCGGCGGCAGCGCCCACCAGCCGCTCGGCGGCGGCCTCCGCGTCGGTCGTGTCGTCCCAGTTCACTTCGTTCTCCTTGCCGTGGCGCACCGGGTCGGTGGTGGCGGGCGTGGTCAGCGGGCGCGGTTCAGCGTCTGCAGGGCGGCCTTGAGCAACTGGCCCACCTGCGGCGCGCCCCCGGCGGCCTCGGCCTGCGGCGCCACGGCGGAGACGGCTTCGTCGGCCTCGCGGGTCGCGTACCCGAGGCCGATCAGGGCGGCGTGCAGCTGGTCGCGCCAGCCGCTGCTGACCGGGGCGCCGACGGCGGGGGCGCCGATGGGCTCGCCGAGCCGGTCCTTCAGTTCCAGGAGCAGCTTCTGCGCTCCCTTCTTGCCGATGCCGGGAACGGCGGTGAGCGCCTTCTCGTCGCCGGTGGAGACCGCTCTGCGCAGGGCGTCGGGCTGGTGCACGGCGAGCATGGCCTGGGCGAGGCGGGGGCCGACGCCGCTGGCGGTCTGGAGCAGCTCGAAGATCTGGCGCTCGTCGTCGTCGGCGAAGCCGTAGAGGGTGAGTGAGTCCTCCCGCACGACGAGGGAGGTGGCGAGCCTGGCCGGCTTGCCGAGCCGGAGCGTGGAGAGGGTGTTGGGCGTGCACTGGACGGCCATGCCGACGCCGCCGACCTCGACCACCGCGGCGTCGGGTGCGAGGGCGGCGACGGTGCCGCTGACGAAGGCGATCATGCGGGGCGGCCTTTCGACGGGTGGGGGTTCCGGGGGCGGCGCGGGCCCTGTGAGGTGTGCAGGGCCACGGCCTGCTGGAGGCGGTTCTGCGCGGGGGCGCGCCAGATGTGGCAGATGGCGAGGGCGAGGGCGTCCGCGGCGTCGGCGGGCCTGGGCGGGGCGGCGAGCCGGAGCAGGCGGGTGACCATGGCGCCGACCTGGGCCTTGTCGGCGCGGCCGCTGCCGGTGACGGCGGCCTTCACCTCGCTCGGCGTGTGCAGGGCGACGGGGATGCCGCGGCGGGACGCGCACAGGATCGCCACGGCGCTGGCCTGGGCGGTGCCCATGACGGTGCGGACGTTGTGCTGGCTGAAGACGCGCTCCACGGCGACGAACTCCGGCCGGTGCTCGTCGAGCCACTGCTCGATGCCCTGCTCGACGGCGACAAGCCGGTGGCCGAGGTCGGCGTCCGCGGGCGTGCGGACGACGCCGACGCCGATCATGGTGAGCGGCCGGCCCGCGACACCCTCCACGACGCCGATCCCGCAACGGGTCAGCCCCGGGTCCACCCCCAGCACGCGCACGTACCCGGCCCCTCTCGTCGATCACCTGTTTGTGCAGGCTATCGGGTGCCACTGACAAAGCGACGGGCCGACGGAGTGTGTCCCCGTCGGCCCGCTGAGCAGGGACGCGTTACGCGTCGACCTTCTCCATGATCTCGTCGCTGACGTCGAAGTTGGCGAAGACGTTCTGCACGTCGTCGCTGTCCTCCAGGGCGTCGATGAGCCGGAAGATCTTCCGCGCGCCGTCCTCGTCCAGCTCGACCTGCATGGTCGGCACGAAGTTGGCGTCGGCCGACTCGTAGTCGATGCCGGCCTCCTGGAGGGCGGTGCGGACCGCGACGAGGTCGGTGGCCTCGCTGAGCACCTCGAAGGACTCGCCGAGGTCGTTGACCTCCTCGGCCCCCGCGTCCAGGACGGCGCCGAGGACGTCGTCCTCGCCCAGCTCGCCCTTGGGCACGATCACGACGCCCTTGCGGTTGAACAGGTACGACACCGAGCCCGGGTCGGCCATGGAACCGCCGTTGCGGGTCATGGCGACGCGGACGTCGGAGGCGGCACGGTTGCGGTTGTCGGTGAGGCACTCGATGAGCACGGCGACACCGTTCGGACCGTAGCCCTCGTACATGATCGTCTCGTAGTCGGCGCCGCCGGCCTCCAGGCCGCCGCCGCGCTTGACCGCGGAGTCGATGTTCTTGTTGGGGACCGACTGCTTCTTCGCCTTCTGGATGGCGTCGTACAGCGTCGGGTTGCCCTCGATGTCGACGCCGCCCATGCGCGCCGCGACCTCGATGTTCTTGATCAGCTTCGCGAAGAGCTTGCCGCGCTTGGCGTCGATCACGGCCTTCTTGTGCTTCGTCGTAGCCCATTTAGAGTGGCCGGACATCTGCCTGTCTCCTTCGCGTAACCCATCTCCTGCAACGAACGCAGGAATCCTACAAGGACTGAGCGGCCCGGTTCGCGCGCACCATGTCGGCGAAGAGGCGGTGCACGCGGTGGTCGCCGGTCAGTTCGGGGTGGAAGGACGTGGCCAGCGCGTTGCCCTGGCGGACCGCGACGATGTGACCGTCGTGCTCGGCGAGCACCTCGGCGGCCGCGCCCACGGACTCGACCCAGGGCGCGCGGATGAAGACGCCCTCCACGGGCTCGCCCTCGACGCCCCGGACGTCGACGGCGGCCTCGAAGGACTCGTTCTGCCGGCCGAAGGCATTGCGGCGCACGATCATGTCGATGCCGCCGACCGTCTCCTGTCCGGAGCGCGGGTCGAGGATCTTGTCGGCCAGCATGATCATGCCCGCGCAGGTGCCGTAGACGGGCATGCCGTCCCGCACGCGCGCGCGGAGGGGGTCCATCACTCCGAAGAGGACGGCGAGCTTGGAGATGGTGGTCGACTCGCCGCCGGGCAGGACCAGGCCGTCCACCTCGGCGAGTTCCTCGGGGCGCCGCACCGGCCTGGCCACGGCGTCGGCCACGGCCAGGGCGACGAGGTGCTCCCGTACGTCGCCCTGGAGCGCCAGGACACCGATGACGGGGGTGTCACTCATGGCGGGACGCCCTACCAGCCGCGGTTGGCGTAGCGCTCGGTCTCGGGGAGGGTGTCGCAGTTGATGCCGACCATGGCCTCGCCGAGGTTGCGGGACGCGTCCGCGATGATCTTCGGGTCGTCGTAGAAGGTGGTGGCCTTCACGATGGCGGCGGCGCGCTTGGCCGGGTCGCCGGACTTGAAGATGCCGGAGCCGACGAAGACGCCCTCGGCGCCGAGCTGACGCATGAGCGCGGCGTCGGCGGGGGTGGCGACACCGCCGGCCGAGAAGAGGACGACCGGCAGCTTGCCCAGCTCGGAGACCTCCTTGACCAGCTCGTAGGGGGCGCGCAGCTCCTTGGCGGCGGCGTACAGCTCGTTGTTGTCGTAGCCGCGCAGCCGGGCGATCTCGTTCTTGATCTGGCGCAGGTGCCGGACGGCCTCTACGACGTTGCCGGTGCCGGCCTCGCCCTTGGAGCGGATCATGGCGGCGCCCTCGGCGATCCGGCGCAGGGCCTCGCCCAGGTTGGTGGCGCCACAGACGAAGGGGGTGGTGAAGGCGAACTTGTCGCTGTGGTTGACCTCGTCGGCCGGGGTGAGGACCTCGGACTCGTCGATGTAGTCGACGCCGAGGGACTGCAGGACCTGGGCCTCCACGAAGTGGCCGATGCGGGACTTGGCCATCACCGGGATGGACACGGCGCCGATGATGCCCTCGATCATGTCCGGGTCGGACATCCGGGCCACGCCGCCGTCCTTGCGGATGTCGGCGGGGACGCGCTCCAGGGCCATGACGGCCACGGCGCCCGCGTCCTCGGCGATCTTCGCCTGCTCCGGCGTGACGACGTCCATGATGACGCCGCCCTTGAGCTGCTCGGCCATGCCGCGCTTCACGCGGGCGGTGCCGGTCTCGGGTGCCTGGTTTTCGGAGAGCGTGCTGGACACGGGTACCTCGCTGGGGAGAAGGGGGTTGTGCAGCAACGAGGAAACGTGAGGTGAGCAGGCCACAGCAAGGGCCAATGAGAAGGCGGTGGATCGTTTTCGCCCCCCGGGTGCTAGGCCGCCCGTTCCACCAGGGCGGCCGGCGGCTCGTCGTCCATCTCGAAGGCCAGCGGGAAGGGCGCGTGCCCGGCGAGGCGGAACCAGCGGACCTTGCGGTGCTCGCGCAGCCTGCGGGCGGCGCCCACCGCGTCGTTGTGGAAGCGCCGGGCCATCGGAACCCGCCGTACGGCCTCGGCCAGTTCGTGGGCCGCCGCCTCTCCCCCGGGCGCCTCGCGCACCACGTCCACCTGGGGTGCCTCGGCGAAGACGGCGCGCAGGGCCTGGCTCAGTTCGCTCTCGGAGACCTCCCGCAGCTCCTCCTCGGCCTGCCGGGCGGCGTGTGCGGCCTCGTAGAGGACCATGGAGGCGGCCGGGTCGAGCACGCCGGAGGTGGCGAGTTCCTGGGCCACGGACGCCCTGCGCAGCAACTGGGCGTCCAGGGCGGCACGGGCGGCGTCGATCCGGGCGTGCAGCCGGTCCAGGCGTCCCGCCGTCCAGCTGAGGTACAGGCCGACGGCGACGAGGACGACCAGGATCCAGATGAGGGTTGCGGTCACGGGCCGCAACCCTATCGGTGGGCCGGGCGGGTCCGGTGGGCCCCGTGCGCGCCGCCACGCACGAGCCGGCGGCCCGCGCCCGCCGGCGGCGGTATCGCCCGGCCGCCCCGCGCCCGCCGACGGCCCCCGCCCGGTGACTCCCTGCGCCACGGCTGCCGCCGTCCCCCCCTGCCCGCCCGGGGCCCCGCCCGGTCCGCGGTACCGTCCCCGCCCGCGTCCCCGCCGGTGGCCCCCGCCCGGTGACTCGGTGCACGACGGTGACTCCCTGCGCCACGGCTCCACCGCCCTGCCCGCCTGCCCGCCCGGGGCCCCGCCCGGCCCGCCGTACCGTCCCCATCCGCGCCCGCCGACGGCCCCCCGCCCGGTGACTCCCTGCACGACGGTAACCCCCTGCGCCACGGCTGTCGCCGTGCCCGCCTGCCCGCCCGCCCGGGGCCCCGCCCGGCCCGCGGTACCGTCCCCGCCCCCGCCCGCGCCCGCGCGGGACGGTACCGCCGCGGCCCGCTCGTATCTGCCGCCGTGTACCCGTGCGCGTCGGTGGGTCAGTCCCTCGCCAGGCCGAAGCGGGCTCGCAGGCCCGTCGCCCGGTCGTCGGTCGCCACCGCCGCCGCTCCCGCGGTGACCGTCTCGTAGACGGACAGGATGTCCGCGCCCACCGTGGACCAGTCGAAGCGCCGTACATGGGTGCTGCCCCGCTCCCGCAGGGCGGCGCGCCGCTCCGGGTCGGCCAGCAGGCGTACGGCCGCCTCGGCCAGGGCGTCGGCGTCCTCGTTGGGGAAGAGTTCGCCGGCCGCCCCCTGGTCGAGGACCTGGGCGAAGGCGTCCAGGTCGGAGGCGAGGACGGGGGCGCCGGCCGACATGGCCTCGACGAGGACGATGCCGAAGCTCTCACCGCCGGTGTTGGGCGCCACGTACAGGTCGACGCTGCGCAGGAAGCGGGCCTTGTCCTCGTCGCTGATCATGCCGAGGAACTCCACGCGGGAGCGCAGCTCCTTCGGCAGGCTCTCGACGGCCTCCTCCTCGTCACCGCGCCCGGCGACGAGCAGCCGGGTCTGCGGGCGGGCGGCGAGGATCCCGGGCAGCGCCCGCATGAGCACCGGCAGGCCCTTGCGGGGCTCGTCGATGCGCCCTATGAAGCCGATCGTGTCGCCCTGCCACTCCGGCTCGGGCTCGGCGCGGGCGAAGAAGTCCACGTCGACGCCGTTGGGGATGACCACCGCGTCGCCGCCCAGGTGCTCGACGAGCGTACGGCGGGCGTACTCGCTCACGGCGATCCGGGCGCTGATCTTCTCCAGGGCGGCCTGGAGGATCGCGTACGCGGCGATCATCGCGCGGGAGCGCGGGTTGGAGGTGTGGAAGGTGGCCACGATGGGGCCCTGCGCCGCCCAGCAGGTCAGCAGGCCCAGCGAGGGCGAGGTCGGCTCGTGGATGTGGATGACGTCGAAGGCGCCCTCGTGCAGCCAGCGCCGGACCCGGGCCGCCGACAGGAAGCCGAAGTTGAGCCGGGCCACCGAGCCGTTGTACGGCACCGGCACCGCGCGGCCCGCGGACACGACGTACGGGGGCAGCGGCGTGTCGTCGTCGGCCGGGGCGAGGACGGACACCTCGTGGCCGAGGCGGATGAAGTACTCGGCGAGGTCCCGGATGTGGAACTGGACGCCGCCCGGCACGTCCCAGGAGTACGGGCAGACGATGCCGATCCTCACGACGCGTCGCCCGGCCGGCCGCCCGCCCCCGGCGCCTCGTCCGCCACTCCGTCCGCCCCGGGCGCCTTGGCGGGGTCGAGGTCCTTGAGCCACAAACGCTGCAGCATGTGCCAGTCCTCCGGGTGGTCGGCGATCCCCGTGGCGAAGGCGTCGGCCAGCGCCTGTGTCATGACAGACGTCTTTTCGGCGCGGGTGCCTGACTCGGGCACCTCGACCGGCGGATGCACGCGGCCCTGCATCACGGGCGAGTCGTCGTACCAGAGCGTCACCGGCAGCAGCAGCGCGCCCGTCTGCTGGGCGAGCAGCGCGGGACCGGCCGGCATCCGGGCCGTCTCGCCGAAGAAGCCGACCTCCACGCCGGAGGCGGACAGGTCGCGGTCGGCGACCAGGCAGACCAGTCCGCCGTCGCGCAGCCGCCGGGCCAGCGTGCCGAAGGCGGTGCCGCCGCTGTGCGGCAGGACCTCCATGCCGAGGCCCTCGCGGTAGGCGACGAAACGGTCGTAGAGGGTCTCCGGCTTGAGGCGCTCGGCGACGGTGGTGAACGGGATGCCGAGCTTCGTGGTGACCCAGGCGCCCGCGAGGTCCCAGTTGGCCAGGTGCGGCAGGGCGAGTATCACGCCCTTGCCGGCGTCCATGCCGTCGGTGAGGTGGTGCAGGTCCTTGGGGGCGAAGCCGCCCTTGATCCGCTCGGTGCTCCACGCCGGGAGCCGGAACGACTCCATCCAGTAGCGCAGGTACGAGCGCATGCCCGCGCGCGAGAGGGCGGCGAGCCGCTCGGGGCTCGCGCCGGGCACCACGCGCGCGTAGTTGCTCTCCAGACGGCGCACCCCCGCGCCGCGCCGCTTCCAGGCGACGTCGGCGATGGTGCGGCCGAGACGCACGGCGGCGGGCTCGGGGAGCTTCTTGACGGTGCCCCAGCCGGCGCCGTACAGGCCGTCGGTCAGCCGGTCCCGAGCGCTCACTTCGCCGCCTCGGTGCCCTGGCTCTCCTGCGCGGCGGCGTCCGCCTCCGCGGCCTCCCGGCGGACCGTGACGACCCGCTGGACCAGCGTGACCAGGCTGCCGGCGGCGACGATCCACAGGGCGATCGGCAGCAGGTACTGGATGCCGGGCACGCCGAACTTGTGCAGTCCGGCGAATCCGGCGGCGACCAGCGAGATGACGAGGCGCTCGGCGCGCTCGACCAGTCCGTTGACGGCGACCGGCAGGCCGATCGCCTCGCCGCGCGCCTTGGTGTACGAGACCACCTGGCCGCTGGCCAGGCAGAAGATCGACACGGCGCACAGGACGTTGTCGTCACCGCCGCCCGCGTACCACAGGGCGAGGCCGCCGAAGATCGCGCCGTCGGCGACCCGGTCGAGGGTGGAGTCCAGGAACGCGCCCCAGCGGCTGGAGCGGCCCAGCTGGCGGGCCATGTTGCCGTCGACCAGGTCGGAGAAGACGAAGAGCGTGATCACCACCGTGCCCCAGAAGAACTCGCCCATGGGGTAGAAGACCAGCGCACCCGCGACCACACCGGCGGTGCCGATCAGCGTGACCGTGTCCGGGCTGACGCCCCGGCGGATGAGAAACGCGGCGAACGGTGTGAGGACACGCGTAAAAAATGCACGCGCGTACTTGTTCAGCATGGCCTTCCCGACGGTCGGTGTGGCGCCGCGGCCCTTGCTGGCCACCGGCTGGCCCATCGTAGTCACGCGCGCGCGTGGGCGGTGGCCGGGCACCCTGAGCCCCGGGCGAACGGCAGGTGGGCGCCGGGATCGGGTCCTTCGTATGGACGCGGCGTGACGGGAGTGGAAAGCTCGAAGGACCGCGGGCGTCGCCGGAGCCGCCAGTGCACGCGGTCCCGCGTGTCCGCGCCCACAGCGACCTCACCGTGCACGGGAGGCAAGGACATGGGCGACAAGGCACATACCCATCCCGGAGCCGCCGGAAGGGCAACGGCGGCCGACCACCCCACGTCCGTACGGAACGTGGTGCTGGTCGGCCACTCCGGATCGGGCAAGACGACATTGGTGGAAGCTCTCGCGCTGACGGCGGGAGCGGTGAACCGGGCGGGCCGCGTGGAGGACGGCGGCTGCGTCTCCGACTACGACGACATGGAGCACCGACAGCAGCGCTCCGTACAGCTTTCCCTGGTGCCGGTCGAATGGGACGGCATCAAGATCAACCTCTTGGACACTCCCGGGTACGCCGACTTCGTCGGTGAGCTGAGGGCCGGTCTGCGTGCGGCGGACGCGGCCCTCTTCGTCGTCTCGGCCTCCGACGGGGTGGACGGCTCGACCCGCATGGTCTGGGAGGAGTGCGCCGCCGTCGGCATGCCGCGCGCCATCGTGATCACGCACCTGGAGGCCGCCCGCGCGGACTTCGAGGAGATGACGCGGATCTGCGCGGAGGCCTTCGGCGGCGACGACCCCGACGCCGTACTGCCGCTGTATCTCCCGCTGCACGGCCCGCCCGCCCCCGACGGGCACGCGCCCGTGACCGGGCTCGTGGGTCTGCTGTCGCGGAAGCTGTTCGACTACGCGTCCGGCGAGCGCGTGGCGTCGGAGCCGGGCGAGGCCGAACTGCCGCAGCTCGACGAGGCCCGCTCCATGCTGATCGAGGGGATCATCTCGGAGAGCGAGGACGAGACCCTCATGGAGCGTTATCTCGGCGGCGAGCAGGTCGACGTCAAGACGCTCATCGAGGATCTGGAACGGGCCGTCGCACGCGGGGTGTTCTTCCCGGTGCTGGCCGCCGCGCCCGCCGCCGACGGCGCCCGGCAGGGCCTGGGCACGGTCGAGCTGCTGGAACTGATCACGCGCGGCTTCCCGACCCCGCTGGAACGCACGGCACCGCGCGTCACCACGCCCGAGGGCGTCGGCCGCGAGCTGCGGCTGTGCGATCCGGAGGAGTCGCTCGTCGCGGAGGTCGTCAAGACGTCCTCGGACCCGTACGTCGGCCGGATCTCGATGGTCCGCGTCTTCTCCGGCACCCTGCGCGCCGACGAGACGGTGCACGTGTCCGGACACGGCATGACCGACCGGGGCCACGAGGACCACGACGTCGACGAGCGGATCGGCGCCCTGTCGACGCCGTTCGGCAAGCAGCAGCGGCCGGTCTCGCACGTGATCGCGGGCGATCTCGCCTGCGTGGCCAAGCTGACCCGCGCGGAGACCGGGGACACGCTCTCGGCCAAGGACGACCCGCTGCTCATGGTCCCCTGGGAGATGCCCGACCCGCTGCTGCCGCTCGCCATCGAGGCGCACAGCAAACCCGACGAGGACAAGCTCTCCCAGGGGCTGGCCCGGCTGGTCGCCGAGGACCCGACGATGCGCCTGGAACACAACCAGGACACCCACCAGGTGGTCCTGTGGTGCCTGGGCGAGGCCCACGCCGACGTGGCCCTGGAGCGGCTGCGCAGCCGCTACGGCGTCCAGGTCGACGTCGTACCGCACCGGGTCTCCCTGCGCGAGACCTTCGGCGACCGGGCGGCCGGGCGCGGACGGCACGTGAAGCAGTCCGGCGGGCACGGCCAGTACGCCATCTGCGAGATCGAGGTCGAGCCGCTGCCGGGCGGCTCGGGCATCGAGTTCGTGGACAAGGTCGTCGGCGGCGCGGTGCCCCGGCAGTTCATCCCGTCCGTCGAGAAGGGCGTGCGCACCCAGGCGGCCAAGGGCGTCGCCGCGGGCCACCCGCTGATCGACGTGCGGATCACGCTGCTCGACGGCAAGGCGCACTCGGTGGACTCCTCCGACGCCGCGTTCCAGACCGCGGGCGCGCTGGCGCTCAGGGAGGCCGCGGCCGAAACGAGGATCCACCTGCTGGAGCCGGTGGCCGAGGTGAGCGTGCTCGTCGGCGACGACTACGTGGGCGCGGTGATGAGCGACCTGTCCGGACGGCGCGGCAAGGTGCTGGGCACCGAGCAGACCAGCGGCGGCCGGACCCTGATCAGGGCCGAGGTGCCCGAGATCGAGATCGGCCGCTACGCCGTGGACCTGCGCTCCCTCTCCCACGGCACCGCCCGCTTCGACCGCCGCTACGCACGGCACGAACCGATGCCGGCCCAGGTCGCGGACCGGCTGCGCGAGGAGGTGCGGGTGGCGTCCTAGCGGTGGCAGGGGCTCCGGTGTGCGGTCCGCCGCACCGGGGCCCGCTCCCCCGCACCGGAGGGCCGCCCGCCCCGGCGTGCGACGGCGCGTCCGGCGGTCAACCCGCGCGTGCGGGGGCGCCTTTGGTCGTCCCGTGACGGATGACAGTCCTGGCGGATACGCTGATGACCAGATCAACAGGTGTGCGGGGCAGGGAAGTCGGGAAGGCCGCAGGAGCGACAGTGGTGGCGATCGGGGGCGGGAATGACCGTTGACGGCGGTTACGCGGACTTCTTCGGACCGCAAGTGCCGCGCACGGACGACGGCGGCCAGACGGCCACGTTCGCGCTGGCCTCGGCCGCCTACCGGGACAGCGAGGCCGAGGAGATACTCAAGGCCAACAGCGAGTGGCACAAGTCGGCGGTGAGCAAACCCCGGATCAAGCTCTTCCGGCCCAACCTGGGCGAGGCGTTCTCCCGGGCGATCATCGACCGGATGCTGGGTCCCAAGCGGGCCCCGCTCATCCAGTCCTTCGGCACCCAGCCGCAGGTCGTCGTGGAGCACAGCCTCGCGGCGCACCGCATCCGCAGGGACCGGGACAACTGGCTGAGCGCGGTCATGGTGCTGTGCGGACTGCTGTTCCTGCCCGGACTGCTGATCTGGCTCCTGGTCTTCCAGATCCGCACAACCGTCGCCCGGCGCGAGGACAAGCGGGCCGGCGCGCTCGCCACCGCCCTGCTGCTCGCGATGGCGGTCCTGGCCGTGCTCTTCCTGCTCAAGATGCCCTTCAGCGGCTTCTGGGCCTGGTACGCACGCGCCTGTGTCGTCGCCCCGGTGATCGGCTGGTTCTGGGCCAAGCGGATCTGCGAGCGCACCGCACGGGACCTCCGGGAGCGCTGGAGCGGCCTCCTGTCCGGCGCCGGTGTGGGCGCCAAGGTGCCCGAGGCGGTGCCGAGCAGCCCCGGCGAGACGGCGGCCGAGGAACTGCGGCAGTCACTGGCCCGGCTCAGCGCCGAGCAGCAGTCCAACTCCGTCTTCTACGCCGGTCCCAAGGGGATCCTCGGCATGGGCACTCGCTGGGGCAACTGGCAGCTCGCCGAGGAGCTGGTCCCCGTCGACCCGGACCGGGAGATCAACCCGTTCCGCAGCTGGGACGTCATCAGGGCCATCCACGACCGGCTGCGGATGCTGGAGCGCGGCCCGCTGCACACCGGCGGCTTCACCAAGCCGACGGTGCGGCACTGGATCGTGACCCCGATCGGTGAGAACGCCGACTCGGTGTCCCGGCCCGAGGGCACGGACGTCGAGGCGTACCAGATCAAGCAGCACGCCATACAGGAGATCTGCGACAAGCAGCAGTTCGGCGCGGGCGACCGGCACTACCTGGGCGTCCAGTGGACGCTGTGGGACGGCCAGTTGGTCATCTCCATGCTGATCACGGTGACGGTGCTGCACGAGACGCTGCGGATCGAGGTCACCGGACATGCCCTGGGACCGGTGCACGCCCTGTTCACCAGCAAGCCCGCGGCCAAGGAGAAGCAGGTCCAGAAGTCGGTCAAGTTCTGGGAGACCCGCACGGTGAAGCTCCCGCTGGTCGACACCGACGAGGTGGTGCGGCTGGCCGCACGGGCACCGCTGACCTGGTATCCCCCGCTGCTGTACTGGCTGGGCGGCAAGCTCACGCTGCCCGAGCCCTTCGGGGTGCGGCACGCCTGGGCGGACCGGCCGTGGCGGCACCGCTTCATGGCCGACGACGCGCTGCGCGCGGCCACGCCGGTGCTCCGGGCGGTGCACTCGGCCGCGATCAAGGTGCTGAAGGAGAACGGCGTGGACACGGAGAAGTTCGGTGCCCGCGCGGGCGGTCTGAGCGGGGCGGTGCAGGAGGCCGTGCCGAAGAAGGCGGACGTCTACGACGCCTAGGCCTCCGGCGGTCGGGCGGGGCTGTCGGGGTGGGCGCTCCCGGGGGCCACACCCCAGAGCCCCGCTTCGGCCTGGACGGCCTCGTCCTCAAACGCCGGACGGGCTGGAGGGCCAGGCGTCTGCCAGCATCTTGCGGGTGTCGCCCAGGAGCTGCGGCAGGACCCTCGTGTGGCCAATGACGGGAAGGAAATTGGTGTCGCCGCCCCAGCGGGGCACCACATGCTGGTGCAGGTGAGCGGCGATGCCCGCGCCCGCCACCGCCCCCTGGTTCATACCGATGTTGAAGCCGTGGGCGCCCGACGCGGTGCGCAGGGCCGTCATCGCCTGCTTGGTCAGCTCGGCCAGCTCCGCGGTCTCCACGGTGTTCAGCTCGGTGTAGTCGGCGACGTGGCGGTAGGGCACCGTCATCAGGTGGCCGCCGTTGTACGGGTAGAGATTGAGTACCGCGTACACGTGCTCACCGCGCCGGATGATCAGACCGTCCTCGTCGGACTTGGCCGGGATCGAGCAGAAGGGGCAGCCGTCGTCGGCACCGGGGCCGCTCGGCTTGCTCTCGCCCTGGATGTAGGCCATCCGGTGGGGCGTCCACAGACGCTGGAACGCGTCCGGC
Organism: Streptomyces sp. CB09001; assembly: GCF_003369795.1. Classification (NCBI taxonomy): domain Bacteria; kingdom Bacillati; phylum Actinomycetota; class Actinomycetes; order Kitasatosporales; family Streptomycetaceae; genus Streptomyces; species Streptomyces sp. CB09001. The sequence goes on from NZ_CP026730.1 coordinate 950,609, forward strand.
GTCCCCACCCCCAGCTGCTGCTCCGGCTCACTCGTCATACGTGCAGCATATGGCGTCGGCGTCGGCACACCGAAAGGGCCCCCGGGAGCTTCTCCCGGGGGCCGGTCCCCGCGTGTGCGGGGAGCGAGTCACACCTGAATCCGGCGCTCCACCACATCGACGAGCTTCGCCAGTGCCTGGTCACGCGGAATGCCGTTCTCCTGCGAGCCGTCGCGGTAGCGGAACGACACCGTGCCCCCGTGCATGTCCTCGTCGCCGACGATGATCATGAAGGGGACCTTCTGCTTCTGCTGCGTGCGGATCTTCTTCTGCATCCGGTCCGAGGAGGAGTCCACGTCGACGCGCAAGCCCTTGCGTCGTGCCTCCGCCGCGAACTCCTCCAGGTACTGCACGTGCGCGTCCCCCACCGGGATGCCCACCGCCTGCACCGGGGCGAGCCACGGCGGCATCGCGCCCGCGTAGTGCTCCAGGAGCACCGCGAAGAAGCGCTCGATGGAGCCGAACAGCGCGCGGTGGATCATGACCGGGCGGGTCTTGGCGCCGTCCGCGGCCGTGTACTCCAGACCGAAGCGCTCCGGCAGGTTGAAGTCGAGCTGGATGGTCGACATCTGCCAGGTGCGCCCGATGGCGTCCTTGGCCTGGACCGAGATCTTCGGGCCGTAGAACGCGGCGCCGCCCGGGTCCGCCACCAGCTCCAGGTTCTGCTTCTCGGCAACCTGGCGCAGCGTCTCGGTGGCCTCGTCCCAGGCCTCGTCGGAGCCGACGAACTTCTCCGGGTCCTTGGTGGACAGCTCCAGGTAGAAGTCGTTCAGGCCGTAGTCGCGCAGCAGGTTCAGGACGAAGGTGAGGGTCTTGTCCAGCTCCTCCGACATCTGCTCGCGGGTGCAGTAGATGTGCGCGTCGTCCTGGGTGAAACCGCGGGCCCGGGTCAGGCCGTGCACGACGCCCGACTTCTCGTACCGGTACACGGTGCCGAACTCGAACAGGCGCAGGGGCAGCTCACGGTAGGAGCGGCCCCGCGCGTCGAAGATCAGGTTGTGCATCGGGCAGTTCATGGGCTTGAGGTAGTAGTCCACGCCCTCGTCGAGCTGCATGGGCGGGTACATGCCGTCGGCGTACCAGTCCAGGTGGCCCGAGGTCTCGAAGAGCTTCCCCTTGGTCGCGTGCGGGGTGTAGACGAACTCGTAGCCCTCCTCCTCGTGGCGGCGGCGCGAGTAGTCCTCCATGACCCGGCGGATGATGCCGCCCTTGGGGTGGAAGACGGCGAGGCCGGAGCCGATCTGCTCCGGGACGGAGAACAGGTCCAGCTCGCTGCCCAGCTTGCGGTGGTCGCGCTTCTCGGCCTCGGCGAGGAACTCCAGGTGCGCCTTCAGCTCGTCCTTGGTGGGCCAGGCGGTGCCGTAGATGCGCTGGAGCATCGGGTTCTTCTCGCTGCCGCGCCAGTAGGCGGCGGCGTTGCGCATCAGCTTGAAGGCCGGGATGTTCCGGGTCGTGGGCAGGTGGGGACCGCGGCAGAGGTCCTTCCAGCACAGCTCGCCGGTCTTCGCGTCCAGGTTGTCGTAGATCGTCAGCTCGCCGGAGCCGACCTCGACGTCCGCGCCGTCGTCGCTGGACGCGGAGCCCTTGAGGCCGATCAGCTCCAGCTTGTACGGCTCGTCGGCGAGCTCCTCGCGGGCGGCCTCGTCGGTGACCACGCGGCGGGAGAACCGCTGCCCGCGCTTCTGGATCTCCTGCATCTTCTTCTCGATGGCCTTGAGGTCATCGGGGTGGAAGGGCTTCTCGACGTCGAAGTCGTAGTAGAAGCCGTCCTTGACGGGCGGGCCGATGCCCAGCTTGGCCTCGGGGAACAGCTCCTGCACGGCCTGGGCCATGACGTGCGCCGTGGAGTGCCGCAGGATGTTGAGGCCGTCCTCGGAGGTGATCTCGACGGCCTCGACGGTCTCGCCGTCCTTGACCTCGTAGGCGAGGTCCTTGAGGTCGCCGGAGACGCGGGCGGCGATGATCGAGCGCTCGCCGGCGAAGAGCTCGGCGGCCGTAGTGCCCGTCGTCACCACGCGTTCTTCCCGCTCGGAATCCCGCTGGATGATCACACGGACGTCTGACACCGGTCTCTCCTGACTGAAGGTGGGGCTGCGGCGCCATACCGGAGCGCGCGCATGAGGGCGATCGTACCGACCCCGGCCCGTCCACCGCGAAATCAGTCTCCGCAGGCCCCTCCGTCGCCGCAGGCCGCTCCGTCGCCGCAGGCCTCCTCGAAGAAGGCCGCGACCTCGACGTGCTCCTGGACGGCCTTCAGCAGCCGGTCCCGCTCGGCGTCGTCGACCTGGACGGGCGCGATCTCGCAGGCGCCGGTGAGCCGGCGGAACCCGCCCCGGCTCTCCAGCCGCCCCAGCATCCGCACCGGCAGCCCGACGAGGTGGGCGTGCCCGGCGATCCGGTAGGCCTCCTCGTCCAGCGCGACGCGCACGTGCGGCACCTCGGCCCCGGCCAGTACCCGCAGCCGTACGGTGCCCGGGCCGCGGGGTCCGGGCCGACGCATACGGACGACGGTGCCGGTGATCCGCACCGGCACGGAGGGCTCCGCGCGCAGGTAGCGGGCGGCGGCCTCGCGCAGCGCGGGCAGGTCGCCCGGCGAGAACTCGACGGGTTCGGTGAGGGTGCCGCAGCCCTCGGGCGCGCCCGTGGCAGGCGCCCAGCCGATGGCTATCCGGGCGCCCTCGGTGCCCCGGACCAGGGCGACCAGGGACTCGGTCAGCTCGTGGCTGACCCCGGCCGCGACGGCCGAGTCGAAGGCCTCCGCACCACCGGTGGCCCGCCGGTAGTCGACGGCCTCGCGGGCGGCGTACAGGGCCTGGTGCAGGCGTACGGCCAGGGGACGGCCGGTGCCGACCGGCAGGAACGCCGTGAGGTGGCGGCCACCGGGGGCGGGGCCCACCAGGACGTGCTCCAGGGCGGTCTCGGCGGCGCGCCGGTGCCGGGCGCCGTAGTAGCCGGCACGCGCGCGGGTGGCGAGCGCCCCGGCGAGGAGCATGCGGCGGGCGGCGGAGCGCAGCTGCTCCTCGGTCGTCCAGGTGGCGGTGGAGCCGGGTCCCGTCGGCATGTCGCGTTCCCAGCGGATCTCGTCGCTGGGGACGGCGAGGGAGAGCAGGATCTCGCGGGCGGCGGGCGTGCCGCTGCGGGACAGGGCGAGCAGCGCCTCGCCGAGCAGGTCGTCGCTGTCGGGGAAGGCGCGGCTGACGGGCACCAGGAGGCTGGTGACACCCGCGGCCGGGCCCGGCGGGGTCCAGCGGCCGTAGCGGCCGGCGGCACCGCCGCGCCGTCGCCAGCCGTGCCGGTGGAGCAGGGCGGTCAGCACGGCCGGGTCGACGGTGCCGGGCTCGGGCGGGGTGCCGTCACGGGGGCGGTCGTCGGGGGCGTCGGCCGGGTGCGGCCGTACGGACCGGAGGGGCTCGACGGGCCGCGGGGGGCCGCCGGTCGGGCGGTGCGTCATGGTTTCCCTCCCGTCCCGACCCGCGTCATGATCTCGCACAGCGCCCGGTCGTCGAAGATCCGCGCGGTCGGCATCCGCACGGTGGTGCGCCGCCGGCCCGTGACGGGGTGTCCGGCGAGGTTCGTCCAGTAGCAGCAGTGTCTGAGGTCGAGCCGGTCGTGTCCGGCGCGCAGCCACTGGTCCCGGGACCGGGGGACGATCATCACGACAAGGATCTTGTGCACCGAGACCGGGGTGCGGGCGAGCTTGGTCAGGTGGTCGTTGTCGAGGGTGAAGGAGAAGGACCGGCCGGGCGGCCCGGGCGCGATCTGGTAGGTCGCCTTGAGCTGCACCTTGATGGTGACCTCGTCGTCGACGGTGTGCCCCGGGGCGCTGTGGCTGACATGCCAGTCGATGCCGTTGTCCGGGAGGGGCTGGGAGAGCGAGCAGCCCGCCGCGGCGGCGACCGCGTGGAGGTAGCCGACCTGCAGGGTCTCCATGCAGGCGGTGGTGGCGAGGGAGCCGCGTGAGGGCGTGGTGCGCTCCGGCAGCAGCCCGCCCCGTTCGGGCTGCGCAATGGCCATGACCAACAGCCTTCCAGAACTGGTGAATCCCCGTTGCGGGTCTGTGAACTGCAAAGACCCGTACTCCTGTTGTGTCCTTCCGGCGTACGTCGCAAACAGCCCGGGTATCACCGAACCCGGACAAGGGACGGCGCGTCAGCTGCCGCGCTCGGACGAGGAGTTGAGTGCCCTATGACGAGCTGGTTCGAGGGGCCGTTGGCCGCCTTCGACACGGAGACGACGGGTGTGGACACCGAGACCGACCGGATCGTGTCGGCCGCCCTCGTCGTCCAGGACGCGCCGGGACTGCGCCCGCGGGTGACCCGGTGGCTGGTGAACCCGGGCGTGCCGGTGCCCGAGTCGGCGACGGCGGTGCACGGGCTGACGCAGGAGTACGTGCAGCGTCACGGGCGGTGGCCGGCGCCGGTGATGTACGAGATGGCGGAGGCACTGACCGAGCAGGCCCGCGCCGGGCGCCCGCTGGTGGTGATGAACGCGCCGTTCGACCTCACGCTGCTGGACCGGGAGTTGCGCAGGCATCGCGCCTCGTCGCTGGGCCGCTGGCTGGAGCGGACGTCGCTGCACGTGCTGGACCCGCACGTGCTGGACAAGCACCTGGACCGCTACCGCAAGGGCCGTCGTACGCTCACCGACCTGTGCGCGCACTACGGCGTGGAGTTGGCGGGCGCGCACGACGCGGCGGCCGACGCCCTGGCGGCGCTGGAGGTCGTACGGGCGGTGGGGCGCCGCTTCCAGTCGCGCCTCGAGCGCCTCTCCCCCGCCGAGCTGCACACCCTTCAGGCGGTGTGGCACGCCGGGCAGGCGCGCGGACTGCAGGCGTGGTTCGCGCTCAACGGCACCGAGGAGGCGGTGGACCCGGCCTGGCCCCTGCGCCCGGATCTGTCGGCGGCGGCGTGACCTTTCCGCTCCGGCCCGGGACGGGGGTGTGGGTGGCGGAGCCCCCACAACGCGCGGCGAAGCCGCGCAGAAACGAAGAGAGCGACGTGGTCCGCGTATTTTTGCGGACACACGTCGCTCTCGCGAGCGTGGGCGATACTGGGTTCGAACCAGTGACCTCTTCGGTGTGAACGAAGCGCTCTCCCACTGAGCTAATCGCCCGGGAACGCACTGAACAATACAGGGCGCCCGGCGATTCCATCAAACCGCTTGCCGGCAGCCTGCCAGGTACACCGCGAGACCCCGTCGTCCCGCCCGCATCATGAGTCGGTGGTTGGCCCGGAACAGGGGCCGTCCCGGTACGGCGAGGCGGCGCAGCAGCGGCTTGCGGACGACGACCTCCTGGTCGTAGCGGACGAGGGTGGCGGAGCCGTGCGGGGCGACCGTCCAGCGTGCCCAGCCCTCCATGTCACCGCTCATCGCGACCTCCAGCACCCCCGCGGCCGGGTCCCGTCGTCCCTCCCGAACGGTGGCGGTCAGCGCGTACGGGAGCAGGGAGCGGAACCGGAGGAGGCCGCTGGTGTCGTCGAGCCGGGTGACCTCGCGGACCTGGGGCCACCAGCGGGGGTAGTCCTCGATGCGTTCCAGGGCCCGGTAGACGTCCGGGGCGGGCGCGGGCAGCGGCCACAGGCTGCGGAAGCGGTAATGGTTCCAGTCCACCCGTGCAGTGTGCCCGCGCCGGCGCCCCGTACGGGCCCGCTACGGCATCCTGTCCCCCAGGAGTGCGAGGTTCTCGATGGCGGCCAGGCCGTAGAGCGCGGTGTCGTTGGTGGACACCCAGCTCGCCTCGGCGCCCGGGACGAGGGTGAGGGGGCCGCTCAGTTTCTGCGTCGTCCAGGGCGCCGACTCCTTGTAGCCGTCGGAGTCGTAGAACTTCTGCCACGCGCGCGTGGCGAGCTTGTCGTCGCCGGTCCGTACGGCCGCGTAGGCGTCGAGGCGGGAGTGGCCCTGGAAGAGGATGAGGCTGCCGAAGTTGGCGCCGTAGCGTTCGGCCTGTTCGGACTTGTTCGCGTTGAAGTAGCGGCAGTAGTCGTAGTACGCCTCCTCGAACTTCGGCAGGTCGACGAGGTCGATCAGTTCGGCGCACAGTTCGTTCAGGCCGAAGACGGCGGACAGGTGGGAGACCTCGACCTTCGGGGTGTCGGCGACGGCGAACTTCCCGGTGTCCAGGTCGTAGAGGCCGCTGCCCTGGACGAAGCCGTTGGGCTGGGCGGCGATGGTCTCCATGGTGGACAGGACGCGGTCCCTGGCCTTCTCCCACTTGGGGCCCTTGCGTTCCCACTCGGTGAGCCAGGCCGAGACCAGGCCGCTCCAGTCGGTGCCGAAACCGACCGACAGGGCGTTGCGGTCGGGGGTGTAGGGCTCGGTGCGGATCTTGCGGAGCGGGTCGAGGGCGAGGAAGGTCTCGTCGGAGTCGACGTTGGCGTGCATGAGGTCGCCGACGCGTTCGTCGGCGGTGAGGAAGTAGTAGAAGCGCCGGTAGGTGGTGTTGGCGATGCGCTGCTGCTTGGCGCTGTCGGCGTAGTGCTGGACGCCGTGCCGGGTGCCGAGCCCGGCCCATTGGCCCAGGTGATAGACGTCCACCTCGCCGGTGTGCCGGGTCATGGCCTCGGCGAAGCGGAAGATGTCGGCGCGGCCGGAGCGCAGGTAGGCGTACCAGAGCCAGAGGTCCGGGGAGAGTTCGGAGTTGCCCCAGGCGTAGCCGCCGATGTCGTACCGCCAGGTGTGCCGGCTGGCGTCGTAGGTGTGCATGATGTCGCCGTAGTCCCAGAAGCCGTACCAACGGCGCTGCTCCACCTGGTCCTTGTAGTAGGTGAAGAGGAAGTCGAGGTGGTCCTCGATCCTGGCCTTGGCGGGAGTGGAGCGGTCGGGCTCGGAGTAGAGGCCCGGGCCGAAGACCCCGGCCTTGATGAGCTGCTTGGGCGGGGCGGCCAGTTGCGGGAGTACGCGCACCGCCTGGACCTGTTCGGCGAGTTGCCCGGCGCTCGGGGTGGCGGCGTTGGCCCAGAAGAGGAGTTCCGAGGTGCGGGCGATGCCGTAGGGGGTGCCGAACTCCGGCTCGTAGTCCTCGTAGGTGATGTTGAGGCCTTCGAGCTGCTCGGGGAACGTGTCCTGGCCCATGCCGTCGTGGTAGAAGCGCAGGTCCATGGGCTGGGCCTCGGGTGACCAGAGCCAGAGGGTGACCTCGGCCTCGTCGGTCTGGGCGTCCCGGATGTCGAGCTGGGCGGGGTGTTTCTCCCAGAAGTCCCGCAGGCCGAAGGAGAGGCCGCCGCTCACGCCGCCGACGTAGCCGAAGCCGGAGGCGCGCCGGCCGCCGCCCGCGCCGATCCAGCCGTGGCCCTTCTTGGTGCGCTTGCGCAGGGTGAAGCCGTCGGCGGACAGCTGGGCGAGGGTGTAGTCGCCCCATTCGGGGATGTACTTCAGGCGGGTGGTGACCCGCTGGTCCCAGGTGGCGGGGTCGGGCAGCTTCTCGCCGGCGAACTGCGCCGCCTGGACGGCGGCCCCCGGGTCGCGGCGCAGGCCGGTGATGCCCTTGACGGCCTCGCGGAGCAGGCCGGTGCCCTCACCGCCGATGCGGATGTGGCGGTCGTAGGCCTCGTCGCGCATCGGGACGGTGAAGCGGACGCCGAGGCCGCGGATGAAGTCGCCGCTCGCCTTTCCGGGCTCCTGCTTCCCGTCGAACGTGATGGTGTGCACCATGCGGAAGGAGTCGGCTCCCGCGTAGAAGTAGAGGCGGATGGAGAAGGGGAGCCAACCGCGGTGGCCCTTGCGGTGCTTGCCGTCGATGCGGACGACGGCTCGGACCGGGCCCTCCTGTTCGACCTTCACCTCGTCGATCGCGCCGTCGAAGCGCTCGTACTTCACGGTGCCCTGGTCGCCGTCCTCGATCTCGGGCTGGCGCAGCAGGACGAGGCGGCCGTTCTTGGCGATCTCGGTGGAGCCCCGGGTGACCGACTTGATCAGGGCCGATCCGGTCGTGCCGATTCTGGCGGTGACGACGCCGGTCGATATGTCGATGGTGCCGCCGTGCCGCGTGACGGTGACCTTCTTGGCGGGGGCGGCCGGGGTTCCGGCCGCGAGGGTGAGCTTGCCGTTGCCCGAACCGACGGCGTGGGCCGTCCACTTGAGGGAGCCGTCGGGCCAGTGGGCGAGCGGCCAGGACTGTACGGGTACGGCCTTGCCGTCCGCGTCCGTGACGGCGAACGGCTGGTCCTCCCGGAAGGTGCCCCTGGGCCAGGGGACGCCGACGGTGGAGCCGGGGGCGGCGCCGAGGCCGCCGTCCTCCAGCCAGGTCAGGGTGACGGGGCCGTCGTCGGCGGCCGGGGCGGCGGCGGGCGCGGCCTGTGCGTTCTTCGTGCCCAGTGCCCAGCTGAACTGGGCGGCGGCACCGGCGACGGCGGCCGCCTTGAGGAGGGACCTGCGGGGAATCGGGGACATGGCCTTTCCTTTCCGTGCGGGGATGGCAGGGGTGTCAAAGGCATGAGGGGTGTCAAGGGCATGACAGATAGAGGTACGGCTTGGAGACACCGACCTCGGTACGCAGGGGGGCCGCCGCGGCACGGGGCCACCCCGGGGCGAAGGCGCCGGGTCAACGGCGCCGGTAGCGCTCCTCCACCGCCACGGCCGCCGCGGCGACGGCGCCCAGTACGGCGACGGCCAGCGGTGCGCTGAACCAGGCGGAGCAGACCACGACGGCCAGCCCGCCGACGAGGAGGAAGGAACCTGCGGGGTCGAGCACGGTGCGCCGGCCCGCCCGGGCGAGCAACGACCGCCAGGAGGCGCCGGGGTGCCAGTCCGCCGCCGCGCGCAGCCCCGCGACGGCCGCGCCGATCAGGGCGAGGACGCCGACGGCGCCGACCAGCGGGCCACCGGGCAGGCCGTCCCGTACGGCCCGTACGTCGATCCACACCACCGCGAGGGCGGCCCAGCCGGCGACCCCGACGAGCCACCCGTGGCGTACCGCCGCCCGGAAGTCGGAGGCGAACTCCCGCCAGCCGCCCCGCTCGTGGGCCAGCCGGCGCCCGAGGTGCCGCGCGCCGGCCGCGAACGCGGCGGGGTAGGTGACCAGCCCCAGCGCCGCCACCGCGATCCACACTCCGGTGAGCAGGCACTCGGCGAACAGGGCGAAACCCTGGGCGAACCGGGACTCCCCCGGCTCCGGACGGGCCTTGGCACGCGCTTCGGTCATCGGAAATCCCACCTCAGCCCTTCAGGCCGGACGTCGCCATGCCGTCGATCAGATAGCGCTGGAAGGCCAGGAAGAAGGCGAGGACCGGCAGCAGGGCGACGAGCGACATGGCGATCATGCCGCCGTAGTTCGCCAGGCCCTCCTGGTCCACGAACATCTTCAGGCCGAGGGAGATCGTGTACTTGCCGGGCTCGTTGAGGTAGATCAGCGGGCCCATGAAGTCGTTCCAGGAGTTGATGAAGGTGAAGATCGCGCTGGTGATCAGCGCCGGCCTGCACAGCGGGAGCACGATCGACCAGTAGATGCGGAAGTGCCCGCAGCCGTCGAGGCGGGCCGCCTCGTCCAGCTCCCGGGGGAGGTTGCGCATGAACTGCACCATCAGGAAGACGAAGAACGCCTCGGTGGCCAGGTACTTTCCCAGCAGCAGCGGGGTGTACGTGTTGATCATGTCCAGGTTGCGGAAGAGCACGTACTGCGGGATCAGCAGCACGTGGTACGGCAGCAGCAGCGTGCCGATCATCAGCGTGAACAACAGGTTGCGGCCGGCGAACCTGATCTTGGCGAAGGCGTAGGCCGTCAGCGAGCAGGACACCACGATCCCGATCACGGAACCGACGGCGAGGAAGAGCGAGTTGACGAAGAACGTGGAGATCGAGATGTCCGCGATGCCGTCGGCGAGGCTCGTGTAGTTGTCCGTGATCGGGTCGCCGGGGAAGAGGTCCAGGCTGCCGACGATGTCGCCGCTCTCCTTGAAGGAGCCGCCGATCACCCAGAGCACCGGGTAGAGGATCACGGCGAGGACCGCCAGCGACCCGAGGTGCCAGGCGAGCGACCCGGGCAGCCCGCGCCGGAGTACGGCCGTCCTGTCGGTCCGGGGCGGTGGGGCCTCGGTGGCCGGTGTGGCGTCGGTGGCCTGCGCGCTCATCGGCCGCCCTCCTCGTAGTGCACCCAGCGCTTCTGGGACCAGAACAGCACCGCGGTGACCAGGGCGACCGCGACCAGCAGCATCCACGCCATGGCGGAGGCCAGGCCCATGCGGCTGTTCTCGAAGCCCTGGACGTACAGGTAGCAGGTGTAGACCATCGTGCCGTCCGCGGGACCGCAGGCGTTGCCTCCGGCGCCGCCGCCGACGATGTAGGCCGAGCTGAAGATCTGGAAGGAGTGGATGGTCTCCAGCAGGACGTTGAAGAAGAGGACCGGGGAGATCATCGGCAGGGTGATGTTCCAGAACTGCCGCAGCCTCCCCGCGCCGTCCACGTCGGCCGCCTCGTACAGCTCGCGCGGGACCTGCTTCAGACCGGCCAGGAAGATGACCATCGGGGCGCCGAACTGCCAGACGGTGAGTGCCACGAGACTGTAGATGATCAGTTCCGGGTCGCCGGTCCAGCCGCCGGCGTCGATGCCGAAGAGCTGCTGGGTACGGTCGACGACCGCGTCGTCCGAGAAGATCGCCTTCCACACGATGGCGACGGACACGCTCGCGCCGATCAGTGACGGGGCGTAGAAGGCGGCCCGGTAGAAGGCCTGTCCGCGCCGCTTCTGGGCCAGCAGCAGCGCGACACCGAGCGCCGCGATCAGCTTGATCGGCGTGCCGACGACGACGTACCAGAGCGTGATCCTGACCGAGTGGCGCCAGCGCGGGTCGCCGAACATCTCGGAGAAGTTGTCCAGGCCGATCCACCTGGGGGCGTCGAACAGGTTGTAGTCGGTGAACGCGAAGTAGAGCGAGGCGACCATCGGGCCGGCCGTCAGCAGCAGGAACCCGGCGATCCAGGGGGACATGAACAGGTATCCGGCCAGGTTCTCCCGGCGGCCCCGCCGCTTCAGCTCGGCGGGGCGCGGAACCTTCACCGGGCCGTGCCGCGGCCCGGGGTCCGCCCGGTCCTCCAGCGCGGGAGCGTGTGTCACGGCGCTTCCCATCAGCCGGCGAGAGCCGTCTTCGACTCGGTGAAGAACTGCTCGACGGCCTCCTCGACGGACCGCGAGCCCAGCGCCATCTCCTCGGCGATGCGCAGGAACGCGGCCTCGCAGATGTCGGCCCCGTTCGGGTGCGGGGTGATCTGCTCCAGGACACCGGCCTCGACGAGCGACTCCTCGTAGGCGGCGATGGCCTTGTTGACCGGGTCGGTGGGCCGGTAGGCGTCGTACTGGGCCTGTGTGGTGGGGACACCGCGGTCGTAGCCCATGATCTTGGCGACCTCGGGGTCGTGGACCATGAAGTCGATGAACTGGGCGACTTCCCTGGGGTGCTCGGTGCGCTTGTAGCCGCTGAGCATCAGCGAGCCGAGGTACTGGCCGGTGCGCTTGCCGTCCGTGGTGGGGATCGGCGCGAGTCCGTACTCGCTCTTGCCCTCGGAGGTGTAGCGGACGGTGAAGTTGTCCCAGGTGAACTCACTGCCGGCGAGTTCCGCGGACAGGGCCGACTTGGGCTTGATCTGGGCGACCTTCTTGGCGTCGGCGAACAGGCCGGACTTCACACCCTGCTCCGCCTTGGTCCACCAGGTGGTCAGATCCGCCTCGGTGAAGCCGAGTCCGTCCTTGGTGAAGAAGGCCTTGCCGTTCTGGCGGAGGTACAGGTCGTAGAGGTACATGACGCCGTACATGCCGCTGTCCCCGGCCCGGCCGGTCCTGTCGCGGACCTTCGTCATCGCCTCGTCGAAGTCGTCCCACGTCCAGCCCTGTTCGGGCTTGATTCCGGCCCGGGTGTAGACGGGCTTGTCGATGACCAGCGCCATCGAGTTGGAACCCACGGGCACGCCGAGGAGCTTGCCGTCGATCTCGCCGAACTTCTCCAGGCCCGCGCGGAATCCGTCCATGGAGAGGTTTCCCGCATCGACCTGTCCGCTCAGATCGAGCAGGACATTCTTGGCGTCGTATTTACGGAGAAATCCGATGGCAATCTGGAAGACGTCCGGTGGATTCCCCCCGGAGGCCTGGGTGTTGAACTTCTTCCAGAAGTCCGTGTACGGCTGGAAGTCGGTCTTGACCTTGATCTTCGGATACTTCTTCTCGAAGAGCGCGATGGTCTTGTTGATGCGTTCCGCCCGGTCCTCGGCGCCCCACCAGGAGTAACGGATCGTCACCGTTCCGTCTCCGGAGCCGCTGCCGCCGCCGCACGCGGTGGCCGTGGCCCCCAGTCCGGCGACAGCCAGTGAGGCCCCCGCCGCCTTGAGGATCGTGCGCCTTCCGGCCTGCCGCTCCGCATTCCCGCCCTGCTGCATACGAGCCTCCCCGCGACGTCGCTTCCGCCTCATGAATCGTTTCAAGTAAGCGCTTGCTGGCACAAGGTACGGAGGGCCCACGGGTGCGTCAATGATTCGGACAGGAATTGATGGACGGGGGTCGCGACCGGTCCGGCACTCCGTTCGGGAAACGCCGTCCGGCGCCCGGGAGAACCCACAGGTCGGCGCGGTGCGACCGACCGGCCGAACAGCCGCGGGGCCGCGGAGAGCCGTGACTCCGAAGGTCACGGTTGGGTGAAGGCGGGCGGATGCGGAATGCCCGGGCACCTGGGCTCGGCACACACGAAGGCGGCCCGGCTCACGATCGTGAGCCGGGCCGCCTGATGATCCGGTGGGCGATACTGGGTTCGAACCAGTGACCTCTTCGGTGTGAACGAAGCGCTCTCCCACTGAGCTAATCGCCCGGACGCAGGGAGAACATTACCCCATGTCAGAGCCACCGGTGACCAGCGGAGGCCACGCCGACGCACCCGTGCGGGCGGTCGGGCGCACCCCCGCGGGCGGTCACTGGTCCTTGATCTTCCACGGCAGCTCGAGGCCGAACTTCCAGAGGTAGATCCCGGCCAGCACGGCGACGATCACCACGCCGATCGAGGTCAGGATGATGTTCCGGCGCCGCACCTTCGGATCGAGGGCACGCTGCGCCGCCTCGGTGACCTTGCGCTTGGTCCAGCGCAGCACCAGCTGGGCCCAGACGAACTCGGTCGCCCAGATCGCCATGCCGCCGAAGATCACGACCCAGCCCGGTCCGGGCAGCACCAGCATGGCGACGCCGGCCAGCACCACCGCGAGGCCGACGACGAAGACGCCGACCTGCCAGCTCAGGTGCAGCGCACGGCGCGCCTTGACGAATTCCGGTGCCCGCGAACCGAGCGCTCGCTCGGCCGTGGCCTCGTCCGTCCCCGTACGGTCTGCCGCCACGGCCGCCTCGCCGGGCTTGTTACTCCCCGTGTTCATACGGCCAAACACTACCGGAGCGAAACCTGTCACCGGAATGGGCGCAGGACCCGAACGGTCCGTCGGCCGGAAGAGTTACGTAAACACACGCAAAACACTCAGAGGGGTTTACAACGGCACCGTAGGTGGCATGTCGATTTCGCCGACGTGCGAATCCCCGAGCGCACACTGAGCGAAAGGCCCTGGCGCTTATGAACACCACGGTCAGCTGCGAGCTGCACCTGCGCCTCGTTGTGTCGAGCGAGTCCTCCCTGCCTGTCCCCGCAGGCCTGCGGTACGACACGGCCGACCCCTACGCCGTGCACGCCACCTTCCACACCGGAGCCGAGGAGACCGTCGAGTGGGTGTTCGCCCGCGACCTCCTCGCCGAAGGTCTCCACCGTCCCACCGGCACCGGCGACGTCCGAGTCTGGCCGTCCCGCAGTCACGGCCAGGGCGTCGTGTGCATCGCTCTCAGCTCCCCGGAGGGCGAGGCACTGCTCGAGGCCCCGGCGCGGGCCCTGGAGTCCTTCCTGAAGCGCACAGACGCCGCCGTGCCCCCCGGCACGGAACACCGGCACTTCGATCTCGATCAGGAGCTCTCGCACATCCTGGCGGAAAGCTAGGGCGGGGCCCCGCGTGAAGCCGCCCGTCGCCGTCGACTCGGGGTGACGGCACGGGCCCGGACAACCGCATACGGCACACACGGCGTCGTCGCCGCGGATCTCCCGCGGGGGCGACGCCGCCGCGTGCGCGGCGGCGGGGAACGAAGACGGGCCGGCCGCCGTTGTAGAGGCAACCGACGACCGGGACCGGCTCGCGGCCGGTTCGCCCGCCGCGCGAGCCACTACCATCGGCCAGCATCGGCGGGCGCCCGCCCGACCCCCCAGGCCAGGGAGCGAAACGTGCTGATCACCCACGACACCCGGTGCGCGCTCGACACCGTGGTGGATCTGGTGAACACCGTGCCGGAGGACGAATCGGCTCCGGACGGGCTGGCGGACGTCCCGGCCCTCCAGGAATTCGTGGGAACGCACGAAATCAGCGACGTCGGTGTGCTCACGGAACTCGATCTCTCGGCGGTGCGGAGGATTCGCGCGCGGTTCGCGGCGGTCTTCGCCGCTCCGGACGCCCGGACCGCCGCGGGACTGATCAACGACCTCGTCGCGGCCGCCGGCACCACACCCCGGCTGACCGACCACGACGGCTACGACTGGCACGTCCACTATTTCGCGCCCGGCGCCTCCGTCGCGGACCACCTGACGGCGGACTGCGGGATGGCCCTGGCGTTCTTCGTGGTGGCCGGGGAGCAGGAGCGGCTGCGGCGGTGCGAGGCCCCCGACTGCCGGCGCGCCTTCGTCGACCTCTCCCGGAACCGCTCGCGGCGGTACTGCGACAGCCGCACCTGCGGAAACCGCTTGCACGTGGCCGCCTACCGGGCCCGGCGCAAGGAGGCGGCGGGCTGACACCGCCCTTCGGGGCCGGTGCGGACGCGGGGACGGCGACGCGGCCCCCGGCGGGTGGCGCCGGGGAGCGCGGGTACGGCTCACAGCAACAGCAGATCGTGCAACGAAGCCATGAGCAGCAGACACCCGATCACCGCTAGGAAGATCATGAGCGGTGGCTGGGAAAGGGCGAAGAGGCAGCCGCGTGGTTCGTCCTGCACCCGCGCGGTTTCGCTCTGTCTCGTGTCCAGCTGGGAATCCAGCTGAGTGGTGTCCGGCATCTCGCCGCGATGATGACGCAGCGGGTGGGGTTTACGCGATCAACACGCCCGTTATGACCGGCTGTTGGTTGAATGTCGCAATGTCCGGTCGGATCGTGATCATTCCGGAGCACGGGCTGTCGGGCTCGGACCGCTGTGCCGTTCAGCCCCGGAGGCCGGCCGTCACGTCCCGTGCCTCATGTCCCGTGTCTCATGTCCCGTGTCTCATGTCCCGTGGCTCAGATCCCGTGGCTCAGATCCCGTGCTTCTTGAGGATGGCCTCGATGTCGCTGAAGTCGTCGTCACCGCCCCCGGACGCCTTTGCCGGGCGGGAGGCGGGCCGGCCGGCGGGCCGGGGGGAGCCCGATCCGAGGGAGGGGGCGGAGGCCTCCGGAGCCACCGCATCGCGCTGTGCCGCGGCCCGGGCCTCCTTGCGCTCCTTGCGGGTGCCGCCGCGGCGGCGCTCCACCGCGCGTGTGGTCATGAAGAGCACCCAGGCCACGCCCAGCACCCCGAAGCCGGCCCAGGCCACCGGGCTGAAGGCCGTGTCGGCCAGCCACTCGACGACCCCGGTCATGACCAGGCCGATCGGGACCAGCGAGTAGGCCGCGATACGGGCAGCGGTCAGGAAACGCCTGCGGTACGCGGTGACCGCCGCGATGCCCAGGCCCGCCGCGGACACCGCGGAACAGACGGTCTCGGCAATCATCCGGTCCTCCAGGGCTGGGCTCGGTCGGGCACGAGTACTTCGTCCCTTCCATCCTGCACCGTCCGCCCGCCGCGGGGCCATGCCGGAGGACCGAGATCAGGGAGATCTCGGGGTCGGCTCCTCCGCAGGTGCTGGTGGGCGTGGTCACGACGCCGGTTGGGGCGTCGTGCCGCTGGCTGGGAGGATGGGGGCATGAGCGACTCCTCCCCCGCCCGTCCCGCCGTGCCCGTCCTCGACGTCTGGTGCGAGCTGCAGTGCCCGGACTGCCACACCGCCCTGGACGACCTCCGCGCTCTACGGGCCCGCTACGGCGACCGTCTGGAGGTGCGGCTGCGGCACTTCCCGCTGGAGAAGCACAAGCACGCCTTCGCCGCCGCGCAGGCCGCCGAGGAGGCCGTCGCCCAGGGCCGGGGCTGGCCGTACGCCGAAGCGGTCCTGGACCGGGTCGGGGAGCTGGACCGTGGGGGAGAACCCTTCCTGGTAGAGATCGCCCGGGAACTGGGACTGGACGCCGAGGAGTTCGACACGGCGCTCATCGACGGCCGGCACATCCTGATCGTCGACGCCGACCAGGCCGAGGGCAAGGCGATCGGCGTGACCGGCACCCCCACGTACGTGATCGGCGGCGAGCGCCTCGACGGCGGCAAGAGCCAGGAAGGGCTCCGCGAGCGCATCGAGGAGATCGCGGACCGGCTGCTGGCCTAGGCCCTGTCGTCACATTCCCGGCGTCCGCCCGGAGCGCGGGCTCGGCGGCGTCGGATCGCCGCCCGCCGTCACAGCAGCGGCTTGCAGTAGCTGTACCGCGTGGTCTCGTAGCCGAGCGACTCGTAGAGCCGCTCGGCGGCGGTGTTCCCCGCGAAGACGTTGAGGCCGATCAGGGAGCGGCCGGCGGTGACCGCCTGGGCCTCGGCCAGCAGCATCAGGGTGCGGCCGTGTCCCCGGCCCCGGTGCGGAGCGTCGGCCTCGACGTCGAAGACGAAGGCCCGGTCCTCGCGCAGTGCCAGCCACAGGGTCCCGACTCGCTCGCCCTCGTGCTCCAACACGCTGAACCGCATGTTCTCGGTGGCCGGCCCCCGAGGCAGCAGCACTTCGTGATCGCGGCGGGCCTTCGCGTGCGCGTCGGCCTCGGGCACGCCCCGCTCCATCCAGGTCCGGGCGTAGCGCTCCGACTCGTACGCGTGCCAGGCGGCGAAGTCCTCGGGCGTCATGGGCCGCGCCCGGCTGCCCGGGGGCAGGGTGGGCGGGGCGTCGCCGAGCGGCTTGGCCATGGCGCGGTTGCGTACGGCGTAACCGAGTGCCTGCGCGAGCCGCGAGCCCGCCTCGGCGTCGCCGGCGACGCCCGCCTCGATCTGCCGGCAGCCCCAGGCGCGTGCCACCTCCTCCGCGGCGAGCGCGGCCACCGTGCCCCGGCCGCGTCGGCGGTCCGGCTCGTCGACGCGCAGCTTGTGGATCACGGCCACCGAGTCGCCGAGGGAGGGCGAGGTGCCGAGGTGCAGCACGCCGACGGGACGGCTGTTCACACACACCTGGTAGTGGCGCGAACGGGTCCCGTCGGCTGCGCGCTGGAGCGGCTCGGTCGGCCGCAGGGTCGTGGTCATCACGGCAGTTCTACCCGCCGTGGACGAGAACGTCAGCCGAATATCGCGGCTTCGAGGGCGGCTTCGAGGGCGGCTTCGAGGACGCAGGCCGCCGCTCCCCGTCACGGATCCAGGTCGTCCCCGGACCGCTCCTCGAAGATCCGCATGGCCTTGGCCGTCACCGGGCCCCGGGCCCCGGGCAGTTCACGGTCGTCGACCCGGTGCACGGCCTGTACGTCCCGCAGCGTCGAGGTCAGGAAGACCTCGTCGGCGCGCTCCAGGACGTCCAGCGGGAGGTCGGTCTCGCGGGCGCCGGTCCATTCGGCGGCCAGGGCGCGGGTGATCCCGGCGAGGCAGCCGGAGGCGACCGGCGGGGTGTGGATCTCGCCGTCGAGGACGACGAAGACGTTCGACCCGGTGCCCTCGCACAGCCGGCCCACCGTGTTGCCGAACAGCGCCTCGGAGGCGCCCCGTTCGCGGGCGCGGGCCAGGGCGACGACGTTCTCGGCGTAGGAGGTGGTCTTCAGGCCGGTGAGCGCGCCGCGTTCGTTGCGGGTCCAGGGCACCGTGATCACGGCGGTGGAGTCGGGGCGGCGGCCGGTCTCGCCGAGGGCGACGACGAGGGTCGGGCCGTACTCGCCGCGGTCGGAGCCGAGCGGGCCGTGGCCGCCGGTGTAGGTGATGCGCAGCCGGCCCAGCGGCATCGGGTTGGCCTCCAGCACGGCGGCGCAGGCGCGGCGGACCTCGTCGAGGTCGGGGGCGGGCAGGCCGAGGCCGCGGGCCGAGCGGCTCAGCCGGTCCAGGTGCCGGGTCAGCGCGAACGGCCTGCCGTCCACCGCCTTCACGGTCTCGAAGATGCCGTCGCCCACGGTCAGCCCGTGGTCGAGGACGGAGACGCGGGCAGCGCCGATGTCCTGCAGCCCGCCGTCGAGCCAGATCTTCACGTCGCCAGCGCCTCTCCCGTCGCGTTCACCTCGTACGCCCCCGACGCTACCGCGAGCAACCGGGCGGCCTTCAGTTCGGTCTCCCGCCACTCGCCCTCCGGGTCGGAGCCCCAGGTGATGCCGGCGCCGGTGCCGAAACGCAGCCGGGCCTCGCCGTCGGCGGCGCGCTCGATCCAGAAGGTGCGGATGCCGACGGCCAGCTCGCCCGTGCCCCGGTCGGCGTCGACCCAGCCGACGCCCCCGCAGTACGGGCCGCGGGGCGCGGTCTCCAGCGCGTCGATGATCCGCAGGGCGCTGGACTTGGGCGCGCCGGTGACGGACCCGGGCGGGAACGCGGCGTCGAGCAGTTCCGGCCAGCCGGCGTCCACGCGCAGCTCGCCGCGCACCGTGGAGACCAGGTGGACGAGGCCCGGGTGCTTCTCGACGGCGCACAGGTCGGGCACCGTGACCGTGCCGGTGGCGCAGACGCGCCCCAGGTCGTTGCGGACCAGGTCCACGATCATGACGTTCTCGGCGTGGTCCTTCTCCAGCAGGTCGGCCTCGGTCCGCCCGGTCCCCTTGATCGGCCCGGACTCGACCGTGCGGCCGTCCCGGCGCAGGAACAGCTCGGGCGAGGCGGTGGCGATCTCGACGCCGTGTCCGGGCAGCCGGATCGTCCCGGCGTACGGCGCCGGGTTGCCGCGGGCCAGCAGGGCGGTGAGGGCGTCCACGTCGGCTCCGGGGGCGACGGGTGCCGAGAGCACCCGGCAGAGGTTGGCCTGGTAGACCTCGCCGGCGGCTATGTGCGCGCGGATGCGCCGTACGCCCGTCGTGTACGCGGCGTGGTCGAGCGAGGACGTCCAGTCGCCGACGGCGGGACCCCGCCATGCCCCGGTGGTGGGCGCGGGCACCGGCTCGGTCCGCACATCCGCGAAGCGGGCACAGGTCAGGCGGCCTTCGAAGTCCGCGCAGACGGCCCAGAACCCCTCGGATTCGAGGGCGGCGGGATCGCTCGTGACGTCGAGGAGACCGGTGGCGAGGCGGTCGCCGAAGCGGGCGAGTGGCGGGAGGTCGAGCACACTGCCGAGTCTAGGCCGGTGACTCCCGAGTGACCCGAACGTGTCCTTCCGGGTGCCCCGACCAGGTCCGTGACCGGACGCACCGCAGCACGCTGCACAAACGCGTTTTTGTGCTGGCCCCGGAATCCGCTAGAGTTCATCACGTCGCCGGGCCGCGCAAGCGGACCGAACCGACAGGCGGACGTAGCTCAGTTGGTAGAGCGCAACCTTGCCAAGGTTGAGGTCGCGAGTTCGAGCCTCGTCGTCCGCTCGCAGGAAGAGGAGACCTCCCGGGTCTCCTGCACTCCTGGTGGAGTGGCCGAGAGGCGAGGCAACGGCCTGCAAAGCCGTCTACACGGGTTCAAATCCCGTCTCCACCTCCAAGGACGATTAGCTCAGCGGGAGAGCGCTTCCCTGACACGGAAGAGGTCACTGGTTCAATCCCAGTATCGTCCACTGATCCGCAAGGATCACCGATCCGTACGGATCCCCGCGCGATTAGCTCAGCGGGAGAGCGCTTCCCTGACACGGAAGAGGTCACTGGTTCAATCCCAGTATCGCGCACGCAGTACTACCGCACCTGGTGTTTCCAGGACGATTAGCTCAGCGGGAGAGCGCTTCCCTGACACGGAAGAGGTCACTGGTTCAATCCCAGTATCGTCCACACAGAACGAAGCCCCCGGCCGCCTCGAGCGGCCGGGGGCTTCGTCGTGGGCGGGTCAGCTCGAGAAGAGCATGCGGCCGAAGCTCTTCTGGCGGTGGTGGCCGTAGTGGCCGTGACCGCCGCCGTGCGGGGCACCCCAGGCCGGCGCCTGGGCCGCGGGGTACGCCTGCGGCGCGGCGGGCGGGGCCGGCGGAGCGGGCTGGGACCACTGGGCCTCCAGGCGGGTCAGCGACTCCAGCTCGCCGTAGTCGAGGAAGATGCCGCGGCAACCGCTGCACTGCTCGATCTGAACGCCGTTGCGGTTGTAGGTGTGCATCGGTGCGTGGCACTTGGGGCACTGCATGCTCGGCTCAACTCCTCGCCGGTCGGTCCTGCTTCGCGTATCGCCAGGACAGACTCCGTCCCGCCCCGGGTCGGTTGCACCCTACTTCGCGGAACTTCGGCTCAACCCCGTGGGTCGGCGGGCCGTACGGACGCCATGCGCGCGCACGCGTCCACGAGGGAACACTCCACCTCGTCCAGCGCCCGGCCCTCCAGGACCGCCTTGGTGACGGCCCGGGCGGCGGTCTGCGCGGTGAGGGCGCGGGCCGGGACGTCCAGGGCGGGCCACGGGTCGCCGGCGGCGGGGACGGCCGGGCCGCCGGCGGTGCGGTAGGCGGTCAGGAACCGGTGCCACTCCTCGGGCGGGAGCAGCCCGCAGGCGTACCAGGCGGCGGGGCGGGCCAGGTCCCAGGCCGGGACGCCGGTTCCGAGGTCGTCGACGTCGATCAGCAGCCAGGGCCCGTCGGGGGCGGGGTGGCGTATGAGCTGGCCGAGGTGGAGGTCGCCGTGGCAGAGGAGGGCCGGGCCCGGCATGGCGGCCTCGCCGCGCGCCCAGGCGGGGAGCGCGGCCCAGGCCGCCAGCACGGGCCCGGTGGCGGGGTGGTCGGGGGCGGTGCCGCGCAGGCGTGCCGCGGCCAGGGCCGCTTTCGCGGGGCCGCGCATGGGAGGCAGGGCGGCGGGGACCGGTGTGCGGTGGAGGCGGGCGAGGAGGGTCGCCGCGGCTTCCCACGGGGCGGCGTCCGGATCCTCCGGCTCCACGGGCGTGCCGTAGGGCCAGTAGGTGACGAGCCGCCCGTGCACGTCGACGGGGGCCGGGGCGAGCGGGGGCAGCAGCACGCCGGGGAGCAGGGCGGCCGCGGTGACACGGAGGGACAGCTCGGCGGGGTCGGCGTCCGCGGCGTGGGCCTTGGCGACGGTGCCCGCGTGCCGGACGACGGTGGCGTCGGGGCGGTCGGCGAGAGTGGCCGCGCCGCAGGGGCAGGCCGCGGTTCGGGCGTGGGCCGTCTCCCTGACGCGGGCCTCGAGGGCGGGGAGGAGGGTGTGGGCGTCCGTGGTCACGAAGGTGAGGGTACGCAGCAGGCGGAGTGTGCCGCCGCGCTCCCCGTCCCGGCGCTGCCCGGGGAGGGAAAAGCAATGCCGGCGCAGCTCCCCAGCTGCGCCGGCATTTTGCCGTCCGCCGCACCCCCGTCCCCACGGGGTTTCATGGATGGATGTCCCCGCCCGGACCGCTCTTCCGGGCCTGGGGTCGCCGCTCAGCGCCCCAGCACCACACCCACGGACGACGCCTGTGTGGCCACTGTCTCCCACCCGTCGAAGACGAGGAGGAGCAGGACCGCCAGGGGCAGGGCCATCAGCGTCGCCACCGCGGGGTGGCGACGGCCCTGACGGCGGGTTTCCCGTGTGCGGACCAGCGTCCGCGGAACCGTCTGGGCCATGGTCCCTCTCCTGACCGTTCGTTGAGTCGTTCGCGTTGTCTCGTTGCAGCGGCGGGTGTCTGACCTCGGGGGACGAGTTCTGCACCCGCCGCTTGACCTCAAATCTATGCGTCGGGCCATCGCCCGACGTCATGCCCTCGTACCGATTGCCGGGCCTCCCGGAGGATGAGCCGTGACCGGCCGACTACTCCCCTGGGTGGAGATCGGCTCCCCGGTCTCGGGGTCTTCCCGGACGGGGCGCCCACCGTGTCCCGGTATCTCCGGGCTGTCCGGTGACTTCCCTCACTCCGGCCGCCTCCCGGCACACCCCGCCCCGCCCCGGGCAGGGCTCCGCCCGGCGTCGGGCCGTGGGTGCGCCGCCGCTCCCCGTCTCCCCCGCAGGTCCACGGCCGGTTGCCCT
The DNA here is from genome assembly GCF_003369795.1 of Streptomyces sp. CB09001. Lineage (NCBI taxonomy): Bacteria > Bacillati > Actinomycetota > Actinomycetes > Kitasatosporales > Streptomycetaceae > Streptomyces > Streptomyces sp. CB09001. The sequence continues at coordinate 972,758 of NZ_CP026730.1, forward strand.
CGCCCGTCCCAATCCCTCGGCCGCCGCGGGCGGTTGGGATCACGGGCGGAGGGCGGCCGGCCGGTCCGCGCAGATGCTGACCGCCTCTCAACTCTGGGGCCGGGCACTGACAATCCGTTGTCGCGAGAGGGCGCGGCCTCTGCGCGCGGGCCGCCGGGGAAACGTAAGCTGTGCCACGTCACAGGGACCGGGCAGCGGGGATGAACATGGCGATGATGCGCCTGAGGCGCGAGGACCCGCGCGTCGTCGGCTCGTTCAGGCTTCACAGGCGGCTCGGCGCGGGTGGGATGGGCGTGGTCTACCTGGGCTCCGACAAGAAGGGGCAGCGGGTCGCGCTGAAGGTCATCCGGCCGGACCTGGCGGAGGACCAGGAGTTCCGGTCGAGGTTCGCCCGTGAGGTCTCGGCGGCCCGGCGCATCCGGGGCGGCTGCACCGCCCGGCTGGTCGCCGCGGACCTGGAGGCGGACCGCCCCTGGTTCGCCACGCAGTACGTGCCCGGCCCCTCCCTGCACGACAAGGTCGTCGACGGCGGGCCGCTCGTCGCGGCCGACGTCGCGGCCGTGGGTGCCGCGCTGTCCGAGGGCCTGGTCGCCGTCCACGAGGCCGGGGTGGTGCACCGGGACCTGAAGCCGTCCAACATCCTGCTGTCCCCGAAGGGGCCGCGGATCATCGACTTCGGCATCGCCTGGGCCACCGGTGCCTCCACCCTCACGCACGTCGGCACGGCGGTCGGCTCCCCCGGGTTCCTCGCGCCGGAGCAGGTGCGCGGGGCCGCGGTCACCCCGGCCACGGACGTGTTCTCGCTCGGTGCCACGCTGGCGTACGCGTCGATGGGCGACTCGCCCTTCGGGCACGGCAGTTCCGAGGTGATGCTCTACCGCGTGGTGCACGAGGAGGCCCAGCTGCACGGGGTCCCGGACGCGCTCGCGCCGCTGGTGCGGGCGTGCCTGGCCAAGGACCCCGAAGAACGCCCCAGCACCCTGCAACTGTCACTGCGGCTCAAGGAGATCGCCGCCCGTGAGGCCCAGGGCATGGCCGACGTCCGGCCGCCCGCGCCGCGCAGCGGTGAGGCGGACGTGCCCACGGGGCGGCTCGCCGACACCTATCCGGAGCGTGCCCAGCGGCGCCCGCAGGGGACTCCCGCGCCGCGCGGCACGTCGGGGTCGCGGGGATCCGCGCCCCGGGGTTCCGTCCCGTCGCGGGGCGGAGCACCCTCGCGTGGCGGGACGCCCTCGCGCGGTGGCACACCGTCCCGGGGCGGCGGTACGGGGGCGCGGTCCGGGTCCCGGCCCACGCCGTCCTCCCGCGACACGACCGGCCGGACCCCCTCCCGCAACAACGGCGGCCGGTCCGCACCACGCAGCGGATCCGGTCGTACGGCGCCCAGCACGACGGGGACCCGCTGGCGGCGGCCCGCCAATCCGCGACTGCTGCGGCAGCGTCTGTTCGTGTTCGTGGTCGTGACGCTGCTGGTCGCGCTGGGCATCGCCGCCGCACAGGGCTGCCAGGGGCCCGCGCGGGGGCTCGGCGACGAGCGGGGCGGCGGGGTGCGGGCTACGCAGCAGGAGCGGGTGGACCCGCCGGGCGGCCTCCCGGAGCGGCGGACCCCCGGGCTCTGAAGGCCGGGACCGGACGGCACATCAGGCCGAGGGCCGTCCCGCCGTCACCGCGTAGAAGGCGACCGCGGCCGCCGCGCCCACGTTCAGGGAGTCGACGCCGTGGGACATCGGAATGCGGACCCACGTGTCGGACGCCGCCAGGGCCCGCCGGGACAGGCCGCTGCCCTCGGCGCCCAGCATGAGCGCCACCCGGTCCATGCGGTGCGGGGCGACCGCGTCGAGGGGCTCGGCCCGCTCGTCGGGGGTGAGGGCGAGGAGCGTGAAGCCCGCCTCACCGACCGTCGCCAGACCGGCCGGCCAGGCGTCGAGGCGGGCGTACGGCACGGTGAAGACGGCGCCCATCGAGACCTTGACGCTGCGCCGGTACAGGGGGTCCGCGCAGTCCGGGGAGAGCAGGACCGCGTCCATGCCGAGCGCGGCGGCGGAGCGGAAGATCGCCCCGATGTTGGTGTGGTCGTTCACGGACTCCATGACGACGACGCGGCGGGCGGTCGTCAGGAGGCCGGCGGCCGTGTCCAGCGGCTTGCGCTGCATCGAGGCCAGCGCGCCGCGGTGCACGTGGTAGCCCGTGACGCGTTCGGCGAGCGCCGGGTCCACGACGTACACGGGGGCGGGCGCCTCGTCGATGACGTCGCGCATGGTGTCGACCCACTTGGCGGACAGCAGCATCGAGCGCATCGTGTAGCCCGCCTCGCCGGCCCGCCGGATGACCTTCTCGCCCTCGGCGATGAACAGGCCCTCGGCGGGTTCGCGTCGGCGGCGCAGCTCGACGTCGGTCAGGCCGGTGTAGTCGTGCAGGCGCGGGTCGTCGGGGTCGTCGATGGTGATGAGGTCGGCCATGTCAGACCGTCCCGTACGGACCGACGGCGACGACCTCGCCGACGACGATGACGGCGGGCGGCCTGACCTCCTCGGCGACGGCCACCTCGGCGACGGTGGCGAGGGTCGCGTCCACCCGGCGCTGGGCGGCCGTGGTGCCCTCCTGGACGAGGGCGACCGGAGTGGCGGGGGACTTGCCGTGCGCGATCAGCGTCTCGGCGATCTTGCCGATCTTGTCGACGCCCATGAGGACCACGAGCGTGCCGGTCAGCTTCGCGAGGGACGGCCAGTCGACCAGGGAACGCTCGTCGTCGGGGGCGACATGCCCGCTGACCACGGTGAACTCGTGGGCGACGCCCCGGTGGGTGACCGGGATGCCGGCCGCGCCGGGGACCGAGATGGTGCTGGAGATGCCGGGGACCACGGTGCACGCGATGCCCGCCTCGGCCAGCGCCTGCGCCTCCTCCATGCCCCGGCCGAAGACGAACGGGTCGCCGCCCTTCAGCCGTACGACCGACTTGCCCTGCTTGGCGTGCTCGATCAGCGCGTGGTTGATGGCCTCCTGGGCCATGAAGCGGCCGTAGGGGATCTTGGCCGCGTCGATGACCTCGACGTGCGGCGGCAGCTCGGCGAGCAGGTCGCGGGGCCCGAGCCGGTCGGCGATGACGACGTCGGCCTCGGCGAGCAGGCGGCGGCCGCGGACGGTGATCAGGTCCGGGTCGCCGGGACCGCCGCCGACCAGGGCGACGCCGGGTGTGCGGGTGCGCCGGTGCGGGGCGACGAGGGTGCCGTCGCGCAGGCCTTCCACCACCGCGTCGCGGATGGCGGCCGTGTGGCGGGGGTCGCGGTGGCGCGCGTCGGTGGTGAGCACGGCGACGGTGACGCCCTCGCTGTGTCCGGTCGCCGGGGTCCAGGCCGTGGCCCGGTCGGCGTCGTCGGAGCGGACGCACCACACGCGGTGCCGCTCCCCCTCGGCGGAGGCGGCGTCGTTGGCCGCGGTGTCGCTGGTGGCGATCAGGGCGTACCAGGCCTCGGCGAGGTCCCCGTCCGCGTACGGGCGCTGATCCCAGGTGATCTCGCCCGCGTCCGCCATCGCCTCGACGGACGGGGTCGCCTCCGGGGAGACGAGGCGGATGTCGGCACCGGCCGCGATGAGGGCGGGCAGACGGCGCTGGGCGACCTGTCCGCCGCCGAGGACGACCACGCGACGGCCGGTGAGGCGGAGACCTACGGGGTAGGCGGGGTGTTCGGCCATGAGGGGACGGCTCCTCTTGCGGCGGTGGCGCTGACGTGCGGATTTTACGGCGCGGTGGCCGGTGGGGCCCAGGTGGTCCGGTGGTTGGACCCCCGGTCCGACGGTTGGACGGCCGCTCCGGTGACGAGACCCGGCTGCCGGGTGGGGCCGCGGGCACGGCAGCCCGGCGGGGGCCCGGCACCGTGGTCCCGGGCCCCGCGGCATGCGTGGTCCCGGGCCCCGCGGCGTGCGGCCGCTACTTCTCGGTGACGCCCGCCGAGTCGAAGGTCGCCACCTCGTGCATGGCCCGCGCGGTGCTCTGCACCATGGGGAGCGCGAGCAGCGCGCCGGTGCCCTCGCCGAGGCGGAGGTCGAGGTCGACCAGCGGACGAAGGCCCAGCTTGTTGAGCGCGGCGACGTGGCCGGGCTCGGCGCTGCGGTGACCGGCGATGCAGGCGGCGAGGACCTCGGGGGCGATCGCGCGGGCCACCAGGGCGGCGGCACCGGCGCTGACGCCGTCCAGGATCACCGGGGTGCGCAGGGACGCGCCGCCGAGCAGCAGACCGACCATGGCCGCGTGCTCGAAGCCGCCGATCGCCGCCAGCACGCCGATCGGGTCGGCCGGGTCCGGCTGGTGGAGTTCGAGGGCACGGCGGACGACCTCGGTCTTGCGGGCCAGGGTCTCGTCGTTGATGCCGGTGCCGCGGCCGGTGACCTCGGCCGGGTCGGCGCCGGTGAAGACCGAGATGAGCGCGGCGGACGCGGTGGTGTTCGCGATGCCCATCTCGCCGGTGAGCAGCGCCTTGTTGCCGGCCGCCACCAGGTCGCGGGCGGTCTCGATGCCGACCTCGATGGCCTGCTTGGCCTCCTCGCGGGTCATCGCCGCGCCGGTGGTCATGTCGGAGGTGCCCGCGCGGACCTTGCGGGGCAGCAGGCCCGGGGTGGCGGGCAGGTCGGTGGCGACACCGACGTCCACGACGCAGACCTCGGCGCCGACCTGGGTGGCGAAGGCGTTGCAGACCGCTCCGCCGCCCAGGAAGTTGGCCACCATCTGGGCGGTGACCTCCTGCGGCCAGGGGGTGACGCCCTGGGCGTGCACCCCGTGGTCGCCGGCGAAGACCGCGACGGCCGCGGGCTCCGGGATGGGCGGCGGGCACTGCCGGGACAGTCCGGACAGCTGGGCGGAGATGATCTCCAGCATGCCGAGCGCTCCGGCCGGCTTGGTCATGCGCTTCTGCCGCTCCCAGGCCTCGCCGAGCGCCTTGGCGTCCAGCGGGCGGATCTGCGCGACGGTCTCGGCGAGCAGGTCGTGCGGCGCCTCGCCGGGCAGGGCGCGACGGCCGTACGTCTCCTCGTGCACCACCCAGGACAGCGGGCGGCGCTTGGACCAGCCGGCCTGCATCAGTTCGGGCTCGTCCGGGAACTCGTCGACGTAGCCGACGCACAGGTAGGCGACGACGTCCAGGTGCTCGGGCAGGCCGAGGGCGCGGACCATCTCGCGCTCGTCGAAGAAGCTGACCCAGCCGACGCCGAGACCCTCGGCGCGGGCGGCGAGCCACAGGTTCTCGACGGCGAGCGCGGAGGAGTACGGCGCCATCTGCGGCTGCGTGTGCCGGCCGAGGGTGTGCCGGCCGCCGCGGGTCGGGTCGGCGGTGACGACGATGTTGACCGGGGTGTCGAGGATGGCCTCGATCTTCAGTTCCTTGAACTGCTTGGCCCGGCCCTTGGGCAGCGACTTGGCGTACGCGTCCCGCTGACGCGTCGCCAGTTCGTGCATGGCGCGACGGGTGTCGGCGGAGCGGATGACGACGAAGTCCCAGGGCTGCGAGTGGCCGACGGAGGGCGCGGTGTGGGCGGCCTCCAGGACCCGGAGCAGTACCTCGTGCGGGATGGGGTCGCTGCGGAAGCCGTTGCGGATGTCGCGCCGCTCGCGCATGACCTTGAGTACGGCCGCGCGCTCGGCGTCGTCGTAGCCGGGGGCCGCCGGGCCGGCGGGGTGCCGGGCGTCCGCGGCCGGGGTCCCGTCGTGCGGGGCCTCCTGCGGGACGGGAGCGTCCTGGGGGGCGGGCTCCGCGTCCGGCGCGGCGGGGGCGCCGGGGGCGTTCGCCGCCTCGGCGGTCGCTGTGGCCGTTGCGTCGGCTCCGGCCACGTGGTCGTCCTCGCCGGCGCCCCGGGTGGCCAGGTCGTCGACGCTCTGCACGAGTTCGGGGTCGGCCTCGCGCGGCGCCGGTACCGCGGCGACCGCCTGCTCGGCCACGGGGGCCGCGGCGACGGGCTCCGGTTCCGGGGCCGCTTCCGGCGGGACCAGGACGGCCTCGGGCGGGGTGGGCGCGAGGTGCGGGGTCGTGGGCACCTGCCCGCCGTCGACGGGCAGGAACTGGCCCACGGGCTGGGCGGGGTGCGGTTCCCGGGCGACCGGGGCCGGTACGGGCGCGGGCTCCTGGGCGCCGGAGGCGGACGCGTCCGCCGCTACGGGCTCCGCGGTGCCCTCGGCCACGGCCACGGCCACGGCCCGCTCCCGCTCCTGCTCCTGCTCCTGCTCCTGCTCCTGCTCCTGCTCCTGCCGCATGGTGGCGTCCATGAGGGACTGGGGGCCCTGGGCGGGCTGCGCCGCGGGAGCCTCGGGGGCCTGCGGCTCCGGATCGGATTCCGGGGAGGGCTGCGGGACGGCGAACTGCACGGGCTGGACGTCCGGCTGCGGGTGCGGCGCTTCGTCCGGGGCGGGCGGTGTCTCCGGCGGCGTCGGCTGCGCGGCCTCGACCTGGACCGGAGCGGGCTGCTCCGGCGCCGGAGACGGCTCGGGTTCGGCGACCCCGGGCACGGGCGCTTCGGGCGCGGGCGCCTCGGGTGCCGACGCCACGGGCTCCGCGACGGCCACGGGCGCGTCGGGTGCCTGGGCGTCGCCGCGTTCGGGCTCGGGTGCCTCGGAGGCCGGTGCTTCCTGCGGCGCGGGCGCCTCGGGGGCGTGGTCGGCCACCGGGGGTTCGTCGAGTCCCTGCGGTGCTTCCGCGGGTACCCCTCCGGGTACTTCCGCCGGTGCTTCTTCCGGAGCCGACTGCGCGGGGGCCTCCTGGGCCTCCGGAACCGCCAGCGCCTTTTCGGGCCCGGCGTCTTCCTCGACCGCCGCACGGACGGGCTCGGTCACGGGGATCGCGGGGACCGCCTCGGGAGTCGGTCCGGCTTCCTCCGTGGGACCGGTCGGCTGCCCCGCGCCGGTGTGCGCCGCCTCCGCCGCGGCGGCCTCCTGCGGTTCGTGGGGCTCGCCGGCGCCCGCGGGCGTCCCGCCGGTCGCCGCCACGGCCTCCGTGGCCACGCGGGTCACGAGCGCCTGGGCCGCTCCCACCGGCTCGGCCGCCTGCTCCTCCGGTACCGGAACAACCGTTTCCGCATGCCCCGCCCCGGCGTTCACCGGGACCTCCTGGGCCTGCGGCGCCGTCTGCGCTCCCCAGGGTGCCGCCGCCTGCGGGGTCGGCACGGCGGCCTGCGGTACGTCGAGGTACTCGGGACCCGCGGTGGGCGGGCCGGGGTGCCGTACCGGCGCGTCGGCGGGGCCGCGGTCGGCGAGGGAGCGGACCGGGCTGGCGGAGGTGTCGGGGATCGGCGGACCGAGGTGGAGGGGCCTGCGCGCCGGGACCGGGGTGGAGGCGGGGTCCTGCGCCGGGTCGGGCAGGCGGACACCACTGAGGTCGACCGAGCCGCTGTCACGGCCGGACATCTCGTGCGGTCCGGGCTGGTGCACGGTCTCGACGACCGGCTCCGGCGTCGGCGGCGCGACCTCGTTGCCCCAAGCACTCTGGGCTCCCGGCAGCAACAACAGGTCCTCGTCCTCGGCGGCGGCCTCGGAGAGGTAGGTGTACGCGCCGGGTGCGGGGACGCCCGGCTGCTCCACCATGCCTGCGTTCTCCGGCAGCCCCTCGCCCGGGATCTGGCCGGTGTCGGTCATGCGTAACCCCTCGCCCATCGGTTAGTGCTTCTACGACCAGCTCACCCGGGACGGCGCACCGACCGCCCGTAGTGAAGAACGAGCGGGCGTGCCCAGCGGCACGAACGACCCGCGGGAAAAGACGACAAAGCCATTGAGTGGCATTGTCGCGGTCGTCCCCCCGCCACGACAGCTTGATCCGCGACGGCCCGCTGTGGACTGCGCCACGTTGCGCGTCCTCCGGTTCTGCCGTACCACACCCGCCCCCTGAGGAGCGGGTTTTTACGGACATCGACTGACGAACCGTCGGGTGTCCGCATGCGGTACAACAATCCGCCAGCCTACCCCGCGCGGTATGAACAACGGATCACGGGGCGCGGTCCTCGTCGGGTCCTCAGCGGGGTGCTTCGCGCCGCACGATCTCTCCGCTGAGCAGGAACGCGACGCTCCGCTCCGTCTCCGTCCAGGCCCGGGTGTCGAGTCCGACGGACTGCAGCAGGGCGCAGTCGACGCGGTACCCGTGCTCCGTCAGGTCCCTGCCCACGAGTTCGGCCGCGTCGCGGGTCGCGGCGTGCGCGACGATGCGCTGCGGGCGTCGGTCGGCGACCGCGGAGACCACGGGCACTCCCCCGCCGCCGACCCGGACGACGTCCGGTTCGGGGAGGTCCTCCAGGATGTGGGGGGCGTTGCCGTGCACGGTCTGGAGCTGGACGCCGAAGTGCCGTGCGGTGGCCTCGGTGCGGGCGCAGGCGTCGGCGTCCCGGTCGACCGCGATGACGGCGGCCCCGGCGCGGGCCGCCTCGGTGGCGAAGGCGCCGCTGCCGCAGCCGATGTCCCACACGAGGTCGCCGAGGCGGGGCCCGAGGCGGGCGAGTTGGGCGGTGCGGAGCAGGTCGGTCTCGCCCTCGCCCAGTTCACCGCCGTACGCCGCGGCGGGCAGGGACCAGCCGCGCGGTCCGGTGGCGGGGTCGCGGCCGGTGATCCAGCCGGTGCCGTCGCCCGCGGTGGCCGGGCCGGCGCTGCCGCCGGCCACGATGACGACGTTCGGGTCGCGCCAGGTGTGGTCGGCGGCCTTGTCGGAGGTGACGACCGTGACGCGTTCGCGGGTGGTGCCGAGTTCCTCGCAGATGACGAAGGTGCGGTGGACGCCCTCCATCAGCAGACCGAGCTCGGCCGGTCCGGCCCCCGGTGAGGTGAGGACCGCGACCTTGGTGTGGGCGCGGCACACATTTACCGCGCGTCGCAGGGTGCGGGGATGGGCGACGACCACCTGGGCGTCGTCCCAGGGCATCCCGGCGCGGGCGAAGGCGGCGGCCACCGAGGAGACGGCGGGGACGACCTCCACCTCCAGGCCGAACTCGGGGGCTCGCAGGGTGCGTACGACGCCGAAGAAGCCGGGGTCGCCGTCGGCCAGCACGACCGTCGTGCCGCGGTGCGCGGCGAGGCGGCGGGCGGCGAGGGCGACGCTGCCGAGGCGGATGCGTTCGGCTGCGGGCGGTACCTCGGGAAGTGCCAGGTGGTGGGCGGCACCGGCCACCAGGGTGGCGGCGCCCAGTGCGGAGCGTGCCGCGGCGGTCAGCGGCGAACCGTCCCAGCCGATCACCGTGACCCGGTCGGCCATCGTCTTCAGTCTCCAGGGTTTTCGCAGGTCGTGGTCGTGGAAGCGTCGCGGGTGCGCCCCGTGAGGGTACCTGGTGCGGCCTGGTCCGGGGTGGTGGCGCGGGTCGCCCCTCGGGTATCAGTTCCAGTCGGTGAAGGTGGTGAAACCGTCGGGGTCGGTCAGTTGTCCGGTGGTGCCCTCGAGGTCCTCGGGCAGCAGGCTCCACACGATGAAGTCGGTGCGTACGTCCGTCCAGACGCCGTCGTCGGTGCGTACGCGCGCTATGCAGGCGCCGCGCAGCACACCCTCGCTGATGCAGCCGATCTTCTGGGCGACCTGCTGGGAGGCGGTGTTGTCGGCCGCGGTGCGCAGCTCGACGCGTTCGAACTTCTGGTCGCCGAAGAGCCACTGGGCGGTGGCGAGCGCCGCCTCGGACGCGTACCCCTCACCCCGGGCCCAGGGGGCGACTATGTAGGAGAGTTCGGTGGAGCGTACGTGCCAGTCGGTCCTGGCCAGCTGGATGACGCCGACCAGTCGCTGGGTGAGGAACTCGGTGACGGCGAGGTCGAGTCCCCGGCCCGCGGTGCGCTCGGCGGGGGCGTGGTCGCCGATCCAGGTGGCGGCGTTGTCCTCGGTGAAGGGCTGGGGGACGTGGGTCCAGGCGGCGACCTGCTCGTCGTTCATCATCGCGGCCAGTGCGGGGACGTCGTCCTCGTCGAGGGGGCGCAGCACCAACCGCTCCGTGCTGATGGAGATGTTGGGGAAGGTGCTCGTCATGCGCCGCTCCGTAACCTGTGTAACCGTCAGGGCCTGCTCGAACTGCCCAGCATGCAGCATGAAAGCACTCAACCACACCACCGGGTCCGCCCCGTGTGCACGGAGCGGACCCGGTGGGTGGCGCGGGGCTGGGCCCCGGAAGGCGAGCCGGAGGGAACCTCGGTCGCGGGTTCAGAAGGAGGGCAGGACCGCGCCGGCGTACTTGTCCTCGATGAACTTCTTCACCTCGGGCGAGTTGAGGAGCTTCGCGAGCTTCTGGACGCGCGGGTCGTCCTCATTGCCCTCCTTCACGGCGAGGAGGTTGCTGTTCGGGTTGCCCTTGGCGCTCTCCAGGACGAGGGCGTCATGGGTGGGCTTCAGGTCGGCCTCGATGGCGTAGTTGCCGTTGACGACCGCCGCGTCCACGTCGTCGAGGGAACGCGGCGTCTGGGCCGCCTCCAGCTCCTTGAACTCCAGCTTCTTCGGGTTCTCGGTGATGTCCGAGGGGGTCGCCGCGGTGCCGACGCCGTCCTTGAGGGTGATGATCCCGTTGGCGGCGAGCAGCTGCAGCGCGCGGCCCTCGTTGACGGTGTCGTTGGGGACGGCGACGGTCGCACCGCTCTTCAGGTCGTCGGCCTTCTTCACCTTGTGGGAGTAGAGGCCCAGCGGCTCCAGGTGCACGTCGACGACGGACACGATGTGGGTGCCGTTCTTCTTGTTGAACTCGTCGAGGTAGGGCTGGGTCTGGAAGTAGTTGGCCCCCACGGAGCCGTCCTCCGTCGCCGTGTTCGGCGTGACGTAGTCGGTGAACTCCTTGACCTCGAGGTCGAGACCCGCGTCCTTGGCCAGGTTGTCCTTGACGTAGTCGAGGATCTCGGCGTGCGGGGTGGGGCTCGCGGCGACGACCAGCGGTCCCGAGGTGTCGGTGGCGGAGTCCTTGTCGGAGCCGCACGCGGTCAGACCGAGGGTGAGGGCTCCGGCGGCGAGGACGGCGGTGGTGAACTTGGCGGTGTTACGCACGAAAAGTGCCTTTCCTGAGGTGGTGCGACCCCGCCCGGTACGGCGGGGAGTCTGTGGGGGCGCGGTCAGGCGACCTTGCCGACGTCGGCCGCGGCGGGCTCCTTGGCCCTGAGCAGCCGGAGCCTGGGGGCGGCTCCGCCGCGTCCGCCGCGGCGGTGCAGGGTGCGGGCCGCGTAGTCGCCGGCGAACTGGATGAGCGAGATCGCGACGGCGAGGAGCGCGACGGTGATCCACATGAAGTCGGGTTCGAAGCGCTGGTAGCCGTAGCGGACGGCGAGGTCGCCGAGGCCGCCGCCGCCGACGGTGCCGGCCATGGCGGAGTAGCCGATGAGGGCGATGACCGTGGTGGTGGTGCTGGCGATCAGGGAGGGGAGCGACTCGGGGACGAGCACCTTGCGGACGATGGTCCAGGTGTTGCCGCCCATGGACTGGACGGCTTCGACGAGCCCTCCGTCGACCTCGCGCACGGCGGTCTCCACGAGCCGCGCGAAGAACGGGATGCCGCCGATGGCGAGTGGCACGATCGCCGCCTCGCTGCCGATGGTGGTGCCGGTGACCCAGCGGGTGAAGCTCATCAGCGCGACCATGAGGATGATGAAGGGCATCGAGCGGCCGATGTTGACGATCTGCCCGATGACCTTGTTGAGCAGGACGTTCTGCAGAAGCCCGCCCCGGTCGGTGAGGACGAGGAGCACGCCGAGCGGCAGGCCGGCGACGACGGCGATCAAGGTGGACCAGCCGACCATGATCAGGGTCTCCCAGGAGGCCTGCTCCAGCAGCGGCTGCATCTCGGACCAGGTCACTTGGCACCTTCCTTCACCAGCGAAGCCGACGGGGCCGGCGTGTCCGGCGTGTCCGGCGTCTCGCTCACCACGTCGATCTGCAGGCCCTGTTCGCGCAGGAAGCCGACGGGCACGACGTTGTCCTCGTAGCGGCCGGGCAGTTCGATCCGCATCCGGCCGATCTGGAGACCGCCGACGGTGTCGATGGCGGCGCCCAAAATCGATATGTCGATGTTGTAGGTGCGGGAGAGCTGGGAGATGACGGGCTGGGTGGCGGCCTCGCCGTGGAAGGTCACGTCGAGGACGGTGCGGTCGTCACCGGAGGCGTCGCCGCCGACCGGGAAGAGCGCGGCGGCCAGCTCGGAGCCCGGGGTGGCGAGCAGTTCGCCGACCGTGCCGGACTCGACGACGCGGCCCCGGTCCATGAGGGCGGCCGAGTCGCAGATGCTCTTGACGACGTCCATCTCGTGCGTGATGAGCAGGACGGTCAGCCCGAGTTGCCGGTTCAGGTCACGCAGCAGCTGGAGGATGGAGCGGGTGGTCTCCGGGTCGAGGGCGCTGGTGGCCTCGTCGGAGAGCAGCACCTTGGGGTCGCCGGCCAGGGCGCGGGCGATGCCGACGCGCTGCTTCTGGCCGCCGGAGAGCTGGGCGGGGTAGGCCTTGGCCTTGTCGGCGAGACCGACGAGGTCGAGCAGCTCCAGCGCCTTGCGGGAACGTTCCTTCCCGGACTTGCCGAGGATCTCCAGCGGCAGTTCGACGTTGTCCTGCACGGTCCGCGAGGAGAGCAGGTTGAAGTGCTGGAAGACCATGCCGATGCGGCTGCGCGCCTGCCGCAGTTCCCGGCCCGCGCGGGGGCCGCGGCCGGCCAGGGCGGTGAGGTCCTGTCCCGCGACGGTGACCGTGCCGGCGGTGGGCCGCTCCAGGAGGTTGACGCAGCGGATGAGCGAGGACTTGCCGGCGCCGGACTGGCCGATGACGCCGTACACCTCGCCCTCGCGGACGTGCAGGTCGACGCCGTCCAGGGCGGTGACCTCACGGCCGCGTGAACGATAGACCTTGGTGAGGCCCGATGTGGTGATCACGTGGGTTTCCGTCACTGTCGAGTGCGCGGCGCGGTGGTGTGCGCCGGGCACGGGGCGTTGTTCTTCGGGTTCTCGGGGCCCTTCGGAACGCGGCACGGTTCTCGCGGTGGCGGTGCGCCATGGCGGTGGGACCGGGGAGAAACGTGTGCGCGGGGCGTGGCTCAGCCGCGTGCGCGTCGGGCGCGGTCGGGCATGAGGCGGCGCTCGCTTCGGGGCGCGAGGCTCAGGTGGTGCGGGGGCCCTCTAGAAGGCGCACATTCGGCGGCACATACAACGAGCACCGGGCGTCGTCGTCGCCTCGGTCGCAGGGGTGCGGTCGCTCGTGGTGCTCATGCCGATCAGTAAAGCAGACGTATACCCGTGCCCGGAGACCGCTGTCCGGATACTGGACAGCGGTGGACGGCGGGCGGTCGCGTGGGAGGTGGATCAGCCCCGGACGGTGATCTCGACTCCGCCCTCGGTGACCAGTGCGGACAAGGCCGAGAGGTCGGTGACGACGAGGTCGGCGTCGAGTTCGTCGGCCCGGTGGGTTGTGGCCAACGCCACGGTCCGCATGCCGGCGGCCCGGCCGGCCTGGAGCCCGGCGGGGGCGTCCTCGAAGACGACGCAGTCGGCCGGGTCGACGCCCAGGGCGCGGGCGCCGAGCAGGTAGGGCTCGGGGTCGGGCTTGCCGCGGGTGATGTCGTCGGCGGCGATCAGAGTCTTGGGGAGGATGCCGACGGCGTCGAGGCGGGCCTCGGCGAGGCGCCGGGTGGCGGAGGTGACGACGGCCCACCGGTCGGCCGGGAGCGCGTCGAGGAAGTCGCGGGTGCCGGGCAGCAGGTGCACGCCCCCGCCCGGCACGTCCTCGACCTCCAGCTGTTCGATCCGCGCGACGGCCTCGGCGACCCTCGCGGTGGGCAGCAGGTCGGCGGCTATCTCGGCGGCCGGCCGCCCGTGCAGTTCCACCCGCCGGAACTGCTCGGCGGTGATCCCGTACTCGACGGCCCAGCGCGTCCAGCAGCGGCGCACGGATTCGAGGGAGGAGACGAGGGTGCCGTCGTTGTCGAACAGGAGGGCCTGTGCGTGGAGCTTCATGCCCCCGACCCTACGGGGCCGGGGACGGCGGGCCTTTTGGGCCGTAATAGGCTCGCTGCCATGCTTGACGTCCTGACGCTGGTGACCGGCGTCGCCGCACTGCTGCTGGCCGCCTGGTGCGGCTGGGCCGCCTACCGTGACCAGCCGACGAAGGACTGGCACTTCATCGGCATGGCCGCGGTCTCGGCGCTGGCGCTGATCCAGCTGGTGGTCGGCGTCGTGCAGCTGGCGCGGGGCGAGGAACCCGAGCAGGGCACGACGATCTTCGTGGCGTATCTGCTGGGCGCCTTCGCCTGTGTGCCGGCGGCGGGGTTCATGTCGCTGGCCGAGCGCACCCGCTGGGGTTCGGTGACGGTCGCGGCCGGCGGTGTCGTCCTCGCCGTCCTCGAGGTGCGGCTGTTCGACATCTGGGGAGGCTGACGTGGTGGCCACGGAGGAGAAGCGGGCCGGGCAGCGGCTGATCGGCGGGCCCGGCATCCTGCTGGTGTGGCTGTACGGCGTGATGGTCGTCGGCGCGGTGTCGCGGTCCGCGTACCAGATCGCGACCGAGTTCGACCGGGCCCCGCTCGCCTACGCGCTGTCGGCCCTCGCGGGCGTCGTCTACGGGTTCATCACGTACACCCTGGTGCGCGGCGGCGAGACCGCCCGCAAAGCCGCGCAGGTGTGCTGCGCCGCCGAGTTGGCGGGCGTGCTGACCGTCGGCACCTGGACACTGGTGGAGCCGTCCGCCTTCGCCGACGCGACCGTGTGGTCGGACTACGGGATGGGGTACCTCTTCATCCCCGTGCTGCTGCCGCTGTCGGCGCTGTACTGGCTGCGCCGGGCCCGCACCGCGTAGCGGTCGTCGGGCCCGGCGGTCGTCGGGCGGTCGTCCTCGGGCCGTGCTCCTCAGGCCGTGGTCGCGTACGTCCCGGCCGGCTTCTCCAGGACGATCATGGGTACGCCGTCGGCACCCTCGGCGGTCCCGACCGTCTCGTAGCCGACCCGGCGGTAGAGCCGCAGGTTGCTCTCGCTGCGGTGCCCGGTGTACAGCCGGAACCGCTTGGCGCCGCGCTCCTCGACCAGGGTGGACTCGGCGGCCCGCAGCAGCCGGGCCCCGATGCCGTGCCCCTGGAGGCGGGGGTGGACGCAGAGTTTGCCGATGGACGCGGCCCCGCCCTCGGTCACCCGCCCGCGCACCGAGCCGACGACCTCGTCGCCGAGCCGCGCCACGAAGACGCAGTCGGCGGCGACCTCCTCGCGCACGGAGTCCAGGGTCTGGACGAGCGGGTCGATGCGGTAGTTGGCGTACAGCGCCGCCTCGCTCTGGAAGCAGAGGTACTGCAGCCGGAAGATCTGCTCGGCATCCTGTTCGGTCGCCGCCGAGATGGTCACGCTCATGCCCATGTGCGCATGCCTCCCGCTCACCTGATCACCTATGGTCCCCCACTCCTATCCCCGTCCTCAGCCGGCCGCAACCTCCGGCGTCAGCAATCGACGCAGACATCCCAGACATCGGGAGCGTTCCGGACCAAGACTGCCCTGTGAGATACCCAACTCCCCCGCGATCTCCCGGTATGTGAGGTCCCTGGGTGACAACAGGGCCTCCATCAGCCGGGGGCAGCGCCCGGGCAGCCGGCGCACGGCCTCGCGCAGGGCGCGGTGCCGGGCCGCGGTGAGCGCGAGCCGCTCCGGTTCGTACGCGTACGCGGCGACACCGGCGGGTTCGGTCCCGTACGGCCGCTCGTGACGGGCCCTGCGGCGGGTGCGGCGGGCCTCGGTGCGCACGGCGCTGCGCAGCCAGCGGTGCGGGTCGGGGGGCGGGCCGTCGGCCTCCAGGCGTTCCAGCAGGCGCAGCCAGACGGCCTGTTCCAGGTCGCCCGGCTCGGCGCCGGACGCATATGCCTCGGCCGAGGCCTCGGCGGTGAGCAGGGGGCGCAGGGAGGTGACCAGGTCGTGCGTCATATGCAGGTCGACGCGGCCGCCCGGGCGGCGGGTTGCCCGGGCGGCCGAAGGTCACCCCAACCGGGGGCGGTCGCTCAGCCGTTGACGAAGTCCTCGCGGGCCAGCACACCCGTGTCCGGATTGTCGGTGAAGACGCCGTCGATGCCGGTGGCGAAGTACGTCCGGAAGGCGCCGAAGACGTCGCCGTAGGCGTCGGGGTCACCGCCCTCGCGGAACTCCGCGGGCAGGAAGGGGTTCTCGTTGCGCATCGTGTAGGGGTGCAGGATCAGGCCCGCGCGGTGCGCGTCGCGGACGAGCGTCGTCGGCTCGGTGAGGCGGCCGGCGGAGTCCTTCGGGATGATCAGGTCCAGCGTCGGGCCGATGCCCTGGGCGTAGGAGGCGATCTCCTTCAGGCCCTTGGGGGTGACGAGGTCGGCGGTGGTGCGCGGGTCTCCGGTCTCGACGAAGTCCCAGGGGCGGCTGTTCGCGCCGGACAGGAGGACGGCGAGGGGGTTGCGGACGAGCTTGTTCATCCGCTGGATGCTGGTGGGCTCGAAGGACTGGATGATGACGGGCGAGTTCTTCCGGTCCTTGCCGTACTTGTGCAGCAGCCGTGCCAGGCGTTCCTCCGTGCCGAGGCCCAGCTTGCGGAAGTAGGTGGGGTGCTTGAGTTCGGGGTAGATCCAGACCTGCTTGCCGCGCCTGCGGGTCTGCTCGTTCTGCCAGCGCAGCACCTCCTCGAAGGTGGGGATCTCCCAGCGGCCGTCGTAGAGGGTGTTGTGCGGGCGGTTGGCCGGGATGCGTTCGGTGGCGCGGAGGGTCTTGAGTTCGGCGAGCGTGAAGTCCTCGGTGAACCAGCCGGTGGTGGAGACCCCGTCGAGCAGTTTGGTGCGCTTGCGGTCGGCGAACTCCGGGTGGTCGGCGACGTCCGTGGTGCCGCCGATCTCCGGTTCGTGCCGGCAGACGAGGTGGCCGTCCTTCGTGGGGACCAGGTCGCCGGCCTCGACGATGTCGGCGCCGAGGTCGAGGGCCAGCTCGTAGGAGCCGAAGGTGTGCTCGGGGCGGTAGCCGCTGGCGCCGCGGTGGCCGATGACGGTCGGGACGGGCAGGCTCCCCACCCCGCCGCCGTGTCCGCCGCCGTGCCGGGTGCCCGCGGCTCTCGCCGCGCCGGGCGCGCCCAGTACGGCCCCGCCCGCGCCGAGCACCGCCGCGCCGAGGAGCGCCCGCCGTCCGGTGCCGCCGCCCGCCCGCTCGTCCGACTCCTGCGTTCCCATGGGGCCCTCCTGCCGTTGACCGTCCCGTGCGGGCCGATCGTAGGGGCGCGTACATGACGAGCGGGAGACCGCGGGCCGAACACGCGGGTGCCGCGGGATGTCGTGTGGGGCGGACGGCTGACGTGGCGTCGGCTTGGCGGCGGCACCTCGGGGTAGGCGAAGGACGTGGGCCCGGTGGCGTCGCCCGGGCGGCGCGCCTCACGCGGCCCGCGTGCCGTGTGTGCTTCGATCCGGGCCGTGTCGGTGAACACGCCTCGATACGCGTCAATGCCGCGCCAGACCCGGGTGACCCGAGGTGCGTGATCCCCCGGGCCGCGAGTAATGTCCTCACCTGCACAGACTCATACCGCATCCCCGACACCGGAGGACCCGTTGTCCCGCTTCGTGTTCATCAAGGCAGTGCTCGGTCCGATCATGCGCCTGATGTTCCGCACACGGGTGGAGGGTGTGGAGAACATCCCGGGCGACGGTCCGGTGATCCTGGCCGGCAACCACCTCACCTTCATCGATTCGGTGATCATGCCCCTGACCTGCGACCGGCAGGTCTTCTTCATCGGCAAGGACGAGTACGTCACCGGCAAGGGCCTCAAGGGCCGGCTGATGGCGTGGTTCTTCACCGGGGTCGGCATGGTCCCGGTCGACCGGGACGGCGGCCGGGGCGGGGTGGCGGCGCTGATGACCGGTCGCCGCATCCTGGAGGAGGGCCACGTCTTCGGCATCTACCCGGAGGGCACCCGCTCCCCCGACGGCCGCCTCTACCGCGGCCGCACCGGTATCGCCCGGCTCACCCTGATGACGGGCGCCCCGGTCGTCCCGTTCGCCGTCATCGGCACCGACAAGCTCCAGCCGGGCGGCGCCGGTCTGCCGCGGCCGGGCAAGGTCACGGTCCGCTTCGGCGAGGCGATGGAGTTCTCCCGCTACGAGGGCATGGACCGCGACCGCTACGTCCTGCGGGCGGTGACCGACTCGGTGATGACGGAGGTCATGCGGCTGTCGGGCCAGGAGTACGTGGACATGTACGCGAGCAAGGCGAAGGCGGCGTAGTTCCGCACACGGCAGGCGACACGGCGGGCCGCTCGGTGAGCGGCCCGCCGTGTCGCCTTCGCGCGCCTGCGGCCATTGGGTACGCCGTACGGCTAGAAGTGCTCCGCTCCGTCCTCCAGGCGCAGGCCCCGCAGCAGGTACCAGGACGCCGCGGCGGCGGCCAGGAGTACGGTGGCGCCGACGCCCGCCGCGAGGGTCAGGCCGTCGACGAAGGCCTGCCGGGCGGAGTCGAGGAGCGCCTCCCCGGCGGGGCCGGGGAGTCCGGCGGCGGCCTCCACCGCGCCGCCCAGTGACTCGTGGGCGGCGGCCGGGGTGCCCGCGGGCCCGGTGAAGTCCCGGTACACACCGGTCACGATGGAGCCGAGCACCGCGATGCCCAGCGCGGCGCCGAGTTCGTACGCCGTCTCGGAGACCGCGGAGGCGGCACCCGCCTGCTCCCCGGGCACGCTGGAGAGGATCACGTCGGCGGTGACGGTGAAGGCGAAGCCCGCGCCGAGGCCGACGACCAGCAGGGCCGCGCCGAGCAGCGGATAGCCGGTGTGCTGTCCGACGACGGTGAGCGCGGCGAGCGCGAGACCGACGGCGGCGAGTCCGCCGGAGACGACGGCACGGACCGAGAAGCGCCGGGCCGCCCGGCCCGCGATCAGACCGGCCACCACCGCGCCGACGGCGGCGGGCAGTTCGGCCAGGCCCGCCTCGAAGGGCCGCCTGCCCTGGACGAGTTGCAGGTACTGGGAGAGGAAGAACACCAGTCCCGACAGGCCCAGGATGGTCAGCAGGTCGGCCAGGACCGCCCCGCTGAAGCCGCGGTTGCGGAACAGCCGCATGTCGAGCAGCGGGACCGGCATCGTCAGCTGGCGGCGGACGAAGCCGTGGAGCGCGGCGGCGCCCAGCAGGCCCGCGCCGAGCGTGGCCCAGGCGAACCCGTGGGCGGCGGTCTCCTTGACGGCGTACACGACACCGACCATGCCGACCAGGGACAGGGCGACGCTGGCCAGGTCCCAGGGGCCCGGGTTCGGGTTGCGGGACTCGGGCAGCAGTTTCACACCGACGACGACCAGGACGGCCATCACGGGCAGGTTGATCAGGAAGACGGAGCCCCACCAGAAGTGCTCCAGCAGGAACCCGCCGACGACAGGGCCGACCGCCGCACCGGCGGAGGCGGCCGCGCCCCAGATGCCGACGGCGAGGCTGCGTTCGCGCGGGTCGTGGAAGAGGTTGCGGATCAGGGCGAGGGTGGCGGGCATCAGGGTGGCGCCCGCGACGCCGAGCAGGGCCCGGGCGAGGATCATGACCTCGGGGGTGTGCGCGTAGGCGTTGAGGACGGATATCGCGCCGAACGCGGTGGCGCCGACGAGCAGGATCCGCTTGCGTCCGATGCGGTCGCCGAGGCTGCCCATGGAGACGAGCAGGCCGGCGATGACGAAGGAGTAGACGTCGCCGATCCAGAGCAGCTGGGTGCCGGAGGGCGCGAGGTCCTCGCTGATGTAGGGGGTCGCGAGACCGAGGACGGTCGCGTCGACGGCCACCAGCAGCACGGCCAGTACCAGGACGGACAGCGCCAGCCAGCGGCCGGGGCGCTTCACCGCCCCGGCCGGGTGGGCCGGCTGCAGGGTGCGGGTCATGGTTCCTCTCTCCGGAGTGCGCCGCCGAGCAGCAGCTCGACGATCATGTGGGTGAAGTCGTTGCGGGCCACGCGGCCCTCGGCCACCGCCCAGGCGCCCGAGGCCAGCAGGCCGTACAGCGCTTCGGTGAGCCAGGCGGGCGTGAGGTCGATGCGGAACTCGCCACTCTCCTGGCCCCTGCGGAACAGCTCGGTGAGCCCGGCGTCGATGCGGGCCCAGCCCTCGTTCTGCTCCTCGCCCTCGAACAGCTGGTTCTCGGTGTAGAGGAAGGCGAGCAGACCGGCGGAGCGTTCCATCTCGCGGACCAGCCGGCGCACCGCGTCGGCCGCCGGGCCCTCGTCGGTACGGGCCGCCGCGAGGGCGGCCTCGCACTCGGCGATGCCGAGCGACTCCAGCGCGCGGACGAGGGCGTCGCGCCCGGCGAAGTGCCGGTGCAGCGTGGCCCGGCTGAGGCCGGCGGCCCTGGCGACCTCGTCCATGGTCGCGGTGGATTTCCTGGTCAGCAGGGCCGCGGCGCTGCGCAGTACCTGTTCACGATCGACGGCCATGAGGCAACGATAACCCACATGAGACATTCGTGTCTCATCTTGGGCATGCGTGACTCACCTCTCGGACGGTCACGGAATCTGCGGGCCGGTGTCTCAGTGCCAGGGCAGCCGGCCGCGGCGCTCCCAGTAGGCGTGCGTGTCCTCGGTGAGGGCGCCGAGGCGGGCCACCTGGTCGTCGTCGAGGTCGACCGCGGCGGCGTGCAGGTTGGAGCCGAGCTGGTTGACCGTCGCCGCGCCGGACAGCACGACACCGGCCCAGGGCTGCCGCAGGACCAGGGCGAGGGCGACCGCGTCGCAGCCCAGGGCCGTCTCCTCGGCGACCGCCTTGAGGACGTCGGGGGCATGCGGCTCCGCGAGGCGGCCGTTGGCCATGCCCTCCTTGACGATCACGGTGAGCCCGGCCTCGTGCGCCTCGGCCAGCGCGGGTCCGGCGGAGGTCTCCAGCGCGTTGTACGTCGACTGGACGGTGCGGAAGAGGGGCTCGCCGTCGACGGTCACGGCGAGCGCGGCGCGGATGGCGTCGGCCTGGGCGGGGCCGCTGGTGGAGAAGCCGACGGTGCTGCCCTGCGCGGCGGCCTCGGCCAGCCTGGCGTGCAGTTCCTTGTCGGTGAGGGCCGGGCTGTCCGGGGTGAGCGAGTGGATCTGGTACAGGTCGAGCCGGTCGCCGAGCAGGGCGTCGGTCTCGGCGCGCTGACGGTCGTAGGTGGCGACGCCGTGGTCCTTGACCTCGTGCTTCTCGGCCTCGGTGGACCAGTCGGCCGTGTAGGTGTAGCCCCACTTGCTGCCGACCACCACGTCGTCGACGTCGGGGCGGTCCCGGAGCCAGCCGGCCAGGAACTCCTCCGAACGGCCGTAGGAGCGGGCCGCGTCGAAGTAGCGGACGCCCTGCGCGTAGGCGGCGTCCAGGAGGTCGTGGGTGCGTTCGCGCAACGCCTCGACGGTGCGGTCGGCCGGCAGGTCCCGGTCGCGGCCGAGGTTGATGTAGCCGGGGCGGCCGACGGCGGCGAGTCCCAGACCGATGTGACAGGTGGGGGTGGTCGCCGCGGCCAGGCGGGCGAAGGGCATCGCGGGCTCCGTTCGGTCGACTGCTGAAGCTGCTGAGCTGCTGAGCTGCTGAGCTGCTGAGCTGCTGAGCTGTTGACCAACGTAACCGCGATGCCCCTCGGACACACCGGCTGCCGCCGTCTGCCGCTGCCTCCCGCTACGGCCTGCCGCTACTTCTTGGCGTCCGCCCAGGCGTGCTGGGCCGCCACGTCCGCCTTCACCTCGGCGAGCTGGACGGCGACCGCGCTGGGCGCCGTGCCGCCGCGGCCGTCGCGGGAGGCGAGGGCGCCGGGGACGTCGAGGACGGTGCGCACCTCGGGGGTGAGGTGCTCGGAGATCTTGGCGAACTGCTCGTCGGTCAGCTCGTCCAGCTCCTTGCCGTCGGCCTCGGCGACCTTGACGCACTCGCCGGCCACCTCGTGCGCGACGCGGAACGGCACACCCTGCCTGACCAGCCACTCGGCGATGTCGGTGGCGAGCGAGAACCCGGCCGGGGCCAGCTCCTCCATCCGCTCGCGGTGCACGGTGAGGGTGGCCATCATGCCGGTAAAGGCGGGGAGCAGGACCTCCAGCTGGTCGATGGAGTCGAAGACCGGCTCCTTGTCCTCCTGGAGGTCGCGGTTGTACGCGAGCGGGAGCGCCTTGAGGGTCGCCATCAGGCCGGTCAGGTTGCCGATCAGCCGCCCGGACTTGCCGCGGGCCAGCTCGGCGATGTCGGGGTTCTTCTTCTGCGGCATGATCGAGGAGCCGGTGGAGAAGGCGTCGTGCAGGGTCACGAAGGAGAACTCCTTCGTGTTCCAGATGATGATCTCCTCGGCGATCCGGGAGACGTTGACGCCGATCATGGCGGTGATGAAGGCGAACTCGGCGACGAAGTCGCGCGAGGCCGTCCCGTCGATGGAGTTGCCGGCGCTGCCGTGCTCGAAGCCCAGGTCGCGGGCGACGGCCTCCGGGTCCAGACCGAGGCTGCTGCCCGCGAGCGCGCCCGAACCGTACGGGGAGACGGCCGTGCGCTCGTCCCACTGGCGCAGCCGCTCCGCGTCCCGGCCCAGCGACTGGGCGTGGGCGAGCACGTGGTGGGCGAAGAGCACCGGCTGGGCGTGCTGGAGGTGGGTGCGGCCGGGCATGGCCACGTCCGGGTGGGCCTCGGCGAGGCCGATCAGCGCGTCCTGGAGGTCGGCGATCAGGGAGCCGACGGTCCGGGCGTGGTCGCGCAGGTACATCCGGAAGAGGGTCGCCACCTGGTCGTTGCGGGACCGGCCGGCGCGGAGCTTGCCGCCGAGGTCGGGACCGAGCCGCTCCAGCAGCCCGCGCTCCAGGGCCGTGTGGACGTCCTCGTCGGCGATGGTGCCGGTGAAGGAGCCGTCGGCGACGTCCGCCTCCAGCCGGTCGAGCCCGGCGATCATCCGGGTCAGCTCGTCCTCGGTGAGCAGGCCCGCCTTGTGCAGCACGCGCGCGTGGGCGCGCGAGCCGGCGATGTCGTAGGGCGCGAGCCGCCAGTCGAAGTGGACGGACGCGGACAGCTTCGCCAGGGCCTCGGCGGGACCGTCGGCGAAACGGCCGCCCCAGAGCCGGACGTCACCGCTGTTGCTGCTCACTGGGTCGCTCCTCAACCGTACGATCACTGTCATGCATGAGTATGCAGAACTCTGCATGTTTCGTCAATCTCGCCGGGTGGCGGCGCCCGTCGTGTCCCGCACCCCCATAATCGTTAGACATGGGAAAGACTTATGAGCGCATAGACGGCAGACTCCGCGCCTTCATCGAGGCGCAGCCCCTCTTCTTCACCGCCACCGCTCCCCTGGCCGGCGACGGCACGGTCAACCTGTCCCCCAAGGGCCTCACGGGCTGCTTCGCGGTGCTCGACGAACTGACCGTGGCCTACCTCGACTTCGCGGGTTCCAACGCGGAGACCATCGCCCACCTGCGGGAGAACGGGCGGATCACGCTGATGTGGTGCGCCTTCCAGGGCCCGCCGAACATCGTGCGGGTGCACGGCCGCGGCGAGCCGGTCTTCCGCGACGACGCCCGCTTCCCGGAGCTGCTCACGCACTTCCCGGACATCGACCCCGCCGTGCACGGACTGCGCGCCGTGATCGTCGTGAGCGCCGAACTCATCCGGGACACCTGCGGGTACGCCGTCCCCCTCATGGCGTACGAGAGCGACCGGGACCTGCACGGCAAGCGGTTCGCGCGGGAGGACGACGCCTCGCTCGACGCGTACTTCACCAAGAAGGAGCACATCGCCTCCAGCATCGACGGTCTCCCCGGGCTGCCGTTGCCGCTGCCTCCTTCTACCGTCTGAACCATGCGCCCCGGTGTCGTCGCCGCCCTCGTGTCCGCCTCCCTCCTCCTGCTCGGCGCCGCCCCCGCCGACGGGTCGGCTCCCCGGCCGCTGCCGGACCGGATGGCGGACACCGGCGGCGGCACCCAGCTGATCACCGCCGTCGCACCGGGCACCGGCTCGACCACGGGCACCGTCACCTGGTGGGACCGCAGGGGCGGCAGCCGTGGCCGCTGGGTGGCGGCCGGTTCCGCGCCCGCCCGCTTCGGCTCCGGCGGGCTCGCCGAAGGGGCGACGCGCGTCCAGGGCACGAACACCACGCCGACCGGGCTGTACGACCTGCCGTACGCCTTCGGCATCGAGGCAGCGCCGCGCGGCACGGCGTACCGGTACCGCCCGGTCCACGCGGACTCCTGGTGGTGCCAGGACAACGCCTCCCGCTCCTACAACCGCTGGACCGAACCCCGCCCCGCCGACTGCCGCGCCACCGAGGCCGAGCACCTGATCACCTACTCGGCGCAGTACGCGCACGCCCTGGTCGTCGGCTTCAACTACGACCGCCCGGTGCGCGGCCGCGGCGCGGGCATCTTCCTGCACGTCGACGGGCGCGGGGCGACGGCCGGATGCGTGTCGGTGCCGAAGGAGGCGATGCGGCGGATCCTGCGGTGGGCGGAGCCCGGGGAGCGCCCGCACATCGCCATCGGCACCTCGGGCGGGGCGACGGCGGTCACCCGGTACTGAACGCGGACGGCATTGCCGGACCGGGCTGAACGCTCGACCGGCACGGCGCGTATCTGTGGGCCAAGGGTCAAGTCCCCACGGAGGAACCGTGACCACCACGCTCGCCGGCGGCCGTGCCGCCCGCCGTCAGACGATGCGGCGCATCCGTCCGCGCCGCTCCCCCGCCGTCCCCCTGCTGCTCGCCGTGTGGGCGGGCGCGGCGGGCGTGTTGTGGCTGTGGTGGCGCAACACGCCCGCCATCTCCGACGACACCGGCAGGATCCTCGGCGCGGGCCGGATCACCGGTCTGCTGGCCGGGTACCTGATGGCGCTGGTGGTGCTCCAGATGGCCCGGGTCCCGGCGCTGGAGCGCCGCGTCGGGTCCGACCGGGTGGCCCGCTGGCACGCCATGACCGGCCGCTACACCCTCTGTCTGGTCCTGGCCCACGTCTTCCTGATCATGTGGGGCTACGCGGCGCAGGCCGGCCGGGGCCTCGGCGACATCACCGCGCAGACGGTCGACTCCGTGAACCAGCTGCCGGACATGGGCAAGGCCGCCGTCGGCACCGGCCTGCTGGTCGTCATCGGGCTCCTGTCCGTCGGCCCCGTCCGCCGCCGGATCCCGTACGACGCCTGGTACCACGTGCACCTGCTCACCTACGCGACGGTGTTCCTGACCTTCTGGCACCAGCTGACCACCGGCAACGAGTTCGCCGTCGAGCCGCTCGCCAAGACCGTCTGGTACGTGCTGTACGGCTCGGTGACCGCGCTGGTGCTCTGGTATCGGGTGCTGACCCCCCTCCGGCTCAACCTGCGGCACCGGTTGCGGGTGGAGGCGGTGATCGAGGAGACGCCCGGCATCGTGTCGGTGCTCATCGGCGGGCGCCGGCTGCACCGGATGGGCGCGGAGGCCGGGCAGTTCTTCCGCTGGCGGTTCCTGGCGCCGGGGATGCGGTTCAGCTCCCACCCGTACTCGCTGTCGGCGGCGCCGCGCCCGGACATGCTGCGGATCACCGTGAAGGCGATCGGCGACCACAGCGCCCGGCTGCGCGAGCTGACGCCGGGCACCCGGGTGTGGGCGGAGGGCCCGTACGGCGCCCTGACCGCCCAGCGTCGCAGCCGCGGCAAGGTGCTGCTGGTGGCGGGCGGGGTGGGGATCACGCCGATGCGGGCGCTGTTCGAGACGCTGCCGGGCGCGTCCGGCGACATCACGCTGCTCTACCGGGCCAACAGCACCCAGGACCTGGCGCTGTGGGACGAGCTGGCCGGGATCGCCGACGAGCGCGGGGCCCGGCTGATGTACGCGGTCAACAGTCCGGGCGGGGAGCGCCCGGACATCTCGGCCGAGACCCTGGCCCGCAAGATCCCGGACGTCGAGCGCCACGACGTCTTCCTGTGCGGGCCGCCCGGCTTCGCCCAGTCGGTGTTCGAGGCACTGCGCGGCGCGGGGGTCCCCGCTCGCCGTATCCACCACGAGTCGTTCGAGATGTGAGCGACGGACCTCAGGAGTCCAGGACAGATGAGGAAAAGCCACCCCGTTCGGCGTGCCGTGCTCGCTGGGGCCGCCACCGTGTCCGGGATCGTGCTGCTGCTGTCGCTGAAACCGGCGTCCGACCCGGGCGCCGCCTCCGCAGCCGGCGGCGCGGCACCGCCCGTGGCCGCACAGTCGCCGCAGGGCGGCCGGGGCGCCGGTACCGGCACGGTCACGGGTGACGCGGCCAGCACACAGTACGGTCCCGTGCAGGTCCGGCTCACCGTGAGCGGCGGGAAGATCACCAGGGCCGAGGCCGTACAGGCACCCAAGGGCGGGCAGAGCGACCAGGTCACGGCCGACGCGGTGCCCAAGCTCAACAAGGCGGCCGTCGCGGCCGGGAGCGCCGACGTCGACGCGGTCTCGGGCGCCACCTACACCAGCGCCGGGTACGTGAAGTCCCTTCAGTCGGCCCTCGACAAGGCGGCCTCGGCGGCCGGCTCGGACCCGGGCTCCGGAGCCGCCGGAGAGGACCCGGGCACCGGCGCCGGGCAGGGCACGCAGGTGCTCACCGGTGACGCCGCGCAGACCCAGTACGGGCCCGTGCAGGTCCGGGTGACCGTCAGCGGCGGGAGGATCACCGACGTCGAGGCCCTCCAGGCGCCCAGGGGCGGCCGCAGCGACGAGGTCACCGCGGACGCCGTGCCCAAGCTCAACCGGGCCGCCGTCGCCGCGGGCACCGCCGACATCGACGCCGTGTCCGGCGCCACCTACACCAGCGCCGGGTACGAACAGTCCCTCCAGTCGGCGCTGGACCGGGCCGGTGGCTGACACCGGAGCCGGGTCCGCACAGGCTCCCGCCGCGGTGCGTCATGTGGAGGAGGCGATGGGGACCGTCTTCTCCTTCGACGTCCGCGGCGGGGAACCCGCGGCCGTACGGGCGGCGCTGGACGAGGCGGTCGCCGGGCTGCACCGGGCCGACGAGGTGTTCAGTACGTACCGGGACGGCAGCCAGATCTCCCGGCTGGCGCGCGGGGAACTGACCGTCGCCGCGTGCGCGCCGGAGGTCGCCGAGGTGCTGGAGCTGGCGGCCGAGGCGGAGCGGGTGAGCGACGGCTGGTTCAGCACGCGGTACCGGGGCCGGCTCGACCCGACCGGGATCGTCAAGGGCTGGGCCGTGGAGCGCGCCGCACGGGGGATCGAGGCGGTGGTCGCCGGTGTGAGCGGCGTCAGTGTCAACGGTGGCGGGGACGTGCAGTTGCTCGGGACACCGGGAGCGGCGAGGCCGTGGCGGGTCGGGGTGTCCGACCCGCTGCGGCCGGGCGGGCTCGCGGCGGTGGTCTCGGCGGCGGGGGCGGCGGAGCTGGCCGTGGCCACGTCCGGTTCCGCCGAGCGGGGCGCGCATGTCGTCGACCCGCGCACCGGGCGCTCGGCGGTGACCGACCTGTTGTCCGTGACGGTCGTGGCGTCCCGGCTGACGTGGGCGGACTGCTGGGCGACGGCGGCGTTCGCGATGGGGGCGCGGGAGGGGTTGCGGTGGCTGGAGTCGCTGGAGGGGGTGGAGGCGCTGCTGATCACCGCGGGGGACGAGGTGCGGTGCACGGGAGGACTGGCGGCTCGTTTGGGCTGAGGTATCGGCGTTGGCACTCGCCGCGTTCGCGGGGCGCCGCTGCGCCCACCCGTGCCGCCTGGGGGCACCTCCCAGGCCGTTCGGGCACTGGGGGAGGCACGACTGCCCGCAGCTGCGGGGGGTGTGAGCGGCCTGGCTGCAGCTCCTAGGGGCGCGGGGAACTGCGCGACCGGCCACGACGTGCCCGCGGTCGGCAGATCACCGCACCCCCTCTTCAGCCCCCGTTCTGGGCAAGCCGCAGCAGATGATCCGCCAGGGCCTGCCCGCCCGCCGGCTCCCGGCTGATCAGCATCAGTGTGTCGTCCCCCGCGATCGTCCCCAGGATGTCGTGCAGCTCCGCCTGGTCGATCGCCGAGGCGAGGAACTGTGCCGCCCCCGGAGGGGTGCGCAGCACCACGAGGTTCGCCGACGCCTCCGCGGAGATCAGCAGCTCCGCGGAGAGCCGCCGCATCCGCTCCTCCTTGGCCGACTCCCCGAGCGGCGCCCGCGGGGTGCGGAAACCGCCCTCGCTGGGCACCGCGTAGATGAGGTCGCCGTCGGTGTTGCGGATCTTGACCGCGTTCAGCTCGTCCAGGTCCCGGGACAGCGTCGCCTGGGTGACGGTGAGCCCGTCGTCGGCGAGCAGCTTCGCCAGCTGGCTCTGGGAGCGGACCGCCTGCCGGTTGAGGATGTCCACGATCCGGCGGTGGCGTGCGGTGCGGGTCTGCGGCAGGGCGGGCCCTGCCGTCTGCTCGTGCTCCTGCGCGTGGCTCATCGTCGTCTCATTCTCCGGATCGTCCGTCCCCGTGGGCCGTCTCGGCGGCCTGGTCAAGGATGCCGGGCAGCGCCCCGAGGAACGCCTCCACGACGTCGTCGCCGAGGTTCAGCGCGGGCATCAGCCGTACGACATCGGGCGCGGGCGCGTTCACCAGGATTCCGGCGTCCTGAGCCGCCTGCTGCACCTGGGCGGCGAGCGGCTCGGTGAGCACGATACCCAGGAGCAGTCCGGCGCCCCGGACGTGGGCGACGAGCGGGTGGCCGAGCGCCTCGGCCCCGCCGCGCAGCGTCTCGCTCTGCCGCTTGACGTTGTCCAGCAGTCCCTCGTCGGCGATGGTGTCGAGGACGGCGAGTCCGGCGGCGCAGGCGACCGGGTTGCCGCCGAAGGTGGTGCCGTGGTGGCCGGGCCGGAGCAGGTCGGCGGCGCGGCCGAAGGCGACCGTCGCGCCGAGCGGCAGTCCGCCGCCGAGGCCCTTGGCGAGGGTGACGACGTCCGGCAGGACGCCCTCGTGGGCCTGGTACTCGAACCAGTGCCCGGTCCGGCCGACGCCGGTCTGCACCTCGTCCAGGACGAGCAGCGCGCCGGTGGCGGCGGTGATGGCGCGGGCCGCCTTCAGATAGCCGGGGGGCGGGACGACGACGCCGTTCTCGCCCTGGATCGGCTCGATGATCACCAGCGCCGTCTCCTCGGTGACCGCGGCGGCCAGCGCCTGCGGGTCGCCGTACGGCACGTGCGTGACGTCGCCGGGCAGCGGCAGGAACGGTTTCTGCTTGCCGGGCTGGCCGGTCAGCGCCAGGGCGCCCATGGTGCGGCCGTGGAAGCCGCCGCGGGTGGCGACCATGTGCGGCCGGCCGGTCAGCCGGCCGATCTTGAAGGCGCCCTCGTTGGCCTCGGCGCCGGAGTTGCAGAAGTAGACCTTGCCGTCGCGGCCGAAGTGCTGGAGCAGCCGTTCGGCGAGGGCCACGGGCGGCTCGGCGATGAAGAGGTTGGAGACGTGGCCGAGGGAGGCGATCTGCCGGCTCACGGCGTTGACCACCGCCGGGTGGGCGTGGCCGAGCGCGTTGACCGCGATGCCGCCGACGAAGTCCAGGTACTCCTTGCCGTCGGCGTCCCAGAGCCGGGCGCCCTCGCCGCGCACCAGGGGCAGGCGCGGGGTGCCGTAGTTGTTCATGAGGGTGCCCTGCCACCGCTCGGTCAGCGCTTCGTTGCTCACGACTCCCCCTGTTCGTCCGGCACGACCATCGTGCCGATCCCCTCGTCGGTGAAGATCTCCAGCAGGATCGAGTGCTGGACCCGGCCGTCGATGACGCGGGCGGTGGTGACGCCGCCGCGTACGGCGTGCAGGCAGCCCTCCATCTTCGGCACCATGCCGCTGGACAGGTCGGGCAGCAGTTTCTCCAGCTCGGAGGCGGTGAGGCGGCTGATCACCTCGTCGGAGTCCGGCCAGTCCTCGTAGAGGCCCTCCACGTCGGTGAGGACCATGAGAGTCTCGGCGCCGAGTGCCGCAGCGAGTGCCGCAGCCGCCGTATCAGCATTGACGTTGTAGACATGGTGGTCGTCCTGGGAGCGGGCGATGGACGAGACGACCGGGATGCGGCCGTCGGCCAGCAGTGCCTCGATGGCGCCGGTGTCGATCTCGGTGATCTCGCCGACCCGGCCGATGTCGACGGGCTCGCCGTCGATCTCGGGCCGGTGCTTGGTGGCGGTGAGGGTGTGCGCGTCCTCGCCGGTGAGGCCGACGGCGAGCGGTCCGTGCTGGTTGAGCAGCCCGACCAGCTCCCGCTGCACCTGCCCGGCCAGCACCATCCGTACGACGTCCATGGCGTCCTCGGTGGTGACGCGCAGGCCGGCCTTGAACTCGCTGACGATGCCGTGCCTGTCGAGGGCGGCGCTGATCTGCGGTCCGCCGCCGTGTACGACGACGGGCTTGAGGCCGGCGTGGCGCAGGAAGACGACGTCCTGGGCGAAGGCGGCCTTGAGGTCCTCGTCGATCATGGCGTTGCCGCCGAACTTGATGACGACGGTCTTGCCGTGGTGCCGGGTCAGCCAGGGCAGCGCCTCGATGAGGATCTGGGCCTTGGGGAGCGCGGTGTGCTTCCGCGTGGGTCCGTTGCTCGTTCCGTTGCTCATGAGGAGTACGCGCTGTTCTCGTGGACGTAGTCTGCGGTGAGGTCGTTGGTCCAGATGGTGGCCGTGGCGTCGCCCGCGGCGAGGTCGGCGACGATGTGCACCTCGCGGTAGCGCATGTCGACCAGCTCGCGGTCTTCTCCGACGCCGCCGTTCTTGCAGACCCAGACGCCGTTGATGGCGACGTTGAGCCGGTCGGGCTCGAAGGCGGCGGACGTGGTGCCGATCGCGGACAGGACGCGGCCCCAGTTGGGGTCCTCGCCGTGGATGGCGCACTTGAGCAGGTTGTTGCGGGCGATGGTGCGGCCCACCTGGACGGCCTCGTCCTCGGTCGCGGCGTTCACGACCTCGACCCTGATGTCCTTGCTGGCGCCCTCGGCGTCCCGGACGAGCTGCTGGCCGAGGTCGTCGCAGACGGTGCGGACGGCCTCGGCGAAGGCGTCGTACTCCGGGGTGGTGCCGGAGGCGCCGGAGGCGAGCAGCAGCACGGTGTCGTTGGTGGACATGCAGCCGTCGGAGTCGACCCGGTCGAAGGTGACCCTGGTGGCGGCGCGCAGGGCGCGGTCCAGGGCCTCGGTCTCCAGGTCGGCGTCGGTGGTGATCACGACGAGCATGGTGGCGAGGCCGGGGGCGAGCATGCCCGCGCCCTTGGCCATGCCGCCGACCGTCCAGCCGTCCCGCGTCACGACGGACGTCTTGTGCACGGTGTCGGTGGTCTTGATGGCGATGGCGGCCTTCTCGCCGCCGTGCTCGGAGAGCTGCCCGGCGGCCGTCTCCACGCCCGGGAGCAGCTTGTCCATGGGCAGCAGTACGCCGATGAGCCCGGTGGAGCACACGGCGACCTCGCCCGCTCCCGTCCCGAGGACCTCCGCGACCTTCTCGGCGGTGGCGTGGGTGTCCTGGAAACCCTTGGGCCCGGTGCAGGCGTTGGCGCCGCCGGAGTTGAGCACGACGGCGGTCACCTCACCGCTCTTCAGCACCTGCTCGGACCACAGGACCGGCGCGGCCTTGACGCGGTTGGAGGTGAAGACGCCCGCGGCGGAGCGCCGGGGGCCGGTGTTGACCACGAGGGCCAGGTCGGGGTTGCCGCTCTCCTTGATCCCGGCGGTGATGCCCGCCGCCGTGAATCCCTGTGCTGCCGTCACACTCACGGCGCAACTCCGATCGTCGTCAGTCCGGTGGTCTCGTCGAGACCGAGGGCGAGGTTCATGCTCTGGACGGCACCGCCCGCGGTGCCCTTGGCCAGGTTGTCGATGGCGCTGATGGCGATGATCCGGCCCGCGGCGGCGTCGTACGCGACCTGCACCTGGACGGCGTTGGAGCCGTACACGGAGGCGGTCGCGGGCCACTGGCCCTCGGGCAGCAGGCGCACGAACGGTTCGTCGCCGAAGGCCTTCTCGTAGGCGGCCCGCACCGTCTCGGCGCTGGTCCCGGGCTTCGCCTTCGCGGTGCAGGTGGCGAGGATGCCGCGGGGCATCGGCGCGAGGGTCGGCGTGAAGGAGACGGTGACCGGCTCCCCCGCCACCGCGCCGAGGTTCTGGATCATCTCGGGGGTGTGCCGGTGGCCGCCGCCGACGCCGTACGGCGACATGGAGCCCATGACCTCGCTGCCCAGCAGGTGCGGCTTGGCCGCCTTGCCCGCGCCGGAGGTGCCGGAGGCGGCGACGATCACGGCCTCGGGCTCGGCCAGCGACGCGGCGTACGCCGGGAAGAGGGCCAGGGACACGGCCGTGGGGTAGCAACCGGGCACCGCGATGCGCTTGGACCCCTCCAGCGCGGCGCGGGCACCCGGAAGTTCGGGGAGGCCGTAGGGCCAGGTGCCGGCGTGCGGCGAGCCGTAGAACCGCTCCCAGTCACCGGCGTCCTTGAGCCGGAAGTCGGCGCCCATGTCGACGACGAGGACGTCCGGCCCGAGCTGCTCGGCGACGGCGGCGGACTGCCCGTGCGGCAGCGCGAGGAACACGACGTCGTGACCGCCGAGCACCTCGGGGGTGGTCGCCTCCAGCACCCGGTCGGCCAGCGGCAGCAGGTGCGGTTGCAGCGCGCCGAGCCGCTGCCCCGCGTTGGAGTTGCCGGTCAGGGCGCCGATCTCGACCTCGGGATGGGTCAGGAGCAGACGCAGCAGCTCACCGCCCGCATACCCACTCGCTCCGGCCACCGCCGCACGTACCGCCATGGAATACCCTCCTCCTGGAGAGCATGACTATACGTGCCGTTGCACGTTTATGCAACGGGATACGGCACGGCCCCGGGGCGCTGCCGCAGGCATCGGCTAGCCTGCCGCTTCCGGACTCCGAGCACCGTGGGGGTGGCTGTGCGTTCGTGGATCGTCGAGCTGGTCGTCGGACTGAGGCCGTGGCAGCGCGCCGTGCTCGTCGTGTCCCTGTGCGCGCTCGCGCTTCCCCTGTGGTTCGCCGCGGGGAACACGGACCGGTATCGGCAGGGGCAGCCGGCGGTGACGGAAGGGTTCGTCGACTGCGAGTGGGACGGGCCGTGCCAGGGCGCGTGGACGCTGGCGGACGGAAGCCGGGGCGCGGGCAGGATCGACGGCCTGGACTTCACCGCCGAGGAGGAGCTCATCGAGGACATCGCGCTCTTCGGAGGCCGCGACTGGGCGGTCGCCGACCGCGGGACCCTGCTCCGCCACGCGGTGGCCCAGTACACGGTGGCTCCGGTCGGCGCGGCGCTCGTCGTCTGGATCGCCCGGCGGCGCTCGAAGTACAACCAGGAGATGCTTGTGTTGATTCGGCGGTACCGCAGCCCTACGCCTTGACGGCCTCCGCGATCCGCAGCGCCGCCCCGGCGGGCGTGAGGTGCGTGGTGTCGACGACCTCGGCCTCGGCGTGCAGCCAGGTGCGGGCGGCCTCGGCGTACGGCTCGAGGTACCGGAGCCGGAACGGCGAGTTCGGCCCCAGTACGGTGTCCCCCGCGATACGCCCCCGCAGGGTCTCCTGGTCGGCGTGGAGGACGAAGTGCCGTACCGGGATCGCGTGCGCGGCGAGTCCGCCCGCGATCTCCCTCCAGTACTCCTCGACCAGGACCGTCATCGGCATCACCAGGGTGCCGCCGGTGTAGTCGAGCACCCGGCGGGCGGTCTCGACGACGAGCGGCCGCCACGGCGGCCAGTGCTGGAAGTTGTCCGTCCCGGGCAGCCCCGGCGTGATGTCCATGAGCGTCTCGCCGACCTTCTCGGCGTCGAACACCCGGGAGTCCGGGAGCAGCTCCTGCACGAGCGCGCCGGTCGTCGTCTTGCCCGCACCGTGGGTGCCGTTCAGCCATACGATCATGCGTCCCCACGCTAGCCCGGACCGACGACGCCGTGGGGCGGTTTCGTCGCCGGTCCGGGTCGCGGGCCGCCGGGCTACCGGGCTACCGCTGCCTGAGCCGCAGGAACGTCACCGAGTTCGCCGGGAAGGTGTACGTGAACTCGCTCGCCGCCCCCGAGAAGGTCGAGGTCACCGGGGCGACCGGGGTGTCCGTCTCGGTGTTGACCGCGTCCTGGCCGGCGGCCAGCGTGGTGACCGCGGCCCTGGACGCCACCTTCGCGCCGCCGAGGTCGACGGCGGTGCGGGCCGCGGTGTCCTGGGCGTTGACGACCTTGACGATCAGCTCGCCGGTGCGGTCGTCGCGGGTGACGGTCTGGCGGAACGGCTCGGCCGGCTTGTCGTCGATGAAGCCGCCCCACTCCTCGCCGTCGAGGTAGAGGGTCACCTGGCGGCCCCTGACCTTGACGTCGATGTCGTAGGCGCGGCCCGTCTCGATGGACCCGGCCTTGGACAGGAGCGTGGACTTGCCGCCGTCGGAGGCCTGCTCGACGGCGGACTGGGTGTTGTTCCAGCCGCCCAGGTTCCACCAGTAGTAGTTGCCGGTGTCCTTGACGCCGAAGGCGACCAGGAAGCCCTCCTTTCCGGACTTCTTCGTGGCCCTCACGTGCAGGTCGTAGTCGTGCCAGGCCGGGTCGCCCGCCGTGACCAGGGTGTTCTCGGCGGCCGCGTCCGTCTGGACGTACTGGCCGTCCTGGACCGTCCAGCTGCCGGCGCCCGAGTGGGTCCACTGCGAGGCGTCGCCGGAGAAGTCGTCGGACAGGAGGGTCTCCCCGGCGGCCGAGGTCACCTTCACGTCGTCGTACGCCGCACTGGTCGCCCAGGTCGACAGGCCGACGCCGCCGGTGATGGGGCCGCTGACGGCGGGGGTGCCGGTGGCCGTGGAGGGGACGACGCGGTCGCCGGTGTTGTTCATGAACAGCTTCTGGACCTCGTAGTTGGCCGAGCCCCAGGACGCGTGGTTGTTGAACCAGATCAGGTCCGGGCTCCACTGCACGTAGTCCTCGTTGGACAGCAGCGGGGCGTAGGAGGCCAGCTTGACGACGTCGGCGTTGCGCTCCAGGCCGGTCATGAACGCGGCCTCGGCGAGGGCGTTCTTCCAGGCGTTGCCCTGGGAGGCGTACTCGCCGAGGAAGACCTTGGGGCCGTTCCTGTCGTAGGAGTCGTAGCGGTCGTTGTTCTGGAGGAACCACTGCGGGCTGTTGTAGTAGTGCTCGTCGACCATCGCGACACCGGCGTCGCGGTTGAGCTGCCAGGCGGTGTCGAAGGTGGCGCCGGAGTCGTCGGGGCCGGAGTTGGAGACGACGGTGATGTCCGGGTACGTCGCCTCGATGGCGGCGCGGAACTGCTCGAAGCGGGCGAAGAACTCCTTCGGGAGGTTCTCCTCGTTGCCGACTTCGAGGTGGGTGAGGTGGAAGGGCTTGGGGTGGCCCATCTCCGCGCGCTTGCCGCCCCACTCGCTGGTGCGGGGGCCGTTGGCGAACTCGATGAGGTCCAGGGTGTCCTGGATGTGCCGCTTCAGCAGCGTGTCGTCGTCGACGGCCTGGTTCTGGCCGCAGCCGGTGACCAGGGCGGGGACGACGGGCAGCGGCATGGCGCCGATGTCCTCGGCGAAGCGGAAGTACTCGTAGTAGCCGAGGCCGTAGCTCTGGTTGTAGCCCCAGAAGTTGGCGTTGGTGGCGCGCTCCTCGACCGGGCCGACGGTGTCCTTCCACTGGTAGCTGCGCTTGCGCTGCCAGCCGGAGTCCGCGCTGTAGTCCGCCATGGAACCGGTGTTGACCAGGCAGCCGCCCGGGAAGCGCAGGAAGCCGGGATGCAGGGCCTCGATCTTCTCCGCGAGGTCCTTGCGCAGGCCGTTCGGCTGGTGCCGGTAGGTGTCGCGGGGGAAGAAGGACACCATGTCGAGGGCGGCGGGGGCGGTGGTGGCGACGGCGAGGCGGCCGCGGTTGCTGGTGCGGGTCGCGGTGAAGGTGGCCGTGTATTTGCGCCACTGCCCCTTCGCGGCCACCTGGCGCGTCTTCGCGAGGGTGCCCGCGGCGTCCGTGAGCGTCACGGTGAGGGTGGTGCCCTGCTCGGCGCGGGACCAGACCGAGAAGTCGTACCTCGCACCCTTCTCGACCCGGATGCCGGTGTTGTAGCCCGCGTTGGCGACGGTGGAACCGGCGGCCAGGGAGAGGTAGTTGCGGTTGCGTTCGTTGAGGCGGCCCCCGTCGTCCACCACCTCGGCCGCGCCGTCGGCCGCCCATGCGGTGAGCGGGGTGTACGAGGCGTTGTCGGCGGTGGAGTACTCGAAGGACCGGTTCTGCACGAGTTCCGCGTACAGGCCGCCGTCGGCGGCGCGGTTGATGTCCTCGTAGAAGACGCCGTACATCGTGTCGTCGATCGCGGGGCCCCGGCCGGACGGGTCGACGGTGATCGTGTAGTCGGCGACGGCCTCCGCGTGTGCCGGGGACGGCAGCAGGGCGGATGCCGTCAGGAGGGCGGTGACGCTGAGACCGAGTCTCCAGCGGGTGCGTGACATGGATACTCCGCGGCTCTCACCAGATAGTCGTTCGGGATATCGGACATTGGTCAGCACTTCGAACGGCAAGATAGGGAGGGGGTGGCGGTGCGTCAATGGGTCGCGCGGCAACGAGTGGGCCGGAGCGGGAAAGCGAGTGGAAATGGGCGAGTTGTGGCCGGTGCCCGACGTACTGGCGTACCTCGCGGGGCGCTGGCGCACCGAGCGGTCGGTGCGGGATCTGGCGGGCGGCCTGGAGGGCCGCTTCGAGGGACTCACGTCCTTCGACGCGCTCGACGGCGGCGGGCTGATCGGTCGGGAGTCGGGCGCCTTCACCTGGCAGGGCGTGACCCGGCCCGCCGAGCGGACGCTGCGTTACGAGCCGGGCGGCGGGCCGGGCCGGGTGGACGTGCGTTTCGCGGACGGCCGCCCCTTCCACGGCCTGGACCTGACCTCGGGACACCATGTGGCCGACCACCCATGCGCCGCCGACCTCTACCGGGGCGAGTTCACCGTCCGGGGCCCGGACCGCTGGCGGACCGTGTGGCGGGTGGGCGGCCCGGCCAAGGACCTGCTGCTCACAACGGATTACCTTCGC
Source organism: Streptomyces sp. CB09001 (assembly GCF_003369795.1). Taxonomy (NCBI): domain Bacteria; kingdom Bacillati; phylum Actinomycetota; class Actinomycetes; order Kitasatosporales; family Streptomycetaceae; genus Streptomyces; species Streptomyces sp. CB09001. The sequence continues at coordinate 1,009,537 of NZ_CP026730.1, forward strand.
GAAACGCCGGATGCCTGACACCCTGGCCCGGTGCCCCCTCGAAGCGGAGGCTCCAGCGGCCCGCACGGCCCGTCACGGTGGTCGTCGACAGTGGGCGGACGTCCAGGTTCCAGTACGTTCCGGGCGGTGCCTTCAGCGCGTAGACCAGCGCGGCCCGGATGACGGAGGGCTCGGCCACGGCGACGATCCGGTCGCCGTCCTCCCCGGGGCGGGTGTCGAGCCAGCCGCCCACCCGGGTGATGAAGGCCAGCAGTGACTCCCCACCGTGCGGGGCCGACCGGGGATCGGCGAGCCAGGCGTCCACGGCCGCCGGTTCGCGAGCCATGGCCTCACCGAGCGTCAGACCCCGCCACCGGCCCATGTCACAGTCCCGCAGGGCCAGTTGGGACAGTGGCGCGCAGCCGAGGGCGTCACCGGTGGCGCGGCTGCGGGGCGTGGGCGAGCAGTAGCGCAACTCGGCGGCGGCAAGTGGCAGCAGGTCGCCCGCGGCGCGCAGCGCCTCGTCCCATCCGGCCTGGTCCAGCGGCCGCTCGTCGTCGAAGCGCTCGGCGAGCAGCGGTGAGCTGCGCGCAGCCGCGACGAACGTGACCCGAAGCGCCATGCGGTGATGGTGGAGCCGGAAGGAGTCCAGGTCAAGGGGTGTTACCTGTGGGTCACCCAGGGTGTGCCACGGTTCACCGACCGAAGGCGAACGCCATCCACTGGTCCGGCCGGTCCAGCGCCGTGAACCCGAGCTTCTCGTAGACCCCGTGCGCGTCGTGCGTCGCCAGCAGGATGCGGCGCAGTCCGTGCGGCGCCAGGTGCTCGCGCACGGCCGCGACGAGCGCCGTGCCGACACCCTTGGCCCGCACCGACGGATCGACGTACACGTCGCAGAGCCAGGCGAAGGTGGCCAGGTCGGTGACCACCCGGGCGTAGGCGACCTGCTCGCCGGAGACCGCGTCGTACACGCCGAAGTTGAGCGAGCCCTCGATCGCCCGGTCCTGCTTCTCGCGGGACCGCCCCAGGGCCCAGTACGCGTCGGTGGACAGCCAGTGGTGCACCCGGCCGGCGTCGATACGGTGCGGGTCGGTGGAAAGCTGGTAGCCCTCGGGGAGCCTCGGCGTGTCGGTCATGCCGGGATGCTCGCAGGGCAAGTGAGAGCGCGTCGACCGGATATCCCGCCCGCGTCAGCCGCCCCACACCTCCTGGCAGGCGGTGCGCAGGCGCCGCACTCCTTCCGCGATCTCCCCGACGTTCGCGACCGCCGCGAAGCTCAGCCGGAAGTGGGCGGCCGGGGGTTCGGCGCTGAAGTACGGACGGCCCGGGGTGATCGCGACGCCCGCGCGCAGGGCGGCCGAGGTGAGGACGGTCTCGTCCGTGCCCTCGGGCAGCCGGGGCCACAGGTGGTAGCCGCCGGAGGGGACGTGGGCCAGGGAGATCTCAGGGAGTCTCAGCCGCAGTGCGGAGGTCATCGCGTCCCGGCGGGCCTTCAACTCGGCCGAGACGGCACGCAGGTGGCGCGGCCAGGCGGGTGAGCCGACGAGTTCCAGCGCCGCCTCCTGGAGCGGCCGGGGCACGAAGAAGGTGTCGACGATCTGAATGGCGCGCAGGCGTTCGAGGACCGGCCCGTGCGCGGCCAGGGCGCTCACCCGGAAGCTGGGCGAGGTCGCCTTGGTGAGCGAGCAGACGTGGACCACGACGCCGTCCGGGTCGTCGGCGGCCAGCGGCGCGGGCAGCGGGCCCGCGTCCTCGTGCACGAGCCGGCGCACGAAGTCGTCCTCCACGACGAAGGCACCGGCCGCCCGCGCGATGCGCAGCACCTCGCCGCGCCGCTCGGGGGCGAGCACGGCGCCGGTCGGGTTCTGGAACAGGGGCTGGCAGACGAAGACCCGGGCGCCGGTCGCGCGGAAGGCGTCGGCGAGCAGGGCGGGCCGTACGCCGTCGGCGTCGACGGGGACGGGCACCGGACGCAGTCCGGCCGCCCGTGCGATGGCCAGCATGCCGGGGTAGGTGGGGGACTCGACGAGCACGGGAGCACCGGGCGGGGCGAGCGCGCGCAGGGCGGTGGCCAGCGCGGACTGGCCGCCCGCGGTGATCAGCACCTCGGCCGCCGTGATGGCGCCGCCGATGCCGCGCGCGAACCACTCCCGCAGCTCCGGCAGCCCCTCCATGGGCGGCCGGCCCCAGGCGCCGGGCCGCCGTCCGGCCCGGGCCAGGGCCGCCGCCATCGCCCGCTCCGGCTGCAACGAGGGGTGCAGGTACCCCCCGTTGAACTCCACGACGCCGGACGGCGGGGCGGCCAGCGAGACCAGCACCCCGGAGGCGTCCACCGAGCGCGGTACGAGGTCGGCGGCGCCGTCGGCGCTCAGCGCCACCTCCTGCCAGGAGGTGTCCCCGGCGGGTGCGGCCGAGGGGCGTGGCCGGGCCCGGAAGGCGCCGGCGCCGGGCCGGGTGACGACCAGCCCCTCGGCGGCCAGCTGGGCCAGGGCGCGGGAGACCGTCACCGGGCTCACCCGGAACCGGTCGACGAGGGCACGGCTGGACGGGAGCTTTCCACCGGGTGAGTAGCGGTCCAATTCTCGCCGCAACACGACCACCAGGTCAGCGACGCTGCTACGCTCTTGCATGAGAGCACAGAGTAGCGCTACCGCACCGTCCCGGATAGCAGTCGGCGCCACCGACGCGGACACCGGCGGCGCGTCCTTCGGCACCGTCCAGGCCGCCCTCGGTGTCGTCGCCTTCTCCCTCACCTTCCCCGCCACCGTCTGGGGCCTGGAGGGCTTCGGACCCTGGTCCCTGATCGCCGTGCGCAGCATCCTGGCCGCCGTGGTCGCCGGGGTGTGCCTGCTGGTCCTGCGCGTGGCACCGCCCGAGCGGCGGCACTGGTCCGGCCTCGCGGTGGTCGGCGCCGGCGTGGTGCTGGGCTTCCCGCTGCTGACCACGCTCGCCCTGCAGACCTCGACCACCGCGCACGCCGCCGTCGTGGTGGGCCTGCTGCCGCTGACCACCGCGCTGCTGTCCGCCCTGCGCGTCGGCACCCGCCCCTCGCGCACCTTCTGGATCGCGGCCCTGGCGGGCGCGGCGGCCGTGATCGCCTTCACGGTGCAGCAGAGCGGCGGCGCGCTGACCTCGGCCGACGCCTATCTCTTCGGGGCCCTGCTGGTGTGCGCCGCCGGCTACACGGAGGGCGGCCGGCTGGCCCGGGTGATGCCGGGGTGGCAGGTCATCGGCTGGGCGCTGGTGCTGTGCCTGCCGCTGACGGTGCCGATGGCGGCGGTGGCCCTGTCCTTCGAGCCGGTGCACCTGACTGCGCACGCCGTGACCGGGCTGCTGTGGGTGGCGATCGGTTCGCAGTTCCTCGGCCTGGTCGTCTGGTACCGGGGCATGGCGGCGATCGGCATCCCGAAGGCCAGCCAGTTGCAGCTGGCCCAGCCGCTGCTCACACTGGTGTGGTCGGTACTTCTCCTGGGCGAGCACCTGCCGGTGGCCGCTCCGCTGACGGCCGCGGCCGTACTGGTGTGCATCGCGGTCACCCAGCGGGCCAGGGGTTAGCGCCTGTCCTCAGGCCGCACACAGGTGAGGAGGCCTCACGGATGCACGCAACCAAGGGCGACCAGCTGGTCCAGCACGGCCGGGTGGTCGGTGAGCACGACAAGGTCGCGGAGATCGTCGAAGTCATGGGCGACAAGGGCACTCCCCCGTACCGGGTCAGGTTCGAGGACGGGCACGAGGCCGTGTGCTCGCCCGGCCCCGACTCGCAGATCCGGCACCGGGAGACCCGGTTGTAGCCCAGGGGCCGCACCCCGCGCGGGAGCGGTTCAGCGCGGGACGGCGGCCGGCTGCGTGTAGTGGTCGGCGGCCACCCGCGCCATCGCGCCGCCGCGGTCGTCGGCGACGTCCTTGGCCGAGAAGTAGACGTGCCCGCGGACCTCCGGGTACCGCGCGGCCAGCGTCAGGTGGCGGGAGAGTTCGGCCGGGTCCTGCCAGGCGGCGGGCTGCGCCGGGTCCCCGGACTTGTACAGCGCCTCGCCGATGTAGAGCTGGGTGCGGCTGCCCCGTGCGGCCTCGGCCCACCAGGGCAGCAGCTTCGCGTAGTCGGCGCCGTCCAGGCCGATGTTCCAGTACAGCTGCGGCACGACGTAGTCGATCCAGCCCTCGCGCACCCACTTGCGGGTGTCCGCGTACAGGTCGTCGTACGTCTGCACGCCCGCCCGGGTGTCCGAGCCGCGCTCGTCGGTGGCGGCGTTGCGCCACACGCCGAAGGGGCTGACGCCGAAGCGGGCGGCCGGCCGGACCTCCTCGACGCGCCGCGCGGTCTCGCGCACCAGCCGGTCGATGTTGTCCCGCCGCCAGTCGGCCTTCGTGGCGAAGCCGGTGCCGAACGTGCCGAAGGTCCGGCCGTCGTCGAAGCTCTGGCCCGCCACCGGATACGGGTAGAAGTAGTCGTCGAAGTGGACCCCGTCCACCGCGTACTTCGCCACCGCGTCCATGATCGCGTCCTGGACGAAGGCCCGGACCTCGGGCAGCCCGGGGTTGTAGTAGAGCTGCCCGCCGTACGGCACCACCCACCCGGGGTTCTTCCGCGCGGGGTGCGAGGAGACGAGGCGGGCCGGGTCGTCGTGGGTGGCGACGCGGTACGGGTTGAACCAGGCGTGCAGGTGCAGGCCGCGGGCGTGGGCCTCCTTGACGGCCGTGCCCAGCGGGTCCCAGCCCGGGTCGCGCCCCTGGCTGCCGGACAGGTACTGCGACCACGGCTCGTGTGCCGAGGACCACAGCGCGTCGGCCGTCGGCCGCACCTGGAGGAACACCGTGTTGAGGCGGTGCCGGACCGCGTTGTCGAGGTGCTCGATCAGCTCCGCGCGCTGCTCGGCGGCGCGCAGCCCGGCGCGGGTGGGCCAGTCGCGGTTGGCCACGGTGGCCAGCCACATCCCCCGCATCCCGGCGGCGGCGCTGCGTGCGGACGCCGGCTTCGCCGGACCCGGGGTCGCTGCCGACGCCTCGGGCACGAGCGTGAACGCCGACAACGCCGCCACCGTGAAGGCACGGCGCGAGACACCGCCCATGGGAAGACCTCCTGAACGCTGTGGATCCGTACGGTCACGGATCGTGTACGGGGCCTCAGCATGCCCGACCCGGGAGACGGAACCGTGACCATTCGGGGGTAACGTGCTCGATCGGAGCAGGCGACGGGGACCCCGGCATGCCTGCGGCCAGCCGTGGAGTCAGCGAAAGGGACGATGTGACCGGCATCTCGGGAGATATCACACGCGTCGGCGTGGTCGGCTGCGGTCAGATGGGGGCGGGCATCGCCGAGGTGTGCGCCCGCTCGGGTCTGGAGGTGATGGTCGCCGAGACCACCGGCGAGGCTCTGGAGATCGGCCGTACCCGGCTGTACAACTCGCTGGCCAAGGCGGCCGAGCGCGGCAAGATGACCGAGGAGGAGCGGGACGCGACGCAGGCGCGGCTCAGCTTCACCACGGACCTCGGCGAGTTCGCCGACCGTGATCTGGTGATCGAGGCCGTCGTCGAGAACGAGCAGGTCAAGACCGAGATCTTCCAGGTGCTCGATCAGGTCGTGACCCGGCCGGACGCGATCCTGGCCTCCAACACCTCCTCGATCCCGCTGGTGAAGCTGGCGGTCGCCACCTCGCGGCCGGACCACGTCATCGGCATCCACTTCTTCAACCCGGCCCCGGTGCAGCAGCTCGTCGAGCTGATCCCGGCGCTCACCACCTCCGAGGGCACGCTCAGCAGGGCCCAGCTGTTCACCGAGAAGGTGCTCGGCAAGCACGGGATCCGTGCCCAGGACCGCTCCGGCTTCGTGGTCAACGCGCTGCTGATCCCCTACCTGCTCTCCGCGATCCGGATGTTCGAGTCGGGCATCGCCAGCCGCGAGGACATCGACAACGGCATGGAGATGGGCTGCGCCCACCCGATGGGCCCGCTGAAGCTGACCGACCTGATCGGCCTGGACACGGTCGCCTCGGTGGCGTACTCGATGTACGAGGAGTACAAGGAACCGCTGTACGCCGCTCCCCCGCTGCTCCAGCGCATGGTCGACGCGGGCCGCCTCGGCCGCAAGAGCGGCTCGGGCTTCTACGCCTACGGCTGACTCGCACCATCAGTTCGACCGGGGCACGCCGGAGCCCCGCCCCCGTGCAGGACGAAGGGCCGTCGCCGGTGATCCCGGCGACGGCCTTCAAGATCGTTACGAGCCTCAGGGGGTTCGGTGGGAGATCACGTCACTCCCTCACGCGGCAGGAGCGATGCGTATCCCTCCGGAGGCCGGGCCCGCCGCGTTCAGCATCGCCCCCGCCGTCCACGGCCCGCGCGCGTGGCGGGCGCCCTGCACGTACACCTCCACCGACTCCTCGCGCCGGTCCGGCAGCGTCAACGGCGTTGCCTCCGTGAACGCGAGCGGATCAACCGCCTACGGCTCCGGAGCCGCCGCCCGCGGTGCGGAACCGGTGCCGGCCTTTGGCCAGTTGTCGACGGCGGCGCGCCCGCGCATCCCGCGGTCCGGCATGAAGCGCGTGTAGATCTTCAGCGTGATGTCGGGCGAGGCGTGCCCCGTCCAGTGCGACACGGAGATGACGTCCTCGCCCGCACCGAGCTGCCCGCTCACGCAGGTGTGCCGCCGGCGGTGGTGCACCATCTCCCGCGACGGCTCCCCGACCCGGCTGTTCCGGACCGAACTGCACACCACCCCCGCGCGCCGGGTCGAGCGTGGGCGTCTCGACCGTGCCCAGCGACTCCTCCTCGACGGGCACGGCATCACCTCCGCCGTCGGCACAGCAGCCTCGGCAGCTACGAGACCCCGCGCCGCGCCTTCGCCCGCCATCCGGCCACCACGCCCACCGGGTACCGCAGGCGCTTCACCACCACGCACGGTCAGGTTCCGCAGCCAGGACGGCCCGGCACCGCCGCCGCGTGAGTCCGGCCGGGCGAGGGCGGTCAGCGAGCCGGGATCGGGAAGAGCATGCAGCTGCTGGTGGCATGGGCCAGGAGCCGGTCGTCCGAGTCGCGGAGCTCCGCCTGGGCCAGGGCGGTGCGACGGCCGCTGTTGAGGACGGTGCCGATGGCACGCACCTTCCCGGTGTCGACGGTGATCGGACGCAGGAACTTCACGGTCAGGTCGATGGAGGTGTATCCCACGCCCTGCGGCAGCACGGACTGGACCGCGCAGCCGGCCGCCGAGTCGAGGAGCGTGGCGTAGACGCCGCCGTGGACGCTGCCGATCGGGTTGTAGTGCTCCTCGCCCGGCACCAGGACGAAGACCGCCCGGCCGTACTCGGCCTCCTCCAGGGTGAGGCCCAGGGTGGCGGCGACCGGCGGGGCGGGCAGGCGTCCGGCCAGCATCTCGCGGAGGAAGCCGAGACCGCTGTGGCGGGGGACGGCTTCGGCGCAGAGTGCGGGGTCCTCCCAGCCGAACACGCGCGACCTGTGGGGCACCGCGCCGGCCCGGACGGCCGCGTCGGCGCTCGGGGACTTCTTCGGTGTGTCGGACACGCGTCGGCTCCTCGGAGATGTGTCGTGGGCGCGGGCCCGCGGGACGGTGAGGCGGTGTGGCGGCGGGGGTGGCGGAGGTGGTCACGCCGCGAGGTCAGGGGCTGTCCGGGCCGACACGGATGAGGCCCGGGCCCGCCTCGACGAAGGTCTCCTCGATCGGCACGTCGTGACCGTCGGCGCAGCAAGGCACCGCCCGCACCGGAGCGCCGCAGTTCTTGTGCCGCACGACCACGGGGGGCCCTTGCTCGTCGGCGGCCCAGGCGTCGCCCCACTGCCGCAGCGCCACGATGACGGGCAGGAAGTCCCGACCCTTCTCCGTCAGTTGGTAGGCGAACCGGGTCCGACTGCCGGGCTCCTGGTAGGGGACGCGCTCCAGGATGCCGACGGCCGTCAGGTCCTTCAGGCGCGCCGCGAGGGCGGGTTCGCCGACGCCCACCCGCCTGGCGAAGTCGTCGAACCGACGGGTGCCGAAGAACGCCTCGCGCATGACCAGCACGGCCGTCCTGTTGCCGACGATCTCCAGCGTCCTGGCGACGGAGCAGTTGGCCACGGACCAGGCGTCCCGGTCCTCCAGCAGATCCTTCATCTCTCCACCTTCCACCTGGCTTGCGTTGGGCATAGTCAGCCTATACCGTCAGAGCTAACTTCTGTAGACGTAAGTCAGCCAAGACATGCACGCGCGTCGCCTCTCGACGGCCGCGCACCGCACGTCGCACACCAAATGGGGAGTCATGATGGACATCAGCACCGCAACCGTCCTGGTCACCGGGGCCAACCGCGGACTCGGCAGGGCACTGACCCAGGAACTGGTCGCGCGAGGCGCCACGGTGTACGGGGCGGCCCGGCGGCCGGACCGGATCGACCTGCCCGGCGTGAAGGCGATACGGCTCGACGTCACCGACCCCGCCTCGGTCGCCGCGGCCGCCGAGGAGGCCCGCGACGTCACCGTACTGATCAACAACGCGGGCAGCTCCACGGGCGCCGACCTGCTGACCGGTGACTTGGACGCCGTCCGTCTGGAGATGGAGACCCACTACCTGGGCACCCTCAGGACGATCCGGGCCTTCGCCCCCGTGATCGAGTCCCGGGGCGGAGGCGCGATCCTCAACATCCTCTCCGTGCTGTCGTGGATCAGCTTTCCCAGTGTCGGCGCCTACGCGGCCGCCAAGTCCGCACAGTGGAGTCTGACCAACACGCTGCGCCAGCAGCTCGCGCCCCGGGACATCACCGTGTCCGGGCTCCACGTCGGCTACATGGACACCGACATGGCCGGCCACGTCGAGGGGCCCAAGAACGCCCCGGCGGACGTCGCCCGTGCGGCCGTCGACGGCATCGCCTCCGGGGCCGCCGAGATCCTCGTCGACGACCTCAGCCGAAAGGTCCGGGCCGACCTCGCCGGCGGCGTCGCCGCCCTGTACCCGCAGCACGGCTGAGACAGCATCGTCGCCCCGCCCGCAGGCTCCGCGCGAGGTCGCGGATCCGACGCCTCCATGTCGGACGTGGTCGCGCACGCGAGTGGGCTGCGCCTCCCCGACGGCGCTGTCGGTCGACATCACGGCGCATGCCGCATACGAGTGGGACGACGCCCATGCGGTCGTCGAGCACAGCAGGGAACAGCAAGGAAGAACCGGGAAGGGTGTCCATGCGTGTCATGCAGGTGGAGCTGGCGGTCGTCGGTTTCGGCAAGGGAGGCAAGACGCTGGTCGGGGCGCTGGCGAAGGCGGGCAGGCGTGTGGCCCTGATCGAGCAGTCCGATGAGATGTACGGCGGGACGTGCATCAACATCGCCTGCGTGCCGACCAAGGCGCTGGTGTACCAGTCGGAACATCCGGACGAACGGGTGGACCGGGCGGCCTGGTTCGAGGAGGCCGCCCGGAAGAAGACGGCTCTGGTCGAGGCGATGCGGGCCAAGAACTTCGAGCTCTTCGACTCGCCGGAGACCTCGACCGTGATCACCGGCCGGGCGCGCTTCACCGGCCCGCACACGCTCATGGTCACCGCGGGCGGCGACGAGCTGGAGATCCGCGCCGAGACGATCGTGATCAACACCGGCTCCACCCCGGTCGTGCCGCCGATGCCTGGCCTGGCCGGGAATCCACGGGTCGTCACCAGCACGGGGATGCTGGCGGCGACCGAGCGGCCGAAGGAGTTGGTGGTGCTCGGCGGCGGTTACGTCGGCGTGGAGTTCGCCTCGATGCAGGCCGCGTTCGGCACCCGGGTGACGCTGATCCAGCGGGGCGGGCAACTGCTGCCCGCCGAGGACCCCGACATCGCCGCCGCGATGGAGGCGCTGCTGACCGACGCGGGCGTCCGGGTGCTCACCGGCGCCACCGTCGAGCGGGTCGACGACGCGGACGCGGGCCGTGCGTCCGTCACCTACCGCACCCGATCGGGTGAGACCGCGACTGCACACGGCGACGTCGTGCTGGCTGCTCTCGGTCGGCGCCCGGTGACCAAGGGGCTCGGCCTGGCCGAGGCCGGTATCAGGGTCGGCTCCCGGGGCGAGGTGATCGTCGACCGTCACCTGCGCACGAGTCTGCCGCACGTCTTCGCGATCGGCGACGTCAACGGCGGTCCGCAGTTCACCTACATCTCGCTCGACGACTACCGGATCGTGCTCGACCAGCTCACCGGATCCGGCACCCGCTCCGTGGACGACCGCCGCCACGTGCCGCACGTCGTCTTCACCACCCCGCCGCTGGCGCGGGTCGGCATGACCGAGGCCGAGGCACGGGCCACCGGCCGGCCCCTCAGGACCGCGGTGCGCGAGGTGGCGGACATGGCGACGGTGCCGCGGGCGAAGATCGTGGGCGACCCGCGCGGCGTGATGAAGGCGATCGTCGACGCCGGGACGGACGAGGTGCTCGGCGTGACCGTGCTCGCCCACGACGCGCACGAGACGGTCAACACCCTTGCGGTCGCCCTCCGGCTGGGAGCCACCGCGAGCCTGCTGCGCGACGGAATTTACACCCACCCGTCGATGACCGAGGCGTTCAACGACCTCTTCGCCCACCTCGCCTGAGCCGCCGGTCCGGACCTGAGCGACCGGTCCGGGCCGGGCACCCCGGCACGCACCGGCCGCGTGCGACGGGCCGGCTGACGTGATGTCAGCTGCTGTGTGCGGGCGGGGCCGGCTGGTCGCGCCCGAGCCTGAGGTGGTGCAGCAGGAGCAGTGCGGCGGCCATGTTCGCGGCCGGGACCTCCCCGCGGGTGACGAGGTCGGGGACGAGTTTGAGGGGGACCCATTCCCGGCGCTCGGACTCGAAGTCGTCCACGGGGTGTCCGACGTACGTGCCCCGGTCGGCCCAGTAGACGTGGTGGCGGGCGTCGGTGAGTCCGTTGGAGGGTTCCACGCTCATCAGGTGGTGCAGCGGTCCGGGTCGCCAGCCGGTCTCCTCCTCCAGTTCCCTGGCCGCCGCCACCGCTACGTCCTCGCCGTCCTCGACGACTCCGGCCGCCAGTTCCCAGCCCCAGCTGTCGGTGATGAACCGGTGCCGCCACAGCAGGAGGACCTCGCCCGCCTCGTTCACGACCGTGGCCGCGGCCACGGGGCGCATCCGTATCAGGAAGTGGTCGAGATGTCGGCCGTCCGGCAGGACGACATCGGCGAGATTGACGCTGAACCATCGGTTTGAGTACACATTTTGTTCGCTCTGTTTCGTCCACTGCACTGTTCTGCCACCTTTCTTTGAGTAGGTGGCAATATCGCAGCAGCAGCGTTCCGGCAGCAGGCGTACGAGGGCCGCTCACGGTGCAGGGGTGGGCGCAGGGGCGGGGCGGACGGGACGCCTACAGCGGTACGCGCAGTGCCCCGTCGATGAGTGCGGCGGCCTCGGCCGTGCCCGCGCAACCGCTGCTCACCAGGTGCTCGCGCACCGCGCGCAGTCGGTCGCGCAGCCGATGGGACTCCATTCCCCGGGCCTGCTCGGCCATCCGCACGGCCGTCGCCACCGCCTTGTCGGCGTGGCCCTGACGCAGTTCGATCGTGCTGAGCATGGCGAGCCGGTGCACGCGGCCCCGGTCGTGCGCGGGGGTGTCGACGGCCGCCGCCGCGTGCTCCCCGGCCGCCGCGAGTTCACCGAGGCTCAGCAGCGCCTCCGCCACCTGGACGTTGACCAGTCCGGGCTGGACGTAGCCGGTCTCGTCGGGCTCGTACCCCCGCCGGATGCGCTCGGCGGCCTGCTCGGCCCGGCGGATGCAGGCCAGCGCGCCGCTGCCGTCGCCCAGGTGCGCGTACGCCTTCGCCTGCATCGCGTACAGGTCGGAGGCGAGCGCCGGGGTGATCTGCCGGCCGGCGGCGCGCAGCGCGGCCTCGGCGAAGGCGACGGCCTGCCGGTACTCCCGCGTGAACAGCGCCTGGTTGACCAGCAGCGCGATCACGTAGGCGCCGAGCCCCCGGTCGCCGCTGGCCTTGGCGAGCCGGAGCGCCTGGTGGAAGTAGCGCTGGGCGAGGCCGTGCGCGTCGGAGTCGTACGCGCAGATCCCGGCGACGGCCACCAGGCCCCCGGTGGCCCGGTGCAGCTGCCGCCCGGTGGCGTCGGTGTAGCTGCCGCGCAGCAGCGGCGCGGCCTCGGAGTTGAGGAAACCGACGATACGGGCACGGGTCGCGATGCCGCCGGCCTTGCGGTACATCTGCTCGTAGTGCGTACGGGCGCAGCGCACCGTCTCCAGGTCGGCCGCGGTGACCCGGTGCCGTCCGCCGCGGGAGACGTCCGTGTCCTCGGGCGGGTTCTCCCACTCCCACACGGGCAGCACGGCGGGCGTGCCGGTGAGCGCGGGGGCGCCGAGGATGTGCGGGCGCTGCTGCTGGTCGGACCGCCACAGGGCGGTCGCACGCGCCACGAACCCGGACAGTGATCCGGTGTGCGGGGCGGCGGGTTCGCCGGGCACGCCGAGGCCGATGTCGTCGAGGGTGACGGGCCGGTGCAGCCGGGAGGCGAGGACCTCGCAGATCAGGTCGGGCACCTGGCCGCGCGGCCGCTGTCCCTTCAACCACCGTGCGACGGCGGTGTGTTCGTACCTCAGTGCGAGCCCGCGTGCCCGCCCCGCCTGGTTGACGTGCGCGGCCAGTCCCGCGTGCGAGATCCCGGCCTCGTCGAGGATCGCGTCGAGCAGGGTGTTGGGCTGCATGGGTGCCCCCGGTGAATCGGTGCCGACAGCGTAGTGCGTCGGTCTTCACACGGGGTGTGAACGGAGTACGCGCATCCGCAGCGTGTGCGCGCTGTCGCGGAGAGTGCCGGGCCGGTTGACTGAAGGGCCTCGAAAGAGGCCGGCCGGGCCGCCGGCTCCCCCTCGTACAGTGCGGCGGCCCGTTTCCACGCCGTCCGCCCGGCTGCCTGCCCGACACTCCGTGGCGGGGCGGACGGCTTCGCCGGCTCCAACAGTTTCGGCTTGTCGCCGTTCAGCAGTGCGGGTGCGTTGTCGAGTGCGGGTGCGTTGTGGCTGGTCGCGCAGTTCCCCGCGCCCCTTATCGGTATGACCGCAACGCCCCTCAGAAGGGCCGCGCTCCTTGAGGGACGTCCGCGCAACGTGCCTGCTTCTGGGGGCGCGGGGAACTGCACGGGCGACCACGACGTATCCGCAGCCGCCGAACCGGCAGAAACCCCACGCCCCTTGGGCGAACCGTCAGCTGCGGAGCACCGCTCCGACCCGCTCGCCCGCGAGGGCGACCGCGGCATCGCGGGCGGCCGACGCCTCGTCGACCGTCAGCGTCCGGTCCCCCGCGCGGAAGCGCAACGCGTACGCGAGGGACTTGCGCCCCTCACCGAGCTGCTCCGCGTTGTCGTAGACGTCGAACAGCCGGATGGACTCCAGCAGTTCGCCCGCGCCCTCGCGCAGCGCGGTCTCGACCTCGCTGGCCGGGACGAACGCGTCGACCACCAGGGCGACATCCTGCGTCGCGACCGGGAAGGTGGAGATGCCCGGCGCCTGCGGGGTGTCGTCGCCGACCCGCTCCACCGCGTCGAGGTCCAGCTCCATCGCGCAGGTGCGCGCGGGCAGGCCCAGCGCCTTCAGGACCCGCGGGTGCAGCTCACCGGCGTGTCCGACGACGCGCTCCTCGCCGTCCACGGTGAGGAGCAGCTCGGCGCAGCGGCCCGGGTGCCAGGGACCGTACTGGCCCTTGCGGACGCCCAGTTCGGCGCCGGCCTCGCGGGCGACGGTGCGGGCGGCCTCGACCGCGTCGGCCCAGTCGGCCGGACGGCCCTTGCCCCACCAGCCGGCCTGCTCGCGGGCGCCGGCCAGGACCACGGCGACGTGCCGGGGCTGGTCGGGCAGCGCGGCGTCCAGCGCGGCGAGGTCGTCCTCGCTGGGGCGCCGGTCGACGGGCAGGTTGCCGGCGACCCGCTGCTCGTCGCGCGGGTGGAAGACCAGGCCGGTCTCGAAGAGGGCGAGGTCGTGCGCGCCCCGGCCGTCGTTGCGGCGCAGCGCGCTCAGCAGGCCCGGCAGCAGCGAGGTCCGCAGCGCGGGCTCCTCGTCGCTGAGCGGGTTGACCAGCCTGACGACGCGGCGGGCCGGGTCGTCGGCGTCGAGACCGAGCTGGTCGAAGACCTGCTCGCCGACGAACGGGTAGTTCAGCGCCTCGACGTAACCGGCACCGGCCAGGGCCCGCCCGACGCGGCGGTGCAGCCGCTGCCGGGAGGTCAGGCCGCGGCCCGCCGGGGGCCGGGGCAGCGTGGAGGGCAGGTTCTCGTAGCCCTCCAGGCGGATGACCTCCTCGGCGAGGTCGTTCGGGTCGGTGAGGTCGGGCCGCCAGGACGGCACGGTGACGATCAGCTCGTCCTGGCCGTAGACGTCGCAGCCCACCTCCTGGAGGCGGCGTACGACGGTCTCGCGGCCGTAGGCGACACCGGCGACCTTGTCCGGGTGGTCGGCCGGGAGGCTGATGGTGTGCGGTGCGGACGGGGCGCTGATCTCGGTCACCCCGGCCTCGGCGGTGCCGCCCGCGAGCAGCACCAGCAGGTCGACGGTGCGCTGCGCGGCTGCGGCGGCGGCCTGCGGGTCGACGCCGCGCTCGAAGCGGCGGGACGCCTCGGAGGACAGCTTGTGCCGGCGGGCGGTGCGCGCGATGGACACCTGGTCGAAGTGGGCGGCCTCGATGACCACGTCACTCGTCGCGTTCCCACCGTTCTCGGCGGCGTCGTGGTCCGCGATCTCGGTGTTGGCGCCGCCCATGACCCCCGCGAGGCCGATCGGGCCGCGGTCGTCGGTGATGACCAGGTCCTCGGCGTGCAGCTTCCGCTCGGTGCCGTCGAGGGTGACGATCTTCTCGCCCTCCGTGGCCCGGCGCACGCCGATGGTGCCCTGGACCAGACCGCGGTCGTAGGCGTGCAGGGGCTGGCCCAGCTCCATCATCACGTAGTTGGTGACGTCGACGGCGAGCGAGATCGGGCGCATGCCGACCTTCTGCAGCCGGCGCTGGAGCCAGATCGGCGAGCGGGCCTCGGCGCCGAGGCCGGTCACGGTGCGGGCGGTGAAGCGGTCGCAGCCGGTGGGGTCGCCGATCTTCACCGGGTAGCCGTAGGCGTTCGGGCCGGGCACGTCGAGCAGGGCCGGGTCGCGCAGCGGCAGGCCGTAGGCGATGGCGGCCTCGCGGGCGACGCCGCGGATGGACAGGCAGTCGCCGCGGTTGGCGGTGACGGCGATGTCCAGCACCTCGTCGACCAGTTCCAGCAGCTCGATGGCGTCCTTGCCGACCTCGGTCTCCGGCGGCAGCACGATGATGCCGTGGGTGCCGTCGTCGCCCATTCCCAGCTCGTCGCTGGAGCAGATCATGCCGTGGGACGTCTTGCCGTAGGTCTTGCGGGCGGAGATCGAGAAGCCGCCGGGCAGGGTGGCGCCGGGCAGGACCACGACGACCTTGTCGCCGACGGCGAAGTTCCGGGCGCCGCAGACGATCTCCTGCGGCTCACCGGTGCCGTTGGCCTGGCCGACGTTCACCGTGCAGAAGCGGATCGGCTTCTTGAAGCCCTCCAGCTCCTCGATGGTCAGCACCTGGCCGACGACGAGGGGGCCCTTGAGGTCGGCGCCCAGGTGCTCGACGGTCTCGACCTCAAGGCCGGCCGAAATCAGCTTGGCCTGCACGTCGCGGCCGGTCTCGGTGGCCGGCAGGTCGACGTACTCCCGCAGCCAGGAAAGCGGGACCCGCATCAGATCTCCATCCCGAACGGCCGGGTGAACCGGACGTCACCCTCGACCATGTCTCGCATGTCCTCGACGTTGTGGCGGAACATCAGCATCCGCTCGATGCCGAACCCGAAGGCGAAGCCGCTGTACTTCTCGGGGTCGATACCGCAGGCGGTGAGCACCCGCGGGTTGACCATGCCGCAGCCGCCCAGCTCGATCCAGCCCTCGCTGGAGCAGGTGCGGCAGGGCCGGTCGGGGTTGCCGACGGACGCGCCCTTGCAGACGTAGCAGAGCATGTCCATCTCGGCGGACGGCTCGGTGAAGGGGAAGAAGTTCGGCCGCAGCCGGGTCTTCATCTCCGCGCCGAACAGCGACTGGACCATGTGGTCCAGGGTGCCCTTGAGGTCCGCCATGGTCAGGCCCTCGTCGACGGCGAGCAGCTCGACCTGGTGGAAGACGGGGGTGTGGGTGGCGTCCAGCTCGTCGGTGCGGTACACCCGGCCGGGGCAGATCACGTAGACCGGCAGCTCGCGGGAGAGCGCGGAGCGGATCTGCACGGGCGAGGTGTGGGTGCGCAGCACGACGCCGGACTCGGAGCCGCCCTCCGGGCCCTGGACGAAGAAGGTGTCGGCCTCGCCGCGGGCCGGGTGGTCCGGGCCGATGTTGAGGGCGTCGAAGTTGAACCACTCGGCCTCGGCCTCGGGGCCCTCGGCGACCTCGTAGCCCATGGCGACGAAGATGTCCTCGATGCGCTCGGAGAGCGTGGTGAGCGGGTGGCGGGCGCCGGCCGGTACCCGGTCGTGGGGCAGCGTGACGTCCACGGCCTCCTCGACCAGGACCCGCGCGTCGCGCTCGGCCTCCAGCTCGGTCTGGCGGGCGGCCAGCGCCTTGTTCACGGCGCCGCGGGCCATGCCGACGCGCTTGCCCGCCTCGGCCTTGGCCTGTGGGGGCAGGGCGCCGATCTCGCGGTTGGCCAGCGCCAGCGGGGAGGTGCCGCCGGTGTGGGCGACCTTGGCCTCCTGGAGCGCGTCGAGGGAGTCCGCGGCGGCGAAGGCGGCGAGCGCCTCGTCCCGCATGCGCTCGATCTCTTCCGGTTTCAACGCCTCGACCTCGACAGGGTCGTACGACTTATTCGGTGCCGACATCTCTTCCCGTGCTTCCGGTTGGCTGGCTGGGACGCCCCGTCTACGGTCCTCGGACGCGGCGGAGACGCTTCGTCTGCGCTTCGTCTGCGGATCTGGACGCAAAGGTGCCAAAGACCGAGTCTAACGGGGCTGTGGAACGCGGATTACGCCCGTGGGGGTCGTCGGCCGCCTCTGGTCCTTCTCAGGTGAGGTACGCCGGTGCCGCCACGGGCAACGTAAATCGGAACTCGGCGCCGCCGCCGGGAGCGCGGCCGACCGTGATGGTGCCGCCGTGGGCCTCGACGATGCCCTTGACGATGTACAGCCCGAGGCCGGTGCCACCGCGCTTGCTGCCCCGCCAGAAGCGGGTGAAGACGCGGTTCATGGATTCCTCCGGGATGCCCGCCCCCTCGTCGCTCACCGTGACCGACGTGCCGGTGTCCTCCCCTTCGCGGGGGGACGCCGTGGGCGTGACGTCAATGGTGACGGTTCCCTCGCCGTGCCGCACGGCATTTTCCAGCAGGTTGCTCAGCACCTGGTCGACCTTGTCGGGGTCGGCCCACAGGTCGGGCAGCGGCTGGGCGAGACGGAGCAGGAACCGGTCGGCCTCCTGGCCCGCGGCGACGTACGCCTGGATGTGCCGGCCGACGGCGGCGCCGATGTCGACGGGCTGGCGGCGCACCTCGAGGCGGCCGGAGTCGATCCGGGAGATGTCGAGCAGTTCGGCGATGAGCCGGGTGACGCGGTCGGCGTCGGCGTCGACGGTCTCCAGCATCAGCCGCTTCTGGTCGTCGGTGAACCTCTCCCACTTGGCCAGCAGCGTGGCCGTGAAGCCCTTGACGGAGGTGAGCGGGGAGCGCAGCTCGTGGGCGACGGTGGCGATCAGCTCGGCGTGGCTGCGCTCGGTGCGGCGGCGGGCCTCGGTGTCGCGCAGGGTGACGACGACGCGGTGCACGGGGCCGAGGCGTTCGGCGCGCACGTAGCGGGCGGTGACCAGGACCTCCCGTCCGCCGGGGAGCAGCAGGTTGCGCTCGGGCTGCCGGACCCGGATGGCGAGGCCGCCGTAGGGGTCGGTGAGCTGCCACCAGCGGCGGCCCTCCAGGTCCTCCAGGGGCAGGGCGCTCTCCAGGGGCTGTCCGAGGGCCTCGGCGGCGGGGGTGGCGGTGATGCGGACGGCGGCGGCGTTGAAGCAGATCACCCGGCCGTGCTCGTCGGCGACGACGAGGCCGTCGGGCAGCTGGTCCGGGTCGATGCCGAGGCCGGCGGGATCGCCGGGCGTGCGGGGCGCGGGCGGGCGCGACACCTGGCGTGCTCCCGGTGCGCTGCTCGTGCCGACGCTCATCCCCGTACCCCACCTCTCAACCGCGCAGGGGCCCTGAGCTGGTCACCCTACTAGCTCTCGGTGACGGAGCGGCACCCTCCGGCGGCGCGCTGTGCACGCGCCGACGCGTAGAGACATACGGCGGCGGCGGTCGCGAGGTTCAGACTCTCCGCCTTCCCGTGGATCGGGACGCGCAGGACGGAGTCGGTGAGGGCGCGGGTCTCCTCCGGGAGCCCCCAGGCCTCGTTGCCGAACACCCAGGCCGTGGGGCCGCCCATGGTGCCGGCGTCCAGCTCGGTGTCGAGGTCGTCCTCGCCCGCACCGTCGGCGGCCAGCACCCGTACCCCCGCCTCCCGCAGTCCGGCGACGGCCCGCTCGACGGGGACGCCGACGGCGACCGGCAGGTGGAACAGGGAGCCGACGGAGGCGCGTACCGCCTTGGGGTTGTACAGGTCGACGGAGGCGTCGGTGAGCACGACCGCCTCGGCCCCGGCTGCGTCGGCGCAGCGCAGCACGGTGCCCGCGTTGCCGGGGTCCCGGACGTGCGCGAGGACGGCGACCAGCTTGGGCCGGGCGGCGAGGATCTCGTCGAACGGCGTGTCCAGGAACCGGCAGACCCCGACCAGCCCCTGCGGGGTGACGGTGGTGGAGATGTCCTCGATCACCGAGTCGGCGGCGAGGTGCACCCGGGCACCGGCGTCCCGCGCGGCACCGACGATGTCGGCGTACCGCTCGGCGGCCTCGACGGTGGCGAACAGCTCGACCAGCGTGTCCCCGTACCCCGCGGCCTCCCGCACGGCCTGCGGCCCCTCGGCGAGGAACAGCCGCTCCTTCCCCCGGAAGTTCCGCTTCCCGAGCCGCCGCGCGGCGGCGACACGTGGGGACCGGGGGGAGATCAGCTCGGGGCTGACAGGACGCACTCTTGCTCACCTTCACATCTGAATCGTCGTGGACTGCGACGCGCCCCACAGGGGCGCGGGGAACTGCGCGACCGGCCACAACGAACCTGGGGCAGACAACGAACCGAACAACACCAACCGAAGGGACCCGCAGGCTCCAAGCCTGCGGGTCCCTTCGACAACCGGCTGAAGCCGGCGCAGCGTCACGCCGCCTTCGGCGCGTTCACATCGCTCGGCAGCGCCTTCTGCGCGACCTCGACGAGCGCGGCGAACGCGTTCGGGTCGTTGACGGCCAGCTCGGCGAGGATCTTGCGGTCGACCTCGACGTTGGCGGCCTTCAGGCCCTGGATGAAGCGGTTGTACGTGATGCCGTTGGCGCGGGCAGCGGCGTTGATGCGCTGGATCCACAGCTGGCGGAAGTCACCCTTGCGCTTCTTGCGGTCGTTGTAGTTGTAGACCAGCGAGTGGGTGACCTGCTCCTTGGCCTTGCGGTACAGGCGCGAACGCTGACCGCGGTAGCCGGAGGCCTGCTCGAGGATCGCCCGGCGCTTCTTGTGGGCGTTGACTGCCCGCTTGACGCGTGCCACTTGTTAACTCCTTGTAGCGGGGCCGCGGTCGTTCCTCACGCGGCCCGGTGTCGAATGGGTCCCGGTCCTGCCGTACGGCGCTCAGTGGCGCCCGTACGTCACTTGCCGAGAAGCTTCTTGATCTTCGCGGCGTCGCCCGGGGCCATCTCGGCGTTGCCGGTGAGGCGACGCGTCACGCGGGACGACTTGTGCTCGAGCAGGTGGCGCTTGCCGGCGCGCTCACGCAGCACCTTGCCGGAGCCGGTGATCTTGAAGCGCTTGCTGGCACCGCTGTGCGACTTGTTCTTCGGCATAGCGCCGTTCTCTCCTCGTCGGTGGCGCTCCGGTGCCCGGTCGTGAAACCGGGCACGGTTGGAGCGTCGCTCTTGTATCGGGTATGTGTCCTGGGGACTGGCGGTCCCCCGGGGTCACGCTTCGGCAGGTGCCTCGGCCGGGGCCTCGGCGTCCTCGACCTCGTCGGCCTCCGCGGCGTTCTGCGACTTGCCGGGGTTCGCCTTCGCGTCCGCCTTGCGCGCTTCCTGCGCCTGGCGGGCCTCGGCCATCGCCTCGGTCTTCTTCTTGTGCGGACCGAGGACCATGATCATGTTCCGGCCGTCCTGCTTCGGGTTCGACTCCACGAAGCCGAGGTCCTGGACGTCCTCCGCGAGACGCTGCAGCAGTCGGTAGCCGAGCTCCGGCCGGGACTGCTCGCGACCACGGAACATGATCGTGATCTTGACCTTGTCGCCCTGCTTGAGGAACCGGACGACGTGACCCTTCTTGGTGTCATAGTCGTGCGGGTCGATCTTCGGCCGGAGCTTCATCTCCTTGATGACCGTGTGCGCCTGGTTCTTGCGCGCCTCACGGGCCTTCATGGCCGACTCGTACTTGAACTTCCCGTAGTCCATGAGCTTGCACACGGGCGGACGGGCGTTCGCCGCGACCTCGACGAGGTCGAGGTCGTACTCCTGCGCAAGCTCCAGGGCCTTGGCAAGCGGGACAATCCCGACCTGCTCGCCGCTGGGACCGACAAGTCGCACCTCGGGAACGCGAATCCGGTCGTTGATGCGGGGCTCGGCGCTGATGGATCCTCCTCGGTAGCACCACGCGACGGTCTGGCGGACAGCCGCGTAACGTCTGTGTTCGATAGACCTAACCGCGCCGGCGCACAAAAAATGCCCCGGACGATCACAGGCGGGGCTCCTCGAACTGCTACCGGAGCACCGCCGCGACGGCCGCGGGGCGCGATTTCGGGCTGGTCACCGCCGTGGGACGGGACCGCCTGACCGGTGACCCGCCGTCCGGAGGACGGCCAGGTGGGAGTTCGAAGCCTCCACTTGTGGGCCGGATCCGCTGCCGTGGGCGGGCGTGTCCGACCGGTCGTTACACAAGGTTAGCAGCTCGGCGGGGCAAGGGCTAACCGAGTCCGGGTGGGGCCCGCTCCCCCGCTGCGCCTATCGTGTGCGGCATGAGTGAGACCCCTGCTGAATCCTCGGCGAATCCCGACTTCGACGCCATGACCCGCGACATCGCCGAGGTCCCCGCGGTCGAGGTGATCGTGACGGTCGCCGTCAACCTGATGAGCGCGGCCGCCGTGAAGCTGGGCCTGACCGAGGAGGGCGAGGACCACAAGGACCTGGACGAGGCCCGCAAGCTGGTGCACGCGCTGGCCGGCCTGCTGGACGCCACCGCGACCGAGATCAGCTCGTTCCACGCGGCGCCGCTGCGCGACGGTCTGAAGTCGCTCCAGCTGGCCTTCCGCGAGGCCTCGCTGGTCCCGGACGAGCCCGGCCAGGGTCCGGGCGAGAAGTACACGGGCGCGGTCTACGGCTGACCGCCGCCCGTCCGACCCGGGCTATCCCCGCAGGTACAAGGGCTCGCCCGGCGGCGTCGCCCCGGCCGGCAGCAGTGCCAGGTCGAGGCCGCGCACCAGGCGGGCCCTCAGCGTGTCGTCGGCGGCCAGCCGCTCGGCCACGGCGCGCGCGGCCCTCGGCGCGTCGGAGTCCGGGTCCAGCACCAGTGCGAGCGTGCCGTCGGCCCGGCCCGGTCCGAGGTGGGCCCGCAGCACGGCGGGCTCGTCGGCCAGGACGGCGCGCACCGCCCCGGCCACGGCCGGGTCCGCGAGCGGGTCGGTCGTCGCACGCCCCTCGGCGAGCGCCAGCAGCACCGCTCCGGTCAGCTCGAACGGCACCGGCCCGGCCAGGTCCAGTACGACGGTGTCCGCCTTCTCGTGCGCGGCGGCCTGCAACGCCTGGTGCACGGGTACGGCGACGGGGCGGGCCGCGGGGTCCCAGCGGGCGAGCGACTCGGTGGACGTGAACGCGGGGAGCGCGGTGCGGTCACCGGCCTTCAGGGTCGGTACGGCCATGTCGCTGGTCTTCTCGCGGCGCAGCCCGTTCTCGTCCTCCTCCACCTCACCCAGCACGGCGACGACGGGCACGAGCAGCCGGGCGCCCTTGAGCGCCGCCAGCACGGGGGCCACGGCGGCGCGGTCCTCGGCCCAGGCGGCGAGCGCGGCGCTCAGCCGGGGGTCGGCGGTGCCGTCGTCGTCGGAGAAGGCGGAGTCGGGGATGTTCTTGTTCGCCACGGTTCCCGACCCTACCGGGGCGCGGGTACGGCGCTTCTCACCGGCCTCTCAGGGATCTCTCACCCGGATGTGACCTCCGCCAAAGGACCCGCACAGGCACCGCCCGGACCATCGCCGCCATGGCATCCTCCAGAGCCCGGCGGGCCCGGCGGCACCCCTCGCGGATACGGCCCGCCCTGCTCGCGTTCGCCGTCCTCGGCGCCACGGTCACCGGCGCCGCGTACGGGCAGGGCCACGCACGCCCGGGTGCGGGCGGCGCCGTATCGTCGTCGGCCTCGGCACCCTCGGGCGGGGAGGCAGCGGTGGAGACGGTCGAGCCGGTCGAGCCGGTGGTGGACGGTGACGCGCGGCTGGCGGCGGCCATGGCGTCGGTGCCGGTGCCGGACGGCGCCGAGGTGTCGGTGGCGGTGCTGGACCCGGACTCGGGCGCGGGCGCCGCGTACGGCACGGGTGCCTTCGAGACGGCGAGCATCGTCAAGGTCGACATCCTGGCGGCGCTGCTGCTCCGGGCGCAGGACGCGGGACGGTCGCTGACGGCCGCGGAGAAGTCGTACGCCGCCGCGATGATCGAGAAGAGCGACAACGACTCGGCGTCGGCACTGTGGCGGGCGATCGGGACGGCCGACGGACTCGACGCGGCGAACGAACGCCTCGGGCTGACCGGCACCGAGGGCGGCGACGGCCCGCTGTGGGGGCTGACCCGGACCACCGCCGCCGATCAGGTCGCGTTGTTGCGGCAGGTGTTCGTGGCGGACGGCTCGGCGCTGAGCGGGGCCTCACGCGCCTATGTGCGCGGGCTGATGGAACGGATCGCGGAGGGTCAGCGGTGGGGTGTGTCGGCGGCGGCCGACGCGGCCGGTGGGACGGCCGGTTCGGGGTGGGCGCTGAAGAACGGCTGGCTGCGGCGCAGCACCACCGGGCTGTGGGTCGTCAACAGCATCGGGCGGGTGGCGAGGGGCGGCCACGGCTGCCTGGTGGCGGTGGTGTCGCGGGGCAGCGGTACGCAGGCGGCGGGGATCTCGCTGACCGAGGCGGCGGCGCGCGCGGCGGTGTCCGCGGTCACGGGCGACCCGCCCTAGGAACCCGTCCGGGTGGTCAGAAGTCGTCGTGGCGTTCGCGGCGGCCCCGCCACAGGACCACGGCGGCGACCACCAGGACGCCGCCCGCGCCGCCGGCCAGCGGGGCGGCCCAGGCGGAGGTGTCGTCGTCGGAGGCGGGGGCGTCCGGTCCGGTGCCGAAGTACTCGTCCCCGTACGACGCCGCCCTCAGGCCCTCCGGCTTCAGCCGTCCGGCCGCCTCGATGGCGGCGGCCGGGTCGACGAAGCCGAAGCCCCGGGAGTCGTCGCGGCCCTCGGCCGGGGCGTTGCGGGCGGTGTCCTCCAGGACGGACTTGACCTGGGCCGGGGTGAGGTCCGGGTGGGCCGCCTTCACCAGGGCGGCGGCCCCGGAGACGAAGGCGGAGGCGGCGCTGGTGCCCCAGCCCTCGTAGTAGCGGTGGTCGGGGTCGGCGATGATCACGTCGACGCCTGGGGCACTGACCGTGGCGTACCAGCGGCGGGTGGAGAAGGAGGCGCGGGTGCCGTAGCGGTCGACGGCGGTCGCGGCGATCACACCCGGGTAGGCGGCCGGGTAGGAGATGTGGTCGCCCTTCTCGCCGCCGTTGCCGGCCGAGGCGACGACGATCACGCCTTTCCTCAGGGCGTACTGGATGGCCTCGTCCTCGGCCGGTTCGGGGTGGGCGGAGGCGGAGTCGTCGCCGAGGGAGAGGTTGATGATGTCGGCGCCGTGGTCGGCGGCCCAGCGGATGCCCTCGGCCAGGGCGTTGCCGCGGGTCTTGCGGGCCTTCGCGCGGGACGGGTCGCCGTCCTCCAGGATCACGCGGAGGGGGAGGATCCTGGCCTCCGGGGCGATGCCCATGACGCCGTCGGTGTTGCCGGGGCCGTGTCCGTGACCGGCGATGATCCCGGCCATGGCGGTGCCGTGCCGGGCCCAGGAGCGGTCGCCCTCGCTCGCGCCGAAGCCGACCAGGTCCTTGCCGGTGAGGACGTTGCCGGCCAGGTCGGGGTGGTCGGCCTCGACGCCGGTGTCCAGGACGGCGACGGTGACGCCCGCGCCCTTGGTGGTGCGCCACGCCTGCTGGGTGTGCATGGCGTCCAGGGCCCACTGCTGGGCGCGGATGCCGTCGGCGTGCGCGGCGGGCGCCGGGGCGAGGACGAGGGCGGCGGCGAGGAACAGGCTCAGGGCGCCGGTCCTGCGGCGGATGTCCGCGGGGGTCACGAGGGGTGCTCCGTGGGCGCGCCGACGTGTCTGCGCAGGGCGCGTTCGACGCGGTCGGCGAGGCCCTGCGCCTCGTGGCCGAGACCGGCCTGGGCGGGCGCCGACGCGGCACCGGACTCGATGGCCTCCTCGGCGGGTTCGGGTTCGTCGACGGTGCGGCCGTCGGCCCAGCCGGACACGGCGTAGACGACGACGGGGGCGTCGGTGAGGACCGAGACGGTCCACGATCCCCGCTGGGGTGCGCCGAAGCCCTCGGCGACCGTGTCCTTGGCCGCGTAGGGCAGGGGCATGAGGTCGTCCCGGCGGCCCAGGCCCTCCTTCTCGAACCGGCCGGCCAGCGAGGTCATGGCGGCGGCGTCGGCCTTGGTGAAGAGCAGGCCGACAGTGGTGACGTGGCTCTGGGTGGCGTCGGTGTAGGTGGCCCGCAGCAGCCGCGAGCAGCCGACCGGGTCGAGCACCTTGGCGAGGAGCCGGTCGAAGGCGCCCGCGCAGCCGCCGTCCGGGGCGACCGCGACCCGCGTCCAGGTGCGGTCGGCTCCGCCGGGGCCGGCCCCCTTGCCCTGGACGGTGGGCGGGAACAGCTGGTCGACGGGCACGCTGTGCCACAGGTCCCCGGCCTCGGTGTACGCACTGCGCGCGCCCTCGTCCCCGGAGTCTCCGGCGAGCCAGCTGCCGGTGACGGCTCCGGTGAGGAGCCCCACGCCGAGCACGAGACAGACGGCCGCGGCGACGACCTGCGGCCGCGGGCGCCCGCCGAGCGGCCGCGGCCGGGCCAGTCCGTCGTACCCCTCGGGCTCGCCGAACGAGACCCGGGGCCGCGCCTCGTACGGGGTGCTCCAGGAGAGGGCGGGGTCGGGGGTGGCCGGGGCCGCCGTGCCGGAGGGCGGGGCGGGTGTCGTGTGTGACGCGTGGGGTTCCGTGCGAGCCGACGGTTCCGCGGCCGGCGTCGTTCGCGGCTCCGGTTCCGGGTCCGGCGGGACCGGGCGCAGTCGGGCGGTCGTCTCCGTCGGGGTCTCCTCGGGAGCACCGGGACGGCGCGGCGGTGCCTGCGGTACGCCGCCGCGCGGGGCGTCACGGCCGACGGTCGGCGCGGTGTCGGGGAAGCGGGCGGAGGCACGGGGCGGCGGGGCCGCGGGGTCGGCGGACCGGGGGACGCCGAGCCGGAATCGCGGGTGGCGGGCCCGGACACCGGAGCCTTCGGCGTTCCCGTCCCGGGCGGGACCGAAGGCCGCGTCGGGGCGCGCCTCGGGCTTCGCGGACTCCGGGCCGCCGCGCTCCCCCGGCGCCCGTGCCGGGCGGGGCGGGACGCCGGGACGGGGCGGGGTTCCCGGACGCGGGGGCGCGGCGGGGCGGGACGGAGCCGACGGGTGGGTGGCGGTGTCCGGGCCGGACTCCGGGCGCGGCGGCACCGCACGGCGAGCCGTGGACTCCGGGTGCGACAGGCTGGGGCGCGGCACCGCGCCGGAACCCGGCGGGGACGCCGGCGAATCCGCCGCGGAAACCGCCGGTCCCGCCCCGGGGCCCGGGGCGGGTGCAGGGGTCGGGGCGGGTGCTGGGGTCGGGGCAGGCCCAGAACCCGAGGCAGGCCCAGGATGCGGGGCAGGCCGAGGATGCGGGGCGCGAGCAGGGGCGGAGACAGGAACCGAGGCAGGCCCAGAACCCGAGGCAGGCCCAGGATGCGGGGCGCGGGCAGGGGCGGAGGTGGGCGCAGGAACCGAGCCAGGCCCAGGAGCCGTTGCGGGCGCAGGGGGCGAGGGGGGCGCGGAGTCCGGGCGGGGCGGTGTTTCGGGGTGCGGGGGGAGGGAGGCGCGGCGCGCTTCCGTGCTCATGCACCCCCCGTTTCCTCGGGCCCGGCCCGTTTCTCCGACACGGGCCGGAGACGGTGGTCCTGACCGCGGTCTCCTGCCCGGCCCGGCGCGGAACCGATCCGTCCCGGGCACGCATACCCGCTCGGGGGGACCGCCATCCCGGCGCGGGCTTCTGGGCCCTGCCGCCGGGGCCGGGCCCGCCTTGCGTGCGCGTCACTCTACGGCGTGACCCCGCCGGAGGGGGAACCAGTCCGCGCGCCCGTGGCATTGGCCCGGATCGTCCCCCTACCCTGCGGTAATCCTGTCTGGCAGGCTTCCGTCATGACCGCACGCGCCGCCGACCGGGCCCGCTACGACCGGGCCACCGCCCATCTGGACGCCCCCGTGGCGATCGTGGACCTGGAGGCCTTCGACGCCAACGCGGACGATTTGGTCCGCCGGGCCGGCGGGAAGCCGATCCGGGTCGCCAGCAAGTCCGTACGCTGTCGTGCGCTGCTGGAACGGGCCCTGGCCAGGGACGGTTTCGCGGGCGTCATGTCGTTCACGCTGGCCGAGTCCCTGTGGCTGGCGCGCTCCGGTTTCGAGGACGTGCTGCTCGCCTATCCGTCGGCGGACCGCGCCGGGTACGCCGAGCTGACCGCCGACCCCAAGCTCGCCTCCGCCGTGACGGTGATGGTCGACGACGTGGCCCAGCTGGACCTCGTCGACGCGGCGCGCGGGGGCGACGGCGGCGCGGAAGTCGTGCGGGTCTGTTTGGAGTTGGACACCTCGCTGAGGCTGCTCGGGGGGCGGGTGCGGGTCGGGGCCCGGCGCTCCCCGCTGCACTCCCCCGCCGAGGTCGCCGACCTGGCCCGGGCGGTGGCCCGGCGGCCGGGGTTCGAGGTCGTCGGCATCATGGCGTACGAGGGGCATGTCGCCGGGGTCGGTGACGCGGTGGCGGGGCATCCGTTCCGGTCGCGTGCCGTGCGGCTGATGCAGGCCGCCGCGCGCCGGGAGCTCGCCGAGCGGCGGGCGGCCGTGGTGCGGGCGGTCCGCGCCGTGGTGCCCGGCCTGGAGTTCGTCAACGGCGGCGGCACGGGCAGCGTGCAGCACACCGCCGCCGAGGACGCGGTCACGGAGATCGCGGCCGGCTCCGGGCTGTACGTGCCGCGGTTGTTCGACAACTACACGTCGTTCACCGGTCGTCCGGCGGCACTGTTCGCGCAGCCCGTCGTACGGCGGCCGGGCGTCGGGGTCGTGACCGTGCTCGGCGGCGGGTATCCGGCCTCGGGTGCGGCCGGCGCCGACCGGCTGCCGGTGCCGTATCTGCCCGAGGGCCTGCGCTACGACCCCCAGGAGGGCCCGGGCGAAGTGCAGACGCCGCTGCTCGGCTCGCCCGCCGACGATCTGCTGATCGGCGACAAGGTGTGGTTCCGGCACGCCAAGGCCGGGGAGCTGTGCGAGCGGTTCGACGCGCTGCACCTGGTGGCGGGCGACGCGGTGACGGCGACGGTGCCGACCTACCGGGGCGAGGGGCACACCTTCCTGTAGGCGAGGGGCACACCTTCCTGTAGCGGGGAGCCCTCCGCCGGGCCAGTGTCGGTGTCAGTCCGTCGGGCCGATGCCGCTGCCCACGCCGCCGCCGGTGTCCGCGTCGCCGATGGGCCGGATGCCCTTGGTGATCTTGTCCATGCCGGCCAGGGGCGGTCCGTCCTCCCCGGCGTCGAAGACGTAGCGGACGAGGATCGGGGACTCGGTGCCGACGGTGGAGGGGAACACCATCGACTGCACGTAGCCGCCGGGTCCCTCGGCCGTCGTCACCCGCCAGCGGACGTAGTACCCGGCGCGTCCGGCGACCGCGACGGGGCCGGACGCCACCTCCTCGTGGGACTCGACGCCGCCGAAGGGCTTGTTGCCGATCAGGTCGCGGTCGTAGGCGTCGTCGGCCGCGTCCTCGATGTCCTGCTCGGCCAGGACCTTCGGGGAGGACTCGGCGTTCGCCGTGACGGTGCGCGAGACGACGAGGCCGTGCCGGCACACGCTGCCGTCGGCGGGGCAGTCGTAGGTGCCGTCGGTGGTCATCATGACGTCGTCCTCGGCGACGTACTTGGGCCGGACCCAGCCGTCCGGCAGCGGGAAGGTGATGCCGTTGAGCTGGTCCTCGACCAGGGCCGGGTCGTCGGCGGAGGGCTCGGAGGCGGTGGGTGAGGGGGACGGCGGGTCGCTCCCCGGTGCGGGGTCGGTGGCGGTCGCCGTGACCGGCGGGGTCTGCGTCCGCGGGCTGCCGTCGTCGTCCTCGCCCAGCACGAACACGCCGGTGACGATCGCCGCGACCAGCACGGCCGCGGCGGCGGTGAGGGCGACGGCCTTGCCGCGTCCGCCGGTGCCCGTCCCCGGTCCGGGCACCGGACCCGGCACGGGCACCGGACCCGGCACGGGAGCCCGGCCCACCGCCGGCCCGAACCCGACGGGCTCGGGAGCCCGGCGGTGTTCCGTCCAGGCGGTGCCGTCCCACCAGCGTTCCAGGTGCGGGGCCGACGGGTCCCGGTACCAGCCGGGCGGGGGCGTCATGCTCATCCCGGCACTGTAGGACGCCCCGCACGCTGAGCTACAGCGGTGTGACGTACGCCCCGGAGATCCCGCCGTCCACCAGGAAGTCCGTGGCGTTGACGAAGGAGGAGTCGTCGCTGGCCAGGAAGGCGACGGCGGCGGCGATCTCCTCGGCCTCGGCGAACCGCCCCACCGGGATGTGCACGAGGCGGCGCGCGGCGCGCTCCGGGTCCTTGGCGAACAGCTCCTGGAGCAGCGGGGTGTTGACCGGTCCGGGGCACAGCGCGTTGACGCGGATGCCCTCCCGGGCGAACTGCACGCCCAGTTCCCGGGACATGGCGAGGACGCCGCCCTTGGACGCGGTGTACGAGATCTGCGAGGTGGCCGCGCCCATCCGGGCCACGAAGGAGGCGGTGTTGATGATGGAGCCCCGTCCCTGGCGCCGCATGTAGGGGATGGCGGCCTTGCAGCACAGGTAGACGGAGGTGAGGTTGACCTCCTGGACGCGCCGCCACGCCTCCAGGCCGGTCTCCAGGATGGAGTCGTCGTCGGGCGGCGAGATACCGGCGTTGTTGAACGCGACGTCGACACTGCCGTAGGTGTCGTAGGCCGCCGCGAACAGCGCCTCGACCTGCTCGGGGTCGGTGACGTCGGCCTTGACGAAGGTGCCGCCGGTCTCCTCGGCCGCGGCCTTGCCCCGGGTCTCGTCCACGTCGCCGCAGACGACGTGGGCGCCCTCGGAGGCGAGCCTGCGGGTCGCGGCGAGGCCGATGCCGCTGCCCGCCCCGGTGACGACCGCGGTACGGCCGACGAGCCTGCGGCAGACGATGTCTTCGCTCACTGTGCGGGGCCCTCCGTGCTCGATGGGGTGTCGCTGATGAAGACGTTCTTGGTCTCGGTGAACGCGGTCAGCGCGTCCGGGCCGAGTTCGCGGCCGAGGCCGGACTGCTTGAACCCCCCGAACGGTGTCCAGTAGCGGACGCTCGCGTGGGAGTTGACGGACAGGTTCCCGGCGCGCACCGCGCCCGACACGCGCAGGGCGCGGCCGACGTCCCGGGTCCACAGCGAGCCGGCCAGGCCGTAGTCGGTGGCGTTGGCCAGGCGGACCGCGTCGGCCTCGTCCTCGAACGGCAGGACGACGGCAACGGGCCCGAAGACCTCCTCGACGGCCACGCGCGCGCGTGGGTCGACGCCGGTGAGGACGGTCGGCGGGAACCAGAAACCGGGGCCGCCCTCGGGTGCCTTGCCGCGGATGCCGGCGGCGTCGGCGGGGACGTGGGAGCGGACGCGCTCCAGTTGGGCGCGGGAGATCAGCGGGCCCATCTCGCTGTTCTCGTCGGCCGGGTCGCCGACGCGGACGGCCTCGATCGCGGGGGCGAGGAGGGCGAGGAAGCGGTCGTACACGGACCGCTGGACGAGGATGCGGGTGCGGGCGCAGCAGTCCTGGCCGCTGTTGTCGAGGAAGGACATGGGCGTGGCGGCCGCTGCGGCCTCGATGTCCGCGTCGGCGAAGACGATGTTGGGGCTCTTGCCGCCGAGTTCGAGGGTGACGGGTTTGAGCAGTGCCGCGCCCTTGGCGGCCACCCGTCGGCCCACGGCCGTGGACCCGGTGAAGACGATCTTGGCGACGCCCGGATGCTCGACGAGCGCGTCGCCCGCGACCGGTCCGTGCCCGGGCAGCACCTGGAACAGGCCCTCGGGAAGGCCTGCCGCCAGGGCGAGTTCGGCCAGGCGGAGCGCGGTGAGCGGGGTGGTCTCGGCGGGCTTGAGGAGGACGGCGTTGCCCGCCGCGAGCGCCGGGGCGGTGGCCCAGGCCGCGATCGGCATGGGGAAGTTCCAGGGGGCGATGACGCCCACGACGCCGAGTGGTTCGAGGAGCGTGACGTCCACGCCGCCGGCCACCGGGATCTGGCGTCCGGTGAGCCGCTCCACTCCCCCGGCGGCGTAGTCGAGCAGGTCGCGGACGTTGCCGGCCTCCCAGCGGGCGTTGCCGAGCAGGTGCCCGGCCTGGCGGACCTCCAGGCGGGCCAGCTCCTCCAGGTGCTCGTCGACGGTGGCGGCGAAGCGGCGCAGCAGCCGGGCCCGGTCGCCGGGGGCGAGGGCGGCCCAGGCCGCCTGCGCCCGTGCGGCGCGGGCGACGGCGGCGTCCACGTCGGCTGCAGAGGCGGCGGGGACGGTGGCGAGGACCTCTTCGGTGGCGGGGTTCAGTACGACCAGTTCGGACGACTCATGGGACTCGTGGGTCTCATGCGACTCGTGCGACTCGTGCGACAAGTGGGCCTCACATGCGTTCGAAGGAGCGGCGCAGTTCCCAGTCGGTGACGGCGGCGTCGAACGCGTCCAGTTCGACGCGGGCCATGTTGCGGTAGTGGGCGACGACCTCGTCCCCGAAGGCGGCCTTGGCGAGGGTGCTGTTCTCCCACAGCTCGGCGGCCTCGCGCAGGGTGCTGGGGACGTGTGCGAAGTCGGCGGCGTAGGCGTTGCCGGGGCAGGGCTCGGGCGGTTCCAGCCGCTGCTCGATGCCGTGCAGCCCGGCCGCGACCAGGCCGGCCACCGCGAGGTAGGGGTTGACGTCGCCGCCGGGGAGCCGGTTCTCGAAGCGGAGTGAGCGGCCGTGGCCGACGACGCGCAGGGCGCAGGTGCGGTTGTCGTGCCCCCAGGCGACGGCGGTGGGGGCGAAGGAACCGGGCTGGAAGCGCTTGTAGGAGTTGATGTGCGGGGCGTAGAGGAGGGAGAACTCGCGCAGCGCCACCAGTTGTCCGGCGAGGAAGTGCCGCATGACCTCGGACATGCCGGCCTCGTCGGCCATCGCGTTGCGGCCGTCGGCGTCGGCGAGCGAGAGGTGGATGTGGCAGGAATTGCCCTCCAGCTCGTTGTACTTGGCCATGAAGGTGAGGGACATGCCCTCCTGGGCCGCGATCTCCTTGGCGCCGGTCTTGTAGACGGCGTGCTGGTCGCAGGTGACCAGGGCCTCGTCGTAGCGGAAGGCGATCTCGTGCTGGCCGGGGTTGCACTCGCCCTTGGCGGACTCGACGGTGAGGCCCGCGCCGGTCATCTCGTTGCGGATGCGGCGCAGCAGGGGTTCGACGCGGCCGGTGCCGAGCACGGAGTAGTCGACGTTGTACTGGTTGGCCGGGGTCAGGCCGCGGTAGTTCGCGTCCCAGGCGTGTTCGTAGGTGTCCCGGAAGACGATGAACTCCAGCTCGGTGCCGACCTGCGCGGTGTACCCGTGCCCGGCGAGCCGTTCCAGCTGGCGGCGCAGGATCTGGCGGGGCGCGGCGAGCACCGGGGAGCCGTCCTCCCAGGCGAGGTCGGCGACGACCATCGCGGTGCCCTCGTTCCAGGGGAGCCGGCGCAGGGTGGCGGGGTCGGGGCGCATGGCGAAGTCGCCGTAGCCGCGGTCCCAGGAGGACATGGCGTAGCCGTCGACGGTGTTCATGTCGGCGTCCACGGCGAGGAGGTAGTTGCAGCCCTCGCTGCCGTGTTCCAGGACCTCGTCGAGGAAGAACCGCGCGGCGAACCGCTTGCCCTGGAGGCGGCCCTGCATGTCGGGGAAGGCGAGGACGACGGTGTCGATGTCACCGGCGGCGACGAGGGCGTGCAGTTCCTCGACCCCGAGCGGGGGTGTGCGGTCTGCCACGGGGAGAGCCTCCTTCTGGCCGGGAGCCATAAGGTATTGCCGGGAACCTTTGGTTGGGAAGGGGGCGCGGCCGCGTGCGGGAGGAATCCGGCGGAAGTGCCGGGAGCGTGACGGACCGGCTGGCGCCGGTACTGCGACCGGTGCGCGCCGGGAACGGCTTCGAGGAGGCGCTGGAGCAGATCCTCCAGGTCGTCAGGCTGGGCCTGGTGGCGGGGGGCGAGCGGCTGCCGGCCGAGCGGGAGCTGGCGGAGCGGCTGGGGATCAGCCGGGTGACGCTGCGCGAGGTGCTGCGGGTGCTCCAGGACCAGGGGCTGGTCGAGGCGCGGCGCGGCCGCTATGGCGGGACGTTCGTGCTGCCCCGGGCGGACGCGGGCGGCGGGGACGAGCTGCGGCGCCGGGTGGCCGGGGTCGACATCGAGGACGTGCTGCGCTTCCGGGAGGTGCTGGAGGCGGGCGCGGCCGGGCTGTGCGCGGCGCACGGGCTGACGGACGCGGGGGCGGCGCGGTTGCGCGAGGCGCTGGCCGGTACCCGGGAGGCGCCGCTGGCGCAGTACCGGCGGCTGGACACGATGCTGCACCTCACCCTGGCGGAGCTGTGCGGCTCACCGGCGCTGGCGGCGCAGTACGCGGCCGTCCGCGCCACGCTGAACGACCTGCTGGACTGCATCCCGCTGCTGGTGCGCAACCTGGAGCACTCCCAGCGCCAGCACGCCGCGCTGGTGGAGGCGGTGCTCGACGGGGACGCGGACGGGGCGCGGGAGATCGCCCGGGAGCACTGCGCGGGCACGGCGGCGCTGCTGCGCGGGTTTCTGGCGTGAGGGTATTGCCGTGACCACGCCCTCCGGCAAAGGTGTGAGAACGGTCCATTGCCCGATCCATCCACCCCATCACCGACCCATCACCAACCCATCATCTGGAGGACGGATGGCCGACCGGCCGCTGATCGGGGTCAGCACGTATCTGGAGTCCGGGGCGCGCTGGGGCGTGTGGGAGCTGGAGGCGGCGCTGTTGCCGGCCGGTTATCCGCGGCTGGTGCAGCGGGCGGGCGGGCTGGCCGCGATGCTCCCGCCGGACGCGCCGGAGCAGGCCGCCGCGGCCGTAGGCCGTGTCGACGGGCTGGTGATCGCGGGCGGCCCGGACGTGGAGCCGATGCGTTACGGCGCCGAGCCCGACCCGCGCACCGGCCCGCCGGCCCGGGCCCGGGACACCTGGGAGCTGGCGCTCATCGAGGCGGCCCTGGCCGCGCGCGTCCCGCTGCTCGGCATCTGCCGGGGCATGCAGCTGCTCAACGTCGCCCTGGGCGGCACCCTCGTCCAGCACATCGAGGGGCACGCCGAGGTGGTGG
Source organism: Streptomyces sp. CB09001 (assembly GCF_003369795.1). NCBI lineage: Bacteria > Bacillati > Actinomycetota > Actinomycetes > Kitasatosporales > Streptomycetaceae > Streptomyces > Streptomyces sp. CB09001. The sequence continues at coordinate 1,043,248 of NZ_CP026730.1, forward strand.
GCGTCTTCGGCGGCCACCCGGTCCACCCGGTGCCGGGCACGCTGTACGCCGGTGCCGTGCCGGAGGAGACGTTCGTGCCGACGTACCACCACCAGGCGGTCGACCGGCTCGGCACCGGCCTGGTCGCGTCGGCCCACGCGGCGGACGGCACGGTGGAGGCCCTGGAACTGCCCTCCGGCCGCGGCTGGGTTCTTGGTGTGCAGTGGCATCCGGAGATGGGCGAGGACGTACGGGTGGTGCGGGCCCTGGTGGACGCGGCCCGGGCGGGCTGACCGGGGCCCGAGGACCGGACCGGACCGGCCCCGACCCTCAGCCCACAACCCGCAGCCCTCAGCCCTCAGCCCTCAGCCCTCAGCCCTCAGCCCTCAGCCCCCAGCCCATGAGGGTCCCCCTTACGACCCCGGGCCGGTCGCGTCGGTGCGTCTACGCCCTGGTCAGGGACAGCAGTTGACGGGCCGGGCCGGTGGGGCGGTGGCCGGTGGGCCACACCGCTCGCAGGTCGCGGGCCAGGACGACGTCCGCCACGGGGACGCTGACCAGGCGCCGGGTGGTCAGTTCCTCGCCGACGGCGAGCTCGCTGAGGACGGAGGGGCCGGCGCCGCCCACCGCGGCCGCCTTCACCGCCGTGGTCGAGGACAGTTCGATCAGGGGGCGGGCCAGGCCGCCCAGCGCCGCGTCCAGGACCTGCCGTGTGCCCGAGCCCTTCTCCCGCAGGATCAGCGGGGTCGCCGCCAGCTCCGCCGCCTCCAGTGGGCGTCTGCGGCGGGCCCAGGGGTGACCCGGCGCGGTCACGACGATGAGCCGGTCGTGACCGATGACCGCGGAGTCGAGGCCGGTCGGCACACTGACCCCCTCCACGAAGCCGAGGTCGGCGTCGTCGGCCAGCAGGCGCTCCGCGACGGCCGCCGAGTTGCCCGCGAGCAGCGACACCGCGGTGTCCGGCAACTGGGCGCGCAGCGCGACCAGCCAGCCCGGCAGCAGGTACTCGGCGATCGTCATGCTCGCCGCGACCCGCAGCCGTGAGTCCCGCCGGTCGCGCAGCGCCTGCGCCCCCGCGTCGAACGCCTCGGCGGCCTCCACGATCCGCCGCGCCCAGTCCGTGACCAGCGCCCCCGCGTCGGTGAGCCGGGAGCCGCGCGGCGACCGGTCCACCAGGGCGACGCCGAGTTGCCGTTCCATCGAGCGGATGCGGCTGCTGGCGGCCGGCTGGGTGATGCCCAGTTCGCGCGCCGCCCCGCCGAGGCTCCCCAGGCGCGCCACCGCCAGCAACAGCTCCATCGCCCCGAGGTCCGGTACCCGGTGTGCCAGCGAGCCCGCCACCTGCCGTGCCCGCGTGTCGTGCCCGCCCTCGGTGCCACCGCTCGTGCCACCGCTCGTGCCACCGCTCGTGCCACCGTTCGCGCTGCTGCCCGTACCGCTGCCCATAACTCCAGCTTATGCCCTCATAGAGACAGGGTCCCTGGTCAGGGGTTACGCCCGCGGCGACCGTGGAGCCATGGTCACCGCAGCCCAGCCCCGCTCCCCCTCCTCCGTCGCCGGCCCGGCCGTCCGGCGGGTCCCGGCCGTCCGGCATCTCGGGCCCAACTGGTACGCCTGCGTCATGGGCACCGCCATCGTCGGCACGGCGGGAGCCGCGCTCCCCGGGCAGCTGCCCGGCCTGCGCGCCGTCTGCACCGCGGTCTGGGCCCTGTCCCTCGTGCTGCTGGCCGTCCTGCTGACCGCCCGGTCGCTGCACTGGCTCCACCACCGCGACCAGGCCCGCGCCCACCTCCTCGACCCCTCGGCGGCCCCGTTCTACGGCTGCCTGTCGATGGCCCTGCTGGCGGTCGGCGGCGGCGCGCTCGCCCTCGGCCGGGACTGGATCGGCGCCCCGGCCGCGGTCGCCCTGGCCACCGTGCTGTTCACCGCCGGTACGGTGATCGGGCTCGCGGCGGCGGTCGCCGTGCCGTACCTGATGGCCGTACGCCACCGCATCGAGCCGGGGCAGGCCAGCCCGGTGTGGCTGCTGCCGCTCGTCGCACCGATGGTGTCCGCGGCCGTCGGACCGCTGCTGGTGCCGCACCTCCCGGCGGGGCAGCCCCGCGAGACGCTGCTGCTCGCCTGTGTGGCCATGTTCGGCGTGAGTCTGTTCGCGACGCTGGTGACGCTGCCGGTGGTCTTCGGCAGGCTGCTCACCGGCGGACCGCTGCCGCTCGCCCTGACCCCGTCGCTGTTCCTGGTCCTCGGTCCGCTCGGGCAGTCGACGACCGCCGTGGGAAAGTTCGCGGACATGGCGCCGGGGGTCGTGCCGGAGCCGTACGCCGAGGGCTTCTCGGTCTTCGCCGTGCTGTACGGGGTGCCCGTGATGGGCTTCGCGCTGATGTGGCTGGCCCTCGCCGCCGCACACGTCGTACGGGCCCGCCGGGCGGGCATGCGCTTCTCGATGACCTGGTGGTCCTTCACCTTCCCGGTGGGCACCTGCGTCACCGGCGCCGAGGCGCTGGCCCGCGAGACGGACCTGGTCGTCTACGACGGGCTCACCGTCGCCCTGTACGCCCTTCTCGTGGCCGCCTGGGCCGTGGCCGCCGTGCACACCGCTCGCGGCCTGGTCAGCGGCGTACTGCTCGCAGGGCCGCGGCCAGCGTCCGGGGCGCCTCGGCCAGCGACGGCCCGTACCACGTGAGATGCCGCCCGTCGACGAGGGCGCAGGGCAGGCCGGGGAAGGCCTCCGGGCCGTCGTCGGCGGTGAAGCGGTACGGCTCGTCCGGCAGGACCACGACGTCCGGGCGGGCCGCCCGCAGTTCGTCCACCGGGATTTTGGGGTAGCGCTCGGCGTGCGCGGCGTACAGGTGGTCGACGCCGAGGCGGGCGAGGACGTCGCCCGCGAAGGTGTCGCGCCCCAGCACCATCCAGGGCCTGCGCCAGACGGGCACGACGGCCGTGGCGCGCCGCTCCGGGACCGGCTGGGCCGTCCAGGCGGCCTGCGCCTCGTCCAGCCAGCGGGGCCTGGAGGGTGCGCCGCAGGCCGTCAGTACCCGGTCCAGCTCGCTGATGGCCTGCGGGACGGTGCGGACCTCGGTCACCAGCACCTCGACGCCTGCCGCCCGCAGGGCGTCCAGGTCGGGGGCCCGGTTCTCCTCCTCGTTGGCGACGACCAGGTCGGGGGCGAGGGAGAGGACGCGGCCGGTCTCCGGGTTCTTGGTGCCGCCGACGCGGACGACGTCGAGACCGGCCGGGTGGGTGCACCAGTCCGTGGCGCCGACCAGGGCACCCGGCACCGTACGCGCCACCGCCTCGGTCAGCGACGGCACCAGCGAGACCACCCTCACCGGCACGCCCTCACCGGCGGGGGCCTTCCCGGACCGCCTCGATGTGCTCGGCTACGGCGACGACGATCAGCCGGGTGTCCGGCACGGTGGCCCGCCAGCGGTGCCGCACCCCGCCGGTGAGGTACAGCGTGTCGCCGCGCCCGAGCCGGTAGGCCCGGCCCTCGGCCTCGATCTCGACCGCGCCCTCGGTGACGTACATCAACTGGTCGTTGCGGTACTGCAGTTCCCGCCCGGCGTCGTGGTCGCCGGTGAACTCGGAGGCGTGCATCTGGTGGTGCCCGCGCACCAGGGAGCGCACCCTGGGTGTCAGCTCGGGGTCGGGGTCCTCGGCACGGACCACGTCGACGCTGCACGCGGGGTCGGCCGCGGCGAGCAGTTCCACGGCGGTGGTGCGCAGGGCGTCGGCCACCTTCTCCAGGGAGGTCTGGCTGGGCCGCGCCCGGTCGTTCTCGATCTGGCTCAGGAAGGGCACGGACAGGCCGCTGCGCTCGGACACCACGGCGAGGGTGAGTTCGAGGTCCCGGCGCCGCCGCCGTACGGCCGCGCCCACCCGGAGGTGCTGATCTTTGTGGTCGCCCATCGCTCCGGCTCCCTCCTTCGCCCGTCGTCGTACCGTCGCCGTGCCCCGCGCGGGGCACCGTCCTCCTGATGAGTTCTCTGCACCCTACGCATGTTCGGCAAACCGTTTCATGCGGCCGTCACATCGATGTCACGGTGTGGTGGCCGCGACCTCACGTTTCTCGCCACGGGTGGGACCGTCCGCGCGCCGTGGCACACGTCTTACCGGTTCAAGGCGTGGACGGCCTTCCGTGTTCCCGCCAGCCGCTGGCGCCCCGGCCGGGTCACGCTCAGGCCGGGGCTTGGCGCTCCGTGGTTGGCCGAATCCCTACCGTGTCCGGGCCGGGAAAGCCCCGAGGGGTGGGTCCGAGGCGCCCTGGGAGGACGCCGTCGGGCCCACCCCTCGGGGTGACCGTCACGGAGTGCCGCGCTCCTACGGGGTCATCCGGCCGACCATGTCCGGGTGCTCCTTCAGCCAGGCGGCGACCGCTTCCTCCTCCTGGCCCTGACCGCGGTCCTTGATCTCGGCCTCCAGGCTGCCCAGCTCGTCCTCGCTCATCTTGAAGTTCTTGATCCACTCGGTGAGCTGCGGGTACTGCTCGGGGAACTTCTTGCTGGAGATGGTCCGGATCGTGTTGCCCTCGCCGAAGGCCTTCTTCGGGTCCTTCAGCTTGGTCAGCTCGTAGTCGCTGTAGGCCCAGTGCGGCGACCAGAGGGTGACCGCGACCGGCTCCTTCTTGGCGAGGGCGCGCTTGAGCTCGGCCAGCATGGCGGGCGTGGAGCCGTCGACGACCTCGTACTCGTCCTCCAGGCCGTAGCCGGGCAGCACCTCGTTCTTCAGGAGCTGCATCTCGCCGGTGCCGGGCTCGATGCCGATGATCTTCCCGTCGAAGAGGTCGCTCTTGCCCTTGAGGTCGGCGAGGGACTTGACGTCCTTCACGTACGAGGGGACGGCGATCTCCAGGGAGGTCGGCTCGTACCAGGTGCCCAGGTCGACGAGGTTGTCCTTGTGCTTGTTCCAGTAGTTGCTCTGGGCGTAGGGCAGCCATGCGTCGAAGTTGAGGTCGATGCCTCCTGAGGCCAGGCCGGTGTAGACCGGGCCGACGTCCATCTGCTTCAGGTTCATCTCGTAGCCGCGGCGCTCGAGGACGTTCTTCCACAGGTAGGTGACGGCGACGTCCTCCTCCCACGGGAACCAGGCCACGTCGAGGGCCTGCTTGGCCTCGGCAGGAGTGCCGCCGGCGGCGTTCTCGACCGGGGCGAGCTTGTCGACGACGCCCGGGTTGGCCTTCAGCCAGGTGCGGACGGCGTCCTGCTGGCGGCCCTTGCCGGCCTTGTTGATCTCGGCCTCGAGGCTGGTGAGCTGCTTCTCCGTCATGGAGAAGTCCTTCAGCCACTTGGCCGCGACCGGGTTGTCCGCGGAGAAGCCCTTGCGGGACAGCGAATGCACGCCGTCGCCCTTGCCCCAGGCGCCCTTGGGGTCCTTCAGCTTCTTCAGCTTGTAGTCGTTGTACGCCCAGTGCGGGGACCACAGCGTGGTGACGATCGGTTCCTGCTTGCTGTAGGCCCGCTTCAGCTCGGCCAGCATCGCCGGCGTGGAGCTGTCGACGACCTTGTACTCCTTGTCGAGGCCGTACTCCTTGAGCACCTTGGTCTTGAGCAGGTTCATCTCACCGGCGCTGGGCTCGATGCCGGTGATCTTCCCGCCGAAGAGGTCGGCCTTGCCCTTGAGGTCCTCGAGGGAGTCGATGTCCTTCATGTACGCCGGGACGCTCAGCTCCAGCGACGTCTCGTCGTACCAGGAGCCGAGGTCCTCGAGCTGCTTGCCGTACTTCTTCCAGTACTGCTCGTGGGTCGTCGGCAGCCACGAGTCGGTCTGGAAGTCGATGTTGCCCTGGGCGAGCGCGGTGTAGAGCGGGCCGGCCTCGAACTGCTTGGCCTCGACCTCGAAGCCGCGCTGTTCCAGGATCTCCTTCCACAGGAACGTGGAGGCGACGCCCTCGTCCCAGGGGATGTAGCCGATGGAGATCTTCTTGCCGTCGCCGACGTTCTTGCCGCCGCCCGCCGTGTCGGCGTCGTCGGAGCTGCCGCCGAACATGCCCATGCCGCCGGCCACCAGGGCGAGGATCACGATGCCGACCACGGCGACCTGCGGCTGGGGGCGGTAGGACCAGATCTTCAGGCCCTTGGCGGCGCGCGCCTTGGCCGCGGCGCGGCGACCCAGCGGGGAGACGTGGGTGCCCAGGGCACTGGTCATGCGGTCCAGGTAGATCGCGAGGATCACGATGGCGAGACCGGCCTCGGCGCCGAGGCCGACGTTGAGCTGGCCGATGGACTCCATGACGTCGCCGCCGAGGCCGCCGGTGCCGACCATGCCGGCGATCGCCGCCATGGACAGGCCGAGCATGATGACCTGGTTGACGCCCGCCATCACCGTGGGCAGCGCCAGCGGGAGCTGGACGCGCAGCAGGGTGTTGCCGGGCGTGGTGCCGAACGCCTCGGCCGCCTCGACCAGTTCCTTGTCGACCTGGCGGATGCCCAGCTCGGTCATGCGGACGCCGGGGGCGAGGGCGAAGATCAGGGTGGCCACGATGCCCGGGGCGGAGCCGGTCCCGAAGAACAGGATCGCCGGGATCAGGTAGATCATCGCGGGCAGCGTCTGCATGAAGTCCAGGACCGGCCGCACGAACGCGCTCACCCGGTCCGAGCGGGCCGCCCAGATGCCCACCGGCACCGCCACGACCAGGGCGATGATCGTGGCGACCAGCAGGAGCGCCAGGGTGACCATCGCGTTCTCCCACAGTTCGAGGGAGTCGATGAAGGCGAATCCGGCGAAGGAGAGGATGCCCGCGAAGGTGCCGCGCAGCCAGAAGGCGATCACGGCGAAGATACCGGCGAGCAGCAGCGGCTCGGGGGCCTGGAGGACGGCGTTGATGCCGTCGTAGGCGCCGGTGAAGATGTCCTTGAGGAAGGTGAAGAGCCAGGAGACGTTGTCGAGCAGCCAGTCGACGCTGCTGTTGACCCAGTCGCCGAGGGGAATCCTAGGCACGGCTGATCACCTTCTTGCCGCCCTTGTCCCGCGGGCTGTCGCAGACACCGGGGACCACGTTCTCGTCGTCGCCGAGGAACCCGATGAGCCGCTGGGCCGGGACGACGCCGACCAGTCGGCGGTCACCGTCGACCACCGCCACCGCGTGGGGCACGCGGGCGCTGATCGCGCACAGCTCCGAGAACGGCGTCCCGGGCGTCGCGGTCTCGCAGTCGCAGTCCGCCTCGTCGCCACGCACGTCGGTCTCCATGACGGCGGCGGCGGTCAGGACGCGGGAGCGGTCGACGTCCTTGGTGAAGGAGGCGACGTAGTCGTTGGCGGGACGTATCAGGATGTCCTGCGCGGTGCCTATCTGCACGATCCGGCCGTCGCGCATGACGGCGATGCGGTCGCCCAGGCGCATGGCCTCGTTGAGGTCGTGGGTGATGAAGACGATGGTCTTCTTCAGGGTCTTCTGCAGGTCGAGCAGCTGGTCCTGCATGTCGCGGCGGATCAGCGGGTCGAGGGCGCTGAAGGACTCGTCCATCAGCAGCAGGTCGGCGTCCGTGGCGAGCGCGCGGGCCAGGCCGACGCGCTGCTGCATGCCGCCGGACAGCTCGTCGGGCCAGGACTTCTCCCAGCCGGCCAGGCCGCACAGGGCGAGCGCCTCGTCGGCGCGGCGCTCGCGCTCGGCGCGGGGCACGCCCTGCACTTCAAGACCGTAGGCAGCGTTGTCACGGACGCTGCGGTGGGGGAAGAGCGCGAAGTGCTGGAAGACCATGCTGATCTTCATGGAACGGACCACGCGCAGCTCGCGGTCGCTGAGTTCGGTGAGGTTCTGGCCCCCGAAGCGGACGTGCCCGGCGGTCGGCTCCGACAGACCGTTGAGCATGCGCAGCAGCGTGGACTTGCCTGATCCGGACAGCCCCATGACCACGAAGATCTCGCCGGGCTCCACGGTGAAGGACGCGTCGATGACGGCGGCGGTGGTGCCGTCGGCGCGCAGTTCCTCCCGGACGTCTTCGCCCTGGCGCAGTCGTTCGACCGCCTGATCCGGTTTCCTGCCGAAGACCTTGTACAGGTTCTCGGCCTCTAGTCTGGCTGACACGCTTACCTCTTGGCTCGGGGGCAGGGGCAGGGCCCAAAGCTCCCCTAACAGTTGAATGCATCAACCAGCTTCGGCCCGGGTGCGCGCCTGCCCCGATCCTTATGCGCCAAACATTTGAGTGATTCAGTTCACAGGTCCTCCCTCACTCACCCACACCACCTGCGGCATGATGCGAGGCGTGACCGGACGACTGATGCTTCTCGACACCGCCTCCCTCTACTTCCGCGCCTACTTCGGCGTGCCGGACTCGGTGAAGGCGCCCGACGGCACGCCGGTGAACGCCGTGCGCGGGCTGCTGGACTTCATCGACCGCCTGGTCAAGGACCACCGGCCCGAGCACCTGGTGGCCTGTATGGACGCCGACTGGCGACCGCGGTGGCGGGTGGAGCTGATCCCCTCCTACAAGGCGCACCGCGTGGCCGAGGAACGACCGGCGGGGCCCGACGAGGAGGAGATGCCCGACACGCTGTCCCCGCAGGTGCCGGTCATCGAGGCCGTACTCGACGCGCTCGGCATCGCCCGCGTCGGCGTGGCGGGGTACGAGGCGGACGACGTCATCGGCACGTACACCGCGCGGGCCACCGGCCCGGTCGACATCGTCACCGGCGACCGCGACCTGTACCAGCTCGTCGACGACGCGCGTGGCGTGCGCGTGCTCTACCCGGTCAAGGGCGTCGGCACCCTGAACCTCGTCGACGAGGCCGCGCTGCGCGAGAAGTACGGCGTCGACGGCGCCGGGTACGCCGATCTGGCGCTGCTGCGGGGGGACCCGAGCGACGGGCTGCCCGGGGTGCCAGGCATCGGCGAGAAGACGGCGGCCAAGCTGCTCGCCGAGTTCGGGGACCTGGCCGGGATCCGGGCCGCCGTCGACGATCCGAAGGCGAAGCTGACGCCCTCGCAGCGCAAGCGGCTGACCGAGGCCGGGCCGTATCTCGCGGTCGCCCCGAAGGTCGTCCGGGTCGCGGACGACGTGCCGCTGCCGGACACCGGCACCCTCCTGCCGCACGGCCCGCGCGACGCCGGGGCGCTGGACGCGCTGGCGGCCCGCTGGGGGCTCGGCGGGTCGCTGCAGCGGCTGCTGACCACGCTCACCGCCTGAGCGGCGCCGCACGGCGGCCTGTTTCCATGAGCCACCTACGGGCGGGGATGCTAGCTTAGGTATGCCTAACTCAGGGAACCGCACGCAGGGAGCAGGGAGGCCGTCATGGCAGACCGTCCGGCACGCAAGCCGCGCAAGCCGCACACCGCGCAGGTCGTCCGCACCGAGCGGCTGACCCCGCACATGCAGCGCGTGGTGCTCGGCGGCGAGGGACTCTCCGCGTTCGCGGCGGACACCTGCACCGACCACTATGTGAAGCTGCTCTTCCCGTCCGGGGGCGCGACCTACCCGGAGCCCTTCGACATGGAGCGGATCCGCGAGGACTTTCCCCGCGAGCAGTGGCCGGTGACCCGGACGTACACCGTCCGCCACTGGGACGCCGAGCACCGCGAGATGACGCTGGACTTCGTCATCCACGGTGACGAGGGGCTCGCCGGGCCCTGGGCGAAGCGGGTGCGGCCGGGCGAGACGGTCCACTTCATGGGCCCCGGCGGCGCCTACGCCCCCGACCCCGCCGCCGGCTGGCACCTGCTCGCCGGTGACGAGAGCGCGCTGCCCGCGATCGCCCGCTCCCTGGAGGCGCTGCCCGACGGTGCCCGCGCGTTCGCCTTCGTCGAGGTCGAGGGGCCCGAGGAGGAGCAGAAGATCGACTCCGACGTGGAGGTCGTCTGGCTGCACCGCGCCGGCCGCCCGGTCGGGCAGGCCCTGGTCGAGGCCGTGCGCGCGCTGGAGTTCCCCGAGGGCAGGCTGCACGCGTTCGTCCACGGCGAGGCGGCCTGCGTGAAGGAGCTGCGCCGGTACCTGCGCGTGGAGCGCGAGATCCCCCGCGAGGACCTGTCGATCTCCGGCTACTGGCGGCTCGGCCACAACGAGGACGGCTGGCAGGCCTCCAAGCGCGAGTGGAACGCCCGCGTCGAGGCCGAGCAGGAGGGCGCGACGGCGGCGTAAGGCTCCGCCCGCCCTCGAACACGCCCCCGCCGGTCTCCTTGGCGGCCCCCTCGGGCCACGAGCCCGTCAGTCGCCGCGCACGCATCCGGGCGAGCGCATGCCGTGCCACCCGCCCGGGATCGCGGCAGGGCAGTGCCACCGGTCCCCGCCGCCCTCCACGGCGAAGCCCGCACGGGTAACCGGCCCCGCCCGCTCAGCCGCGCACGGCGCCGCCCCGGCTCCCACCCCTCCGGTGGGCAGCCACGCCGGTCACACCCTTGAGTCGCCGCGTACGTACCCGTACGGGCGCGTTCCAGCGCGAGGTTGCCGCGGGGGCGCCGGGAACGGGCCCCGCCCGCGGGGGCACCGCCCCGGCCCCCGCCGGGACCTGGCAGACCCGCGGGTCACGCTTGCGTCAGTCGCCGCGCACGCGCGCGTGCAGGTGCATGTCGTGCCACCCGTCCGCGTGGAGCACGGCGCTGCGCTTGGTGCCCTCCAGGGCGAAGCCGGTCTTCTGGGCGACCCGGCACGAGGCCTCGTTGGCCACGGCGTGCAGGAGTTCCAGGCGCTGGAAGCCGATCTCGTCCAGCGCCCAGTGGGCGAGGGCCCGCGTGGCCCGTGGGGCGACATCCCGGCCGCGTGCGTCGGCCGTCGTCCAGTAGGCGACCTCGGCCACCCCGTCACCCAGCACCCACTCGCGCAGCGCGACCCGGCCGAGCAGTCGGTCGTCCGCCGCGTCGGCGACGGCCCACTGGACGCCGCGCTCCCGTTCCCAGGCGCGCTGCCACTCGGTGATCCAGCCCCGCACCTCCTCCTCGGAGTCGGCGGCGCGGACGTGCCACTGGTGCATCACCGGGTCCTGGAAGGCCGCGTGCACGGCGGGGGCGTCCTCGGTGCGCCACGGGCGCAGCACCAGCCCGTCGCCGGTGGGGAGCGTGGGCTGCGGGGCGCGGGAAAGGGTGCCGGCCGGGAGGACCGGGCGGGTCAGGAAAGGCATGGACGGCATCCTGCCAACGGGCTCGGACCGCGGCCCAGCGGTTTTCCGGCGGACCCGGCCCACTCGGCCTGCCGCAGCGGGTCACCGCCTCGTACGCTGGCAGGTGATGAGACGCCGTACCCCTCCCCCGCCCTCGCCCCTGCCGCAGCGCGACGGCATCGACGCGGTGCGGGTACGGCTGCCCGCGGACGGGCCGTGGTGCACGGTGCGCGAGCACCTGACGGAGCGGCTGTCGGGGGCGGGCGCCGGCGTCGTGGACGGCATGTTCGACGCCGGGCTGTTCGTCGGGGCGGACGGGCGCCCCGTGGCGGGCGACGCGCCGTACGAGCCGGGCATGTTCGTGTGGTTCCACCGCGAGCTGCCCGCCGAGGTGCCGGTGCCCTTCCCACTGGAGGTCGTGTACCGCGACGCGCACATCGTCGTCGTGGACAAGCCGCACTTCCTGGCCACCACCCCGCGCGGCGGCCACGTCACGCAGACGGCGCTGGCACGGCTGCGCCGGGAGCTGGACATCCCGGCGCTGGGTGCCGCGCACCGCCTGGACCGGCTCACGGCGGGGCTCGTCCTGTTCACCGTGCGCCCCGGGGAGCGCGGCGCGTACCAGGGCCTGTTCGCCGCCCGGCGGGTGCACAAGGAGTACGAGGCCGTCGCCCCGTACGACGCGGCGCTCGCCCTCCCCCGGACGGTCCGCAGCCGGATCCTGAAGGAGCGCGGGGTGCTCGCCGCCCGCGAGGTGGCCGGCGAGCCGAACGCCGTGACCCGCGTCGAGCTGCTCGCACACCGGCCGGAGCACGGGCTGGGCCGGTACCGGCTGGTGCCCGGCACCGGCCAGACGCACCAGCTGCGCGTCCACATGAACGCGCTCGGCGTGCCGATCCTCGGCGACCCCCTCTATCCGGAGGTGGCCGCTCCGGTGCCGGCCGGTGACTTCCGGCGCCCGCTGCAACTGCTCGCGCGGGAGCTGGGATTCACCGATCCGGTCACCGGGCGCGAGCACCGCTTCCGCAGCGGCCGGTCCCTCGGCGCCTGGACCGCGTACGAGGACTGGGCCGCGTAAAGGACCGGGCCGGGTCGGCCGTCAGTAGCCGCGCCACCAGAGCAGGAACCGCTGCCAGGCACCGCGGGGGCGGGGGTGCCCCGCTCCCGGCGCCTGCTGGGGCTCGGCGGCCGTCACCGACGCGGGCTGCGGCGGTTGGGAGGGCAGCGGGGGCTGGGTCCGCCGTTCCGGCTTCGGCAGGCCGACGTGCCAGGGGGCGCTCCGGGCCGGGGCCGGTGCGTGACTCGGCTGCTGCATGATGTCCTGCTGTGCCCGGGGCTCGAAACGCACCGGGAGTTCCACCAGGTGCCGCGAGGCGATCGACGACCGCCAGCGCAGGTCGTCCTCGTCGCAGTCGAGCTGGAGGTCGGGCAGCCGCATCAGCAGTGCGTCGATGCCGGCGTCGGCGATGGCCCGCCCGATGTCCTGGCCGGGGCACTCGTGCGGCCCGCCGCCGAAGGCGAGGTGGGCGCGGTTGCCCATCATGCTGGCGCTCAGGTCCGGGCGGATGCGCGGGTCGACGTTGCCCGGCGCGATGCCGAGCAGCAGGCCGTCGCCGGCGCGGATGCGCTGGCCGCCGAGTTCCGTCTCCTGCTTGGCGAAGTAGGCGAAGACGGTGCTGAACGGCGGCTCGTCCCACAGGGACTGCTCGACCGCCTGGGGCACCGTCATCTGCCCGCCGCTGAGCTGGGCGCGGAAGCCCGGGTCGGTGAGCACCACGCGCATCACGTTGGCGATCAGGTTGACCGTCGCCTCGTAGGCGGCCAGCAGGACCACCCGCAGGTGTTCGCGGACCTCGTCGTCGGTGAGCCCGGCCGGGTGGTTGACGAGACGGCCGGCGATGTCGTCGGCCGGGTCGGCCCGGCGGGCGGCGGTGAGCCGTCCCAGCGCCTCCATGACGTAGGCGTGGCTGGCGATCGCCGTGTCGGTGCCCTTGAGGGTGTCGCGGGCGGCCTCCACCAGGCGGTCGTTGTACTCCTCGGGCATGCCGAGCAGATGGCACATCACGCCCATCGGCAGGTGCTCGGCGAACCGGCTGACGAGGTCGGCGCGGCCCTCCTCGCAGAAGCGGTTGACGACGCGCTGGGTGTAGCGCTTGATGTGCCGGCGCAGCTCGCGGTAGTCGAGGTCGGACATGGCGCTGGTGACCGCGCCGCGCAGGCGCTTGTGCTCGTCGCCCTCGGCGTGCGAGCAGATGGGCTGCCAGGCGATGTGCGGCATGAGGGGGTGGTCGGGCTTGACCATGCCCTCGTTGAGCGGGGTCCAGATCCGGCTGTCGCGGCAGAACTGGGAGGGGGTGCTCACCATGTGCAGGTTCTCGGCGTGCCCGAGGACCACCCACATGGGTACGTCGTCGTGGAGCAGCGCGGGCGCCACCGGCCCGTGCTGCTCGCGCAGCTTCTCGTACAGCTCTTCCAGGTCGTCCGCCTCGTGCAGCCGGTGCAGTCCGCCCGGCCCGAGGCCGTGCGCGGGGCAGCCGGGGGGTGGTTCGAGCAGGGGTTCGCCCGTTCCGGTCGGGGAGTGGCTTTCAGGCGTCACAGTCTCGCTCCGCAACAAAAGGTGTGGTCACGTCAGAAGGGGTGGGTCACGTCGGAGGTGGTGGGTGGGGCGCGCGGGTCAGGTGAGCGCGCCCTTCATGGCGAGGGAGTGCAGGAAGCGCATCAGGGTCATCAGGACGTCCCGGCTGGAGGCCCGGCGCCGCACGTCGCAGTCGAGGATGGGGATCTCCTCGGGCAGGTCGAGCGCGGTGCGCAGTTCCGCGACGGGGTAACGGGGGGCGTCGGGGAAGGTGTTGACGGCGACGACGAAGGGCACGCCGCGTTCCTCCAGGCGGCCCATGACGTCGAAGCTGACCTCCAGGCGGCGGGTGTCGACCAGGACGACCGCGCCGAGGGCGCCCTCGAACAGGCCGTTCCACAGGAACCAGAAGCGCTCCTGGCCGGGCGTGCCGAAGAGGTAGAGCACCAGCTCGTCGGTGATGCTGATGCGGCCGAAGTCCATGGCGACGGTGGTGGCCGTCTTGGAGGCCGAGCCGTAGTTGTCGTCGACGCCGATGCCGGCCTGGGTCATCGTCTCCTCGGTGGTCAGCGGCCGGATCTCGCTGACCGAACCGACCATGGTGGTCTTGCCGACCCCGAAGCCGCCCACGATGACGATTTTCACGGCGGCCTCGGCCGTGTGCGGCAGCCGGTCCTCGGTGCGTGGGCCCGGGATCGTGTCAGAGCTTTTGAAGTCCATGCATCACCGCTTCGAGGAGGTTTCGGTCGGCGACCTTCTGGCGGACGATCGGGGCGCGGGCCTGCACCAGTTCCGACGCCAGCAGGTCGGTGAGCAGCACGGTCACCACACTGAACGGCAGGCTCAGATAGGCCGACAGCTCGGCCACGGACAGGGGCGCGGCGCACAGCCGCAGCAGGGCGGCCTGTTCCGGTGTGGCGGACACCGGAGGGTCGGCGCGGGCCACGATCAGGGTGACGAGGTCGATGTCGGCGCGTTCGCCGCCTCCTTCACCGCCGATGACGAAGAGCCGCTCGGGGTTGCGGACCTCGCCCTCCCTAACGGACGCGCCGGGAGGGGCGGGCGCGGCGGGCCGGTGGGGCGCGGCGGGCCGGTCGGGCCCGGGGGATCGCCTCTGGCGCCTGGGAGGAGTCATACGGTCTGCCCGTTGCGCCGTGCCGGACTGGTGAGGTGGGGGCCGATCCGGGCGACCAGGTCGGCCATGCTCAGGCCCATCCGGCCGGGTTCGCAGCGGACGTCGGAGAGTACGGCGAGATAGGCGTTGGGACCGGCGGCCATCAGGTAGAAGTAGCCGCCGTTCATCTCGATGAGCACCATCTTCATGTCGCCGTCGCTGGTGGGGATCTCCTGGCTGACGGCGCTGGCCAGGCTCTGCAGTCCCGCGCAGGCGGCGGCGACCCGGTCGGCGGCGTCCGGGTCTCCGGAGTAGCGGGCGATGCGCAGGCCGTCGGCGGAGAGCACCACGATCATCTCGATGCCCGGGACACCGTCGTAGAGGTCCCGGAGCATCCAGTCGAACTTGCCTTGCTGCTCGATCACTTGAGGTTCCCCTCGTCGTCAGCCGGGGCGTGGGCCGGCTGGTTGCTGCTGGACTGCTGGTGGGCCTGGGTGCTGCCCGGGTGCTGCTTGAGCCCCTCCCAGAAGGCGCCGATGAAGTGGCCCGGCGGGAGGCCGCCCTGGTCCTTGTCCTGCGCGGGCTCCGGCTCCGCGGGCGCCGGGATGCCGTTGCGGGCGCGTTCGGCGGCCTGCCGTGCCTCGCGTTCGGCGTCCTCCCGCTCCCACGCCGCCTGCTCGGCGAGGCGCTGGCTGAGCGGCATCTTGACCCGGCTGCGGCGCTGCGGGAGCCCGCCCGCCGTCCACTCGGTCACCTCCGGAACGTCGTCCTCCATGGACACCGTCGCGGGGATCCGGGGGCTGGTGGGACGGCGCTTCTTGGGCTTGCGCTCCGGTCCCGGCAGCGCGTCGGGGCCGGGGGTGGGGATCGAGGTCGCGCCGATGCCGTGGGCGAGGCCGACGCCGGGCTCGGTGGTCATCATCTTGCTGGGCACGATGAGGATGGCGCGGACGCCGCCGTACGCGGAGGCGCGCAGCGAGACGTCCATGCCGAACTGGGTGCACAGCCGGCCGACGACGGACAGGCCCAGGCGCGGGTGGTGGGCGAGGTCCTGTACGTCGGTGCCGCGCTTGGCCTGCTCCAGCAGGCCCTCGATGCGGCCGCGGGACTCCTCGCTGAGGCTGACGCCGGCGTCCTCGATCTCGATGCACACACCGCTCTGCACCTCGGTGGCGGTGACGTGCACCTTGGCCGCGGGCGGCGAGTAGCGGGTGGCGTTGTCGAGGAGTTCCGCGGCGGCGTGGATGACCGGTTCGACGGCGGTGCCCTTGATGTTCACCTTGGCGATGGAGGCCAGGTTGATCCGGCGGTACTCCAGGATCCGGGACATGGCGCCGCGCAGCACGCTGTAGAGGGCGACCGGTTCGGGCCACTGGCGTCCGGGCCGGCCGCCGCCGATCACGGAGATGGAGTCGGCGAGGCGGCCGATCAGCGAGGTGCCGTGGTCGATGCGCAGGAGGTCGTCGAAGACCTCGGGGTTGCGCCCGTGGTCCTCCTCCATCTCGCGGAGTTCCTTCTGCTGCTGGTGGACGATCGCCTGGACACGGCGGGCGATGTCGACGAAGGAGCGCTCCGCGGACTCGCGCATCGCGTCCTCGTGGTCGACGATCTCGCAGACCATCCGGATCAGCTCGCGCTGCGGCCCGCCGAGTTCGGTGTAGGCGGGCTTCACCTCGCCGAGGCGGCTCATCAGCTCGCGGGGCGTGACGCCCCGGCGCATGAAGTGCAGGACGTCGGGGATGACTTCGGCGCCGAGGCGGACCATCTCCTCGTGGTGGCTCGCGGCCCGGTGCTCCAGATACGCGGTGTGACGGGCGTGTTCGGCGCCGAGGGCCCGCAGCGCGCGGCCGCGGCGTACCGCTTCGGCGGCCGCGGCGATCACGAGGACGGTGGCGACGGCACCGCACAGGCCGACGGCGAGCCGGGCCGGTTCCGTCACGAGGGCGACGGCGGCCCCGGTGGCCGCGGCCATCATTATGGCCGGCAGCAACAGCGTTCGCGCGTAGGGAAGTTCACGGCGACCTGGAGGGGAATCAACACTCACCATGTAGGCCCTCTGAAAAGGAATCGGCTGGGATGGGGAAGCTTGCGGCGGGGTATGTCTGGGAGTTGTCGGGATCTTCGGCGCATTGGGAACAAGCGCGCGATTACACCTCAACTCGGTGCGCTGCGGGCGAGCTTAGTCCGGGGGGATCAACGCCGTGTCATATTCGGCAAGCACCTGAAACGGGCATGGGGACTGGAGTATGGTCGGGCCCATTTGCACGCCGGGGAGTCATTCGAACACATGGAGTAATGCCTCAAGGGTGCTCGAAAATCACTCACCGTGATGAGGGACCGGCGGCGCGGTGGGTGGGGAACGCGCGAAGGCCCGGCGGGTTCTCCCGCCGGGCCGGTGAGGTGTCGGAGCCGGGGTCAGCCCACGGACGAGTAGGCGACCACCCCGCGCAACAGCTCGTCGACCGCCTTGCGCGCGTTCTTCGGGACGGTGGAGCCCGCGCCGGGCGCGGCGGCCGAGATCTGACCGAGGACGTCGATGACCTGCTTGCACCAGCGCACGAAGTCGCCGGCGGGCATCTCGACCTCGCGCAGCACCTCGTCGAGCCCCTTGCCCGAGGCCCACATGTACGCCGCCCAGGCGAAGCCGAGGTCCGGCTCGCGCTGGCCGACGCCCTCGGTCTGGCTGATCCGGAAGTCCTCCTCCAGGGCGTCCAGGCGGCCCCAGATGCGGACCGTCTCGCCGAGCGCGGCCTTGGCCCTGCCGGAGGGCAGCTTCGGTGCCGTCGCGTCGTCCGCGGCCCGCGACTCGAAGACCAGCGCCGAGACGCAGGCGGCCAGCTCGGCCGGGGAGAGCCCCTCCCAGACGCCCTCGCGCAGGCACTCGCTGGCGAGCAGGTCCAGCTCGCCGTAGAGCCGTGCCAGGCGCTTGCCGTGCTCGGTGACCTCGTCGCCGCGCAGGTAGTCCAGCTCCGTCAGCAGCGCGACGATCCGGTCGAAGGTGCGGGCGATGGTGTTGGTCCGGCCCTCGATCCGGCGCTCCAGCTGCGAGGTGTCGCGCAGCAGCCGGTGGTAGCGCTCGGCCCAGCGGGCGTGGTCCTCGCGGTCGTCGCAGCCGTGGCAGGGGTGGGCGCGGATCGCCTTGCGCAGCCTGGCGATCTCCCGGTCGTCGGCCGCCTGGGAGCGCTTCTTGCGGGCCCGCTCCGGCGGGATGTGCCCGGCCTTGGTGCGCAGTGCGGAGGCCAGGTCGCGGCGGGACTGCGGCGAGCGCGCGTTGAAGGACTTCGGGATCCGCATCCGGTCCAGTGCCTCGACGGGGACCGGGAAGTCGATCGACGCCAGCCGCTTGACCTGCCGCTCGGCGGTCAGCACCAGCGGGCGGGGCCCGTCGTGGTGGTCGAAGCCGCGGTGGCCGTTGGACCGCCCGGCGGGCAGACCCGGGTCGAGGACCAGGGCGAGGCCCGCGTACTTGCCGGTGGGCACGTGGATGACGTCGCCCGGCTTCAGCTTCTCCAGCGCCACGGCGGCCTCGGCACGCCGCTGGTCGGCGCCCTGCCGGGCCAGCTCCTGCTCGCGGTCCTTCAGCTCGCGGCGCAGCCGGGCGTACTCGTCGAAGTCGCCGAGGTGGCAGGTCATGGACGCCTGGTAGCCCTCCAGGCCCTCCTCGTTGCGCTGCACCTGCCGGGAGATGCCGACGACCGACTTGTCCGCCTGGAACTGCGCGAACGACGTCTCGAGCAGCTCCCGCGAGCGGTGCCGGCCGAACTGCTCGACCAGGTTGACCGCCATGTTGTACGACGGCTTGAAGCTGGAGCGCAGCGGATACGTGCGGGTGCCGGCCAGTCCCGCGAGGTGCTCGGGGTTCATGGCACGCTGCCACAGCACCACCGCGTGGCCCTCGACGTCGATGCCGCGCCGGCCGGCCCGGCCGGTGAGCTGGGTGAACTCGCCGGGGGTGATGTCGGCGTGCTGCTCGCCGTTCCACTTGACGAGCTTCTCGAGGACGACCGAGCGGGCAGGCATGTTGATGCCGAGGGCCAGGGTCTCGGTCGCGAAGACGGCCTTCACCAGTCCGCGGACGAACAGCTCCTCGACGACCTCCTTGAAGGTGGGCAGCATGCCCGCGTGGTGGGCGGCGATGCCGCGCTCCAGCCCCTCCAGCCACTCGTAGTAGCCCAGGACGTGCAGGTCCTCGCGGGGGATGGCGGCGGTGCGCTCCTCGACGAGGGCCCGCACCCGCTCCCGGGCGTCCTCGTCGTTGAGCCTGAGGCCGGCGTACAGGCACTGCTGGACGGCGGCCTCGCAGCCGGCCCGGCTGAAGATGAAGGTGATCGCGGGCAGCAGGCCCTCGGAGTCCAGCCGCTCGATGACCTCGGGGCGGCTCGGCGTCCACACGCGCGAGCGCTGTCTGCGTTCCCGCTCCCGGTCGGCCTCCTTCATGGCGCGGCCGCGCCTGCGGTCCTGGTAGGAGGGGCGGCTGGCCTCCAGGCGCGCCATGCGCGTGAGGTCGGGGTTGACGGCCTTCTTGTGGCCCTCGGCCTCCTCGAACAGGTCGTACATCCGCCGTCCGGCCAGCACGTGCTGGAACAGCGGCACGGGCCGGTGCTCGGAGACGATCACCTGGGTGTCGCCGCGCACGGTGTCGAGCCAGTCGCCGAACTCCTCCGCGTTCGACACGGTCGCCGAGAGTGACACCAGGGTGACGGACTCGGGGAGGTGGATGATCACCTCCTCCCAGACTGCGCCGCGGAACCGGTCGGAGAGGTAGTGCACCTCGTCCATGACCACGTGCCCGAGGCCGAGGAGGGTCTGCGAGCCCGCGTACAGCATGTTCCGCAGGACCTCGGTGGTCATCACGACCACCGGGGCTTCGGAGTTCACGCTGTTGTCGCCGGTGAGCAGGCCCACCCTGTCGCTGCCGTAGCGGCGGCAGAGGTCGGCGTACTTCTGGTTCGACAGGGCCTTGATGGGCGTCGTGTAGAAGCACTTCCTGCCCTGCTGGAGGGCGAGGTGGACGGCGAACTCGCCGACGATCGTCTTGCCGGAGCCGGTGGGCGCGGCCACCAGTACGCCCTTGCCCGCCTCGAGTGCCTGACAGGCCTCGATCTGGAAGGGGTCGAGGCCGAAGTCGTACATCTCGCGGAAGGAGGCGAGCGCGGTGGCCTGCTCGACAGCGCGCTGGCGGGCTGCCGCGTACCGCTCGGCCGGTGAGAGATCCTCTGTCATCGTGCTTTCGAGCGTACCGGCCCGCACCGACAACCGGACGATCATTATCGGGATCGGCCGTGTGGGGGGCGCGTGTGGGCGGCGACGCGTGCCGTCACCGCCCCGGCGGTCCTCAGGTCACGTCGTCGTAGCCGTTGACCCGGTCCTTCGTGGCCTGCTCGGGCAGGGCGCGGGCGGTGGTCACGGGCTCGACCTCGCCGATGTCCTCGGGGGTGAGGTCCAGGTCGGACGCCTCGTCGTCGTCGGGCTCCAGGGCCTCGCGGCGGGCCTTGCGGCGGTCGTTCAGCAAGGAGATGGTGACCGCGGCGAAGTACAGGACCCAGATCGGACCGGCCAGCATGATCATGGTCAGGGGGTCCGTGCTGGGCGTGGCGATGGCCGCGAACAGCGTGATGCCCATGATCATCGCGCGCCACCAGCCGAGCATCCGCTTGCCGGTCAGCACGCCGGTGAGGTTGAGCATGACCAACAGCAGGGGCAGTTCGAAGGAGAGGCCGAAGACGACCACCATGCGCGTGACCAGGTCGAGCAGCTCGTCCAGCGGCAGCAGGTTGTCGACGTCGTTCGGCGTGAACTCGATCAGCACCTTCGCCGAGGTGGGCAGCACGGCGTAGGCGAAGTAGGCGCCGACCAGGAACAGCGGGGCGCCGGTGGCGACGAAGGCGTAGGCGTACTTCTTCTCGTTCCGGTGCAGCCCCGGGGCGACGAACGCCCACAGTTGGTAGAGCCAGACCGGCGAGGCCAGCACGACGCCGGCCGTCAGGGACACCTTCAGCGCCAGGGTGAAGGGACCGAGCAGACCGTTGATGGTGATCTGCGCGCACGGCTCCGAGCCGGCCTCCGACTGGGCCAGCTCCGCGAACGACTTCTCACAGCCGATCGACTGGAGGATCGGATCCGTGAGGGCGTTGATGATCCACTGATAGAAGAAGGCGGCGACCACCGTGACGACGACGATGGCCAGCAGCGCCTTCGCGAGCCGGTTGCGGAGCTCACGAAGGTGTTCCGCGAGCGGCATCCGCCCCTCGGGGTCCTTCTCCTTGTTGCGGGCAGGCTTCAGCAACCCACGTTCCCATCTCGTGCGGCGGGCCGGAGGTCACCGGCCCTGCGTCAGCGCTTGGTCGTGTCCGTCGGCTCGGTGACCGGCCGGGAGCTGGTCACGTCGCCGGGGGCGGCCTGGATGGTGCGCTGCGCCGCGGACTGCTCGGGGTTCGGCGGGTCGGCGGGGGCCGCGTCGTCGGACTTGGCCTCGCTCTTCATGGCCTTGGCCTCGCTCTTGAGGATGCGCGCCGACTTGCCGAGCGAGCGCGCCATGTCCGGAAGCTTCTTCGCGCCGAACAGCAGGATGATGACGACGAGGATGAGAATGATCTCGGGGGCGCCGAGCCTTCCGAACATAAGTCTTTACCTTCTCACCGAGGCGGCTGGGTGGGGTGCTGTCCGACCGGCCGGACATACGTCCGATCGATCGTCTTGTGCAGCGATCGTAACGCTCAGGGGTGAACGTGAGGCAATCCCCGTGCGTACTCCCGTCCGCGACCGGGCCTCGTTTTCCTGGCCGCGACCAGCAGCGTACCGCCCGGGGCCCGTGAGGTGACAGGGCGAAGTGTCCCAAAACGTGACTCCCACCGGCCTGTCGGGCCGCCGGTACCGTCCCGTGGCGGGTCCCAGCAGTTCACAGGGTGTCCACGGCACGGGCGGCGCTCTCGGTCGCGCGCTCCAGGTCCTCGGCGGCCCGGCTGATCCGGCGGGCGGAGTCCGTCACCTGCCGGCCGAGGCGCTCGGCCTCCACGAACACCTTCACGGCGAACACCGCGAGGACGGCGAGACCCAGGAAACCCACGGCAACCGCGAACATCGGCCAGAACATGACGTCGAGACTAGACGGTGGAATGAAGACGCAGCGTCCTGACCCCGCCGCCGGTGAGCAGCTCCACGACCCGCTCACCCGCCGGCTTGCGCACGGCCGACCCGCACTCCGGGCAGGTGAACGAGTAGAAGGTGGTCCGGCTCGTGGCGCCGATGGCCAGGCGCAGGGCGCTCGCTGCGAGTTCGAACCGTCCCCGGCAGTCCGGGCAGCCCGCCTTGAACACGACCGGTGACACGCGTCTCATGCCGGCGAACGCGACCGCCGCCGTCATACCCGGCCCGGACGGCCCGGACGGCCCCAGGGGGTCGCTCACAGTCCTTGCTCCTGCCTGTCGTGCTGCCCCTCGCCGGTGTTGTGGTCCCCGCCGGGCGCCCCGGACGCCTCGATCCCGTCGTACGCGGCGAGCGCCTCGCGGGCGGCCCGTCGGGCGCTGTCGGCGAGCGCGGACGGGGAGACGATCCGGCCGTCACGCCCGAGCCGCAGCGCGAGGCGCCGCAGGGAGGCCGGGTCGGGAGTGCGCAGAGTGATACGCAGACCGCCGTCGGGACGTTCATCCGCGCTGTCGTGCGGGTAGTACTCGGCGACCCAGCGCCCGCCGGGGCCGACCTCCACGACGACCTCGGGGTCCTCCGCGGCGGGCTGCACCAGCCCTTCGGACAGGTCCCGCAGCTCCACCTCCGGCGGTGCGGAGGGCTCGTCCAGGATGCGGATCTCGGCGACGCGGTCGAGCCGGAAGGTGCGCCGGGCCTCGGAGCGGCGGCACCACGCCTCCACGTACGTGTGCCCGACGCTGACCAGGCGGATGGGGTCGATCTCCCGCTCGGTGACCTCGTCGCGGGCCGGCGAGTAGTAGCGGATCCACAGTCGGCGGCGCTCCGAGATGGCCCGGTCGACGTCGGCGAAGACTCCGCCCTCGGACTCGAAGGTGACGGACAGGCGCGAGCTGGCACCGGCGGCCTCACCGGCCGAGGTCTCCACCTTCGCCGTCGCCCGCAGCAGCGCCTGCCGGTCGCTCTCACGCAGCCCCGGCAGGGTCGCGACGGCGCGGGCGGCGACGAGCAGCGCGGTCGCCTCGTCGGCCGCCAGCCGCAGCGGCTCCGCCGCGTCCGCGCCGAGCGCGGCCGGGTTGTGCCACCAGATGCGCTCGCCGTCCGTGTCGATGTCGAGCAGATCGCCGCCGCGGAAGCTGGTCCCGCACATCGGGAGCACGTCGAGGTCGGAGACCAGCTCGTCCTCGGTGATGCCGAAGGCGCGGGCCACGTCCTCGACCCGGGCCCCGGGACGCTCACGCAGATACGTCACCAGGGACAGCATCCGCCGGGTCTGGTCGATGGCGTTCACGGGCCTGACCGGTTTGCCTGCCACAGTGTTGTCCGCTCCCCCTCAGCCCTTGGCGACGGCACGCAGCCGGTCCACCACGTCCGCACGCAACTCCGCGGGCTCCAGCACCACCACGTCCGGCCCGAACTCCACCAGCCAGGCGTCCAGGCCGTGCCCGTACGGAATCTCCAACTCGTCCCAGCCGTCACCGAGTTCCCGCACCCCGGTGGCCTTCGCCCGAAGGGGGTACCCGGCGCCCGTACGCAGCCGGATCAGCGCGGAACGGTCGGCGGTCTCCCCCGCCCAGCTCGCGACCGTCTCCCGGACCGTCACGACGTCGGGCACCGGCGCGGTGAGGCGGGAGCCGCGCGAACGCACCTTCCCCGTGATCCGCGACAGCCGGAACACCCGCTCGGCACCCCGGTCGCGGTCGAAGCCCGCCAGGTACCAGTGGCCGCGCCAGCACTCCAGCGCCCAGGGCTCCACGTGCCGGGGCTCGGGCTGGGCGGCGTTCGCCTTGCGGTAGTCGAAGAGGACCGGCCGGCGGTCGCGGCAGGCCAGCATCAGCGGCTCGAAGGCCGCCTCGTGCACCGGGATGCGGGGCTCCAGCGCACTGTGCGCCTCGTACGGGTCGACATCCTCGGGCAGCCCGGCCGCCCGCAGCTTCTGCAGCGCGCCGCTGGCGGCACCGGCGAGGCGGGCCTGCTGCCACACCTTGGCGGCCAGTCCGAGCGCGGCGGCCTCCTCGGCGTCCAGGGTGATGGCCGGCAGCCGGTTGCTGTCCCGGCGGGCCAGGTAGCCGATCTCGCCGTCGAGGCTCTCCACGGTCTCGATGACCAGTCCCAGCTCGCGCAGATCGTCCTTGTCGCGCTCGAACATGCGGTTGAAGGAGTCGTCGGAGCCCGCCTCGAGATAGGCCTCGACGGACTCACGCAGCTCGCGCTTGCTGAGTGGCCGCCGCGTCCCGAGCAGACACAGCGCCAGGTTCATCAGCCGCTCGGCCTTGGCAATGGCCATCGACGCCCTTCTCCCTATGGTGCTTACGACGGATGACCGTACCGCCCCGCGGTGGCGCGGCAAAAGCCGAGGGCCCATGCCCGGACAGGCATGGACCCCAGGTGACCGGCTCCGAACGCCGAACGTTCGTACTTCGATCAGACTCCGAGCAGATCGACCACGAAGATCAGCGTCGAGCCGGCCGGGATCGCCGGGGCCGGGCTCTGGTCGCCGTAGGCGAGGTGCGCGGGGATGGTCAGCTGACGGCGGCCGCCGACCTTCATGCCCTGCACGCCCTGGTCCCAGCCCGCGATGACGCGGCCGCCGCCGAGCGGGAAGCGGAACGGCGCACCGCGGTTCCAGCTGGCGTCGAACTCCTCGCCCGTGCTGAAGGTCACGCCCACGTAGTGGACGGTCACGGTCTGACCGGCCTCGGCAACCGCGCCGTCGCCCTCCCAGATGTCCTTGATCTCGAGGTCCGCCGGGGGCTCGCCGCCCGGGAAGTCGACCTCGGGCTTGTCGATGCTCACGTGTTCAGCTCCTGCTTGTCTGCGGAAAGGCAACGGCCCAAGTCTTACATCTCCGAGGCGTCACATCTTCGCGAGGATGTCCACGGAGAAGACCAGCGTGGAGTCCTTCTCGATGCCGCTGCCCTCCGGCGGGCTGTCGCCGTAACCCAGGTCCGGCGGAATGACGATGAGGACGCGGCTGCCGACCTTCTTGCCCGTCAGGCCCTGCGCCCAGCCCTTGACGACCTGCTGCAACGAGAACGACGTCAGCTGCTTCCTGCCGTACGTGGAGTCGAACTCCTTGCCGCCGTCCCACAGCACACCCTTGTACTGCACGAGCACGCTGTCCTGGGCACCGACCTCGGCGCCGTCGCCCTCCAGGACGTACTCCGCCACGAGCTTCTTCGGCGCGTCGGCCTTCGGCACCTCGATGGAGGGTGCCTTGCCGTCGGTGTTCGTGCCGACCTTCGGCAGGGCCGCGTCGTCCTGCGGGACCTTCTTGCCGTCGGCGCTGCTCCTGGCGTTGAAGGTGTCCTGGACGTCGACCACGAACACCAGCGTGTCGTCGCCCTTGATGCCCGCCTGCTCGTTGCCCCCCTCCCCGTACCCCCAGGTCGGCGGGACCGAGAACTGGACGCGGCTGCCGGTCTTCTTGCCGGTGAGCGCGTATCGCCAGCCGTCGATGATGCTGCCCTGGGCGAGCTGGATGACCAGCGGGGCCTTGCGGTCGTAGGAGTTGTCGAAGACCTTCGCGCTCTGCCAGACCTGGCCGAGGTAGTTCGCCGAGATGAAGTCGTTCTCCGCTACGGCCTTGCCGCCGCCCGCGATGACCGTCTTGACCGCGAGGTCCTTGGACGGCTCGCCGCTGCCCTTGGCGACGGTCGGCTTCTCGTCGAACTTCGTCCCGGCCGTGATCGCCGGCAGCGGACCGTCCACGATCTTCGGCGGCGGGGCGGCCGACGTGGCCGACGCGTCGGGCGACGCGCCGTCGCTCGCGCTGCTCGATGAGCCGGAGTCGTCTTCGTCACCGCATGCGGCGAGCGTGGCCAGTCCGGCGGGGACGGCGATGAGGAGTGAGCGTCGGCGCACGGTGGGGGCCTCGTATCGGTATCGGGTCGGTCCTGCTGGCTGGCGTGCGCGCAACTCTACGGCGTGAGAAGGGCACCGCACGGCTAACGTACGGTGCCCGTGTGGCGTTCCGCCCTTTCGCGCGGAGCCGCTTCTCTCACCCGTCCGGGTCCCGAACCGCCCGGATCACATCCCGGCGATCAGCTTCTCCACCCGGTCGTCCACCGAACGGAACGGGTCCTTGCACAACACGGTGCGCTGCGCCTGGTCGTTGAGCTTGAGGTGGACCCAGTCGACGGTGAAGTCCCGGCGCTGCTCCTGGGCCCGCCGGATGAAGTCGCCGCGCAGCCGGGCCCGAGTGGTCTGCGGCGGAACGGACTTGCCCTCGAAGATCTTCAAGTCGTTGGCGACCCGGGCCGCCTGGCCCTTCTTCTCGAGCAGGTAGTACAGACCACGACGCCGGTGGATGTCGTGGTAGGCGAGGTCTATCTGCGCGACCCGCGGATGCGACATGGTCATGTTGTGCTTGGCCCGGTACCGCTCCAGCAGCTTGTACTTCATGACCCAGTCGATCTCGGTGCCGATGCGGTCCAGGTCCTCGGCCTCGATGGCGTCCAGCGTGCGGCCCCACAGCTCCAGCACCCGCTCCACGGTGCCCGTGCGGATGCCGCGGCGCTCACAGAAGTCCACGGCCTTCTCGTAGTACTCCCGCTGCACCTCCAGCGCCGACGCCTCCCGGCCGCTGGCCAGACGCACCTTGCGGCGCCCGGTGATGTCGTGGCTGACCTCGCGGATCGCCCGGATCGGGTTCTCCAGGGTCAGGTCCCGCATCACCGTGCCCGCCTCGATCATGCGCAGCACCAGGTCGGTGGCGCCGACCTTGAGCAGCATGGTCGTCTCGGACATGTTCGAGTCGCCCACGATGACGTGCAGGCGCCGGTAGCGCTCGGCGTCGGCGTGCGGCTCGTCGCGCGTGTTGATGATGGGCCGGGACCGGGTGGTCGCCGAGGAGACGCCCTCCCAGATGTGCTCGGCCCGCTGGCTGACGCAGTACACGGCACCGCGCGGCGTTTGCAGCACCTTGCCCGCACCGCACAGCAACTGCCTCGTCACCAGGAACGGAATCAGGATGTCCGCGAGCCGCGAGAACTCCCCGTGCCGGGCCACGAGGTAATTCTCGTGACAGCCGTAGGAGTTGCCCGCGGAGTCGGTGTTGTTCTTGAAGAGGTAGACGTCGCCCGCGATTCCCTCCTCGTGCAGGCGTCGTTCGGCGTCCACCAGGAGTCCTTCGAGAATGCGCTCGCCCGCCTTGTCGTGGGTGACGAGTTCAGTCACGTTGTCACATTCGGGTGTCGCGTATTCCGGATGTGATCCCACGTCGAGATACAGACGGGCCCCGTTGCGCAGAAAGACATTGCTGCTGCGGCCCCATGACACGACACGGCGGAAGAGGTACCGCGCCACCTCGTCAGGCGACAGGCGGCGCTGTCCCCTGAACGTGCACGTGACGCCGTACTCGTTCTCCAGCCCGAAAATGCGGCGGTCCATGACTGAACATTACGCCTGATGACCCGAACTGAAACGGGGTTCGACGGCACGGTTTGGATCATTTTCCGGTGAAGCCGCAACCACCGCTCCCCGCGCGGGAGCTGCGAGGACCCGCCCGGTACACGCCAGCACGACCAGCGACACGCACCCCGCCGCCCCCGGCAGCGCGAAGCCCCACAGGGCGCCACCATGCTCCACGACGGGCCCCGCGAGGCCCGTCCCCACCGAGGCACCCACGGTGAACGTCGTCACGAGCCACGAGAACGCCTCCGTCACCGTGCCGCGCGGCGCGTGCACGTCGACGAGCACGAACGCACAAGCGATGCACGGCGCGAGGAAGACCCCCGCGAGCATCGTGAGCAGCACCATGGCCACCGCGCCCGGCATCAGCATCAGCGGCAGGTAACAGACCGCCAGCAGAGCCACCAGCACCCGCAGCCGCCGCGCCGGCTCACCGGCCCACTGCCGCGCCCCGTAGACCGCTCCCCCCACCAGCGCCCCGAGCCCCAGCGCGGCCATCAGCCAGCCGTACACGGCGTCACCCCCGTGCTCGTCGGCGTACGGCACCGAGGCCACCGTGATCGAGCCCAGCGCCATCCCGATGAACAGGAACGCCCCCAGCAGCGCCAGCAGGCCGCCCGAACGCAGCGCACCCAGCCAGTGCGCCTCCCGGGGCGCCGACCGCCACGCCCGCGAGGGCGGCGACACGACCACCGACAGCGCGCCCAGCACGCCGACTCCGTTCAGCACCAGCAGCGCCGCCTGCGGCGACCACAGCGACACGCACACCGTGACCAGCAGCGGCCCGACGGTGAACATGACCTCCTGCGCCACGGCATCCATCGCGTACGCCGTGTGCACCTGGTCCTCCTTGCGGAGCACGCTCGGCCACAGCGCCCGCAGTCCGCCCTCCAGCGGCGGCGTGAACAGCCCCGCGGCCCCCACGGACAGGTACGCGAGCGCGGCCGTCCCCGTGCCCGCGAAGGCGAACACGGCCATCGCCAGCGCCGACAGCACCGCGGCCGGCAACTGCACCCGCGGCTGCCCGCGCAGATCCACCAGCCGCCCCAGCACCGGCTGCCCCACGGCGTTCGCGACGCCGTACACCGCCGCCAGCGCCCCCGCGAGGCTGTACGAACCCCCCTCCGCCCGCACGAACAGCACGATCGCGATCGCCGCGGTGGCGTTGGGCAACCGCCCGACCAGCGTGCCGACGAGCAGCCGCACGGCATGCCTCGCCCGGAGGATGTCCAGATACCCGGCGACCACGACGCACCTCCTTGTCCCACTCCAGCAAGTGTTACGTATAACTTCCCTCGCCATACGTACCATGTCGCCAGTTCAGCAGTCCAGACGAAAGCGCAGGCGAACGGTGGCACGAGGCAGCACCCGCCCCACGAGCCGGGACGTCGCCCAGGCCGCCGGCGTCTCCCAGGCAGCGGTCTCCCTGGTCCTCGGCGACAAGTGGCGGGGCCGCGTCTCCGAACCGACGGCCCAGCGAGTCCGCGACGCCGCGCTGGAACTCGGCTACCGCCCCAACCTCGCCGCACGCAACCTGCGCCTCGGCCGCACCCGCACCGTCCTGCTGGTCGTCCCCGCGCTCACCACGGAGTTCTTCGCGGAGGTGTACACCGGCGCGGCGCGGGTCGCCGCGGAACACGGCTTCGGCGTGGTCCTGTATCCCTCACCCGAGGGCGTGGGCCCCGCCCGGGACCCCTTCGCCTCCGCCCAGGCCGCACTGGACGGCGTCATCGCCTCCTCCATGGCCGCCGACGCCCTCTCCGCCATCCGGGGCGACCAACTCCCCCTCGTCATGCTCGACAGCGACCCGGAGGGCAGCCTGGGCGCCGCCACCGTCAACCTCGACATCGCCGACGGCATCCGCCAGGTCACCCACCACCTGCTGGCCCTCGGCCACCGCAGCTTCCTCCACCTCGCCGCGGACATCCCGTCCTGGACCTTCGCGGTACGCGCCCGCGAACTGGCCTCACGGCTCGCCGACGCCCCCGGCACCGAGCTGCGCACGATCCGGGCACCCATCTCGATCGAGGGCGCCCTGAGGGCCACCGAGGCCGCCCTCGCCACGCCCGGGCCCCGGCCCACCGCGCTGGTCTGCGACGACGACAAACTCGCGGCCGGCGCCTACAAGGCCGTCCGCCGGGCCGGACTCCGCGTCCCCGACGACCTCTCCGTCACCGGCCTGGACGACCTCGGCCTCGCCACCGCCATCGACCCCGAACTCACCACCGTCCGCCTCGACGCGGAGGCCTTCGGCGAACGGGGCATGCGCGCCCTGCTGGCGGTACTGGAAGGCAGGCCCCCCGAGAAGGGGGACCTGCCGGTCAGCCTGGTCGTACGGGGGTCTACGGCCCCCGCCGCGATGAGGTGAGCGCCTACTCCTCGTCCGACCCGGAGTCGGCCTCGTCCGTCTCAGGCGTCTCGCTGACGTCGGCACCCGCACCCGACTCCAACAGCCGCGACAACTGGCCGCCCACGATGCGCTTGAACTTCCGCTGCTGCGGACGCGTCCGGTCCAGCACCGCGACCTCCAGCCGCTCCGCCGGAATCTCCCGCTCACTGCCATTGGTGTCCCGGGACAGCGCCTGCACCGCCAGCTTCAGCGCCTCGGCCAGCGTCATCCCGTCCCGGTGCCGCTGGTCCAGGTACCCGCTGATCTGCTCCGCGTTCCCCCCGACCGCCACCGAACCGTGCTCGTCCACGATCGAACCGTCGTGCGGCAGCCGGTAGATCTGGTCGTTCTCCGGACTGTCCCCGACCTCCGCGACGACCAGCTCCACCTCGTACGGCTTCTCGGCCTGGCTGGAGAAGATCGTGCCCAGCGTCTGGGCGTACACGTTCGCCAGACCCCGCGCCGTCACGTCGTCACGGTCGTACGTGTAGCCCCGCAGGTCGGCATAGCGCACCCCGCCGATCCGCAGGTTCTCGTACTCGTTGTACTTGCCGGCGGCCGCGAAGCCGATCCGGTCGTAGATCTCACTGAACTTGTGCAGCGCACGGGACGGATTCTCACCGACGAACACGATGCCGTCGGCATACTGCAGCACCACCAGGCTGCGGCCACGCGCGATGCCCTTGCGGGCGTACTCCGCCCGGTCCGCCATCGCCTGCTGAGGAGATACATAGAACGGCGTCGACACCGGTTATCCGTCCCTTCCTGTCGAAATCACTGGACCACCTGACAACACGAGGATCCGCGCCCGCTACAACAGCGCGGCCCGCGGACCGTCGGGCTGCTCGAGCCGGGCCTGCAGCACCGAGCCGGCCAGCTCCGCGGCCTCGTCCTCACCGAGCCGGCGGAAACCGTCCTCGGTGATCACAGTGATGATCGGATAGATCCGGCGGGCGACATCGGGACCACCGGTCGCCGAGTCGTCGTCAGCCGCGTCGTACAGCGCCTGCACCACGAGCGTCGTGGCCTGCTCCTCGGTCAGGTCCTCACGGAACAGCTTCTTCATCGCACCGCGCGCGAAGACCGAGCCCGAACCCGTGGTCGCGAAGTTCCGCTCCTCGGACCGGCCACCCGTCACGTCGTACGAGAAGATGCGGCCCCGGCCCCGGTCCACGTCGTACCCGGCGAACAGCGGCACCACGGCCAGGCCCTGCATCGCCATGCCCAGGTTGGACCGGATCATCGTCGACAGGCGGTTCGCCTTGCCCTCCAGGGACAGCTGCGCGCCCTCGACCTTCTCGAAGTGCTCCAGCTCCAGCTGGAACAGCTTCACCATCTCCACGGCCAGGCCGGCCGTACCGGCGATGCCCACCGCCGAGTACTCGTCGGCCGGGAAGACCTTCTCGATGTCCCGCTGGGCGATCATGTTGCCCATGGTGGCCCGCCGGTCACCGGCGAGCACGACACCGCCGGGGAAGGTGACCGCCACGATCGTGGTGCCGTGCGGTGCCTCGATGACGCCCTGCACCGGCGGCAGCTGCCGGTTGCCCGGGAGGATCTCCGGCTGGTGCTCCCCGAGGAAGTCCATGAATGAGGAGGACCCGGGCGTCAGGAAGGCAGCCGGTAGACGCCCGGTGCTACGAGTGTTGGCTTCCACGCGATTCCTTCCACGTAAGCGGCAGCCCGCCTTATGGCATCGGGCCGGTCCTTGAACTGCCCCAGCGCAGCGTTGCAGCTGAAGCACAGTACGCCACGGACCCTACCCGTCTCGTGGCAGTGATCCACATGTGCGGCGGGAGCGGCAAGACATATGCAGCAGACGCCGCCCTGGTCGGCGATCAACTGATCGCGCTCGGCTTCGGTGAGGCCGTAGTTCCTCTTCAGGTGGTCCTGTCGCAGCAACGGGACACGGCACGCCTTGCAACGGCTCGACAAGCCGTCCGGCGCACTGCGCTTGAGGTGCCATTCGCTCCGCGGCTTGATCTGGTCACACCCACGGCAGAGCTTGTGCCCTTCAGGAACGTCCACCTTCTCGCGGACCGTCTTCCCAAGAGCCTCCCGGCGGCGCCGGTAGCGCGCAGCGGAATACTCGGCCACGCACTCCCGGCACCACACCTGGAGACCGTCACGCCGGTTCTTGTCGCGCGCGAAGTCACCAGGGTGCAAGTCTCGCTTGCACTGCCTGCACCACTTCGCGTCCGGCTCTTCAGTCATCCACCCCCCTCACACCTTCACTTCAAAGCGAAAGTGGGCGACAGGCCTTCACTCTCCACCTTTTTGCACGAAGCTTCGAACGAAATCCTCTGCGTTCTCCTCGAGCACGTCATCGATCTCGTCCAGGACGGAGTCCACGTCGTCGTTCAGCTTTTCCTGGCGTTCCTTGAGGTCCTCGGAGGCCTGCGCGTCCTGCGCCTGCTCCTCGACCTCCTCGGTGGACCGCGTGGCCTTCTGCTGCCCGCCGCCGGTGTCCTTGGTCGCCATAACCCTCACCCCGCTCGGTTCGCCCGACACAGTTGCTCGGTCAAGATCAGACCCTACAAGCCGGGTCCGACATCGGCCCCGCACTCTCCTCAACGTACGGGGGCCATCTCCATGGTTCCCGGACCTGGGATATTCCACCCTGTCCGGCTGTCTACTCCCCGGTACCCGCTCGGTCCGCTCACCCGCCGGACAGGACCCTGACCAGGTCGTCCGCGGTGCGGCAGCGGTCCAGGAGCTCCTTGACGTGATTACGCGTTCCGCGAAGCGGTTCCAGGGTTGGCACCCGCTGGAGCGAGTCCCGGCCCGGCAGATCGAAGATCACCGAGTCCCAGGAGGCCGCCGCGACGTCGTCCGCGTACTGCTCCAGGCAGCGCCCGCGGAAGTAGGCCCTGGTGTCCTCCGGCGGCTTCGTACGGGCCCGCTCGACCTCGTTCTCGTCCAGCAGGCGCTTGATGCGGCCGCGGTCCACCAGGCGGTTGTAGAGGCCCTTGTCGGGCCGTACGTCGGCGTACTGGAGGTCGACGAGGTGCAGCCGGGCGGCGTCCCAGTCGAGGTTGTCGCGGCGGCGGTAGCCCTCCATGAGTTCTCGCTTGGCGACCCAGTCCAGTTCGCCGGCGAGGCTCATCGGGTCGTTCTCGAGCCGGTTGAGGGTGTCTTCCCAGCGGCCGAGGACGTCCTTGGTCTGGTCGTCGGCGTCCGCGCCGTAGCGCTCCTCGACGTATTTGCGGGCCAGCTCGTAGTACTCCATCTGGAGCTGTACGGCGGTGAGTGTGCGGCCGCTGCGCAGCGTGACGAGGTGCTTGAGCGTGGGGTCGTGCGAGACCTGGTGGAGGGTGCGTACGGGCTGGTCGACGGCGAGGTCGACGGCGATGAAGCCGTCCTCGATCATGGAGAGGACCAGGGCCGTCGTGCCCAGCTTGAGGTAGGTCGAGATCTCCGACAGGTTCGCGTCGCCGATGATCACGTGCAGGCGGCGCCATTTCTCGGCGTCGGCGTGCGGTTCGTCGCGGGTGTTGATGATGGGGCGCTTGAGTGTCGTCTCCAGGCCGACCTCGACCTCGAAGTAGTCGGCGCGCTGGCTGAGCTGGAAGCCGTGTTCGTGGCCGTCCTGGCCGATGCCGACGCGGCCGGCGCCGGTGAAGACCTGGCGGGAGACGAAGAAGGGTGTCAGGTGGCGCACGATGTCCGAGAAGGCGGTTTCCCGCTTCATCAGGTAGTTCTCGTGTGTGCCGTAGGAGGCGCCCTTGTTGTCGGTGTTGTTCTTGTAGAGGTGGATGGGCTGGGCGCCGGGCAGCTGGGCGGCGCGTTCGGCGGCTTCGGCCATGATGCGTTCGCCGGCCTTGTCCCACAGGACGGCGTCGCGTGGGTTGGTGACTTCCGGAGCGCTGTATTCGGGGTGGGCGTGGTCGACGTAGAGCCGTGCTCCGTTGGTGAGGATGACGTTGGCGAGGCCGATGTCCTCGTCGGTGAGCTGGCTGTTGTCGGCGGCCTCGCGGGCGAGGTCGAAGCCTCGCGCGTCCCGGAGCGGGTTTTCCTCCTCGAAGTCCCAGCGGGCCCGGCGGGCCCGGTGCATCGCCGCCGCGTAGGCGTTGACGATCTGGGACGAGGTGAGCATGGCATTGGCGTTGGGGTGGCCGGGGACGGAGATTCCGTACTCCGTCTCGATGCCCATTACTCGCCGTACGGTCATGCGGCCCTCCTTGCCCGGCGGCGCCCGTAGTGGGCGCCGCTCAAGTACCGCTGGCGCTCCGATGCGTGTGCGGTGCCCGTCCCCGCACTGCGCGACCCGGCGGTATGGAAGAGCCTAGAACGCCTTTGCGCTGGCGGGGAGATCATTTGCGTCATTGCCTTGCTCCAGCCGGGGCTCCGGAAACCAGTCGGCTGCGGGTACCCGGTGTGGGCACCCGCAGCCGCCCGCGTTTTACAGGTACTGGCCGGTGTTTGCCACCGTGTCGATGGAGCGTCCGGTGTCCGCGCCCTGCTTTCCGGTGACGAGCGTACGGATGTACACGATCCGTTCGCCCTTCTTTCCGGAGATGCGGGCCCAGTCGTCGGGGTTGGTGGTGTTGGGCAGGTCTTCGTTCTCCTTGAACTCGTCCACGCAGGCCTGGAGGAGGTGGGAGACGCGGAGGCCCTTCTGATTCGCGTCCAGGAAGTCCTTGATCGCCATTTTCTTGGCGCGGCCCACGATGTTCTCGATCATGGCACCGGAATTGAAGTCCTTGAAGTAGAGGACTTCCTTGTCGCCGTTGGCGTAGGTGACTTCCAGGAAGCGGTTTTCCTCGGATTCGGCGTACATCTGTTCCACCGCCGTCTGGATCATGCTCTGGACGGTGGCGGCCTTGTCCTTCTCGTGCTCCGCGAGGTCGTCGGAGTGGAGCGGGAGGCGTTCGGTGAGGTACTTGCCGAAGATGTCCTTGGCCGCTTCCGCGTCCGGACGTTCGATCTTGATTTTCACGTCGAGCCGGCCGGGCCGCAGGATGGCGGGGTCGATCATGTCCTCGCGGTTGGAGGCGCCGATGACGACCACGTTCTGCAGGCCTTCCACGCCGTCGATCTCGGCGAGGAGCTGGGGGACGATGGTGTTCTCCACGTCGGAGCTGACGCCGGAGCCGCGGGTGCGGAAGAGGGATTCCATCTCGTCGAAGAAGACGATGACGGGGGTGCCCTCGCTGGCCTTCTCACGGGCCCGCTGGAAGACCAGGCGGATCTGCCGCTCGGTCTCGCCGACGTACTTGTTGAGCAGCTCGGGGCCCTTGATGTTGAGGAAGAAGCTCTTGCCGGCGGCCTGGCCGGTGACCTCGGCGACCTTCTTGGCCAGCGAGTTGGCGACGGCCTTGGCGATGAGCGTCTTGCCGCATCCGGGGGGTCCGTAGAGCAGGACGCCCTTGGGCGGCCGCAGCTCGTGCTCCCGGAACAGGTCGGGGTAGAGGTAGGGGAGCTCGACCGCGTCGCGGATGGCTTCGATCTGTCCGCCGAGGCCACCGATCTGCTCGTAGCCGATGTCGGGGACCTCTTCGAGGACGAGTTCTTCGACCTCGCTCTTGGGGACGACCTCGTAGACGTATCCGGAGCGGGGTTCGAGCAGGAGGGCGTCGCCGGGGCGGATGGTGAGTCCGCGCAGGGGCTCGGCGAGCCGTACCACCCGTTCCTCGTCGGTGTGGCCGAGTACCAGGGCGCGCTCGCCGTCCTCGAGGATCTCCTTGAGGGTGACGATGTCGCCGACGCTCTCGTACTCCATGGCCTCGACCACGTTGAGTGCTTCGTTGAGCATCACTTCCTGGCCGCGCCTCAGCTCGTCGAGCTCGACGCTCGGGCTGACGTTCACCCTGAGCTTGCGGCCGCCGGTGAAGATGTCGGCGGTGCCGTCCTCGTTGGCCTGTAGGAAGACACCGAAGCCGGCTGGTGGCTGGGCCAGCCGGTCGACCTCTTCCTTGAGGGCCACGATCTGGTCACGGGCCTCGCGGAGTGTGCCGGCGAGTCGCTCGTTCTGGGCGGACACGCCGGCCAGGTTGGTCTGCAGTTCGACGATCCGCTCTTCGAGAATTCTCGTGTGTCGCGGAGATTCGGCGAGCTTGCGTCGCAGGACGGCGATCTCCTGCTCAAGGTAGGCCACCTGCCCGGCCGGGTCCTCGGACCCGCGTCCCGGGCGGATGCCGCGGTTCATGTCGTCGTCGTGGGCTGCCACGGTCCTCACCTCCTCCAAGGGGAGCTGGACGCTTCCAGACCCTACCTGGGTGGGTGTCGATTGAAACCCCTAGATCACAAAGACTGTCGGGGTGTGTCCGATCTTCACCCTTGCGCTCTCCCTCACGCCAGGGGAATACCCACGGAACGTGGGGGGAACCCCGGCGGGGGTAGGGTCGAAGTGTTCAACACCCGTCAGAGCTGGCCGGATTCCCGAACGGCTCGGCGCAGGAAACGGCAGGAGATATGGGCGTGCAGCAGGAGGCCGTTGTCGACGGCGAGGCTCTGGAGGTCTGGATCGACCAGGACCTGTGTACCGGCGACGGCATCTGCGCGCAGTACGCGCCCGAGGTGTTCGAGCTGGACATCGACGGTCTGGCCTATGTGAAGGGCGCGGACGACGAGCTTTTGCAGGCTCCGGGGGCGACAACGCCCGTGCCGCTGACGCTTCTCACGGATGTGGTGGACTCGGCTAAGGAGTGTCCGGGCGAGTGCATCCATGTGCGTCGCGTTTCGGACAGGGCCGAGATCTACGGCCCGGACTCAGAGTGACCAAAATGTGACTTGGCGCGTACGTTCCGTGACCGCTGTCTGGTGTGTCACACCGGCTGCCCCGGGGTCGCCGGTCACACGGTGCGTGCCTGTGAGGGCGTGTCGCTGACGAACGCGCCGTTCTTCCACTGCCACTTCACGTCGTCGGTGACGTCGGGGCAGCAACTGGGCACGTCGGTGGACGAGTAGCCGAGGAGAGTGGCGCGGACGGCGCCGTCGCGCACCGAGAGTCCGGTGGCCGTGCGCCGGTCCTTGGGGTCCACGAGGGTGGCCACGACGCGGGGCTTGCCGCCGTCGGTGTCCCGTGTGATGACGTACACGCCGTCGGGCGGGGTGCCCATGGGTGCGTCGCAGTGCACCGCGGCCACCGTTTCGGGGCGGCCGTCGCCGTCGAGGTCGCCGGAGGCCTTCCTCTGCACCAGCGCCTTGACGGGGCCGCAGTCCAGGGGGAAGGCCACGGCGGCCGGGTCCGGCGGCGCGATGTGGGCGGGGGCACTCCTCGGTCCGGGGGCCGCGGCCTTGTCGGCGCTCTGGGCGGCCGTCGCGGCGTCGGGCTGGAGGACCGAGGACAGGGCGACCACGCCCGCGACGGCCGTGGCGGTGGCGACCCAGTGGATCGGCCGGGTGTGAGTGTGCGAGAGGTCCGGAACGGCGGGGTGCTGCACGAGGAGTGTCTCCTGTGAGGGCTGTGCCGGTGGGGGTGGCCAGCATCGTGCCACACGTCACAGTGCGGGGGAACGGCGGGGTGGGTAATCGTTCCGATTCCTGTGCGGGCGCCCGTCCCGTCGGGTGGTCGCCGTCAACGCGTCGACGCCGTGGTGGAGTTCCCGGACGCTGCCGGAACTGCACCACGGCGTCTGTACGTTGTACGCGGCACGGGGCCGTCTCAGCGGCCGGAGCCTCCGTCGGCGTTGGGGCCGTCGTAGTCCTCGCCGTAGGCGCCCTTGGCGGGGCGGCGGCGGCGCATGGGCGGCTCGACGCCGTCGGCGAGGCGGCGGGCGGTGAGCAGGAAGCCGGTGTGGCCGATCATCCGGTGGTCGGGGCGGACGGCGAGGCCCTCGACGTGCCAGTTGCGGATCATCGTCTCCCAGGAGGTCGGCTCGTTGAAGCAGCCGATCTCGCGGATGGACTCGACGGTCCGGGCGAGCTGGGTGGTGGTCGCGACGTAGCAGCAGAGGATGCCGCCGGGCACGAGCGCCTTGGAGACGGCTTCCAGGCACTCCCAGGGGGCGAGCATGTCGAGGATGACGCGGTCGACGTCGGCGTCGGACAGGTTGTCCTGGAGGTCGCCGACGGTGAGCTGCCAGGCGGGGTGCGGGCCGCCGAAGTAGCGCTGGACGTTCTGCTGGGCGATCTCGGCGAAGTCCTCGCGGCGCTCGTAGGAGTGCAGCATGCCCTGGTCGCCGATGGCGCGCAGCAGGAAGCTGCTGAGGGAGCCGGAGCCCACACCGGCCTCCACGACGCGTGCGCCGGGGAAGATGTCGGCGAAGGCGAGGATCTGCCCCGCGTCCTTCGGGTAGACGACGGCTGCCCCTCGGGGCATGGACAGGACGTAGTCGGGGAGCAGGGGGCGCAGCGCGAGGTAGGCGACGTTCCCGGTGGTGCGGACGACGCTGCCCTCCGGAGCACCGATCAGTTCGTCGTGGGGGAAGGAACCCTTGTGGGTGTGGAAGTTCTTCCCGGCCTCGAGCGTGAACGTGTAGTGGCGGCCCTTGGGGTCGGTCAGCTGAACCTGGTCCCCGACCTTGAAGGGCCCGCGCCTGCGGGCGGCACCGGTCGGTTCGGACATGTGACCAGCCTACCGGTCCCCGGCCGGGCCTCCGACCACCGCTTTGGGAGAGCGGTGCTCAGGAGGGGCGGGCCATGGCCTTGACGAAGGCGCGTTCCACGTCGGCCGCGGACAGGACGCCGTAGATCTCGCCGGTCTCCTCGACGACGAGGTACTCGGTGGCCGGGTTCGCGCGCAGAGCGTCCAGGAGTTCTTCGCCGGACAGTTCGGCGGAGACGCGCATGCCGTCGGTGAGGTCCTGGGCGAGGGTGCTGACCGGTACCCAGGGGCGGCGGTGCTCGGGTACGCCGACGATGGCGGCCTCGCGGACCAGGGAGGCCGGGGTGCCTTCGCCGTCGACGACGACCAGGGCGCGGGCGCCGGACGCGTTGGCGCGCCGCAGGGCCTCGGAGAGGGGGGTGTCGGCCTGCACGGGGACGGCGCGCCGGGTGAGGGCGCGGGCGCGCAGTTCGGGGAGGTGTTCGCGCAGGCGGGCCATGCGGAGGCTGTTTCCGGCGCCGGTCCAGATGATCGCGGCGAGGATGGCGGCGAGCAGCGCGTCCATGACGGTGTCCATGCCGACGTCGTCCGCGGCGTCGCTGCCGAGGGACTGGGTGAGCAGCGGCAGGCCGATCAGTACGGCGATGGCGAGGGCGCGGCCGACCCAGGCGGCGGCGATCGTTCCGCTCATCGGTTTGCCGGTGATCTTCCAGACGACGGCGCGGAGCATGCGGCCGCCGTCGAGGGGGAGGCCGGGCAGCAGGTTGAAGACGGCCACGATGAGGTTGGAGACCATCAGGCCGGCCAGCAGCACGCCGGCGACGCTGTCGGGCTCCACGGGCAGCAGGGCGGCGTAGAAGACGCCGGAGAGGACGAGGGAGAGCAGGGGGCCGACGAAGGCCAGCACGAATTCGCGGCCGGGGGTTTCGGCTTCCTTCTCGATCTCGGAGACGCCGCCGAAGAACTGGAGCTGGATGCGGCGGACGGGGAGCTTGAAGCGGAGGGCGGCGACGGTGTGGGCCAGCTCGTGGACGAGGACGGAGGCGTAGAAGGCGACGGCGAAGAAGAGGGAGACCAGGTAGCGGGCGGCGCCCAGCTCGGGCAGTACGCGGTCGAGCTGGCCGCCGAACACCCAGGTGATCAGGACGGCGACCAGGAACCAGCTGGGGGCGACGTACACGGGCACGCCGAAGGGCCGGCCCATGAGCAGCCCGCCCCCGGGTTCCGGTCGGCGCTGCGGCGGCTTGCCCGGCCCGCCCGCGCCCTCGGTGTGGGCCTCGGCGCGGTGGTGGTGCGGGGTTCCGGTGCCGTGAGCGGCGTGCCGGGGGCCTGCGGCCGGTTCGGTGGGCCTGGGGGTTGCTGGGGCTTGGGGGGCCTGGGGGGCTGCGGAGGGACGGTCACCGTCCGACGGTGATGTCGGCCGGGCGTCCGTGTCGCGCCGGCCACCGGCACCCGGCTCCGGTTGTTGCCCGGTCACGCCATCCGGGACGTCCCGGCCGGGCTCGCCGGGTACGGCGGGGGCTTCGCCGGGGGTCTCCCCCGGCCTGGGCGGCGTCGGCGCCTGCGCACCCGGGGTCGCAGGGCCTGGAGTCTGGGCGCCCGAGGCCTCGGAGCCCGGCGTCCCGTGGCCCGGCGCCTCGGAGCCCGGCGCGTCGGAGCCCGGCGCGTCGGAGCCCGGCGTCTCGCGGCCCGGCATCTCGGAGCCCGACGCCTCGGAGCCCGACCCCTCGCGGCCCGGCGTCTCGAAGCCCGAGGCCTCGGAGCCCGGCATCTCGGAACCCGGCGCCTCGGAACCCGGCATCTCGGAGCCCGCCGCCTCGCGGCCCGGCATCTCGGAGCCCGGTGCCTCGGGGCCCGGGGCTTCGGTCCCACGCTCCTCGGGGCCCGGGGCCGTCGGGCCCGTGTTCGTCGGACCCGTGGGTTCCAGTGGTGCGGAGTCGGTGGGGTCGTCGGCGGCCGGGGCCGTGGGATGTGCCTGGGGCTCGGCCGACTCGTCGTTGCCGGACCGCGGCTGCCCGCTCCCGCCGCTCACGTCCACGGTGTCCCCTCGTTCGAAGCGTCTCCCGCCTGCGGACGGGAGGGTCTCGTGTCGATGGTATGCGTCCGTCGACGCCCCTTCCGCTCCGGCACCCCTGTGCTTCCCATCCGTCACACGGGTCACGCCTGCGGGCTGGGTCGTTGTCAGTGCCCGGCCGTAAGGTCTGTGGGCATGGAGACGAGTACCGAGGACGTCGCGGAGGACGCCGGCGGACCAGCCCGACCGGTGGCGGCAGTGGTGGACCGGGCGGACGCGGCGGTGGAGCCGCAGCCCCTGGCGTCGGAGGCGACGGCCCCGGCCGCCGCGCCCGCACCTGTGGCGATACCGCCCACCTCGCTCTCGCCCTCCCGGGCCGGTGACTTCATGCAGTGCCCGCTGCTGTACCGGTTCCGGGTCATCGACCGGCTGCCGGAGAAGCCCAGCGAGGCGGCGACCAGGGGCACCCTGGTGCACGCGGTGCTGGAGCGGCTCTTCGACGCCCCGGCGGCCGAGCGCACCGCGCCGGCGGCTAGGGCGCTGGTCCCCGGTCAGTGGGACCGGCTGCGGGAGAGCAGGCCGGAGGTCGGTGAGCTGTTCGCGGACGACCCGGAGGGCGAGCGGCTCGCACAGTGGCTCGACGAGGCGGAGCGGCTCGTCGAGCGCTGGTTCAGCCTGGAGGACCCGAGCCGCCTGGAGCCCGCCGAGCGGGAGCTGTTCGTCGAGGCCGAGCTGGACTCCGGGCTGCGGCTGCGGGGCATCATCGACCGGGTCGACGTGGCCCCCACCGGCGAGGTGCGGATCGTCGACTACAAGACGGGCAAGGCACCCCGGCCGCAGTACGCGGAGGGCGCGCTGTTCCAGATGAAGTTCTACGCGCTGGTGGTGTGGCGGCTGAAGAAGGTCGTCCCGCGGCGCCTGCAGCTGGTCTATCTGGGCAGCGGTGACGTGCTCACGTATGACCCTGTCCTGGCGGACCTGGAGCGGGTCGAGCGCAAGCTGCTGGCGCTGTGGGAGGCGATCCGGCTGGCGACCGAGACGGGTGACTGGCGGCCGCGTCCCACCAAGCTGTGCGGCTGGTGCGACCACCAGGCGCACTGTCCGGAGTTCGGCGGCACTCCCCCGCCCTACCCGCTGCCGGTGAGGGCGGCCGACTCCGCCGGCACCGAGCAGGGCAGAATGGGGCCGGACTAGCGAGAAGGAGACTTACGTGGCCATCCGCGTCCTACTGGTCGACGACCAGCCGCTGCTGCGCACGGGCTTCCGGATGATTCTGGAGGCGGAGCAGGACCTCGCGGTCGTCGGCGAGGCCGGAGACGGCCTCCAGGCGCTCGACCAGGTGCGGGCGCTGCAGCCCGATGTGGTGCTGATGGACATCCGCATGCCGCGGATGGACGGTGTGGAGGCGACCCGCCAGATCACCGGGCCCGAGCGGGACGGTCCGGCGAAGGTGCTGGTGCTGACCACCTTCGACCTGGACGAGTACGTCGTGGAGGCGCTGAAGGCGGGCGCCAGCGGCTTCCTGCTCAAGGACGCCCCGGCCAACGAACTGGTGCAGGCGATCCGGGTGGTGGCGAACGGCGAGGCGATGCTCGCGCCGAGCATCACCCGGCGGCTGCTCGACAAGTACGCCACGCATCTGCCCTCCGGGGACGAGCCGGTGCCGGACACCTTGCACACGCTCACGGACCGTGAGGTCGAGGTGCTGAAGCTGGTGGCCCGGGGGCTGTCCAACGCGGAGATCGCCGCGGACCTGTTCGTCAGCGAGACCACCGTCAAAACGCATGTGGGGCACGTGCTGACCAAGCTGGGCCTGCGGGACCGGGTGCAGGCCGCGGTGTACGCGTACGAGAGCGGTCTGGTGCGTCCCGGCGCCCAGTAGCCGCAGCCGCTCCCTGCGCGTAGCCGCTGTCCGCGGTCCGTGCGCAACGCGAAGGGCGCCCTCTTCCGGACGGGAAGAGGGCGCCCTTCGGGTTTGTCCGGTGCCGGCGTCAGTCGCTCACGCCCCGGCCCAGCTCCCACAGCTGGAGCGAGGAGGAGGAGTTGAGGAGGTAGGCCGTGCCGGTGACGTCGTCGCGGGTGGCGACGTACTGCTTGCCCTGCCAGAGCGGGATCAGCGGGACGTCCTTGGCGGTGATGTCCTGGATCTCGGTGAGGGTGTCCACCGCGGAGAGCCGGTCGGCCTCGCCGCGGGAGCCGGGGATCAGGTTGTTGATGATCTCCGGGTTGGAGTACGGGATGTTGAGGGTGTTCTTCTTGTCGAGGAACGGCGCGATGAAGCTGTCCGCGTCCGGGAAGTCGGGGAACCAGCCCATGCCGAAGACGTCGTACTCGCGGTTCCGCTCCGCCTTGTGGAACTTCTCCCAGGGCGTGCCCTTGATGTCGACGTCGAACAGGCCGCTGTCGTTCAGCTGCTTCTGGAGCTGCTCGAACTCCGGCTTGGTCGCGGCGCCGTAGTGGTCCGTCGTGTAGTCCAGCGTCAGCTTGACCGGCGTGGTGACGTCCGCGTCCTCCAGCATCGCCTTCGCCTTGGCGACACTGGGGTCGCCGTACTTGTTGAAGAACGAGTTGGAGTGGCCGGTGATGCCGGCCGGAACCATCGAGTACAGCGGTTCGGCCTGGGATCCGTAGACCGCGGAGACGAGTTCGCTGCGGTTGATCAGCTGGGCCATGGCGACGCGGACGGCCTTGTCCTTGACCGAGGCGGCGTCCGTGTTGAAGGCGAGGTAGCGGATCTCGAGACCGGCCACCTCGACCAGGTCGACGTCGCCGTCCGTGGCCTTGGACAGGTTCTGGATCTGTTCCGGCGTCATCGCGCGGGTCATCACGTCGATGTCGCCCTTGTCGATGGCGTCGCCCATGGCCTCGGCGTCGGCGAAGGACACGAGTTCGACCTTGTCGTTGTTCACCTTGAGACTCCCCTTGTAATTGGGGTTCTTGGTGAACACGGCCTTGGTCATCTCGTCGCCCTTGACCTCGGCCTTCATCGTGTACGGGCCCGAGCCGGTCAGCTCGAAGCCGTCGCGCAGCTTGTCCTTCTCGTATTCGTCCGGGTTGACGATGCCGGCGACCGGCGTCGACAGCTTGAACGGGAAGGTGGCGTCGGCGGTGTTGAGGTGGAAGATGACCTCGCGGTCGCCCTTCGTCTCGACCGTGTCCACGGTGGACAGCAGCGACGCCACCTCGGTGTCGGCGTCGATCTTCCGGACGCGCTCGATGGAGTACTTCACGTCCTCGGCGGTGACGGGGTCGCCGTTGGCGAACTCCAGGCCGTCTCGCAGGGTGCACGCGTAGCGCTCGTTGCCGGTGTCGGTGAATCCGCACTGCTGCGCGGCCTCGGGCACGGGTTCGCCGTCACCGCGGGGCAGCACCATCAGCGTCTGCGAGGTCTGGCGCATGATGTTCCAGGCGCCGACGTCGTAGGCGTACGCCGGGTCGAAGGGCGCGGTGATCTCTTTCGAGACGCTGAACCCGTCCGTGGTGCCGACGGCGATCGCGTCCCCGTCGCCGCTGCCGCTGTCCGATCCGCCGCAGGCGGCGAGCACCGGCGCGAGCAGACCGACGACGGCCGGCAGCACCAAAGTCTTGCGGTTCATGCTCGAGTTTCTCCAGAGCTGTCGGTCCGTGTATCCGGCATGCAGGGGTGTCGCGGCGG
The DNA here is from genome assembly GCF_003369795.1 of Streptomyces sp. CB09001. NCBI lineage: Bacteria > Bacillati > Actinomycetota > Actinomycetes > Kitasatosporales > Streptomycetaceae > Streptomyces > Streptomyces sp. CB09001. Next base: position 1,087,042 of record NZ_CP026730.1, read on the forward strand.
ATCACGGGGGTAGTGGCCGATGTTCTTGCCACGAGATTAGTCCGCGCCCGCACGGGCGCTCGCAGCCACCGGAGTTGAGGGCTCATCACGGAGCGAAACCGGGTGTGGACACACCGAAAACCCGACAGTGGAAGGATTCGTGCAGGGTTTCACCAATCAGGACACAAAGGCTCCTCGACAACGTTCGCCAAGCTCGCGGCAGCACACCTGAGCCCCGCTGTCGACCCCCGGGGGCGTGGTGAACATCACAGCTGGTCTTCAGCTGCTCCTGCTGGAATTCGGCCATCCGGGGCGGTGGAAATGGTCGGTGCACATCCGTCGGGTCGTGCCGCGGGGCCATTTCCCGGAATTGCCGTGCCGACACCGCTGCACGCTCGGTGAACGGCTAGCGCATGTGCGTCATCAGACCGCGCAGAAATGTCAGGTCGACCTCTTCCAGGGAGGTGACCACCGTGCGCCGGACGGCCGCGGTGATGGGGGCGACCGAGGGCACCGCCACGACGTGGCAGCCGGCCGACTCCGCGGCGGCGACGCCGGTCGCGGTGTCCTCGACGACGGCGCACCGGGCCGGGTCCGCGCCGAGTCCGGCCGCGGCGGCCAGGTAGGGATCGGGGTGGGGCTTGGTGCGCGGCACCTCGTCACCGGCGACGGTCAGGGCGAAGTGCTGGGGGCCGAGGGAGGTCAGCACGCGGTCGATGATGCGCCGGTGCGAGGCGGAGACCAGGGCCGTGGGGATCTCGTGCGCGGAGAGCTCCGCGAGCAGCCGGGCGGCGCCGGGCATGAGCGGCAGGTCACGGCCGATGCGCTGCTCGAAGCCGTCGTTGAGCAGGACGCTGAGTTCGGCGAGGGTGATGTCGGCGCCGGTGGCCTCGATGAGGAAGCCCGCGCTGCGGGTCATGGGGCCGCCGACCACGACGTGGCGCCAGGAGTCGTCCAGGGTGTGGCCGAGGGAGGCGAAGACCTCCACCTCGACGTCCCACCAGAAGCCCTCGGTGTCCACCAGGGTGCCGTCCATGTCGAGGAGCACCGCCTGCAGGGCGGAGCCCTCGGCCGTACGGGTTCCGAGCGCGGGGACCGTACTGGTCATCCACGTACCTCCTTGAGGGACGATCAGGCCGGCTCCCACGAAGGGAGCCGGCCTGCGGTGGACCGACCAGTGTACGTCGTGCGGGGCGCGAACGCCTGGTGAGGCCCGGGAGGCCCTGCGGGGCCTCAGCGGGCGTTGAAGTACTTGGCCTCCGGGTGGTGGATGACGATGGCGTCGGTGGACTGCTCGGGGTGGAGCTGGAACTCCTCGGAGAGGTGGACGCCGATGCGCTCCGGCTCGACGAGGGCCGCGATCTTGGCGCGGTCCTCCAGGTCGGGGCAGGCGCCGTAGCCGAGGGAGAAGCGGGCGCCCCGGTACTTCAGGGCGAACATGTCCTCCATCTCGGCCGGGTCCTCCCCGGCGAAGCCGAGTTCCGAGCGCACGCGCGCGTGCCAGTACTCGGCGAGGGCCTCGGCGAGCTGGACGGACAGGCCGTGCAGTTCGAGGTAGTCGCGGTAGGCGTTGGCCTCGAACATGCGGGCCGTCTCCTCGCCGATGCGGGAGCCGACGGTGACGACCTGGAAGCCGACCACGTCGATCTCGCCGGCCTCCTCCGGGCGGAAGAAGTCGGCCAGGCACAGGCGCCGGCCGCGGCGCTGGCGGGGGAAGGTGAAGCGGGTGCGTTCGTTGCCGTCGTCGTCGAGGACGATCAGGTCGTCGTCCTTGGAGACGCAGGGGAAGTAGCCGTAGACCACGGCCGCCTCCAGCAGGTTGTCCGTCTGGAGCCGGTCGAGCAGGCCGCGCAGCCGCGGCCTGCCCTCGGACTCGACCAGTTCCTCGTAGGAGGGTCCCTCGCCGGTGCGGGCCTGCTTGAGGCCCCACTGGCCCTTGAAGAGGGCGCCCTCGTCCAGCCAGGAGGCGTACTCCTTGAGCTGGATGCCCTTGACGACGCGGGTGCCGCGGAAGGGCGGGGCGGGGACCGGGTTGTCGGTGGCGACGTCGGAGCGGACGTGGCCTTCCTCGGGACGCTCGTCGATCTCGACGGTGGCGGCCCGCACCCGGCGCTGCTTCAGCTCCGGCAGCTTGGCGCCGGGCACGCCGCGCTTGATGCCGATCAGCGCGTCCATCAGGCGCAGGCCCTCGAAGGCGTCGCGGGCGTAGCGGACCTCGCCGTCGTAGATCTCGTGGAGGTCCTGCTCGACGTAGGCCCTGGTGAGGGCCGCGCCGCCGAGGATGACCGGGTAGTCGGCGGCCAGCTTGCGCTGGTTCAGCTCCTCCAGGTTCTCCTTCATGATCACCGTGGACTTGACCAGGAGGCCGGACATGCCGATGACGTCGGCCCGGTGTTCGTCGGCCGCTTCCAGGATCGCGGAGACGGGCTGCTTGATGCCGAGGTTGACGACGTTGTAGCCGTTGTTGGACAGGATGATGTCGACGAGGTTCTTGCCGATGTCGTGGACGTCGCCGCGGACGGTGGCCAGCACGATGGTGCCCTTGCCGTCGTCGTCGGTCTTCTCCATGTGCGGCTCCAGGTGGGCCACCGCGGTCTTCATGACCTCGGCGGACTGGAGCACGAACGGCAGCTGCATCTGGCCGGAGCCGAACAGCTCGCCGACGACCTTCATGCCGTCGAGCAGGGTGTCGTTGACGATGTCGAGCGCCGGGCGCTCCTGGAGGGCCTCGTCGAGGTCCTGTTCGAGGCCGTTCTTCTCGCCGTCGATGATGCGGCGCTTGAGGCGCTCCTCGAGCGGGAGGGCGGCCAGTTCCTCGGCCTTGGAGGCCTTCAGCGACTTGGCGGTGGCGCCCTCGAAGAGCTGCATGAGCTTCTGCAGCGGGTCGTAGCCCTCGCGGCGGCGGTCGTAGATCAGGTCGAGCGCGGTGGTGACCTGCTCCTCGTCGAAGCGGGCGATCGGCAGGATCTTGCTCGCGTGCACGATCGCCGAGTCCAGGCCGGCCTTGACGCATTCGTCGAGGAAGACGGAGTTGAGCAGGATGCGGGCGGCCGGGTTGAGGCCGAAGGAGATGTTCGACAGGCCGAGCGTGGTCTGTACGTCCGGGTGGAGCCGCTTGAGTTCCCGGATGCCCTCGATGGTGGCCAGGCCGTCCCCCCGGGACTCCTCCTGGCCGGTGCAGATGGTGAAGGTCAGACAGTCGACGAGGATGTCGGACTCGTGGATGCCCCAGTTGCCGGTGAGGTCGTCGATGAGCCGTTCGGCGATCTCGACCTTCTTCTCGGCGGTGCGGGCCTGTCCCACCTCGTCGATGGTCAGCGCGATCAGCGCGGCGCCGTGCTCCCGGGCGAGCGTCGTGACGCGGGCGAACCGGGATTCGGGGCCGGCGCCGTCCTCGTAGTTGACCGAGTTGATCACCGCGCGGCCGCCGAGCTTCTCCAGGCCGGCCCGGATGACGTCGACCTCGGTGGAGTCCAGCACGATCGGCAGCGTGGAGGCGGTGGCGAACCGTCCGGCCAGTTCCTCCATGTCGGCGACGCCGTCCCGGCCGACGTAGTCGACGCAGAGGTCGAGCATGTGCGCGCCTTCGCGGATCTGGTCGCGGGCCATCTCGACGCAGTCGTCCCAGCGGCCGTCCAGCATGGCCTCGCGGAACTTCCTCGAACCGTTGGCGTTGGTGCGCTCGCCGATGGCGAGGTAGGAGGTGTCCTGGCGGAAGGGCACGGTCTGGTAGAGCGAGGCGGCGCCGGGCTCGGGGCGCGGGTCGCGTGCGGTGGGGGCGGTGTCCCGGACCCGCTCCACGACCTGGCGCAGGTGCTCGGGGGTGGTGCCGCAGCAGCCGCCGACCAGGGACAGGCCGTACTCGCGGACGAAGGTCTCGTGCGCGTCGGCCAGCTCGGGCGCGGTCAGCGGGTAGTGGGCGCCGTCCTTGCCGAGGACGGGCAGACCGGCGTTGGGCATGCAGGTCAGCGGGATGCGGGAGTGCCGGGCGAGGTAGCGCAGGTGCTCGCTCATCTCGGCGGGGCCGGTCGCGCAGTTCAGGCCGATCATGTCGATGCCGAGCGGTTCCAGCGCGGTGAGCGCGGCGCCGATCTCGGAGCCGAGCAGCATGGTGCCGGTGGTCTCGACGGTGACGGACACGATGAGCGGCAGGTCGAGGCCCAGGGCGTCCAGGGCGCGCCGGGCGCCGAGCACGGAGGCCTTGGTCTGGAGCAGGTCCTGCGTGGTCTCCACGAGCAGTGCGTCCGCGCCGCCGGCGACCAGGCCCTCGGCGTTGCGCTGGTAGGCGTCGCGCAGGACGGTGTACGGGGCGTGGCCGAGGGTGGGGAGCTTGGTGCCGGGGCCCATGGAGCCCAGCACCCAGCGCTGCCGGCCGTCGCGGGCGCCGAACTCGTCGGCGACCTCGCGGGCGACGCGTGCGCCGGCCTCGGACAGTTCGTGGACGCGCTCGGGGATGTCGTACTCCCCGAGGGCGGAGTGGTTGGCGCCGAAGGTGTTGGTCTCGACGCAGTCGACCCCGGCCGCGAAGTACTCCTCGTGCACCGAGCGGACGATGTCGGGCCGGGTGAGGTTCAGGACCTCGTTGCACCCTTCGAGCTGCTGGAAGTCGTCCAGCGTGGGGTTCTGGGCCTGGAGCATGGTGCCCATGGCGCCGTCGGCGACCACCACGCGGGTGGCGAGGGCCTCTCGGAGGGCGGACACGCGGGTGCGGGTGTCGGCGGGCGGGGTGGATGGCGACGAGGCCATGAAAGGGCTCCCTAGGATGCGACGGCTGTCGGCTTTGCCTCTGCCCGGTGCCGCCCGTCGCGGACGTCCCCGGGGAGAACGCACGCCGCCAGGGTAGCCGGGACCGGGGGCCGATGGTCAGGGCGTCCACGAGACGGACGAGGATGGCGGGGCGAATACCCGCCGAACGGACGAGCCTCCCGGGCGCCCGGACGTCCCGCTCCGGCGGTGGCCCGCACCCGGCGCACGTGCGGGGTGCACGCGCCTCGTACGGGACGTCCGCGGCCACCGGGAAGTGGCCGAAGTGCAACAGTTGCCCGCCGACCATTGGCGGGAGGTCGACATGGACCGGTAGTGTTCGGCATTGCCGAACGACGTCAGCGACGCCGAGGTCGGCAGTCGAAGGGGACGGAGGCAGTACGTCGATGGCACGGAACATCCAGTCGCTCGAGCGGGCGGCCGCGATGCTGCGCCTGCTCGCGGGCGGCGAGCGGCGGCTCGGCCTGTCGGACATCGCCTCGTCGCTGGGTCTGGCCAAAGGCACGGCGCACGGCATCCTGCGCACCCTCCAGCAGGAGGGGTTCGTGGAGCAGGACGACGCCTCCGGGCGCTACCAGCTGGGCGCGGAGCTGCTGCGCCTGGGCACGACCTACCTGGACGTGCACGAACTGCGGGCCCGCGCCCTGGTGTGGACCGACGACCTGGCCCGGTCCAGCGGCGAGAGCGTCCACCTCGGGGTCCTGCACCAGCAGGGTGTCCTGATCGTGCACCACGTCTTCCGGCCCGACGACAGCCGGCAGGTCCTGGAGATCGGGGCCATGCAGCCGCTGCACTCCACGGCGCTCGGCAAGGTGCTGTCGGCGTACGACCCGGTGGCGCACAGCGAGGCGCTGGAGGCCGACCGCAAGGCGTTCACGGACCGGACCGTCTGCGAGCCGGACAGCTTCGAGCACGTTCTGGACATCACGCGCGCGCGTGGGTACGCCGCCGACGTCGAGGAGACCTGGGAGGGCATCGCCTCCATCGCCGCCCCCATCCACGACCGCAGGCGCATGCCGGTCGGGGCGGTCGGCATCACCGGGGCCGTGGAACGGCTGTGCCGGGAGGGCGAGCTGCGGCCCGAGCTGGTCGCGGCGGTGCGGGACTGCGCCCGCGCGGTGTCGCGGGACCTGGGCGCCGGGCGGTTCTAGAACACACACGCGCCGACACGCGCCGACACGGGCAGCCACGGGCCGGCACGGGCCGGCAGCGGCAGACAAGGGCCGGGACACCGAAGGTGTTCCGGCCTCCGACGTTCCCGCGGCACGACCCGGCGGGAGATCGATAACCCACGACGATCAATAACGATCGTGCTTTCGATAACACAGCTCTTGACGCACGCGTGACGCCGAACGAGACTCGCGTCCATCGGTCGGCATTGTCGAACACCTACCGGCAATACGCGTTAGAGTGTCCACAGTGCCAAGGGCCGCCATCGCTCTCACACCGAGGGCGCCGGAACACCCGGAGGGACCCGGGGTTCGGCTTTCCCTGGACGAAGGACAAAGGAGTCGCGGGTGTCCAGCTCCGACATCTTCATCGGCGAGACCATCGGTACCGCCCTGCTCATCCTGCTCGGCGGCGGCGTGTGTGCCGCCGTCACGCTCAAGGCCTCCAAGGCCCGCAACGCCGGCTGGCTCGCCATCGCCTTCGGGTGGGGCTTCGCGGTCATGACGGCGGCGTACATATCGGGTCCGCTCTCCGGCGCCCACCTCAACCCGGCCGTGACCGTCGGTATCGCGATCAAGGACGGCGACTGGAGCAACACCCCGACCTACTTCGCGGGTCAGCTCCTCGGCGCCATGATCGGCGCGGTCCTGGTCTGGGTCGCCTACTACGGCCAGTTCCAGGCCCACCTCACCGACCGCGAGATCGTCGGCGGCCCCGGCGCACAGGACACGACGGCCAAGTCCGTCGAGGCGCAGGAGAAGGGCGCGGGCCCGGTCCTGGGCGTCTTCTCCACCGGCCCCGAGATCCGGCACACGGTCCAGAACCTCGCCACCGAGATCATCGGCACCTTCGTGCTGCTGCTCGCCATCCTCACCCAGGGCCTGAACGACGAGGGCAACGGCCTCGGCATCCTGGGCGCCCTGATCACCGGCTTCGTCGTGGTCTCCATCGGTCTGTCGCTCGGCGGTCCGACGGGGTACGCGATCAACCCGGTCCGCGACCTCGGCCCGCGCATCGTGCACGCCCTGCTGCCGCTGCCCAACAAGGGCGGCTCCGACTGGTCCTACGCCTGGATCCCGGTCGTCGGTCCGCTGATCGGCGGTGCGATCGCCGGAGGTGTCTACAACGTCGCGTTCGCCTGAGCGGGCCCCCGCTCGGCGATCATCGAGCCGCAGACCACGCGCCGTACGCACCGGCCACCGCCACCCACCACGGAACCCCAGGAGCACACAGTGACCGACGCCCACACCACCGGCATCGCCTCCCACGGCCACGGGCCGTTCATCGCCGCGATCGACCAGGGCACGACCTCCTCGCGCTGCATCGTCTTCGACCGCGACGGGCGCATCGTCTCCGTCGACCAGAAGGAGCACGAGCAGATCTTCCCCAAGCCGGGCTGGGTCGAGCACGACGCCACCGAGATCTGGACCAACGTCCAGGAGGTCGTCGCCGGAGCCGTCGAGAAGGCCGGCATCACCCGCGACGACATCAAGGCCATCGGCATCACCAACCAGCGCGAGACCACCCTCGTCTGGGACAGGAACACCGGTGAGCCCGTCCACAACGCCATCGTCTGGCAGGACACCCGCACCGACGCCCTGTGCAGGGAGCTCGGCCGCAACGTCGGCCAGGACCGCTTCCGCCGCGAGACCGGCCTGCCGCTCGCCTCCTACTTCGCCGGCCCCAAGGCCCGCTGGCTGCTGGACAACGTCGACGGTCTGCGCGAGCGCGCCGAGGCGGGCGACCTGCTCTTCGGCACCATGGACACCTGGGTCATCTGGAACCTGACCGGCGGGGTGAACGGCGGCAAGCACGTCACCGACGTCACCAACGCCTCCCGCACCATGCTGATGAACCTGCACACCATGGCGTGGGACGAGAAGATCGCCGAGTCGATCGGCGTGCCGATGCAGATGCTCCCCGAGATCCGCTCCTCCGCCGAGGTGTACGGCGAGATCACCGGCGGCCGCCTCGGCGAGCTGCTCGGCGGCATCCCGGTCGCCTCGGCGCTCGGCGACCAGCAGGCGGCGCTGTTCGGGCAGACCTGCTTCTCCGAGGGCGAGACCAAGTCGACGTACGGCACCGGCACCTTCATGGTGATGAACACCGGTGACAAGCTGATCAACTCCTACTCGGGCCTGCTGACCACGGTCGGCTACAAGATCGGCGACCAGGACACGGTCTACGCCCTGGAGGGCTCGATCGCCGTCACCGGTTCGCTGGTGCAGTGGATGCGCGACCAGATGGGCCTGATCTCCACCGCCGCCGAGATCGAGACCCTCGCCCTGACCGTGGAGGACAACGGCGGCGCCTACTTCGTGCCGGCCTTCTCCGGCCTGTTCGCCCCGTACTGGCGCTCCGACGCCCGCGGTGTGATCGCCGGCCTGACCCGGTACGTGACCAAGGCGCACCTCGCGCGCGCCGTCCTGGAGGCCACCGCCTGGCAGACGCGGGAGATCGCGGACGCCATGACGAAGGACTCCGGCGTGGAGCTGACCGCGCTCAAGGTCGACGGCGGCATGACCTCCAACAACCTGCTGATGCAGACCCTCGCCGACTTCGTGGACGCCCCCGTGGTGCGCCCGATGGTCGCCGAGACCACCTGCCTCGGCGCCGCCTACGCCGCCGGCCTGGCCGTCGGCTTCTGGAACAGCACCGACGACCTGCGCGCCAACTGGCGGCGGGCCGCCGAGTGGACCCCCCGCATGGACGCGGACATCCGCGACCGTGAGTACAAGAGCTGGCTCAAGGCCGTCGAGCGGACCATGGGCTGGCTCGAGGACGAGGAGTAAGAACCACCATGACCACTCAGTCCACCCTGCAGTCCGTGCCTGCCCTGGGTACGCACCCGGCCTCCGGCTCCAACCCGAGCCGGGCCGAGACCCGGGAGCAGCTCTCCAAGGCGTCGTACGACCTTCTCGTGATCGGCGGCGGCATCCTGGGCATCTCCACCGCCTGGCACGCCGCGCAGTCCGGTCTCAGGGTGGCCGTGGTCGACGCCGGCGACTTCGCCGGCGCCACCTCCTCCGCCTCCTCCAAGCTGCTCCACGGCGGACTGCGCTACCTGCAGACCGGCGCGGTGAAGCTGGTGGCGGAGAACCACTTCGAACGCCGTGCGGTCTCCCGCCAGGTGGCCCCCCACCTGGCGAACCCGCTCACCTTCTACCTCCCCGTGTACAAGGGCGGGCCGCACGGCGCGGCGAAGCTCGGGGCCGGCGTCTTCGCGTACTCGGCGCTGTCCGCCTTCGGCGACGGCGTCGGCCACCTGCTCTCCCCGGCCAAGGCCGCGCAGGACGTGCCGGAGCTGCGCACCGACAACCTCAAGGCCGTGGCCGTGTACGGCGACGACCAGATGAACGACGCGCGCATGGCCCTGATGACCGTCCGCGCGGCGGTCGAGTCCGGCGCCGTGGTCCTCAACCACGCCGAGGTCACCGGCCTGCGCTTCACCAACGGCCGGGTGACCGGCGCCGAGCTGAAGGACCGGCTGTCCGGCGACGAGTTCGGGGTGAACGCCCGCCTGGTGCTCAACGCCACCGGACCGTGGGTCGACCACCTGCGCCGCATGGAGGACCCCGCCGCTGCTCCGTCGATCCGGCTCTCCAAGGGCGCGCACCTGGTGCTCAAGCGCACCGCGCCGTGGAAGGCGGCGCTGGCCACCCCGATCGACAAGTACCGGATCACCTTCGCCCTCCCCTGGGAGGACATGCTGCTGCTCGGCACGACCGACGAGGAGTTCGAGGGCGACCCGGCGGACGTCGCGGTCAACGACAAGGACATAGCCCAGATCCTGGACGAGGCCGCGTTCTCCATCCGCGACCAGCAGCTCGGCCGGGACCTCATCACGTACTCCTTCGCCGGTCTGCGCGTGCTGCCGGGCGGCCCCGGTGACACGGCGAAGGCCAAGCGCGAGACGGTCGTCACCGAGGGCCGGGGCGGCATGCTGTCCGTCGCCGGCGGCAAGTGGACCACCTTCCGCCACATCGGCCGTACGGTGATGAAGAAGCTGGAGGCGCTGCCGGGCCACCCGCTGGGCGACGACTTCGAGCCGATCGCGTCGCTGCCGAAGAAGCTGCCGCTGCCCGGCGTGGCCAACCCGCGCGCGGTGGCTCACCGGCTGCTGGTGGACGGTTCGGCGCCCGGCCCGCGCATGGCGGCGGACACCGCCAGGCACCTGGCCACGCACTACGGTTCGCTCGCCTTCGACATCGCCCGGCTCGCGAACGAGAGCCCGGAGCTGGCGCAGCGCGTCCACCCGGACGCCCCGGAGATCTGGGCGCAGGTGGTGTGGGCCCGGGACAACGAGTGGGCCGAGACGGCGGACGACGTGCTGCGCCGCCGTACGACGCTGACGATCCGCGGCCTGGCCACGGACGACGTCCGCGCGCAGGTCCAGGACGTGCTGGACAAGAAGTAGGCCCGCGTTTCAGCACCGCTCGGCGGGTTCCGGACCCCGGGGACGGGGCAGTGATCCGTTCACTGCCCCGTGCACAGGGGCTGCGGGCGGCCCCTCGGCACGCCGTAAGGTTGGGGGGTACGCGAGGGCACGTCGGAAGGAGGCGCTGGGTGATCGAGCTCGAGGGGGTTCCCGAGCTGGTCGACCCGGTCATGGTGGCCGCGTTCGAGGGCTGGAACGATGCCGGTGACGCCGCCTCCACCGCGGTCGCGCATCTCGACAGGGAGTGGAAGGGCGAGGTGTTCGCGGCGCTGGACGCGGAGGACTACTACGACTTCCAGGTCAACCGTCCCACGGTGTTCATGGAGGACGGCGTCCGCAAGATCACCTGGCCCACGACCAGGCTGTCGGTGGTCAGGGTCGGCGGCGACAAACCGCGCGACCTCGTGCTCGTCCGTGGCATCGAACCCTCCATGCGCTGGCGCTCGTTCTGCAACGAACTGCTCGGCTTCGCGCACGAGCTGGGCGTCGAGCTGGTGGTAGTCCTCGGCGCCCTGCTGGGCGACACGCCGCACACCCGTCCGGTCCCGATCAGCGGTACCACGTCGGACGCCGACCTGGCGCGGCGCATGGACCTGGAGGAGACCAAGTACGAGGGGCCCACGGGCATCGTCGGCATCCTCCAGGAGGCCTGCACGCACGCCGGTGTGCCGGCGGTGTCGCTGTGGGCGGCGGTGCCGCACTACGTGTCGCAGCCGCCGAACCCGAAGGCCACGCTGGCCCTGCTGAACCGGCTCGAGGACCTGATCGGCGTGCGGGTGCCGCTGGGCGAGCTGCCCGAGGACGCGCGTGCCTGGCAGGTGGGCGTGGACCAGCTGGCCGCGGAGGACACCGAGGTCGCCGAGTACGTGCAGTCGCTGGAGGAGGCCCGGGACACGGCGGAGCTGCCGGAGGCGTCGGGCGAGGCGATCGCGCGGGAGTTCGAGCGGTATCTGCGGCGGCGGGACGGGTCGGGGACGGGTGGGCCCGGCCCCGGGGGCCCCGGTGGGCACGCCACGGCGGACGGGGGCGACGGGCCGTCCGGAACGCCGTTCCTGCGGGACAACCCGAGCGGGCGGGCCCGCCCGCCGAAGCCGCCGAAGGCGGGCGGGGACGACGAGGAGTCGTCGGAGGACTGAGCGAAGGACCAGGGCCGCTTCCGGAGAAGCGGCCCTGGTTCTTTCGTCCGTACGCCTGTTTACAGCGCCACGCCCAGCAAGGCGTCCACAGCTCGGGAGACCACGCCCGGGGCGCCGGTGTCCGTGCCGCCCGACTCCTGCTGGAGGGCGGCCCAGCGGTCGATCGCGTCGAGGGCGGCCGGGGAGTCCAGGTCGTCCGCGAGGGCCTCGCGGATCTGGTCCACCAGGGTCTCGGCGGGCGGGCCGTCGGGACGGGAGACGGCGGCGCGCCAGCGGTCGAGGCGGGCGAGGGCGTCCTGAAGCACCTGGTCGGTCCACTCCCAGTCGGAGCGGTAGTGGTGGGCGAGCAGCGTGAGCCGGATGGCGGCCGGGTCGACGCCCTCGTGGCGCAGCCGGGACACGAAGACCAGGTTGCCCTTGGACTTGGACATCTTCTCGCCGTCGAGACCGACCATGCCGGCGTGCACGTACGCCTTGGCCATGGGGAACTCGCCGGTGAGGGCCTGGGCGTGCGAGGCGCCCATCTCGTGGTGCGGGAAGGCGAGGTCGGAGCCGCCGCCCTGGACGTCGAAGCCCATGCCGAGGTGGTCGAGGGCGATGGCGACGCACTCGATGTGCCAGCCGGGGCGCCCGCGGCCGAGGGTGCCGCCGTCCCAGCTGGGCTCGCCCTCGCGGGCGGCCATCCACAGCATCGGGTCGAGCGGGTTCTTCTTGCCGGGCCGGTCGGGGTCGCCGCCGCGCTCGGCCGAGAGCAGCCGCATGGTGGCGGCGTCCAGGTGGGAGACGCCGCCGAAGTGCGGGTCCGCCTCGACGGAGAAGTAGGTGTCGCCCTCGAGCTCGTAGGCGGCGCCGGCGTCACGCAGCCGCTCGACGAGCGGGACGATGCCGGGTATGGCCTCGACGGCGCCTATGTAGTGCCGCGGCGGGAGCATCCGCAGCGCCGTCATGTCCTCGCGGAAGAGGGCGGTCTCCTGCTCGGCGAGGGCGGTCCAGTCGACCCCGTCGCGCACGGCCCGCTCCAGGAGCGGGTCGTCCACGTCGGTGACGTTCTGGACGTAGTGGACCTGCCGCTTGGTGTCGAGCCACACGCGCTGCACGAGGTCGAACGCGTTGTAGGTCGCCGCGTGACCCATGTGGGTGGCGTCGTACGGCGTGATGCCGCAGACGTAGATACGGGCGACGGGACCGGGGTCGAGGGTGACGGGGCCGCCGGTCGCGGTGTCGTGGATCCTCAGGTCGCGGCCCTGACCAGGCAGGGCGGGGACCTCGGAAGCGGGCCAGGCATGCATGTCATGAGCCTAACCGGACGGGTGTTCCGTACACGAACCGGACCGGGCCGGATGGCCGGTAGGGCGCTCTTGCGCCCCACCGGCCGGTGTGGCATCGGACGTCTACACGGGCGGCCAGGGGATGGCCGGCCACTCGCCGCTCGGTTCGGGGTGCCTGCCGGAGGCCAGCAGGGCGTCGACCCGCGCGCGCGTGGCGTCGAGTTCGGCGGGGGTGATGAGCGCGGCGAGCCGGATGGCCAGGGTGCCGCCGTCCTTCAGCGCCTGTCTGAGCGCGTCGAGCACCTCGAGGGCCTCCGCGGTCAGGGGATCGCCCGCCCAGCCCCACAGCAGGGTGCGGAGCTTGTTCTCGGCGTTGAAGGTGACCCCGTGGTCGATGCCGTACAGCCGCTCCCCCGCCGCGGGCAGCAGGTGGCCGCCCTTGCGGTCGGCGTTGTTGATCACGGCGTCGAGTACGGCGAGCCGGCGCAGCCGTTCGTCGTCGGCGTGGACGAGCAGCGCGGTGCGGCCCTCGCCGACGTCCGCGAGGACGATGCCCTTCCAGCCCGGGCCGGCCTCCTCCTCGTCGACCAGGGCGAGCAGTTCCGTCTCCGGCAGGGTCTCGATCCACAGCTGGACCATGCCCTCGCCGTACGGGCCGTCGCGCAGCACGGTGGGCGGGACCAGGCCCCAGCCGGTGGCCTCGGAGACCGCGTAGGCGGCGACCTCGCGCTGGGCGAGGGTGCCGTCGGGGAAGTCCCACAGCGGGCGCTCCCCGGCGACCGGCTTGTAGACGCAGGCCGCCTCGCGCCCCTCGTGCGTCACCGTGCAGTACAGGGCCGCGTTGGAGGCGTCACGGATGCGTCCGCGCACGGTCAGTTCGCCCAGGGCGAGCAGTTCGGCCGCCGCCGCGTCGGTGGTCACGCTCCGCGGCGGTATCCGTTCTGGCGCGGACATACGTGTCCTTCCGGGTCGAGCGGGAGGCTGCACAGCGGGCACGGCGGCCGCCCGGCGTTGACGACGTCGAGGGCGCGCTTGGCGAAGGCCCTGGCCTGCGCGCCGGTGAGGCGGACCCGGAGCATCGGCGGGCCGTTCTCCTCGTCCTGGAGGAGCCGCTCCTCGGCCTCCGCCAGGTCCTCCTCGGACTCGGCGTCCAGCTCCACGAGGGCCTGCGCCTCGACGATCATGCGCTGGTCCTCGCCGTCCCAGGCCAGCGCCATGGTGCCGACCCTGAACTCCTCCTCGACGGGGGTGTCCAGCGGCGCCGTGTCGGCGGGCCCGGTGGGCGCGGTGGCGGGGACGACGGTGCTGCCGCCGCTGCGCCGTACGACCTCGTCCAGAAGCTCGTCCATGCGTTCGGCAAGGGCGGCGACCTGGGTCTTCTCCAGGGCCACGCTGGTCACCCGGGAGCCGGCGATGGCCTGGAGGAAGAACGTACGGCGCCCGGGCAGCCCGACCGTACCGGCCACGAAACGTTCCGGTTGGTCGTAGAGGAACACCTGACGGGACACGTCCTGTCTCCATGGAAGTCGGGGAAAGCGGAAGATCGGGATCGGGGTCACTGCCGCGACCGGTTCACCCTACTGCGGCGGACGATCACGGTGCGCCCGCACCACCCCCGACCGGGGCCTGGCCACCGGCCGGCTCCTCGTGCGGCGCGAGGGAGGCGAAGTCGCCCGTGTCGCCGAGGCGGACGAGGAAGGGGCGCAGCCGGGTGTAGCGGATCGCGGTGACGGAGCAGGGTTCGACGGAGATCCGCTGGAAGAGGTCGAGGTGGAGGCCGAGTGCCTCGGCGACGAGGGATTTGATGATGTCGCCGTGGGAGCACATGAGGTAGACGGCGTCGGGGCCGTGGTCGCGCTCCACGCGCGCGTTCCACTCGCGTACCGCCTCGGCGGCGCGGGTCTGCATGGCGCGCATCGACTCGCCGCCGGGGAAGGCCGCGGCGGAGGGGTGCGCCTGCACCACCTCCATCAGGGGCTCGTCCTTGAGCTCGGTGAGCTTGCGGCCGGACCAGTCGCCGTAGTGGCACTCCCCGATCCGTTCGTCGGTGTGTGCCCGCAGCTCGGGCCGGGCGTCGAGCAGCGGCCGGAGGGTCTCCTGGCAGCGCTGCAGGGGGCTGGTGACGATCTCGGAGAGTGGCAGGCCGGCGAGCCGCACGGGGAGCGCGGCGGCCTGCGCGGCGCCGCGTTCGTCGAGGGCGACGCCGGGCGTCCAGCCGGCGAGCAGCCCCTCGGTGTTGGCGGTGGAACGTCCGTGCCTAACCAGGATCAGCGTGGGCATGCGGCCAGGGTAGGCGTACGGCGCGGTACAGGGGCGCCGGGACGAGGGGAGAATGGGTCCGGTGATCGTCGACTGCGCCATCTACCGGGACGGGCACCGTACGGACGGGCCCGAGGACCTCTCCGACGCGCTCGCCGGGGCGCGGGCGGCGGGCGGTTTCGTGTGGATCGGTCTGTACGAGCCGACGGCGGAGGAGTTCGGCCTGGTCAGGCAGGAGTTCGGGCTGCATCCGCTGGCGGTGGAGGACGCCCTCAAGGCGCATCAGCGGCCCAAACTGGAGGTGTACGACGACTCGGTCTTCGCCGTCCTCAAGCCGGTGGTGTACGAGCCGGACAGCGACGCCGTCTCCACCGGCGAACTCATGATCTTCCTGGGCGACGCCTTCGCGGTCGTCGTCCGGCACGGCGAGGGCTCCCCGCTGAAGGCCGTACGGCGGCGGCTGGAGCACGAACCGGAACTGCTCGGCAAGGGTCCCACCGCGGTGCTGTACGCCATCGCGGACGCCACCGTCGACCACTACCTGGACGTGGCGGTCGAGCTCCAGACCGACCTGGAGGAACTGGAGGCGGAGGTCTTCTCGCCGGACGGCGGCGGCACCCGGCACACCGCGTCGCGGATCTACACGTTCAAGCGGCAGGTGCTGGAGTTCCGCCGGGCGACGGGTCCGCTCGCGCCGCCGCTGGCCCGGCTGGCGGGTACCGGCGTGTACGGCGGCGGCGTGCCGTTCGTGAACGACAGGGCGCGGCCGTTCTTCCGGGACGTGAGCGACCACCTCACGCGCGTGAACGAGTCGGTGGAGAGCCTGGACCGGCTGGTCTCGGACATCCTGTCGGCGCACCTGGCGCAGACGAGCGTCCGGCAGAACGACGACATGCGGAAGATCTCGGCGTGGGCGGCCATGGCGGCGGTCCCCACGATGATCGCGGGGATCTACGGCATGAACTTCGACCACATGCCGGAGCTGCACTGGGTGGGGGGCTATCCGGCGGTGATCGCGCTGATGGCCGTCCTGGAGGTGCTGCTGTACCGGCAGTTCAAACGCCGGGGCTGGCTGTAGGGGCCGGGGCCCCTCAGGCGACCTCGGGGGCTGTTGTGGCGGGTCCGCCGAGCGCGTCGCGCCGTTCCGGCGTCCGCAGGATCACCATGCGGCGCCAGCCGGCGAGCCGCTCGGCGGCGTACATCGCGTGGATGCCCGCCGCGAGCAGCGCCGACCTGGTGCGCGACCAGCCGAGGAGGCGCCCCATGTGGGCCGTCACCGCGAGGCTGACGTCGCGGTGGACGCGGATCTCGGCGAGCGCGCACTCGCGCAGCGTCCGCCGGATGTACGGGCCGTGCCCGGCGGCGGCGTAGCGCAGCAGTTCCTCGTGGGAGTAGGCGAGGTGGTTGTCCTCGTCGGCCGAGATCATCCGGACCGCCCGGCCGAGTTCCGGATGGTCCGCGAAGTACTTGAGGAGCATCGCCATCTGCTCGGCGGCGCGCTGCTCGGTGACCCTGCTGTGGGCGAGGTAGGTGATGACGTCCCGCACCGTGAGCGGCTGGTCGGCCTTGAGCTGTTCGTGGGCGAGGCCGATGCCGTGCCGCTCCAGGAGCATGGTGTAGTCGGTCTCGGGCGGTACGCCGACGGGTTCGAGGCCGCGCTTCTTCAGCAGGGCGTTGAAGATCCGGCCGTGCTTGTCCTCGTCGGCGCCGTGTCGGGCGATCTTGGGCGCGAGGGCGCGTTCGCTCTCGGGCACCAGCGCAGCGATGCGCGCGTTCTCCCAGCCGCCCTGGGACTCCCCGCTGGCCGCGATGGAGCAGAAGAGACGGTACGACTCGTCGTTGTCGAGGATCTCCTGGAAAAGGCTCTTGGCCGAAAGCATCGGTGGCACCTCTCTGCCGCTGCGTGGTCCGCAGGTCCGCACACTCCGCGAAGCACGAGTCAAATGCGGGTGCCGGAGCGCGGCAACAGGTGCGGTGGACGACTGCGCCAAAAGAAGGACGGCCGGGAGCAACGGGAGGCGTAACCCCGCGCGCGTGGGCGCGTTGTTCCTCGTGACGGCCGTGGCGGGGAAGACCCCCGAGCCCCCACCACGGCCGCAGAAACTTTCCTGTGACGACAGGGCCTCAGGTGCCTCAGGCCAGTCCGGCGCGTTCCAGGGCCTCGGTGCCGGCGCGGAGGGCGGCGAGCCGCTCGTCCAGGGTGAAGCCGGCGGGGGCGAGGGTCAGGGTGGTGACACCGGCCGCGGCGTAGGCCTTCATCCGGTCCGCGATGCGGTCGACGGAGCCGAGCAGTGTCGTCTGGTCGATCAGCTCGTGCGGGACGGCCTCGGCGGCGCCCTGCTTGTCGCCGGCCAGGTACTTGTCCTGGATCTCGGCGGCCTCGCGCTCGTAGCCCATGCGCTGGGCGAGCTGGTTGTAGAAGTTCTGCTTGCGGCTGCCCATGCCGCCGACGTAGAGCGCCGTGTAGGGCCGGAAGGTGTCGGCGAGGGAGGGGACGTCCTTGTCGTCGCCGAGGGCGAGCGGCAGGGTCGGGCAGATGTCGAACCCGTCGAGGGTGTGGCCCGCCTTCTCGCGTCCGGCGCGCAGGTGCTTGACGGCGGTCTCCTCCAGGTGGTCGGCGGAGGGGAAGATGAGCAGCGCGCCGTCGGCGATCTCGCCGGTCTGCTCCAGGTTCTTCGGGCCGATCGCCGCGATGTACAGCGGGATGTGCTCGCGCTGCGGATGCACGGTCAGCTTGATCGGCTTGCCGGGGCCGTCGGGCAGCGGCAGCGTCCAGTGCCGGCCCTCGTAGGACAGCCGCTCCCGGGTCATCGCCTTGCGCACGATCTCCACGTACTCGCGGGTGCGGGCGAGCGGCTTGTCGAACTTGACGCCGTACCAGCCCTCGGAGACCTGCGGTCCCGACACGCCGAGTCCGAGGCGGAAGCGGCCCTTGGACAGGGAGTCCAGGGTGGCGGCGGTCATCGCGGTCATCGCGGGCTGGCGGGCCGGGATCTGGAAGATGGCCGAGCCCACGTCGATGCGCTCGGTCTGGGCGGCGACCCAGGTCAGCACGGTGGCCGCGTCGGAGCCGTAGGCCTCGGCGGCCCAGCACACGGCGTATCCGAGCCGGTCGGCCTCCTGGGCGACGGCCAGATTGTCCGCGTCCATTCCGGCACCCCAGTAGCCGAGGTTGATACCGAGCTGCATGGCCGATTCCCCTTACCGATCAGTAACGTGGCTGGTGCCCCGACCTTAGCGCGCGGAAATCGGTTGTCCACAGGCCCCCACAGCGCAAGCGGCGGCCAGTAATGTCGGCGTTCATGGAGCAGAGGCATCTCGGCCGCACCGGCCTGCGCGTGTCCCGCATCGGTCTCGGCACCCTGACCTGGGGCCGGGACACGGACGAGCACGACGCCGCGGACCTCTTGAAGACCTTCTGGGAGGCGGGCGGGACGCTCGTCGACACCGCGGACGTCTACGGCGACGGCGAGTCGGAGTACCTCCTCGGCCGCCTCATGGAGGGCCTGGTGCCGCGCCGGGACCTGGTGATCTCGACGAAGGCCGGCAGCGTTCCGGATCCCGACCGCCGGTTCGACGGTTCGCGCGCCCATCTGCTCTCCGCGCTGGACGCCTCCCTCGCCCGTCTGGGCACGGACCACGTCGACGTGTGGCACCTGCACGCCTTCGACCCGCACACGCCGCTGGAGGAGACGCTGCACGCCCTCGACGTGGCGGTGAGCAGCGGCCGTGCGCGCTACGCGGGGGTCTCCAACTTCTGCGGCTGGCAGCTGGCCAAGGCGGCGACCTGGCAGCTGGCGGCGCCGGGCGTACGGAACCGGGTGGCGAGCACCCAGATGGAGTACTCGCTGCTCCAGCGGGGCGTGGAGCGGGAGGTGCTGCCGGCCGCCCTGGACCTGGGCATCGGTTTGCTGCCCTCGTCCCCGCTGGGCCGCGGGGTGCTCACGGGCAAGTACCGCAAGGACGCGACGCCGCCGGACTCGCGGGGCGCCTCGGACCATCTGGCCCCGTTCGTCGAGCCCTACCTCGACGACACGGCCGGGCACATCGTGGACGCGGTGGCGACGGCGGCGGACGGGCTGGCGGTGACGCCGCTCCAGGTCGCGCTGGCCTGGGTCCGCGACCGGCCCGGGGTGGTCGCCCCGATCATCGGCCCGCGCAACGCGCAGCAGCTCACGACGGCGTTGTCAGTGGAGACCCTTAGTCTTCCTGACGAGATCTGCCGGGCGCTCGACGACGTGTCGGCGCCCGTGCACCGCTATCCCGATCACGACTGGAGCACGCTGTGAGCACGGAGCCCGAGCCCGTCACCGAGGACACCACGGACGCCGTGGCCGCCGGGCCGGAGACCCCGGGCACCGCGGCGGCGCCCGCCACGGATACCGCCGGGGAGACCGCCCGCCCGGAGGGCGAGCGGGAGACGGCCGATGCCGGGGCCGCCTCCGGCACGCGGCCGGGCGAGCCCGCCGGGCAGGGGCCCGATGCCGGGGACGGGGCCGAGGCGGCCGCGCAGGTGTCCGAGGGCGAGGCCGAGCTGGCCGCGCAGCGGCTCGAGCGCGAGCGGATCGAGCGGCGGAAGGCCGAGAAGCAGGGACCGATCGACGCCGGGGCCAAGCTCAGCGGCACGGCGGCCGACCTGCTCGCCGCCGTACGTGCGGTGGAGAGCGGTGAGAAGCCGGCGGCCGCGGTCTTCGGAGCTCCCGAGCCCGCGCGCCGCCCCGCACCGGAGCCGGTGCGACGGCCCCTGGCCACGCCCGCCGAGCCGGCCGCCGCGTCCGCCGGTTCCACGGGGCCGGCGCCGGAGACCGTGCAGACGGTGCGGCGCGTACTGGCGGAGGGCGGCGCCCCCGAAGCGCTCGCGCCGCAGGCGGCCGCGCTCCTCGGTGAGGACGCGGAGGAGGCGCTGCGTGCGGACCCCTGGCAGCTGCTCAGGGTCGGCGGGGTGCGGCCGGAGCAGGCCGACGGGTTCGCCCGTGCGCTGCTCGGCGCCGGGTGCGGCCCGGACGACGAGCGGCGCGGCCGTGCCGTCACCGTCTGGCTCCTGGAGCAGGCGGCCCTGGCCGGGCACACGGCGCTGGAGCTGCCGCGGCTCGTCGCCACGCTGGCCCAGCGGGGCGTGCCGGATCCCGACGCCGCCGTGCAGAGCACGCTCGCCGAGGGCGAGGCACTCGCCTTCCAGGACGCCCTGGAGGAGACCGGCACCCACCGGGAGCCCGCGGCGGGGGCGGACGAGCAGGACGAGGGGGGCCAGGGGGGCGAGGAGCGTCCCGTCCGGGTGCTGATCGGCCTGGAGCGGTACGCCCTGGCCGAGGAGAGCCTCGCCGACGGTCTGGCCCGACTGGTCAACTCGACCCCCAAACAGGACGGGTCCGCGGCGGACTGGGAGCAGGCCGCCGCCTCCGCTCAGGGCTCCGCCACCGAACTGATCCGGGCCGTCGCGGGCCACGGGCTGGTCCTGCACACCGGCGGCGAGGCGTCCCTGGCCGAGCCCGCCGCTCTGCTGCACGCGGCGCACGCCCTGGGCCTGCGGGCCTGGGCCGCGGCGCCAGGACCGCTCGGCCGCGACCGCTTCGCCGCCCTGCTGGGCGACCCGTCGCCCGAGCCGCCCTCCCCGGGCCCGGTCTCCCCCTCCGCCGTCACCGTGGCCGGGCTGCTGGCCGGCGCCGAGGGGCCGGGGCGGGACGCCGACGGGGCGCTGGACCTGGATCTGCTCGTCGTGCTCGACGCGCCGCAGCTCGACGTCGAGGCGGGCGCCCTGCTCGCGGAGTCGCTGCCGGACGGGGCCCGGCTGGTGCTGGCGGGGGACCCTGCGGTGCTCTGGTCCGTGGGCCCCGGGCGGGTCTTCGCGGACCTGCTGGCGGCACGGGTCTGCCCCCAGATCGCCTCGCGGCGCCCGGACCCCGGCCCGCTCGGCGAGCTGGTCTCCGGCGTCGGCATCGGCGAGCTGGGTCAGGTGGAGGCGCCCGGCAAGGAAGTCGTGATCGTGCCGGTGCGGGACGCGGGCGAGGCCGTGCACCGCACCGTCCAGCTCCTGGCGGACTCGGTGCCGCGCGCGATCGGTGTCCCGGCCGAGGAGACCCAGGTCATCACGCCGGGCCACGGCGGTGCCGTGGGCACGCGGGCGCTCAACGCCGCCCTGAAGGAACGGCTCAACCCCGGCCCCGGCCGCTTCGGCGGCTTCGACCCCGGCGACCGGGTCGTCCACACCCCCGCGCCCGGCCGGGTGCTGCCGGGCCGGGTGGTCGGGGCCGACGCCGACGGACTGCGCCTGTCGTGCGCGGGCGAGACCGTGGTCGTGCCCAGAGACCGGGTGGAAGGGTCCGTGCGGCACGGCTGGGCGCTGACCGCCCACCAGGCGCTGGGCGGCCGCTGGCCCGCGGTGGTCGTGGTGCTGCCCGGCGACGCCGTGCCGGCCCTCAGCCGCCCCTGGATCTACACGGCGTTCGGCCGGGCCGCCCGGCACCTGTCCGTGGTGCACGGCGTGGAGCAGGCGCTCCCCCGCGCTGTGGCCGAGGTCCTGGCCAAACCGCGCACGACCCGTCTGCCGGTGCTCCTGGCACCGCAGACCCCGGCCACTGACTGACCAGGGCCCCGGCCCTCCGGCCGTCCCCGCCCGACCGCTCCGGGCCGGGCGGGCCACGGCAGTGGTCGGGTGCCGCTCGCGCCGCGTGTCGCGGTTGCGCTGCTCAGCGGCCCGCCTCCAGGCGGGCCGCTTCGTCCTCCTCGTCCAGATCCGTCAGGCCGGCGTCGCCGTCCTCGTCCTCGCCGTCTTCGTCCTCGCCGTCTTCGTCCTCTACGTCTTCGTCCTCGCCGTCACCGATGTCGTCGTCACCGATGTCGTCGTCACTGATGTCGTCGATGCCGTCGTCGAACTCCTCGTCGAAGACCGTGCTGACGTCGAACCGGCAGACCACCCGCTCCGGGTCGACCTCCTCGAACGGGGCCTCCAGCCACTCGCCGGGGTCGGCGCTCTCGTCCGCGGCCGTCACCCAGAGCGTGGAGTCCCCCTCCTCCAGCCCGAACTCCTTGTGCCGGGAGGCGATCTCGTCCGCCTCGAACTCGCCGAAGAGGAGGCCGAGGGCTCCGTGCACCGTGCCCGAGGCCTCGACGTCCGGCGCGTCCTCGTCCGCCGCCTCGACCCGTCGGGCCTGGGCCATCAGCCGCTGCGGCTCGGCCACGGCGTAGTCGCGGCGGATCAGGACGCTCAGCGCACTGGGTTCCTCGGGGCCCGTGTACGGCGGCAGCGTGTCCTCCCCGGGGATCTCGAAGGGAGTGACCTCGTCGTACCGGTCGTAGAGCAGTTCGTCGTACGCCTCCGCGGCGGCGGCCAGCTCGTTGAACGCGTCGTAGACGGCCGGGTCTTCCTCTCCCGACCGGCGTTCGACCGCGGCAAGGTGGCGGTCGAGCGCGGTCTTGACCGCGTCGGCGGCGGCGCGTACCTCGGCAGCGGTGGGCTGCGCAGCATCAGACATAGTGCAGACGCTATCCGTACTGGGCCCCAGCCCGCACAATAGATTCGATGCCGGAATACGAATTTGTCGATGTGTACCTACCGCGCGGGGTCACCCGCAAGGAGGCGACGCGTCAGTTGACGGACCATGCCGAGTACGGACACTGGGAGTTGTACCGCCTGACCCTGCTGCGCGACGGCAGCCGCAAGGTGCGGTTGCGACGGCGGATCATCCGCCAGGTGCGCGCCACCTGGTGACAGAGGCGTACCCAGAGCGGGCCCCGCCGGTGCGGAGCCCGCCGCGTGCGCCACCGCGCCCGTCTCACGCCGAGGCGCGCGCCTTGCGGTAGAGCACCGTGCCCGCGAGCAGCGCGCCGGCGCCCACCGGAAGGGCCAGGCCCAGCGGCAGGTCGCTGCCGGTCTCGGCGAGCGCCACGTCGCCGCGGGGCTGGTCGACGGTCTGGGCGCCCGGCTGGTTGCCGTCCGTGGAGTCGCCCGGTGTCTCGTCGCCCGGCTCGGAAGGCTTGTCCGGGGTGTCGGGATTGCCGGGGTTGTGCGGCTCTCCGGGAGGCGTTTCGTGGTCGCCGGGGGGCGTCGAGTGGTCCCCGCCCCCGTTGCCGCAGTCGTTGCCGAAAGCCGGGTTGAGGGCGCCGACCACGTCGATGCTGTTGCCGCACACGTTCACCGGCACGTCGATCGGCACCTCGACGTGGTTGCCGGAGCCGACGCCCGGTGAGTCCGTGGCGTGACCGCCCGCGTGGGAGCCCCCGCCGTGAGAGCCGCCCTCGCCCCCGGAGTCGCCGTATCCGCCCTGGTCTCCGTGTCCGCCGGAGGTACCGCCGCCCTGGTTGGCGCACGCGTTGCCCATCGCCGGGTTGAGGACGCCGACGACGTCCACCGTGTTGCCGCAGACGTTCACCGGCACGTGCACCGGGGCCTGCACCGTGTTGCCGGACAGCACGCCGGGCGAACCCGAACTCGAGCCGTGCGCGCCCGAGTCCGCGTGGGCGGTGCCGCCCGCGGCGGCGATCACGCCGGTGGCCGCCGCCATCGTCATCAGGCCCTTGCGGGTGACCTGTCGCATTTCCTGAATCCCTGCCTTGTCCTGGTCCCGTGGTACCGAGAATGCCGAGAGTGCCGTAATTCCGGCGCTGCCGTCGCCTCCCTGCCTCGAATGTCCCCCAAAAGGCCGTCGGCCCCGGAGCGCATGGCGTGCGCTCCGGGGCCGGCGGAATCAGACCCTCACGGGGCGAGGCACAACGTCACTTGTTGATGCAGACGTTGCCGAAGGCGGGGTTCAGCAGACCGATCACGGAGATCGTGTTGCCGCAGACGTTCACCGGCACGTGCACGGGAACCTGGACGACGTTGCCGGAAAGGACGCCGGGCGAGTGCACGGCGGCACCCTGGGCACCGGAGTCGGCGACGGCCATGCCCGCGCCCGCGAGAACCAGACCACCGGTGGCTGCCGCGGCGGCGACGACCTTCTTGAGCATTGTTCCTCCTAGTTGGCAAACGCGATCCCAAAATTGCCGATCGCATCACCTGTAACGAGGAGGGAGTAATGAGGCTACGAGCTTATGAGCGCATTCACTCGCCCCGGTCACTTCCCGCACGCACGGGCGAATTTCAGGATGCGTCGATGAAGCGGTCGAGCACCCGCACGCCGAACTGGAGTCCCTCGACCGGCACCCGCTCGTCCACTCCGTGGAACATGCCCGCGAAGTCCAGCTCCGGGGGCAGCTTGAGCGGCGCGAAGCCGAAGCCCCGGATGCCGAGTTCGTCGAAGGACTTGGCGTCCGTGCCGCCGGAGAGCATGTAGGGCACCGCCTTCGCGGCCGGGTCCTCGGCCACCAGGGCGGACTGCATCGCGTCGACCAGCGCTCCGTCGAAGGTGGTCTCGACGGCCTTGTTGGCGTGCACGTCCTCGCGCCGCACGAGCGGTCCGAGGATGCGGTCGACGTCGGCGAGGAACTCCTCCTCGTACCCGGGCAGGTAGCGCCCGTCGACGTGCGCGGTGGCCTCGCCGGGAATGACGTTGACCTTGTAACCCGCGCCCAGCTGGGTCGGGTTGGCGGTGTTGCTCAAGGTGGCGCCGATGAGCTTGGCGATGCCGCCGAGCTTGGCGAGCGTGCCCTCCATGTTCTCCGGGTCGAGGTCGGTGCCGAGCGCGTCGCCCAGTTCGTCGAGGAAGGCCCGGGTGGTCTTGGTGACCCGGACCGGGAACTGATGCCGGCCCAGACGCGCGACGGCCTCCGACAGCTCGGTGATGGCGTTGTCGCGGTGGATCATCGACCCGTGCCCCGCGGTGCCGGCCACCGTCAGCTTCATCCAGTGGATGCCCTTCTCGGCCGTCTGGATCAGGTACAGGCGGCGCTGCTCGTTCACGGTGAAGGAGAAGCCGCCCACCTCGCTGATCGCCTCGGTGACGCCCTCGAAGAGGTCGGGGTGGTGGTCGACGAGGTGACGGGCGCCGTAGGTGCCGCCGGCCTCCTCGTCGGCGAGGAACGCCAGCACGATGTCGCGCGGGGGCTTGCGTCCGCTGCGCAGCCGGTCGCGGACGACCGCGAGGGTCATCGCGTCCATGTCCTTCATGTCGACGGCGCCGCGCCCCCACACGCACCCGTCGGCGACCTCCCCGGAGAAGGGGTGGTGGGTCCAGTCGTCCGCGTTGGCCGGGACGACGTCCGTGTGCCCGTGGATGAGCAGCGCGGGCCGGGACGGGTCCTCGCCCTCGATCCGGGCCACCGTGGAGGCGCGTCCGGGGTGGGACTCGAAGATCTTCGGTTCGAGTCCCACCTCGGCGAGCTTCTCGGCGACGTACTCGGCGGCCTTGCGCTCGCCCGGCCCCGAGTGGTCGCCGTAGTTGCTGGTGTCGATCCGGATCAGCTCGCGGCAGAGGTCGACGACCTCGTCCTCGCCGGTGACGCTCCTGGCCGTGCCCGTGCCCGAGTCGCTCACGTGGTTCCTCCCGCTGTCACTGCTGGTGGGTCCCCCTCATCCTCCTCCCTGAGCCGTCCGGGCCCAAGAAGGGGGTGATCGGCCACCCCGGAAAGCCTGGTAATGTTTACGTCGTCGCCAAGGGGAACACCTCGCGCGACAGACACCTTGTCCGGGTGGCGGAATGGCAGACGCGCTAGCTTGAGGTGCTAGTGCCCTTTATCGGGCGTGGGGGTTCAAGTCCCCCCTCGGACACCAGCTGAAACCCCTGCTGAGCAGGGGTTTTTTGCTTTTCGCCCCCTGCTCTTCCGCCACGGCGGCCGCTCTACAGTGGTCGGCATGACCACCCCTCCCTGCCCCTGCGGGCGGTCCGAGTCGTACGAGCTGTGCTGCGGCCGGTTCCACGCCGGGACCGCCGCCGCCCCGACCGCCGAGGCCCTGATGCGCTCGCGCTACAGCGCCTTCGTGCGCCTGGACGCGGGCTATCTGCGGCGCACCTGGCACCCGCGCACGCGGCCCGCGCGGGTCGACCTCGATCCGGGCATGCGGTGGACCGGGCTGGAGATCCTGGGCACCGGCGACGGTTCCGCCTTCCACACCACCGGCACGGTGACGTTCCGGGCGTCCTACCGCGGCGGCTCGCTGCACGAGCGGAGCCGGTTCGAGCGGGTGGACGGGGCGTGGGTGTACGTGGACGGGGAGTTCCTCGACTGACGCCTGCTGCCGACGCCCCGGCGCTCAGGGCGCCAGGATGTCCAGCTCCTGGAGGGCCCCCTCCGTGATCTCCCGGGTCAGCCGCTCCGCGCGCTCGGCGTCACGCGCCCGGACCGCCTCGGCGACCTGGACGTGCAGGGTGACGGCGGCCGGGTCGGGATCCTCGAACATCACGTCGTGGTGCGTACGCCCGGCCAGGACCTCGGCGACCACGCCGCCGAGGCGGGCGAACATCTCGTTGCCGGAGGCGGTCAGGATGACGCGGTGGAAGGCCACGTCGTGGAAGAGGTACTCCTCGAGCCGGTGCCCGCGCGAGTTGGCGACCATGCCTAGCGCGCACTCGGTCAGCTCGGCGCACTGCTCCGCGGTGGCGTGCCGGGCGGTCAGGCCGGCCGCGACCGGTTCGACGGCCGACCTCAGCACGGTCAGGGAGCGCAGCTGCCGGGGGCGCTCGGAGCCGGCCAGGCGCCAGCGGATGACCTGCGGGTCGTAGACGTTCCACTCGCACTCGGGCAGGACGGTGACGCCCACGCGGCGGCGCGACTCGACGAGGTGCATGGACTCGAGCACCCGGACCGCTTCCCGCATCACGGAGCGCGAGACCTCGAAGCGCTGTGCGAGTTCGTCGGTGCGCAGCACGCTGCCCGCGGGGTATTCGCCCGCGGTGATCGCGGGGCCGAGGGTGTCAAGTACGCGGCCGTGCAGCCCCCGGCCCGGTGTGCTCATGCACTCAGCGTACGGGGCGCGTCACCGGAATAAAAAGTCAGACTTATATGTCACAGACTCTTGAAGTCGTCGTACCTAATGCGTTTCAGTTACGTCGACATCAGGTGTCGACGAAGACAGCAGACAGCGAGAGTGCGATGCAGCAACTGCGCAGCCCCCACGTGGTCGTGGTCATGGGCGTAGCGGGCACCGGGAAGACCACCATCGGTCCCCTGCTCGCGGCCCGGCTCGGCGTTCCGTACGCCGAGGGCGACGACTTCCACCCTCCGGCCAACATCGCCAAGATGACGGCCGGCACCCCGCTCACCGACGAGGACCGCTGGCCCTGGCTGGACGCCATCGGCGGCTGGGCGCACGGGCGGGCCGGGCTCGGTGGGGTGGTGAGCAGTTCGGCGCTGAAGCGGTCGTACCGCGACCGGCTGCGGGCCGCCGCTCCCGGTGTCGTCTTCGTGCATCTCACGGGCAGCCGTGAGCTGATCGAGGACCGGATGTCGCACCGGCAGGGCCACTTCATGCCGACGGCCCTGCTCGACTCCCAGTTCGCCACGCTCCAGCCGCTGCAGCCGGACGAGGCGGGAGTCGCGGTGGACGTCTCCGGCACCCCCGAGGAGATCACCGAACGGGCGATCGACGCCCTGACGGATCTTCCCGAGCCGGTGCAGTAACCCTCCGCAACCACCTCCCCCGGGGTCGTGCCGCTCACCGCGCGCACGGCCCCGAACTCCCCCGAATCCCCATCACCGCAAGGGAACCACCGTGACCAGACTCAGCGTCGAGATGCTGGCAGCGGACCCCGTCGAGCCGATCACCTCGGCGGGCCACGCCCAGCTCGGCATCGCCGTGCTCCTGGGCATCGCCGTCATCGTCCTGCTCATCACCAAGTTCAAGCTGCATGCCTTCCTGGCGCTGACCATCGGGTCGCTGGCGCTCGGCGCGTTCGCCGGTGCGCCGCTGGACAAGGTCATCACCAGCTTCACCGCCGGGCTCGGCTCCACCGTCGCGGGCGTCGGCGTCCTGATCGCCCTCGGCGCGATCCTCGGCAAGATGCTCGCCGACTCCGGCGGCGCCGACCAGATCGTGGACACCATCCTCGCCAAGGCCACGCCTCGTTCGATGCCGTGGATGATGGTGCTGATCGCCTCCGTCATCGGGCTGCCGCTGTTCTTCGAGGTCGGCATCGTCCTGCTGATCCCGGTCGTCCTGATGGTCGCCAAGCGCGGCAACTACTCCCTGATGCGGATCGGCATCCCGGCCCTGGCCGGTCTGTCCGTGATGCACGGTCTGGTCCCGCCGCACCCCGGCCCGCTGGTCGCCATCGACGCGGTGGACGCCAACCTCGGTGTGACCCTGGCGCTGGGCGTGCTGATCGCGATCCCCACCGTGATCATCGCGGGTCCGGTGTTCTCGAAGTACGCGGCCCGCTGGGTGGACGTCCCGGCGCCCGACCGCATGATCCCGCAGCGCGCCTCCGAGCAGCTGGACAAGCGCCCCGGCTTCGGGGCCACCCTGGCCACGATCCTGCTGCCGGTCGTGCTGATGCTGCTCAAGGCCCTGGTCGACATCATCATCGACGACCCCGAGAACGGGGTGCAGCGCACCTTCGACGTCATCGGCAACCCGCTGATCGCCCTGCTGGTCTCCGTGATCGTCGGCATCTTCACGCTGCTGCGGCCCGCCGGGTTCGGCAAGGACCGCCTGTCGGGCCTGGTCGAGAAGGGGCTGGCGCCCATCGCCGGCATCCTCCTGATCGTCGGCGCGGGCGGCGGCTTCAAGCAGACGCTGATCGACTCCGGCGTGGGCCAGATGATCCTGGAGATCTCCAAGGACTGGTCGATCCCGGCACTGCTGCTGGCCTGGCTGATCGCGGTGGTGATCCGGCTGGCGACCGGTTCGGCGACCGTGGCGACCGTCTCGGCGGCCGGTCTGGTCGCGCCGCTGGCGGCCGACATGTCGACCACGCACGCCGCGCTGCTGGTCCTGG
Source organism: Streptomyces sp. CB09001 (assembly GCF_003369795.1). NCBI lineage: Bacteria > Bacillati > Actinomycetota > Actinomycetes > Kitasatosporales > Streptomycetaceae > Streptomyces > Streptomyces sp. CB09001. The sequence continues at coordinate 1,115,867 of NZ_CP026730.1, forward strand.
CCATCGGCGCCGGCTCGCTCTTCTTCAGCCACGTCAACGACGCCGGCTTCTGGCTGGTGAAGGAGTACTTCGGGCTGAACGTGGGTCAGACCATCAAGACCTGGTCCGTCATGGAGACGATCATCTCGGTGGTCGCCGGTGCCCTGGTCCTGCTGTTGTCCCTGGTCATATAGCCGCACCACGCACCATGCACCAGCCAGCAGGAACAGGAGTACGACGATGACGGCCCACCCCCTCTTCGACATCGGCGGGCGCACCGCCCTGGTGACGGGTTCCAGCCGGGGCATCGGGCTGGCGCTGGCCCGGGGCCTCGCGGAGGCCGGCTGCCGGGTGATCCTCAACGGGCGCGACGGCGACCGCCTGGCGAAGGCCGCCGCCGGACTGCCCGGCGAGGTCCACACGGCGGTGTTCGACGTGACCGACGGTCCGTCCGTGACCGCCGGGATCGCGGAGGTCGAGGAGCGGGTGGGCCCGCTCGACATCCTGGTCAACAACGCGGGAATGCAGCTGCGGGCGCCCCTGCTGGAGTTCGCGGACGCGGACTGGCACCGCATCCTGGACACCAATCTCACCAGCGCCTTCCTGGTGGGCCGGGAGGCCGCGCGCCGGATGACGGAACGCGGCCACGGCAAGATCGTGAACATCTGCTCGCTGCAGAGCGAGGTGGTCCGCCCGGGCATCGCGCCCTACGCGGCCACCAAGGGCGCGCTGAAGATGCTCACCAAGGGCATGTGCGCCGACTGGGGCCCCTACGGCGTCCAGGTCAACGGGCTCGGCCCCGGTTACATCGAGACCGAGCTGACCCGGCCGCTCGTCGAGGACGAGAAGTTCAGCGCGTGGGTGCGCGGCCGCACTCCGGCGGGCCGCTGGGGCCGTACGGAGGACCTGGTGGGCGGGCTGCTGTTCCTCGCCTCGCCCGCCGCGGACTTCGTCGGCGGACAGATCCTGTACGTCGACGGCGGAATGACGAGCGTCCTGTGAGCGCCGGGGAGCGGACCGGAGAGGTCTTCGTCCCTGGCTGTGTGATCCACGGTGCGGGCGACCTGCGCGTGGAGGACGTACCGGCCCCGCTGCCCGGTCCGGGCGAGGCGTTGGTCGCCGTCCGCTACGGCGGGGTGTGCGGCTCGGACCTGCACTACTGGCGGCACGGCGGCGTCGGCGACTTCCACCTGCGGGAGCCGATGCTGCTCGGGCACGAGGTGGTCGGGACGGTCGTGGCGTACGGCTCCCCGGACACGCCGGGTCCGGCGGCCGGTACGTCCGTCGCGGTGCACCCGGCGACCCCGTGCGGGGTGTGCCCGGAGTGCGTGGACGGTCGGCGCAACGTCTGCCGGGACACCCGCTACCTGGGCAGCGCGGCCCGCTTCCCGCACGTCCAGGGCGGCTTCGCGGCGCGGATCGTGGTCCCCGCCGGGCAGCTGCGCCCGCTCCCGGCCGGGCTCGACCCGCGCCGCGCCGCCCTCGCCGAGCCGCTCTCCGTCGCGCTGCACGCCGTGCGCCGGGCCGGGGACGTGACGGGCCGGCACGTGCTGGTCACCGGCGCCGGGCCGATCGGCTGCCTGGTGGTCGCGGCGGCGAAGGCGGCGGGCGCGGCGCACGTGACCGTGACGGACCTGCTGCCCGCGGCCCTGGAGTACGCGCGGGCCGCCGGCGCCGACACCCTCGTCCGGGCCGACGACCCGGACGACGCCGGCTGGCCGGTGGAAGTGGACACCGCCGTCGAGGCCTCCGGGGTGGCCGCGGGCCTCGACACCTGCCTGCGGCTGGTGCGGCGCGGCGGTGTGGTCGTCCAGCTCGGCATGCTGCCCCCGGGCCAGAGCCCTTTCGCGGGGAACCTGCTGGTGAGCCGGGAGATCGAGCTGCGCGGCGCGTTCCGCTTCGACGGCGAGTTCGACGGGGCGCTGCGCCTGCTCGCGGCCGACCCCGCCTTCGACGCGCTGGTCAGCGCGGTGGTGCCGGTGCGGGACGCGGCGTCGGCGTTCGAACTGGCCGCGGACCGGAGCCGGTCCTGCAAGGTCCTGCTGGACTTCGGCACGGACGGGGCCGCCTGAGCCCCCACCCGTGCCCCGCACATGTCCGGGCCCCGGCCACTCAGGCGGCCGGGGCCCGGTCGCGTCGGCTTACGGACGCTTGCCCGCGCGCGTCAGGAGGACGCGGCCTTGTCCAGCTGGAACGCCTCGTTGCCCTGGCCGATGCGGGCGTGCCGTTCGGGCGCCCGGGAGCGCAGGACGAGGCCCTGCACCACGCCGGCGACGGCGGCCAGGCCGATGATGCCGGGCAGCGCCCAGCTCAGGGCGGAGCCGGGTCCCGCGCCGACGAGGACGTCGAAGTCCTTGACGGTGTACCCGGCGATCACCAGCAGGGCGATGCCCGCGACGGTCGACGTGACCAGGCGTACGCCCTGGGCCCCGGCGGCGCCGCGCCGGACGAAGAAGGCCACGACGGAGAACGAGGCCGCGGCCATCAGCACGATCACGCCGAGGGCCCCGATGTTGCCGCCCCAGGTGAACAGGTGCAGTACGGGCTCGGTCGGGTCGCCGTTCGGCTTGTCGTCGGCGACCGCGAAGCCGATGACGACGACTGCGGACACGGCGGTCTGGAGCAGGGAGCCGGTGCCGGGCGCACCGCTGGTGCCGCTGGTCCGCCCGAAGGCGGCGGGCAGCAGCCCCTCGCGTCCCATGGCGAACGCGTACCGGGCGACGACGTTGTGGAAACTCAGCAGCGCGGCGAACATGCCGGTGACGAACAGGACGTGCAGTACGTCGGTGAAGGTGTCGCCGAGCCGTGACTCGGTCAGGAAGAACAGCAGTCCGGCGCTCTGTTCCTGCGCGGTGCCGACGATCTTGTCCGGGCCGGTGGCCACGGTCAGGGCCCAGCTGCTGAGCGCGAAGAAGACGGCCACCCCGCCCACCGCCAGGAACATGACACGCGGGACGAGCACGTGCGGCCGGCTGGTCTCCTCGGCGTACACCGGCGCCTGCTCGAAGCCGAGGAAGGCGGCGATGCAGAAGCAGAGCGCGGTGCCGACCCCGGCGCCGCTCAGGGTGTCCGGGTTGAAGGCGTGCAGCGACAGCCCCTGGGCCCCCGGGTCGGCGACGGCGGCGATGTCGAACACCACCACCAGCGCCACCTCGATGAGCAGCAGGACGCCCAGCACGCGCGCGTTGACGTCGATCTTCAGCCAGCCCAGCGCGCCGACCGCGAGCACCGCCACGAGAGCCGGGATCCACCAGGCCACGTCGAGGTCGGCGTAGGTGGACAGCAGGCCGGAGACCTCGAAGCCGAAGATGCCGTAGATGCCGACCTGGAGGGCGTTGTAGGCGACCAGGGCGACCAGGGCCGCGCCCGCACCGGCGGTGCCGCCGAGTCCGCGGGAGATGTAGGCGTAGAAGGCGCCCGCGTTGTGGACGTGCCGGCTCATCTCGGCGTACCCGAGGCTGAAGAGGATCAGCACCACGCCCAGCACCACGAAGAGCAGCGGCTGCCCGACGATGCCCATGACCGCGAAGGTGGTGGGCATGACGCCCGCGACCACCATCAGCGGGGCGGTGGCGGCGAGCACGGACAGGAGCAGCCCTCCCGTGCCCAGCCGGTCGGCGCGCAGCGCGCGCTCCTCGCCCTTGAAGGTGCTGATGGCGCCACCGCTCGCGGAACTGCTCGTGCTCGAACTGCCCGTGGTCATCGCAGGACGTCCTTTTCTCTCATGGCTTTCGTGTGGGTGGTGTGCGTCGGGGCGGTCAGGCCGTGCCGAGCGCGCCCGCGCGGGCGGCACGGAAGGCGGAGAACGGGTCGCGGTCCGGGTACGACCATGGGGCCGGCGTGGCGTGCTCGCCGATGCGGTGGAACAGGGCGGCGGCCTCGGCGCCGCGGCCCTCGCAGGACTTGGCGTGGGCGAGGAAGTTGAGGTCGATCAGCCGGCGCGGATGGCCGTCCTGCTCCCACTCCAGCCACCAGTCGAAGGCCGCCTTCATCACCAGCCGGGCGCGCCGGCCGACCCAGTGCCCCGAGGCCCGCGGATCGGGGGACTCGTGGCCCGCGGCGGCCAGCACGCGGTAGCGCTCGGCGTGCGCGACGACCGGGAGGATGGCCAGCGGGGAGTCGGCGGGCGCCTGCTCGGCGGCCCAGTTGGCGAAGTCGTACACCTCGTGCAGCGGGTCGGGCCCGCCGTCGCCGCCGCGCTCGGCGAGCCGGGCCACCATCAGGTGGTGGGCGTGGTGGTGGTCGGCGTACCGTCCGCGCACCTCGTCGAAGACCCGGATGACGTCCTCGTCGGCGCCCAGGGAGCGCTCCAGCACGAGGAGCCCGAGCCAGGGCGTGGGATCGTCCGGCACGAGGGCGGCAGCGGCCCGGCACGCCTCGCGGACCCGGTCCGGCTTCTCCTTCCCCCGCAGGGCGCGGTGCACCAGGGCGTGGGCGAGCAGTACCGAAGCATCGGCGGAGTCGGGCTCGGCGAGCAGCCACTCGCGGGCCCAGGGGGCACAGTGGGACTCCTTGGCGAGTACCACCACCCGGTGGCCCCGGCGGTCCCAGTCGTCACCCGTGTGGACCAGCAGGGAGCGGACGGACTGCCACCGCCCCTGGGACAACGCCGCGCGGGCGGCGACGAGTTCGGCGTCGTCGAGGGCCTCGTCGAAGGCCTGGGCCGCGCGTTTGCGGCCGCGGCCGAGGGGAGGCGGGGGTGGGGACACCGCGGGAAACTTCCTCACGCGACGCGGTACGTCGTCGTAGCCGGACTGTCATGACCGGATTGCCATGAACTGATCACGCACAGCAAACCGGCAGCCAATGCTTGACGTCAAGAGGAATCAACCTGTTACACGCGTCAACTCACGTGACAGCAGGGGAACTTGTTGATCAGGCCGCCCCTCGGCGCCCCTCCGGGACGCCCGCTGCGGCCGGGGCCCCGAATGCGCCACTCACCCCGCACCCGCCGCCCACCCGCACTAGAGTCGTCCCCGACGCCCCCGTGACCCGACTGATGATCGAGGTACGCAGCGTGTCGGTTCTCGTTCTGGTTCTGGCCGTGTGCGCCGCGTGCTGTCTGGGTTTCGGCTTCGTCCTCCAGCAGAACGCGGCCCAGCGCGCCCCGCTGGGCGACTTCCTCTCGCCCCGCCTCCTGCTCGACCTGATGCGGGTGCCGCGCTGGCTGGCCGGCATGGGCCTGATGGTGGCCGGCATGGTGCTGGGCGCGCTCGCGCTGGGCGGCGGCGAACTGACCCTGGTCGAACCCCTTCTGGCGACGAACCTCCTCTTCGCCCTCGCCCTCTCCCGCATCCAGACCCGGCAGCCGCTGGGCCGGCAGGGCTGGGCCGGTCTGGCGCTGCTCGCGGGCGGGGTGACCGCGTTCATCCTGGCGGGCGAGCCGCGCGGGGGCAGTGCGGTGACCGACCCGCTGCGGCACTGGCTGATCGTCGGCGTGATGCTGGGCCTGGCCCTCCTGCTCACGCTGTGCGCCGCCCGCCTGCGGCTGACCTGGGGGCCGACCCTGTTGGCCCTGGCCGCCGGCCTGCTGTACGGGGTCCAGGACGCCTTGACCCGGGTCAGCGGCCGGCGCTTCTCGGCGGGCGGTTTCGCGGAACTGCTGACGGGCTGGCAGCCGTACGCCGTGGTGGTGCTCGGGATCACCGGCCTGATCCTGGTCCAGAGCGCCTTCGAGACGGCGCCCCTGCGCAGGTCGCTGCCCGCACTGACGGCGGCCCAGCCGCTCGCGGGCATCGCCTGCGGGGTGGGCTTCCTCGGCGACCGGCTGCACAGCGACGCCGGGGCGCTCGCCTGGCAGGCGGGCGGCCTCGCGGCGGTCGTGGCGGGCATCGTCCTGCTGGGCCTGCACCCGGCGATGCCGCAGGGCACGGGCGAGAGCGGGCGCGAACGTGCACTGGAGCGAAGCTGAGGCGGCGTCTGCTGCTTGGATGAGGGCATGAGCTCCGCAGACGAGATCCTGGACGTCGTCGACGAGAACGACCGCGTCATCGGGCGGGCCCGGCGGGGCGACGCGTACGCACAGGGGCTGCGGCACCGCTGCGTGTTCGTGTGGGCCCGGGACCCCCAGGGGCGGGTCTTCGTCCACCGCCGCACGGCGACGAAGCTGGTGTTTCCCGCGCTGTACGACATGTTCGTCGGCGGGGTGGTGGGTGCGGGCGAGTCCTACGACGACGCGGCGCTGCGGGAGGCGGAGGAGGAACTGGGGGTGAGCGGGCTGCCGCGGCCGGAGTTCCTGTTCAAGTTCCTGTACGACGACGGGGCCGGGCGGACGTGGTGGTCGGCGGTGTACGAGGTGCGGGTGGCGGGGGCGGTGTCTCCTCAGGTGGAGGAGGTGGCGTGGTACGGGTTCCTGCCGGAGGCGGAGCTGGAGGGGCGGCTCGGGGAGTGGGAGTTCGTGCCGGACGGTTTGTCGGCGTATGCGCGGCTGCGGGCTTGGCGGGGGGCGAGTGGGCCGGGGTCGGTCGGGTGACCCCGGGGGCTCGGCGTTGCACCCGGTGCCCGGGGTGGGTGCGGGCGCGAGGGGGACGCGGCCCGGCGTAGCGGGGTGCCGCTGCGCCCACCCGTGCCGCCCCAGCGGCACGACTGCCCGCAGCGATGGGCGGCGGCGACACGGCGGGAGAGCCGTGTACGGCGAGAAGGGGTCGTGTCGGGGGGTGTCCGCCCGCAGCGGTTGGCGCGTCAACGCCCCGAGCCTCTTGAAGGAACCGATTCCGCGCCGTTCCGAGGACGGACACCCCCCGGCGCGGCCCCGACCCACCCACCGGACAAACGGCGCAACGCGCACCCACACCACACCCGCACAGGCCGCCGCAGGCACCCGCGACGGGGTCCGGATAGGGTCCCCGGGTGAGCGGATTCGTGCGGAGTGTTCGGCTGTGGTTCGTGCCCGCGGAGGTGCGGCAGGAGGGGGCCACCCCCGACTACCGCTTCTCGCTGGCCAACGAGCGTACGTTCCTGGCCTGGCTGCGCACCGCCCTCGCCCTGATCGGCGGCGGGTTCGCGGTGGATCAGTTCCTGCCCGACCTGCGCTGGGGCTGGCGGGTCGGCCTCGCGCTCGTGCTGCTCGCCGCGGGCGTGCTGTGCTCGCTGCGCGCCGTGAACCACTGGGCGCGTTGCGAACGCGCCATGCGCCGGGGCGAGGACCTCCCCGTCTCCCGCTTCCCGGCGCTGCTCAGCCTGGTCGTGGCCGTGGTCGCCGTCGTCATGGTCGTCGTGGTCCTCGTCGGCTGGGAGGGCTGAGCGTGAGCGGGGCCGACGCTGCGCCCCCGGACCGCGACCCCGGCCTCCAGCCCGAGCGCACCCGGCTCGCCTGGCGCCGCACCACCCTGTCCGGCACGGTCGTCGCCGTACTCGCCGCGAAGGCCGCGCTGCACGACGGGGTGACGGCCCTCCCGGTGCTCGCCGTCGCCCTGTGCTGCGTCCTCTGGCTGGCCTTCCTCCTGATCGCCCACGGCCGCATCCGCACCCTCGCCTCGGCCAACAGACCCCGGGCGCTCGCTCCGCCGCACGCCGCCGCGGCGGCCCTGTGCACGCTCGCCCTCGCCGTCTGCGGAGCGTTCCTCGTCTTCTGAGGGCACGAGGCCCACGACCCACGACTCACGGCCCACCCCCGCAGCCCCGCCCCGCAGCCCCACCCCCGTAACGCCGATCACGTTCCGCCCACCCACTGGACGGCATACCGACCGGTCGGCATCATGTGTCGGGTATTGTTCACCTGTCCCAGGGAGAGCCGATGAGCCCCGACCACCCGCCCGGACTCGATCCCGACCGGTTGCGCGTCCTGCTCGACCGCGAGCGGCCCGGCCTGGTGACCGGCCCGCTGTCCGGCCGGCTGATCGAGGGCGGACGGTCGAACCTCACCTACGCCGTCACCGACGGCACCGCCCGCTGGGTGGTGCGACGCCCCCCGCTCGGCCACGTCCTGGCCACCGCGCACGACATGCGGCGCGAGCACCGCGTCATCAGCGCCCTGCACCCGACCGACGTGCCCGTGCCGCGCCCGGTACTCCTGTGCGAGGACGAGGAGGTGCTGGGAGCGCCCTTCTACGTGATGGAGTTCGTGGACGGCACCCCGTACCGCACCGCCGAACAGCTCGCCCCCCTCGGCCCCGAGCGCACCCGCGCCGCCGTGCTGAACCTCGTCGACACGCTGGTCGGACTGCACGCCGTGGACCCCGCCGAGGTGGGCCTCGCGGACTTCGGCCGCCCCGACGGCTTCCTGGACCGCCAGCTCCGCCGCTGGGCCAAGCAGCTCGACGCCTCCCGCGACCGCGACCTGGCCGGCATCGACGAACTGCACGCCACCCTCGGCCGGGAACTGCCCCGCTCCCCCGCCCCGACCGTCGTCCACGGCGACTACCGCCTCGACAACGTCCTGATCGGCGGCGAGGGCGACGAGATCCGGGCGATCCTGGACTGGGAGATGTCCACGCTGGGCGACCCGCTGACCGACCTCGGCCTGCTGGTGATGTACAGCAGCCCGCTCGGCATGCCCGACTCCCCCGTCTCCACCACCGCCCAGGCCCCCGGCCACCCCGCCCCCGCCGAGCTGATCGAGCGCTACGCCGCCCGCTCGGGCCGCGACGTCTCCACAGTCGCCTGGTACACGGCGTTCGCGTGGTTCAAGCTCGCCGTGATCCTGGAGGGCATCCACTACCGCTACACGCTGGGCCAGACGGTCGGCCGCGGCTTCGACCGCATCGGCGACCTCGTCCCCGTCTTCATCGAGCACGGCCTGACCACCCTTCAGAAGGGCTGACCCGCATGGACTTCGCGTACGACGCACGCACCGAGGAACTCCGCGCCAAGCTGCTCGCCTTCATGGACGAGCACGTCTACCCGGCCGAACAGACCGCCCACGAGCAGCGCGCCCGCCTCGCCTCGCCGTGGGACACCCCGCAGGTCGTGGAGGACCTCAAGGCCGAGGCCCGCCGCCAGGGCCTGTGGAACCTGTTCCTGCCCGACGCCGAGCACGGAGCCGGCCTCACCAACCTCCAGTACGCCCCGCTCGCCGAGATCACCGGCCGCAGCCCGCAGCTGGCGCCGACGGCGACGAACTGCGCGGCGCCGGACACCGGGAACATGGAGGTGCTGGCCCAGTTCGCCGACGAGGCGCAGCGGAAGCAGTGGCTGGAGCCCCTGCTCGCCGGGGAGATCCGGTCCGCGTTCGCGATGACGGAGCCGGAGGTGGCCTCCTCGGACGCCACGAACATCACCACGCACATCGAGCGCGAGGGCGACGAGTACGTCGTCACGGGCCGCAAGTGGTACATCTCCGGGGCGATGAACCCGGACTGCAGGATCTTCATCGTGATGGGCAAGACGGACCCCGGGGGCGAGGACATCCGCCGCCAGCAGTCGATGGTGCTGGTGCCGCGCGACACGCCCGGGGTGACGGTCGACCGGGCCATGCAGGTCTTCGGCTACGAGGACCACTACCACGGCGGCCACGCCGAGGTGACCTTCGACCACGCGCGCGTGCCGGTGTCGAACCTGATCGGCGAGGAGGGCGGCGGCTTCGCCATCGCCCAGGCCCGGCTCGGTCCCGGCCGGATCCACCACTGCATGCGGCTGATCGGCATGGCCGAGCGGGCGATCGAGCTGATGTGCCGCCGCGCGGTGTCCCGCAACGCCTTCGGCAAGGCGCTGGCCCAGCAGGGCGTGGTCCACAACTGGATCGCGGACGCCCGGGTCACCGTGGAGCAGCTGCGACTGCTGGTGCTGAAGACCGCCTGGCTGATGGACACGGTCGGCAACCGGGGCGCGCACACCGAGATCCAGGCCATCAAGATCGCCACGCCCCGCGCGGTGGTCGACATCATCGACCGGGCGATCCAGCTGCACGGCGCGGGCGGTGTGAGCCAGGACTTCCCGCTGGCCGAGCTGTACGCGGGCGCGCGGACGCTGATGATCGCGGACGGCCCCGACGAGGTGCACCAGCGGTCGCTGGCCCGGCGGGAGATCAAGAAGTACCTGTGAGGCGGGCGCCTCAGGGCCGCAGGGCGCGCAGCAGCAGGTCGGCGAGGTGGTCGGCGACCTCCTGCGGGCTGAGCGGGCCGTCGGGTCGGTACCAGGTGGACAGGTGGTGGATGGACCCGAAGTGGTAGTCCACCACCAGGTCGGCCGGGGTCTCCTTGGTGAAGACGCCGGTCCGCTGGCCCTCCTCGATCAGTGCGCGGAAGCGCTCGTGGTAGCGCCGGCGCTCCGCGCGCACCTGTTTGTTCTTCTCCGGGCTGAGCTGGTGCATGGAGCGGAAGAAGATCGACGCGTCGTCGAGGTTCTCGATGGTGGTGACGACGACGTCGGCCGCCGCGTCCCGCACCCGCGTCTCGACCGGCGCGTCGGCGTCCGCGAAGGCGTCCAGGCGTTCCTGCTGGAGGCGCAGCACGCGCGCGTACACCTCGTGCAGGAGGTCGTCCTTGGAGCCGAAGTAGTGGTAGAGCGCCCCTTTGGTGACGCCGGCCGCCTCGACGATCTCCTGTACCGAGGTGCGGTCGTAGCCCTGCTCGGCGAAGAGCCGGGTGGCGGCGGCCAGGAGCCGCTGCGGCACCGGAGTGCCGTCCCCGTCCGTGGACCTGGGCACTGCCATCACCTGCCTTTCCGTCGCACTGTCGTTCAGTGCGTTCAGTGTCCGTCCTGATGCCCGTGGGAACGCGGTTCCCGACGGAGGATCTTCCCACCTGCCGTCCCCGGCGCGTCGGGCAGGGCGGCCCGGACCGGGGCGTGCACCCGGGAGGGGGTCACAGGGACGTCGTCTCCTCCCACTGCCGCTGGAGCCGGTTCATGCCGTGCAGCCAGCGGTCGGGGTCGGCCGCCCGGGCCTGGTAGTACCCGGCCACCTCGGGGTGCGGCAGGATCAGGAAGCGGTCCTCCTGGATGCCCTGGAACAGGGCGTCCGCGACGTCTCCCGGTTCGATCGCGGTGGGCCGCAGCACCAGGTCGCCCGCGCTGCCGGTGCCGGCCAGCATGTCGGTGCGCACCCCTTGCGGACAGATGGCGTGCACCTTGATCCCGCGGTGGCGGTACGTCAGGGACAGCCACTCGGCGAAGGCGTACGCGCCGTGCTTGGTCACGCTGTAGGGGGCGGCGCCGATCATGGTGAGCAGCCCGGCGGCCGACACGGTGGAGACGAAGCGGCCGCTGCCGCGCTCCAGCCAGTCGGGGAGCAGCTCGTGGGCCGCCCGTACGTGGGCCATGACGTTGACGTCCCAGGCGAGCGCCCAGACGGCCTCCTCCGCGGCCTGCGAACCCTCCGACCCGACGCCCGCGTTGGCGCAGTACACGTCGACCGTGCCGCCCAGCGCCTCACGTGCCTCGGCGACGATCGCCGAGGCGTCGCCGGGGACCGCGACGCCGCCGATCTCGTCGGCGACGTCCTTCGCCCGGGCGGCGTCCAGGTCGTTGACGACGACCCTGGCTCCCTCGGCGGCGAAACGGCGGGCCAGGGCGGCCCCGATGCCGCCTCCCGCCCCGGTGACGACGACTCCGGCATCCTGCACGGCTTCCACCATCGGTCTCCTCCGACACGGCTCGGGCACTGCTCGCTCCCTGTTGCAGCGCCAGACTAACCAGTCGGTATGTGCGACGGAAGAGGCGAACCGCGGTCTACTCCATTCCCCGCAGCCCGGGGTGCGGGTTAGCGTGCGTGCGCATGACACCCGCCGCGATCACGGAGGTCACCGCATGACGCTGTCCAGACGGAACCTGCTCGCCACGACGGCCGCGGTGGCGGCCGGCACCACCGCCGCCGCGGCCTCGGCGGGCACGGCTCACGCGGCACCCGCGGGCCACGGGGGCCGCCGGCTGCGCACCGGCTTCGAGCGCCTCGGCGACGACGGCTACGCCCGGCTCGACGGGCAGAGGGTCGGCATCGTCACCAACCCGACCGGCATCACCCGGGACGTGCGCCACATCGTCGACGTCATGCACGCCGACGACCGGGTGAACCTGACCGCCGTCTTCGGCCCCGAGCACGGCTTCCGCGGTACGGCGCAGGCGGGCGGCTCCGAGGGCCGTTACGACGACCCCGCCACCGGGCTGCCGGTCTACGACACGTACCTGAAGAGCGGGCAGCCGCTCGCGGACGTGTTCACGGCGTCCGGCGTGGACACCGTCGTCTTCGACATCCAGGACGTGGGCGCGCGCTTCTACACGTACATCTGGACGCTGTTCGACTGCATGGAGGCGGCCGGGCTCGCGGGGAAGCGGTTCGTGGTCCTGGACCGGCCGAACCCGGTGACCGGGCGGGCGGCCCTCGGCCCGATCCTGCACAAGGAGTTCGCGACCTTCGTCGGCCGGCAGCCGGTCGCGCAAGCGCACGGCATGACGGTCGCCGAGCTGGCCCTGCTCTTCAACGGCGAGTTCCTGCCGTCGCCGGTGCCGCTGGAGACGGTGACGATGACGGGCTGGAGGCGATCCGAGTTCTACGACGCCTCCGGACTGCCCTGGGTGCCGCCGAGCCCGAACATGCCCACGCCGGAGTGCGCGCTGGTGTACTCGGGGACCTGCCTCTTCGAGGGCACGAACCTCTCCGAGGGGCGCGGCACCACCCGCCCGTTCGAACTGCTGGGCGCCGAGGGGATCGACGGGGGCTGGGCCGCCGCGGTCAACGACATCGGCCTGCCGGGCGTGCGCTTCAGGGAGGCGTACTTCTCCCCCACCTTCTCCAAGTTCCAGGGCAAGACGGTCGGCGGGGTGCAGCTCCACGTGCACGACCGGGCGGCGTTCGACCCGGTGCGCACCGGAATCGCCCTCCTGGTGACCGCGAAGCGGTCCTGGGACGGCTTCGCCTGGCGGTCGGACAACTGGATCGACAAGCTCACCGGGTCCACGCAGGTGCGCACGATGATCGACGCGGGCGCGGACACCGACGAGGTGGTGGCCGGCTGGCAGGCGGAACTGGCGGCGTTCAGAAGGACACGCCGCCAGTACCTGATCTACAGGTGACCGTCGGGCCGGCCGGTCACCGGTGGGAGGTGAACTCCACGACCTGCTGGTAGGTGGGCCGGTTCTGCCAGCCGATGCCGCCGTGCTTGATGCCGCCGAGGGTGCGGTGGATCACCGAGTCGGCGCACCACTGGTCCCCCGCCGAGCAGTTGTCGTCGCCGGGGTAGACCTGGGCGGCCGTGCGGCCCGCCGCCTCCTTCAAGGTGGAGACCAGGGAGTCCCGGCAGGCGGCGAGGTCGCCGTCGCCGCAGTACGGACGTGCCAGCGGGCCCTTGACGGGCTCGCCGAGCACGGCCCTGATGTCCTTGTCGACATAGCTCCACCAGCCGTACTGGAAGGCGCTGCCGGCGTGGGCGCCGGTCGGGCCGTGGGCGGCGGACGGGGACTCGTCGACGGGCAGGTTGCGGGTGAAGGCGGTGTACAGGTCGGCGCCGAGACCGGGTTCGAACTCGGCCTTCACCAGCAGCGGCCACCAGGCGTCCAGGGTGCGGATCGCGTCGGTGTGGGCGTACTTCCTGGCGCCCGCCGAGGTCTCCGTGCGCAGCCCGCCCGCGGACAGCCACGCCTTCAGCCCGTCCACAGCCGACTTCACCGCCGGGTCGGTCACCGGGGCGGACTCGACCGCCTTCAGCAGATCCGGCACGACGTCCTCGGCCCGCAGGTCGGCGAGGGCCGCCTCGGCCATGGCCTTCACCAGCGCGGTGCGGGTGACGCCGCCTTCGGCGACCAGCTTCTTCACCCGGTCGTCGAGGAGGTTGCCGCGGTGGACGGAGCCGTTGCCCCAGGAGGCTGCCGGGTAGTCCTTGGCCTGCTTGTTGTTCCAGGAGACGTAGTAGTCCTGGTCGACCGACCGCGGGTGGGCGGACGCGGCGGTGTACCGGGCGGTGTTGTCGGCCGGGTCCCAGCCCTGCCACTCGTACGCCTGCCGGGCCCAGACCGGGAACTCGGCGTCGATGCCGTCCGCCCGCACGGGGTTGTCGCCGCTGTTGTAGTACGCGGTGTGCTCGGAGTCGGCGTAGAACCAGTTGAAGGTGTAGTTGATGTGCTGGACGGCGCCCTGGAAGCGCTCGGGGCTGTTGAGGTAGTCCGGGTCGTTGAGCATCTGGAAGCCGATGATGGAGTCGGCCTCGTGCAGGTAGGAGGAGCGCAGGGTGGTGTAGGCGACCTTTTTGCCGTCCACCGTGGCCCGGGACTCGACCGGTCCGTACTTGGTGCGCCAGACGCGCATCGTGTAGGAGCCGGCCGCCGTGGAGTCGGCGACGGTGGGCTTCCAGGCGTTGTGCCGCTCGACCTTCTCCATGGGCGTGCAGGTGCCGCGGTAGAGGTAGTGGTGGTCGTCCTGGCACAGTTCGACCGCGTAGGTGTCGATGATGTCCTGGCCGGAGGTGGTCGCGCTCCAGGCGTAGTCCTGGCCGCGGCCGAGTTCGACGTACATGCTCAGGCCCGCGAAGGAGGCGCCGCGGGCGCTGATGCCGGGGCCCTGGATCTCCTGGAGCATGAGCAGTTGCGGGGCGAAGTAGCCGGTCTGGGGTCCGAAGACGGCGACCGGGTGACCGCTCGCGGTGTGTTCGCCGCCGACGACGAGGGCGTTGGACATGCCGCGCCGCGCCGAGGTCACGGCCGCGTCCGCCGCCTCGGCGGAGGCACCGGTCGCGCCCGCGGCACCGGCGCTGCCCGTACGGTCGTACACCAGCGGTTCCGGCTCGACCGACCCGGCGTCGGGCAGGGCGCGGCCCTGCGGGTCGTCCGGGGTGGGCAGGTACGGGAAGCTGCCGTCCTGCTGGGTGAGGACGGCCTCGGGGTCGTTGCGCTGGCGGAAGGACTCCCAGACCTCGGTGCCCTCGGCGACGCCGTACTTCTCCTGGGCGGCGAGCAGGGAGAGCGCGTTGTTGACCTCGCCGCCGCCTCCGGCGCCGAAGAGGGAGCCGATGACGGAGGCCAGCGCGATCAGGTCGGTGCGCTTGAAGTGCTCGATGGTGCCGGCGTTGGTGATGGCGTCCTTGTGGCCGGTCAGCACGTACTCGCCGGGGAAGTAGCGGCCCTTGTCGGAGGCGTCGATGTAGGCGTTGACACCGGCGACGTAGGCGTCGACGTCGGCCAGGGCCAGCTCGCCGCGTTCACCGGCCTTCGCGGCGGCGCTCTCGATCTGCGCCTCCAGGTCGTCCTCGGTGTAGGGGGCGCTGCGCCAGAACTGCTGCTCCAGACCCTGGTTGGCGGGGGCGCCGCCCGCGAAGGGGGTCAACTGGCCGCGTCCGACGTGCCGGAAGAGGTCCATCAGCCAGAGCCGGTCCTGGGCGGCGGCGTAGCCCGCGCCGAACTCGGTGCCGTAGCGGGTGGTGCCGGTGATGTGCGGCACGCCGGTCTTCTTGTCGCGGACGATGGTCACGTCGTCGCGTCCCGCGGGGCGGACGGTGGAGGCGGCCTGGCCGTCCGGGACGCCGAAGGAGGCGTCGTTGAAGAAGCTGTTGATCTTGTCGTTGGTGAGGCCGGAATAGCCGGTGGCGAGCTTCGCGTAGGGGCCCAGCTGGTCCTCGGCGTGCGCGGGCTGGGTGCCGAAGGCCTGGTTGAGAAGGATCTGGGCGAGGGTGGCGTTGCCGTTCTGGCCGGGCGGCAGGATGTCGGAACACTGGCCGCCGCAGTGGTCGTTGGGGACCACTTCGGCGGCCGTGACCTCGGCGGCCGCGTTCCCGGCGGCCATCGCCGGGGAAAGCGGTGACAAAAGTCCGGCAACGAGGGCGCATACGGATGCGGTCTTCAGGAACCCGTGGAAGCCGCGGGGAGTTCTCAGTCTGTCGAGGGCGTTGCGTGGGGTGCGCCGTGGCATGGCAGCTCCTCCCGACGGGGGTGTGGCGGGACGTTACCGCCGGTATCCCCGAGTGGGAAGGTGAACATGCGTCACTTTTTGGGAGCGGGTGGATCGGCTTATGGGGGGCATCGGAAATCGGATGGAGCCGAATCGGTTGTCGATACGTCTATTCGGCGACGTCCGTACGACGACGCCGAAGTGACCCAAGTACAGGTGCAGGTGTGACGGAGGTGCAGGGCGATGGCCGGTTTCCGAAGTCTGGCGAGACAGGTCCGCGATCCACGGTGCGACCTGGCGCTGCGGCGCTATTCACTGCGCAAGTGCCTTGAGCGTTTCGCCCCTTATGGGCACAGGGCGACCTGGGACCATCTCTGCTCCCGGGCCGGGTTCGGTCCCGAGGACCGCTCCCCCGACCCAGCGCGGCTCGTGGCCGCACTGGAGGAGCTGGAGGAGGCGCGTTCGGTGTGGCTGGCCTACGAGCTCGCCTTCGCCGAGCGGCGCAGGAAGGAGAAGCACGACGGGCTGCGCAGGCCGGGCAGCGTGGACGACTGGCACCGGCTGACCTGGGGCGGGTTCGGAGTGGCCTGGTGCGACGACCCCCGGGTCCATCCCGACGGGCCGCTGGCGGAGGTGCTGCGCCGGCTGATCTCCGCGCTGGAGCGTGAGCCGGGCTCCGGGTGCCCGGTGTGCGACGGGGAGCGCCTCGTCTGGAAGTACGACCTGGACCACGAACCCTCGACGGGCCCCGTCTGCTCGGACTGCGGCATCCTCGTGCCGCGGCCCGTCCTCACACCCGACGCGCGCGCGTACGCCCGGCGGGGACGGCTGCTGATGTCGGCGTAGCCGACCGCGGGGGTGCGCCGGGATGCCGCACCCCCGGTGGCCGGTACGGCACCGGGTCCGGCGGGCGCTGTCTGTGGCGCCCGGCACCATGGGAATGGTGCGGCTGTGGGTGATCGGGGCGCGGGGCAGCGCCGACGGCACCGTGGTGCCGCTGTCGCCGGAGGCGGTCGCCGACTCGGCGGCCGGAGCGGTCGCCGCCGGAGCCACCGACGTCCACGTCCACCCGAGGACACCGTGCGGGCGGGACACGCTGTCTCCGCGCGTGCTCGCGGCGGCGCCGGAGGCGATCAGTGCACGGGTCCCGGCGTCGGTGCCGGTCGGCGTCACGACGGGCGCCCGGGCCGAGCCCGGTCCGGCGGCCCGGGAGGCGCGGATCCGGAGCCGGGCGGTGCTGCCGACCACGCGTCGGTCGACTGGCACGAGGCGTCGGTCGACTGGCACGAGCCGGGCGCCGAGGAGGTCGCCGCCCGCGCTGATCGAACGCGGGACCGCGGTGGCGCCGGGCGTCGACCGGCGTACTGGTGGTCCGTGGTCGGCGCCCGGTGCGGCGAGTGGGGGTGCCTCCCCCGACCTTGAGGCAGTGGGGGAGCGTGCGTGGCACCGCCGAGCAGACGGGGAATTCGACGACAGTGCCCCGGGGCCGAGGTGCTGGCCCGCCTGCCCGGCCGGCCGGGCCTGGCGCCCCGGATCGGCCCGGAGGACACCCTGTGCCTGCCGGACGGCCGCCGGGCCGCCTCCAACGCCGAGCCGGTGACCGCGGGGACGCGGGAGTGGGCCTCGGCGCGCCGGGGCGGCGACGGCTGACGGCCGGGCCCGGCTCAGCGCGCGGTCAGTCGCCGCAGCACGGTGCTTCCGGTTCCCGGGCGCGGCTCGGTGCTCGGCCGCCCCTGGCGGTGGAGCCGCGGCGCTCCACGAGCAGGCGGGAGCCGGCACCGCGCTCGCCGAAGGCGTCGTCGGGGTTGGACAGGACGCAGGTTTCCAGGGACAGGCAGCCGCAGCCGATGCAGTCGGTGAGGTGGTCGCGCAGCCGGTTGAGCTGTTTGATGCGCTCGTCCAGCTCGGAGCGCCAGGACTCGGAGAGCCGGGCCCAGTCGTCCTCGGTGGGCGTGCGCCCCTCCGGCAGCTCGGCGAGCGCCTCGCGGATGGTGGCCAGCGGTATGCCGACCCGCTGGGCCGCACGGACGAAGGCGACCCGGCGCAGCGCGTCACGACTGAAGCGGCGCTGGTTGCCCGAGGTGCGGCGACTGCTGATCAGACCCTTGGACTCGTAGAAGTGCAGGGCGGAGACCGCGGCACCGCTGCGCGCGGCGAGCTGGCCGACCGTGAGCTCTTGGATCTTCTCTGGAATCTGAGGCACCCCTCGAACCCTACCGACCCGATCGCCCTCGCGGACCGGTCCGGTCCGTTGACAGGGACGTCACGGGCGACCATGCTAAGCAGTCGCTTAGAGTCGAGCGCACAGGGCGAGCGAGCAGAGGGGCCGGAACATGGCAGAGCCGAGGATCTTCGCGTCCGCCGACGAGGTGAAGGCGGCGGTGGGCGAGCAGTTGGGGTACACCGACTGGCAGGAGGTCGACCAGAAGCGGATCGACCTGTTCGCCGAGGCGACCGGCGACCACCAGTGGATCCACGTCGATCCGGAGAAGGCCGCCGCGGGCCCGTTCGGCAGCACCATCGCGCACGGCTATCTGACCCTGTCCCTGCTCCCGCTCTTCGGACCGCAGCTGATCCGGGTCGACGGCGTGAAGATGGGCGTCAACTACGGAACCAACAAGGTCCGTTTCCCCTCCCCCGTCCCGGTCGGCTCGCGCCTGCGTGCCACGGCGGTCATCACCGGCGTCGAGGACGTCAGGGGAGGGATCCAGGTGAGCGTCGCCTTCACCGTGGAGCGCGAGGGCGGCGACAAGCCGGTGTGCGTCGCCGAGTCGGTCTCGCGCTACTACCTCTGAGCCGCGCCGGACGGTTCGGCACCCACCATGCGCAGCACGAGGTCGGCGTAGAGCGCGCCGACCTCGTCGGGCGTGCGGGGGCCGTTCACGTTGAACCAGCGGGCCACGTCGATGCAGAGGGACAGCACGGCCAGCGTCGTGCCCTTGACGTCCGGCACGTCGAACTCGCCCGTGGCCACGCCGTCGTCGATGATGCCGCGCACGGCGGCGTCGCACTGTCGGCGGAGGGTGAGGATCTCCTCCCGGGCCTCGGGGCCGAGGGCGTCCAGCTCGTACTGCACGACCCGCGCGGTCGTGCGCCGGCCGGCGTGCCAGCGGACGAAGGAGCTCACGGCGTCGGCGAGCCGTTCGGTCGCACTGCCCTCGCCCTGGGCCGCGGAGCGCAGGATGGCCACCGCCCGGGTGTGCCCGATGCGGCTGATGCGGTGGAGCAGCTCTTCCTTGGTCTTGTAGTGGATGTAGAGCGCGGCCGGGCTCATGCCGGCCCGCCCGGCGATGTCGCGGGTCGTCGTCGCGTGGTACCCGCGTTCGGCGAACGCCTCCACTGCCGCGACAAGGAGCCGCCGGGCCGCGTCAGGCGTGACCTCTTCCCACGGCTCGATGTCGCCGCCCGTCGTCTCGGCCGCCGTACTCATCGCTTGTTCGCCCCTCTCGGTGACAGGAGCACCACCATACCGCCGAAGGTGAGCGACCGCTTAGGGGCGCTGCCCGGCGGGAGCGCCACCCGGCTTCTGGAAGGGGTCGTGTTCTACGAGGATCCTGTCGAGCCGCGCCTGGTCGACCCGGCTCACTATCTGTCCGACCTCCTGGCGGTCCCGGATGATCTTGGCCAGCGTGAAGGCCGAGGTGACGAGATACAGGACGGCGATCGCGAGGAAGGCGCGCACCCAGGCGTCGGCCTGGAGCTGGTAGATGCCGATGGCGGTGGCGGCCATGGCCACCGCGAACGAGGCGACGGCCTGACCGTAGAAGGCCGCCGTGTTCTGCTGCTTGACCGGTGTGTCACTCATGGGGACAAGGGTCGGCGGATGTGGTCCGCGCCACATCCGCCGTCGTACTCAGTTCGCGTACTCAGAGCCCGGTGGTCAGAATGCCGAAACCCCGGTCAGCGCACGCCCGATGACCAGCTTCTGGATCTGGCTGGTGCCCTCGTAGAGGGTCATCACGCGGGCGTCGCGCAGCAGCTTGCCGACCGGGTACTCGTCGATGTAGCCGTAGCCGCCGAAGACCTGGAGGGCGTTGTTGGCGGCGCGCACGGCGGCCTCCGAGGCGAAGAGCTTGGCCTTGGAGGACTCGACGGCGAAGGGCTGCCCGCGGTCGATCAGGTCGGCGACCCGCCAGGTCAGCAGCCGGGCCGCGTCCACGTCGAGGGCGATGTCGCTGATCAGCTCCTGTACGAGCTGGTGGTGGGCGATGGTCTTGCCGAACTGCTCCCGCTCGCCCGCGTACCGCACGGCCGCGTCCAGTGCGGCCTGGGCTATGCCGACGCAGCCGGCGGCGACCGACATCCGCCCCTTGGCGAGGGCCGACATGGCGACCGAGAAGCCCTTGCCCTCGGGCGCGAGCATCGCGGAGGCGGGGACGCGGACGTCCTCCAGGACCAGTTCGGCGGTGGCCTGGCCACGCAGCCCGAGCTTGCCGTGGACGGTGCGGCGGGTCAGGCCGGGTGTGTCGGTGGGCACGAGGAAGGCGGAGACGCCCTTGTGGCCGGGGGCGCCGGTGGAGCGGGCGAAGAGCAGGACGACGTCGGCCCAGGTGCCGTTGGTGATGAACATCTTGGTGCCGTTGACGACGTAGTCGTCGCCGTCCCGGACCGCGCGGGTGGTGAGGTTTCCGGCGTCCGACCCCGTACCTGGCTCGGTGAGGCCGAAGCAGCCGACGTACTCGCCGGAGGTGAGGCCCGGCAGCCAGCGCCGCTTCTGCTCCTCGTCGCCCCAGGCGGCGATGGTCTTGGCGACCAGGCCGAGGGAGACCGAGACGATCCCGCGCACCGAGCTGTCGCCGCGCCCCAGCTCCTCCGTGACCAGGCAGTACGCGAGGTGGTCGCCGCCGCTGCCGCCATACTCCTCGTCGATCGTGAGGCCGAGGAAACCGACCTCGCCGAGCTTCTTCACGATTCCCCGGTCCACCTCCTCGGCACGGTCCCACTCCACGACATGGGGGGCGATCTCCCGCTCCACGAAGTCCCGGGCGAGCTGCCGTACGGCGGTCTGCTCCTCGCTGAGCTCCAGGTTCATGCCGAGTCACCCCACAGGAAAGAAATCTTGAAAGCCGTACATTTAAATTAGCACTGCTAGTTTCGGCTCGCAGCCCTACTATGTGCGCCATGGCCCGACCGCGCAAGCCCCTGCTCAGCACCGACCGGATCGTCGAGACGGCCCGCGCGCTGGTGGACGCCGAGGGCCTCGCGGCCGTCTCCACGCGCCGGCTGGCCGCGGAACTGGGGGTCAGCGGACCCTCGCTCTACAACCACTTCCGCACCAAGGACGAGATCCTGGAGGCCGTCGCCGACTCGGTCAGCGCGCAGGTCGACCTGTCGATGTTCGAGGACGGCCGGGAGTGGCGGACGGCGCTGCACGACTGGGCCGTCTCCTACCGGACGGCGCTGCGCGACCACCCCAACATCGTCCCGGTACTGGCCCACGGCCCGGGCCGCCGCCCGGCCGCGCTGCACCTCGCGGACGCCGTCTACGGCGCGATGGTCCGGGCGGGCTGGCCCCCGGCCCAGGCCACCTCCATCGGCGCGCTGATGCGCTACTTCATCATGGGCTCGGCGCTCGGCTCCTTCGCGGGCGGCTTCGTGGACGACGCCGGCGCCTACGATCCCGCGGACTATCCGCACCTCCAGCAGGCCCACCTGCTGGCCGAACAGCAGGAGAAGATCGACGAGCGCGCCTTCGAGACCGGCCTGACGGCCCTGCTGGACGGGCTGGCGCAGCAGTACGCGCAGGTGGCACAGGGCGTCTGAGGCCGCTGCGGGACCCCCGGACACTTCGGCGCCCGCCGAACCGTGCGTGGCGCATCCTGGACGCATGACCGAGAGGGACGCCGGGGCTCCCGGCCTCGCACGGCTGGCCGGGCTGCTGGCCGACGAGACGCGCGCCGCCTGCCTGCTGGCCCTGCTGGACGGGCGGGCGTGGACCGCCGGTGAGCTGGCCCGGCACGCCGGGGTCGCCGCGTCGACGCTCAGCGAGCACCTGGGCAAGCTCGTCGCGGGCGGGCTGCTCGCCGAGGAACGCCAGGGTCGGCACCGCTACGTGCGGATGGCCGACGACCGGGTGGCGCAGCTCGTGGAGGACCTGGCGGCGCAGGTCGCGCCCGAGGCCGCCGCCCGGCGTCCGCGCACCCTGCGGGCGTCGAGCGCCGGTTCGGCGATGGCCCGGGGGCGCACCTGTTACGACCATCTCGCCGGACGGCTCGGCATCGCGGTCACCGACGCGCTGACCGGGCGGGGGCTGCTGCGCCAGGACACCGGCTTCGCACTCACGGACGCGGGGCTCGGCTGGTTCGACACCGCCAGGATCTCGCTGCGGCCGACCGGTCGCCGGCCACTGGCCCGGGCATGCCTCGACTGGACGGAACGCCGTCCCCACCTCGCGGGCGTCGCGGGCGCGGCCCTGTGCCGGCACGCCCTGGACACGGGCTGGTGCGTGCGCATCGGCTCGGAGCGGGCGGTGAAGGTGACGCCGTCGGGCGAGCGGGCGCTGTCCGAACTGCTGGGCATCAATGCGGTGGCGCTGCGCTGAGCACGGGTCCCGGTCCGAAATCCGCCAGCGGGAGCGACCTTCCGCTGCCTAGCCTCTGGAGCATGATGAGCACTGCCCGCACGTCCCCTGCCGCTCCCTGGCACCGCCGTCCCGAACTGCTCGCGGCCGGCGCGGCCACGGTCACCGTCGTCCTGTGGGCCTCCGCCTTCGTCTCCATCCGCAGCGCGGGCGACGCCTACTCACCGGGCGCGCTGGCACTCGGGCGGCTGCTGTCCGGGGCCCTCACCCTCGGGGTGATCTGGCTGCTGCGCCGGGAGGGGCTGCCGCCGCGGTCCGCCTGGCGGGGGATCGCGACGTCGGGGGTGCTGTGGTTCGGGTTCTACATGGTCGTCCTGAACTGGGGCGAGCAGCAGGTGGACGCCGGCACGGCCGCCCTCGTGGTCAACGTCGGCCCGATCCTCATCGCGCTGCTCGGCGCCCGGCTGCTCGGGGACGCGCTGCCGCCGCGGCTGCTGGCGGGGATGGCGGTGTCGTTCGCCGGTGCCGTGACGGTGGGGCTGTCGATGTCCGGCGAGGGCGGTTCCTCGCTGTTCGGGGTGGTGCTGTGCCTGCTGGCCGCGGTGGCGTACGCGGGCGGGGTGGTGGCCCAGAAGCCGGCGCTTGCGCACGCGAGCGCCCTTCAGGTGACGACGTTCGGGTGCCTGGTCGGGGCGGTGCTCTGCCTGCCGTTCGCGGGGCAGCTGGTGCGGGAGGCGGCCGGCGCGCCGGTCTCCGCCACGCTCAACATGGTGTACCTGGGCGTGTTCCCGACCGCGCTGGCGTTCACGACGTGGGCCTACGCCCTGGCCCGTACGACCGCCGGCCGCATGGGCGCGACCACGTACGCCGTGCCCGCACTGGTCGTGCTGATGTCGTGGCTGGCACTGGGCGAGGTCCCCGGACTGCTCACCCTGGCGGGCGGAGCGCTGTGCCTGGCGGGCGTGGCGGTGTCCCGCTCGCGCAGGCGCCCGGCCCCGGTCCCCGACCGCGCCGGACCCACGGCGGAGCCGCGGCACGAGGACGCGGGGCGGGCCTAGGGCCTGTCCACCGCCCCCTCGGCGCGAGCGACCGGGCGGACCCGGCACCGAACCCGCCGACGGGGAGAGCGGCTTGGGGCCCACCAGCATCGGGGCTCACGCAGGCCCGGGCCTTGTCGGCGCCCTGCGGGCCGGGGCGCGCCACCCTCGCGGCCGGAGAAGGCCGGGCAGGCCCGGACCCCGTCGGCCGAAGCCGGGGTACGGCCCCGGACCCACCCACGTCGCGGCCCGGGGACCGTGCGGGCCCGCCCGTGACCCGGGCGTCGCCCACGCCGCGCCGTGGCGCCGATCGGTTCCGGGGCTGCGGACCCCGTCCAGGATGCCGGGCGGCCATCAAGAGGAACGCTCGGACCGTCGCGGAACCGGGCCCGCCCCGACCCGACAGCCCCCGCTCGGACCGTCGCCCGGGCGGGGTTTCGCAGACGGCCCGGCGGGCGCGGGGGGCGGGCTAGAACACCACCAGCGCCCGCCCGCCCTTGCCCGCCAGCATGTTCTCGAAGGCGGCCGGGATGCCGTCCAGGGCGATGCGCTCCGTGACCAGGGAGTCGAGGTCGAGGCGGCCGGCGCGGGCGTGTTCGGCGATGACCGGGAGGTCCCGGGCGGGGTCGGCGTTGCCGTAGACGCAGCCGGACAGGGTGCGGCCCCAGTGGAAGATCTCCAGGGCGTTGAAGGTGACCTGCTGGTCCTTGCCGCCGATGCCGACGACCGTGGTGCGGCCACCGCGCCGGGTGGACTCCCAGGCCGTGCGGATGGTGGCCGCGCGGCCCACGCACTCGACGGCGACGTCGACGCCCTGCTTTCCGGTGAGGGCGCGGATCTCGCGGGCGGTGGTGTCGGAGGCGAGGAGGTAGTCGGTGGCGCCCGCGGCGCGGGCCAGTTCCTCCTTCGCGGGGGACACGTCGACGGCGACGATCTTCGACGCGCCCGCGATCCGGGCCGCCTGGAGGGTGGCGAGGCCCACTCCCCCGACGCCGAAGACCGCGACCGTCTCGCCCTCGCGGACCTTCGCCGAGTGGTGGACGGCGCCGTAGCCGGTGAGGACGGCGCAGCCCAGCAGCGCCGCCTCGGTGAGGGGGATGCCCTCGGGGGCGGGCAGGACGCAGCCGGCGGCCACCACCGTCTCCTCGGCGAACGCGGCGACGTTCAGGCCGGGGTGCAGGTCGGTGCCGTCGTCGGTGCGGCGGGCGTGCACGTCGGCGGCGCCGGCCAGGGCGTTCGCGCACAGCCAGACCTCGCCGAGCGAGCAGGCGTGGCAGGTGCCGCAGGACGGGGCCCAGTTGAGGACGACCTCGTCGCCGGGCGCGACGTGGGTGACGCCCTCCCCGACGGCGACGACGGTGCCGGCACCCTCGTGACCGAGGACGGCGGGCAGCGGCACCCGCATGGTGCCGTTGGACAGGGACAGGTCGGAGTGGCAGACCCCGGCGGCGGCGAGCTTCACCCGGACCCGGCCGGGGCCGGGCTCGGGCAGCTCGATGCCGGTGACCTCCAGCGGGGCGCCGACGGCTGGTACGACGGCGGCACGGACTGCGGTACGGACGGCCATGAGGTGGAGACTCCCCTGCGGGCTAGAACTGGAGGGACTTGGTCTGGAGGTACTCGGTGAGGCCGTGCGCGCCCAGTTCGCGGCCCACGCCGGACTGCTTGTAGCCGCCGAAGGGCGCCAGCGGGTTGAAGCGGCCGCCGTTGATGTCGACCTGCCCGGTGTCCATCCGGCGAGCGAAGGCGACCGCCTCGGCCTCGTCCCCGGCCCAGACGGCGCCGGCGAGGCCGTAGACCGTGCCGTTGGCGATCCGGAGGGCGTCGTCCTCGTCCTCGTAGCGGAGGATGGACAGGACCGGGCCGAAGATTTCCTCCTGGGCGACGGTCATCTCCTCGGTCACCTCGGCGAAGACGGTCGGGCTGACGAAGTACCCCTGCTTGCGCGGGGCTTCGGGGCCGCCCGCGACCAGGCGCGCGCCCTCGGCGACGCCCTTCTCGATGTAACCGCGCACCCGCTCCCGCTGCTTGGCGTTGACGACGGGGCCGATCCGGTCGCCGTACTTCGCGGCGGCTTCGGCGGCCAGCCCCACCGCCTCGTCGTACTGGTCGCGGTGGACCAGCATGCGGGTCCAGGCGCTGCACGTCTGGCCGGAGTTGGACATGACGTTGGCGACGCCGACGTTGACCGCCTTGGCGAGATCGGCGCTCGGGAGGATGACGTTGGCGGACTTGCCGCCGAGTTCGAGGGCGACCCTCTTGACGGCGGCGCCCGCGGTGGCGCCGATCCGGCGGCCGACGGCGGTGGAGCCGGTGAAGGAGACCAGGTCGACCCCCGGGTGTTCGGACAGGGCCTGGCCGGCGACCGGGCCGAGGCCGGTGACCAGGTTGAAGACACCGGCGGGGATCCCGGCCTCGTGCACCGCCTCGGCGAAGAGCTGCGCGACGAGCGGGGTGTCCTCGGCGGGCTTGAGCACCATCGTGCAGCCGGCCGCGAGCGCCGGGGCGGCCTTGGCCACGATCTGGTGGAGCGGGTAGTTCCAGGGGGTGATGGCGCCGACCACGCCGACCGGCTCGTGGTGGACGACGGAGTTGCCGACCTTCTCCTCGAAGGCGTGGGTCGCCGCCAGTTCGGCGTAGGAACCGGCGACCGCGATCGGGGCGCCCGCGTGCACGGCCTGCGAGAACTTCAGCGGGGAGCCCAGCTCGGCGGTGACCGTCTCGGCGATCTCGTCCTTGCGGGCCACCAGGACGTCCCGCAGCGCGGCCAGGCGGGCGGCCCGCTCGGCGGGCGGGGTGGCGGCCCAGCCCGGCAGGGCGGCGCGGGCGGCCCGTACGGCGGTGTCGACGTCCAGGGCGTTGCCTGCGGGGACCCTGCCGATCACCTGCTCGTCGGCCGGGTTCACGACGTCGATCGTGTCCCGGCCGTCGGCGGGGCGCCAGGCTCCGTCGATGTACATGCCGTCGTGTGCCTTCATCGGGTTCCTTCCGGGCGGGCCTCGTCGTCCGACCCCAAACTAGCGCCGTTAGTTTTACGGCACCAGGGGCTCCCCCGATGGTGGCGCGGCTCACCCTCCCGGAGTGCGCAATCGCGGCGTGCTCACTCCTCCAGCTCGGGCAGATGCGCCGGGGCCGGACAGATCCGGTCGCCGTGCTGGTCGAAGACGAACAGGTGGGCGAGGTCCACGAGGAGGGGGACCTGCATGCCGTGGCGGAGGTCGATGTCGGGGGTGGTCCGGACGATCAGGTCGCCGGGGAGGCGGCCGTCGGGGGCGGCGACCGCGGGTCCGGGCTCCGGAGGTTCGTCCATGACGACCACGGGTCCGGCCCGCAGGGCGCCCGCCCGTTCCCTCAGCCGCTCCAGGACCGTTCCGTCGCGGCGGCGGCGCCTGACCGGGCGGGCGGCGGGGCGCGGGGCCTCCAGGTCGGGCACGACGGCCGGCTGTGAGCCGGTGTTGAAGTGCACGAGGACCTCGTGGCCCTGGAACTCGACGTGCTCCACGAGCCCGGTGAGCAGCACCTCGCCGGGGCGTGCGGACGAGGGTTTCGCGATCCGGACGGCCTCCGAGCGCAGGCCCACGATGACCTCGCGGCCCTGCTGGACACGGAGCAACTGGTGGTCCAGGGAGAGCGGTTCGGGCAGGCGCAGGAACTGCTTGCCCAGGCTGATGGTCATCGCCCCGTCCAGCGGGGCGCGCACGAGGCCGCGCAGCAGGTTGATGCGCGGGGTGCCGATGAAGGCGGCGACGAAGACGTTGCGGGGCAGGGCGTAGACGGCTCGCGGGGTGTCCACCTGCTGGAGTACGCCGCCGCGCAGGACGGCGACGCGGTCGCCCAGCGACATGGCCTCGGACTGGTCGTGGGTGACGTAGATCGTCGTGACGCCCAGCTCCCGGGTCAGCCGGGTGATCTCGGCGCGCAGGTGGTTGCGCAGCTTGGCGTCGAGGTTGGACAGCGGCTCGTCCATCAGGAAGGCGGTGGGGTGGCGGGAGATGGCCCGGCCCATGGCGACCCGCTGGCGTTCGCCGCCGGAGAGCTGGGCGGGGAGGCGGTCGAGGGGGTCCTCGATGCCCAGCATGCGGGCGGTGGCGTCCACGCGGGGGGTGTGGTCGGTCTGCGGGTCCTCGACGCGCAGCGGGAAGCCGATGTTCCCGCGGGTGGTCATGTTGGGGTACAGGGCGAAGTTCTGGAAGACCATCGCCATCCGCCGCTCGGCGGGGAGGAGGTCGTTGGCGTACGCGCCGTCCAGCGTCAGCTCCCCCTCGGTGATCTCCTCCAGCCCGGCGATCATGCGCAGCACGGTCGACTTGCCGCAGCCGGAGGGGCCGAGCAGGACGAGGAACTCGCCCGGCGCGATGTCCAGCGACAGCCGGTCCACCACGCGGACGCCTCGCGTGTAGGTCTTGCTCACGTCGTGCAGGGAGATGGCGCGTGTCATGGAGGTGCCCCCGGGGGCTCACTGAGCTCTGGTGCTCCGCGGTCGGACGCCCTCGTGCGGGTCGTACGGGGCGTGTGAGTCACGGAAGTTAACGGACCGTGCCCGGCCTGGGGAAGACACCGGACGACATCTCGCCGCGACCGTCCATCTGGTGAGAAAGCGGACGGCCGGATTCAGGGGGTGGGGCGTCTCACGACGTGATCATGCCGGGTCCGGCCGCCGCGTCAGCCGTCCGACGAGCCGTCCGGGTCGCCGCCCCCGCGGTGGCCGCCGGAGCGGCGGGACGCGCGGACCAGCTCGCCCGCCGCCAGGGTCGCGGTCGCCACCGCGCGTGTCCAGGGCGGACCGCCGCGGCCCGCCCACACGACGCAGGCGCAGCCGCCGACGACGAGGAGCAGGACGACGGACAGAACTATCAGGATCATGCTCATCCTTTCGACTCCCGGCACGGCCGGCTGTCGCCCGCCCGGTCCGGGACATCCTGCCCGATCTCCGGGCTCCGGCGGTCGGTTCCCCGGCCGGCCGCACCGGTGGACGGCGCACGCAGGGCGACGCCCGAGGAGAGCAGGAGGAGGGCGCCCAGCATCACGAAGGGCGCCGCCACGCCCGCGACGCCCGCGATCAGGCCCGCGGCGGCGGGGGCGGCGACCTGGCCGAGGCGGTTGCCGGTCAGGCGCAGGGCGAGGACCGTGGAGCGCGCCTCGTCGGGGGCCGCCTGCACGACCGTGGTCATGGACAGCGGCTGACCGACACCCAGGCAGAAGCCGAGGACGACCAGCATCAGGGCGAGCGCCCACACCGGCACCGGCAGCGCGACCCCGGCGCACAGCAGGGCGGCCAGCAGACACGTGACCGTGAGCAGCACCGTGCGTCCGAGCAGCCGCAGCAGGGGCGTCAGCACGAGCCGGCAGGCGATCGTCGCGGCGGCCCGCAGGCTGAGCAGTACGCCGATCACGGCCGGGGAGATTCCCCGGTGCTCGCCGACCACCGGCAGGTAGGCGGTGAGGATGTCGGTCGCGGAGAGCACGGAGAGGCTGATCAGGATGCCCGCGGGCACGCCCCGGGCCCGCAGGATGCTCCCCACGGGGACGCGCGCACCCTGCCGCGTACGGGACTCGGCGGCGCCGGGGTGCTCTATGCGCCACAGGGACGTGAAGGCGACCGCCGCTCCCCCGCCCGCCACCACCAGGGCGAGCGCGCTGCTGCCGGCCATGTCGGGGCCCCCGATGAGCGCGCCCGCGGCGACGGGGCCGATCAGCTGGCCGAGCGAGGCGCCGATGGTGAAGTGGCCGAAGTTGCGGTCCTGTTCGTGCGGCGCGGACTGGCGGGCGACCAGGGACTGGGCGCCGATCACGAAGCAGAGGTGTCCGAGGCCCATCACACCGCTCCACAGGGCCATCGTCCCCAGGGACCCGGCGACGCCGCTCAGCGCGCAGCCCCCGGCGATGAGCACCACTCCGACGGGCAGCAGCGGCGCACAGCGCCCGTGGTCGGTGCG
Source organism: Streptomyces sp. CB09001 (assembly GCF_003369795.1). NCBI lineage: Bacteria > Bacillati > Actinomycetota > Actinomycetes > Kitasatosporales > Streptomycetaceae > Streptomyces > Streptomyces sp. CB09001. The sequence continues at coordinate 1,145,090 of NZ_CP026730.1, forward strand.
GCGGCCCAGCGGAACGGCGGCGAACAGCGGCAGCAGCGCGTACACACCGGCGATGACACCGACGGCCCGTTCGTCCGCGCCCAGCGCGAGGGCCCGGTAGGAGACGGCGGGCCGGGCCATGGACACCGCGGCCTGGGCGAAGCCGAAGGCGATGACGAGGCGGAGCAGCCAGCCGCGGTTCCCACCACCGGGCACCATGATCGTGTCCTTTCCCGACAATTCCCGAACGACCCTTGAACGACCCCTGAGCGACCCCTGGCGGTCAGATGATGCCGAACAGGATGCCCGCCGCGAGGATCACCAGGCTCGTCAGGACGGCCCACTTCACCACGAACCGCGTGTGGTCCCCGAACTCGACCTTGGCCATGCCGACCAGGACGTACACGGCCGGGACGAGCGGGCTGGACATGTGCAGCGGCTGGCCGACGATCGAGGCGCGGGCGATCTCCAGCGTCGACACGCCGTGCGCCTGGCCGGCCTCGGCGAGCACCGGCAGGACGCCGAAGTAGAAGCCGTCGTTCGACATGAAGTAGGTCAGCGGCAGGCTCAGCAGGCCGGTGACCAGGCCCATGTGCGGGCCCATGCCGTCGGGGATGGTGTCCACGAGCCAGTTGGCCATGTGGTCGACCATGCCGGTGCCGGTGAGGACGCCGGTGAAGACGGCGGCGGCGAAGACCATGCCGGAGACGTTGAGGACGTTGTCGGCGTGGGCCGCGATGCGGGCCTTCTGGTCCGGGATGTGCGGGAAGTTGACGGTGAGGGCGAGCGCGGCGCCGATCAGGAAGAGCACCGGAATCGGCAGCAGCTCCATGATCATGGCGGTGAGCAGCGCGACCGTGAGCAGCGCGTTGAACCAGTACAGCCTGGGCCGCAGGGTCGGCCGGTCCGGGTCGAGGCCCTTGAAGTCGTCGTCGGACTCGCCGCCGGACTCGGCGTCCCGGTCGCCCGCCTCGCCGGAGCCACCCGCCGCACCGCGAGCCGCACCGGCGCCGGCACCGGCACGCGCGCCGGACGCACCCGCACCCGCACCGACCAGCACCGTCTCGGTCTCCGGCTCCCGCTCCAGTGCCTCGTCCAGCGACAGCGTGCCCAGCCGCCTGCGCTCGCGCAGACCGAGCACGTACGCCAGGACGACGACCGCGACCAGGCCCACGGCCAGGGCCGGGATCATCGGGACGAAGATGTCGGTGGCGTCGACCTTCAGGGCGGTGGCGGCACGGGCCGTGGGACCGCCCCAGGGCAGCGTGTTCATCACGCCGTTGGCCATAGCGGCGACGCCGGTCATCACGACCAGGCTCATCTTCAGCCGCTTGTACAGCGGGTACATCGCCGAGACCGTGATCATGAAGGTGGTGGAGCCGTCGCCGTCCAGCGAGACGATCGCGGCGAGCAGCGCCGTGCCGACGACGATGCGCATCGGGTCGGCCCTGCAGAACTTCAGGATGGCCCGGACGATCGGGTCGAAGAGCCCGACGTCGATCATCACACCGAAGTAGACGATCGCGAACATGAGCATCGCCGCGGTGGGGGCGAGGCTGGACACGCCGTCGATGACGTAGTCGCCGAGGTGGGCGCCCTTGCCGACGAGCACGCAGAACAGCGCGGGAATCAGCACGAGCGCCGCGATCGGCGACATCTTCTTCATCATGATCAGGACCAGGAAGGTCGCGATCATGGCGAAGCCGAGGATGGTCAGCATGAGTGAGTACCTAACGTTCGCCCTTGAACATCCCACCGGGGCAGGCGGTGCGAGCGACGTTAGGTGGCGCGAAGCAGCGTTAACAAGACGTTGACATGCGAGCAATAAGCGCAGAATTCCAGGTCACAGCTCTGCGCCGGTCAACGGTGTGAGCGTTACGGGTACGCCGTTGAGGACGGCGTTGCCCGAGAGCGGGTCCAGCGTGCCGCCGTCGAGGAGCTGGTTGACGTTGACGCCGGGATCGGCGGCGGCGTGCGTCTGGCGGGTGCCGGGCCGGTCGTGGCCCCAGCCGTGCGGGATGCTGACCACGCCGGGGCGGACGGTGTCGGTGATCTCGGCGGGGACGGTCACCGCTCCCCCGGGCCCCTTCACGCGCACGGGTTGCGCACCGCGCACACCCAGCCGTGCGGCGTCCTCGGGGTGGACGTGCAGGGTGCAGCGGTTGGAGCCGCCGGTGAGGGCGGGGACGTTGTGCATCCAGCTGTTGTTGGAGCGCAGGTGGCGGCGGCCGACGAGGACGAGCCCGGCGGGGCGCTCGTCCAGGGCCCGGGCGAGGCGCGGCAGGTCGGCGGCGATCGGTGCCGGGAGCAGTTCCACCTTGCCGCTGCGGGTCTTCAGGGGCTGCGGCAGGCGGGGACGCAGCGGGCCGAGGTCGATGCCGTGCGGGTGGGCGAGGAGCCGCTCCAGGGTCAGCCCGTCGGGCCGGGCGCCGAAGCCGTCGCCGTAGGGGCCGAGGCGCAGCATCAGGTCGAGGCGCCGCTCGGGGCCGTCCTCGCCGGTGAGCAGGGCGGTCAGTTCGCCGGGGTCGCGGCCGTGCACGGGTGAGTGCGGCTCCCGCACGGACCTGGCGAGGGTCTGTTCGATCACCATGGCGTCGACGGCGGCGGGGTCGGTGCCGTGCGCGCCGCCGACGGCCAGGGTGAGCCGGGCGAGGATCTCCGTCTCGGCCCTCCTGCCGGGCTCCAGCGGGACGGCGGGGCGGGTGTAGCGGACCTGGTTGCGCACGGCGAGGGTGTTGAAGGCGAAGTCGTGGTGCGGGCTCTGGGCGGGCGGGGGCGGCGGCAGGACGACGTGGGCGTGGCGGGAGGTCTCGTTGAGGTAGGGGTCGACGCTCACCATGAAGTCGAGGGAGTCCAGCGCCTTGTCGAGCCGGTCGCCGTCGGGCGCGGACAGGACGGGGTTGGCGGCGATGGTGAGCAGCGCGCGGACCGGCTCGCCGTCGTCGGTGGCGGTGTCGATCTCCTCGGCGAGGGCGGACAGGGGCAGTTCGCCCTTCGCCTCGGGGTGCCCGCTCACCCGGGAGCGCCAGCGGCCGAGCGCGAAGCCGCGGCCGGGTCCGGCGGGGCGCGGGGTCCGGTCGGTGGCGGCCTGCGGGAAGAGCGCGCCGCCGGGCCGGTCGAGGTTGCCGGTGAGGATGTTGAGGACGTCCACGAGCCAGCTGGCGAGGGTGCCGTGCGGGACGGTGCAGCTGCCGATGCGGCCGTAGACGGCGGCGGTGGGGGCGGCGGCGAGTTCACGGGCGAGGGCGCGCGTCACGTCGGCGTCCACGTCGCAGGCGGCGGCGACGGACTCGGGGGTGAAGTCGCGTACGGCGGCCCCGACGTCGTCCACTCCCCCGACGTGCGGGGCGAGTGCGCCGAGGTCGACCAGTCCCTCCTCGTACAGCACGTGGGCCATCGCGGCCAGCAGCAGCGCGTCGGTGCCGGGGCGGATCGGCACGTGCCGGTCGGCGAGCTTCGCGGTGCGGGTGCGACGCGGGTCGATGACGGTGAGGGTGCCGCCGCGGGCCTTCAGGGCCCTGAGCCGGCCGGGGAAGTCCGGGGCGGTGCACAGACTGCCGTTGGACTCCAGCGGGTTGGCGCCGATGAGCAGGAGGTGGTCGGTGCGGTCCAGGTCGGGCACCGGGATGGCGTTCGCGTCGCCGAAGAGCAGTCCGCTGGAGACGTGCTTGGGCATCTGGTCGAGCGTGGACGCGGTGAAGAGGCTGCGGCTGCCGAGGGCGCCGAGCAGGACGTTCGGGTAGAGGGCGCCGGCGACGGTGTGCACGTTGGGGTTGCCGAGGACCACGCCGACGGAGTGCGGCCCGTACCGCTCGACGAGGGGCCGGACGCCGGCGGCGACCGCGTCGAAGGCCTCCTCCCAGGTGGCTTCGCGCAGTTCGCCGTTGCGGCGCACCAAGGGCGCCCGCAGCCGGTCGGGGTCGGCGTCGACGGCGCCGAAGGAGGCGCCCTTGGGGCAGATGAAGCCGTGGCTGAACACGTCGTCGCGATCGCCGCGGGCGGCGGTGACCGTGCTGCCGTCGATGGTGAGGGCCAGGCCGCAGGTGGCCTCGCACAGGGGGCAGATACGCAGGGCGGTGCGGGGCACGGGGTCCTCCCGGAAGGCGGCGGTGGCGCGCTGTGCCCGGCGAGCATACCGACCGGTAGGCATGTTGGGGAGGGGGCGGACGGACGGCGGCAGGGGGGTTCGGGTGGCCGCGCGGCCGCGCCCGGTCAGTCGAGCACGCGCCCCAGGTACGCCCGCAGCAGCTCCCGGGCCTCCCCGATGATCTTCTCGTCCCCGTCCGGCGCGACCCGGAAGGCGAGTTGCACGAGGGTGTCGGCGGTCTCCACCGCGACGAGGAAGACACGGCGCAGGTCGTCGTCGGGGCGGCGGCCCAGATAGCCGGAGAGCAGTTCGGTGAGGCGCTCGGCGACGCGGTGGTTGGGCACGGCGTGGCGGTCGCCGACCGGGATCTGGTTGCCGAAGTCGATCAGGGAGAAGCCGGGCGCGGTCCGCTTCATCGCCAGGTACTCGTCGAGCACGGCGTCCAGCGCACCGCGCCAGCCGCCGCCGTCCGGCACCGAGTCCGCCTCCGTCAGCCGTTCGGTCACGCGCTCCGTGTAGCGCTCCAGGTTGCGCTGGGCCAGGGCGTCGGCCATCTGCCGCTTGTTGCCGAAGAAGCGGTACACCGACCCGATGGGCACGTCCGCGCGCAGCGCCACGGCCCGGGTGCTGAGGGCGTCGTAACCGACCTCGTCGAGGAGGTCGGCGCAGGCGTCGAGGATCCGGGTCAGCCGTTCGGCGCTGCGTCGCTGCACGGGGGCACGACGGAGCGGGGTCGCGTGGGACACGGTCCTCATGATGCCCTGCCCACCCGGCCGGGTGAACCGCGCCCTCCGGTACGGCCGGGGGCGCCCGCCGGACCTCCGGGGCTACGGAGGAGCGGGGCGGGCGCGCTCACCGGTCCGCCGCCGGCCCGGTGACCGACCGGCCCTCGATCTGCTCCGGCTGCGTCGCGCCGGTCGGCTCCGCGTCCGATGCCGTGATGTCCGCGGTGCTCTCCACGGGTTCGCCGTCGACGGCCCAGACGGTGTCGTCGTCGGCGTACAGGCGGACCGTGAGCTCGTGCGTGCCGCGCGGGACCAGGCCGGCGGGAAGGCGGTACCGGGGGCCGCGCAGCAGGGTGAGGAGGTCGCCGTCGAGGAAGAGGTGGGCGACACCGCGGCCGGCCACCGCCCGCGCCTGTGCGCCGTCCGGCGAGAACCTGAACTCGCGGACGGTCAGGCGCACGTCCCAGCTGTCGTCGGCCTCGGGCTGCACCTCGATGCCGACCTCGGGGGCACGCTCGGCGTCCACCTCGCGGTAGCGCCGGCCCTCCTCGTCGGTGTCCTCGAGCAGCCTGCCCACCGGTGTGGCCGAATCCCCGGCCTCCGGTTCTTCCACGTCCCCGGAGCCGCAGCCCGCCGATCCCGTCAACAGCAGGACACAGACCGCGAGCACGGCGAGCACTCCCCGCGTCCACGACATGACGCGAGACTAGAACACGGGTCCGACAGTCCGGATCCTCCGGGGGTCTGGTTCCGGTCATCCTCACGACGGACGCCACGGCGGAGCGGCCGACACGCCGCGGCCCAGCAGGAGCGGAGCGGGGAAGTCCTCTTGTGCCCTCTTGCGCGCGGGAAACCGCAATCCTACGGTGTGCCATAGGAATCGGGTGGGAATCGGGTTGCGAGGGAGCGATCAATGAGCGGGGAAGCGCGGAAGACCGCGGAGGGGCTGGCCTATCTCTCCGGTTTCGGCAACGAGCACAGCTCGGAGGCCGTCGCGGGCGCGCTGCCCGAGGGCCGGAACTCGCCGCAGCGGGCACCGCTGGGCCTGTACGCGGAGCAGCTGAGCGGCACGGCGTTCACGGAGCCGAGGGCGCACAACCGGCGCTCGTGGCTGTACCGGATCCGCCCGTCGGCCGCACACCCGGCGTTCGTCCGTTCGGGCAACGGCACGATCCGCACCGCTCCCTTCAACCAGGCCGTGCCGGACCCGAACCGGCTGCGGTGGAACCCGCTGCCGGTGCCCGGGCCAGCCACGGACTTCGTCGAGGGGCTGTGGACGCTCGGCGGCAACGGCGACGCGACCCAGCGCACCGGCATGGCCGTGCACCTCTACCACGCGACCGCCTCAATGGAGCGCGTCTTCAGCGACGCGGACGGCGAGCTGCTGATCGTCCCGGAGCGCGGCGGCCTGCTGCTGCGCACCGAGTTCGGGCTGCTGCACGCCGAGCCGGGGGACGTGGCGCTGATCCCGCGCGGGGTCCGCTTCCGCGTCCAGCTGCTGGACGCGGACGCCCGCGGCTACGTCTGCGAGAACTACGGCGCGCCGTTCCAGCTCCCCGACCTGGGCCCGATCGGCGCCAACGGCCTGGCCAACGCCCGGGACTTCCGGGCGCCGGTCGCCGCGTACGAGGAGCAGGACGGCCCGGTGGAGGTGGTCAACAAGTTCTGCGGCAACCTCTGGACCGCCGAGTACGACCACTCCCCGCTGGACGTCGTCGCCTGGCACGGCAACCATGTGCCCTACGTCTACGACCTGCGCCGTTTCAACGTCATCGGCACCATCTCGTACGACCACCCGGACCCGTCGATCTTCACGGTGCTCACCTCCCCGTCGGACACCCCGGGACTGGCGGGCGTGGACTTCGTGGTGTTCGCGCCGCGCTGGCTGGTGGGCGAGGACACCTTCCGGCCGCCGTACTTCCACCGGAACGTGATGACCGAGTACATGGGCCTCATCGAGGGCGCCTACGACGCCAAGGCGGAAGGCTTCGTGCCGGGCGGCGGTTCGCTGCACAACATGATGTCGGCGCACGGCCCGGACCGGGAGACCTTCGACCGGGCGAGCGCCGCCGAGCTGAAGCCGCAGCGGATCGACGACGGACTGGCGTTCATGTTCGAGACCCGGTGGCCGGTGACCCTCACCCCCCACGCGGCCCGCGCCGAGCACCTCCAGCCGCGCTACGACGACGTCTGGCAGGGCCTGGAGCGGCACTTCCGCCCCTTGCACTGAGGTTTTCCTACCGGTACGGATGGCCCGTGACCTCCTTCGCCCCGGACTCCATCGTCCTGAACCGCAAGCTGCCGCTCTGGTACCAGGTGTCGCAGTCGCTGCGCGCCTCGATACTCGGCCGCTCGCCCCTGGATCCGCTGCGGCTGCCCACCGAGGAGCAGCTGGCCGGGCACTACGGGGTGAGCGTGCTGACCATGCGGCAGGCGCTGAAGGAACTGGAGGACGAGGGGCTGATCACCCGCCACCGCCGGCGGGGCACGTTCATCCAGCCGCACGCCCGGCGCGGCGCCCCGGTACGGCTGCTCGGCTCGGTGGACGCGATCGTGGCGCAGCAGTCGGGCATGACGGCCCGGCTGCTGGGCCACGGCCCGTCGCCCGTGCCGTCCGAACTCGCCGAGTACTTCCCCCGGCTGACCGAGGTGGCGACGTACCACCGGCTGCGCTGCGACGAGAAGACGGGCGAGCCGACCAACCACGCCCGCAACTACGTCCGTCCCGAACTGGCCGGGCGCATCGACGTGGACGACCTCGCCCGGTGGCCGATGACGAAGGTGCTGCGGGACGTGGTGGGCATGGACATCAGCCGGATCACCGACACCGTCGAGGCCCGGCTCGCGGACCCGGAGACGGCGCGGCTGCTCGAAGTCCCGCTGCTCAGCCCGATCCTGCACTACACGGGCATCACCTACGACACCGACGGCCGGGTCCTCGACGTGGCGGTCATCCACTACCGGGGCGACCGCTTCTCCTTCACGGTCACCCTGGATGCCACGTGAGGCCGCGGTGCCCCGTCGTACGATTCCCGGCGTGACGCACGACGACGCCCCGCCGCTGGCGGACCTCATGCCGTGGTCCGTCGCACCGCCGCGGCTCGGCCGGGGGTGGCCGACGGCTCCCGACGCGGCGTCCCTGAAGGCCCGCTGGGACGCCCTGCTGAAGGCCCAGGGACCGGACCGCGCGACCCTGTTCGAGCCGACCCGCTCGCGCACGCCGTACTCGGCGGTCGGGCGGCTGCCGGGCGGCGCCGGGGGGACCGGGCGACTGGCGCGCGCCGCGGGGCCCTGTCCGGAGCCGGTCCGGGTGTTGCGGGCGCCGTTCGACGAGCAGTGGCTGATTCCCGACCACCGCCTGATCGACGCGGCCCGTCCGGAGCTGTGGCGGGTGGCGGACGCGCGACAGGTGTTCGTCGTGGAGGTGCCCGGCGCAGCCGGTCCCCCGCTGCTCCTCGCGACCTCGCTGCTGCCGCTGTTCGGTCCCGCCCGGATCCGCCCGCTGCATCGCCGTCCGGGCGGCGCGGAGCCCAACCTCGCGCCCGGCCTCCTGGACCACCTGGCCGCCCGCCTCGGCCGGCGCCCCGACCCGGCGGACGTGCTCGCCTGGTCGGCCGCTGCCGTGCGGCCCGGCTCGCTGGTCCCGCTCACCGCGGACCCCGCGCTGTGGGAGCACGGGGTCGCACTGGGCCGGCGCCTCCTGTGGCTGATGCGCCGCGACGGCGAGCGTCCCAAGCTGCCCGGCGGCCGCCGGCCCTATGTGCGCGCCCCGCTGCCCCCGCGCCCGCTGACCCTGCGCTACGACCGCGACGAGGAGGCCCTCTTCCTGGACGAGGGCCGCGTCTCCCCCGTGCCGCCCGGGGCCTGGGACTTCGAGGCGGGCGGGGTGCGGGTGCTCGAGCAGTGGTTCGCGGCCCGCACGGCCGCGGGCGAGCCGGGCACGCTGACGGCGATCCGCCCGGCCGGCTGGCCGCAGACCTGGACGTCCGAACTGCTAGAACTGATCACGGTGCTGGCGCTGCTCGCCGAAGTGCGGGACGGGTGCCGGGAGCTGACGGTCACGGACCGGATCAGCGCGGCCGAGCTGAACGAGGCGGGCGTACTGCCGGTGCCGGGGGCGGCCCGTCGGCCGGCCTCCGTCCTGGACGACCGGGAGGAGGGGCCGGAGGGACAGCTGGCCCTGCTGTGACCCCCGACGGAGTCGGTACTCCCGCTCACGCGAACCCGTCCAGCACCCGGGTCAGCGCCCGCTCGAAGACCCCTTCCAGGTCGATCGGACCCGCGTCCTCGGCGAAGGACGCCGCCAGCCTCGGGTAGGCGCCGCTCGCGACCTGCCGGCCGAGGTAGGCGATGCGCACCGCGTTCTCCTGCTCCTCGGACCAAGGCAGCGAGCGGGTGCGCTCGACGGTGGCGATCTCGTTGGCGACGTACGTGGTCACCACGCCGTTCACCATCGCGATCAGCTCCATCTTGGTGCCGTAGGGCGCCTCGAAGGGGTCGAGGCAGGCCAGGCAGTGCTCCAGGTAGCGCAGGGCGTTGGGGCTGAAGCCGTAGACGGGAGACATCAGGCGGGGCAGCCAGGTGTGGCGGTGCATCAGGGCGCGGGTCTGGCGGGCGACCCGGATCAGGTCCGCGCGCCAGTCGCCGCTCGGCTCCCACAGCTCGTGCTCGCCGCTGACCGCGTCCATCATCAGCTCGTACAGGTCCTCCTTGCGGGGGACGTAGTTGTAGAGCGACATGGTGCCGCAGCCCAGCTCGCCGGCGACGCGCCGCATCGAGACCGCGTCCAGGCCCTCGGCGTCGGCGATCCGCACCGCGGCGGCGGCGATGTCGGCGCGGGTGTACGCCGGTCTCGGACCGCGGCCGGTGCGCTCGGGGCGCGACCAGATCACTTCGGGTACGGCCGCTCGGCCCGCCATCGTGCATCACCTCGGCCACCATCCTAGTTACGTACACCGTACGTAGTGCGCTATGGTCGACGCATGACTACTACGTACGCTGTACTTAGTGAGGGTCTGGAGAAGCGCTTCGGTGCCGTGCGCGCGCTGCGCGGCCTGGATCTCGCGGTGGCCGAAGGCACCGTCTGCGGGCTGCTCGGGCCGAACGGGGCGGGCAAGACCACGGCGGTCCGGCTGCTGACGACACTGCTGCGGCCGGACGCGGGCTCGGCGCGGGTCGCCGGGCACGACCTGGTGCGGGAGGCGGCCGCGGTGCGTCGCCTGATCGGGGTGACCGGGCAGTACGCCTCGGTGGACGGGGACCTCACCGGCCGGCAGAACCTGCGGCTGTTCGCCCGGCTGCACCGGGTGCGGGACGCGGCGGCGCGGGCCGACGAGCTGCTGGACCGCTTCGGCCTGGCCGACGCGGCCGACCGGCCCGCCGCCACCCTGTCCGGCGGCCTGCGGCGCCGTCTCGACCTGGCCGCGAGCCTGGTGCGCCGCCCCGAGGTGCTGTTCCTGGACGAGCCGACGACCGGGCTCGACCCGGCCAGCCGGAACCGCGTCTGGGAGACCGTGCGAGCCCTGAAGGCGGACGGCACCACCGTGCTGCTCACCACGCAGTACCTGGAGGAGGCCGACCGCCTGGCCGACGACATCGCCCTGGTGGACCGGGGCCGGGTCGCACACACCGGGTCGCCGGCCGAACTCAAGGCGCTGGTGGGGGCCTACGCGGAGGCCGTCGTCCCGGACGCGGACGCCCTGGTGCGGGCGGCGGCGGTCCTGGACCGGCTGACCGGCGCCGAACCGGTCCTCGACCACGAGCGGCGCACGGTCGGCGCCGTCAGCACCGATCCGACCCTGACCCTGCCCCGCCTGGTGCGCGAACTCGACGCGGCGGGCGTGCCCCTGGCCGACGCGAGCCTGCGGCCGCCGACCCTCGACGACGTCTTCCTCCGCCTGACCGGCGGCAACGGCAGCGACGCCAGCAACGACAGCAACGACAGCAAGGAGCTGGTGGCATGAGCGCGGTGACGACGGGTCCGCACGGCTCGGCGTACGGTCTGGCGTACGACGGGGCGGCCATGCTGGGCCGCCAGTTGCGGCGGGCCCGGAACAACCCGGGGCTGCTGATCCTCACCCAGACCATGCCGATCACGATGCTGCTGTTCTTCGGCTACGTCTTCGGCAGCGCGCTGGCGATGCCGGGCGAGGAGTACCGGGCCTTCCTGGTGCCGGGGTTGCTGGTCGCCACCGCCGCGAACGGCATCATGACGGGCATGTTCCAGGCGGCCCAGGACACCCACCGAGGGGTGACGGACCGCCTGCGGACGCTGCCGGTGAGCCGGGCCGCCGTGCCCCTCGGGCAGTCGGTCGCCGATGTGCTCGTCACGGCCGCCGGGACGGTGCCGCTGCTGCTCGTCGGGCTCGCGGTGGGCTGGCGGGTGCAGGGCGGGGCGCTCGGCGCGGTGGGCGCGCTCGGGCTGTTGCTGCTGTTCCGGTTCGCGACGACGTGGATCGGGATCTTCCTGGGGCTGCTCACCCGCAACGAGGAGGCCGCCGGTCAACTCGGCGGCGCGACCTTCATCCTTCCGCTGCTGTCCAACGCGTACATCCCGACCGACGGACTGCCGGGCTGGCTGCGCACGGTGGCGGAGTGGAACCCGATCAGCGCGGTCGCCACGGCGCTGCGGGACCTCTTCGGCAACGCGCCCGTGCCGGACGGGGCCGCCTGGCCGGTGACGCATCCCGTCGCCGGGTCGCTGGCGTGGTGCGCGGTACTGCTGGCGGTGTTCGTCCCGCCGGCGGTACGCCGGTACGCGCACGGGGACCGCTGACCGGGCCGGGGTACCGCGTCACCGCCGGTGGGGAGGCGGCGGGGACGGGAAGATGCCGTGCGGGACGAGAACGTGCGAACGCGTGCGGGACGGACGTACGAGGTCGGGTGTACCGGGAGGGCCCGCGCTCGGGGAGCACACCGGGGCGCCGCTGCGTGCCGTGGGGATGACGGACGAGTGCCGCGGCGCCGCGCCGGGAGGTGTGACCGCCGGAGCGCGGGCCTCAGTTGCCGCCGAACAGCGAACGGCGCAGTCGGCGCAGCGGTGCGAACAGCGAGACCCGGCGCACCCTGGCGCCTCGGTTGCTGCGCTTGTGTGCGGGCTCACGCGCGGTCAGCTCGCGCATCAGCGACGTCGCCTCCACGGTCTCCCGCGGCGGGAGGGCGGGCCCTCCGAGTACCGCGAGATGACGGTCGAGGCGCGAGCTGGTCGCGCTGCTTCCGCAGGTGATCGCAGGGACCCTTGCCCTGCTGCGCACTGTTATCTGTTCCATGTCACTCCCCACCCGTACGAGTCCACCCGGCCCGGGCAGGGTAACCCTATCGCCCCGGTACGGCATGCGTGTATCGCGGTCACAGGATTCACCTTCCCCGTAAGGGGGTTGACGATTACTCTCCGAATCCGACAGATTCCAGGGCGAGTTGGACGTCCGGCTCACTCGTCGGCAGGTCCGAGCCCCCGTCGGGTTCCACCGTCACCGCGAGTGACGTAGCGGAGCGGCTCAGGCCGGAGGCGATCAGGGGCGTGTCGCCGTCGAAGAGCCCGAGGGAGCGTGGCTCGGCGCCGGGGCGCATCAGCCACAGTTGGCGCACGCGGTCGCCCGGCGGCTCGCCGTACCCGCTGAGGGTCACCACCGCGCGCCCCCTGGACGCGGAGGCGACCACCGCGACACCGCGGCCGCGTGCGTCCGCACCGCGCGCCGCCCGGGCGTCCGGGGCGGCCAGAACGTGGGCGATCTCACGTGCCCGGTCCCGTGCGGTGTCCAGCTCGTCCCGGGTCCGGTCGGCCCGCACCGCGAAGAGCGAGGCGACCACGAGCGCCGCGGCGGCCGTCACCGTGGCGAACGGCACGAGCAGGGGGCGCGGCCGGACGTGCCCGACCGGCCGCCGCCCGACCGGCCGCCGCCCGACCGGCCGCCGCCCGACCGGCCGCCGCTGGACCGGTCCGCGCGCGGGCGCGGGCTCCTGCGCGATGGTGCGTACGGCGGTCAGGACCCGCTCGCGCAGGGCGGGCGGCGCGGGGGTGGCCGTGGAACGGGCCAGCCGGGCGGCGTCCTCGGACAGCGCCCGCACCTCGGCGGCGCAGCGGGCGCAGCCCTCCAGGTGCCGTTCGAAGCGGACCCGTTCGGCGCCCTCCAGGGCGTCCAGGGCGTAGGGGGCGGCGAGCGAGTGGCCGAAGAGGCTCATGCGACGCCTCCCAGGCACTCGCGCAGGCGGCCCAGTCCGTCGCGCATCCGGGTCTTCACCGTGCCCAGCGGGAGGGAGAGGCGCTCGGCCACCTCCCGGTAGGTGTAGCCGTCGTAGTAGGCGAGGGTGACCGACTGGCGCTGCAGGGCGGTCAGGCGGTCCAGGCAGCGCCGCACCCACTCGCGTTCGAGTCCCGCCTCGACCTCCTCCGCCACCTGGTCGAAGGCGGGGTGGTGGGAGCGGCGGGCCTCGCGCCGGTCGCGTTCGCCGGCGGCGCGGGCGCTGCGCACCCGGTCGACGGCGCGGCGGTGGGCGACGGTGAGGATCCACGACAGGGCGCTTCCCCGGCGGGGGTCGAAGCGCGCCGCCGACCGCCACAGTTCGAGCAGTACCTCCTGCGCCACCTCCTCCGACTGGGCGGGGTCGCGCACCACGCGCCGCACGAGTCCGAACACCGGCCCCGACACCAGCCCGTACAGCTCCTCGAAGGCCTTCTGGTCGCCGTCCGCCACCAGCACCAGCAGCTCGTCCGCCGCCACCCGGTCCCCCTCCACCCCGTCCTCCTCTCCGCGGACCGCTCCCGGCCCGTCGACGTGACCGCCGGGCGCGCGGTCGCACGCCCTCCGCAGGGGTTACGGATGCGCGGCCCGAAATCGACAGTCTCCGGGGCGGGTTCGGCGCCGTGGGGGTCGCGTCCGCACCGGGTTGGTCTACTTTGTGAAGGGTCCGCGCGCGACGTCATAGGGGGCGCCCGTGTCCGGAGAACCCGACGGCGAGCGTGTGATCGCCGGTCGCTACCGGCTCCTGTCGCCGCTCGGCGAGGGCGGCATGGGCACCGTGTGGCGCGCCCGCGACGAGGTGCTGCGCCGCGAGGTCGCCGTCAAGGAGGTGCGTGCCCCCGCCGGGCTGCCGCAGGCCGACGTCGGTCGGATGTACGCCCGGCTGGAGCGCGAGGCGTGGGCCGCCGCCCGGATCTCCCACCCCAACGTGGTCACGGTGTACGACGTGGCCACCGACGGCGGTCGGCCCTGGATCGTGATGGAGCTGGTCCGCGGGCTGTCCCTGGCCGACCTGCTGGACGCCGAGGGCCCGTTGGAGCCCCGCCGGGCGGGGCTGATCGGCGCCGAGGTGCTGGCCGCGCTGCGGGCCGCGCACGCCGCGGGGGTGCTGCACCGGGACGTGAAGCCGGCCAACGTGCTGCTGGCGAACGACGGCCGGGTGGTGCTCACCGACTTCGGGATCGCCAGGGTGGAGGGCAGCGAGGCGCTGACCATGACCGGCGAGGTCGTCGGCTCGCCCGAGTACCTCGCCCCGGAGCGGGCGCTGGGCCGCACGCCCGGTCCCGCGTCCGACCTGTGGTCGCTGGGCGTACTGCTGTACGCGGCGGTGGAGGGGGCCTCGCCGTTCCGTCAGGACACTCCGCTGAGCACCCTGCGGGCGATCGTCGACGAGGAGTTGCCGCCGCCCCACCGGGCGGGTGCGCTCGGGCCGGTGGTGGAGGCACTGCTGCGCAAGGATCCGGCCGAGCGGCTCCCGGCGGACGAGGCCGAACGCGAGTTGCGCCTGGTGGGCGCCGGCGGGGCTCCGTCCGACCGGGGCCGCACCGGGGCCACGCCGTCCGGCGCGTTCGCCCCGACGGTCGTGGCCCGCCCGGGGCCGCCCACCGCACCGACGCCGCCGATGCCCGTACCCGCGGCCGGGGACACCTCCGCGCCGGGTGCGGCAGGTATGCCGGGGGGCCGGGACCGGCGGGCGCGTGCCGTGCTGGTGGTGGGGCTGGCGGTGCTGGTCCTGGCGCTGGCCGGACTGACGTACTCGCTGCTGGACCGCTCGGACGGCGGTGGCGGGACGGAGGGTTCGGGCGGGAGCCCGGACCCGGGGGCCACGTCCACGGCGACGAGCGGCGGCACCGGGGAGCCGAGCCCCTCGGCATCCTCCGGGAGCGACGGCGGGGACAGCAGCCCCGAACCGCAGTCGGTGAAGGTGTCCGTGGTGGGCTCGCGCACCCACTACTCGGGGGCCTGTCCGCCGCCGCACGACCGGGCACCCGCGTTCACGGCGACGTTCACGGTCGGGCGGCTGCCCGCGGAAGTCGGCTACCGGTGGGTGACCGCGGACGGATCGGTCTCCGACCCGGGGTGGCGGACGCTGTCCTTCCCCTCGGGCGGCGCCCGCTCGCGTCAGGACGGCGTGGTGGTGACGACGCACGACGACACCGGCGCGTTCGAGAGTGCCGTGCGGGTGGAGGTGCGGAGTCCGGTGCGGGCCACGTCCAACGCGGTGGCGTTCTCGGTGACCTGCGGGACCGGGACCGGAACGGAGACGGGGACGGGGACGGAGACCCCGACGGGCGGGGCCTCCCACTCCTCGTCTCCCTCCGCTCCTTCTTCTTCTCCTTCCGCTTGAGGTCAGGCGGCGCCGTTGAGGACCGGCAGGTAGCCACCGGACTGGCCGGTCGCGGTGGGGTGGTACGACTCGCCGATGTTCAGCCAGTTGACGCTGTGCAGCCAGGAGCTGCCGGAGCACAGCTCGTGGCCGGTGAAGGTGGTGCGTACGTCGCCGAAGGTGAAGCCGTGGGCGGCGACGCGCTGGGCGATGACGGTGTTGAGGTGGTCGGAGGCCTTGTTGATCGCCGTCCGCTTGGTCTCGGACAGGCCGACGCAGGTGCTGCCGAGCTTGTAGAAGCGCGGGTAGCCGATGACGACGACATGGGCGTTCGGCGCCTTGTCGCTGATCGCCGAGTAGACGCCGTCGAGCTTGCCGGGCAGCGTCGAGTCGACGTACGCCTCCGCGGTGGCGATCCGCGACAGGCAGGAGCTGTCGGACTGGAGCACACACGTCGTCATGACGTCGGCGAACCCGGCGTCGTTGCCGCCGATGCTGATCGAGACGAGGCCGGTGCTGGAGCTGAGCGGGCCGAGCTGTCCGGCCAGAACTTCACCCGTACGGGCGCCGGAACAGGCCGTGAAGTCGAACGTGGAGGGTGAGTGGGCGGCCGCCCACAGGTACGGATGGGACTTGGTGCTGCGCTTGCAGTCGCCGCTCGAGCTGATGTAGCTGCCCGCTCCGACCCCGGAGGAGTAGGAGTCGCCGAGGGCCACATAGCCGTCGGCGGCGGCGGGTTGGGCCGCCTGGGCGGTCGCTGCCCCGGTGAGGGCGGCGCCGGCGGCGAGGAGGAATGAACTCAGGAAGCCGACAAGTCGGAAACGTCTCACGCTACCTCCCTTAGCAGGATTGCTGCCACAACCGTGGTAGCAGCTACGCGCGTTGACTGGAAGTGTCCATGCCAAGAATTGGCTGACACTCGTTCAAGTTCGGACGAAAGCCCGCGGGAGCGCCCCTGCCGCGTGTGCCCGGGAAAGCGGGTGCACGCGGCGGCCGGGTGCCCGATCATGGCGGCATGTCCGTGAACCCGCACGAAGTCCTGCCGATCCGGCTCAACGTGGACGACAGCGACTCCCCGTCCGACGTCGTCGACGCGCTGTTCCTCGGCCGTTTCGCCACGGGTGAGCAGCCGTACTCGCACGCGGCGAACATCGACCGCGTACGGTCCGGCGCCACGCTGCTGCCGCCCGGCGCGCGCGTACTGCGGATCGCCCGCGACGACGACCGCAGCGCGACGCTGGCGGAGGGCGACGGCTGGACGCTGCTGGTCTCGCGCTGGAACCGGGGCGCCGACGTCACGGTGACGGCGACCAGCGCCGACCTCGCCGAGAAGGTGCTCGGCGAGGCGACGGACGGCGCCGCGGACGAGCCCGAACCGCAGCCGGAGAACGTGACGATGGGCTTCTGGTACGTCTCCCCGCGGCGCGGCCCGCACCGCACCACCCGCCAGATCGCCGCGGGCACCTGGGACGAGGTCCGGGCCAACTACACGGCGCCGGTCGCCGACGCGATGGACGGCCTGATGAAGACGACGCCCGAGGACATCGCGGGCCGGCTGCTGCTCCTGCACGGTCCGCCGGGCACCGGCAAGACCTCCGCGCTGCGCACCCTCGCCCGCTCCTGGCGGGACTGGTGCCAGGTGGACTGCGTCCTCGACCCGGAGCGACTCTTCTCCGACGTCGGGTATCTGATGGACATCGCCATCGGTGAGGAGGACGCGGCGGGCAAGGGCCGCTGGCGGCTGCTGCTGCTGGAGGACTGCGACGAACTGATCCGCGGCGAGGCCAAGCACACGGCGGGCCAGGCGCTCTCCCGCCTGCTGAACCTCACCGACGGACTCCTCGGCCAGGGCCGCAACGTCCTGGTCGGCGTCACCACCAACGAGGACCTGGAGCGCCTGCACCCCGCCGTCGTCCGCCCCGGCCGCTGCCTGGCCCGCATCGAGGTCGGCCCGCTGACCCGGCGGGAGGCGGCGGACTGGCTCGGCACGGAAGAAGGGGTCGGCCGCGAGGGCGCCACCCTGGCGGAGCTGTACGCCCTGCGCCGGGGCACCTCACCGACCGCGCTGCCGGAGCCGCGGGCGGGCACGGAGGCCGGGCTGTACCTGTAGCCCGGCCGCCGCGGCGCGGTGCTTTGATGGGGGTATGACCCTGTTCGTCGGCACGTCGGGCTGGCAGTACCGGGACTGGCGGGAGACCTTCTACCCGCCCGGTCTGCCGGTCCGGCGCTGGCTGGAGCACTATGCGGCCGCCTTCGCGACGGTCGAGATCAACAACGCCTTCTACCGCCTGCCCGCCCGGGAGACCTTCGCCGCATGGCGGGACCGCGTCCCACCGGACTTCACGGTCGCGGTCAAGGCCAGCCGCTACCTGACGCACATCAAACGCCTGCGCGACCCGGCCGAGCCGGTCGACCGCCTGATGACCCACGCGGCCGGTCTGGGCGACCGCCTCGGCCCGGTCCTGCTGCAACTGCCCCCGACCCTGCGCGCCGACCCGGACCTCCTGGACACCTGCCTGGCCTGCTTCCCGCCGGGCACCCGGGTCGCGGTGGAACCCCGGCACGCGTCCTGGTGGACACCCGAGGTCCGCGAGGTCCTCGTGTCCCGGCAAGCGGCCCTGTGCTGGGCGGACGTCCGCGCCCGCCCGGTCACCCCGCTGTGGCGCACCGCCGACTGGGGCTACGTCCGCTTCCACGAGGGCCGGGCCGGGGCCTGGCCGCACTACGGCCGCCGCTCGCTGGCGACCTGGCTCGACCGCATCGCCACGACCTGGCCGAACACGGGCGACGTCTACACCTACTTCAACAACGACCCGAACGGGGCAGCGGTACAGGACGCCGCGACGTTCGCACAATTGGCTCGCACGTCGGCACTGACGGTCACACGTACGCCCTCAGGGGCGCGGGGAACTGCGCGACAAGCCACAGCGGACCTGCAGCCGGGCTGCGACCCAAACCCCAACGGCGCTCACCCGTAAGCCGCCCGCAACGCATCCCGAACCGCCCCCAACGCGTCCTCCTCCGACACCCCCAGCCGCCGAGCCCGCTCGGCATACCCCTGGGCCGCGACGGCCACCTCCCGCTCCGCCGCGGAGCCCGCGGCAGCGACGAACGTTCCGTTGCGCCCCCGCGTCTCGATCACCCCGTCCGCCTCCAGCGCCCGGTACGCCTTGGCGACCGTGTTCGCCGCGAGCCCGAGGGATTCGGCGAGTCCGCGCACGGTGGGCAGCCGGTACCCGACCGGCAGGGCTCCCGAGCGCGCCTGTTCGGAGATCTGCGCGCGCACCTGCTCGTAGGGCGGCGCGCCGTCGTCGACATGGATCTTCAAGGTCACCGGGCGATTGTCCCGTATCCCCGCGAAAATGAGAGGCACCCGGCCGCCCGTCCGCCGTAGCGTGCGCCCTCATGACCGTTCTCGTACGCGACCTGCGTTCCGACGACCCGGCCGATGTCGCGGCCTTCGCCCAGGTCCGCCATCTCGCCGTGCCGTTCATCCTGTGGACGCCCGAGGCGGTCGTGCACCGGCTCGTCCACACCCACCCGGACGCCCGGAGCCGGTCCCTGGTCGCGGAGGAGGACGGGGAGGTGATCGGCACCGCCCAGCTCGGGCTGGTGCACGACAGCCCGGAGCCCGGCCAGGCCTACCTGAACGTCTACGTCCATCCGGAGCGGTTCCGGCGCGGGGCCGGTGGCCTGCTGGTGCGTACGGCCGAGGAGTACCTGGCCGGTGAGGGCGCCGGGAAGCTGTACTCCTGGGTGCTGGACGGGCCCGCCAACCTCGGCTTCGCCGAACGGCACGGCTACCGGCGGCGGCGCGCCGCGCACTTCCTCCGGCTGGACCTGGCGAACGCCGCGCTCCCGCCCCGTTGGTCCCCTCCCCCGGGTGTCGAACTGCGTACCGCCGCCGACTACGCGGACGACCCCCGGCCCGTGTTCGAGCTGGACGCGGAGACGGTCGCGGACGAACCGAGCGACGTCGGCGTCGAGTTCACGGACTACGAGGCCTGGCTCGCGGAGACCTGGCGGCACCCGCTGCTCGACCGCGAACTGACCACGGTCGTGGTCGTCGACGGCCGCCCGGCCGCCTTCAGCGTCGCCCACACCGACGGCCCCCGGTACGCGACCGCGATGACCGGCACGGTCCGCGCCCGGCGCGGCCGGGGCCTGGCCAAGCTCGCCAAGACCGACTCCCTGCACCGGGCCCGCGCGGCCGGGTACACGGAGGCGCTCACCGGCAACGACACCGACAACGGCCCGATGCTCGCCATCAACAAGTGGCTCGGGTACGAGATCTGCGCGACGGAGGTGCGCCATGTCCGTGAACTCGGCTGAACCGTCCGCCGAGGTGGACGTGATCCTGGTCAAGGCGGGCCGTACGAAGATCCGCTACGCGGCCACGCTGCTGCACGACGACGGCACCCGCCTCGCCGTCCGCGCCCCCTGGGCCGGGGACGGCGTGCGCGACTTCGGCTTCGTGCGCTTCGAGGCCGGGGACGTCTTCACCGAGTACTACTGGCGCGACCGTTGGTACTCCGTGAAGGAGGTCCGGACCGCGGCCGGTGCACTGAAGGGCTGGTACTGCGACGTCACCCGCCCGGCCGTCCTGACCGGCACGGAACTGGTCGCCGAGGACCTCGACCTGGACCTGTGGCGTTCCGCCGACGGCACGGACGTACGGCGCCTGGACGAGGACGAGTTCGCCGAGAGCGGACTGGCGGACCGGGACCCGGAGGCCGCTGCCGCCGCGGTGGCCGCTCTGGACGAACTGGAGCGGCTGGCCCGCGGGGACGGCTTCACCGGCCTGCTGGCGTAGCCCGCCGCGGGGCTCACCCGTACGTCGCCACCACCGCGTACCGCTCGTCCGACACCGCTCTGCCCCACAGCGACGGGTCGTCCGACAGCCGCTCCACCCGGGCCTGCCCGGCGAGCGGTCCGAGCAGGGCGGTGACCCTGTCGGCCGGTATGCCGGCCGGGGCGACGCTCCCCCACACGCCCTCGACCAGGACCAGCCGTCCGCCGGGGCGCAGCAGCTGCCGCCAGTGCCGCAGGGCCCGGCCGGGGTCGGGCAGCGTCCACAGGACGTGCCGGACCAGCACGGCGTCGAAGCGCTGCTCCCCCACGGGCGGTGCCGCGGCGTCACCGGTGAGGAACACCGCGTCACGGCCGGCGAGTTTGGTTCTGGCCAGCTCCACCATGGCCGGGGAGAGATCGACACCGGTGATGTGGTGTCCCTGCTCGGCCGCGAGGAGTGACAGGCTGCCGGTGCCGCAGCCCAGGTCGAGCACGTCGCCGGGGAGCGCGGGCAGCCAGGAGGCCAGCCTGGCCGCCCAGGCCCGGCGCACCTCCGCGTCGCGCAGGCCGTGGTCCGGCTCGTCGTCGAAGGAGGCGGCCAGCGCGTCCCAGTCGGCACCCGGTGCGGTCGCTCCGTCACTGTTCCCACTCATGTGCCCAGGGTGACACGCGCCACTGACAACGGAGTCGGGGCGCGGGAACGTGACAACCGCCACTGACAGTTGTGCATCGATGAGCGAGTCTCGGGGAAAGGGTCTACCTCCGTGAGGACGCGGAACCCGGTGGATCCGTAAGGAGGCAGCCATGCGCCGTCTGACCGTGCAGAAGCCCCTGAAGAAGACCGACGCCCGCCGAGTCCGCGAGGAGATCGACGAGCGTCCCTCCGGGCGCCCGGAGGTCCGCAAGGACATCGCGCGCACCTGGTGGCCGGAGAGCTGACCGGCAGGCCCGGGCATGAGACGCCTCAGAGCAGCCGCTTGCGGTAGTGGACGCGGTCGTAGGGCCCGTCCACGCGGCGTTCCACGACTTCGTACCCGTACCTCGGGTAGATCTCCTGGTTCTCCCGCATCATCGCGTTCGTACAGAGCCTGACCTCGGGCAGGCCCAGCTCCCGCGCGTACGCGTCCACGAACCGCAGCAGCCGCCGGCCCACACCCCTGCCGTGCGCGCCGGGGTGGACGGCGATGCTGTCGAGGAACAGGTGGTCGGCGTGCGCCGCCACGACGACGAGTCCCACGGGTCCCGCCCGGCCCGTGCCGGGCTCGTCGGTGACGAACACCTTCCCCGCCGCCACGTTCGCCGCGTGGTCCGCCTCCATGGGCTGCGGCACCACCCCGATGCGCTCGACGTAGGGGCGGTAGGCGGCGTCGGTCACGGCCTTCACCGCCGGTACGTCCGCGGCGACCGCCCGCCGGATCCGCTGTCGTTCCATGCCGTGAACGGTAGCTACCTCAGCCCAGTCTGAGCACTCCCTTAACGCGACCATAAGGATCTCCGTCACCCGCCTCCCGCAGGCGATTTCGCGGTCCTCCGGGGCTAGCTTGCTGATCAACCCCACGGGTTCCGACCCGAGTTGCCGCATCCCCAGTGACCGTTTCGAGGAGTTCCCCATGCCCGCACCGTCCGCGTCCCGCAGGGTCGCCGCCGTCGCCGTCGCCGGTCTCGCCCCGCTCGCCCTGACCACGCTGGCCGCCGCCCCCGCTTCGGCGCACGGTTCGATGGGCGACCCGGTCAGCCGGGTGTCGCAGTGCCACGCGGAGGGGCCCGAGAGCCCGAAGTCGGCCGCGTGCAGGGCGGCGGTCGCGGCGGGCGGCACGCAGGCGCTCTACGACTGGAACGGCATCCGCATCGGCGACGCCGACGGCAGGCACCAGGAGCTGGTCCCGGACGGCAAGCTGTGCAGCGCCGGCGACCCGGCGTTCAAGGGCCTGGACCTGGCCCGCGCCGACTGGCCCGCGACCGGCGTGAGCAGCGGCTCGTACACCTTCAAGTACCGCGTGACGGCCCCGCACAAGGGCACGTTCAAGGTCTACATCACGAAGCCGGGCTACGACCCGTCGCAGCCGCTCGGCTGGGGCGACCTGGACCTGTCCGCCCCGGTGGCGACCTCCACCGACCCGGTCGCCTCGGGCGGCTTCTACACCTTCTCCGGCACGCTGCCGGAGCGGTCCGGCAAGCACCTGCTGTACGCGGTGTGGCAGCGCTCGGACAGCCCGGAGGCGTTCTACTCCTGCTCGGACGTCACCTTCGGCGGCGACGGCGGCACCGCGTCCGGCGACGCGGAGGCGGGCGCCGCCCCGGCTCCGGAGGCCTCCGCACCCTCCGAGGAGCAGCTCGCGGCCGCGGCGGAGAAGTCGACGATCGAGCACCACGGTCACGGCGACCAGGACGCGGCGACCACCACGGACCCGACGGACCCGGCCGCCGCCCCGGAGCGGGCGCCCGGTACCGCCGCCGAGCCCAACGAGGTCAAGGCCGCCGGCGGGGGTACGGAGAACCTCGCCGAGACCGGCGGGGACAGCACCACGCCCTACATCGCCGTCGGCGGCGCCGCGGCCCTGGCCCTCGGCGCGGCCGTCCTGTTCGCGTCGGTCCGGCGGCGCGCGACGACCGGTGGCCGGCACGGCCACTGACGCGGGGGAAGCGCGGGGCCCGTCCGGCGGCTCAGGCCGGGCGGGCCCCGCGTGACGTGCGCCGGGGCGCGGGGGTGGGAAGCGCCCGTCAGCCGAAGACGGAGGCGCAGGTGGTGGGCGTGGCGTGCGCCGGGTCCAGGGCGTTGGTCACCTCGTGGAAGGCGATCCGGTCGAACATTCCGATCGCCAGGTGCTCGGAGAGGTCGAACGGGCACAGGTCCTGCAGCAGGACGTTGCGCACCCCGGGACCGTCGAGGAACTGGCTGCGGTACGGCGTGACCACCTCGTCGTACTTCGTGGCGAGGACGGTGTAGCGGACGCCGGGCACGGTGTCGCCGCCCGCGTTGAGCTTGGTGAGGACGTCGGAGCCGACGATCTGGTCGGCGAGGGCGGGGGTGTGCTCGTCGAGCAGGTCCTCGACGCCGGGGAAGTACGGCAGCAGGCGGGTGAGGCCGGACAGGGTGGTGCCGTGGTTGCTGGGCGCTATGCCGACCAGGGCGTTCACCTTGTCGGCCCCGCCGAGGAACCTGAGGTAGTAGCGGGGCATCATGCCGCCCTGCGAGTGGCCGACGAGGTCGGTCTCGGCGGCGCCGGTCGCGGTGAGCACCTTGTCGACGTAGGCGGCCAGTTGTCCGGCCGACTTCTCGACCGGGCCGAGTCCGTTGAAGAGCGGGACGCCGGGCAACTGGCCGTAGTCCAGGGAGAAGACGCAGTAGCCGCGGTTCCTCAGGTAGGGCGCGAGGCCCAGCCAGTTGTCGACGGAGTTCCCGAAGGTGCCGTGGACCAGGACGACGGGGCGGGGGTGGGCGGCGGAGGGCTCGCAGGTGTAGTCGTTCCAGCCGGAGCCGGGGCGGGCGTCCGCGGTGGGGGCGGCGGTGGCGGTGACGGTGGGGACCAGGGCGACCGCGACGGCCAGCAGCAGCGCGGCCAGCGGTCTGAACACTCGACTCCAGGGCAGCATCGGGTGATCTCCTTGCGGATCGGGGGAGTTGCGACGGCAGGGATGCCCTGTGATCCGGATCACGGGATGCTGTTCACTCGTCAAGTTACGGGCGAGTAGTGCAAGAGTGAAGTTACGCGTCAGTAAAAACTTCCAGTGATAACCGACGCCGATATCCGACGCCGTCGGCGCCGCGGGTGCCAGCGGGTCAGGTCACCAGGTGGGCCGCATCGGCCCGGCCGGCGCCACGCGCAGCAGGCCGTCGCGCAGCGCCCGCACCCCGTCCTCGCCGAGCACGTCGGCCCACGCACCCACGGCCTCCGCGGCCGCCGCCTCCGCCGCCCGCGTGCAGGCCCACCCGGCCTCCGTCATCACGACGAGCCGGGCGCGCGCGTCGGCGGGATGCGGCCGGCGCTCGGCGTACCCCTTGCGGACCAGTTCCTCGACGAGCTGACTGGCGGCCTGCTTGGTCACTCCGAGGTGGACGGCGAGGTCGGTGACCGTGGCGCCGTCCGGGGCGAGCCGGGCGAAGGCGAACCCGTGCGCGGGCCGCACGCCCTCGAAGCCGCGGGCGACGACACCCTCGTGGATGCGCTGCGTGAGTCCGCCGGCCGCGGCGAGCAGGGCGGCGGTGAGGGCCATGGCGTCGGAGTTCTGCACGGGGGCATTGAAACACCCTTGACACTTTGGTCAAGCGGCTTGACCATGAGAACGGCAGAAGTAGTCAAGCTGCTTGACCATATTGCCCACATGTCCAGAGGAGCCCCGTCATGCCCGTCGTCCGCTCGTCCGAAGGCGTCACCCACGAGATCCACGGCGCCCGTTTCGTCTCGTACGCCAGCCCCCGTGCCGGCAGCAAGGAGCTGTGCGCCTGGCGGGGCGAGATCCCGGCGGGCACGAAGGCACCCGCGCACACCGTCGACCGGGAGGAGATCTTCCACCTGCTCACCGGCGAGCTGCTGATCACCCTCGACGGCCGCTCCGAGCACGTCACCGCGGGCGACACCGTGATCATCGGTTCCGGGACGACCCTCGCCGTCGAGAACCCCACCGACCGGACCGCGATCTCCTGGGTCACCACCTCCGTCGGCCTGACGGCGGAGCTGGCCGACGGCACCCGCCTCACTCCCCCGTGGGCCAACTGACCCGCGGGGGCCTCACGCCGCCAGCGACCCCGGCATCACCGCCCGCGGCCCGAACTTCGCCCGCACGCGGTCCGCGACCTCCTCGATCCGGCGGACCTTCTCGTCCACGGGGTCGAAGGTGAGCTGGTGGGAGGCGTGTTCGGCGGACGTGAGGCTCTCCGCGCGCAGGGCGATCGTACGGACCCGGGCGCGCTGGAGGCCGAGCGCCTCGTACAGGTCGTACGCGGTCCGGGTCAGGGCCGCCGAGTGCGCGGTCGGCTCCTTCAGGGTGCGGCTGCGGGTGGTGGCCGACCGGTCGGCGTAGCGGACGGTGAGGGTGAGGGTGCGGCAGACCTTGTCCACGGCGCGCAGCCGGGCGCCCAGTTCCCCGGCGGCCGAGAGCAGGGCGCGGCGGTGGCGGTCGGGGTCGAGTTCGTCGCGGTCGAAGGGGCGGTCGGCGGCCAGGGACCGGGAGACGCCGTTGGGGACGACCCGGCCGCGGTCGACGCCCCGGGCCTTCTCGTGCAGCTCGCGGCCGGTCCTCGCGCCGACCAGGCGCTGGAGGGTGGACAGCGGCGCGGCGGCGACCCGGCCGAGGGTGTCGAGGCCGTACTCGCACAGGGTGCGGGCGGTCGCGGTGCCGACGCCGGGCAGCGCGGCGACGGGCTTGCCGTCGAGGAACGCGCGCTCCTCGCCGCCGGACACCGCGCGGGTCAGTCCCGGCCGGGCGTCGCGCAGGGCCATACGGGCCAGCATCGGGCCGGGTCCGGCGCCGATCACGCAGTCCACGCCGTGCAGCGCGAGGGCGCGGACCCGGATCACCGAGGCCAGTGCCACGGCGTCGCGCCCGAAGTACCGCTCGGCGCCGCGCAGGTCGGCCAGCGCGCCGTCGGGCGGCAGCGCCTCGACGATCGGCGTGAACTCCTCAAGGAGACCGAGCAGTTCGGGCAGGGCCGCCTCGTACATCGGCGGCAGTTGGAAACGTACGCAGAGGATCGTCATCCCGCACTCCCCGGACTCTGGTGCCACAACTTCCTTCCGACCGCGGGCCCTTCGCCCGCGGGGCGCAGATCGGCCCAGGGGTGCATCTCGTACCCGGTGGACATGCGGATCCTCCGCTGCTCCACCGGGTCCTGGGCCGCGGACCCGGCCGGCGCGGGCCGCCCGTCCGAACCGGCGAGGCGGCGGCGCGCCGGGCCGCCCCCGGGGTCGTCGCCCTGGTCGCCGCCCGCCCCGGCCAGCCGGGCGGCGACGCCCTCCAGACCCTCCTCCCGGCGGATCTCCAGCAGGTCGGCGAGGTTCCAGGCGGCGGAGCCGACCACGCTGAGGCTGCGCGGGCCGCGCCGCTGCACCACTCCGCGCACCAGCAGCAGCCAGGAGTGGAAGACGGTGTGCGCGCAGGCGTCGTGCGAGTCGTCGAAGAAGGCGAGGTCGACCAGGCCGGAGCCGTCGTCGAGGGTGGAGAAGATGACGCGGCGGCCGGAGCGGACCGGCGGGGTCTGGGTGGCCGCCTTGGCGCCCGCGACCAGCACCGTCTCCCCGTGCCGTGCCTCGCGCAGCCGCTTGGCCGACACCACGCCCAGCTCGCGCAGGAAGGTGCGGTGATCGTCCATCAGGTTGCGCGAGGCGTCCATGGAGAGCACGCCGAGTTCGGCGCTGAGCTTCTCCTCGGAGGTGAGGTCGGGCAGTCCGGCGGAGGCGGTCTTGCGTCCGCCGGAGAGCGGGAGCTGGTCGCCGCGGCCGCCTCGGGCGCCGCGGTGCAGTTCGGTCAGGTGCAGTTGCAGGTCGCGGCGGTTGGCGCCGAACGCGTCCAGCGCGCCGACCTGGGCGAGCCGTCCGGCCAGCGGCCTGCTGGGGCGGGCCCGTTCCCAGAAGTCGAGCAGGGAGGCGTAGGGCTGCCCCGCGGCGATCCGCTCCGCCTCGGCCTCGCTGATGCCGTGCACGTCCGAGAGGGCGAGCCGGAGTCCCCACACGGCGGGCTTCCGTGACCCCGATTCAGACACCAGTTCGATCCTGTGTGCGACCCCCGACACGTTCACGTCCAACGGCAGGATCGGCACCCCGCGCCGCCGCGCGTCCGCCAGCAGCAGCCGCTTGGGGTACATGCCGGGGTCGTGGGTGAGCAGACCCGCGTAGAAGGCGGCCGGGTGGTGGGCCTTCAGCCACGCCGACTGGTACGTCGGCACCGCGAAGGCGACGGCGTGCGCCTTGCAGAAGCCGTAGCTGCCGAAGGCCTCGACGATCTCCCAGGTCCGCTGAATCGTTTCCGCGTCGTATCCGTTCGCCGTCGCGTGCTGGGCGAACCACACCTTGATCCGCCCCTGCGACTCCGGGTCGGAGAGCCCGCGCCGCACCCGGTCGGCCTCGCCGCGTCCGCAGCCGGTCATGATGGCGACGATGTCGATGATCTGCTCGTGGAAGACGACGACCCCGTACGTCCCGTCCAGCGGCTCCGCCAGGTCCTCGTGCGGATAGCGCACCGGCGCCCGTCCGTGCCGGGCCTCGATGAACGGGCGCACCATGTCGGCGGCGACCGGTCCCGGCCGGAAGAGCGAGATGTCGACCACGAGGTCGTGGAAGGTGGCCGGCTGGAGCCGCCCCACCAGGTCCCGCTGGCCGGGTGACTCGATCTGGAAGCAGCCCAGCGTCTCGGCGGACCGGATCATCCGGTACGTCGCCGGGTCGCCCTCGGGTACGGCGTCCAGGTCGACCTCGGTGCCGGTCGCCCGCTTCACCTCGGCGACCGCGTGCGCCATCGCCGACTGCATCCGCACCCCGAGCACGTCCAGCTTGAGCAGCCCGAGGTCCTCCACGTCGTCCTTGTCGAACTGGGCCATCGGGAAGCCCTCGCCGCTGGTCGGCATCACCGGCGTGCGGGAGAGCAGGGAGGCGTCGGACAGCAGGACGCCGCAGGGGTGCATGGCGACGCCGCGCGGGAGGGCGTCCAGGCCCTCGACCAGCTCCCAGAGCCTGCCGTACCGCCCTCCTCCGTCCCGCCGGGACTCCCCCGCCAGCGCTTTGAGTTCGGGCAGCTCCTCCAGCGCCGCGCGGGCGTCGCGGGCGCGGATGTGCGGGAAGGACTTGGCGATGCGGTCGATCTCGGCCGGGTCCATGGACAGGGCGGCGCCCACGTCGCGGATGGCGTGGCGCACCCGGTACGTCTCCGGCATGGCGACCGTGGCGACCCGCTCGGTGCCGAACCGGCCGATGATCGCGCGGTAGACCTCCAGGCGCCGCGCGGACTCCACGTCGATGTCGATGTCGGGCAGCACGACCCGCTCCCTGGACAGGAACCGCTCCATCAGCAGCCCGTGCTCGACCGGGTCGGCGTGTGCGATACCGAGCAGGTGGTTGACGAGCGAGCCCGCGCCGGAGCCGCGCGCGGCGACCCGGATGCCCATGTGCCGTACGTCGTCCACGACCTGGGCGACGGTGAGGAAGTACGAGGCGAAGCCGTGGTGGGCGATGATGTCCAGCTCGTGGTGCATCCGCTCCCAGTACTCCCGGCGGCCAGGCCGCCGGTCGTAGCCGCGCCGCACCATGCCCGCCGCCGCCCGGGAGGCGAGCGCCCGCTGGGCGGTGCGGCGCCCGGCGCCCACCAGGTGCGGCTCGGGGAAATGGACGGCGCCCATGCCGAGGTCGTCCTCGGGGTCGACCAGGCACTCGGCGGCCGTCGCCCGGGTCTGCTCCAGCAGGCGGTGGGCGGTGTCCCGCCGGAAGCCCGCGGACTCGACGATCCGCTCGGCGGCGTGCCGCATCGCACCGGCGTCCTTGAGCCAGGCCTCGCCGGAGTCCAGTTCCTTGGTGGCGTCGATCGGGACCAGGCGGCGGGCGGCGTCCAGGACGTCGGCGACCTCGCCCTGGCCGGGGTCGGCGTAGCGGACGGCGTTGGAGAGCACCGGCCGGACACCCTGTTCGGCGGCGAAGCCCACGGTGCGGGCGGCCAGCCGCAGGGAGCCGGGGCCGGTGCCCTCGCGGCCGTGCCAGACGGCCTCCAGGCGCAGGGCGTCGCCGTAGACCTCGCGCCAGGGGGCGAGGAGCCGCGCGGCGCGGTCGGGACGACCGGCGGCGAGGGCGCGGCCGACCTCGGAGCCGGGGCCGAGCAGGACGGTCAGGCCGTCGGCGTGGTTGTCGGGCCAGGACAGCAGCGGGGTGCCCTCGGCCGTGTGGGCGGCGGAGACGAGGCGGCACAGGTCGGCCCAGCCACGGGCGCCGTCACGGGCGAGGAAGGTCACCCGCGGGGCCGACTCGTCGACGAAGGCGCCGCCGCGCACGGGGACGCGGCGCCGGTCCCGGCGCACGGAGGTGTCCGTACGGTCGGCTTCGGGCTCGGGGGCGGCGACCGCCAGCTCCGCGCCGAACAGGGGGCGGACGCCCGCCTTCGCGCAGGCCTTGGCGAAGCGGACCGTGCCCGCGAGGGTGTCGCGGTCGGTGAGGGCGAGGGCGTCCATGCCCCGCTCGAAGGCGCGCTCGGCCAGCCGCTCCGGATGGGAGGCACCGTAGCGGGCGGAGAACCCGGAGACGGTGTGCAGATGCGTGAAACCCGGCATCACGCACCTCCCGACTCATGAACCGACGCATGCCCATGCAGGCCCGAACGCCATTATCGAACGTCTGTTCCCAGCTACCTCACCCACCATACCCCCATCGTCGAATGTGTGTGCGACATCCGTTCGGCCCCGTCCCACCTGCGCAAACACTCCCCGACCCGGACTGTGGGGACATGTCACACACACCGGGCCCCCGCACGCGAAGCGGCACGCGAAGCGGCTCCTTCCTCGGTGAGGTGAGGGACGCCGTCACCCCGCGGGCCACCCTGCTCGTGCTCGGCGTGATCGCGCTCCAGCTGCTGTTCATCGCCTCCTACGTGGGGGCGCTGCACGACCCGCGGCCCAAGGACGTGCCCTTCGGGGTGGTCGCGCCCGGGGCGGCCGCCGGACAGACGGTGGACCGGCTGGAAGCACTGCCCGGCTCCCCGCTGGACCCGCGCACGGTGGCCGGCGAGGCGGCCGCCCGGCGGCAGATCATGAACCGGGAGATCGACGGCGCCCTGGTCCTGGACCCCGACGGCAGGCAGGACACCCTGCTGGTCGCCTCCGGCGGCGGCACCGTCCTCGCCACCACCCTCGAGGGCATCGTCGGCAAGGCGGAGCAGGCCGAGAGACGCGCGGTGCGGGTGGTCGACGTGGCCCCGGCCTCCCGCCACGACTTCGACGGACTGTCGTCCTTCTACCTGGTCGTGGGCTGGTGCGTCGGCGGCTACCTGTGCGCCTCGATCCTGGCGATCAGCACCGGCGCCCGGCCGGCCAACCCGCGCCGGGCGGCGATCCGGCTCATCGTGATGGCCCTGGTCGCGATCGTCGGCGGGCTCGGCGGTGCGGTGATCATCGGGCCGATCCTGGGCGCGCTGCCCGGCGGCGTGCTGGACCTGTGGGGACTCGGCGCGCTGATCACCTTCGCGGTGGGCGCCGCCACGCTCGCCCTCCAGGGCGTCTTCGGGATCGTCGGCATCGGTCTGGCGATCCTGCTGGTGGTGATCGCGGGCAACCCGAGTGCGGGCGGCGCCTTCCCGCTGCCGCTGCTCCCGCCGTTCTGGAAGGCGATCGGTCCGACGCTGCCACCGGGCGCCGGTACCTGGGCGGCCCGCTCGATCGCCTACTTCAAGGGGAACGACGTGACCGCCTCCCTGCTGGTGCTGTGGGCGTGGGCGGTGGCGGGGACGGTGATCACGATGCTGGCGGCCGTGCTGCCGCGCCGGGGGCGGCCGGAGACGGACCTGCCCGCGCCACCGGCCGCCTGACCGTCGTCCGCGCTCGGGAGCCCCGGCCGGACACGCGGAAGTCCCGCCCCTCGCGCGCGGGACGGGACCTCACAGGTGTGCGAGTGCTACTCAGCCGATCTGCGTACCGGTGGCCGACAGGGCCTCCGTCACCGGCTGGAAGAAGGTCTCACCGCCCGAGGTGCAGTCGCCGCTGCCGCCGGAGGTGAGGCCGACGGCCTGGTCGCCCGAGAAGAGCGAGCCGCCGCTGTCGCCGGGCTCGGCGCAGACGTCGGTCTGGATCAGGCCGTTGACGATGTCGCCGTTGCCGTAGTTCACGGTGGCGTCCAGGCCGGTCACCGTCCCGTCGTGCACCTGGGTGGTGGAACCGCTGCGGGTCACCTCCATGCCGACGGTGGCGTCGGCGGCGCCCGAGATGGCCTGCGAGGAGCCGTTGTAGAGGTTCACCTCGCTCGGGTGGTCCACGTCGGCGGTGTACTTGACCAGGCCGTAGTCGTTGTC
This sequence comes from Streptomyces sp. CB09001, assembly GCF_003369795.1. Lineage (NCBI taxonomy): Bacteria > Bacillati > Actinomycetota > Actinomycetes > Kitasatosporales > Streptomycetaceae > Streptomyces > Streptomyces sp. CB09001. The sequence goes on from NZ_CP026730.1 coordinate 1,176,215, forward strand.
CGGGAAGCTGGACGCCTCGTTCTCGCCGATGACGTTCCCGGAGGAGTCCGACCAGGTCGAGATGGACTCGGTGCAGTGGCCGGCGGTGATGAAGTACGGCTCGCCGCCCTTGGTCACGTTGAAGCCGAGCGAGCAGCGCCCGCCGCCTCCGGTGATGGCGTCGCCGCCCGCGACGAAGGGCTTGTACTCGCCCTTGGTCCGCTTGAGTTCGGCCTTGGCGCCCAGTCCGTCGACCACCTTGGTCAGCTTGGCCAGTTCGGCCTCGGAGACCGTGCGGTCGGCGGTGACGACGACCTTGTTGGTGGTCGGGTCGGTCGCCCAGGACGTGCCGGGGATGGTCGCGTCCTTCGTGAGGGCGGTGCGCGCGCTCTTCAGGTCGGCGAGCGAGTTCTCGACGACTCTGGCCTTGGCGCCGGCCTCCTCGACGGTCTGCGCGGCGCTCCGGTCGAGCACGTTGACGACGAGGCTCTTGGCCTGCGCGTCGTAGTACGTGCCCGCCGCGTCCGCGCCGAGGTCGCCGAGCAGCGTGGAGGCGAGCTTTCCGGCCGCCGTGACCGACAGGGTCTCGGGCGCGGCGGTCTCCGGGGACTCGCTGGCGTTCGCGGTCTGGAAGGTGACTCCGGCCGCGACCAGTGCGGTGATTCCCGCACCTACCACGGCGGCCCGCCGCCTGGGTATGCGTCGGTGCTTCAACTCACGTCCTCCTGTGGGGGGTCGGCCCGGAGGTTGTGGGGACCTCGCGGACCGGAAGGCTGGTTGACGAGCGTTAACTCTTCCGATTCCACAGGCCGCACACAAGGTCGACTCCAGGACGTGCGCACGACAACTCCAGCGTGGTCACACGGCCTTCACCTCCTCCTCGCGGGAGCGGGGAGGCGGTGGTGGTCTCCCCCTCTGGTGGGAGTCCGGGTTTCGACCCTGGGTGGAAGACCGGAGATCACCACGCCGGAGGCTTCGGCGTTCACGCCGGGGAGGAATCGCATCCGAGTACGGCGACGCGGAGCGTCGCCGAAGCCCCGATACGGGCGCGACGCCCGTATCGCTACCTGCATGACCCAAGCAAAGCGAACGCGTGTGCCTGTGATCACTGGTCAGGGTGGCGGGCACGGGATCGGCGGGCATGTGTGCGGCTGTCGTACGTATGGTCCTTCGCATGGTTAGGGACGGGCCGTGGCCGTGACGGGGGCAAGATGGCGCAGGTGGGGGCGGAGGGCGGTCGTGCCCGGTACACGTACCGGTTGCGGGTGTCGTCCGCGGCTCGTGCCCGTCTGGCGGCGGAGTGGGGCCGGTGCCGCTGGGTGTGGAACGAGTGCGTCGCCAAGTCCAGGGCCGTGCATCTGCACAACAGGGCGAGTGGCGAGAGGGTCACGTGCGGTCCGGCGCAGCTGGACAGGATGCTGACCGAGGCCCGTTCCCGTACGCCGTGGCTGCGGGAGGGCTCCTGCGTTCCCCAGCAGCAGATCATCCGTGACTTCGGTCGCTCCCGCGCCAGGGCGCAGCGGGACATCTCGGAGCGTCTGCCCGTGGCGCGCCGGGCCGGGATGCCGACATGGAAGACCCGGCGCGAGGAACTGCCGACCCTGAACTACACCCGACGCGGGTTCCGGCTGAAGGACGGCCGGCTGCACCTGGCAGGCGGCATCGTCGTGTCGGTGGTGTGGTCGCGGGAGCTGCCCGCCGAGCCGTCCTCGGTACGCGTCTACCAGGACAGCCTCGGACACTGGTACGCCTCTTTCGTCGTCCCCGCCCAGGTCCAGCCCCTGCCCGCGACCGGTCGCGTCCTCGGTGTCGACTGGGGTGTGAAGGAGACGGCGACGACCACGTCTGACGCGTACGACCTGCCACACCCCTCGCACGGTGGGAAGGCGAAGGAGAAGCTCACCCGGTACGACCGGATGATGGCCCGTCGCAGGCCGAAGAAGGGGACGCCCGGATCGAGGGGCTACCGTGCGGCGAGGAGGCTGCGGGCGAAGGCGTACAAGAAGGTCGCCCGGCAGCGTGCGGACACCGGCCGCAAGTGGGCCAAGAAGGTCGTCCGCGACCACGATGCCGTAGCGGTGGAGGACTTCCGGCCGAAGTTCCTGGCTCGGTCGACGATGGCCCGCAAGGCCGCGGACGCCGCCATCGGCGCCACCAAGGCCGCACTGATCGAGATGGGACGCAAGCACGGGCGGGACATCCGCCTGGTCCACCCCGCGTACACCACGATGGACTGCGCGCAGTGCGAAGCGAGAGCCAAGCACACACTGCCGCTGGGTGAACGCACCCACACCTGCACCGCCTGCGGAACCACAGCCCCACGGGACAAGAACTCCGCACGCGTCATGCTCGTCCGGGCTGGTCTCAACCCGGCTGGCGCCGATGGTGGAAGACCTCCTGGAGCGCCGCTCCAGGAGGCAGCCTGAGCCAGGAATCCCCTCCCCCTTGAGGGAGGGGAGGATTCAAGAGGTGTCGGGGGCCCGCCGGCCATCAGGGTCGAACGGCCGACGAAGCGTTACGGCCGCAGAACGGCGGTCGACGACCTGGCGTGAACGCACTCCTGTGGCGGGCCCGGGCGGCGTACGCGCGGCCGCGCGCCGCTCGGCGATGTTCGACCTCGTGCTGGCGGTGATCACGACCGGAGTGGAGATCGGGCTGCTCTTCGACGACGGACCCCGGTCAGCGTGACCCGGTCGTGGTGACGGTGCTCGTCACGGCCTGTGCGGGCGCCGCGGTGCTCGTGCCGCTGGGCTACTCGCCGGGCGGGGCGCCCGTCGTGGTCGCCCTCGCCTCGCTCGCCGACCTGCGTGACCGGAGGGTGTCGGTGGCGGCGCTCGTGCCGACGGCGCTGTTCCTGCTGCTGGCGAGCATCTCCTCGCTGCCCGTCCCGGTCGGCGCCTGGGCCGTCGGCTCGTACCTCCAGACCCGGCGGCGCTACACCCGGGCGCTGGAGGACCGCGCGGCCACCCTGGAACGCGAGCGCGAGCAGCTCGACCAGCTCGCGGCACAGCGGGAACGCACCTCCATCGCCCGCGAACTCCACGACATCGTCGCCCACTCGGTCACCGTCATGCTGATCGGTGTGCGCGGCGCCCGGGACGTCCTGCCGACCGACCCCGGGGTCGCGGCCGAGACCCTGGAACGGGTCGAGGTCAACGCGGAGCAGAGCCTGGCCGAACTCCGCCGGATCCTCGGCCTGCTGCGCACGCCGGACAACGGCGCGCAGTGGCGGCCGCAGCCCTCGCTCGGCCAGCTTCCCGAGCTGGTTTCCGGATACCGGACAGCCGGGATGCCCGTACGGCTGGAGTTCACCGGCGAGGCCCGGCCGCTGGCCGGCGGCCTCGAGCTGTCGGCCTACCGAATCGTCGAGGAGGCACTGACCAACGTGCTCAAACACACCGACCCCACCCGGGTCACGGTGGCACTCCACTACGGCCGGACGCGGTTGGACGTCACGGTCGAGGACGACGGCGGAGACGGAGGTGGGGGCAGAGGCGGCCGCGACCCGGTCCCGTCGGGCGCCGGGCACGGCATCCTCGGGATGCGGGAACGCGCCGCGGTGACGGGCGGCAGCCTGGACGCCCGCCGTACCGCCGACGGGTTCGTGGTGACCGCCCGGCTGCCCGTCGAGGACGCCGGGGACGCGGCATGACCATCCGCCTGCTGATCGTCGACGACCAGGAGCTGATCCGTACCGGCTTCCGGCTGTTCCTGCAGACCCAGAACGACCTGGAGGTCGTCGGGGAGGCCGACGACGGTCACGAGGCACTCGCCCGAGCCGCCGCCCTGCGCCCCGACGTGGTCCTGATGGACATCCGCATGCCCCGCATGGACGGTGTCGAGGCCACCTCCCGGCTGACCGCCTCCGGCTCCCCGCCCCGGGTGCTGATCCTCACCACCTACGACCTGGACGAGTACGTCTTCGGCGCACTGCGGGCGGGCGCGTCGGGCTTCCTGCTGAAGGACGCCTCGCGCGCCCGCCTGCTGGAGGCGATCCGCGTCGTGCACGCCGGTGAGGCCCTGCTGTCGCCGTCGATCACCCGCAGGCTGATCGAGGACTACGCCACCCGGGCCGCACCGGTCCGGCCGCGGGACACGGTGCTGGCCGGTCTGACCCCACGGGAACGGGAGATCCTCCTCCTGGTGGCCAGGGGCCTGTCGAACCCGGAGATCGCCGCGCGCCTGGTCGTGACCGAGGCGACGGTGAAGAGCCACGTCGGCAGCATGTTCGCCAAGCTCCAGCTGCGGGACCGAGCCCAGGCCGTGGTGTTCGCCTACGAGAACGGCATCGTCCTCCCCGGCAGCACGGGCTGAGCCCCCGTACACCGTGGCCGCGGTGTGCGGGGGCTCGTCGAGCTGCCGGCCGCGCTCGATGACCGACTAGTAGACGCTGACGCCGTAGGCGCTCAGGGCCTCCGTCACCGGCTGGAAGAAGGTCGTACCGCCGGAGGAGCAGTTGCCGCTGCCGCCGGAGGTCAGACCGTACGCGGTGCCGTTGCTGCCGTAGAGCGAGCCGCCGGAGTCGCCGGGCTCGGCGCAGACCGTGGTCTGGATCAGCCCGCCGACGACGTCGCCGCCGCCGTAGTTGACGGTGGCGTTCAGGGCGGTGACCCGTCCGCTGTGGGTGCCGGTGGTGGAGCCGTCGCGGATGACGGTGGTGCCCACGCTCGGGGTGGCGGCGCGGGTGATGTCCACGCCGTTGGCGGTGCCGGGCCGGGAGACGGACCCGGTGTACTGCACGATGCCGTAGTCGTTGCCCGGGAAGCTGGAGCCCGCCGTCTGGCCGATGACGGTGCCTCCGGAGCTGGCCCGCCAGGCGCCGGCGCCGTCGGTGCAGTGACCGGCGGTCAGGAAGTACTCGGCGCCGCTGCTGGTGCGGACGTTGAAGCCGAGGGAGCAGCGCCAGCTGCTCGCGTAGATGGCATCGCCGCCCTGGATGAGCTTGTTGAACTTGCCGGGGGTGCGCTTGATCGTGAGCGCGCCGGCCTTGTCGCCGGCCTGCTCCTTGATCTTCGCTATCTCGGCCTGGGACACGGTGCTGTCGACGGTGACGAGCACCTGGCCGCTCTTGCTGTCGACGGCCCAGGCGGTGCCGGGAACGTCGGCCTGGAGTACCGCACTGCTGGCGCTGCTCAGCTCGGCGGCGCTGAAGGCGACCGGGGCGGATGCCGCGTTCGCGCTGGGGATCGCGACGGCGGCGGCGGCCACGAGGCCGGTGGATACGGCGATCAGCCGAGTCCGTCTCGTGATGCCGCTGCGGGGGGTGGTGCGCTTGATCCTCACTTTTCGTTCCTCCACAGGGGAAGTCGGGGGCCCCTCTCGTGGGGATGGGGGCCCGTGAGGCGCAGCCAGGGGCGGACCTCCGGATTCCGGATACGTCGTGCCCCTGACAAGCGCTGAGGTTGGAGTATTCGGCCGAACGTCCGGTCGGCGCAAGGGCGCCTTTCGGCCGTCAAGATTTGAACGACCTTTACCAACCCCCGTCGGCCTCAGCGCAGTTCGCGCTCCCCCGCCTCGACGTGGGCCCCCAGGGTGTTCCCCGGCGGCGGGAAGGGACAGACGAAGTGGTCGGCGAACGCACACGGCGGCAGCAGCGCACGGTTGAGGTCGACCGTCGTGCGCCCCTCGGCGTCCGGCGCGGCCGGGCGCAGGAACCGGAAGCGGTAACTGGTGCTCCCGCTGGTGGCGTCGGCGAAGACGGCCCACAGGGAGCCGTCGTCCTCGACGCCCACCTGGAGCGTGTGCCTCCGCCCGTCCAGCTCGAAGGCCAGCTCCCCGCCGAGCGCCAGCCCGCGCTCCCGGCCGTCCGCGTTCGGCACCCGCACGCTGCGCCGCCCCGCGTCGTACGGGGTGAATCGGCCCGGCACCGACCAGCGCGGGTCGTACGGCGTGGCCGCGATGCCGCGGAACGCCCGCCGTGCGGGGGTGGCCGGGTCGAAGTCACGGACGCCCCACAGCCCCTCGCGGACCAGCACCACCAGCCGCCGCTCGCCGCGGGCCACCCGGGCCCCGCCCACCGGTCCCCGGTCGGCCGTGAGCCGTGCCTCGCCGTCCAGGGGCCGCCCGTCGACGGTGAGCCCGTCCGCGCGGCCGGCCGTCAGCAGCACCGCGTCGCCGTCCGTCGTCCACCGGCCGGGGATGTCCGGAAGTTGCCCGTCCGGATGGTCCTCCAGCCAGTGCGTGCCGGTCAGCGCGAGCGGCCCGTAGGGCGCCGAGACCGTGGCGACCCGCTGCTCGTGCCACCGCCTCCACGCCTCGGACGCGTCGGACGCGTCGCCGGGTGCGGGGTCGGATGCCGTGTCCGGTGTGTCGTCGGATGAGCCCTTCGTCATGGCTCAAGCCTTCCACACCGGGTCGGACAGACCGAGGTGCGAACGCAGGGTGGCGCCCTCGTACGCGGTACGGAACGCGCCGCGCTCCTGCAGCAACGGGACCACCCGGTCCACGAACTCGTCCAGCCCGCCCGGGGTCAGATGCGGTACCAGGATGAAGCCGTCGGCGGCCTCCCGCGCCACGAACCCGGTCAGCTCGGCGGTGACCTCCTCGGGCGTGCCGACGAAGGACTGCCGGGCGCCCGCCTCGATCACGGTCTGCCGGATGGACAGTCCCCGTTCCTGCGCCAGCGCCCGCCACTTCTCGGCGGTCGCGACGCTGTCGCCCTGCCGGGTCCGTCCCCGGCTGAGCTGCGGGTCGGGCACCGGGTCGACGTCGGGCAGCGGCCCGTCGGGGTCGTAGCCGGACAGGTCGACGCCCCAGATCCGCTCCAGCGTGAACAGCGCCGTCTGCGGGGAGACCTGCTGCCACCGGATCTCCTCGGCCCGCTCCTGCGCCTCGGCGGCGGTCTCCCCGAGGACGACCGTGACACCGGGCATGATCTTGAGGTCGCCGGGGCTCCGGCCGTACGTCGCCAGGCGGCGTTTGACGTCGGCGTAGAAGGCGCGACCCGCCTCCAGGGTGCGGTGGCGGGTGAAGATCACGTCGGCCGACGATGCGGCGAACTCCCGGCCCTCGTCGGAGTCGCCCGCCTGGATCACCACCGGGTGCCCCTGCGGGGAGCGGGGCAGGGTGAACTCGCCCGCGATGTCGAAGTGCAGCCCGTGGTGGGCGAAGGGGCGGGGCGTGCCGTCCGGGGCCCAGGAGTCCCACAGCTCCCGTGCCGTGGCCACGAACTCGGCGGCGCGGGTGTACCGCTCGGCCCGGTCCAGGTGACCGCCGCGCCGGAAGTTCTCGCCGGTGAAGGCGTCGGAGGAGGTCACCACGTTCCAGGCAGCCCGGCCGCCGCTGAGGTGGTCCAGGGTGGCGAGCCGGCGGGCGAGTTCGTAGGGCTCGTTGAAGGTGGCGTTGACCGTGGCGGCGAGGCCGAGGTGTTCGGTGACGGCGGCGAGCGCGTTCAGCACGGTCAGGGACTCGGGGCGGCCGACCACGTCCAGGTCGTGGATGCGGCCCTTGTGCTCGCGCAGCCGCAGCCCCTCGGCGAGGAAGAAGAAGTCGAACAGGCCGCGTTCGGCCGTGCGCGCGAGGTGCTCGTAGGAGGAGAAGTCGATCTGCGAGCCCGAGCGCGGATCGGCCCAGACGGTGGTGTTGTCGACCCCCGGGAAGTGCGCGGCGAGATGCATCCGCTTCGGCTGCGCCGGTTTCGGCTGCCTCGGTTTCGGCAGCCTCGGTTTCGGTCCGGTCATGACGCTCCCTGCGCGACGGCGTACTGGTTGGCGGGCCGGGGCAGGCCCAGGTGCTCCCGGAGCGTGCTGCCCGGGTAGAAGGTGCGGAACAGGCCCCGGTGCTGGAGCAGGGACACCGTGCCGTTGACGAGGCGTTCCAGGTCGCGGCGCGGCTCGACGGGGGTGAGGTGGAAGCCGTCGACGGTGCCGTCCCGGTGCCAGGAGACGATCAGTTCGGCCAGGTCGACGGGGCCGCCGCGGTACAGCGGGCCGTGCGGGGTGGCGCGGGGGCCGCCTCCGCCGTGCCCGGGTTCTGCCGCGTACTCGCCGTCGCCGAGGTCGACGTCCAGGGCGGCGAGCACCCGCAGGTCGTCCGGGTCACGGCCGTGCGTCTCGGCGGCCGCCCGCAGTTCGGTTCGCGCGGCGGCGGCCCGGGCGGGGAGCGCGGTGCGCACGAGGGCCACGTCGGCGTACCGGGCCGCGACCGCCCGTGCGGCCCGGCCGGTGGCGTCGACCACGCGCACGGGGTGCCCCTGCGGGGGCCGCGGCACGATCGAGGGGCCCTTGACGGAGAAGGCGGCGCCGGTGAAGTCGACGTGGTGGAGTCGGTCCCGGTCGACGAAGCGGCCGGTGGCCACGTCCCGGATCTCGGCGTCGTCCTCCCAGCTGTCCCACAGGCGCGCCGCCACGTCGGCGACCTCGCCGGCCTCCTGCCAGAGCGCGTCGGCGGGTGCCGCGTGGCGGCGGCCGAAGAGGCGGGCCTCGCCCTCGGTGGTGGACACCTCGATCCGCCAGCCGGCCCGGCCGCGGCTGACCCAGTCCAGGGTCGCCACGGCCGCCTGGACGTGGAAGGGCTCGGTGTGGGTGGTGGTGACGGTGGGGACCAGGCCGACGCGCCGCGTGGCGGGCGCCAGCCGGGACAGGACGGCGAGCGCGTCGGGACCGGGCCGGGCGAGGCTGTCGCCCAGGGTCACGAAGTCGAGCGCGCCGCGTTCGGCGAGCCGGACGGCCGACACGTACGCGTCGGCGTCGTACACCGACCGCCGGTCCAGTGCGGCGGCCAGGTGCAGCCGCCGCCTGCCGTGGGAGGAGGTCATGCGGGATCATCCCCTTCTGTCTGCTCCGTGTGCGCCAACAGCCCTGTCTTCACCAGGCCTTGCCTCACACGACCCGTAGCCGATGAGGAAGGTCGGTAAGGCCCGCGCGGTGGCGTCGTTCTGCCGGAAGGCCACGCCGCCGGTGCGGGGCCGGGTGAACGCGCCCGAGCCGCGCGCGTCGGTGTGCGGGCCGAGCGCGAACCGGCGGGGACGCGGTCGCCCGTCCCGGTCCGGCACGCGCCCGTCGGCGCGGTCGACGGCCGGCAGTCCGTCCGGGGTCGGGCCGGCGCCGTCGGCGTGCAGCGCGCGCGGCAGCGGATCGCGGGCGCGTTCCACGGTGGGGTGCGGCAGCCGTGCCTCGACCGGCGCCCGCGCTTGGACGGCGGCGCCCGGCACGGTGGTGCTCGTCACCCGGGACACCCCGTCCTGGGGATGCGGGTCCACGAGGTGGATGTCGAGGCCGCGGCCGTCGTGCGGTTCGGGTGCGTTGGCGGCGATGCGCTCCAGCAGTCCGGTACCGCGCGGCCCGGCGCCGACCACGACCAGTGAGGCTCGGGTGTCGGGCGCGGGGCGGGTCATCGGGAGCACTCCGTGCCGCCGGCGCGGTGCGTCTGGACGCAGTACTGGCCGATGCCGGGCGGGCCGGGGCGATGGTGCGGGACGATCCGCGGGAGATCCGCCCCGTCCGGGGTTTCCGGTACGGCGGCGGACTTGTCGAGGGTGTCGGAGGACATGCGAAGGCTCCGTGACATCGAGTCAGTCGGACACGGTGGGTGGTGCCTTCACACGGCCGAGCCCCTCAGCACGGCCGTCCGCCGAGAGTACGGGGCTCTTTCCGTCCGCTGTCAAGGCTGTCCACACTGTGAGCCGCACGTCTCAGTTCGTTGACGCGGAACCGGATGCCTGTTCCACTTGGCCCATGCATCCGCAGCAGTGGCTGGTCACGCGCTCCCACATCGACTTCGGTCGAGTGTGGTCCTGTTCCTGTTGAGCCGACCCCTCTGCCTGCCCCGGTCTGCTGACCGCCCGATCCGCGCTCGCCACAGCCGCTGATCGCCTGATCCCGTCGGGGTCTCCTCGGGTTCGACCTGCCGTCCCGCCTTCACCCGCGCCCCCCTCCCCTCGCGCCGCCCCATACCCGCGCCCTCAGGAGACCTCTGACGATGCGTACGCCCACGCGCGCGGGCGCTCCGCCCGATGGGCGGAGGCCGCGGGCATTCAGCAGTTGCAGCCGCAGTCGCAGCCGTCACAGCCGCAGCCGCAGCCGTCGTCGCCGCAGCAGTTGCCGCAGCAGTCACAGCAGTCGCAGCAGTTGCCGCAGTCGCACTGGGAGCAGAGCCCCTCCCTGCGCTGCCCGCTCCAGGGGTCGTTGAAGGTGCCGCAGCACATCTGGCACGTGCAGGCCAGCCCGAGCCACACGGCACAGCCGGCGAGCAGCCCGCGGCGGTCGCGGCGCGGCGGCTCCGGGGGCGTCGGCCCACCGGGGCCACCGGGCGCACCCGGGGTGCCGGGAGGGGCGTACGGATGGCTGCCGTGGGCGCACGAGACGGTGCCGAACGCGCGGTCCACGGAATTGCCCAGCTCGTGCACGAGCAGCCGGTGCACCAGCCGCCCGTCGGTGAACTCGGCCTCCCGCAGGGCCAGCCGCACCCCGTGCACGGCGTCGTCGGCGAGTCGCCGGGCTTCGGTGAGCGGCGTCCCGGTGGCGGTGAGCGGGTTCCAGGCGCCGGACGCGGCGTCGGCCTCCCGGTCCTCCACGGCGTCCAGGAGATGGGCGAGCCGGCCGAAGAGCCGGCCGGCCTCGGCGAGCGGCGCGGCGTTGTGCGGCCGCCCGGCGAGGTGAGCGGTGTGCGCGAAGGCGGCGGCGGTCGCGGTCTCGGTCGGCTCGGTGACGGTGAGCAGGGGAGTTCCGAGTCCGGCGAGGGCCTCGATGCCACCCTGCCGGTCCACGGCGTCGACCAGCACGGCGGTGTCGAAGCCGACGGCGCTGCCGCCGCGCGCCCCGGCCGCGTCCCAGCCGCCGGCGATCCGGCGGGCGGCGAGGGCCACCGGCCGGCGGGCCAGCAGGCCGTCCCCGTCGGCCACGTGGTCGCGCACCTTGGCCGAGGCCAGCACCAGGGACACGGCCGCCGCGAGCCGGGCCCCCTCGCCGTGCGCGACGGACGCGGTGCGCATCCCGCGCAGCGGGCAGGGCCCGGCCGTGCGCCGCCCGGCGCCCGCACCGTCCCGCGCGGCCTGAGCCTCCGTCAAAACCGATATGAGCAGACCGTCATAGTTCGTCACGATGCGCGCGAACTGCCCGTGGTCCTTGCGCAGTGCGAGGCACAATCCGCACAAATGAGCCATCCACTGACTGGTGAGGCTCTCTCCGAGCCGGTGCCTGCACGGCCTGACGATTCCGAACACGACGCTCCCCCGTGGTTGTACGACGCTGAGCTGCGGCATCGTACCGACCGCCGCCTTCACCCGTACGCACCCGCTCTCACCCGTGTGCCGTGAAGAATCATATTTCACTCACAGTCAGCAGCCGTTTGGGAAACGACCCTTGGGACACAAGGACTCTCGACGGATCCGCTGTGCACCAGTACCGTCACAAACCCCCCGCGCGGCGTCTATCCACTTGGCGCGACGTCCGCATCATGGATGACCATAGGGATGCGGAAGCACGAAAGACCGCTGTGAGAGGAGGCGTCCATGGGATCGGTACGCAAGGCGAGTGCGTGGCTCGGCCTCGTCGACGACAACAACGATGACGAGCGTTACTACGACGACGACTACTCCGAGGGCACCGAGCCCGGGGACGCCTGGGTCACGGACCCGCGGGTCAAGGTGGCTTCGGACGTGGCCGAGGAGAAGGGCCGCCGCATCGCGACGGTCACCCCGGACAGCTTCCGGGACGCACGGGCCATCGGTGAGCTGTTCCGGGACGGCGTCCCGGTCATCGTGAACCTGACGGCCATGGAGGGCACCGACGCCAAGCGCGTGGTCGACTTCGCGGCCGGGCTCATCTTCGGCCTGCGCGGTTCGATCGAGCGGGTGTCCACCCGGGTGTTCCTGCTGAGCCCGGCCGACACCCAGGTCATCAGCGGTGAGTCCGGAACACATCGTTCCGACGGTTTCTTCAACCAGAGCTGAGGCGGGGCCGCGGACCACGGCCCCGCCCCACCCCCCGGCCTCTTACCGGAAGGCGTCGAGTCCGGTGAGCGCCTTGCCCAGCACCAGCTGGTGCATCTCGACGGTGCCCTCGTAGGTGAGCACCGATTCCAGGTTCGTCGCGTGCCGCATCACGGGGTATTCGAGGGAGATCCCGTTGGCGCCGAGGATCGTACGGGCCGTACGGCAGATGTCGATGGCCTCGCGCACGTTGTTGAGCTTGCCGAAGCTGACCTGCTCGGGACGCAGGCGGCCGGCGTCCATGCGCCGCCCGAGGTGGTGGGCGAGCAGGATCCCCTTGTGCAGTTCGACCGCCATGTCGGCGAGCTTGGCCTGGGTCAGCTGGAAGCCGCCGATGGCCCGCCCGAACTGCTCCCGCGACTTCGCGTACTCCAGGGCCGCCTCGAACGAGCTGCGGGCCGCGCCCATCGAGCCCCAGACGATGCCGTAACGGGCGTGCGAGAGACAGCTGAGCGGTCCGCGCAGCCCGGTCACCTCCGGCAGTACGGCGTCGGCGGGCAGCCGTACGTCGTCGAGCACCAGCTCGCTGGTGACGCTGGCCCGCAGGGACCACTTGTGCTTGATCTCGGGCGCGGAGAAGCCGGGGCTGTCGGTCGGCACGACGAAGCCGCGGATCCCCTCCTCGGTCTGGGCCCAGACGACGGCGACACCGGCGACCGACCCGTTGGTGATCCACATCTTGCGCCCGTCGAGCACCCAGTCGCCGCCGGCGTCCCGCTTGGCGTGGGTGCGCATGTTGGCCGGGTCGGAGCCGTGGTCGGGCTCGGTCAGCCCGAAGCACCCGATGACCTCACCGCCGGCCATGCGCGGCAGCCACTCCTGCCGCTGCCCCTCGCTCCCGAAGCGGTGGATGGCGTACATGGCGAGGGAACCCTGCACGGAGACCAGGGAGCGGATGCCGGAGTCGGCCGCCTCCAGCTCCAGACAGGCGAGCCCGTACTGGACGGCGGTGGCACCCGCGCAGCCGTAGCCCTCGAGCGACATGCCGAGCGCGCCGATGCTCCCGAGCTCGCGCGCGAGCTCCCGGATGCCGGGCAGCTCGCCGCTCTCGTACCAGCCCGCGATGTGCGGCAGCACGCGGTCCGCGGCCCAGCTCCGCACGGTGTCCCGGACCGCGAGGTCCTCCGGCTCGAGCAGGTCGTCGATGCCGAGGGGGTCGGCGGGGTCGAAGGCGGGCAACTTTGGGGACGCGGCCATGAGGACACCCTTCGGGACTCTTAAAACTAGCGCCGCTAGTCACGGCTCTCGCCGCCGACGTTACGATGCGCGGCTGCGCACGTCCACCATGCCCGTCCCTCGGCCACGCACCACCCGTTCACCGTCGGGAACGGGGCGGACGTCGCCCGCGGGGGTGACCCACCGTCGGCGGCTTGCGGTGAGTAACGGGGGGTGGGTGGCGACACGCGGTGAGAAGCAGGCACACACGGCGCGTACCCACAACGCCACAACCCCGGAACCGACCCCCATGACGACCGACGGCCGCCGAGGCTCCTCGGCCCCCCGCGGGCAACGGCCACCCCTCGGCCAACGGTGAACGGGCAGTGCGTGGGCGGGAGAGCCACGGGGTCACACCGAGACGCGGGACTCCACCGCCCCCCGGGGCGCGGGCACGGAGACCTCCTCGCACTGCATCACCCGCGGCAACCGCAACGCCATCACCGCCCCCAGCAGCAACAACACCGCACTCACCACCAACGTCACATGCAGCCCATGCACGAACGCGTCCCCCGCGGCCCGCCGCAACGCAACCCCCGCCGGCCCCCCGAGCTGCGCGGCAACCTCGTACGCCTCCCCCAGCGAATGCCCCGCCGCCACCGACGCCGACCCGGGCACCCCCGGCACGCCCCCCGTCAGCCCGGGCGCGTACGCCGCGTTCATCACGCTGCCCAGCAACGCGATGCCGATCCCGGCGCCCAGCTGGTAAGAGGTCTCCCCGATCGCCGCCGCGCCCCCCGACTGCTCCTGCGGCGCCTCGCTCAGCATCGACTCGTACGCCCCGAACAGCGTCGTCTCCAGACCGAAGCCGAGCAGGACGAACCCGGTCAGCAGCAGCGCGCAGTTGTCGGCCCGGCCCATCGCCGTGAGCAGCACCACCGCGAAGGCCGTCAGGCAGAACCCCGCGCACACCGTCCGCCGCGGCCCGAAACGCCGCAGCAGCCGCGCACCCGCGAGCCCCGCCGCCATCGCCGCGAAGGTCAGCGGCAGCAGCCGCAGCCCGGTCTCCAGCGGGGAAAGACCGAGCACCAGCTGCAGGTACTGCGCGGCGATCAGCTCAAGACCCACCAGCGCCAGCATGGCCAGCACGATGCACCCCACCGACGTACTGAACGCCGGCCGCCGGAACATCGCGAGGTCCACCAGCGGATACGTGCGCCGCCGCTGCCGCCGTACGAAGCCCGCCAGCAGCGCCGCGCCCAGCACCAGCGGCAGCACGGTGAGCAGGCTCGCCACCGGCTCGCCGCCGCCCAGCCGCTTCACCCCAAGGACGACCCCGAACAGGCCGCCCGCAGCCATCAGCGCGCCGGCCACGTCCCAGGGCCCGTGGCCGTCGCCCTTCGACTCGGGCAGCAGCAACCGCCCCACCGGCAGGCTGACCAGCATCAGCGGGATGTTGACCAGGAAGACCGAGCCCCACCAGAAGTGCTCCAGCAGGAAGCCGCCGAGCAGCGGACCGACCGCCGCGCCGACCGCGGCCACGGCGCTCCAGATGCCGATGGCCAGCGCCCGTTCCCGCCGGTCGGGGAAGACCTGCCGCAGGATCGACAGGGTCGCGGGCATGATCATGGCGCCGCCCACGCCGAGCAGCGCGCGGGCCGCGATCAGCACCTGGGCGGTCTCGGCGAGGGCCGCCAGCGCGGAGGCGACGCCGAAGAGGGCGTAGCCGAGCAGCAGGACCCGTCTGCGGCCCACCCGGTCACCCAGCGTGCCGAAGAGGATCAGCAGCGAGGCGCAGACGAGCGGGTAGACGTCGACGATCCAGAGCAGTTCGATGGCGCCGGGCCGGAGGTCCTCGGTGACGGCGGGGACCGCCACGTGCAGCACGGTCGCGTCGACGGCGACGAGCAGCAGGCTGACGCAGAGGACGACCAGGACCACCCAGCGGTTGGCACCGGCCCCGGCCGCCCGACGGCGCGGCGCGGCGGCAGCCGTGGTCGTCCCGGACATGTACGTACCTCCAAGATGTTCCCTCGCGTCCGGCGGGCCGTGGGGTGGGGACTCCCCCTGGCTCGGCCGGAGAGGAGCGGGGGGCTCCGGGCCGTGCAGCGGAACGCGAGTGACTCGCCAGAGTACGCGAGACCGGGCACCGCACACGTGTCGGGTCTCACACATCCCGCGTCACCTGTGTGGCGTGCGCCACTGCGGCCACCGTGCCACCCGCCCCGGCGGGACCCCCGCCCCCGCGGCCGACGGATAATCGGGCCCGTGACCGATCTTGAAACGCGCGACGCGGCCCGCCGGGGCACCCCGGGTCCGTCCGGTGCCCTGCGCCGGGCCGCCCCGGCGCTGCTCGGCTACGCGGCCGTGCGCGCGCTGGGCCTGCTCGCCCTGGCCCTGTGGAGTGCCGCGCGCGACAAGAACGCGTACACGCTGCTGACGGCCCGCTGGGACTCCCTCTGGTACACCAGGGTCGCCGAGCTGGGATACGGCTACGAGGTGCGGCTACCCAACGGCGACGTGCACTCCAACCTGGCGTTCTTCCCGCTGCTGCCCTGGCTGGAGCGGCTCGGCGCGGCGGTGACCCCGCTGTCGTACGCCGACGCCGGGTTCGTCGTCTCCCTGCTCGCCTCGCTCGCCGCTGCCTGGGGGATCTTCGCGGTGGCGGAGCACGTGTACGACCGCCGCGTCGGCGTGTGCGCGGTGCTGCTGTGGGCCGTGCTGCCGGTCGGTGTCGTGCAGTCGATGGCGTACAGCGAGTCCCTGTTCACGGCACTGGCCGCCTGGTCGCTGTACGCGGTGCTGACCGGGCGCTGGGTGACGGCCGGGACGCTGGCCGCGCTGGCCGGGCTGACCCGCCCGGTGGGGCTCGCGGTGACGGCGGCGGTGTGGGTGGCCGCGATCGCGGCGTTCACGCGGGACCGGGACGACCGCGACGGCCGGGACCGCGCGCGGCGGGTGCTCGGCATGCTGCTCGCACCCCTGGGGGCGGCCGGTTACGTCCTGTGGGTCGGTCACCGCACCGGCGGGGGCCCGCTCGGCTATCTCGACGTACAGGCCGGCTGGCGCAACGGCTTCGACGGGGGCGCGGCCTTCGCCCGTTTCGTCGCCGCCAAGTTCACGTCGTTCCCGGCGGCCCTGGCGGGCGTCGGGCTGATCATCGGGGTCGCGCTGCTGGTCTGGCTGTACGTGGTGTGCGTACGGCAGCGACAGCCGCTCCCGCTGCTGGTGTACGCGGGGCTCGTCACCGTGCTCGCCCTGTGCGCGTCGAGCTACTTCGGCTCGAAGCCCCGGCTGCTGCTGCCCGCGTTCCCGCTGCTGTTCCCCCTGGCCGTGGGCCTGGCCCGGCTGCGCACCGCCAGGTCGGCGCCGGTCGTGTGCGGGGTCGCGGTGGCGGCGGCAGTGTACGGGGCGTTCTGGCTGAACGGCTCCGGCCCGCCCTGACCGGCCGGGTCCCGCCAGGTTCCGGCGCCGTCCGCCCGGTGACCACCGGGACAATTCCGCACCAGCATTCGGTGAACGAATTCAAAAGCACGATAAAACCGTCGGCCGGACAGATCAAAGGAATTGAAGTCCGCGGCCGGGCGAGATTGCGGATTACCCGGAAATAGGGCACCGCCTGAGAGGAATCCCACATCACATCGTCATCACAAAGCCGTTGATTCGGCCGGGATCACTCCTCACTCGCTGTAACGTCGATTGGGTGCGTATCGAACGGAAGCCCACCCGTCTGGACCGGGTGTTCGCGAGACTGGACCGGGAGCCGGAACGACCGGCGCTCCTGGACGTGCCGGAGATGTCCCGGCACAGGATCGCGCTGTTCGCCGGGACCCTCGCGTTCTACATCGCGATCGTGTGGGCCGTAGTGATCACCTCGTGGCTGGTCCGGCTCGACTGGCAGGTCATGTTCTTCCGGCCCTACCAGCAGTGGCCGGAGATCCACGCGTTCGTCGACTACTACGTGGTGCTCGGCCAGCGCGGCCCCACCGCCGTGATGGTCGCGGCCTGGCTCGGCTGGCGCTCCTGGCGGCAGCACACCCTGCGTCCGATGCTGGCGCTGGGCGTCTCACTGCTCCTGCTGAACGTCACGGTCGGCGCCGCCAAGTACGGCATGGGGCGGCTGGGACCGCACTACGCGACCACGATCGGCGCCAGCGAGATGTGGCTCGGCGGCGATATATTTCCGAGCGGTCACACCGCGAACGCCGTCGTCACCTGGGGCATCCTCGCCTACCTGGCCTCGACGCACCGAACCCGGCGCTGGCTGTCCGCGGTCTCCGCGGTCACCTCGCTCGGGGTGGGCATGTCCACCGTCTACCTCGGCACGCACTGGCTCAGCGACGTGATCCTCGGCTGGGTGGCGGGCCTGCTGATCCTGCTGGCGCTTCCCTGGTTCGAGCCGCTGATCACCCGTGCGGAGGCGTGGATCCTCGGCCTGCGCGACCGCTGGTACGCCCGCCGCGACCGCGAGGGCCCGACGAAGCGGCCGCTCGGCCCGCCCGTACCCGTCGCCCCGCCCGGCTCCGGCCGGCCCGAGACACCGGCCCGCGAGCCGGTCGCCGCGTCCCGCACCGCCCGGGCCGCGGGCCACCTGGCGCCGGGTCCGCACACGGTCCGCCCGGACCGTACGCCGGTGACCCCGGCCGGCAGCCGCCGGCCGCCGCACGCCGACCGGCACACGCGTAACACGGCCCCGGCCGCACGGCCCCTGTCGGGCGGCTGACCGGGCCCAGGGCCTGCCCTAACCCTTCCAGGCGCGGGACACCCGGCCGTCCTTCACCTCGAAGTTGAGGCGGCCCACGCGGTACTCCATGGTGATGACCGTGCCCGGCGCCAGCGACCGCACCGTCGACCAGCCCCGCTCCCGCGCCAGCCGTTCGGCCGCGTCGGAATCGAGGCCGACGTAGGTGTCCGGACTGTCCTGGGGCTCGGCGGGGGGTGTCGGAATCGGTGCCATGCCGCCACGCTATGCCCTGCCCCGGGAGCGGGGAAGCCCAGGCCGGTATCGCGGGCCCCGGATGCACCTACGGTCACATTTCTGTCACAAGATCATGTGGCCCGCTTTACTGGAACCCGTTCACACGGACGGACGGTTTTTCATGCGTTCCACACGCAGTCGAGGCCTATTTATGCATGTCGCGGCAGCCGGTCGGATAAGGCGGACGCAAAAGGCTTCGGGGCGCCCCCGTCAGAGCCCCGCATTCCGTACTCGAACGCCTCCGAAAGCACACGTACGCCCTTGCGGAACGGCCCGCGGATCACTTACGCCAATCGAACATCGGACACCCGGTCAGGCGTCCAGCGGGGTGACGGCGAGCGACAGGTCGTTGTCCCGGGTGTAGTACGGCCCGGCCTCCGCCGGGCCGTGGGGCGTCCGCACGCGCGCGCGGGGAAACGTGAGGACCGGGCTCTTGTCGGCGACGTCGTCCAGCAGCCGCGCGAGGCGCACCACCGGACCGGCGTCACCGGCGGGGCGCAGCCACAGGTCCCAGACACCCGGCTCCAGGCCCTCGTAGGGCACGGTGAAGGCGAACTCCGTCCGCTCGGCGGCGACGTCCACCCGGCGTACGCGGCCGCCGCCCTCGCCGCCCTCTCCACCGCCCGGCCGGGCGCACAGCTCGGCGTCCGCCCCGGGCACGAGCCGGGTGCCGTACACCCGCCCGCGTACGGTCAGGCCACCGCTCGCCAGGCGCAGCTCCACCGCCTCCGCGTGCGGGGCGCGCAGCCAGCTGCGGACCGTGAGGTTGCCCTGCCGGGTGGCGTACGGGATGCGGACGGCGACGTGGCCCAGCAGCCCGCTGGGGATGCGCTCGGCGAGGGAGCGCAGATCGGTGACGCCGGGCACCAGGCGTCGCGGCTCGCCGCCGGAGAGGAGGGCGTAGGCGTCCCAGCGGCCCTCGGGCAGGGACACGCTGCTGGGCAGCGCGGCGCGCAGCCGGCCCTCCGCCGCCGGGGCCAGCGGCAGGCTGACCGTGTCTCCCGTGCCGTCGAGGCCACCGGCGGCGCGGCGGCGCAGGATGAGCAGGGCCGCCCCGGCGTTTCCGCGCGCGGCGACGTCGAAGGTCAGACCGCCCGCGGAGTCGCCGATGCAGTCGGCGCGCAGCGGAGCGGCCGACGGGGGCGGCGGCGTCATGCGGTGCGGTTCCTCCCATGGGCTTCTCGTCGTCCGGTTAGACCCGGAACCCCGCCTTCTGGTTGTCCGTGTCCGATTGCGATGTGGTCACGACGGGGGCGAGCGCCCGGCAGCACTCCTTTTCGGTCACCCAGTTCATTCGCTGATTTCCTGATTTGTCGACTCGCGGACGGGACGGCCCGACCGGTTGCGCCGGCCCAACCCCGTTCTGCCGCACCCCACTTGGGCGTGCGGCGACGCTCGCGGCCCTCGGACGATCGCGAGCGCCGCATGGTTCGATTCCGTTGGCCATGGGGCGTGACTCCCGCCACTGATCCCCCGTTGTCCTTGCATGAGCCGGGGACCCGCCCGGACCACGGCCCGGGAGCCACCCGGTCCGGCCACGCACCGCATCCCGAGGGAGCCACCCGTGCCGCGCATGCTCGACGTCAGCGACGACGTACGCGCCGAGATCGGCGACGAAGAAGCCGACCGCCTGCTGGCCGGGGAGTCCGCCCCGGGCAGCTACGACTGCACGTCCTGCCGCACCCCGGGCGACTGTGAGCAGGAGCGCACCAGCACCGTCCTCTTCATCGGGGACGAGACCGCCGTGCTCGCGTTCGCCCACGCGGGCTGCCTGCCCTCGCAGGTCGTCAAGGTCACCGAGGAGCAGCTTCAGGGGGCGGTGCGGTCCATCAGCGCCGACCAGGCCCGCTCGGAGCCCGCTCCCGCGGCCCCCGAGAAGGCCGCGCCCGAGCAGGCCGTGCTCGGTGTCACCAGCGGGCTGATCCTGATCGCCGGGGAGCTGCACCCGGCCCTCGTGGTGGAGCCGACCGCTCCCATCGCGCGGCCCGGCACGGCCGGCGCCGGTGACGACTTCCTGCCGCTGCTGATCGAGCAGGGCTTCATGCCGGTCACCGAGCTGGCGTCCACGCCTGCCGTGCTGCACGGCTGGTCGGTCCTGCTCGCGATGGGCCAGCTGCATGCGGTGCTCCAGCCCGGGACGAACGGCGGCCGGCCGGTGGCCTGGTGGCAGGCGCACCAGCCGCTCCAGGTCACCGAGGGCTGGCGTACGGCGGCCAACAAGCACCAGCAGGTGCTGATGTTCGCCGCGCCCGTCGGATCGATCGGCCGGCAGCCGCGCGAGGACCTGCTGCGGGACGCGCTGGACAAGGCGGCGGCGAACGGACAGCTGGTCGCGGCGGCGCTGCCGCTGGCGGGAACCTGAGCCCGTCCGGTGGGCTGCCGGACGGCCGTCACCTGGGCCGCATCCCTTCCTGCGCGGGGTCGTTTGGACATACGTGTACGCATACGACGCCTTCCACCGCCACGGCGGCCCCTCGGCCACGCCGATCTACGACGCGCTCTACGCCGAGTACGTCAGGTCCTTCCGATCGCTGCCGGGCGATCGCAGCGGTGAGGAGGAGCTGGGATTCACGGCCTTCAGGAGCATCCCGCGCGGCAGAGGCGGCTACAGCGCCTACAGCGCGGGGGCCCAGAGCGCCCGCGTCGGCCAGCAGTCGGTGTGGCAGCGGGTCGGCGGCACCCACCACGTACCGGCGGCTCTGCCACCGGCCCCGCGGTCGGGTACCTGACCGCCGGACGAGTGACGTGTGAGGGGCGCCCCCCGGGCCGGGGGGCGCCCCTCACACGTCACCGGGTGTCCCTACTTCTTCTTGGCGCCGCGCTTCTCGCGCACCCGCACCGAGATGTGGATCGGCGTCCCCTCGAAGGCGAACTCCTCGCGCAGCCGGCGCTCGATGAAGCGCCGGTAGCCGGCCTCGATGAAGCCGGAGGCGAAGAGCACGAACCGCGGCGGCTTGGTGCCGGCCTGGGTGCCGAAGAGGATGCGCGGCTGCTTGCCGCCCCGCACCGGGTGCGGGTGGGCGGCGACCAGCTCGCCGAGGAAGGCGTTCAGCCTGCCCGTGGGAACCCGGGTCTCCCAGCCCGCCAGCGCGGTCTCGATCGCGGGGACCAGCTTCTCCATGTGCCGGCCGGTCTGCGCCGAGACGTTGACCCGCGGCGCCCAGGCCACCTGGCCCAGCTCGGTCTCGATCTCCCGCTCCAGGTAGTAGCGGCGCTCCTCGTCGAGGGTGTCCCACTTGTTGTAGGCGACGACGATCGCGCGGCCCGCCTCGACGGCCATGGTGACGATCCGCTGGTCCTGGACCGAGATCGACTCGGAGGCGTCGATGAGGATCACGGCCACCTCCGCCTTCTCGACGGCGGCGGCGGTGCGCAGCGAGGCGTAGTAGTCGGCGCCCTGCTGGAGGTGGACGCGCTTGCGGATGCCCGCCGTGTCGACGAACTTCCAGGTGACGCCGCCCAGCTCGATCAGCTCGTCGACCGGGTCGCGGGTGGTGCCGGCCAGCTCGTTGACCACGACGCGCTCCTCGCCCGCGACCTTGTTCAGCAGTGAGGACTTGCCGACGTTGGGGCGGCCGATCAGAGCGATGCGGCGCGGGCCGCCGAGGGCGGTGCCGAAGGTCTGCGCCGGGGCCTCGGGCAGGGCCTCCAGGACCTTGTCCAGCATGTCGCCGGTGCCGCGGCCGTGCAGCGCGGAGACGGGGTGCGGCTCGCCCAGGCCCAGCGACCACAGGTAGGAGGCGTCGGCCTCGCCGCTCGGGCCGTCGACCTTGTTGGCGCACAGCACGACGGGCTTGCCTGCCTTGCGCAGCAGCCGGACGACCGCCTCGTCGGTGTCGGTGGCGCCGACCTTGGCGTCCACGACGAAGACGACCGCGTCGGCGGCCTCGATCGCGTACTCGGCCTGCGCGGCCACGGAGGCGTCGATGCCGAGGACGTCCTGCTCCCAGCCGCCGGTGTCGACGACCTTGAAGCGGCGCCCGGCCCACTCGGCCTCGTAGGTGACGCGGTCGCGGGTGACACCGGGCTTGTCCTCGACGACGGCCTCGCGGCGGCCGATGATGCGGTTCACGAGGGTCGACTTGCCGACATTGGGGCGGCCGACGACGGCGAGGACGGGCAGCGGGCCGTGCCCGGCCTCCTCGATCGCGCCCTCGACCTCGTCGACGTCGAAGCCCTCTTCGGCGGCCAGCTCCATGAACTGTGCGTACTCGGCGTCGCCGAGCGCCCCGTGGTCGTGCTCTCCGCCCGAGCCCTCGGGGTGGATGTGGTCGTTCATGAAGTCCGTACCTCGTTCATCGTGGTGATCGGTGGAACACCCCTGTACCGGGTGATCCACTACTCAAGTGTCACTCAGCGCCCGGTGAGGCGCCTGGCGTTTTCCAGGTGCGCGGTGAGCTGCTTCTGGATGCGTTCGGTGGCCTCGTCCAGGGCCTTGCGGGTGCGCCGCCCGCTGCCGTCGCCCGCGTCGAAGGGGTCGCCGAAGACGACGTCCACGCGGGAGCGCAGCGGGGGCAGCGCCTTTATCAACCGTCCGGGACGGTCCGTGCTTCCCAGCACCGCGACCGGGACGATCGGCGCGCCGCCGCGCACCGCGAAGTAGGCCAGCCCGGCGCGCAGCGAGGCGAAGTCGCCCTCGCCCCGGGTGCCCTCCGGGAAGATGCCCAGGACGCCGCCGTCGGCCAGCACGCCCAGCGCCTGCCCTATGGCCCCGCGGTCGGCGGAGTGGCGGTCCACCTTCAGCTGGCCGATGCCGGTCAGGAAGCGTCCGAGCGGACCGACGAACGCCTCCTTCTTGATCAGGAAGTGCGTCGGCCGGGGCGCCACCCCCATGACCATCGGGCCGTCGATGTTGTGCGCGTGGTTGACGGCGTAGATCACCGGGCCGGTGGCGGGCACCCGCCAGGCGCCGAGCACGCGCGGCTTCCACAGCCCGTACATCAGGCCGACGCCGATGCGCCGGCCGACCTCGGCGCCCTTCTCGGAGGGGGCGGGCGCTGCGGAGGATGCGGTCACTTGCCGGCCCGCTTCTCCTCGACGAGGGTGACGACGCACTCGATGACCTGCGGGAGGGTGAGGGCGGTGGTGTCCACCTCGACCGCGTCGCCGGCCTTGGCCAGCGGGGAGGTCTTGCGGCTGGAGTCGGCCGCGTCCCGCTTGATCAGGGCCTCGCGGGTGGCGTGGACGTCGGCGCCCTTCAGCTCGCCGCTGCGGCGGGCGGCGCGGGCCTCCGCCGAGGCGGTCAGGAAGATCTTCAGGTCGGCGTCCGGCAGCACGGTGGTGCCGATGTCGCGGCCCTCGACGACGATGCCGAGCGGCGCGGCGGCGGCGATGGTGCGCTGCAGCTCGGTGATCCGGGTGCGGATCTCCGGCACCGCGCTGACCGCGCTGACCTTGGAGGTGACCTCCTGGGTGCGGATCGGTCCGGCCACGTCCACGCCGTCGACCGTGATGGTCGGGCCGGCCGGGTCGGTGCCGGAGACGATCTCGGGCTTGCCGGCCGCGGCGGCGACGGCGTGCGGGTCGTCGGTGTCGATGCCGTTGCTGACCATCCACCACGTGATCGCCCGGTACTGCGCACCGGTGTCCAGGTAGCTGAGGCCGAGCTGTGCGGCCACGGCCTTCGACGTGCTCGACTTGCCCGTGCCGGAGGGGCCGTCGATGGCGACAATCACGGCCGGGGCGGTCGGGGCGGCGCCGTTTTCCACGAGGGGACACCTTCCTGGTGCGGTGCGGTGGGTGGTGTGCGGGACGCGAACGCGTCCCGACAGGGCCTGTCTGATGACTCCCGTCGTCCGCCCGGAGGGCGGGCCCGGCGGCGTCTGGTGCGTGCGATCGCAACGCGCCGGAGCGCCCTCGGTGGGGGTCCCTCCCACGCCGTTCAGGCAGTGGGGGAGGAGCCACGCGGGCGTTTCGGCAACGCGGCGAGCGTGCGTGCCAGGCGTCGCCGGGCAGGCGGGAATCATCAGACAGGTTCTAGGTTACCGGCCCCGCAGCACCCCTCCGACAGGCGTCCGGCGCCCCGCGATCACTGCCGGATCGCCCAGCCCCGTTCCTTGAGGGCCGCCGTGAGGACGGCGGCGGCCTTCGGCTCCACCATGAGCTGCACCAGACCCGCCTGCTGCCCGGTCGCGTGCTCGATGCGCACGTCCTCGACGTTGACCCCGGCCCGTCCCGCGTCCGCGAAGATGCGGGCCAGCTGACCGGGCTGGTCGTCGATGAGGACGGCCACCGTCTCGTAGGACCGCGGGGCCGAGCCGTGCTTGCCGGGGACGCGGACCTGTCCGGCGTTGCCGCGACGCAGCACCTCGGCGATGCCGGTGCCGCCCTCGCGGCGCTTGTCCTCGTCGGCGGACTGCAGGCCGCGCAGGGCCCGTACCGTCTCCTCCAGGTCGGCGGCGACGTCGGTGAGCAGGTCGGCGACCGGCCCCGGGTTGGCGGAGAGGATGTCGATCCACATCCGGGGGTCGGAGGCGGCGATCCGGGTCACGTCGCGGATGCCCTGCCCGCACAGCCGTACGGCGGCCTCCTCGGCGTGCTCCAGGCGCGCGGCGACCATGCTGGAGACCAGGTGGGGCATGTGGGAGACGAGGGCCACGGCACGGTCGTGGGCGTCCGCGTCCATCACCACGGGCACCGCCCGGCAGTGCGAGACCAGCTCCAGGGCGAGGTTCAGCACCTCGGTGTCGGTGTCCCGGGTCGGGGTCAGCACCCAGGGGCGGCCCTCGAAGAGGTCGGCGGTCGCGGCCAGCGGGCCGGACTTCTCCCGGCCGGACATGGGGTGCGTGCCGATGTACGCCGAGAGGTCGAGCCCTCCCGCCTCCAGCTCCCGCCGGGGGCCGCCCTTGACGCTGGCCACGTCGATGTAGCCGCGGGCGACGCCGCGGGCCATGGCGTCGGCGAGTACGTCGGCCACCAGGGCGGGCGGCGCGGCGACGATCGCCAGGTCGACCGGGCCGTCCGGGGCCTCGTCGGTGCCGGCGCCGAGCGCGGCGGCGGTGCGGGCCTGCTCGGGGTCGTGGTCCGCGAGGTGGACGGTGACACCGCGTTCGGTGAGGGCGAGGGCGGCGGAGGTGCCGATGAGGCCGGTGCCGATGACGAGTGCGGTTCTCACTGGGCGATGTCCTTGCGCAGGGCCGCGGCGGCGCCGAGGTAGACGTGGGCGATCTCGGCGCGGGGCCGGTCGGACTCGATGTGGGCGAGGACCCGCACGACGCGGGGCATGGCGCCCTCGACGTCCAGTTCCTGGGCGCAGATCAGCGGCACGTCGGTGATGCCGAGGCCGCGGGCCGCGGCGGCCGGGAAGTCGCTGTGCAGGTCGGGGGTGGCGGTGAACCACAGGCTGATCAGGTCGTCGACCGTCAGGCCGTTGCGCTCCATGAGGGCGGTCAGCAGGGCCGCGACCTGCTGGTCCATGTGCCCCGCCTCGTCCCGTTCCAGTTGGACGGCGCCCCGGACCGCTCGTACCGCCACGGCGATGCTCCTTGCTGACGTTGCTGACGCGTGTATCGGTTCTTGGTCCGTCCAGCCTAGTCAGCCCGCCGCGTACCGGCCCGCGGCGCCCGTCTCCTGAGACGCTGACCGCGGCCCGAACCTCCCTCCCCCGGAGTTGCGACATGACCCAGACCCCGACCCGCCGCACGGTCCTCCTCTCCACGGGCGCGGGCGCGGCGGCGCTCTGCGTGGGCTGCGGCGGGGGCGGCGGCGACTCCTCGGGCGCCTCGCCGGGGCAGGAACTGGTGCGGACGGGCGACGTCCCGGTCGCCGGCGGCAAGATCCTCACCGCCGAGAAGATCGTGGTGACCCAGCCGGAGCAGGGCGAGTTCAAGGCGTTCTCGGCGGTCTGCACCCATCAGGGCTGCATCGTGTCGGACGTGCGGGACGGCACCATCGACTGCGCCTGCCACGGCAGCAGGTTCGCCGTCGCCGACGGCTCGGTGGTGCGGGGCCCGGCCACGGAGCCGCTGCCCGGGAAGCGGATCACGGTGGAGGGAAATTCGGTCCGCCTGGCGTGAGCGGCCCGCGTACGCTCCCGCCATGCGCCCCGAAGCCCCCGAGAGCCACGAGTCCCTGGTCCGCGACCACACGGTCTACGCCTGTGTCATGGGTTCGCGCGCCTTCGGTCTGGCGACGGAGGACAGCGACACGGACCGCCGGGGCGTCTTCCTGGCTCCCACCGCGCTGTTCTGGCGCTTCGAGAAGCCGCCGACGCACGTGGAGGGTCCAGGGGAGGAGCAGTTCAGCTGGGAGCTGGAGCGCTTCTGCGAGCTGGCCCTGCGCGCGAACCCGAACATCCTGGAGTGCCTGCACTCCCCGCTAGTGGAGTCGGTGGACGGCACGGGCCGCGAACTGCTCGCCCTGCGCGAGGCGTTCCTCTCCCGCCGGGTTCACGCGACCTTCACCCGTTACGCGCACGGCCAGCGCCGCAAGCTCGACGCCGACGTACGCACCCACGGCGCCCCGCGCTGGAAGCACGCGATGCACCTGCTGCGGCTGCTGACCAGCGCCCGCGACCTGCTGCGCACGGGCGTCCTGACGATCGACGTCGGCGAGGCGCGGGAGTCCCTGCTCGCCGTGAAACGCGGCGAGGTGCCCTGGCCCGAGGTGGAGGCGCGGATGACCCGCCTGGCGCGGGAGGGCGAGGAGGCCGCCGCGCGCAGCCCACTGCCCGAGGAACCGGACCGGCGCCGCGTGGAGGACTTCCTGGTCCGCACCCGCCGGGCCTCAGCGCTCCAGCCGGACCCGTACGACGAAGTCGTGCAGGGCGTCGTACGCGGCCGGGGCGTCGGGGAGACCTGACACGGCCTGCGCCTCGTCGAGCACGGTGTGCAGCCGCTCCACGTCGGCCCGCACGCGCGCGTGGTCGACGCCGGCGTCCCCGTGCTCGCGCTCGGCCTTGGCGGCGATCAGCTCGGTCAGGTAGTCCGGGGCGGCGTCGACCTCCCCGAGGAGGGTGGGCAGGTGGGGCTGCACCTCTCCGGCGCGCATCAGGTGGATGCCGGTGAGCAGCACCCGGAAGGTGTACAGGAGCGGTTTCAGCTGGCCGGTCTTCTCGAACAGCCGCCACTGGGTGCCCGCGAACCCCCGGTAGTGGTGGGCGTGGTGGCTGGTGAGGACCCCCGGCGCCAGGGCGGCCAGCTCCCGGTGCGCCTCGGTGGTGTGCACGACCAGCGGGGAGAGCAGCTGCTCCAGCACATAGCCGTTGCGGCGGAGCATCAGCCGGACGAACTTGCGCAGGTCGTGCGTGACCAGGTCCATCTCGACACCGTCCCGGTCCCACATCCGCGACCTGGTCTCCTCCGGCTCGCGCAGCCCGACCAGGTCGCCGGCGGGCAGCAGGTGCACGCCGCGCAGGTCCACGTCGGAGTCGCGCGAGGGGAAGCCGTAGAGGTGGGCGCCGGAGACGGTGGCGAACAGCACCGGGAAGGGCTGCTCGGCCACCACCGGGGCCAGGTCGATGTCGAGGGCGTCGATCATGGGCTCAAGCGTCCCAGAGCGCTCCGAGGGCCAGCAGGTCGCCCCGGTACTCGATCCGGTCCGCCCAGTCGGCCGGCCAGGCTTCGGCTCCCAGGTGCGCACCGGCGAAGGCGCCCGCGAGGCAGGCGATGGAGTCGGAGTCGCCGGAGGTGCAGGCGCCGCGGCGCAGGGCGGTGAGCGGCTCGTCGACGAAGAGCAGGAAGCAGAGCAGCCCGGCCGCCATGGCCTCCTCGACGATCCAGCCCCCGCCGACGGCCAGGCACGGGTCGGTCTCCGGCGAGACGGTGCGCACCGCCTCCTGGAGCCGGTCGAGGGTCGCCAGGCACTCGTCCCAGCCGCGTGCGATGAAGTGCTCGGGCGTCGGGTCCTGGGCGCGGCTCCACAGGTCGCCGAGCCAGCGCTCGTGGTAGCGGCTGCGGTTGTCGTAGGCGTACGAACGCAGCAGCCCGACCAGGCCGGTCGGCTCGGCGCCCTCGGCGAGCAGCCGTACGGCGTGCGCGGTGAGGTCGGAGGCGGCGAGCGCGGTGGGGTGGCCGTGGGTGAGCGCGGACTGCAGCTGGGCGGCGCCCGCGCGCTGTTCGTCGCTGAGGCCGGGGACGAGCCCGACCGGTGCGACGCGCATGTTGGCGCCGCAGCCTTTGGAGTGGATCTGGCTGGCGTCCTGCCAGGGGCGGTCCGGGGTCTTGAGGAGGTTGCAGGCCTTGAGGCAGGTGTTGCCCGGCGCGCGGTTGTTCTCCGGCGACTGGTACCAGTCGACGAACTCCTCGCGCACCGGCCGTTCCATGCGCTTCGGTCCGAGCAGCCCCCGGTCCATGGCCGTCCGCAGCCCCTTGCCCAGCGCCAGCGTCATCTGCGTGTCGTCGGTGACGATCGCGGGCCTGGGCAGTGCCATCTCCCGCCAGGGGCCGCACTTGGCGAGGATCGCCGGGACGTCGTTGAACTCGGTGGGGAAGCCCAGCGCGTCGCCGAGGGCGAGGCCGGTGAGCGCTCCGGTGGCGGCGCGCTTGGTGCCGGTGGTGGTGGTCATGCGGGGCGTCCTTCCCGAGGGGTGCGGAGCAGGGGCGGGTGCAGGGTGGTGGCCGGTCCCGCGCGGTACACGGCGGCGGGTTTGCCACGGCCCCCGGTCAGGCGGGCGGCACCGGGGACGGGCTCGACGAAGCCGGGGGTGGCGAGGACCTTGCGGCGGAAGTTGGGCCGGTCCAGGGCCGTGCCCCACACCGTCTCGTAGACCTGCTGCAGCTCGCCGAGGGTGAACTCGGCCGGGCAGAAGGCGGTGGCCAGGCAGGTGTACTCCAGCTTGGCGCCGACCCGGTCCCGGGCGTCGGCCAGGATCCGGTCGTGGTCGAAGGCGAGGCCCACGGCCTTGTCGTACGGCACCCAGCGGGCCTCGGCGGCGTCACCGCCGCCGTGCGGTTCGGGAGGGTCCGGGAGCAGCGCGGCGAAGGCCACGGACACGACCCGCATGCGGGGGTCCCGGCCGGGTTCGCTGTAGGTCCGCAGCTGCTCCAGGTGCAGCCCGGTCACGTCCGCGAGGCCGGTCTCCTCGGCCAGCTCCCGGCGGGCGGCCGTCTCCGCCGACTCCTCGGGCAGCAGGAAGCCGCCGGGCAGCGCCCAGCGGCCCGCGTACGGCTCCTGTCCCCGTTCGACGAGCAGCGCGTGCAGCGCGCCCGCGCGGAGCGTGAGGACGGCGAGGTCGACGGTGACGGCGAAGGGTTCGAAAGCGTGCTTGTCGTAGCCGTGCACGACCGGCCACCCCCTTAATAGTCACTGCGACTATAAAAGAGGGTGGCCGGTCGGCACAAGCCTCGTACGGGCGGCCTCGCCCGGATCGCGGCCTAGAGGTCGACCTCCTGCATCAGCATCCCGACCTCCGTGTTGGACAGCCGGCGCAGCCAGCCCGACTTCTGGTCGCCCAGGGTGATCGGGCCGAAGGCGGTGCGCACCAGCTTGTCGACGGGGAAGCCCGCCTCCGCCAGCATCCGGCGGACGATGTGCTTGCGGCCCTCGTGCAGGGTGACCTCGACCAGGTAGTTCTTGCCGGTCTGCTCGACGACCCGGAAGTGGTCCGCGCGCGCGTACCCGTCCTCCAGCTGGATGCCGTCCTTGAGCTGCTTGCCGAGGTCGCGCGGGATCGGGCCCACGATGTGCGCGAGGTACGTCTTCTTCACGCCGTACCGGGGGTGGGTCAGGCGGTGCGCCAGCTCGCCGTGGTTGGTGAGCAGGATGACGCCCTCGGTCTCGGTGTCGAGCCGGCCCACGTGGAAGAGGCGGGTCTCCCGGTTGGTGACGTAGTCGCCGAGGCACTGGCGGCCCTCCGGGTCCTCCATGGTGGAGACGACACCGGCGGGCTTGTTGAGCGAGAAGAACTGGTACGACTGCGTGGCGACGGTCAGGCCGTCGACCTTGACCTCGTCCTTCTCCGGGTCGACACGGCGGCCCTGCTCCAGCACGATCTCGCCGTTGATCTCGACCCTGGCCTGCTCGATCAGCTCCTCGCAGGCGCGCCGGGAGCCGTAGCCCGCGCGCGCGAGCACCTTCTGCAGCCGCTCGCCCTCCTGCTCGGCGCCCGGGAAGGTCTTGGGCGGCTTGACGTCCTTCTTGCCCGCGTACCGCTCGCGATTGCGCTCCTCGGCCCGCGTCTCGTACTCGCGGGACGTGGCGGGCGCACTGCGGCCGCGCTGCTGGGGCCGCTTCGGGCCGCCCTTGGCACCGCCGCGGGCCGAGGGTCCGCGGCCCGACTTCGGGCCGTCCTGGGTGGCGCCGGGGCCCACGTCGTAGCGCCGCTCCTCCGGGCGCGGCTTCTTGGGACGGCCGCCCTGCTTGTCGTCGCGGTTGTTGCCGGCGCCGCGGTGGTTGCCGCGGCCCCCGCCACTCCCGCCGCGGCCGCCGCTGTTGCCACCACGGCTCCCGCCGTTGTTTCCGCTGCTGTTCCTGCCGCTGCTGCTTCGCATCAAAATTCCGTCTTGTCGTCTGCGTCCCCGGAATCCGGGGCGTCCGGATCGAACGACGGGACTCCTTCCAGTGTGTCGGCCTCGATCGCCTCCGCCTCGGGGAGGAAGGGCGCGAGCTCCGGGAGCTCGTCGAGACCGCGCAGGCCCATTCGCTCCAGGAAGTAGTTCGTCGTCACGTACAGGATCGCACCTGTTTCGGGTTCCGTGCCCGCCTCCTCGACCAGACCCCGCTGCAGGAGGGTGCGCATCACACCGTCGCAGTTCACGCCGCGCACCGCGGAGACACGGCTGCGGCTGACCGGCTGGCGGTAGGCGACCACGGCGAGGGTCTCCAGGGCGGCCTGGGTGAGCCGGGCGTGCTGGCCGTCCAGGACGAAGGCCTCGACGGCCGCGGCGTACTCGGGGCGGCTGTAGAAGCGCCAGCCGCCCGCGATCAGACGCAGTTCGAAGCCGCGGCCCTGGACGGCGTACTCGTCGGCCAGCTCGCGCAGGGCGTCCGCGATCCGCCGCCGGGGCCGCCGCAGTATCTTCGCCAGCTGCTCCTCGGTCGCGGGCTCGTCGACGACCATGAGGACGGCCTCCAGGGCGGGCTTGAGGTCGAGGGCCGCGACCCCGTCCGGCCCGCCCTCGGTCTCCGCGTTCCCCGTGGTCTGCTCACTCACGCCTTCTGCTCCTCCTTCGGCGCCTCGGGCGGCCGGTCGAACTCGTCGGTCACCGACGGCTGCGTCTCTCCGTCACCGCCCGTCCAGCGGACCAGGAGGTCACCGAGGGCGGTCTCCTGGTCCAGCTCGACGGCCTTCTCCCGGTACAGCTCCAGCAGGGCCAGAAAGCGGGCGACGACGGTCAGGGTGTCCTCGGTGTCCTGGACCAGCACGCGGAAGCTGGCCTCGCCCAGCTCCTTCAGCCGGGCGACGACGATCCCGGCCTGTTCCTGCACGCTGACCAGGGGCGCGTGGATGTGCTCGACGTACACCTGCGGCTTGGGTTTCGGCTGCATCGCCTTCACGGCGAGCTTGGCGAAGCCCTCGGGGCCGATGCTGATGACGACCTCGGGCAGCAGCTCGGCGTGATGGGGTTCCAGGCCGACGGTACGGGGGTGGCGGCGGGCCTCGGCGGACAGCCGGTCGTTGAAGATCTCCGCGATCTGCTTGTACGCGCGGTACTGGAGCAGGCGGGCGAAGAGCAGGTCGCGGGCCTCCAGCAGGGCCAGGTCGGCCTCGTCCTCGACCTCGGCGGCGGGCAGCAGCCGAGCCGCCTTGAGGTCGAGCAGCGTGGCCGCGACCACCAGGAACTCGGTGGTCTGGTCGAGGTCCCAGTCCGGCCCCATCGCCCGGATGTGTGCCATGAACTCGTCGGTCACCTTCGACAGCGCGACCTCGGTGACGTCCATCTTGTGCTTGGAGATCAGCTGGAGGAGCAGGTCGAACGGCCCCTCGAAGTTGGCGAGCCGCACCTTGAAGACACCGTCGTCCGCGTCGTCGGAGGTGTCGTCCGGGGCCTCCTGGGACACCCCGGCGTCGGGCGGGCCGCCCGTCCCCGGTTCCGCTCCAGGCGTCGGGGGCGCCCCCGGGTGTCGATTCCCGGGGTCCCGCTCGTCCGTCTCCGGCCCTGCCGTCTCCCGGACCGGCGCCGGTTCCCCTCGGCCGACGGTCGGCGCCCCGACCGATGCGGGGGACGCTCCGGCCGGGGTGGGGGCCGGTCCTTCGCCGAGGTCCTGCGCGGCGGGCGCCGCTCCGGTGGTCCCGGACGCGCCGTCGCCGGGGGGAGTCTCCCCGGGCAGCGGTGGAGCCGCCGACGCTCCGGGGCCCCTGCCCAGCGCGCGCCGGCGGCCGGGGCGCGGGCCGCGGTCGGGGCGGGGGGCGTCGTTCGAGGTCATGGCCCCCGCAGGCTACCGCTACCGCCCGCGCAGCCGTCGTACGAGGATGCTGGCGTCCCCGCGGGTCTCCAGGTCGGCCAGGACCACTGCGACCGCCTCGCGGACGATGCGGCCGCGGTCGACGGCCAGGCCGTGCTCGCCCCGGAGCACCAGGCGGGCGTGCTCCAGATCCATCAGCTCCTCGGCGGAGACGTAGACGGTGATCTTCTCGTCGTGGCGCTCCCGCCCGCTGGGGCGCCGTGCGGCGGCCCTGCCGCGCTTGCGGGGCCGGTCGGCGGCAGAACCTTCCTGCGCGCCCGTACCGGGCCCGGAGGCACGTGCGGAGCGCTCCGTGCCCCGGGTGCGCGACTCGCCCGCCGAGCCCGGTTCCGCGTCCGCCGCGGCGTGCTCCGCGCCCTCGCCGTCACCGCCCTGCGCGGGCACGGACTGCGGTGCGTCCTCGGCGGCGGCCTGGTCGCTCTCCCCCGCCGGGGCCGGCACCCGGGCCTCGCCGCCCGCCGGTCGCCGCGGGGTGGACGCCTGGAGCGCCGTTCCCCCTGTCGTACGGAAGAGTTCGTCGGCCCCCGGCAGACTCACTCGGCGTGACACCGGGCGAGCACCTCCCTGGCGAGCTGGCGGTAGGCGGCGGCACCGACGGAGTTGGACGCGTACGTGGTGATCGGCTCGCCGGCGACCGTGGTCTCCGGGAAGCGGACCGTGCGCCCGATGACCGTGTGGTAGACGTGGTCGTCGAACGCCTCGACAACGCGCGCGAGCACCTCACGGCTGTGCACCGTGCGCGAGTCGTACATCGTGGCGAGGATGCCGTCGAGCTCCAGGTCGGGGTTGAGCCGCTCCTGGACCTTCTCGATCGTCTCGGTCAGCAGCGCCACACCGCGCAGCGCGAAGAACTCGCACTCCAGCGGCACGATCACCTTGTGCGCGGCGGTCAGCGCGTTGACCGTGAGCAGGCCGAGCGAGGGCTGGCAGTCGATCACGATGTAGTCGTAGTCGTCCATCAGGGGCTTGAGGGCCCGCTGCAGGGTGGACTCGCGCGCGACCTCGCTCACCAGCTGCACCTCGGCCGCCGACAGGTCGATGTTGCTGGGCAGCAGGTCCATGTTGGGGACCGCGGTCTTCAGCAGCACCTCGTCGGCCGCCATGCCCCGCTCCATGAGCAGGTTGTAGACGGTGAGGTCGAGCTCCATGGGGTTGACGCCGAGTCCGACCGACAGCGCGCCCTGCGGGTCGAAGTCGACGAGCAGCACCCGGCGCCCGTACTCGGCGAGCGCGGCACCCAGGTTGATGGTCGACGTGGTCTTGCCCACGCCGCCCTTCTGGTTGCACATCGCGATGATCTTGGCGGGGCCGTGGTCGGTCAGCGGGCCCGGGATCGGGAAGTACGGCAGCGGGCGCCCGGTCGGGCCGATGCGCTCACGGCGCTGTCGGGCCGCGTCGGGCGCGAGCGTGGCGGCGTACTCGGGATCCGGCTCGTACTCCGCGTCCGGGTCGTAGAAGTGCCCGTCGGGCAGTTCGTCGTAGACGGCGAAGTGGTTGCGGGGCGCGCCACTTCCGTCGCCGGCCATGGCGTTCACGTGTTGGCCATCCATACTCATGTGTGCTGTCCGAGTTGCCTGCGGACTGTGGTGGTCGGCTGCGGAGGTGCGTACAGCTACGGAGCCGACAGCCTCGAGACGCCCGGGACCGTGGGTCCGTGTCGGCATTCCTGGTTGACCACCCCCGGGAGTAAATGTCGACTCATTCACAAGTCGTCTTACCTCCTTGGTGACCAGGGAACTTCTAGACAGGTCAGCGTGGCACCATGCCGACGTTCGGCGACTCTATGGCGTGTCGGCCGTCCGCAGCAACACAATCCGCCGGACCCGGCCCGATGTGTCGGCAATGAAACATCCCTCTGTCAAGGGCGTACGGCCGTCGCACAGCAGGTTTCACCGGTGCGCGAATCGGTTGAAGCGTTACGTTCGAGGCGAGTTGACCGAGAATCGCAAAGTGACCATACACACACTGGGCCGGACCTTGTCGGGCAAGGTCCGGCCGGGTGTGTGGCGTTGACGGCGTCTGTTGACGTATCGCCTTTACCGCTTGGCGACTTAGGCGAGCAGCGAGGCCGGCTCGACGTACTCCAGGCCGTGCGCCTCGGCGACCTCCTTGTAAACGACCTTGCCGTCATGGGTGTTGAGGCCCTTGGCCAGCGCGGGGTCGCGGCGCAGGGCCTCGGCCCAGCCGCGGTTCGCCAGCTCCACGATGTACGGCAGCGTGGCGTTGGTCAGCGCGTAGGTGGAGGTGTTGGGCACCGCGCCGGGCATGTTGGCGACGCAGTAGAAGACCGAGTTGTGGACCGGGAAGGTCGGCTCGGCGTGCGTGGTCGGGTGGGAGTCCTCGAAGCAGCCGCCCTGGTCGATCGCGATGTCGACAAGGACACTTCCGGGCTTCATGCGCGACACCAGCTCGTTGGTGACCAGCTTCGGGGCCTTGGCGCCCGGGATGAGCACGGCGCCGATCACGAGGTCGGCCTCCAGGCAGGCCTTCTCCAGCTCGAAGGCGTTGGAGACGACGGTCTGGATCTTCGTGCCGAAGATCTTGTCGGCTTCCTTGAGCTTGGTGATGTCCTTGTCGAGCAGGGTGACGTGGAAGCCCAGGCCGATGGCGATCTGCGCCGCGTTCCAGCCGGAGACGCCGCCGCCGATGACGACGGCGCGGCCCGCGAGCACACCGGGGACACCGCCGGGCAGCACGCCGCGGCCGCCGTTGGCGGCCATCAGGTGGTAGGCGCCGACCTGGGGCGCGAGGCGGCCCGCGACCTCGGACATGGGGGCCAGCAGCGGCAGGGCGCGGCTGGGCAGCTCGACCGTCTCGTAGGCGATGGCGGTGGTGCCGGACTCGATGAGCGCGTCCGTGCACTCCTTCGAGGCGGCCAGGTGCAGGTAGGTGAAGAGCGTCTGGTCCTTGCGCAGGCGGTGGTACTCCTCCGCGATCGGCTCCTTGACCTTCAGGAGCAGGTCCGCGGTGGCCCAGACCTCGTCGGCCGTGTCCAGTATCCGCGCACCGGCGGCGACGTACTCCTCGTTGGGAATCGAGGAGCCGATGCCGGCATCGCGCTCGATGACGACCTGGTGACCGTGGCGCACCAGCTCGTGCACGCCGGCGGGGGTGATGGCCACCCGGAACTCGTTGTTCTTGACCTCGCGGGGGATGCCGACCTTCACGTGGATCACGGTCCTTGGCTCAGAGGATGGGCTATTACAAGGCATACCCGCTCAAGCACGGGCACACCGGGAGAGACCGCAGAGAACGTGCGGCAGAGCCAGTTTAATGAAGGTGTTCCCGCTGTCTAGCCTTTCAAAGCATTAATCTTCAGACGATGCGCTGCGGATTTCGCAGGCATCCGCGGGGTCTTCCCTCAACATCCGTTCGGCCGCGCCCCGCTCCAGGCCCGCCGCCGTGGGGTCGCCGAGCCGGTCGAGCGTGTCGGCGAGGCGCAGGTGCAGGGCGGCCTGGAGCCGTACGTCCTCGGCCCGGCGGGCCCAGTCGACGGCCTCCCGGCAGGTGCGCAGCGACTCCTCGGGCCGCCCGGCGTACTCCTGGACCCGGGCCAGCTCGGACAGTGCCCGCGCGTGCGCGGCCACGTCGCCGGACTTGCGGTGCCCGGCCACCGCCGCACGCCAGGCCCGCACCGCCTCGCCGTAGCGCCCGGCGTAGGTGTGGGCGGTGGCGAGACGGCCGTAGACCCGGGCGGCGTCGGCCCGCTCGTCCCGGGCGAGGCGCTCGGCGAGGGCCCGGCCGAACCAGTCGGCGGCCCGGTCGTAGTCCCCCAGCTCCAGATGGGCGCCGCCCACGGATTCCATCGCGCGGCCGGTCGCGTACGGGTCGTTGGCCTCGCGTCCGGCGTCCAGCGCGGCCCGGTAGCGCACCAGCGCCTCGGCGGTACGGCCGGTGCGGGCGTCCAGGTCGGCCAGGTTCAGCAGGGCCGCGGCCTTCTCCCGGGGCAGCTCACGGCGCTCGGCCACGTCGAGGACGAGCCGGTGGATCCCGTACAGGTCGGGGGCCGCGGACCGGGTCCCGAAGTGGGCCACCATGGCCCGCACCAGCTGGGACATGAGTCTGCGGGCGAGGGTGTCCAGCTCGCCGTCGGCGACCGCGAGGCGGGCCGCGGCCAGCAGGGCGGGGCGCCGGGCGCGCAGCCAGTCGGCGGCGGCCCTCGGATGCGGGAAGCGCAGGTCGCGCGGCGTGGCGAGGAGCTTCTCGCGGGCCTGCGGGCTGTCGGTCTCGGTGACCGCCCGGCAGGACTGGAGCAGCCGGACCGTCCGCTCCAGCATGCGGGCGCGGGCCAGCTGCAGCTCGGCGGGCCGGTCGTGCTTGCGGGCCAGGGCGCCGAGCCGGCCGTGCAGGCACCCGGGGACCTCGTACTCGGGCAGCGGCGAGTCGACGGCGCGCAGCAGGCCGTGGGCGACGAAGTCGTCCAGGGTGGTGCGGGCCCCGCTCACCGAGCAGCCGGCGAGCGCGGAGGCGGTGTGCGGGTCGACCAGGCCCGCCGGGGCGAGGGAGAGCAGCCGCAGCATGCGGGCGGCGGTGCTGGGCAGTGAGGCGTAGACGAGGCCGAAGACGCGGCCGAGCGCGCCGCCCTCGTCGCTCTCCGCGTGCACGTGCTTGGCGAGGTCGGCGACGGCCGCCTGGGGCCGGGCCGCGAGCCAGCCGCCGGCCAGGGTCAGCGCGGCGGGCTGGGCCTGGCACAGCTCGACCAGCTGTTCGGCGGCCCGGGGGTCGACGGTGATGCGGACCGAGCCGGTGTGGCGGGACAGCAGTTCCACGGCCGACTTGGTGTCCAGGCCGCCCAGCGTGCACGGGCGGACGTCCGCGATGCCGGTCAGCGGGCCCTCGGCCACGGCGACGGCGAGACAGTCCGGGGTGTCCGGCAGCAGCGCGTCGACCTGCTCGGCGTCGGCGACGGCGTCGAGCAGGAGCAGCACCCTGCGGTCGGCGAGCGCGGTGCGCAGGGCCTCGGTGAGGTCGTCCTCGTCGGCGCCGGGCGGCGCGCTGCGGTCCAGCGCGGTGAGCAGGTCGCGGGCGAGGCGTCCGACGGGGACGCGGGTGCCGTCCGGCTCGCTCAGCCGGGCCCGCAGCACGCCGTCGGGGTAGTCGTGCGCGACCCGCGCGGTCAGCTCCTCGGCGAGTGCGGTGCGCCCCGAGCCGGGACGGCCCGCGATGAGCAGTACGCGCGCGCGGGGGGCCTTGCGGCCGGAGAGGGTGTCGAGGCCGGCGCGCTCGATGTCGGCGCGCAGCTCCTTCAGCTCCCGGGTGCGGCCCAGGAACCCGCTTTCCGCAGCAGGGTCCTGGGACAGTCGTACGCCGTCCGTGTCCACCGCCTGATCCGTCACGGGCCACACTCCCGATCCCACCGCACGCCGGTGCCCGCCGGAAGCCCGGTTCGGGCGTTTGAGAGCCTAGTTCACGCTCTGCGACGTTCCCGGTGGAGCGCGGCGGGCACATCCCCTGATCGGATCAGCCGATGGTCACACCGACAGGGGCTCCAAGGCCGTCCTCAGGCCTCGAAGGGCCGTGCCGGCCACGGCGCCTCGGCCGGACGGAGCGCGTCGAGCCCCTCGCCCCGTTCCGCCGCGACCAGTGCGAGCACGCCCACGACCAGGCAGTTGTTGTGCAGCTCTCCCGCGAGCACTCCCCGGACCAGGTCGGCGACGGGCACCCGCGCCTGCTCCATGTCGGCCTCTTCGTCCTCGACCTCGAAGCGCTCCCCGGCGGCCTCGGACAGGCCCCGGGCCAGGAAGATCCGTACGGCCTCGTCGCAGCCGCCGGGGGTGGTGTAGACGTCGGTCAGCACCCGCCAGTCCTCGGCCTTGACGTGCGCCTCCTCGTACAGCTCGCGCTGGGCGGCGTGCAGCGGGTTCTCGCCGGGGACGTCGAGCAGGCCTGCCGGGATCTCCCACAGCTTCTCGCGCACGGGGTGCCGGTACTGCCGGACGACCAGCACCCGGCCCTCCCGGTCCAGGGCGAGGACGGCCACCGAGCCGGGGTGGACCTGGTAGTCGCGGGTGGCCACGGAGCCGTCGGGCATCACCACGTCGTCCGTGCGGACCGAGGTCTTCTTGCCCCGGAAGGGCGTCCGGCTGCCCCGGATCTCCCACTCCTCCGGGGTGTCCTTGATCGTGCTGCCCGTCATCGGTGACCTGTCCTTCCAGAGGTACGCGAAAGCCGGGGCCCGCACCGTTGAGTGCGCGCCCCGGCCACCGTACAACTGGTGTGTTACTTCGACGCCTTCCGCTCGACCGCGGCCTTGACCAGCCCGGCGAAGAGCGGGTGCGGGCGGGTCGGGCGCGAGCGCAGCTCCGGGTGCGCCTGGGTGGCGACCAGGTAGGGGTGGACGTCGCGCGGGTACTCGACGTACTCGACGAGCTTGCCGTCCGGGGAGGTGCCCGAGAAGACGATGCCGGCCTTCTTCTCCAGCTCCGCGCGGTAGGCGTTGTTCACCTCGTAGCGGTGGCGGTGCCGCTCCTCGACGTACTCCTTGCCGTCGTAGACCTCGCGCACGATGGAGCCCTCGGCCAGCTTCGCCGGGTACATGCCGAGCCGCATGGTGCCGCCCATGTCGCCCTCGCCGGCCACGATGTCCAGCTGCTCGGCCATGGTGGAGACGACCGGGTGGGCGGTGGCGGGGTCGAACTCGGTGGAGTTGGCGTCCGCGACGCCGGCCAGGTTGCGCGCCGCCTCGACGACGATGCACTGCAGGCCGAGGCAGAGGCCGAGCAGCGGGATCCCGTTCTCACGGGCGTACTTGATCGCGCCGACCTTGCCGGTCACACCGCGCTCGCCGAAGCCGCCCGGGATGCAGATCGCGTCGGCGTCGCCGAGCTGGGCCTTGGCGCCGGCCGGGGTCTTGCAGTCGTCGGACGTGACCCACTTGATCTTCACGCGGGCC
Source organism: Streptomyces sp. CB09001 (assembly GCF_003369795.1). Classification (NCBI taxonomy): domain Bacteria; kingdom Bacillati; phylum Actinomycetota; class Actinomycetes; order Kitasatosporales; family Streptomycetaceae; genus Streptomyces; species Streptomyces sp. CB09001. The sequence goes on from NZ_CP026730.1 coordinate 1,215,491, forward strand.
TTGTTGGCGAAGCCGCCCGCGCGCAGCGCCTCGGTGACCGAGAGATAGGCGTCGGGCAGGTCGATGTACTTGCCGACCAGGGCCATGACGATCTCGTGCTCGGGCTTGTGGACCCGGTCGAGCAGGTCGTCCCAGGTCGTCCAGTCCACGTCGCGGAACGGCAGGTCCAGCTTGCGGACGACGTAGGCGTCCAGGCCCTCGGTGTGGATGACCTTCGGAATGTCGTAGATGGAGCGGGCGTCGGGGCAGGCCACCACGGCCGCCTCGTCGACGTCGCACATCAGCGAGATCTTGCGCTTGATCGCGGTCGGGACCTCGCGGTCGCAGCGCAGGACGATCGCGTCCGGCTGGATGCCGATGTTGCGCAGGGCGGCGACGCTGTGCTGGGTGGGCTTGGTCTTCAGCTCGCCCGAAGGGCCGATGTAGGGCAGGAGCGAGATGTGCACGACGAACACGTTGTCGCGGCCGACCTCGTGCCGGACCTGGCGGACGGTCTCCAGGAACGGCAGCGACTCGATGTCTCCGACGGTGCCGCCGACCTCGGTGATCACGACGTCGACCTCGTCCGTCGCCATGCGGCGGATGCGGTGCTTGATCTCGTTGGTGATGTGCGGGATGACCTGGACGGTGTCGCCCAGGTACTCGCCGCGCCGCTCCTTGGCGATCACCGTGGAGTACACCTGGCCGGTGGTGACGTTGGCCGAGCCGTCGAGGTCGCGGTCGAGGAAGCGCTCGTAGTGGCCGATGTCCAGGTCGGTCTCGGCGCCGTCGTTGGTGACGAACACCTCACCGTGCTGGAAGGGGTTCATCGTGCCGGGGTCGACGTTCAGGTACGGGTCGAGTTTCTGCATCACGACGCGCAGGCCACGGGCCTTGAGCAGCATGCCGAGGCTGGAGGCGGTGAGCCCCTTGCCCAGCGAGGAGGCGACACCCCCGGTGACGAAGATGTGCTTGGTCGTCGAAGATTTGGGCGGCATGGCCAAGAGGGGGCTCCCGTGGTCGCGGTCTGGGGTGCGGTGCGTTCGTCCTCCGCCCCGGTCGTCCCGGGTGTCGTCGGCGGCGCCGTCGCTGCGGTTCCGGGGTTCTTCTCCCACCGGTCCACGGGCTACCAGCGTATCAGCGCCTCGGGGCGATGGCGTCCGGCCACCCTCCGCGCACGCCCGGACACGCAGGTGGGAACGTCACCGCTTCCTCACCCGCTGGTCACCCGTTCGGCGGACCCGGGTTGCCCGGAGCGGCACACAGATCATCTACGTGCGTCGTATCCTGCTCGGACGTTCGCTGCCGAGCCCGCCCGGCGACACGGCACCACCCCTCGCCCGTCAGCGCCGGAACAACGAGAGCTCGTCAGTTCGTTGAGCAACAATTGTCGTTCGGGGCACCACGTTTGGCTGCACGGCCGGACGGCTGCTTTGCTTCATGACTCAACGAGGCACGGCAGGCAGGACACCCGTCCTCGACACACATTCCCTGACACATATCCCTGACCCCACCCTTGACCGCTGACCGCACTAGCGACCGCCCCCATGCGGGGTGACGTGGCCGTTCGACTGGAGTTGCACGTGGCCGGGCGCATCGAAGACTACGCACTCATCGGAGACATGCAGACCGCTGCCCTGGTCTGCCGGGACGGCACAGTCGACTGGCTGTGCCTGCCCCGCTTCGACTCGCATGCCATCTTCGCCGGCCTGCTGGGCACCGGGGAGCACGGCTTCTGGCGGCTCGGCCCCGCGTACGCCCCCGGCGCCGAACCGCCCACGTCTGCCCGGCGGACCTACCGCGGCGACTCGCTGATCCTGGAATCCGAGTGGGACACCCCGCGCGGCACCGTCAGAGTGACCGATTTCATGCCGCCGCGCGACGGCGCCCCGCAGCTGATCCGGATCGTGGAGGGCGTCTCCGGCCGGGTGCCGATGCGCTCGGAGCTGCGGATGCGGTTCAGCTACGGCCGGGTGGTCCCCTGGGTCCACAAGCACGAGGGCCGCACGGTGGCCGTCGCGGGCCCGGACTCCGTGTGGTTCGACACCGAGGCGGAGACCTACGGCAAGGCGCTGACCACGTACGCGGACTTCACGGTCGCGCCGGGCGACCGGATCGCGTTCACCATCTCGTGGGAGCCCTCGCACAAGGAGCCGCCGGCGCTGCCTGAGCCCGAGCAGTCGCTGGTGGCCACCGAGGACTTCTGGCGCGACTGGGTCGAGCACTGTACGTACCACGGTCCCTACCGGGAGGCCGTGGTCCGCTCCCTGATCACGCTGAAGGCCCTGACGTACGCCCCCACCGGCGGCATCGTCGCCGCGCCCACCACCTCCCTGCCGGAGGACATCGGCGGGGTGCGCAACTGGGACTACCGCTACACCTGGCTGCGCGACGCCGCGATCACCCTGTCCTCGCTGCTGCGCACCGGTTACCGCGAGGAGGCCCGCGCCTGGCGCGAGTGGCTGCTGCGCGCGGTCGCCGGCGACCCCGAGAACCTGCAGATCATGTACGGCATCGCCGGCGAGCGGGAACTGGGCGAGGCGGAGCTGGACTGGCTGCCGGGCTACGAGGGATCCGGCCCGGTCCGGGTCGGCAACGGCGCGGCCCACCAGCTCCAGCTGGACGTCTACGGCGAGGTGACCGAGGCCCTGCACCTGGGCCACATGACGGGCCTGGCCCGCAACGACTACGCCTCGGTGCTCCAGCTCAAGCTGATCCGCTACCTGGAGTGCCACTGGAACGAGCCGGACGAGGGCATCTGGGAGGTGCGCGGCCCGCGCCGCCACTTCGTGCACTCCAAGGTGATGGCCTGGGTCGCCGTCGACCGCACCATCAAGCTGATCGAGTCCGGCGACGCGGACGGCCCGCTGGAGCGCTGGAAGCAGCTGCGCGACGACATCCACCGGGACGTGTGCGAGAAGGGCTACGACAAGGAACGCAACACCTTCACGCAGTCCTACGGCTCCCAGGAGCTGGACGCCTCCCTGCTGCTGATCCCGCAGATGGGCTTCCTGCCGCCGGACGACAAGCGGGTCATCGGCACCATCGAGGCCATCCAGCGCGAGCTGTCCACCTCGGACGGCTTCATCCTGCGCTACCCCACGGACGGCAAGGACGAGGGCGTCGACGGTCTGCCGGGCGACGAGGGGGCCTTCCTCGCCTGCTCGTTCTGGATGGCGGACGACCTGGCGATGATCGGCCGGGTGGACGAGGCGCGGAAGCTCTTCGAGAAGCTCCTCTCCCTCCGCAACGACCTCGGCCTCCTCGCCGAGGAGTGGGACCCCCGCCTGCAGCGCCAGGTCGGCAACTTCCCCCAGGCCTTCAGCCACGTGCCCCTGATCGACACGGCCCTCAGGCTGACGGCGAGCGGGGCGTACGGGGGCTGATCACTCGCGGTGTCCCAGCCGGGCGGACGTCCCCGGTGGATGTCCCCGGTGGGGTCGCGCCGGGTAGCGTCCGGCTCATGGACAGCGGCACGGACAGCGGATTCGACACGCAGGGCGCCGGGATCACCGTGCGCCGGGCCCTGGAGCTGCCCGGGCTGCGCAGCGGTCTGCCCGAGGTCCTCGCCGGCGCCGACCGCATGCAGCGCACGGTGCGCTGGGTGCACGCCGGTGAGGTGCCCAACATCGCCTCGCTGCTCAAGGGCGGCGAGCTGCTGCTGACCACGGGGTACGGCCTCGGCACCCGTCCCGCCGAGCAGCGGGCGTTCGTGCGCACGCTGGCCGAGCGCGGCATCGCGGCCCTCGTCGTGGAGCTGGGCCCGCGCTTCACCCGGCTGCCGGCGGCGCTGGTCGACACGGCCCGCGCGGCCGGGCTGCCGCTGGTGCAGCTGCACCGCGAGGTGCCGTTCGTGGCGGTCACCGAGGAGATCCACACCGAGATCGTCAACGGCCACTACGCGCTGCTCCAGCGCGCCGAGGAGGTGCACCGCCGCTGCACCGAGGCGCTGCTGGGCGGCGGTGGAGTGCCCCAGGTCCTCGCCATCCTGGCCGACTTCGCCGGCAACCCCGTCTTTCTGGAGACCACCGACGGCCGCCTGCTGTACGCCGCCGGTGCCGGGCCCGAGGGAGCCGACCCCCTCCAGGTCTGGGAGGGACTGCGGGACCCGCACAAGGACGCCCCGCCCCCGGCGGGCACGGTCCTCGTGGACGTGCCCGGCGGCGGGCCCGGTACCGGGTCGGTCCGGGCCCGCCTCGTCCTGCTGCCGGTACGGTCCGCCCCGGCGCCGGTGCACCGGATGGCGGCGGAGCGGGCGGCGGGCATCCTCGCCGTGGTGCTGATGCAGGCGCGGCAGGAGGAGGAGCTCGCGGCGCGCGGGCGGGGCGACTTCCTCACCGACCTCGCCGAGGGCCGGATCACCGCCGAGGACGCCCCCGCCCAGGCCCGCGTCCTGGGCTTCAAGCCGGGCGCCGGTCCGCTGCTCCCGGTGGTGATGCGGCTCGGCGACGCCCTGTCCCCGGCGGGCGGCGGCTGGGCGGTGCTGGCCCGTGCGGTCGCCGAGGAGCTGGCGTCGGTGGGGGTGCCGGTGCTGCTGGGTGTGCGGCCGGTGGAGGGCCGGGTCCCGCTGCTGCTGGGGCTGCGCTCGGAGTCGGAGCGGGCGGCGGTCGCCGACCGGGTCGCGGCGGCGCTGCGGGCGGGCGTGGAGCGGGCCGGGATGCGGCGTCCCGGGGCGCAGCCCCCCGTCGTGGTCGTCGGGGTGTCCGGCGGCTGGGCGGCGGCCTCGGCGGGCCTCAGGCACGCGGCGGAGACGGCGACCGCGGCGCAGGGCCTGACCGACCGGCCCTGGTACGACGCGCGGCGCCTGGACATCGACCTGCTGCTGTGGCGGCTGCGCGACCACCCGGACCTCGCGGCGTTCGTGGACCGGGCGATCGGCCCGCTGCGGGACCACGACGACCGCTCGAAGCCGCCCCTGCTGCCCACCCTCCAGACGTACCTGGCGCACGCCGGCCGGAAGGCGGAGACGGCGCGCGAACTCCACCTGAACCGGCAGACGCTCTACAACCGGCTGGCGCGGATCGGGGAGTTGCTGGGCACGGACCTCGACGACCCGCAGACCGTGCTGGCGTTGAGCCTGGCCCTGCGCGCCCGCAGGCACGTGCCGTAGGCGGCAGGGTCCGGGCGGGTGCCTAGAGCAACGGCGTGGGCTGGGTCAACTCGTCGTAGATGCTCAGGACCTGGGCGACGGTCTCGTCCTCGGTCGGCCACGTGGCCGCCTGCCGTGCGCCGCGCTCGCGCAGTTCGTCCTGCCGCGCGGGGTCGGCGAGCAGGCGGACCACGGCGACGGCGAGGGCCTCCGCGTCCCCCGGCGGGACGAGTTCGGCGGCGTCGCCGACCAGCTCGGGGATGCCGCCTACGGCACCGGCGACGAGTGGCACGCGCGCGTGGAGCGCCTCCTGGGCGAGGACGGAACGCCCCGGCTCCCGGCGGCTCGGCAGCAGCGCGAGGTCGGCCGCCCCCAGCAGGTCGGGCACGTCGTCACGGCTGCCGACGAGCACCACCGGCAGCCCCTCGCCCTCGATCCGGCCCTGCAACTCGCCGCGCAGCGGCCCCTCTCCGGCGACCACGACCAACGGCGCCGGGTCGAGGCGGCGCCACACGCGGGCCGCGTCGAGCAGCACGTCGTACCCGCGGTGCCGTTCGAGCGATCCGACGGCGACCAGCAACGGCCGGTCGATGGCGCCGAGTTCGGCCCGGACCTTGGGGCGCAGCCGGTCGGGGTCGTCGGGTCCGGCCGACGGGCTCGGCCGGGCGGGGAGGGCGACGGGGCCGAGGCGGGCGTCCCGGGCGCCCGTCCGCCGCGCCCCGTCGACCAGTTCCGAGGTGGCGCCGAGCACGACGGTGGCGGCCTTCATCACCCGCCGCTCCAGCACGCGCAGCAGTTGGCCGCGGGCCCCCTCGGCGTGCGCCCGGTCGTGCCAGGTGACGACGAGCGGAGTGCGTACGCGCCGTCCGCCGAGGGCGAGGGCGGCCCGGAAGGAGGCGTGCAGTCCGTGCGCGTGCACCAGGTCGGCTTCGGCGCACACCGTCCGCAGCGCGGCCACCGAGACGGGATCGCTGCTGCGCGGTACGTGCACGTGGTCGGCCCCGGTGCCGGTGAAGTCGTAGGTGCACTCCGCATCGGAGGGGGCGCACACCGTCACCTTCACGCCCCGCGCGACGAGCCCCGCGGCCAGTGAGCGCACGTGCGCGCTGCTGCCGGCGTTGCCTCCGCCCAGCACCTGGACGGTGCGCAGCGGCGACTGGCCGTGCGGTGAGTGGCTGCTCACGTGGGTCACCTGGCCGGGGCTCCTGGTTCGGCGGGGGACGGTCACGAAGGACGTGGGGACGGTCACGAAGAACGTACAGAAGGATGGTGCGGACGGGGTGCGCCGGGCGGTTTCCCGTGCGCCGCTCCGTCAAGGATGCCAGGCCGCACGGGTGTTCCGGGAACGACGACCGCCACCACCGGACGGCCGGCGGGACAACGACACGGAACCGCCTCACTCGTACGAGTGAACGTCACGCCGTCGCACCGGCCACCCGGGGCGTACGTCCAGGAGACCGACGAAGTACGCCCACCCGGCGCCGGAGTCCCTACCGGTCGGCGCGGGCCGTTTCCAGCAGTTCCTCCGCGTGGGCGCGGGCCGTCTCCGAGTCCTCCTGGCCGGCGAGCATCCGGGAGAGTTCCCGGACCCGCTCCTCGCCCTCCAGGACCTTCACACCGGAGCGGGTCACCGAGCCGTCGTTCGTCTTCTCCACCAGCAGCTGCCGGTCGGCGAACGCGGCCACCTGCGGAAGATGCGTGACGACCACGACCTGCGCGCTCTTCGCCAGCCGCGCCAGGCGCCGCCCGATCTCCACCGCCGCCTTGCCGCCGACCCCGGCGTCGACCTCGTCGAACAGGTAGGTCGGCACTGGATCGGTGCCCGCGAAGACGACCTCCACGGCCAGCATCACGCGCGACAGCTCACCACCGGAGGCGCCCTTGGCGATCGGCCGCGGCGGGGCGCCGGGGTGCGGGGCCAGCAGCAGCTCCACCTCGTCCGCGCCGGACGGCCCGCAGGCGACCGTCCGCCCGCCGACCTCGACGCCCTCCGGGTCCTCGGTCTGCCGAATGTCGAACGACACGCGCGCGTGGGGCATGGCGAGCGACGCCAGCTCGGCGGTCACCGCGGCGGCGAACCGCTCGGCGGCCTCGGTCCGTGCGTCGGTCAGCGCCTGGGCGAGCCCGCCCAGTTCCGCCCGCAGCGCGTCCCGCTCGGCGGTCAGCTCGCCGATCCGCTCGTCGTCGCCGTCCAGCTCGGTCAGCCGCGCGGCACTCTGCTCGGCCCAGCTCAGCACGGCCGCGACGTCCTCGCCGTACTTCCGGGTCAGCGCGGTGAGCGCGGCCCGCCGCTCCTCGACCGCCGCCAGCCGCAGCGGGTCGGCGTCCAGGTCGTCGGCGTACCCGGCGAGCTCCCCGGCCACGTCACGCAGCAGGATGCCGACCTCACCGATCCGCTCGGCGAGCGCGGCCAGCGCCGGGTCGTGGGACCGTACGGCGTCCAGGGCCCGCTGCGCGCCCGCGACGAGCGTGGCGCCGTCCAAGCCCTCGGGATCCTCCGGGTTGCCCGCCAGGGCGGCATGGGCGACCGCGGCGGCCGACGCGAGTGCCTCGGCGTGCCCCAGCCGCTCCGCCTCCTCCGCCAGCTCCACGTCCTCACCGGCGCGCGGCTCGACCGCGGCGATCTCGTCGAGGCCGTAGCGCAGCAGATCGGCCTCCTGGGCGCGCTCACGCGCGCGCGTGGTGATCTCCTCCAGCTCACGGACGACGGCCCGCAGCCTGCGGTACGCCTCCGCGTACTTGGCGAGTGGCCCGGCGACCGCGTCGCCGGCGTACCGGTCCAGGGCCTGCCGTTGCCGGTTCAGCTTGAGCAGCCCCTGCTGGTCGGTCTGCCCGTGCACGGCCACCAGCTCGTCGGCCAGCTCGGCGAGCATCCCCACCGGCACCGACCGACCGCCCAGGTGCGCGCGCGATCTCCCCTCGGCGGACACGGTACGGCTGATCAGCAGCGCCCCGTCGTCCAGCTCGGCCCCGGCCTCCTCGGCCCGGAGGGCGGCCGCGGCGTCGCCGGGCACGGCGATACGCCCCTCGACGACCGCGTTCTTCGCCCCGATCCGCACGAGCGCCGCGTCGGCGCGCCCGCCCAGGAGCAGCCCCAGGCTGGTGACCACCATGGTCTTGCCCGCACCCGTCTCACCGGTGACAGCGGTGAACCCGGGCGACAGCTCGACCACGGCGTCATCGATGACTCCGAGCGACCGTATCCGCATCTCCTCAAGCACGGACACGACCATACGAGGTCGAGGCCGGAAAGCGCACACAGGCCGCCCCTGTCACGCCGGGACGGGTGCTGCCGTCAGGGGCGCGGGGAACGGCGCGACCAGCCACAACGCACCGCAGCCCGCGACGCACCGGAACCACCCCTTCGGGACCGCTAGTGCGGCGCCCCGCGCCATCCGGAGACCGGCAGCGCGAACTTCGCCACCAGCCGGTCCGTGAACGACGCGTGATGCAGTCGGGCCAGCCGCACCGGCACCGCCCCCCGCCGCACCTCCACCCGCGCCCCCGGCGGCAGCTCCACCGTCCGCCGCCCGTCGCACCACAGGACCCCCGGCGGGACGTGCGGCAGCACCTCCACCGCGAGCACCGAGTCCGGCGAGGTCACCAGCGGCTTCGCGAACAGCGCGTGGGCGCTGATCGGCACCATCAGCAGCGCCTCCACCTCGGGCCACACCACAGGACCGCCGGCCGAGAAGGCGTACGCCGTCGACCCGGTCGGTGTGGACAGCACGATGCCGTCGCAGCCGAACCCGGTCACCGGCCGGCCGTCGATCTCCAGCACGACTTCCAGCAGCTTCTCGGCACCGGCCTTCTGCACGGCGGCCTCGTTCAGCGCCCAGTCGGTGTGCACGATGTCGCCGTTGCGGTGCACGACGACGTCGACGGTCATCCGCTCCTCGACCTCGTAGGCCCGGTTCACCACCCGGTCGACGACCTTGTCGAGGTCGTCGCGCTCGGCCTCCGCGAGGAAGCCGACCCGGCCGAGGTTGACGCCGAGCATCGGCACGCCCGAGGCGCGGGCGAACTCGGCGCCGCGCAGCAGCGTGCCGTCGCCGCCCAGCACGATCAGCAGCTCGCATCCGTCCAGGCACTGCGGGGTGGCCGCGCCGACCAGCCCCACCTCGGTCGGCAGCGGCAGGTCGCGCGCCTCGGCCTCCAGGACCCGTACGCCGATCCCGGCCCGCAGCAGCCCCTTGACCACCAGCTCCGCGCTGCGGATGGCAGCGGGGCGCCCGGTGTGGGCGAGCAGGAAAACAGTACGCGCTCGGTTCTGTGTCAACGCGGCCCCTCCGCCACTGCACGGTCAACATCGGCCGGGTCCAATTCGGCGGCCCCGGCCCGCAGCCACAGAAAGTACTCGACGTTCCCGGAGGGACCCGGCAGCGGACTGGCCGTGACCCCCTTCACCCCGAGCCCCAGCTCCCAGGCCCTCCGCGCGACTGCCCGCACGGCCTCGGCCCGCAACTGCGCGCTGCGTACCACTCCCCCGCTGCCCAGCCGCTCCTTCCCCACCTCGAACTGCGGCTTCACCATCATCACCAGGTCGGCGCCCGGCCGGGTGCACCGCACGAGGGCGGGCAGTACCAGTCCGAGCGGGATGAAGGACAGATCCCCCACGACAAGGTCCACGGGCTCCCCATCGATCGCTTCCGTCGTCAACTCGCGTACGTTCGTACGGTCCTTGACGGTGACGCGTTCATCCTGCCGGAGACTCCACGCGAGTTGTCCGTATCCGACGTCCACGGCGACGACGTGCGCGGCGCCCGCCCGCAGCAGTACGTCGGTGAAACCGCCGGTGGAGGCGCCTGCGTCCAGGGCCCGCCGGCCCTCGACGACGAGGCCCTGCGGTACGAAGGCGGCGAGGGCCCCGGCGAGCTTGTGGCCGCCGCGCGAGACGTAGTCGGGGTCGTTGTCGTCGGCGGTCACGACGATCGCGGCGGCCGTCTCGACCTGCGTGGCGGGTTTGGTCGCGACGGTCTTGCCGACGGTGACCCGCCCGGCGGCGATCAGCTGGCTCGCGTGCTCGCGCGAACGCGCCAGCTTGCGGCGCACCAGCTCCGCGTCGAGACGGCGGCGTGCGACTCCTGCCACGTTCGGTTCAGCTCCTGCGGTCGTACGGTGATGGCGGCGGGGGCACCGGCGGTCCCGGGCGCCCCGACGGCTCCGGAGGTCCCGGGCGGGCGTCGAGCGCGGTGAGCGCGTCGCGCAGCCCCCGGTGTACATCCTCGTACACCTCCACGTGTCCGTCGGTGGCGAGGTGGTCGGCGTCGGCCAGCCGCGCCAGCCGGGCGTCGACCTCGGCGTTCCCGGTGGGGGCGCGCGGGACGTCCAGCGGTGCGGGGGCAGCCGGCTCGTAACCCGGGCCGGTGTCCGCCCCGGGCTCGGCCGCCTCGGGCCCGGGGGCGGGCTCGCGCTGGGGTTCCGGCTCGGGTACTGCGTCGCTCATGCCCCGACGCTACCGCGTGGCGCTGGGGTACGGTCGGTCCCGATGGCGACGACTGAGGAGTGCCGTGCCGCACTCGACAAGCTCTCGGACAGCATGCGGGGCGCCGAAGGGGACGTGCGGTCGGCCACGGAGCTGGACCGCTCGGTGAGCTGCCACATCACCGACCTGGACGTCACCTTCGCCGGGCGCATGGCGGACGGCCGCATCGACGTGCGCGAGACCCTGGAGGGGCCGCCGCGCGAGCGGGCCGAGATCAGGCTGGCGATGACCGGCGACGACCTGGTGGCCCTGGTGGCGGGCGACCTGAACTTCGCCAGGGCCTGGGGCTCGGGCCGGGTGAGGCTGGAAGCGGGCCTGCGCGATCTGTTCCGGCTCAGGAAACTCCTGTAGCGGCCGCCTCCACCTGCTCGCTCACCTGCTTGGCGCGCCCCTTGCGGGCGGCCGGCACCACCAGCGGCGTACCCGTCTCCGGGTCGTCGATGACCTGGCAGCGCAGCCCGAAGACCCGCTCCACCAGGTCGGCGGTGACGATGTCCTTCGGCGCGCCCTCGGCGATGACCTGCCCGTCGCGCAGGGCGATGAGGTGGGTGGCGTAGCGCGCGGCGTGGTTGAGGTCGTGCAGCACGGCCACGAGGGTGCGCCCCTGCTCCTCGTGGAGTTCCGCGCACAGGTCGAGGACGTCGATCTGGTGCTGGATGTCCAGGTACGTCGTCGGCTCGTCGAGGAGCAGCAGCGGGGTCTGCTGGGCGAGCGCCATGGCGATCCACACGCGCTGGCGCTGTCCGCCGGAGAGTTCGTCGACGTAGCGGTCGGCCAGTTCCGAGATGCCGGTCTGGGCCATCGACTCCTGGACGACCCGCTCGTCCTCGGTCGACCACTGACGCAGGATGCCCTGGTGCGGGTAGCGGCCGCGGCCGACGAGGTCGCCGACGGTGATGCCGTCGGGCGCGATGGACGACTGCGGCAGCAGGCCGAGGGTCCGGGCGACCTGCTTGGCGGGCATCGACTGGATGACCGACCCGTCGAGCAGCACCCGGCCCCGGCTCGGCCTGAGCATCCGTGACAGGGCGCGCAGCAGGGTGGACTTGCCGCACGCGTTCGGGCCGACGATCACGGTGAAGGAGTTGTCGGGTATCTCCACCGACAGCTTCTCCGCGATGACCCGCTGGTCGTAGGCGAGGGTGACGTTCTCGGCGGTCAGGCGGTTCACGTTGCTCCTTTGGTTGTTCGACCCGCTGCGGTGGCCGGTGCCGGCGCTCAGATCCGGCCCGCCTTGCGCTCGGTGACCAGCAGCCACAGCAGGTAGACGCCGCCGAGCACGCCCGTGACGACGCCCACGGGCAGTTGGTCGGCACCGAAGACCCGCTGCGAGATGAAGTCCGCGCTGACCAGCAGGGCGGCGCCCATGCACAGGGACGGCAGCAGGTTGGGGCCGGGCGAGCGGGTCAGGCGCCGGGCGAGCTGCGGCGCGGTGAGCGCCACGAAGCTGACCGGGCCCGCCGCAGCGGTGGCCGAGGCGGTGAGCAGTACGGCGGCCACCATCAACAGCGCCCGCACCCGCTCGACGCGCACACCGAGGGCGTACGAGACGTCGTCGCCCATCTCCATCATCCGCAGCGCCCGTCCGTTGGTGAGCACGAGCGGCACGAGCACGGCGCACAGCCCGAGCAGGGGCCAGACCTGGTCCCAGTCGCGGCCGTTGAGGGAGCCGGTCATCCAGACGACGGCGCGGGAGGCGTCGACGATGTCGGCGCGGGTGAGCAGGTAGCCGTTGACCGCCGTGACGATCGCGGACACCCCGATACCGACCAGGACCAGCCGGTATCCGTGCACGCCCCGCTTCCAGGCGAGCAGATAGATGGCGATGCCGGTCACCAGGCCGCCGACGAGCGCGCCGACGGTGACCTGGGCCGAGCTGCCGGAGAACAGGACGATCATGATGAGCGCGCCGGCCGTCGCACCCTGCCCGAGGCCCAGGACGTCCGGACTGCCGAGCGGGTTGCGGGAGATGGCCTGGAAGAGCGCGCCGCCGACCCCGAGCGCGCCCCCGACCAGCAGTCCGACCAGGACCCGCGGCAGCCGCAGCTCGTTGACGATGAACTCCTGCCCGGCGTTGCCCTGGCCGACCAGGGTCTTGAGCACGTCGACCGCCGGTATGTCGAAGTCTCCGGTGCCGATCAGCAGCACGCTCGCGGCGAGCGCGAGGAGCAGCAGCAGGGCGACCACGACGGTGGCCCGGACGTCCAGGCGGAAGGACAGCCCGCCCGGGCTGCGCACGGCACGGTTGTTCGTCCCGGTCTTCACGGTCTTCACGTTGTTCACGGTCTTCCCGTTGTTCACGGTCTTCCCGTTGTTCACGGTCTTCCCGTTGCTCGCGGTCTTCCCGTTCTTCACAGCTGGGCCGTCCTCCGCCGTCGTACGAGAAAGATGAAGACCGGCCCGCCGAGGACGGCGGTGACGATGCCGACCTGGAGTTCGGCGGGCCGGGCGACGATCCGGCCGAGGACGTCCGCGCCGAGCAGCAGCACCGGCGACAGGATCGCCGCGTACGGCAGGATCCAGCGCATGTCGGGTCCGGTGAAGGAGCGGACGATGTGCGGGATCATCAGCCCGACGAACACGATCGGCCCGCAGGCGGCGGTCGCGGCCCCGCACAGCACGGTCGCCGCGAGCATGGACAGCGCCCGGGTGCGGTTCAGGTTGGCGCCGAGGGCCTTGGCGGTGTCGTCGCCCATCTCCATGGCGTTGAGCGGCCGGGCGAGCGCCAGCGCCAGGACCGTGCCCACCACGAAGAAGGGCAGCACCTCCTTGATGGTCCCGTTCGTCGCCGAGGCGAGCGAACCGACCGTCCAGAAACGCATCCGGCCCAGCGCCGCGTCGTCCATGATCATCACGGCCTGGAGGTAGCCGAAGAGCGCGGCGCTGATCGCGGTGCCGGCCAGCACGAGCCGCACCGGTGTGGCCCCCCGGCTGCCGCCCAGGAACCAGACCAGCGCGCCGACTGCCGCCGCACCGGCGAAGGCGAACCAGACGTATCCGGTCAGTGAGGTGACGCCGAAGAAGGTGATGCCCGTGACGACGGCCGCCGATGCGCCCGCGTTGATGCCGAGCAGTCCGGGATCGGCCAGCGGATTGCGGGTCAGCGCCTGCAGCACGGCTCCCGCGAGGCCGAGGGCGGCGCCGGCCAGCAGACCGAGGACGGTCCGCGAGAGCCGCTCGCCGACGACGACGTCGCCGTAGGTGCCCGAGTCGTGGAAGAGGCCGTGCCAGACCTCCGCCAGGGACAAATCCTTGGCGCCGATCGCGATGCTCGCCAACACGACCAGCACCAGGACCGCGACGGAGACGGGCAGCCCCGCGGCACGCAGGACACGGCGCTTGGAGGGCGGCGCGGGAGCGGTCTCCGCGCGCTGTTCGGGGGGACTGTCGACCAACACGCAGTTAGGTTAGCCTACCCTGCTAATCGATCACGCTCCCGAACACTCCCGAGGGTCCCGGGCCGGGCACGCCCCGGTACGCCCAGGGACGGTTGACGGGTTGAACGGGTGCCAGCGGGTGCCAGCGGGCGCCTGCCCCGTACGCCGTCTCACAACCCCAGCCGCGCCAGCGCCTTCCCCGAGTCCAGTCCGCAGCCCTGCTCTCCGCCCGCCGTCCAGGCCGCCGCGCACAGGGCGCGCAGCCCGTCCAGTGCCGCGCCGTCGCCGTCCAGCTCCAGCCGCTCCCCGCCGGCCGTCGCCGTCCAGCCTCCGCAGCGGAAGCCTCCCTCGGCGTCACCGGTGACCTCCGGCTGCCCGGTGAGCAGCCCGCGCAGATCGGCGTCGACGTACGTCGGCCGGTGCCGCGGCGGCGCCGCCAGCAGCTGCGCCCCGTCGGTCACACCGGTCAGGACGAGCAGCGAGTCGACCTCCCCGTTGAACGCGCCCTCGATGTCGGTGTCCAGCCGGTCGCCGACCACCAACGGGCGCCGGGCGCCGGTCCGCAGGATCGTCTCCCGGTGCATGGGGGGCAAGGGCTTGCCCGCGACCTGCGGCTCGGCGCCGGTCGCGATCCGCACGACCTCCACCGCCGCGCCGTTGCCCGGGGCGATCCCCCGGGCACCCGGGATGGTCAGGTCGGTGTTGGAGGCGTACCAGGGGACGCCCCGCGCGATCGCGTAGCAGGCCTCGGCGAACCGCCCCCACGGCAGCTCGGGGCCGCCGAACCCCTGCACCACGGCCGCCGGATCGTCCTCGGCCGACTCCACCGGCTCGAGACCACGCTCACGCAGTGCCACGCGCAGCCCCTCACCACCGATCACCAGCACCCGCGCCCCAGGGGGCAGCTGCTCGGCGATCAGCCGGGCCACCGCCTGCGCGGACGTGATGACGTCCTCGGCCCCCGTCGGTATGCCCAGCTCGGTCAGGTGCGCGGCCACCACGTCGGGGGTACGCAGCGCGTTGTTGGTGACGTACGCCAGGCGCATGCCGCCCTCGCGGGCCACGGCGAGGGAGTCGACGGCGTGAGCGATCGCGTTCCCCCCGGCGTACACCACGCCGTCCAGGTCGAGCAGCGCCGTGTCGTAGGCCTCGTTCAGGCCCCGCCCACTGACCTCGGGCCTCGTCCTGACGCTCCGGCTCATTGCGCATCGCTCCTCGTTCGTCGCCTTTCCCCCGATCATCCCCCATGCCACTGACACACGTACGATGCCGGGATGAACTCTGCAGGTCACCCGGAAGCAACGGCGCGCCGGGGCCTGGAACTCACCCCGTTCCGAGGCCTCCGCTACGACCCCGACCGGGTCGGCAGCCTGGCCGCCGTGACCTCTCCTCCCTACGACGTCGTGGTCCGCCCCGACGGCCTGCTCCACCTCGAGTCCGCCGACCCCTACAACATCGTCCGGCTGATCCTGCCCCAGGCCGCCACCCCCGAGGCGCGCAACGAGCAGGCCGCCCGCACCCTGCGACGCTGGACGGCGGAGGGCGTCCTGACCACCGACCCCGAACCGGGCCTCTACGTCTACGAACAACGCGACGGCGAAGGCATGCTGCAGCGCGGCATCATCGGCGCCCTGCGCGTGTCGGACCCCTCCGAGCGGGTGGTCCTGCCGCACGAGGACGTCATGCCCCACGTCGTCGCCGACCGCGCGGCACTCATGCGGGCCACCCGGACGAACCTCGAGCCCCTCCTCCTGACCTACCGGGGCGACGACGGGACGCCGGCCACCACCGCCCTCGTGGAACGCACGGCCGAGCAGCCACCGCTCCTCTCCACGACCACGGAGGACGGTTTCTGCCACCGCCTGTGGTCGGTCACCGACCCGGACACCGTCGCCCGCGTCCGGACCGAGCTGTCCCGGCACCAGGCCCTCATCGCCGACGGCCACCACCGCTGGGCCACCTACCGCACCCTTCGCGCGGAGCACCCTTCGCCCAGCCCGTGGGACCACGGCCTGGTCCTCCTGGTCGACACCGTCCGCTACCCGCTCCGCGTCCGCGCCATCCACCGGCTGCTGCACGGCATCCCGGTACCCGAAGCCGTGGCCGCCCTGGCCGGCCACTTCCGCGTCCGCCGCCTCGGCACGTCCCTGGACGAGTCACTGGAAGCCCTGGCGAAGGCGGCCGACGCGGGCAACGCCTTCCTCCTCGCCGGCGACGGCGCCTTCCACCTCGTCGACCTGCCGGACCCCGGCCTGCTGGCCCGCACGGTCCCCACCGACCGGCCCGAGGCCTGGCGCACCCTGGACGCCACCGTCCTGCACGCCACGCTCCTCGCCCACGTCTGGCACGTTCCGGACGACTCGGCGTCCCACATCTCCTACATCCACGACACGGCGGCCACCGTCGAGAAGGCCGAGCGCGACGGCGGCACGGCGGTGCTGATGCACCCGGTCCGCGAGGAGGTCGTCCGCGACCTGGCCCGACAGGGCGTCACCATGCCCCGCAAGTCGACGTCCTTCGGCCCGAAACCGGCGTCGGGCCTGGTACTGCGCCCACTCGACGCCTGAGACGGCCTGCCGACACGCCGAGGGGGCGGGCCCGTGAACCGGTCCCGCCCCCCTCGACCCGCCCTCAGGCGTCAGGCCGTCAATCCTTGTCGCCGTCCTCGGCGGAAGGGCTCTGCCCATCGCTCTCGGACTCGCCCTCGTCCAGAGCGTCCATGAACTCCACGCCGTCCAGCTCGGCGAGCCGGTCGGAGGCGTCGGTGCTGCCGTCCCGGTCCGACTCCACGGCCTTCGCGAACCATTCCCGCGCCTCCTGCTCCCGGCCGGCGGCCAGCAGCGCGTCGGCGTAGGCGTACCGCAGCCGCGCGGTCCACGGCTGTACGGAGTTGGAGGCGAGCTCGGGGCTCTGCAGCGTCACGATGGCCGCGTCCAGCTGCCCCATGTCACGCCGGGCACCGGCCGCCACGAGGCGCATCTCGACCTGGCCGGCCTTGTCCAGCTTGTGCACCTCGGGGGCACCCGCCATGTCCAGCGCCTTCTCCGGCCGGCCGAGCCCGCGCTCGCAGTCGGCCATCACCGGCCACAGCTCCACGGAACCGGTCATCCGCCGAGCGGCCCGGAACTCCGCCAGTGCCTCGGCGTACTTCTGGTTGGCGTACGCGGCGAACCCGGCCGCCTCCCGAACGGCGGCCACGCGGGACGCCAGACGCAGAGCCACCCGGGAGTAGCCGTACGCGCCCTCCGGGTCCTCGTCGAGCAGCCGCGCGACCATCACCAGGTTCCTGGCGACGTCCTCCGCGAGCGTCTTGGGCAGGCTCTGCAACTCCTGCCGTACGTCCTTGTCGATCTCGTCGCCCGTGACCTCCTCGGGGATCGGCAGCCGCTTGATCGGCTCGCGGTCCCGGTCACGGTCGCGCTCCTCGCGGAAACGGCCACCGCCGCCCTGCCGGTCGTCACGGCCCCGGTAGCCGCCGGGCCGCCCTCCGCGGTCGTCACGACGGGGCCCACGCCCTCCGCGGTCGTCGCGCCCGCGGAACCCACCGCGGTCACCACCCCGGCCATCGTCACGCCGGTCGTCACGCCGGCCGAAGCCACCGCGCTCACCACGGTTGTCGTCCCGACGGAAGCCGCCACGATCGCCACGGTCGTCACGCCGGTCATCGCGCCGGAAGGCAGGACGGTCGTCACGCCGGTCGTCACGCCGGAAAGCAGGACGATCATCCCGACGGTCGTCACGCCGGTCATCCCTGCGGTACGAGGGACGGTCACCGCGGTCGCCCCGGTCGTCACGCCGGTAGGCGGGACGGTCGCCCCGCTCTCCGCGGTCATCACGGCGGAACGAGGGGCGGTCGCCCCGGTCCCCACGCTCGCCACGGTCATCACGGCGGAAGGACGGACGGTCACCACCCCGGTCGTCCCGACGGAAACCCCGGTCGCCACCACGATCGCCACCACGGTCCCGGTCGTCCCGACGCCCGTACCCGCCACCGCGGTTGTCCTCGCGACGACCGTCGCGGCCGTCATCACGGCGATCGTCCCGCCGGTCGTCCCGGCGGAATCCACCGCGCTGCCCACCACGGTCATCGCGCCGGTCGTCTCGCCGGTCGTCGCGGCGATCGTCCCTGCGGAAGGCGGGACGATCGCCCCGCTCTCCGCGGTCGTCACGACGGAACGAGGGGCGGTCGCCCCGGTCCCCACGCTCGCCACGGTCATCACGGCGGAAGGACGGACGGTCACCACCCCGGTCGTCCCGACGGAAACCCCGGTCGCCACCACGATCGCGATCGTCCCGACGCGGCCCACGGTCTCGGTCGTCCCGGCGGAATCCACCGCGCTGCCCACCACGGTCATCGCGCCGGTCGTCTCGCCGGTCGTCGCGGCGATCGTCCCTGCGGAAGGCGGGACGGTCGCCACGCTGATCCCTGCGGTCACCGCGGTCACCACTGTCCCGTCGGCGCTGGTCGCGCTCCGGTCGGTCGTCGGGAGAGTTGGTGGACATCGGTGACTCCTGTCTTCGGTACCGCAAGTCATTCTCGCGCAGCCGGGTACCCGGTGCGCCCTGGAAAAACGAAAGGACCCCTGGTCCCAGCTGAACGCTGGGGACCAGGGGTCCTTCCCAAAGATTGTTCGGCGGCGTCCTACTCTCCCACAGGGTCCCCCCTGCAGTACCATCGGCGCTGTAAGGCTTAGCTTCCGGGTTCGAAATGTAACCGGGCGTTTCCCCTACGCTATGACCACCGAAACCCTAATGGTTTCGAGCGAACAAGCACACTCTTTAATTGTGCGTTCTACTCAAATCCGGCAACGGTCGTTGCCTCAGAACTAACACAGTGGACGCGAGCAACTGAGGACAAGCCCTCGGCCTATTAGTACCGGTCACCTCCACACCTCACGGTGCTTCCAGATCCGGCCTATCAACCCAGTCGTCTACTGGGAGCCTTAACCCCTCAAGGGGGTGGGAGTCCTCATCTCGAAGCAGGCTTCCCGCTTAGATGCTTTCAGCGGTTATCCCTCCCGAACGTAGCCAACCAGCCATGCCCTTGGCAGGACAACTGGCACACCAGAGGTTCGTCCGTCCCGGTCCTCTCGTACTAGGGACAGCCCTTCTCAAGACTCCTACGCGCACAGCGGATAGGGACCGAACTGTCTCACGACGTTCTAAACCCAGCTCGCGTACCGCTTTAATGGGCGAACAGCCCAACCCTTGGGACCGACTCCAGCCCCAGGATGCGACGAGCCGACATCGAGGTGCCAAACCATCCCGTCGATATGGACTCTTGGGGAAGATCAGCCTGTTATCCCCGGGGTACCTTTTATCCGTTGAGCGACGGCGCTTCCACAAGCCACCGCCGGATCACTAGTCCCGACTTTCGTCCCTGCTCGACCCGTCGGTCTCACAGTCAAGCTCCCTTGTGCACTTACACTCAACACCTGATTGCCAACCAGGCTGAGGGAACCTTTGGGCGCCTCCGTTACTCTTTAGGAGGCAACCGCCCCAGTTAAACTACCCATCAGACACTGTCCCTGATCCGGATCACGGACCCAGGTTAGACATCCAGCACGACCAGACTGGTATTTCAACGACGACTCCACCCACACTGGCGTGCGAGCTTCAAAGTCTCCCAGCTATCCTACACAAGCCGAACCGAACACCAATATCAAACTGTAGTAAAGGTCCCGGGGTCTTTCCGTCCTGCTGCGCGAAACGAGCATCTTTACTCGTAGTGCAATTTCACCGGGCCTATGGTTGAGACAGTCGAGAAGTCGTTACGCCATTCGTGCAGGTCGGAACTTACCCGACAAGGAATTTCGCTACCTTAGGATGGTTATAGTTACCACCGCCGTTTACTGGCGCTTAAGTTCTCAGCTTCGCCCCACCGAAATGGAGCTAACCGGTCCCCTTAACGTTCCAGCACCGGGCAGGCGTCAGTCCGTATACATCGCCTTACGGCTTCGCACGGACCTGTGTTTTTAGTAAACAGTCGCTTCTCGCTGGTCTCTGCGGCCACCCCCAGCTCACGGAGTAAATCCGGTCACCGAGTGTGGCCCCCCTTCTCCCGAAGTTACGGGGGCATTTTGCCGAGTTCCTTAACCATAGTTCACCCGAACGCCTCGGTATTCTCTACCTGACCACCTGAGTCGGTTTAGGGTACGGGCCGCCATGAAACTCGCTAGAGGCTTTTCTCGACAGCATAGGATCATCCACTTCACCACAATCGGCTCGGCATCAGGTCTCAGACTATTGCCAGGCGGATTTACCTACCTGACGTCCTACACCCTTACCCCGGGACAACCACCGCCCGGGATGGACTACCTTCCTGCGTCACCCCATCACTCACCTACTACAGGTCTGGATCATCGGCTCCACCACTCCCCATCACTCCGAAGAGATCAAGGGCGGCTTCACGGACTTAGCATCGCCTGGTTCAATGTTTGACGCTTCACAGCGGGTACCGGAATATCAACCGGTTATCCATCGACTACGCCTGTCGGCCTCGCCTTAGGTCCCGACTTACCCTGGGCAGATCAGCTTGACCCAGGAACCCTTAGTCAATCGGCGCAAACGTTTCTCACGTTTGTATCGCTACTCATGCCTGCATTCTCACTCGTGAACCGTCCACAACTCGCTTCCGCGGCTGCTTCACCCGGCACACGACGCTCCCCTACCCATCACAGCCGGCGTTGGCCGTATATGCTGCAATGACACGACTTCGGCGGTACGCTTGAGCCCCGCTACATTGTCGGCGCGGAATCACTAGACCAGTGAGCTATTACGCACTCTTTCAAGGGTGGCTGCTTCTAAGCCAACCTCCTGGTTGTCTGTGCGACTCCACATCCTTTCCCACTTAGCGTACGCTTAGGGGCCTTAGTCGATGCTCTGGGCTGTTTCCCTCTCGACCATGGAGCTTATCCCCCACAGTCTCACTGCCGCGCTCTCACTTACCGGCATTCGGAGTTTGGCTAAGGTCAGTAACCCGGTAGGGCCCATCGCCTATCCAGTGCTCTACCTCCGGCAAGAAACACACGACGCTGCACCTAAATGCATTTCGGGGAGAACCAGCTATCACGGAGTTTGATTGGCCTTTCACCCCTAACCACAGGTCATCCCCCAGGTTTTCAACCCTGGTGGGTTCGGTCCTCCACGACCTCTTACAGCCGCTTCAACCTGCCCATGGCTAGATCACTCCGCTTCGGGTCTTGAGCGTGCTACTGAACCGCCCTGTTCGGACTCGCTTTCGCTACGGCTTCCCCACCCGGGTTAACCTCGCA
Source organism: Streptomyces sp. CB09001 (assembly GCF_003369795.1). Classification (NCBI taxonomy): domain Bacteria; kingdom Bacillati; phylum Actinomycetota; class Actinomycetes; order Kitasatosporales; family Streptomycetaceae; genus Streptomyces; species Streptomyces sp. CB09001. Next base: position 1,236,695 of record NZ_CP026730.1, read on the forward strand.
ACACACCGCAAACTCGCAGGCTCATTCTTCAAAAGGCACGCAGTCACGAGGATGGAGCAAGCTCCACCCCGACGCTCCCACGGCTTGTAGGCACACGGTTTCAGGTACTATTTCACTCCGCTCCCGCGGTACTTTTCACCATTCCCTCACGGTACTATCCGCTATCGGTCACCAGGGAATATTTAGGCTTAACGGGTGGTCCCGCCAGATTCACACGGGATTTCTCGGGCCCCGTGCTACTTGGGTGTCTCTCAAACGAGCCGCTAATGTTTCGACTACGGGGGTCTTACCCTCTACGCCGGACCTTTCGCATGTCCTTCGCCTACATCAACGGTTTCTGACTCGTCTCACGGCCGGCAGACCGTAAAAGAGAGATCCCACAACCCCGCACACGCAACCCCTGCCGGGTCTCACACGTATACGGTTTGGCCTCATCCGGTTTCGCTCGCCACTACTCCCGGAATCACGGTTGTTTTCTCTTCCTGCGGGTACTGAGATGTTTCACTTCCCCGCGTTCCCTCCACACTGCCTATGTGTTCAGCAGCGGGTGACAGCCCATGACGACTGCCGGGTTTCCCCATTCGGACACCCCCGGATCAAAGCCTGGTTGACGACTCCCCGGGGCCTATCGTGGCCTCCCACGTCCTTCATCGGTTCCTGGTGCCAAGGCATCCACCGTGCGCCCTTAAAAACTTGGCCACAGATGCTCGCGTCCACTGTGCAGTTCTCAAACAACGACCAACCACCCATCACCCCGGAACCTACATCCCGAGTGCACTGGGGCCGGCAACTGAAAGCAGGCCAACGGCCGTACCCTCAGATACCCAACAGCGTGCCCGACACCCTCACCCTCCCCACTCGTGTTCCACGCCGAAGCAGTACTAACGAGAAGATCAGGTTAGGTGTGCCGAGTAGTCAACGTTCCACCCATGAGCAACCGTGCAGAACATTTGTCTGCAGTCGGCCATGTGCTCCTTAGAAAGGAGGTGATCCAGCCGCACCTTCCGGTACGGCTACCTTGTTACGACTTCGTCCCAATCGCCAGTCCCACCTTCGACAGCTCCCTCCCACAAGGGGTTGGGCCACCGGCTTCGGGTGTTACCGACTTTCGTGACGTGACGGGCGGTGTGTACAAGGCCCGGGAACGTATTCACCGCAGCAATGCTGATCTGCGATTACTAGCGACTCCGACTTCATGGGGTCGAGTTGCAGACCCCAATCCGAACTGAGACCGGCTTTTTGAGATTCGCTCCACCTTGCGGTATCGCAGCTCATTGTACCGGCCATTGTAGCACGTGTGCAGCCCAAGACATAAGGGGCATGATGACTTGACGTCGTCCCCACCTTCCTCCGAGTTGACCCCGGCGGTCTCCCGTGAGTCCCCAACACCCCGAAGGGCTTGCTGGCAACACGGGACAAGGGTTGCGCTCGTTGCGGGACTTAACCCAACATCTCACGACACGAGCTGACGACAGCCATGCACCACCTGTACACCGACCACAAGGGGGGCACCATCTCTGATGCTTTCCGGTGTATGTCAAGCCTTGGTAAGGTTCTTCGCGTTGCGTCGAATTAAGCCACATGCTCCGCCGCTTGTGCGGGCCCCCGTCAATTCCTTTGAGTTTTAGCCTTGCGGCCGTACTCCCCAGGCGGGGCACTTAATGCGTTAGCTGCGGCACGGACAACGTGGAATGTTGCCCACACCTAGTGCCCACCGTTTACGGCGTGGACTACCAGGGTATCTAATCCTGTTCGCTCCCCACGCTTTCGCTCCTCAGCGTCAGTATCGGCCCAGAGATCCGCCTTCGCCACCGGTGTTCCTCCTGATATCTGCGCATTTCACCGCTACACCAGGAATTCCGATCTCCCCTACCGAACTCTAGCCTGCCCGTATCGACTGCAGACCCGGGGTTAAGCCCCGGGCTTTCACAACCGACGTGACAAGCCGCCTACGAGCTCTTTACGCCCAATAATTCCGGACAACGCTTGCGCCCTACGTATTACCGCGGCTGCTGGCACGTAGTTAGCCGGCGCTTCTTCTGCAGGTACCGTCACTTTCGCTTCTTCCCTGCTGAAAGAGGTTTACAACCCGAAGGCCGTCATCCCTCACGCGGCGTCGCTGCATCAGGCTTTCGCCCATTGTGCAATATTCCCCACTGCTGCCTCCCGTAGGAGTCTGGGCCGTGTCTCAGTCCCAGTGTGGCCGGTCGCCCTCTCAGGCCGGCTACCCGTCGTCGCCTTGGTGAGCCATTACCTCACCAACAAGCTGATAGGCCGCGGGCTCATCCTGCACCGCCGGAGCTTTCGAACCTCGCAGATGCCCGCGAGGGTCAGTATCCGGTATTAGACCCCGTTTCCAGGGCTTGTCCCAGAGTGCAGGGCAGATTGCCCACGTGTTACTCACCCGTTCGCCACTAATCCCCACCGAAGTGGTTCATCGTTCGACTTGCATGTGTTAAGCACGCCGCCAGCGTTCGTCCTGAGCCAGGATCAAACTCTCCGTGAATGTTTACCCGTAATCGGGTGACACCACGAGAGCGGAACAGTCGGAGGAATAATCCGACCGTTCACAGCGTCCTCGCTGTTGTGTTACTTCAAAGGAACCTCAACCCGAACGGAAATCCGATCAGGTCGGGGTATCAACATATCTGGCGTTGACTTTTGGCACGCTGTTGAGTTCTCAAGGAACGGACGCTTCCTTTGTACTCACCCTCTCGGGCTTTCCTCCGGGCGCTTCCCTTCGGTCTTGCGTTTCCGACTCTATCAGATCCTTTTCGATCCGATTCCCTGTCGACGGGATTTGTCGATTACCTTTGCGCTTTCGCTCGTCGGCCTTTCGACATTCACTACGTTAGCCGATTCCTCCGTGGACTCATAATCGAGTCCCGCGAGTCCGAATTCAGGCATGCGGGCATGCCGAATTCGCTCCCGCTGAGGGAAGTCGTAGTAGTGGGTTGGCCGCTTCCGGCTGCAGGCGATTGCCGTACCCGGGTCAAGCGGCTCGGGCCACGTTACGCGCCTCCCAAAGGAGAGTCAACTTCGGCGTTTCCTCGGGACATGCGCCCGATACGGGCTGACCGTCGGGTCGTCGGCGACCCAGTAACGCCAGGGGTGCACGCCGCCTTCGCCTGCCACGCCAGTCCGCGGCCCGTTCCGTACCTGGTCACCGGGGACGGGGGTGCCCGTCAGGATGCGCAGAGGCGTCTCCTGGGACGCGCACGCGTCCGTGCCGTTCAACGCGCGGTCCACGCCCAGGGCGGTGGCGAGCCGGGCCGGGCCCTTGGCCAGTTCCTTGTCGTTGCGGGCGGAGAGCCGTCGGGTCCGGGCCAGCTCGGCCCCCTCGACGATCTCGCCGGCACGGAGCAGAACCGCGCTCGACCTGCCCTCGGGGCCGCAGACCAGGTTCATGCAGAACCACATGCCATAGGTGAAGTAGACGTACACGTGTCCGGGGGGACCGAACATCACGTCGTTGCGGGGGGTGCGACCGCGGAAGGCGTGGGAGCCGGGGTCGTTCTGACCGTCGTAGGCCTCCACCTCCGTCAGGCGGAGGGCGATCGGACCGTCCGGGGTGGTGCGCACCAGGATGCGGCCCAGGAGGCCGGGAGCCACCTCGAGAACGGGGCGGTCGAAGAATTCCCTGGGCAGGGGCGTACGGTCGGGGCTCGCGATCATGCCGTCCGAGCGTAACGCAGCCGGGGCCGTGCGCGGGGTGGTCAGAGGGCGCCCGGCCTTGCCAGGGTGTGGGGCGCGGAACCGGCCACGGTCGGATCGCGTTTGTATGGGTCGAGGATCCACACGTAAGCCTGGAGAGGGAGAGACATGGCGTTCAAGAAGCTGCTCGCGAGCCTGGGGGCCGGCGGGGCCTCGGTCGAGACCGAGCTGCACGAGGTCAACGTCGTACCGGGGGGTGTCGTCCAGGGCGAGGTGCGGATCCAGGGAGGGTCCGTCGACCAGGCGATCGAGGCGCTGTCGGTCGGGCTCCAGGCCAAGGTCGAGGTGGAGAGCGGCGACCAGGAGTACAAGCAGGACATCGAGTTCACCAAGGTGCGGCTCGGCGGTGCCTTCGAGCTGAAGGCCGGAGTGGTGCACGCGGTGCCCTTCGGGCTCGAGATCCCGTGGGAGACGCCGATCACCATGATCGACGGGCAGTCGCTGCGCGGGATGAACATCGGCGTCACCACGGAGCTGGAGATCGCGCGTGCCGTGGACTCCGGTGACCTGGACGCGATCAACGTGCATCCGCTGCCGGCGCAGAAGGCGATCCTGGACGCGTTCATCGGCCTGGGCTTCCGCTTCAAGAGCGCGGACATGGAGCGCGGTCACATCCGGGGCACGCGGCAGCAGCTCCCCTTCTACCAGGAGATCGAGTTCTTCCCGCCGCAGCAGTACCGCGGGCTGAACCAGGTCGAGCTGAGCTTCGTGGCCGACGCGCAGGCGATGGACGTCGTGCTGGAGATGGACAAGAAGCCCGGACTGTTCAGCGAGGGCAGCGACACGTTCCGTTCCTTCAAGGTCGGGCTGAACGACTACCAGGGCACGGACTGGACGGCGTACCTCAACCAGTGGCTCTCCGAGGTCGGCAGCAAGCGCAACTGGTTCTGATGGATCTAGGCTCGGTCTTCTCTGCACCAGACCATTCAGGAGGTACCGAGGTGACCGAGCTGAAGCGGCGTCCGCTCCCCCATGACTTCCACCCGCCCGTGCCGTCGTTCACCGTCACGAGCGACGACGTCCAGGACGGCGGGACGCTCAAGGACGCCCAGGTCCACGCGGTCGGCAACACCTCTCCGCACCTGCGGTGGGAGGGCTTTCCCGCCGAGACCAAGAGCTTCGCCGTGACGTGCTACGACCCGGACGCCCCGACGGGCAGCGGGTTCTGGCACTGGGTGGTGTTCGACATCCCGGCCGCGGTGACCGAGTTGCCGGTGGGTGCGGGCAGTGGCGCGTTCGAGGGGCTGCCCGAAGGTGCCGTGCACGCGCGCAACGACTACGGCGGCAAGGAATTCGGCGGGGCCGCGCCGCCGGCCGGGGACGGCCCGCACCGGTATGTGTTCACCGTGTACGCCGTGGACCAGGAGAAGCTCGGCCCGGACGCGGACGCCACGCCCGCGTTCGTGGGCTTCAATCTGCGGTTCCACGCGATCGCTCGGGCCCAGCTGATCGGTGAGTACGAGGTGCCCGCCGACAGCTGACCCGGCTGAGCGTTCATGGAACGTTTGCCCGCCCCTGGTCTTGGAATGGATCAGGGGCGGGCATCTTTATATTGCGTTGTCCATCTCGGCGTGCCCGGCCAGAGTTGATCCCAGCCCGCCAGGGGGTGGGCCGGTGCGCACGGGAGGTGGGCTGGTATGCGGGACACGCTGGTGCTGAACGCGAGCTTCGAGCCGTTGTCGACGGTGACGTTGAATCGAGCCGTCGTTCTGGTGCTCCAGGACAAGGCCGTCGTCGAGCAGGCCCACCCCTCGCTGCGCATGCGCGGAGCCGCGCTGGACATACCCGCGCCTCGGGTGATCAGACTCTGCCAATACGTACGGGTGCCGTTCCGAAGACGGGCTCCGTGGTCGAGGCGGGGGGTGCTGGTCCGGGACCGGCACCGGTGCGCGTACTGCGGGCGGCGGGCGACGACCGTCGACCACGTGGTGCCGCGGTCGCACGGCGGGCAGGACACCTGGCTGAACACGGTGGCCTCGTGCGCGGAGGACAATCACCGCAAGGCGAACCGGACGCCCGAGCAGGCGGGGATGCCGTTGCTTCGGGAGCCGTTCGAGCCGACTCCCGCGGATGCGATGTTGCTGGCGCTGGCCCGGGACGACTTCGCTGCGCTGCCGGAGTGGTTGGTTCTGGACGCTGCGTGACGGCTGCGCCGTCGGGGCTTGGGTCTTCCGCCCCGAGTGCGGGCCGTTCGTGGCTGGTCGCGCCCACGCGGCGGAGCCGCACATCGAGACGGTCCCGCGCCCCTTGAGGCGCGCGCCAGTCGCCCAGCATCCAGTGAGTACCGTCAGTCGATCGACGGCTTCTCGCGGCGTTCCTGGGCCGGGACGCTCGCGCCGCCGTTGCCGCCTCCGCTGCCCGAACCCCCGCCCAGGCCGCCGAGGTTGCCCATGGCGCCGGAGAGGCCCTTGAGGGCGTCGCCGATTTCGCTGGGGACGATCCAGAGCTTGTTGGCGTCGCCCTCGGCGATCTTCGGGAGCATCTGGAGGTACTGGTAGGAGAGCAGCTTCTGGTCCGGGTCGCCGGCGTGGATGGCCTCGAAGACCGTGCGGACGGCCTGGGCCTCGCCCTCGGCGCGCAGCGCGGCGGCCTTGGCCTCACCTTCGGCGCGCAGGATCTGGGACTGCTTCTCGCCCTCGGCGCGCAGGATCTCGGACTGCCGGACACCTTCGGCCTGGAGGATCGCGGCGCGCTTGTCCCGGTCGGCGCGCATCTGCTTCTCCATCGAGTCCTGGATGGAGGTGGGCGGTTCGATGGCCTTGAGCTCGACGCGGTTGACGCGGATGCCCCACTTGCCGGTGGCCTCGTCGAGGACGCCGCGCAGGGCGGCGTTGATCTCCTCGCGGGAGGTCAGGGTCCGCTCCAGGTCCATGCCGCCGATGATGTTGCGCAGGGTGGTGACGGTGAGCTGCTCGATCGCCTGGATGTAGCTGGCGACCTCGTAGGTCGCGGCGCGGGCGTCGGTCACCTGGTAGTAGATGACGGTGTCGATGTTGACGACCAGGTTGTCCTGGGTGATGACCGGCTGCGGCGGGAAGGGGACGACCTGTTCGCGCAGGTCGATGCGGTTGCGGATGGTGTCGATGAACGGGACCACGATGTTGAGGCCCGCGTTGAGGGTCCGCGTGTAGCGGCCGAAGCGCTCGACGATGGCGGCGCTGGCCTGCGGGATGACCTGGATGGTTTTGATCAGGGCGATGAAGACCAACACCACCAGGATGATCAGGACGATGATGACCGGTTCCATCGTGGGTGTCCGTCCCCTTCTCCGCCTCGGCGCTCCGGCAGATCCTATTGGCCAGATCCGTTGACCTGGCTGACCCTGACTACTGCTGATCTTACGGCTGTTGAGGATCTTGCTGGTCGAGTCTGACAGACCGTCGCGCGACGCGGTGGCCGTTCGGGTTACTTGTGCACCGCGGGGTCACATGATGACGGCCGTTGCCCCGTCGATCTCCACGACGTCCACTTCCTCGCCCGGCTCGAAGGCGCGCCCGGTGTCCAGGGCGCGTGCCGACCACACCTCCCCGGCGAGTTTGATCCGGCCGCCGGTACCGTCGACCCGCTCCAGGACCACGGCCTGTCTGCCCTTCAGGGCGTCCACTCCCGTGGCCAGTTGGGGTTGTTGGGAGCGGCGCCGGACGGCGATGGGCCGTACGACGGCGATGAGGGCGACCGAGACGATGACGAAGACGAGTACCTGGACGACCAGGTCCGCGCCCAGGCCGGAGGCGACGGCGGCGGCGACCGCGCCGACGGCGAACATCCCGAACTCCGGCATCGCGGTCACGACGAGCGGAATTCCGAGCGCTGCCGCGGCGACGAGCCACCACACCCATGCGTCGATGTCGTTCACGCTGTCATGGTAGGTCCGCGGGGGACGCCGGGGACAGGGCGCACGGGGGGGCGGGTCAGGACAGGGGGAGCCCCTTGGCGGTCCACCGCTCCCCGGCCTGCTCGACGACGAGCGGGAGTCCGAAGCAGCGGGACAGGTTGCGGGAGGTCAGTTCGAGCTCCAGCGGGCCGGCGGCCAGGACCTTGCCCTGACGGATCATCAGGACGTGGGTGAAGCCCGGGGCGATCTCCTCGACGTGGTGGGTCACCATGATCATGGAGGGTGCGATGGGGTCGCGGGCCAGTCGGCCGAGACGGCGGACGAGGTCCTCGCGGCCGCCGAGGTCGAGTCCGGCGGCGGGCTCGTCGAGGAGGAGCAGCTCGGGGTCGGTCATCAGGGCGCGGGCGATCAGGGTGCGCTTGCGCTCGCCCTCGGAGAGGGTGCCGAACCTGCGGTCCAGGTACTCGGTCATGCCGAGGCGGTCGAGGAAGGCGCGGGCGCGCTGCTCGTCGATGTCCTCGTACTCCTCCTGCCAGCCGGCGGTCATGCCGTACGCGGCGGTGAGCACGGTCTGCAGGACGGTCTGGCGCTTGGGCAGCTTGTCGGCCATGGCGATGCCGGCGACGCCGATGCGCGGGCGCAGTTCGAAGACGTCGGTGCCCGGCTTGCCGAGGGTCTCGCCGAGGATGGTCGCGGTGCCGTTGCTGGGGTAGAGGTAGCTGGACGCGACGTTGAGGAGGGTGGTCTTGCCGGCGCCGTTGGGGCCGAGGATGACCCAGCGCTCGCCCTCCTTGACCGACCAGGAGACCTGGTCCACCAGAGCCCGGCCCTCGCGGACCACGGTTACGTCCTGAAGCTCCAGAACATCGCTCATGAGCGCGTTGTCTCCCCTTGCATTGTGGCCGGTCTCGGCTGTCGCGTACACCTGTGACTCGGGCCGCGGCGCCGGTGGGCGCAGGCCCCTCCAGGAAATCTACGCCACCGGTCGGCGTAACCGTTCCATCGGTCCGGTCCTTAGGGTGGGGGCATGCTCTCGGAACCACGCGCAGGGCGCCTTGCCGCCTGGGGAAATGCCCTTATTGCCCATATGGTCTCGCCGGACGACGCCGCGGTCGCGATCGTGGGCGAGGACGCGGTGCACCGGGTGGCGGGGCTGCCGGGTGAAGACGCGCCGGTCGGCCTGACGCTGGCGTTGGGGAGGCTGCGGGCGCTCGGGGCGGCCGGACTGCGGGTCGCGCTGCCCGCGCCGGGGCATCCGCTGGGGCTGAGCGGCCCGCCGGAGTTCAACGCGCGGGCGCTGGAGGCCGAGGAGGCGGTGATCTGCGAGGGGGCCGCGCTGGGGCTGGTGCCGGAGGTGTACGAGGCGGGGCCCGACGGGGACGTGCACGTCGAGGTCGTCTGGCACTGTCTGCCGGTGCGGGAGGCGCCGCCCGCGGACGTGCCCTCGCTCGGGGAGGCGGAGCGGGAGCTGGCGGAGGCGCTGCGGGACGCTACGGAGGTGCTGACGCGGCTGGACGTCGCGGGGTCGGGGCCGGTGGCGGAGGCCGCGGTCGCTGCCTACCGGGCGCGGGCGGAGCGGGGGCGCGAGGTGCTGGCGCCGGGGTATCCGCCGCGGGCGGTGCGGGTGCTGGAGTTGGCGCAGCGGGTGGGGGTGCTGGTGTCGCTGGCGTCCGAGAACGGGCACGGGGGCGCGGTGAGCGCGTCCGAGATGGCCGCGCGAGGGGAGGCGCTCCGGCCGGTGGAGCGGGTGGCTCGGCGGGCGCAGGTCGCGGCGTACAACTCCGTTGTGGTGGAGCGGGGGATGCGGTGACCGTTTCTCCGGCTTGTGCTCGGTGCTGGTGCGACCGCCCGGGGCTGCGGCCCCCAGACCCCGCTTTCGGCCCTGAACGGGCCTCGTCCTCAAGCGCCGGACGGGCTGGTTGACGCCGATGCGGCCTCCCAGAAGTCCCGGGAGGCCGCAGGCATCGTTGGTGACCGGGGTCAGTGGTTGACGCCCAGGTTGCCGAAGGCCGGGTTCAGGAGGCCGATGACGTTGACGCTGTTGCCGACGGCGTTGACCGGGATGTGGATCGGCGCCTGGACCAGGTTGCCGGAGGCGACGCCCGGGGAGCCGACGGCCTTGCCGTGGGCGTGGGAGCCGCCGTCGGTGGCGGAGGCCATGCCCGCGCCGGCGGCGATCAGACCGCCGGCCACCATCGTCACGGCCGCTGCCTTCTTCAGGTTCTTCACTTACAAGCCCTCCTTGCGATCGCCGCGGCAGTCGCCGCAGCACGCACTGGAGAACGGCCGGACCCCTCGAAGGATGCGCCATATGGGGGACATTCCCACGACGGTATGAATCTCCGACCGGAGGGGAACCCTCCGCCGCGCCGCCGCGTACCGGGGCAGTCGCAGTCGGTCGCGGTCAGCCGGTCACACCGTGGCGCACGGCCCACAGGGCGGCCTGGGTGCGGTCCGCGAGGTCGAGTTTCATCAGGATGTTCGAGACGTGGGTCTTCACCGTCTTCTCGGAGAGGACGAGCGCACGCGCGATCTCCCGGTTGGAGCGGCCGTCCGCTATCAGGCCCAGCACCTCGCGCTCCCGCTCCGTGAGGGAGCCCGCCCTGCCCGGCCCGGAGCTGCTCTCCTCCTGGCTCAGGAGGGCGCCCGCGACCTCGGGCTGGAGCAGGATGTGCCCGGCGTGGACCGAGCGGATGGCGCCGGCCAGCGCGTCGGGGTCGACGTCCTTGTACACGTACCCGGCCGCGCCCGCCCGCAGGGCCGGGACCACGGTGCGCTGCTCGGTGAAGCTGGTGACGACGAGCACGCGCGCGTGGTTGTCCAGCTCGCGGAGTCTGCGCAGCGCGTCGACGCCGTCCATGCCCGGCATCTTGACGTCCATGAGGATCACGTCGGGCATCAGCTCCTGGGCGCGGTCGACGCCCTCGGCCCCGTCCGCGGCCTCACCGACCACCTCGATGTCGTCCTGTACCTCCAGGAAGGTCCGCAGTCCCCGGCGGACCACCTGGTGGTCGTCGACGAGCAGCACCTTGATTGCGTCAGCCACCGGGAACCTCCATCTCGATCGTGGTGCCCTCACCGGGCGCGGACCGCACGGTCAGCCGGCCGCCGGTGCCGTTCGCCCGGTCGCGCATCGAGACCAGGCCGAGGTGGCGTCCGGCGCGGCGTACCGTGCGCGGGTCGAAGCCGCCGCCGTCGTCGGTGATCCGCAGGACGGTTCCGGTGCCCCGCCGGTGCAGGGTCACCTCGACGTGCTCCGCACCGGAGTGACGCAGGGCGTTGTGCAGGGCCTCCTGGGCCACGCGCAGCATCGCCTCCTCCTGGGCGGCCGGGAGGGCCTTGACCCCGCGGCCGGTGAAGGTGACGCGGGCGGCGTGGGCGCGGTCGAGGACCTGGATCTGGGTGCGCAGGGTGGCGACCAGGCCGTCCTCCTCCAGGGCGGCGGGACGCAGCTCGACGACGGCGGCGCGCAGCTCGTCGGCGGCCTCGGCGGCCAGCGTGGCGACCTGGTGCAGCTCGCCCTTGGCGCGCGCGGGGTCGCGGTCGACCAGAGCGGTGGCCGCCTGGGCGGTCAGGCGCAGTGAGAACAGCTTCTGGCTGACCGCGTCGTGCAGTTCGTGGGCGAGGCGGGAGCGCTCCTCGGCGATGGTCAGCTCGCGGCTGCGCTCGTACAGGCGCGCGTTGGTGAGGGCGATGGCGGCGTGCTGGGCGAGGATGCCGAGCAGTTCCTCGTCGTCCTGGGTGAAGCCGCAGGTGCCCGTCGGTTTGGGGCACGGAGGGTGTGGGGGGTGCCCACCCACGGGACGCAGCTTGTTGGCGAGGAACAGGGCCCCGAGCACCTCGTCGCCGTCGCGGATGGGCAGGCCAAGGAAGTCGACCAGGTCGGGGTGGGCGGAGGGCCAGCCCCCGAAGCGGGGGTCCTTGCGGACGTCGCCGAGGCGCTCGGGGGTGGCCTCGTGGAGCATCGCGGCGAGGATGCCGTGCTGGCGCGGCAGCGGGCCGATGGCCTTCCACTGCTCGTCGCTGACGCCGTCGACCACGAACTGGGCGAAGCCGCCGTGGTCGTCGGGGACGCCGAGGGCGGCGTACTGGGCGTCGAGCAGCTCGCGGGCCGAGGCGACGATCGTCTTGAGGACGTCGCGCACCTCGAGGTGCCTGCTCATGGCCAGCAGCGCGGAACTCACCGCGGTGAGGCCGGACCGGGGGCCGTGACTCATGTCCTCACGGTACCCGTGGGGGGTGGGGGCGGGATCGGCCCGGTGACGGGCCTCGCCTAGGGCGGTGGGCCTAGGTCCGGGGTCCCGTCCGTCGGGCCTAGGGCGAAGGGCCCTGAGAGGTTGGGGCCCGTGCCCGAGGCGAGGGGCGGCGACCGGTTCCTACGTTGAGGATCACGCCGGCCGAACGGGCGGCGGGGACGACGAAGGGGACGGGTGTCATGCCGGTTGCGATCATCACGGGGGCGTCCAAGGGACTGGGCCGGGCGTTCGCCGAGGCCCTGGCGGCACGGGGGTGGGACCTGGTGCTGGACGCCAGGAATCCCGAGGTCCTCAAGGAGACGGCGACGGCGCTGGAGGCGTACGGCACGCGCGTGGAGGCTCTGCCGGGCGACGTCACCGACTCCTGGCACCGGACGGGGCTGGTGACGGAGGCCCGGCGGCTTGGCGGCGTGGATCTGCTGGTCAGCAATGCCAGCGCGCTGGGCGCCGAGCCGCTGGTGCGGCTGGCGGAGCTGCCCCTGGAGGGTCTGCGGCGGGCTCTGGAGGTGAACGTGGTGGCCGCGCTGGGCCTGGTCCGCGAGGCGCTGCCGCTGCTGCGGGCGGCCCCCGCGGGCGCGGTGCTGACGATCAGCTCCGACGCGGCCGCCGAGGCGTACGAGACGTGGGGCGGTTACGGGGCGTCCAAGGCGGCCCTGGACCAGCTGGCGGCGGTGCTGGGCGCCGAGGAGCCGGGGCTGCGGGTCTGGGCGGTCGATCCGGGGGACATGGCCACGGACCTGTACGCGGCGGCCGTGCCGGAGGACGAGGACCCCCGGCCGGACCCCGCGAGTGTCGTGCCGGCCCTGCTGCGGCTGCTGGACGAGCGTCCGGCGAGCGGGCGCTACGGGGCTCCGGCGCTGCTGGAGGCACGGTGATGTCGTCCCTGACGGTGAGGGTCCCGGAGGAGCTGTCGGCCCGGGTGCCGGTCGAGCAGCGGGGGCCGGGGATCGACCGGGACGGTGTGCGGCTGCTGGTGTCGCGCGGCACCGAGGTGTCGCACCACGGGTTCGCGGAGCTGCCGGGGCTGCTGCGGGCCGGTGATCTGCTGGTGGTGAACACGTCGCCCACGCTGGCCGCCGCGGTGGACGGCAGGGTCGGGCACGCGCGCGTGGTGGTGCATTTCTCCACGCGCGGGGACGACGGCCGGTGGGCGGTGGAGCTGCGGGAACCGGACGGGCGGGGCACCACGCGCGCGCGTGCGGAAGCGGCGGAAGCGGCGGACGGCCCGCGCGCGCGTGCGCAGGGAGTGGGGGCACGCGGGTGCGGTGGTCCGGCGGGGACGAAGGTGCGGCTGCCGGGTGGTGCGCGGCTGGTGCTGGAGGAGCCGCTGAGTGCGCGCGGCGACCGGCTGTGGTGGGCGCGGGTGTCGGGGGTGGAGGTGCCCGCGCTGCTTCGGGAGCACGGGCGGCCCATTCGGTACTCCTATACGGACCGGGACCAGCCGCTGTCCGTCTACCAGACGGTGTTCGCGCTGCCGTACGCGGACGGGACGGGCAGTGCGGAGATGCCGAGCGCGGCGCGGCCCTTCACGGCGCGGCTGGTGGCGGAGCTGGTGAGCCGTGGGGTGCAGTTCGCGCCGGTGACGCTGCACACGGGGGTGGCCTCGGCCGAGTCGCACGAGCCGCCCTACCCGGAGCGGTTCGCCGTGCCGGAGGCGTCGGCGCGGCTGATCAACGCCGTGCGCGCCGGTGACGGGCGGGTGGTGGCGGTGGGGACGACGGCCGTGCGGGCGGTGGAGTCGGCGGCCGGCCCCGACGGGGTCGTACGGGCGCGGGCCGGGTGGACCGATCTGGTCGTGACCCCGGAGCGTGGGGTGCGGGTGGTGGAGGGCCTGCTCACGGGGCTGCACGAGCCCGAGGCCTCGCATCTGCTGATGCTGGAGGCGGTGGCGGGGCCGGCGGCGATCGACCGTGGGTACGAGGCGGCGGTGGGCGGGCGCTACCTGTGGCACGAGTTCGGGGACGTCCATCTCCTCCTGCCGTAGGAAGGCGGCGTGCAGCCACTCACACTTCGCATTGCTCCAGCAACTATCAGTGAGAAAGGTGGGGGGTCGATGTGAGCCCGCACATAGGGCGCACGTCACGTACGAAGGGGAGTAGGAGAGCGACTCGTCCGTTTTGAGCGGGGCAGATGGTCCAATCTGCCCCGTTTTGCCGTTCCCTGATCCACTACCCAGGATCGTACGTCACACCTTTGCCTCCGGATTTTGCGGTCGCTAAGAATTGCTCTCGTCGCTCAGCGCCGTGGGTTCTCCCCCGCGGCGTTTGTGCCGGAAGCACCAACTGTCCCCACCGGACGAGAGCGACCTCCGCGCTATTCGAAGAGGTCTATCCCGCCATGCTCAAGAACATCCTTCCCCGTGGTCGCAGTCGTTCCCTGAACCGCACCCAGAAGGCCGCGATCGCCGGTGTCGGCGCGCTCGGCGCCGCCGCCGTCGCCCTCACCGCCGTTCCGGCCAGCGGCCAGACGACGACCACGAGCGAGGCCGCTCCGACGGCCAAGGTGGCGTACAGCACCAAGCAGATCCAGGACGTGCACGCCGGTGTCACCGGCCAGCTCGCCGGCGCGAGCCAGAAGGTCGCCGCCATCGAGGCCAAGAAGGAGGCGGCCGCCAAGAAGGCGACCGCCGAGAAGAAGGCCACTGCCAAGAAGGCCGCAGCCAAGCGTGAGGCGAAGGAGACCACCAGCCGGTCCGCCCAGCGCACCGAGGTCAAGAAGGCCGCGAAGTCCTACCCGAACAACCTCGACGGCTGGATCCGCGAGGCCCGGGCCATCCTGGCCAAGCACGACATCCCGGGTACCTACGACGGCATCCACCGCAACATCATGCGGGAGTCGTCCGGCAACCCGAAGGCCATCAACGACTGGGACATCAACGCCATCAACGGCATCCCGTCGAAGGGCCTGCTCCAGGTCATCCCGCCGACGTTCAAGGCGTACCACGTGCCTGGTACCTCCTGGAACATCTACGACCCGGTCGCCAACATCACCGCCGCGTGCAACTACGCCGCGGACAAGTACGGCACCATGGACAACGTCGACAGCGCGTACTGAGGTCGGCGCGGACCTCTTCACGACGTCGCCGACGCCGCACCGTACGCCGAAGGGCGGCACCCTCCTGACGGGGTGCCGCCCTTCGGGGCGTGCGGGCCGGGCCTTCTGGCCCGCCAGACCTCGGCCTACTTGCGCATGACCTCGGGCTCGTGCCGGCGCAGGAAGCGGGCGACGAAGAAGCCGCAGATCACACCGAGGACGATCAGGGCGACCATGTCCATGCCCCAGGCGCCCACGGTGTGCTCCCACAGCGGGTCGGCCTCGGCGCCCTTCTCGGGCGGGCTGATCTTGTTGAAGTCCAGCGTGGCACCGGCAGCCGCGACCGCCCAGCGCGAGGGCATCAGGTACGAGAACTGGTTGACGCCGACCGCGCCGTTCAGGGCGAAGAGGCAGCCGGTGAAGACGACCTGGATGATCGCGAACATCACCAGCAGCGGCATGGTCTTCTCGGCCGTCTTCACCAGCGAGGAGATGACCAGGCCGAACATCATCGAGGTGAAGCCCAGCGCCATGATCGGCAGGGACAGCTCGACCAGCGTCGCGCCGCCCAGGACCAGCCCCTCGTCGGGGATCTCCCGGGTGGCGAAGCCGATCACACCGACCAGCAGGCCCTGGAACACCGTGATCAGGCCGAGCACGAAGACCTTGGACATCAGGTACGCGGACCGGGACAGGCCCGTCGCGCGTTCCCGCTCGTAGATCACCCGTTCCTTGATCAGCTCACGGACCGAGTTCGCGGCACCGGCGAAGCAGGCGCCGACCGCGAGGATCAGCAGGACCGTGGTGGCGGTGCCGTTCGGGATGATCCGGCCGGTCTGCGGGTTCGCGGGGTTGGGCAGCAGGCCCTTGTCCGCGTCGATGAGCAGGCTCACCGCGCCCAGCACGGCCGGCAGGATCACCATCAGGGCCAGGAAGCCCTTGTCCGAGGCGATCACCGACGTGTAGCGCCGCACCAGCGTGACGAACTGGGACATCCAGCCCTGTGGCTTCGGCGGCCTCATCGCCTGCATCGGCGGAACCTGTACGGACTGCGGCGCGACGGCGTCGAGGTCCGCGGCGTACATCTGGTAGTGCTGCGAGCCCTTCCAGCGGCCCGCCCAGTCGTAGTCGCGGTAGTTCTCGAAGGCGGAGAAGACGTCGGCCCAGGTGTCGTAGCCGAAGAAGTTCAGCGCCTCCTCGGGCGGGCCGAAGTAGGCCACGGAACCGCCCGGCGCCATCACGAGGAGCTTGTCGCAGGTCGCCAGCTCGGCCACCGAGTGGGTGACGACGAGGACGGTGCGGCCGTCGTCGGCGAGACCGCGGAGCAGCTGCATGACGTCGCGGTCCATGCCCGGGTCGAGGCCGGAGGTCGGCTCGTCCAGGAAGATCAGCGACGGCTTGGTGAGCAGCTCCAGGGCGACGGACACGCGCTTGCGCTGGCCGCCGGACAGGGACGTGACCTTCTTGTCCTTGTGGATGTCCAGCTTCAGCTCGCGCAGCACCTCGTCGATGCGGGCGTTGCGCTCGGCGGCCGTGGTATCGGCCGGGAAGCGGAGCTTCGCCGCGTACTTGAGCGCCTTCTTGACGGTCAGCTCCTTGTGCAGGATGTCGTCCTGCGGGACCAGACCGATGCGCTGGCGCAGTTCGGCGAACTGCTTGTACAGGTTCCGGTTGTCGTAGAGGACCTCGCCCTGGTCGGCCGGCCGGTAGCCGGTGAGCGCCTTGAGCAGGGTCGACTTGCCGGATCCGGACGGGCCGATCACCGCGATCAGCGACTTCTCGGGCACGCCGAAGGAGACGTCCTTGAGGATCTGCTTGCCGCCGTCGACCGTGACGGTCAGGTGCCGGGCCGAGAAGGAGACCTCACCGGTGTCGACGAACTCCTCGAGCCGGTCGCCGACGATCTGGAACGTCGAGTGACCGACGCCGACGATGTCGGTCGGGCCGAGCAGCTGGGAGCCGCCCTTGGCGATCGGCTGGCCGTTGACGTACGTGCCGTTGTGCGAGCCGAGGTCGCGGATCTCCATGCGCCCGTCGGGCGTCGAGTGGAACTCCGCGTGGTTGCGGGAGACCTGGAGGTCGGAGACGACCAGGTCGTTCTCCAGGGCACGGCCGATGCGCATCACGCGGCCGAGCGAGAACTGGTGGAACGTGGTCGGGCTGCGGTCCCCGTGGACCGGTGGCGCCCCCGCCGCGCCGCCTGGTCCCTGCTGCTGGGGGAAGTGCGGCGCAGCCTGCTGCGGCGGCTGTTGCTGCTGCCAGCCGGCCTGCTGGGCCTGGTGCTGTTGCCCGTGCTGCGGCGGCTGCTGCGGCGGCGCCTGCTGCTGGAACGGCTCCTGCGCGGGCGGCGCCTGCTGGGCCCAGCCCGCGTTCGCGCCCTGCGCGGCGTACGGCTGCTGCTGCGGCTGTTGCGGCTGGGCCTGCGGCGCGCCGGCCGGGGCCTGTGCGCCGGTCAGGCTCACGCGCGGCCCGTCGGTCGCGTTGCCCAGGTTCAGCACCGTGCCGGCGCCGAGCTCCGTCTGCTGGACCCGCTGCCCGTGCACGAACGTGCCGTTGGTGCTGCCGTGGTCCTCGACCACCCAACCGCGGCCGTTGAAACTGATCGTGGCATGCCGCCAGGAGACCCTGGCGTCGTCGAAAACAAGCTCCCCCTGCGGATCGCGTCCTAGCGCGTATGACCGGGACGGATCGAGCGTCCAGGTCCGTCCATTGGATTCCAGTACGAGTTCCGGCACTCCAGCCCCACTGAGTTGTCCCCCGATGTGCTCCCGTCGCGGGGAGTCTAGGGATGTCGAACATCGGGGGGAACTATTTCAGGCTCGGGGCCCTGACCGAAAGTCGGGCCTTGTGAAAAGTGCGTAGGCGCCCATCGGCCGTTCCCGTTGACGGGGTTGAAACCTGCCCGGAGAGTGGTATTCCACGCGAGGGGGACATGCGCGGCAACCTGACCGCGCAGCGGATCGGGGGGTCTGCCATGAGCGCGTCCACGAGCGTCGACACCGAGGGGCACGGCACCCGTGTGCCGTGGGGCGACGTACTGCTGTCCGCGATCGCCTCCGTGAGCTGGGCATTGATCGGCATGGCGGGAACGGCGGCACTCGGCCTGCGGCTGCTGGACGCGGACGCGGCGGGCTCGCTCGGGCCGATGACCGCGGCGGTCGTGGCGCTCGGGGCGGGTGGTTCGGTCACACCGGCCGGTGATGTGTCCGCGTTCGGTCTGAAAGGGGCCGAGGCGCACACGGCCATCGAGATCACGCCACTGGGGGTGGGCCTGGTCGGTGCGCTGTTCCTGTCGTTCTTCTTCCTGCGGTCCCTGCGGGCGGCCGGAGTCGTCGTCTCTCCCGCCGAACTCCTGGCGCGCGCGGGCGCGGTGGTCGCGCTGTTCGTGGCGATGACGGGCGGACTGGCCTGGGCGGGGCACGACGTCGTGACGATCGACGGCACCTCGTTCGGGCCCGACCACCTCCCCGGCGGGGGTGGGAGCGGCGGGCTGGAGATTCCGGGGCTCGGTGACGTGGGTGACATCGGCGGGCTGCTGCCCGACCGGGTCGGTGACCTCGTGGATGCCCGGGCCGCCGTCGGGTTCACCGTCGACACCGCGCCCACGTTGCTGGGCGGCCTTGTCTGGTCGGCGGGGGTGCTGCTGATCGCGTTGCTGGCCTCGCGCCGCACTCCGCTGCCGCGCGGGTGCGAGGCCGTGCACCGGGTGGTGCGGCCGGCCGTGTCCGCCCTGGTCACGGTGGCGCTGGCGGCGGTGGCGGCCGGTCTCGCGGCGGCGGCCTGGGCGGCGATCGGCGACGACCATCCCCGGCGGATCGCGGGGGCCGCGCTGCTGGGCGCGCCGAACGGGGCCTGGCTCGGTGTCCCGCTCGGCCTGTTCGTGCCGTGGGACGGGCGGGCCACCGGTCAGCTGGTCGGGGTGCTCCCGGCTCCGCTGGACGATCTGCTCGGCTCCGGCGCCGACAGGCCGGTCACGCTGGGGCGGCTGGCGGAGCTGGACGGGCGGCTGTGGCTGCTGGGGGTGGCCGCGGCACTGACGATGCTGCTGGCCGGGGTCCTGACGGCGGTGCGGACGCCGGTGGCGCCCGGTGACGCGCGTCCCCTGGCCTTCGCCGGGCGCTGCGCACTGCGGCTGGGCGTCGCCACCGCGGTGGCGTTGCCGCTGTCGGCCCGGCTCACGGAGGTTTCCGTGGACGCCTCCCTGTCGGTGCTCGGCATCGACGCCTTCGGCGCGGGCATCGACCTGCACGGGCACCTCGGTGCGGCCGTACTGCTGGGTGCCGTCTGGGGCGCGGGTGCGGGGGCCGCCGGGGCGCTGTCGGCGTACGCGAGCGGCGCGGCGGGGGAACGGGCGACGGGCATGGCACTCAGTGCCGGTGCGGTGACGGAGGGCGTCAGCGCGGGAGGCGGGCCGTATGCGGGCGCGCCCTCGGGGCCGTACGCGGACGCGCCCTCGGGGCCGTACCGGCCGGGTACGCCGCACCGGCCGCCCGACCCGGGCGCCAATCCCTACCTGCGGTCGCGGGAGGTGGCCGAACGGCCGGGGTCCGGCACGGCACCGGGAACGGGCGAACCCGAAGACGCCCGTCCGGCGGGAGCGGGAGCGGGCCCGCCTCCGCGCGACGCCGGGTCCCTGCCGGGGCCCGGGCATACGGCGTCCGGCAGCACGGGGCAGGCGCAGGTGGACCCGGCGCGGCAGGGAGGCAGCGGCGCGGGCCGTCGGAGCGGCGGCCCCGGGCAGTACGGCGACGAGGCGGGCCGGGAGGGCGGCGGGACGGATCGCCGGTCCGACGACGACGTGTACGGCGCCCCCACGGTGGCCGGGCCGCTGGGTCCGCCCCCGGGAACGCCGCGCCGGCCGCCGAGGCCGGGCGAACGGCCCCCGCAGTCCCGCCCCTGGGGCGAGGGGCCTCCTCCCCCGCCGCCCCCGCCACCCGCACCGCCTCGGCACCCCCGCGACGGGTAGCCACGGTCTGCTCCACTCCGGCTCCACTCCGGCGCCGCCCCGGCGGGCAGGAGTGCAGGGGTGCCGTTCCTGTCCGCCAGTCGGACCTGAGGCGCGGGCGGCACGGGGTGCCGGATACGGTTGGAACACCATGAGCGCTTCGCAGACCTCTGACGTTCCCACTCTCCTCGTCAAGATCTTCGGCAAGGACCGGCCCGGCATCACGGCCGGCCTGTTCGACACTCTCGCCGCGTACTCCGTCGATGTCGTCGACATCGAGCAGGTCGTCACGCGTGGCCGGATCGTGCTGTGCGCGCTCGTGACCGAGCCGCCCCGTGGTCTGGAGGGCGATCTGCGGGCGACCGTCCACAGCTGGGCGGAGTCGCTGAAGCTGCAGGCGGAGATCATCTCGGGGATCGGCGACAACCGGCCGCGCGGGTTCGGCCGCTCCCTGGTCACGGTGCTCGGGCACCCGCTCACCGCGGAGGCCACCGCCGCCATAGCGTCCCGGATCACCGAATCCGGGAGCAACATCGACCGTATCTTCCGGCTGGCCAAGTACCCGGTGACCGCCGTCGAGTTCGCGGTCTCCGGCGTGGAGACCGAACCGCTGCGCACGGCGCTGGCCACCGAGGCGGCGGCGCTCGGCGTGGACATCGCGGTCGTCGCGGCGGGGCTGCACCGCAGGGCGCAGCGCCTGGTGGTGATGGACGTGGACTCCACGCTGATCCAGGACGAGGTCATCGAGCTGTTCGCCGCGCACGCGGGCTGCGAGGACGAGGTCGCCGAGGTGACGGCGGCCGCGATGCGCGGGGAGCTGGACTTCGAGCAGTCGCTGCACGCCCGCGTGGCCCTGCTGGCCGGTCTTGACGCCTCGGTGGTGGACAAGGTGCGCGCCGAGGTGCGGCTGACGCCGGGTGCCCGCACCCTGATCCGCACGCTGAAGCGGCTCGGCTACCAGGTGGGGGTCGTCTCCGGCGGCTTCACCCAGGTCACCGACGCCTTGCAGGAACAGCTGGGGCTGGACTTCGCCCAGGCCAACACGCTGGAGATCGTCGACGGCAGGCTGACCGGGCGGGTCACCGGGGAGATCGTGGACCGGGCGGGCAAGGCGCGGCTGCTGCGCCGGTTCGCCGCCGCGGCGGGCGTACCGCTGTCGCAGACCGTCGCGATCGGTGACGGTGCCAACGACCTGGACATGCTGAACGCGGCCGGACTCGGGGTCGCCTTCAACGCCAAGCCGGTGGTGCGCGAGGCGGCGCACACCGCCGTGAACGTGCCCTTCCTCGACACGGTGCTCTATCTGCTGGGCATCACCCGCGAGGAGGTCGAGGCCGCGGACACGCTGGACGACGATCTCGGCGACGGCCTCGGTCTGCCCGCCGAGCGGCCCTGACCGGGCGCAGGAACCGACGGACGCCCGGCGCGGCGAGGGCCCGGACCGCGAGGGTGCCGTGCCCTGTCGCGTGGGGGCGGCGGGTCAGTCGGTCGGCGCCCAGTAGTCGACCAGGGCGGCCCGGCCGGGCTCCACGTCCTTCCAGGAGCCCGTGAAGGTGAGGACGGCGAAGGCGGCGGTCGGGAAGCCCCGGCGGTCGATCCGCTCGCGGACCTCGTCCTCGGCCGATCCGGACAGGATCTCGGTCAGCGCCTCCATGCCCGGATTGTGGCCGATCACCAGCACGTTCCGCAGGTCGTCGGGGGTCTCGTTGAGCACGGCGATCAGCTCGCCGGGCGAGGCCTCGTAGATCCGCTCCTCGTAGACGGTCTTCGGCCGGTGCGGGAACTCCTGGACGGCGAGCTTCCAGGTCTCGCGGGTCCGGGCCGAGGTGGAGCACAGGGCCTGGTCGAAGGGCACGCCGGTGTCCGCGAGCCGGCGCCCGGCCTCCGCGGCGTCCATGCGGCCCCGGTCGGCGAGCGGCCGCTCGTGGTCGGTCACCTGTGGCCAGTCGGCTTTCGCATGCCGGAAGAGAACAATCCTGCGGGGTTCTGCGACGCTCATGTCTTCCAGCTTCGCATGAAACAGGCCATGGGGCTCTGGGAGTTGACATGAGGGCTCACCGCGGGACGCGTGCGGGGGCCTGCGGCCGGCGCTCAGCGCAGGGTCAGCTGCTCCAGCCGCTCCAGAAGGTGGGCCGTCGCGGGCTGCTCCGCGGCCGCCTGGGCGTCGGCGGGATTGAGTATCAGCAGGAGCAGCGCGAAGAAGGCGAGCACGGGCAGGGCGAGGGCCCACCAGGGCAGCCGGGTCTCGACGCCGCCCCGGGTCGCCTGGGGAGGCCGGGTGTGGGTAGGGGCCGACATGAGTGCCTCCGCTGGTCTTCGGGCGTCCCTGGTCCGTGCTCCGCGGCCCGCCTGTGGCGGGCACATCTCGAAGTTACGGAATCCGCGGGGCCCAACCCATCCGGAGGTCCACCCACTTGACCCTGACCCTCACCCCCTAAGGGATGGGGGGTTAACCCCACCACCCGGGCGACGGGGGCGCGGTCACGGTGAGGCGATCGTCGCGATGACGCCGATGATCACGAAGATCGCGAGGAAGGCACCGAAGACGATCAGCATCTTCTTCTGGCCGTGCTGGGGATTCGGGTCGAGGACTGGCATACGGCAAGTCTCGCATCCCCCGCCCGGTCCGCTCCCGGCGGGCCGACCGCGGGGACCGGCGCGCCGCGCGGCCGGGTCAGCGGGCCGCCTCGTCCTCCACCGTGCGGTCGCGCCCCGCCAGGACACCCACCACGATCTGCGGCACCATCAGGGCGCTCATCAGCGCGATCGGCAGCCCCCAGCCGCCGCTGTGCTGGTAGAGCACGCCCACCAGGAGCGGACCCGGGATGGAGATCAGGTAGCCGGTGCTCTGCGCGAAGGCGGACAGCTGGGCGACGCCCGCCCCGGTCCTGGCCCGCATCCCGACCATGGTCAGCGCCAGCGGGAAGGCGCAGTTGGACACGCCGAGCAGCAGCGCCCAGGCCCAGGCGCCGCCGACCGGCGCGAAGTACAGCCCCGCGTATCCGGCGAGCCCGCACAGGCCCAGGACCACCACGATCGGGCCCTGGTGGGGCAGGCGGGTCGCCACACGCGGGATGACGAAGGCGAGCGGCACGCCCATCACCATGATCACGGCGAGCAGCAGCCCGGCGGTGCCGGCGGAGAGGCCCGAGTCCCGGAAGATCTGCGCCATCCACCCCATCGTGATGTAGGCGGCGGTGGCCTGGAGGCCGAAGAAGACGGCGAGCGCCCAGGCCGTGCGGCTGCGGGTGATCCGCAGCGGGGGCTGTTCCGCGGGCTTCTCGGTGGACCGCTCGCCCTCCGGCCGCGGCGTGGACGGCGCCGTGGAGGCAGGTGCCTTCCGGTTCCGCACGAAGGGGATCCACGGCAGGACGGCCAGCGCGGGCAGCACGGCCCAGACCGCGAGGCCGGGCTGCCAGTGACCGCCCAGCGCGTCGGTCAGGGGCACGGTCGCCGCCGCCGCGACGGAGGTGCCGAAGGCGAGGGCCATCGAGTAGAGGCCGGTCATCGAACCGACACGGTCGGGGAAGTAGCGCTTGACGATGACCGGCATCAGGACGTTGCTGACCGCGATGCCCATCAGCGCCAGGGCGGTGGCGGCCAGGAAGCCTCCCGTGCCGCCGGCGTACGGACGGATCAGCAGGCCCGCGGTGATGGCGACCATGCCGGCGCAGACCACCGCGCCGGGTCCGAAGCGGCGGGCCAGCCGGGGGGCGGTGACGCCGAAGACGGCGAAGCAGAGCGGGGGCACGGAGGTGAGCAGTCCGGCGATGCTGCCGCTCATGCCGAGCCCGTCGCGGACCTCCTCCAGGAGGGCGCCCAGGCTCGTGATGGCGGGGCGCAGGTTCACCGCGGCCAGGACGATGCCGAGGATGAGCAGACGGGTCGTCCACGTCGTCCACGCGCGCGTGGCGGATGCCTCGCCGGGTACCTCGGACGCACCGTCCCCGGCACGCCCCTGCGTGCGTACCTCCGCGCGTGTCTCCGTACGTGTCTCCGTCCGGGTTTCGTCACTAGCCATGAGACCCATCATAGAATCATGGGATGATTGATTGTCCACTCGCTCGTCCCCCCGTGTACGAAGGTGAGCCATGCCGCTGAGCCATCCCCGTCGTTCGGCACTGTCCGAGCAGGTCATCGCGGCGCTGCGGCAGCAGATCGCGTCGGGCGAGTGGCCGGTCGGCTCCCGCATCCCCACCGAGCCCGAGCTGGTCGAGCAGCTCGGCGTCGCCCGGAACACGGTCCGTGAGGCGGTCCGCGCCCTGGCCCACAACGGTCTGCTGGACATCCGCCAGGGCTCGGGCACGTACGTCGTGGCGACCAGCGAGCTGGCCGGCGTGATGCAGCGCCGCTTCGCCGACGCCGACCCCCGGCACATCGCCGAGCTGCGTTCCACGCTGGAGTCGGCCGCCGCGCGCCTGGCCGCCGAGCGGCGCACGGAGAAGGACCTCAAGCAGATCGACGGCCTGCTGCTGCGCCGGGAGGAGGCCTGGGAGTCGGGTGACGCGGAGGCGTTCGTGTCGGCGGACGCCACGTTCCACCTGGCGGTCGTGGCCGCCTCGCACAACAACGTGATGACGGCGATGTACGCGGACCTGGGCGAGGTGATGCGGGACTGGCTGCGTGGCGACGTGGGCGAGGGCATGTCCCCGGCCCTGCACATGGACCACGCCCGGCTGGTGGACGCGATCCGCGCGGGCGACGCCGCGACGGCGGCCGAGGAGGCGGCGTCCTATCCGTTCGTGTGCCGGCCGGCGCTGTTCGCTCCGCCCTCGGACCACTGACCCGCGCCGCTCCGCCGACCCGCGCCGCTCCGGTGGCACACCTGCCGTGACGACGCGAGGGCCCGCACCCCGTACGGGATGCGGGCCCTCCGGCGTGGCGTCCGCTCAGGCGCCGATGGCGTGCAGACCGCCGTCGACGTGGATGATCTCGCCCGTGGTCTTCGGGAACCAGTCGCTCAGCAGCGCGACGATGCCGCGGCCGGCCGGCTCCGGGTCCTTCAGGTCCCACTCCAGCGGGGAACGGCTGTCCCACACGGCGGCCAGGTCACTGAATCCCGGGATGGACTTGGCGGCCATGGACCCGATCGGGCCCGCCGAGACCAGGTTGCAGCGGATGTTCTGCTTGCCCAGGTCACGGGCCATGTAGCGGCTGGTGGCCTCCAGCGCGGCCTTGGCCGGGCCCATCCAGTCGTACTGCGGCCAGGCGTACTGCGCGTCGAAGGTGAGGCCGACGACCGAGCCGCCGTTCTGCATCAGCGGCAGGCAGGCCATGGTCAGCGACTTCAGGGAGTACGCCGAGACGTGCATGGCGGTGGCGACCGACTCGAACGGCGTGTTCAGGAAGTTGCCGCCGAGCGCGTCCTGCGGGGCGAATCCGATGGAGTGCACGACACCGTCGAGGCCGCCCAGCTCCTCGCCGACGATGTCGGCGAGCCGGGCGAGGTGCTCGTCGTTGGTGACGTCCAGCTCGATGACCCTGGTGGGCTTGGGCAGCTTCTTGGCGATGCGCTCGGTCAGCGTGGGCCGCGGGAAGGCGGTCAGGATGATCTCGGCACCCTGCTCCTGGGCCAGCTTGGCGGCGTGGAAGGCGATGGAGGACTCCATCAGCACACCGGTGATCAGGACGCGCTTGCCCTCGAGGATTCCGCTCATGGTGATCAGTGACCCATTCCCAGTCCGCCGTCAACGGGAATGACGGCTCCAGTGATGTACGAGGCGTCGTCCGAGGCGAGGAACCGCACCGTGGCGGCGATCTCCTCCGGCCGCGCGTACCGCCCCAGCGGCACCTGCGACACGATGTTCGCCCGCTGCTCGTCGGTGAGCACCTTGGTCATGTCGGTGTCGACGAAGCCGGGCGCGACGACGTTGAAGGTGATGTTGCGCGATCCCAGCTCACGGGCGAGGGAGCGCGCGAAGCCGACCAGCCCGGCCTTGGAGGCGGCGTAGTTGGCCTGCCCCGCGGAGCCGAGCAGCCCGACCACCGAAGAGATGAGGACGACGCGGCCCTTCTTGGCGCGCAGCATGGCGCGGTTGGCGCGCTTGACGACGCGGAAGGTGCCGGTGAGGTTGGTCTCGACGACGGAGGTGAAGTCCTCCTCCGACATGCGCATCAGGAGCTGGTCCTTGGTGACGCCGGCGTTGGCGACCAGGACCTCGACGGGACCGTGTGTCTCCTCGATCTCCTTGTAGGCCTGCTCCACCTGCTCGGTGTCGGTGATGTCGCATTTGACGGCCAGGAAGCCCTCCGGCGGCTCACCCGAGCGGTACGTGATCGCGACGTTGTCGCCGGCGTCGGCGAAGGCGCGGGCGATGGCGAGGCCGATGCCCCGGTTTCCTCCGGTGACGAGAACCGAGCGGCTCATCGGATCACCCTTTCGATAGCGGTCTGGCGCACCCGCCCGGTCACCCGTACGGCGGACGGCGACAGCAGGCGGCTTCCTCGAAAATCTATCGGTCCCCCGACTCCGTCAAAGACTCGGGCACCCACAGTGGCTTACGGGACTCACTGTCGGGTCCCTACAGAAAGGCCCCGGAGCGGGGGGAAAGCTGTGGTCGCCGGGCCGCCGACGCGACATGATGCGGCGCAGCCCCCGGTGTCGCGGCAGACGACCGGTCATGTCGACAGAAAGAGACGCAGGTGCCTCACAGCATCGACCAAGCCTTCACGGCACTCCCCCTACGCGCCCTCGCCGACGCCGCCCTCGCCCGTGCGCGTGCCCTCGGTGCGGAGCACGCCGACTTCCGCCTTGAGCGGGTGCGCAGTGCCTCCTGGCGGCTCAGGGACGCCAGGCCCGCCGGGTCCTCGGACACCACCGACCTCGGGTACGCGGTACGGGTGGTGCACGGCGGTACGTGGGGCTTCGCGTCCGGCGTGGACCTGACCCTGGACGCCGCCGCCAAGGTCGCCTCGCAGGCGGTGGCGATGGCGAAGCTGTCGGCGCAGGTGATCAGGGCGGCCGGGTCCGACGAGAGGGTGGAACTCGCGGACGAGCCCGTGCACGCCGACCAGACCTGGGTCTCGGCGTACGAGATCGACCCCTTCGCCGTGCCGGACGCGGAGAAGTCGGCGCTGCTGGCCGGCTGGAGCGCGCGGCTGCTGGCGGCCGACGGGGTCGACCACGTGGACGCCTCGCTGCTGACCGTGCACGAGAACAAGTTCTACGCCGACACCGCCGGGACCACGACGACCCAGCAGCGGGTACGGCTGCATCCCGTCCTCACCGCCGTGTCCGTGGACGACTCCAGCGGCGAGTTCGACTCCATGCGCACGCTGGCCCCGCCGGCCGGGCGAGGCTGGGAGTACCTGACCGGGACCGGCTGGGACTGGGAGACGGAGCTGGCCGAGATCCCGGAGCTGCTGGCCGAGAAGATGCGCGCGCCGAGCGTCGAGGCAGGGCTGTACGACCTGGTCGTCGACCCGTCGAACCTGTGGCTGACCATCCACGAGTCCATCGGCCACGCCACCGAGCTGGACCGCGCCCTCGGTTACGAGGCCGCCTACGCCGGGACCTCCTTCGCCACCTTCGACCAGCTCGGCAAGCTGCGCTACGGCTCGGAGCTGATGAACGTCACCGGCGACCGCACGGCCGAGCACGGGCTCGCGACCGTCGGGTACGACGACGAGGGCGTCGCGGGCCAGTCCTGGGACCTGGTGAAGGACGGCACCCTGGTGGGGTACCAGCTGGACCGGCGGATCGCCAGGCTCACCGGGTTCGAGCGGTCCAACGGGTGCGCCTACGCCGACTCCCCCGCGCACGTGCCGGTGCAGCGCATGGCCAACGTGTCGCTGCGACCGGACCCGGGCGGGCTGTCCACCGAGGATCTGATCGGGGGCGTCGACCGCGGGATCTACGTCGTCGGTGACCGCTCCTGGTCGATCGACATGCAGCGCTACAACTTCCAGTTCACCGGCCAGCGCTTCTTCCGGATCGAGAACGGGCGGCTCGCCGGGCAGCTGCGGGACGTGGCGTACCAGGCGACGACCACCGACTTCTGGGGGTCGATGGCGGCCGTCGGCGGCCCGCAGACGTACGTCCTGGGCGGCGCCTTCAACTGCGGCAAGGCCCAGCCGGGCCAGGTCGCGGCCGTCTCGCACGGCTGCCCGTCCGCCCTCTTCAAGGGAGTCAACATTCTGAACACGACGCAGGAGGCTGGTCGATGAGCGTTGGCACCGGCATTGGCCGGGGGTCCGGGGGTCGTCCCCCGGGAAAGCACAGCCTGAACACGACGCAGGAGGCCGGTCGATGAGCGCCGGCACCGGCATTGGCCGGGGGTCCGGGGGTCGTCCCCCGGGAAAGCACAGCCTGAACACGACGCAGGAGGCCGGTCGATGAGCGTCCGCAGCAGCAAGCCGCACGAGATCGTCGAGCGGGCGCTGGAGCTGTCCCGGGCCGACGGGTGTGTCGTCATCGCCGACGAGGAGTCCACCGCCAACCTGCGCTGGGCGGGCAACGCGCTCACCACCAACGGCGTCACGCGCGGGCGCACGCTGACGGTCGTCGCCACCGTGGACGGGCGGGAGGGCACGGCGTCCGGGGTGGTGTCGCGGTCGGCCGTGACCGTGGACGAGCTGGAGCCCCTGGTGCGGGCCGCCGAGGCCGCCGCCCGGGGGGCCGGTCCGGCCGAGGACGCACAGCCACTGGTCCCGGGCGGGCCGGGGTCGCCGGACTTCGCCGACGCGCCCGCCGAGACCTCGTCGGCGGTGTTCGCCGACTTCGCGCCGGCGCTCGGGGAGGCGTTCGCCCGCGCGCGTGCGGGCGGCCGGGAGCTGTACGGCTTCGCCAACCACGAGATGACGTCGACCTACGTCGGCACCTCGACGGGGCTCAGGCTGCGGCACGACCAGCCGAACGGGACGCTGGAGCTGAACGCCAAGTCGCCGGACCGCACCCGGTCGGCGTGGGCGGGGCAGGCCACCCGGGACTTCAAGGACGTCGACCCGGCGGCGCTCGACGCCGAGCTGGCCGTACGCCTCGGCTGGGCCGAGCGGCGGGTGGAGTTGCCCGCCGGGCGGTACGAGACGCTGCTGCCGCCCACCGCGGTCGCGGACCTGCTGATCTACCAGTACTGGTCGGCGTCCGGGCGGGACGCGGTCGAGGGGCGCACGGTGTTCTCCAAGCCCGGCGGCGGCACCCGGCTCGGCGAGCGACTCGGCGCGCTGCCGCTGACCCTGCGCAGCGATCCGCACGAGCCCGGGCTGGAGAGCGCGCCGTTCGTGGTCGCGCACTCCTCGGGCGGCGACCAGTCGGTGTTCGACAACGGGCTGCCGGTGACCGCGACCGACTGGATCCGGGAGGGCGAGCTGCACCGGCTGACGACCACCCGGCACGGCGCCGAGCTGACCGGGCTGCCGGTGACGCCGGCGAGCGGCAACCTGATCCTGGACGGCGGCGACCCGGACCGCTCCCTCGACCGGATGGTCGCGGACACGGAGCGCGGACTGCTGCTCACCTGCCTCTGGTACATCCGCGAGGTCGACCCCGCGACGCTGCTGCTGACCGGACTGACCCGGGACGGCGTCTACCTCGTCGAGCACGGCGAGGTCGTCGGCGAGGTGAACAACTTCCGGTTCAACGAGTCGCCCGTGGGTCTGCTGGGGCGGGCCTCGGAGGCCGGGCGGACGGAGAAGACGCTGCCCAGGGAGTGGGGCGACTGGTTCACCCGGGCCGCGATGCCGGCGCTGCGGGTCCCCGATTTCAATATGAGCTCTGTCAGTCAGGGCGTATAACCTCGTACCTGATTTCGCGAGACCACTCAAGGAGACACGAGAACCGTGACGGACATCGTCGACGAGCTGAAGTGGCGCGGGCTGTTCGCCCAGTCCACCGACGAGGACGCTTTGCGCAAGGCGCTCGCGGACGGTCCCGTCACGTTCTATTGCGGTTTCGACCCGACCGCGCCCTCGCTGCACGTGGGGCATCTGGTGCAGGTGCTCACCGTGCGCCGGCTCCAGCAGGCCGGGCACCGGCCGCTGGCGCTGGTCGGCGGGGCCACGGGCCAGATCGGCGACCCGCGCCCGACCGCGGAGCGCACGCTGAACTCGCCGGAGACCGTCGCGGGCTGGGTCCAGCGGCTGCGCGGCCAGATCGAGCCGTTCCTGTCCTTCGAGGGCGAGAACGCCGCGGTGATGGTCAACAACCTCGACTGGACCGAGGGTCTGTCGGCGATCGAGTTCCTGCGGGACATCGGCAAGCACTTCCGGGTCAACAAGATGCTGACCAAGGACTCCGTCGCCCGGCGCCTGGAGTCGTCCGAGGGGATCAGCTACACGGAGTTCAGCTACCAGCTGCTCCAGGCGATGGACTTCCTCCAGCTCTACCGCAGGTACGGCTGCACGATGCAGCAGGGCGGCAGCGACCAGTGGGGCAACCTCACGGCCGGCCTCGACCTGCTGCACCGGCTGGAGCCGGACGCGTCCGTGCACGCCTACGCGACCCCGCTGATGACCAAGGCGGACGGCACCAAGTTCGGCAAGACCGAGGGCGGCGCCGTCTGGCTGGACCCGGAGATGACGACGCCGTACGCGTTCTACCAGTTCTGGCTGAACGTGGACGACCGGGACATCTCGACGTACCTGCGCATCCTGTCCTTCCGCTCCCGTGAGGAGCTGGAGGAGCTGGAGCGGCAGACCGGGGAGCGTCCACAGGCCCGGGCCGCGCAGCGCGCGCTCGCCGAGGAGCTGACGACGCTGGTGCACGGCGCCGGTCAGACGGCCGCCGTGATCGCCGCGTCGAAGGCCCTCTTCGGCCAGGGCGACCTGGCGGAGCTGGACGAGCGGACGCTGGCCGCGGCCCTCTCCGAGCTGCCGCACGTCCGGGTCGCCGAGCCGGCCCCGGTGGTCGACCTGTTCGCCGAGGTGGGCCTGGTGGCCAGCAAGTCCGCCGCGCGCCGCACGGTGAAGGAGGGCGGCGCCTACGTGAACAACGCCAAGGTCGCCGGCGAGGACGCCGTCCCCGCCAAGGAGGACCTGCTGCACGGGCGCTGGCTGTTGCTGCGCCGCGGCAAGAAGAACCTGGCCGCGGTGGAGATCACCGGCGCCTGAGCGGGCGCACGCGCGAGGGGCGGTCTCCGGCAGCCGTACGGCTGCCGGAGACCGCCCCTTCGCCGTACGGGACGGGTCCGGAGCGGGGTCAGGCGCGTTCGCGTCGCCTGTTGCCGCGTACCGACGCGTAGGCGGCGTCGCCGAGGCCGACCACGATGATCGCCGCCACCAGCTGGAACAGGTGCCGCCACCAGTCGATTCCGGCCGTCGCCTCGACGCCGGCCGCGCGGGCGATCGCGTTGCCGATGATCGCGCCGATCATGCCGCAGATGGTGGTCAGCCACAGCGGCATGTGCTGCTTGCCGGGGATGATCGCCTTGGCGATCAATCCGAGCACGAATCCCACGATGATCGCCCACAACCAGCCCATGGCTGCCTCCTCGTCCGGCTCTACGGAGCAATGCCACCAGTGTTCGGGCGTACCGCGTACGGCGCATGCCGGGTACGGCCGAACGGGGTACCGGCCCGGTCCGGACGGCGCACGTGGTGCGGCCGGACCGGGGTGCCCCGGTCTCGTGAGCGGCGCAGGCGCGGCGTACCGTGGAGAGTTGTCCGGGACCGGAGTCCCCGAGCGGCCGCGGACGAGAGCGGGGCGGGGCGAGTCCGATGCGGGCGGATGGTGGAACCAGATGCGGAAGCAGAGTACCGGCGGCAGTGCCGAGGTGTTCCGGATCACCGGGGCCCGGACGGGCCTCCAGGAGGACGTGCGCGGGAGGCAGCGGCGGTACATCATCTCGATGTCGATCCGTACGGCCTCGGTGATCCTCGCGGTCTGCCTGTGGAACGTGGAACGGCACGTCGCGATCGTGGCCCTGATCGTCGGGGCCGCCCTGCCCTACATCGCGGTCGTGATCGCCAACGCCGGGCGCGAGAACGCGCCATCCTTGCCGTCGACGTTCGTGACGGCGCCGACCCCGCCGATGATCATGCCGCCGCGGGGCGGGAACGGTGCGGCGGAATCCGTTCCGGAGGGCGCGACCGCCGATCCGGGGCCGGGTGCGGCTGGTGAGCCACGTGGCCGAGCGTGACCGCGACGCCTCTCCGCGCGGGGCGTCGATTCCGCGCCAGGCCGAAGAAATGCTCAGATGAATCGTGTTGTTCCGGTGCCGGGCGATGGGTGAGCCGTGACATACTTCGTACGCGCTCCGCATCCCCCGTCGGAGCGACGGACCGACGCCGGGCAGCTCCCCCCGTGGCTGCTCGGCGTCGCCTTGTGTGCGGACCTCGTGCGTGGACCTGTGAGACGAAACCGTGAGTGACGAAACCACCCCGATCTGCTCCGCCAAGGGCTGCCGCACCCCCGCCGTGTGGGTGCTGGCGTGGAACAACCCGAAGATCCACGCTCCGGAGCGCCGCAAGACGTGGATCGCGTGCGACGAGCACCGCGAGCACCTGTCCCAGTTCCTCGGAGTGCGGGACTTCCTGAAGGACGTGGTCCCGCTCGCCGAGTGGGAAGCCCCGGAGGACTCCGGCAGGCCTTGAGGGATCCGGTCCTAGCCTCCGATCGCCGACATCGGGCGGTCCGGCTGGACGAACGTCGGATCGTCCAGTCCCGCGCCCGCCTTCTTGCCCCACATGGCCAGGCGCCAGATGCGGGCGATCTCCTCGTCGGGGGCGCCGGAGCGCAGGGCGGCGCGCAGGTCGGTCTCCTCGGTGGCGAACAGGCAGGTGCGCACCTGGCCGTCGGCGGTCAGGCGGGTGCGGTCGCAGGCCGAGCAGAACGGGCGGGTGACGGAGGCGATGACGCCGACGCGGTGCGGGCCGCCGTCCACCAGCCAGCGTTCGGCGGGGGCCGAGCCGCGCTCCTCGGAGCCCTCTGCGGTCAGCTCGAAGCGGGTGCGCAGGGAGGTCAGGATGTCACCGGCGGTGACCATGCCCTCGCGCTTCCAGCCGTGCTGGGCGTCCAGGGGCATCTGCTCGATGAAACGCAGCTCGTAGTCGTGCTCGACGGCCCAGGCGAGCAGGTCGGGCGCCTCGTCGTCGTTGAGCTCCGGCATCAGGACGCTGTTGACCTTGACCGGGGTGAGTCCGGCCTCGCGGGCGGCCTCCAGGCCCTCCAGGACGTCCTTGTGGCGGTCCCGGCGGGTGAGGGTCTTGAAGACGTCCGGGCGCAGGGTGTCCAGGGAGACGTTGACCCGGTCCAGGCCCGCGGCCTTCAGGGCGCTCGCCGTGCGCCTGAGGCCGATGCCGTTGGTGGTCAGCGACATCTGGGGGCGCGGGGCGAGGGCGGCGACGCGCTCGACGATGCCGACCAGGCCGGGGCGCAGCAGCGGCTCGCCGCCGGTGAAGCGGACCTCCTCGATGCCGAGGGAGGTGACCGCGATGTCGATGAGGCGGACGATCTCGTCGTCCGTGAGCAGGTCGGGCTTGGCGAGCCACTTCAGGCCCTCTTCGGGCATGCAGTAGGTGCAGCGCAGATTGCAGCGGTCGGTGAGCGAGACCCTCAGGTCGGTTGCCACTCGGCCGTAGGTGTCGATGAGCACAGGGGCCCCCTCCCTCGACGCGGATCGGCGGAGCACTTCTCTCCTCCGACACCGTCGAGCCTACGTGACGGGTCCGACATCGACAGCCGCCCGATCCCACGACGCGGGACGCGGCCGCCTCGTAGGGATCTACGAGCGGCCGCGCCGGCACCGGTCGGGCGGGGGCGTCAGTGCGCTCCGGTGCCGGTCAGGGACCGGACCTCCAGCTCCGCGTACTTCGCCTCGTCGGGCTTCTCCTTCGACAGGACCGTGCCGAGCCAGCCCATCAGGAAGCCGAACGGGATGGAGATGATGCCGGGGTTCTTCAGCGGGAACCAGGCGAAGTCGACGTCCGGGAACATCGCCTTGGGGTCGCCGGAGACGACGGGGGAGAACAGCACCAGGCCGACGGCGACGATCAGGCCGCCGTAGATCGACCACAGGGCGCCCTGGGTGGTGAACCGCTTCCAGAACAGGCTGTAGAGGATCGTCGGCAGGTTGGCGGACGCGGCGACCGCGAAGGCCAGCGCGACCAGGCCGGCCACGTTCAGGTCGCGGGCGAGGGCGCCGAGCGCGATGGAGACGATACCGATGAAGACGGTCGCCCAGCGGGCGGCCTTCATCTCCTCCTTCTCGGTGGCCTGCCCCTTGCGGATGACGTTGGCGTAGATGTCGTGCGCGAAGGACGAGGACGAGGCGAGGGTGAGGCCCGCGACGACGGCGAGGATGGTCGCGAAGGCCACCGCCGAGATCGTGGCGAGCAGGATCGCGCCCCAGGCCGAGTCGACGCCGCCCACGTGCAGCGCGAGCAGGGGCGCGGCCGTGTTGCCGGACGGGTTGGACGCGATGATCTCGTCCTTCCCGATGAGCGCGGCGGCGCCGAAGCCGAGGGCGATGGTCATCAGGTAGAAGGCGCCGATGATGCCGATCGCCCAGTTCACGGACTTACGGGCGGCCTTGGCGTTGGGCACCGTGTAGAAGCGGATCAGGATGTGCGGCAGGCCGGCGGTGCCGAGCACCAGGGCGATGCCCAGGGAGATGAAGTCGAGCTTGGTGGTGCCGCTCGCGCCGTACTGGAGGCCGGGCTCCAGGAACGCGGAGCCCGCGCCGCTGTTCTCCGCGGCCTTGCCGAGCAGGTCGGAGATGTTGAAGTCGAACTTCAGCAGCACCAGGAAGGTGATCAGGATGGTGCCGCTGATCAGCAGTACGGCCTTGACCATCTGGACCCAGGTGGTGCCCTTCATGCCGCCGATGGTCACGTACACGATCATCAGGACGCCGACGAGGGCGACGATGAGGATCTTGCCCGCGTCGGAGGTGATGCCGAGCAGCAGCGAGACGAGGACGCCCGCGCCCGCCATCTGGGCCAGCAGGTAGAAGATCGAGACGACGATCGTGGAGGTGCCGGCGGCGGTGCGCACCGGGCGCTGGCGCATGCGGTAGGCGAGGACGTCGCCCATCGTGTAGCGGCCGGAGTTCCTGAGCGGCTCGGCGACCAGGAGCAGGGCGACCAGCCAGGCGACCAGGAAGCCGATGGAGTAGAGGAAGCCGTCGTAGCCGAAGAGGGCGATGGCGCCGGCGATGCCGAGGAAGGACGCGGCCGACATGTAGTCGCCGGAGACGGCTAGGCCGTTCTGGAAGGCGCTGAAGGACCGGCCGCCCGCGTAGAAGTCGGCGGCGTCCTTGGTCTGGCGGCCCGCCCAGACGGTGATGCCGAGCGTCGCGAGGACGAAGACCGCGAAGAGCGTGATGATGAGCGGCCGGTGCTCGCTGGCCTCGTTGGCGGCCAGCTCGGCGGCGAATACGGACTGTGCGGGGCTCATGCGCCGCCCTCCATCCGGGTCTTGATGGCCTCGGCCTTGGGGTCGAGCTTCGCGGCGGCATGCCGCGAGTACCACCAGGCGATGAGGAACGTGGTGACGAACTGGGCGATGCCGAAGACGAACGCGACGTTGATGTTGCCGAACAGCTTGGTGCCCATGAAGCCGCCCGCGTAGTTCGACAGCAGCACGTAGAGCAGGTACCAGGCGACGAAGGCGACGGTCAGCGGGAAGGCGAAGGAGCGGAAGGAGCGGCGCAGTTCGGCGAACTCGGCGCTCTGCTGCACTTCGGAGAACTCCTCGGCGGAGGGGAGTCGGTGTTCCTCTTGCGAGGGGGGCTCCTCTTTCGAGGGGGGCGGTGCGTCGGTGGCCACGGAGTCTCCTCGTACGACGGACATGACGGCTTGGACCTCGGTGTTCTCGCAGGGGGCTGATCGTGCTCGGGCTCCCTGTCCAACGACACGGCGCCCCGCGGGGACCGGTTCAACACCCGTGGCACTTTCCGAAGTCACCCTCGGTGGGTCATTGCTGGCCAGGGACTTCGGGGGATAGCTTCACCCTGCACCACTACGTCATGTACCTGCCTGGTTACCCGTGTCCCGGGCAGGTGCCGTTTCTGCCGGATGATGTGGAGACCCCATGGATCATCTGCGTTCCGCGCGCGATCCGCGCTCCAGACGCCGGCCCGTTTCCCGAGTTTTCCCGACGGACTGGAGACACCACGCATGACCGCTCCCCACCCGCGTCACCGCCGCGCCCTCGCGATCCCGGCCGGCCTGGCCGTGGCCGCGTCGCTCGCGTTCCTGCCGGGCACCCCGGCCGCCGCGGCCCCCGCGGCCCAGGCCGCCCCCTCGACGGCGGCGGACGCGACCTCGCTCAGCTACGTCGTCAACGTCGCCCCCGGGCACCGTCCTTCGGCCACCGTGCGGCGGGCGATAGCCAAGGCGGGCGGCACGATCGTCACGTCGTACGACCGGATCGGCGTGATCGTCGTCCACTCCGCGAACCCCGACTTCGCCGAGTCCGTCCGCAAGGTGCGCGGCGTGCAGTCGGCCGGTGCCACCCGCACCGCACCGCTGCCCTCGGCCGCCACGACCGACACGGGCGCGCCGCAGGTGCTCGACGGCAAGGAGCTGGCCGCCGCCAGGGCCACCTCGGCCAAGGCCGAGGGCCAGGACCCGCTGGAGTCGCTCCAGTGGGACCTGCCCGCCATCAAGGCGGACAAGGCGCACGAGAAGTCGCTGGGCAGCAAGAAGGTGACCGTCGCAGTCATCGACACCGGTGTCGACGACACCCACCCGGACATCGCCCCGAACTTCGACCGGCGGGCGTCCGTCAACTGT
Organism: Streptomyces sp. CB09001; assembly: GCF_003369795.1. NCBI lineage: Bacteria > Bacillati > Actinomycetota > Actinomycetes > Kitasatosporales > Streptomycetaceae > Streptomyces > Streptomyces sp. CB09001. The sequence goes on from NZ_CP026730.1 coordinate 1,273,149, forward strand.
GTGGCGGGCAAGCCGGACACCGCCGACGGGGCCTGGCGGCCGAGCGCGGCGGAGAGCCCGCACGGCACCCACGTGGCCGGGGAGATAGCCGCCGCCAAGAACGGCGTCGGCATGACCGGCGTGGCGCCCGGGGTGAAGGTGGCCGGCATCAAGGTCTCCAACCCCGACGGGTTCTTCTACACCGAGGCCGTGGTCTGCGGCTTCATGTGGGCAGCCGAGCACGGCGTCGACGTGACCAACAACAGCTATTACACCGACCCGTGGTACTTCAACTGCAAGGACGACCCGGACCAGAAGGCGCTGGTCGAGGCCGTCTCGCGGGCCTCGCGGTACGCGGAGAGGAAGGGCGCGGTCAACGTCGCCGCGGCCGGCAACGAGAACTACGACCTCACCTCCGACGAGATCACCGACCCGTCCTCGCCCAACGACACCACGCCCGGCGACCGGACCGTCGACCCGTCGAAGTGCCTGGACATCCCGACCCAGCTGCCGGGCGTCGTGACGGTCGCGGCGACCGGTGCGAAGGGTCTCAAGTCGTCCTTCTCCAACCACGGCCTTGGCGTCATCGACATCGCCGCGCCCGGCGGCGACTCGACGGCCTACCAGACGCCGGAGCCGCCCGCCACGAGCGGACTGATCCTGGGCACGCTGCCCGGCGGCAAGTGGGGCTACATGGCCGGTACGTCGATGGCCTCCCCGCACGTCGCGGGCGTCGCCGCCCTCATCAAGTCGACGCACCCGCACGCCTCCCCCGCCATGGTGAAGGCACTGCTGTACGCCGAGGCCGACGCCACGGCGTGCACCAACCCGTACGACATCGACGGCGACGGCAAGGTCGACGCGGTGTGCGAGGGCCCGAAGAACCGCAACGGCTTCTACGGCTGGGGCATGGCCGACGCGCTGGACGCGGTGACCTGGTAGCCGGTACGCGTACCCGTGCGTGACGCGGGGGCGGTGGTCCGGTTCCCATCCGGTCCGCCGTCCCCGTCGTCGTGCGGCAGCAGCAGTATCTTCGCCGTGGACACTTACGAGGATCCCGCCACCCGGGTCCCGAACCGGTGCGTCCCCGCTGGTCGCCGCCCTGAGGTTCGTGGCGACCCCGCGGGTCGCCCCGCTGCCGTGCGTGCTCTGGCCGGCGGCCGCCGTGGTGCCCTTCGTGGTGGGCCTGTTCGCCGACGGGACCGTGGCGGTCGGTGAGGGCTTCGGACGCTGCTACGTGAAGTTCGCGGGCGACGTCCTCGACGGTATCGCCCGGCTGGGCTCCTGGTGTGTGACGTGGTCCGAGCCGCGGCACGAGGGGGATGCCGCCTGCTACCGGGCGCGGGTCGAGAAGGTGGTGGGCAACCGGACCGAGCGGGCCTCCGCCCCGCGCGAGCCGAAGAGGGCGCGGCCGCCCGTGGAGGGCGAGATACCCCGGCGCGTCCACCGCGGCGTCGGCGGACGGTGCGTCGCCGAGGTCGCCCTTGCCCAGGGGTGGGAGCTGCGGCCCACGGACGTGCGCAAGGAGGTGCGGCTGTGGTGGTCGGCCGCTTCCCACCCGCAGGACGCGTCCGCGGCCGACGCGGCAGGGGGCTCATGACGGCGACGGCGGAACTTGCCCGGATCTGACGACTTGGTGAAGATCCTGGGGTGACCTCGATACGCCCCCCGGCCCGGACCACCGACACCGGACGCCACTCACGGCCCTCCGGCACCGGCCGGACGGTCGTCGTACTCGTGCTGGTGGCACTGGGCGCGCTGATACCCGTGCTCGGCCCCTCCCCCGCGCTGCACGGCACCGGGGAGGCCGAGGCACCCGGCACCGGCGGCATCGCCCTGCTGCGCACGGTGCTCTTCGCCGCGCTGAGCGTGCCGCTCGGCGAACTCTTCGTGAACCGGCTGGCCCGGTCGCTGCCCGGCGCTCCCCCGGACCGGCCCCGCAGCTGGTCGCCGTACGCGGCCGCCGTCGGTCTCGCCGCCGCGCTGGGGCTGGCCTCGGTCGTGGCCACGGGCAATCTGGTGCCGGGCTCCGTCGCCGACGTCGACGTCGGCGGTCTCTACGAGTCCCGCGACGGCAAGCTCGCGCTGCTGGAGGTCAACGGATTCCTCGCGGCCTGGCTGTGCTCGACCTCGCGGCGGCCCGGACTCCAGGTGTGGCCGCTGGCCGCGGTGGTCGTCGCGGACGCGCTGCGCGCGCACCCCACTACCGAGTACAGCCCGCTGCTCGGCTCCGGACTGACCCTCGTCCATCTGACGTGCGCCTCCCTGTGGGTGGGCGGTCTGCTGTACGTGCTGCGGACCCTGCGGCGATGGGGGCCGGCAGAGGCGGGGCCGGCCCTGCTGGGGCTCTACGCGCGCGTGGCCGCCGTTCTGCTGGCGGCGCTCACGGCCACCGGGGTGGGCAGTTCGCTGCGCCGGATGCCGGCGGGCACGATCCTGGACCAGCTGACGGACACCGCTTACGGGCGGGTCCTGCTGGCCAAGGTGCTCCTGGTGGCCGCCGTCGCCGCCCTCGCGCTGTGGGCCAGGATCCGGCTGAGCCGCGCGGCCGACCCGCTGGCCGCCTGCTCCCCTGCGCGCGCGGAGGTCGTCGCGCTGGGCGTGGTGGTGGCGGTGTCGGGGCTTCTGACGGCCCTTCCGGTGCCGATCCGTTGGTGAGTGCGCCCGCACGGTGCCGCAACCCTCCCCCGGCGCCCGGAACTTGACGGCACGGGGCACCTGCGGGACCGGAGTGTCGGTCCCGGCCCGTATCCTCATTGACCATGCTCGAAGACCGCACGACCGCAGCGCCGCCCGCCACGGCGTGGCCGGCCGCGTATCCCCAGGGGTACGCGGTCGTCGACGTGGAGACCACCGGCCTGGCCCGCGACGACCGCATCATCTCGGCGGCCGTCTACCGGCTGGACGCCCGCGGCGAGGTCGAGGACCACTGGTACACCCTGGTCAATCCGCAGCGCGATCCGGGCCCGGTGTGGATACACGGTCTGACCAGCGACGTACTCCGGGACGCGCCGCTCTTCCCGGACGTCGCCGAGGAGTTCGCCGCCCGGCTCGACGGACGGGTCCTCGTCGCGCACAACGCGGTCTTCGACTGGCAGATGATCGCCCGTGAGTACGCGCGCGCGCAGCGCGAGGCACCGGTGCGTCAACGCCTGTGCACCATCGCCCTGTCCAAGGCGCTGGACCTGCCGCTGCCCAACCACAAGCTGGAGTCGCTGGCCGCGCACTTCGGCGTCGTGCAGCGGCGGGCGCACCACGCGCTGGACGACGCGCGGGTGCTGGCGGAGGCGTTCCGGCCGAGCCTGCTCGCCGCGGCGGCCGGGGACGTGCGGCTGCCGCTGCTGGAGTGCCGGCCGCTGACCGAGTGGTCGGACCGGCCCGCGCCCCGGATCGGGCAGCAGGCGGGCTACGGGAGCCACCGGCCGACCAGTTGGCGCCCCTCCCGCAAAAGGCCCGCATGCCCCCATCCCAACCCGGGTCGGTACGAAGCGGGCAAACGCCTCAAGCAGGGCATGCGGGTCGCCTTCTCGGGCGACACCTCCGTCGAGCGCGACCTGCTGGAGGACCGCGCCGTCGAGGCGGGGCTGCACGTCGCGACCAGCCTGTCCCGGCTGACCAGCCTGCTGGTCACCAACGACCCGGACTCGGGCACCTCGAAGGTGGTCAAGGCCCGCCAGTTCGGGACGCCGGTGGTGGACGAGGCGGCCTTCGGGCAACTGCTCGCGGACGTCGAGCCTGCGGACGGGTGATTCCGGGCGACTCGCCCGGCGGCCACCGGCGCGCGTTCACGGCGACGGCCCACCCTGTGGCGCATGGCGACATGTGAAGTCTGCGGCAACAACTACGGAATGACCTTCGAGGTCCACGCCCAGGGAGCGGTGCACGTCTTCGACTGCTTCTCCTGCGCGATCCACCGGATGGCCCCCCTCTGCGAGCACTGCCGGGTACAGATCATCGGCCAGGGCGTCGAGGTCGAGGGCCACTGGTTCTGCGGCGCCCACTGCGCCCGCGCGGAGGGGAGGGCGGGGATCGTCGACAAGGTCTGAGCGCTTCGCGTGACCGTCGGGAAAAACCCTCGTTGACCCACGCCGCGGCACTGCTGTCGGACATGCTCCCCGCAGACGCGGGGCTGCGGCCCTCGCGGGGACCTCCCCGCGAGGGCCGATCCCGGCCAAGGTACCGTCGATGCGTGTACCGCTTCCTGTTGTCCCGCCAGTGGGTGATCCTCACGCTGCTCGCCGTGCTGCTCATCCCCACGATGATCGAGCTGGGCTTCTGGCAGATGCACCGCTACGAGGAGCGCACCGCCCGGAACGACCTGGTCGCGCGCGCGCTCGAGGCCTCACCGGCGCCCGTGGAGTCGCTGACCGCACCCGGCAAGAAGATCACCACGCGCGAGCGGTACCGCACCGTCACCGCGGAGGGCCGCTTCGACACGGACCGCGAGGTCGTGGTCCGCCGCCGCACCGACTCCGACGACAACATCGGTTACCACGTGCTGACCCCGTTCGTGCTGAACGACGGCAGGGTCCTGCTGGTCAACCGGGGCTGGATCCCCGCGGACGGCCCGAGCCAGACCGCGTTCCCGAAGGTCCCCGCACCGCCTCGGGGCGAGCTCACCCTCACCGGCCGGCTGATGCCCGACGAGACGACCGAGGCGAGCGGCATCAAGGACCTCGAGGGTCTCCCGGACCGGCAGATCATGCTCATCAACAGCGAGCAGCAGGCCGAGCGTCTGGACGCCCGGGTGCTCGGCGGGTACGTGGTCCTGAAGACTCCCGAGCCGAAGAACGACGCCCCGGAGCCGATCGGCGGGCCCGGCAACGAGAACGCCGCGCTGAACTTCGCCTACGCGATCCAGTGGTGGCTGTTCGCCGCGGCCGTACCGGTCGGCTGGTGGTTCCTGGTCCGCCGGGAGAAGCGCGACCGGGAGGCCGCCGAGGACGTGGAGCCCGCGGAGGCGGAACCCGTCACGGTGTAGCCGGGCGGCGGGAGCGCGCGGGCGGATCCGATTGCTCCGGCCGAGGCCGGGAAGAGGTCAACCCGTGCACCCCCACATCGAGGACTACGCGCTCATCGGCGACCAGCAGACCGCCGCCCTGGTCTCCACGGACGGCTCCGTGGACTGGCTCTGCCTGCCCCGCTTCGACTCGGCCGCCTGCTTCGCGAAGCTGCTCGGCGACGAGGACAACGGCCACTGGCGCATCGCGCCCAGGGGCGCGGAGCGCTGCACCCGGCGCGCCTACCGGCCGGACACCCTCGTCCTGGACACCGAGTGGGAGACCGAGGACGGTGCGGTCCGCGTCACCGACCTGATGCCCCAGCGCGACCGGGCCCCCGACCTCGTCCGCATCGTGGAGGGCCTGAGCGGCGAGGTCACCGTGCACAGCGTGCTCCGGCTGCGCTTCGACCACGGCTCGATCGTCCCGTGGGTGCGCCGGGCCGACGGGCACCGGGTGGCCGTCGCCGGGCCGGACTCGGCGTGGCTGCGCAGCGAGCCCGAGGTGCACAGCTGGGGCCAGGACTTCGGGACGCACGCGGAGTTCACCGTCGCCGCGGGCGAGAAGGTCGCGTTCGTGCTGACCTGGCACCCCTCGCACGAGCCCCGGCCGCCGCTGATCGACCCGTACACGTCGCTGGAGCACAGCGTCGAGGACTGGCGCGAGTGGGCGGCCCGCTGCCGCTACGCCGGGCCGCACCGGGACGCCGTGGTCCGCTCCCTGATCACGCTGAAGGCACTCACGTACAAGCCCACCGGCGGCATCGTGGCGGCGCCCACCACCTCGCTGCCCGAGGAGCCGGGCGGCGTGCGCAACTGGGACTACCGCTTCTGCTGGCTGCGCGACTCCACGCTCACCCTGGGCGCCCTGCTGTCGGCCGGGTACCTGGAGGAGGCCGAGGCCTGGCGCGACTGGCTGCTGCGCGCGGTCGCGGGCAACCCGGCGGACCTGCAGATCATGTACGGCGTCGCGGGCGAGCGGCGGCTGCCCGAGTCCGAACTGCCGTGGCTGTCCGGCTTCGCCGGCTCCGCGCCGGTACGGATCGGCAACGACGCGGTGAACCAGCTCCAGCTGGACGTGTACGGCGAGGTCATGGACTCCCTGTCGCTGGCCCGGCTGGCGGGGATGCGTCCGCGGCCGCAGATGTGGGAGCTGCAGTGCGCCCTGATGGAGTTCCTGGCCACGGCGTGGCGGGAACCGGACGAGGGGCTGTGGGAGGTGCGGGGCGGTCGCCGGCAGTTCGTGCACTCGAAGGTGATGACGTGGGTGGCCCTGGACCGGGCGGTGCGCACGCTGGAGCACCACCCCGAGCTGGGCGGCGGTGACCTCGACGGCTGGCGGGCACTGCGCGACGAGGTGCACCGGGAGGTGTGCGAGAAGGGCTACGACCCGGTGCGCAACACCTTCACCCAGTACTACGGCTCGCGGGAGCTGGACGCCTCGCTGCTGCTCGTCCCGCGCGTCGGCTTCCTGCCGCCGGACGACCCGCGCGTGGTCGGCACGGTCGACGCGATCGGCGCCGAGCTGACCCGGGACGGTCTGGTGCGGCGCTACAGCACCGAGGGCGCTCCCGTGGACGGTCTGCCGGGCGGCGAGGGGACGTTCCTGGTGTGCTCGTTCTGGTACGCGGACGCGCTGCACGCCACCGGCCGGACGAAGGAGGCGCGGGAGCTGTTCGAGCGGCTGGTGGGGCTCGCCAACGACGTGGGGCTGCTGGCCGAGGAGTACGACCCGGTGGCCGGACACCAGCTCGGCAACTTCCCGCAGGCCTTCAGCCACGTCGGCCTGGTGAACACGGCCCTCGCCCTGTTCGGGGGCGAGGGGGCAGGATAGGGGCCATGGATCTTGGACTGAAGGACCGGGTGTACGTCGTCACGGGTGCCACCCGGGGCCTGGGCAACGCCGCCGCGCGCGAGCTGGTCGCCGACGGGGCGAGGGTGGTCGTCACGGGGCGGGACGAGAAGAGCGTCGCGGAGGCGGCCTCGGCGCTGGGACCGGACGCGGTCGGGATCGCCGCGGACAACGCGGACCCCGAGGCCGCCGGGCGGCTGATCGCCACCGCCCGTGAGCGCTTCGGGCGTTTCGACGGCGTGCTGATCAGCGTGGGCGGGCCGCCGCCCGGGTTCGTCGCCGACACCACGGACGAGCAGTGGCAGTCGGCGTTCGAGTCGGTGTTCCTCGGCGCGGTGCGGCTGGCCCGGGCGGCGGCGGCCGAGCTGGCGGACGGCGGGGTGATCGGGTTCGTGCTGTCGGGTTCGGTGCACGAGCCGATCCCGGGCCTGACCATCTCCAACGGTCTGCGCCCCGGACTCGCGGGCTTCGCCAAGTCCCTCGCCGACGAGCTGGGCCCGCGCGGCATCCGCGTCGTCGGCCTGCTGCCGGGCCGCGTCGACACCGACCGGGTGCGCGAGCTGGACGGGCTGTCCGCCGACCCGGAGGCGACCAGGACGGCCGCCGAGTCCCGCATCCCGCTGCGCCGCTACGGCGCCCCGGAGGAGTTCGGCCGCGCGGCGGCGTTCCTGCTCTCCCCCGCGGCGTCGTACATCACGGGCGTGATGCTGCCGGTGGACGGCGGCGTGCGGCACGGCTTCTGAGGAACCGGACGGGCGGGGCCCGGGCGCGGGCGCCGGGCCCGAGGCCGCTGCCGCGATCCCGCGACGATGGCCGAGACCCGGCCCGAGCCCCGATCGTGGTGCGCCCGGGGCTGCCGCTCCCTCAGTTGACCCGCTCCGCCCCGTGCTTGACGCCCCGGAGCTGGACCTCCGCCGGGAGGGAGGGGAGGTTCGCCGAGTCGCGGGCGTGGGCCAGGGCCCGGGTGGTGAGCTCGTGCAGGGCCGTACCGGGGTCCACGTGGGGGGCCAGGAGCAGCCGGAGACGGGTCGCCGGGGCGTCGCGGCGGCCGGTGAGCCGGGCGCCCGCCCGCTCGACCCCGTCCACGCGGTCCGCCTCGCCGGCGATGACGTCCTCCAGTGCCCTGCCGCGCAGCGTGGCGCCCTCGCCGTCCCCGGTGTCGACGAGGACCTCGGTGAGCCTGCGGCGGCGTACCACCGCGACCAGCCACCACAGGGCGAGCAGCAGCAGGACGGCGAGTGCGGCGATGACGACCGGCCACCACCAGCCGGCCTCCCGCCACCGGGTCCGTTCGGCGTTGCTCAGCAGCACGTCGTGCGGCCCCTGGTGGACCCACCAGGAGGGCGCCGGGGCGTCGAAGCCCACGGCCAGCACGGCGCCGCCGAGGGCCAGCAGGACCAGGCCCGCCAGTGCGGTCAGTACTCGGTTCACCGTCCTGAGCACCGCGCTCACCCCTTCCGTCCGGGGCGCGCCACCCGCAGCGACACGGCGGGCGGCCGGGCCAGACCGAGGCCGCGCACCGCGTCGTCGAGCACACCGTCCAGGTCGGCCCGTACGTCGTCCAGTTCCCGGAAGTGCGACAGTGCCCGTACGCGAGCCCGGCGGCGGCGCAGCCGTACCCGTGCCGACTGCACCCCGGACACCTCCATGGCCCGGTCGCGCAGCACCGTGGCGGCGGCGTCCCGGTGCAGTCCGGCGCGTACGTCGGGGTGCGTGCGCCGCATCGGCAGCACCCGGCGCAGTCCGGGGGTGAGGGCCAGCACGAGCAGCCAGAGCCCGAGGGCCGCGGCGACTCCCGCGCCGACCAGCACCCAGGTGTCGTCGACGGGCCGTTCGGCGAGCTGCCGGGCCAGGTCGCGGCGCCAGCCGAGCGCGGACCGGCCGGCGCGCACGGCGACGACGTCGTAGAGGAACGCCCCGGCCAGGAGCAGGAGCAGCAGCGCGACGAGGCCGGCGGGGACGCGGCGCGCGGACCAGAAACGCCCGGCCCGTCCGCTCCCGGAGACCTCCGGGAGTCCGGGCTCCTCCTTGTCCAGCGACGGTGCGGCACCCGGCCGGGTGCCGCGTTCCACGACGGGCAGGCGTTGGGTGCTGCCCTCTCCCGTCCCGGAGCCCTGGGGCTCGCTCATCGCGTCCTCCCGTGCCTCGCGCCGTACTGCGCCGACAGGTGCAGCCGCTCCACCTGGACGGCGACCTCCGGCACCGCCATGCCCACCAACGCACGTACCCGCTGGACGACTTGGTGACGCACCTGGCGGCAGCGGGCGCCGATGTCGCACGGGTAGTCGAGTTCGAGGTGGACCCGGACGTGGGCGGTGTCGTGGTGGACGTCGACGGTGGCGTACGGCCGTGCGGCGTCCGGGTGGAGCGGGCCGAGCGCCTCGCGCGCCGCCCGGGCGGCGACCTTGGCGACGACCCGGTCGGCGATCCGCGTGGCGCCGCGCTCGCCCGGTGCCACGCGGGCCAGGGGTTCGAGGAGCTCACCGGCTCCATCGCTCACGCCGGTCACCGCCGCCGGTCGTCGCGGGTGCGGAAGAGGTCACCGAGATCCATGTCCCCCTCCAGGAAACGGCCTACGACGAACCCGACGGCCCCCAGGGCCGCCACCAGCAGGAAGGCACCGAACCCGCCGAAGTATCCGGCGAAGCCCAGTGCCATGCCGGCGATCATGCCGACCACGGCCATGCTCATGGTGCGCTCCCCTCAGTCACCGATTCACTCACCGTTCCCTCAGCCCGTTCCGTCAGTGTCCGTGTCACCTGATCCGGGGCTCCGGTTCCTCGTCCTCCTCGTCGGGCAGCTTCACGTCGCTCACCGCGATGTTGACCTCGACGACCTCCAGACCGGTCATCCGCTCCACCGCAGCCACCACGTTCTCCCGCACGTCCCGTGCCACGTCCGCGATCGACACGCCGTACTCGACGACGATCTCCAGGTCGAGGGCGGTCTGCTTCTCGCCGACCTCGGCCTTCACCCCGCGCGTCACCCCGGACTTGGTCCCGCCGGGCACCCGGTCGCGCACGGCGCCGAAGGTACGGGACATTCCGCTGCCCATCGCGTGCACACCGGCGACGTCGCGGGCCGCCATTCCGGTGATCTTCTCCACGACGCCGTCGGCGATGGTGGTCCGTCCCCGGGTGCCGGGGTCTCCGCCGCCGCGCCGAATCGTCTGGCCCTTGGCCGTACCGGGGGTCTCGATCGTGTCCTGCCCGCTCCGGTGGCTCTCCATGTCGCTCATCGCCGTACGTCCCTTTCGGTCGTAGTCCTGTGCCCACGTTAGGCGGGGTTGCGGTGGCTCGCGCCATGGATGCGGCAGGCTGGAGCAATGACGACGGCGGACCGGTGGACGCGGACGGTGCGGGAGCAGTTGGGTCTCGGCAGGCTGTTGCCGCTGGGCGGCCCGAAGGACGGTGCCTGGATCGCCGAGCGTGCGGCACGGGAGGTGCTGCTGGCGGCGGCCCGGGGCGTGCCGGGTGTGCGGCCGGGTGAGCTGCGGGTCGGGCTCGCGGACCCGGACGACGTGGGCGAGCCCGCCGTACCGCTGCCGCCGGGTGCGCTGCCGCCCGGTCCGTTGCGGGTGACGGCCGGCTTCGCGGCGGTCGTGGGGCTCACGGCGGCGGCCGCGGAGCCACTGCCGGCCACGGCCGCGCGCCTGCGTGCCGCGCTGACGGAGGCGGCGACCGCGCGGCTCGGCCTCGCGACGGCGGACGTGGACCTGCGGGTGACCGGCCTGCTCGACGAGCCGCCGGAGGCGGGGCCGGACGCCGGGCCCGGGCCGGGACCCGCCGACGCGGCCGACGGCGACGGCGACGGCGACGGCGACGGCGGAAGCGAAGCGAGCGGCGACGAGGGGCGCGTCGCCCGGGCCGCGCTGACGGTGCCGGGCGTGATGCGGCTGACGGGCGTACTGGGCCGTCCGGTGCACCTGACCGAGCCGTCACCGCGGGAGAGTGCTCTGCCGCGCCGCCATGTCCGGGTGGAGCTGGCGGTGCGGGCGGACCACCGGGCCGTCGAGGTGACCCGGCGGGTCCGCGCGGCGGTGTCCGAGGCGCTGCCGGACCGTCCGTCGGTGGCGGTGGTGGTGACACGGACGGACGTCGGCTGAGAAGGCGCGCCTGGGCGCCCCTACTCCCCGAGCCCCGCCAGGTCGCGCAGCCGACGCCCCTGCGCGGCCCGTTCGGCGGTGCGCTGGGTCTCGTAGTCCCGCGTCAGGGCGCCCTGGAGCAGCGCCTTGGTCTCGACGACCGCGTCACGCGGTGCGGCCAGGATCGCGGACACCAGGTCGTGCACGGCGGGGTCGAGCTGGTCCGCGGGCACGGCGAGGTTGGCCAGGCCGGTGCTCACGGCCTCCTCGGCCGCGACGAAGCGCCCGGTGGCGCAGATCTCCAGCGCACGGGCGTACCCGACCAGGGACACCAGGGGATGCGTGCCCGTCAGGTCCGGCACCAGGCCCAGGCTGGTCTCGCGCATGGCGAACTGCACGTCGTCGGCGACGACCCGCAGGTCGCAGGCGAGGGCCAGCTGGAAGCCCGCCCCGATGGCGTGCCCCTGCACGGCGGCGACCGAAACGAGGTCGCTGCGCCGCCACCAGGTGAACGCCTCCTGGTACCCGGCGATGGCCGCGTCCAGCTCGGCGTCGCCGCCCCGCGCGAGGTCGATGAACGACGGTTCGCCGTCGAAGCCCTCGGGCGTGAACGCCTGCCGGTCGAGCCCGGCCGAGAAGGACTTGCCCTCGGCCCGCAGCACCACGGCACGGACGGAGCCCGGCAGCAGCCGGCCGGCCTCGGCGAGCGCCCGCCACAGAGCGGGGCTCTGCGCGTTGCGCTTGGCCGGGTTGGTCAGCGTCACCGTGGCGATCGCGTCGTCGACGGTGAGCCGCACGCCGTCCTGGTCGAGTGCGGGACCGGGGTCGTGGGCGGGCGAAGCCATGGGGCGCCTCCGAAAGGTGCGGTCGTCGTCCCCGCCGCGCGCCGGACGGTGCGCCGTGCGACGGCAGGGCTAAGTGACTGCACAGTAACCACCCGGACGGTCGGACGACCGGCCGGGTGGCCACCATCACTTTCGGAGTCGGGGGCCGCCCGGGACGTCAGGCCGAAGTGGCCTTCTTGCCCCGGGTAGCCCCGCCACGCCCTCGGAGCGTGACGCCCGACTCGCTGAGCATGCGGTGCACAAAGCCATACGAGCGGCCGGTTTCCTCGGCCAACGCCCGGATGCTCGCACCGGCGTCGTACTTCTTCTTCAGGTCTGCCGCGAGCTTGTCGCGCGCGGCGCCGGTAACCCGGCTGCCCTTCTTCAGAGTCTCGGCCACCCGTGCCTCCTCATGGGAAGTGCGCTCTGGTCTCCTCATGATCACCCCTCCAGGCCCTCATGGCCACCCATTCGGCAAGGTCGATGAGACAAGGTTGTGACGACAGGAGCGAGTCCCCACATGCGGAATCCCCGATTCCAGAGAATCGGGAGGGTTCGGCCGAACGGGTTTCTCCGCGAAATTCCAGGTCAGAAAGGCGTCGCGGCCGAGGCCCCGGCAATGAGGGCCCCGGCCGCGAATTCGATGTAGGACACACTTCTTGATGAGGAGATCTCACACAGATGGTGGATCACGGATCGGCCGAATGATCCATAACCAGTGGATCATCCATTCGATCAAGCGAGGGCGACGAGGTCCGCGTAGTCGGCGCCCCACAGGTCCTCGACGCCGTCCGGAAGCAGAATGATCCGTTCCGGCTGGAGCGCCTCGACGGCGCCCTCGTCGTGGGTGACCAGGACGACGGCGCCCTTGTAGGTGCGCAGCGCGCCGAGGATCTCCTCACGGCTGGCCGGGTCGAGGTTGTTGGTGGGCTCGTCGAGGAGCAGCACGTTCGCCGAGGACACCACGAGGGTGGCCAGGGCGAGACGGGTCTTCTCACCGCCGGAGAGGACGCCGGCGGGCTTGTCCACGTCGTCGCCGGAGAACAGGAACGAGCCCAGCGTCTTGCGGACCTCGACCAGGTCCAGGTCGGGGTTGGCCGAGCGCATGTTCTCCAGGACGGTGCGCTCGGGGTCGAGGGTCTCGTGCTCCTGCGCGTAGTACCCGAGCTTGAGGCCGTGGCCCTCGACGACCTGGCCGGTGTCGGGCTTCTCCACGCCGCCCAGGAGGCGCAGCAGCGTGGTCTTGCCGGCGCCGTTGAGGCCGAGGATGACGACCCGGGAGCCCTTGTCGATGGCCAGGTCGACGTCGGTGAAGATCTCCAGGGAGCCGTACGACTTGGAGAGTCCCTCGGCGGTCAGCGGGGTCTTGCCGCAGGGCGCGGGCTCGGGGAAGCGGAGCTTGGCGACCTTGTCGGACTTCCGCTCGGCCTCCAGACCGGCCAGCAGTTTGTCCGCCCGGCGGGCCATGTTCTGCGCGGCGACGGTCTTGGTGGCCTTGGCGCGCATCTTGTCGGCCTGCGAGTGCAGCGCGGACGCCTTCTTCTCCGCGTTCTGACGCTCGCGCTTGCGGCGCTTCTCGTCGGCCTCGCGCTGCTGCTGGTAGAGCCTCCAGCCCATGTTGTAGACGTCGATCTGGGAGCGGTTGGCGTCCAGGTAGAACACCTTGTTGACGACCGTCTCGACCAGGTCGACGTCGTGGGAGATCACGATGAAGCCGCCGCGGTAGGTCTTCAGGTAGTCGCGCAGCCAGATGATCGAGTCGGCGTCGAGGTGGTTGGTCGGCTCGTCGAGCAGCAGGGTGTCGGCGTCCGAGAACAGGATCCTGGCCAGCTCGATGCGGCGGCGCTGACCGCCGGAGAGCGTGTGCAGGGGCTGGCCGAGCACCCGGTCGGGCAGGTTGAGCGCGGCGGCGATGGTGGCGGCCTCGGCCTCGGCGGCGTATCCGCCCTTGGTGAGGAACTCGGTCTCCTGACGCTCGTACTGCTTGAGCGCCTTCTCACGGGTGGCGCCCTGGCCGTTGGCGATGCGCTGTTCGTTGTCGCGCATCTTGCGGATCAGGGTGTCCAGACCGCGGGCGGACAGGATGCGGTCGCGGGCGAGTACGTCGAGGTCGCCGGTGCGCGGGTCCTGCGGGAGGTAGCCGACCTCGCCGGAGCGGGTGACGGCACCGGCCGCGGGCTGGCCCTCGCCGGCCAGGACCTTGGTGAGGGTGGTCTTGCCGGCGCCGTTGCGGCCGACCAGGCCGATGCGGTCGCCCTTGGCGACGCGGAAGGTGGCGCTCTCGATGAGGACACGGGCACCGGCGCGCAGCTCGATGCCGGAGGCGGAGATCACGGTCAGACTCCTGGGCGGGTGGGTGGCGGGGATGGGCGGCTGTGGAGGTTCCCGCCGCTCTAATGCACGAGGAGAATGGCCATGAGGGCCAGTCTAACGGGGCGGTGCAACCGCTTTTCCCCGCCGGGCGTCGGCCCGGCGTTGTCAGTGGGCGGTGCAAGACTGGGCGAACGAGTCCAAAGCGCCCTTCGGGCCACGGGCTCGGTCAGTCAGGACGAACCATCGGCTCACAGGGAAGTGATCGGCATGGCAGGCAACGCGGGCGGCAGCCCGAGCATCTGCCCGACGCTCCAGTACGTGGACGCCAAGGCGGCGATCCGACAGCTCACCGAGGCCTTCGGCTTCACCGAACTCGCGGTGTACGAGGGCGAGGACGGCTCGGTGGCCCACGCCGAGCTGACCCAGGGCAACGGCGCGGTCATGCTCGGTTCCAAGGGCAGGGGCGGCCGCTTCGACGAGGCGATGAAGGGCGCAGGCCCCGCGGGGGTGTACGTGGTGGTGGCGAACGTCGACGCCCATCACCGGCGGGCCGTGGAGCACGGCGCGGAGATCCTGATGCCCCCGACCGACCAGGACTACGGCTCGCGGGACTACATGGCCCGCGACCTGGAGGGCAACGTCTGGAGCTTCGGGACGTACGCGCCGGAGGTACGCGGGTAGCCTCCGGCGGTTCGCCCGTCGGGGCCGGCGGGTCAGCTGCCCCCGGTGTGGACCTGGAAGGCCGCCCGGCGTACGGCCTTGGCCAGGGCGGGGTCCGGGTGCGCGGCGGCCAGCGCCACCAGGACCTGCACGGTGCGGGGGTGACCGACCGCGCGGACCTCGTCGAGCAGGGCCGGGACGGTGGCCTGCACCGCCGACTCCAGGTGCCGCACCAGCAGCGGGGCCTCCCCGTGGTCGGCGACGGCGGCCGCGGTGTCGACCCACAGCCAGGTGGCCTCCGGGCGGGTGAGGACCTCGTGGGCGTCCTCGGGATCGGCGCCGTCGTGCTCGGCGAGCCACAGCAGGGCGTACGGCCTGAGCGTCGGCTCGTCGAGGACGCCGCGGACGTCGGGCTCGGCGGGTGCGCCGACGACGCGCAGCGCCTCGAAGGCGAGGCCGCGCAGCAGGGCGTCCTCGCCGCGGGCGGCGCCGAGCAGCTCGGCGACGGCGCTGCCGACGGGGCGGGCGGCGAGCCAGGCGCGGTACTCGGCGCGGGCCGCGTTGGGCCGGAGCTGTGCGCAGCCGCGGAGCATGCCCTCGGCCGACTGCTCGATGTTGCCGGCGGGGCTCTGCGCGGCGACGCAGATCTGCTCCAGCTTGACCCAGACCGCCCAGCTGCCGAGCGGGGTGAGCGTGGCCTGTCCGTCGCCGCAGGTGAGGGCGCCGACGGCGGCGAGGGCGTGCAGGGCCCAGTCGAGGAGGGGGGCGAGCGCGGTGTCGGTGGCCGGGGCCGGGTCCGGCTCGGCGCCCGGGGTACCGGGTTCCAGCCGGGGGCCGTAGGGCACCTCGCAGCGTTCGGTGCGCAGTTCGGTGACTCGCTGCTCCAGCAGGTCCAGGAGCTGCGCCACGGGGACGGGCCCGGCGGACAGCTGGAGGAAGGAGAGCACCTGGGGCATCGCGGAGACGACCTCGGCCACCGCGCCGGGCTCCTGCCCGGCGGGCTCGGGGTGGGCGAGCGACCAGGCGTCGAAGAGGGCGACCCAGCCGCGCAGCACGGCGCTGTCGTCGCGGTTCCAGGCGCGCAGCCGCCAGCCGGGGCGGGCGGTGTCGCCGTGCACCTCGACCAGTCCGGCGAGGCGGGCGGTGTCCCAGTCGGCGCGGACCTTGGCCACGGGCAGGCCCAGCTCGCGGGCCGCGTGGTCGGCGGTGGGGTCGGACAGGGTGGCCTTGCCGTCGGCGGTCGCGCTGCCGCGGCCGGGGCCGAGTGCGGAGTCGGCCCA
Organism: Streptomyces sp. CB09001; assembly: GCF_003369795.1. Lineage (NCBI taxonomy): Bacteria > Bacillati > Actinomycetota > Actinomycetes > Kitasatosporales > Streptomycetaceae > Streptomyces > Streptomyces sp. CB09001. The sequence goes on from NZ_CP026730.1 coordinate 1,289,140, forward strand.
GCGGGCGACGCGGGCCGCGTCGGCAAGGCCGGAGCGGGCCATTCCGGCCAGCTCCGAGCGGGCCGGTGTGCCTTCCGGGGGGCGCGGCGCGGGGCGGCGCGGACGCCGCTGATTCATCGCTTGGGGGGCGGCGGCCAGGGGTCGCGGGCGGACGAGTCGAAGCCTGGAGTCGCGCGGGATACGGGACGTCACGGGTGCAGTCTTCCGGTTGACGGTCCGAAAACCCAAACGGAATGCCCCGGCGGCCTCCCGGGACGGGGGACGCAGGCGCCCGGCGCACCGTTCGGGCATCGGATCAGGCCAGTGGTGCGGCGCTGAACGGAACCGGAGCGACGCGCACGGGAACGGGGGCCGGGGCGTGGGTCCGGCGTGGATCCGGCGTGGGGGCGGCCGGTGTCGCGTCGCGGGAGGGGGCGTCGCGGGGGATCACACCAGCGGGGTCATGAAACGGCGGAGGGTCTCCTCGTAGTCCGCGGGGTCGGCGTTCCACATGGCACCGTGCGGGGCGTCCCGGACGGTGTGGAGGGCGACCAGGCGCGGGTGGGTGTCGGCGAGCCGGCGGCTGAGGCGCCAGGGGGCCACTTCGTCACCGGGGCCGTGGAAGATCAGGGTGGGCACGGCCGGGCGGTGCAGACCGGCCGTGCCGGTGTCCCGGTCGGCGTGCAGCCCGGCGCGGCCCTGCGCGGCCCGGACGGCGAGCGGCAGGAGCGCGCCGGGGGTGCGGCGGGCGGCGGCCAGGGCGCGCAGTGTGGTCTCCCAGCTGAGCACCGGTGAGTCCAGGACGAGCCCCGCGATGCGCTCGCGCACGCCGGAGAGCGCCGCGGTGCGCAGCGCCATGGTGGCACCGGTGGACCAGCCGAGCAGGACGACCTGGCGGGCCCCGTGGTCCAGGGCGTAGCGGACGGCCGCGTCCACGTCGCGCCATTCGGTCTCGCCGAAGTGGTGCAGGCCGTCGGGCGAGGGCGGTGCGCCGACGTCGCCGCGGTGGGCGAGGGCGAGCACCGGGACGTTGCGGCGGTGCAGGGGGGCGATCAGGTTCAGCGCGTGTTCGCGGGTGGCGGCCAGGCCGTGCACGGCGATGATCCAGGTCGGCCGGGCCCCGGGCAGGAACCAGGCCGGGAGCGGGCCGAGTTCCCCCGGGACCTCGACGTCGGCGTACTCGAGGTCGAGGGCCGTGCCCGGGTTCCCGACGTACAGGTTGGGGGTGAACCACGCCCGGTCGCCGGTCGCGAAGGTGCCGTGCGTGACGCGTTCGAGGCGGCGTACGACGGTGTCGGCGCCGTGCTCGGCGGTGTCCAGGACGGGGCCGAGCACGGCGTGGGAGCCGTCGCCGGCGAGCCCGTACCGGCCGGGGCGCAGGGCGGCCAGGTCCCGGGTGAGGGTGATCTGTCCGGCGGCGGTCCCGTGCACCGTGAGCCGGGGCTCGGTGGGCAGGGGTCGGCCGGGGGGCGCCTTGAGCGCGGCGTCGCTGGCGAGCCGGCCGGCGGCGACGCTCGCCATCCCGGTCGCCAGTGCTGCGGTGACGGCGGCTGCCGTTGCGGTGACAGTGCGCATGGGGCCAGTCTCCTGGTGGAGTCCTCGGGCGGCCAGTGGACGCGTGACGGTGGGTGACGAGGGGCTTCGTGTCCCGTAGCCGGTACCCGCGCAGCCGACCGGCACGCACCCCGCGTCAGCTTCGCTGCCCGTACCCCTGGAGGCGTTCGGTCACCTCGGCGAGCTGGGCCGGCGTCAGCAGGGACGGCGAGTGGCCCGGCACGGAGGACGCGGTCAGCCACAGGCGGCACATCCACTCGAGCTGGGCGGTGCGGTCGTAGGCCTGGTCGAGGGAGGTGCCGTAGGTGATCGTGCCGTGGTTGCGGAGCAGGCAGCCGGTGCGGTCGGCGAGGGCGTCGAGCATGCCGCGGGCGAGTTCGGCGGTGCCGTAGGCCGCGTAGGGGGCGACCCGGACGGGGCCGCCGAGGGCGGCGGTCATGTAGTGCACCGGCGGGAGTTCGGGGACGAGCAGCGAGACCGCCGTCGCGTGCACGGCGTGGGTGTGGACGACGGCCCGGGCGTCGGGGTCGGCGCGGTACACGGCGAGGTGCATGGGCAGTTCACTGGTCGGCACGAGGGCGCCGAGCAGCTGCCGTCCGTCCAGGCCGACGCCGGTGACGTCGTCCGGGGTCAGCCGGTCGTAGGGCACGCCCGACGGGGTGACCAGGACCGTGTCGCCGACGCGCACCGAGACGTTGCCGGAGGTGCCGACCACCAGCCCGTCCGAGACGGTCCGCCGGGCCGTCGCGACGAGTTCCTCCCAGGCGGCTTCCTCGGCGGTCTTTCCCACCGTCTTTCCGGCCTTCTCCCCGCTCTCGGCCCGCGATTGCGTCACAGTCACCCACTCCTCCGGGGCGCCCGCGCGCCCTCGCGTCCCGTCGCCGAACGGCCTGGCGGTGATCCTGCCAGGGACGTCTCCGGAGAGCACCGGAGCGGGCACGCAGAGGGAGGTTACGGCCCCGCTTCCGGTCACCGTGACGCCCTGCCCAGTTCATCTTCCGTTCACCCTGGTTACTTACGTTCGTCGCGCCAACGACCTCGAACGATTGCCTGGGTAAATGGAAAGCTTCTCGCTGATCCTCGCGATTGTGGTGGTAACCGCACTCGCGTTTGATTTCACGAACGGTTTCCACGACACCGCGAACGCGATGGCAACGACCATTTCGACCGGTGCGCTCAAGCCCAAGGTGGCGGTGGCGATGTCCGCCGTCCTCAACCTTGTAGGCGCCTTCCTCTCGGTGGAGGTCGCCAACACGATCTCCAAGGGTCTCGTCGACGAGACCGGCATCCGTCCCGAGGTCATCTTCGCCGCCCTGGTCGGCGCGATCCTCTGGAACCTCCTGACCTGGCTGGTCGGGCTCCCGTCCAGTTCCTCGCACGCCCTGATGGGCGGCCTGATCGGTGCGGCCGTCGCCTCGGCCGGCATCGGCGCGGTCAACGGCGACGTGCTCGTCACCAAGGTGCTGCTGCCCGCGATCGCCGCCCCGATCGTGGCCGGCCTCGCGGCGATGCTCGCGTCCCGGATGACGTACTCGCTGGGCCGCAAGGCGGACGGCAAGGCCGCCGCGAAGGGCTACCGGGCCGGCCAGATCGCCTCCGCCGGTCTGGTCTCGCTGGCCCACGGCACCAACGACGCCCAGAAGACGATGGGCATCATCACCCTCGCCCTGATCGCCGGCGGCTCGCTCGCCCCCGACTCCGACCCGCCCGTCTGGGTCATCCTGGGCGCCGGTCTGGCCATCGCGCTCGGCACCTACCTGGGCGGCTGGCGCATCATCCGCACCATGGGCAAGGGCCTGACCGACCTCCAGCCGCAGCAGGGCTTCGCCGCCCAGACCAGCGCCGCCACGGTCATCCTGGCCTCCTCCCACCTCGGCTTCTCGCTGTCCACCACGCACTCGGTCTCCGGCGCGGTGATGGGCGCGGGCCTCGGCCGCAAGGGCGGCGTGGTCCGCTGGTCCACGGCCACCCGGATGTTCATCGCCTGGGGCCTGACGCTGCCGGCCGCGGCCCTGGTCGCCGCGCTCGCCGAGTGGGTCTGCCGCGCCGGCGACTGGGGCACGGCCCTCGTCGCGGTGTTCCTGATCGCCTCCAGCTTCGCGATCTGGCGGATCTCCCGCCGCGAGGTCGTCGACCACACCAACGTCGTCGACGGCGACCCGGTGGACACCGAGGGGCCCGGGCAGCCCGAGCCCGCCGGTGTGGTCACCACGGCGATGGCCGCCGTGTCGCCGCCCCCGACGGGCGTGACCGAGGAACTGGCGGCCACCGTCCCCGCTCCGGCCACCACCCCCGACCCCAAGGCCCCGTCGGCCGCCACCACCGTCTGAACCCGCCTGCCGGGTACGAAGGAAGCGAACCTCCATGAGCATCGACTGGGCAGCCCTCGGCTCCGTCTTCGGCGTCAGCCTCGTGGTCACGGTGGCCCTGGTGGGCCTGTTCACCCTCGGCATCGTCGGCCTCTCCCGCCAGGAGCGGGCCGCCGCCCGGGGCGGCTCCGCGGCCCTCGCGGTCACCGGCGCCTACGCGTGCTTCGCGGCCTGCACGGCGGCGGTGGCGTACGGGATCTATCTGATCGTCGCCTGAGCGCCGCCCGTCTCACGGGCGCACGCCCCCGGGGCGGGGCGCGGAACGGACTCGAACCGTTCCGCGCCCCGCCTCTTCGCGTGCCGGCGCACACCACTCGGGTGTGGGCCTTCGCACACTCCCCCGTCGCAGGTCAACGCCAGGTTGACGGGTGTTCGCGGGCCGTGGTGGACTTCCGGGGCCATCTACGGCGGCAGAAGAGGAAGCCCGGTGCGAATCCGGCGCGGTCCCGCCACTGTGACCGGGGACAGGATCCCCGGGAGCCAGGAACTCTCGCCGCCGTGCTCTTCGAACCAGGGCGCGGACACCCTGAGTGAGGACCTATCGCCATGCGCGGCTGCCGTTCCGGGCTCACCAGCGACACGCTTCGACTTCCCCTTCCTACGGCCGGCTGAGCCGTGCGTGCCGGACGCGTCTTCGCGTACGGCGCCGCCGCCGGCCTCCTCGGTGACCTCCTCCTCGGCGATCCGCGCCGCGGACACCCGGTCGCCGCGTTCGGCCGTGCCGCGGGCGCCGTGGAACGGGTGCTGTGGCGGGACCACCGGGGCCGGGGCGCGCTGCACACCGTCGTGTGCGCCGGCGGCGCCGCCGTCCTCGGCTCGGCCGCCGCACACGCCGTACGCCGCTCCCCCGCCGCCTCCGTCGCGCTGACCGCCGCGGCCACCTGGTCGGTCGTCGGCGGCACCTCGCTGGCCCGCGAGGCCACTGCCGTCGGCCGTGCCCTGGAGGCCGGGGACGTCGAGGCGGCGCGGGCGCGGCTGCCGCACCTGTGCGGGCGGGACCCGCGGGCGCTGGACGCCGACGGGATCGCCCGGGCCGTCGTGGAGTCCGTCGCCGAGAACACCTCGGACGCGGTGGTGGGCGCCCTGGTGTGGGGCGCGGTGGCCGGGGTGCCCGGACTGCTCGGCTTCCGGGCCGTCAACACCCTGGACGCGATGGTCGGCCACAAGTCGCCCCGCTACCGCCGCTACGGCTGGGCCTCGGCCCGCCTCGACGACCTCGCGGGCTGGCCGGGCGCCCGCCTCACCGCCGTACTGGCCACCGTGGCGGGCGGCGACCCGCGCGGCGCCGTACGGGCCTGGCGGGCGGACGCCGCACGGCACCCGAGCCCCAACGCCGGGCCCGTGGAGGCCTCGTTCGCGGGCGCCCTCGGCGTGCGGCTGGGCGGCACGCTCTCCTACGGCGGGCGGGTCGAGCACCGACCCGTCCTCAACGGGGCGGCGGGGCGCGCCGTACGGGGGACCGGTTCCGCCGACATCGACCGGGCGGTACGGCTGTCCCGGCGCGTGGGCTGGCTCGCGCTGGGCGTGTGCGCGGGCGCGCGGCTGCTCGTGCGCGGGGCCGCCGCGAAGAACCCGGGTGCCACGAAGGGGCGTATGTCATGAACGGTGGCCTGCTCGTCGCCGGCACCACCTCCGACGCCGGCAAGAGCGTCGTCACCGCCGGGATCTGCCGCTGGCTGGTGCGCCAGGGCGTCAAGGTGGCGCCGTTCAAGGCGCAGAACATGTCGCTGAACTCCTTCGTGACCCGCGAGGGCGCGGAGATCGGGCGGGCGCAGGCCATGCAGGCCCAGGCCTGCCGGGTGGAGCCGACCGCGCACATGAACCCCGTGCTGCTCAAGCCCGGCGGGGAGCGCAGCAGCCAGGTCGTGCTGCTCGGCAGGCCCGTGGGCGAGATGAGCGCCCGCGGCTACCACGGCGGGCGCCAGGAGCGGCTGCTCGGCACGGTGCTCGACTCGCTGGCCGAACTGCGCGGCACGTACGACGCGGTGATCTGTGAGGGCGCGGGCAGCCCGGCCGAGATCAACCTGCGCCGCACCGACATCGTGAACATGGGGATCGCCCGGGGCGCCGGACTCCCCGTCCTCGTCGTCGGCGACATCGACCGCGGGGGCGTCTTCGCCTCCTTCTTCGGCACGGTGGCGCTGCTGGCGCCCGGGGACCAGGCACTGGTCGCCGGGTTCCTGGTGAACAAGTTCCGGGGCGACGTGTCGTTGCTGGAGCCGGGTCTGGAGATGCTGCACGGGCTCACCGGACGGCGGACGTACGGCGTGCTGCCCTTCCGGCACGGGCTCGGCATCGACGAGGAGGACGGCCTCCGGGTCTCGCTGCGCGGGACGGTGCGGGAGTCGGTCGTCGCGCCGCCGGTCGGCGAGGACGTGCTGCGGATCGCCGTCTGCGCGGTCCCGCTGATGTCCAACTTCACGGACGTGGACGCGCTGGCCGCCGAACCCGGTGTCGTGGTGCGGTTCGTGGACCGGCCGGAGGAACTGGCCGACGCCGACCTGGTGATCGTGCCGGGGACGCGCGGGACGGTGCGGGCGCTGGAGTGGCTGCGGGAGCGGGGGCTCGCGGACGCGATCGCGCGCAGGGTGGCCGAGCGCCGGCCCGTGCTCGGCATCTGCGGCGGCTTCCAGCTCCTCGGCGAGCACATCGAGGACGAGGTCGAGTCACGCGCCGGGCACGTGGACGGGCTGGGACTGCTCCCCGTCCGGGTGAGGTTCGACCGCGAGAAGACCCTCACCCGGCCGGTGGGCGAGGCCCTCGGCGAGCACGTCGAGGGGTACGAGATCCACCACGGGGTCGCCGAAGTCGCGGGGGGCGATGCGTTCATCTCCGATGACAAAGGACACAGCTTGGACGGCTGCCGGGTCGGCCAGACCTGGGGCACGCACTGGCACGGCTCGCTGGAGTCGGACGGCTTCCGGCGGGCGTTCCTGCGCGAGGTGGCCGCCGCCGCGGGCCGCCGTTTCGTGCCGGCCCCCGACACCTCGTTCGCCGCGCTGCGCGAGGAGCAGCTCGACCGGCTCGGCGACCTGATCGAACACCACGCGGACACGGACGCGCTGTGGCGGCTCATCGAGTCCGGCGCGCCGCAAGGACTGCCCTTCATTCCACCGGGAGCGCCCGCATGAGCACAGTGTTGTTGTTGTCGACCGCCGACACGGACCTGCTGGCGGCCCGCGCGTCGGACGCCGCCTACCGGATCGGCAACCCGACCCGGATCGACGTGCGCGAGGAGTTGCCCGGGCTGGTCGAGGGCGCGGACCTCGCCGTGGTCCGCCTGCTCGGCGGCAAGCGCGCCTGGGAGGACGGGCTGGCCGCGCTGCGGGCCGCCGGCATCCCGACCGTCCTGCTGGGCGGCGAGAGCGTGCCGGACGCGGAGCTGATGGCCGAGTCGTCGGTCCCGGCCGGGGTGGTGGCGCAGGCCCTGCGCTACCTGGTCGAGGGCGGCCCGGACAACCTCGCCCAGCTGGCCCGCTTCCTGTCGGACACGGTGCTGCTGACCGGTGAGGGCTTCGACGAGCCGCGGAAGATGCCGGAGTACGGCGTCCACGGCTCCCGGGACGTCGTGGCCGGCCGCCCGACGGTCGGCGTGCTCTTCTACCGCGCCCACCAGCTGAGCGGCAACACCGCCTTCGTCGACACGTTGTGCGACGCGATCGAGGCGCGCGGTGCCAACGCCCTGCCCGTGTACTGCGGTTCGCTGCGCGGCGCGGACCCCGGGCTGTACGAGCTGCTGGGCCGGGCCGACGCCCTCGTCGCCACGGTCCTCGCGGCCGGCGGCACGCACGCCTCGCAGGCCTCGGCGGGCGGTGCCGAGGAGGCGTGGGACATCGGTGCGCTGGCCGACCTGAACGTGCCGGTGCTGCAAGGACTCTGCCTCACCTCCTCCCGGGCCGCCTGGGAGGCCTCGGACGCCGCTCTGTCCCCCATGGACGCGGCGATGCAGGTCGCGATCCCGGAGTTCGACGGGCGCCTGGTGACCGTGCCGTTCTCCTTCAAGGAGCAGGGCCCGGACGAGGTGCCGGTCTACGTCGCCGACCCCGAGCGGGCCGCGCGCGTCGCCGGGATCGCCGTCCGGCACGCGGTGCTCGGGCACAAGCCGAACGCCGACAAGAAGCTGGCGCTGGTGTTCACGGCGTACCCGACCAAGCACTCCCGCGTCGGCAACGCCGTCGGCCTCGACACCCCCGCGTCCGCGGTGCGGGTCCTGGACGCGCTGCGGGAGGCGGGGTACGGGGTCACCGAGTACCCCGCCGAGGGCGACGAGTTGATCCACCGGCTGATCGAGGCGGGCGGCCACGACGTGGAGTGGCTGACGGAGGACCAGCTGGCCGCGGCGCCCGCACGGGTGCCGCTGGCCGACTACCGGGCCTGGTTCGAGAAACTGGACCCCCGGCTGCGGGACGGCATGCGGGAGGCGTGGGGCGAGCCGCCGGGCTCGCTGTATGTCGACGGCGACGACATCGTGCTGGCCTCCCTCCGGTTCGGGAACGTCGTGGTGATGATCCAGCCGCCGCGCGGCTTCGGCGAGAACCCCATCGCGATCTACCACGACCCGGACATGCCGCCGTCGCACCACTACATGGCGGCCTACCGCTGGCTGAACGCTGCGACATCGGAGGGGGGTTTCGGCGCCGACGCGATCGTGCACATGGGCAAGCACGGCACGATGGAGTGGCTGCCGGGCAAGGGGCTGGGGCTGAGTGCCGGCTGCGCACCGGACGCCGTCCTCGGCGACCTGCCGCTGATCTACCCCTTCATCGTCAACGACCCCGGCGAGGGCACCCAGGCCAAGCGCCGCGGGCACGCCACGGTCGTCGACCACCTGGTGCCGCCGATGGCGCGCGCCGACACCTACGGCGACCTGGCCAAGCTGGAGCAGCTGCTCGACGAGTACGCCCTCGTCTCCGACCTGGACCCGACGAAGGCGCCGGCGGTCCGCGCGCAGATCTGGACGCTGGTCAAGGCGGCCGAGCTCCACCACGACCTGCACGTGGACGACCAGCCGGACGACGACGCGTTCGACGGGTTCGTCATGCACATCGACGGCTACCTGTGCGAGATCAAGGACGTGCAGATCCGCGACGGCCTGCACATCCTGGGCGGCGGCCCGGTCGGCGAGCCGCGCGTCAACCTCGTCCTGGCGGTGCTGCGCGCCTCGCAGGTGTGGGGCGGGCAGGCGAACGCGCTGCCGGGTCTGCGGGCCTGTCTGGCCGAGCACTTCGGGCTGGTGGAGAAGGAACTGCTGGCCGCGCCCGGCGCCCCGGTGAAGGCACCGGTGGAACTGACGGACCTGGTCGACGGCCCTGCCCGGTCGGCGGCCGACGCGATCGACCTGCTCGAGCAGCTGTGCCGGCGGTTCGCGGAGGGCATGGAGCTGCGGGCGTGGGACGCGGGGGCCGTTCCGGGCCTGGTGCGGGACGTGCTGGGCACCGAACTCCGCGACGCGGTGGCGGTGCTGGAGTTCGCCTGCGTGGAGGTCGTGCCGCGGCTCGCGCGGACGACGGACGAGATCGGGCACATCCTGCGGGCCCTGGACGGCGGTTACGTCCCGGCCGGGCCTTCCGGGTCCCCGACCCGTGGCCTGGTCAACGTCCTGCCGACCGGCCGGAACTTCTACTCCGTCGACCCGAAGGCGATCCCGTCCCGGCTGAGCTGGGAGGTCGGGCAGTCGCTGGCGGACTCGCTGATCCAGCGGTACCTGAGCGACACGGGTGAGTACCCGAGGTCCGTCGGCCTCACCGTCTGGGGCACGTCCGCGATGCGCACCCAGGGCGACGACATCGCCGAGATCCTGGCGCTGCTGGGCTGCCGTCCGGTCTGGGACGACGCCTCGCGCCGGGTGACGGGCTTCGAGGTGGTGCCGGTGGCGGAGCTGGGCCGGCCGCGCGTGGACGTGACGGTGCGCATCTCGGGCTTCTTCCGGGACGCGTTCCCGCACGTGGTGGGGTTGATCGACGACGCGGTACGGGCGGTGGCGGAGCTGGACGAGCCCGCCTCGCAGAACTTCGTCCGCGCGCACGCCGACGAGGACACCGCCGAGCACGGCGACCGGCGCCGGGCGACCTCCCGCATCTTCGGCTCCAAGCCGGGCGCCTACGGCGCGGGTCTGCTGCCGCTGATCGACGCCCGCAACTGGCGCAGCGACGCGGACCTCGCCGAGGTGTACGCGGTGTGGGGCGGCTACGCCTACGGGCGCGGGCTGGACGGGCGGGCGGCGCGCGGCGACATGGAGACGGCGTTCCGGCGGATCGCGGTGGCGGCGAAGAACGTGGACACGCGTGAGCACGATCTCGTCGACGCCGACGACTACTTCCAGTACCACGGCGGCATGGTCGCGATGGTCCGGCACCTGACGGGCGCGAGCCCGGAGGCGTACGTCGGTGACTCCGCGACCCCGGACCAGGTGAAGACGCGGACGCTGGGCGAGGAGACCCACCGCGTCTTCCGCGCCCGCGTGGTCAACCCGCGGTGGATGGCGGCGATGCGGCGGCACGGCTACAAGGGCGCCTTCGAGATGGCGGCGACCGTGGACTACCTCTTCGGGTACGACGCCACGGCCGGGGTCGTGGACGACTGGATGTACGAGCGGCTCAGCGCCGAGTACGTCTTCGACGCGGAGAACCGGGACTTCATGAAGAAGTCCAACCCCTGGGCGCTGCGCGGCATCACGGAGCGGCTGCTGGAGGCCGCGGACCGGGGGCTGTGGGCGGAGCCGGACGCGGAGACGCTGGAGCGGCTGCGTGCCACGTATCTGGAGCTCGAGGGCGATCTGGAAGGTGACGACAAGTGAGTACCCCGTTCCCGTTCACGGCCGTGGTCGGCCAGGACGACCTGCGGCTGGCGCTGCTGCTGAACGCCGTCTCCCCGGCCGTCGGCGGTGTGCTGGTCCGCGGCGAGAAGGGCACCGCGAAGTCCACGGCGGTGCGGGCGCTGTCGGCGCTGATGCCGGAGGTGGACGTCGTCTCCGGGTGCCGCTTCTCCTGCGATCCCGACTCCCCCGACCCGGCCTGCCCGGACGGCCCGCACGAGCCGGGTGCGTTCGCCTCGCGCCCGGCGCGCATGGTCGAGCTGCCCGTCGGTGCCTCCGAGGACCGGCTGGTGGGCGCCCTGGACATCGAGCGGGCGCTGGCGGAGGGCGTGAAGGCCTTCGAGCCGGGCCTGTTGGCCGACGCGCACCGCGGGATCCTGTACGTCGACGAGGTCAATCTCCTCCACGACCACTTGGTCGACCTCCTGTTGGATGCCGCCGCGATGGGCGCCTCCTACGTCGAGCGCGAGGGCGTGTCTGTGCGGCACGCCGCCCGGTTCCTGCTGGTCGGGACCATGAACCCGGAAGAGGGCGAACTGCGGCCGCAGTTGCTGGACCGCTTCGGCCTCACCGTCGAGGTCGCCGCCTCGCGCGAGCCCGACCAGCGGGTGGAGGTCGTGCGGCGCCGCCTGGCGTACGACGACGACCCGGCCGGTTTCGCCGCGCGCTGGGCCGACGAGGAGGCCGCCGTACGGGCGCGGATCGTGGGCGCGCGGGAACTGCTGCCGTCGGTGCGGCTGGGCGACGGGGCGCTGCGGCAGATCGCGGCGACCTGCGCGGCCTTCGAGGTGGACGGTATGCGGGCCGACATCGTGATGGCGCGTACGGCGACCGCGCTGGCGGCCTGGGCCGGGCGGACGGAGGTGCTGGCGGAGGACGTGCGGCAGGCGGCGCTGCTCGCGCTGCCGCACCGGCGGCGGCGCAACCCGTTCGACGCGCCGGGGCTCGACGAGGACAAGCTGGACGAGACGCTGGAGGAGTTCGGCGGGCAGGACGGGGACGGGGGCGGGGACGACGATCCCGGTCCGGGGCCCGGCGGCGGTCCCGGTGGACAGCCCGATCCCGATGACGCGCCGCAGGGCGACGGCGACACCGCCGCGCGGCCTGAGGCCGGGGAGGGCGGCGAGCCGCAGCCTTCCGGTGGTGCCGGTGAGCAGTCCCCCGCGCGGGCCGCCGAGCCGTTCCGGACCAAGGTGCTGAGCGTGCCGGGGCTGGGTGAGGGTGCCGCCGGGCGGCGTTCGCGGGCGCGGACCGAGCACGGGCGGACCACGGGCGCCCGGCGGCCGCAGGGCGCCCTGACCAAGCTGCACCTGGCCGCCACCGTGCAGGCCGCCGCCCCGCACCAGCGGGCGCGGGGCCGCAGCGGGCGGGGGCTCGTGGTGCGCCGGGACGATCTGCGGCAGGCGACGCGTGAGGGGCGCGAGGGCAACCTCGTGCTGTTCGTCGTGGACGCCTCCGGGTCGATGGCCGCGCGGCAGCGGATGAGCGCCGTCAAGGGTGCCGTGCTGTCGCTGCTGCTGGACGCGTACCAGCGGCGGGACAAGGTGGGGCTGGTGACCTTCCGGGGTTCGGCGGCCGACGTGGCACTGCCGCCGACGTCGTCGGTGGACGCGGCGGCGGTGCGGCTGGAGTCGCTGCCGACGGGCGGGCGTACGCCGTTGGCCGCCGGGCTGCTGCGTGCCCACGAGGTGCTGCGGGTGGAGCGGCTGCGGGACCCGGCGCGGCGGCCACTGATGGTCGTCGTGACGGACGGTCGGGCCACGGGCGGTCCTGAGCCGGTCGCGCTGGCCTCGCGTGCCGCGCGGCTGTTCGCCGCCGAGGGCGCCGCGTCCGTGGTCGTGGACTGCGAGTCGGGGCCGGTACGGCTCGGGCTGGCCGGGCGGCTCGCGGGTGAACTGGGCGGTACGGCGGTGACGCTGGACGAGCTGCGGGCCGACTCGATCGCCGGTCTGGTGAGGGACGTTCAGGGCAGCAGGAGGGCCGCGTAATGCCGCAGGGCAGGCCGAGTGTCGTACCGGAGGACGGACTGACGACCCGACAGCGGCGCAACCGTCCGCTGGTCGTGGTGCACACGGGGATCGGGAAGGGCAAGTCCACCGCCGCCTTCGGGCTGGCGTTGCGGGCCTGGAACCAGGGGTGGCCGATCGGGGTGTTCCAGTTCGTCAAGTCGGCGAAGTGGAAGGTCGGCGAGGAGAACGCCCTGCGGGTGCTGGGCGCCAGCGGCGAGGGCGGAACCGTCGACTGGCACAAGATGGGCGAGGGCTGGTCCTGGGTCCAGCGCGACGCCCAGCTGGACAACGAGGAGAAGGCCCGGGAGGGCTGGGAGCAGGTCAAGCGGGACCTGGCCGCCGAGACGTACAAGCTGTACGTGCTGGACGAGTTCGCCTATCCGATGCACTGGGGGTGGGTCGACACCGACGAGGTGGTGTCGGTGCTGCGCGAGCGGCCGGGGACCCAGCATGTCGTGATCACCGGGCGGAACGCGCCCGCGAAGCTGGTGGAGGTCGCCGATCTCGTCACCGACATGTCCAAGGTCAAGCATCCGATGGACGCGGGGCAGAAGGGGCAGAGGGGCATCGAGTGGTGACCTTCTCCGACTCCTACTCCTATTCCGACTCCGACTCCGCCGTTCCCCGGCTGGTCGTCGCCGCGCCCTCGTCCGGGAGCGGCAAGACCACCGTCGCCACGGGGCTGATGGCCGCGCTCGCCGGGCGCGGGCTCGCCGTGTCGCCGCACAAGGTCGGGCCCGACTACATCGACCCCGGCTACCACGCGCTCGCCACCGGGCGGGTGGGCCGCAACCTCGACGCGTACCTGTGCGGGCCGGAGCTGGTCGGGCCGCTGTTCCTGCACGGGGCGCGCGGGTGCGACATCGCCGTGGTCGAGGGGGTCATGGGGCTGTACGACGGGGCCGCCGGGGAGGGCGAGCTGGCGACCACCGCGCAGGTCGCGAAGGTGTTGCGGGCGCCGGTGGTGCTGGTCGTGGACGCGTCCTCGCAGGCGCGGTCGGTGGCGGCGCTGGTGCACGGGTTCGTGTCCTGGGACCCGGAGGTGCGGATCGGGGGCGTGATCCTGAACAAGGTCGCGTCGGACCGGCACGAGGTGGTGCTGCGGGAGGCGGTGGACTCCGTCGGGGTGCCGGTGCTTGGGGTGTTGCGGCGGGCGCCGCGGGTCGACGTGCCGTCCCGGCATCTGGGGCTGGTTCCTGTCGCCGAGCGGCGTGCGCAGGCGGTGGAGGCGGTTGCGGCGATGGCCGCGCAGGTTGCCGACGGGTGTGATCTGGAGGCGTTGGTCGGGCTGGCGCGTAGTGCCGGTGCGTTGTCCTCACCGGCTTGGGAAGCCGGTGAGGCCCTGGCTTCCTCGTCCCCGCCGCCGCTTCCCGTCCCATCCCTGGGGGCTGCGCCCCCGGACCGCCACGATCGGCCCGGACGGCCTCGTCCGCAAGCGCCGGACCGGCCGAGAGGGCGCGTCGCCGTCGCCGGCGGGGCCGCCTTCACCTTCTCCTACGCCGAGCACACCGAGCTGCTCGCCGCCGCCGGGGCGGAAGTCGTCACGTTCGATCCGCTGCGGGACGAGGAACTGCCGGAGGGCACTCAGGGGCTCGTCATCGGCGGCGGGTTCCCCGAGGTCTACGCCTCCGAGCTGTCCGCCAACGAGCCGCTGCGGAAGTCCGTCGCCGAGCTGGCGCTCAGCGGCGCTCCGGTCGCCGCCGAGTGTGCGGGGCTGCTGTATCTGTGCCGGGAGCTGGACGGGGCGCCGATGTGCGGCGTGCTGGACGCCGCCGCGCGGATGTCCGAGCGGCTGACGCTGGGTTACCGGGACGCCGTGGCCGTGTCCGACAGTGCGCTGGCCGGGGCGGGGACGCGGATGCGGGGCCACGAGTTCCACCGGACGGTGGTGGAGCCGGGGGCCGGGGCGGCGCCGGCCTGGGGGATACGGGCGCCCGAGCGGCGCGTCGAGGGATTCGTGGAGCGCGGTGTGCACGCGAGCTATCTGCACACGCACTGGGCGGCCGAGCCCGGTGTCGCCCGTCGGTTCGTGGAGAGGTGCCGGACGTCATGAGCAGCAGGCTGATCGGGGTGGGGGTCGGGCCCGGGGACCCCGAGCTGGTGACCGTGAAGGGCGTCAACGCCCTGCGGGCCGCCGATGTCGTGGTGGTGCCGGTCATGGCCGGACCCGATGGAAGAGATGGCGGAGAGCGCGGCCGGGCCGAGGCGACGGTGCTGCACTACGTGGGCGCCGGGAAGATCGTGCGGGTCGTGTTCGCGCTGAACGAGCGCACCGACCGGGCCCGGCGCGAGTCGGCCTGGGACGCGGCCGGGGCGCGGGTGGCCGGGCTGCTGCGGGAGCACTCCGCCGTCGCCTTCGCGACCATCGGTGATCCCAACGTGTACTCGACCTTCACCTATCTCGCGCAGACCGTCGGCGCGCTCGTGCCGGGGACGGTCGTGGAGACCGTGCCCGGGATCACCGCCATGCAGGACCTCGCGGCGCGGTCGGGGGCCGTGCTGACCGAGGGCACCGAGCCGTTGACGCTGGTGCCGGTCACCGCGGGGGCCGCCGTGCTCAAGGAGGCGTTGCACGGGCCGGGCACGGTCGTCGCGTACAAGTTCGGCCGGCAGGCGGCCGAGGTGGCCGAGGCGCTGCGGGACAGCGGGCGGCTGGACGACGCCGTGTGGGGGTCGGCGCTGGGGCTGCCCGAGGAGTCGGTGCGGCTCGCCGGCGAGTTGGACGGGGCGCCGTTGCCGTATCTGTCGACGCTCATCGCGCCCGCCCGGCGCGAGGGCGGGCGGGGCGGGAAACTGTGACCGCCCGTGGGTCCCGCCGCTCATTCGGCGATGCCCACCACCAGCCAGATGAACGCCGCGCCCGCGACCGTGCACAGCAGGGTCGAGCGGGCGGGGTGCTCGTGGTGGGCCTCGGGGAGGATCTCGGCCGCGGCGAGGTAGAGCAGCACGCCGCCGAACAGGCCGAGATAGGCGCCGAGCGCTTCCCCCGGGATGGTGAAGAGGAGGGTGGAGGACGCCCCGACGACCGGGGCCAGCGCGTCGGCGACCAGCATCGCGACGGCGCGGCGGCGGGCGTTGCCGTACAGGCTGGTCAGTGTGTAGGTGTTGAAGCCGTCCGCGAAGTCGTGGGCGATCACGGCCAGCGCGACCGCCGCGCCCATGCCGCCGCCGACCTGGAAGGCCGCGCCGATCGCCACGCCGTCCATGGCGCTGTGGCCGACCATCGCGGCGGCGGCCGTCAGGCCCACCTCGGGCGAACGGTGTCCGTGCTCGTCGGCGCCGTGTGCGGCGCGGCGGGCCGCCAGCAGGCGTTCCACCAGGTGCGCGAGCAGGAATCCGGCGACGAAGAGCAGCAGTGCGGCGGGCACGCCGAACACCTCGTCGCCCGCCGCCTCCAGGGCCTCCGGCAGCAGGTCGAGGCCGACCACGCCCAGCATGAGGCCGCCGGCCAGGCCCAGGACCAGGTGGCGCCGGTCGGTCACGCGCTGTGCCGTCCAGCCGCCGGCCAGCGTCATCAGGAACGCGCCGAGCGCGACGAAGACCGCCATGGGCCCTTGGTATCCGATCACCCCGCGTTCACGCGCGTACGACAGCAGCAACCGCAGTAAATATGCGCACGGCGCACAGGAACAGGACGCACAGGAGAGGACCGAAAACGATGGATTCCGAGGCCAGGGTGACCTTCGTCGGTGCCGGTCCCGGCGCCGCCGACCTGCTGACGTTCCGTGCGGCGCGGGCGATCGCCGAGGCGGACGTGGTGATCTGGGCGGCGAGCCTCGTCCAGGCGGAGGTGCTCCAGCACGCGAGGGAGGGCGCCGAGGTGCTGGACTCGGCGGCGATGTCGCTGGAGGACGTCGTCGCCGTGTACCGGCGGGCCCGGGAGGAGGGGCTGCGGGTGGCCCGCATCCACTCCGGGGACCCGGCGCTGTGGGGCGGCACTCAGGAGCAGCTCGACCGGTGTGCGGAGCTCGGCGTCGCGACCGAGGTGGTGCCCGGTGTCTCCGCGTTCTCGGCCGTGGCCGCGCTCGCCCAGCGTGAGCTGACCATCCCGGAGGTCGCGCAGTCGGTGGTCCTCACCCGGCTCGGCGGGGGCAAGACGCCGATGCCGCCCGGGGAGGAGGTCCGCGAGTTCGCGAAGCACGGCACGACGATGGCGGTCTTCCTGTCGGCGGCCCGCAGCGGCCAGTTGGTGCGGGAGCTGCTGGAGGGCGGCTATCCGACCGAGACGCCGGTCGTCGTCGCCTATCAGGCCACCTGGCCGGAGGAGCTGGTCGTGCGGTGCACGATCGGGACGCTGGAGGAGACGGTCAAGGAGCACAAGCTCTGGAAGCACACCCTGTTCCTGGTCGGCCCGGCCCTCGACGCGCACGGCACCCGCTCGCACCTCTACCACCCGGGGCACTTCCACGGCTATCGCAAGGCCGACCCCGAGGCGCGCCGGGAGCTGCGCTCGCGGGGTGCGAGCACGTGATCAGCGTGGTCGGGATGGGGGCCGCCTCCGGTACGGCTTCCGCCGGGGACGCCGCCGCGGGCGCGGAGCTGGTCGTCGGCGGACGTCGGCACCTGGACGCCGTACGGCTGCCGGCGGGGGCCCGCACGGTGGTCCTCGGGGCGCTTGCGCCCGCCCTGGACACGGTGGCGGAGTATGTCGCCGAGGGGCGGCCGGTGACCGTGCTGGCCTCCGGTGATCCGGGGTTCTTCGGGATCGTGCGGGTGCTGGCCGAGCGGTTCGGCCCGGAGCGGCTGGACGTGCGGCCGGGGGTCTCCTCCGTCGCCGCGGCCTTCGCGCGGGTGGGGCTGCCGTGGGACGACGCCGTGGTGGCGAGCGCGCACGGGCGGGACCTGCGGACTGCGGCGCACCTGTGCCGGGCGCATCCGAAGGTCGCCGTGCTGACCGGTCCCGGGGCCGGTCCGGCGGAGCTGGGTGCCGCGTTGCGGGCCGACGGGCGGGTGTTCGTCGTCGCCTCCGCGCTGGGCTCGGCCGAGGAGCGCGTGGAGCGGGTGACGCCCGCCGCGGCCGCCGCCCGGGACTGGGGGACGGCGGTGAGCGTGGTGCTGTGCCTGGACGAGGCGCGGGCGCTGGGGCCGGTGCGGGCGGTCGCCGGGCCGCGGCCGGGACCCGCGGGATGGGCGCTGGACGAGTCGGAGTTCGCCCACCGCGACTCCATGATCACCAAGTTCGAGGTGCGGGCGCTGGCGCTGGCCCGTCTCGGGCCGCGCCCCGGAGACCTGGTGTGGGACGTCGGCGCCGGTTCCGGGTCCGTGGCCGTGGAGTGCGCGCGGCTCGGTGCCGCCGTCACCGCCGTCGAGAGGACGCCGGACGGTGTCGGGCGGGTCCGCGCCAACGCCGCCGCGCACAGTGTCGACGTGCGGGTGGTGCACGGGGCCGCGCCCGCGGTGCTGTCCGACCTGGACGAGGACCCGGACGCGGTGTTCGTGGGCGGTGGGGGGCGCCAACTGCCCGCGATCGTCGCCGAGTGCGGACGGCGGGCCCGGCGCGCCGTGGTCGTCGCCGTGGCCGCGCTCGACCGGGTGCCGGCGGCCCGCGAGGCGCTGCTCGGCGCCGGTCTCGACTGCGACGGGGTGCTGCTGCAGTCCTCGCGGCTCGCGCCGCTGCCGGGGGACGTGACCCGGCTCGCGGCGACCAATCCCGTGTTCCTGCTGTGGGGCGTCAGGCCGCACGGCCGTAGTGAAGGAGTTGCCCCTTGATCGGCCTCATTTCCGCCACAGCGGCGGGAGCGGCGGCGCGGGACCGGCTGGCCGCGGCGTGGCCGGACCGCACGCGGGTGTACGAGGGTCCCGTCACGGACGCCGTGCGGGCCGCGTTCGCCGAGTGCGAGCGACTGGTGTGCTTCCTGGCCACGGGGGCCGTGGTCCGGCTGGTGGCGCCGCTGCTGGACGACAAGCGGACCGACCCCGGTGTGGTGTGCGTCGACGAGGGCGGGCGGTTCGCCGTGTCGCTGGTCGGCGGGCACGGGGGCGGAGCCAACGAACTGGCCCGCGCGGTCGGCGAGGTGCTGGGCGCGGAACCGGTGGTGACGACGGCGACCGACGCGGTCGGGCTGGCGGGTCTGGACACGCTCGGGCTGCCCGTCGAGGGCGATGTCGCCGGGGTGTCGCGGGCTCTGCTGGACGGTGAGCCGGTGGCGCTGCGCACGGAGGTGGCCTGGCCGCTGCCGCCGCTGCCGGTGGCGGCCGACGGGGCGTACACGATTCGGGTGACGGACCGTGCGGTGGAGCCGGCCGGGCGCGAGGTGGTGCTGCGGCCGCCGTCCCTGGTCGTCGGCGTCGGCGCGTCCAGGGGGGCGCCGGTGGACGAGGTGCTCGGGCTGGTGGAGACCGCCCTGCGCGAGGCGGGGCTGTCGGCCGCGTCGGTCGCCGAGCTGGCCACCGTGGACGCCAAGGCGGAGGAACCCGGGATCGTCGGGGCGGCCGGGCGGCTCGGGGTGCCTCTGGTGACGTACGCCGCCGGCGTGCTGGCGGACGTCGAAGTGCCCAACCCGTCCGACGCCCCGCTCGCGGCCGTGGGCACCCCGTCGGTCGCGGAGGCGGCGGCGCTGCTGCGCGGGGGTGAACTCCTCGTGCCCAAGCGGAAGTCGGCGGCGGTGCCCGCGACGGCGACCTGCGCGGTCGTACGGCGTCCCGGGCGCGGACGGCTCGCGGTGGTCGGGCTCGGGCCGGGCGCCCGGGACCTGGTGACGCCGCGGGCGCGGGCGGAGCTGCGGCGGGCGTCGGTGCTGGTCGGACTCGACCAGTACGTCGACCAGATCCGCGACCTGCTGCGGCCCGGCACCCGGGTGCTGGAGTCGGGGCTCGGCGCGGAGGAGGCGCGGGCCAGGACGGCGGTCGAGGAGGCGCGGCGCGGGCACGCCGTCGCGCTGATCGGCAGCGGGGACGCCGGGGTGTACGCCATGGCCTCGCCGGCGCTGGCCGAGGCGTCCGACGACATCGACGTGGTCGGGGTGCCGGGTGTGACGGCGGCGCTGGCGGCCGGGGCGGTGCTGGGCGCGCCGCTCGGCCACGACCACGTGTCGATCAGCCTCTCCGACCTGCACACGCCGTGGGAGGTCATCGAGCGGCGGGTGCGGGCGGCGGCGGAGGCGGACCTCGTGGTGACGTTCTACAACCCGCGCAGCCGGGGCCGGGACTGGCAGCTGCCCAAGGCGCTGGCGCTCCTCGCGGAGCACCGGGAGCCGACGACTCCGGTGGGTGTCGTGCGCAACGCGTCGCGCGCCGACGAGTCGAGCCGCCTGTCCACGCTCGCCGCCCTCGACCCGACGACCGTCGACATGATGACGGTCGTGACGGTGGGCAACACCGCGACCCGGGAGATCGCCGGGCGCATGGTGACGCCGCGCGGCTACCGCTGGCAGGCGCGTGACACCGCGCCGCCCGCCGAGAAGACCGACCCGTCCGCAACAGCCGAAGCATCCGCCATATCCGAGGAGACCCTGTGACGACCCCGCCCGCCCTGCTCATCGCCGGACACGGCACCCGGGACGAGGCCGGGGCCGAGGCGTTCCGCGACTTCGTGCGCGAGCTGGGCCGACGCCACCCCGAGCTGCCCGTCGCGGGCGGCTTCATCGAGCTGTCCCCGCCGCCACTGGGCGACGCGGTCGCCGAGCTGGTCGAGCGCGGTGTGCGCCGGTTCGCGGCGGTGCCGCTGATGCTGGTGTCCGCCGGGCACGCCAAGGGCGACATCCCGGCGGCCCTGTCCCGCGAGAAGGAGCGGCACCCCGGCATCACGTACACGTACGGGCGTCCGCTGGGCCCGCACCCGGCGCTGCTGCGGGTGCTGGAGCGGCGCCTGGCGGAGGCGGTCGATCCGTCCTGGGACCGCTCCGAGGTGACGGTGCTGCTGGTCGGGCGCGGTTCGACGGACCCGGATGCCAACGCCGAGGTGTTCAAGGCGGCGCGGCTGCTGTGGGAGGGGCGCGGATACGCGGCCGTGGAGACCGCGTTCGTGTCGCTGGCGGAGCCGGACGTGCCGGGCGGCCTGGACCGGTGTGTGCGGCTGGGGGCGCGGCGGGTCGTCGTGCTGCCGTACTTCCTGTTCACCGGCATCCTCCCGGACCGGGTCGGGCACCAGACCGAGGAGTGGGCGGCCGCGCACCCGGAGACCGAGGTGCGGTCGGCGGACGTCATCGGTCCGGAGCCGGAACTGCTCGACCTGGTGTGGGAACGGTACGAGGAGGCCGTCGGGGGCGACCTGCGGATGAACTGCGACAGCTGCGTGTACCGGATCGCGCTGCCGGGGTTCGAGGACAAGGTGGGGCTGCCGCAGCAGCCGCACTTCCACCCCGACGACGACGGCGATCACCCCCACGGGCACCATCACGGGCATGGACACGCACACTCCCATGCACACTGAGGCCGACGGCCTCGACCTGCGCCATCACGGGGACGCCGAGGTGCGCGACGACGGTGCGGCGCTGGTGGACCTCGCGGTGAACGTCCGCGCGGACACTCCTCCGGCCTGGCTGCGGGAACACGTCGCCGCCTCGCTCGGTTCGCTCGCCGCCTACCCGGACGGGCGGGCGGCGCGGGCAGCGGTGGCGGCGCGGCACGGGCTGCCGGTGGAACGGGTGCTGCTGACCGCGGGGGCGGCGGAGGCGTTCGTGCTGCTGGCGCGGGCGCTGAAGGTGCGCCGGCCGGTCGTGGTGCACCCCCAGTTCACCGAGCCCGAGGCGGCGCTGCGGGACGCGGGGCACACGGTCGGCCGGGTGCTGCTGCGGGAGGCGGACGGTTTCCGGCTCGACCCGGCGGCCGTCCCCGAGGACGCCGACCTGGTGGTGGTCGGCAACCCGACGAACCCGACCTCGGTGCTGCACCCGGCGGGCGTGCTCGCGTCGCTGGGCCGCCCCGGGCGGACGCTGGTCGTGGACGAGGCGTTCATGGACGCGGTGCCGGGCGAGCGGGAGGCGCTGGCCGGGCGGACCGACGTACCCGGACTCGTCGTCCTGCGCAGCCTCACCAAGACGTGGGGGCTGGCGGGGCTGCGCATCGGATACGTCCTCGCGGACCCGGAGACGGTCGCCGCGCTGGAGCGCGCCCAGCCGCTGTGGCCGGTGTCCACGCCCGCGCTGGCGGCGGCCGAGGCGTGCGTGGCGCCGCGGGCGCTGGCGGAGGCCGCCCACGCCGCCCACCGCATCGCCGCCGACCGGGACCGTCTCGTCGCCGGGCTGACGGCGTTCGCCGGTGCCGGGGTGCGGGTCGTCCAAGCGGCCGAGGGTCCCTTCGTCCTGGTCGGCGTCCCGCACGCGGCCGCCGTACGGCACCGGTTGCGCGGCCTGGGGTACGCGGTCCGGCGCGGGGACACGTTCCCGGGGCTGGGCGGCCGTTGGCTGCGCCTGGCGGTACGGGACCGGGCGACGACGGAGGGCTTCCTGAGCGCCCTGGAGCGGGCGGTGGCGGCGCCGGCGGAGGCGGCGGAACCGGCCTGAGGCGTACGGGGTGCGGGCGTACGGCCTCGGCCGGTTCCGCCCCCTGCCGCGTCAGCCGCGCCCGCGCCGGGACAAGCCCCCAGCGCGCCGCCGTCCAACAGGACCGGCACCACGCCAACGCCCATGCCGCACACGGCCCCCCGACCGCCCCCGTCCCGGCCAGGACCGCCACCACACACCGCCCTCCCCGGAACCGGCCCCGGCCCGTACCCGGCCGCGCGTCAGCCGCGCCTGCGCCGGGACAGGACGAGTGCGCCGCCGCCCGCCAGGACCAGGGCCGCGGCGCCGGCCGCGACGTACGGGGTCGCGGAGCTGCCGCCGGTCTCGGCCAGGTCGGTCTCGGTGCGGGCGCCCTGGGCCTTCACGTCGGCGGCGGGTTCGGCGTCCTGTGCCGCGTCCTGCTCGTCGGCGGGTTCGTCGGCCTTCGCCGGGGGCTGCCCGGCCTCGTCCGCGGGGGCGGTCGGGGACTCGCAGGTCGCCTTGGCCAGGCTGACGGTGCCGTCGACCTCCGCGACGTTCAGATCGCCGGGGTTGACGGAGACCTTGAGTTCGAGTGCGGTGGCGGCTGCCGTGCGGGAGGTGGTCTCCGTCTTCGAGAGGTCGAGCCGCACCTCGCCGACGCCGGGCACCTTCACGTCCGTCGGCCCGCCGGTGGTGAGCGTGACCTTCTTGCCGAGGACGGTCACCGGACCCAGCAGGTTGGCGTCGGCGACCGGCTGCTTCCCGGCCTCGCAGATCGCCGTGGAGGTGACCTCCTGGACCTCGATCACCGACAGCAGCGGCAGGCCGGGAACGTGGAGCCTGGCGCGGGCCAGCGTGGTGGAGCCCTCGCTCTTCTCGGCGGTGGCCGTCGCCCTCGCCTCGGCGACGTCGGCGCGCAGGACGCTGAACGGCTTTCCGCCGTCGACGCCGTCCAGCCGGGCGGTGAGCGCGGTCTTCTCGGCGCTCTCGGGCGCCCGCACCTCGTTGAGGGTGACCGCGAGCGGGACGTTCACGGTCTTGTTGAGCAGGGAGACGTCGAGCCCGGTGCGCAGCACGGTGGCGCTCGCGCGGCCGTGGTCGCCGGTCGCGTGGACGGCTCCCGCGCCGGCCAGGGTCGCGGGCCCCGCGGCCAGGGCCGTGGCCGCCGCGACGGTGGCGAGACGGCGTGCGGGCAGGCGGAAGGTGTTGCCGTTCAAGGTGGTGGGACCCCCAGTGAGACATGCGTGCGGGGCACGCATGAGCGACGTGCTTGGGACCCGGACAGAATGTCCCCGCGTCCGCCGAACCGTCAGTGAACCGGAGGCACTTCACCCCTTCGTGGGGTTTTGGCGGATCTATTCGAATCTTCGTCGCATCTTCCGGCACGGGTGTTCGCCCGCATCACTCGCGTCGGCTAACCGACGACCCGCCCGTTGAGCACGATCCGGCGCGGAGCGGTGAGCACGCGCACGTCCGCGCGCGGGTCCTGCTCGTACACCACCAGGTCCGCCGGCGCGCCCTCGTCCAGGCCGGGGCGGCCGAGCCAGCGCCGGGCGGCCCAGGTCGTCGCGGCGAGGGCCTCGACGGGCGGGATGCCCGCGGTGACCAGCTCGGCGACCTCGGCACCGGCCAGTCCGTGGGCGAGGGCACCGCCCGCGTCGGTGCCGACGAAGACCGGGATCCCGGCGTCGTAGGCGTTGCGGACGGTGTCGTAACGGCGTTCGTGGAGCCGGCGCATATGGGCCGACCAGCGCGGGAACCGGGACTCGCCGCCGTCCGCCAGCGCGGGGAAGGTGGCGATGTTGACGAGCGTGGGCACGATGGCGACGCCCCGCTCGGCGAAGAGCGGGATCGTGTCGTCCGTGAGCCCCGTGGCGTGCTCGACGCAGTCGATCCCGGCCTCGACCAGGTCGCGCAGGGAGTCCTCGGCGAAGCAGTGCGCGGTGACGCGGGCGCCCAGGCGGTGAGCCTCGGCGATGGCCGCCTCCACGGCGCCGCGCGGCCAGCAGGCCGACAGGTCGCCGAGGTCGCGGTCGATCCAGTCGCCGACCAGCTTCACCCAGCCGTCGCCGCGCCGGGCCTCCTGGGCGACGTGGGCGACGAGGTCCTCGGGCTCGACCTCCCAGGCGTAGTTGGGGATGTAGCGGCGGGTGCGGGCGATGTGCCGGCCGGCCCGGATGATCTTCGGGAGGTCCTCGCGGTCGTCGATCCAGCGGGTGTCGGAGGGCGAGCCCGCGTCGCGGACGAGGAGGGTGCCCGCCTCGCGGTCGGTCAGCGCCTGCTTCTCGGCGACGTCCGCGGGGACCGCTCCGTGCTGGTCCAGCCCGACGTGGCAGTGCGCGTCGACCAGGCCGGGCAGTGCCCATCCCTCCACGGTGCGGACGTCGGCGGCGCCAGTGGGGCGGTCGTACGAGATCCGGCCGTCGATCACCCACACCTCGTCCCGGACCTCCTCCGGTCCGACGAGCACCCGACCCTTGACGTGCAGCACCGCGCGATCGCTCATGCCCCGCACCCTAAAGGGTGTCCGCACACCCGTCCGGGGCCGGTCACCGCCCGCCGCCGGGCGCTGCCGCGCGGGCGCGCGGCGCCCTCGCGCACCCGGCCCCGACGGCGCCCGCGAGGGCGGTCAGGGCCAGGGCGGCGGTGGCGGGGTTGACGTAGCCGGGGACGTCGTCGCTGGTGTACTCGCCGCCGTCGGTGGTCTCGCAGACGAAGCCCAGCGGCAGGAAGGAGACCGACTGGTCGATGACGTGGAGGGCGCGCTCCTCGTTCCCGGGTGTGCGGCAGGGCGGCGCCGGTGCGGAGCCCGCGCCGCCGTTGGACTCCATGACGGCGCCGGTCACGTGCAGCAGCCCCCAGGCGTACACCGCGACGGCGGCGGCACCGGCGAAGGCGGCGAGGGCGTGCAGCGCCGGTCCGGCGCGCGTTCCCCGGGCGCGGCGGGCGGCGAGGACGCTCGCGCCGTGGCCGGTCAGGCCGACGGCGGACACCACGGCGACCACGACGACCAGCAGGAGTACGAGGAACACGGGCCCAGTCCATCAGACGGTGATCTCTTCGGCTGTGACGGAAGCCACGATTCCGGGCGTGGGGGTGTCGCAACGGAAGCACTCCGGCGCGAGTGCCGGCGGACGCCATGGTTACTCTCGACTCCGTACGCCGCGTACCCGCGCCGCACACCCGCCGTCACCGAAGAGAGCACCGCCGTGACCCATCCCTTCCTGGACCTCCCCCCGCTGAGCGCCGGACGTTTCGCCGCGATCGAGGACCGGGTCGCGCGCCTGCTCGGGACCGGCCAGGACGTGGTGGTCATGCAGGGCGAGGCGCTGCTGCCGCTGGAGGGCGCCATCCGCGCCGCCGCGGGACCGGGCACCGTCGCGCTGAACGTCGTCACGGGTCCGTACGGTCAGACCTTCGGGAACTGGCTGCGGGACTGCGGCGCGAGCGTGCACGACCTCGCCGTGCCGTTCCACACGGCCGTCTCCGCCGAGCAGATCGGCCAGGCGCTCGCCGAGCACCCGGAGATCGACTTCGTGTCCCTCGTGCACGCCGAGGCGGCGACCGGCAACACCAACCCGGTCGCGGAGATCGGCGAGGTGGTCCGGGCGCACGGCGCGCTGTTCTACCTGGACGCCGTGGCCTCCGTGGGCGCCGAGCCGGTACTGCCGGACACCTGGGGCGTGGGCCTGTGCGTCATCGGCGCGCAGAAGGCGATGGGCGGCCCTGCGGGCGTCTCGGCGGTGTCGGTGAGCGAGCGGGCCTGGGCCCGCATGGCGGCGAACCCGAACGCCCCGCGGCGGTCGTACCTGTCGCTCCTCGACTGGAAGGAGCGCTGGATCGACGGCGGGCGCAAGGCGCTGCTGCACGCGCCGGCGCAGTTGGAGATGCTCGCGCTGGAGGCCTGCGTCGAGCGCATCGAGGCGGAGGGCCCGGAGACGGTGATGGCACGGCACGCCTCGGCGGCGGCGGCCACCCGGGCCGGCGCGCTCGCGCTGGGCGGCCTGGAGCCGTACGTGTACGAGGCGAGGGACGCGGCGCCGGTCGCGACGACACTGCGCACGCCGTCGGGCGTCGACGCGTCCGCGCTGGTGGCCCGCGCCCTGGAGTCCGACCCGGCGCTGCCGCTGGCGGCGGGCGGCGGCGCGCTGGCGGGCGAGATGATCCGGGTCAACCACTACGGTCCGGACGCGACGCGCGAGACGGTGCGGGACTGCCTGGCGGCACTGGGTGCCGCGCTGGTCGAGCGGGGTGTGAAGGCCGACCCGGAGGCCGCCCGGCGGGCCGCCGAGGAGGCGTGGGAGCGCCCGGCCGGCGCCGCCCTTTCGGAAGGATGAATTCGAGGGAATTCCTGATACTCGCACAAGCAGAATTAAGGAATTCCACTCAGCGCAGCTTCCCGTATTCTTCTGCCCGCTTTCCGGGGACCTAAACACAAAGATTTCACGACACCCGATCTTCACATTTCGGACACGTCTCGCACGGGTTACGCGATTGTGACCCGATCCACATGCTGTCCGCTTTACGGCTTACGACCCCATCAAATCCCCCCATAGCGCCGCCCTCTCGCGCGGCAGCACGCGCCCGCGTGATAACACACGAGCCGCCCATTCGTAACCCCGTCCGGCGATGCAATTTCGAATTTCGCTGGGTAAATTCAATTTGCATGACTGCCGCCCAAGCAGACCTGCAAATCGATCGTCCGAGAGTGGCCGACGGCGCCGCCCTGTGGCGGATAGCGAGGGATTCCAAGGTCCTCGACCTCAACTCCTCCTACAGCTATCTGCTCTGGTGCCGGGACTTCGCCGCCACGTCGGCCGTCGCCCGCGACGAGAGCGGTGAGCCGGTCGGCTTCGTCACCGGATACGTACGACCGGACCGCCCGGACACCCTGCTCGTGTGGCAGGTGGCGGTGGACGAGGCGTACCGCGGGCGCCGGCTCGCCGCGTCCCTGCTCGACGGGCTGGCCGCGCGCACCGTCGCGGAACACGGGCTGACCACCCTGGAGACCACCATCTCCCCCGACAACACCGCCTCCCAGCGGCTGTTCACCTCCTTCGCCGAGCGCCGCGGCGCCCGGCTCGAGCGCGAGGTGCTGTTCGGCACGGAGCTGTTCCCCGACGGACCGCACGAGCCCGAGGTCCTGTACCGCATAGGCCCGCTGTCCGCCACCGGCTGACCGACGGCCTTCCGGGCGGCGCGGCACCCCGTGCCAGTCCGGTCCCACAGACTTCCCGGCGGACCGCACCGGTCCCCGGATCAGTACGACCTTCCTCTCCCACCCTCACCCCACGAGGAGCGATTCGTCGTGACCATCACCCAGCCCGACCTCAGCGTCTTCGAGACCGTCGAGTCCGAGGTGCGCAGCTACTGCCGCGGCTGGCCCACCGTCTTCGACCGTGCGGTCGGCAGCCGCATGTACGACGAGGACGGCCACGAGTACCTCGACTTCTTCGCCGGAGCGGGCTCGCTCAACTACGGGCACAACAACGCCGTCCTGAAACGCGCGCTGATCGACTACCTGGAGCGGGACGGCGTCACGCACGGGCTCGACATGTCGACGACCGCCAAGCGCCGCTTCCTGGAGACGTTCCAGAACACCATCCTGCGCAAGCGCGACCTGCCGTACAAGGTCATGTTTCCGGGCCCGACGGGTACCAACGCCGTCGAGGCCGCGCTGAAGCTGGCGCGCAAGGTCAAGGGACGCGAGTCGATCGTGTCCTTCACCAACGCCTTCCACGGCATGTCGCTGGGCTCGCTCGCCGTGACCGGCAACGCGTTCAAGCGGGCCGGCGCCGGCATCCCGCTGGTGCACGGCACGCCCATGCCGTTCGACAACTACTTCGACGGCACCGTCGAGGACTTCATCTGGTTCGAGCGGCTGCTCGAGGACCAGGGCTCCGGCCTGAACAAGCCGGCCGCCGTGATCGTCGAGACGGTGCAGGGCGAGGGCGGCATCAACGTCGCCCGGGCCGAGTGGCTGCGTGCCCTGGCCGAGCTGTGCGAGCGCCAGGACATGCTGCTCATCGTCGACGACATCCAGATGGGCTGCGGCCGTACCGGCGCCTTTTTCTCCTTCGAGGAGGCGGGCATCACGCCGGACATCGTCACCGTCTCCAAGTCCATCAGCGGCTACGGCATGCCGATGGCGCTGACCCTGTTCAAGCCGGAGCTGGACGTCTGGGAGCCGGGCGAGCACAACGGCACCTTCCGCGGCAACAACCCGGCCTTCGTCACGGCGACCGCCACGCTGGAGGCGTACTGGGCCGACGGTTCGGCGATGGAGAAGCAGACCCGCAAGCGCGGCGAGCAGGTCGAGCAGCACATGATCGCCATCACCGAGGAGAACCTCGCCGACGTCAAGGAGTACCGCGGCCGCGGCCTGGTCTGGGGCCTGGAGTTCCACGACAAGGACCGCGCGGGCCGGGTCGCCAAGCGCGCCTTCGAGCTGGGGCTGCTCATCGAGACCTCCGGCCCCGAGAGCGAGGTCGTCAAACTGCTGCCGGCGCTCACCATCACGCCCGACGAGCTGGACGAGGGCATGAAGACCCTGGCCAGGGCCGTGCGCGAGACCGCGTGACGGTCTGACGGTCCGGCCGTCGGGCACCACCCCATGACTCCCGGCGTCTTCGGCCCACGCGGCCGAGGACGCCGGGGCCCCTTGCACACCCTTCACCTAGGAGGCATCGCAAAACCGTGATCGTCCGTTCGTTCAAGGAGTTCGAAGGCACCGACCGGCACGTGAAGAGCGCGTCCGGCACCTGGGAAAGCACCCGGATCGTCCTCGCCAAGGAGAAGGTCGGCTTCTCCGTGCACGAGACGATCCTGTACGCGGGTACGGAGACGTCGATGTGGTACGCCAACCACATCGAGGCCGTCGTCTGCACCAAGGGCGACGCCGAGTTGACCGACCGCGAGACGGGGAAGACGTACCACATCACGCCGGGCACGATGTATCTCCTCGACGGCCACGAGCGGCACACGCTCAAGGTCAAGGAGGACTTCCACTGCATCTGTGTCTTCAACCCGCCCGTCACCGGACGGGAGGATCACGACGAGAACGGCGTCTACCCGCTGCTCACCGAGGAGGTGTGAGTCACCGTGACCACGACCACGAACGTCACCGACCTCTATCCCACCCGCGGCGCCACCGAGGTGGCGACTCCCCGGCAGGACCCGGTGGTCTGGGGCTCCCCGGACACGCCCGGTCCCGTGTCGGCCGGTGACCTCCAGGCGCTGGACCGCGACGGCTTCCTCGCCGTCGACCAGCTGATCGCCCCGGACGAGGTCGGCGAGTACCAGCGCGAGCTGGAGCGGCTCACCACCGACCCGGCCATCCGGGCGGACGAGCGCTCGATCGTCGAGCCGCAGTCCAAGGAGATCCGGTCGGTCTTCGAGGTGCACAGGATCAGTGAGGTCTTCGCCAAGCTGGTGCGCGACGAGCGCGTGGTCGGGCGGGCGCGGCAGATCCTCGGCTCGGACGTCTACGTCCACCAGTCGCGGATCAACGTCAAGCCGGGCTTCGGGGCCAGCGGCTTCTACTGGCACTCGGACTTCGAGACCTGGCACGCCGAGGACGGCCTGCCCAACATGCGCACGATCTCGGTCTCGATCGCGCTCACCGAGAACTACGACACCAACGGCGGTCTGATGATCATGCCGGGGTCGCACAAGACGTTCCTCGGGTGCGCGGGGGCCACGCCGAAGGACAACTACAAGAAGTCCCTGCAGATGCAGGACGCCGGGACGCCGTCCGACGAGGGCCTGACGAAGATGGCCTCGGAGTACGGCATCAAGCTGTTCACCGGCAAGGCCGGTTCGGCGACCTGGTTCGACTGCAACTGCATGCACGGTTCGGGCGACAACATCACGCCGTTCCCGCGCAGTAACGTCTTCATCGTGTTCAACAGCGTGGAGAACACGGCCGTGGAGCCCTTCGCGGCTCCGATCCGGCGGCCGGAGTTCATTGGCGCGCGGGACTTCACACCAGTGAGGTGACCCGCGTCTGATCTCGGGCAGGGGCCTCTTCGTGTGGGACGGGAGGCCCCTGCCCGGTACTTCGTCCCGGACCTGCCCGGTCAGCCCGCCAGCACGTCGAGCAGCCGGTCCACGTCGGCCGCGGTGTTGTACACGTGGAAGGCGGCCCGCAGATTGCCCGCCCGGTCGGAGACCTGGACGCCGGCCCTGCCCAGCTCGCCCTGCCGGTGGCCGAGCCCCGGCACGGAGACGATCGCGGAGCCCGGCGCGTCCACCGGCTCGTGGCCCAGCGAGCGCACCCCTTCGCGGAACCGGTCGGCGAGAGCGGTGTCGTGGGCGTGCACGGCGTCGACGCCCAGTTCCTCGATCAGGGCCAGGGAGTGCCGGGCGCCGGTGTAGGAGAACAGCGCGGGGGACTCGTCGAACCGCCGGGCGGAGTGCGCGAGTTCCTCGACGGGGCCGTAGCAGCTGTCCCAGGGGTGCTCACCGGTCGCCCACCCGGCGAACAGCGGGGTGAGCCCGGCCGCCGCTCCCAGGTCCTCCGGGACCACGAGGAAGGCGACGCCGCGCGGGCAGAGCACCCACTTGTAGCCGACGGCGGTCACGTAGTCGAAGTCGTCCGCGTCCGTCGGCAGCCAGCCGCCCGCCTGGGAGGTGTCGATCAGCGTCCGTGCCCCGTGCGCCCGGGCGGCGTCGCGCAGCGTAGCGAGGTCGGCGATCCGTCCGTCGGCGGACTGCACGGAGCTGACCGCCACGAGCGCGGTGTCCGGGCCCACGGACTCGGCGATCCGCTCCAGCGGCACGCTGCGCACCTTGAGGTCGCCGCGCGTGTGGAGCGGGTTCACGAGGGAGCTGAAGTCGCCCTCCGCGGTGAGGACCTCGGCCCCCGCCGGCAGCGACGCGGCGACGAGCCCGCTGAACGTGGCGACCGACGCGCCGGTCGCGACCCGGGTGGCGGGCACCCCCATGAGCCGGGCGCAGGCGGCCCGTGCCGCCTCGACGTCGGCGAACATGTCGAGCGGCTGCCCCTCCGCCGCGGACGCCGCGGCGTCACGCATCGCCACGAGGCTCCGGGCGGGGAGCAGGCCGGTGCTGGCGGTGTTCAGGTATGTGGTCTTCGGGGCGAACTCGGTACGGACGAGATTCTCGAAGCTCTCCATGGCACCACTGTGCGGCCCGGTGACCTCCCCGTCCATCGCGTATTTCTACGCGGTTTCTCCAAGCATCGCTTATGAACAGCCCCTCACCTGGGCTTTCACCCGCCCCGTCACTTCTGGGGCACCGCGCACCCGTCCGGACCGCAGGCCTCGGCGCCTCCGTCGTCGATCAGCTTCAACGGCGTGCGCTCGCCCCACGCCTGGGTCAGCGCCTGGGTGAAGACCTCGGCGGGCTGGGCGCCCGAGACTCCGTAGGCCCGGTCGAGCACGAAGAACGGCACCCCGGTGGCCCCGAGCTGGGCGGCCTCGCGCTCGTCGGCGCGCACCTCGTCGGCGTAGGCGGCGGGGTCGGCGAGCACCGCGCGGGCCTCGTCCGCGTCGAGCCCGGCGCCGACGGCCAGCTCCACGAGCCGCTCGTCGTCGTTGAACACGGAGCGCTCGTCGGCGAAGTTGCCCCGGTAGAAGGCGTCGAGGAGCGCCTCGTGCCGTCCCCGCTCCCTGGCGAGGTGCAGCAGGCGGTGCAGGTCGAAGGTGCTGCCGTGGTCGCGGTCCCGGGTGCGGTAGTCCAGGCCCTCGGCGGCCGCCTGCGCTCCGAGGTTGTCCTCACCGGCCTGCGCCTGCGCCTCACTCATGCCGTACTTGGCGGTGAGCATCGTCAGCACCGGCTGCACGTCGTCCTTGGCGCGCCCGGGGTCCAGTTCGAACGAACGGTGGACCACCTCGACGCCGTCACGGTGCGGGAAGGCCGCGAGCGCCTTCTCGAAGCGGGCCTTGCCCACGTAGCACCAGGGGCAGGCGATGTCGCTCCAGATCTCGACGCGCATGTCTCGGCTCTTCTCCAGGTCGTACGGCGGCGGAGGCCTTCTCCGCCGCGTACGTGAACGTTCAAGCAGCGGGTCTCATTCCCCCGTCAGCTGCCGTCCCGCAGATCCGCGGGCCAGGCGGGCCGGAACTCCAGGTGGTCGAACGTCACCGTGCACCCCTCCCCCGTCGGTGCCTGCGCCAGGAAGCCGACCAGGGCCGCCCCCGTCTCCCCCTCATCACCCAGCGTGAAGAGGCGTACGAAGGTCCAGCGCTTCCCGTCGAGCGAGGCGTGGAAGGCGAAGGCCCGTCCGCTCCGGCTCACCCGGAACCAGACGGAGTCCCCCTCCACGGTGAAGGAGTTGCAGTCGTCGGAGTGTCCCCGGGTGACCACCGTGCAGACGGTGGGCACGTCGGGCGAGTACTCCAGACAGAGCTTGGCCCAGGCCCGCTCCCCCACGTGCACGTAGAGCACCCCGGCGTCGAAGGCACCCCGGAACCCGACCGACACACGCGCGATCAGCTGGAAGTCCCCGTCGGGCGCCCCCAGCAACCGCGGCGCGTCGGACACGGACTCCAGCGCTTCCCCGGTGGGCGGCACGAACCGGTCCTGCCGGGGCCCGGCGACGCCGGTGAGCACACCGTCGGCGTAGGACCAGCGGCCGTCGGGGCCATGGGGACGGAGGGTGAAGGGCAGTTCGGGGAGTTCGAGAGTCATGGTTTGATCATCGCAGGCTCAGCGGATGCCCTTAAGGGGCGCGGGGAACTGCGCGACACGCCACGACGGCGCGTCGGACCGCACAACCCCGCGCCCAACGGCGCTACCGCTCAAGAACCCCGTTGAACCGCCTCGGCAGCCCCAGCGGATTGTCATCCCGCAACTCCACCGGCAACAACGCCTCCGGCACCCCCTGATAGGCCACCGGCCGCAACCACCGCTCGATGGCGGTACCCCCCACCGACGTGGACGTCGAAGTGGTCGCCGGGTACGGCCCCCCGTGCTGCTGAGCCGCCGCCACGGCAACCCCCGTGGGCCAGCCATTGACGAGCACCCGCCCCGCCAGCGGCGTCACCTCGGCGAGGAGCGCCGCCCCGGCGCCCTCCCCCGCCACCTCCTCGGCGGAGAGCTGCACGGTCGCCGTGAGGTTCCCCGGCAGTCGCGACAGCACCCCCCGCACCTCACCCTCGTCCTGGTAGCGGGCCACCACGGTGACCGGCCCGAAGCACTCCTCCAGGAGCAGGTCGTACTCGCCCTCCGCCGCCAGCCGCGCCGCCGGCACCGTGAGGAACCCGGCGCTGACGGTGTGCTCGCCGCCCGAGCCCGGCGTCACCGGGGAGTCGACGTCGGGCAGCGCGGCACGCTCGGCGACGCCCGCGACGAAGTTGTCCCGCATGCGGTGGTCGAGGAGCACACCGGCGTCGGTGGCGCTGACCGCGTCGGTGAGCGACTTGACCAGGCCGTCACCGGCGTCACCGGCCGGCACGAGCACCAGGCCGGGCTTGACGCAGAACTGACCGACGCCCAGGGTCATGGAACCGGCCAGCCCCGCACCGATCGCCTCCGCCCGCTCGGTGGCCGCCGCCTCCGTGACGACGACCGGGTTCAGCGAGCCCAGCTCGCCGTGGAAGGGGATCGGCACCGGACGTGCCGCCGCCGCGTCGAACAGCGCACGGCCGCCGCGGACCGAGCCCGTGAAGCCCGCCGCGGTGACCAGCGGGTGCTTGATCAGCTCGACGCCCGCCTCGAAGCCGTGCACCAGGCCGAGGACGCCGTCCGGGATGTCGTGCCGGGCGGCGGCCCGGCGCAGCACCTTGGCGACCAGCTCGGACAGGGCCGGGTGGTCGGGGTGCGCCTTGACGACGACCGGGCAGCCGGCCGCGAGGGCGCTCGCGGTGTCGCCGCCGGGGACGGAGAAGGCGAAGGGGAAGTTGGAGGCGGAGTAGACGGCGACGACGCCGAGCGGCACCTTGTAGCGGCGCAGGTCGGGGATGGGCGGGGTGGCCGTGTCGTCGGGGTGGTTGACGACCACGCCGAGGTACTCGCCCTCGTCGACGATGTCGGCGAAGGCCCGCAGCTGGTAGCAGGTGCGGGCGAGTTCGCCGGTGAGCCGGACCGGGCCGAGCGCGGTCTCCGCGTCGGCCACCTCGACGAGGGTGCCCTCGGCCGCCTTCAGCTCGTCGGCGGCGCTCCGCAGGAAGGCCGCGCGGACGGTGCGGTCGGCGAGGGCGTCCCGGGCGGCGTGCGCGGCGCGGACGGCGGCGTCCACCTCCTGGGCCGTGGCTTCCACGGCGACCTGTTCACGCTGCTTCCCGGTACGGGGGTCGACACTCCAGACTGGTGCTGCTGCCACCGCGGGTCCCTCCACGTGCTCTGCTCAGAAGTTGTTCGATATACTGAACGCTGTCTCTACTGATGAATATGCTGTTCGAGACTATATCTTCAGCTTCTCGTCGAACGAAGGGGTCAAGGGCGATGTCGGCTGTCGAGACGGGGGGCGGAGCGCAGGTCAAGTCCGCGGTGCGGACGGTTGAGCTGCTCGAGTACTTCGCCGGGCGCCCCGGTATGCACTCCCTCGCGTCGGTCCAGGAGGCCGTCGGTTATCCCAAGTCCAGTCTCTACATGCTGCTGCGCACGCTGGTGGAGCTGGGCTGGGTGGAGACGGACGCCACGGGCACGCGGTACGGCATCGGGGTGCGGGCGCTGCTGGTCGGCACCTCGTACATCGACGGCGACGAGGTGGTCGCGGCGGCCCGGCCGACGCTGGACCGGCTCTCCGACGACACGACGGAGACCATCCACCTGGCGCGCCTGGACGGCACGAACGTGGTGTACCTGGCCACCCGCCAGTCCCAGCACTACCTGCGGCCGTTCACCCGGGTCGGCCGCCGGCTGCCCGCGCACTCGACCTCGCTGGGCAAGGCGCTGCTGAGCACGTACACCGACGAGCAGGTGCGCAAGCTGCTCCCGGAGACCCTCCCGGCGCTGACGGAGCACACCATCACCGACCGGGAGAAGCTCATCGAGGAGCTGCGTCTGGTGCGGGAGCAGGGCTTCGCCGTGGACCGCGAGGAGAACACGCTGGGGCTGCGCTGCTTCGGCGTGGCGGTCCCCTACCGCACCCCCGCGCGGGACGCGATCAGCTGCTCGGTGCCGGTGGCGCGGCTGACGCCCGCGCACGAGCAGATGGTGAAGGACGCTCTGTTCGACGCGCGGGACCGGCTGACACTGGCCACGCGTAGGCTCTGATCCATGCACATCGCACTGCGCGAGGTTCACGACAGCGATCTGCCCGTCTTCTTCCGGCAGATGAACGATCCGGAGGCCCTGCGCATGGCGGCCTTCACCCCGAAGGACCCCGCCGACTGGGACGCGTTCACGGCCCACTGGACGAAGATCCGGGCCTCCCGCGACGTCGTGCGGACCATCCTCGGCGACGGTGACGTCATCGGCAGCACGGCCGTGTACGGGGAGCCGGGCGAGCGCGAGGTGACGTACTGGGTGGACCGGGCGTACTGGGGGCGGGGCGTGGCGACGGCCGCACTGCGCGCCCTGCTCACCGCGGTGCCGGACCGCCCGCTGTACGCGCGGGCGGCGGCCGACAACACGGGCTCGCGGCGCGTGCTGGAGAAGTGCGGCTTCGTGATCAGCGCGCGGGCGCGGGGGTTCGCGACCGCCCGGGGCACGGAGATCGACGAGGTCGTCCTGCACCTCGCGGAATGAGCCGCCGGCCGCACCGGTGATCCACCGGGCCGGTGCGTCCCCGCCGCGCGGCGGAGGCGGATCATCGGTGCGCAGAAGGTGCCGGGGGCGCGCGGGCGGGAGTGCGGACGCATGACGCCGACGCTCGCCACCGCCGCCCCGCCCGCCCCGACTCCGCCCACGGGTCACACCCGGCCCCGGCGGCCGTCGCGGGCGGTCGCCGTCGTGTGCGGTCGCCGTCGTGGCCTGTCTGCCGTATCCCGCGCTCAAGGCCGCCTGGACCGGCGGCAGCGGGGTCGGCATCCCGGAGGGCAGCTCGCTGCTCGTGGCGCACCGAACGCGAGGGCGAGGTGCTGCGTCTGATGGCGACCGGGCTGACCATCGCGGAGATCGCCCGGCGGCCGGGACCGCGCCCAGGCGGTGGTCCGGGCCTACGAGGCGGGGCTTCATGAACGGGCGATGAGACGGGATGAGAAAGATGAGAAAACGGGGCAGACGGGAACGATCGCCTCCGGCCCGTTCGTCCTGTCAGCGGGATGAACGGGATGAACAAGACGATCAGGCGCGCCTCGGTCCTCACGCTGCTCCTGGTGTTCGCTCTGCTGGTCAGGGCGACCTGGGTGCAGTTCTACGAGGGACAGGCGCTCGCGGACGGCAAGGACAACAGGCGGAACGCGATCGAGACGT
This sequence comes from Streptomyces sp. CB09001, assembly GCF_003369795.1. NCBI lineage: Bacteria > Bacillati > Actinomycetota > Actinomycetes > Kitasatosporales > Streptomycetaceae > Streptomyces > Streptomyces sp. CB09001. Next base: position 1,325,591 of record NZ_CP026730.1, read on the forward strand.
ACGCGGAGCCGCTCGGGAACATCGTGGTGGCCGGCCGGTCGGTCACCGGCTCGGCGCCGACGGAGGGCGGCGATCTCGCGTACAAACGCACGTACGAGAACGGGAAGCTGTACGCGGCGGTGACGGGCTACGCCTCGCAGGCGTACGCGCCGACCCAGCTGGAGGGCGTCTACCAGGACGTGCTCAACGGCACCGATCCGCGGCTGAAGACGGTACTGGACACGGTCACCGGCACCCGGGCCGAGCCGGGCAACGTGGTGACGACCATCGACCCGGACGTGCAGAAGGCCGGGTTCGACGCGCTGGGCGACACGAAGGGCGCCGCGGTCGCGATCGACCCGGAGACGGGCCGGATCCTCTCGGTCGTGTCGACCCCCTCGTACGACCCGACGTCGCTGACCGACGCGAACACCGCCGGTGAGGCCTGGCAGAAGCTCACCGCCGACCCGGACAAGCCGCTGACCAACCGGGCGCTGCGCCAGCCGCTGCCGCCGGGCTCGACGTTCAAGCTGGTCGTGGCGGCCGCCGCGCTGGAGAACGGGCTGTACGGCTCGGTGGACGAGAGGACCGACAGTCCCGACCCGTACACCCTGCCGGACACCACGACCGACCTGACCAACGAGAATCCGAACGCCCCCTGCGAGAACGCCACGATCCGCACCGCGCTGCAGTACTCGTGCAACAACGTCTTCGCCAAGATGGCCGTCGACCTCGGCCAGGACGAGCTGCGCGCCATGGCCGAGAAGTTCGGCTTCAACGACGAGACTCAGGACGTACCGGTACGGGCCTGGACCAGCGTCTACCCGAAGGACATGAACCGCTCGTCCACCGCTCTGACGGGCATCGGCCAGTTCGACGTGACGGCGACCCCGCTCCAGATGGCGATGGTCTCCGCGGCCCTCGCCAACGGCGGCGAGCTGGTCTCCCCGCACATGGTGTCGCAGGTCACCGACAGCGGCGGCGACGTCCTGGAGGACCACACCGACGCGGACTCGAAGCGCATCGTCAGCTCCACCACCGCCGACCAGCTGCAATCGGCCATGGAGACCGTCGTCGAGGACGGCACGGGGTCCAACGCGCAGATCTCCGGGGCGACGGTGGGCGGCAAGACGGGCACGGCCCAGCACGGCGAGAACAACAGCAAGACGCCGTACGCCTGGTTCACCTCCTACGCCAAGTCCGACTCGTCGGACAAGGAGGTCGCGGTGGCGGTCATCGTCGAGCAGTCCGACGCGGCCCGCAGCGAGGTCAGCGGCAACGGCCTGGCGGCCCCGGTGGCCAAGGCGATGATGGAGGCGGCGCTCAACGGCTGAGTCTGCGGGGGCCGTTCGGGTTCGGTCTGCCGTACGGTGTTCGGCATCCGGGAAGCCGCTGCGAGGAGGGCCCGCCGTGGGGACAGTCGTCGACGACGCCGCCTCCGCGGAGTTCCGCGCCTTCTTCGAGCGCCACTACGCCGAACTGGCCCGGCTCGCCCACCTGCTGACGGGTGAGCCGGACGCCGCCGACGACCTGGCGGCGGACGCCCTGCTGGCCCTGTGGCACCGCTGGGACCGGGTGCGCGCGGCCGACCACCCGGTGGCGTACGCGCGCGGTGTCGTCGCCAACCTCGCCCGTACCCGCGTCCGGGCCGCCGTGCGCGAGCGCAGACGCGTCGCCCTGTTCTGGTCGCAGCGCGAGGAGCGGACGGAGAATCCCGACGTCGCGGGCGTGGTGGACGTGCGGGAGGCGCTGCGCCGGCTGCCGTTCCGCAAACGGGCGTGCGTGGTGCTGCGGCACTCCTTCGATCTCTCCGAGAAGGACACGGCGCTCGCCCTGGGCATCTCGGTGGGGACGGTCAAGAGCCAGACCTCGAAGGGGGTGGCCGAACTCCAGCGGCTGCTCGGCACCCGGACCGCTCCCCGCGCTCCCGGGCAGGTGCGCGCGGCGATCGCGCACAGCGGTGAGACCGCGGGCGGGACCCGGTGACCGGGCGGCGGGAGGCGGACGAGCGGCTGCGTGCCCGGCTGCGCGAGGCGGCCGGGGCGCACGAGCCCGACCGGGCCCGGATCCTGGCCCGGGTCGAGCACGGCATGACGGCCGGTGACCGCGGGCCGGCCCGGCCGCCGCTGCCGGGCTGGGTACGGGTGGCCGGTGCGACGGCGGCCGTGGCGGGCGTCCTGGTGGCCGGTGGGCACGCGGTCGCCCCGGCGGTGCGGGGCGACGCGCCCGCGCAGCGCCCGGCCGCCACCGCACCGGCGTCGCGCGAGCCGGGCCCGCTGTGGTCGAGCGGTGCGGTGGACCCGCACAGCAACGAGTTCTGGGCGCAGAGCAACATCACCCTGAGGACGAGCGCACCGCTCACCGCGCTCACCGTCGAACTGCGGGTGGCGCAGACGGGTTCGGTGACCTCCACCGGCGCCTGGCGGTCGCTGCCGGAGGACGACTTCGCGTTCACGGCCGGCGAACGGGCGGGCTTCCTCGTCTACCGGTGGGCGCTCAAGGAGGGCCGTACCGTCCCGGCCGGCGAGTGGATGTTCGCCGGCCAGTACAACCACGAGCGCGGTGGCCGGGACGCGGGCGGCGACCGCTACGCGGCGACGGCCACCGCCGCGTCCGGACGGCTCACGGTCCGGGGCGGCTTCACGCCGGGCGGCTGAACGGGCGGCCCGCTACTCGACGAAGTACGTCGGGTTGGGCAGCTTGTACGTCCGGTCCGCGTAGCCGCCCTGGAGGTCGGAGTACTGGTCGCCGAAGTTGGCGACGAGGTCGTACCCGAGGTCCCGCTCGATGTGCCGGCGGGTGCCCGCCTTGTATTGCACGGTGGTGCAGGTCCAGGCGCCCGGGGTGGCGCAGTGGGCCAGGTAGGACGGCGGGTTCGCCTTGTCCTTGAGGAACATGTGGGAGGCGTCCAGGTTCACGTCGGCGCCGACCTTCTTCAGGTTCTCGACGGCGGCGGTGCGCTGCGCCTCGCTCAGACCGGAGTTGTAGAAGACCTCGACGCCCCTCTTGTCGGCGTAGCGGGCCAGCTCGGGGCTGCCGGGGACGGCCGGGCGGTCGGCCCGGTCGACGTAGGCGGCCCAGGTGGCGCCGTCGTAGCCGTAGCTGTTCTTCTTCTCGTAGTCGAGGCTGAGGAGCAGCGTGTCGTCGATGTCGAAGACGACCGCGGGCCTGGTGTGCTCGTGGTGCGCGGTGCGGGCGGCCCGGTCGATCTGCTTCTTCGCGGCCGCGTCGACGCGGGCCAGGTCCGCGGCGTAGGGGCTGTCCGGGGAGGCCTGGTAGACGCCGTCGGCGTCGAGCGTGGTGCCGTAGTAGGCGTCGATGTCCTTGGCCAGCACCCCGATGTTGTACGGCTCGTGGGTGGAGTTGGCCGTCGACTGGCCGGCGGTGGCGGCGCCCGTTCCGTACAGGACGGCACCGGCGACGGCACAGGCGGCGGTGACGGTCGCGATGCGCAGTGGTTTATGCATGGCACATGTTTCTACGCGCGTCACCCGGGTGAGCGCGAGACCCGTGGCCGGATCCGCGCCCCTTTACCTGGCAAAAATCGCGTCAAGCAGGTCAAGTACCGGCCGCGACGGCCCGGTCGGCCCGTTCAGTGCCGTCCGTGGTGGTGCTGCCGGTCGTAGGGCCGCCAGTCGCCGAGGTACGCCTCGCGGGTGTGCGCGGCGGCCTCGGCGCGGGTGAGCTGCGGCCGGTTGTCCGGGACGGTGACCGCGGCGCCGGGGCCGGTGTTGCGGTACTCGCGGAACCGCTGCTCCTGCCAGGGGTACGCGTCGCGCATGTTGGCGTACGGCGCCACCGCGTCGATGCCCGGGCCGAGGTGGGTCTCGCGCACGGTGAGCATCGGCCGGGCGGTGGTGTCGGAGCTGGGCACCCAGGGGCGGGCCAGCTTGTAGTAGCCGCCGGGGGCCTCGCTGCTGACGCGGCCGCCCGTCACCAGGTAGCCCCGCGGGTTGCCGCCCGCCGTGGAGGGCGCGAAGACGAAGCCGTACGGGGCGGCGTCGAGGTCGGTGCGGACCAGGGTGCGGAAGTGGCAGTGCTCGTACACGGCGGTCGCCCGGCCGAAGACGAAGTCGACGTCGCCCTCGACGTAGCAGCGCTGGTAGTACTGGCGGGCGAAGAGGGAGAGGTCGCGGCTGTCGGCGTAGAGGGTGTCCTGGTGGCCGAGGAAGCGGCAGTCGTGGAAGGCGGACCGGTCGCCCATGACCTTGATCGCGACCGCCTGGGTGCCGGTCCAGTCGGGCCGGTCGGCGCGCAGCCAGTCGTTGGCGAAGGTGAGGGCGCGGGCGGTGAAGCCGTCGGCGCGCACGGTGGTGGTGGCGGACCCGCTGGTGCCGTAGCTGCCGGAGCCGTCGGGCTTGGGGGTGCCGGCGGCGTTGTCGTAGACGATGACGACGTCGCGCGGGTCCCCGGAGGCGCCGATCCAGGTCGCCCCGGTGCGCGAGGCGTCGACGGAGACCGTCTCGCGGTAGGTGCCGGGGGCGAGGACGAGCGTCCAGCCGTCGCCCTGGGCGGCGTCGACGGCGGCCTGGACGGAGGTGAAGTCGCCGCGGCCGTGCGGGTCGACGTACCGGGTCCTGGGTGTGCGGCGGTCGGCCGGTGAGCCGTACCGGCCGAAGGGACGCGGGTGCGGGTGCGGTCGGGTTCCGGCGGCGGCGGGACCGGCTGCCGCGAGGCCGAGGGCGGCGCCCGCGCCGGCGGTCGCCAGGAGGAAGCCTCTGCGGGACGCTGCGGGTCGGTGCATGCGGGTGCTCCTTCGGGGAGGGGTGGGCCGGGGCGGTGCGGGCGCCCCGGCCCGGTTCGGGGGACGGGCGTCAGCGCAGGCGGCCGGCGCCCGCGCCGTGGTCGACGACGAAGGGGACCGCCCGGGACGGGAGGACCTTGGTGCGCAGCGAGGGCGTCCAGCCCGCGCCGGAGCGCAGGACGGCGTCGGGGTTCTCGGCGTTGTGGGCACCGATCAGGTCGACGGTGCGGCCGTTGACGCGGTTGTGCGCGGCGCTGAGCGGCGAGTCGTTCCAGCGCTTGAGCACCTTCGCGGGGCTGACGCCGGCCGGCAGGGTGAAGGCGTTGTGCTCGGCGACGAGCGCGGACTCCTTGCCGACGCCGAAGCTGTAGGCGTAGTCGTCCGAGGCCACGAAGTGGTTGTTGTAGACGTCGACCTGGCCGAAGCGGACGCGCGGCGCGCGCTCCACGAGGTTCTTGAACAGGTTGTGGTGGAAGGTCGCCCTGAGGTGGCCGCGGTCGACGGCGGCGGTGGACTCGCTGTCGCTGTTGCCGATCAGGATCGTCTTGTCGTGCTCGGTGAAGACGTTCCAGGACGCGGTGACGTGGTCCGCGCCCTTGACGATGTCCAGCTGGCCGTCGTGCTGCTGGTAGAGCATGCCGAAGTAGGTGGGCGCCGCGCTGTCGGGGTGCTCGCCGTCGGTGAAGGTGTTGTGGTCGAGCCAGACGTGCGTCGACCCGTACACCACGGCGCTGTCGTACTCGGAGTTCCAGTTGCCCTTGTCCCCGTCGGTCGGGTCCCACTGCGGGAAGCAGTCGACGGGGCTCTCGAAGGTGAGGTTGCGGACGATGACGTTGTCCACGTCCTTGATCTGGAGGCTGGCGCCCTTGAGCGCGGCACCCCGGCCGACGCCGATGATGGTGGTGTTGGAGGGCACGTTCGCCTTGATGGACCGGTCCTGCTGTGCGGCGGAGACACGGCGCAGGCCCTCGGGGCTGCCGTCGGGCTCGGCGCTCAGGTCGGTCTCCGTGCCCCAGTTCTCGGGCGAGTACTTCTCCAGGTAGGCGTCGAAGTCGTAGCCGGGCGCGGCGAATGCCTGGCAGCCCTCGGAGACGGCGTCGACGGTGCCCCTGACCTTGATGATCCTGGGCGCGGTGCCGTCGGCGGCGAGGGCCGCTCTGAACTCGGCCCAGGTGGAGACCGTGTACACGTGCTCCGCGTCGGCGGCGGCCCCGCCGGTGGTGCCGGTTCCGTGCGAGGCCCAGCCGTCGCCCGCGGGCAGCGTCTGGCGGGCGGTGTCCCGGGGGTGGTGGTGCCCGGGCCGGGCCCCGGCCGTGGCGGCGGTCAGGCTCAGCACGAGGGCGGTGCAGCCGACGAGTGCGGCGGTTCTCTTCATGGCATGCTCATGCCATCTCTGGGTGCTCATGGTGCGGCTCTCCCTTGTTCTCGGGGTGGGGTGTGGGGTGTTGCCGGCCGGCCGGTCGGCGGGGTTACGCGGTGGCCGGTGCGGGCCAGCTGATCCAGGGTCCGGTGATCTCCTCGCCCAGCCGGCGCACGTCCCGGTGCGCCAGTACGCGCCCGCGCAGCAGCTCCCGGGCGACGAGCCGGGCGACCGCGATCGCGCCCGGCGGGTTGAAGTGGGTGTTGTCCTGCTCGGTGGCGGTCCAGTTGAAGTACGCCTTGGTCCCCTCGACGCCGATCCGCTGCCACAGCGCGAGCGACAGCGCCTGCACGTCGAGCAGCGCCACGCCCTCCTGCGCCGCGAGCGCCCGCATCGCCGCCGGGTACTCCCCGTGGCTCGGCACGGCGTTCCCCGCCGCGTCGAACCGCCGTCGCTCGACGGGCGTGGCCAGCACCGGCCGCGCCCCGCGGGCCCGCGCACCGTCGACGTACATCCGCAGGTGGTCCTGGTACGTCGTCCAGGGCTCGGTGTAGCGGGCGGGGTCCTCGTCCTTCTCGTCGTTGTGCGCGAACTGGATCAGCAAGAAGTCACCGGGCCGGATCGCGCCGAGAACGGCATCGAGCCGCCCCTCTTCGACGAAGCTCTTGGAACTCCGCCCGTTCACGGCATGGTTGGCGACGCGAAGGTCGTTGCGGAGAAAGAACGGCAACGCCATGCCCCACCCGGTCTCGGGCGCGGCGTCGGAGTACTTCTGCGCGGCGGTGGAGTCCCCGGCGATGTAGAGGGTGCGGGTGCGGTGGCGTCCGCCGGCCTGGGCGGTCCGGGTGGCGGCGAGCGCCAGGGGAACGGAGGAGACGGCGGCTGCGGCGACCTGTCTTCGGCTGAGTGACATGCCGGTCTGCCTTTCAGGAAGGGGATGGGACAGTCCCCCCAGGGACGCGGGACTGTATCGATGTGCGGCTCCGCCGCGTGGGCGCGATCAACCACAGGCGGCCCGCAGCCCGCGACGAACCACGGACCACCCACGGCGAAACCCGGACCCGGAACCGGAACCGACTAACCCATCTGCTCCGTCCACTCGGCCTGCGCCTCGTTCAGCTTGTCGGCCAGCCCGTCCAGGAAATCCTTCGCACTCGTGTCGCCCAGCAGCACCTTCTGGAACCCCGGCTCACTCTCCGACTTGGACAGCGTGTTCCAGTCCGGCAGGTAGTACGGCAGCTGGACAATGGTCGTGGACCCGTCGTTCAGCGCCTGCGCCGCCAGCTTCGTCGGCTCCGCCTTCTGGATCCACGCGTCGCTCGCGGCCTCCGTGCTGGACGGCACCTGACCGGCCGCCTCGTTGAACTTCGAGTTCTGCTCCTTCGACGTGGCGAACTCGATGAACTTCCAGGCGGCCTCCTTGTTCTTCGAGCTCTTGAACATGCCGAGCCCGTCGACCGGGTTGGACACCTGGACCCGCTTGCCGGAGGCGCCGACCGGCTGCGGGATGCCGCGGAACTTGTCGACGCCGAGTGCCTTCACGTGGTCCTGGTAGGAACCGAGGTTGTGGTTGAGCATGCCGATGGTGCCGGTGTCCCACTGGGCGACCATCTTGGCGAAGTCGTTGTTGACGTCGGCGGCCGGCGTGACCTTCTTGTAGAGGGCCGCGTACTTCTCCAGCGCCTCGACGTTCTTCGGGTCGTTGACGGTGGTCTTCTTCTTGCCGGCGTCCCAGAACGAGGTGATGCCGGACTGCCCGTACATCGCGTCGAGCGCCTGGGCGATGGAGCCGGAACCGCCGCGGATGGTGTAGCCGAACTCGTTCTTGCCCGCGTCGGTCAGCTTCTCGGCGGCGGCGTAGAACTTGTCCCACGTCGTCGGCGCGTCGAGACCGGCCTTCTCGAACAGGTCGGTGCGGTAGTAGAGGACGCCGTTGTTGGCGGAGGTCGGCATCGAGTACAGGGTGCCGTCGCCGCCGCCGGCGGCCTTCAGGGACTCGACCATGTCCTTGTTGATCTTGCCGCTCAGCGGCGACTTGGTGAGCCGGTCGTCCAGCGGCTCCAGGGCGTTCTGGGCGGAGAAGCCCGCGAGCATCGACGCCGTCACGCCGCCGACGTCCGGCAGGCCGCCGCCCTGGATGGCGGTGTCGACCTTGGACTGGTACTCGGTGGCGGCGATGCCGACGTACTCCACGTCGATGTCCGGGTTCGCCTTCTCGAAGTCGGCGATGATCGTCTTCCAGACGGCCGTACGGATACCGCCGTTGTTGTCCCAGAAGGTGATCTTCCCCTTGCCGCTGCCCTCGGCCCCCTTGTCGCCGCCCGCTCCGCTGCCGTCGTCGCCGCAGGCGGTGGCGGTCAGCGCGAGCACGGCCCCCAGGGCGACGGCGGCGGACGTCCGGCGCCCGACTGTGCCTTTGTCTCTGCTGCTGAGCATGCTGATCCTCATTGGTCGGCTCTCTTCTTCCGGGTCTTCTGGATCGAACAAAGCGGTGGAACGACAACGTGGGGGTTCAGTGGGCCCCGACGCGGAACCGTGTGAAGGTGGCGGCGCCGGCGGGTCCCTGGCCGGCGGGCGCGAGGGCGAACAGTCCGAGCAGTGCGCCGACCCAGCGCCAGGGGGTGGCGGCGAACTCCCGGCCGACGGGGTGCGGGCCGTCGACAGGGCCGTCGTCGCCGAGGTCGTCGCCGAGAAGGTCGTAGGAGAAGCGGCAGCGCGCCCCGGGGACCGTCTCGATCCGCAGCCTGGCCCGTCCCCCGGGTGCGGGGCGGGGCCGGTCGGCGTCCCGCTCGGCCTCGGCCACGGACTCGGCGAAGCGGTGCACCAGGTGCACCGTCCCGTCGGTGTCCCGCTGGAGCCCGACCCAGCGGTAGGCGTCGCCGAGCACCGCGAGCCCGGCCCGCGCGCCGGGCTCCTCGCTGTCCAGGCGCAGTTCGACCTCGATCACCGAGGGTTCGCCGGGAAAGCGCTGGGTCAGGACGCTCGGCAGCAGGCGCAGATCGTGCGCGTCGGCCGAGCGGACGCAGGCGAGCCGCAGCCCGTCCCCGGCGTGCTGGGTGGCCCAGCCGGCCCGGGGGTTGGCCGTCCACGACCACTGGCGGCCGAACCGCCCGCCGGGGAAGTCGTCGTCGGTCGCGGGTGCGGCGGGCGGCTGCGGGGGCAGGGCGGGACGCCGGTGCTCAACGACCGGGGCGCCCTCGTCGCCCATGACCGGCCACCCGGCCGGGTCCCACCGCATCGGCTGAAGGTGGACCACCCTGCCGTACGCGCCGCGCTGCTGGAAGTGCAGGAACCAGTCCTCCCCGGACGCCGTGCGCACCCAGCCGCCCTGATGGGGGCCGTTGACGTCGGTGTCCCTCTGCTCCAGGACGACCTTCTCCTCGTACGGTCCGAAGAACTCGCGGGAGCGGAAGGCGCCCTGCCAGCCGGTCTCCACCGATCCGGCGGGGGCGAGGATCCAGTACCAGCCGTCGTGCCGGTAGAGCTTGGGGCCCTCCAGGGTGAACCAGCCGGGGAGCCGGTCGGCGTCCACGATCACCGTGCCCTCGTCGAGGAGCCCGGTGCCGTCAGGATGCATGCGGTGGCCGGTGAGGCGGTTCTTGATCCCGGAGCGGGAGCGGGCCCAGGCGTGCACGAGGTACGCCTCGCCGGTCTCCTCGTCCCACAGGGGGCAGGGGTCGATCAGGCCCTTGCCCGCCTTGACCAGGTGGGGCACGGTCCACGGGCCCCGGATGTCGGGGGCGTTGACCTGGAGGACGCCCTGGTCCGGGTCGCCCCAGAAGATCCAGAACCGGTTGGCGTGGTGGCGCAGGGCCGGCGCCCAAACGCCGCAGTCGTGGCGGGGCCGCGCGAACTCCCGTTCGGGCTCCAGGCGCTCCAGGGCGTGCCCGACCAGGGTCCAGTGGACGAGATCCCGTGAGTGCAGGAGGGGCAGGCCGGGGACGCGGCCGAAACTGGAGGCGGTCAGGTAGAAGTCGTCGCCGACGCGGACGACGTCCGGGTCGGACCAGTCGGCGTTCAGGACGGGGTTGGTGTACGTCCCCGCGGTCCCGGGAGCCGCGTCCCGGGTGTTCTCGGCGGCGGTCACGGGCTCACCGCCTTGCGTACGAGGGCGGCGGCCCCGTCGGCGTCGAGGCGGCCGTCGGCGACGACGGTGACGATCCGCCGGACCAGGGTGTCGCCCGGGGCGACGGTCACCCGGTCGTCGTGGGCCAGCGAGGAGCCGACGCCCGGGTACTCCTCGGTGCGCACGAACCACGGGTCGCGCCGGGTGCGTTCGGTGGCGCCGGCGAACACCAGCGACCAGGTCTCCCCGGTCAGGGCGAGCCAGTCGGCGCCGCGACCGTGCACCTCCCGTTCGCCCTCCCGGTCGGCGGTGAAGACGCCGGGCGCCGTGCTCTCCTTGCGGGCGCGCCAGAAGAAGCCGCCGTACGCGGCGCCGGGGCGCCCGTTGGTGGCGGGGCTGCCGAGGGTGAGCGGGTCCGGGGTGACGTTGGTGAGGGAGAAGGTGAAGTCCAGCGCCCAGGCGGCGCCCGTGAGTCCGGTGGCCGCGACCGTGCGGCGCTCGCGCAGCAGCTCGCTGCCGGCGGCGACCCAGCGCAGTTCCTCGACGAAGCCGTCGGGGTCGCGGAGCTGGAAGGCGGTGTGCCGCTGGGTGCCGTGGTTGTCCAGCTCGGTCGGTCCCCGGCCCCGGACGTAGGTGCGCCCGCCCCAGAAGTTGTGCCCCTCGACGTCGGGAACGGCGACACCGACGCCGAGGTGATGGAGGTGGTCGGCGGGGCTGAACTCGGTGACGGCCGTGCCGGCCAGGGTGGTGACGGGGTGCAGGCAGGGGCGCGGGGAGAGCCGTTGGGGCAGTTCCGGCCGGGTCGTGTAGCGGGCGACGGGACGGCCCGCCACGCGCAGCACCGGGGAGTCGTTGCCGGTCATCGGGTGCTCACCTCGTATCGCGGGTGCTCGGTGCGCGGCGCCCAGGGCGCGCCCAGTTCGGAGTAGAGGGAGAGGGTGTCGGCGGCGGCGGCCACGAGGCCGTCGATGCCGGGGACCACGCGGCGCCGCTCGCCGGGGACGCGCCGCCAGGCGGCGGCGGGCAGCGGCTCCGGGTCGGGCGCCCGGCGGATCGCCTCGACCACCCGCATGAAGGCGCCCGTCTCGTCCGGCGGCACCAGCAGCGGGGCGCCGGTGGTGAGGTGGTCGACCAGGTTCTCCAGCAGGTCGGTGCGGTCGTGGTGGAACTCCTCGGGGCCGTGGCCGCCGCGCTGGAGCAGGACCCGGTCCTGCTTGTACCAGAAGGTGACGCGGCCGCTGGAGCCGTGCACCAGCACGTACGGCTCGGCGGCCCGCTCCGCGCACAGGGTGGCGGCGACGGTGACGCGGTGCCCGCGCGCGGTGCCGATCCGTACGCAGGAGGTGTCGTCGGCCTCGATGTCGTTGGCGTGGCTCAGCTCGGTCTCGATGCCGGTGACGTCCTCGGCGCGGGCGGTGCCGCCGAGCGCGAGGGCGGTGGCGACGGCGTGCGCCAGCGGGTTGGTCAGCGCGCCGTCGATCACGTCGGCGCCGTTCAGCCGCCGCTTGCCCGACCAGGGCGCCCGGCGGAAGTAGGCCTCGTCGCGCACCCACGCACCGGCCCCGCCGATGCCCACGACCTCGCCGATCGCGCCCCCGGCGATCAGCTCGCGGACGGCCGGCACGGCGTGCGAGCCCAGCGACTGGAACCCGACCTGGCAGGCGACGCCCACCTCGGCGACCCCGTCCGCCATGCGCCGGAACTCGGCGTACGACGGTGCCGGGGGCTTTTCGAGGAGGAGGTGCACGCCGCGGCGGGCGGCGGTCAGGGCGAGGTCGGTGTGGGTGGGGATCGGCGTGCAGATCACGGCGATCCGGGCGCCGGTGGAGTCCAGCAGGGCGCCGAAGTCGGCGGACTGCTCGGGGAGTTCGCCCTCGGCCTCCGGTTCGGTCAGCGGGGTCAGCTCGCAGATGCCGGCCAGCCGGACCAGTCCCGCCCGCTCCAGGCGGCGGATGTTGGCGACGTGCCAGCGGCCGTGGCCGCGGGCGCCGGCGAGGACGACGGGAACCCGGCTCATCCCTTCACCGCCCCCGCGCTGAAGCCGGTGATCAGCCACTTCTGGATGAACGCGAAGACGATCACGACGGGGACGGCGGCGACGATGCCGCCGGCCGCGAGCGCGCCGAGGTCCACGCTGTCCGCGCTCATCAGGGAGTTGAGACCGACCGGGATGGTCTGCTTGCTCTGGTTGTTGAGGAACATCAGGGCGAACAGGAAGTGGTTCCAGGAGTGCACGAAGGCGAAGGAGCCCACCGCGATCAGTCCCGGCCGCAGCAGGGGCAGTACGACGATCCGGAAGGCCCGGAACCGGCCGCAGCCGTCGACCCAGGCGGCCTCCTCCAGGGAGTACGGCACGTTCTTGATGAAGTTGCTGATCAGGATGATCGACAGGGGCAGCTGGAAGACCGTCTCGGCGATGATGACGCTGCCCAGCGAGTTGATCATCTGGAGTTCGGCGAAGATCTCGAACAGCGGCACCAGCAGCAGCGCGCCGGGCACGAACTGGGAGCAGAGCAGGGCGAGCATGAAGCCCCGCTTGATCCTGAAGTCGAACCGGGCGAGGGCGTAGCCGCCGGCCAGGGCGACGAGCGTGGTCATCACCAGGGTCGCGAGCCCGACGTACACGCTGTTGGTGAAGTAGGTGCCGAAGCCTCGGTCGGTCCACACCTTCTCGAAGTGCTCGGTGGTCATCGGCCAGGGCACGAGCGAGGTCGAGCCGGTCGGGCGCAGCGCGAAGAGCAGGATCCAGTAGAACGGGATCAGGGTGAAGACCAGGTAGATCCCGAGCGGCAGGTAGATCTGCCAGCGGGGCACCTCGTCCCAGGCCGGGCGCTTCTTGCCGGGCCGCGTTGCTGCGGGGGCGACCGGCGTGGGGGCGGGGGCGGCCGCGGGGGCCTCTTTGGTGATCACTTGTTCTCGCCTCCGAACTTGCTCAGCCGCAGGTAGACGATCGAGCAGAAGAGCAGGATCACGAACGCGACCGTGGTGAGGGCCGACGCGTAGCCGAAGTCGTGGGCGTCGACGCTGGTGTTGGCGATGTACAGAGGCAACGTCGTGGTCTCGCCCGCGGGTCCGCCGCCGGTCAGGGTGTAGAGCAGGTCGACGTTGTTGAACTCCCACACCGCGCGCAGCAGCGTGGACAGGATGATGGCGTCCTTCAGGTGCGGCAGCGTGATGTGCCAGAACTGCTTGAGCCGGCTCGCCCCGTCGACCTCGGCGGCCTCGTACAGGTCCTTGGAGACGGACTGGAGGTCGGCGAGGATGAGGATCGCGAAGAAGGGCACGCCGCGCCAGAGGTCGGCGACCACCGCCGCGGAGAACACGGTCGAGGTGTCGGAGAGCCAGCTGGTGCCGTACGAGCCGATGCCCATGTCCGCGAGGTAGCGGGTGACGCCGGTCTGGGAGTTGTAGAGCAGCACCCAGATCGCGGAGGTCAGGACGCCGGAGACGGCCCACGGGGAGAAGACCATGGCCCGCCCGATGCCCCGGCCCACGAAGGTCTGGTTGACGATGAGCGCCAGCGCCAGTCCGAAGAGCAGCTGCAGTCCGACCTCGACGAAGACCCACTTGGCGCTGAAGACGAGGGTGTCCCAGAACACCGGGTCCTCGGTGAAGATCCTGACGAAGTTGTCGAAGCCCGCGAAGCCGTTCCGCCACGGCTTGGTGGGGTTGTACTCCTGCAGGCTGTAGTAGAAGACGCTGATGACCGGGTAGGCGATGAAGCCCAGCATCAGCAGGGCGGCCGGTCCGATCAGCAGGTAGGGGAGCCTGCGCGGCGTGGCCGAGGCACGGCGCCGCCGGGGTGGCGCGGGCGGTTTCGCCACGGCTGCGGCTTGGGCCATGACAGTTCTCCGTTCTGGTACGTCATCTCAGGTACGTCGTCCGGGGCGTTCGCGGAGCTGACGGGAAGCGCTTTCTCGATGGGTAGGGGTGTGCGGGGTCCCGCCACCGGCGGGCTCAGCCCGCGTAGGGGTCCCGCACCTTGCCCGGCCGGGCCAGGAACTCGAAGTCGCAGCCGGTGTCGGCCTGGGTGATCTGTTCGTTGTAGAGCGCGCCGTAGCCGCGCTCGTAGCGGGCGGGCGGCGGGGTCCAGGCGGCCCTGCGGCGCTCCAGCTCCTCGTCGTCCACGTTGAGCCGGAGGGAGCGCGCCCCGACGTCGAGGGTGATGGAGTCGCCGGTGCGCACCAGGGCGAGCGGTCCGCCGACGTACGACTCGGGGGCCACGTGCAGCACGCACGCGCCGTAACTGGTGCCGCTCATCCGGGCGTCGGAGATCCGGACCATGTCCCGCACGCCCTGCTTGAGCAGGTGGTCGGGGAGGGGCAGCATGCCGTACTCGGGCATGCCCGGGCCGCCCTTGGGCCCGGCGTTGCGGAGCACCAGCACGCTGTCGGCGGTGATGCCCAGCTCCGGGTCGTTGATGGTGCGCTGCATGGTCCGGTAGTCGTCGAAGACGACGGCGGGACCGGTGTGCTTGAGCAGGTGCGGCTCGGCGGCGATGTGCTTGATGACCGCGCCGTCCGGGCACAGGTTGCCGCGCAGTACGGCGACCCCGCCCTCGCTCGCGACCGGGTTGTCACGGGTCCTGATGACGTCGTCGTGGTGGACGAGGGCGCCCTCCAGCTGCTCGCGCAGGGTGTCGTGCGAGACGGTGGGCCGGTCGAGGTGGAGCAGGTCGGTGATGCGGGAGAGGAAGCCGGGCAGGCCGCCGGCGAAGTGGAAGTCCTCCATCAGGTAGGTCTGTCCGCCGGGGCGGACGTTGGCGAGCACCGGGACGGTGCGGGCGATCCGGTCGAAGTCGTCCAGGGTGAGGGTGACTCCGGCCCGGCCCGCCATGGCGATCAGGTGGATCACGGCGTTGGTGGAGCCGCCGAGGCCGAGGACGGTGGTGACGGCGTCCTCGAAGGCGTCGGCGGTGAGGATGTCGCTGAGTTTCCGGTCCTGGTGGACCAGTTCGACGATGCGCAGTCCGGCCGCGGCGGCCATCCGGTCGTGCCCGGAGTCGACGGCCGGGATGCTGGAGGCGCCCGGAACCGTGACGCCGAGGGCCTCGGCGGCGGCGGTCAGCGTGGAGGCGGTGCCCATCGTCATGCAGTGGCCGGGCGAGCGGGCCAGGCCGCTCTCCAGCTCCTGCATCTCGCAGTCGCCGATGAGACCGGCCCGCTTGTCGTCCCAGTACTTCCACATGTCGGTGCCGGAGCCGAGGGTCTCGCCGCGCCAGTGCCCGGGGAGCATGGGCCCGGCGGGGACGAACACCGCGGGCAGGTCCACCGTGGCGGCACCCATGAGCAGGGCGGGCGTGGACTTGTCGCAGCCGCCCATCAGCACGGCGCCGTCGACCGGGTAGGAGCGCAGCAGCTCCTCGGTCTCCATGGCGAGGAGGTTGCGGTACAGCATGGGGGTCGGCTTCTGGAAGGTCTCGCTGAGCGTGGAGACCGGGAACTCCAGCGGGAACCCGCCCGCCTGCCACACCCCGCGCTTGACCGCCTGGGCGCGGTCGCGCAGGTGGACGTGGCAGGGGTTGATGTCGGACCAGGTGTTGAGGATCGCGATGACGGGCTTGCCGAGGTGCTCCTCGGGCAGGTAGCCGAGCTGGCGGGTGCGGGCGCGGTGGCTGAAGGAGCGCAGGCCGTCCGTGCCGTACCACTGGTGGCTGCGGAGCTGTTCGGGCGACTTCCGGTCGGTCATATGGACCACCCCGCGGCGATGGCTGCGACCTCGGCACGTTCGCTCTCGGGCAGCGGCTTGCTCGGTGGGCGGACCTCCCGGCGGCACAGGCCCAGCGAGGCGAGGGCCTCCTTGACCACGGTGACGTTGTTCGCGGAGCCGTTGGCGGCCCGCAGTTCCTCGAAGCGGCGGATCTGCTCCCAGACCTTCATGGCGCCCGGGTAGTCGCCGGAGCGAAGCGCTTCGATCATGTTCAGCGAGACGGCCGGGGCGACGTTCACCAGCCCGGAGGTGAAGCCGGTGGCGCCCGCGGAGAAGTACGAGGGCGCGTACGGCTCGGCGAGCCCCGCGACCCAGACGAAGCGGTCCAGGCCGGCGTCGCGGGCGAAGGCGGCGAACCTGGCGGCGTCCGGGACGGCGTACTTCACCCCGATCACGTTGGGGCAGGCGTCGGCGAGTTCGGCGAGGCGGGCGCCGGGCAGCTGGGGGTTGCGCAGGTAGGGGACGACGCCCAGTTCGGGCACGGCCCCGGCGATGGCGCGGTGGTAGTCGACCCAGCCGCCCTGGGAGACGTAGGGGTGGACGGGCTGGTGGACCATCACCATGGAGGCGCCCAGCTCGCGGGCGTGCCGGGCGGAGGCGACCGCGGTCGGCACGTCGTGGCCGACGCCGACCAGGATGTCGGCGCGCTCGCCGGCCTCCTCGATCGTCAGCTCGGTGACGAGGCGGCGCTCGGCCGGGTCCAGGGCGTAGAACTCGCCGGTGTTGCCGCCCGGGGTGAGGGTCCTGATGCCACCGTCGAGGAGACGACGCAGCAGGGCCCGGTAGGTGGCGGGGTCGACGGTGCCGTCCTCGGCGAACGGGGTCACCGGGATCGCCACCACGTCGGCCAGGGCCGCCCGCTGGGTCTCGAACGTCGCTGTCATGCCTGACCGTCCTCTTCCTGGGCCGCGTTCCCCGCTTCGGGGAAGGCCCGCTCGACGAAGGACGCGATGTGCGCGTGCAGGGCGCGGGCCGCGCCGTCCGCGTCACCGGCGAGGGCGAGGGCGAGGATCTCCTGGTGCTCGCCGGCCTCCCGCTCCCAGGAGGGGTCGGCGGCCCAGGCGACCGCGGAGACGAGGGCCGCCTGGTCGCGGACCTCGTCGAGCATCCGGCCGAGCAGCGGGTTGCCGCAGGGCACGTACAGGGCACGGTGGAACTCGCGGTTGGCCAGCGACCGTTCGGCCGTGTCCGTGGCGCGGTCGGCCCGGGTCAGGGCCTCGCGGGCGGCCTCCAGGGAGGCCTCCCGGCGTACGGCGCGCCGGAGCGCCTCGGGCTCCAGGAGGAGCCGGACGTCGTAGACCTCGCGCGCCATGTCCGCGTCCACCATGCGCACGGTGACGCCCTTGTACTGGTTCATCACGACCAGTCCGGTACCGGCCAGCGTCTTGAGCGCCTCGCGCACCGGTGTCTTGGACACCCCGAACTGTGCGGCGAGGTCGGTCTCGACCAGGGCCTGGCCGGGCGTCAACCGGCCGGTGAGGATGCGGCGTTTGATCTCCTCCAGCACGTACTGCGTGCGGGAGGGGATCGGCGTGGGCACAGAGGTCATGCGCGCCTCTCGGAATCTCGCGTCGGATGCGCGGACAGATCTCGGATATCTGATCTCGCGTATCGCGTCTCATATATGACGTACGGAGTACGACGCGTTGAAGGTAAGAGGGGCGCGCGGCCACGTCAATGCTTCTGACAAAGGAAGTTGTGCCGGGTACCGCCTGCGTCAGACGGTGCGGGTCCAGCCCGGGTCGCGCCCGCTCAGTCCCACCGCGCGCTCCAGCAGCGGCGCGTCCGCGGGGACGGCGACGACCGGGCCGAACATGCCCTGGTCCCGGTCGGACTCCTCCGCGGCGGCGGCGAGCAGGCCGTGTGCCGCTCGCAGCGCGGCCGCGTCGGGGGCGTACTCCTGGCCGGTCGCGCGGGCCAGGTCCCAGCCGTGGATGACCAGTTCGTCGGCGACGACCGCACCGGCGACGGCGCCGGGCAGGTCGATGCCGCCGGCCCGGGTCATACCCGTCCACGCCCCGGGGTCCTGCCATGCCTCGGCGAGTTCGCCGAGCGCGGCGGCGAGCTCCTCGCGCCAGCCGGGACCGATGTCCGGCACGGACGCCTCGGGGCTGGTGTCCGTGGTGGGCCCCAGGTCCTTGCGCGCGGCGTCGCGGAAGGCGACGGCGAGACCGGTCAGGTGGCCGAGCAGGTTGCGCACCGCCAGGTCGGGACAGGGCGTCGGGTCCGTGAGCCGGTCCTCGCGGACGCCGTCGGCGAGGCGGGTGAGGATCCGCGTCTGCGGTCCCAGGTCGAGGGTGGTGGTCTCGGCGGTCATCGGCTGCTCCTCGGGATGATGTGCGGGGCGGTTCTCTCGGACGGTGGACCGGTCGCACCCGCGAAACTCATCGGCCGCCGGGGCAGGCAGTAGGGCACCTGCCCGATGTCCGCACCCGGGCCTTAGGCCCAGGCTGACCGGGTATGACGACGGCGAGAAGGAAGCATTCCGCGGGCCGGGCCGGACACCGGTCCCTCGGCCGCGTCCTGCGCGACCGCGACGCGGCCCTCTGTCTCTGCGGGGTGGTGGTGTCCGGCTTCGGCACCTCGGCGCTGTGGCTGGCGGCCGGTGTGTGGGTGAAGGACCTCACCGGCTCGGACGGGCTCGCGGCGCTGTGCATGCTCGCGATGTGGGCGCCGACGCTCGTGGGTCCGGCGCTGGGCACCCTGGCGGACCGCGTCCGCCGCAGGCCGCTGCTGGTCGCCACCGGCCCACTGATGGCCTGCCTGCTGCTCACGCTGTTCGCCGTGGACTCGCGGGACACGCTGTGGCTGCTCTTCGCGGTGCTCCTGGTGTACGGCGCGGCGGGCGTCGTCCACGACGCGGCGGAGTCGGCGCTCGTCGCCGCCGCCGTCGACCCGGGCCTGCTCGGCGACTTCAACGGGCTGCGCATGACCGCCAACGAGGGCATGAAGCTGGTGGCGCCGCCGGCCGGGGCCGGCCTGTACGCGGCGTACGGCGGACCGAGTGTGGCGCTGCTGGACGCCGCCACGTTCGTGCTGGCCACCGGCGTCTACGCCGCCCTGCGGGTCCGTGAGGCGCCACCGGAGCGCCCCACGGAGAACTGGCGGCGCCGCACGGCCGAGGGCGCCCGCCACCTGTGGGGCCGTCCCGGCCTGCGGCCGCTCGTCCTCGCGGGCGGTGTCACCATGCTGTGCGCGGGCGTCAACGGTGCCACGGCCTACGCCGTCGTCGCTCTCGGCCACTCCCCCGCGTACGCCGGGGCGCTGTACGCCGTCCAGGGCGCCGGGTCGGTGGTGGTGGGGCTGCTCGCCGGACCGGCCCTGCGACGGCTGGGCGGACGGCGGTTCGCCGTCGCGGGGATCGTCCTGCTCGCGACGGCGCTGGCGGTGCGGGCGGCGCCGTACGACGCCGTGGCCCTGGGCACCAGTGCGGCGATCGGCGCGGGGCTGCCCGCGGTGCTGGTCGCCGCCCTGACCGCCGTCCAGCACGAGACGCCGGGGCCGCTGCTGGGCCGGGTCACGGCGACGGCCAACTCCCTGCTCTTCACCCCGAACGTGCTCGGGCTGGCCGCGGGCGCGGCGCTGGTCGAGACGGTCGACCTGCGTCTGACGATGCCGGCCCTGGGTGCGGTCCTGCTGGCGACGGCGACGACACTGGCCCGGTGCCCGATGGCCGCAGCCCCCTCGGACGGGCGCACCGAACGCCCCTGAGAGGGGCGCGGGGCTCGGCGCGGCCGGCACCCGCCCGGGCCCGCACCGAGACACGGAGGCCGCGCCCCCTCACCCCACCCGCAGCCCCGCCCGCACCGCCTCCAGATCCCCGTCCGACGCCAGCCCCGCGTGGTACAGCCGCAGTTCCGTCGCGCCCAGGTCGCGGGCGCGGGCGGCGTCCGCGGGGAGGGTGCGGGGGCTGCCGCCCATGCCCGAGACCACCGTGAGGTTGGCGGCGAGGACGGTCCCGTCACCGGCCTGTTCGGCGAACGGCGTCAGCAGGGCCGGGCCGCCCGTGCAGGGCACGACCACGCCGTCCGCGACGGAGAGGATGTGCGCGGGGTCGACACCGGCGTTGGCGCCGCAGTGGTAGGACACCGGGTCGGCGTGCAGCAGGACCTGGAAGCCGTCGGGTGCGGCGGCGCGGACCGCCGAGACCGCCGCCTCCTGGAGCGTTCGGGCCCGGTCGTCCCGCCACGCGCGCGTGGCGTGCGCCGTCGCCTCGCCGAGGAGCTTCTCGACGCCCGCCCAGCCCCCGTCCGAGGGCGCCGTGCCCCGCCACACCGGCTCGAGGGCGGTGCGTACGGCGGCGGCCAGTGCGTCGGCGTCGAGACCCTGACCGCCGTACCCCGCCCGGCAGTCGGGGCAGAAGCACAGCGACATCAGGTACTGCCCGGCGTCCCCGAGGGCCACCCCGCCGGTCTTGTCGTGGGCGTGCAGGTGGGCGAGCCCGTACCAGCCCAGCGACTCCAGTTCCGTGCCGCGCGCCCCGGGCCGCACCGCCGCCTCGGCGGCCAGGTCGGTGAGGTACGCGCGGGTGGCGGGCTGCGCTATGCAGGGCGCCCAGGGGTAGCGGTCGCGGTAGGCGTTGACGACGGAGGTGTGCGGGTGTTCCGCCCCGAGGCGGGAGCTGTGGGCGAGGACGACCCACGTGTGCACCTGAAGGCCCGCCTCGGCGAGGGCGGCGGCGGCCTCGCCGTACGCGTCGCCGGGCGCCCAGTCACCGGCCTCGTACGGGCGCAGCTCGCGGCTCTCCCAGCGGGCGGCGTCCGGCGGGTAGAGGACGGCGGCGTGCTCGGCGGTGACGACGCGGTGGCGCGGGTGGCGCGGGGTGAGGGCGCGGGTGGAGTGGTAGGCGGCGGCGAGCGTCACCTGTGCCACGCCGATGTCCGCGACGCGCGCGGGGGCCTCCGGGTCGCCGTTGACGTCCCAGGGGTAGAGGAACGCCGACGCCTTCACCGGGCGGCGCCTTCCGCGAGCAGCACCTGACCCCGCTCGATGATCCGCGCGAGCTGCTTCACGTGCTCCTCGGCGGGCTCCTGCAACGGCGTCCGTACCTCCCCCACGTCCAGGCCGCGCAGCCGTACCCCCGCCTTGACCAGGGCGACGGCGTATCCGCGGCCCTTGGCGCGCAGTTCGACGAACGGCCGGTAGAAGCCGTCGAGCAGGCGGTGTGCCGTGGCCTCGTCCCCGGTGCGCAGCGCCCGGTGGAAGGCGACGGCGATCTCGGGGGCGAAGCAGAACACGGCGGAGGAGTACAGGGGGACGCCCAGCGCGCGGTAGGCGAGCTGGGTCTGTTCGGCGGTCGGGAGGCCGTTGAAGTACAGGAACTCCTCGTCGGGCAGCTCCGTGCGCACCGCGCTGACGATCCGCTGCATCAGGTCGAGGTCGCCGAGGCCGTCCTTGAGGCCGACGACGCCCTTCGTGCGGGCGAGTTCGACGACGCTCTCAGGGGTGAACACGGCGTTGTCGCGCTGGTAGACGATCACGGGCAGCGGGGTCGCGGCCGCCACCTCCCGGTAGTGCCGCACCAGTCCCTCCTGCCCGGCGAGCACCAGGTAGGGCGGCATGGCGAGCAGCCCGTCGGCCCCGGCCTCCTCGGCGAGGCGGGCGTAGCGCACGGCGAGGGCGGTGCCGTAGCCCGCGCCCGCGAGGACGGGCACCCGGCCCGCGCTCTCCTCGACGGCCGCGCGGACGCAGACGGCGAACTCCTCGGGCGTGAGGGCGTGGAACTCGCCAGTGCCGCAGCAGGCGAACACGGCGGCCGCACCGGCCTCGACCCCGCGGCGCACATGGGTGCGGTAGACGTCGAGGTCGAGTCCGCCGTCGGGTCCGTACGCCGTGACGGGGAAGAACAGGGGGCCGCTGGGCGCGGTGAGCCGGGCGGCGAGAGAGGCTGAGGTCACGGGCGCTCCCCATTCCAGGTGCAGGGTCGAATCACGGGCGTCATCATATTCATGACCAGTGTCTATATTTCTGAACGCGACCACGCTAAGCCGCCCCGCGAACACCGTCAAGCAGGCGCCCTCTTGACGCCCGACCACCTGCTCCTTAGCGTGTCCACACATCTGAACGTGAGGCACACACCGGCACGCCTGCGCGCGCCTGCGCACGCCTGCCGCTTCCACAGACCGACCTAGGAGTCCCGAGGATGCCCGCTCCCCGCACCGTCCTGCTCACCGGCGCCGCCGGCGGCCTCGGCACCCTGATGCGGGAACTGCTCCCCGGCCACGGCTACCGGCTGCGCCTGCTCGACCTGCGCCCGGTCGAGGGCGAGCCGGACGCGATCGTCGCCGACCTCGCCGACCGGGACGCCCTGCGCGAGGCGGTCCGGGGCGTCGATGCGATCATCCACCTCGCGGGCATCTCCCTGGAAGCCTCCTTCGAGAAGATCCTCGCGGCGAACATCGAGGGCACGTACAACCTGTACGAGGCCGCCCGCGAGGAGGGCATCGGCCGCATCGTCTTCGCCTCCTCCAACCACGCCGTCGGCTACACCCCCCGGCCGCAGGGCGACGACCCCCTCATCCCCATCGACACGCCGCGCCGCCCGGACACCTTCTACGGCCTGTCCAAGTGCTTCGGCGAGGACCTCGCCCAGCTCTACTGGGACAAGCACGGCATCGAGACCGTCTCCGTCCGCATCGGCTCCTGCTTCCCCGAACCGACCAGCGTGCGCATGCTCTCGGTCTGGATGAGCCCCGCGGACGGCGCCCGCCTCTTCCACGCGGCACTCACCGCCGAGAACGTGGGGCACACCGTCGTCCACGGCTCCTCCGCCAACACCCGCCTGTGGTGGGACCTGACCTCCGCGCGGGCACTCGGTTACGAGCCGCAGGACGACTCCGAGCCGTACGCCGACAAGCTCGTCGCCGAACAGGGCGAACTCGACCCCGGCGACCCGGCACACGCCCGCCTGGGCGGCCACTTCGTGACCGACCCCCCGATCTGGCCGTACTGACCGGAAGACGACCACGCGAGAGCGACCGAGGAAGCGGACGGGCACCGAACGGGCCCGTCCGCTTCCGCATGCGGGCATCCGCGCTGCCCGTTCTCACCCCGTCCCGCGCCGAACCCCAGGTCCGCGACGGGCACCCGGCACCGCAAACGGGCACACCCGGGCAGTATCGGGTCCGCAACAGGCCTGGTCAGTGCCGCACGACCGCTGTAGAACTTCCCCCAAGGGCGACACGGGCCCGAACGGGCAACCACACGGCGACGAGGCGGTGAGGCAGGTGTTCGGCATGAGCACGCGGACAAGGACGACGGAAGAACGCCGGCACGAGATCGTGCGGGTCGCCCGCGCCACCGGCTCGGTCGACGTCACCGCGCTCGCCGCCGAACTGGGCGTCGCCAAGGAGACCGTACGACGCGACCTGCGCGCCCTGGAGGACCACGGCCTGGTCCGCCGCACCCACGGCGGCGCCTACCCGGTGGAGAGCGCCGGGTTCGAGACCACGCTCGCCTTCCGCGCCACCAGCCACGTGCCCGAGAAGCGCCGGATCGCGGCCGCGGCCGTCGAACTGCTCGGCGACGCGGAGACGGTCTTCGTCGACGAGGGCTTCACCCCCCAGCTCATCGCCGAGGCCCTGCCCCGGGACCGGCCGCTGACCGTGGTCACCGCGTCCCTGCCGGTCGCGGGCGCGCTGGCCGAGGCCGGGGACACCTCCGTCCTGCTGCTCGGCGGCCGGGTCCGCTCGGGCACCCTGGCCACCGTCGACCACTGGACGACGAAGATGCTGGCCGGCTTCGTCATCGACCTGGCGTACATCGGCGCCAACGGCATCTCCCGCGAGCACGGCCTCACCACCCCCGACCCCGCGGTCAGCGAGGTCAAGGCGCAGGCCGTCCGGGCCGCCCGCCGCACGGTGTTCGCCGGCGCGCACACCAAGTTCGGGGCGGTGAGCTTCTGCCGGTTCGCGGAGGTCGGCGCCCTGGAGGCCATCGTCACCAGCACGCTGCTGCCCTCGGCCGAGGCCCACCGCTACTCCCTGCTCGGCCCCCAGATCATCCGCGTCTGAGAACCACCCGACCCTGTCCCGCACGGCACACCCACACCCTTCACCGCCCGTTACATCCGTATACCTCCCCATACCTCCCCATACGTTCAGGAGCGATCCATGCGAACCCAGAGCCGACGGAGGCCGCGAGCCACACTCGCCATGGCCGCCGCAGGGACGCTGCTCGCCCCGCTGCTCACCGGCTGCTGGGTCGGGGCGGGCGGCGCCGGATCCGGCGGCAACGCCATCAACGTCCTCATGGTCAACAACCCGCAGATGGTCGAGCTGCAGAAGCTCACCGCCGACCACTTCACCAAAGAGACCGGCATCAAGGTGAACTTCACCGTCCTGCCGGAGAACGACGTCCGGGACAAGATCAGCCAGGACTTCGCCAACCAGGCCGGCCAGTACGACGCCGCCACCCTCTCCAACTACGAGATACCGATCTACGCCCGCAACGACTGGCTGCACGAGATGGACTCCTACGTCGCCAAGGACCCGGGCTACGACGAGCAGGACGTCCTCGGCCCGATGCGCGAGTCCCTCACCGCCGACGACGGCAAGCTCTACGGCCAGCCCTTCTACGGCGAGTCCTCCTTCCTGATGTACCGCAAGGACCTCTTCGCCAAGGCGGGCCTGACCATGCCCGAGCACCCCACCTGGACCCAGGTGGCCTCCTTCGCCGAGAAGCTCGACGGGTCCGAGCCGGGCATGAAGGGCATCTGCCTGCGCGGACTGCCCGGCTGGGGCGAGCTGATGGCACCCCTGACGACGGTCGTGAACACCTTCGGCGGCACCTGGTTCGACCAGGACTGGCAGGCCCGGCTCGACTCCCCCGAGTGGGAGAAGGCGACGAAGTTCTATGTCGACCTGGTCCGCGAGCACGGCGAGTCCGGCGCCGCCCAGTCCGGCTTCGCCGAGTGCCTGAACAACATGACGCAGGGCAAGGTCGCCATGTGGTACGACGCCACCTCCGCGGCCGGCTCCCTGGACGCCGCCGACTCCCCGGTCAAGGGCAAGGTCGGCTACGCGCCCGCCCCCGTGGAGAAGACGGACTCCTCCGGCTGGCTGTACACCTGGGCCTGGGGCATCCAGAAGGCCTCCCGCAACGCCGACAAGGCGTGGAAGTTCGTCTCCTGGGCGTCCAGCAAGGAGTACGAGCAGCTGGTCGGCGACGAGTTCGGCTGGTCCAACGTCCCGGCCGGCAAGCGCGCCTCGACGTACGAGAACCCGGACTACGTCAAGGAGGCCGCCGCCTTCCAGGAGATGACCAGGAAGGCCATCGAGGGCGCGAAGCCCAAGAACCCGGGGGTGCAGCCCCGCCCGGCACCCGGCATCCAGTTCGTCGGCATCCCCGAGTTCACCGACCTCGGTACCAAGGTCTCCCAGGAGATCAGCGCGGCCATCGCCGGACGCCAGTCCGTCGAGGAGGCCCTGAAGAAGTCCCAGCAGCTCGCCGAGCAGATCTCCGAGGAGTACGAGGGACGATGACCGCCACGACCACGGCCCCCTCGGCCGCACCCGAGAACACCCGCCCCACCGTCCGGCCGCCGTCCAACCGGCTGCGCGCCTGGGCCACCCGCGCCCCGCTCCTCCCCGCCCTGATCTTCATGATCGTGGTCACCCAGCTGCCCTTCGTGGCGACCCTGGTGATCTCCTTCTTCGACTGGAACGCCCTCTACCCGGACGCCCGCAGCTTCACCGGCTTCGCCAACTACGGCGACGTCCTCAGCGACCCCGCCCTGCGCAAGTCGGTGTGGACGACGATCCTGCTGACCGTGGCGGTCGTGCTGGCCAGCCTGGTCCTCGGCCTGGCCCTGGCCCTGCTCCTCGACCGGAGGTTCAAGGGGCGCGGCGTGGTCCGCACCCTCCTGATCGCCCCGTTCCTGGTGGTCCCGGTGGCGGCGGCCCTGCTCTGGAAGCACGTCCTCTACAACCCCGAGTACGGCCTGCTGAACGGCCTGTTGCACTACGTCGGCGGACCCCAGCCGGACTGGATCTCGGGCACCCCGCTGCTCGCGGTCGAGGCCTCGCTGGTGTGGCAGTGGACGCCGTTCATGATGCTCATCCTGCTGGCCGGACTGCAGAGCCGGGACCAGCAGCAGATCGAGGCCGCCCGGGTGGACGGCGCGGGCGACTGGCAGATCTTCGTCCACCTCACCCTGCCCCACCTGCGCCGCTACCTCGAACTCGGCGCCCTGCTCGGCTCGATCTACATCGTCCAGAACTTCGACGCGGTCTTCACCATCACGTCCGGCGGCCTGGGCACGGCCAACCTGCCCTACACCGTCTACCAGAGCTTCTACCAGGCCCACGAGAACGGCCTCGCCTCGGCCGCGGGCGTCCTGGTCGTCATCGGCTCGATCATCATCGCCACCTTCGCGCTGCGCGTGGTGTCGTCCCTGTTCCGCGAGGAGGTCGGCCGCGCATGAGCGCCACCGCCGTACGCCCCGTCGTCACCGACGCCAAGCCGCCCGTACGCACCCGCCGCAGGGCCGGTGCCGGCCTCGGCCTGGTGGCCTGGCTGGTCGGCATCGTCTTCTTCCTGCCCATCGCGTGGATGGCACTGACCTCCTTCCACTCGGAGTCGGACGCCGCCACCAACCCGCCGTCCTTCGCGGCGTCGCTGACCCTGGACGGCTACCGCGAGTTCTTCGGCGCGGGCGGTGGCGCCAGCCCCTGGCCCGCCCTGATCAACTCGGCGGTGGCGTCGATCGCGTCGACCCTCTTCGTCCTGGTCCTGGCCCTGCCCGCCGCCTACGCCCTGTCCATCCGCCCGGTGAAGAAGTGGACGGACGTCCTGTTCTTCTTCCTGTCCACCAAGATGCTGCCGGTGGTGGCGGGCCTGCTGCCGATCTACCTGTTCGCCAAGAACACCGACATGCTGGACAACATCTGGCTGCTGGTCATCCTCTACACGTCGATGAACCTGCCGATCGCGGTCTGGATGATGCAGTCCTTCCTGGCCGAGGTCCCGGTCGCGATCATCGAGGCGGCCCGGGTGGACGGCGCGAAGCTGCCCACCATCCTGGTCCGGGTCGTGGCCCCCATCGCTCTCCCGGGCATCGCGGCGACGTCCCTGATCTGCTTCATCTTCAGCTGGAACGAACTGCTCTTCGCCCGGGTGCTGACCGGCGTGGTCGCCGAGACCGCCCCCGTCTTCCTGACCGGCTTCATCACCAGCCAGGGCCTCTTCCTGGCCAAGGTGTGCGCCGCGTCGCTCGTCATCTCCCTGCCGGTGCTCGCCGCGGGGTTCGCCGCCCAGGACAAACTGGTCCAGGGCCTGTCGTTGGGAGCCGTGAAATGAAGGCCGCCGTCATCGAGTCCGTGGGCCGCGCCGTCGTCACCGAGGTCCCCGACCCGACGCCAGGGCCGCGCGAGGTCGTCGTCGAGGTCGCCGCCTGTGGCCTGTGCGGCACCGACCTGCACATCCTCCAGGGCGAGTTCGCGCCCAAGCTGCCGATCGTGCCGGGCCACGAGTTCGCGGGCGCGGTGGTCGGCGTCGGCGCCCAGGTCACGGAGGTGGCGGTCGGCGACCAGGTGGCCGTCGACCCCTCCCTCTACTGCTACGAGTGCCGCTACTGCCGCACCGGCCACAACAACCTCTGCGAACGCTGGGCGGCCATCGGCGTGACGACGGCGGGCGGCGCGGCCCAGTACGCGGTGGCGCCGGTCGCGAACTGCGTGAAGCTCCCCGAGCACGTCCGCACCCAGGACGCGGCCCTGATCGAACCGCTCTCCTGCGCCGTCCGCGGCTACGACGTCCTCCAGTCCCGTCTGGGAGCCCACGTCCTGATCTACGGCTCCGGCACGATGGGCCTGATGATGCTGGAGCTGGCCAAGCGCACCGGCGCGGCCAGCGTCGACATGGTCGACCTCAACCCGGCCCGCCTGGAAACGGCCCGCGGCCTCGGCGTCTCGGCCTCGGCGGCGTCCCCGGACGAGCTGGACCGCCCCCAGGGCTGGGACCTGGTCATCGACGCCACCGGCAACGCGGCGGCGATCCAGGACGGCCTGGACCGGGTCGCCAAGGCCGGCACCTTCCTCCAGTTCGGCGTCGCCGACTACGCGACGCGCGTGCAGATCGACCCGTACCGCATCTACAACCAGGAGATCACCATCACCGGTTCGATGGCGGTCCTCCACAGCTACGAGCGCGCGGCGGAGCTGTTCGCGAACGGCGTCCTCGACCCGGACGTCTTCATCAGCGACCGCATCGAACTGGCCCGCTACCCGCAGGCGCTGGAGCAGTTCGCGGCGGGCGTGGGCCGCAAGATCGTGGTCGTGCCGTAGGTGTTGATTCTTTAGCCCGTCCGGCGCTTGAGGACGAGGCCGTCCAGGCCGAAAGGCGGGGGTCTGGGGGCGCAGCCCCCAGGGTCGGGACGGGAAGGGGCGGCGGGGGCGAAAACCCATGGGGACGCCGCCCCCACCCCCCGTACGATCCCCCGCATGCCCAAACCGAACGGCTTCGCCTACACCGCCACCGCATCCGGCACCGTCCACATCACCCACCACGACCACCCCGCCACCACCCTCAACGGCTCCCGAGCCGCCCGCTTCCTCGAAGAGGTCACCGCGGGCGACCCCCAGCTCGTCATGGCCCGCTGGACGGGCAACTACAAGCACGGCAACGAACGCACGGCCCGCAATCACCCCCGCAACCGCCGCTGAAGCGGCGTTCCCCGGCCGCTGACCCGATTGGCCGCCGGGTAAGGGAACGGTAAAACGCCCTCGCTCGTTCACCCGGCATGACAGCTATGACCCCCGGCTCGAACATCCCCCTCTCCGCCGCCCGCGTGACGGTGGACGTCGCCGCACCCGTGCGGCTCGACGTATCGGGCCTGCTGCTCACCGCCGACGGCAAGGTGCGCTCCGACGACGACTTCATCTTCTACAACCAGCCCACCGGGCAGGGCGTGACCTACCGCTCCGGCGGCGGCAGCGCCCCGGACGCGATCGTGGTCGACACCGCCGCCGTACCGCCGGGCATCGAGAAGATCGTCGTCACCGCCAGCCCGGACGCCGCCGGCCAGACCTTCCAGGGCATCGAACCGACCGCCACCATCCGCAACGCGGACGACAACTCGGTGCTCGCCACCTTCACGCCCCCGCAGCTCGGCTCCGAGACCGCGCTGGTGATCGTCGAGGTCTACCTGCGCAACGGCGCCTGGAAGGCCCGCGCGGTCGGCCAGGGCTACTCCAACGGGCTGGCCGGCATCGCCACGGACTTCGGCGTCACGGTGGAGGAACCGGCCGCCCCGGCGACGCCGCCGCAGCCCCAGGCGGTCACGCCACCGCCGCCCCCCGCGGCCGCGCCCACGATGCCCGCCGCTCCGCCCGCCGCGCCCGCCGCACCGCCGGCCCCCGCCCCGGGCACCGGCAAGATCAACCTGGACAAGGGCCGGGTCAGCCTCCAGAAGAACCAGACCGTCTCCCTGGTCAAGGGCGGCCGGCCGGTGCTCTCCCAGGTCAAGATGGGCCTCGGCTGGGAGCCGGCGTTCCGCGGCAAGGACATCGACCTGGACGCGTCCGTCATCGCCTACGGCCCGCAGCGCAACCACATCGACAGCTGCTACTTCGGCAAGCTCTCGATCGTGAACGGCGCGATCAAGCACTCCGGCGACAACCTGACCGGTGAGGGCGGCGGAGACGACGAGGTGATCGTCGTCGACCTGGGCCGGCTGCCGCAGGAGGTCAGCGGCCTGGTCTTCACGGTGAACTCGTTCTCGGGCCAGAAGTTCACCGAGGTCGCCAAGGCCTACTGCCGCCTCATCGACGCCGCGAGCGGCGAGGAGCTGGTCCGCTTCGACCTCACCGGCGCCGAGCCGCAGACCGGCGTGATGATGGCGAAGCTGATCCGCCAGTTCTCCGGCGAGTGGGAGATGACCGCCATGGGCGACTTCGTCAAGTCCCGCACGGTCCGCGGCATGGTGAAGCCGGCCGCGCAGGCGCTGTAGGCGACCGGGGACACCTGGGGGCCGCCCGACCACGGGCGCCCCTGGGTCCTAGCCCCGCCCCAGTCCCTCCATGAGCAGGGACAGGTATCGCCGTACGGCCATGCCGTCCACCTCGTCGGCGGCCTCGGCCGCCGTCACCACGCCGTGCAGCAGCCGCAGCACCTCGACCGGCTCCACGTCCGCCCGCAGCGCACCGGCCTCCTGCGCGGCCCGCACCAGCCGGGTCGCCGCGCCCCGCACACAGTCGCCGCACGCGGGCCCGCCGCCGGTGACGGCCGTACCGAGCAGCGCCTTGAGCCCGCGCACCTGGAGCATCCCGACGGCCAGCTCGTCGAGCCACGCCATGAGCGCCGCGCCCGGCGGCCGGGCGTCCGCGATCACGTCGGCGCGGGCCGCGATCGCCTCCAGCCGCTCCAGGTAGGCGGCCTCCAGCAGCGCCTGCCGCGTCGGAAAGTGCCGGTAGAGGGTGCCGACGCCGACCCCGGCCCGCCGGGCGATGTCGTCCAGGGAGGCGCCCTCACCGTGCTCGGCGAAGGCTTCCGCCGCCACCGCCAGCAACCGCTCACGATTACGCCGGGCATCCGCCCGCATGGGCCTGACCTGCGCCACAGCCCCTCCCTGCACAGCGGGCAACCTTCCGGGCACCCTACCGCGCGTGCTCGTCCCGGGCGTCCCACGGCCAGTCGGCGTCCCGGCCCGCCTCGAGCAGCGGAACCATCCGGAACGCCGCGTCCGAGAGCCCTCCGAAGGTGTGCCGGTTCGCCCGGCCCGACGGACCGTGGCCCGCCCGGTACCCGGCGAGGTTCCAGGTGTACACGGGCACGTGCGGCGGCACCTGCTCGGTCGGGTCGCCGTACCGGCTGTGGGCGTACTGCTCGTCGGTGACGATCAGTACCCGGTCGTGCTTCCTGTAGTGGCGCCGCACCGCCTCGGTGGTGTGGGTGCCGCCGAGGTCGCCGAAGCGGGCCAGAACCTTCAGCACCGACTCGCCCTCGCGGTACTTCACGCGGTTGCTCGACGAACCGAACTCGACCAGGTCCGCGTCGGCCGCCCGCAGCGCCAGCGCCGTGCCGAAGACGGCCGCCGCGTCGGCCCGGGTGAGCTCGGAGCGGTCCGACATACGCGAGAAGAACATCGAGCCCGAGCGGTCCACGAGGACCAGCGTCCGGCCGCCCAGCGCGGGCACGTTGGCCAGCGAGTGGCCGAGCGCCTGCTCCAGGGGGTACGACCAGCGCAGCGACGGCGCGTGCCGGTACGCGGCGAGGTAGCGGAAGGGGAACTGCCGCGAGCGCGCCACCTCGGCCGGGTCGCTGATCCTCGCCGCGACCCGGGCGGCGACCTCGTCCGAGACACCGGCCTCGTCGAAGTTCCGGAGGTTGCGGAGCAATGCCATCGCTCCCATGGACGGGATCACCGCTTCCCAGGCGGCCTTGTCCATCGGCCCCTGGAGCCAGCCGGCCAGCATCTCCCACGTGATGCCCGCCGCCGTGAGCCGCTCGGCGCCGTCGGGTGCCGTGACCACGGCTCGCCGCTCGGCGACGGGCAGCGCCATCAGCTCGCGGTGCGCGGTCAGGACGCGGTTCGAGGCGGGCGGCACCGCGGTGTCCGGGTTGTGCCGGCGGTCGAGGGCGTACTGGAACAGCTCGCCCTGCCACGGCTTGTCCGGGTCGGGCGCCGCGTGCACCAGGTTGAGGATGTCGCCGAAGCGGTACCCCTTGGACGCGGTGTCGTACTTCAGCAGCGACTTGCCGTGGTAGAGCCGTCGCACGGCGTCGGCGATCCCCCGCTTGACCGGCTTGGGCACGGCGCGGCCGTACGTCGCGGTCCAGTACGCGAGCAGCTCACCGGGCTCGTCGGGCCGCCGCAGGACGGAGGCGACGACCTGCCGGTTCGCCGGTCCGTCGGTGACTCCGGAGTCGAGCCGCGCCTTGACGTACTCGGCGGCGCCGACGATCGAGGCGGTGCGCAGGTTGCCCTCGCCACGCAGCCAGCCCAGCAGGCCGGCCGTCCAGGACGGGTCGGAGAGGGCGAGTTCGCGCACCAGCGTGGCGAAGCGGTCGTCGCGGGCGGCGC
Organism: Streptomyces sp. CB09001; assembly: GCF_003369795.1. Taxonomy (NCBI): domain Bacteria; kingdom Bacillati; phylum Actinomycetota; class Actinomycetes; order Kitasatosporales; family Streptomycetaceae; genus Streptomyces; species Streptomyces sp. CB09001. The sequence goes on from NZ_CP026730.1 coordinate 1,357,470, forward strand.
CGCTCTCGTAGTAGGTCTGCTGGGACACGAAGTTGGCCACCGACAGCAGAAAGAGCTCGGAGCGCGCGTCGCGCTCGGCGCCCCGGCCGCCCTCGCAGGTGCGCAGCACGCGGCCCGTCGAGGTCACGCGCGAGGTGGGCTGCGCCTTCGCGGCCTTGGTGTTGAATCGCGCCATGGTGAATTCCCCCGAATTCTCGAAAGCTCGAAATCTCGAACATTTTCGGAGGGAGGCACGGCAGCGGAAGGGTGCCCGAGGTCGGAATCGGCGACGGGACTGTGCGGATGCTCTGCCGAATTGAGCTACACCGACCCGAAGTCGATGACGGGATTCGAACCCGCAACCGTCCGATCAAAGGAAGTATCCGCTGCCTGCGCACCGGGCACCCTTCGACTGCTGGGCCTCCCGAGATCAAGTGGGCTGCGGCATGGGATTCTTTTGAGAGAAGAAGTAGCCGCGGCCCGCGCACCGGGAGGTGCGTGAAGTTGTAGGTGTCCAGAGTTCAGGTCGGCGGAACCGACAAGGTGCTCTAACCCCTGAGCTACACCGGCGCGTTGTGCCGGTGACGGGACTCGAACCCGTGGCCGCCCCATTTTGAGTGGAAGTAGGTCCTGCCTTCGCACCTGGACGTTCATCACTCTAAAAGGGCGGCCGTCGGTCGGGCGACCGATTTAATTACCGGCGCTTCTGGCGCTTCCAGGGCCCCGTGATCGCCAGCATGATGCCCGGCGTCTGGATGTTGGCGTAGAGGGTCCGGCCGTCGGGCGAGAAGGTGACGCCGGTGAACTCGCTGTATTCGGGGTCGTCCTCGGTGCCCAGGTTCAGTTCGTTGCGGGCGATGGGGTAGGTGCGGCCGCTGTCGGTGGCGCCGAACAGGTGCTGGACGCCGTCGCCGTCCTCGGCGATGACCAGGCCGCCGTACGGGGAGACGGTGATGTTGTCGGGGCCGTCGAAGGCGCCGTCGGCGGACGGGTCGGCGTTGACGCCGAGCAGGACCTTCAGCGTCAGGGTGCGGCGCTTCGGGTCGTAGAACCAGACCTGGCCGTCGTGCGGCCGGCCGGGGCTCTCGTCACGGGCGAAGGAGGAGACGATGTAGGTGCCGCCGTCGGCCCACCACATGCCCTCCAGTTTGCGCGCGCGGGTGACCTCGCCGGCGGCGAACTGCTTGCGCACGGAGGTGGTCCTCGCGTCGCGGTCGGGGACGTCGACCCAGTCGACGCCGTAGACGGTGCCGGTCTTCGTGGCGCGGGAGAGGTCGTCGACGAACTTGCCGCCGGAGTCGAAGCACTTGAAGGCCTGGAGGACCCCGGCGTCGTCGGCGAGGGTGCGCAGCCGGCCGCGGCCGTGCCGGAAGTGCTCCGGCGGGGTCCAGCGGTACAGCAGGCCGTTGGGGCCGGAGGCGTCCTCGGTGAGGTAGGCGTGGCCGCGCTTGGGGTCGATGACGACGGCCTCGTGGGCGTAGCGGCCGAGCGCCTTGACCGGCTTGGGGTCGCGGTTGGCGCGGTGGTCCTCGGGGTCGACCTCGAAGACGTACCCGTGGTCCTTGGTCATGCCGTTCTTGCCGGCCTTGTCCTCGGTCTCCTCGCAGGTCAGCCAGGTGCCCCACGGGGTGCTGCCGCCCGCGCAGTTGGTGGCGGTGCCGGCGATGCCGACCCACTCGGCGACGTGGCCGCCGCGGCGGACCTCGACGACGGTGCAGCCGCCGGCGGCGGCCGGGTCGTAGACGAGGCCCTCGGTGAGCGGGACGGGGTGCGGCCAGTCGTCGCGGTGGCCGCCGAGTTCGTGGTTGTTGACGAGGAGGGTGGTGCCGCGCGGGCCGTCGAAGGCGGCGGTGCCGTCGTGGTTGGACGGGGTGTACTCGCCGGATTCCAGCTTGGTCCGGCCGGAGTAGGTGATGACCTCGTACCGGAAGCCGGCGGGCAGGGCGAGGATGCCGTCCGGGTCGGGGACCAGCGGTCCGTAGCCGACCCCGCCGTGGCCGTGGTGGCCGTCGTGCCCGTGGTGGCCGTCGTGCCCGTGGCCGTGTTCCTCCCCCACGCTGTCGGTGTCCGTGGACGCGAGGGCGTTCGGTGCGGTGGCGAGGGCGCCGACGCTGCCCGCCAGTACGACCCCGGCGCCGGTGAGCGCGGATCGGCCGGCGAAATCCCTGCGGGTGAGCGACATGGTGTCTCCTGTGACGGTGAGCGGGCCGTGGAGGGTGGCGGACCTCGATCCGGCGTCACGGTTCCGCCCGCGCCTGAACGGGACTCCTGTCGGTTCCTGAACGGCAGTTGAACTGGCGGAGACCTCTCCCCGCCCTCGGGTCGCCAGCCGCACCCCGCACGCCGCTCGGCCCCCGCTCTGTGCGCCGCTCGGCCGCCCGCTCCGTACGCCGCTCGGTACGCCGCTCCGTACGCCGCCCCGCACGCCGCTCGGCCGCCCGCCCCGTACGCCGCCGTACGACGCTCAGCCGCCTTGCTGGGACCGTGCCTTGAACGCCGCCTTGCGGGCCTCCTTGGCGATCTTCTTGTCGGGGTGCAGCCGCCCCATCGCCTCCAGGACCTCCGGGGTGGCCGGGTGCTCGACCCGCCAGACCGTGTCGAAGAAGCCGCTGTGCCCGCGGGCGAGGCCCTCGACCAGGGCGCGCAGTTCCTCGGAGTTGCCCTCGGCGGCGAGCTGGGCGGCGACGGTGTCGATGGTCAGCCAGAAGACCATCTCCTGCGGCGGCGCCGGTACGTCCCGGGCCCCGTGCTCGGTGAGCCAGACCCGGGCCAGGCCGCCCAGTTCGGCGTCGTCGAGGACCTCCCGCAGCGCGGGCTCGGCCTCCGCGCCGACGAGGGAGAGCGCCTGCTGGCAGCGCAGCCGGCGCAGCGGAGCGCCGGGGTCGGAGCCGCGGGCCGCCGCGAGCAGTTCGCGGGCGGCGTCGAGCGGGCCCCGCCCGGCCAGCCACAGCTCGGTCTCGGCGTGGGCCGCGGCCGACGGGAAGGACGCGGTGCCGTCGAGGAGCGCGTCGGCGCCCTTGTCCGCGAGGTCACCGACGGCGGGCGCGTCGAAGCCGGCGTCCTGGAGCCGGGCGCGCAGTCCGTACAGCCCGAGCGGGGTGAGCCGCACCATGCCGTAGCGGGTGACGTCGGCCTCGTCGACGGGCGCGGCGGGCTCCTCGTCGGCGTCGGCCATGAGCGCCTCGTCGACCGGCTGGTACTCGACGAGGCCGACCGGTTCAAGGAGCCGGAACTGGTCGTCCAGGCGCATCATCGCGTCCGACACCTGCTCGAGGACCTCGTTGCTGGGCTCACTCATGTCGCTGGGCACGATCACCGAGGCGGCCAGCGCGGGCAGCGGCACCGGGGCCTCGCCGGGGCCCTCCTCGCCGACGGTGAGCAGGTAGAGGTTGCCGAGCACGCCGTCGAGGAACTCGGACTCGGCTTCGGGGTCCCAGTCGAGGGCGGACAGGTCGACCTCGCCGCCCTCGGCCATCGCGTCGACCAGGTCGTCGAGGTCGGGCACGCTCGCGTCGGCGAGCACGGTCTCCAGGGCGGTGAGCCAGACCCCGAGCACGTCCTGGGGGGAGCCGCCGGTGAGCAGGGCGAGGTCCTCGCCCGGGGCCACGGTGCCCGTCTCCTCGTCGGTGATCTCGACGAGCCCGGTGTCCACGGCGATCCGCCACGCCTCGCTCGCGTGGGCGGCGGCGTCGTCCCCGCTCAGCCCGAGCTGCTCGGCCGCCGCGGGCAACTGCTCCTCGACGAGTCCGCCCCCGGCGTCGACGCGGGTGCCGGCATCGGCCCAGCGGGCCAGCCGCGCGGCCCGGGCGAGCACCGGCGCGGACAGCGCGTCGCGGGCCAGCTCCGCTTCGGGGCGCAGCCGTGCGGGCGGCAGGGTGGAGCTGTCTGACATCGGAAGTTTCTCCTCGCGCGCCTCTTGACCGCCATACGGCCGCATCCGGACTGCCTGCGGCTCAACAGCCCAGCCTAGACGGGTTTCCACCCATGCCGCCCGGTTCATCTCCCCGTCGGGTGGTGTACATGGCCGAAACCTTGACAACTGGCGTGATCAAGCAGGAGATTGACGCGCGTAGAAAGCGGGGGGCGGGCCGGGACAAGTGTTCACTCAGGTCCCGGGTGTCCCACGTGCAGCCTGCTGCCCCTCGCACCCCACCCTCGTCCCGGCGCCACGTCACATCCCCGGAGGGATCCGTTGGCCAGCAAGTCCTCCACGCGCCTCGCCGCGCTCACCGTCGCCGCCGTCTGCTCGGCGGCGTCCACCGTCGTCCTCACCACGCCCGCGCACGCCGCCTCCGCAGCGGCCGGCCCGGTGCGGATCCACGACGTCCAGGGCAGCACCAGGCTGTCGCCGTACGCCGGCCGGCAGGTCACGGACGTGGCCGGAATCGTCACCGGCGTCCGCGGCTACGGCTCCTCCAGGGGCTTCTGGATGCAGGACCCGCTGCCGGACGCGGACCCGGCCACCAGCGAGGGCGTCTTCGTCTTCACGAGCAAGGCCCCCGAGGTCGCCGCCGGAGACGCGGTCACCGTCTCCGGCACGGTCTCGGAGTACGTCCCCGGCGGTACCTCCTCGGGGAACCAGTCGCTGACCGAGATCACCCGTGCGACGGTCACCGTCGTCTCGGGCGGCAACGCTCTCCCGGCCGCGACGGCCGTCTCCGCCCGCTCCGTGCCCCGCGCGTACGCCCCCGAGGGCGACGCGGCGGCGAACGGCTCGGTCAACGCCCTGACCCTGCGGCCGGGGGCGTACGCCCTGGACTACTACGAGTCCCTGGAGGGCATGAACGTCCGGGTCTCCGACGCCCGGGTGGTCGGCGCCTCGGACCCGTACACCGAGCTGTGGGTCACGGTGAAGCCCTGGGAGAACCGGAACCGCCGCGGCGGCACGGTCTACGGCTCCTACGACGACCAGAACACCGGCCGGCTGCAGATCCAGTCGCTGGGCAAGCCGGCCGACTTCCCCGACGCGAACGTGGGCGACACCCTCGCCGGCACCACCGCCGGTCCGCTGGACTACAACCAGTACGGCGGATACACGCTGGTCGCGAGCGAGATCGGCGCCCTGGAGCGGGGCGGCACGGAGCGCGAGTCGACGCGCCGGCAGAACGCCCGCGAGCTGGCGGTGGCCACGTACAACGTGGAGAACCTCGACCCGTCGGACGACACCTTCACCGCGCACGCCGAAACGATCGTGCATCGCCTCAAGTCGCCCGACGTCGTGTCGCTGGAGGAGATCCAGGACAACAACGGCGCCACGGACGACGGCACCGTGGCGGCCGACGTCACGGTCGGCAGGCTGATCGACGCGATCGTCGCGGCCGGCGGCCCGCGCTACGAGTGGCGCGGCATCGACCCCGTGGACAAGGCGGACGGCGGCGAGCCCGGCGGCAACATCCGTCAGGCGTTCCTGTTCAACCCGGAGCGGGTCTCCTTCACCGACCGCGCGGGCGGCGACGCGACCACCGCGACGGGGGTGCGCAAGGTGCGCGGCAAGGCGGCGCTGACCCTCTCCCCCGGGCGGGTGGCCCCGGCCGACCCGGCCTGGGAGGACAGCCGCAAGCCGCTGGCGGGCGAGTTCGTCTTCCGCGGCCGGACGGTCGTCGTGATCGCCAACCACTTCAACTCCAAGGGCGGCGACCAGGGTCTGACGGCGCAGTACCAGCCGCCGTCGCGCAGCTCGGAGACCCAGCGCCACGCCCAGGCGAAGGTGGTGAACACCTTCGTGAAGGAGATCCTGGCCACCCAGAAGAACGCGGACGTCGTCGCCCTGGGGGACATCAACGACTTCGAGTTCTCGACGACCGCCCGCATCCTGGAGGACGGCGGGGCACTGTGGTCGGCGGTGAAGTCGCTGCCGAGGAGCGAGCGCTACTCGTACGTCTACCAGGGCAACAGCCAGGTCCTGGACCAGATCCTGGTCAGCCCGTCGGTCCGCCGCGGCCACCTGTCCTACGACAGCGTGCACGTCAACGCCGAGTTCCACGACCAGATCAGCGACCACGACCCGCAGGTGCTGCGGTTCCGTCCGTAACCGGCCGGCGGTGGGGGCGGGTTCAGCGGCTTCAGCGGGGTACGAGGCCCAGCACGTGGTCGTAGCGGTTGACCGTGCTGCTCTTCACGCCCGGCCAGTCGTGCACCCGCTTCCACTGGGGCGTCGCCGAGCCGACACCGCCGCCGGGTGCGGCGAGGGCGTCGCGGTGGGCCTGCGCGCTCTGCCACTCGGCGTAGTTGAGGACGCGGGTGCCGTCGGTGCTGAGGTGGAAGTGGGCGGAGATACCGCCGGGGGGCGGGGCCGACTCGCTCTCCAGGGCCTCGAAGACGGCGTCCACCCAGGCGCGCTGCCGTTCGGGGTCGGGTCCCTCGAACTCGATGTCGACGATCACCACACAGCCCGGGACGACGGTGGCCGCCCCCGACGCGCGGCTCGTGCCGCGGTAGGGCCGGTACCGGCCGAGCTTCAGCCGTTCGATGCCCGGCACGGCGGTGTCGATCTCGTCGACGCGCTCCTGCCGTCGCGTTCCCGCGAAGGCCTCGTACGCCTGCTCGCTCGCCCACTGGGAGTAGTGCAGCAGCGTGCTGCCGTCGTGCCCGCCGTAGACGTGGTAGCCGAGCAGTTCGTCGGCGGGCCAGGGGCGGCTCTCCCAGGTACGGGAGATGGCGTCGACGGTCTGCCGTTGCCGCTCGGGGGTGCCGACCCTCCAGGTGCTGAAGAAGGGCGCCAGGACGTCGGGGCGGGCGGGACGGGGATGGGTGTGGGTGCGGCGGGTCATGCCGGCCTCCGGTGATCGGTGGTCGTCGGTGCACACACCAGCCTTTGACCTCGACCAAGGTTGAGGTCAAGTTGATTCCGATCAGGAACGCGTGTCGCGAAGCGCGTGTCGCCAACCGGGTGCCGCCACCTTCCTGCGCGGCGAGGGGCCCGCGTCGCCCGACTGGAGCCCCTCGCCGCACCGCGCTCCCCCGGAGGGCTCAGCAGTGTCCGGGCCGGCGGCGCCGCACGAGGCCCGCCGCGACCATCACGCCCGCCACCGCCCCGGCGGCCAGCACGGCGCGCGGATGCCCGAGCCCGGCCCGCACCGCGCCGCGCGCCCGCCCGGGCGGCGTGTGCCGCTCCGCGTCGTCCCGGGCCCGGGCCGCCCTGCCGTGCGCGGTGTGCCCGGCCCGGCCCGCCTTGTCCTGTACGGCGTGCCCGGCGTGCGCGGCGGAGCTGCGCAGTTGCCCGCTCATGGCGCCGGCCCTGTCCTTCAGGTCGGCGGCCCGGGCCTTGGCGCGGCCCTTCACGTCGGCCTTGCCCGCCAGCTCCTCCACGGTGTCGCCGAGCTGGCCGCGGGTCTGTTCGATCTGCCTGCGCAGTTCGTCGGGTCCCTTGGCCCCGCCGGCCGGCTGCGCGGTGGAGCCGCTCCTCGAACCGTCCCGGCTCGTCGCCTCGGTCATCGATGTGCCCTTTCCCTGATCTGGTCCACGTCGGCCCTGACGCTGCCGAGGGTCTCCTCGGGCTTGGGTGGCACGGCCCGGCGGAGCTGGGCGCGACCGGTCATGGCCAGTACGCCGGCGATCACGAAGAGCGCCGCCGTCACGATGAGCGCCGCGGCCCAGACGGGCAGTACCAGCGAGAGCGCGGCGGTGGCCGTGCCGGCCAGGGCGAACAGGCCCACGTAGGCGATGGCGCCCGCGGCACCGAGCATTCCGCCGCCGCGCCCGGCGCGCTTGCCCTTCTCGGCCAGTTCCATCTTGGCGAGGGCCACTTCCTGACGCACGAGCCGGGAGAGCTGTTCGGTGGCCTGCCCGACGAGTTCGCCCACGGAGTGCTGCTCGTCGTGCACCGGCCTGGTGTGCATGGTTCCGGTCACGGTGTTCCCGCCTCCTCTCGGTTCGGAGCACCCCGGGTACCCCGGGCCGAGCGGCGCTACCCCTGCCGCCGCCCGCACCGTCGCCGCCCGCACCGCCGCCGCCGCCCGCGGCTCCGCCACCCGAGCTGAAGCAATCCTTACAGGTATCTCGTAGAGAAATTAAGTAGAGCTACACTGTCCGGCGGCCGACACTACTCCCATGACGACAGACGACGACCGCCCCGCCGCCCCCTTCGGCCGCACCCTGTGCGCCATGGTCACCCCGTTCACCGCCTCCGGCGCGCTCGACCTCGACGGTGCCCAGCGGCTCGCCGACCGGCTGGTCTCCCGGGGCTGCGACGGCCTGGTGCTGTCCGGCACCACGGGCGAGTCGCCGACCACCACGGACGCCGAGAAGGCGGCGCTGGTGACGGCGGTCCGGGAGGCGGTCGGGGACCGTGCGGCACTCGTCGCCGGGGTCGGCACCGCGGACACCCGGCACACCGTGGAACTGGCCCTGGCCGCCGAGAAGGCCGGAGCGGACGGACTGCTGGTGGTCGCGCCGTACTACAGCAGGCCGCCGCAGGACGCCCTGGAGGCGCACTTTCGCGAGGTCGCCGACGCGAGCGGCCTGCCCGTGATGCTGTACGACATCCCCGGCCGCACCGCTACCCGCATCGAGCCCGCGACCCTCGTCCGGCTCGCCGGTCACCCGCGGATCGTGGCCGTCAAGGACTGCTCGTACGACCTCCTCGGCACCCAGAAGGTGCTGTCCCGCACCGGTCTGGCGTACTACGCGGGCTGCGACGAGCAGATCCTCCCCCTGTACGCGATCGGAGCGGTGGGCTGCGTCAGCACCGTCGCCAACGTCGTGCCTGAGCTGTTCCGGGCCGTCCTCGACGCCTTCGACGCGGGCGAGACCGGCCGGGCCGCCCTGCTCCAGCGGCGGGCGGTCCCGCTCGTCGAGTCGATGATGGCGGCCGCCCTGCCGGGCACGGTCACCGCCAAGGCCCTCCTCGGCGCGCTGGGCCTGCCGGCGGGGCCGGTCCGCGCACCGCTGCGGTCCGCGGACCGGGAGACCACTGCCGGTCTGCTGGCGGCCTACGAGGAACTGGCCGCCGACACCGGTCAGTCCCAGGCGTAGCCGTCGCCGAACAGCAGGGTGTGTTCCAGTACGTCCTCCGCCGGGTCGTCGATCTGCCCGACGTGGACGTTGAGGAGCCCCACCCGGGGGCCGTTGTGCGAACCGGTCGTCGTCTCGTCGGCGTGCGCGGTCCCCGCGGCCCCCAACGGGAGCCAGCACACCAGCACCGCGGCGCCCGCCCCGGCCAGCAGGCGCGCCACCGTCCCCACCCGCTCACTTTTCGCCTCAGGCGTCATCCCAGGTCCTCGTCTCGTCGGATCGGCGTCTGATCGGACTCTGCGTCCACCCGTTCATCCGCCAAGACCACCGGAAAGTCACGGACAGTCATCCGTACGTGCGGGTTACGGTGCCCGCGATGAGCAGACGACGCTACGTGGCCCGGGGCGTCCCGGGCGGATACCGGATCTGGGACAGCAAGGGCCGCCGCTGGTGGGGCGACCTCTACGAACTGTGCCCCGACGACCTCCTGACCGAGCTGAACGGAGCGGCCGACCAGGTCCGCGTCACCGCGCTGCTGAAGAGGTACCGGGCCCTGAAACGGTGAGCGCCGTAGGCTGGGCCCCCGCAGACGACCGACGGGGGCGACAGGAGGGGCCGAGGTGCCGGAGAAGACGCCGGACGAGACGCCGGCCGGGACGACGCTGCCCGAGGTGATGGCCGAGCTGGCCGGGCTCGAGGACCCGCGGATCCGGGCGGTGAACGAGAAGCACGGCGACGACCACGGCGTGAACCTCACCAGGCTGCGCGCTCTCGCGAAGCGGCTGAAGACGCAGCCGGAACTGGCACGCCGGCTCTGGGCGACGGACGACACCGCCGCGCGACTGCTGAGCCTCCTGATCTGCCGCCCCAGAGCCTTCGACCGCGCCGAACTGGACACCATGCTGCGCGGGGCCCGCACTCCAAAGGTGCACGACTGGCTCGTCGCCTACGTGGTGAAGAAGAGCCCGCACGCCGAGGAACTGCGCGTGGCCTGGACGGCCGATCCGGACCCGGTGGTCGCGAGCGCCGGCTGGGCGCTGACCACCGAACGCGTGACGAGGAGACCGGCGGGTCTCGACCTCCCGGGTCTGCTGGACACCGTCGAGTCGGAGATGAGGGACGCCCCGGACCGCCTCCAGTGGGCGATGAACCACTGCCTGGCCCGGATCGGCATCGACCACCCCGAACACCGCCCCCGCGCCCTCGCCGTCGGCGAACGCCTCGGGGTCCTCAAGGACTACCCGACTCCCCCGGGCTGCACCTCCCCGTACGCCCCCGTCTGGATCACGGAGATCGTGCGCCGCCAACAGGAGCAGGCCACCCCGAAGGCCACCCTCGCAGACACCTGAGCGCCCTCCCCGCGACGGACGGACAGAGCGCTCGGCGAACTGGCGCGTGATCAGTTGTGGCTGTGCAGGACCTCGTTCAGGCCGCCCCAGACCGCGTTGTTCGGGCGGGCCTCGACCGTGCCGGTGACCGAGTTGCGGCGGAAGAGGATGTTGGAGGCGCCGGAGAGCTCGCGGGCCTTGACGACCTGGCCGTCGGGCATCGTGACGCGGGTGCCCGCGGTGACGTAGAGGCCGGCCTCGACCACGCACTCGTCGCCCAGGGCGATGCCGACGCCCGCCTCGGCGCCGACCAGGCAGCGCTCGCCGATGACGATGCGGACGTTGCCGCCGCCGGAGAGGGTGCCCATGGTGGAGGCGCCGCCGCCGATGTCGGAGCCGTCGCCGACGACGACACCCGCGGAGATGCGGCCCTCGACCATCGAGGTGCCCAGCGTGCCGGCGTTGAAGTTGACGAAGCCCTCGTGCATGACCGTGGTGCCCTCGGCCAGGTGGGCGCCGAGCCGGACGCGGTCGGCGTCGGCGATGCGGACGCCCTTGGGTGCGACGTAGTCCGTCATGCGGGGGAACTTGTCGACCGAGGTGACCTGGAGGTGCAGGCCCTCGGCGCGGGCGTTGAGGCGGACCTTCTCGATGTCGTCCACGGCGACCGGGCCCAGCGAGGTCCAGGCGACGTTGGCGAGGTGGGCGAAGATGCCGTCCAGGCTCTGGCCGTGCGGCTTGACCAGGCGGTGGGAGAGCAGGTGCAGGCGCAGGTAGACGTCGTGCGTGTCGACCGGCTTCTCGTCCAGCGAGGCGATGACCGTGCGGACCGCGACCACCTCGACGCCGCGGCGGGCGTCCGGACCGACCGCGGCGGTCGCGCCGCCGCCCAGGAGTTCGGCGGCCTGTTCGGCGGTGAGGCGCTCGGTGCCGGAGGGACCGGGCTCGTCGGACAGTTCGGGCGCCGGGTACCAGGTGTCGAGGACGGTGCCGTCGGCGGCGATCGTGGCGAGGCCGGCGGCCACGGCGCCGGTGGTGCGGGGAGCAGTCGTGTCGGTCATGAGGGCAACCTAACCGGCCGCCGCCCGCCGATGCGAGCCGGGCCGGGGGGCGTCTCGCGTGCCGGGCGCGGGGATCAGCCGGGTCAGCACCTCCCGGGCGTACTCCTCGTCGTACGGCGTGTCCGTCAGCAGCACCTGGAGGCAGATGCCGTCCAGTACGGCGACCAGGGCTCGGGCCGTCACGGGGTCCGTGCGGGCGGCGAGCAGGGCGCCCACGCCCTCGGCCCACTCGGCGGCGACCGGGCGCAGCGCGGGGCGGCGCAGGGCGGCGAGGTACAGCTCGTACTCCAGCTCCACGCCGGTGCGGTCGCCGCCCAGCCATGCGCCGAGGACGCGGGCGAGTTCGCCGGGCAGGTCGGCCTCGGGGTCGGACAGGGCGGGGTGCGCCGCGACGACCCTGGCGAAGCCCTCGTTGGCCTGGCGCAGGGCGGCGACCATGAGGTCGTCGAGGGTCGCGAAGTGGTACGTCGTGGAGCCGAGCGGCACGTCCGCCTCGGCGGCGACGCTGCGGTGGCTGAGCCCGGCGATGCCCGCGCGTCCGACGACCCTGATCGCCGCGTCGATGATGCGCTGGCGGCGCTCCGGATCGTGGCGGCGGACCATCAGTGCGCTCCGCCCAGGTTGAGGACGACGACGCCGATGATGATCAGCGCGATGCCGGCGGCCTTGGTGGCCGTCATCCCCTCGCCCATGAAGGCGACGCCGATGGTGGCGATGGCGGCCGTACCCACTCCGGCCCAGATGGCGTACGCCGTGCCGACGGCGAGGATCTTCAGGGTCTGGGCGAGGAGGGCGAAGGAGAGGACGTAGGCGAGCGCCGTCAGCAGGGACGGCACGAGCCTGCTGAAGCCCTCGCTGTACTTCATGGCGGTGGTGCCGGCGACCTCGGCGGCGATGGCTCCGGCCAGGAGCAGATATCCCATGTGTACGAGCGTACATAACGTGGGGAGCGGGCGGGCGCGAACACGGGAACGGCGACACCCGGAGGTGCCGCCGTTCCCGAAAACGCTGCTGCCGATGTGTCTCAGACGTTGAACCCGAGCGCGCGCAGCTGCTCGCGGCCGTCGTCCGTGATCTTGTCGGGGCCCCACGGCGGCATCCAGACCCAGTTGATGCGCAGCTCGCTGACGAGGCCGTCCGTGGCGGACTTGGCCTGGTCCTCGATCACGTCGGTCAGCGGACAGGCCGCCGACGTCAGGGTCATGTCGACGGTCGCGATGTTCGCGTCGTCGACGTGGATGCCGTAGATCAGGCCGAGGTTGACGACGTCGATGCCCAGCTCCGGGTCCACGACGTCCATCAGGGCCTCGCGGAGCTCCTCCTCCGAGGCCGGCTTCATCTCCAGGGTCTCGCTCATGCCGTCGTCTCCTTGTCGGCGTCGGCGCCGTCCAGCGCCTGGGCGGTCGCGTCCTTCCAGGCCATCCAGCTCAGCAGGGCGCACTTGACCCGGGCCGGGTACTTCGAGACCCCGGCGAACGCGACCGCGTCCTCCAGGACCTCCTCCATCGCGTCGTCGGGCTCGATCCTGCCCTTGGACTGCATCAGCTCCAGGAAGGTCTCCTGGATCCGCTGAGCCTGGGCGAGGTCCTTGCCGACCAGCAGGTCGTTCAGCACGGAGGCGCTCGCCTGGCTGATGGAGCAGCCCTGGCCCTCGTAGCTGACGTCGCTGATCGTCGTGCCGTCGTACTTCACGCGGAGCGTGATCTCGTCGCCGCATGTCGGGTTGACGTGGTGGACCTCGGCGTCGCCATCCCGCAAGCCCCGCCCGTGCGGGTTCTTGTAGTGGTCCAGGATGACTTCCTGGTACATGGAGTCCAGCTTCATGCTCTTCGCTCGTCCCGTCAGCCGAAGAAGTTCCGTACGTGCTCCAGACCGTCGACCAGTGCGTCGATCTCGGCCGGCGTGGAGTACAGATAGAACGACGCTCGCGTGGTCGCAGGAATTCCGTAGCGCAGGCAGACGGGGCGGGCGCAGTGGTGGCCGACCCGGACCGCGATGCCCTGCTCGTCGAGGACCTGGCCCACGTCGTGGGGGTGGATGTCCCCCAGCGTGAAGGAGATCGCCGCGCCGCGCTCCTCGGCCGTGGTGGGGCCGATGATGCGCAGGTCCGGGACCTCCAGCAGACGCTTGACCGCGTACTCGGTCAGCGCGTGCTCGTGGGCGAGGATCCTGTCCATGCCGATCGAGTTCAGGTAGTCGATCGCCGCGCCCAGGCCGACCGCGCCCGCGATGGGGGGCGTACCCGCCTCGAACTTGTGCGGGGCCGGGGCGTAGGTGGAGGAGTGCATCGAGACGGTCTCGATCATCTCTCCGCCGCCGAGGAACGGCGGGAGGTCCTCCAGCAGCTCCTGGCGGCCCCACAGGACGCCGATGCCGGTCGGGCCGCACATCTTGTGGCCGGTGAAGGCCACGAAGTCGGCCTGGAGGGCCTGCACGTCCAACGGCATGTGCGGCGCGGCCTGGGAGGCGTCGATGCAGACCAGCGCACCGACCTCCTGGGCGCGGCGCACGATCGCCTCGACCGGGTTGTGGGTGCCCAGGATGTTGGAGACCAGCACGAAGGAGACGATCTTCGTCTTCTCGGTGATCACCTCGTCGATGTTGGACAGGTCCAGGCGGCCGTCGTCCGTGAGGCCGAACCAGCGGAGCTTCGCGCCGGTGCGCTGCGCCAGCAGCTGCCACGGCACGATGTTGGAGTGGTGCTCCATCTCCGTGATGACGATCTCGGTCTCGTGGTCCACGCGGTAGGGGTCGTCGGCCCAGCCCAGCATGTTCGCGACCAGGTTGAGGGACTCCGAGGCGTTCTTGGTGAAGATCACCTCGTCGCGCGAGGGCGCGTTGATGAACTCCGCGACCTTGTCACGCGCGCCCTCGTACAGCGCCGTGGCCTCCTCGGCGAGGACGTGGACGCCGCGGTGGACGTTGGCGTTGTAGCGCTCGTAGTACTCGCTGAGCGCGTCCAGCACCTGCCGCGGCTTCTGGCTGGTCGCCGCGTTGTCCAGGTACACGAGCTTGTGTCCGTCGTGGACCTGGCGGTCCAGGATGGGGAAGTCCTTGCGGATCGCCTCGGTGTCGAGGAGGCCCGGCAGCTGTGTCACTCGGATGCGCCGCCCTTCGTGTATGCCTCGTAGCCCTCGGCCTCGAGCTTGTCGGCCAGCTCGGCGCCGCCGGACTCGGCGATGCGGCCGTTGGCGAAGACGTGGACGTGGTCGGGCTTGATGTAGCGCAGGATGCGCGTGTAGTGCGTGATCAGCAGGGTGCCGACCTCACCGGACTCGCGGACGCGGTTGACGCCCTCGGAGACGACGCGCAGGGCGTCGACGTCCAGGCCGGAGTCGGTCTCGTCGAGGATCGCGACCTTCGGCTTGAGCAGCTCCAGCTGGAGGATCTCGTGGCGCTTCTTCTCACCGCCGGAGAAGCCCTCGTTGACGTTGCGCTCGGCGAAGGCGGGGTCCATGTTGAGGCGCTCCATGGCCTCCTTGACCTCCTTCACCCAGTGCCGCAGCTTGGGGGCCTCGCCGCGGACGGCGGTGGCGGAGGTGCGCAGGAAGTTGGAGACCGAGACGCCGGGGACCTCGACCGGGTACTGCATGGCGAGGAACAGGCCGGCGCGGGCGCGCTCGTCGACGGACATCTCCAGGACGTCCTCGCCGTCGAGGGTGACGGTGCCGCCGGTGATCGTGTACTTGGGGTGACCCGCCAGCGAGTAGGCGAGGGTCGACTTGCCGGAGCCGTTCGGGCCCATGATGGCGTGCGTCTCGCCCTGCTTCACGGTGAGGTCGACGCCCTTGAGGATCTCCTTCGTGGCGTTGTCGGCCTCGACGGTGACGTGCAGGTCTCGGATTTCAAGCGTTGCCATGGGTGCCTCAGGACTCCTGGGTGAGGGAGACGAGCACGTCGTCCCCTTCGATCTTTACGGGGTATACGGGGACGGGGCGCGTCGCCGGAAGACTGTCGGGCTTGCCGGACCGGAGGTCGAAGCGCGAGCCGTGCAGCCAGCACTCGATGTGGCAGTCGTCGACCTCGCCCTCGGCCAGCGAGACGTTCGCGTGCGAGCAGATGTCGTAAATGGCGAACAGCTCGCCCTCCGTCCGCACGACGGAGATCGGCGTGCCGTCGAGTTCCACCCGCTTCGGGGTGTCCTCCTCCAGCTCGTCCGCTCCACAGACGCGTACGAAGGTCATGCGACCGACGCCTCCAGCTCCTTCTCGATCTTGGCGAGGAGGCGCTCCTCGATGTCCGCGACGCCGATCTGCTGGACCAGCTCGGCGAAGAAGCCGCGGACCACCAGGCGGCGGGCGTCGAGCTCGGGGATGCCGCGCGCCATCAGGTAGAAGAGCTGCTCGTCGTCGAAGCGGCCGGTGGCGGAGGCGTGACCGGCGCCGACGATCTCGCCGGTCTCGATCTCCAGGTTCGGCACCGAGTCGACCCGCGCGCCGTCGGTGAGGACGAGGTTGCGGTTCATCTCGTAGGTGTCGGTGCCCTCGGCCGCGGCCTCGATGAGCACGTCGCCGATCCACACCGCGTGCGCGTCGTCGCCCTGGAGCGCGCCCTTGTAGACGACGTTCGACTTGCAGTGCGGGACGTTGTGGTCGACCAGGAGGCGGTGCTCCTGGTGCTGGCCGGCGTCGGTGAAGTACAGGCCGAACAGCTCGGCCTCGCCGCCGGGGCCCGCGTAGGCCACCCGGGGGTGCAGCCGTACCAGGTCGCCGCCGAAGGTGACGACGAAGGACTTGAAGGTCGCGTCGCGGCCGACGAGCGCGTTGTGCTGGCCGACGTGCACGGCCTTGTCGTCCCAGTCCTGGACGGAGACGACGGTCAGCTTGGCGCCGTCGCCCAGGACGTAGTCGACGTTGGCCGCGAGCACCGCGTCGCCGGTGTGGTCGATGACGACCACGGCCTCGGCGAAGGCGCCCAGCTCGACGACCTGGTGGCCGTAGGCGGTGCCGCCCTCGCCGTGCACGGCGATGCGGATCGGCTCGGTGAGGACCGTCTCCTTGGGGACGGTGATCACGCCGGCCTTCTCGAACGCCGAGTAGGCCTGGGCGGCGACCCGGTCCACGGGGGTCCCGGCCCTGCCGATGCGCGCGTCGTCGCGGCCGACGGTCTCGACGACGACGCCCTCGGGCGCCTCGACGTCGACCTTCACGCCGTCGCCGGTGGCGACGGCGGTGCCGTCGTGCAGCCCGCGCAGCCGCTCCAGCGGGGTGAACCGCCACTCCTCCTCGCGGCCGTGCGGGACCTGGAAGTCCGCCACGTCGAAGGACGCGGGCGCGCTCATGCGCGTGGCGACGGTCGACTCGGCGGCCACCGCGATCTGGCCCGCGGTGGTGGACCCCACGGGGATGTTCTGAGCCTCAGCCATGGCTGTCGGTCTGCTCTCTTCCTACGTTCCTGAATCTGGCGACTGCGGTGGGGGCGGGGTCAGCCGACCGCGCCCTCCATCTGCAGCTCGATCAGCCGGTTGAGCTCGAGGGCGTACTCCATGGGCAGCTCCTTGGCGATCGGCTCGACGAAGCCGCGCACGATCATCGCCATCGCCTCGAACTCGCTCAGACCGCGGCTCATCAGGTAGAAGAGCTGGTCCTCGGAGACCTTGGAGACGGTCGCCTCGTGGCCCATGGACACGTCGTCCTCGCGGACGTCCACGTAGGGGTACGTGTCGGAGCGGGAGATGGTGTCGACGAGCAGCGCGTCGCACAGCACGTTCGACTTGGAGCCGTGGGCGCCCTCGCCGATCTCGACGAGACCGCGGTAGGAGGTGCGGCCGCCGCCGCGCGCCACCGACTTCGACACGATGTTGGAGGAGGTGTTCGGCGCCATGTGGACCATCTTGGAGCCGGCGTCCTGGTGCTGGCCCTCGCCCGCGAAGGCGATGGAGAGGGTCTCGCCCTTGGCGTGCTCGCCCATCAGGTAGACGGCCGGGTACTTCATCGTCACCTTGGAGCCGATGTTGCCGTCGATCCACTCCATGGTCGCGCCCTCGTACGCCACGGCGCGCTTGGTGACCAGGTTGTAGACGTTGTTCGACCAGTTCTGGATGGTCGTGTAGCGGCAGCGGGCGTTCTTCTTGACGATGATCTCGACGACCGCGGAGTGCAGCGAGTCCGACTTGTAGATCGGCGCGGTGCAGCCCTCGACGTAGTGCACGTAGGCGCCCTCGTCGACGATGATCAGGGTCCGCTCGAACTGGCCCATGTTCTCCGTGTTGATACGGAAGTAGGCCTGGAGCGGGATCTCGACGTGCACGCCCTTCGGCACGTAGATGAAGGAGCCGCCGGACCACACGGCGCTGTTCAGCGAGGCGAACTTGTTGTCACCGACGGGGATGACGGTGCCGAAGTACTCCTTGAAGAGCTCGGGGTGCTCCTTCAGGGCCGTGTCGGTGTCCAGGAAGATGACGCCCTGCTCCTCCAGGTCCTCGCGGATCTGGTGGTAGACGACCTCGGACTCGTACTGCGCGGCGACACCGGCGACGAGGCGCTGCTTCTCCGCCTCCGGGATGCCGAGCTTGTCGTACGTGTTCTTGATGTCCTCGGGCAGGTCCTCCCAGGACTCCGCCTGCTTCTCCGTGGAGCGCACGAAGTACTTGATGTTGTCGAAGTCGATCCCCGACAGGTCCGAGCCCCAGTTCGGCATCGGCTTCTTCTCGAAGAGGCGCAGGCCCTTGAGACGGAGCTTGGTCATCCACTCCGGCTCGTTCTTCTTCGCGGAGATGTCGCGGACGACGTCCTCGTTGATGCCGCGCTTGGCAGAGGCGCCGGCCGTGTCGGAGTCGGCCCAGCCGTATTCGTACTTGCCCAGGCCCTCGAGCTCAGGGTGAGCAGTCTCCGTGGGGAGAGTCATGCGGGGTTCCTCCCGGCCGTGCTTGCAGATGCGTTGTGGGTCTTGGAAATCGTCTTGGAAGCCGCACCGGAAGCCGTCTCGGACGTCTCGGGGGGCTTCGAAGTCTTGGGGATGAACGTGGTGCACACCCCGTCGCCGTGCGCGATGGTCGCCAGACGCTGTACATGCGTACCGAGCAGCTCGGCGAAAAACTCCGTCTCCGCCTCGCACAGCTGCGGGAACTGCTCCGCCACGTGGGCGACCGGGCAGTGGTGCTGACACAGCTGCTCGCCCTGCTGGGGGTGGGGTGCGCTCCGCGCGGTAGCAGCGTACCCGTCCTCGCTCAGAGCCTTGGCCAGTGCTTCGGCGCGCTTCTCGGCGGGGGCGGACTCGACGGCCGCGCGGTACGCGCCCGACTGGGCGGCGATCCGGGCACGGGCGAAGGCGGCGATCGCCTGCTCCCCGCCCTGCTGCTCGGCGATCCAGTGCAGGGCGTCGGCCGCCAGCTTGTCGTACGACTGGTCGAAGGCGTCCCGGCCGCAGTCGGTGAGCGCGAAGACCTTGGCGGGCCGCCCGCGCGTGCGCGCGCCGTAGACCCGCTGTTCGCGGGCTTCGACCACGTCGTCGGCGACGAGGGCGTCGAGATGGCGCCGGACGGCGGCCTGGGTCAGGCCCAGGCGTCCGGCGAGCTCGGCGACGGTCGACGGCCCGTGGTCCAGGATGGAGCGCACGACACGGTTGCGGGTGGACCGCTCACCGGTCGCGAGTTCCTCCTGCGGAGCCTCACCGACGTTTTTCACAACGCCATTGTTGCGTAATTCCTCCGGGGCGGGCAAGCCGCGTCCGGATCATCGGACGGTGCCCTGCGTCACTTAGGCATACCTAAGGTGACCTGCGGAAACGATCTTTGATCGATCGGACGCCGGGCAATCCACTGGCGTCCGCGACCGGCTTCCGGAACACTCCCCGCATGCCCACGCCCCCTCCGACCGGCCCACTCGTCACCCGCGGCAGCCTCGCCGCCGGGCTGCGCGAACTGGGTGTGCGCACCGGCGACACCCTCCTCGTGCACTCCTCCCTCAGCTCGCTCGGCTGGGTCTGCGGAGGCCCCGTCGCGGTCGTCCAGGCGCTGCTCGACGTGCTCGGCCCGGGCGGCACCCTGGCGGTCCCGACGCAGACGGGCGACCTCTCCGACCCGGCCCTGTGGACCAGCCCGCCGGTGCCCGAGGCGTGGTGGGAGGCCGTCCGCGCGGCGACGCCCCCGTACGACCCGCTGATCACGCCCTCGCGCGGCGTCGGCGTGGTCCCGGAGACCGTACGCACCTGGCCCGGCGCCCGGCGCAGCGCCCATCCGCAGACCTCATTCGCCGCCCTCGGCGCCCGCGCCGCCGAGGTGGCCGCCGGCCACGCGACCGACTGCCGGCTGGGCTGGGGGTACCTCCCACGCCCTTAAGGCAGTGGGGGAACAGCCCGCTGGCCACGCTGGAGCGGCTGGACGCCCGGGTCCTGCTGCTCGGCGCGGGCTACGACGCGTGCACCGCCTTCCACCTCGCCGAGTACCGGATCCCCGCTCCGCTGGTGGAGGTGGGGCGCCCGGGGCCGGTGGGCTGGGAGCGGGTGACCGAGGTGTCGATCACGTCGGAGCGCTTCGACGAACTCGGCCACGACTTCGAACGGGACCGTCCCGTCGTGCGCGGCAGGGTCGGCGCGGCCGACGCCCGCCTGTTCTCCCTGCCGGACGCGGTCGCGTACGCCGAGCGGTGGCTGCCCCTGCACCGCCCTCGCGAGTGAGTCCCGTACCGGCGGCGAAGAGGTTTTCCACACCCCCGCGCCCGGCCGGTCGTCCGCCTCCCTAGACTCGTGACCCATGCGAAGCGAGCCCGTGGTCCAGGTCCAGGCCCTGGAGAAGCGGTACGGCCCGAAGACCGCGGTGAACGGCCTGGACCTGGTGGCCCGCACGGGCGTGACCGCCGTGCTCGGTCCCAACGGGGCGGGCAAGACGACCACGATCGAGACCTGTGAGGGATACCGCAGACCGGACTCCGGGACGGTGCGAGTCCTCGGCCTGGACCCGGTGCGACAGGGTGCCGAGCTGCGGCCGCGGATCGGCGTGATGCTCCAGTCCGGCGGCGTCTACTCCGGCGCCCGCGCGGACGAGATGCTGCGCCACGTCGCGAAGCTGCACGCCCACCCGCTGGACGTCGACGCGCTGATCGAGCGGCTCGGTCTCGGCTCGTGCGGCCGCACCACGTACCGCAGGCTCTCGGGCGGGCAGCAGCAGCGCCTCGCCCTCGCGATGGCCGTGGTCGGCCGCCCGGAGCTGGTGTTCCTGGACGAGCCGACCGCCGGCCTCGACCCGCAGGCCCGCCGCGCCACCTGGGACCTCGTGCGGGACCTGCGCGGCGACGGGGTCTCGGTGATCCTCACCACGCACCACATGGACGAGGCCGAGCAGCTGGCCGACGACGTCGCCATCGTCGACACCGGCCGGGTCGTCGCCCAGGGCTCCCCGGAGGAGCTGTGCCGCGGCGGCGCCGAGAACACCCTGCGGTTCACCGGCCGCCCGGGACTGGACGTGGCGTCGCTGCTCAAGGCACTGCCCCCGGACTCCGCGGCCGCCGAGCTGACCCCGGGCTCCTACCGGGTGAACGGCGAGGTCGACCCGCAACTGCTCGCGACGGTGACCTCCTGGTGCGCCCAGCACGGGGTGATGCCGGACCGCATCTCGGTGGAGCGGCACACCCTGGAGGACGTGTTCTTGGAACTGACGGGCAAGGAGCTGCGCGGGTGACCACGACGACCGGGACACCGGGGAACACGGGAGCGCCCGGGGCAGCGGGGACGTACGCGCCCCGGCCCGGCGCGGCTCCCCTCGGGCGCATGATCGCGGCCCAGGCCGTGCTCGAGACGAAGATGCTGCTGCGCAACGGCGAGCAGCTGCTGCTGACGGTGATCATCCCGACGCTGCTGCTCGTCCTGTTCAGCTCCGTGGACATCATCGACACCGGAGCCGGGGAGGCGGTCGACTTCCTCGCCCCGGGCATCCTCGCGCTGGCCGTGATGTCGACGGCGTTCACCGGGCAGGCCATCGCCACCGGCTTCGAGCGCCGGTACGGAGTGCTGAAGCGGCTGGCCGCCTCCCCGCTGCCGCGCTGGGCCCTGATGACCGCGAAGACGGCGTCGGTCCTGGTCACCGAGGTGCTCCAGATCGTGCTGCTGACGGTGATCGCCCTCGCTCTGGGCTGGTCGCCGCACGGCAACCCGGCGGCCGTGCTGCTGCTCCTGGTCCTCGGCACCGCCGCCTTCTCCGGGCTCGGGCTGCTGATGGCGGGCACGCTGAAGGCGGAGGCCACGCTGGCCGCAGCCAACCTGGTCTTCCTGCTGCTCCTCGTGGGCGGCGGGGTGATCGTGCCGCTGGACAGGTTCCCGGACGGGGCGCAGGACGTGCTGGGGCTGCTGCCCGTCTCCGCCCTGTCGGACGGACTGCGGGACATCCTCCAGCACGGGGCCGCGATGCCCTGGGGCGACCTGGGGATCCTCGCCGTGTGGGCGGTCGTGGGGCTCGCGGCCGCGGGGAAGTTCTTCCGCTGGGAGTAGGAACACATGCCACGGACCGACCCTCGTGAAAGCGTGCACAAGCGGACGCCTACGATGGACGGCGTGCCAAACGTGACCCGTGCCGACGCCGTAGCCGCCGTGCGCAACCCGCTCGCCTTCATCGCCGCACGCTGGACCCCGCATCCCCGGACGGTCCAGCGGGCGGCCCTCGCGCCTCTCGTGATGGCGGTGGTCATCGTCGTCACCGGCGGCGCCGTCCGGCTCACCGGCTCGGGCCTCGGCTGCCCGACCTGGCCCAAGTGCACCGACGACTCGCTCACCACCACGGGCGAGATGGGCTTCCACGGCATCATCGAGTTCGGCAACCGCATGCTGACCTACGTGCTGTGTGCCGCCGTCGGCTGGGCGATCATCGCCGCCCGCTCGCAGAAGCCGTACCGGCGCAGCCTCACCCTGCTGGGGTGGGCGCAGTTCTGGGTCGTGATGAGCAACGCCGTGCTCGGTGGCATCGTCGTGCTCGTCGGCCTCAACCCGTACACGGTCGCGGCGCACTTCGTGGCGACGACGGCGCTGCTGACCCTGGCCACGGTGATGTGGCAGCGCACCCGGGAGGGCGACACGGCGCCGCGCCCGCTGGTCGGCAGGTCCGTGCAGCAGCTGGTGTGGGTGATGGTCGTCGTCTCCGCGCTGCTGGTCGTGGTCGGCACCGTGGTCACCGGGGCGGGACCGCACGCGGGCGACTCCAGCGACGTGCCGCGCATGCCGGTCGACTGGGAGATGATCAGCAAGGCGCACGCCGTCCTGGCGTGGATCGTGGTGACGCTGACGTTCGCCCTGTGGTTCGTGCTGAAGGCGGTCGACGCGCCCAAGGGCCCGCTGTCCCGCACCCGCGACCTGTTCCTGGTGCTGCTCGCGCAGGGGGCCATCGGGTACGTCCAGTACTTCACCGACCTGCCCGAGGTGCTGGTCGGGCTGCACATGCTGGGCTCATGCCTGGTGTGGATCGCGGTGCTGCGGGTGCTGCTGGCGCTGCGCGAGCGGCCCGAGGAGGCGGTCCCCGGGCTGCCCGCTCAGGAGTACGACGCCACCAGCGTGTCGATGGCCGGTCCCAGGTAGCTCCGGGTCAGCTCGGCGCGGCGGGCGGTCCACTCCGCCGTGGCCGCGGGCCACGGGCCCTTCCCGTACCGCCGTTCGGCGATGTCCTCGACGACCTCGCCGGGCGCGCCCAGGGCGGGCAGCTCGTCCAGGGCCTCCCGCTTGGTGATCAGGCGGCCCTCGCGCAGCGTGACGGTGGCGCGGGCGAAGGTGATCAGACCCAGGTCGACCCAGACGTCCTGCGACCACAGCTGCGCCCTGCGCACGTGCGGACGCCAGAATTCCCGCTGGTCGCGGACGACGAAGGCGTGCAGTTCCCGGTCCGGCACCGGTGGCAGCAGCCGCTCCGGCGACTCGCCGTGCAGGATCCGGCCGAAGCTGTGGAGTTCGCGCCGGGTGACCGGGGTGACCGTCCGTTTGAAGAGCTGCTGGTGGGCCCAGGTCAGATGCCGCTGGTCGGGGTCGGCGACCGTGTCGGGCGACAGGTAGGTGCAGTGCAGCAGCCCGGCCAGGGGCTCGGCGCGCAGACGGGCGTGGAGCAGCCCCAGCCGCCAGGCCGTGCGGGCCGTGGCCGGCCGGGGCAGCACCGCGATCAGGTCCAGGTCGCTGCGGCCCTCCTGGTAGTCGCCCGCGCCCAGTGAACCGTGGGCCCAGACGGCGACGGGGTCGAGGGGCGTCAGGCCGGTGCGGAAGCGGTCGAGCAGGGCGTCGGTCGGCATGCGCCCAGTCTCGACGACCCGCTCCGGTGTGTACACCCGTCACTCCAGTCCGTACACCCGTCCGGCGTTCCCCGAGGCGATCATCCCCGCCACCCGCTGCGCGTCCCCGAGCGACCACGCCCCCTCGGCCACCCAGGCGCCCAGCACCCGCCCGAGGGCCTCGCGGAACAGCCGGGCGGCGACGACGTGCAGTTCGGGCAGGCCCTGGGCGCCGCTGGAGAACAGGATCTTGCCGAAGGGGGCCAGCTCGAGGATCTCCGCGAGGACCGTCGCGGCCCGGGCGCCGGTGCGCACCAGGGCGGCGCCCGAGTCGGCGTAGACGTGCGGGAAGACGCCGGCCAGGTGGGCGGCGTGGCGGTGGTAGGGGTAGCCGTGCAGCAGGACCAGGTCGGTGCCCAGTCCGGCGGTGGCCCGCACGAAGTCGGTGAGCAGGACGGGGTCGGTGCGGTCGATGCGCAGGCCCGGTTCGCCGAGTCCCGCGTGCAGCTGGAGCGGCAGGCCCGAGGCGACGGCGATCCACAGCAGGTGGCGCAGCAGTACGGGGTCGCTCAGCTCCCCGCCGACCTCGCGCCCGGTCAGCCAGCGGGCGGCGGCCCCGCGCACCTCGCCCGCGCCGGGCGGCTCCGGGGCGAGGGCCAGGCCGTGCCGTACCCCGGCGACGGAGGTGAAGGCGACCGCGTTCGCGGCGGCGCCGTGCACGGCCTCGGCGAGGTTGGCGAGGAAGGACTCGACGGTGCCCGAGGTGTCGGCGACCTGCTCGGCGAGGAGTTCCAGGCGCACGATCTCGCGCGTGTCCGCGTCCGCCGCGGTGGCCATCTCGGCGGGGCCGGTGAGGTCTCCGGGCAGTCCCGCGTCGACCAGGTAGGTGGTGATGCCGCTGCCGCGCAGCAGCCGGCGGTCGGCCTCCATGACGCCCAGTTCGCGGCGCCGGGCCAGGTAGCGGGCGGGCGGACAGTGCGGTTCCAGGCCGAGCAGGGGCGGGCACCAGCGGCGTACCGCGAAGCCGGTCTGGGTGTCGAAGAGGGTGGTGCCCGGTGCGGGCGGGCCCTCGGTGCGGGCCAGCTGGGCCTCGAAGGTGCCGAGTCCCAGCTCCGTTCTCAGGACGCCGTGGCAGTACTGGTCCACCAGGGACGGCGTTTCGATCATCCGGGCTCCCCGCGCTGGGACCGTGCGCCGCGCGGCTGGTGTGCCTTGCGGCCCCTGCGCCTCGCGGCTTCCTACGGTCCTAACGGGTGAACCCGCCCTCAGGTGTTGCTCGGGCCCCCGACCTGGATGCCGGCCATGCGCGACCACTCGTAGCGGCCCGTGGCGACCTTGGCCGCGAACTCGCCGTCGAAGTCCTCGTGGACGGTGATCCCGGACTGCTCGACGGCCTTGACCGCGCTCGCGTGGGTGCGCGCGACCAGGTCGCCCCAGGCGCCGTCCGCGCCGACGAGCACGATCCGGGCGCCGCGCTCACCGAGGTAGGCCACCTGGGCCTCGGCGCCGCCGTGGGCCTTGGCGAAGGAGTCGATCCGCCCGGCCGTCCGGGTCACCTCGTACGCGGCCCACCGGTCGGCCCAGCCGCCCTTCGCGCCGGACTGCTCCGTGTCCACCTGCTGCGTGTCTGCCATGACCAGGATGCTACCGACGGGTAGATCAAACGGCGACGGGCGGGGTGCGTGGCCTTGACCACGCGCCCCGCCCGTCGGACGAGTTCACCAAGAGCGCTCAGCGCAGGAAGGGGTCCACCGCGATCGCCAGGAACAGCACCGACACGTAGGTGATCGACCAGTGGAACAGCCGCATCTCCTTGAGCTTGCCACCGGTCACCTCGGCCTTGGCGCGGTTCTGCAGCCCGTGCGCCTCCCACAGCCACATACCGCCGGCGGCCAGGGCCACCGCACTGTAGAACCAGCCGGTGTAGCCGAGCGGCTGCAGCAGCAGCGACACCACGACCATCACCCAGCTGTAGATGACGATCTGCCGGGCGACGACCTTGTTGGAGGCGATCACCGGGAGCATCGGCACGCCGACGCGCGCGTAGTCCTCCTTGACCTTCATGGACAGCGGCCAGTAGTGCGGCGGCGTCCAGAAGAACATCACCCCGAAGAGGATGACCGGCGCCCAGGACATCGAGTTGGTCACGGCCGACCAGCCGATGAGCACCGGCAGACAGCCGGCGATGCCGCCCCAGACGATGTTCTGCGAGGTGCGGCGCTTGAGGATCATCGTGTAGACGACGACGTAGAAGAGGAGCGCGCCGAGCGAGAGCCAGGCCGACAGCCAGTTGACGGTGAGGCCGAACAGCAGCGTGGAGACGATCGCCAGGGTGATGCCGAAGACGAGGCATTCGACCGGGCTGACCATGCCGGTCACCAGCGGTCGCTGCGAGGTCCGGTCCATCAGGGCGTCGATGTCGCGGTCGATGTACATGTTCAGCGCGTTGGCGCCGCCGGCCGACAGATAACCGCCGACACAGGTCAGCAGCACCAGCTTCAGATTCGGAACACCCTGTTCGGCGAGGAACATCACCGGAACGGTGGTGATCAGCAGAAGCTCGATGATCCGCGGCTTGGTCAGCGCCACGAACGCCTTGACACGGGCCCCGAACGGCCGGTGACTCGGGCTCTGGCTCGTCCCGATAACCCCCGCAGGACGGGATTCAACGGCCGTCACGCACACCCCTGACAGAGACATCCCAGCAAGCCTCCCCGTGTGAAGTGGCGGTAAAGGCTCGCGCGTACCACGCCACTTTAGACGTTGCCCATACCTCGGCCTTCGCGGGGGTGGGCTCGTGTTGGCGAGGCCGCTCCGACGTGCGTTCGGAGAGTCGATTGAGCAGTCAGATGAGCGGCTCCGTATTCACTTGCCGAATGCGGTTTCGCCCAGTCGACAGGCGGATCCACAAGAGTCCCGGCAGTCTGGTTTCCATCGGAAAAACGCACGTACTTACGGGGGTAGGCTCGGCCATGGCCGGCCGACTCACGGACGCGCCGGCAGCCGGTGCACTCGTGCACCGGCAACCGACATGTGGAGAGGAGCCCTGACTCAGGGTGAGCACCAAGCCGACCACCACAGACCTCGAGTGGACCGAACTGGACCAGCGGGCCGTGGACACCGCCCGCGTCCTGGCCGCCGATGCCGTACAGAAGGTTGGCAACGGCCATCCGGGTACGGCGATGAGCCTGGCGCCCGCCGCCTACACCCTCTTCCAGAAGGTGATGCGGCACGACCCCGCCGACGCGAACTGGGTCGGGCGCGACCGTTTCGTGCTGTCCGCGGGTCACTCGTCCCTGACCCTCTACACCCAGCTGTACCTGGCCGGCTTCGGCCTTCAGCTGGCGGACCTGGAGTCCTTCCGCACCTGGGGCTCCAAGACCCCCGGCCACCCGGAGTACGGCCACACCACGGGCGTGGAGACCACGACCGGCCCGCTGGGCCAGGGCGTCGCCAACGCGGTGGGCATGGCGATGGCCGCCCGCTACGAGCGCGGCCTGTTCGACCCGGAGGCCGCCGAGGGCGAGTCCCCGTTCGACCACTTCGTCTACTGCATCGCCGGTGACGGCTGCCTCCAGGAGGGCATCTCCGCCGAGGCGTCCTCGATGGCCGGCCACCAGAAGCTCGGCAACCTGGTGCTGCTGTGGGACGACAACCACATCTCCATCGAGGGCGACACCGAGACCGCCGTCTCCGAGGACACCTGCAAGCGGTACGAGGCGTACGGCTGGCACGTCCAGCGCGTCGCCCCCAAGCCGGACGGCGACCTGGACCCGAACGCGATCTACGACGCGATCGAGGCGGCGAAGAAGGTCACCGACCGGCCGTCGTTCATCGCGATGCGCTCGATCATCGCCTGGCCCGCCCCGAACGCGCAGAACACCGAGGCCGCACACGGCTCGGCGCTCGGCGACGACGAGGTCGCGGCGACCAAGCGGGTCCTGGGCTTCGACCCGGAGAAGTCCTTCGAGGTCTCCGACGAGGTCATCGAGCACACCCGCAAGGCGCTGGAGAAGGGCCAGGCGGCCCGCGCTGTGTGGGAGAAGTCCTTCCAGCAGTGGCGGGACAACAACCCGGAGCGCGCCGCCGAGTACGACCGCGTGGCCGAGGGTGAGCTGCCGGAGGGCTGGGAGGAGAAGATCCCGGTCTTCGAGGCGGGCAAGGGCCTCGCGACCCGCGCCGCGTCCGGCAAGGTGCTCCAGGCGCTCGGCGCGGTCGTCCCGGAGCTGTGGGGCGGCTCGGCCGACCTCGCGGGCTCGAACAACACGACGATCGACAAGACGTCGTCCTTCCTCCCGGCGGGCAACCCGCTGCCGGAGGCGGACCCGTACGGCCGCACCGTCCACTTCGGCATCCGCGAGCACGCGATGGCCGCGGAGATGAACGGCATCGCGCTGCACGGCAACACCCGCATCTACGGCGGAACGTTCCTGGTCTTCTCCGACTACATGCGCAACGCGGTGCGCCTGTCGGCCCTGATGCACCTGCCGGTGACGTACGTGTGGACGCACGACTCCATCGGTCTGGGCGAGGACGGCCCGACCCACCAGCCGGTCGAGCACCTGGCCTCGCTGCGCGCCATCCCGGGTCTGAACGTGGTCCGCCCGGCCGACGCCAACGAGACGGCGATCGCCTGGCGCGAGATCCTGCGCCGCTGGACGAAGGAGTTCGGCAAGGGCCAGCCGCACGGTCTGGCGCTGACCCGCCAGGGCGTGCCGACGTACGAGCCCAACGACGACGCGGCCAAGGGCGGCTACGTGCTGTTCGAGGCCGAGGGCGGCGATGCGCAGGTGGTCCTGATCGGCACCGGCTCCGAGGTCCACGTCGCCGTCGAGGCGCGCGAGCGGCTCCAGGCCGACGGCGTGCCGACCCGTGTGGTGTCCATGCCGTCCGTGGAGTGGTTCGAGCAGCAGGACCAGGGGTACCGGGACAGCGTCCTGCCCCCGTCCGTGAAGGCCCGGGTCGCCGTCGAGGCCGGGATCGGCCTGACCTGGCACAAGTACGTGGGGGATGCCGGCCGCATCGTCTCCCTGGAGCACTTCGGTGCTTCGGCGGACGCCAAGGTGCTCTTCAAGGAGTTCGGCTTCACCGCGGAGAACGTGGCCTCCGCCGCGCGGGAATCCCTCGCCGCGGCCCAGCGCTGACGCTCGTATACGACACGTAGGAGATGCATTTTCCATGACAGACGCACTCAAGCGCCTCTCCGATGAAGGCGTGGCGATCTGGCTGGACGACCTGTCGCGCAAGCGGATCACGTCCGGCAACCTCGCCGAGCTGATCGACCAGCAGCACGTCGTGGGCGTCACCACCAACCCGTCCATCTTCCAGAAGGCGATCTCGCAGGGCCACGGCTACGACGCGCAGCTCGCCGACCTCGCCGCCCGTGAGGTCACGGTCGAAGAGGCCATTCGCATGATCACCACGGCGGACGTCCGCGACGCCGCCGACATCCTGCGCCCGGTGTTCGACAGCACCGGCGGCAAGGACGGCCGGGTCTCCATCGAGGTCGACCCGCGCCTCGCCCACAACACCCGCGCGACGGTCGCCGAGGCCAAGCAGCTGGCCTGGCTGGTCGACCGGCCCAACACGCTGATCAAGATCCCGGCCACCGAGGCCGGTATCCCGGCGATCGCCGAGACCATTGGCCTGGGCATCAGCGTCAACGTCACGCTGATCTTCTCGCTGGAGCGCTACCGCAAGGTCATGGACGCCTTCCTGACCGGCCTGGAGAAGGCCAAGGAGCGCGGCCTGGACCTGTCGCAGATCCACTCCGTGGCGTCCTTCTTCGTGTCCCGCGTGGACACCGAGATCGACAAGCGGATCGACGCGCTCGGCACCGACGAGGCCAAGGCGGTGCGCGGCAAGGCCGCCGTCGCCAACGCGCGCCTCGCCTACCAGGCGTACGAGGAGGTCTTCGGCACCGACCGCTGGGCAGCCCTGGAGAAGGCCGGCGCCAACAAGCAGCGTCCGCTGTGGGCGTCGACCGGCGTGAAGGACAAGGCGTACAGCGACACCATGTACGTCACCGACCTGGTCGCGCCGAACACGGTCAACACCATGCCGGAGGCCACGCTGCTGGCCACCGAGGACCACGGCGAGATCACCGGCGACGCCGTCGCCGGGTCGTACGAGCAGGCCCGTGCCGACCTCGACGCGGTCGAGAAGCTCGGGATCTCCTACGACGAGGTGGTCCAGCTCCTGGAGGACGAGGGCGTCGAGAAGTTCGAGGCGGCCTGGAACGACCTGCTGAAGTCCACGGAGGCGGAGCTCAAGCGCCTCGCTCCCTCGAAGGGCTGAAAATTGTCAAGCAGCAACCCGCTGCGTGACCCCGCAGACCGACGGCTCCCGCGCATCGCGGGGCCGTCGGGTCTGGTCATCTTCGGCGTCACCGGCGATCTGTCCCGCAAGAAGCTCATGCCCGCCGTGTACGACCTCGCCAACCGGGGTCTGCTGCCGCCGGGCTTCTCGCTCGTCGGGTTCGCCCGCCGCGACTGGGAGCACGAGGACTTCGCCCAGGTCGTGCACGACGCCGTCAAGGAACACTCCCGGACCCCGTTCCGCGAGGAGGTCTGGCAGCAGCTCATCCAGGGGATGCGCTTCGTCCAGGGCACCTTCGACGACGACGACGCCTTCGAGCGGCTGCGCGGCACCATCGAGGAGCTGGACAAGGCACAGGGCACGGGCGGCAACTTCGCCTTCTACCTGTCGGTGCCGCCGAAGTCCTTCCCGGTGGTCATCCAGCAGCTGAAGAAGCACGGACTGGCCGACCAGTCGAGCGGCTCCTGGCGCCGCGCGGTGATCGAGAAGCCGTTCGGCCACGACCTGAAGTCGGCCGAGGAACTGAACGCGATCGTCCACGACGTCTTCGGTTCCGACCAGGTCTTCCGCATCGACCACTACCTGGGCAAGGAGACCGTCCAGAACATTTTGGCGCTGCGCTTCGCCAACACGATGTTCGAGCCGATCTGGAACCGGTCCTACGTCGACCACATCCAGATCACGATGGCCGAGGACATCGGCATCGGCGGCCGGGCCGGCTACTACGACGGCATCGGCGCCGCCCGCGACGTCATCCAGAACCACCTCCTCCAGTTGCTCGCGCTGACCGCGATGGAGGAGCCCGCCTCCTTCGACGCGGACGCGCTCGCGGCGGAGAAGACCAAGGTGCTCGGCGCGGTCCGCCTCCCGAAGGACCTGGGCCGGGACACCGTGCGCGGCCAGTACTCGGCGGGGTGGCAGGGCGGCGCCAAGGCCGTCGGCTACCTCGAAGAGGACGGCATCGACCCCAAGTCGAAGACCGACACCTATGCCGCGATCAAGGTCGGCATCGACAACCGCCGCTGGGCGGGCGTCCCCTTCTACCTGCGCACCGGCAAGCGCCTGGGCCGCCGGGTCACGGAGATCGCGGTGGTCTTCCAGCGGGCCCCGCACTCCCCCTTCGACACGACGGCCACCGAGGAACTCGGCTCGAACGCGATCGTCATCCGCGTCCAGCCCGACGAGGGCGTCACCGTCCGCTTCGGTTCCAAGGTGCCGGGCACGTCGATGGAGATCCGGGACGTGTCGATGGACTTCGCCTACGGCGAGTCCTTCACCGAGTCCAGCCCGGAGGCGTACGAGCGCCTGATCCTGGACGTCCTGCTGGGCGACGCCAACCTCTTCCCGCGCACCGAGGAGGTCGAGCTGTCCTGGAAGATCCTCGACCCGATCGAGGAGTACTGGGACGAGCACGGCACCCCGGCCCAGTACCCGGCCGGCACCTGGGGGCCCGTCGAGGCGGACGACATGCTGGAACGAGACGGACGGAGCTGGCGCCGGCCATGAAGACCGACCTGACGGACACCACGGCCAGCAAGATCAACAAGGCGCTGGTGCTCGGCCGCCGGGCGATCGGCACCCCGGCCATCGGCATGGTGCTCACCCTGGTCATCGTCACCGACGAGGAGAACGCCTACGACGCGCTGAAGGCCGCGAGCGACGCCGCGCACGAGCACCCCTCGCGCACGCTCGTCGTCATCAAGCGGGTCTCGCGCTCGCCCCGGGACCGCACCCGGTCCCGGCTCGACGCCGAGGTGCGCCTCGGCGCCGACGCGGGCACCGGCGAGACGATCGTGCTGCGGCTGTACGGCGACGTCGTCGACCACGCCCAGTCGGTGGTGCTGCCGCTGCTGCTGCCGGACGCGCCGGTCGTGGTCTGGTGGCCGGTGAACGCGCCGCTGGACCCGGCGAAGGACCCGCTGGGCGCGCTCGCCCAGCGCCGGGTCACCGACACCTACGCCTGCGAGGAGCCGATACGGGAGCTGGTGGCCCGCGCCGACGCCTACGCGCCGGGCGACACCGACCTGTCGTGGACCCGCATCACGCCCTGGCGCTCGATGCTGGCGGCGGCTCTCGACCAGGTCGACTGCGAGGTGCAGTCGGTCGAGGTGGAGGGCGAGGAGTTCAACCCCAGCTGTGAGCTGCTCGCGATGTGGCTCGCCGACCGGCTGAACGTGCCGGTGCGGCGCACGGTGTCGAGCGGCCCGGGTCTCACCGCGGTCCGCCTGGACACCGACTGCGGTCCCGTCGTCCTGGACCGGGCCGACGGCTCGCTGGCGAACCTCTCCATCCAGGGTCAGCCCGGACGTGCGGTCGCGCTCAAGCGCCGCGAGACGGCCGAGCTGATCGCGGAGGAGCTGCGCCGCCTGGACCCGGACGACACGTACGCCTCGGCGCTGCGGTACGGGGTGGACCGGCTGAACGCGCCGGCCAAAGGAGACCCGGCCGGCGACGGCGCCGTCGCGGAGGCCGTTCCCGTCGGGACGGTCGCGAAGGCGCCCGCGAAGGACGCGGGGCAGGAGAAGACACCGGTGAGGAAGGCGGCGGCGAAATGAGCGACACCCCGCAGCTGGTCGTGCACCGTGACAAGGAGCTGATGGCCGAGGCCGCCGCGGCCCGCCTGATCACGAAGATCGTGGACGCGCAGGCCTCCCGGGGCAGCGCGTCCGTGGTCCTCACCGGCGGCCGCAACGGCAACGGCCTGCTCGCGGCGCTGGCCGGCTCCCCGGCCCGGGACGCGATCGACTGGAGCCGCCTCGACCTGTGGTGGGGCGACGAGCGGTTCCTGCCGGAGGGCGACCCGGAGCGCAATGTCACCCAGGCGCACCAGGCGCTCCTCGACGCGGTGCCGCTGGACCCGAAGCGGGTGCACGCGATGGCGGCCTCCGACGGCCCCTACGGCTCGGACGTGGAGGCGGCAGCGGCGGCCTACGCGCAGGAACTGGCTACGGCCTCCGTCCCCGAGAACCACGCCGCGGTCCCGTCCTTCGACGTCCTGCTCCTCGGCGTCGGCCCGGACACCCACGTGGCGTCGCTCTTCCCGGAGCACCCGGGAGTCCGGGAGACGGAGCGCACGGTGATCGGCGTCCACGGCTCCCCCAAGCCGCCACCCATCCGGATCTCCCTGACCCTGCCCGCGATCCGCGCCGCCCGTGAGGTGTGGCTGCTCGCGGCGGGCGAGGACAAGGCGAACGCGGTGGCGATGGCCCTGTCGGGCGCGGGCGAGATCCAGGCCCCGGCAGCGGGCGCCCGGGGCCGCGCCCGCACCCTGTGGCTGCTGGACTCGGCGGCGGCGTCCCAGCTGCCGAGGTCGCTGTATCCACCGGCGTCGGCATAACGCCCCAGGAACGGGAAGGGGCGGCGGGGGCGAAACCCTCCCGCCGCCCCTTCGACACGTTCACGCCCGCCCGCACAGCTCCCGGTAGGCGGCGACCAGCGCGGCCGTGGAGGCGTCCAGTCCCGGCACCTCCGCGCCCTCGCTCAGCGCCGGCTCCACCCGCTTGGCCAGCACCTTGCCCAGCTCCACACCCCACTGGTCGAACGAATCCACGTTCCAGACCGCGCCCTGGACGAACACCTTGTGCTCGTACAGCGCGACGAGCTGTCCCAGCACCGACGGGGTCAGCTCGCGGGCGAGGATCGTCGTCGTCGGATGATTGCCGCGGAAGGTCTTGTGCGGGACCAGTTCCTCGGGCACTCCCTCCGCGCGTACCTCGTCCGGGGTCTTGCCGAGGGCGAGGGCCTGGGTCTGTGCGAAGAAGTTGGCCATCAGCAGGTCGTGCTGCGCCTTCAGCTCCTCGCTCAGTTCGCCCACGGGCCGGGCGAAGCCGATGAAGTCCGCGGGGATCAGCTTGGTGCCCTGGTGGATGAGCTGGTAGTAGGCGTGCTGCCCGTTGGTGCCCGGCGTGCCCCACACCACCGGCCCGGTCTGCCACTCCACCACATTCCCGTCCCGGTCGACGGACTTGCCGTTGGACTCCATGTCGAGCTGCTGGAGATAGGCGGTGAACTTCGACAGGTAGTGCGAGTACGGCAGCACCGCATGCGACTGCGCGCCCAGGAAGTCGCCGTACCAGATCCCCAACAGACCCATCAGCAGCGGCACGTTGGACTCGGCGGGGGCGTTGCGGAAGTGCTCGTCGACCAGGTGGAAGCCGTCGAGCATCTCCCGGAAGCGGTCCGGGCCGATGGCGACCATCAGGGAGAGTCCGATGGCCGAGTCGAAGGAGTACCGGCCGCCGACCCAGTCCCAGAACTCGAACATGTTGGCCGGGTCGATGCCGAAGCCGGAGACCTTCTCGGCGTTGGTCGACAGGGCCACGAAGTGCTTCGCGACCGCGGCCTCGTCACCGAGCGCGTCCAGCAGCCACG
Source organism: Streptomyces sp. CB09001 (assembly GCF_003369795.1). Taxonomy (NCBI): domain Bacteria; kingdom Bacillati; phylum Actinomycetota; class Actinomycetes; order Kitasatosporales; family Streptomycetaceae; genus Streptomyces; species Streptomyces sp. CB09001. Next base: position 1,391,655 of record NZ_CP026730.1, read on the forward strand.
AGCGCGCCGAGGTGGCGTTGGTGATCGTCTCGATGGTGGTGAAGGTCTTGGAGGCGATGACGAACAGCGTCTCCGCCGGGTCCAGGTCCCGGACCGCCTCGTGCAGGTCGGCGCCGTCCACGTTGGACACGAAGCGGAACGTGAGCGAGCGGTCGGTGAAGGCCCGCAGCGCCTCGTAGGCCATCGCGGGACCGAGGTCGGAGCCGCCGATGCCGATGTTGACGACGTTCCTGATGCGCCTGCCGGTGTGACCGGTCCACTCGCCGGAGCGGACCCGGTCGGCGAAGCCGGCCATCTTGTCGAGTACGGCGTGCACCCTGGGAACGACGTTCTCGCCGTCGACCTCGATCACCGCGTCCCGCGGGGCGCGCAGCGCGGTGTGCAGCACCGCCCGGTCCTCGGTGATGTTGATGCGCTCACCGCGGAACATCGCGTCGCGCAGCCCGAACACACCGGTCGCGGCGGCCAGCTCCTGGAGCAGCCGCAGGGTCTCGTCGGTGGCGAGGTGCTTGGAGTGGTCGACGTGCAGGTCTCCCACGCCGAGCGTCCAGCCGGTGCCGCGCCCCGGGTCGGCGGCGAACAGCTCGCGCAGCCGCACCTCGCCGAGCTGCTCGCGGTGCTTGACCAGCGCGGCCCACTCGGGCGTCTGGTGGAGCCTGGTACGGCCGTCTGCGTTCATGTCGGACGTCAGCCTTCTTCCTTGGGTGTCCCAGCTGTCCCGGCTGTACAGCTGTTCCAACCTAAGTGATCAGGAGTGAAGGCGGCCTACGGAGACGGAAACCGACGAGGTACGGCCTAGATCTCGCCGCGCAGTTTGGCGAGTGCCTCGGCGAGGATCGCCTCGCCGTCCGCGTCGCTGCGGCGTTCGCGCACGTACGCGAGGTGGGTCTTGTAGGGCTCGGTGCGCGGCGGGTCCGGGGGGTTGTCCCGGTCCTGTCCGGCGGGGAAGCCGCAGCGCGGGCAGTCCCAGGTCTCCGGGACCTGGGCGTCGCTCGCGAAGCTCGGCTGTGTCTCGTGTCCGTTGGAGCACCAGAAGGAGATGCGCAGACGCGGCGCTGACTCGCCACGCTCGGCCTCGCCCATCGGCCCCGCCCCGACCCGGCTTCCCCGGATCGCGTTGCCACTTGCCACGGTCGTAACTCCCTGCGTGATGGTGCCGCAAAGCGAGTCGGCGTTTCGCTTCGCTGCGAGCGCCTCAGTCTACGTAAGGCCCAACGCGCGTCCAGTATTTGGAGTTACAAGCTCCAGTGCACAGACGCAAGCCCCATGATAGGCGGCGCGCCGAGGCGCGTACCGGACATGGGGCTTTACGTGCACAAGTGTGTGACGGGGCGACGGGACCCCTCAGCTGTCGGCCTTCATGAGCAGTCCGAGCACCATGATGCAGGCGAACCAGGCCAGACCGACCACGACGGTGATCCGGTCGAGGTTGCGCTCGGCGACCGAGGAGCCGCCGACGGACGACTGCATGCCGCCACCGAACATGTCGGAGAGACCGCCGCCCTTCCCCTTGTGCATCAGCACCAGCAGCATCAGCAGCAGGCTGAAGACGATCAGGGCGATCGAGAACCCCAAAACCACGGCTGGACCAACTTCCTCGGATTCGGATGAACGACGGGGGCACGGTGACAGCAGGCCACCATGCCCCCGCAAGGGTACGACGTATCGCCGCCAGCGCATACTCACCGGTCGATCTGCCTCTCGACCGGGCGCCTGCTACTGGTCGCGGAAGCGGACGATCTTGACGAACTCGTCCGAGTCCAGCGAGGCACCGCCGACCAGGGCGCCGTCGATGTCGGGCTTCGCCATGATCTCGGCGACGTTGCCGGACTTGACGGAGCCGCCGTACTGGATGCGGACCCGGTCGGCCAGCTCCTGGGAGTACAGCTCGGCGAGCTTGCCGCGGATCGCCCCGCAGACCTCCTGGGCGTCGTCGGCGCCGCAGACCTTGCCGGTGCCGATGGCCCACACGGGCTCGTAGGCGATCACGACGGACTCGGCCTGCTCGGCCGGGAGGTCCTTGAGGCCGCCCTCGACCTGGGCGAGGGTGTGCTCGACGTGGTTGCCCGCCTCGCGGACGTCCAGCTCCTCGCCGACGCACAGGATCGGGGTCAGACCGTGCTTGTAGGCGGCCTTGACCTTGGCGTTCACGATCTCGTCGGTCTCGGCGTGGTACTGCCGGCGCTCCGAGTGGCCGACGGCCACGTACGTGCACTTCAGCTTGGCCAGCATCGGGCCCGAGATCTCGCCGGTGTAGGCGCCGCCGTCGTGCGCGGAGATGTCCTGGGCACCGTACTTGATCTTGAGCTTGTCCCCGTCGACCAGGGTCTGCACGGAGCGCAGGTCGGTGAAGGGGGCGAGGACGGCGACCTCGACGGCGTCGTAGTCCTTGTCCGCGAGGGCGAAGGCGAGTTTCTGGACGTGGGCGATGGCCTCGAGGTGGTTGAGGTTCATCTTCCAGTTGCCCGCCATCAGCGGCGTGCGGGTGGTCATCGGGGTCAGTCCTCCAGTGCGGCGAGGCCGGGGAGCGTCTTGCCCTCGAGGTATTCGAGGGAGGCGCCGCCGCCGGTCGAGATGTGGCCGAATGCGTTCTCGTCGAAGCCGAGCGTGCGCACGGCGGCGGCGGAGTCGCCGCCGCCGACCACGGTGAAGCCCGGGGCGTCGACGAGGGCCTGGGCGACCGTCTTGGTGCCCTCGGCGTAGTCGGGGTGCTCGAAGACGCCCATGGGACCGTTCCAGAAGACGGTGCCGGCGTCGGCGAGCTTGGACGCGTACAGCTTGCGGGACTCGGGACCGATGTCCAGGCCCATCCGGTCCGCCGGGACGGCGTCCGCGGCGACGGTGGTGGCGTTGGCCGGGGCCTTGGTCTTCAGGTCCGGGAACTCGGGCCCGACCACGACGTCGACGGGCAGGACCAGCTCGACGCCGTTCTTCTCGGCGCGCTCCATGTACTCCTTGACGGCCGGGATCTGGTCCTCCTGGAGGAGGGAGATGCCGACCTCGTACCCCTTAGCCTTGAGGAAGGTGTACGCCATGCCGCCGCCGATGAGGATCCGGTCGGCCTTGCCGAGCAGCTGGTCGATGACGGCGAGCTTGTCGGAGACCTTGGCGCCGCCGAGGGCGACGACGTACGGGCGCTTGACGTCGTCGGTGAGCTTCTTGAGGACGCCGACCTCGGTGGCGATGAGGTACCCGGCGTAGTGCGGAAGCCGCTTCGGCAGGTCGAAGACGGAGGCGTGCTTGCGGTGCACCGCGCCGAAGCCGTCGCCGACGTAGACGTCCGCGAGGCCGGCCAGCTTGTCGGCGAAGGCGGCACGCTCGGCGTCGTCCTTGCTGGTCTCGCCCGCGTTGAACCGCAGGTTCTCGATGACGGCGACCCGGCCGTCGGCGAGGCCGGAGACGGCGGCCTCGGCGGAGGCGCCGACCGTGTCCTCGGCGAAGGCGACGTCGGCGCCGAGCAGTTCACCGAGGCGGGCGGCGGCCGGGGCGAGGGAGAAGGCGGGGTCCGGGGCGCCCTTGGGGCGGCCCAGGTGCGAGGCGACGATCACGCGGGCGCCCGCGTCGGCCAGCGCCTTGACGGTGGGCACTACCGCGCGGATGCGGCCGTCGTCGGTGATGGTGGTGCCGTCCAGCGGGACGTTCAGGTCGGCGCGGACGAAGACGCGCTTGCCCGCGACGCCTTCGGAGAGCAGTTCGTCGATCGTCTTCAAGAGGGCTCCTGGGTTCTCGGATCGCTCGTGATCCTACGAGGGCTGGTGGCGGCGGACGCGACGCAGGGCCCGGGCAGCGCGACCTTGCGCTGCCCGAGCCCTGCTACCGCATCGAGGTGCCTTGCTGAAGTCGATCAGAGCTGGTCGCCGACGAAGACCGTGAGGTCGACGAGGCGGTTCGAGTAGCCCCACTCGTTGTCGTACCAGCCGAGGATCTTCACCGACTTGCCGTCCTGGACCATGGTCAGGGACGAGTCGAAGGTGCAGGAGGCCGGGTCGCCGACGATGTCCGAGGAGACGATCGCGTCCTCGGTGTAGAACAGGAAGCCCTTGAGGTCGCCGTCGTCGGCGGCCTTCTTGAACGCGGCGTTGACCTCGTCCTTGGTGACCTCGCGCTGGAGCTCCACGACCAGGTCGGTGGCCGAGCCGGTCGGGACCGGGACGCGCATCGCGATGCCGTCGAGCTTGCCCTTGAGCTGCGGCAGGACCAGCGCGGTGGCCTTGGCGGCACCCGTGGTGGTCGGGATGATGTTCTCCGCGGCGGCACGGGCGCGGCGCAGGTCCTTGTGCGGGAAGTCCAGGATGCGCTGGTCGTTCGTGTACGCGTGGACCGTCGTCATCAGGCCCTTGACGATGCCGAAGTTCTCGTCGAGGACCTTGGCCATCGGCGCCACGCAGTTGGTGGTGCAGGAGGCGTTGGAGATGACGTGGTGGTTCGCCGGGTCGTACTTGTCCTGGTTGACGCCCATCACGATGGTGATGTCCTCGTCCTTGGCCGGAGCCGAGATGAGGACCTTCTTCGCGCCACCGGCGATGTGCTTCTCCGCGTCCGCCTTCTTCGTGAAGATGCCGGTCGACTCGATCACGATGTCGACGCCCAGCTCACCCCACGGGATGTCGGCCGGGTTGCGCTCGGACAGGACCTTGATGGTCTTGCCGTCGACGGTGATGGTGTCCTCGGTGTGCGAGACCTCCGCCTTGAGGCGGCCGAGGATGGTGTCGTACTTCAGCAGGTGGGCGGTGGTCGCGGTGTCACCCAGGTCGTTGACAGCCACGATCTCGATGTCCGCACCCTGCTCCAGCAGCGCGCGGAAGTAGTTACGACCGATGCGGCCAAAGCCGTTGATGCCTACGCGGATCGTCACGAACCGATCTCCTCGTTGGTACGCCGGCCCGATGTGCCGGCGAGCTGTATTTGGGATGTCCCCGACCACCTCCGACCCTACCTCCCTACGGCGTCGGGGGTGACATCGAGACGCCCCATACCCGGCAGGGCGGTCCGTACCCGCCAGTAGGGGTACGGACCGCCCTGGGCGACGGGAACCGATCACCCGATTTCGCTACACCGGGTCAGTCCCCCGCACACCCGGATTCACTCGTCCAGGGCACGCAGCGCCTGCCGGACCAGTGCCGCGCGGGCGGCCGGTTCGGCGAGGTGCTCCAGTCCGAAGCCGAGCAGCACGGTGTCGTCCGTGGTGACGGCGCCGTAGGTCTGGAACAGGGTCCCGGTGCGGGTCCAGTCCTTCAGGACGGCGGGGCTGCCCGCGGGCGGTCCGGAGACCCGCCAGGCGCCCAGCGAGGTCTCGAAGCCCTCGGTCTGCGCCGCCGTGCCCCCGACGACCAGGGAGGCCTCGTCGGCGAGGACGCCGCGGCCGCCGCTGCCGGGGTCGGTGACGTAGGCGATCGACAGCTCCACGGACTTCCCGGCGTAGGCGCTCAGGTCGAACTCGACCTGCTTCCAGCCGCCCGAGGAACCGGTGAGGCTGTTCCACTGCCCGGTGGTGCCGGTCGCGGTGCAGCCGTCGTCGGACAGGGTCAGGTAGTGCGCCAGCCAGGGGTGCCCGGCCAGGTAGAACCCGGCCGCGCACTCGGCGGGCACGGCCGTGCCGGTGGCGCCGTTCGCCTCGGGCAGCGTGGTCCAGTCGTCGGCGCCGGTGGTGTGCGCCTCGACCAGGGCGTTGTCGTAGCCGCGCTCGGTGTCCCACAGCAACTGGGTGCGGAGCGTGGGGCGGTCGGCGGCGGTGACACTCGTGAGGTCGACGGTGCGGGTGAGGCGCTTGTAGGCGTCGTCGGTGTGGACGGCGGCGGCCATCCACTCCCCCGCGTAGGGCCCGTACGGGTTGACCGTGCCGGCGAACTTCCCGGCGCCCGCGCTCGCGAACTGCGGGTAGGTGCCGGGGTCCAGCTCGTCGGAGGTCACGCTGTAGGCGCCGGCGGCGTCCAGCGGGTTGCCGGGGGCGTCGCCGAGGGTGCCGTCGGCCTTGTCGAGCTTGCCGGAGCCGGTGAATCCGGTGGCGTCCGGGGTGGCGGTGCGGGTGTAGGCGCCCAGGTAGTACTGGCTGAAGTCGTCGGAGAGGGTGCCGCCGCCGAGGTCGACGTCGCCGCCCGCCTGCTCGCCGGCCTCGATCAGCCTGCCGCCCTCGTTGAGGAAGGCGCGCAGCTGGAGCTGGGTGGCGTTGCCGGGCACCGCGGCACCCGTGTAGTGGACGACGGTGCCGAAGTGGCCGAGGACGCCGAGCGCGTCGGGGGCGCCCTGGGTGGCGACGTCCCAGACGGCCGCCCGCTCGCCGCTTGCCCGGAGAGCGTCGACGTAGGTCTGGGCCTGCGTGGCCTTCGCGCCCTCCTCGGCGACGACGAGGACGTCGGCGCGGGGCCGCTCGGCGACGGTGTACGTGAAGTGCTCGCTCTCGGTGCGGTTGCCGTGCTTGCCGCTTTCTCCACGCCGGTCGTGGCTGTCGTGGGTTCCGCGCGGTGTCTCGCCGGTGAACCAGACCTCGACGCGGTCGCCGGGGTCGGCACCCCTGACCTTGGCCCGGTACTCGTCGAAGTAGAGGTTGTCCTCACCGCCGTACGTCTCACCGCCCCGCCAGGGTCGCAGCGTCGCGTCGTGCGTGCGTCCGCCGTTGACGCGGTACTTCAGCTCCTTGTCGCGCACGGACTTGCGTACGACGACGGAGACCTCCTGGTCGGCGCCGCGCGCGTAGGAGGTGGTGAAGGGGGCGGGGGTGAAGTCGGCGGCGTCCAGGCCGACCGAGGAGGACGGCCGGTCGGGGTGGGCGGCGGTCTCGGCGACGGAGAGCGCGAACGGGATGTTCTTGGCGAACTCCTGCTGGATCAGCTTCTCGTCGTCGGGGAAGTTGAAGCCGGACTGGCAGTCGCGCGCGTTCCACTGGTCGTCGGGGTCCACGTCGGAGGCCGTCTTGCAGGTCGACATCTCCGGGGTGAACATCGCCATGCCGTTGACGTTGGCCGCGTGCCCGTCGGCCTCGCCGTTGGTGGTGTACAGCTCCGAGGAGACCTGCGGGTGGTAACCGGGGATCGCGGAGTTGTCGGGGGTGCCGGCCAGCGCCTTGTAGAGGACGTCGTCGGGGGTGTTGGTGGCCACCTGCCAGCCGACACCGTAGAGGAGGAGTTCGGCGGCGGAGTGGTAGTTGATGCCGTACGTGAAGCCGATGCGCTTCTGGAAGGCGTCCAGCGCCTTGGTCTCCGGCTCGGAGCCGGGACTCGCCCCGCGGTAGGTCTCGCTGGTGGGGTTGGGGGACGAGCCCTCGTCGTCGTAGCCCCACTTGTAGGCGAAGTTGCGGTTGAGGTCGACGCCGTCGCCGGTGCTGATGGTGCCGTCGCCGTTGACGTCGCGCAGGTTCTTGCGCCAGAGGCGGTTGTCGGTGCCCTCGAAGGTGTAGTCGTAGCCGTCGGGGTTGGCCGACAGGACGAACCACAGCTCGGTGGAGTCGACGATCTTCCTGATCCGCCGGTCCTTCTTGTAGTTGTCCAGGTAGTGGTGCATCAGCCGCCGGGTCATCTCCGGGGTGATCCACTCACGCGCGTGCTGGTTGGACATGTAGAGGACGGACGGCTTGGAGCCGTCCTTCGACTTCTTCGCGTGCCTGGTGAGCTTGAGCGCCAAAATGTCCTGGCCCCGCACGGTCTTCCCGATGGAGACGACCTTGGTCAGACCGGGATTCTGCTGGGCGGTCCGCAGGATCTCCTCGCGCAGGCCGCCACTGCCGCTGTACGGGCGGAATACGCCGTCGGCGGCGCTCTCGACTCGCTTCTCGGCCTGGGTGGACAGGGTGTGCTCGGTGAGGTCGACGCCTTGTTCCTGCAGCGTGTCGGCCTGCTTCTCGGTGAGGTACAGCTCGACGGCGGCGGTTCCCCGGTCGGGTACCTGCTCACCGAGTTCGTGGCCGTCCTGGCCGGTGGCCAGCAGCAGGGGTACCTGCTCCCGGGTGACGTCGGCGCGGAAGACCTTCACTTCGTTCGCGTCCGGGGTCCCCGGGTCCGCGGGTTGTGCCTGGGCGATGGGCGCGAAGCTCGCTCCGCCGATCAGGAGCGCGCCGACAGCGAGGATCGATCTCGCTCTTCGTCTCATGAACCCCCCTAGATGGGGCCTGTCCGACAGGCCTGGGTCCGCCACAGTGGCGAACAGATGCCAGGCTCATGACAGCTCATGATCGAGTCAAGAGTGCGGCAAGGACACGCGAAAGCCGGTGCCGGTCACCCAAGTGGGCGCCGGCACTGGCTCGTTGTCCTCTTCCGTACGGCCCGGAATCCGTACGGCCGGGATCTGTGCGGCTCGGACCCGGACGCCTCGGATCCGTCGGGCCCGGATCCGTAGGGCTCGGAGTCACGGGGCGGTCGGTCCGGTCAGCCGACGAGGTTGTCGGCCATCTCCTCCTCGCCGAGGTTGGCGTCCGTTCCGGCGATGCCGAGGTCCGAGGCCCGCTTGTCGGCCATGGCCAGCAGGCGGCGGATGCGTCCGGCGACGGCGTCCTTGGTCAGCGGCGGGTCGGCGAGGGCGCCCAGCTCCTCCAGGGAGGCCTGCTTGTGCTCCATGCGCAGCCGGCCCGCCGCGGCGAGGTGCTCGGGCACGTCGTCGGCGAGGATCTCCAGGGCGCGCTGCACCCGGGCACCGGCGGCGACGGCCGCGCGGGCGGAGCGGCGCAGGTTGGCGTCGTCGAAGTTGGCGAGCCGGTTGGCGGTGGCGCGGACCTCGCGCCGCAGCCTGCGCTCCTCCCAGGCCAGCACCGAGTCGTGGGCGCCGAGCCGGGTGAGCAGCGCGCCGATCGCGTCGCCGTCGCGGACCACGACCCGGTCCACGCCGCGCACCTCGCGGGCCTTGGCGGGGATGGACAGCCGACGGGCGGCGCCGACCAGGGCGAGCGCCGCCTCGGGGCCCGGGCAGGTCACCTCCAGGGAGGAGGAGCGGCCGGGCTCGGTGAGCGAGCCGTGTGCCAGGAAGGCCCCGCGCCAGGCGGCCTCGGCGTCGCAGGTGGCCCCCGAGACCACCTGCGGCGGCAGGCCCCGGATCGGGCGGCCCCGGCCGTCCACCAGGCCGGTCTGCCGGGCCAGCTGGTCACCGCCCGCGACCACCCGGACCACGAAGCGCGAACCGCGGCGCAGCCCGCCCGGCGCCATCACGATCAGCTCCGAGCTGTGCCCGAAGATCTCCAGGATGTCCCGCTTGAGCCGACGCGCCGCGTTCCCGGTGTCCAGCTCCGCCTCGATCACGATGCGTCCGCTCACCAGGTGGAGGCCGCCGGCGAACCGCAGGACGGCGGAGACCTCCGCCTTTCTGCAGCAGGTCCGGGTGACGGGGAGCTGGGAGATCTCGCTCTTCACCGCTGCCGTCATCGCCATGGGCCGATCCTTCCATGCATCCGAAAAATACGGTCGTACGCGGCGGCCAGCAGCTCCGGGTCGTGCCTCGGGGTCCCGTCGGTCCGGGCGACCGGAGCCAGCTCGACCGCGGCACCGAACCGTTTCGCGGCGTCGGTGAGCGAGTCACGGTCGGGCACGGCGGCCTCGTCGGCCAGCACCACGTCCAGGGCGAGTTTAGGGGCGTGTCGTCCCAAAACCTCCAAATGACGCTGCGGGGAGAAGCCCTCAGTTTCTCCGGGCTGGGGGGCGAGGTTCAGCGAGAGCACCCGGCGCGCCTTCGTCTCGACCAGCGCGTCCAGCAGGTCCGGCACGAGCAGGTGCGGGATGACCGAGGAGAACCAGGAGCCGGGGCCCAGCACCACCCAGTCGGCGTCCAGGACGGCGTCGACCGCCTCGGGGACGGCCGGCGGGTCGCTGGGCACCAGGTGCACGGACTGCACCTCACCGGGCGTGAGCGCCACGGTCGCCTGCCCCCGCACGGTGTCCACCTCGTCGGGTCGCTCCGGGTCGTGGCCCCTGACCAGGGCCTGGAGCTCCAGCGGGACGGCGGACATGGGCAGTACCCGGCCGTGCGCGCCGAGCAGCTTTCCGACCAGGTCCAGCGCCTGGACGTGGTCGCCGAGCTGCTCCCACAGGGCGACGATCAGCAGATTGCCGACCGCGTGTTCGTGCAGGTCGCCCTGGGACTGGAAGCGGTGCTGGATGACGCGGGCCCAGGTCTGGCCCCAGTCGTCGTCGCCGCACAGCGCGGCCAGCGCCTTGCGCAGGTCGCCGGGCGGCAGGACGCCCAGCTCGTCGCGCAGGCGCCCGCTGGAACCGCCGTCGTCGGCCACGGTCACGACGGCGGTGAGGTCGCCGGTGATCCGGCGCAGCGCGGCGAGCGAGGCGGACAGGCCCATGCCGCCGCCGAGGGCGACGACCTTGGGCTGGGCGCCCCGGCGGCGCGGCTTGCCGCCGCGCGCCTGTTCGGGCCGGGCGGCGCGGGCGTCGGCAGGCCTGCCGCCGCGTCCCTCGGGCACCACCCGGCGCAGCCTGCTCAGCCGCGGAGTACGTCCTGTCATTCCCCTGTCATTCCCGTCCCATGTCCCGGTGGACGACCACCGTCTCCACGCCCTCGGCGGCGAGCCGAGCGGCGAGCTTCTCCGACATGGCCACGGACCGGTGCTTGCCGCCGGTGCAGCCGACGGCGACGGTCACATAGCGCTTGCCCTCCCGACGGTAGCCCGCGGCGATCAGCTGGAGCAGCTCGGCATAGCGGTCGAGGAACTCCTTGGCCCCGGGCTGGTTGAGGACATAGCTCGACACCTCCTCGTTGAGGCCGGTGAAGGGGCGCAGCTCCGGGACCCAGTGCGGGTTGGGCAGGAAGCGCATGTCGACGACGAGGTCGGCGTCGACCGGGAGTCCGTACTTGAAGCCGAAGGACATCACCGTGGCCCGCAGCTCGGGCTCCTCCTCCCCGGCGAACTGGGCGTCCATCTTGGCGCGCAGTTCGTGCACGTTGAGGCTGGAGGTGTCGATCACCAGGTCGGCGTCGCCGCGCAGCTCACGCAGCAGCTCTCGCTCGGCGGCGATGCCGTCGACGATGCGGCCGTCGCCCTGGAGGGGGTGCGGGCGGCGCACCGACTCGAAGCGGCGCACCAGGGCGTCGTCGGAGGACTCCAGGAAGACGATCCGGCGGGTGACGCCGCGGGCGTCGAGGTCCGCGAGGGATTCGCGCAGGTTGTCGAAGAAGCGCCGGCCGCGGACGTCGACGACCACCGCGATGCGGGCCACGTTGCCCTGGGAGCGGGCGCCGAGCTCCACCATGGTGGGGATCAGCGCGGGAGGGAGGTTGTCGACGACGAACCAGCCCAGATCCTCCAGACACTTGGCGGCCGTCGAGCGGCCGGCCCCGGACATGCCGGAGATGATCACCAGCTCGGGGATGGCCGCCTCGTGCGCCCCGGCTGTTTCCTTGCCCGTACTCACCTGTGCTCCGTCGTCGTGCGTCTGTTCCCGCTCCGCCGTGTGCCGGGGCTGTTCTCGTCCCGTCGCCGGCTGTGCCTGATCTCGTCCGGCCGCGGGCTGCGCCTGTTCTCGCTCCGCCGCGGGCTGTGCCTCGTGCTCGGTCATCTCTCCTGCCCCCGTCGTTCGTCCGGGGTGCCCGCGGACACGGGCTCCCCCGGGGCATCCGCCGTCGTCTCGGGTGCCCCGTCCTCGTCATCCATGATCTCTCCGGTCGCCGTGTTCACGGCGGGTGCGGCCGGGGTGGCCCGGGCGAGGGCCACGGCGACCGTCTCGGCCGTCTTGCGGCCTATGCCGGGCACCTCGCAGATCTGGTCGATCGTCGCCGACCGCAGCTTCTTCACCGAACCGAAGTGCTTGATCAGCGCCTGCTTGCGGGTCTCCCCCAGGCCGGGAACGTCGTCCAGCGGGCCCGCGCGGAAGCGTTTGGCGCGCTTGGCCCGCTGGTAGGTGATCGCGAAGCGGTGGGCCTCGTCGCGGACCCGCTGCAGCAGGTAGAGGCCCTCGCTGGTGCGGGGCAGGACCACCGGGTCGTCCTCGCGGGGCAGCCAGACCTCCTCCAGGCGCTTGGCGAGTCCGCACACGGCGATGTCGTCGATGCCCAGCTCGTCCAGCGCCCGCTGGGCGGCCGCGACCTGCGGCTGCCCGCCGTCGACGACGACGAGCTGCGGCGGGTAGGCGAAGCGCTTGGGCCGGCCGTCGTCGTCCTTGAGCGCGGGGCCGGCCGTCAGCTCCTGCCCGTCCGTGAGTGCCGCGCCGTCGTCCGGGGCGGCGTCGCCGTTCGGATACCGGTCGCCGTCGGTCGGTCCCTCGCCGTCCGCCCATTCGCCCGTCTTCTCCTTCTCGGCGAGATAGCGGCGGAAGCGGCGGGTGATCACCTCGTGCATGGAACGGACGTCGTCCTGTCCGCGGAAGCCCTTGATCTGGAACCGGCGGTATTCGCTCTTGCGGGCCAGCCCGTCCTCGAAGACGACCATGGAGGCCACGACGTCGTCGCCCTGGAGGTGCGAGATGTCGTAGCACTCGATCCTGAGCGGGGCGCTGTCCAGGTCGAGGGCCTCGGCGATCTCCTCCAGCGCGCGTGAGCGCGTCGTCAGGTCGGAGGCGCGCTTGGTCTTGTGCAGGACGAGCGCCTGCTGGGCGTTGCGCTGGACGGTCTCCATCAGCGCCTTCTTGTCGCCGCGCTGCGGGATGCGCAGCGACACTCCCGACCCGCGGCGCTCGGTCAGCCACTGCTGGACGGGCTCGACCGGGTCGGGCAGGGCGGGGACCAGTACCTCCTTGGGGACGGCGTCGCCGCTCTCCTCGCCGTACAGCTGCTGGAGGGCGTGCTCGACCAGGGCACCGGTGGTGATCTCCTCGACCTTGTCGGTGACCCAGCCGCGCTGACCGCGCACGCGTCCGCCGCGCACGTGGAAGATCTGGACGGCCGCCTCCAGCTCGTCCTCCGCGACCGCGATCAGGTCGGCGTCGGTGGCGTCGGCGAGGACGACCGCGCTCTTCTCCATCGCCTTCTTGAGGGCTCCGATGTCGTCCCGCAGGCGCGCCGCCCGCTCGTACTCCATCTCCTCGGCCGCCTCGGCCATCTGCCGCTCCAGGCGGCGCAGGTAGGTGCCGGTGCGGCCGGCCATGAAGTCGCAGAACTCGTCGGCCAGGTCCCAGTGGTCGTCGGGGGTGATGCGGCCGACGCAGGGCGCCGAGCACTTGCCGATGTAGCCCAGCAGACAGGGGCGGCCGGTACGCGCGGCGTTCTTGAAGACACCGGCCGAGCAGGTGCGCACCGGGAAGACGCGCAGCAGGAGGTCGACCGTGTCGCGGATCGCCCAGGCGTGCCCGTACGGCCCGAAGTAGCGCACGCCCTTCTTCTTCTGGCCGCGCATCACCTGGACGCGGGGAAACTCCTCGTTCATCGTCACCGCGAGGTACGGGTAGCTCTTGTCGTCGCGGTACTTGACGTTGAACCGGGGGTCGTACTCCTTGATCCAGGAGTACTCCAGCTGCAGCGCCTCGACCTCCGTGGACACCACCGTCCATTCCACGGAGGCGGCCGTCGTGACCATGGTGCGGGTGCGCGGGTGCAGGTGCGCCAGGTCCTGGAAGTAGTTCGCCAGGCGCTGGCGCAGGCTCTTCGCCTTTCCGACGTAGATCACCCGGCGGTGCTCGTCACGGAACCTGTACACCCCCGGGGAGTCCGGGATCTCTCCCGGCCTGGGGCGGTAGCTGGAGGGGTCGGCCATGACTCACACCCTACTGGCGCGGACCGACACTCCGGCGGGGCTGTGGACGACGGGCCGGGCCCCTGTGGACAGCCGGCGGGACAGGCCGGCGAAGACGGTGCGGGGCCGGTCGGTCACGCCGGGTGGCCCCCGGGACGGCGGGCCCGTGCGTTCTCGGCCAGGAGCGTGTGACGGTCGGGCGCCAGGTGTTGTCGGGACTAGGTCAACACGCTTCAATGCGGGGGGACTCGGGGCCCTGAAGCGCGGCGTACGGATGTGAAGACCTCTGCGCCGCGACCGGGGGGCGGGCGGCCCCGGGCGATCCGTGTCGACGGCCTGACCAGCCGCCGTGAACTTCACAGAAGGGCCCCTGCATGCCGCACGCCACACAGCACGCGGACGTCGCCACCGCGCAACTCGACTCGGCCCTGCGCGGTGGCCCCTTCCACGTCGCCCTGCGCGCGGCGATCGCCGCGCGCGGACTGCCGCTGCAGCGCGTGCAGCATCATCTGTCGCGCCACGGGGTGAAGGTGGGCGTCACGAGTCTGAGCTACTGGCAGCAGGGTGCCCGCCGTCCGCAGCGTCCCGAGTCCCTGCGGGCGGTGCGGGCCCTGGAGGAGATACTCCAGTTGCCCGAGGAGTCGCTGATTCGCCTGCTCGCCGAGGCCGACGCCGAGCCCGCGGAGCGAGGGCCCGCGGGCCGCTCCTACCGCGCCCACCTGGCGGCGTCGGGTGTCCTGGACCAGCTGCTGACCGAACTGGGGTACCCGTCACCGGACGGCGGGGTGCACACCCTGGGGCACCACGAACGGATCCGGATCGGCCCCCGCCGTGAGCTGGCGGGCCGCGAGTCGCACCTCATCGTCCGTGCCCACCGCGACGGCGTGGACCGCTTCGTCGCGGTCCACTACGGCGATCCGGGATGCGTTCCCGCGCGGATGAGCGTCCACGCACTGGAGAACTGCCGCACGGGCCGGGTCCGCTCCCACCAGGAGACCGGTGTGCTGGTGACCGAGCTGCTCTTCGACACGCGGCTGGGGGCCGGTGACACCCATCTCTTCCGCTACGGCGTCGAGGACGCCACGGCCGGTGTGTCGCGCGAGTACGTCCGCGGGTTCGGTACGGCGGGCGGGCAGTACGCGCTCCAGGTGCGGTTCGACGCCGCGGCGCTTCCGGTGCGCTGCCACCGCTTCACGCAGCACTCTCCGGCGGCACCGCGCGGCGGCCGGCAGGAGCTGGTGCTCAGCGGGCAGCACCGTTCGGTGCACCTCGTGGAGCCGCGGGTCAGGTCGGGGATGCTGGGCATCGGCTGGGACTGGGAGTAGGACGCGGCCCGTCCCACTCAGGTCCCGGGGCTCGCGACGATCCGGCCCTGCTTGACCTCGACCGGCAGTTCGACGAGCGGCACGGTCGCCGGGGCGTGCAGCACCTCGCCGGTACGGGCGTCGAACTCGCTGCCGTGGCAGTTGCAGACGAGCCTGGTCCCCTCCAGCTGCTTGATGGGGCACCCCGCGTGCGTGCACACCGTGCTGAACGCCTTCAGCGAGCCGTCCGCGGCCCGGCTGACCACCACGTTTCCGTCCGGGAAGAGCTTCGTCGCGCCCTTGGCGACCTCCCCGTCCGCGCCGAGGTCCACGGGCGCGGTCGGCCTGGCCGGCGCGGCACCGTCGTCGCCCGGGGAGCAGGCGGCCAGGCCGAGCCCGGCGACGGGCGCGGCGGCCGCCGAACGCAGGACGGTACGGCGGCTCGGGGCGGGACGGCCGGGCATGGGATCTCCACTGGTCGGGCTGGGCAGGGCCGGGGGCGTGCGGGTGCAGGGCGACGATATCCGGCGGCCCGGACACTTCCGGGAGCCGGGTGGCCCGGGCGGGAGGGGGCTGCGGCGTGGTCCCGCCGGAGACCGCGTAAACGCTTGCGCAAGCGTTTACGCCACCCGGGGCCATGGGGTACGGTCCGGCCACGGCGCGACCGCACGCAAAGGGGGTATGCCGGTGCCGACCATGGCCGACGTCGCGCGGAGCGCCGGGGTCTCCGTGGCGACCGTTTCGCACGTGCTCAACGGCACCCGTCCGGTGCTGCCGCACACCCGCCGGGCGGTGCTGGACGCCGTCGAGGAACTGGGCTACACCCCGAACACCCTCGCCCGCTCCCTGGTGACGTCCCGCACCCGCTCCATCGGGCTCGCGGTGTCGGCCATCAGCAACCCGTACTTCACGGAGATCCTCCAGGGCGTCGAGGCCAGTGCGCTGGAACACGGTTACAGCCTGCTCATCGCCGATCCGCACGACGACCCCGGACACGAACGCAAGGTCGTCCAGCTGCTGCACGAGCGACGCGTGGACGGCATGATCGTCGCGCCCTCCGCCGACCCCCGGGCGCTCGTCGCCTACCTCACCCGCCACCGGGTGCCGGCCGTGTTCCTCGACCGGATCGTGGACGTGCCGGAGGGCGAGGACGCCCCGCGCTTCGACCAGGTCGGCGCCGAGGGCGCCGAGCCGACGACCGGACTGGTGGGCCATCTCGCCGGGCTGGGCCACCGCCGGATCGGCCTGGTCGCGGGTCTGCCGGGCCTCAGCACGACCCGCGAGCGGATCACCGGGTACCGGCACGGCCTCGCCGCCGCCGGGCTGCCCTTCGACGAGCGGCTGCTGGTCCACGGCGACTCCGAGGCGGCCGCCGGCGAACGGGCCACGGCGGGCCTGCTGTCCCTGGCGGTGCCGCCCACCGCGCTGGTCACCGCCAACAACGCGATGACCATCGGCGCCCTGCGCGCCCTGCGGGGCCGGGGCCTGTCGGTACCCGGCGACCTCGCCCTGTGCTGCTTCGACGACTTCGCCTGGGCAGACCTCTTCGCTCCCCGGCTCACCGCCGTCGCCCAGCCCAGCAGGGACATCGGGGCGCAGGCCGTCCGGTTGCTCCTCGAGCGCCTCGCCGCGCCGGACCGGCCCGCGCGGACCCTGCGACTGCCCTGCACCTTCGTCCACCGCGGCTCCTGCGGCTGCGCCGAGCAGCCCGGACCGCTCTCCGGGAAGTCCGGCGTCTCCGGGCCGTCCGGGGAAGCCCACGCCAAGGCCCACGAAAGGACCCTCCCGTGATCGTCGTCGCCGGTGAGGCACTGATCGACCTGGTACCGCAGGGCACGGGCGCCCTCGCCGCGCTGCGGCCCGCGCTCGGCGGCGGTCCGTACAACACGGCCGTCGCGCTGGCCCGTCTCGGCTCCCCCGCCGCGTTCTGCTCGCGGGTGTCGTACGACGGCTTCGGCGAGGCGCTGCTCGAACGGCTGCGCGAGACCGGCGTGGACGTCTCGCCGGTACAGCGCGGGGCCGAGCCGACGACCCTCGCCGTGGCGTCGCTCGACGCGGACGGCTCGGCCGCGTACTCCTTCTACGTGGACGGGACGGCCGACCGGCTGTTCGCGCTGCCCGCGGCGCTGCCGTCCGGCACCCGGGCCGTCTCCTTCGGGACCTGCTCGCTGGTGCTGGAGCCGGGCGCGAGCGCGTACGAGGAACTGCTGCGCGACACGGCCGCGCGGGGCGTGTTCACCGCGCTGGACCCGAACATCCGGCCCGGGCTGATCCCGGACCCGGACGCCTACCGGGCCCGGTTCAAGAGCTGGCTGCCCTCGGTGTCGCTGCTGAAGCTGTCCGCCGAGGACGCCGAGTGGCTCGGCGGCACGCCCCGGGAGTGGCTCGCGGCGGGACCGGCCGCGGTCGTGGTCACCCGGGGCGGTGCCGGTCTGACGGCCTTCACCCGTGACGGGGGCGAGTACACGGTGCCGGGTGAGCGCGTCGAGGTGGTGGACACGATCGGGGCGGGCGACACGGTGAACGCGGCACTCCTGCACGGCCTCGCGGCGCGGGACGCACTCGGCGACGCGGAGCTGGCCGCTCTGGGTCCGGGCGGCTGGGCCGGACTGCTGGGCTTCGCCGCCCGCGCGGCGGCGGTCACCTGTTCCCGTGCGGGCGCGGAACCGCCGTACGCCCACGAGGTCGCCGCCTGACGGAAACCGGCCACTGCCGGACACGCACTCCGGCTCCGGCTCGGGCTCGGGCTCGGGCTCGGGCTCGGGTAGGACGCTGTCAGACCGCCCGGCGGACGGCCCGCAGGGCGCCGGGGCGGCGGCCGTTGAGCCGGTCCAGAGCGGTGGCCGTGGCCTCGTCCGCGGGCAGGAGCACGACGATCCGCCGGCCTTCCTCGGGCAGCGACAGGGTCTCGTGCAGCAGCCGCAACGTTCCTGTCTCGGGGTGCTCCATGAGCTGGGTGCCCGCCCGCCGGGCCGCCGCGCCGAGGTCGGAGAACCGGTCGGTGAAGGCCGCCCCCGCCGTAAGCGTCAGCTCTTCGGCGAGGTCACTCACGTACGGGTCCCGCAGCGGTGCCTCCTGCCGCAGCTGGGCGACCAGGTCGTCGGCCACCCGGTCCCAGTCGGGGTAGGCGACGCGCGCCCGCGCATCGGTGAAGAGGTACCGCAGCAGGTTGGGCCGCTCGCCGTCCAGCAGCCCGATCGGGCCGACCAGCCGGGCGTACCCACCGGTGTGGGCGACGACGTCACCGACCCAGTCGAGCACCACGGCGGGAGCGGGCTCCATCCGGTCCAGCACGGCCCGCACCGTGGGGCGCACTCCCCTGCTCCGCGACGGCGCCGCGGCGCAGAGCAGCGGGTCGCCGCCCTCGGCCTCCTTGGTCAGCCGGCGCAGCAGCATCCGCTCGCGGAGGGACAGCTTCAGCGCGTCGGCGAGAGCGCCGAGCACCTGGACGGACGGATTGCGGTCACGCCCCTGTTCCAGCCGGGTGAGGTACTCCACGCTGACGCCGGCGAGCGTGGCCAGTTCGGCGCGGCGCAGACCCGGGGTACGGCGGCGGGTGCCGACGGGGAGCCCCACCTCGGCCGGAGTGACGGACTCCCGCATCCGGCGCAGGAACGTGCCCAACTCGTTGTCGCTCACGTCTTCGAACGTACCAACGCGCGCGGACGAAAGGGTGGCCCTGCCACTACCACGCTCGGGCCGGTCTCCCACCGCGAGCGCCCGGCCTGCACGGTGGAGGGCATGACGAACGACATCCGTACCCCCTCCGCCGCTCTGCCCATCGCGCCCGGTGCGTGGGCGCTCGACCCGTTCCACTCCTCCGTGAACTTCACCATTCGCCACCTCGGCATCGCCAAGGTCCGGGGCCGTTTCACGAGGTTCGACACCGAGTTGCACGTCGGTCGGACCGCCGAGGAGATCCGGGTGTCCGCGACGGTCGACCTGGCCTCCATCGACACCGGGAACACCGACCGGGACGCGCACGTACGCGCCTCCGACCTGCTCGACGTGGAGAAGCGGCCGACCATGGCCTTCCGCTCGACCCGGGTCTCGGGCGCGGGCGAGGACTGGACCATGGACGGCGAGCTGACGATCGGCGACGTCACCCGTCCGGTGACACTCGCCGTGGAGTTCGGCGGACTGGTGGACGTCCCGATGGAGGGCGCCGGCCGGCACGCCGGGTTCGAGGCGACGGGTGAGATCCGGCGCAGCGAGTACGGCCTGGACTTCGCGCCGGGGCTGCTGGGAGAGGTCGTGAAGATCCAGCTCGACATGCAGTTCGTGGAGCCGTCCGGTGCCTGACTGTCCGGCCGCGCGGACGGCGCCGGGCCCCACGGGGGATCCCGTGGGGCCCGGCGCCGTCGGATTCAGGCCCTGATCGTCCGCTTCAGGCCTTGCTCGTCCGCGTGGTCTTCTTCGCGGCGGGCTTGGCGGTCTTCTTGGCCGCCGTCTTGGCCGTCTTGGCCGTCCTGGTGGCGGTCGCCTTCTTGGCCGCCGTGCCCGTGACCGTCTTCGTGGCGGTCTTCTTGGCGGTGGCCTTGGCCGCGACCGTCTTCGCCGCCTTGCGCGGCCTGGTCACCAGGGCGGCGTCGCTGACCCGGTCGGCGCCCAGGACGTCCCGCAGGAACTTGCCGGTGTGGCTGGCGGGGACACCCGCGACCTGTTCGGGCGTGCCCTCGGCGACCACCAGGCCACCACCGGCGCCGCCCTCCGGGCCCATGTCGACGACCCAGTCGGCGGTCTTGATCACATCGAGGTTGTGCTCGATGACGATGACCGTGTTGCCCTTGTCGACCAGGCCGCCGAGGACGGTCAGCAGCTTGCTGATGTCCTCGAAGTGCAGACCGGTGGTCGGCTCGTCCAGGACGTAGACCGTGCGCCCGGTGGAGCGGCGCTGCAGCTCGCTGGCCAGCTTGACGCGCTGGGCCTCGCCGCCGGACAGGGTGGTCGCGGACTGGCCGAGCCGGACGTAACCGAGACCGACGTCCTTCAGGGTCTTCATGTGCCGGGAGATGGCGGGGACCGCCTCGAAGAAGTCGGTCGCCTCCTCGATCGGCATGTTCAGCACGTCGGCGATGGACTTGCCCTTGTAGTGGACCTCCAGGGTCTCCCGGTTGTACCGGGCGCCGTGGCAGACCTCGCACGGGACGTAGACGTCCGGGAGGAAGTTCATCTCGATCTTGATCGTGCCGTCGCCCGCGCAGTTCTCGCAGCGGCCGCCCTTGACGTTGAAGGAGAACCGGCCCGGCAGGTAGCCCCGGACCTTCGCCTCCGTCGTCTCGGCGAACAGCTTGCGGATGTGGTCGAAAACGCCGGTGTACGTCGCCGGGTTCGACCGCGGGGTGCGGCCGATGGGCGACTGGTCGACGTGGACGACCTTGTCGACGAGGTCGTCGCCGTCCACGCGCGTGTGCCTGCCCGGCACGTTGCGCGCGCCGTTCAGCTCGCGGGCCAGGTGGGTGTACAGGATGTCGTTGACCAGCGTCGACTTGCCGGATCCCGAGACGCCGGTGACGGCCGTGAAGACGCCCAGCGGGAAGGACACGTCGATGTCCTGGAGGTTGTTCTCCCGGGCGCCGTGCACGGTCAGCCGCCGGGAGGGGTCGTGCGGGCGCCTGATGTCGGGCAGCGGGATGGCCTTGCGCCCGGACAGATACAGGCCGGTCTGCGACTCGGCGTTGTCGAGCAGCTCCTTGACGGAGCCGCTGTGCACCACCTTGCCGCCGTGCTCGCCCGCTCCGGGGCCGATGTCGACGATCCAGTCGGCGACCTTGATGGTGTCCTCGTCGTGCTCGACGACGATCAGGGTGTTGCCCAT
The DNA here is from genome assembly GCF_003369795.1 of Streptomyces sp. CB09001. Classification (NCBI taxonomy): domain Bacteria; kingdom Bacillati; phylum Actinomycetota; class Actinomycetes; order Kitasatosporales; family Streptomycetaceae; genus Streptomyces; species Streptomyces sp. CB09001. The sequence goes on from NZ_CP026730.1 coordinate 1,412,368, forward strand.
GTCCCGGAGCCGGACGAGGGTCTCGATCAGCCGGTGGTTGTCGCGCTGGTGCAGGCCGATGGACGGCTCGTCGAGGACGTACAGCACGCCGACGAGTCCGGATCCGATCTGGGTGGCCAGCCGGATGCGCTGGGCCTCGCCGCCGGAGAGGGTGCCCGCCGCGCGGTTCAGCGAGAGGTAGTCCAGGCCGACGTCGACCAGGAACCGCAGCCGCTCGTTGACCTCCTTCAGCACGCGCTCGGCGATCTTCTTGTCCCGGGCGTTCAGGGTCAGCTCGCCGAGGAAGTCCGCGCAGTCGCTGATGGACATCGCCGAGACCTCGGCGATCGACTTGCCCATGACGGTGACCGCGAGGACGAGGGGCTTCAGCCGCGTGCCCTCACAGGTGGGGCAGGGCACCTCGCGCATGTAGCCCTCGAAGCGCTCGCGGCTGGCGTCGCTCTCCGCCTCGCTGTGCCGGCGCTTGACGAAGGGGATCGCACCCTCGAAGGCCGTGGTGTACCGGCGCTCGCGGCCGTACCGGTTGCGGTAGCGGACCTCGACCTGGGTCTTGTGGCCGTACAGCAGGGCCTTGCGGGCGCGCACCGGCAGGCCCGCGAAGGGGATGTCCGTACGGAAGCCGAGCGCGTCCGCGAGGGCGCCGATGAGGCGGCCGAAGTAGTCCTTGGTGTGCCCGTGCGACCAGGGGTGGATGGCGCCCTCGTCGAGGGACTTGTCCTCGTCGGGGACGATCAGCTCCGGGTCGACCTCCATGCGCGTGCCGATGCCGGAGCAGTCGGGGCAGGCGCCGAAGGGCGAGTTGAAGGAGAAGGAGCGGGGCTCCAGCTCCTCGAAGGACAGGTCGTCGTAGGGGCAGTACAGGTGCTCCGAGTACATGCGCTCGCGCTCGGGGTCGTCCTCGGGGAGGTCGACGAAGTCGAGCACGACCATGCCGCCGGACAGGCCGAGCGCGGTCTCCACGGAGTCGGTCAGGCGCCGCTTGGCGGAGTCCTTCACGGTGAGGCGGTCGACGACCACCTCGATGGTGTGCTTCTCCTGCTTCTTCAGGGTGGGCGGGTTGGACAGCTGGACGGTCTCGCCGTCCACCCGCGCGCGGGAGTAGCCCTTGGTCTGGAGGTCGGCGAAGAGGTCGACGAACTCGCCCTTGCGCTCGCGCACCAGCGGCGACAGCACCTGGAAGCGGCTGCCCTCCGGCAGCTCCAGGACCCTGTCCACGATGGCCTGCGGCGACTGGCGCGAGATCGGCCGGCCGCACTCGGGGCAGTGCGGCTTGCCGATGCGGGCGAAGAGCAGGCGCAGGTAGTCGTAGACCTCGGTGATGGTGCCGACCGTGGAGCGCGGGTTGCGCGAGGTCGACTTCTGGTCGATGGAGACCGCCGGGGAGAGGCCCTCGATGAAGTCGACGTCCGGCTTGTCCATCTGGCCGAGGAACTGCCGGGCGTAGGAGGAGAGGGACTCCACGTAGCGCCGCTGGCCCTCGGCGAAGATGGTGTCGAAGGCCAGGGAGGACTTGCCCGACCCGGACAGGCCCGTGAAGACGATGAGCGAGTCACGAGGCAGGTCGAGCGAGACGTTCTTCAGGTTGTGCTCGCGCGCGCCACGGACGATGAGACGGTCGGCCACGCCGGTCCGCACCTTTCTTGAGAGAAGTGACAGGGGCGGGGCCCCCGTCTTTCTCAGACTAGGGGGAGCCACTGACAACGCCGGTCGGATTCACCGGTTGTCAACAAACCCCGACTTCCCAGCATGCCCGACGCCGCAGTCGACCTTATAGCACGTGCATTCGAATTGCGGGGGTCGTCCACAACCTTCACCCGAAGGTGTGGCTCGGTCTAGGGTCAGCAGCATGATTGATCACGCTCATGACCTGGCGTCTGTACGTGACGCGACCGAGCGGCTGCTCACCGCGGTCGGGAAACTGGACAACGCGTCCGTGACGGAGTCGTCACGGCTTCCCGGCTGGAGTCGCGGTCACGTCCTCGCCCACCTCGCCCGCAACGCCGACGCCCTCGTGAACGTCCTCGAAGGACGCCCCATGTACGTCTCCGGGGAGGCCCGGGACGCCGACATCGAGCGGGACGCCCCGCGCCCGCTCGACGCACAGCTCGCGGACGTGCGCGAGAGCGCCGCCCGGTTCCAGGACGTCGCTGCCGCCCCCGCGGACTGGTCGCGCACGGTGGAGCTGCGCAACGGGGTCACGGACTCCGCCTCCAGGGTGCCCTTCCGCAGGTGGGTCGAGGTGGAGCTGCACCACGTGGACCTGGGCGTCGGCTACGAGCTGGAGGACCTTCCGGCGGAGTTCACCGAGCGGGAGACCGACTTCCTCGCCGCCCGGTTCGCCGGTCACCCCGAGGTGCCGCCGACCCGGCTCACCGACGGCACGCGCGCGTGGACCACGGGACGGGAGGCGGACGTTCCCGAGGTGACCGTCACCGGTCCTCCGGCCGATCTGCTCGGCTGGCTCGCCGGGCGCCGTGCGGGCTCCGCGCTCACGGTGGCGGGCGGCCCGCTGCCGGCACTGCCTCCGCTGTAGGTCCCGGTGGGCAGGCGGGAGGCAGCCTGCGGGCCGCCTCCCGGCGCTAGGCTGGCGGTCATGACGTACAGCGGAGAGGTGACGGTCGGCGGGCCCGCCGACGTGCACGAGCTCAAGGACCTGATGATCACCAAGGTCGCGGTCGGCCCGATGAACAACAACGCCTATCTGCTGCGGTGCCGGGCCACCGACGAGCAACTGCTGATCGACGCCGCCAACGACGCGCACACCCTGCTCGGCACGATCGGTGACGACGGCATCGCGTCGGTCGTCACCACCCACCGCCACGGCGACCACTGGCAGGCGCTCTCCGAGGTCGTCGCGGCCACCGGCGCCCGCACCCACGCGGGCCGGCACGACGCCGAGGGCATCCCGGTGCCGACCGACGTCCTGGTCGACGACGGCGACACGATCCGGGTGGGGCAGGTGGAACTCACCGCACGCCACGTCGTCGGCCACACACCGGGCTCCATCGTCCTGGTCTACGACGACCCGCACGGGCATCCCCACGTGTTCAGCGGGGACTGCCTGTTCCCGGGGGGCGTGGGGAACACGTTCAAGGATCCGGAGGCCTTCGCCGACCTCCTTCACGACGTGGAGACCAAGGTCTTCGACCCGCTCCCGGACGAGGCCTGGGTCTACCCCGGGCACGGCAACGACACGACGCTCGGCGCGGAGCGGCCGCACCTGCCGGAGTGGCGGGCGCGGGGCTGGTGACGGCCGGGCGCGGGGCTGGTGACGGGCGGGCGCGGGGCTGATGACGGGCGGGCGCGTCAGGTGCGCGCCCGCGCCTCCCGCCCGACATACGCGCCCCGTGTGAAGCGTTCGCACACACCCGCGGGCCGCACCCGCTGCCCGCGCACCGGCGCGGCGCGGTCGACTGGTGGCAGCCCCGCACAGGAACGACGGCTCCTGGGCGGCACGGGCCGCCGGCCTCCCGATCCCCGCCCTCGGCCGGCGGCCCCGGCACCTCAGGCCCTGGCCGAGCCCGTCCCGGCCAGGGCCGCGATCCGCTCCACACCGAAGACGTACCCCTGCACCCCACACCCCGCGACGACGCCGTCGGCGCGCTGCGAGACGTAGGAGTGGTGCCGGAACGGCTCGCGCTGGTGGATGTTGGAGATGTGGACCTCCACCACGGGCAGCCCGTCGCAGGTGTTGAGCGCATCCAGGATGGCGACGGACGTGTGAGAGTACGCGGCGGGGTTGATCACGATCCCGCAGTGGTTCAGCCGGGCCTCGTGGATCCAGTCGACCAGTTCGCCCTCGTGGTTGGACTGCCGGAAGTCCACCGTGCCGCCGTGCGCGGCCGCCGCCTTCACGCACAGTGCCTCGACGTCCGCGAGGGTGTCGGAGCCGTAGATCTCCGGCTGACGCTGGCCGAGCAGGTTCAGGTTGGGGCCGTTGAGGATCATGATCGGGGCGTTGGCCAGGCTGCGGGGCACGGTTCCTCCGGTCCGTGAGGGTGCGGCGGTCCATCCGCGACCGCTGCTCGGTCCCCGGTCTATCACGGTGCGGCGGTGCCCCGTTCGGCCTACGGGTTGACGGCCAGCTCAAGGTACGCCGCGAACAGCACGAGGTGGACGCCTCCCTGCAAGGGCGTGGCCCGGCCCGGCACGACCGTCAGGGAGGCCACCACCACGGTCAGGGCGAGCAGCACCATGTGGATGGAGCTGAGGCCGAGGACCAGCGGCCCGGTGAGCCACACGGAGGCCAGGGCCACCGCGGGGATGGTCAGTCCGATGCTGGCCATGGCGGAGCCGAGCGCCAGGTTCAGGCTGGTCTGGACCCGGTCGCGGCGCGCGGAACGCACCGCGGCGATGGTCTCGGGGAGCAGGACCAGCAGCGCGATGATGACGCCGACGACGGCGTGGTGGAGTCCGGCGGCCGCCACCCCGTCCTCGATGGTCGGCGACACGCCTTTCGCGAGGCCTACGACCCCGATCAGTGCCAGGCCCAGCATCCCCAGGCTGATCAGGGCCGTGCGGGAGGACGGTGCGTCGGCGTGCTCCTCGAAGGTGATCACTTCGCCCTGCCGGGTGATGGGCAGGAAGTAGTCGCGGTGCCGCACGGTCAGGGTCGCGATGAACAGGCCGTAGAGGACGAGCGAGGACAGTGCCGCGAAGGTCAGCTGCACGGTGGAGAACTCCGGGCCGGGCGCGCTGGTGGTGAAGGTCGGCAGCACCAGGCTGAGGGTGGCCAGGGTCGCCACCGTCGCGAGGGCGGCGCCGGTGCCCTCCGGGTTGAACACCGCGGTCCCGTGTCGCAGGGAGGCGACCAGGAGACTGAGCCCGACGACGCCGTTGCAGGTGATCATGACAGCCGCGAAGACCGTGTCCCGGGCCAGGGTCGCGCTCTTGTCGCCGCCGTCCGCCATCAGGGTCACGATGAGCGCGACCTCGATGACCGTGACGGCGATGGCGAGGACCAGGGAACCGAAGGGCTCGCCGACCCGGTGGGCGACCACCTCGGCGTGGTGCACGGCGGCCAGGACGGAGGCCGCCAGGACGATCGTGAGCAGCGCGACGACCGCGCCGGGCAGCGAGCGGCCCCAGGTGAGGGCCAGCAGCACGACCGCGATCACGGGCGTGACGGTCGTCCACCGTGCGAGGAACGCCCTGGGACCGGTGACCATGCGGTGATCGTCGCAGAGGGCGACGGGCGCCGCACTCCGGGTCTTGGGGCCCTTCGCCCACCGAGCGAACCCGGCGCACCGGGGCCGCCGGGCACGGGAGGAGCGGCGAACGGCTCCGCGCCGCTCGCCGCTCCCGGGCCCGAGTGGGTCAGGCCTCGACGCTGTCCTTCCGGGCGTCGTCGCCCCCGGCGGCCGCCGCTTCCGCCGCGGCCTGCTTCTTCGAGGCGCGCAGGCTGGTGATCGTGGTGACGATCAGGACGGAGCAGATCACACCGAGCGAGACCGGAATGCTGATCTCGGGGACGTGGACGCCGGACTCGTGCAGGGCGTGCAGCACCAGCTTGACGCCGATGAAGCCCAGGATCACGGACAGGCCGTAGGACAGGTGGACCAGCTTCCTCAGCAGACCACCGATGAGGAAGTACAGCTGGCGCAGACCCATCAGCGCGAACGCGTTGGCCGTGAACACGATGTACGGGTCCTGCGTCAGACCGAAGATCGCCGGGATCGAGTCGAGCGCGAAGAGCACGTCGGTGGTGCCGATCGCGAGCATCACGACCAGCATCGGGGTCATGATCCGCTTGCCGTTCTCCTCGATCCACAGCTTGGTGCCGTGGTACCGGTCGGCGACACCGAAGCGACGCTCGGCGGCCTTGAGGAGCTTGTTCTCCTCGAACTCCTCGTCCTCCTCGTCGGCCCGGGCCTCCTGGATGAGCTTCCAGGCGGTGTAGATGAGGAAGGCACCGAAGATGTAGAAGACCCAGGCGAAGCTGGCGAGGATCGCGGCACCCGCGGCGATGAAGACGGCCCTCAGGACCAGGGCTATGAGCACACCGATGAGCAGAACCCTCTGCTGGTACTGGGAGGGCACCGCGAACTTCGCCATGATCAGAACGAAGACGAAGAGGTTGTCCACGCTCAGCGACTTCTCGGTGATGAAGCCGGCGAAGAACTCGCCGGCGGGCTCACCGCCGCCGAAGAGGAGCAGGCCGAGCCCGAAGAGGCCCGCCAGGGCGATCCAGACGCCGGTCCAGATACCGGCTTCCTTGATCGATACGTCGTGCGGTTTGCGGCCGATGAAGAAATCGACCGCGATGAGGGCGGCAAGGCCCACGATGGTCAGGACCCACAGGGTCACCGAAACTTCCACTACGCCTCCGGCAGTACGTCACACGGCAGATGTCAGCGTCGTCGCTGCCGGAGGTCTCTTCCACCCAGGTGTCCGGGACGCGTGATGCGCCCGGTACCACGGGCCGACGCCCCGGGATCTGGCCTGATCCGTATTGACGGGTACGCCGCACAGACAGGGAGTACTCCCCTCCGTACGGACGACAGTACCCCAATCCCCAAGGGAAGGTAAAGAGATTTGCAAATAAAGCTCAAAAGGCCAGCTCGGAGCCGGTCAGCGATCCCATGAACCGCGGGCGGCGGCGACCTGGGCGAGCACCTGCTGGAGCACCTGGCTGCCGGGCGGCACGAGCGAGGGCTCGTACGTCCAGGCGTGCCCGACCCACGGGTCGGCGAGGTGGTCGTCGGCCACTGGGGTCAGCCGCAGCAGTGAGCGCCACAGCGGATCGAGCAGCGGTCCGAACCCGGCGGACTCCTCGCGGTCGGCGACCATCATCAGGTGGACGCCGACGGCCGGCCCCTCGTCGGCGAGGTAGCGCAGCTGGTTGACGGCCCGGTCGTCGAAGCCGTGCGGGAAGTCGTTGACGATCAGCAACTGCTGCGAGGTGTCGAGGCCGGGCGGGAGCGCGTCGGGCGCACCTCCGCGCAACGCCATCTGGACCAGGTCGACGCGCTGGGTGAGACGGGCCAGTACGTCCGCCGCCCCGGCGGCGCCCTGGGCGGGCGGCGCGGCGAGCACCCCGCTCTGCGCCAGCGGCGACAGTGCCTGCGCCCCGGACCCGGCCGGGTCGATGACGTGCACGGTGAACTCGCCCGCCGGGTAGACGGCGAGCAGCCGGGCGGCGTGGGAGACGGCCGTCTCCAGGCCCAGGCGCCGCATCTCGTGCGAGTCGGCGAACGAACCGTCGAGCGAGGCGGAGCGCCCGCTGTCGATCCACAGGCCGCGCTCGAGCGGCAGCCGGATCAGCATCGGGATGCGGATGCGGTCGGCCTCCGGCAGATGGAGATCGCCCAGCCGCAGGGCCATCGGGATCTCCATGGGGACGCGATAGGCGTGCCAGACGGGGTTGTCCCAGCGGGCGAAGGCCGTCGGCAGCGCGGGCTCGACGACCTCGGCCTCGGCGACGAGCTGGGCGACGTCCCGGTCCAGGACCTCCCGGGCCTGGGCCACCAGCCGGCCGTGCCGGGCGCGCGCCGTTTCCCGGGCCGCGTCGCCCTGCCCGCCGATCCGGCTGCGGGGGTCGGACAGGACCTGGTCGAGCTCCTTCTCCATGCGGGAGTCGGCGAAGTCGACGGCGCTGCGGTAGGCGGCCGTGGTGCGGGCCAGGTCCTCGAACATGCCCCACACCTGGTTGTAGAGCCGCTCCTCCATGGACCAGCCGGTGGCGTCACCGGCGACGGGCCGGGCCGGCTGACCGGGTTCGGCCGGGGACGCGGCAGGTGGGGGCGGGGGCGGCGCCGCGTTCTGCCGGCGCGGGTGGCTGTAGTCGATCGGGCCGCCCGCGGCGGACGCGGAGGGCCGGCCGGTGGTGGCGGGCTCCCCCGGCCCGCTCTGGTACGGCTGCTGTGCCCCGGGCCGTCCAGGCGCCCCCGGCGTCTGCGGGCCGGGCGCGGATGCCCCCTGGGCGTCGTACGGCGACGCCGGCGGCACGGGACCACCGGAGCCGGTCCCGGGCGCGGTGCCCTGGTCCGGACGGTGCGCGGGGGCGGCGGCCGGCGGGGCCGGTATCGAACGGGCCAGCCCGCTCGCCACCGCCTCGTGGATGCTCGCCGCGAGCTGGTGGGCCTGGGCCAGCTGCTGGTCGGCGAGAAGCTCGCCGAGGCCGCCCGCGTAGCCCTGGCCCACGGCGCGCACCTTCCAGGCGCCCTGGCGCCGGTAGAGCTCCAGGGCGACGACGGCGGACTCGGCCTCCAGGCCGGTGATGGTGTAGCTGGCGACCTCGTCGCCGTCGAGGTCCGTGACGGCGACGAACGGGGCGGCGACGGCCCCGAAGCTGGCCGGGCCCGTCCCGCCGGCGGGCAGGGCGAGCAGCACGCTGACGCGGTGCACGGCGTCCGGCACGGCGTCCAGGTCCACCGCGAGGCGGTGGTCGGCGGCGGCCTGCCGCGAGACCTCCAGGCCCGGCAGGGTGGGAGCGCCGGGGTGGACCACCCGTTCGACGCCGTGGATCGTGCCGTTCTCGTCGCCGAGCGTGGCCCCGGCCACGACCGGCGTACCGGCCGAGACCCGGATCTCGAGACGAGCCCGGGAAAGCGGGTGGTTCTGTCCCCGCGTCAGCTCGGCCGTCATCGCCTTCCCCCTGTGTCATTCGTCTGTCACCCGCGAAACGTCATGCGGGTCTGGCCGGTCCCGCAAGGGGGACCGGCCGGTTCGTGTCGGGCTCCCTAGAGGACCGGCAGGATCGCCGGCATCAGGTCCTGGAAGGTGCGGCCGTTGGCCGGGGTGCCGATGGCGGTCATCGCCCAGCCCTGGCCCACGCGGTTCACCTTGGCCATGATCTGGGCCGTGTAGGCCCCGCCGCCGGCCAGCGTGTAGCGGGCGAGTTCCTGGCCGTTGGTCTCGTCGACCAGGCGGCAGAAGGCGTTCTGCACTTCCTGGAAGGTCTGGCCGGTGAAGGAGTTCACCGTGAAGACGATCTGGTCGATGTGGACCGGAACGCGCTGCAGGTCGACGAGGATCGCCTCGTCGTCGCCGCCCTGGCCGACACCGCCGACGAGGTTGTCCCCGGTGTGGCGCACCGAGCCGTCGTCGCTCACCAGGTGGCGGAAGAAGACGACGTCGACCGGCTGCTTGTCCGCGAAGAGGACCGCGGAGGCGTCCAGGTCGATCTCCCGGGTGCGCGAGCCGAACAGGCCGCGCCGGGGAGCCGCCTGCCAGCCGAGACCCATCCGCACCGACGTCAGGCTGCCGCCGTCGCTCTTCTGCAGACTGATGGCCTGACCCTTGGTCATGTTGACGGTCACGCGCTGATCCCCTCTCGAACTGTCCCCTGTTGCCGCGGTCTCCGCGGTTGACCAGAACCCTACGCAGGGGCACTGACAGCGCCCCACCCCGGTCCGCGCTTTGTGTCGGTCTTGCAACACAGCGCGTGCCCGGACGGGCCGTCAGGCCAGGCCCGCCTCCCGCATCTGGCGCAGTTCCTTCTTCATTTCGGAGACCTCGTCGCGCAGCCGGGCCGCGATCTCGAACTGGAGGTCGGCCGCGGCCGCCCGCATCCGGGTGGTGAGGTCCTCGATCTGCTCGGCCAGCTCCGCCGCGGGACGGTCGGTCACCGCCGTCTCCTTGGCCCTGCCCCTGGCTGCCTTGGTTCCGCCCGCCGCCTGACCGCCCAGCGCGGGCACGGGAGCCTTGGCGCCCTTGCCCTCCTTCAGCTGGCGGTAGCCCGAGCCGAGGAGCTGTTCGGTGTCGACGTCCTCGCGGGCGATCTGCGCCACGATGTCGTTGATCTTCTTGCGGAGGGGCTGCGGATCGACGCCGTTCGCCTTGTTGAACGCGACCTGCTTCTCGCGGCGGCGGTTGGTCTCGTCGATGGCCTTCTCCATCGCCGGCGTGATCTTGTCCGCGTACATGTGAACCTGGCCGGAGACATTGCGCGCCGCGCGGCCGATGGTCTGGATGAGGGAGGTGCCGGAGCGCAGGAAGCCCTCCTTGTCGGCGTCGAGGATCGCCACCAGGGACACCTCGGGCAGGTCGAGGCCCTCGCGGAGCAGGTTGATGCCGACCAGGACGTCGTACTCGCCGGCGCGCAGCTCGCGCAGCAGCTCGACCCGGCGCAGCGTGTCGACGTCGCTGTGGAGGTAGCGGACCTGGATGCCGAGCTCGACGAAGTAGTCGGTGAGGTCCTCGGCCATCTTCTTGGTGAGGGTGGTGACCAGGACGCGTTCGTCCTTCTCGGTACGCCGGCGGATCTCGTGCACCAGGTCGTCGATCTGGCCCTCGGTGGGCTTGACGACGACCTCCGGGTCGACCAGGCCGGTGGGGCGGATGATCTGCTCCACGGCGCCGTCCGAACGGGAGAGCTCGTAGGCCCCCGGGGTCGCCGACAGATAGACGGTCTGACCGACGCGCTCCTGGAACTCCTCCCACTTCAGCGGGCGGTTGTCGAGGGCGGAGGGCAGCCGGAAGCCGTGGTCGACCAGGGTCCGCTTGCGGGAGGCGTCGCCCTCGTACATGGCGCCGATCTGCGGCACGGTGACGTGCGACTCGTCGATGACGAGCAGGAAGTCGTCCGGGAAGTAGTCGAGCAGCGTGTTCGGCGGGGAGCCGGGTGAGCGGCCGTCGAAGTGCATCGAGTAGTTCTCCACACCGGAGCAGGAGCCGATCTGGCGGAGCATCTCGATGTCGTACGTGGTGCGCATGCGCAGCCGCTGGGCCTCCAGGAGCTTGCCCTGCTTCTCCAGCTCGGTCAGGCGCTCGACCAGCTCCTTCTCGATGTCGTTGACCGCCCGCTCCAGGCGCTCGGGCCCGGCGACGTAGTGGGAGGCCGGGAAGACGTACAGCTGCTGGTCGTCGCTGATGATCTCGCCGGTGACCGGGTGGAGCGTGGACAGGGCCTCGATCTCGTCGCCGAACATCTCGATGCGGACGGCCAGCTCCTCGTAGACCGGGAAGATCTCGATGGTGTCGCCGCGCACCCGGAAGGTGCCGCGGGCGAAGGCCACGTCGTTGCGCGTGTACTGGATGTCGACGAAGCGGCGCAGCAGCTCGTCCCGGTCGTGCTCCTCCCCGACCCGCAGCGGGACCATGCGGTCCACGTACTCCTGCGGGGTGCCGAGGCCGTAGATGCAGGACACGGAGGCGACCACGATGACGTCACGGCGGGTGAGCAGCGAGTTGGTGGCGGAGTGGCGCAGGCGCTCCACCTCCTCGTTGATCGAGGAGTCCTTCTCGATGTAGGTGTCCGACTGGGGGACGTACGCCTCGGGCTGGTAGTAGTCGTAGTACGAGACGAAGTACTCGACGGCGTTGTTGGGCAGCAGCTCGCGGAACTCGTTGGCCAGCTGGGCGGCCAGGGTCTTGTTCGGCGCCATCACCAGGGTGGGGCGCTGGAGCTTCTCGATCATCCACGCGGTGGTGGCGGACTTTCCGGTGCCGGTCGCGCCGAGCAGGACGACGTCCTTCTCGCCCGCCTGGACGCGCCGGTCCAGCTCGGCGATGGCCGTGGGCTGGTCGCCGCTCGGCTGGTAGGGACTGACGACCTCGAAGGGCGCCACCGTGCGTTCGATCTGGGAAACGGGCCGCATGGGTTCCACCGTACGACCCCGCACTGACAACCGGTCCCGGTCAGCGGTTCTGCGGGGTGCGGGAGCGCCGGTGGACGAGGGGACGGCGGGTGCGGCGCGCGGGGTGGTGCGCCGGGTGGCGGATGGTGCGCGGGACCTCGCTGTGGGCGGGGATGCCCGGCTTCCGCTCGGCGGGGACTACGGTGGGCCTTCCCATCACCATCAGCGGGTCGAACATAACGACGACGCCGGCGAGGAGGAGGAAGGCGAGGGGGCCGATCAGCATGGGGGCGAGCAGTTCGGCGGGCGATCCGCCGACGGAGGGCTCGGCCGTGCCGCTGAGGTGGACCTCGACCGCGGCCATTCCCGTGTAGTGCATGCCGGTGACGGCCAGTCCCATGATCAGGGCCGCGCCCACACTCCACAGGAAGCCCCGGACCTGTCCGGCCGCCCACAGGGCGGCGGTGGCGGCGGCCATGGCTATGACGACGGACACGGCGACGGTGAACGTGTTGTACGTCAGCTGTCCGTCCAGGTGCATACCGGCCATTCCCAGGTAGTGCATGGAGGCGATGCCCAGGCCGGTGATGGTGCCGCCGGTGAACAGGGCGGTCCCGCGGGCGCCCCGGTAGCCGACGATGAAGATCCCGACACCCACCATGACGATGGCGACGGCCAGGCTGGCGAAGGTCATCAGCCAGTCGTAGCGGATCGGGGTGTGCTCGATCGTGAAACCCATCATCGCGACGAAGTGCATGGTCCAGATGCCGGAGCCGATCGCCGCCGAGCCGAGGGCGAGCCAGCCGGGGCGCCAGGAACGGCTGACCAGTACGGCCCTGGCGGTGCAGCGCAGACCCAGGGCGCCGCCGAGGCAGGCCATGAGATAGGCCACCAGCGGTGTGACGAGTCCGTAGCTGAATCCGTGGACCGTGCTGTGCATGTGCGGCTGCCCTTCCGCCTTCGTACGCCCCGGTGGTGTCCCGGATTCTCCTGATGTGCGCCCCCTCCCAGGACCGCGCGAACGATTCAGGGTCGGGGCAGAGAGTATGGCGTCCACCGGAATGGTCGAACGATTCTCCGGCAAAGAATCACGGTCTCGCCCCAGTTGTGCCGCCCCCGTGAGCGTAGTTGAGCAACTCCATTCAGTCTGTGGCCACTCCGCACCCCCCTTTCGTTGACTCTCTGATGTCACAGTGGTGCTGTCCGTGATCGTTCGACGCGAGGAGTACGCATGCACGTGCGCGCAGTAGCCGTCACGACCACCGCCCTTCTTGGAGTCGCCCTCACGGCTCCGCTCTCGCACGCGCGGGCGGACGAGGCGGGGGACGAGGGGCCCACGGTCGTGGCCCACCGGGGTGCTTCCGGGTACGCGCCGGAGAACACGCTGGCCGCCGTGGACCGGGCGGCCGAGCTCGGCATCCGCTGGGTGGAGAACGACGTCCAGCGCACCCGGGACGGCGAACTGGTCGTCCTCCACGACGAGAGCCTGGCCCGGACGACCGACGTGGAGGAGGTCTTCCCCGACCGCTCGCCCTGGAAGGTGAAGGACTTCACCGCCGCCGAGATCGCGCGGCTGGACGCGGGGAGCTGGTTCGGGTCCGAGTACGCGGGCGCGCGCGTGCCGACGCTGGAGCAGTACGTGCACCGCGTGGAGCACAACCACCAGAAGCTGCTGCTGGAGCTGAAGAGCCCGGGGCTGTACCCGGGCATCGAACGGCAGACCCTCAAGGTCCTCGCCAACGAGGGCTGGCTCGACCGGCGGCACGTGGCGGGGCGGCTGGTCGTGCAGAGCTTCGACGCCGACAGCATCCGGACGGTCCACGACCTCAAGCCCGCCGTCAAGACCGGGTTCCTCGGCACCCCGGCCGTCTCGGAGCTGCCGGCGTACGCGGAGTTCGCCGACCAGATCAACCCGTCGTACGGCTCCCTCTCCATGAGCTACGTGTCCGCGGTCCACGCGTTCACCGGGCCGCACGGCAGGCCGCTGGAGGTCCTCACCTGGACGGTGAACGACGCGGACACCGCGCGCCGGGTCGCCGGGTACGACGTCGACGGCATCATCACCAACAAGCCCGACGTGGTGCGGGACGCCGTGGACTGACCCGGGCGTTGTCAGTGGCGGGCCGTACGGTGGGCGCATGGACAGCCACGGGCAGTACGAGCAGCAGGTCGGGTGGACCGTCGTCGGCACCGACATAGGTCCGCTGCTGCTGGCCGCCACCCACGACGGTCTCGTCAACGTCGTGTTCCACGCCACCGACGCCACGCGCGGCCGGGCACTCGAAAGGCTCGCGGCCCGGCTGGGCACGGAGCCGGTCGAGGCGCCCGGCTCCCCGCTGCTGGCCGAGGCGATACGCCAGGTCGAGGCGTACTTCGCGGGCCGGAGGCGCGACTTCGAGCTGCCGTTGGACTGGTCGCTGATCTCGGGCTTCAACCGTCAGGTGCTGCGCGAGCTGGCGTCCGGCGTCCCCTACGGCTCGGTCGTCGGTTACGGCGACCTGGCCGGCCGGGTGGGCCAGCCAGGTGCCGCTCAGGCGGTGGGCATGGCCATGGGGGCCAATCCGCTGCCGGTCGTCGTGCCGTGCCACCGGGTCGTGGAGAGCGACGGCGGCATCGGCGGGTTCGGCGGTGGCGTGGACACCAAGCGGCGGCTGCTCGCGCTGGAGGGTGTGCTGCCCGAGCCGCTGTTCTGAGGGGCGGACAGCGGCCGGGCGGGGCTACTCGTAGTGCCGGGCCTCGATGATGTTGCCGTCCGGGTCGCCGAAGTAGAAGCTTCGCCTGGCCATGCCGCGGGCGCCGTAGGAGTCGTACGAGAGGTCCGAGACCGGGACGGACTGCTCCTCCAGGCGGGTGCGCAGGGCGTCGAAGTCGTGCGGGGACAGGGACACGCAGATGTGGTTGACGGGATGCCCGGCACTGGTGTCGGCGCCGGGGAGCATACGCATGCGGTCCGCCATGGCGTGCGGCGCGAGATCGAGGATGGTCTCGTCGTTGAGGCGCACGGAGGGGAAGCTCACGGTCCCCGCCGCGTACTCGGTGATCCGCAGGGGCTCGAGGCCCAGGTTCTTCTCGTAGAAGCCGGCCGCGGCGACCGGGTCGCGCACCCAGAGGACGATGTGGTCGAGACGTGTCGTCATGTCCGTCATGGCTCCCAGGTTCATGGTCGGCTCCGGGGGCCGCAAGGGGCCCGTTCCGGCGCCGTCGGGGTTTGACCCGGTCCCGCGCCCGCCAGGGATGAGGGAGACCGGAGCTGAGGCTGAGGGAGAACCGTCGGACAGGAGGCAGGCGCGTGATGCTGGTGGTGTCGGAAGAGGTACGGGAGGCGATTGACGCGCGTCGCCCCGTGGTGGCCCTGGAGTCCACGATCATCGCGCACGGCTTGCCCCGCCCGCGCAATCTGCTGGTGGCGCGGGAGCTGGAGGAGGCGGTGCGCCGGGAGGGCGCGGTACCGGCGACGATCGCCGTGCTGGACGGCCGGCCGCATGTCGGCCTGGACAAGGAGCAGCTGGAGCAGGTCGCCAACGAGGACGGCATCCGCAAATTGGGACACCGGGACCTGCCGCTCGCGGTGGCCTCCGGTGCGAGCGGGGCGACCACCGTCTCGGCGACCGCCCTGCTGGCGGACCTCGCGGGCGTACGGGTGTTCGCCACCGGCGGGCTGGGCGGCGTCCACCGGGAGTGGACGGTGACGCAGGACGAGTCGGCCGACCTGGGTCTGCTGGCCCGCACCCGGATCACGGTGGTCTGCGCGGGCGTGAAGTCCATTCTGGACGTACCGGCGACCCTGCAGCGGCTGGAGACGCTGGGGGTCGCGGTGGCCGGTTACGGGACGGACCGCTTCCCCGGCTTCTACCTGTCCGACTCGGGACATCCGGTGGACTGGAGGCTGGACGACCCGGGACAGGTGGCGGCGGTCATGCGGGCGCAGGACGCGCTGGACGGACCGCGGTCCGCGCTCGTGGTCGCCAACCCCGTTCCCGAGGAGGAGCAGCTCGATCCCGTGCTCCACGCGCGCGTGCTCGCCGACGCGCTGCACGCCTGCGAGGCGGAGGGGGTGTCGGGCCAGGCGGTCACGCCGTTCCTCCTCGAACGCCTGGTGCGGCTCACCGACGGCGCCTCGCTGAGCGCCAACCTGGCGGCGGTGCGGGGGAACGTGCGGCTGGCGGCCCGGATCGCGGCGGCCTGGACCGCGGCATGAGCCTCGCCCCGGGCGGTGCGCTGCTGGTCGTCGGGGACGTCGTCACCGACATCGTCGCCCGGCACCGGGGGCCGCTGGCCGCCGGCACGGACACCGTCGCCGCGGTCCGGCGGCTGCCCGGCGGGGCGGGTGCCAACGTGGCCTGCTGGGCCGCGCACGAGGGGTGCGAGGACGTGCGGCTGCTGGGCCGGGTGGGCACCGACGCGTCCGCGTGGCACGAACGGGAGCTGACGGCCTGCGGGGTGCGTCCGCTCCTCGTCGTGGACTCGGTGGCGCCCACGGGGACGGTGATCTGCCTGGTCGACACCGCCGACTCGGCCGAGCGGACGTTCCTCACGGACAGCGGGGCGGCGTTGCGGATCGGGCCGGGCGACTGGTCGGACACGCTGCTCGAAGGCGTGGGCCGGCTGCACCTCTCGGGCTACCTCCTCTTCTCGGAGCCGGGCAGGGCCCTGGTGTCGGTCGCTCTGGCGGCGGCCGGTACGCATGGGGTGCCGGTGAGTCTGGACCCGGCGTCGGCCGGGTTCCTCACCGCGCTGGGCGTCGACCGTTTCCTCGGCCTGGTCGAGGGCGTGGACGTGCTGCTGCCCAGCCGTGACGAGGCGTGTCTGCTCACCGGCCTGCCCGACGCGGCGGACGCGGCGGCGAAGCTCAGCCGGCACGTTCCGCTGGTGATCGTCAAGCAGGGGGCGGAGGGGGCCCTGGTGGCGCGGTCCGGCACCGTGGGCGCGCGGGTCGCCGCGGTCACGGCGGTACCGCGGGACAGCACGGGCGCCGGCGACGCCTTCACCGGCGCGTTCCTCGCCGCGCTGCTCGCGGGCGCGGCGGCCGAGGAGGCCACGGCCGCCGGGTGCCGGGCGGGCGCACGGGCGGTCGAACGGGTGGGCGGGAGACCGCCACGAGCGGCCGGCCGGGGGCCGGGCGACGGTTAGCGGGGCTCAGGGGTCACCCCTTGCGTCCCCACGCCGAGATCATCGGCGCCGTTGCGAGGTCCATACCGCCGGACGCGACGTTCGCGAGGTGGCGGTCGATGTCGTCGTGGGTGGCCACTTGGGCGGCGACCAGCTGGTCGCGGATCTGTCGTACCGTCGCGGACTCCAGCGCGGCGCACGCGGGTGAGGTGACCGGGAAGTAGGCGTCGGCCTCCACTCGGCGCAGTCCCGCCTCCCGGAGCAGCCGGGGCAGTCGGCGGCCGTAGGAGAGGTCGGCGCCGCGACGGGACAGCAGTTGGCGGAAGCCGTGCCGGAGCCGGTTCGCCAGCTCCTGCTCGGGTCCGTGCTCGTCGGGGCAGAGCAGGGGCTGGAGTGCCGGATCGGCGTCCTCGACCAGGAGGCGGCCACCGGGACGCAAGGCCTTGATCATCGACCGCAACGCCCTGTCCCGGTCGGGCACATGGACGAGGACGAGGCGTGCGTGGACCAGGTCGAAGCCGTCCCCGGGCGGTTCCTCCGCCCCCACGTCGTGCACGCGCACCTCGACCGGCGGCCGGCCGGCCGGGGCGACCCGCGAGGTGTCGATGTCCGTCGCGAGGACCCTGCCGGTCGGTCCCACCCGCTTGGCCAGCCACGACGCCACGGAGGTGCCTCCGGCTCCGACCTCCCAGCAGCGCCAGCCGGGGCCGACGCCGAGTGCCTCCAGGTGCCGGAACGTCGTGGGGTCGAAGAGCGTGGCGAAGGCGTCGAAGCGCTCCGCCGCCTCGGACTGCCCGTTGTCGAGGAGGTATCCGTCGGTTCGCGTCATGCTGCGATCATCCCAGTTGTCCCGCTTGCCCGAAGTGGGCGACGCTCCGGCACGCGGGCCCCCTCCGCGACGGCCGGGTCGGCTCGGGACGAGGCGTGCGGGCCCGAACGGTCCGTCCACAGGCGGGAACAAAGCGGAATTCCCCGTTTCCACAGGCGCGTTCGCCGTGCCCGCCGGCCTGGCAAACTGGCCTGCCAAGGCGCGGGAAGCACAGCGCGAGGGGACCCACGCGGGGAGATTCGAATGACCATGGCGGGCAATTTGCGGAAGGTCACGGGGCTGGGCAGGGTCGGCGGCCTGCGGAAGGTGGCACGGCTGGCCCGCCGGCGGCCGCGGGTGGACCTGAGCCACCCCGCCCGCTCCCCGCTGGGTTCCTCGGTGGTGAACTGCGTGACCTACCGGGACGGTGTCCGCATGCCCGAGGCCGGCGATCCGGTCGACGTCGTGGCGCGGATGCGCAGGCGCGGGGAGGGTTTCGTCTGGCTCGGCCTGCACGAGCCGACGGACCAGGAGTTCGAGGGTGTCGCGGAGCTCTTCGAGCTGCATCCGCTGGCGGTCGAGGACGCGATCGAGGCCCACCAGAGGCCCAAGGTGGAGCGGTACGGAGAGACGCTCTTCGCCGTGTTCAAGACGGTCTGCTACGTGGAGCACGAGGAGCTGACGGCCACCAGCGAGGTGGTGAGCACCGGCGAGATCATGGTGTTCGCCGGGCAGGACTTCGTGATCACCGTGCGGCACGGGAGGCACGGCTCGCTGGGACCGCTGCGGGAGGGACTGGAGTCCGATCCGGCCCAGCTCGCCAAGGGTCCGTCGGCGGTACTGCACGCGATCGCGGACCATGTGGTGGACGACTTCCTGAGCGTCATCGAGTCGGTCCAGGGGGACATCGACCGCGTCGAGACCGAGGTGTTCGCGGAGAACGGTGCCCGGGCCGACCCGGGTCGCATCTACCAGCTCAAGCGTGAACTCCTGGAGCTGCGGCGGGCCGTGGTGCCGCTCGGCCGGCCGCTGGAGGAGCTGGCCACCCGGCCGTTCCGCGTTGTCGAGCCGGAGATACAGGCCTACTTCCGCGACGTCGCCGACCACCTGCTGCGGGCCACCGAGCAGATCGCGGCGTTCGACGAACTCCTCAACTCCATCCTCCAGGCGCACCTGGCCCGCGTGACGGTCGCGCAGAACGAGGACATGCGGAAGATCACGGCCTGGGCCGCCATCGTCGCGGTGCCCACGATGATCTGCGGCGTGTACGGCATGAACTTCGACCACATGCCGGAACTGGGCTGGCGGTACGGCTACGGCCTGGTCCTCGGCGTGATAGCCGTCGGCTGCCTGGCGCTGCACCGGGGTTTCCGGCGCAACGGCTGGCTCTGAGGGGCCGGCCCGCACCGGGCCGGCCCGCACCGGGTCAGCCGCACCGGGTCAGCCGCTCCGGTCAGCCGCTCCAGGCGGGATGCCGTGGATCGTCGGCGCGCACGAGGACGTCCGCGGTGCCCGAGGGGTCGGTCTCCTCGTCGTAGCGATCGAAGGCGGGCAGGGTCCACTGCTCGGTCTCGGGGGTGCGGCGACGCAGGGCGCCCGGGGTGAGGACGAGATGGACGCTCAGATCGAGGGGGAACCAGTGACGGAGCAGAAAGGGCCCGTGGAGCAGCAGCGCACCGCCGGGAGGGAGTTGGGCGTAGGGGCTGCGGGTGGCTCGGTCGGTGACCGGGTCCCACAGGTCGGGCAGGACCCGCCCGTCGCCGCCGGGACCGAGGGGGTCGAAGACCTCACGCCACAGAGCACCGGTGTCGTACCAGCCGTTGTAGTAGGACTCGACGTCCTGGTGCCCGTACTCCAGGCGGAGCGAGGCGGGGCGCAGGAAGCCCGGCGTTCCGACGACGAGGGACGGGCGTCCGCGCACGCGCAACGCCTCACTGACCCGTTCGGCGAGGTCGCCGGGACGGGCGGCGGGGGCGCCGTCGAGGGCGACGCGCGTCCAGGCACTGCCGTCGGTGGGCTCCAGGTCGAGCAGTCGCTCGGCGAGCCGGTCGCCGAGCCGGTCCCAGGTGATCGCTTCCAGTCGCACCCGCCCATGATGCGTCAGCTGCCGCGTCGGTCGACACGACGGTTGCCGCGCCGGACGGCGCCTCGCCCTGCTGGACGCTCGCGCATGGGGCCGCGGCGCTCGGCCATGGTCACCGTGCCGGTGCGGAGGTTGACTTGGGGGGACCGACGGGCGGTGACGCCGCGAGGGCGTGCACCGGACCGACAGCCGTTCGACGAGTGGGAGTTGACGCGACATGGGCGAGGGGCCGTACTTCGTACTGACGGTGCTGGGCGTGCTCGGGACCGGTGTGACCGCTGGTGTCTTCTGTGCGTTCTCCACCTTCGTCATGCGGGGGCTCGCCGCACTGCCGCCCGCCCAGGGGGTCGCCGCGATGAACGCGATCAACACGGCCGCCGTACGGCCGGCCTTCATGTCGGTGTTCCTCGGGACGGCGGTGCTGGCCGCGGTGATCGCCGTGGCCACGCTGGTGCTGTGGCCGGAGGAGGCGGCGGTGGAGCTGCTGCTGGGCAGCGGGCTCTACCTGGTCGGATCGTTCGGGGTGACCGCGCGGCCAACGTGCCGCGCAACGCCGCGCTGCTCCGGCTGGAGCCGGGCTCCACGGAGGCGGCCGAGCGCTGGCCGGCCTACGTGCGCGAGTGGACCGCCTGGAACCACGTGCGTGCGGTTGCCTCGGCCGCCGCGGCGGTGGCGTACGTGCTGGCCCTCGCCTGAGTCGGGACGCCGTGGGCGAGGAGCCGTCCGGCGGCGCTCTGCGCGCGGGGCGGACCGGTCGTATCGTGGAGCGGGAGAGTGCCGCCCCACGGCGCACGGCCAGCCACCGCGCAGGCAAGGAAGACGGCCATGGCCGATCCCAAGGGTTTCCTGACGACACCCCGCGAGGAGTGGCCCCGCAGGCCGGCCGGGGAGCGGGTCCGGGACTGGGACGAGGTGTACGTCCCGGGAGCGCTGCTGCCGATCGTCGGCCGGCAGGCCGACCGGTGCATGGACTGCGGCGTCCCCTTCTGCCACGAGGCCTGTCCCCTGGGCAACCTGATCCCGGAGTGGAACGACCTGGTCTCCCGGTCGGACTGGCGGGCGGCGAGCGAGCGGCTGCACGCCACGAACAACTTCCCGGAGTTCACCGGCCGGTTGTGCCCGGCGCCGTGCGAGGCGGGCTGTGTGCTCGCGATCAACCAGCCCGCCGTCACCATCAAGAACGTCGAGTGCGCGATCGGGGACATGGCCTGGGAGGAGGGCTTCGTGCCGCCCCGGCCGCCGGAGCGGCTGTCCGGCAGGACGGTGGCGGTGATCGGCTCGGGACCCACGGGTCTCGCGGCGGCGCAGCAGTTGACCCGGGCCGGGCACACGGTCGCGGTGTACGAGCGGGACGACCGGATCGGGGGGCTGCTGCGGTACGGGATCCCCGAGTTCAAGATGGAGAAGCGGCACCTGGAGCGGCGCGTCGGCCAGATGCGGGCGGAGGGCACGAGGTTCCGTACCTCGACGGCGGTCGGACGGGACGTGGACGCCGCCGGGCTGCGGGCTCGCTACGACGCGGTGGTGATCGCCACCGGGGCGACGGCGTGGCGCGAGCTGACCGTGCCGGGCCGGGAACTGGCGGGGGTGCATCAGGCGATGGAGTACCTGCCGCTGGCCAACCGGGTGTGCGAGGGCGACCTCGAGTCCTCCCCGCTGTCCGCCGCCGGGCGGCATGTCGTCATCGTCGGTGGTGGCGACACGGGCGCGGACTGTCTCGGTACGGCGGTGCGGGAGCGGGCCGCGTCCGTGACGCAGCTGGACATCTACGCGCAGCCGGGTGCGGAGCGCGACGAGCAGGCCGAGCCCTGGCCCACCTATCCGCGCCTGTACCGGCTGTCGGCGGCGCACGAGGAGGCACGCGACCTGGGGTCGGCGCCGGCGGCGGACGCGGACGCGCGGCTGTTCGCGGCGTCCACGCTCCGCTTCACCGGCGACGAGCGGGGGCATGTGCGTGCGCTGCATCTGGTCGGGGTGGACGCCGGTCGCCGTCCACTGCCCGGCAGCGAGCGGTCGCTCCCCGCCGACCTGGTCCTCCTCGCCCTGGGCTTCTCGGGGCCCGACCGGCGGGACGGGCTCGTCGACGGACTGGGACTGGACATGGAGCCCCGTGGCACGATCGCCCGGGACCGGGACTTCGCGACCAATGTTCCGGGGGTGTTCGCCGCCGGGGACGCGGCACGCGGGCAGTCACTGGTCGTCTGGGCGATCGCGGAGGGGCGTTCGGTCGCGGCGGCCGTCGACCGGCACCTGTCGGGTGGCGGCACCCGGCTGCCGGCCCCGGTCGGTCCGGACGACCGGCCGATGACGGCCTGACCGGGGTGCGGTCGCCATGGGCGACCGGATCCCGGACGTCGGTCTGGAGGTACTCCGTCCTCTCCGCCGGGATACCGGTCGTACATCCGCGCGGGGCGCGATCGGATCGGTGGTCAACTCAGTGCCAAACAGCTTAAGAACAAACAATCAAAGGGGGTGCACGTTTCAGGACAGAAGGAAGTCCGCCTCTCCAGCCTTCGCTCCCTCGATGAAGGCTGTCATCTCGGCCGAGGTGTAGATGAGCGCCGGCCCGTCCGGGTCGGTGGACTGCCGCACCGCGATCCGGCCGTCGGCGAGCTTCATGGCCTCCAGGCAGTTGCCTCCGTTGCCTCCGCTCCACGGCTTGTGCCAGCCCTCGCTGCCCAGTTCGCGGGCGGGCATGCCGTTGTAGATCCGCTCGGCGCGGTTGAGTGGCGAGCGCTGGGGCTTGATGCGATTCATTCACAGCTCCTTGCGGAGATCCCGGAGGATCTCCTTCGTGCGATGTGCCGTGGCGGCCTGCGCCGCCATGCGGTCCATGACCTCGAGGTGGGTCGCCACCTCGGCGCGCGCGTCGAGATAGACGGCGCCGGTCAGGTACTCGCTGTAGACCATGTCCGGCAGTTCCGGCATGGCGAATCGGAACAGCACGAAGGGCCCGTACGTGCCGGGGTGCGGCCCGCTCGAGAACGGAGCGATCTGCAGCGTCACGTTGGGCAGCTTCGTGGCCTCGAGCAGCCGGTCGATCTGGGCGCGCATCACCTCGGGCCCCCCGACGGGGCGGCGCAGCGCGGTTTCGTCCATCACGACCCACAGCCGGGGTGCGTCCTTACGGGTGAGCAGTTCCTGGCGTTGCATGCGCAGGTCGACGTGGCGCTCGATGTCGTCGGGCCGGGTCTGCCCGATGGCGCCCGAGCGCAGCACGCCGCGCGCGTAGTCCTCGGTCTGCAGCACCCCGGGGACGAAGTGGGGCTCGTAGGCACGGATCAGGGAGGCCGCGCCCTCCAGGCTGACGTACAGCGAGAACCAGCCGGGGAGGATGTCGTGGAAGCGCTGCCACCACCCCGGTTTGTTGGCGTCCTCGGCCAGCTGGACGAAGGCGTCGGCCTCCTCGTCGCCGACGCCGTAGGCCTTCAGCAGGAGCTGGAGGTACGGGATCTTGAGCGCGACCTCGGCCATCTCCATGCGCCGGACCGTGGCGGGGGCGACGCGCAGGATGCGGGCGGCTTCCTCACGCTTGAGACCGGCACGTTCCCGCAGGTCCAGCAGGCGCCGGCCGAGTACGACCTGGCCGACCGTCGGCGCGGACCGCGGCTCGCTCACCGCCCACCTCCTGAAGAGTCCCGAAAAGAGTCCTTGCGTCCCAGAGTTCCTGCGTCCCTGTTTCCTTGTACGCACAGCCTTGGCGAGGCCCGGCGTGTCCTGGTGCGGACAGCCCGGCGGCGCCATTCGAAGATCTGTTCGAAAACCTGGCGGGGTCTTCGACGACCTGAAGTGGCGCCGCTCGACGTGCTGTTGCGAGCAGTGTGCCACGGCCGTCCAGAACGTCACACAGCACTCTGCATTTTTCAGAGTGACACTTGCCAAGTGTTCACGGCGGGGCGATAGTGGCAAGCGTGATTCCGTCCGCGCCCTTAGGAACAGACGCCGCCGCGGGCTCCCTGGGCCTCGGTGCCGCCATGGGAGCCGGCTCCTCGGGGGCCGCCGCCGCCGAGCGCCGGTTCCGTTTTGAGCTGGCCGCTCATCCGGGTTCTCCCTCACAGGCCAGACGCCTGACACGGGCCCGGCTGAGCGGCTGGGCGGTGTGCGAGGACACCTGCGACACCGCGGCCCTGGTGGTCTCCGAGCTGG
Organism: Streptomyces sp. CB09001; assembly: GCF_003369795.1. NCBI lineage: Bacteria > Bacillati > Actinomycetota > Actinomycetes > Kitasatosporales > Streptomycetaceae > Streptomyces > Streptomyces sp. CB09001. The sequence continues at coordinate 1,436,033 of NZ_CP026730.1, forward strand.
TGACCAACGCGATCGTGCACACGGCGAGCAGACACATAGTGTGCGAGCTGCACGACGCCGACGACCTGGTCCGCATAGCCGTGCGCGACGAGGGCTGCGCTCCGGGCCAGCCCCACCCCTCGGCCGATCAGCAGCCCGAGGACGAGCACGGCAGGGGCCTGATCCTCGTCGACGCCCTGTGCGAGGCCTGGGGCGCCCACGAGCACGGACCCGGACTGCTGGTCTGGGCGGAGCTGCCCCGCAAGGCCGACGAGCCGCGCGACCTCTCGGAGCCCCACAACGACCTGGGCTGGGGCGCCCGGCCGAAGCCCGCCCCCACGGATGACACGGGGGACGAGGGCGAGGCCGAGTCCCGCCGCCGGGAAGTCGGCCGGTCGTACGAGGCCCGGGGGACCACAGAGGCCCGGGGGACCACAGAGGTCCGGGGGACCACAGAGAGCCGCAAGGGCCGGGAGACACTCCGCGGAACGGGGACCGAATGGCTATGAGGGCTGCGTCCGGCGTCCGACCGCTCGGTCTGGACACGATGGTCCGCCTCCAGCGCGGGCGGCACACCGCCGGAACACCTCGGAGACTGCCCGTGCCGGAGGGTATGACGGCACCGCTGGGCTGCGACGCGGTGGCGGTGCCCGCACGCCTCGGCCAGCAGGTGCTGCCCCGGCTGCCGCGCGTGGGGTGCGTCTACGCCGACGAGACGCACTGGTGGTGGATCGTTCCGTCCGACTCCGACTACGCGCTGGAGTGGCCGGCCCCCGCGCGTTACGCCACCGGTGCGGTCGTACCGGGCTCCACGAGCCTGCCCGCCCTCATCCACCGCTCGGACGGCACGGTTCCCTACACGCCGCCGATCCCGCTCTACCTGGCCCTGTGCCGGCTGACGAGCACGACACCCACCTGGTCGCGGACGGTGAGCGCGTAGGAGCCGGGCGGCACCGCGTCAGGCCGCCGCATCGCCCGCGGTGTCGCCACCGCGCAGGACGACCAGGAACATGTCCGTGGCGAGGTCCATCACGACCTCGGCGGGCATGCCTTCCAGACGCCGCGCCTGTGCGAACTCCTCCGCCGGCCAGGATCCCCGCGGTCCGCCGGCGGGAAAGCGCTCGAGCACCGTTCGCCCGTTCACTCCGCACCTCCATGTAGCGCTGTACTCGTAGAGTTAAACGCCAACCATGGAGCGGACGCCTCCCGTGGTGATGGGACTGAGACATGGTTGACACCCGTTCACCGCAAAGTGTGAGCGGCGCCTCAGCCGTCCGGCCGTCTTCGCCACCGAGCGTGTCAGTCCTCGTACTCGTCGTGATAGCGCACTGTCCCACCGCCCGCGGGCGCACCGAAAGCCGACGCGCGCCCCTCCGGTTTCTCCCACGGCTCCCGCCGGCCGAGCGCGGTCAGGTCGAGCAGGCTGGTGGTGGATCCGAGCCCGTCGAGGCCACGCTCGTACGTCGAGTAGGTGTGGAAGACCCGCTCGCGGTCCCGCAGGAAGCAGCTGACGCCGGGTCGCTCGACCAGCTCGCCCTCGTGCTCCAGGGTCGCCTCGAAGTCGGTGTTGAAGTCGCTGACGTGGGACGAGTACCAGGGCAGTGTCCAGCCCATCCGCGCCTTGAACGGCAGGATCCTCGGATACGGCGCCCGGGAGACGGCCGCGAACGACGTGCCGCGGGCCCTGAGGTGCGCGAGGTGGCCGATCTGGTCCAGGAACGCCGAGCAGCTGCGACAGCCGGCGTCCCACTCGGGCGCGAACATGAAGTGGTGGACGACGAGCTGCTCCCGGCCCTCGAAGAGGTCGAGCAGGGTGGCCTTGCCGTCGCCGCCCTCGAACACGTACTCCTTGTCGACCTCCACCATGGGCAGCCCGCGCCGCTCGGCGTTGAGGGCGTCACGCGCGCGGGTGGCCGCCTTCTCCTTGGCCAGTAGGGCCTCGCGCGCCGCGCGCCAGTCGGCGCGGGTGACGATCTCGGGCAGCGACATGCTCCAGCCTCCTGTACGACGTGCGTCGTGCGTCGTGCGTCGTGTTCCGGGACGACGGCCGACGGTCCGAAGCGGTCGGGCCGTCCGGGTGGTGACCGAAGGGCGGAGCGGAACTCATCGCTGCCCGGCAAGATTCTTTTCAGCAGGTCGCTGAACAGTCTCTGAACAGGCCTTTCAGGTGTCGTACTGCTGGATGCGCCGGCCGTGCCCGCGGTCGGTCAGGGCGGGCAGCCGCTCCCCCAGCTCGCGGACCACCTCGGGCACGTCCAGGGTGAGCAGTTCGCGGTCCCGCATGAGGACGCGTCCGTCGACGATCGTCGTGCGCACGTCGGCGGAGCGCGCGCTGTGCACCAGGGTGGCGGCGAGGTCGTGCACCGGCTGGGTGTGCGGTCCGGTGAGGTCGACGAGGATCAGGTCCGCCCGCCGCCCGGGTGCGATGCGGCCCACGGCATCCCCGAGCCCGACCGCGTGGGCGCTCTGCACGGTGGCGTGGTGGAGGGCCTGGCGGGAGGTCAGCCAACGCGGGTCGCCCTCGGTGGACTTCTGGATCAGGGAGGTGAGCGCCATCGACTCCCACACGTCGAGGGAGTTGTTGGACGCGGCACCGTCCGTGGCCAGCCCCACGGGGACGCCGATGTCACGCAGCGCGCGCACCGGTGTGGTGCCGGGCCAGCCGAACTTGAGGTAGCCGCGGGGCGCGGTCGCCACCGCCGTACGGCCGCCCGCGCGCGCGAGGAGCGGCAGGTCGTCCTCGGTGATGCCGGTGCCGTGGGCGATGAGCACGTCGGTGTCGAGGACGCCGGTGCGTTCCAGGACCCCGATGGGGGTGACCCCGTGCCGGGCCAGGCTCGTGTCGGTCTGGTCGCGGTTCTCGGCGGCGTGCAGGTGCACGGGCAGGCCGTGCTCCCGCGCGAGTTCCGCGGTGGTGGTCAGGTCGGCGTCGGTAACCGTGTAGGGGGCGTGCGGGGCGAGGGTGGTGGTGATCCGGCCGTCGGCGGAGTCGCGGCGGCGCAGCGCGAACTCCAGCGACGCCTCCCGTCCGTCCGGCCCCTGCGAGGAGAAGTACGCCTGCCCCAACTGCGCCCGCATCCCGCACTGGTCGACGACCGCGGCCACCATGTCCATGTGGAAGTAGCTGTCCGCGAAGGTCGTGACCCCCGCGCGGATCATCTCGGCGCAGGCCAGCCGGGCGCCCAGGATCACGTCCCGCACCGTGAGGTTGGACTCGACGGGCCAGACGACGTCGTTGAACCACTCCTCGGTGGGCAGGTCCTCGGCGAGTCCGCGCAGCGCGACCATGGGCGCGTGCGTGTGGCAGTTGATCAGCCCGGGGAGGGCGACCTGACCGTGTGCGTCGATGCGATCGGCGGCGGGCACGGCGGCCCCTGCCGCGGCGGTCGTCACGGACTCGACGACCCCGTCGCGGACGACCACGGCCGCGTCCTGCTCGAAGTCGATCCGTTCCTGCTCGTCGTGCACGAGGACGGTGCAGCCGGTGATGACGAGATCGGCAGGCCCGGCGCACTCGGCAGGCCCGGCGGACTCGGGTGAAGAAGGCGTCATCACGCCAACGTACGGTGCCGTCCCACGCGCCCGTGCCGCTCGGCGAGTTCGTCCCGCAGCGCGGCGAGCCGTTCGGTGTGACGGGGTGTGAGCCGACCGGTGTCGTCGAGGTGCACGGCGCACGCGGTGGTGGTGTCGACGAGCCGTTCGAGGACCGCCGCGACCTCGTCGGTGCCCTCGGAGTGCCGGGCGAGGGCGGGCAGTTCGGCGGCGGCACGGGCGATCGCGGCACGGGCCTCGGCGAGCGTGCGGTAGGCCTCCCGGCGCAGCGTCCACCGGGTGGCGCGGTCGTCGGACTCGCTCATTACGTGCGTGAGGTAGGCGTGCGCGGCGGCGTCGGCGGCGTCGAGGCCCGCCCGGATGCCGGCACCCCGCTGCCCCGGCATCGGCAGGTGCCCGGCCACCAGGACGATCGCGCAGGCCAGCAGCGTCTCCCCGATGCGGCCCGCGGAGGCCTGCGGTTCGCCGCCGACCATGACCAGGGCGAGGACGAGAACGGTGACGACGGTGGTCTGGGCGGCGAAGTGCCGCGCGGCGATTGGCACCAGGGCACCGCAGACGGCGACCAGCGCGACCAGCCCCTCCGGCCGGGGCAGCACGGCCGCGAACCCGGCGAGCAGCAGCGCCCCGAGCACCGTCCCGGCCGCCCGGCACAGCACCCGGGACACGAGCGGGCCGAGGTCGGGCTTGACGAGGAAGACGACGGTGGCCGGCAGCCAGTACCAGTGCTGGTGGGAGCCGTACCAGTGCCCGTGGTGCAGCGCCTGGGCGACGGCGGCCCCGGCACCGAAGCACAGCCCGACCCGCAGCCCGTACTCCCGCCCGCCCGCGCCGAGCACCGCCTGCGCGGCCGAGCGGGGCGATCGCCTCCGGACGTGCAGGTCGGGCCCCCTGCCGCGGTCGAAGGCCTGCGCCGCGTGCAGCAGGGCGTCGTCCAGAGCCCGCAGGGCGGGATCGGTCCGGCCGGGGGCGGGCAGCGGCCCGGCCCGGGTGTTGCCGCGGACGGCCGCCGCGAGCCGCCGGGGGCCTTCGCCGGTCCGCGCGGGCACCGTCTGCTCCGCCCACGCGAGCGCGGTCGCGGCCTCGCCGAGGGGCAGCGCGGCGGCGTACTGGGCGTGCAGCCGGCGTTCGGCCGCGGTGGAGGCCCGGCGCCGCAGCCGGGGTCCGGCGAGCGCGTCCTGCGCCTGGTCGAGGGCGGCGGTGAGCGCGGCCCTGCGGGTCACGGCCTGCTCGGTGCCGACCGCGTCGAGCAGCGCGGCGACGGCCTCGTAGACGTCGGCGACGGCCGCCCGCTCCCCGTCGAAGCGGAAGTCGAGACGGAGGTCGCCGGCGAGGGAGGCGGGCGTGGGCAGGGCCAGTCGCAGCAGGAGCAGCCATCCGGCGCCGGCGAGGAAGGCGAGCACACGCTGCCACCCGGGGTCGGGCAGCGGCATCCCCGCGCCCACGGCCGCGGTGACCAGCAGCTGCGTCCCCGTCCCGGACGCCACGGGCCCGACGGCACTGACGCTTCCGGCGACCAGTCCGAGCCCGGTCAGCACCAGGGTCAGCGCCACGGGCCCGAGGTGCTGCCCGGCGTACGTCCCGACGAGCAGCCCGAGCGCCCCCGCGAGCGCGGGTACGCCGATCCGCCGCACAGAGGTACGGCGGCTGCCCGGCCGGTCGTTGATGCCGGCCAGCATGGCGGCGATCGCGGCGACGACCCCGAGGGAGGCCCGCTCGGCGACCAGGGCGGCGGTCAGCAGCGGCCCGCCGGCCAGCGCGCCCCGGACCACCGCGTTCCAGGGCACGGGGCCGCGCTGGGCGTTCAGGGCGTGGCCGAGCCAGGGCGGGAGCGCGTGGGCGGCGGTGCGGGACACGGGGTGCCGGGCTCCTGTCGTGCGGGCGAGGCGGTGGTGAGCCTTCGGGCGACGGTGGCCGGGCTGGGCGGTGCGCTGACAAGCGTACGACGGGTTTTCGAAGGCGCGGAAACGGCCCTGTTTCGGGAGGATGACAGCCGTCGGGCGCCACCGCACTCCGCGGTGCGCTCAGCGCTCGACGGTCTCCATGGCCTCGCGCAGCAGGGTCTCGGCCCGTGTCACGGACCGCTCCAGGGCGTCCGGCCGCGGCGCCAGCTCCGCCAGCAGGGCGTCGATCCCGTCCAGCCCGGCCCGGCCGACCATGCCCTTCTCGTTCGTCACCCACTCCCCGCGCGCCGCCAGCACCGCGTGGGCCGTCTGGGTCGCGGCCAGGGCGAGCGCACCGGCGACCTGGGTGAGGGCTCCCTTGGGGGCGTGGCCGGCCTTGGCGTAGGCGAGGGTGGCGGTGGCCGCGCCGTACCAGCGTTCGGGTGCGGCGGTGCGCAGGGCCTCCGGGTAGGCGGCGGGGCGGGGCGGGTCGCCGCGCAGCACCTCGTTGATGGCCAGCTCGGCGACCACGAGGTAGGTCGGGATGCCCGCCAGGTGGAACATCAGCGGCTCGACGTCGAAGCGGCCCGCCTCCGCCCGCGTCATCTCGTGCTCCACCACGTCGAGGTCGCGGTAGTGCACGTCGACCCGGCGCTCGTCGATCGTCAGCCAGGCGCCCCCGTTGAAGACGCCGCCGCCCCAGGCGCCGAGCTCCGAGACCTCTCCTGGCCAGCCGACGGCGCGCAGGTCCGCCGGGTCGAAGGCGCCCCGGTAGTAGACCGCCAGGTCCCAGTCGCTGTCCGGTCCGTGCGTGCCCTGTGCCCGGGAGCCGCCGAGGGTGACCGCGCGGACCGCGGGCAGGGCGGCGAGCCGGTCGGCCGTGGTGTCGAGGAAGGCCTGGTCGGTGAGGGTGGGCGTGGGCACGGGTGCGGGCTCCTGACGGTGGGGTGGGCGGGGGCGGGGCCGACGCCGGGGAGCCTAGGTGGCCTGGGTACGGGCCGCGAGTGAAATTCGGATGCGCGGCGCGGGCGGAGAACGGACGATCGGGGGGTTGCCCGCCCGTCGTCCAGGAGTCCACGTGATCCAGCGCGTCACCGTGCCCGGCCTCTTCCCGCCGCCCGTCTACTCCCACGCCTCCGTCGTCGAGGCCGGGACCAGGCTCGCGTTCCTCGCCGGTTCCGTTCCGCTCGACGCGGAGGGGAAGCTGGTCGGCGGGGGCGATCCGGTCCGTCAGGCCGAGCAGGTGATCGCGAACCTCACCGAGCAGTTGCGTGCCGTCGGGAGCGGCCTTGAGCACGTGCTGTCGACCGATGTGTACGTCGTGAGCGCCGAGACCGCCGCGCTGTCCGCCGTCTGGGACGTGGTCGAGGCGTCCGGGCTCAGCACCGGTCCGCACTCCTCGACGCTGCTCGGGGTGAACTGCCTCGGTTACCCGGGACAGCTGGTGGAGATCACCGCGACCGCGGTCGTGCCGGAGAACGGCCGCCCGTGAGCCGGGAGGAGGCGGGCGCCGGGGCCGTCGTCCTGCGGCGCGCCTCGGCCGTCGACGCGCGGGCGGCGGCCGACGTCTGGCTGCGCTCCTTCGCCGCCGCGCTGCCGACCGTGGTCCGGCCACGCTCCGACTCCGAGGTCCGTGCGTACTTCCGGCACGTGGTGGTGGAGCGCTTCGAGACCTGGGTGGCGGAGGCGGCCGACGGCGCGGTGGCCGGTGTGATGGTGCTCGAGGGCGAGGAGCTGTCGCAGCTGTACCTCGCCCCCGAGCGGCGCGGGTGCGGGATCGGGGACCGGTTCGTCGCCCTGGCCAAGGAGCGCCGGGCGGACGGGCTGTCGTTGTGGACGTTCCAGGTCAACGCGCCCGCGCGGCGCTTCTACGAGCGGCACGGGTTCCGGGCCGTGGAGTGGACGGACGGCGACCGGAACGAGGAGCGGGAGCCGGACGTGCGCTACGAGTGGGGGCCCTAGGCGGTCATTCCGCGATGTCACCGCGCGCGTACGTGTCCGTCGCCGCCAGCAGGACCTCGTCGCCGGTGGCCCCGGCGTCGTGTCCGGCCTCGTCCACGATCACCAGGTCGCTGCCGGGCCAGGCGTGGTGGAGCCGCCAGACGATGCCGAGGAGGTTGCCGAAGTCGAGGCTGCCCTGGACCAGGGTGCCGGGGATGCCCTTCAGCAGGTGCGCGTCCCTGATGACCACGCCCTCGTCGTTGCCGTCGCCGAGGAAGTGGTCGTTGCCCCAGTAGTGCGTGACGGTACGGGCGAAGCCCATACGGAACTCCGGGTCCTGGAACCGGGCGACCGAGCCCGGCGGCGCCGGGATCGTCGCCGTCTCCCAGTCGGTCCAGGCCCGCGCGGCCCGCTCGCGCACCGCCGCGTCCGGTGACTCCAGCAGACGGTTGTACGCGGCGGCCAGGTTTCCGTCGCGTTCGTCCGGGGGCAGCTCGGCGAGGAACCGCTCGTGCGCCTCCGGGAAGACGTTTCCCAGTCCGCGCGTCATTAGGGCCACTTCGGCGTTGGAGCCGGTGGCGACCCCGGTCAGCACCAGCTCGCTCACCACGCCGGGGTGCGTCTGCGCGTACCGCAGGCCCAGGACCGAGCCCCAGGACACGCCCCACACCAGCCAGCGCTCGATGCCCAGGTGGGCCCGCAGCCGCTCCAGGTCCGCCATGAGGTGGGCGGTCGTGTTGACGCTCATGTCCGTGTCGTGGGCGCTCGCGCGGGGCAGCGAACGCCCGGCGCCGCGCTGGTCGAGGAGGACGATCCGGTAGGCGGCCGGATCGAAGTAGCGCCGGTGCCCCGGACTCGCTCGGCTGCCGGGTCCGCCGTGCAGCACCAGCGCGGGCTTGCCGTGCGGGTTCCCGCAGGTTTCCCAGTACACGTGGTTGCCGTCCCCGACGTCGAGCATGCCGTGGTCGTACGGTTCGATCTCCGGATACAGGCCCATCGGCGCACCATAGCGGCGACGGCCCCGGGCGGTCATCCGCATTTCCGTGCGGCCCTCACCGCGCGGGCAGCCCCGCCGTCTCCGCCGCCGTGCGCAGCACGTCGCGCAGCATCTCGGGGGTGAGCCGTCCGGTGAACGTGTTGCGCTGGCTGACGTGGAAGCAGCCGAAAAGGTGCAGGTCCGGCCCGTCGGCGGCGGCCAGCGTCACCTGCGCCCCGTGTGCGAAGGCCGGACGGGGGCGGGGCACGGTCCAGCCCGCCCCGGCGAACGCGGGCAGCGCCGCCTGCCAGCCGAAGGCCCCGAGGACGACCACCGCCCGCAGTGTCGGCCGCAGCAGCCCCAGCTCCTGGACGAGCCAGGAACGGCAGGTGTCCCGTTCGGCGGGGGTGGGCTTGTTCGCGGGCGGGGCGCAGTGCACCGGTGAGGTGACGCGTACGCCGTACAGTTCCAGCCCGTCGTCCACGTGGGCCGCGGTGGGCTGCGAGGCGAGGCCCACGTCGTACAGCGCCCGGTACAGCACGTCGCCGGAGCGGTCGCCGGTGAACATCCGGCCGGTGCGATTGCCGCCGTGGGCCGCGGGCGCCAGGCCGACGATCAGCAGCCGCGCGTCCGGCGGGCCGAAGCCGGGTACGGGCCGGCCCCAGTACGTCCAGTCGGCGAAGGCGGCCCGTTTGGTACGGGCCACCTCTTCCCGCCACTCGACCAGCCGGGGGCAGGCCCGGCACCCCGCGATGCGCTGGTCGAGTACGGAGAGGCCGCCGGTGTCCATGCCTCCACCGTAAGACCCTCTTCTGCACGGGCGGGACGCGCGAGCGCCCAGGGTGCGCCACGAGGTCCGTCGGCCGGCCGCGGAAATTGCGGCCCCCTGCGCCGTGCCGGGCGGTTAGGGTCGAACCATGGCTTCCGAGCATGACGAAGGCGGGAGCGGCCCGGTGGCCGCCCCGCGGGACGGTGCCGCTGCCGCGGCCGGGGCACCGGACCCGAAGACGGCGGCGGCCGCCGCCGCCGAGGCGGCCGGGCCGCAGAACGGTGGGAGCGTCCGCGTGGACAGCTGGATCTGGGCCGTCCGCCTGATCAAGACCCGCTCCCTCGGCGCTACCGCCTGCCGCGGCGGCCATGTCCGGGTGAACGGCGAGCGGGTGAAGCCCGCGTACGCGCTCCGCGTCGGCGACGAGGTACGCCTGCGGCAGGAGGGCCGGGAACGGGTCGTCGTCGTGAAACGGCTGATCCGCAAGCGGGTCGGTGCCCCGGTCGCCGTCCAGTGCTACGTCGACAACTCGCCGCCGCCCCCGCCCCGCGAGGCCGTCGCCCCGGCCGGCATCCGCGACCGCGGCGCGGGCCGCCCGACCAAACGCGACCGCCGCGAGATGGACCGGCTGCGCGGGCTGGAGAGCCTGAGCAGTTCCCGGCGGGACGCGGGGACCCGGCCCTGAGCGGTCCGTGGTCGGGCAGGCCCGGTCAGCCGCGTCGGACCCGGTCGCGCAGCAGTCGGCGCAGCTCCTCGTTGTGCCCGCGGCGGGCCCGGGCGACGATGAGGAGCGGCACCATCAGGATCAGCGGTGTCGCCGCGTTCGCGCCGTCGAAGTAGCTGAGCTGGACGACGAACGCGCCCACCATCAGCGCGCTCAGTGCCGTCGCCGCCACCGACTGCAGCACCGGGACGAGCAGGGCGACCGCTCCCGTCAGTTCGAGCACACCGATCGCGTACATGCCCGCGTCGCCCCAGCCCATCTCGGCGAAGGTGTCGGCCGCCGAGGAGTGCGCGATCAGCTTGGGCAGGGCGCTCGCGACGGCGAAGAACAACGCGAGGAGCACCTGCACGACGCGCAGGGCGACCCGGAGGCCGCCGCGCCCGCGGGCCGGTGCGGTGGGGACGGGGGAAGTGGTGGTTTCCGACATGGCGGTCTCCTGAGCCGAGCGGTCCGTGCTGCTGTCGGGATACAGACCGCCCACCGCCCCGGGACTCATCGCCGGACCGGACCCCGACTCCCCTCACCTTGCCGGGCGTGCCCTTGCCGCTACGCCTGCCGCACGGGCACGGCCCTCACCCACGTCCCGTCGTCGGTGAGATACCGGTCCACCGCGAGTCCCGCCTCCCCCAGTGCCTCCTCGAACTGCTCGCCGGTCAGCGGCCGGGCCCGGAAGGTCTGGGTCCAGACCGCGTCCGGGAACTCGTACTCCGCCCGGACCGCGTTGACGCCGTCACCCACCGGGTCCGCCGACAGGATCCGGATGGTGAAGCCGCCGGGGTCCACCCGCTCACGCGGCAGATTCGTGTGGTAATCCGCCCCCTCCCGCTGGATCAGTACACAGCCGTCCTCCGCCACGTGCCGGGCGCAGGTGCGCAGCAGCCCCCGCCGCACCTCGACGTCCCCGGTGTGCACGAGGAACGACGCCAGCATCACCGCGTCGAAGCGCTCGCCGAGGTCGAGGTCCTCGATCGGGCTGCATATGGTGCGTGCCCCGCGCACCCGCTCCAGCATCTCGGCGGACTCGTCCACCGCGGTGACCCCGAACCCCCTTTCCAGCAGAGGGTGCGTCATCCGCCCCACCCCGCTGCCCAGCTCCAGTATCCGCGCGCCCTCGGGCACGGCGGCGGCGACGACGTCCGGCTCGGCTCCGACCGGCAGCCGCGAATAGAGCTCGACCGCGCAGCCGTCCGGGGTGATGGCTCCTGGTCCCGTCCCCTGGTGTCCCTCTCGCATGCTCAGCTCCATACCCGTCCAACGGCCCGCCCCCGCACACCCGTTCCCCCTCACCCTCGGTTCACCCGACCGAGTGAACGCGCCCCGTTCCGGGGTGCGCTCGGTCCGGCGCTGCGCCTCGTTTCCCCCTCGGCGCCCGCCGCAGTACGTTCGATACAGGAGTGGTGAACCGATGCGTACGGGCAGTGAACCGGCCACCGCGCGCAGTGCCCTGCGGGCGCGGTTCTGGCTGAGCCTGTGGGGGCTGGCCTGGGCGGTCTTCGGCACGGCCGTCTTCGCGCTCACGGGGCATTTCGGGTGGGCGGTCGCCTGCGGCGTGCTGTGGCTCGTCGTCACGGTCGACCTGACGGTGATCCTCCGGCATCTCCGCGAGGGTCCGCACTACCAGCCGGGCCGGGACGTCCCGCCGTACCTGCCGCCCAGGCGCTGACCTCAGCAGTCGACCGCCAGACCGACGGCCGGGAGTCCACCCTCGGAAGTCGGACGTCAGGAGTCGAAACGTGCCTGCTGCAGGTACTCCGGGTTCGGGTCCAGGGCCGCCGCCAGCCGGAAGTGGCGCCGGGCCTGGCCGGGGCAGCCCCGGCGTTCGTAGGTGCGGGCGAGAGCGAAGTGTGCGAACGCGTTGTCCGGTTCGCGCTCCAGGACGATGGTGAACTCCAGCTCGGCCGGACGCAGTTGCGCCGCCGCGAAGAAGGCTCGCGCGCGCAGCAGCCGTGCGGCCGTGTTCTCGGGATGGGCGCCGATGACCCCGTCGAGCAGTTTCACCGCGCCGCGCGGGTCCCGCGCCGCGAGCAGTTGCTCGGCGGCACGGAAGTCGATGACATCCGTCTCCGGAGTACGTCCGGTCGGACCGCTTGTCTCGGGCACGGCTGAGTCCTTCCCTCGCTGGAAGGGATCAACGCACGGGCCGGATCCGCTATTCCGTGTGCGCCCGGCGCACCAGTTCGCCCCAGACCTCCTTGACACGCCGCCGCAGCTCCTCCAGCGGTACGTCGTTGTCGACGACCACGTCCGCGATCTCCCTGCGCTGCTCGCGCGTCGCCTGGGCGGCCATGCGGGCCCGTGCGTCCTGCTCGGGCATGCCGCGCAGCCGCACCAGCCGGTCGAGCTGGGTGGCGGGGGCGGCGTCCACGACGACCACGAGGTCGTACAGCGGCGCCAGGCCGTTCTCCGTGAGCAGGGGGACGTCGTGGACGACGACGGCGTCCTCGGCGGCGGCCGCCTCGAGGGCACTGGAGCGCTCACGGACCAGCGGGTGCACGATGCCGTTCAGGACGGTCAGCTTCTCGGGGTCGGCGAACACGATCGAACCGAGTTTCGGCCGGTCCAGGCTGCCGTCCTCGGCGAGGACGTCCTCGCCGAACGCCTCCACGACCGCGGCGAGCCCCGGTGTTCCGGGGGCGACTACCTCGCGCGCGATCCTGTCGGCGTCGATCAGTACGGCACCGTGCTCGACGAGGAGCCGTGACACCTCGCTCTTGCCGGCGCCGATTCCGCCGGTCAGGCCAACCCTCAGCATGAGCGGAAGCTTAGAGGGTGCCGGTCACGGCGTCAGCCGTCGCCCTCCCGCTCGGCGAGGAACCGTTCGAACTCGCGGCCGATCTCGTCGGCGGAGGGGATCTCGACGGGTTCGGCGAGCATGTTGCCCCGGGTCTCGGCACCGGCCGCCGCGTCGTACTGGTGCTCGAGGCCTTGGACGAGGGCGATGAGCTCCTCGTCGCCCTCCTGGATCTGCCGGTCGATCTCCGTCTGGGTGCGGTGGGCGTCCGTGCGCAGGGAGTGCGCGATGCCCGGCAGGACCAGGCCGGTCGCCGCGGTGATCGCCTCCAGGACGGTCAGCGCCGCGTCCGGGTACGCGGAGCGGGCCACGTAGTGCGGGACGTGCGCGGCGACGCCGAGCACGTCATGGCCGGCCTGCCCGAGCCGGTACTCGACGAGCGCCTCCGCGCTGCCGGGGACCTGCGCCTCCTCGAAGGGGCTGCGATGGCCCGGCACGAGGTCGGTCCGGCTGCCGTGCGGGGTGATGCCGACGGGCCGGGTGTGCGGGACACCCATGGGAATGCCGTGGAAGCTCACCGACAGGCGGACGCCCAGACGCTCCACGATCTGCCCGACGGCCGCGGCGAAGCGCTCCCACTCCACGTCCGGCTCGGGGCCGGAGAGGAACAGGAAGGGCGCACCGGTGGCGTCCTGGACGAGCCGCACCTCGATGGTGGGTTCCTCGTAGTCCGACCAGGTGTCCCGCTTGAAGGTCAGCAGCGGACGGCGGGCCCGGTAGTCCACGAGCCGGTCGTGGTCGAAACGGGCGACGACCTGGTGGGGCAGCGAATCGAGCACCTGGTCGACGATCTGGTCGCCGGTCTCCCCGGCGTCGATGTATCCGTCGAAGTGGTACAGCATGACCAGTCCGGCCGACTCCTGGGCGAGTGCCATGTCGACGACGGCAAGGCCCTTCGGCTCCCAGGCGTACAAATCCTGCGGATCAAGCACAGTGACCGCTCCCCTCCTCGTGTTCATACGTCACAACACCCTTGTGGGGTGGGGCATTCCCGGGGGAGGCACACTGAAGGGGCCGCACCTCGAAAGGTGCGGCCCCTCAGTCAACCGCTGTGCTTCAACCGCTGTGTGTCAGCGGCCGGTGTGCAGAGCTTCAGCTCTGGCCGCCGGCCAGCTTCTCGCGCAGCGCGGCCAGCGCCTCGTCCGACGCCAGGGCGCCGGAGTTGTCGCCACCCTCGGAGGAGTAGGAGCCACCGCCGCCACCGCCACCGGACGCGGCCTGAGCCGCACCCGCGGTGTCGACACCCTCGGCAGCGGCCTTCTCGTCCGCCTCGCGGGACTTGATGACCTGCGCCTGGTGCTGCTCGAAGCGCTGCTGGGCCTCGGCGTACTGCGTCTCCCACGCCTCGCGCTGGGTCTCGTAGCCCTCGAGCCAGTCGTTGGTCTCGGGGTCGAAGCCCTCGGGGTAGATGTAGTTGCCCTGGTCGTCGTAGGACGCGGCCATGCCGTACAGGGTCGGGTCGAACTCGACCGTGGACGGGTCGGCACCGAAGGCCTCGTTGGCCTGCTTCAGCGAGAGGCTGATGCGGCGGCGCTCGAGGTCGATGTCGATGACCTTGACGAAGATCTCGTCGTTGACCTGGACGACCTGCTCCGGGATCTCCACGTGGCGCTCGGCCAGCTCGGAGATGTGGACCAGACCCTCGATGCCCTCGTCCACGCGGACGAACGCACCGAACGGCACCAGCTTCGTGACCTTGCCGGGCACGACCTGGCCGATCTGGTGGGTGCGGGCGAACTGCTGCCACGGGTCTTCCTGGGTCGCCTTCAGCGACAGGGAGACACGCTCGCGGTCCATGTCGACGTCGAGGACCTCGACGGTGACCTCCTGGCCGACCTCGACAACCTCGGACGGGTGGTCGATGTGCTTCCAGGACAGCTCGGAGACGTGGACCAGACCGTCGACGCCACCCAGGTCCACGAAGGCACCGAAGTTGACGATCGAGGAGACGACGCCGGAACGGACCTGACCCTTCTGGAGGGTCGTGAGGAACGTCTGGCGGACCTCGGACTGGGTCTGCTCCAGCCAGGCACGGCGGGACAGGACCACGTTGTTGCGGTTCTTGTCCAGCTCGATGATCTTCGCCTCGAGCTCCTTGCCCACGTAGGGCTGGAGGTCGCGGACGCGGCGCATCTCGACCAGGGAGGCCGGGAGGAAGCCGCGGAGGCCGATGTCGAGGATGAGACCACCCTTGACGACCTCGATGACGGTACCGGTGACGATGCCGTCCTCTTCCTTGATCTTCTCGATGGTGCCCCAGGCCCGCTCGTACTGGGCACGCTTCTTCGAGAGGATCAGGCGGCCTTCCTTGTCCTCCTTCTGGAGAACAAGGGCCTCGATCTCGTCACCGACGGCGACGACCTCGTTGGGGTCGACGTCGTGCTTGATCGAGAGCTCGCGGCTCGGGATGACACCTTCGGTCTTGTAACCGATGTCGAGCAGGACCTCGTCCCGGTCGACCTTCACGATGACGCCGTCGACGATGTCGCCGTCGTTGAAGTACTTGATCGTCTCGTCGATCGCGGCGAGGAAGGCTTCCTCGTTACCGATGTCGTTGACCGCAACCTGCGGGGTGGTGGCGGTGGTCTCGGTGCTGCTCGTCATGTGGGAAAGGGCTCCGGTACGGACATTGAAGTCGTAGGTACTGCTTACGCCGGGAGCCCGTTTCGCTCTGCAGAAGCCGGACAGCCAAGGAAACGTCACCGAAATCCACTGGTGACGCCTCGAGAACCGAGGGGACATACAACAGATGCGAGCGCGACCTGCTACGTCTGAGGTGCGCAGGCCCGCAGCGCAACTTGTAGCATACGGGGGCAGCCGGGCAGGGTCAATGCGCGAAGCCGCACACCCGGGGCGGATCGTCGCATACCCGGCACAAAAGCCGTCTCCCGAGGCCACACGGACCCCTGGATGCCCCTTGCGTGACACGAGGGGCGGGCGGCACGGAAGAGCCCGCAGACTAGTACGAGGGAGCCGGCCATCCAAGAGCCCGTAACGTCCGAGGCCGCATCCGAGGCCGCATCCGGGACCGCCTCCGGGGCCGACGGAACCGGAGGACCAGAGCCCGAGGCCACCCGGCGTGCCGCCGGTGTCACGGAGAGTTCCCGCGCCAACCGCGGCTGGTGGGACCGGAACGCGGACGAGTACCAGACCGAGCACGGCACCTTCCTCGGCGACGACCGCTTCGTGTGGTGTCCCGAGGGCCTGGACGAGGTGGAGGCCGAGCTGCTCGGCCGGCCGGAGGACCTGAAGGGCAAGGATGTCCTGGAGATCGGCGCCGGCGCGGCCCAGTGCTCGCGCTGGCTGACCGCCCAGGGCGCCCGTCCGGTGGCCCTCGACCTCTCCCACCGCCAGCTCCAGCATGCCCTGCGCATCGGCGTCTCGTTCCCCCTGGTGTGCGCCGACGCGTCGGTGCTGCCCTTCGCGGACGGCTCGTTCGACCTGGCGTGTTCGGCGTACGGGGCGCTGCCGTTCGTCGCCGACCCGCGGCTGGTGCTGCGGGAGGTGCGCCGGGTGCTGCGGCCCGGCGGCCGTTTCGTCTTCTCGGTCACGCACCCGCTGCGCTGGGCGTTCCCGGACGAGCCGGGCCCCGAGGGGCTGTCGGTCTCCGCGTCGTACTTCGACCGCACGCCGTACGTCGAGCAGGACGACGAGGGCCTCGCGGTGTACGTCGAGCACCACAGGACGCTCGGCGACCGGGTGCGGGACGTGGTGGCGTCGGGGTTCCGGCTGGTGGACCTGGTGGAGCCGGAGTGGCCGGACTGGAACACCTCGGAGTGGGGCGGCTGGTCGCCGCTGCGCGGACATCTGATCCCGGGGACGGCGATCTTCGTCTGCGAGCGCGACTGAGCCGTACTCGTTCCCGAACCGGACCTGTGCGGGTCCACGCGCGCGTGGAGGGCGCTTTCACGGACGTACGACACTGGGGGCGTGATCCGTTACGACGCCCTGGACGCGCTGCCCGTGCGCGGCGCCCTGCCCGCGCTGCACGACGCCCTGGAGGGACACGGCACGGCGGTGCTGGTCGCACCGCCCGGCACCGGCAAGACGACACTGGTACCGCTGGCGCTGGCCGGGCTGCTGGGCGGGGAGGGTGCGCCCGCGCGGCGCGTGGTCGTGGCCGAGCCGCGGCGGATCGCGGCGCGGGCGGCGGCCCGGCGTATGGCGTGGCTGCTGGGCGAGAAGCCGGGCGCGAGGGTCGGGTACACCGTGCGCGGGGAGCGGGTCGTCGGGCGCCACGCGCGCGTGGAGGTCGTCACGACGGGCGTGCTGTTGCAGCGCCTCCAGCGGGACCAGGAGCTGACGGGCGTCGACGTGGTGGTGCTGGACGAGTGCCACGAGCGGCATCTGGACGCGGACACGTCGGCGGCGTTCCTGTGGGACGTGCGGCAGACCCTGCGACCGGAGCTGCGGCTGGTGGCCGCGTCGGCCACGACCGACGCGGAGGGCTGGTCCCGGCTGCTGGGCGGTGCGCCGGTCGTCGAGGCGCGGGGCGCGTCGTATCCCGTCGAGGCAGTGTGGGCGCCGCCGGCGCGTCCGGTGCGGCCGCCGCACGGGATGCGGGTGGACCCGGCGCTTCTCGCCCACGTGGCCTCGGTGGTGCGGCGGGCGCTCGCGGAGCGGGACGGGGACGTCCTGTGCTTCCTGCCGGGCGTCGGCGAGATCTCCCGCGTCGCCGGCCAACTCGGGTCACTGGCGGACGTCGATGTGCTTCAGGTGCACGGGCGGGCGCCCGCTGCCGTGCAGGACGCGGTGCTGGCGCCCGGTGCGCGGCGCAGGGTGGTGCTGGCGACCTCGGTGGCCGAGTCGTCGCTGACGGTCCCGGGCGTGCGGGTGGTCGTGGACGCGGGGCTGGCGCGGGAGCCGCGGGTGGACCACGCGCGCGGGCTGAGCGCGCTGACGACGGTACGGGCCTCGCGGGCGGCGGCGCGGCAGCGGGCGGGCCGGGCCGGACGCGAGGCCCCGGGGGTGGTGTACCGCTGTTGGGCGGAGGCGGAGGACGCCCGGCTGCCGCGGTTTCCGGCGCCGGAGATCAAGGTGGCCGACCTGACGGCGTTCGCGTTGCAGGCGGCCTGCTGGGGCGATCCGGACGCGTCCGGTCTGGCGTTGCCCGATCCACCGCCCGGCGGTGCGATGACGGCCGCCCGGTCGGTGCTGGCGGCGGTCGGCGCGGTGGACTCCGTGGGGCGGGCGACGGAGCGGGGCGTACGCCTGGCCCGCCTCGGCCTGCATCCCCGGCTGGGCCGGGCACTCCTGGACGCGGCGGAGCTGGGTGCGGGGGTCTCGCCCCGGGCCTCCTCGGGAGCGGCGGCACCCGCGGACCGCTCCGGTGCGCGTCCGGCCGGTACGGGTGCCTCGCCGACGGAAACCTCGGCACGGCGACACGCCGACGGCGGCACCGCACGACCGCCCGCCGCCGAGGACGGAGCCTCCGGGTCCGGCGGCTTCAGGAGCGGTGAGGCCGAGGTGGTGGCCGAGGTGGTGGGTCTGTTGAGCGAGGAGGCGCCGCGGGAGTACGGGGACGACCTCGTGTCCGTACTGCGGGCCGCCCGGCGCGGAGGGGACGCGTACGGCGCGCGGTGGCGGGCAGAGGTGCGGCGGCTGCGGGCCGCCGTGGAGGGCGGCGACGGTGGGCGGGGACGACGCACCGCCGCGGAGGATGGCGACGACCGACGGGGACGGCCCCTCACCGCGCAAGGTGACGACAGCGAGCGGAGACGACGCACCGCCGCGGAGCATGGCGACGACCGACGGAGACGACGCACCGCCGTCGAGGATGGCAACAGTCTGCGGGGGGAGCGGGTCGGTGAGGACGTTCTCGCCGGGCTGGTTGCCGCGTTGGCGTTTCCCGAGCGGGTGGCCAGGAAGGACGGCGGTTCGTATCTGATGGTCTCCGGCACCCGGGCGGAACTTCCGCAGGCGTCGGCACTGCGCGGGGCGCCGTGGATCGCCGTCGCCGTCGCCGACCGGCCCGTGGGAAAGGGGCACGCGCGCGTGCAGCTCGGCGCGGCCGTCGACGAGGAGACGGCCCGGCTCGCGGCGGGGACGCTGCTGACGGAGCGCGACGAGGTGCACTGGGCCGACGGTGACGTGGTGGCCCGGCGGGTCGAACGGCTCGGGGCGGTGGAACTCGCGGTGCGGCCCCTCTCCGACGTCGACCCCGTGCTCCTACGGGGCGCCCTGCTGGAGGGGCTGCGGCGGGAGGGGTTCGGGCTGCTGCGCCGTTCGGTCGACGCCGACCTGCTGCGCAAGCGGCTCGCGTTCCTGCGGCGGCATCTGGGTGGGCCCTGGCCGGACGTCACCGACGACGCGCTGCTCGCGCGCGCGGACGAGTGGCTGGAGCCCGAGCTGAGCCGGGCCCGGCGGCGGGCGGACCTGGGTCGGATCGACGCCGGGCAGGCGCTGACGCGGTTGCTGCCCTGGGCCTCCGGGGAGGCGGCGCGGCTCGACGAGCTGGCCCCCGAGCGGATCCTCGTCCCCAGTGGGTCCAGGATCCGGATCGACTACGGCGACCCCGAACAGCCCGTGCTCGCGGTGAAGTTGCAGGAGATGTTCGGGCTCCAGCGGTCGCCGGAGATCGCCGGGGTGCCGCTCCTCGTGCATCTGCTGTCCCCCGCCGGCCGTCCCGCCGCGGTCACCGCCGACCTGGCCTCGTTCTGGAAGGACGGCTACACCGGCGTCCGGGCGGAGCTGCGCGGCCGGTACCCGAAGCATCCGTGGCCCGAGGACCCGGCCACGGCGGAGCCGACCCGGTACACGAAGGCCCGGCTCGGCAAGTGACCGGGGCCCGGCGGGGCGAGGCGCGCCTCGCCGGGCGGACGGTGTCTACGCCTCGGGTCCAGTCGACGAACCGGTCGACGGCTCCGGCGTCGGGTCGGCCGCCTTGGCCACCTTCAGGGTGATGTCGAGCGTGGCGCCGCCCGGCGTGGTGAGGCGCAGGATGTACGTGCCCTCCGCGTCGTCGGCGTACAGCTTCGGCAGCTTCAGCAGGCCCTCGGCGTCGGTCTTCCGGCCGGTCAGCGTACGGACGGCCTTGCCGTCGGCGTCCTTGAAGTAGGGGCCCTTGTCGTTCTCGGCCGGGTCGTCCTCGGACTTGATGAGCGTCGCGGTGACGGCGACCTTGTCCGCGACGGCACCCTTGAGCGTGGCCTTCACCTCGATCGGGTCGGCGAACTCGCCGCCCGGCGTGCACGTCAGCTCGGTCTGGCCGGTGCCGGTGAGGGCGTCGGCGACGCGCTCGGTGACGGTGGCCACGTAGTCGAGGCCCGGGACGGTGCGGCCGATGACGGTGGCGCGGACGGTGAACTCGCCGGTCTGTTCGCCCGCCACCAGCGCGGGCGCGACGGCCACGCCGGAGGAGGGGTCGGTGGTGACCGCGGCGACCTTCTCGCCGCCGGTGAAGGTGGCGTCCGTGTCGCCCAGGACGGTGAAGCGGACGCGCACCTTGCCGACGGCCTCTCCGGTCTTGGTCTCGGCGCGGGTGCTGATCTTCTTGGCGAACGTGTCGCCCGCGACGGCGCTGAACCCGGTGGCGCCGGCGTTCTCCAGGTGGTGAACGGTGTCGGTGGGCGTGGGGGTCTCGGTCGGCGGCGCCGGGTCGGTGGGCGGCGTGGAGGGGGTGGTGCTCGGGCCTCCGGGATCGGTGGGACTGCCCGACGCCGGCGGCTTGCTCGGGGTGCGGCCCGGACTGGGCGTCGCCGGGCCGGGGGTCCGGGGCCGGCTGCTCGCGCCCGTGCCGCGGCCCGTGGAACCGGTGCCGACGGTGGTGTCGTCGCTGCGGCCGACCGGGAGGCTGCCGGTGCCGTCCGGGATCTCGTGGGTGCCCTTGCGGTAGTACTCCAGCCACGACAGGACCGTGTGCAGGTAGTCCTGCGAGTTGTTGTAGCTGAGGATCGCGCGCTTCAGGTCGGCCTGGTCGGCCAGGTCCCAGCCGTTGCGGCACAAGTAGTGTCCGGCGGCAAGGGCGGCGTCGTAGACGTTGTTCGGGTCTTCCTTGCCGTCGCTGTTGCCGTCGCGGCCCGCCCACGCCCAGGTGGACGGGATGAACTGCATCGGGCCGACGGCGTTGTCGTACCTGCTGTTGCCGTCGTAGACGCCGTTGTCGGTGTCCTTGATGAGCGCGAAGCCGTTGCCGTCGAGCTGCGGGCCGATGATGCGGCCGATGGTGGTGCCGTCGGCGTCCACGCGGCCGCCACGGGCCTGGCCGGACTCCACCTTGCCGATGGCGGCGAGCAGTTGCCACGGCAGGTTGCAGCCGGGCTTGGACCGGCTCAGCTCGGACTCGGCCTTCTTGTAGGCGTCGAGGACGGTCGCGGGAATGCCGGCCTCGGACGCGCCGCGGGAAGCGGGAGTGCCCGTGGTCGGAGCGGGGCTGGGGCTGTTGAGCGGCGGCAGGTCGGTGTAGTAGCGCGAGTTGCCGGTGGCGCTCTCCGCGGGGGGAGTGTCGGACGTCGGCGCGTTGTCGGCGGTGGTCTGTCTGCCGTTGCCGTCGGCCGTGACGTCGGGCGCCTGGGACGCGGACAGGGCCGCGACCGCGACCGCCGCCACGGTGGTGGTGACCGCCGCCTTGCGGAGCCTCCTGTCGAAATGCGCCGCCATAGAGTGAACCCC
The DNA here is from genome assembly GCF_003369795.1 of Streptomyces sp. CB09001. Lineage (NCBI taxonomy): Bacteria > Bacillati > Actinomycetota > Actinomycetes > Kitasatosporales > Streptomycetaceae > Streptomyces > Streptomyces sp. CB09001. Next base: position 1,457,258 of record NZ_CP026730.1, read on the forward strand.
TCCCCTGGACGCCCGCGCGTCCCTCTCCGTCCGTCTTCTGCTGTCGTGCTCGCCCGTCGTACCTGCTGTGTCCGCCCTGTTGTGACGAGCGACCGGCGCGGACGGTTGCACCGCGATCCGCCGGGCACCGTGGTCGTCTGTTCGACCGGTACGGTGCCGCAGGCGACCCTACGGCAACTTTCTTTGCACGGGCACCCGTTCCTGCCCGACATTCACCACTTGGCCATATGAGGGGTTCTGTTGGGGTTCTGTCGGCGTTCTGATGCCGTTCGCCCTCGGTCATGCGGCAAGCGTGCCGTCCGGAGCGGCCGTCAGTACGGAGCCGGTCCGGGGCGGGCGCCGAGGGTGTCGGCGGGCGCGACGAACACGGTGAACGTGTGGGCGGGTCGGGGCCGGGGCAGCAGGGCGAGGGCCAGCGCGAGGTAACTGCGTGCCAGGTCGGCCCAGAGCTGCCAGGCGGGTGTTCCGTGCGGGGCGGCGGTCGCCGGGGTCCGGTGGGCGAGCCTGCGGCGGAGGTCCGTCGCGGTGCGGTGAAGGACCGTCGCGACGGTGGCGGGGATGCGGCCGGTACTTGCGCCCGGTGCGAAGACCGGGACGGGGAGGAGTGGCACGCGGGCGGGTCCGTCGGTGCGTGCCCGTGCCGGTGTCGTCCGGTGGTGGAGCATGCGTATACCCATGCCCGCATCCTCACGGGAGACCGGGGCGGGGGCGTTTCCTCGGGGGCCACCGGAGTGACGGGGCGGGCGGGGCCTGGACGGAACGGGGGTGCCGCCCGCCCCCGCGTGGCGGGGCGTCCCCCAGTGCCCGACGGCCTGGGAGGCGCCCCCACCGCGCACCCGTGCCGCCGCTCACTAGTGCGCTGCCGACTCCCAGTCCGGGCCCGCGCCCACCGAGACGCCCAGGGGGACCCTGAGCCGCACGGCGTCGGCCATTTCGCGGCGGACCAGTTCCTCGGCCGCGGCGCGCTCGCCCGGAGCGATCTCCAGCACGATTTCGTCGTGGACCTGGAGGAGCATGCGGGACTTGAGGTCGGCCTCGCGCAGCGCCTTGTCCACGTTGAGCATGGCGATCTTGACGATGTCGGCCGCCGTGCCCTGGATCGGCGCGTTCAGGGCCATGCGCTCGGCCGCCTCGCGGCGCTGGCGGTTGTCGCTGTTGAGGTCGGGCAGGTAGCGGCGGCGGCCGAAGAGGGTCGCCGTGTATCCGGTGGCCCGTGCCTCGTCGACGACCCGGCGCAGATAGTCGCGCACGCCGCCGAAGCGCTCGAAGTAGGCGTCCATCAGGCCGCGGGCCTCGGCCGCCTCGATGTTCAGCTGCTGGGAGAGGCCGAAGGCGGACAGCCCGTACGCGAGTCCGTAGGACATGGCCTTGATCTTGCGGCGCATCTCCGCGTCCACGGCCGACTGCTCGACGGAGAAGACCTGGGCCGCCGCGGTGGTGTGCAGGTCCTCGCCGGACGTGAACGCCTCGGTCAGGCCCGCGTCCTCGGACAGGTGGGCCATCACGCGCAGCTCGATCTGGCTGTAGTCGGCCGTCATCAGGGACTCGAATCCCTCGCCGACCACGAAGCCGCGGCGGATGGCGCGGCCTTCGTCGGTGCGGACCGGGATGTTCTGCAGGTTCGGGTCCGTGGACGAGAGGCGGCCGGTCGCGGCGACCGTCTGGTTGAAGGTGGTGTGGATACGGCCGTCCGCGGCGATCGTCTTGATCAGGCCCTCCACCGTGACGCGCAGCTTGGCCTGCTCGCGGTGGCGGAGCATGATCACCGGCAGCTCGTTGTCCGTCTGGGCGGCGAGCCAGGCCAGGGCGTCGGCGTCGGTGGTGTAGCCGGTCTTGGTCTTCTTGGTCTTCGGCAGGTTCAGTTCGCCGAAGAGGACTTCCTGGAGCTGCTTGGGCGAGCCCAGGTTGAACTCGCGTCCGGCCGCGGCGTGGGCCTCCTTGACCGCCTGCTGGACGGCGCCCGCGAACATCTGCTCCATGGCCTGGAGGTGCTCCCGGTCGGCCGCGATGCCGTGCCGCTCCATGCGGGCGAGCAGCGCGGACGTGGGCAGCTCCATGTCGCGCAGCAGGTCGGCGGCGCCGACGTCCGCCAGACGGCTCTCGAAGGTCTCGCCCAGGTCGAGGATGGCGCGGGCCTGCACCATCAGCACCTCGGCCTCGGCGTCGTCGTCCGCGCCGAAGGCGAGCTGCCCGTCGGCCGCGGCGGCGGGGGCCAGCTCGCGGTGCAGGTACTCCAGGGACAGCGCGTCCAGGTCGAAGGAGCGGCGGCCGGGCTTGACCAGGTAGGCGGCCAGCGCGGTGTCCATGCCCACGCCGGCGACGCTCCAGCCGTGCTCGGCGAAGACGCGCATCGCGCCCTTGGCGTTGTGGAAGACCTTCGGCCGCTCCGGGTCGGAGAGCCAGGTCCGCAGGGCCGTCTCGTCGGCCTCGTCGGTCTCCGTCGGGTCGAACCAGGCGGCCTTCCCGTCGGACGCGGCGAGCGCGACCTCGGCGACCGAGCCGGTGCCCAGGGCCCAGGTGTCGACGGTGGCCACGCCGAGCGGCCGCGCGCCGTGCTCGGCGAGCCAGCCGGCCAGCTCGCCCGTGCCCAGCACCGTGCCGTCCAGCTCCACGCCGTCGGCGACCACCGGGGTGGCCTCGGCCTCCTCGGCGCCCGGGTCGACGGCGTAGAGCCGCTCGCGCAGCGAAGGATTGCGGATCTCCAGGGTGTCCAGGATCACCGCGACGCCCTTGCGGTCGTAGGCCGTCCGCTCCAGGTCGGTGACGGTCCTCGGCAGCTCGACGCGCCGCTCCAGCTCGGTGAGCCGGCGGTTGAGCTTGACGGACTCCAGGTGGTCGCGCAGGTTCTGCCCGGCCTTGCCCTTGACCTCGTCGGCGCGCTCGACCAGCTCCGCGAACGACCCGAACTGGTTGATCCACTTCGCGGCGGTCTTCTCGCCGACGCCCGGGATGCCAGGCAGGTTGTCGGAGGGGTCGCCGCGCAGCGCCGCGAAGTCGGGGTACTGGGCGGGGGTGAGCCCGTACTTCTCGAAGACCTTCTCCGGGGTGAAGCGGGTCAGCTCGGAGACGCCCTTGGTCGGATAGAGGACCGTGGTGTGCTCGCTGACCAGCTGGAAGGAGTCCCGGTCGCCGGTGACGATCAGGACGTCGAAGCCCTCGGCCTCGGCCTGGGTGGCGAGGGTGGCGATGACGTCGTCCGCCTCGAAGCCCTCGACGGCGAACCGGGGCACGTGCATGGAGTCGAGCAGCTCGCCGATCAGCTCCACCTGCCCCTTGAACTCGTCCGGGGTCTTGGAGCGGTTCGCCTTGTACTCGGTGAACTCCTCGGACCGCCAGGTCTTGCGGGAGACGTCGAACGCCACCGCGAAGTGCGTGGGCGCCTCGTCACGCAGGGTGTTGGCCAGCATCGACGCGAACCCGTAGATCGCGTTGGTCGGCTGGCCGGTCGCGGTCGTGAAGTTCTCCGCGGGCAGCGCGAAGAACGCGCGGTACGCCAGCGAGTGCCCGTCCATGAGCATCAGCCGCGGTCGGCCGCCGGAGGTGCTGTCGGTCTTCTTCGATGCTGTCTTCGCCACAACCCCGATCCTGCCACGTGCCACTGACACTCGGCTCCGCCCTCACCGTCCCGCCACGTCCCGCCACGTCCCGCGCCGCCCGGCGTCGGGCGCGCGGCGACGGCATCGCGGGTTCCGCAACCTTTGCTCACCACCTCCGCCCCTCCCGGACGGCCTCGGTGTCACCGTGGCGTGCGAGGATCGGAGACGTACTTCACAACGCGTAAGCGAAGGAGCGCGCGATGGCGAGCAAGCCGCCCAAGGGTGATCCGGTTCAGGACGCGCCGCAGGTCTCGGAGCCCCAGCACGCGGCGGCGGGCATCCCGGCGATCGGCCACACCCTGCGGGTCGCGCAGCGGCAGATGGGTGTGAAGCGGACGGCACTGACGCTCCTGCGCGTCAATCAGAAGGACGGCTTCGACTGCCCGGGCTGCGCCTGGCCGGAGGGGGACCACCGGCACAAGGCGGAGTTCTGCGAGAACGGCGCGAAGGCCGTGGCCGAGGAGGCCACGCTGCGCCGGGTCACGCCCGAGTTCTTCGCCGCGCACTCCGTGGCCGACCTCGCGACCCGCAGCGGCTACTGGCTGGGCCAGCAGGGCCGGCTGACGCACCCGGTGTACCTGCCGGAGGGCGGCGAGCACTACGAGCCGGTCACCTGGGAGCGCGCCTTCGGCATCGTCGCGGAGGAGATCGCCGCGCTGGACTCGGCCGACGAGGCGGTCTTCTACACCTCGGGGCGCACCAGCAACGAGGCGGCGTTCCTGTACCAGCTCTTCGCGCGCGAGCTGGGCACCAACAACCTGCCGGACTGCTCCAACATGTGCCACGAGTCGTCCGGCTCGGCCCTGTCCGAGACCATCGGCGTCGGCAAGGGCAGCGTCCTGCTGGAGGACCTCTACAAGTCCGACCTGATCATCGTGGCGGGCCAGAACCCGGGCACCAACCACCCGCGGATGCTCTCGGCCCTGGAGAGGGCGAAGGCGAACGGCGCGCGGATCATCAGCGTCAATCCGCTGCCCGAGGCCGGTCTGGAGCGCTTCAAGAACCCGCAGACCCCCAAGGGGCTCACCGCGGGAGCCTCCCTGACCGACCTGTTCCTGCAGATCCGCCTCGGCGGCGACCAGGCGCTGTTCCGGCTCCTCAACAAGCTGATCCTCGAGACGGAGGGCGCGGTCGACGAGGCCTTCGTCGAGGAACACACGCACGGCTACGAGGAGTTCGCGGCGGCCGCCCGCGCCGCCGACTGGGACGACACGCTCGCCGCGACGGGTCTCACGCGCGCCGAGATCGAGGAGGCGCTGCGCATGGTGCTCGCCTCGGAGCGCACCATCGTGTGCTGGGCGATGGGCCTGACCCAGCACAAGCACTCGGTGCCCACGATCCGCGAGGTCGTGAACTTCCTGCTGCTGCGCGGCAACATCGGCCGCCCGGGCGCGGGCGTGTGCCCGGTGCGCGGCCACTCCAACGTGCAGGGCGACCGCACGATGGGCATCTTCGAGCGGCCCGCGCCCGCCTTCCTGGACGCCCTGGAGAAGGAGTTCGGCTTCGCCCCGCCGCGCGAGCACGGCTACGACGTCGTACGGGCGATCCGCGCGCTGCGCGACGGCGAGGCGAAGGTCTTCTTCGCCATGGGCGGCAATTTCGTCTCCGCCTCCCCCGACACGGAGGTCACCGAGGCGGCCATGCGCCGCGCCCGGCTCACGGTGCACGTGTCGACGAAGCTGAACCGCTCGCACGCGGTCACGGGCGCGCGGGCGCTGATCCTGCCGACGCTGGGCCGTACGGAGCGTGATCTCCAGGGCGGGGGCGAGCAGTTCGTGACCGTCGAGGACTCCATGGGCATGGTGCACGCCTCGCGCGGGCGCCTGGAGCCCGCGAGCGGGCAGTTGCTGTCCGAGCCCGCGATCGTGTGCCGGCTGGCGCGGCGGGTGCTGGGCGAGGAGAGCCGCACGCCGTGGGAGGAGTTCGAGAAGGACTACGCCACGATCCGCGACCGCATCGGGCGTGTCGTGCCGGGCTTCGAGGACTTCAACGCGCGCGTGGCACACCCCGGGGGCTTCGCCCTCCCGCACGCCCCGCGCGACGAGCGCCGCTTCCCGACGGCCACCGGTAAGGCCAACTTCACCGCCGCGCCGGTGGAGTTCCCCGAGCTGCCCGAGGGGCGGCTGCTGCTGCAGACGCTGCGCTCGCACGACCAGTACAACACGACGATCTACGGCCTGGACGACCGTTACCGGGGGATCAGGAACGGCCGTCGCGTCGTCCTGGTCAACCCGGAGGACGCCCGGAAGCTGGGCGTCGAGGACGGCTCGTACGTCGACCTGGTGAGCGAGTGGCGGGACGGGGTGGAGCGGCGGGCGCCCGGTTTCCGCGTCGTGCGGTATCCGACGGCGCGGGGCTGCGCGGCGGCGTACTACCCGGAGACCAACGTGCTGGTGCCGCTGGACGCCACCGCGGACACCAGCAACACCCCGGCCAGCAAGTCCGTGGTCGTCCGTCTGGAAGAATCGGCGACCGACTGAGCGTTTGCTCAGCGAAGCGGCCGGCCGACGCCCCGAGCGGCCGGCCGGCGGACACGCAGCCGTATCGACGAACGGAGCCGGCCCATGGGCGAGCAGCAGCAGGTGCAGTTCCCGCAGGAGGTCATCGACGAGTACGCCGCGCTCGGCGTCGATCTGCCCGCGCTGTTCTCCGCCGGACATCTGGGGACGCGCATGGGTGTCCAGATCGTCGAGGCGTCCGCCGACCGGGTCGTCGGCACGATGCCGGTGGAGGGCAACACCCAGCCGTACGGACTGCTGCACGGGGGCGCCTCGGCCGTGCTGGCCGAGACGCTCGGTTCGGTCGGCTCGATGCTGCACGGCGGCGCCTCCAAGATCGCCGTCGGGGTCGACCTGAACTGCACCCATCACCGCGGGGCCCGCTCCGGTCTGGTCACCGGGGTGGCGACGCCGGTGCACCGCGGCCGGTCGACGGCGACGTACGAGGTCGTGATCAGCGACGAGCAGGACCGCCGGGTGTGCACCGCCCGGCTGACCTGCCTGCTGCGGGACGTGAACCCCGGCGACGGGGCCCGGACGGCCGCGGCCGGCTAGGACCTGTCCGACGGGTCGTGCCGCGGAGGCGGGGTCCGGCACGCGCGGCCGAGGCGCCCGCGGCGCACTCCGGCCCGGACACGGGCATTGCCCCCTGCCGCCGGGCGCTCTAGCGTCGGGGCATGGGACGGGGAGGCGGCCCTCGGCCGGGGGCGGTGGCGCTTCGGCGCGGTGTCGTGCGGGGGCGGGCCGTGCCCGGAGGGGGCGTACGGGACCTTGCGGACCCGACTCCGGCCCGGACCGTGGCCCCCACCCTCACCCTGGCCCTGGCCCTGCTGATCGGCGTCTCCGTCGCCGGGTGCGGCAGCGGCTCGGATGACGGAGGGGGCGGTTCCGCCGGCACCGCGCCCAGCGCGTCACCGTCGTCCCCAGTGTCCCCGTCGGCGACGTCGTCCCCCTCGGCAAGCCCCCCGCGCCCCTTGTCCGGCGCGGAGTTGTGCGTGAGCGCCGTCGGGTACTGGGCGCGCGAGACACTGGACGGCGGTGTGCCCTACGGCGACTATCAGTCGATGGGGCTGTCCAACCGGCAGTACGACATCCTGCGGGAGGTCGTGGCCGCGGCACGGGCCGCGAAGCGGGAGCAAGGCGCCCGCGCCGCGGGAGAGCTGATCGACCGCCAGGTGCGCCGGACGTGTAGCGAGCGGTACCGCGACGGCGGTCCGAGCGTCGGCCCGTGGCAGCGATGAGCGGCGTCGGACCGGTCGAGCCGGGCGAGGACACCCGCGTCCGGGACGTCCCGCAGCCCCGTCCGCGTGGCCCCCTGGCCCTGCGCTACGACCGCCACCGCCGGACGGTCCTCGCCTCCGCCGCCGCCCTCGCCGTCCTGGCCGGCGGCGGCTACCTGTACGCGAGCCGCCCGCAGCCGCGCCCCGCTCCCCCGCCGCCCTACCCGTCCCAGGCGGTCGACCTGGTCTACGTGGCCCCCGTGACCGGCTCGCCCGGGACCGGGGCCGCCGGCTACAGCTTCACGGTGCTGCTGAGCGTGCGCAGCGGGCCGCCCGTCACGGTGACGCGACTGACCCAGCCCTACGCCGGCCTGTCGGTGACCACCTCCCCCGCGGCACCTTTCCAGACAAAATCACATTCCGCCCGCAAGATCATTGTCACGCTACGGGTGACGGAATGTGAAAAAGCGCCCCGGAATCCCGGACTCCCTTTCCTGGATGTAACACTGCGTAATGTGCGCGCAATAGAAGCGCACAGTTTCATCCTGGGGACGCGCTATGCGCAGGACCTCTCCCGCGCCCTCGAGGTCGCCTGCAGCAACGATTCGAGGTAATGACCAAAACGTCCCAGACGCCTGAACCCGGGCGGTCCGTCCTGCGGGTTCTCAGCATGCGGACAGGGCGAATCGGCCTGAATTCAGCCCTTCTTCCCAGCCAGTACCGCTCTGCAATACCCGGTGTCATAACAAGAGAGTCACAGCCTCAGTCAGACCCTCCTCCACCTTCCCCACACCCGCTTAGAGTCACGGCCAGTCACCGCGCCGTCGGATTGTCATTTCGGCCCCGCGCTCGACTCGACCGCCTCCACGGGGAAGCGGCCGTGCCAGGGAAAGGACTGATCGTGCGTCAACGTTCGCTCATCGCCATCACCGCCGCTCTGGCGGCGGGAGCGCTCACCCTCACCGCCTGCGGCTCGCGCGACGACGACGGCGGCTCCGACTCCGGCAACGGCGGCGGTGGCACCACCGTCGTCATCGGTGTCGACGCCCCGCTGACCGGCGACCTGTCCGCGCTCGGCCTCGGCATCAAGAACTCGGCGGACCTCGCGGCCAAGACGGCCAACAAGGACAAGACCGTCGACGGGATCACCTTCAAGGTCGAGGCCCTCGACGACCAGGGCCAGCCCTCCGTCGGCCAGCAGAACGCCAGCAGCTTCGTCGCCAACAAGGACGTCCTCGGCGTCGTCGGCCCGCTGAACTCGTCGGTCGGCGAGTCCATGCAGAAGGTGTTCGACACCGCCAAGCTGGTCGAGGTCTCCCCGGCCAACACCGGCCCCTCCCTCACCCAGGGCCCGGACTGGCGCAACAAGAAGGTCCGCCAGTACAAGTCGTACTTCCGCACCGCGACCACGGACGCCATTCAGGGCCCGTTCGCCGCGCAGTACGTCTACAACGACGCCAAGAAGAAGAAGGTCTTCGTCATCGACGACAAGAAGACCTACGGCGCGGGCCTCGCCGGCACCTTCACCGAGGAGTTCAAGAAGCTCGGCGGCCAGGTGGTCGGCACCGAGCACATCAACCCCGACACCAAGGACTTCTCCTCGGTCGCCACCAAGGTGAAGAACTCCGGCGCCGACGTCGTCTACTACGGCGGCGAATACCCGCAGGCCGGCCCGCTCAGCAAGCAGATCAAGGAAGCCGGCGCCAAGATCCCGCTCGTCGGCGGCGACGGCATCAAGGACGACACCTTCATCAAGCTGGCCGGCGCCGCCGCCAACGGCGACCTCGCCACCTCGGTCGGTGCGCCCGTCGAGACCCTCCCGTCCGCCAAGAAGTTCGTGGCCGACTACAAGGAAGCCGGTTACAAGGAGGACTACGCGGCCTACGGCGGCTACTCCTACGACTCCGCCTGGGCGATCATCGAGGCCGTCAAGAAGGTCGTCGAGGACAACGGCGGGAAGCTTCCCGACGACGCCCGCGCCAAGGTCACCGAGGCCATGCAGAACGTCTCCTTCGACGGTGTGACCGGCAAGGTCTCCTTCGACGAGTTCGGTGACGCGACCAACAAGCAGCTCACCGTCTACTCGGTCGAGAACGGGGCCTTCAACGACGTCAAGTCCGGTACCTACACCGGCTGACCGACCCCGCACCACAGCCCACGAGCCGCGCGGGGCGCTGTTCCACTGGCGCCCCGCGCGGACTCGCATCCGGCCACACCATCCGTCGAACGTCCGAATGTCTCGGAGGACATGCGGTGAACGAACTGCCGCAGCAGCTGGTCAACGGCCTGCTACTGGGATCCATGTACGGGCTCGTCGCCATCGGCTACACAATGGTCTACGGCATCGTCCAGCTCATCAACTTCGCCCACGGCGAGATCTTCATGACCGGCGCCTTCGGCGCACTCACGGTCTACATGTACATCCTGCCCGACGGCACCTCCATGCTGATCGCCCTGCCCCTGATGCTGCTCGGCGCGGTGATCGTCTCCACCGCCGTCGCCGTCGGGGCGGAACGGTTCGCCTACCGACCCCTGCGCGGCGCACCCAGGCTCGCGCCGCTCATCACCGCCATCGGCCTCTCCCTCGCCCTGCAGCAGGCGGTGTGGGCCTGGTACCCGGACGCGAAGTCCGCGCGGCCCTTCCCGCAGATCGACGGCGGGCCCTTCCACATCGGCAACGTCACCCTCCAGACCGGCGACATCTTCCTGTTCGTCGTCGCCCCGGTGAGCATGGCCATCCTCGGCTTCTTCGTGATGCGCACCCGCACCGGACGGGGTATGCAGGCCACCGCCCAGGACCCGGACACCGCCAAGCTGATGGGCGTCAACACGGACCGCATCATCGTGATCGCCTTCGCGCTCGGCGCCGTCTTCGCCGCCGTCGGAGGCGTCGCCTACGGTCTCAGGTACGGCCAGATCGAGTTCAAGATGGGCTTCATCCTCGGTCTCAAGGCCTTCACCGCGGCCGTCCTCGGCGGCATCGGCAACATCTACGGCGCCATGATCGGCGGTGTCGTCCTCGGCGTCGCCGAGACCCTGGCCACCGCCTACATCGCCGACATCCCCGGCCTGGACAAGTTCGGCAGCCAGTCCTGGGCGGACGTCTGGGCCTTCATCCTCCTCATCCTCGTGCTGTTGTTCAGGCCACAGGGCCTGCTCGGCGAACGCGTTGCGGACAGGGCGTGACACCGATGACCACACAGACCACCGCGCCGAAGAGCACCGGCGGCGCCCCCACACCGGGCGACGCATCCGGACTCATCGGCATACCCGCGAACCTCGGCCGTGCCCTGGCCACCGGCGGCGGCGTCCTCACCGTCGTCTCCACCTTCCTCGCCTGGACCTGGACCGCCGAGTTCCCCGGCGACCTCACCGTCTACGGCTACCCCGGCGGCCTCCAGGTCCTGGTGCTGATCGCCGGCGCCCTCACCGCCCTCTTCGGCCTCGCCTCGTACGGCGTCAAGGGGCTCGGCTGGCTCGCACCCGCCGGCGCCGACGCCGCGCTCAAGTTCGCCGCCCTCGCCGCCTTCGCCACCACCTGGTACACGGTCCTCGCGATCAGCACCAAGCTCGGCGGCCTCGTCAACCTCGAACCCGGCGGCTACATCGCCGCGGCCGTCACCCTCGTCGCGTTCCTGGGCGCCCTCGCACTGCCCTTCGAGCGCCCCGAGCCCGACCCCTTCGACCCCGACGACACCGGCTGGGACCGGTTCAAGCACACCAGCTCCCAGAACTGGCAGACCGTCCGGGCGGCCTTCGCCTCCAAAGACCCCCGGCCCGTGCGCGCGCTCCCCTCCTACGTCGAGATCCTCGTCATCGTCGCGACCCTCGCCGTGGCCCTGCTCGTCTTCACCTACGGCATCGGCACCGAGTACGACGAACTGTTCATCGGCTTCCTGATCGTCGCCGGTTTCGGCTTCACCGCCCTCCACCGGTCCGGACTGATCGGCCACATCACCGAGATCACCGCACGGCACCAGAACATCACCGTCTGCGGCGGCTTCATCGCGGCGGCCTGCTTCCCCTTCACGCAGTCCGACGACCAGTACGCCACCCTCGGTGTCTACATCCTGATCTTCGCCACGGTCGCACTCGGCCTGAACATCGTCGTCGGCCTCGCCGGCCTGCTCGACCTCGGCTACGTGGCCTTCCTCGGAGTCGGCGCCTACGCCGCCTCCATGGTCTCCGGCTCCCCCAGCTCGCCCTTCGACCTGCACCTGCCCTTCTGGGCCGCGGTCCTGGTCGGCGCGGCCGCCTCCCTGGTGTTCGGCGTCCTGATCGGCGCCCCCACACTGCGGCTGCGCGGCGACTACCTCGCCATCGTGACCCTCGGCTTCGGCGAGATCTTCCGGATCACCGCCAACAACCTGGACGGCACCTCGGGCCCGGACGTCACCAACGGCTCCAACGGCATCTCGTCCATCCCCGACCTCAAGATCCTCGGCTTCGACCTCGGTGTCTCGCACGACATGGGCGGCTTCACCCTCGGCCGGTTCGCCAACTACTTCCTGCTGATGCTCGTCATCACGGCCGTCGTCGTCCTCGTCTTCCGGCGCAGCGGCGACTCCCGCATCGGCCGCGCCTGGGTCGCCATCCGCGAGGACGAGACCGCCGCGCTCGCCATGGGCATCAACGGCTTCCGCGTCAAGCTCATCGCGTTCGCCGTCGGCGCCTCGCTGGCCGGACTGGCCGGCACCGTCCAGGCGCACGTCACCTACACCGTCACGCCCGAGCAGTACCTGTTCGCCGGCACCACGCCGCCCAACTCCGCCTTCCTGCTCGCCGCGGTCGTGCTCGGCGGCATGGGCACCATCGCCGGCCCGCTCATCGGTGCGGCGCTGCTCTTCCTGATTCCCAACAAGCTCCAGTTCCTCGACGACTACCAGCTCCTCGCCTTCGGGCTCGCGCTCGTCCTGCTGATGCGCTTCCGCCCGGAGGGCCTCATCGCCAACCGGCGCCGCAAGCTGGAGTTCCACGAAGAGGACGAAGCGCCCGCAGTCCTGAGCAAGACAGGGGCCTGACCACCATGACCACCGACACCACCACCAAGGACACCGCACCGGGCGCCCCCGCCCCCGGCACCACCATCCTCGACGCGCGCGGTGTCACGATGCGCTTCGGCGGACTGACCGCCGTGAACGGCGTCGACCTCACCGTGAACAGCGGCGAGATCGTCGGCCTGATCGGCCCCAACGGCGCCGGCAAGACGACCTTCTTCAACTGCCTCACCGGCCTCTACATCCCGACCGAGGGCGAGGTCCGCTACAAGGGCCGGGTCCTGCCCGCCAAGTCCTTCAAGGTGACCGCCGCCGGCGTCGCCCGTACCTTCCAGAACATCCGCCTGTTCGCCAACATGACGGTCCTGGAGAACGTGCTCGTCGGCCGGCACACCCGCACCAAGGAGGGCTTCTGGTCGGCCGTGCTGCGCGGGCCCGGCTTCCACCGCGCGGAGAAGGCGTCCCGGGAACGCGCCCTGGAACTGCTGGAGTTCGTGGGCCTCGCGCCCAAGGCCGACCACCTCGCCCGCAACCTGCCCTACGGCGAACAGCGCAAGCTCGAGATCGCCCGCGCGCTCGCCAGCGAACCGGGGCTGCTGCTCCTGGACGAGCCGACCGCCGGCATGAACCCCCAGGAGACCCGGGCCACCGAGGAACTGGTCTTCGCCATCCGCGACCAGGGCATCGCCGTCCTCGTCATCGAGCACGACATGCGGTTCATCTTCAACCTCTGCGACCGCGTCGCCGTACTCGTCCAGGGCGAGAAGCTCGTCGAGGGCGACAGCGCCACGGTGCAGGGCGACGAACGCGTCGTCGCCGCCTACCTCGGCGAACCCCTCGCCGACGACCCCGGCGCCGCGGAGGCCGCCGAGGTGGAGGCCGCCGAAGCCGCGCAGGCCGAAGCCGCCCGGGCCGACACCACCACGGACACCGCGGCCGGCAAGGAGAACGACCGATGACCGCACTGCTCGAGGTCGAGGACCTCCGCGTCGCCTACGGCAAGATCGAGGCCGTCAAGGGCATCTCCTTCAAGGTCGACGCCGGCGAGGTGGTCACCCTCATCGGCACCAACGGCGCCGGCAAGACCACGACGCTGCGCACCCTGTCGGGGCTGCTCAAGCCGGTCGGCGGCCAGATCAAATTCGGCGGCAAGTCGCTCAAGAAGGTCCCCGCGCACCAGATCGTCTCGCTGGGCCTCGCCCACTCGCCCGAGGGGCGGCACATCTTCCCGCGCATGACGATCGAGGACAACCTGCGCCTCGGCGCCTTCCTGCGCAGCGACCGGCCGGGCATCGAGAAGGACATCCAGCGCGCCTACGACCTCTTCCCGATCCTCGGTGAACGCCGCAAGCAGGCCGCGGGCACCCTGTCCGGCGGTGAGCAGCAGATGCTCGCCATGGGCCGTGCCCTGATGTCCCAGCCCAAGCTGCTCATGCTCGACGAGCCCTCCATGGGCCTGTCGCCGATCATGATGCAGAAGATCATGGCGACGATCGCCGAGCTGAAGTCCCAGGGCACCACCATCCTGCTCGTCGAGCAGAACGCCCAGGCGGCCCTGTCGCTGGCCGACCACGGCCACGTCATGGAGGTCGGCAACATCGTCCTGTCCGGCAGCGGCCAGGACCTGCTGCACGACGAGTCGGTCCGCAAGGCCTACCTGGGCGAGGACTGACAGCCGCCACGCAGCACCGTACGGCTGAGGCCCGCGCCCCCCACACCGGGGACGCGGGCCTCACTCGTACGTCGGAGCCTCAGCCCTTGGACGCCTTCTTCTCCTCGGCGTCCTGAATGACCGCCTCCGCCACCTGCTGCATCGACATCCGCCGGTCCATCGACGTCTTCTGAATCCACCGGAAAGCCGCCGGCTCGGTCAGGCCGTACTCCGTCTGCAGCACCGACTTCGCCCGGTCCACCAGCTTGCGGGTCTCAAGCCGCAGACTGAGGTCGGCGACCTCCTTCTCCAGCGCCTTCAACTCCGTGAACCGCGACACGGCCATCTCGATCGCCGGCACCACGTCGCTCTTGCTGAACGGCTTCACCAGGTACGCCATGGCCCCGGCGTCCCGCGCCCGCTCCACCAGGTCGCGCTGCGAGAACGCGGTCAGCATCAACACCGGCGCGATGCTCTCCTCGGCGATCTTCTCGGCCGCGGAGATGCCGTCCATCTTGGGCATCTTCACGTCGAGGATCACCAGGTCGGGCTTGTGCTCCCGGGCCAGCTCCACGGCCTGCTCACCGTCACCGGCCTCACCGACGACGGAGTACCCCTCCTCCTCCAGCATCTCTTTGAGATCCAGCCGGATCAGGGCCTCGTCCTCGGCGATGACAACACGGGTCGTCAGCGGAGGAACGTGCGACTGGTCGTCGTCGGTCACGTCGGCGGGCTGGGGCGACTCGGGGGCGGTCACGTGAGCTCCTCGTTCGGGGCAGGGGTACTGCTGACAAGAGCCTACCTAGCTGCGGTAAGGTGTACGCGCGGAGGGTCGGGGGAAACCTTCGATTCCGCGGGCCCCGGTAGCCCAATTGGCAGCAGGCAATGGATTCAAAACCCATACAGTGTCGGTTCGAGTCCGACCCGGGGCACTTTTCCTTCGTTTCCAAGGTTGTCATCAGCAAGTGGATGTCCACGTTCTCGTGAACATCCATTTTTTGCTGCGCCTCGCAATTCCCACACTCGCAAAGTGGTCGCATGTACGACATGAGCACGCGCGAGCGAGCACTGGCACTGGTGGCACAAGGACATAGCCTCAACCCGGTCAGCAAGACGACCGGCATGTCCCGCGCTGCCATCCGCTCGTGGCAGGCGCGCATCGAGCCTCTGCCACGAATGCGGCAAACACTCCGCTCGCTGTGCGGCCCAACAGCCGAGCCGCCCCGGAACCAGGCGGCATACGCCTACCTGCCAGGCCTTTGTCTCGGAGATGGCTGCATCAGTCCCGGCGTGCGGTCGGGCTACTTCCTCCGGATCGCGTGCGCCGATGCGTGGCGCGGCCTCGTCGATGCGTGCGCTGCCGCCATCGAGGCCATCAACCCCAGCGGCAAGGCCCACCGGGTCCAGGCCGTCGGATACTCCTCTGTGGTCGGCTACACCCGCAAAGCCTCCGTGGCCCTCATGGACGTTCACGTCGGTCCCAAGTACTGATCACTTGGGACCGTCGTCCTCCCCGATGTGGTGCACCCGCACCAGATTGGTCGTGCCCGACACCCCGGGCGGGGAGCCGGCCGTGATGACCACGACGTCGCCCTTCTCGCAGCGTCCGTAGCGGGTCAGAAGCTCGTCCACCTGGTCGACCATCGCGTCCGTGGAGTCCACGTGCGGGCCGATGAAGGTCTCCACGCCCCAGGTGAGGCTCAGTTGCGAGCGGGTCGCCGGTTCCGGGGTGAAGGCGAGCAGCGGGATGGGTGAGCGGTAGCGGGAGAGGCGGCGGACGGTGTCGCCGGACTGGGTGAAGGCGACCAG
The DNA here is from genome assembly GCF_003369795.1 of Streptomyces sp. CB09001. NCBI lineage: Bacteria > Bacillati > Actinomycetota > Actinomycetes > Kitasatosporales > Streptomycetaceae > Streptomyces > Streptomyces sp. CB09001. The sequence goes on from NZ_CP026730.1 coordinate 1,473,029, forward strand.
GAACTTGGCGCCGAGGAAGTCGCCCATCTCGGCGGCGGCGCGGGCGACGGCACCGCCCTGGGTGCGGGGCTTGTTGCGTTCGGTCAGCGGGGGGAGTCCCTTGGCGAGGATGTCCTCCTCGGCCGCTTCGACGATGCGGGCCATGGTGCGCACGGTGTCGGTCGGGTGCTTGCCGACGCTGGTCTCGCCGGAGAGCATCACCGCGTCGGTGCCGTCGATGACCGCGTTGGCGACGTCGGAGGCCTCCGCGCGGGTCGGGCGGGCGTTGTCGATCATGGAGTCGAGCATCTGGGTGGCGACGATGACCGGTTTGGCGTTGCGTTTGGCGAGCTTGACGGCGCGCTTCTGGACGATCGGCACCTGTTCCAGGGGCATCTCGACGCCGAGGTCGCCCCGGGCGACCATGATCCCGTCGAAGGCCGCGACGATGTCCTCGATGTTCTCGACGGCCTGCGGCTTCTCGACCTTGGCGATGACGGGGAGGCGGCGGCCCTCCTCGTCCATGATGCGGTGCACGTCGAGGATGTCGCGTCCGCTGCGCACGAAGGAGAGCGCGACCACGTCGAAGCCGGCCCGCAGCGCCCAGCGCAGGTCGTCCTCGTCCTTCTTCGACAGGGCGGGCACGGACATCGCGACGCCGGGCAGGTTGAGGCCCTTGTGGTCGGAGACCATGCCGCCCTCGACCACCCGGGTGCGCACCCGCGGACCGTCGACGCCGGTCACCTCCAGGCAGACCTTGCCGTCGTCGACGAGGACGCGTTCACCGGGGGTGACGTCCTCGGCGAGGCCCGCGTAGGTGGTGCCGCAGGTGTGGCGGTCGCCCTCGACGCCCTCCTCGACGGTGATGGTGAAGCTGTCGCCGCGTTCAAGGAGTACGGGTCCTTCACCGAAGTGGCCGAGGCGGATCTTCGGACCCTGAAGGTCGGCGAGGGTGCCGACGCTGCGGCCGGTCTCGTCGGACGCCTTGCGGACACGGTGGTAGCGCTCTTCGTGTTCGGCGTGGGTGCCGTGGCTGAAATTGAAGCGGGCGATGTCCATTCCGGCGTCGACCAGGTCCTTGATCTGGTCGTACGAGTCGGTGGCGGGCCCAAGAGTGCAGACGATCTTTGCTCGGCGCATGGTTCGAGCCTATGACTTACTGCCGGGTAGCGAATTGGCCACGCATGACCACTCAACAGCCTTTGAGTAAAGGGTTATTGACAAGTGTTGAATTGTGCGCACCTCCGCTCCGATGAGCATTCGGATGGTCCGCCACCCCTTGACAGGAGGCATGTTCAGGACAGAATCTACGCGCGTTGCCACTGTCTGCACGGGTCCCCGAGGAGAGTCAGTCATGCCGTTGAACCGCCGGAAGTTCCTGAGCAGGTCCGCCGTGACGGGGGCGGGGGTCGCCCTGGCCGGCGCGGCGGCGGCTCCGGCGGCCGAGGCCGCGGCCCCCGCGCACCGGGGCCACGGCCGGCCCAAGCGGTACGCGCTCACCGTGCTCGGCACCACCGACCTGCACGGACACGTCTTCAACTGGGACTACTTCAAGGACGCCGAGTACACGGACGCGGCCGGCAACGCGCAGGGCCTGGGCCGGATCTCCACCCTGGTGAACCAGGTCCGCGAGGAGAAGGGCCGCCGCAACACCCTGCTGGTGGACGCGGGCGACACCATTCAGGGCACCCCGCTGACGTACTACTACGCGAAGGTGGACCCGATCACCGCCGAGGGCGGTCCGGTGCATCCGATGGCGCAGGCGATGAACGCCATCGGCTACGACGCGGTGGCGCTCGGCAATCACGAGTTCAACTACGGCATCGAGACGCTGCGCAGGTTCGAGGAGCAGTGCGACTTCCCGCTGCTCGGCGCGAACGCGGTCGACGCGAAGACCCTGAAGCCCGCCTTCCCGCCGTACTTCATGAAGACGTTCCGGGTGAAGGGCGCGCCGCCGGTGAAGGTGGCGGTGCTGGGGCTGACCAACCCGGGCATCGCGATCTGGGACAAGGCGTACGTGCAGGGGAAGCTGGCCTTCCCGGGCCTTGAGGAGCAGGCGGCCAAGTGGGTGCCGAAGCTGCGTTCGATGGGCGCGGACGTCGTGGTCGTCTCGGCGCACTCGGGCTCGTCGGGCACGTCCTCCTACGGTGACCAGGTCCCGTACGTCGAGAACGCGGCGGCCAACGTGGCGCGGCAGGTGCCGGGCATCGACGCGATCCTGGTCGGGCACGCGCACGAGGAGATCACCGAGCTGAAGGTCGTCAACGAGGAGACCGGGAGGACCGTCGTCCTCTCGGAGCCGCTGTGCTACGCCGAGCGGCTGACCCTGTTCGACTTCGAGCTGGTCTTCGAGCGGGGCCGCTGGCACGTCGAGTCGGTGAAGGCGTCGCTGCGCAACTCCAACGCGGTCGAGGACGACCCGGGGATCACGAAGCTGCTGGCGGACGAGCACGAGAAGGTGGTGGCCTACGTCAACCAGGTGGTGGGCACCGCCACCGAGACGCTGACCACGGTCGAGGCGCGGTACAAGGACGCCCCGATCATCGACCTGATCACCAAGGTGCAGGAGGACGTGGTCAAGGAGGCGCTGGCGGGCACGGAGTACGCCTCGCTGCCGGTCCTCGCGCAGGCGTCGCCGTTCTCGCGGACTTCCGAGATCCCGGCCGGCGACGTGACGATCCGGGACCTGTCGAGCCTGTACGTGTACGACAACACGCTGGTCGCGAAGTTGCTGACGGGCGCGCAGCTGCGGGCGTACCTGGAGTACTCGGCGGAGTACTACGTGCGGACGGCCGCCGGTGCGCCGGTGGACGTGGACAAGCTGACGAACGCGAACGGCCGTCCGGACTACAACTACGACTACGTGTCGGGGCTGGCGTACGAGATCGACGTGGCACAGGCGGCCGGTTCACGGATCAAGAATCTGACGTACGGCGGTGCTCCGCTGGAGGACGCCCAGCAGTTCGTGCTGGCGGTGAACAACTACCGGGCCAACGGCGGCGGCGCCTTCCCGCACGTGGCGTCGGCCAAGGAGCTGTGGTCGGAGTCGACGGAGATCCGCACCCGGATCGCGGAGTGGGCGACCGCGAAGGGTGTGCTGGACCCGAAGGACTTCGCGTCGGCGGACTGGTCGCTGACGCGCGACGGCGTACCCGTGTTCTGACGCACGGGGCCCGAGGCGGCCCTGGATCCCTAGATCCCGTCCACCAGGGGGGTGAGTGCCCGGTGGTGGCGCGCGGACGGGATCTGGGGCAGGCCGCCGTCCAGGCCGAAGGTGGTGAAGGCGGTGCGGGCGGGCAGCGGGTACGGCTCCCGGCCGGTGAGGTCGTTGAGGATGGTCGCGCTGCGCCAGGCGGCTAGGCCCAGGTCGGGCGTGCCGACCCCGTGGGTGTGCGTCTCGGCGTTCTGGACGTAGACGGAGCCGGTGACGGAGGGGTCGAGGACGAGGCGGTGGCGGTCGTCGACGCGGGGGCGTTCGGAGCTGTCGCGTCGCATGTAGGGGTCGAGCCCGGCGAGGAGGCGGCCGAGCGGGCGTTCGCGGTGGCCGGTGGCGAGGACGACGGCGTCGGTGGTGAGGCGCGAGCGGGTCTTCTGCTGCTCGTGCTCCAGGTGGAGTTCGACCTGGGTGGCGGCGATGCGTCCCGCGGTGCGGACGTGGACGCCGGGGGTGAGGGTGGTGTCGGGCCAGCCGCCGTCGAGGGTGCGCCGGTACAGCTCGTCGTGGATGGCGGCGGTGGTGTCGGCGTCGATGCCCTTGTGCAGCTGCCACTGGGCGGCGACGAGGCGGTCGCGGACCGGTTCGGCCAGGCCGTGGAAGTAGCGGGTGTAGTCGGGGGTGAAGTGTTCCAGGCCGAGCTTGGAGTACTCCATGGGGGCGAGGGCGCCGGTGCGGCCGAGCCAGTGCAGCCGCTCCCGTCCGGCGGGGCGGTGGCGGAGCAGGTCGAGGAAGACCTCGGCGCCGGACTGGCCGGTGCCGATGACGGTGACGTGTCCGGCGGCCAGGAGCGTGTCGCGGTGGCGGAGGTAGTCGGCGGCGTGGACGACGGGGACGGCGGGGTCCTCGACGAGGGGTCTGAGCGGGTCGGGGACGTGCGGTTCGGTGCCGACGCCGAGGACGACGTTCCTGGTGTGGGTGCGGCCGAGGGCCTCGGCCTCCCCGCCGGCGTCGAGCTGGGTGTAGTCGACCTCGAAGAGGTCGCGTTCGGGGTTCCAGCGCACCGCGTCGACCTGGTGGTGGAAGTGCAGGGCGGGCAGTCTCTCGGCGACCCAGCGGCAGTAGGCGTCGTACTCGGCGCGCTCGATGTGGAAGCGCTCGGCGAAGTAGAACGGGAAGAGGCGTTCTCTGGCCCTGAGGTGGTTGAGGAAGGTCCAGGGGCTCGCCGGGTCGACGAGGGTGACGAGGTCGGCGAGGAAGGGCACCTGGACGCGTGCGCCGTCGATGAGCAGGCCGGGGTGCCAGCGGAAGTCGGGGCGCTGGTCGTAGAAGACGGCGTCGAGGCCGGTGAGGGGGTCGGCGAGGGCCGCGAGGGAGAGGTTGAAGGGGCCGATGCCGATGCCGACGAGGTCGCGGGGGGCGTCGGGGGTGTGGGGTGCCGGGGTGTTCATCGCGGGACGTGTCCTTCCACGAGCGTCAGGAGCGCTGCGAGGTCGTCTGGGCGGGTGTGGGGGTTCAGGAGGGTCGTCTTGAGCCAGAGCCGGCCGTCGGCGCGGGCGCGGCCGAGGACGGCGCGGCCGGTGGTGAGCAGCGTGCGGCGTACGGCGGCGACGTCGTCGTCGGTGGCTCCGGCGGGCCGGAACAGGACCGTGCTGATGGTGGGCGGGGCGTGCAGTGCGAACCCGGGGTGGTTGTCGACCAGCGCGGCGAACTCCTGGGCGAGCGAGCAGACCGTGTCGACGAGGGCGCCCAGTCCGGCGCGGCCCAGGGTCTTGAGGGTGACGGCGGTCTTCAGGACGTCGGGGCGGCGGCTGGTGCGCGGGGAGCGCCCGAGGAGGTCGGGGAGGCCCGCGTCGGTGTCGTCGTCGGCGTTGAGGTAGTCGGCGCGGTGGTGGAGGGCGGCGAGGTCGTCGGTGTCGGTGACCGTGAGGAGTCCGGCGGGGATCGGCTGCCAGCCGAGCTTGTGCAGGTCCAGGGCGACGGTGTCGGCGGCCTCCAGTCCCGCGAGCCGGGCGCGGTGCCGGTCGCTGAACAGGAGGCCGGCGCCGTAGGCGGCGTCGACGTGGAGGCGGGCGCCGTGGGCGGCGCAGCGGGCGGCGATCTCGGGCAGCGGGTCGATGAGCCCGGCGTCGGTGGTGCCCGCGGTGGCGGCGACCAGGTGCGGGCCGGGGACCTGGGTGAGGGCCTCGTCGAGGGCGGCGGGGTCGAGGGTGCCGGCGGGGGCGGGGACGACGACGGGCTCGGGCAGGCCGAGCAGCCAGGCGGCGCGGGGCAGCGAGTGGTGGGCACCGGCGCCGTGGACCAGCCGCAGGCCCGCGCCGTGCCGCTCGCGGGCGAGCAGGACGGCGAGCTGGTTGGACTCGGTGCCGCCGGTGGTGACGAGGGCGTCGGCGGCGCCGGTCTCGCGGGCGAGGGCGCGGGTGACGAGGGCTTCCAGCGCGGAGGCGGCGGGTGCCTGGTCCCAGGAGTCGAGGGAGGGGTTGAGGACGCTCGCGGCGAGGTCGGCGGCGGCCGCGACGGCGAGCGGCGGGGCGTGCAAGTGGGCGGCGCACAGGGGTGGGCGGGGTCGGCGGCGCCCTCGGCGAGCGCGGTGACCAGGACGCGGAGCGCCTCGGGGTCGCCCCGGCCGGGCAGGATCTCACCGGCCGCGTCGGCCACCCGGGCGGCGACGGCGCCGGGGCCGCCGACGGGCAGCGGGCCGCCGCGTGCGGCCGTGCCGGCACGCAGGGCGTCGAGCACGGTGTCGAGCAGGGGCCGCAGGGCGTCGGTGCCGTGCGGGCCCGAGGCGAGGGGCGGCATGCCCATGAGCTGTCCTCCGGGCACGGGGGCTGGGGTTCCAGCTTCCACGCGCAGGGGCGTGTACGCCCGGACAGCTCAGTGATCACAACCCGAAAGGGGTATCCCGGTGGCTCTCCGCCGGGGACGCGGCCGGTCCCGCCGCGCCACGCGCGCGGGGACCGGCCGCGGCCGGGTCAGTCGGTGTTCGCCTCGCGGACCCGCAGTGCGCGCGCCAGGTCGTCGAGCTGGTCGGTGAGCTTGCGGCGCAGGGCGGGGATCGGTTCGGCGTCGGCGAGGCACTCCTGGCCCAGGCGCAGGGTGTCGGCGTCGACGGCGTGGGCGGGGAAGGCCCAGCGGCCGGCGGCGTCGGCCATGGCGGGGCCGCGGCGGGCGGCGAGCGCGACGGCCTCGGTGTAGTAGCGCGGTACGTAGTCCCGGACCAGATCGGCCTGTTCGGGCTGCCAGAAGCCCTGGGCGGTGGCGGTGAACAGGTAGTTGGAGAGGTCGTCGGAGGCGAACATGGCCTCCCAGGCGCGGGCCTTGGCCTCGGCGTCCGGCAGCGCGGCGCGGCAGCGGGCGGCGCCCTCCTGGCCGGTCGCGCTCGGGTCGCCCGCCAGCTCGGCGGCGATGGCCTCCTCGTCGGTGGCGCCGAGGACGGCGAGCCGGGTGAGGATGCGCCAGCGCAGCTCGGGGTCGAGTTCGGGGCCGCCGGGCACGGTGCCGTCGGCGAGCCAGGCGGCGATGGTGTCGGGGTGGGCGGCGGTGGCGATGCGGTGCCGTACGGCGATCAGGCGCAGCCCGGGGTGGTCGCCGTCCTCGGTGCGGCGGATGAGGTCGCGGCAGAGGTCGGCGAGGGTGTGCAGGGCGGCGGGCCGCTGCTCTGGGGTGGCGTAGCGGTCGGCGATCTGGCCGGCGGCGAAGGCGAGGACGCCGTCGACGAGCGCGAGGTCGGTCTCGTGCGGGAGGTGGGCGCGGGCGATGTCGAGGTAGGTGGCGGCGGGGAGTTCGCCGTCGCGGACGGCGTCCCTGAGGGCGTTCCAGACGACGGCGCGGGTGAGCGGGTCGGGCAGGCCGGACAGGCTCTCGCGGACGGTCCGGAAGGAGTCGGTGTCGAAGCGGATCTTGGCGTAGCTCAGGTCGCCGTCGTTGAGCACGACCAGGGCGGGGAGCTTGCCGATGGGCCGGGGCTCGGCCTGGGGGACGTCGATGTCGAGGCGCTCGCGCGGGGTGAGGCGGCCCTCGTGGTCCGGGTTCTGGTCGTAGAGGCCGACGGCGATGCGGTGGGGGCGCTCGCCGGTGCGCCGGACGGTGAGGGCACGGCTGCCGTTGTCGCCGGTGACGGCCGGGACGAGGGTGTCGACGCCGGTGGTGCGCAGCCAGGCGTCGGCCCAGGCGTGGACGTCGCGGTCGGTGGCGGCGGCCAGCGAGTCGATGAAGTCGGCGAGGGAGGCGTTGGCGAACTTGTGCCGCTCGAAGTGGATGTTGATGCCGGCCAGGAAGTCCTTCTCGCCGAGCCAGGCGACGAGCTGGCGCAGGGCGGAGGCGCCCTTGGCGTAGGAGATGCCGTCGAAGTTGAGGAGGGCGGAGGCGGTGTCCTGGACGTCCTCGGGGGCGACGGGGTGGGTGGAGGGGCGCTGGTCGGCGTCGTAGCCCCAGGCCTTGCGGGTGACGCCGAAGTCGGTCCAGGTGTCGGTGAAGCGGGTGGCCTCGGCGGTGGTCTGGTAGCCCATGTACTCGGCGAAGGACTCGTTCAGCCAGATGTCGTCCCACCAGCGCAGGGTGACGAGGTCGCCGAACCACATGTGGGCCATCTCGTGGGCGATGACCATGGCGCGGGTCTGCCGCTGGGTCTCGGTGACGGCGGACCGGAAGACGAACTCGTCGCGGAAGGTGACCAGGCCGGGGTTCTCCATCGCGCCGGCGTTGAACTCGGGGACGAACGCCTGGTCGTAGGAGTCGAAGGGGTAGGGCTCGTCGAACTTCTCGTGGTAGCGGTCGAAGCAGGCCCGGGTGACCTCGAGGAGTTCGTCGGCGTCGGTGTCCAGGTGCGGGGCGAGCGAGCGGCGGCAGTGGATGCCGAAGGGCAGGCCGCGGTGCTCGGTGCGCACGGAGTGCCAGGGTCCGGCGGCGACGGCGACGAGGTAGGTGGAGATCAGGGGGGTGGTGGCGGCCTTCCAGCGGCCGTCGCCGGTGTGTTCGGTGACGCCGTTGGCGAGGACGGTCCAGCCCTCGGGCGCGGTCACGGCGAGGTCGAAGACGGCCTTGAGGTCGGGCTGGTCGAAGGCGGCGTAGACACGCTGGACGTCGTCCAGGAAGAGCTGGGTGTAGACGTAGGTCTCGCCGTCGCTGGGGTCGGTGAAGCGGTGCATGCCCTCGCCGGTGCGGGAGTACCGCATGGCGGCGTCGACGCGCAGCTCGTGCTCGCCGGGCGCGAGGTTCTTCAGCGCCAGCCGGTTCTCGTCGAGCGCGGCCGGGTCCACGGGTTGTCCGTCCAGGGTGACGGCGCGCAGCTCCGCGGGCTTGACCTCGACGAACGTGTCCGTGCTGTCCGTGTCGCCGCGGACGGTGAACCGGATCACGGTCCGGGAGTCGAAGGTCTCGTCCCCACGGGTCAGATCGAGGTCGATCGCGTAGTGGTGGACGTCGAGGAGCCGGGAACGGGTCTGCGCTTCGTCGCGCGTCAGTACGGACATGCACGACATGCTGCCTGATGCGGTGGGCAGGGCACAGAGGCGGTTCGGTACGCGCGGTATGTCCGGTCCGCCGCGTCGGCCGTCGTACTCCCCCGGCGTGCGCCCCCGTGGGCGGGGGCGCGCCGGACCTCAGCCGGTGGCCGGTGCGCCGCCGTCGGCGCCGCTGCCCTCCGCGATGCGCTCGTGGTGGTGGATCACCTCGGCGACGATGAAGTTCAGGAACTTCTCGGCGAACGCCGGGTCGAGCTTGGCGCTCTCGGCGAGGGTGCGCAGCCGGGCGATCTGCTGGGCCTCGCGGGCCGGATCGGCGGGCGGCAGCCGGTGGCGGGCCTTGAGATGGCCGACCTGCTGGGTGCACTTGAAGCGCTCGGCGAGCATGTGGACGACGGCCGCGTCGATGTTGTCGATGCTGTCCCGCAGCCGGGCCAGCTCCTCGCGGACGGCGGGTTCGACGGCACCGGTACCGGTGTTGCTGGTGGTCATGGGCGCACACCCTACGGGCGGGGGCCCGGCCGTCGCAGACCGTCTCAGGCGCTGAACGCCGTACGGCCCTCGTACGGCTCGTACAGTGGGGGCAGGGTTCAGGAGGCAGGGTTCAGGCGTCTTGGGGGTCGGACGTGGCGAACGGCGGACCGGTCGAGCACGGGTTCCCGCACCTGGAGACGGTGCGGGCGGCCGTCACGGCGCTGTACCGGCGGCTGTCGTACGACACCGTCCGGACGTTCTCGGCCAGTGTGGCCCCGGTGGACGTGGCGTTCTGCGACACGGACGACCTGTACCTGGGCGCGCAGCGGGTGGCCCACGAGCTGGTGCGGCACTACCGGCTGCCCGACGCCCGCATGATCGTCTCCTTCCGCGAGATGACCCACGCGGCGAACGTGGAACTCACGGCGGGCCCGGAGTACTTCATCGAGCTGAACGACCGCTTCCGCACCCATCGCCGGGACATCGGCGCGGCCCTCGCGCACGAGGTGATGCACGTGTACCTGCACCGCCTCGACCTGGCCTTCCCTTCCACCCGGGACAACGAGATCCTCACCGACACGGCGACGACGTACCTGGGCGCCGGGTGGCTGCTCCTGGACGCCTACCGGGAGGACGCGGCGTCCTCGCAGAAGCTGGGGTACCTGACCCCGGAGGAGTTCGGTTACGTCCTGGCCAAGCGGGCGCTGGTGTTCGGCGAGGACCCGTCGGTGTGGTTCACGAGTCCGCAGGCCTACACGGCGTACGGCAAGGGGCTGGCCCGGGCGCGCCGGGACGAGCAGCAGCCGCCGCTCACCGCGGCCGGCTGGGCGGGCCGCCGCCGCTACGCCCGGGACCGCCGGCACGCGCAGGACCCGCACGCCGCCGGGGCGGCGGCGGACGGCGGCCCCTACTCCTTCACCGCCCAGCCGCCCGGACAGCTGCGGGTGTCGTTCCCCTGCCCGACCTGCCACCAGCGGATCAGGGTGCCGGTGCGGGGGCGGGTCCGGGCGCGGTGCGGGCTGTGCCGGACAGTGCTGGAGTGCGACACGTAAGTCGCCGCGCGGGGTGCGGGGGCGCTGCTTCAATGCCCTTATGACACAGGCCATCGAAGAACCGTGGGGCATCAGCGTGTTCGGCTCGGGGACGGTGCGGGCCGAGCCGGCGCTCGCTCGGGTGCGGCCGGCGGTGGACGTGCTGGAGCCGTCGCCGGAGCAGGCCTTCCGGCGGGCCGGGGAGGCCGTGGTCCGGCTGCGGGAGGTGTTGCGGGGGCACGGCGTGCCGGACGCCTCGGTGTCGGGTTCCCGGCTGGGCCTCAGCTCGGAGTACGACGGTCACGGCGGTGGCCGGAGGCTGCTCGGGTACCGGTGCCAGGCCTCGTACTCGGTGGAGACCGGGGCGCTGGACGACCTCGAGCTGCTGATCGCGGACGTGGTCGAGGCGGGCGCGCACCGGATCGACGGCGTGGAGTTCGACGTGCGCGACAGGCCGGCGCTGCTCGACGAGGCACGGCGCCGGGCGGTGGCCGCGGCCCGCCGCAAGGCCCAGGTGTACGCGGAGGCGGCGGACGCGCGGCTGGGGCCGGTGCTGCACATCCAGGACGTGGAGTCGGAGCCCGTCGCCGCGTTCCGTGCCTCCGTGGGCGGCGGCCCGCCCGGCGCGCTGGCTCCGGGCGCGGTGGAGGTGTCCGCCCGGGTCGTGCTGGGCTTCTCCCTGCGGCACTGACCGCCGCGCTCGGGCGCCTTCAGGAGGGCGCCTTCAGGTGGGCCGCACGATCCCCTGGGCGCGTGCGGCCGCCAGCCACTGGGGGAACTCGCCCACCAGCCGGTCGTACAGGTCGGCGTCGGTCACCTTCCGCGGGTCGCGGCCCGCGTGGAAGAACCCGGCGTTGTCGACCACCCGCTTGCCGGGCACCGCGAGTTCGTCCAGCTTGCGCAGGTACTCGAACTGGCGGCTGTCCGGGTCGCCGAAGCCGACGAACTGCCAGAACAGCGGCAGCGGCGCCGCCTTGCACAGGTACCGCTCGGCGGCGAGCCGGTTGATCGGACCGCCGTCGGTCTGGAAGACGACCAGGGCGGGATGGCGGGCGCCGCTGTCCAGGTAGTGGTCGATGACGGCGTCCATGGCCAGGTGGTAGCTGGTCTTGCCCATGTGTCCGAGACCGGCCACGATTCGCTCGATCCGGCCCTGGTGGTCGGCGAGCGCGATCTCGGTGACGGCGTCGACGTCGGTGGAGAAGAACACCACCGGCACGGTGCCGTCGTCGTCGAGGTGGGCGGACAGGCTCAGTACCCGGTCGGCGAGCGCCTGCACGCTCCCGTCCTTGTAGTACGGCTTCATCGAGCCGGAGTAGTCGACGACGAGGTAGACCGCGGCCCGGGTCCCCTCCATGCCGTGCTTGGTGAGCGACACCCCGGCGGTCTTGTACAGATCGACCAGCGCGGGCGCCGTCTCCCGCACCTTGGTGAGACTGATCGCGGTCATGCGGACTCCCCCCGTCACCGCTGCCTGCGGCATCCGGATGCCGAGGCTACGGCACGGCGCACCCCGCCGCTCGGCCGGTCCCCCGGCATTCGCTATTTTGTTCGCCGCCGTCCCCACCGGCTCACCGTCCGCCCGTCCCCGAGGAGCCGGCCCCGTGGATTCCGAGTCCACCGCCACCACCTGCTACCGCCATCCCGCGGTGGCGTGCCACGTCCGCTGCACCCGCTGCGAGCGCTACATCTGCCCGGACTGCATGCGGGAGGCGCCCGTCGGCCACCAGTGTCCCGAGTGTGTGAAGGAGGGGGCGCGGTCGGTACGGCAGGCCCGGACCCTCGTCGGGGGCAGGATCTCGACGACGCCCGTGGTGACGTACGTGCTGTTCGCGCTGAACGTGCTGACGTATCTGGCGGAGGTGGTGCGGCCGGGGCTGGTGGACCGGTTCGCCATGGTGGGTTCGCGGCTGGTCGCTCCGGACGGCACCCCCCTGGCCGGCGACGGCGTGTTCCTGACCTCCGGGCCCCTGCGGGTGGAAGGTGTCGCCGGCGGTGAGTGGGAGCGGATGCTCACCGGCGCGTTCCTGCACCAGTCGCCCTTCGAGGGCACGTTCGGGATCCTGCACATCACGGTGAACATGATCGTGCTGTGGCAGTTGGGGCGGGTGGTGGAGCTGATGCTCGGCCGGTTCCGTTTCGCCGTCCTGTATCTGTTGTCGGCGCTCGGCGGTTCCGTCCTGGAGCTGGTCCTCACCGACCCCGGGCAGGCCTCGGTCGGCGCGTCGGGTGCGGTCTTCGGGGTGGGGGCCGCGTACTACGTGCTGCACCGCCGGCTGGGCGCCGACACGGGGCGGGTCAACCGCTTCATGGCCGGACTGCTGCTGTGGCTGGTGGTCTCCGCCTGGTTCACCTCGTGGCAGGGTCATCTCGGCGGCCTGCTGGTGGGCGGTGCGCTGGCGCTGGCGCTGGCGTACGCGCCCCGTGACGGGCGCCGGGTGGCGGTGCAGGCCGGGGCGGGTGCCGCGCTGGTGGTGCTGCTGGCGGTGACGGCGGCGGTGCGGGTGTCCGAGCTGACGGGCGGGAGTATCCCGCTGTGAGTGGTTTCGCCCTGTGAGTGGTTCCCCTATGAGAGGTGTCCCCCTATGAAACGTGCCGGAGTGCTGCTCCTCGGGGCGCTTCCCGTGATCGCCGCGGGCGTGTACTTCGCCGTGCCGGACGACCCGGCGGACACCGCGGCCGCCGCCTCCTCGTCGTCCTCGGCCACCGCCCGGTCGACCCGCGACGACGCCAAGGACCGGGCCGAGAAGGAGCGGGAGGCGGACGACGCGCTCATCGCCGACCTGCCGCCGGGGCTCGCCGCACCGGCCAAGAAGGACCTGGCCCAGCAGCTGGTGTCCAGCGCCGAGAACTCGACCACGAAGTGGCGCACCGCCTACGGCAGCATCGAGGACGTCGGGGACGGCGACGGGTACACCGCGGGCATCATCGGCTTCTGCACCGGTACCCACGACCTGCTCATGCTGGTCGAGCGCTACACCGAGGCCCACCCGGACAACGGCCTGGCGGCGTACCTGCCCGCCCTGCGCGAGGTGGACGGCAGCGACTCGCACGAGGGCCTGGATCCCGGCTTCACGGCGGCCTGGCAGGCGGAGGCGGAGGTCCCGGCGTTCCGCGAGGCCCAGGAGGAGGAGCGCGACCGGGTCTACTTCGAACCGGCGGTGCGCCTGGCCAAGCTGGACGGTCTGGGCACGCTGGGCCAGTTCGTCTACTACGACGCGATGGTCTTCCACGGCCCCGACACGGACGCCGAGGGCTTCTACGGACTGCGCGAGCGGGCCATGGCGGAGGCGAGGACGCCGGGGCAGGGCGGCTCCGAGAAGGCCTACCTGGACACCTTCCTGGACGTCCGCGAGCAGGCCATGCGGGCCAAGCGGCCGGGCATCGACACCTCCCGCGTCGACACCGCCCAGCGCCGGTTCCTGACGGCCGGGAACATGAAGCTGGCGACGCCGCTGGTGTGGGAGATGTACGGGGACACCTACCGGGTGCCCTGAGCGTGCGACGGCGCCTGCCCATGGTCCGGTCGGGGACGGGGCAGGCGCCATCAGTGTTCCGCACGCCTTTGTGCGGGACGTTCTTCGGTTGTTCCGCCCGTGGGGACGGTTGTTGCGTCCGTCAGACCGTGAGAGCGCGGTCGGTCGGGCGGATCGGGGCCGGCAGTTCGCTGGCTCCGGTCAGGAAGCGGTCGGCGCCGCGCGCTGCCGAGCGGCCCTCGGCGATCGCCCAGACGATGAGCGACTGGCCGCGGCCGGCGTCACCGGCGACGAACACACCCGGCACATTGGTCTGGAAGTCGGCGTCCCGGGCGATGTTACCCCGTTCGTCGAGCTCCAGGCCGAACTGGTCGACGAGACCGTTCTCCCTGTCGGTGCCGGTGAAGCCCATGGCGAGGGTGACCAGCTGGGCCGGGATCTTCCGCTCGGTGCCCGGCTTCGACGTGAGCTTCCCGTCGACGAACTCGACCTCGCTCATGTGCAGCCACTGGACGTTGCCGTCCTCGTCGCCCTCGAAGTGGGTGGTGGAGACGGCGTAGACCCGCTCGCCGCCCTCCTCGTGGGCGCTGGTGACCTTGTACAGCATCGGGAAGGTCGGCCACGGCTGGCGCACCGCGTCCCGCTCCTCGCCCGGCCGGGGCATGATCTCCAGCTGGGTGACGGAGGCCGCGCCCTGGCGGTGGGCGGTGCCCACGCAGTCGGCGCCGGTGTCGCCGCCGCCGATGACGACGACGTGCTTGCCCTCGGCGGTGACGGGGGCGGTGACGTAGTCGCCCTCCTGGACCTTGTTGGACAGGGGCAGGTACTCCATCGCCTGGTAGACGCCCTTGAGTTCCCGGCCGGGTACCGGCAGGTCGCGGGCGGTGGTGGAGCCGGCGGCGATGACGACGGCGTCGTACCGCTTCCTCAGGTCGGTCGCCTTGAGGTCGCGGCCGATCTCGACGCCGGTGCGGAAGCGGGTGCCCTCCGCGCGCATCTGCTCTATGCGCCGGTTGATGTGCCGCTTCTCCATCTTGAACTCGGGGATGCCGTACCGGAGGAGGCCTCCGACGCGGTCCGCGCGCTCGTAGACGGCGACGGTGTGACCGGCCCGGGTGAGCTGCTGGGCGGCGGCCAGGCCCGCCGGGCCCGAGCCGATGACGGCGACGGTCTTGCCCGACAGGCGCTCGGGGATGCGCGGGGCGACGTCCCCCGTCTCCCACGCCTTGTCGATGATGGAGACCTCGACGTTCTTGATGGTGACCGGCGGCTGGTTGATGCCGAGCACGCACGCCGACTCGCACGGGGCCGGGCACAGGCGGCCGGTGAACTCCGGGAAGTTGTTGGTGGCGTGCAGGCGCTCGGACGCGGCCGACCAGTCCTCGCGGTAGGCGTAGTCGTTCCACTCGGGGATCAGGTTCCCGAGCGGGCAGCCGTTGTGGCAGAACGGGATGCCGCAGTCCATGCAGCGGCTGGCCTGCTTGCTGATGATCGGCAGCAGGGAGCCGGGGACGTAGACCTCGTTCCAGTCCTTGACGCGCTCGTCGACGGGGCGGGTCCTGGCGACCTCGCGTCCGTGGTTGAGGAAGCCCTTGGGATCAGCCATTGGTCGCCGCCTCCATCATCTTCTCGGTGGTCTCGGTCTCGGAGAGACCGGCTCGCTCGGCGGCGTCCTTGGCGGCGAGCACTGCCTGGTACGTGCTGGGGATGATCTTGCTGAAGCGCTCCACGGCGACGGTCCAGTCGGCGAGCAGCTTCCCGGCGACCGTCGACCCGGTCTCCTCGGCGTGGCGGCGCACCACGTCGTGCAGCCAGTCCTTGTCGGCGTCGTCCAGGGCCCGGACCGCGTCGGCGTTGCCGACGTTGACGTTGGCGCGGTCGAGGTCGACGACGTAGGCGATGCCGCCGGACATGCCGGCCGCGAAGTTGCGCCCGGTCTCGCCGAGGACGACCGCGTGGCCGCCGGTCATGTACTCGCAGCCGTGGTCGCCGACGCCCTCGGAGACGACCAGCGCGCCGGAGTTGCGGACGCAGAAGCGTTCGCCGACCTTGCCGCGCAGGAACATCTCGCCGCCGGTGGCGCCGTAGCCGATGGTGTTGCCGGCGATGGTGGAGTACTCGGCGAGGTGGTCGGCGCCCCGGTCGGGGCGGACGACGATCCGGCCGCCGGACAGGCCCTTGCCGACGTAGTCGTTGGCGTCGCCCTCCAGGCGCAGGGTGATGCCGCGCGGGACGAAGGCGCCGAAGGACTGCCCCGCGGAGCCGGTGAAGGTGATGTCGACGGTGTCGTCGGGCAGCCCGCCGCCGCCGAACTTCTTGGTCACCTCGTGGCCGAGCATGGTGCCGACCGTGCGGTTGATGTTGCGGATCGCGACCTGGGCGCGCACCGGGGCGGCCTGGGTGGCGTCCGCGGCGGCCAGCGCGTCGGAGGCGAGCTTGATCAGCTGGTTGTCGAGCGCCTTCTCCAGGCCGTGGTCCTGGGCGACGGCCCGGTGGCGCACCGCGCCCTCGGCCAGTGCGGGCACGTGGAACAGCGGCTCCAGGTCGAGGCCCTGCGCCTTCCAGTGGTCGACCGCGCGGGTCACGTCGAGGGTCTCGGCGTGGCCGACGGCCTCCTCGATGGTGCGGTAGCCCAGCTCGGCGAGGATCTCGCGGACCTCTTCGGCGATGAAGCGGAAGAAGTTCACGATGTACTCGGCCTTGCCGGAGAAGCGCTCCCTGAGGACCGGGTTCTGGGTGGCGATGCCGACCGGGCAGGTGTCCAGGTGGCAGACGCGCATCATGACGCAGCCGGAGACGACGAGCGGCGCGGTGGCGAAACCGAACTCCTCGGCGCCGAGCAGCGCGGCGATGACGACGTCGCGGCCGGTCTTGAGCTGGCCGTCGGTCTGGACGACGATGCGGTCGCGCAGGCCGTTGAGCAGCAGGGTCTGCTGGGTCTCGGCGAGACCCAGCTCCCAGGGGCCGCCCGCGTGCTTGAGCGAGGTGAGCGGGGAGGCACCGGTGCCGCCGTCGTGGCCGGAGATCAGCACCACGTCCGCGTGTGCCTTGGAGACACCCGCCGCGACCGTGCCGACGCCGACCTCGGAGACCAGCTTGACGTGAATCCGCGCCTGCGGGTTCGCGTTCTTCAGGTCGTGGATCAGCTGGGCCAGGTCCTCGATGGAGTAGATGTCGTGGTGCGGCGGCGGGGAGATCAGGCCGACGCCCGGGGTGGAGTGCCGGGTCTTGGCGACCCACGGGTAGACCTTGTGGCCGGGCAGCTGGCCGCCCTCGCCGGGCTTGGCGCCCTGGGCCATCTTGATCTGGATGTCGTCCGCGTTGACCAGGTACTCGGAGGTGACGCCGAAGCGGCCGGAGGCGACCTGCTTGATGCTGGACCGGCGCGCCGGGTCGTACAGGCGCTCCGGGTCCTCGCCGCCCTCACCGGTGTTGGACTTGGCGCCCAGCTGGTTCATGGCCATGGCGAGGGTCTCGTGCGCCTCCTGGGAGATGGAGCCGTACGACATGGCGCCGGTGGAGAAGCGCTTGACGATCTCGGAGACGGGCTCGACCTCGTCGAGGGGGATCGGCTGCCGGTCCGACGTGAAGCCGAACAGGCCGCGCAGCGTCATCAGCCGCTCGGACTGCTCGTTCACGCGCTCGGTGTACTTCTTGAAGATGTCGTACGTGCCGGAGCGCGTGGAGTGCTGGAGGCGGAAGACCGTCTCGGGGTCGAACAGGTGCGGCTCGCCCTCGCGGCGCCACTGGTACTCGCCGCCGATGTCCAGGGCGCGGTGGGCCGGCGCGATGCCGCTGGCCGGGTAGGCCTTGGCGTGGCGGGCGGCGACCTCCTTGGCGACGACGTCGATGCCGACGCCGCCGATCTTGGTGGCGGTGCCGTTGAAGTACTTGGCCACGAACTCCTCGTCCAGGCCGACGGCCTCGAAGACCTGGGCGCCGCGGTAGGAGGCGACGGTGGAGATGCCCATCTTGGACATGACCTTGAGGACGCCCTTGCCGAGGGCGTAGATCAGGTTGCGGATGGCCTGCTCGGGCTCGCCGTCGTCGGTCTGCAGGAAGGTGCCGGCCCGGACCAGGTCCTCGACGGACTCCATCGCGAGGTACGGGTTGACCGCGGCGGCGCCGAAGCCGATGAGCAGGGCGACGTGGTGGACCTCGCGGACGTCGCCGGCCTCGACGAGCAGGCCCACCTCGGTGCGCTGCTTGGTGCGGATGAGGTGGTGGTGGACGGCGGAGGTGAGCAGCAGCGAGGGGATCGGCGCGTGCTCGGCGTCCGAGTGGCGGTCGGACAGGACGATCAGCCGGGCGCCGTTCTCGATGGCGGCGTCGGCCTCGGCGCAGATCTCCTCGATGCGCGCGGCCAGCGCGTCGCCGCCGCCGTGCACCCGGTAGAGACCGGAGAGGGTCGCGGCCTTGAAGCCGGGCATGTCGCCGTCGGCGTTGATGTGGATGAGCTTGGCCAGCTCGTCGTTGTCGATCACCGGGAAGGGCAGCAGGACGCTGCGGCACGAGGCGGCCGTCGGGTCCAGCAGGTTGCCCTGCGGGCCGAGCGAGGAGCGCAGCGAGGTGACCAGTTCCTCGCGGATCGCGTCCAGCGGCGGGTTGGTGACCTGGGCGAAGAGCTGGGTGAAGTAGTCGAAGAGCAGCCGGGGCCGCTCGGAGAGCGCGGCGATCGGCGAGTCGGTACCCATGGAGCCGATCGGCTCGGCACCGGCCTTGGCCATCGGCGCGAGGATGACGCGCAGCTCCTCCTCGGTGTACCCGAAGGTCTGCTGGCGGCGGGTGACCGAGGCGTGGGTGTGCACGATGTGCTCGCGCTCGGGCAGGTCGGACAGCTCGATCTCGCCGGCTTCCATCCACTCGCCGTACGGCTGCTCGCCGGCGAGCTGGGCCTTGATCTCGTCGTCCTCGATGATGCGGTGCTCGGCGGTGTCCACGAGGAACATGCGGCCGGGCTGGAGGCGGCCCTTGCGGACGACCTTGGCGGGGTCGATGTCGAGGACGCCGACCTCGGAGCCGAGGACGACGAGGCCGTCGTCGGTGACCCAGTAGCGGCCGGGGCGCAGGCCGTTGCGGTCGAGGACCGCGCCGACCTGGGTGCCGTCGGTGAAGGTGACGCAGGCGGGGCCGTCCCAGGGCTCCATCATCGTGGAGTGGAACTGGTAGAAGGCGCGCCGGTCCGCGTCCATGGAGGCGTGGTTCTCCCACGCCTCCGGGATCATCATCAGCACGGAGTGCGGCAGTGAGCGCCCGCCGAGGTGGAGCAGTTCCAGGACCTCGTCGAAGGAGGCGGAGTCCGAGGCGTCCGGCGTACAGATCGGGAAGATCCGCTCCAGGTCCGCGGACGAGCCGCCGTGTCCGTCGTCGGCAGAGCCGAACAGGTCCGACGCCAGCTGGGACTCGCGGGCGCGCATCCAGTTGCGGTTGCCCTTGACCGTGTTGATCTCGCCGTTGTGCGCGACGAAGCGGTACGGGTGGGCGAGCGGCCAGGACGGGAAGGTGTTGGTGGAGAACCGGGAGTGCACGAGCGCGATCGCGGAGGCGAAGCGGCGGTCGGACAGGTCCGGGAAGAACGGCTCCAGCTGGCCGGTGGTCAGCATGCCCTTGTAGACGATGGTCCGCGCGGACAGCGACGGGAAGTAGACACCGGCCTCGCGCTCGGCGCGCTTGCGCAGCGCGAAGGCGTGGCGGTCCAGGGCGATGCCCTGCGAGGCGCCGTCGCTCACGAAGATCTGGCGGAAGACCGGCATGGTGGAGCGGGCGGTGGCGCCCAGCATCTGCGGGGCGACCGGGACCTCGCGCCAGCCGAGGACCGTGAGGCCCTCCTCGTCGGCGATCGTCTCGATGCGCGAGACGGCGTCCTCGGTGCCGTCGACCGGCAGGAAGGCGATGCCGACAGCGTAGGCCCCGGCCTCCGGCAGCTCGAATCCGGCCACCTCGCGGAAGAACGCGTCGGGCAGCTGGGAGAGGATGCCGGCGCCGTCGCCCGAGTCGGGCTCGGAGCCGGTGGCGCCGCGGTGTTCCAGGTTGCGCAGCACGGTGAGCGCCTGGTCGACCAGGGTGTGGGACGCCTCGCCGGTGAGGGTGGCGACGAAACCGACGCCGCACGCGTCGTGTTCGTTGCGGGGGTCGTACATACCCTGCGCGGCAGGGCGAGCATCCATGAAGGACCAGTTCTGGCCACTCTCGGAGTGCTGGGACGGCTGGCGCGGCGTACGCATCGGCTCTCCCGTCGTCGTCATCTGGCATGTGGCAAGTGCCGAGGGACGACGTTGGCCCTCTGCGGTGGGTGCATCAGTGGCTGAAAAATTTGGTGCAGGCTACATGATGGATTGGTTCTCGGTAAACGGGACAATCCGTTCCAGCATGCGGACACCGACGGGGTGCGGTGGGGGTTCCGCACCTGCGGTGGAAGCTATGGCGACCGGGGCGAACAGATCGATGTCCGTCGGTCCGAGGGGAGCGGAAGGGGCGTCGTCGCCCACTCCGCGCGTGCACGGCAGGCTTCATTGCCCACAGCGCTTACGGCTCATGCCCGGAGATTACGCGCTCGAAACCAGCAAGTAACGGGTACTTATGCGGCCCATCGCATAAGTACGAGCCGGTCTATCCTACGGCCGTTCCGAACAGGCTGCCCAGGAGATACGTCACACCGGCCGCCGCACCACCGAGGGCGAGCTGCCGCAGGCCGCTGTACCACCAGCTGCGGGCCGTGACCTTGGCGACCACCGCGCCGCACAGGAACAGCCCGGCCAGCGCGAGCAGCACGGCGGGCCACAGCGCGCCGGCGCCGAGCAGGAACGGCAGGACGGGGAGCAGGGCGCCCAGCGCGAAGGATCCGAACGAGGACACGGCCGCGACCGTCGGCGAGGGCAGGTCGGAGGGGTCGATGCCCAGCTCCTCGCGGGCGTGTATCTCCAGCGCCTGCTCGGGGTCACTGGACAGCTGGCGGGCCACCTCGCGGGCGAGCTCCGGCTCGACGCCGCGCGCCTCGTAGAGCGCGGCCAGCTCGGCCTCCTCGTCCGCCGGGTGCTTGCGCAGCTCGCGGCGCTCCACGTCCAGCTCGGCCTCGACCAGCTCGCGCTGGGAGGCGACGGAGGTGTACTCGCCCGCGGCCATGGAGAAGGCGCCGGCGGCCAGTCCGGCGAGCCCGCTGATCACCACGGTCTGCTGACTCGCCGTACCGCCGGCGACGCCGGTCATGAGGGCGAGGTTGGAGACCAGTCCGTCCATCGCGCCGAAGACGGCGGGGCGCAGCCAGCCCCCGTTCACGTCGCGGTGGGTGTGGTTGTCACGGTGCGCCTCGTGCAGCGCCGCCTCGGTCTCGATGATGGCCATGCGGGTTCCCCCGGGAAGCTAGTCTGGACTCATTCCACTTTTTAACAACACCCAATCTACGCCGATCATTTCCGTCCCGCCAGCAAGGAAAGGCTGGGCTTACCTGCGGTTTTACCTCCCCACACTCATCCGTGATCTTGCCCGCTCATATGTCGACCGGGTGACACGGGCCCCGGTTCGGCTGCGGTGCACACCGCACCGGGGACAGATGTGCGGAGGGAGAGGAGAGGCCGCATGGCATCCACCGCCTGCATTCCCCCGGCCCCCGCGCCGCAGGACGCCGTCGGGCTCCGCGACCGGGCCCGGGGCGCGCTGCTCGGACTGGCCGTCGGGGACGCCCTCGGGGCGCCGGCCGAGAACATGAAGCCCTCCGAGATCCGCGCCCGCTGGGGCCGCATCACGGGGTACGTGGCCGACCGGCCCGCCGGTACCGACGACACCGAGTACGCGATCTTCTCTGGCCTGCTGCTGGCCCGCCACGGCAGCGCGCTCACCCAGGCCCATGTGGAGGCGGCGTGGCACGAGTGGATCGCGGACCGCGAGGAGGGCCCGTTCCGGGGCGCGGGTTTCAGTGAACGCGGCACCCTGGAGAACCTGCGCCGGGGGCTCGCCGCCCCGATCTCCGCCCAGCACCGGCACGCCTGGAGCGACGGACTGGCCATGCGGGCCGCGCCGCACGGCGTGTTCGCGGCCGGGCGGCCCGCCGAGGCGGCCCGGCTGGCGGCGATCGACGGCTCGGTCAGCCACGAGGGCGAGGGCATCTACGGCGGCCAGGCGGTGGCGGCGGGCGTCGCGGCGGCGATGGCCGGGGCGTCGACCGTCGCGGTGGTGGCCTCCGCCCTGGCCGTCGTCCCGGACGACTCCTGGACGGCGCGCTGTCTGCGCCGCGCGCTGACGGCGGCCCACCGCGGCGAACGCGCGGTGCGGTCCGCGGTGGTCATCGGCGGCTACCCCTGGACCGACCTGGCCCCCGAGGCGGTCGCCCTCGCCTTCGGCGCGTACGCGGCGGCCGACGGCGACTTCACGGACGCCGTGCTGACGGCCGTCAACATGGGCCGCGACGCCGACACCACGGCCGCGGTGGCCGGCGCCCTGGCCGGCGCGACCCGCGGCGTCCACGCCATCCCGGCCGCCTGGGCGGACGCGATCGGCCCGGCCCGCGGCTCCTGCCTGCCGACGATGGCCGGACACCACGTGCTGGAGGTGGCGGACCTGTTGACCCGGGCGGCACGACTGGCTCCGCCGGACCCGGCGCGGGTGCGGGTTGCCCCGGTGCGGTTCGCCCGGCCCCCCGCGCGGTTGCCGTCCGACCCGGACCGCGTACCGCCGGGCACGGAGGCCCTGCCACCGGCCGCGGTGCCAACGCCGTCGAACACGGCAACAGCACCACCGGACCCCGAGGAAGCCCCCCGGGCCACGCAACGGGTGGCATACGCCCCGGAGCCCGTACCCGTCGGCGCGGAAGTCCTGCCACCAAACGCCAGGCCGGCACCGTCGGCACCGGCACCGGCACCACCGGACGCGGAACGGGCACACCGGAACGCGGGACGCGTACCGGCGGGCGCGGCCCAGGTGCCGGGCGATGCGCCGTGGGTGCCGGGAATCCCCGGACGAGCACCGCGGGAGGTGGCGGAGACGCCGGTCAGGGAGCCGGTGCGGGCGACGCGGGGTCCCGGGACGGCTGCACCCGCCGTCCCGGGCGGACCGCCCGCCGACACCCACCCCGGCGGCAGTCGGCCGCCGTCCGACCCGGCCGCGCACGCACCCGTCCCGGAGGCCCACGCGGCGGGGGCCAACGCGGCGGAGGCAGGGCCGTGAGCCGGGCTCGGGGCGCGGTCGGGGCGACGGGCACCACGGCGTACGTCGAAGGGCCCGGTGTGCCGGAGGCGAGCGGGACCAGGGGGAGCGGGCACCGGCCGGGAACCGAGCCGGGGACGGCCGCCGGGTCCCGTGCGGTGCCGCTCTCCGACCGCGTCGAGGGCCTCCTCCTCGGGCTCGCCGCGGGAGACGCCGCCGGCTGGCCCGCCGCCAGGCACCGGGCCGCCCGCATGCCGGAGTGGACGCGGCGGCTCACCCGCGAGCTGGACACCTTCGCCGAGCAGAACGCGACGACCACCCTTCCCGTCCCGATCGCCCTGAACCAGCCCCCGGAACCGCTGCTGCTCGGCCCCTCGGACGACGCCGAGTGGGCGGCGTTCGCCGCGGAGGCCCTTCTGCGGGCAGGCGACGACAGCGTGCTCGGGGACCTGAGCCGGGACCGCCGGATGCGCGCCGCGATCGACCTGACCTGGAACGCCGTCGCCAGCGAGGTCGCCGCCGCCACGGAACGCGCCCCGGAGGCCGAGTCCGCGGTGCTGCCGCTGCGCGCCCGCATCTCGGTGCGGGCCGGGCTCGGCAACCTCGCCACCGGGCTGCGTCCGCCCGCCACCGGCCACGACAACCCGCACTACTTCGACGACGCCGCCTGCGTGCGGGCCTGCGTCCTCGCCGTCGCCCACCCCGGCGCCCCGCGCCTCGCCGCCGACCTCGCCGAGTTCGACGCCCGCTACACCCAGGACGGCGACGGCGTGCACGGCGCGCGGGCCATGGCGGCGGCGCTGGCCCGCGCCCTGGACGGCGCCGACGTGGACGCCTGCGTGACGGCCGCGCTCGCCGAGCTCCCCGAGGGGACGGAGATCGGCCGCAACGCCCGCCAGGCCCTGGCCCTCGCCGCGGACGCGGAGAGCACCTTCGCCCTGGTCCCGCTCCTGGAGCACCGCATCGTCGACCACGTCTACAGCTACGGCATCGCCGCCGCCGAGACCGTCCCGGTCGCCCTCGCCCTGGCCACCGCCGCTGGGGGCCGCCTCGCGGAGGCGGTACCGGCGGCGGCCTGTCTGTCCAGGGTCGCGGACTCCGCCCCGGCGCTGGCCGGCGCCCTCACCGGCGCGCTCGGCGGCGGCGCGTCGATCCCCGTCTCCTGGCGGGACGCCTGCCGCATCCTGCCCGGCTGCGTACTGCCCCGGCTCACCGGCACCGACCTGGTCGAACTCGCCGGTCTCCTGCACGCCACGCAACCGTCCCGACCGGAAGGACGAGGCACCACGCCATGACCCCCCTGACCCCGGACCACAGCACCACCGCATCCCTCGACGAGCGCGTCACCGGCGCTCTCGTCGGCGCGGCCGTCGGCGACGCCCTCGGCGGCCCCGTCGAGGGCTACTCCCCCGAGCAGATCGTCGAACGCCACGGCGGCCGCGTGCACGGCGTCGTCGGTCCCTGGAACGGCGACACCTGGCGCACCGCACGGCCCATCGCCCCGTACCACAAGGGCGACGGGCACGTCACCGACGACACCCTGATGACGCACGCGCTGGTCCGGGTCTACGGCACGGTCCGCGACCACCTCGACGCCTACGCGGTCGCCGAGCACCTGGTGCCGGACCTGATCACGAACCCGCGCTGGATCCCGGAACTGGAGGCCGAGGCGCTGCCGCTCCAGCGCATCTTCCTCGCGGAGAAGTGGCTGGTCACGCGGATCCACTACGGACACGTGGACCCGCGCGAGGCGGGCACCGGCAACATCGTCAACTGCGGCGCCGCGATGTACATGGCCCCGGTCGGCCTGGTCAACGCGGCCCACCCCGCGGCCGCCTACGCCGAGGCGCTGGACGTCGCGGGCGCGCACCAGTCGTCGTACGGCCGGGAGGCGGCCGGTGTGTTCGCGGCGGCGGTGGCCGCGGCCTGCGCGCCGGGCGCGACCCCGGACTCGGTGGTCGCCGCCTGTCTGTCCCTGGCGAAGGACGGCACCCGGGCCGCGATCGAGGCCGTGTGCGAGGTGGCCTCGGGACACCCGGACTTCGAGTCGGCGCTGGCCCCGCTGCGTGCGGCGGTGACCCCGTACGACACGGTGGGCCCCGACTACCGTGCCCCTTCGCTCGGCGCCCGCCGGCCCTCGCGTCTGCACGCGATCGAGGAACTGCCCGTCGCGCTCGGCATGCTGCTCGTCTCCGGCGGCGACTTCCGGCACGCGGTCCTCGGCGCGGTCAACTACGGCCGCGACTGCGACTCCATCGCCACCATGGCGGGCGCGCTGGCCGGGGCGCTGGGATCACCGGTGCCGGAGGACTGGGCCAAGACCGTCGCGGAGGCGAGCCGTCTGGACCTGTGGGAACCGGCGGCTGCGCTCGCCTCGGTCGCGCGGGAGGTCTTCGCGCGTGACGTGCGGCGCCGCCGGGCCCACGAGGAGGCGTTCGCCGCGATCGGGGGCGCGGGATGCTCCGACTGACCTGGGTCCAGCCCGAGGACCTGATCGGCCACGAGCTGCGCCAGGCACGGCTGGACGGCCGCGACGCGGCGGCGGTCGCGGTCCGCTGGCGCGCGGCGGGCGGTGGCGGGGCGCCGGCCCGGGCGGGCGCCTCGCCGGGGCCCGCCTCCCCCCTCCTCCGCCGCCTGGCGGAAGACCTCCTGGACGAACTGGCCGGCCTGCCCAGTCCCCTGGCGGAGGCCGAGCCGACGGAGTTCGACCGGATCAGGGCACTGTGCCCCGACTGGCCGTCGCCCCGTCCCGCCGCCCCGGTGTCGCCCGCCCGGCTGGAGGCCGCCTGGCTCGGCCGCGCCGTCGGCTGTCTCCTCGGCAAACCCGTCGAGAAGCTCCCCCTCACCGGTGTCCGGCTGCTCGGCCGGGCCGCCGGCAACTGGCCCCCGACCGCGTACTTCACCGCCCGGGGCGTCCCCCGCGACCTGCTCACCGCATACCCGTGGAACCGCCGCTCCGCGCCGACCTCCCTCGCCGAGAACATCGACGGCATGCCGGAGGACGACGACCTCAACTACCCGCTGCTCGACCTTCTGCTCCTGCGGCGCCACGGCAGGGCCTTCACCACCGACGACGTGGCCCGCGTCTGGCTCGACGAACTCCCGCCCGGCCGCACCTTCACCGCCGAACGCGTCGCCCTGCGCAACCTCCTCACCGGCCTCGAACCCCCTGACACCGCCCGCCACCGCAACCCCTTCCGCGAGTGGATCGGCGCCCTGATCCGCGCCGACGTGCACGGCTGGACCAACCCGGGCGACCCGGGCGCCGCCGCCGAGCAGGCGCATCGCGACGCGACCCTCAGCCACACCGCCAACGGTGTCTACGCGGCCATGTTCGCGGCGGCCGTCATCGCCACCTCCGCCCCCGCCGACGCACCCGGCGTCCACGCCTGTCTGCGCGCCGGACTCGCGGTCGTACCCCCCGGTTCGCGCCTCGCCGGGGCCGTCCGGCACGCCGTACGGCTCGCGGGCGCGCACGACGACTTCGACACGGTCGTGGACCGGCTCCACGCCGTCCACTCCCCGGCCCACCACTGGGTGCACGCCATCCCCAACACCGCCTTGATCGCCGCCGCCCTCACCCACGCGGACGGCGACTTCACCGGCTCGGTCTCCCGCGTCGTCTCCGGCGGCTGGGACACCGACTCCAACGGCGCCACCGCGGGCGGCGTCGCCGGACTGCTCGCCGGCTCCCCCGCCGCGCTGCCCGAGCACTGGACGGCCCCGCTGAAGAACCGCCTCGCCACCTCCGTCGGCGGCTTCGACGGCACCGGCTTCGACACCCTCGCCCACCTCACCCACCGGGAGGCCACCCGCCCATGCCCGAGCCCGCCGCCCCCGCCGCCCCTCCCCTGACCGGCCTGCGCGTCCTCGACCTCGCCACCCTCTTCGCGGGACCGCTCGCCGCCACCATGCTCGGCGACTTCGGCGCCGAGGTGATCAAGGTCGAGCACCCCACCCGGCCCGACCCCTCCCGGGGACACGGTCCCTCGAAGGACGGTGTGGGCCTGTGGTGGAAGCTGCTGGGGCGCAACAAGCGCACGATCACCCTGGACCTGTCGAAACCCGCCGGGCGCACCACCCTGCTCCGTCTCGCCGCCACCGCCGACGTCGTCGTCGAGAACTTCCGGCCGGGCACCCTGGAGAAGTGGGACCTGGGCTGGGACGAGCTGTCCGCCGTCAACCCGCGCCTGGTCCTCGCCCGGGTCACCGGCTTCGGCCAGTTCGGACCGTACGCGCGCCGTCCCGGCTTCGGCACCCTCGCCGAGGCCATGAGCGGTTTCGCCGCGATGACCGGCGAGCCCGACGCGCCGCCGACGCTGCCGCCGTTCGGCCTCGCCGACTCGATCGCGGCGCTGGCGACGGCGTACGCCGTGATGACGGCGCTGGCCGCCCGGGAGCGCACCGGCGAGGGCCAGGTCGTCGACATGGCGATCATCGAGCCGATCCTGACCGTGCTGGGCCCGCAGCCCCTCTGGTACGACCAGCTCGGCCACGTCCAGCCGCGCACCGGCAACCGCTCGCAGAACAACGCCCCGCGCAACACCTACCGCACCGCCGACGGCACCTGGGTCGCCGTCTCCACCTCGGCCCAGTCGGTCGCCGAGCGGGTGATGCGGCTGGTGGGCCGCCCGGAGCTGATCGACGAGCCCTGGTTCGCGACGGGCGCCGACCGGGCCCGGCACTCCGACGTGCTGGACGCGGCGGTCGGCGACTGGATCGCCCGGCACTCCCGCGCCGACGTGCTCGCCGCGTTCGAGAAGGCCGAGGCGGCCGTCGCACCGGTCCAGGACGTGCGGGACGTGATGACCGACCCGCAGTACCGGGCCCTGGACACCCTCACCACGGTCGACGATCCCGAGCTGGGCCCGCTGCGCATGCAGAACGTCCTCTTCCGGCTCTCCGCCACCCCGGGCGCGATCCGCTGGGCGGGCCGCCCGCACGGCGCCGACACCGAGGAGGTGCTGACCGGGCTGGGGCTCACCCCGGCCGACGTCAAGGAGCTGCGTGAGGAGGGCGTCGTATGACCGCACCCCCGCTGACCTGGCTGTACGTGCCGGGAGACCGGCCCCCGGTGGTCGCCAAGGCGCTGGCCGCCGGTGCCGACGTGGTGGTCGTCGACCTGGAGGACGCGGTCGCCGCCGACCGCAAGGAGTACGCCCGTGACGCCACGGCCGAGCTGCTCACCGAGCCGCAGCCGGTGCCGGTGCACGTCCGCGTCAACGCCCTGGACGGTCCACTCGCCGCCGGGGACCTGGCCGCGCTGGCCGCGCTGCCGGGCCTGTCCGGGCTGCGGCTGCCCAAGGTGACGTCGCCGGAGCAGGTGACCGCCGTCGCCGCGCTCACCGGCGGACCACCGCTGTACGCCCTGCTGGAGACGGCCCTGGGGGTGGAGCGGGCCTACCGGATCGCCGCGGCCCATCCGGCACTGCGCGGGATCGCCCTCGGTGAGGCGGACCTCCGTGCCGATCTGGGCGTGCGCGGGGACACCGGCCTGGACTGGTCGCGCTCGCGGGTGGTCGTGGCCGCGCGGGCGGCGGGCCTGGCGCCGCCGTCCCAGACGGTGCATCCGGACACCCGGGACCTGGAGGGCCTGGCGGCGTCCTGCGCCCACGGCCGCGCCCTGGGCTTCCTGGGGCGGGCCGCGATCCATCCGCGCCAGCTGCCGATCATCGAGCGGGCCTATCTGCCCACCGAGCGGGAGCTGGAGGAGGCGGAGACGATCGTCAAGGCGGCCACGGTCCAGCCGGGTGCGCAGGCGCTGCCGGACGGCCGGTTCATCGACGCGGCGGTGGTGGCGACGGCCCGGCGGACGCTGTCGCTGGCCCGGCGGCCCACCCTGTCCTGAGCACCCGCCCCGGCATACGCCGAGGGCGCCCGGAGAGTCCCGGGCGCCCTCGGCGGCGTACCTGGCGGGCGGGTCAGCCCTTCTTGGCGGAGTCGGCGCCGTTCGTCACGCCCTCGGCGTCCTTCGCGTCGTCCGCGTCGTCTGCTTCGTCCACGTCTGCTTCGTCCGCGGCCGACGTGTCCTCCGCGGCCTCGGTGGCGCCGGTGGCATCGGTCTTCTCCGCGGCGTCCGCGTCGTTCTCGGTGTCCTTGGCGTCCTTGGCGTCCTTGTCCGCTGCGGACCTGGTGTCACCGGCGGCGGACTGCGCGCCCGGCTCCACCACGGCCTCCCGGCCCGGCCGCTTCCGTGCCGACAGCACGATGTAGAGCACGGCGAGCAGGAACACGAAGAGCGCGGTCCAGTTGTTCAGCCGGAGACCCAGGATGTGGTGGGCGTCGTCGACGCGCATGTACTCGATCCAGAAGCGGCCCGCGCAGTACGCCGCCACGTACAGGGCGAAGGCACGCCCGTGGCCGAGCTTGAAGCGGCGGTCGGCCCAGATGACGAGCAGCGCGACGCCGATGCACCAGAGCGACTCGTACAGGAACGTCGGGTGGTAGGTGCCCGGCACCCGTCCGTCGGCCGTCGAGGTGATCTCCACGGCCCACGGCAGGTCGGTCGCCTTGCCGTACAGCTCCTGGTTGAACCAGTTGCCCCAGCGGCCGATGGCCTGCGCGAGGGCGATGCCGGGGGCGACGGCGTCGGCGTAGGCGGGCATCGGCACGCCCCGGCGGCGGGCACCGATCCAGGCGCCCACCGCGCCGAACGCGATGGCGCCCCAGATGCCGAGGCCGCCCTCCCAGATCTTGAAGGCGTCGACCCAGTCACGGCCCTCGCTGAAGTACAGCTGGTAGTCCGTGATCACGTGGTAGAGGCGTCCGCCGATCAGGCCGAAGGGAACGGCCCAGACCGCGATGTCGGCCACCGTGCCCGGCCGCCCGCCCCGGGCGATCCAGCGCTTGTTGCCGAGCCAGACGGCAACGAAGACGCCGATGATGATGCAGAACGCGTAGCCGCGCAGCGGGATGGGACCGAGGTGCAGCACCCCGCGCGACGGGCTGGGAATGAAGGCAAGTTCCATGGCAGGGTCGACGCTACCGTGTCGGACGGGGGCCGCGGCGGGCAGCCCGGCTACGGGTCCGTAACGAGCGGGCGCGCTACTTGTTGGCGTCCTCCACCGTCTGCTTGAGCTTGGCCGGGGTCATGGAGCGGTCCTGGTAGATGTTCTTGCCGTCCAGGAGCACGGTCGGGGTGCCGCTGAAGCCGCCGTTCTGGAAGGCCTTGTTGGACTTCTCCACCCAGCTGTTGTGCTTGCCGTTCTTCACGCACTCCTGGAACAGGGTGGTGTCGAGGCCGTCGACCTTGCCCGCCAGGTCGAGCAGCTTGTCCTCGTCGGCGAAGGCGTCGTCGGTCTCCGGCGGCTGGTTGTCGTACAGCACGTCGTGGTACGGCGGGAACTTTCCGGCGTCCTGGGCGCAGGCCGCGGCGTTGGCGGCCTTGCGGGAGCCGGTGCCGCCCATGTTGCCGTCGATGATGGTCGCCAGGTGGTACTCGACCTTGAGCTGTCCGGCATCGGTCAGCTCGTGGATGGTGTCGCGGTACGCCAGCTCGAAGGCCTTGCAGGCCGGGCAGCGGAAGTCCTCCCAGACGGTGAGCGTGGACTTGGCGCTCTCCTCGCCGACCGGGATCGCGAGGCCGTCCTTGCCCTGCGCCCCCGAGGGGGCCACGACCGGGCCCGCGGACTCGCTGCCGTCGTCCTTGCCCGCGTTCGCCGCGACCACGCCGATCACCGCCGCGAGTCCCAGCACGCAGACCACGCTCGCGCCGACGATCAGCGCACGGCGGCGCTTGTCCCTGGACCTCTGCTTCTCGCGCTCGGCCGCCAGCTTCTCGCGGGCGCCGCGCTTTCCCTGTCGGTTCTTCTCGCTCACACCCGCAGAACGAACCGGGGAGGCGCAGCGCGCCTCCCCGGTCCCAGGTCCACTCGTACGAGGGACCTCGCTCACGTGCTCGTCCGGCGGTGCCCGTCCGTCACGTGCTGGTGCTCACGCCTGTCCGCGCACGCCCTTCGCCAGGTCGGCGGCGAGCGCGCGGACGCCCTCCAGGCCGGCCGCGTCGTCGGGCGCGTCCAGCATCCGCTTGACGAAGGCCGAACCGACGATCACGCCGTCGGCGAAGCCGGCCACCTCGGCGGCCTGGGCCGCGTTGGAGACGCCGAGGCCGACGCAGACCGGGGTGTCGGTGGTGGCGCGGGTGCGCCGCACCAGGTCCTCGGCCTGTGCGCCGACCGACTCGCGGGTGCCGGTGACACCCATGAGGGAGGCGGCGTAGACGAAGCCGCTGCCGACCGCGGTGATCTCGGCGAGCCGTGCGTCCCTGCTGCTGGGCGCGACCACGAAGACGGTGGCCAGCCCGTGCTTGTCGGCGTGTTCCCGCCACAGCGCCGACTCCTGGACCGGCAGGTCGGGCAGGATGCACCCGGCGCCGCCCGCCTCGGCCAGCTCGGCGGTGAAGCGCTCCACGCCGTAGCGGTCGATGGGGTTCCAGTACGTCATGACGAGGATCGGCTTGCCGGTGGCCTCGTGGGCCTCGCGGACCGTGCGCATCACGTCGGCGATCCGTACGCCGCCGCGCAGGGCGATGTCGTCGGCGGTCTGGATCACGGGGCCGTCGAGCACCGGGTCGCTGTGCGGCAGGCCCACCTCGACGACGTCGGCGCCGCCGTCGAGCGCGGCCTTGATCGCCGCGATGCCGCCGTCCACGGTCGGGAACCCGGCCGGGAGGTAGGCGATCAGGGCGGCGCGGCCCTCGGACCTGGCGGCCGCGAGGGTGTCGTTCAGCAGCCGTACGTTCCCGCTCACTTGGCGTCCCCCTCGATCTCCGCGGCGCCGGTCCCGTCGGCGGCGACCTCGGCGTCGGTGTCGTACAGCCCGAAGTAGCGGGCGGCGGTGTCCATGTCCTTGTCGCCGCGGCCGGACAGGTTGACCACGATCAGCCCGTCCCTGCCGAGCTCCTGGCCGACCTCCAGGGCACCGGCCAGCGCGTGGGCGCTCTCGATGGCCGGGATGATGCCCTCGGTGCGCGACAGCAGGCGCAGCGCCTGCATGGCGGCGTCGTCGGTGACCGCGCGGTACTCGCCGCGGCCGGAGTCCTTGAGGTAGGCGTGCTCCGGGCCGATGCCGGGGTAGTCCAGACCGGCCGAGATCGAGTACGGCTCGGTGATCTGGCCCTCGTCGTCCTGGAGGACGTAGGACCGGGAGCCGTGCAGGATGCCGGGCTCGCCCGCGGTCAGGGTGGCCGCGTGCTCGCCGGTCTCCACGCCGTGCCCGGCGGGCTCGCAGCCGATGAGGCGGACGTCCGCGTCGGGGATGAAGGCGTGGAAGAGGCCGATGGCGTTGGAGCCGCCGCCGACGCAGGCGATCGCGGCGTCGGGCAGGCGTCCGGCCTGCTCCAGGAGCTGGCGCCGGGCCTCGACGCCGATGACGCGGTGGAAGTCGCGGACCATCGCCGGGAAGGGGTGCGGACCGGCGACGGTGCCGAACAGGTAGTGGGTGCGGTCGACGTTGGCGACCCAGTCGCGGAAGGCCTCGTTGATCGCGTCCTTCAGCGTGCGGCTGCCGGACTTCACGGCGACGACCTCGGCGCCGAGCATGCGCATGCGGGCCACGTTGAGCGCCTGGCGGCGGGTGTCGATCTCGCCCATGTAGATGGTGCAGTCGAGGCCGAAGAGGGCGCAGGCGGTCGCCGTGGCCACGCCGTGCTGGCCCGCGCCGGTCTCGGCGATGACGCGGGTCTTGCCCATGCGCTTGGTGAGCAGGGCCTGACCGAGCACGTTGTTGATCTTGTGCGAGCCGGTGTGGTTCAGGTCCTCGCGCTTGAGGAAGATCCTGGCTCCGCCGGCTTCGGCGGCGAAACGGGGGACCTCGGTGAGGGAGGACGGGCGGCCCGTGTAGTGGACGAGCAGGTCGTCCAGCTCGCGGGCGAACTCCGGGTCGGTCTTGGCCTTGTCGTACTCGACGGCGACCTCGTCGACCGCCGCGACGAGGGCCTCGGGGATGAACTTGCCCCCGAAGGCGCCGAAGTAGCCCTCGGCGGAGGGGACTTGACCCTCCGGGTCGGGGATGAAGAAGTTGCTGGGCATGCGTGAACCTCACGGTGAGTGTCTGGTTTGGACTAATCGCCGTGGGGGCGGGGACCAATTGTCGGCTACCGGCTGTGGGTGGGCTGGTCGCGCCCACGCGACGGAGTCGCAAATTCAACGGGGCCCCGCGCCCCTATGGGGCGCGTGAGCCATCGCATGCCGTTGACCTGCCCCGGTTCGTCTCCGATGACGTACCGCACCCGGCGGCCGTGGACCCGGCGGGCGGGGGCGCGGCAGCCGCGGGGGCGGCAGCCGCGCGCCAGGCGCGCGTAGGGGTCCCGGGACGCCGGGATCAGCGGGAGCGTCATGGGGTCAGCCTACCGGGGGTCAGCCCCGGCCGTGGCGGAGCGCGGGATGTTCGCCGGCCGCCACCAGGTCGGAGACCGCCGTCTTCGGGTCGCGGCCGGTGACCAGGGACTCGCCGACCAGCACGGCGTCGGCGCCCTCGTTGGCGTAGGCGATGAGGTCGTGCGGGCCGCGGACGCCGGACTCGGCGACCTTGACGATGTGCGCGGGGATCTCCGGAGCGACCCGCTCGAACGTACCGCGGTCGACCTCGAGCGTCTTCAGGTTGCGCGCGTTGACGCCGATGACCTTGGCGCCCGCGTCCACGGCGCGCTCGACCTCGTCCTCGTCGTGCACCTCGACCAGCGGGGTGAGTCCGATGGACTCGGCGCGCTCGATCAGCGACTCCAGGGCCGGCTGCTCCAGGGCCGCGACGATCAGCAGCACGAGGTCGGCACCGTGGGCGCGGGCCTCCCACAGCTGGTACGAGGTGACGATGAAGTCCTTGCGCAGCACGGGGATGTCCACGCGCGCGCGTACCGAGTCCAGGTCGGCCAGCGAGCCGCCGAAGCGGCGCTCCTCGGTGAGGACGGAGATGACGGCGGCGCCGCCCGCCTCGTAGTCGGCGGCGAGCCCGGCCGGGTCGGCGATGGCCGCCAGCGCGCCCTTGGAGGGGCTGGAGCGCTTGACCTCGCAGATGACCTTGACGCCGTCGCCGCGCAGCGCGGCCACGCCGTCCTTGGCGGGGCGAGCCTTGGCCGCGCGCTCCTTGAGCTCGTCGAGGCTGACGCGCGCCTGCCGCTCCGCGAGGTCGGCACGGACTCCGTCGATGATCTCGTCGAGCACACTCACGCGAGCGGCCCCCTTTCAGACGGCAAAACGTGTGGTCACTGTGATGGTATCCGCAGCCGGGCACCGGTCCCGCATCCGGCCGATCCGGGTCCCACTACCTGGACGTTCCATAAATGATCAAGGGTGGAGCCAGCCACCGAACGGCAGGTTCCGGACAACGGTGAAGACCAGCAGCAACGTCCCCAGCGTCCACAGGTGGACCGGTCCGAGGTCGATGCGTACGGGACGGCCCCGGGCCGCGCGGATCACCCAGACGGTCCACAGGACGGCGAAGCCCAGATAGGCGAGGACGGCGGGCGCGTTGGCGTGCAGCGCGGCCGTCAGGTCGCCGTGGACGAAGGCGTGGGCGCTGCGCAGGCCGCCGCAGCCGGGACAGTAGACGCCCGTGAAGCGCAGCAGGGGGCAGACGGGGTAGTGGCCGGGCTCGTAGGGGTCCACGCTCCCCACGTAGGTGAGGGCCCCGGCGACGGCCGCGAGCACTCCGGCCGGGACGGCGAGGCGGAGGGCCGCGCCACGGGGCAGGGGGATGCTGGTCCGGCTGGGTTTCCCGCTCTCGACGTCCACGCCCGCATTCTGCCCCCGGTGGGGTCCACCCGCACGTGAGGGGCGGTCCCGGCACGGTGGTGCCGATCCGCCCCTCGGGAACTCCGTGCCCGGGTCAGCCCTTGGCGCCGGCCGGCGCGTGCTCGCCCGCGACCTGGTGCACGGGGTGGTTCTGCTTCGGCTGGCCGAGGCCCATCATCTTCATGATGTAGCCGACGACACCACCGAGGAGCACGACGGCCATGCCGGCCCAGAAGCCCCACGGCTGGGCCGCCACCATGAACATGCCCGCGATGCAGAAACCGATGAAGGCGATGATGACACCGGTCCAGGCGGCCGGGGTGTGACCGTGGCTGCTGCCCGCCATTGCTTGCTCCTCGTTGCTGTGTGCCAAGTCTGAGCAGGACGCTCGCACCCATTGTCCCGCACGGGGACACGCGCCGTGAGCGGGGGTGCTCCAGTGGGTGAACAGCGGTCAGGCGCTGGTGGGGTCCTCGCCCCGGTCGATGGCCTTCCACAGGTCCTCGGGGCGGTCCGGGTCGACGGTCTGCGGCCTGCGCCGCGGGGCGCCGCTCCGTTCGTAGCGTCCGGACATCGCGGGCCACTGGCGGCCGTAGCGCAGCGCGAGCAGTCCGGCCAGCAGGAGCAGGGCGCCGCCCACGGCCGCGACGTACGGCCAGGCGGTGTGGGAGAGCGCGTCGACGGTGGCCGAGGTGTCGCCCGCCGCCTTCGCGGCCTGGTCGTCGAGCGCGGAGCTGTCGGAGGCGCCGGCCAGGGCGGCGGCGACGGTGCCCGCGCCGCTCAGCGCGAGCAGCGCGGCGACGGCGAAGCGGCCGGCCCGGCGGACGGCGAAGACGGCGACGAGCGCGGCGAGGCCGACTATGGCGAGCGACGCGGGTACGCCCGTGACGTCGCTGCCCCTGGCGGTCAGGGTGAACGCGCCGCCGGCCACCGTCGCGGTGCCCTCCGCCCACTCCTGCCGGGTGGCGAGCAGGGCGACGGCGGCGCCGAGCGCGCCGCACAGCAGGGCGACGGCGAGGCTCCGGCGGCCGGCCCGGGCGGGTCCTGCGGCTGGGGTACGGGGGTGAGGAACGGCTGTCACGTACTCCACTATCGCCCGAACCCCGGGCGAACCGTCACCCGGGGTTCGCATTGGGGGCGTGAGAATCGCCCCACCGGTTCGACCGGCTGGCCCTATTGCGCCAGCCGGTTGGCCGTGTGTACGGCCCTCAGCACGGCCGCCGCCTTGTTGCGGCACTCGGTGTCCTCGGCGACCGGGTCGGAGTCGGCGACGACGCCCGCGCCCGCCTGGACGTAGGCGGTGCCGTCGCGCAGCAGGGCGGTACGGATGGCGATGGCGGTGTCGGAGTCGCCGGCGAAGTCGAGGTAGCCGACGCAGCCGCCGTACAGGCCGCGCCGGGAGGGTTCGAGTTCGTCGATGATCTGCAGGGCGCGCGGCTTGGGCGCGCCGGAGAGGGTGCCGGCCGGGAAGCAGGCGGTGAGCACGTCGAAGGCGGTGCGGTCCGGGGCGACCCGGCCGGTGACCGTCGAGACGATGTGCATGACGTGCGAGTACCGCTCGACGGA
The DNA here is from genome assembly GCF_003369795.1 of Streptomyces sp. CB09001. Classification (NCBI taxonomy): domain Bacteria; kingdom Bacillati; phylum Actinomycetota; class Actinomycetes; order Kitasatosporales; family Streptomycetaceae; genus Streptomyces; species Streptomyces sp. CB09001. The sequence goes on from NZ_CP026730.1 coordinate 1,509,038, forward strand.
CATGAAGTCGACGACCTCGACGGAGCCCGGTTCACAGACCCGGCCGAGGTCGTTGCGGCCGAGGTCGACGAGCATCAGGTGCTCGGCGCGCTCCTTGGGGTCGGCGAGCAGTTCGTCGGCGAGGGCCTGGTCCTCCTGCGGGGTGGCCCCGCGCGGCCGGGTGCCGGCGATGGGGTGCACCATGGCGCGTCCGTCCTCGACCTTGACCAGCGCCTCGGGGGACGAGCCGACGACGTCGAAGCCGTCGAGACGGAGCAGGTACATGTACGGGGAGGGGTTGGTGGCCCGCAGGACCCGGTACACGTCGAGCGCGCTCGCCGTGCAGGGCGTCTCGAAGCGCTGGGAGGGGACGACCTGGAAGGCCTCGCCCGCGCGGATGCGCTCCTTGATGTCCTCGACGGCGTCCTGGAAGTCGGGGCCGCCCCACAGCGCGGTGTACTCGGGCAGCTCGGAGGGCGGCAGCGCGGCCGGTGGCTGGGCGACGGCCCGCGAGAGGTCGGCCTCCATGACGTCCAGCCGGGCGATCGCGTCGGCGTAGGCCTCGTCGACGCCGGTCTCCAGGTCGTTGTGGTTGATCGCGTTGGCGATCAGCAGGACCGAGCCCTCCCAGTGGTCCATGACGGCGAGGTCGCTGGTGAGCAGCATGGTCAGCTCGGGCAGCTTCAGGTCGTCGCGCTCCCCCGGGCCGACCTTCTCCAGGCGGCGCACGATGTCGTAGCCCAGGTAGCCCACCATGCCGCCGGTGAAGGGCGGCAGGCCCAGGTCGTGGGCGAGGTCGCGCGGGGTGTGCAGGGCCTCGACGGTGGCGCGCAGGGCGGCGAGCGGGTCGCCGTCGGTGGGGACGCCTACGGGCGGGGTGCCCTGCCAGTGGGCCTGGCCGTCCTTCTCGGTGAGGGTGGCGGCGCTGCGGACGCCGACGAAGGAGTAACGGGACCAGCTCCGTCCGTTCTCCGCGGACTCCAGGAGGAAGGTGCCGGGGCGCTCGGCGGCGAGCTTTCGGTACAGCGCCACGGGGGTGTCGCCGTCGGCGAGGAGCTTGCGGCTCACCGGGATCACCCGGCGGTCGGCGGCCAGCTTGCGGAAGGTGTCGAGGTCCATGTCATGCGTGACGTCCATGGCGGCAGACCCTACTGACCCGCGCCGGGCGCGTCGGCGGCCGCGGCGTCCTCGGCGGCCCCGGATCCCTCGGCGAGGAGCACGTCGGTGTCGAAGCAGGTGCGGGTCCCGGTGTGGCAGGCGGCACCCACCTGGTCGACCTTGACGAGGACGGTGTCGGCGTCGCAGTCCAGGGCGACCGACTTCACCCACTGGAAGTGACCCGAGGTGTCGCCCTTGACCCAGTACTCCCGGCGGCTGCGCGACCAGTAGGTGCAGCGTCCGGTCGTCAGCGTGCGGTGCAGCGCCTCGTCGTCCATCCAGCCGAGCATCAGCACCTCTCCGGTGTCGTACTGCTGGGCGATGGCGGGCAGGAGGCCGTCGGCGCTGCGCTTGAGGCGGTCGGCGATCTCCGGGGCGAGCGGGCCGGGGCGCCGGGGGCTGCCACCGGTGGGGGAGCTGCTGGTCATGTGCCCATTGTGCCGCGCGGGAAGGACACGCCCCCGGGACGTCCATTGGGCGGACCCGGCCCGCCGCCGTAGGCTGACGGCATGTCGACTTTCGCCAAGCGTGAACGACTTCTGCTCGCGGATCTGCTGGAGACGGCGGGTCCGGACGCCCCCACCCTGTGCGAGGGCTGGCGGACCCGGGACCTGGCCGCGCACGTGGTGGTGCGCGAGCGGCGTCCGGACGCGGCCGGGGGCACCCTGATCAAGCCGCTGGCCTCCCGCCTCGACCGGGTGATGGAGGAGTACGGCGCCAAGCCCTACGAGGAGCTGCTCCAGCTGATCCGCACCGGCCCGCCCCGCTTCTCCCCGTTCCAGCTCAAGCAGGTCGACGAGGCGGCGAACACGGTCGAGTTCTACGTCCACACCGAGGACGTCCGCCGGGCCCAGGACGACTGGTCGCCGCGCGAGCTGGACCCGGTCTTCCAGGACGCCCTGTGGTCCCGCCTGGAGCGGGCCGCCCGGCTGATGGGCCGCGGCATCCCGACGGGCCTGGTGCTGCGCCGCCCGAACGGCCAGACGACGGTCGCCCACCGGGGTACGCCGGTGGTGACGGCGACGGGCGAGCCGTCCGAGCTGCTGCTATTCGCCTACGGCCGGCAGGACGCCGCGAAGGTGGAGCTGGCGGGCGAGGAGAACGCGATCGCCAAGCTGCGGGAGACGAAGCAGCTGGGCATCTGACCTCCGTCGCTCACTTCGGCAGCTCGGCCCGCCGTACGCCCGGCGCGCACAGGGCGACGACCCCGCCGAGGCCGCAGACCGCGGCGCTGACGGCGAAGACGGGGCCGGTGCCCCAGACGCCGATGGCGGCGGCCGACAGGGGCATGCTCAGCGGGGCGATGCCCAGGCTGACGATCCCGGAGACCGCCGTGACGCGGCCGAGGAGGGCGGGAGCGGACTGCGTCTGGAGCAGGGCCCCGCAGAGGGCGCCGCTGAGGCCCGCGAGCAGTCCGATGAGCAGCGCCGTCCCGACGGCCACCGGAAGGGCGGGTGCCTGCGCCAGCGCGCCGATCGCGACCGCGCCGGGGACGAGGGCGCCGGCGACGACGTACCCGGCGTGCGGCACGCGCCCCCGGACGGTCAGCAGCAGGGCGGCCGCCCCGGCGCCGGCCCCGAAACCGGCGAGTACCCAGCCCATGCCCGAGGCTCCCCAGCCGCGTTCGTCGGCGAGCAGGGTCAGGCCGATGTTGAGCGGGCCGACGAAGCCGAGGTCGCCGAGGGCGATGACCAGCATCAGCGGCCCGAGGACGCGGTGTCGGCGAATGTACCGGAGCCCGTCCCGCAGGTCGCGCCACGCCGTGCCGCCCTCGGCGGCCACCGCATCGTCGGGTGGCAGCTCGCGCATCCTCACGGAGACCAGCAGCGGTACGGACACGGCGATCAGCACACCGGCGAGGGCGAAGGCCGCCGCCGCGCCGCCGAGTGCCACGCCGAGACCGCCGAGCGGGGCGCCCACGACGGAGGACAGGCGGACGGCGAGGCCGCGCATGCCCTGGACGCGGGCGAGCTGGTCCTTGGCGGTGATGCGCGCGGGGAGCGCCCCCACGGCGGGCATGAAGAGGGCGTCCACCGCGCCGAAGACGAGGGCGAGTACGGCCAGGAGCCACAGTCCGGGGTCGGTGGCGAAGAGCAGTGCGGCCACCGTGAGGACCGCGGCGCAGCGTACGGCGTCGCTGCCGATGACGACCCGGCGCGGCCCCAGCCGGTCGACGACCACTCCCCCGCCGAGCATGAGCAGCGCGCGCGGCACCGCGCTCACGGCCGTGACGATCCCGGCCTCGGCGGGGCTGCCCTGCCGCACGGCGGCCCAGGACAACGCGAGGAAGAAGACGCTGTCGCCGAGCATGGACGCGGTGTAGGCACCGACCCAGCGCAGCACGTTGGCGTCCCGGTGGGCGGGGGCCGAGGCGGCAGCGGGTATGTGCGCGTCCGTCACGGGCGCGGCCGCCTCAGACACGGAAGGGGAATCCGTAGACGTGCAGGGCGACGTTCTCGCGCCCCTCGGTGTCGCCGGCGGCTTCGGCGGCCCGGCCCCGCTCGTCGTACTTCTTCGCCAGGGCGAGCAGTTCCTCGCCCAGTTCCTTCAGGTCGGCGGGCGTGAGGCGCAACTGTGACTCGTTGTCGGGGGCTGCGGAGTTCCACTCGGGGCCCCAGGTGGAGCGTTCGTCGAGGTAACGGCGGTACATGTCGGCACGCTGCTCGTGGAAGAGCCGGGTGGCGGCGAGGTGAGCGGCGGCCCGCTCGGGGGCGTCGCGGAAGTTCTCGTCGCGGATGCTGACCCCGTCCGAGGACGGCTGCCACCACCGCTCCCGGCCATCCGCGCTCTGCGGTTCGGCCTCCTCGACCAGCCCGTACTCGGCCAGCTTGCGCAGGTGGTAGCTGACCAGGGAGACGGCCTCGTCCACCTGCTCGGCAAGCTGCGACGCGGTCGCGGTGCGCGCCACGGCGAGGTTGCGGTAGAGCCGGCTGCGCAACGGGTGGGCGAGGGCCTTGAGGGTGCCCAGGTCGGTGATGGGGCGGTTCTCCTGACGCGGCATGCGGCCAGACTAGATTACGAAAGAAAAATTGCGCAATGGACGTTGCGCAATTTTGCTTTCCTGGTCCGAGGGAGGCGAAGCCCTCTCCCGACGCCTGACCGCTGCAAGCAGGAGCTTCGGCAAGTCCGCCCCCGTCACCAACGAGCGCCTGCTCGAACTACCGAACGGGATGCCCCGCCCCCCGCAGTGCTTCCTTCACCTCGCCGATCCGCAGGTCGCCGAAGTGGAAGACGGACGCCGCCAGTACCGCGTCCGCGCCCGCCTCGACCGCCGGGGCGAAGTGGGCGAGGCTGCCCGCGCCGCCGGACGCGATGACCGGGACACTCACGTGCTTGCGGACCGCCGCCAGCATCTCCAGGTCGTAGCCGTCCTTCGTGCCGTCCGCGTCCATCGAGTTGAGCAGGATCTCCCCCGCGCCCAGCTCGGCGGCCCGGTGCGCCCACTCCACGGCGTCGATGCCGGTGCCGCGCCGGCCGCCGTGGGTGGTCACCTCGAAGGTGCCCGCCTGGGTGCGCCGGGCGTCGACGGACAGCACCAGGACCTGGCGGCCGAAGCGCTCGGCGATCTCGCGGATCAGGTCGGGGCGGGCGATGGCGGCGGTGTTGACGCCCACCTTGTCCGCACCGGCCCGCAGCAGCTTGTCGACGTCCTCGGCGGTGCGCACCCCGCCGCCGACGGTCAGCGGGATGAACACCTGTTCGGCGGTGCGGCGCACCACGTCGTAGGTCGTCTCGCGGTCGCCCGACGAGGCGGTGATGTCCAGGAACGTCAGCTCGTCGGCGCCCTCGGCGTCGTACACCTTGGCCATCTCGACGGGGTCGCCCGCGTCGCGCAGGTTCTGGAAGTTGACGCCCTTGACGACCCGGCCGTTGTCCACGTCCAGGCAGGGGATGACTCGGACCGCCAGGGTCATGAATCCACGGCTCCTCTATACGCTTCCACTTCGACCGACACCAGGACCCGCGAGTCGATGAAGCCCTCCACGACCAGCAGGGTCGTAGCCGGGCGGACGGAGTCGAACAGCTCCTTGTGGGCGCGGCCCACCTCATCGACATCGCGTGAATGTGCCAGGTACACACGGGTCCGGATCACGGACTCGATGCCGAGCCCGAACTCGGCGATCGCGTCGGCGGCGGTGGCGAAGGCCACCTTGGTCTGTTCGTACGGGTCGCCCTCGCCGTAGAGCATGTCGCCCTTGAAGGCGGTGGTGCCCGCCACGATGACACGATCACCCGCCGCCACGGCGCGGGCGAAACCGAAGGACTCTTCCCAGGGACTCCCGCTCTGCACGCGCCGCACGGCTTCTGATGTCATGACACGGTGTCCGATTTCACGACGTAGCCTCCAGGGCTTCTTCCAGGGTGAACGCCTTCGCGTACAGGGCCTTCCCGACGATGGCCCCCTCGACACCGGCCGGGACGAGCCCGGCGATCGCGCGCAGGTCGTCCAGGGAGGAGACGCCGCCCGACGCCACGACCGGGCGGTCGGTGGCCGCGCAGACGTTCTTCAGAAGCTCCAGGTTGGGGCCCTGCAGGGTGCCGTCCTTGGCGATGTCGGTGACGACGTAGCGGGCGCAGCCCTCCTTGTTCAGGCGGTCCAGCGTCTCGTAGAGGTCGCCGCCGTCGCGGGTCCAGCCGCGGCCGCGGAGCGTGGTGCCCCGTACGTCCAGGCCGACCGCGATCTTGTCACCGTGCTCCGCGATGACCTTGGCGACCCACTCGGGGGTCTCCAGGGCGGCGGTGCCGAGGTTCACCCGGGTGCAGCCGGTGGCCAGGGCGGCGGCGAGGGTGTCGTCGTCGCGGATGCCGCCGGACAGCTCCACCTTGATGTCCATCGCCTTCGCGACCTCGGCGATCAGCGCGCGGTTGTCCCCGGTCCCGAACGCCGCGTCCAGGTCGACCAGGTGCAGCCACTCGGCGCCGGAGCGCTGCCAGGCGAGGGCGGCCTCCAGCGGGGACCCGTAGGAGGTCTCGGTGCCGGACTCGCCGTGCACGAGGCGAACGGCCCGGCCGTCGCGGACGTCGACGGCGGGGAGGAGTTCGAGCTTGCTCATCTCTACCGGGCTCATCTCTTCTACCGGGCTCATCTCTAGAGGGTTTCGATCCAGTTGGTGAGGAGCTGGGCTCCGGCGTCGCCGGACTTCTCGGGGTGGAACTGCGTGGCCCACAGTGCGCCGTTCTCCACGGCGGCCACGAAGGGCTTGCCGTGGGTGGCCCAGGTGACCCTGGGCTCGGCGATCAGCGGGTTGTGCGATTCCTGGGCCCACTCGTGGACGGCGTAGGAGTGCACGAAGTAGAAGCGGGCGTCGGCGTCCAGGCCGGCGAAGAGCTGGGAGTCGGCCGGTGACTCGACGGTGTTCCAGCCCATGTGGGGCACGACGTCGGCCTGGAGCGGTCCGACCGTGCCGGGCCACTCGTCCAGTCCCTCGGCCTCCACGTCGTGCTCGATGCCGCGCGAGAAGAGGATCTGCATGCCGACGCAGATGCCCATGACCGGGCGTCCGCCGGACAGCCTGCGGTCCACGATCCAGTCGCCGCGGGCGGCCTTCAGGCCGTCCATGCAGGCGGCGAAGGCGCCGACGCCGGGGACCAGCAGCCCGTCGGCGTTCATCGCCCTGTCGTAGTCGCGGGTGATCTCGACGTCGGCTCCCGCGCGCGCGAGGGCACGCTCGGCGGAACGGACGTTGCCGAAGCCGTAGTCGAAGACGACGACCCGCTTGGCACGAGAGGCGGCGGAGGTCGCGGCGGTCGCGGCGGTCAACTCCAGACCTCCAGCCTCAGGACGCCGGCGAGCAGACACATGCCGGCGCCGATGGAGAGCAGCACGATGAGGCCCTTGGGCATCTGCTGCTTGGCGAAGGAGTAGATGCCGCCGAGGAAGAAGAGGCCGACGACGATCAGTGCGGTGGACGTACCGTTCATGGGTTACAGCGCGCCCTTCGTGGAAGGCAGGATGCCGGCCGCGCGCGGGTCGCGCTCCGAGGCGTAGCGCAGGGCCCGGGCCAGCGCCTTGAACTGGCACTCCACGATGTGGTGCGCGTTGCGCCCGTAGGGCACGTGCACGTGCAGGGCGACCTGGGCCTGGGCGACGAAGGACTCCAGGATGTGCCGGGTCATCGTCACGTCGTACTCGCCGATCATCGGCGCCATGTTCTCGGGCTCGGTGTGCACGAGGTAGGGGCGGCCGGACAGGTCGACGGTGACCTGGGCGAGGGACTCGTCCAGCGGGACCGTGCAGTTGCCGAAGCGGTAGATGCCCACCTTGTCGCCGAGGGCCTGCTTGAAGGCGGCACCCAGCGCGAGGGCGGTGTCCTCGATGGTGTGGTGGGAGTCGATGTGCAGGTCGCCGTCGGTCTTCACGGTCAGATCGAACAGACCGTGCCGGCCGAGCTGGTCGAGCATGTGGTCGTAGAAGCCGACGCCGGTGGCGATGTCGGTCTTGCCGGTGCCGTCGAGGTCGATCTCGACGAGGACCGAGGTCTCCTTGGTGGTGCGCTCCACGCGCCCTACGCGGCTCATGTGTGCTGCTCCTTCTTGACTTCACGTACCGCGTCGAGGAACGCGTCGTTCTCCTGCGGAGTGCCGGCGGTGACCCGCAGCCACCCCGGTACGCCGTTGTCCCGGACCAGGACGCCCCGGTCGAGGATCTTCCGCCAGGTCGCGTGGGAGTCCGCGAACCGTCCGAACTGGACGAAGTTGGCGTCGGACTCGGTCACCTCGTAGCCGATGGCGCGCAGTTCGGCGACCAGCCGGTCCCGCTCGGTCTTCAGCTGCTCGACGTACTTCAGCAGCGTGTCCGTGTGCTCCAGGGCGGCCAGCGCGGTCGCCTGGGTGACGGCCGACAGGTGGTAGGGCAGCCGTACGAGCTGGACGGCGTCGACGACGGCCGGGTGCGCGGCGAGGTAGCCGAGGCGCAGGCCCGCCGCGCCGAACGCCTTCGACATGGTGCGGGAGACGACCAGGTTCGGCCGGCCGTCCAGCAGCGGCAGCAGCGAGGCGCCGTGGCTGAACTCGATGTACGCCTCGTCCACCACGACCATGGACGGCTTCGCCGCCTGGGCGGCCTCGTGGAGGGCGAGGACCGTCTCGGCGGGGACCGCGTTGCCGGTGGGGTTGTTGGGGGTGGTGACGAAGACGACGTCCGGGCGGTGCTCGGCGATCGCCTTCTCGGCGGCGGGCACGTCGATGGTGAAGTCCTCGTGGCGCGGCCCGGAGATCCAGCCGGTGCCGGTGCCGCGCGCGATGAGGCCGTGCATCGAGTACGACGGCTCGAAGCCGATCGCGGTGCGGCCCGGTCCGCCGAAGGTCTGCAGCAGCTGCTGGATGACCTCGTTGGAGCCGTTGGCCGCCCAGACGTTGCTCACGTCCAGGGGGTGCCCGGAGGTGTTCGTCAGGTACTCGGCGAGCTTCGTGCGCAGCTCGACCGCGTCCCGGTCCGGGTAGCGGTTGAGGTCGCGGGCGGCCTCGCGGACGCGCTCGGCGATCCGCTCGACCAGCGCGTCGGGCAGCGGGTAGGGGTTCTCGTTGGTGTTCAGCCGTACCGGCACGTCCAGCTGGGGCGCGCCGTAGGGGGACTTGCCGCGCAGCTCGTCCCGTACGGGGAGATCGTCGATGCCGAACGTCACTTGCTTTCCGGGACCTTCCACTCGAACCTCGCCTTGATCGCCGCGCCGTGCGCGGGCAGGTCCTCCGCCTCCGCCAGCGTCACCACGTGCCGCGCGATCTCGGCGAGCGCGTCGCGCGTGTAGTCGACGATGTGGATGCCGCGCAGGAAGGACTGCACGGACAGGCCGGAGGAGTGGCAGGCGCAGCCGCCGGTGGGCAGGACGTGGTTGGACCCGGCCGCGTAGTCGCCGAGCGAGACGGGCGCCCAGGGGCCGACGAAGACCGCGCCGGCGTTCTTGACGCGGTCGGCGACGGCGGCGGCGTCGGCGGTCTGGATCTCCAGGTGCTCCGCGCCGTAGGCGTCGACCACGCGCAGACCCTCGTCCAGGCCGTCGACGAGGACGATCGCGGACTGGCGGCCGGCGAGGGCCGGGCGGATCCGGTCCTCGATGTGCTTGGTGGCCTCGACCTGCGGCTGGAGCTCCTTCTCCACCGCCTCGGCCAGCTCCACGGAGTCGGTGACCAGGACGGCGGCGGCCAGCGGGTCGTGCTCGGCCTGGCTGATCAGGTCGGCGGCGACGTGCACCGGGTCGGCCGTCGAGTCCGCCAGGACGGCGATCTCGGTCGGGCCGGCCTCGGCGTCGATGCCGATCTTCCCGGTGAAGAAGCGCTTGGCGGCGGCGACCCAGATGTTGCCGGGGCCGGTGACCATGTTGGCGGGCGGGCAGGACTCGGTGCCGTAGGCGAACATCGCGACGGCGGTGGCACCGCCGGCCGCGTAGACCTCGTCGACGCCGAGCAGGGCGCAGGCGGCCAGGATGGTGGGGTGCGGGATGCCGCCGAACTCGGCCTGCGCGGGCGAGGCGAGCGCGATAGACCCGACCCCGGCCTCCTGCGCGGGCACCACGTTCATGATCACGGAGGACGGGTAGACCGACCGGCCGCCGGGCACGTAGAGCCCGACCCGCTCGACCGGCACCCACTTCTCGGTGACCGATCCGCCGGGCACGACCTGGGTGGTGTGCGTGGTGCGGCGCTGCTCGCGGTGGACGAGCCGGGCGCGCCGGATGGACTCCTCCAGGGCCGCGCGGACGGCCGGGTCGAGCTCCTCCAGCGCGCGCGTGAGCGCGTCCGCCGGGACCCGGACCTGCTCCAGCCGGACGCCGTCGAACTGCTCGGTGAAGTCGATCAGCGCCGCGTCCCCGCGATGATGCACGGCCTCGCAGATCGGACGCACCTTCTCCAGGGCGACCGAGACGTCGAAGTCGGCTCGGGGCAGCAGGTCGCGCAGGGCGGGGCCCTCGGGGAGGGCGTCGCCGCGCAGATCGATTCGGGAGATCACGGAACCAATTCTCTCAGACCCGCGTCCGGCCCGGTCCGCGCGTATCAATGGCTGATACAGAACGCGACGGACCGCACGGCCCACGGTGAACTCGCGCGATCCGTGCTCACTTTGAGTGTTCAGCCGGTCACACAGTGGGCATGAACGGTTGTACGAAGCGTGAGCGACCGGCGAGTAGGTGGGGAGGGAGTGAAGCACCGTGACCGAGGGGGCCGGCCATCGTGACGGAGAGCTGCCGGACGACCTGACCACGGCGGAGGCCGGCATGTGGCAGGCCTTCCGCAACGGCAGCGTGTACGACCTGAGCAGCGGCGACGCGCTCGTCGACGACCCGCACGGCGGGCATCCGTGGGGGCCGGAGCGGACCGTGCGGGCCCGCGTGGTGTGCTGGCTGCTTCTCGACGGTCCGCCCGCGCTCGCGGGCCGGGTGTCCTCGCTGCAGTTGGTGGGGGTGCGGATCGGCGACACGATGGATCTGGCGGGCGGCACGGTGGTGCCCTACGTCGAGCTGCGGCGCTGTCGCTTCGAGCGGGAGGTGCTGCTGCCGGAGACCCGGTTCACGACGGTGCGGCTGGTGGACTGCGCGGTGCCGCGCCTGGAGGCGGCCCGGCTGCACACCGAGGGCGACCTGCACCTGCCGCGCTCCCGCTTCCCGGGCGGCATCCGGCTCACGGACGCGCAGATAGGCACCGACCTGCTGCTCAACCAGGCGATCGTGCACCGGGACCGCAGCGGGCGTTCCATCGCCGCGGACGGCATGACGGTGGGGCAGGACCTCCAGGCCGAGATGCTGGAGTCGCACGGCGAGGTGAGCCTGCGCAGCGCCCAGGTCGGCGTCTCGCTCAGTCTGCGCGGCGCCCGGCTGCTCAACCCGTACACGCGGCACGCGCTGAACGCCCCGCAGCTGACGGTGGAGCGCACGCTGTACCTGACCCCGGCGGGCCTGGGCAGCCCGCTGCTGCGCGGCACCACGCCCGCGCAGGGCACCCGGATCCAGCGTTTCGAGTGCGAGGGCGGGGTGCGGCTCGACGACGGGCGGTTCGGCGACGCGCTCGACCTGGAGCACGCCCGGTTCACCTTCACCGACGACCAGGAGCTGTCGCTGCGCCGGGTGCAGACGCCCGAGCTGCGCTTCCTGGGCGAGCGTCCGGCGCGCGGGCGGGTGGTGCTCTCGGGGGCGCGGGTGGTCAACCTGATGGACCGGGCGGACAGCTGGCCGGGCCCCGGCCGGCTGCACATGGGCGGCTTCGCCTACGAGAACCTGGTGCCGCGCGGGCCGTTCCCACTGGCGAAGCGGCTGCGCTGGGTGGGCGCCGCGACCGCCGAGTACCACCCGGAGCCGTACGAGCGCCTGGCCGCCGTGCTGCGGGCCGGCGGCGAGGACGAGGACGCCCGCGAGGTGCTGCTCGCCAAGCACCGCAGGCGCCGCGAGAGCCTGCCGGTCGCCGCGAAGCTGGTGGGCTACGCCCAGGACTGGACGGTCGCCTACGGATACCGGCCGGGCCGGGCGGCGGTGTGGATGGCGGTCCTGTGGGCCGCCGGCTCCCTCGCCTTCGCCCGCACGGACCCGCCCCCGCTGAAGAGCGGCGAACACCCGGACTGGAACCCGGCTCTCTTCGCGCTCGACCTCCTCCTCCCGGTGATCGACCTGGGCCAGGCCGGCTCCTGGCAGCTCCACGGCGGCTGGCAGTGGCTGTCGACGGCCCTGGTCCTGCTGGGCTGGGTCCTGGCGACCACCGTGGCAGCGGGCGCCACCCGCCTGCTCCGCCGGAGCTGACCCCTCCGGGGACGGACACGGCTCGCCCACGGCGACGGGACCGGCCCTGAGCACCCGTCTCCCGGAACGGGCACGCGGTGCCGGGCGCGTGTCGCACGTCCCCCGCCACGGGCGGCGCGCCCCCAACCGCCACCGGAAGGCCGCCGACGGCGGGAGGAGCCGCCAGGGGCCACCCGCACAAGCGGTGCGGGTGGGAACCCGAACGGCCGATGGCGGAGCCGAGGCCGCACAACCATCCCGAACCCTCGGCCGTCGTACTGGCCATGCTGCGCGCGTTCCTGCGGACCGCGGCTGCCCGGACCCGCTCCCGGTCGCCACGGCCCGCCCCAGACGACGACGTGCTCCTCGACGCCCCCGACGACCGCCTCGCCCCGGCCCTCGTCGCCGCGGCCCACGGCGAGCACGGCCCCGCGGCACGCCTCCTCGCCGGTACCCGCGACCACGCCGAATGGGACCACCGCGACCGTTACGCGACCCGGCTCGCCGCTTTCGCGCGCTTCCGCTCCGAGTGGCTCGACACCTGGCGCACCACCGCCCCGGACGACCCCGACGCCCTGCTGGTCGGGGCCCGTCTGGCGGTCCACCGGCACTGGGACTCACCGGCCCGCACCGAACTCCTGCGCCAGGTGATCCCCGCCGTGGTCGCCGCCGCCGAGGCCGCCGGCCCCGCCGACCCGGTGCCGTGGCGGACCGCGCTGGACGCCGCACGGGGCGCGGGCGCCGGGCACGCCGAGTTCGAGCACCTGTGGGAGCAGGCCGTCCGCCGCTGCCCGCATCACTACGGCAGTCATGTCGCCGCCCTCGAGTACCTGGCGGCCGCCTCGCCCGACGCCCACGGCGAGTGCCTCGACTTCGCCGAGACGGCCGCCCAGGAGGCCCCCGACGAGGCGCTCGTACGGGCCCTGCCGCTGCACGCGGCCTTCACCTGTCTGACGGCCACGGCCACGCGCACCGGTACCGGCACCGGACGCCACACCGGCGGTGCGACCGCGACCGCCGTACGCGCCCACCGCCCCCGACTGGACGCCGCCGCCGACCGCGCGATCGCCCTCTCGGCGGCCCACCCGGCGGCCGATCCCTGGGCGGCGGAACTGCGGAACCTGCTCGTCTACGTCCTCGTACGCCTGGAACGGCACCAGGACGCGGCGGAGCAACTGCTGCTGACCGGTCCGTACGTCACGTCCTTCCCGTGGGACCGGGACACGGACGACCCGCTCGGCGGCTTCCTGCGGGTGCGCTCGGACGTCCGTGCGCGCCCCGGGGACACGCCCTCCGCGGCCGGTACGGCGGCTCCGGGGCGCCCGCGGAACGGGCGCGGCGAACGCGTCCGCCCCGGCGACCATTAGGCTTCTGCGTCGTGACCACCGTCCGGCTCCCCCTCTTCCCCCTGAACTCGGTCCTGTTCCCGGGGCTGGTGCTCCCGCTCAACATCTTCGAGGAGCGCTATCGCGCCATGATGCGCGAGTTGCTGAAGACTCCCGAGGACGAACCACGCCGGTTCGCCGTCGTGGCGATCCGCGACGGCTTCGAGGTGGCCCAGACCGCCCCCGGCCTGCCCGACCCCACGGCGACCCTCGAGCGCGGGCCGGCGGCCGGGTTCGGGGCCGACCCGCTCAAGGCGTTCCACAAGGTGGGCTGTGTCGCGGACGCGGCGACGGTCCGGGAGCGGGCCGACGGCACCTTCGAGGTGCTGGCGACCGGCACGACCCGGATGCGGCTGCTCTCGGTGGAGGCCTCGGGGCCGTTCCTGACGGCCGAGCTGGAGCCGCTGCCCGAGGAGCCGGGCGACGAGGCGGGCGCCCTGGCGGAGGGCGTGCTGCGGTCCTTCCGGCAGTACCAGAAGCGGCTGGCGGGGGCCCGCGAACGGTCACTGGCGACCGGCGCCGACCTGCCGGACGAACCGGGTGTGGTCTCCTACCTGGTCGCCGCCGCGATGATGCTGGACACGCCGACGAAGCAGCGCCTGCTCCAGGCCCCGGACACCGCCTCACGGCTGCGGGACGAGCTGAAACTCCTTCGCTCGGAGACCTCCATCATCCGTACGCTGCCGTCCCTGCCCGCGCAGGAACTGACGCGCGGCCCGACGAGTCTCAACTGAGGTACTGGCCCGCATGGCGAGGAAGCCGAACAAGCCCGGCAGGGCGAAGAAGCAGCAGTCGGGCGGCACGCCCGCGACGGTGGCGCTCACGGCAGCCGGGGTGACGTACGCGGTCCACTCCTACGAGCACGACCCGGCCCACCCGTCCTACGGCGAGGAGGCGGCGGAGGCCATGGGCGTGTCGCCGGAGCGGGTGTTCAAGACGCTGGTGGCGGAGGTCGACGGCGCCCTGACGGTCGCGGTGGTGCCGGTGGCGGGCCAGCTGGACCTCAAGGCGCTGGCGGCCGCGGTGGGCGGCAAGCGCGCGGCGATGGCCGACCCGGCCCTGGCCGAGCGCACCACGGGCTATGTGCGCGGCGGCATCTCCCCGCTGGGCCAGCGCAAGCGCCTGGCGACGGTCCTGGACGCGTCGGCCTCCGAGTACGCCACGATCTGTGTCTCGGCGGGGCGCCGCGGCCTGGAGGTCGAGCTGGCCCCCGACGACCTGGCCGCGCTCACGGACGCGGTGCTGGCGCCGATCGGGCGCGCCTGACCCCGGCCGGACGTGCGCGCCCTCTCGACGGACGTCCGGTTGTCGGCCAATCAGACAGGACCTGTCGAAGCGAACGCGCAAACGCCGCCGGCGCACCAAGAAGGGCCGGGCGAACCACGGCCGCCGGCCGGCCTAGGCCGACTTGTCCCCGTACGGCGCCGACGGGTACTGCCCCGGTGCCGGCCAGGGGTCGGGCTCCGGGTCCCGGGGCCCGAACAGGCCGGTCAGCCCCAGGTGGACCACCAGTGCCGCGAGCGGCCACGCCAGCAGCGCTCCCTTGGCGCCCAGCTTGAGCGGGGCGGAGAACGCCACCCCTTTGCCCACGTCCTTGGCGTGCGCGATCACGTCCTGCGTCGGCCCGAGCCACACCCCGAGCCACCACGCCAGCAGCGATCCGAGCAGACCGCCGACACCGAGGGCCACCACCAGCGGCACGCCGCCGCGCCGCCGCAGCAGGAACACCACGACCGCGCTGAGCGCCCCGAACGCCAGCGCGAGCAGCGTGAACGTTCCGTCGACGCCGATCGCCTGCTCGCCCTCCGAGTCCTTCAGGTAGACGACCCAGCTGTCGTCGAGGATCTGACCCACCAGCGGCACGCTCGGTGCCAGCTTCCACCACAGCACGCCCAGCAGCGCACCGGAGAGCGCGACCGCCAGCGCGGTCACGGCGGCCTGCCGCACTTCGGTCAACATCCCGGGGCCGTCCTGTTCGCCGTACGTGCCGTAAGGGTCGTGAGAACCGCCGGGCGCGGCTCCCGTCGCGTGTGCGCCGACGGGCGGCGGCACCGGCCCGCCCTGGTACGACGGGCGTTCGTTCGGCGGCGGTGGCGGGGTCAAGGGTGCGGTCACCGTGCCATCGTGCCAAACCCGCCTGTGCGGCGCGTCACCGGACGGCGGCCCGGCGGTACGCCCAGGTGGCCACGGCCAGCGAGATCACCCCGACCGCGGCGCACACGGCGAGGTCGCCGAGGACGAAGCCCCAGTCGGGCCGCTCGCCGAAGGTGCGCGCGAAGGCCTCCACCCCGTACGTGGAGGGCAGCAGGTCCCGGGCCAGGCGGACCACCTGCGGCATCCGCTCGGGCGGCAGCACGCCGAGCAGCAGCGCCGCCGACATGCCGAGCTGGCCGAGGAGGGTGGCGAACTCGGGCCGGGGGGCGAGCAGCCCCAGCGCCGCGCCCAGTCCGGCGAGGGCGGCGCCCGCCAGCGGGATCACGGCCACCAGCACCCACAGGTGGGTCATCGGCAGCCCGAACAGCAGACATCCGAACACCGCGGTCACCACGGTCCCGGGCACGGTGAAGGACGCGTAGGCGCCCGCCGCGCCCAGCACCACCGCGGCCGGCGGCACCGGCAGGGTCGCGTAGTGGTCGAGGCCGCCGCTGGCGCGCAGCTGGCCGAAGTACTGGGCGAGGAGGTTCAGGGCGACGAAGGCCACGACGAGCACCGCGGACCCGGCGACCACGGCCTGTGCCTCGCCACCGCCGTCGACGACGCCGCGCATGAGGATCATGATGCCGATGGACTGGAAGGTCGCCACGAACAGCAGCGGGATGCGCGCGACCCGAGCCCGGGACAGCTGCGCGCGGTACACGGCCACCAGGGAGGGCCACAGCCGTGCCTTCGGCCCCAGCTCGGCCGGGCCGGCCACGCGCCGCCCCTCGGTCGCCGGCGCGGCACCCCGCAGGGCATCGGCGGGTACGACACTCACGTCGCGCAGCTCCCCTTCGCTCGGGTCGTTCGAAGCGGTCGCCCCGGCGGGGGCGGTCGCCCCGACGGGTACGGATGCGGCGGCCGGTGTTCTCAGCGCTCGCGTGCTCACGTCCTCACCAGTCCCTGTCGCGCGGCGCCGCCCAGCGCCAGGTACACGTCCTCCAGGCTGGGCGTGGCCAGGGTGAAGTCGTCCAGGGCGGCGAAGGCGGCGCCGCCGGTGACGGTGGCGACGACCGCGCGGGCCTCCTCGGGGGCGAGCCGCAGGGTCCAGCGGCGTCCCGACTCGACGACGCGGTCGCGCAGGGCGGCGACCTCCGGGACGTTCAGCGGCGCGCTCTCGCGCCACACCAGGTCGACGCGGACCTCTCCGGCGACCTGCTCCTTGAGCCCGGCGGGCGTGTCGCAGGCGATCACGCGTCCCCGGTCGAGGACGGCGACCCGGTCGAGGACGGTCTCGGCCTCGATGACGTTGTGGGTGACGAGCAGCACGGTGGCGCCGTGCTCGGCGCGCCGCCGGTCGACGGCCGACCACACCGCGCGCCGGGCCACCGGGTCCATGCCGGTGGTCGGCTCGTCCAGGACGAGCAGCGGGCGCTCCCCCACCAGTGCGGCGGCGAAGCAGGCCAGGCGGCGCTGGCCGCCGGAGAGCTTCTTGATCGGGCGGGCGGCGAGCCCGGTCAGGCCCAGCTCCTCGAGCACGGCGTCCCGCTCGGCGCGGGCCCGGCGCGCCTCGAGGCCGCGCAGCCGCCCGGTGGTCTCGGCGGCGAGCGACACGGTCAGCTCGTCCAGGGCGCTGGACTCCTGCCCCAGGTAGGCGAGGATCCGCGCGGCCCGCTCCGGGTGGCGCACGATGTCGTGCCCGAGGATCTCCACGCTGCCGCCGTCGGGCCGCATCAGCCCGGTGAGCTGGCGGACGAGGGTGGACTTGCCGGCGCCGTTGGGTCCGAGCAGTCCGAAGATCTCACCGCGGCGGATGTCCAGGGTGACGTCGTCGGTGGCCCGCACCTCGGGAGTGGCGGGGACCCCGCGTCTGCCGCGCACCGCCGGATAGGTCTTGGTCAGTGCGCGCACCACGCACACGGCATCGCCACCGGGTCGAGGTGCCTGTGCCGCGCGCGTACTCACAAGGGAGGAGACTACGGGGTCGGTCCCCTCGGCCCGCTCCCGGGTCCGCCCATAAGTGTCGATTCAGCAGGTGTCGGTCCGGCCGGGGAGCGCCGCGGAGAGCAGGGAGACGCCGGGGCGTCTCACTCGGCGGCGGGCGTGCGTTCGGTCGCCGTGCGCACGTCGATCTCCCGCCAGAACCCGGCCCGGATGGCATACCGGTCGTGCTCGTCGATCTGGTCGTCCTTGTGCGCGAGCAGTCCGAAGCGGGCCGCGTAGCGCAGCAGCTCGCCGTCGACGCGGTGCGGGATGCGCGGGTACATCCCGGACAGCTTCTGCAGGTGGCCGTGGTCGCCGAGCCGTTCCAGCCAGCGCCGGGCGAAGACCTGCCCCACCTCGTACGGGTCGCCGCCGACCGTGGTGATGTCCTCCTCGCGGTCGGCCCAGCGCTGCTCGGCCGTGGTGAGCTGGGCCAGTGTCGGCAGCGTGGCGGCCTCGGAGGGCTCGGCGGCGGGCCGGTCGACCCAGCCCTTGTCGGAGGACCAGCGCAGGGTGGCGTTGGCGGGCTGCGGGGCGGGGTGGGCGCCGGGGGCGCGCAGGGCGGCGAGGTCCTTGGGGGTGGGTACGCCCTTGGCCGGCGGTACCCGTTCCTCGGCTCCGGCCGGTCCCGCGGCGGCCGTGGTGGGGTGTTCGGGCGTCTCGGCGGGACGCTGGGCGGCGGAGAGCGCGGACTCGGGCAGCGGCGCGGAGAGGATCGCGGCGATCTCGGGGCGGGGCACGGGCGGCGGCGCGCAGATGCCGCCGAGTTCCTTGGCGCGTACGGCCTTCGTGATCCACGTACGGTCCAGGACGCGGCGTTCGTCGGCCTCGGCGACCAGGTCCTCGGACTGGTTGTAGTCGCCGTCGGCGGCCTGCACGGCCCACAGATGGACGGCGACGCCGTGTTCCTTGGCGGCCATCATGCCGGGCAGCAGGTCGCCGTCGCCGGTGACCAGGACGACGTCGGAACAGGCGCGGTTGCGGGCCAGTTCGGTCAGTTCGGCGTGCATGGCGGCGTCCACGCCCTTCTGCGCCCAACGCCCGTCACTGCGGGTGAGCGCGCCGAGCCGGACGGTGACCCGGGGCATCACCCGCAGCCGACGGTGTTCGGGCTGCGGGACGCGGTCCGGGGCGCCGTCGAACCAGTAGATGCGCAGCAGGGGCTGTTGCGTGTCGGACTCGGCGCGGTCGCGCAACCCCTGGATGAGAGCGGCGTGATCGACGGTGATGCGGGAACGCGAGGGTTCCCCCGCCAGGAGACTCGCGGCGGCCCCCAGCAGATACCCGGCGTCCACCAGGACGATGCAGCGGTCCACGCGGTCCACCCTCTTTCCGGGAGGTTTGCTTCGGGCTTCCTTCGAGTCTGCCCGACCACGCGGAGGTTAACGGCCCGAACTCGATCTTCGGCGTGGCGTTTCGGCACCCCGCGACCGCTCGAACCGCGTCACGGACGGTAATTGCCCGATATGCGTTCTTTGTTGGCCTATGTGAATCTGGTTCCGGCCCTGGCCCCTAGATCCCCCTCAGGAGGTAGATCACCATGGCCAAGAACAAGAACAACCGTGATCGTAAGCACCCGCAGGCCGAGCGCTCCCCGCAGGCCGCCGAGTCGGCCGTACTGGAGCGCGAGGAGCAGCACTCCCCGCAGCTGACGACGCCCGGCGACGCGGCCTCCCGCAAGCGGAACAAGCGCTTCGGCCACAACTGACGACCACGACGAGGGGCGCACCCGGCAACCGGGGGCGCCCCTCGCCCGTTTCTCCGCTCAGCCGGCCAGGCAGGACGGCCCGAGCAGCACCTTCAGGTCGCCGAACAGCGCCGGATCGGGCTTCACCCGGTGCCGGTCCAGGCGCAGCACCGTCGTCTTCGTGGGCCCCTGGAGCTTGATCCGCACCTCGCTGTCGCCCCGGTGGTGGGTGAGGATCTCACCGAGCCTGCTGACCATCGGCGGCGTGATGCGGGTCGCCGGGATGGTGAGGACGACGGGCGCGTTGGTGCCCGCGTGGGACAGGTCGGGGATCATCAGCTCCATCGCGACCAGCCTGGGGATGTCCTCCCGCTTGTCGAGCCGCCCCTTGACGAACACCACGGCGTCCTCGACCAGTTGCGTGGACACCAGCTGATAGGTCGCCGGGAAGAACATGCACTCCAGGGAACCGGCGAGGTCCTCGACGGTGGCGATGGCCCAGGCGTTGCCCTGCTTGGTCATCTTGCGCTGGAGGCCCGAGATGATGCCGCCGATGGTGACGACCGCGCCGTCGCCGAAGTCACCGCCGGTGAGCTGGGAGATGCCCGCGTCGGCCTTGTCGGACAGCACGTGCTCCAGGCCGAAGAGCGGGTGGTCGGATACGTAGAGACCGAGCATCTCCCGCTCCTGGGCGAGCAGATAGGTCTTGTCCCACTCGTCCTCGCCGAACACCACGTCGAGTCCGAAACCGGGCTCCTCGCTCTGCTCGTCGCCCATGCCGCCGAAGAGGTCGAACTGGCCCTCGGCCTCCTTGCGCTTGACCGCGACCACGTTGTCGATCATCGGTTCGTACTGCGCGGTGAGGCCCTTGCGGGTGTGTCCCATCTCGTCGAAGGCGCCCGCCTTGATCAGCGACTCCGTCGTCCGCTTGTTGCAGACGACCGCCTCCACCTTGTCCAGGTAGTCGGGGAAGGACGCGTACTTCCCCTTGGCCTTGCGGCACTTGATGATCGACTCGACCACGTTGGTGCCGACGTTGCGCACGGCGGAGAGGCCGAAGAGGATCACGTCGTCGCCCTGCGCGGCGAAGTTCGACATGGACTCGTTGACGTTGGGCGGCAGCACCTTGATGCCCATGCGCCGGCACTCGTTCAGGTAGACGGCCGACTTGTCCTTGTCGTCCTTGACCGAGGTGAGCAGGGCGGCCATGTACTCGGCCGGGTAGTTCGCCTTCAGGTAGCCGGTCCAGTACGAGACCAGGCCGTACGCGGCCGAGTGCGCCTTGTTGAAGGCGTAGCCGGCGAAGGGGACCAGCACGTCCCACAGGGCCTGGATGGCCTCGTCGCTGTAGCCGTTCTTCCGGGCTCCGGCCTGGAAGAGGACGAAGTTCTTCGCCAGTTCGTCGGGCTTCTTCTTGCCCATCACGCGGCGCAGGATGTCGGCCTCGCCGAGCGAGTAGCCCGCGATGATCTGGGCGGCCTTCTGCACCTGCTCCTGGTAGACGATCAGGCCGTAGGTGACCGCGAGGACCTCCTGGAGGGGCTCCTCCAGCTCCTTGTGGATCGGCGTGATCTCCTGGAGGCCGTTCTTGCGCAGCGCGTAGTTGGTGTGCGAGTCCATGCCCATGGGGCCGGGGCGGTAGAGCGCGGAGACGGCGGAGATGTCCTCGAAGTTGTCGGGCTTCATCAGCCGCAGCAGGGAGCGCATCGGGCCGCCGTCGAACTGGAAGACGCCGAGGGTGTCGCCGCGCTGCAGCAGGTCGAAGGTCGTGGGGTCGTCCAGTGGCAGGGACAGCAGGTCGAGTTCGACGCCCTTGTTGGACTTCACCATCTTGACGGCGTCGTCCATGATCGTGAGGTTGCGCAGGCCGAGGAAGTCCATCTTCAGCAGGCCGAGCGACTCGCACTGCGGGTAGTCCCACTGCGTGATGGTCACGCCGTCCGTGTGCCGGACCCAGATCGGGGCGTGGTCGACGATGGGCTCGCTGGACATGATCACGCCGGCCGCGTGCACGCCCATCTGCCGGACCAGGCCCTCGACGCCCTTGGCGGTGTCGATGACCTTCTTGACGTCCGGCTCGCTCTCGTACATCGAGCGGATCTCGCCGGCCTCGCTGTAGCGCGGGTGCGTCGGGTCGGTGATGCCGTTGAGGTCGATGCCCTTGCCGAGGACGTCGGCGGGCATGGCCTTGGTGAGCCGGTCGCCCATCGCGTACGGGTAGCCGAGGACGCGCGCGGAGTCCTTGATGGCGTTCTTCGCCTTGATCTTGCCGTAGGTGCCGATCATGGCGACCTTGTCGGCGCCGTACTTCTCCGTCACGTACCTGATCACCTCGACGCGCCTGCGCTCGTCGAAGTCGATGTCGACGTCGGGCATGGAGACGCGCTCGGGGTTGAGGAAGCGCTCGAAGATCAGGCCGTGCGGGATGGGGTCGAGGTCGGTGATGCCCATCGCGTACGCCACGATCGAGCCGGCCGCGGAACCTCGGCCGGGACCGACCGCGATGCCCTGGTTCTTCGCCCACATGATGAAGTCGGCGACCACCAGGAAGTACCCCGGGAACCCCATCTGGATGATGACGTCCATCTCGTACTCGGCCTGCTTCTGGCGGTCCTCGGGGACCTGGCCCGAGAAGCGGCGCTCCATGCCGCGGCGGACCTCCTCCTGGAACCAGGTGATCTCCGTGAAGCCGTCGGGGATGTCGAACTTCGGCATGAGGTCGCGCTTCTCGAACATGCCGGTGGTGTCGATCATCTCGGCGATCAGGCGCGTGTTGGCGCAGCCCTGCTGCCAGGCGTCGGAGGAGTCGATGGCGTACATCTCGTCCGTCGACTTCAGGTAGTAACCGGTGCCGTCGAAGCGGAAGCGGTCCGGGTCGGAGAGGTTCTTGCCGGTCTGGATGCACAGCAGGGCGTCGTGGGCGGTCGCCTCGTGCGCGTAGGTGTAGTGCGAGTCGTTCGTCACCAGCGGCGGGATGCCGAGCTTCCGGCCGATCTCCAGGAGCCCGTCGCGGACCCGGTGCTCGATCTCGATGCCGTGGTCCATCAGCTCCAGGAAGTAGCGGTCCTTGCCGAAGATGTCCTGGTAGTCGGCGGCGGCCTTCAGGGCCTCGTCGAAGTGGCCGAGGCGCAGCCGGGTCTGCACCTCGCCGGAGGGGCAGCCGGTGGAGGCGACGATGCCCTCGGACCACTGGCTGATGGTCTCCTTGTCCATCCGCGGCCACTTCTGCAGCCAGCCCTCGGCGTAGGCGTCGGAGGAGAGGCGGAAGAGGTTGTGCAGACCCTTGCTGTTCGTCGCCCACATGGTCTTGTGGGTGTAACCGCCCGAACCCGAGACGTCGTCCCGCTTCTGGTGCGGCTGGCCCCACTGGATCTTGCGCTTGTTGCGCCGGGACTCGGGCGCGACGTACGCCTCGATCCCGATGATCGGGGTGACTCCGGCCTTCTTCGCGGAGTGGAAGAAGTCGTACGCCCCGTGCAGGTTGCCGTGGTCGGACATGGCGATGTGCGACATGCCCATCTCGTTGCACGCGTCGAACATGTCCTTGAGCCGCGCGGCACCGTCCAGCAGCGAGTACTGGGTGTGGACGTGCAGGTGCGTGAACGGCGGCTTTGACACGTGCGGCCTCCTGGGAAAACTGGGGACGACTGGCGGCGGTCGATCCGGGGGGTCAGCGTCGAAGTCTATGCCTCTCCACTGACACTCCGAGGGCCACCACGCGTACCTTCTGGGGCGGGCACTCCCGCTCCGGCTCGAACGTTGGCCCGAGTGGAGATCCGCTCCATCCGTGAGGCACCACCCGCACCAGGAGGCACCAGGCATGTCGGTCCCGCAGCTCAACGAGGAGCACCGCGGCGAGGAGATCCTCGCCGTCTTCGACACCGCCTTCGGCCAGCTGCTGGCCGCGGATCCCGCGGCGTTCCGCGTGAAGTTCCGGAAGATGGCGGCCTCGGCCTTCGCGTTCTACCGCGGCACCGCGGGTCTCTTTTACCGCGATTTGACCGAGGATCCGGACTTCGGTGACCAGCCGGGCGGCGCCTACCTGGACGAGCGGACCTCCCGGGTGTGGATCCACGGCGATCTCCACGCGGAGAACTTCGGCACGTACATGGACTCCACCGGCCGGCTGATCTTCAACGTCAACGACTTCGACGAGGCCTACGTCGGCCCCTTCACCTGGGACCTCAAGCGCTTCGCCGCCTCCGTCGCGCTGATCGGGTACGCGAAGGCGTTCAGCGACGAGCAGATCACCGAGCTGGTGCGGGTGTACGCGGGCGCGTACCGCGAGCGGATCCACGCCCTGGCCACCGGCGCCAAGAGCGACGAGGTGCCGCCCTTCACGCTGGACACCGCGGAGGGTCCGCTGCTCGGCGCGCTGCGGGTGGCCCGCTCGCTGACCCGCTTCGGGCTGCTGGACTCGATGACCGAGATCCGCGACTTCGAGCGCCGCTTCGCCCCCGGCGGCGGCTCCATCGAGCTGGACGCCGCCACGCGCTACAAGGTGCTCGCCGCCTTCGACGGCTACCTGGAGACGCTTCCCGAGTCCTCCCTGGCCCGTCCCGACTCCTACCGCGTGAAGGACGTCGTGGGCCGCCGGGGCATCGGCATCGGCTCGGCCGGCCTCCCCTCGTACAACATCCTGCTGGAGGGAAACAGCGACGCCCTGGAGAACGACGTCGTGATCTACATCAAGCAGGCCCAGACCCCGGCCGTCTCCCAGCACATCACCGACCAGGCGATCCGGGACTACTTCCAGCACGAGGGCCACCGCACGGTGATCTCCCAGCGCGCCCTCCAGGCGCACGCCGACCCGTGGCTGGGCTGGACCGAGCTGGACGGCGCCGGGCAGCTGGTCGCCGAGGTCTCGCCGTACGCCGTCGACCTGGACTGGGGCGACATCGACGACCCCGAGGAGATCGCCGAGGTCGTCGCCGACCTGGGCCGGGCCACCGCGACCATGCACGCGGCGGCCGACGACCAGTCCGGGGAGTCCCTGGTGCCGTTCTCCACCGAGCGGGCCATCGACGCGGCCATCGCGGCCGACGAGGAGGGCTTCGCGCCGCTGCTGGTCGACTTCGCGCACCGCTACGGCGCACGCGCCCGTGCCGACCACCAGACCTTCGTCGACCTGTTCCGCAACGGCCGGATCCCGGGTCTGTGACCATTCCGGTTCGGTAACCGTCGGCTGTCTCACAGGAACCCTTTAGGGGTCCCTTACCGGACCCCGTGCCACACTCTTCTACTGCTATGGACATATCCGGAACCCCGCTCAGAGCCGTACGCGCGGCGCTGTTCACGGCACTCGCCGTGACCCTCAGCACCGCGTCGCACGTGCTGCTGTCCGGGGTTCCGCTGCCGCTGCCCACGGTGGCCGCGGTCGCGGCCGCCGTGTTCCTGATCGCCTACGCCCTGGCCGGGCGGCGCGAGCGCGGCTTCGGGCGGATCGCCGCCCTGCTGATCCCGCTGGAGCTGGCCGCCGACACGGTCTTCACCACCGGCCAGCACGTCTGCTACGGCCGGGCGGGCGGCCCGGTCGCGGGCCCGCTGCGCTCGGTGGGCTTCGACGTGCTGTGCGGCGACGGGACCGGTGTCCACGCCGGGGTGACCGCGCCGCTGACCCGGGTGACCGGGGCCGAGACCGACCGGATGGCGTCGGTGCTCGCCCAGGCCGCCCCCGGCACCGCCTGGCTGCTCCTTGCCGCGCACGTCGGGGTCGGGCTGCTCGCGGCGGCCTGGCTGCGGCGCGGCGAGCGGGCGCTGGCCCAGCTGCTCGGCGCGGTGGCCGCGACCACCTTCCGGCCGCTGCTGCTCGCCGTCGCGGCCGTGGGCGTACACCGGGCCCCGGCGGTGCGCCGCCCGGTGCCCCCGGTCCGCCGCGCTGCCGGCGCCCGCGAGCGGATCCTCACGCACTCCCTGGGACGCCGCGGACCGCCGCGCCCGGTGGCCGCCCTCGTCTGACCCGGCACCGGCCGAGTCGCACGGGCACCACCGAGCACGGCAGTCCCCCATACGCACTTCCGCACACCCCCGTGTGCGCGTCCCCGGAGAGATCACCAACATGAGCAAGCGGAACAGCCAGGCGGCGAAGACGGCGGCCCGTGAGCGTCTGCGCCAGGAGCGCGAGCGCCAGGCCAAGCGCGACAAGGTCAGGCGACAGGTCATCGTGGCCGCCTCCATCGTCGGCGTACTGGCGATAGCCGGCGGCATCAGCTACGCCGTCGTGCAGGGCAACAAGCCGAGCGGCTGGGACAAGGCCGCCGAGGCGAAGGTGGTGGCCCCGGCCAACACCTCCGGCAAGGACGGCACCACCGTCGTCATGGGCGAGTCCAAGTCCGACAACGTCGTCCACCTCTACGAGGACCCGCGCTGCCCGGGCTGCGCGGCGATGGAGCAGAGCATCGGCGAGACCGTCAACAAGGGCATGGAGGACGGCGACTACAAGCTCTCCTTCACCGTCGGCACCTTCCTCGACGGCAACCTGGGCGGCGAGGGCTCCAAGAACGCGCTGAGCGCGCTGGGCGCCGCGCTGAACGTCGGCCCCGAGGCGTTCGTCGACTACAAGACCGCGCTCTACTCCACGAAGTACCACCCCGAGGAGTCGACCGACGACTTCGCCAAGGACGACTACCTGATCAAGGTGGCGGACTCGGTCGACGCCCTGAAGGGCAACAAGAAGTTCCAGGACGCCGTGGAGAAGGGCACCTACGACGCCTGGGCGATGCGGATGAGCAAGTCCTTCGACAAGGCCGAGGGCGTCCAGTCCACCCCGACCATCAAGATCAACGACAAGGTGGTCGAGACCCCGAGCACGCCCGACGCGTGGCAGAAGGCGCTGAAGGACGCAGGCGTCACCAAGTGACCCGGTGATCCCGCCGCCGGTCCCGGCTGCCGGTTCCCCGGTTGCCGGTTCCGGTGATCGCCGTCTGACGAGTGGGCGAACTTTTGCGAGTTCGCCCACTCGCGCGCGTACCGATCAGTAACCTGATCGGCCGTGACCAGTCGACACAGAGCCTCCGAGAACTCCCGCACCCCGAGCCGCCGTACGGTCGTCAAGGCCGCGGCGGCCGGTGCCGTCCTGGCCGCTCCGCTCGCCGCGGCGCTGCCCGCCGGTGCCGCCGACGCGGCCCCCGCCTTCCTGCACGGCGTCGCCTCCGGCGATCCACTGCCCGACGGCGTGCTGCTGTGGACCCGGGTGACACCGGTGCCCGAGGCCATACCGGGCTCCGGGACCGGCCCGGACACCGACGTGAGCTGGGTCGTCGCCACGGACAAGGACCTCACGAACGTGGTCGCCAAGGGGTCCGTCACCGCCACGGCCGCCGCCGACCACACCGTCAAGGCGGACGTCCGCGGTCTCGCGCCCGCCACGGACTACTGGTTCCGCTTCTCCGCCGGCCCCACCGACTCCCCCGTCGCCCGCACCCGCACCGCCCCCGCGCACGACGCGGCCGTCACCGGCCTGCGCTTCGGCGTGGTCTCCTGCGCCAACTGGGAGGCCGGGTACTTCTCCTCGTACCGCCATCTCGCGGCCCGCGGCGACCTGGACGCCTGGCTGCACCTGGGCGACTACATCTACGAGTACGGCACCGGCGAGTACGGCACCCGCGACACCGTCGTACGCCCGCACGCGCCGGCCCACGAGATCCTCACCCTCGCCGACTACCGGATCCGGCACGGCCGCTACAAGACCGACCCCGACCTGCAGGCCCTGCACGCCACGGCGCCGGTGGTGGCGATCTGGGACGACCACGAGATCGCCAACGACACCTGGTCGGGCGGCGCCGAGAACCACACCGAGGGCGCCGAGGGGACCTGGGCGGCACGTCGGAGTGCCGCCAAGCGGGCCTACTTCGAGTGGATGCCGGTGCGCCCGGCCATCGCCGGCACCACCTACCGGCGGCTGCGGTTCGGCAAGCTCGTCGACCTCTCGCTTCTCGACCTGCGCTCCTTCCGCTCGCAGCAGGTGGCGCTCGGCAACGGCGAGGTCGACGACCCGGACCGCACCCTCACCGGCCGGGCCCAGCTCGACTGGCTCAAGGCGGGTCTCGCCGCCTCCGACGCCACCTGGCGGCTGGTCGGCAACCCGGTGATGATCTCGCCGTTCGCGGTCGGCTCGCTCCCCGCGGCGCTGCTCGGGCCGCTCGCCGAGCTGCTCGGGCTGCCGAAGGAGGGCCTCGCCCTCAACACCGACCAGTGGGACGGCTACACCGCCGACCGGCGCGAACTGCTCGCCCACCTGCGCGCGCACGCGATCCGCAACACGGTGTTCCTGACCGGCGACATCCACATGGCCTGGGCCAACGACGTGCCGCACAACGCCGGGACCTATCCGCTGTCCGCCTCCGCGGCCACGGAGTTCGTCGTCACGTCGGTGACCTCCGACAACCTCGACGACATCGTGAAGGTTCCCGAGGGCACCGTCTCGGCGATCGCCGCGCCGGTGATCCGGGCCGCGAACCGGCACGTGCGCTGGGTCGACACGGACCGGCACGGCTACGGCGTGCTGGACATCACCGCGGACCGGGCGCAGATGGACTACTACGTGGTCTCCGACCGCACCGACCCGCGGGCCACCTCCGGGTGGACCCGCTCCTACCGCACCCGCAGCGGCACGCAGCGGGTCGAGCGCGTCTACTCCCCCGCCTGAGCCTCCTGGAGGGACTCGAGGAAGCCGAGCGCCACCCGCCAGGTGGCCTCGGCCGCCTCCGCGTCGTAGTCGTCCAGCTCCGGGTCGGTGTACAGGTGACCGGCGCCGGGATATCTGTGCACCTCGACGTCGGCGCCGATCCGGCCCATCTGGAGGTACCAGGCGCTGAGCCAGTCGTCCGTCTCGAAGGGGTCCGGCTCGGCCACGTGCAGCTGGACCGGCAGCTCGTCGACCGAGGCGCTCGGCGCGAGGTCCGAGGTGCCGTGCAGGAGCAGCAGCCCGCGCGCCCGGTGGTCGCCGAGGGCGAGGGTCTGGGCGATGGACGCGCCGAGCGAGAACCCGGCGTAGACCAGTCCCCGCTCGGAATAGGGCGCGGCGGCCAGCACGGCCCGCTTCAGCAGCTCCTCGCGGCCGATCCCGTCCTGATGGACCATGCCCTCCTCGACCGTGTCGAAGGTACGGCCCTCGAAAAGGTCCGGGGTCCACACCTGGTGCCCGGCGTCGCGCAGCCGGTCGGCGGCCTGCCGCACCGCGGGCCTCGGGCCGAGGGTCGAGTGAAAGAGCACGATGTTCATGAGGCCATGGTGCCAGCCGGGTGTGACGGGCCCGCGCGCGGCGATACCCCGGGCGGGAGATACCTCACAGGTTCACAGCACCGCGCGGCCGGTTACGTTCGAGGGATGGAGACGATACTCCGCCCGCTGATCGTGGTCGGCGGCTCAATACTGCTGACCGTGGTCATCGGCTGGGCCACCGACCTGTTGCTGCGCAAGGCCGACGGACGCCACCCCGAGACACCGCTGTGGGGGCTGCTGCGGCGCGCCCGCCTGCCCTACCAGATCGTGCTCTGCGCGGGCCTGCTCAGAGGGTCGTACGTCGAGGCCGGTGTGTTCCCCGACCACCGGACCGGGGTCGGCCGGACGCTGACGCTGGTACTGATCGGCTCGGCGGCCTGGCTGGTGGTCCGGATCGCCGCGGCGGTCGTCGAGACGTCCTACTCGCGGTACGCGCACGCGCACGCCGAGCGGGATCCGGCCCGGGTGCGCCGGGTGCGGACCCAGGTGTCGCTGATCATGCGGGTGGTCACGGCGATCGTCGGCGTGGTCGCGGTGTCGTCGATGCTGCTGACGTTCCCGGCGATGCGGGCGGCGGGCGCCTCGCTGCTGGCCTCGGCCGGCATCATCGGCATCGTCGCCGGTGTGGCGGCCCAGTCCACGCTGGGCAATCTGTTCGCCGGGTTCCAGATCGCCTTCGGCGACATGGTGCGCATGGGCGACACGGTCGTGGTGGACGGCGAGTGGGGCACCGTCGAGGAGATCACGCTGACGTACCTGACGGTGCGCACCTGGGACGAGCGCCGGATCACGATGCCGGTGTCGTACTTCACCTCGAAGCCGTTCGAGAACTGGTCGCGCGGCACCCCGCAGATGACCGGGACCGTCTTCTGGCACCTCGACCACTCGGCGCCGATGGACCTGATGCGCGAGCGCCTGCGCGACATCCTGCGCGAGTGCCCGGCCTGGGACGGACGCAACTACAACCTGACCGTCACGGACACCACCCCGACCACCATGGAGGTGCGGGCCCTGGTGACGGCGAAGGACGCGGACGACATCTGGACGGTGCGCGTCACGGTGCGCGAGGGGATGCTCCGCTGGCTGACCGACGAGCACCCGTACGCGCTGCCGCGGGTCAACACGGCCGACGCGGCCCTGCGCCCGGCCCACGAAGGCTTCCCGCACGCCCGGAGCTCCTCCGAGGAGGACTCCCGCCGCCCTTCCGGGACGGACTCCCGCCGCTTCCCGGGCCGGCCGGCCAAGAGCCTGTGACCGCGGGCCCGCACCCGCGGGTCAGCGCAGGCTGCGCACGTCCAGGTGGCGCAGGACCCGGTCGACGATCTCCGGGTCGGCGCCGGGTTCGCTGCGGGCGGCCAGCACCTCGTGCCGGGCGGCGCTCAGCATCTCGCCCTGGATGCGCCGGACGCGTTTGAACCGCCGGGCCCGCTGCTCCTGCGCCTCCCGTCGCTCCTCGTCCCCGAGGTCCGGGCTGATGCGTACGCCGATGTCGAAGGCGCGCCGCAGCATCTGCTCGGACAGCTCCTCCGGCAGCTCCTCCACCGACTCGATCTCCTTGAGCCGCTGCTTGGCCGCCCGGGCCGCCCTGAGGGCCAGGGCCCGCTCGAACTCCTGCTCCCGCTCGGTGTCCGCCCGTACCCCCAGCCTGCCCACCAGCCAGGGCAGCGTCAGCCCTTGCAGCAGCAGCGTGCCCATGATCACCCCGAACGCGATGAAGACGATCTCGTCCCGGTGCGGGAAGGGCGCCCCGTCGTCCGTCTCCAGCGGGATCGCCAGGGCCAGCGCGACCGAGGCCACGCCCCGCATCCCCGCCCACCACATGACCACCGTCTCACGCCAGCTCGTCGGGATGTCCTCGTCCTGGTCGCGCCTGGCGTGCAGCCGCTGGGTCAGCCAGGTGGCCGGCAGCAGGTACAGCAGCCGGACCAGGATGACGACGACGAGGATCGCCGCCGCCCAGCCGAGCAGTTCGGTCCACCGGCCGGAGGCGGTGCGGACGGCGTTGTGCAGTTCCAGTCCGATCAGGCCGAAGGCCACCCCGGTGACCAGGGTGTCGACCACGTCCCAGACGGTGTGGCCGCCGAGCCGGGTCATCACGTCGTCGGCGTCCGAGGCGTACTCGGCGAGGAACATGGCGGTGGTGAGCACGGCGAGCACGCCCGATCCGTGCAGTTCGTCGGCGGCGACGTAGCTCACGAACGGCACCAGCAGGGTCAGCCCGATCTGCAGCGTCGGGTCGCCCAGCACGCTCATGAGCTTGTTGGAGCCCCAGCCCAGGACGAGCCCGATCGCGACGGCGACGACGGCGGAGAGCACGAGGTCGAACCCGGCCCGCCACGGCGAGAAGGAGCCGCCGACCGCCGCGGCGATGGCCACGTGGTACAGGACGATGGCCGTCACGTCGTTGAAGAGTCCCTCGCCCTCCAGGATGGACACCAGGCGGCGTGGGAGCCCCAGTTGCCCGGCGACGGCGGTCGCGGCGACCGGGTCGGGCGGCGCCACCAGCGCGCCCAGCGCGAAGGCGGCGGCGATCGGCAGCCCCGGCACGATCGCGTGGGCCACGGAGGCCACGCAGACCATGGTGACGAAGACCAGCGCGACGGCCAGCAGGAAGATGGGGCGCTTGTTGGCCGCGAACTGCCGCCAGGACGTGCGCCGCACGGCGGCGTACAGCAACGGCGGCAGCAGTCCGGGCAGGATCAGTTCGGGCGGGATGTCGACGTTGGGCACGAAGTCGAGCAGCGCCAGGACGATGCCGAGGAGCGTCATCAGCACCGGGGCCGGCAGCCCGAGCCGGGCACCGATCGGGACGCTCAGCAGGGCCCCGAGCAACAGCATGAACAACAGGGCCAGCTGATCCACGGTCACCGCTCCGGTGGGGTCTAGGGGCTGTGGTCCGGCCGTTCCCACGGCGAACCCCAAGCCTGCCACGCCACCGGTCCCACCAGCCGGTTCGGCACCCCCGCTACAGGGAGCGCCGCATCGCGCGGTGGGGGATCCCGGCGTCGGGGAACTCGGGTCCGTACGCCTCGTACCCCAGTCGCTCGTAGAAACCCAGGGCGTGGGTCTGCGCGTGCAGGTCCACGGCGGTGAGTCCACGCGCGCGTGCGGCGGCCTCCATGGCCCGCACCAGCGTGGCCCCGACACCGAGGCCGCGGGCCGCCGCGGTCACCGCGAGGCGGCCCAGGGAGCCGACGGCCGGGTCGCCGTCGCCGTTCTTCGCGGCGGCGGCCGCGCCGTGCAGCAGCCGGCCGGTGCCGAGCGGCACGCCGTCCTCGCGGATGGCCAGGACGTGCACGGCGTCGGCGTCGTAGGCGTCGTACTCGATGTCCTCGGGGACCTTCTGCTCGGCGACGAAGACGTCCTTGCGCACCGCGAAGCAGGCCTCGCGGTCGGCGGGGTCCTCGGCGACGCGCACCTCGTAGGCCGGGGCCGGGCTCGGGGTGCTCATCCGTAGGTCTCCTCGCGGACCAGGTCCAGGGCCTGCTGAAGGTCCTCGGGGTAGTCGCTGGCGTACTCGACCCAGTCGCCGGTGCCTGGGTGCTCGAAACCGAGCCGCACGGCGTGCAGCCACTGGCGGGTCAGCCGCAGTCGCTTGGCGAGGGTGGGGTCCGCGCCGTAGGTCAGGTCGCCGACGCAGGGGTGGCGGTGGGCTGCCATGTGGACGCGGATCTGGTGGGTGCGGCCGGTCTCCAGCTTCACGTCGAGCAGGGAGGCCGCGCGGAAGGCCTCGATGAGGTCGTAGTGCGTGACGGAGGCCTTGCCCTCGGCGGTGACGGCCCACTTGTAGTCGTGCTGCGGGTGGCGGCCGATGGGGGCGTCGATGGTGCCGCTGGTCGGGTCGGGGTGGCCCTGCACGAGCGTGTGGTAGCGCTTGTCGACCGTGCGCTCCTTGAACTGGCGCTTGAGCGAGGTGTACGCGCGCTCCGACTTGGCCACCGCCATCAGGCCGGAGGTACCGACGTCGAGGCGGTGCACGATGCCCTGGCGCTCGGCGGCGCCGGAGGTGGAGATGCGGTACCCGGCGGCGGCCAGTCCGCCGATGACGGTCGGCCCGCTCCACCCCGGGGACGGGTGCGCCGCGACGCCCACCGGCTTCACGATGACGACCACGTCCTCGTCGTCGTGGACGATCTCCATGCCCTCGACGGGCTCGGCGACCACCTGCACGGGCGCGGGCGCCTGCGGCATCTCGACCTCGAGCCAGGCGCCGCCGTGGACGCGCTCGGACTTGCTGACCACCGATCCGTCGACCTGCACCTTGCCCGCCGCGGCGAGCTCCGCGGCCTTGGTACGGGAGAAGCCGAACATGCGGGAGATGGCGGCGTCGACGCGCTCGCCCTCCAGGCCGTCCGGCACGGGCAGGGTACGGATCTCGGGAATCGTGCTCACCCGTCGAGTATGCCGGACGGACCGGACACTCCCGAACGCGCGCCCGGTCCCTGTGGACAACCGGTCCCCGTGGACAACCGGCCCCTGTGGACCGCCGGACAGCCGGAGGTCAGTCCTTGTGGACGGTCCCGTCCGGATCCAGGCCCCGGAAGGAGAGGATCACGATCAGGATGCCGCCACAGACGATCGCCGAGTCGGCGAGGTTGAAGACGGCGAAGTGCTTGGGCGCGATGAAGTCCACGACCGCGCCCTCGAAGACCCCGGGGGCGCGGAAGATGCGGTCGGTGAGGTTGCCGAGGGCACCGCCGAGCAGCAGGCCGAGCGCGATCGCCCAGGGCAGGCTGTGCAGCTTGCGCGCGAGGCGGGCGATGACGACGATCACCGACGCCGCGATCACCGTGAAGATCACGGTGAAGGCCTCGCCGAAGCCGAAGGCCGCGCCCGCGTTGCGGATCGCCGCGAACCGCAGCCAGTCGCCGATGATCTCGATCGGCTCGTGGTGCTCCAGCTTGGCGACCACCAGCATCTTGCTGCCCAGGTCGAGCAGGTACGCGAACAGGGCGACCGCGAACAGC
Organism: Streptomyces sp. CB09001; assembly: GCF_003369795.1. Classification (NCBI taxonomy): domain Bacteria; kingdom Bacillati; phylum Actinomycetota; class Actinomycetes; order Kitasatosporales; family Streptomycetaceae; genus Streptomyces; species Streptomyces sp. CB09001. The sequence continues at coordinate 1,542,258 of NZ_CP026730.1, forward strand.
ACGGCGACCCGCCGCTTGCCCCGGGGACGCTCAGGAGCCTGCTCATGCTCCTGCTCGTGCTCCCGCTCCTGTGCGGCGTCGGGCCGCTCCTGCCCCTCCCCCGCCGCGTCCGGGGTCTCCGGAGTACCGATGATGCGCTCCGCCTCTGCCACGTGAGTCCCTCAGCCTAGGTCCTTGACTGAGCACGAGGGTACGGCACACTTCCCGTCCCGGCTGCGGCTCAGTTCCGGCGCTCCTGCTTCTGCTTGCACTCGACGCACAGGGTGGCCCGCGGGAATGCCTGCATCCGCGCCTTGCCGATCGGGTTGCCGCAGTTCTCGCACAGGCCGTAGGTGCCCGCGTCCAGGCGTTCCAGGGCCCGCTCGGTCTGGGTGAGCACCTCGCGCGCGGTGGCGGCCAGCGCCAGTTCGTGCTCGCGCGTGATGTTCTTGCTGCCGGTGTCCGCCTCGTCGTCGCCCGCGCCGTCGCCGGAGTCACGCATCATGCCCTGCAGCGACCGCTCGGAGGAGTCGATCTCGGTGCGCAGCCGGTCCGCCTCGGACTGCAGCCCGCCGCGCGCCTCCTCGACCTCCTGCGGGGTCCAGGGTTCCTCGCCGGGCCGTACCGCGAGGTCGCCGGGGTCCGCGGCGGCGGTGCCGCGGGCCTTGGGAACAGCGGTCTTGGCCGCCGTGGCCGTGCCAGGAGTCTTCTTCGCAACCACCGTCGTGGCTCCCGTCTGCTCCGCGGCCTCGGCCGCGCCCACTTTCTTGGCCGTGCTCTTCTTCGCCGTGCTCTTCTTGGCCGTGCTCTTCTTGGCCGTGCTCTTCTTGGCCGTGCTCTTCTTCGCCGGGCTCGTCCTCGCCGCCGTCTTCTTCGCCGCGGTCTTCGTCGCCGGGTCCTGCTCCGCGGCGCTGTCCTCGGCGGCGCTCTGTTTCGCGGCCGTCGTCTTCTTCTTCGCCACCATGGCCGCGGCCCCTTCACATATTGTGATCTTGCGCGCGAATCGTGCTGGGACGATAAATCGACTCCGGTCCCGCGGCAACGGGGCACGCCGCCCGATTCGCCCGCCCACCGTGCGCCGCGCGGCGAGCATGCATGCGTTGTGCCCAGCTCCCCGCCCGGTAATCCGCCGGAACGCCGCCCGGGCCGTCCGTGCGGGGACCGGCCCCCGGACGGCGGCATTCGGGTCACGCCGAAACCGGTCGGCCGTTGTCCGCGCGGCGCCGTACACTGGGCGCAGCGGAAAGCATGGATGGGGACGAGTAGCGGCGTCAGCAGCCCAGAGCGACCCGGGGACGGTGTGAGCCCGGGGGCGAGCGCGACGTGAAGATCACCCCGGAGCCGCCGGAAGAAAGCCGTGGCAGCACAGCCGCGGCGAGTAGAACCGGCTCGCGACCCCAATGAGGGGGCTCACCGGAGCACACGACGCACCGGCGGGCCAAGGAGGGTGGTACCGCGGGAGCACGGCTCTCGTCCCTCCGACGGAAGGCAGCACGTCCGCCGGAGGAAGCTCGTTGAATACGCAGCCGCAGTACCGCCAGGTGCCCGCCCAGGTCGACCTGCCCGCGCTCGAACACGCGGTGCTCGACTTCTGGCGTGAGCAGAAGATCTTCGCCAAGAGCCTGGAGCAGTCCGAGGGCCGCCCCGAGTGGGTGTTCTACGAGGGCCCGCCCACCGCCAACGGCATGCCCGGCGCGCACCACATCGAGGCGCGCGTCTTCAAGGACGTCTTCCCCCGCTTCCGCACGATGCGCGGCTACCACGTGGGCCGCAAGGCCGGCTGGGACTGCCACGGCCTGCCGGTGGAGCTGGCCGTGGAGAAGGAGCTCGGCTTCTCCGGCAAGCAGGACATCGAGGCGTACGGCATCGCCGAGTTCAACGCGAAGTGCCGCGAGTCGGTGACCCGCCACACCGACGCCTTCGAAGAGCTCACGACCCGCATGGGCTACTGGGCCGACCTCCAGGACCCGTACCGCACGATGGACCCGGAGTACATCGAGTCCGTCTGGTGGTCGCTGAAGGAGATCTTCAACAAGGGCCTGCTGGTCCAGGACCACCGCGTCGCCCCCTGGTGCCCCCGCTGCGGTACCGGCCTGTCCGACCACGAGCTGGCCCAGGGCTACGAGACGGTCGTCGACCCGTCCGTCTACGTCCGCTTCCCGCTGACCTCCGGCCCGCTGGCCGGCGAGGCCGCGCTGGTCGTGTGGACGACGACCCCGTGGACGCTGGTCTCCAACACCGCGGTCGCCGCGCACCCCGACGTCACCTACGTCGTCGCCACGGACGGCGAGGAGAAGCTGGTCGTCGCCGAGCCGCTGGTCGGCAAGGCGCTCGGCGAGGGCTGGGAGACCACCGGGCAGTCCTTCACCGGCGCCGAGATGGAGCGCTGGACGTACCGGCGCCCCTTCGAGCTGGTCGAGTTCCCCGAGCCCGCGCACTACGTGGTCAACGCCGACTACGTCACCACCGAGGACGGCACCGGCCTCGTCCACCAGTCCCCCGCCTTCGGTGAGGACGACCTCAAGGTCTGCCGCGCGTACGGGCTGCCGGTGGTCAACCCGGTCCGCCCGGACGGCACCTTCGAGGAGGACGTCCCGCTGGTCGGCGGCGTCTTCTTCAAGAAGGCCGACGAGAAGCTGACCGAGGACCTGGAGACCCGGGGCCTGCTCTTCAAGCACATCCCGTACGAGCACAGCTACCCGCACTGCTGGCGCTGCCACACCGCGCTGCTCTACTACGCCCAGCCGTCCTGGTACATCCGCACCACCGCCGTCAAGGACCGCCTCCTCCAGGAGAACGAGAAGACCAACTGGTTCCCGGACGCGGTCAAGCACGGCCGGTACGGCGACTGGCTGAACAACAACATCGACTGGGCGCTCTCCCGCAACCGCTACTGGGGCACCCCGCTGCCGATCTGGCGGTGCGCGGAGGACCACCTCACGGTCGTCGGCTCCCGCGCGGAGCTGACCGAGCTGTCCGGCACCGACCAGTCGGCCCTGGACCCGCACCGTCCGTTCATCGACGACGTGACCTTCACCTGCACCCACGAGGGCTGCTCCCTCGAAGCGCTGCGCGTGCCCGAGGTGATCGACGCCTGGTACGACTCGGGCTCGATGCCGTTCGCGCAGTGGGGCTACCCGTACAAGAACAAGGAGCTGTTCGAGAGCCGCTACCCGGCACAGTTCATCTCCGAGGCCATCGACCAGACCCGCGGCTGGTTCTACACGCTGATGGCGATCGGCACCCTGGTCTTCGACAAGTCGTCCTACGAGAACGTGGTCTGCCTCGGCCACATCCTCGCCGAGGACGGCCGCAAGATGTCCAAGCACCTGGGCAACATCCTGCAGCCGATCCCGCTGATGGACCAGCACGGCGCCGACGCGGTCCGCTGGTTCATGGCGGCCGGCGGCTCCCCGTGGGCGGCCCGCCGGGTCGGCCACGGCACCATCCAGGAGGTCGTCCGCAAGACGCTCCTCACGTACTGGAACACGGTCGCCTTCCAGGCCCTGTACGCCCGCACCTCGCGTTGGGCGCCGAGCGAGGCGGACCCGGCCCCGGCCGACCGCCCGGTCCTGGACCGCTGGCTGCTCTCCGAGCTGCACGCGCTCACCGACCAGGTGACGCAGGCGCTGGACGCCTACGACACCCAGCGGGCCGGCAAGCTGCTGTCCGCGTTCGTCGACGACCTGTCCAACTGGTACGTGCGCCGCTCCCGCCGCCGCTTCTGGCAGGGCGACAAGGCCGCACTGCGCACGCTGCACGAGGTCGTCGAGACGGTCACCAGGCTGATGGCGCCGCTGACCCCGTTCATCACCGAGCGGGTCTGGCAGGACCTGGTCGTGCCCGTCACCCCGGGTTCCCCCGAGTCGGTCCACCTGTCCTCGTGGCCGGAGGCCGACCTGGCGGCGATCGACCCGGAGCTGTCGAAGCAGATGGTCCTGGTCCGCCGCCTGGTCGAGCTGGGCCGTGCCACGCGTGCGGAGTCGGGGGTCAAGACCCGGCAGCCGCTCAGCCGCGCGCTGATCGCGGTGGCGGGCTTCGGCACGCTCTCCCCGGAGCTGCACACCCAGATCACGGAGGAGCTGAACGTCGAGTCCCTCGCCTCGCTGAGCGAGGTCGGCGGCAGCCTCGTCGACACGACCGCGAAGGCCAACTTCCGGGCGCTGGGCAAGCGGTTCGGCAAGCGCGTGCAGGACGTGGCGAAGGCCGTCGCGGCAGCGGACGCCGCCGCGCTGTCCCTGGCGCTGCGCGAGGGCACGGCCTCGGTGGAGGTCGACGGCGAGACGATCACCCTCGCTCCCGACGAGGTGATCATCACGGAGACGCCGCGCGAGGGCTGGTCGGTCGCCTCCGACTCGGGCGCGACCGTGGCGCTCGACCTGGAGATCACGGAGGAACTGCGCCGCGCGGGCCTCGCCCGGGACGCGATCCGCCTGATCCAGGAGGCCCGCAAGAACAGCGGCCTCGACGTCGCCGACCGGATCGCCCTGCGCTGGACGGCCACGGACCCGGCGACGATCGCCGCCCTGACCGACCACGCCGGCCTGATCTCCGACGAGGTCCTGGCGACGGACTTCGCGCAGGGCGAGGCGGACGACACGTACGGGGCACCGTTCTCGGACGAGGGTCTTTCCCTGGTGTTCCGCCTGCGGAAGCAGTAACCGAGCAAACGACTGGGCCCGGCCCCCCTCTCTCTGAGGGGAGCCGGGCCTTCACGGCTGCGGGCAGTCGTGCCTCCCCCAGCGCCTGAACGGCCTGGGAGCCACCCCCGCCCGCACCGGCACACAAAAGCGGGCCCCGGGTCAAAAACCCGGGGCCCGCCCTGAACGTTGCCGAAGGCTACGCCGTACTACAGATCAGTTGTCGTCCTCGTCGATCAGGAACCCGCGCATCGGCGAAGGCGCCTGCCCCATCGGCGACGGCCCCTGCGGCCGCACCGGTGCCATCGGCTGGGTCATCGCCGGCGACATCTGCTGCTGGCCGCCGTAGGACGGGCCCGACTGGCCCGGACCGCTGCCCATCGACTGGTTGCCGCCGTAGGACGGGGCACTGGCGCCGGCCGGGGCCATCGAGGGCGCCGGGGACGGCGGCAGGGACGGCGCGGCGCTCGTCGGCGTGCGCGGCGGAGCGAGCGAGTCGTCCGCCTGCGTCTCCAACTGGCGCAGCTGGGACTCCAGGTACGACTTCAGTCGCGTCCGGTACTCGCGCTCGAAGCCGCGCAGGTCCTCGACCTTGCGCTCCAGCGTGGCGCGGGCGGACTCCAGGGAGCCCATCGCGACGCGGTGCTTCTCCTGCGCGTCCCGCTCCAGGGCGTCCGCCTTGGCACGGGCGTCCCGCTCCAGACCCTCGGCACGCGAACGAGCCTCGCCGACGATCTTGTTGGCCTCGGAACGGGCCTCCGCGATCGCCTGGTCGGCGGTCTGCTGGGCCAGCGAGAGCACGCGAGCGGCGCTGTCGCCACCGGGGCCGCCCTGACCGGGCATGCCGGGACCACCAGGGCCCTGCGGGCCGCCCATGGGGCCGCCCATCGGACCGGGACCCATCTGACCCTGCATCGGACCCGGACCCTGGCCCATCGGCCCCGGGCCCTGGCCCATCGGCCCCGGACCCTGGCCCATCGGGCCGGGACCCTGCGGGCCACCCTGTCCGCCGGGGCCGGCGGGCAGCTGCGGGGCACCGCTCGGCAGCTGGGGCGGACCACCCATGGGGCCACCCATCTGCTGCTGCGGCGGGCCCGATATGCCGGCGGGCACCGGAGCGCCGGGACCTCGCATGCCCTGCTGCGGCATACCACCCTGCTGCGGGGGATGCCCCTGGTGCTGCGGCGGCTGCTGATCCTGCGGAGGTTCCGGAGGCTTGCGCATGTTCTGCTGGTTCTGCGCGGCCGCACGCGTCGCCGCGGCCAGCTTGGCGCGCAGGTCCTCGTTCTCGCGGAGCAGTCGGGTCAGTTCGGCTTCGACCTCGTCGAGGAAGGCATCGACCTCGTCCTCGTCATAGCCTTCTCGGAGGCGGACGGTCGTGAACTGCTTGTTCCGCACGTCCTCGGGGGTCAACGGCATCTCTTCACCTCAACGTTGTCGTCGGCATTCGGCAAGCCCGTATCTCTCTCATCGATCACAGCCGGCTCACGATCGAGATCAGGATGTAGACGATGATCATCAGTACGAAGAAGGACAGGTCGAGCGCCACGCCCCCGAGACGCAGCGGCGGAATGAACCGCCGCAGAAGCTTCAACGGTGGATCGGTGACAGTGTAGGTGGCCTCCAGAACGACCACCATCGCCTTGCCGGGTTGCCACGAGCGGGCGAACTGGAAGACGTAGTCCATGACCAACCGGAAGATGAGCACGATGAGGAAGCACATCAGCGCGATGTAGACGACATCCAGGACCACGCTCATGACCTGTGCTTCCCTCTCCCCTGAACCATCTCTCGGACCCTGTCCCGGGCCCGCGTTCTTGCTCTGTACCGGTGGTGCGTCTCAGCTCTGGTTGAAGAACCCGCCCTCTGCGATGCGGGCCTTGTCCTCCGCCGTGACATCGACGTTAGCAGGAGACAGCAGGAACACCTTCTGCGTCACCCGCTCGATACTGCCGTGAAGACCAAACACCAAACCGGCCGCAAAGTCGACAAGTCGCTTCGCATCTGTGTCATCCATCTCAGTGAGATTCATGATCACCGGCGTGCCCTCACGGAAGTGTTCCCCGATGGTACGGGCCTCGTTGTAGGTCCGGGGGTGAAGTGTGGTGATCCGGTAGGGCTCTCGTTCGGACACGACCTTGGGCATGATGACCGGTGCGCTCTTTTCCAGGCTTGCGCGTTCTTGTGTGATGGACGCCACGGGCGCGATGCGCGCCGGGCGGCCGGATTCCGCCGCGAGCGAAGCGGAACGGGGCATCGGCTCGCGCTGCGCGGGCGGTTGCACGACTCGTACCTCTTCGTCCCTTTGGGACTGATGCGCACCATGCGACTGGTGCGCCGGTTCGTGGCGTCGGTGATCCCGCTCGGGTTCCGGGTCCAGTTCGGGTTCGAAGTCGTCGTCGGGGTCGAACCCCCGGCCGTCGTACCCATCGTCCTCCACGAGGCCGAGGTAGACCGCCATCTTGCGCATCGCGCCGGCCATGCTCTGAGTCCTCCGCTCTGTGGTGGATCTGCTGACGACTCCAAGTGCCTGCGATCCACGAGGTCGTTGCGTCCGCCTTTCGGCGGTAATGACCATATTTTCTGCTGTGGTCCGACTTCTTGGCGACGTTACCCGAGCCTGGGTCGGACTCCGAGTACCGCAGTGCCGACGCGTACATGTGTCGCTCCGGCGGCCACGGCCTGTTCGAGGTCCGCACTCATCCCCGCGGAGACCATGTTCGCAGCCGGATGGGTTCGGCGCACGTAGGTCGACAAATCCATGAGGTGCTCGAACGCCGCCCGTTGGCGTCCGGCGTACTCGCCGGTGAGCGGCGCCACGGTCATCAGTCCGTCGAGGCGCAGCCCCTCCGATCCGGCGACCAGGTCGGCCAACTCTTCGATTCCGGCGGGCGGGACACCGCCGCGCTCCCCACGCCCGCCCTCCTCCGCGTCCAGCGCCACCTGGAGGAGACAGCCCACTTCACGGCCGGTCCGTACGGCCTCCTTCGAGAGGGCCGTGACCAGCCGCGCGCGGTCCACGGACTGCACGACATCCGCGTAACCGACCACGGACCGGACCTTGTTGGTCTGCAACTGCCCGACGAAATGCCACGAAAGCGGCAGATCCGAGCAGGCGGCGGCCTTGGGTGCCGCGTCCTGGTCGCGGTTCTCCGCGACGTGGCGCACCCCGAGTTCCGAGAGAATGCGCACATCGTCCGCCGGGTAGGTCTTGGTGACCACGATGAGGGTCACGTCCTCCCGCGGGCGTCCGGCGGCCGCACACGCGGCGGTGATGCGCTCTTCCACTTTCGCCAGGTTCGCGGCGAGTTCGTGCTTACGGTCCGTCATGCCCCATCAGTCCAGCCACACATAGCCCGCGAGCCGCCCGGTGGTGCGGTCGCGTCGGTACGAGAAGTGGTCCGCCGACTCCCGGGTGCACACCGGCGACCGCGCCCGGTCGTGCACCCCGAGGCGCTCGAGCTGCGCGTGCACTCCGGCGCTCACGTCGAGGGCCGGAGTGCCCCAGCTGGTCTCGGCGTACGCCGCCGGCTCGACGGCGGCCACCTCGGCGCGCATCTCCTCGGGCACCTCGTAGCACCGGCCGCACACGGCGGGCCCGGTGCGGGCCACGATCCTGGCCGGGTCCGCGCCGAGTTCGGTCATGGCCCGTACGGCGGCGGTCACGACCCCGGCGACCAGTCCGGGCCGGCCCGCGTGGGCCGCGGCGGCGACACCGGAGACCGGGTCGGCGAGCAGGACGGGCACGCAGTCGGCGGTGAGGACGGCGAGGGCGAGGCCGCGTTCGGCGGTGACGACGGCGTCGACCCGCGGGACCGGCCGGTCCCCCCAAGGTGCGTCGACCACGGCGACGTCGGCCCCGTGCACCTGGTTCATCCAGACCACCCGGGACGGGTCGACCCCCAGTGACTTGGCCGCCAGCTCCCGGTTGGCCGTGACGGCGCCGGGGTCGTCGCCGACCGCGCCGCCGAGGTTGAGCTCCTCGTACGGAACGGCGCTCACTCCGCCCCACCTGTCGGTGAAGCCGAAGTGCGCGCCGTTCACGGTGTCGCGCTGTCCTATCACTTCAGGAAGTCCGGCACGTCCAGTTCCTCGGCCGCGCTGTCCGAGTAGGTCCGCGACGGCGGAACCGGCGGCGGGGAGACCGGCAGGTCGGCGACCGGCTCCGGCGCGGGCGCCTGCTCCGGCTCCTCCTTCGGCTTGACGCTGCCGAGCGAGCCGAAGGACGGGCGGCTCTCGGACGGCCGGGCCGGGGTGGGCTCCTCGCGCTTGGCCGAGGAGGACCCGAGGACGTTGTCCCGCTTGGACGGCGGCTGCCCCCCGTCGAAGCCGGCCGCGATCACGGTGACCCGCACCTCGTCGCCGAGGGCGTCGTCGATGACCGCGCCGAAGATGATGTTGGCCTCGGGGTGGGCGGCCTCGCTGACCAGCTGGGCGGCCTCGTTGATCTCGAACAGGCCGAGGTCCGAGCCGCCGGAGATGGAGAGCAGCACGCCGCGGGCGCCGTCGATGGACGCCTCGAGCAGCGGCGAGGAGATCGCCATCTCTGCGGCGGCCACCGCACGGTCGTCGCCGCGGGCCGAGCCGATGCCCATGAGGGCCGAACCCGCCTCGGACATGACCGACTTCACGTCGGCGAAGTCCAGGTTGATCAGGCCGGGGGTGGTGATGAGGTCGGTGATGCCCTGCACACCGGACAGCAGCACCTGGTCGGCGGACTTGAACGCGTCGAGCACGCTGACCTGGCGGTCCGAGATGGACAGCAGCCGGTCGTTGGGGATGACGATGAGGGTGTCGACCTCTTCACGGAGTTCCGCGATGCCGTCCTCGGCCTGGTTGGCCCGGCGCCGTCCCTCGAAGGTGAACGGGCGGGTGACCACGCCGATGGTGAGGGCGCCCAGCGAGCGGGCGATGTTGGCCACGACGGGCGCGCCGCCGGTGCCGGTGCCGCCGCCTTCACCGGCTGTCACGAAGACCATGTCGGCCCCCTTGAGGACCTCCTCGATCTCCTCGCGGTGGTCCTCGGCGGCCTTGCGGCCGACGGCCGGGTTGGCTCCGGCGCCGAGTCCGCGGGTGAGTTCGCGGCCGACGTCGAGCTTGACGTCGGCGTCGCTCATCAACAGCGCCTGTGCGTCGGTGTTGATGGCGATGAACTCGACGCCCTTGAGACCGACCTCGATCATCCGGTTGATGGCATTGACACCACCGCCGCCGACACCGATGACTTTGATGACTGCGAGGTAGTTCTGCGGTGCTGCCACGTCGAAGGCCTCTCGCCTCGAGTTACGTGTCGCCCGACCGCCGAAGCACTGATGCCCCCGCGATCCGACGACTGATGCCGATTGGGACGGTCCGTAGCGCCGACCCGAACCCTAACGCTGAAGTTTAGGGTTACCAGTGTGTCTGTTCCTTGGACTCTTCCGAACAGGACACTAAGTCGACAAGTGGCGCACGTTCAACGAACACGCCGAACCTCCCGTTTTTCTTTTCACCCTATGTGATCAGCCGTAGCGCTGCCCAACCAGGGTGCTGGCCTGCGCGTATACCCGTCAACTCCCGGATGACGCCGGGGCGGTGGGGACACTCACGTCGAAGTGCCGCGCGCCGGGCGTCGCTTTCATGAGCGCGGTGAGTGCGCGGGCTTTCTGCACACCCTGCTCACCGCTCCCCCACGACACGGTCCGCTCTCCGCTCAACTCCAGCGAGATGTCGTCGTAGGAACGGACCTTGACGAGCCGTGTGTCCCGGGCGACCTTGCCGGGGAGCCGGCCGGCCACCCGGACCGCCTCGCGCACCAGGCGGTCGTCGTCGAAGCGGCGCAGGCTCGCCGCGGCCGAGCCGGAACGGGCCGGTTCCAATTCCAGCGTGGGCACGCCTTTCGGGGGCTTGGAAACCGTGGCGAAACGGACGCCTTCATCGTCCACTTCCACGAAGTTTCGGCCCTTTTGCACAATCAGGACCGGAGTACGCTCCGTCACTTTCAGTCCGATTCCGTGCGGCCAGGAACGCTCCACGCCGACCTCGTCAATGCGGGGCAGTTTCCGGCGCAGTCGGGCCTCGACCGCCTCCGTGTCGACCGAGATCAGCGGGTCCCCGACCGGCACGTCGGCGGCCTCGCGCACCTGCGCGGGCGTCAGGACGTTCGTCCCCGAGACCGACACCCGCTCCAGGCGCGTCCAGTTCGAGCCGTAGAGCACCCAGACGGTGCCGCCCGCGACGAGCACGAGCGCCACGGCGAGGATGATGATCGTACGAAGGCGGGGCGGGCGGAACCGGCGTGCCGGGGGCGGGCCGGACGACTCCTGCTGGCGTGCACCGCGCTCGGCGGTGGTCGGTCCGGCCACGCTCCCCTGCCTTCCGTCAGACGTGTCTAGCGGCGCGCACGGGCGGCGATCGCCTCGTACACCATGCCGACGAGGAGGTCGTCGGCGTCCCGGCGGCCGAACTCGGCGGCGGCGCGGGACATCTCGTACAGCCGGTGCGGGTCGGCGAGCACGGGCAGGACGTTCTGCTGGAGCCACTCGGGCGTGAGGTCCGCGTCGTCGACCAGCAGTCCGCCGCCGGCCTTGACCACCGGCTGGGCGTTGAGCCGCTGTTCGCCGTTGCCGATGGGCAGCGGGACGTAGGCGGCCGGGAGCCCGACGGCGGAGAGTTCGGCGACGGTCATCGCGCCCGCGCGGCAGAGCATCATGTCGGCGGCGGCGTACGCGAGGTCCATCCGGTCCAGATAACTTACCGGGATGTACGGGGGCATTCCCGGCATCTGGTGGACCTGCGGCAGTTCGTTCTTGGGTCCGACCGCGTGCAGGATCTGGATCCCGGCCTGCTGGAGCCAGGGCGCGACCTGCTGGATGACCTCGTTGAGCCGGCGGGCGCCCTGCGAGCCGCCGGTGACCAGCAGCGTCGGCAGGTTGGGGTCGAGCCCGAACATCGCGCGGGCCTCGGGACGCGCGGCGGCCCGGTCGAGGGTGGCGATGGAGCGGCGCAGCGGGATGCCGATGTAGCGGGAGTTGCGCAGCTTGCTGTCGGGAGTGGAGACGGCGACCTGGGCGGCGTAGCGCGAGCCGATCTTGTTGGCCAGGCCGGGGCGGGCGTTGGCCTCGTGGACGACGATCGGCACGCCGAGCCGCTTGGCCGCGAGGTAGGCGGGCAGCGCCACGTAGCCGCCGAAGCCGGCCACGGCGTCCGCCTTGGTGCGCTCCAGGATCTGCTCGGCGGCCTTGATGGTGCCGCGCAGCCGGCCCGGGACGGTGATCAGCTCGGGGGTGGGCTTGCGCGGCAGCGGCACGGCCGGGATCAGCGCCAGCTCGTAACCCCGCTCGGGCACCAGGCGGGTCTCCAGGCCGCGTTCCGTGCCCAGGGCCGTGATCCCCACGGTCGGATCCTGCCTGCGCAGGGCGTCCGCGAGGGCGAGCGCGGGCTCGATGTGGCCCGCGGTTCCTCCGCCGGCGAGTACGACATGCACCGAAATTCACCGCTCTCCGGACGAGCGCGCCGCCGAGGCGCGCCGTCGCATCGTGTTCCAACTCCCAGGGCTCCGCTTGGCCGCGGGTCCCCTGGCTCCCCGCTTTCTACCAAAGCGAGGTTGCCGCAACGCAAGCGCCGCCCGCGCACCGGGTTCGTCACGCGCGAAGGCGATCAGCAGACCGATGGCGAACATGGTCGGCAACAGGGCGGAACCCCCGTAGGAGAACAGCGGGAGCGGGACACCGGCGATCGGGAGCAGCCCGAGGACCGCACCGATGTTGATCACGGCCTGGGCCGTGATCCAGGTGGTCACGCCTCCCGCGGCATACCTCACGAAGGGGTCCTCCGTGCGTCCGGCCACGCGGATACCCGCATAGCCTAGAGCCGCGAACAGGGCGAGCACCGACAGCGTCCCCGCCAGGCCCAGTTCCTCACCGGTGACGGCGAAGATGAAGTCGGTGTGCGCTTCGGGGAGTTGACCCCATTTCTCCACACTGGCACCGAGCCCGGAGCCGAACAGCCCGCCGGAGGCGAGGGCGTAGATGCCGTGCACGGCCTGCCAGCAGGAGTCGCCGGGGCCCGGGTCGGTGGCACCGAGGCAGTTGAGCCGGGCCATCCGGTTCGCGCTGGTCTTGATGAGGATGAAGCCGAGCAGCAGGGCGATCGAGAGCACGCCCGCGAACAGCCGGGTGGGCGCGCCGGCCAGCCACAGCAGGCCGAACAGGATCGCCGTGAGGATGATCGCGGTGCCCATGTCCCCGCCGATCATGATCAGCCCGAGCAGCATGAACGCGGCGGGCACCAGCGGCACCAGCATGTGCTTCCACTGGGTCAGCAGCTTCTTGTCGTGCTTGCGGGCGAGCAGGTCCGCGCCCCAGAGCACCAGGGCCAGCTTGCCGAACTCGCTGGGCTGGATCTGGAAGGAGCCGCCCAGCGAGATCCAGTTCTGGTTGCCGTTGACCGCGACTCCTATCCCCGGCACCTGGACCAGGATCATCAGGAAGACGGCACCGGCGAGGATCGGATAGGCCAGCGCCCGGTGCAGTTTGACCGGCATCCTCATCGCGGCGACCAGGAGACCCGCTCCGATGAGCGCCGCGAGGGCCTGCTTGCGGAAGAAGTACGAGCCGGGCAGCGACAGCTGGAGCGCGGTGATCTGGGACGCCGAGTAGACCATCACGAGGCCGAGCACGGTGATCAGCAGGCTGCCGCCGAAAATCAGGTAGTACGCGGTCAGCGGCCGGTCCCAGGCGCGGCGCAGCCGGTGGTAGAGGCCGAGCACGCCGTTCTCGTGTCCCGGTCCCGGTGTGGCCGGTCGCTTGACGGTCCGCTGCACGGGCGGACGTCCGGTGCGGCTCTGGGGACTACCGGGCATCACGGCCTCCGCTGTACGTCGGCATGGACCGTCCCACGCGTCCTCCCGAGTTCATCCGGCGGCAGGAGGCGGCCGGGTCAGGCGCCGAGTTCGCGAACGGCCTGCGCGAACGCGTCACCGCGCTGGTTGTAGTTGGTGAACATGTCCATGGAGGCGCAGGCCGGGGCCAGCAGCACCGTGTCGCCGGGCCGGGCGAGCCCCCGCGCCTCCTGAACGGCCTGGAGCATCGCACCAGTGTCGGTCCGGTCGAGGTCGACCACGGGTACTTCGGGGGCGTGTCGCGCCAGGGCTTCACGGATCAGCGCGCGGTCGGCGCCGATGAGGACGGCGCCGCGCAGCCGCTTCGCCGCGCCCGTGACCAGTTCGTCGAAGGTCGCGCCCTTGGCCAGCCCGCCGGCGATCCACACGATCGACTCGTAGGCCGCCAAGGACGCCTCGGTGGCGTGGGTGTTGGTGGCCTTGGAGTCGTCCACGTAGGCCACGCCGTCCACGTCGGCGACGTGCGCGATGCGGTGGGCGTCCGGTGTGAAGGCCCGCAGTCCGTCCCGTACGGCGGCGGCGGGGACGCCGAAGGCGCGGGCGAGGCCCGCGGCGGCAAGGGCGTTGGCGATGTTGTGCGGGGCCGGCGGGTTGACGTCGGAGACCTCGGCCAGCTCCTGGGCGTTCTTGTGCCGGTCCTCGACGAAGGCGCGGTCGACCAGGAGGCCCTCCACGACCCCGAGTTGGGAGGGGCCGGGGGTGCCGAGGGTGAAGCCGACGGCCCGACAGCCCTCCTCGACGTCGGCGGCGCGGACCAGCTCCTCGGTCGCCCTGTCCGCGACGTTGTAGACGCAGGCGACGCGATTGCCCTCGTAGATACGCCCCTTGTCGGCGGCGTAGGCCTCCATGGAGCCGTGCCAGTCGAGATGGTCCGGGGCGAGGTTGAGCACGGCCGCGGAGTGGGCGCGCAGGGAGGGCGCCCAGTGGAGCTGGTAGCTGGACAGCTCCACGGCGAGGACGTCGTACTCCTCCTCGCCGGTGACCACGTCCAGCAGGGAGACCCCGATGTTGCCCACGGCGGCGGTACGCAGACCTGCCGCCTTCAGGATCGACGCGAGCATCTGGACGGTGGTGGTCTTGCCGTTGGTGCCGGTGACGGCCAGCCAGGGCGCGGGCTTCCGGCCGTCCAGGCCGCGCAGCCGCCAGGCCAGCTCCACGTCGCCCCAGACCGGGACGCCGGCCTGCCCGGCCGCCGTGAACAGCGGCTTGGTGGGCTTCCAGCCCGGTGCGGTGACGATCAGCTCGGTGCCTTCGGGCAGGGTGTCGCCGTCGCCGAGGCGCACGGCGACCCCGAGCGACTCCAGCTCCGCCGCCTGCGTCCGGGCCCGCTCGTCGTCGCCGTCGTTCACGACGGTGACGTGTGCGCCGAGACCGTGCAGCACCTTGGCCGCCGGGACGCCGGAGACGCCGAGCCCGGCGACGGTGACGTGCTTGCCGCTGAATTCCGAAGGCACCGAGGAGGTCACTTGTCCGTTGCCCATCCCGCGTAGAAGAGGCCGAGTCCGACGATCACACAGATGCCCTGGATGATCCAGAAACGGACCACGACAAGGACCTCGGACCAGCCTTTGAGTTCGAAGTGGTGCTGGAGTGGCGCCATCCGGAAGACCCGCTTGCCGGTGAGGCGGAAGGAGCCGACCTGGATGACCACCGACATGGTGATCAGGACGAACAGGCCGCCGAGGATGGCCATCAGCAGTTCGGTGCGCGAGCAGATCGCCAGACCCGCGAGCACACCGCCGAGCGCGAGCGAACCGGTGTCGCCCATGAAGATCTTGGCCGGCGAGGTGTTCCACCACAGGAAGCCGAGGCAGGCGCCCATCAGCGCGGACGCGACCACCGCGAGGTCGAGCGGGTCTCTCACCTCGTAGCAGGCGCCCGGGTTGGTCAGGGTCAGCGCGTTGGCGCAGGACTCCTGGAACTGCCAGACGCCGATGAAGGTGTAGGCGCCGAAGACCAGGACGGAGGCGCCGGTGGCCAGGCCGTCCAGGCCGTCGGTCAGGTTCACGCCGTTCGACATCGCGAGGATCATGAACAGCGCCCAGATGACGAACAGCACCGGGCCGATGGTCCAGCCGAAGTCGGTGATGAACGACAGCTTCGTGGACGCCGGGGTGTTGCCCCGGTTGTCCGCGAACTGCAGGGCGAGCACCGCGAAGGCGATGCCGACGGTCAGCTGGCCGATCATCTTCGCCCTGGCCCGCAGGCCCAGCGAACGCCGCTTGACGATCTTGATGTAGTCGTCGAGGAAGCCGACCAGGCCCATGCCCACCATCAGGCCGAGCACCAGCAGACCGGAGAAGGTCGGCCCCGCGTCGATGTCCGGGTCCAGATAACTGGTGATGCCCTTGGCCAGGAAGTACGCGGCGACCGTGGCGAAGATGAAGGCGATGCCGCCCATGGTCGGCGTACCGCGCTTGCTGGCGTGCTCGCGCGGTCCGTCGTCGCGGATGTACTGGCCGTAGCCCTTGCGGGCGAGCAGCTTGATCAGCAGCGGGGTGCCGACCAGGGTCAGGAAGAGGCCAATGACTCCTGCGAACAGGATCTGCTTCATCATCGGGCGGCAACCTCACCCTCGGTGCCGGTCTCGAGCAGCGCCGTGGCGACGCTCTCCAGACCCACCGAACGGGACGCCTTCACGAGCACGACGTCCCCTGGGCGCAACTCGCTGCGCAACAGGTCGACCGCCGCCTGTGCGTCGGACACGTGCACCGACTCCTCACCCCACGAACCCTCGTTATATGCGCCCAGTTGCAGCCATTGGGCTTCCCTGCCCCCGACCGCGACGAGCTTGCTGACGTTGAGCCGGACGGCGAGCCGTCCGACCGCGTCGTGCTCGGCGAGCGCCTCGTCCCCGAGCTCGGCCATCTTGCCGAGCACCGCCCACGTACGACGCCCCTTGCCGATGGCCACGAGGGCACGCAGCGCGGCCTTCGTGGACTCGGGGTTCGCGTTGTAGGCGTCGTTGACGACCGTCACGCCGTCCGGGCGCTCGGTGACCTCCATCCGCCAGCGGGAGAGGGAGCCCGCCTCGGAGAGCGCGGTGGCGATCTCGTCTGCGGACATGCCCAACTCGTGGGCGACGGCGGCCGCGGCGAGCGCGTTCGACACGTGGTGCTCACCGTACAGGCGCATGGTCACATCGCTTGCACCGGAGGGTGTGTGAAGGCTGAAGGAAGGCTGTCCGGTGTCCGTGAGTCGCACGTTCTCGGCGGACACGTCCGCTTCGCCGGACTCTCCGAAAAGGATCACCTTCGCCTTCGTTCGGGCGGCCATGGCCCGTACGAGCGGGTCGTCCGCGTTGAGGATCGCGGCGCCGCCCTCCTCGGCCGGCGGCAGCGCCTCCACGAGCTCGCCCTTGGCCTGGGCGATCTGCTCCCGGCCGCCGAACTCGCCGATGTGCGCGGAACCGACGTTGAGGACGAGACCGATCTTCGGCGGGGTGAGTTCCGTGAGGTACCGGATGTGTCCGATGCCGCGGGCGCCCATCTCCAGGACGAGGAACCTGGTCTCGTCGGTGGCGGTGAGCGCGGTGAGCGGCAGCCCGATCTCGTTGTTGAGGGAGCCGGGCGTGAACACCGTGGGCGCCTTGCGGCGCAGTACCTGGGCGATCAGGTCCTTGGTGCTGGTCTTGCCGGCCGACCCGGTGAGGGCCACGAGGGTGGTGCCCAGGCGTCGCACGACGTGCCGGGCGAGGGCGCCGAGGGCGGCCTGGACGTCGTCCACGACGATCGCGGGCACGCCGACGGGGCGGGAGCCGAGAACGGCCACCGCACCCGCTTCGACGACCTGCGCGGCGAAGTCGTGGCCGTCCACCCGTTCGCCGACGAAGGCGACGAAGAGGCTGCCGGGCCCCGCTTCCCGGGAGTCCCGGACGACCGGCCCGGTGACCTCGGCGGACGCGTCCGGTATGTCGTGCATCCGCCCGCCGACGACTTCTGCGATCTCGGCGAGTGAGAGGGTGATCACAAGTTCGTCCCCTGGATCAGGATCAGGATCGGCTGGATCGTTCGGGATCTCGTCCCTCGGATCATTCGGGATTTCATCCCCGGGTCTTCTTGATGGCTTCGCGCAGCACCTGGCGGTCGTCGAAGGGACGGACGACCCCGGCGATGTCCTGGCCCTGCTCGTGGCCCTTGCCCGCCACCAGCACCGTGTCGCCGGGCTCGGCCCGGGCGACGGCGGCGGCGATCGCGGCGGCCCGGTCCTCGAAGACCTGCACCTCGCCGCGCTCGTGCGCGGGCACGGACGCCGCGCCCTGGAGCATGGTGGCGAGGATCGCGAGGGGGTCCTCGGAGCGGGGGTTGTCGGAGGTCAGTACGGCGGTGTCGGCGAACCGGGCCACGGCGGCGCCCATCGGCTCCCGCTTGGTGGTGTCCCGGTCGCCGCCGCAGCCGAGCACGGCGTGCAGCTTGCCCTCGGTGACCTTGCGCAGGGCCCGCAGGACGGACTCGACGGCGTCGGTCTTGTGGGCGTAGTCGACCACCGCGAAGTAGGGCTGGCCCTCGTCCACGCGCTCGAGGCGGCCCGGCACGCCCGGTACGGCGGCGACGCCGTCGGCGGCGCTCTGCGGGTCGAGCCCGGCGGCGGCCAGGGCGACGATCGCGGCGAGGGTGTTCGCCACGTTGAACGGTCCGGCCAGCGGCGACTTGGCGGCGATCCGCTCGCCCTTCGGCCCGAGCACGGTGAACGTGGAGTCCAGCGGGCCGACCTCGACCTCGTCGGCACGCCAGTCGGCGTCCGGGTGGCCCTCGGCGGAGTAGGTGACGACCGGGACGGTGGCCTCGTTGGCGAGGCGCCGCCCGTACTCGTCGTCGACGTTGACCACGCCGAGCTTGCTGCGCTCGGGGGTGAAGAGCTGCGCCTTGGCCTGGAAGTAGTCCTCCATGCCGGAGTGGAACTCCATGTGCTCCGGGCTGAGGTTGGTGAAGACCGCGATGTCGAAGACGCAGGCGTCGACGCGGCCGAGTACCAGGGCGTGGCTGGAGACCTCCATGGCGACCGCCTCGGTGCCGCGCTCGCGCATCACCGCGAACAGCGCCTGGAGGTCGGTGGCCTCGGGCGTGGTCCGCTCGGACTTGATGCGCTCGTCGCCGATGCGCATCTCGACCGTGCCGATCAGCCCGGTGGACTTCGCCGTGCGCAGGCCGCCCTCGACGAGGTAGGCGGTGGTGGTCTTGCCGGAGGTACCGGTGATGCCGATCTGGAGGAGGTCGCGGCCGGGGTGGCCGTAGATCGTGGCCGCCAGCTCGCCCATCCGCGCGCGCGGGTCGTCGACGACCAGCGCCGGCAGCCCGGTGGCGGCGACGCGCTCCGCGCCGGCCGGGTCGGTCAGCACGGCGGCGGCGCCGAGGCCCGCGGCCTGGGTGACGAAGTCGGCGCCGTGGGCGCGGGCTCCGGGCAGGGCGGCGTACAGGTCTCCGGGGCGGACGGCGCGCGAGTCGTGGGTGATGCCCGTGACCTCGGCGGAGCCGTCCGGCGCGGTGGTACCCAGCTGATCGGCGAGTTCCGCGAGGGGTGTGGCGGAGATCCGCACCGGCCGGGGCGGTCCCGGGTATGTCACGGGGTGGCCCTTCTGGGTGGTTTGGGACTGATCAGGGTGTGGCACGGCGGTGAGCGTACCGGGAGTACCCGCCTGGGGGCGAAGCGAGGGGGAAGGGCTGTTCTGGTTCCCGGGGTCGGGGGTGATCGTCGTCACGGGTGGTTCCTGGTGGCTCGGTACTGAATCGGCGCTGGCTCGGTACGGCTCGGTGCGAGGGGCGGTACGGCTCGGGGTTTGCTCAGGGTTTGAAGGTGACCGGGAGCCTCGCGGGGGCGGCCCCGGTCGGCGGGACCTGAAGGGTCTTCAGGGCGAACTCCATGACCTGCTTGTAGATGGGGCCGCAGATCTGGCCGCCGAAGTAGCTGCCCTCGGTGGCGTTCTGGATGGCGCAGTAGACGGTGACGCGGGGCTTGTCGGCAGGGGCGAACCCGGCGAACGACGAGGTGTAGCCGTGGTACTTGCCGGTGGCCGGATCCACCCGGTTGGCCGTGCCCGTCTTGCCCGCCACCCGGTAGCCGGGGATCCGGGCCTTGGTGCCGGTGCCCTCCTCGTCGTCGACGACGGACTCCAGCATCTGCGAGAGGGTCTTCGCGGTCTTCTCGCTGGTCACGCGGGTTTTCTTGGGTTCAGGGGCCGGAGTGAAACGTCCGTCGGCGCCCTTCGTGCCGCGGACCAGGGTGGGTTCGATGCGGACGCCGCCGTTGGCGACGGTCGAGTAGATGGAGGCCGCCTGGAGCGCGTTCACGGAGACGCCCTGGCCGAAAGGGATCGTGTACTGCTGCGAGGTCGACCACTGGCCGGGCGGCGCGAGGATGCCCTTGGTCTCGCCGGGGAAGCCGAGCCCGCTGTACTCGCCGAGGCCGAACTTGCGCAGGTAGGAGTGGAGCACCTGGTTGGCCTCGGCCTGGGTCTTGCCCAGCTCACCGGTGGCCATGATCGTGCCGATGTTGCTGGACTTGGCGAGCACGCCGTTGAGCGTGAGGTACCAGGTCGGGTGGTCGATGTCGTCCTTGAAGAGCCGGTCGCCGCGCTTGAGCCGGTTGGGGACGGTGATGTGGGTGCCCGGCGTGGCGACGTTCTCCTCCAGCACGGCCGCCATCGACAGCACCTTGGCGGTGGAGCCCGGTTCGAAGGCGTCCTGGAGCGCGGCGTTGCCCAGCGCCGCCGGGTCGGCGTGGGCGAGGTCGCCCGGGTCGAAGCCGGGCGAGTTGGCCATGGCGAGGATCTCGCCGGTGGTGGTGTCCTGGACGATGACGTAGCCGCCGTCCGCCTTGGACTTCTCCACCTGCTCGCTGATCGCGTGCTGCGCGGCCCACTGGATGTCGCGGTCGATGGTCAGCTCGACGTCGCTGCCCGGCACGGCGGGCGTCTCGGTGGAACCGGCGGTGGGCACCTGGCGCCCGCCGGACTGCGCGTAGCGGATCTTGCCGTCCTCGCCGGCCAGCGTCTTGTCGAGCTTCCGCTCCAGGCCCCCGCCGCCCTTGCCGTCGGCGCCGACCCAGCCGAGGATGCCGGCGGCGAGGTCGCCGCCCGGGTACACCCGCTTGCTGCTGGGGTCGGCGAAGACGCCCGCGAGCACGTTGACCGTGGACCTGTCGGTCTCCGCCTTCGTGGTGAGCGCGGTCTTCAGGTCCTTGATCTGGTTCCAGACCTGGGGGGTCTGCCGGCGCGCGAGGCGGACGTAGCGCAGTTCCTTGTTCTTCGGGCGGAGCACCTTGGCCAGCTGCTCCTGGTCCTGGCCGAGGATCGGCGCGAGGAGCGCCGCCGCCTGCTCGGGTCCGTCGCCGACCTTCAGCCGCTCACGGGTGAACATCGTGGGGTCGGCGGTGATGTCGTAGGAGTCCACGGTGCTCGCGAGGGCGACGCCGTTGCGGTCGGTGATGCCGCCGCGTTCGGCGGGCAGGGTGTGCACGACGTAGCGGTTCTGCTCGGCCTTCGCCGAGTAGGTGCCGGCGTCGACGGCCTGCACCTGGAGGAGCCGTACGACGAACGCGGCCAGCACCAGGGTCAGCGCGAGGCCGATCATGCGCAGCCGGGGGCGCGGGCTGCCCAGCCGGAAGGCGCGGGGCGCCGGCCGGGGCGGTCCCGGCCTGCGGGCCGGCCGGGCGCCTGGCCCCGGGCGGCGCCCGCCGCCGGGGCGGACGGGCCTCGCGGGTCCGGGCACCCGGCGGCGCGGCGGTTCCCTGTCGGACACTTCCGTCACCTGCCGGGAGTCGGGGTCGGGGTGGGCGTCGCCGCGGTGGTGGGGGTGGCGGCTGCGCCGGGTGTGGCCGCGGTGGTGGGCGTGGGGGCCGGGCCGGAGGGCTCGGTGTAGGGGGACGGCGTGACCGTGGACGCGCCGGCGGACGTCGAGGCCAGCGCCTCGGGAGCGAGGACGAGCGGGGTGGCCGCGGCGGGGGCGGGGCTGGGCGAGCCCTTGACCGTGCCGTCGGGGTCGAGGAAGGCGGGGTCGCCGCCGGGCACCATGCCCAGTTCGCGGGCGCGGCGCTGGAGGGCCTGGGGGGCGGAGTAGGAGTCGACGTCCCGCTGGAGCGCCTGTTCCTCGTCGGTGAGCTCCTTGGTCCGCTGCTTGAGGTCGTCCAGCTGGAAGGAGCCCTCGCTCAGGGCGGAGTTCAGCACGAGGAGCCCGATGAGGCCGCCGCCGAGGAGGGCGACGACCAGGAGGACGAACGGCGCCCGGGCCGCCTGGCCGCGGGGGCCGCCGATGGGCAGGAGCCGGGCCAGCCGGGCCGCCCTGCCCTTCAGTTCGGGTTTCCTGCTCACACGCCCTCCCCTAGGGGGTGTCGTCCGCGCCGGTGCCCGGCCTGCCTCGCTCGTTCCGCCCGAGGGACTCCCTTCACCCGAGGGACTCCCTGATGCGCTCGGCGCCGCGCAGCCGTGCCGGTGCCGCCCGCCGGTTCTCGGCGATCTCCTCCTCGGTGGGGAGTTCGGCACCGCGGGTGAGCACCTTGAGCCGCGGTGCGTACTGTTCGGGGACGACGGGCAGACCGGGCGGCGCGGTGTTGGCGGCACCGGCCGCGAACACCTGTTTGACCAGCCGGTCCTCCAGCGAGTGGTAGGACAGCACGGCGATCCGCCCGCCGACCGCGAGGGACTCGACGGCGGCCGGGATCGCCCGCTCCAGGACGGACAGCTCGCCGTTGACCTCGATGCGCAGGGCCTGGAAGGTGCGCTTGGCCGGGTTGCCGCCGGTGCGCTTGGCGGCCTGCGGCAGTGCGGCGCGGATCAGCTCCACCAGGCGGGCGCTGTTGGTGAACGGCTCCTTCTCGCGCTCGCGCACGACGGCGGACACGATCCGCTTGGCCTGCTTCTCCTCGCCGTACGCCCGCAGGATGCGGACGAGTTCGCCGGGCGGGTAGGTGTTGAGGACCTCGGCGGCGCTCATGCCGGTGCTCTGGTCCATCCGCATGTCGAGGGGGGCGTCCTGGGCGTAGGCGAAGCCGCGGTCGGCCTCGTCGAGCTGCATGGAGGAGACGCCGAGGTCGAACAGCACGCCCTGGACGCGGGGGACGCCGAGCCGGTCGAGCACGTCGGGCAGTTCGTCGTAGACGGCGTGCACGAGGGTGGCGCGTCCGCCGTACGGGGCGAGCCGCTCGCCGGACAGGCGCAGGGCCTCCTTGTCGCGGTCGAGGGCGACGAGCCGGGCCCCGGGGAAGCGTTCGAGGAGCGCCTCGCTGTGCCCGCCGAGTCCCAGCGTGCAGTCGACGACCACGGCTCCCGGCTCCTGGAGGGCGGGTGCCAGCAGGTCCAGACACCGCTGGAGCATCACCGGGACGTGTCGACTCTGGCTCAAGTGGGGCGGCCTCTCAGGTCCGGCGCGGCGTCACGCACTGCCGGGTCCCCTCCCGCTCGCATCTGAAGGGGAGGCCTGCCGGCGCCAAAAGCGTCGGCCGGCCGGGAGCGGGAGGAGGCCGAGCCGTACGTACGCGCCGCGCACGTGGGGAGATCTGGCGGGACGTCGCCCAGGTCTCCGGGGATTTCAGTCCAGCAGGGAGGACCTCGCCTCCCGCTTCGCGTCACTTTAGTCCACCGTGTCGCCCGGTCAATCAACCGGCCTGCGCGTCGCGGACACCGGTGTCAGCAAACCGGCATCGCACGGCTTTTCACTCGTACGGCCGCAATCCCGCCACCTTGTGGGTTGGCTCACAACAAGCCTCGATGACGTTCTTTGTCCCGCTTCACAGCGGGCCACGGGCCGGGACGGCCAGTAACGTCATGGATATGACGACTTCTGCATCGGTACCCGCCGCCTCCGAATCCGCCATAGCGGCCGACCACACCGTCACCGACCGGCTCGTCGAGGCGAACGAACGCTACGCCGCGGCGTTCGCCGACCCCGGCATGGACGCCCGCCCCGTACAGCGTGTCGCCGTGGTGGCCTGCATGGACGCACGCCTGGACCTGCACGCGGCGCTCGGCCTGAAGCTCGGCGACTGCCACACGATCCGCAACGCGGGCGGTGTCGTCACCGACGACGTGATCCGGTCCCTGACCATCAGCCAGCGGGCGCTCGGCACCCGCAGCGTGGCCCTCATCCACCACACGGGCTGCGGCATGGAGACCATCACCGAGGAGTTCCGGCACGACCTGGAGCTGGAGGTGGGCCAGCGTCCCGCGTGGGCGGTGGAGGCCTTCCGGGACGCCGACCAGGACGTGCGGCAGTCGATCGAGCGGGTGCGCACCTCGCCGTTCCTGCTGCACACCGAGGACGTGCGCGGTTTCGTCTTCGACGTGAAGACGGGCCTGCTGCGTGAGGTCGACCCCGCCTGACCGGGTCCGTGGCCCATCCCGACGATCCAGCCGCGCAAGCTCCGCAAAGGCCGTAAGGGCCGACATATCGCGGCCAGTTGTCCACAGGCGAGTGACACGAATCGGTAACGGCGGCAAGAATGCGGGAAGTGGTGTCGCGCGGAACTTTTTCCGGGCGGTGTCCGTGATTCGGGGTGGGCCGGTCCGCGGTGCGGGGCCGGCCGGCAAGTTGGGGTACCCCCACTTCCCAGGGAGTGTGGGGAAAGGCCGAGGAGGGCCGGGTGACGACCTATGACGATCAGGCGAGCCGTGGAGGCACCGCCGCGCGAGCGTACGGGAGCGTGGGGGAAGATCTGACCGCTGTGGTCGAGCGGGTCCGTGACTCGGTCGAGGACGTGATCGAGGGTAAGCCCGAGGTCGTACGGCTCTCGCTGACCGTGCTGCTGGCCGAGGGACACCTGCTGATCGAGGATGTGCCGGGGGTCGGCAAGACCATGCTGGCCAAGGCGCTGGCGCGGTCCATCGACTGTTCCGTGCGCCGGATCCAGTTCACTCCGGACCTGCTGCCCTCGGACATCACCGGGGTGTCGATCTGGGACCAGCAGCGGCGGGACTTCGAGTTCAAGCCGGGCGCGATCTTCGCGCAGGTGGTGATCGGCGACGAGATCAACCGCGCGTCGCCGAAGACCCAGTCGGCGCTGCTGGAGTCGATGGAGGAGCGTCAGGTCACCATCGACGGCCAGACCTACGAGCTGCCCAGTCCCTTCATGGTGGTGGCGACGCAGAACCCGGTCGAGATGGAGGGCACCTACCCGCTTCCGGAGGCCCAGCGGGACCGCTTCATGGCCCGGGTCTCCATCGGCTATCCGAGCCCGGAGGCCGAGTTGCAGATGCTCGACGTGCACGGCGGGGCCAGCCCGCTGGACGACCTCCAGCCGGTGGCGCACGCGCACGACATCCTGAAGCTGATCGAGGCGGTCCGCGGCGTCCACGTGGCCGATCCGGTCCGGCGGTACGCGGTGGACCTGGTCGCCGCCACCCGCACCCACCCGGACCTCAGACTCGGCGCCTCGCCGCGGGCCACGCTGCATCTGCTGCGCGCGGCGAAGGCGTCCGCCGCCCTGAGCGGACGGGACTACGCACTGCCGGACGACGTGCAGGCCCTCGCGGTCGCCGTCCTGGCCCACCGGCTGCTGCCGACCGCGCAGGCCCAGCTCAACCGCCGCACCGCCGAGCAGGTCGTCCAGGAGATCCTGCAGCGCACCGCGGTGCCCGCGGAGCCCCAGCAGCAGACGGGCTTCGGCGTGGGCCGCGGCACGTCGGCGTACGGTCAGCAGCCGCCGCGGAGGCTGTGATGGACACCGGGGGGACGGACCGGTCCGGGACCGACCGGGGCGAGGGCGACCGGGGCGAGGGCGGCGGCATCCGGACCGCCCTTTCCGGTCTGACCACCCGCGGGCGCTCCTTCCTGGCCGCCGGCATCGCGGCCGCGGTCTGCGCGTACGTCCTGGGCCAGAGCGATCTGCTGCGCGTCGGGCTGCTCCTGGGTGCCCTCCCCCTGGTGTGCGCGGCCGTGCTCCACCGCACCCGCTACCGGGTCGCGGGCAGTCGCCGGCTCTCCCCCGGGCGGGTACCCGCGGGCAGCGAGGCCAGGGTGCATCTGCGCGTCGACAACGTCTCCCGGCTGCCCACCGGTCTGCTGATGCTCCAGGACCGGGTGCCCTACGTACTCGGTCCGCGCCCCCGCTTCGTGCTCGACCGGGTGGAGCCGGGCGGTCGCCGCGAGGTGTCCTACCGGGTCCGCTCCGACCTGCGCGGCCGCTTCCCGCTGGGCCCGCTGCAGCTGCGCCTGACCGACCCGTTCGGCCTGTGCGAGCTGACCCGCTCCTTCTCGACGTACGACACCCTGACGGTGATCCCGCGGGTGGAGGCGCTGCCGCCGGTACGGCTGAGCGGTGAGGCGAAGGGGTACGGCGAGGGACGGCAGCGCTCGCTCGCCCTGGCCGGTGACGACGACGTGATCCCGCGCGGGTACCGCTACGGCGACGACCTGCGCCGCGTGCACTGGCGCTCCACCGCGCGCTACGGCGAGCTGATGGTGCGCCGCGAGGAGCAGCCGCAGCGGGCGCGCTGCACGGTGCTGCTCGACACCCGGGTGGTGGCCTTCGAGGGCGCGGGCCCCGACTCGGCCTTCGAGTGGGCGGTGTCGGGCGCGGCGTCCGTGCTGGTGCACATGCTGGAGCGGGGTTTCTCCGTCCGGCTGCTCACCGGCAACGGCGACGCGGTGCCGGGCGAGGGCGCCGACGGCTTCGCGGGCGCGAGCCAGGGGACGGCCGACGCGGCGGGACTGATGATGGACACCCTCGCCGTGATCGACCACTCCGACGACACGGGTCTGTCGCGGGCGTACGACATGCTGCGCGGCGGGAACGAGGGGCTGCTGGTGGCGTTCTTCGGCGACCTGGACGAGGAGCAGGCCACGGCGGTGGCGAAGATGCGGCAGCGGGGCGGCGGCGCCGTCGCCTTCGTCCTGGACAGCGAGACGTGGGCCCGGGAACCGGCCGACGTGCCCGGCCCGCCGGCCGGGAGCGACGAACGGCTGCGGATGCTCCGCGAGGCGGGCTGGACCGCCGTGGCGGTCCCCCGGGGTGCCACCGTGGAGGAAGTGTGGCGCCTGGCCGACCGCGAACGCACCACCTTCGCGGCGCCGGCCGGCGGAGAGGGGGCGCGATGAGCGGGCGGGCGCGGTTGGCGGTGTGTGCCTGGGCGGCCACGTTGATGGCGGCTTGTGCGCTGTTGCCGTTGGTCGAACCGGCCACGTGGATCCTGCAGGCGGCGGTGCTGCTGGCGGTGCAGTCGGGGGTGGGCGCGGTGGCGCGACGGGTGCCGCTGGCGCGCCCGCTGACCATCGCGGTGCAGGCCGTGGTCACGCTGGTACTGCTGACCCTGGTCTTCGCCCGGCAGCAGGCGCTCGCCGGGCTGCTCCCCGGCCCACAGGCCTTCCAGCGCTTCGCCGACCTGCTCCAGCAGGGCGGCGACGACATCGCCCGGTACGCGATCCCGGCGCCGCTGGAGTCCGACGGCATCCGGCTGATGCTGGTCGGCGGCGTCCTGGTGATCGGGCTGCTGGTGGACACCCTCGCGGTGACCTTCCGCAGTGCCGCCCCGGCCGGCCTGCCCCTGCTCGCCCTCTACTCGGTGGCCGCGGGGCTGTCCGAGGGCGGCGCCGACTGGCTCTGGTTCCTGGTCGCGGCGGTCGGCTATCTGATGCTGCTCCTGGCCGAGGGACGTGACCGGCTCTCGCAGTGGGGCCGCGTCTTCGGCGGCTCCGCGCGCGCACCGGGCCCGGAGCAGGGGCGCGCCCTGGCCCCGGTCCGCACCGGACGGCGCATCGGCGCCTTCGCGCTGGGCATCGCACTGGTGGTGCCGCTAGCCCTGCCCGCGATGGACGGCGGGCTGCTGGACGGCGCCGGCGGCGGCGTGGGCTCCGGCACCGGTGGCGGCGGCACGATCTCCGCGGTGAACCCGCTGGTCTCCCTGCGGGACAGTCTGAACGTCGACGAGGACCGCCAGGTCCTGTCCGTCCAGACGGACTCCGAGGACCTGTCCGACCTGTACCTGCGCATCGTGTCCCTGGACGACTTCGACGGCACCACCTGGAAGCCGTCCAAGCGGCGCATCACCGCCGTGCCGGACGGCACCTTCCCCACCCCGGCCGGCCTCGGCCCCGACATCAGGCGCACGGAGACCCGGGCCCTGGTCTCGGCCGCCGACTGGTACGCCCAGGACTGGCTGCCGATGCCCTACCCGCCCAGCGGCGTGCGCGTCGCGGGCAACTGGCGCTTCGAACCCGTCGGCATGACGCTGGTCGGCGACCACGGCCAGAACACCCGCGGGCTGAAGTACGAGGTACGCAGCCTGAACGTGCAGCCGACGGCGGAGCAGCTCGCCGCGGCGCCGCCGCCGTCGCCGGCCCTCACGCGCGAGTACACGGAGCTCCCGGACTCGCTGCCCGACGTGGTCTCCCGGACCGCCCGCGAGGTCACCGCCGGCGCCGCGAACCCCTACGAGCAGGCGGTCGAGCTCCAGGAGTACTTCGCGGTCAACGGCGGCTTCGAGTACGACACCCAGGTCAAGGTCGGCAGCGGCTCGGAGGCGATCGCCCGGTTCCTGAAGGACAAGGAGGGCTTCTGCGTCCACTTCTCCTTCGCCATGGCGGCGATGGCCCGTTCCCTGGGCATTCCGGCCAGGGTCGCGGTCGGCTTCGCGCCGGGCTCCCCGCAGGCGGACGGCTCGGTGTCGGTGGGGCTGCGGGACGCGCACGCGTGGCCCGAGGTGTATTTCGAGGGCGTGGGCTGGACCCGCTTCGAGCCGACGCCGACGCGTGGCTCGACCCCGTCGTACACCATCACGGAACGGCCGGGCAGCTCGGTGCCGGACCCGGCCCTGCCGTCGCAGAGCGCGGAGTCGGAGCCGTCGGCGGCGCCCTCGAAGAGCGACACCTGCTCCCCGCAGGACAAGAAGCTGAATGCCTGCCCCAACGAGTCCGCGGTGGCCGTGCCCGTCGTCGGCGGCGACGGACCTAAGTGGTACGCGCTGCTGGCCTGGGCGCTGGCCGGGCTCGTGGTGCTGCTGCTCCCGCTCGCACCGATGCTGTGGCGGCTGCGCGCCCGGGCGGTACGGCTCGGGGCGCACGGCCGCGGTGCGGCGGACGTCGGCCCGCACACCCTCGCGGTGTGGCAGGAGCTGACCGACGCCGCGTGGGACCTCGGCATCCTGCCCCAGGAGTCGCAGACCCCGCGCAGGGCGGCGGCCCGCATCGTCCGGCTGGGCCGGCTCGAGCCGGCGGCGGCACAGGCGGTGCACCGGGTCGCGGACGCCGTGGAGCAGGTCCTCTACGCGCCCCGCCCGCGCCCGACGGCGGGGCTGGCGGAGGACGTCCGGCTGGCGACCGCCGGGCTGCGGTCCACGGCCGGCCGCGGAACGCGGCTGCGCGCACGGTTCGCCCCGCGTTCGGCCATCCGGGTGACGTGGACGGTGTCGGCCCGGTGGGCGGCCCTGAAGCGGCGGGCCGCGGCGGCCCGGCCGGAGTGGCGCAGGACGTCGGACCAGCAGGGCTGAGCCGGCCGAGGCGCCGGTCAGGGGCGCCGGCCCGCGGTGGGGTCGGCGCCCCTGACCGGCGCCTCGGCCGGTGGTGTCCCGGTCGGTGGTGTCCCGGTCGGTGTCTCGGGTCAGCACCCGGGTCGCTGTCTCGGCCCGTCGGCGGCGCTCATGGGTACGCGTGAGGGGGTGACCACCCGGACGGTGGTCACCCCCTCACGCGCATGTCGTGGTGAGCGGCTGCTCGGACGGCGCTACTACTGGCCGCCCTGCTGCTCGTCCCTGCGGCGCTGCCAGCGCTCGTCGATGCGGTCCATCATCGAGCGTTTCTGTCGTCCTTGGCGGCGGGCCGCCTGCGGTCCGGCACCGGCCGCCGGCTGCTGCTCGCCCGGTTTCGGGGCCTTGCGCCAGCCGGTCACGGCGAGCACCGCGCACCCCAGCATGACCAGGAAGCCCACCACACTGAGCCACACCTGCTGGGCGACCATACCGGCCATGAGGAGCGCAATACCTACGAGGAAGCCCGCGACCGCCTGGTAGACCCGTCGCCGGGTGTACGTACGCAGCCCGCTTCCCTCGAGCGCTGTCGCGAACTTGGGATCTTCGGCGTACAGCGCTCGCTCCATCTGCTCGAGCATGCGCTGCTCGTGCTCCGAGAGCGGCACGGAGTCCTCCTCATCGTGCAGTCGCCGGGGCGACCCGGGGGGTCCCTTCAGGATAGGCAGGGAATCGCCCCCGTGAAACCCGCCCCTCTGCGCCAATTGACCAACCGGACTCCGTCATGGCCGTACCGGCTCGCTGAGGTTCCCATTCCCCAGCGGCCGACCCGTCATGCCGGGCCGTCTCCCTCGATCATACGGCGACTGCCCCCCGTTCGGGGGGCCTGTGGCGTACTCCATCCGCAGTCGCGTCCCTGATCAGCGCCTTACCCCACCGGGCGCTCAGGCCTCGTCGGCCCCTCGCGTCTCGCCGAGCACATGGAGCTGGGTGGCCACGGAGTGGAACGCGGTGAGTTCGGCCGCCGCGGCCTCCAGCTTCAGCAGGGCGTCCATGGCACCGGGCTCGGTGTCCACGAGCACGCCGGGAACGAGGTCGGCGAAGACCCGTACGCCGTGCACGGCACCGATCCGGAGCCCGGCGGCCTCGACCAGCCCGGTGAGCTGCTCGGCGGTGAACCGGCGCGGCACCGGGTCACCCGTGCCCCAGCGGCCGTCCGGGTCGTCCAGGGCCTGCCGGGCCTCCGTGAAGTGGCCGGCGAGGGCGCGGGCGAGCACGGCCCCGCCCAGGCCGGCGGCGAGCACGCTGAGGACGCCGTCCTCGCGCAGCGCCGCCACCGCGTTGCGGACGCCCTCCGCGGGGTCGTCGACGTACTCCAGGACGCCGTGGCACAGCACCGCGTCGTAGCCGCCGCGCTCGACCACGTCGAACAGGCCGCCGGCATCGCCCTGGACGCCCCGCACCCGATCGGCGACACCGGCCTCGGCGGCGCGGCGCTCCAGGGCGAACAGGGCGTTGGGGCTGGGGTCCACGACGGTGACGCGGTGGCCGAGCCCGGCCACGGGCACCGCGAAGTTGCCGCTGCCGCCGCCGGTGTCGAGGACGTCCAGCGTGGGCCGGCCCGTTGCCTTCACCCGGCGGTCCAGGGCGTCCTGGAGGACGTCCCAGACGACGGCGGTGCGCAGGGCGGCCCGGGAACGAGAGGGCTCGGAGCGCGGAGCCGCCGTGTGCGGTCGGGGGTGGGAGGCGGGCGGGCGCATCGGGTCCGACACGGCAGTTGACTCCTCGGCGCGGCACCGCCCCGGACACGGGCGGAGCGAACGGGCTGCCGCCCCCGCCCGGTGCGGGGAGGGGGAGGCTTCAGGCGTCTCCCACCCTATTGCCTCCGATGCGCCCGTCGGGCACCCCGCTCGTCACCCGCTCATCCCGCGTCCGGCAGGTCCCTGCCCGGGTGACCGGCGTCGGAGCGGCGGGGCCGCTCGGCGCCCGGTGGGTCCGCGTCGGGGCGGGGCTGGGGCAGGACCGGCTGGAGGACCAGCATCCGCTCCACGAGGCGCAGGAACATCGCCACGTCGCGTATCAGGTCGTCGGCGTCCCGGCTGCCCGCCGCGCCCTGGATGCCCGCCTCGGCCCGTGCCCGGCGCCGCGCGCCGGAGGCGAACAGGGCGCTCCAGTCGGCCAGCTCGGGCGCGATCTCGGGCAGCACCTCCCAGGCGCTGCGGATGCGGGCCCGGGCCCGCGGGCTGGTCTCGGGGCGGCCGCGGGCGGCCAGCACGGCGGCGGCGGTGCGCAGGGCGGCGAGGTGGGCCGTCGCGTAACGCTCGTTCGGCGTTTCGAGGGCGGTGGCCTCCTCCAGTCCGGCCCGCGCCTGGGCGAGCAGGTCGAGGGCGGCGGGCGGGGCGGTCGTCCGGCGGAGCACGGGGTGCACGTCGCTCGCCGGTCCGGTCAGTGAGGGTGCAGGGCCGGCTGCGCGGGGCCGCCGGGCGGCGGCTGCGGACGAGTGGGCCATGACGATCCTCCTGTCGTCTCCGTGACGGCACGCTCCGGGCAGGAGGTGCCGTATGTGCCCATCGTGAGGTATGGCACTGACAATCCGTTCTGACCTGGACTTTTAATTCGATCGGCCGTTCGGTTCGGGGTGTGCGCGGGCCTGCGGTGACGTCGCCGCCCGGGGTGCTGTGAGAATCGGGACCATGGAAAGCAGCAGCACCGCCTCGCAGAGCGGCAGCCGTCGCGAGGCCACCCGGCAGAAGCTCTACGAGGCGGCGGTCACCCTCATCGCCGAGCAGGGCTTCTCCGCCACCACCGTGGACGAGATCGCCGAGCGGGCCGGGGTCGCGAAGGGCACGGTCTACTACAACTTCGCCAGCAAGTCCGTCCTCTTCGAGGAGCTGCTGCGGCACGGTGTCGGGCTCCTGGCCGCCTCGCTGCGGCAGGCCGCGGAACGGACCGCCCGGGAGGGCCGCGGCCGGGTCGACGCCCTGGACGCGATGATCCGCGCCGGGCTCGTCTTCATCGACCGCTACCCGGCCTTCACCCAGCTGTACGTGGCCGAGCTGTGGCGCACCAACCGGGCCTGGCAGTCCACGCTGCTGGTGGTCCGGCAGGAGGCCGTGGCCGTGGTGGAGGGCGTCCTGCGCGAAGGCGTGGCGAGCGGTGAGTTCAGTGCGGAGATCGACGTGCCGCTGACCGCCGCCGCACTGGTCGGCATGGTCCTGGTGGCGGCGCTGGACTGGAAGGCGTTCCAGCCGGAGCGCTCACTCGACGACGTGCACGCCGCGCTCTCACGACTGCTCCAGGGACGCGTGAGCGGCGGCGGCTGACCGGCCGGGGCTGACCGGCCGGAGCTGAGCGGCCGGGCCCAGGATGCCGGGCTAGCGGCCGGAGCCGACCCGGCCGGCGCGGGTGGTGCACGAAGAACGCCGGTCCGCCGTGGCCGCGTCCCCCGCGGGCCGCCGTCGGACCGGCGCCTTCTCCTGCTCCCCCGTACGTCCCCTCGTCGGGACCTCCGTCACCGGTCGTCCCTTCGGGCTCCCCCGTGTCTCGCTCCCGCCGACCCGGGCCGGCGGAAGGAGCGGATCGCGGGCCCGGCTCCGTTCCGGCGCCCCGTGCCGCCGGTGCCGGAGCCGTGCCCCTCTCCGTGTCTCCACTCTCTCGTTCCCGCAGGTCGGGGCCCATCCGCGCGCGTACTCATCTGCGGCACTAGGTACAGCTACTCAGCCCTGCGCACCCGGCCCCACGGCGCGGCGCCGCCGACCGGTCACCTGGACGTCCGTTCCGGTGCTCAGCCCTCGCAGGGGGGTGCGGGTGGCGGCGGATAAAGTCCCTGGCATGGCACGGATTGCGGTGATCGGCGCCGGGATGGGCGCGATGGCGGCGGCCGCCCGGCTGGCCGTCGCGGGCCACCGGGTGGTGGTGTACGAGCGGACGCGGACCTACGGCGGAGCCCTGGGCCGGTTCGAGCGGGACGGGTTCCGCTTCGACACCGGCCCCGGCGTGCTCCCGCTGCCCGCGGTCTGGCGCGATCTGTTCGTGAAGACCGGCAAGGAGCCGCTGGAGTCGCGCGTCGAGCTGGTCCAGGTCGACCCGTCGTCCCGGCACGTGTTCGCGGACGGCACGGAGGTCGCGCTGCCGAACGCCTCGCGGGCGGGTGTCGTCGCCGCCCTGGACGCGACGCTCGGTGCGGGCGCCGGGCGGCGCTGGGGCGACTTCCTGGTGCGGGCCCGGGAGACCTGGGACCGCACCCGCCGCCCGCTCCTGGAGGAGCCCCTGTGGCCCAACTGGCGGGTGCTGGCCCAGCGCGAGCCCTATCCGGCGGTCCCGCACAAGCGGCTGCTGCGCACCCGCCGGGCCGGCACGCTCGCCGAGGTCGGCGCGTGGGAGCTGCGCGACGCCCGGCTCGCCGCCCTGCTGGAGGGGCAGGCGCTCGCGTACGGCCTGGATCCCCGCACCGCCCCGGCGAACGCCGCGGTCCTGCCGTACATGGAGTACGCGTTCGGTGTCTGGTACGTGCGCGGCGGCGGTCTGCGGGAGCTGGCGCGGGCGGTGTACGAGCGGTGCCTGGCCCGCCGGGTCGAGTTCCGCTTCGGGGCCGAGGTCACCGGGATCGTCGAGAAGGACGGCCGGGTGGCGGGCGTGGAGCTGGCCGAAGGGGACGTGGCGGAGGCCGAGTTCGTCGTCTCCGGCGTGGCGCCGGGCGTGCTGGACCGCCTGTGCGGTGGAGCGCCGGTGCGCGGCGGGGACGAGGTGCCCCCGCAGCGCGGTGGGGCGAGCCGGCTGACGGTGCTGCTGGCACTGCGCGGCAGCCGTCCGGAGGGCACGGCGCACCGGACGGTGGTGCACGCGGCGGACCGTGAGGCGGAGTTGGACCGTCTGTTCGGCGCCGCCGACGGGATGGCCGCGCGGCCGACCGTCACCGTCCTGCGACCCGACGATCCGGCGCTGGTGCCCGACGCGGACCACGAGGCGGTGACGCTCAGCGCGGCGGTGCCCGCCCTGGGCGGCGCGTCGGAGCGGGCCACGGCCGAGCAGTCCGCCCGGCGGGCCGAGCAGCTGATCGACGTCGCCGGGCGGGCGGTACCGGGTCTGCGCGACCGCCTCCTGTGGCACGAGGTGCGCACCCCGGCCGAGGTCGCGGCGGACACCGGTACGGCGGACGGCGCGATTCCGGTGCCGTCGCTGGCGGGCGCCGACGGACGGCTGCTGCACCCGGCGAACGGCACGCGCACGGACGGTCTGTTCACCGTCGGCGGCTGGTCACACCCCGGCGGGGGTCTGCCGCACGCGGGGATGTCGGGCGCGCTGGTCGCCGGACTGGTGGTGGAGGGGCCGGAGTTCCGCGGCTCCCAGTGACCGGCCGGGTCCCTCAGAAGCGGTACTGCTCGTCGTAGCCCTGGCCCTGGCCCTGTGTCTGGCCGTTGCCCTGGTAGGGGTAGGGCTGCTGCTCGGGCGGGAGTTCGCCGCCGTAGGGGTCGTCGGTGCTGCGCTGCTGCGGCACCCACACGCCGCCGGCCGGGGTCTCGCCGCCGTAGCCGCCGGGCGCGCCGGTGGCGTACTGGTCCTGCCCGTAGCCCTGGCCCTGCTGGCCGTACTGCTGCTGCCCGCCGGTCGTGTCGTAGCCGCCCGTGTCGTACGCCCCGCCGCCGTAGGTGTGGGTGCCGATGTACGGGTCGGAGTAGGCGGCGTACTGCTGCTGGGCGCCGGTGTCGTAGCCGTAGCCCTGCTGCTGCCCGTAGCCCGAGTAGTCGTAGGCGTAGGTCTGGTCGGCGTCCGGTGCGGCCGCCGCCGGCTGCTGGCCGGTGCCGTACCCGGAGTCGGCGTACACGCCGTACGAGCCGGTGTCGTCCGGCATGGGCTGCGGCGCGTACACGGCGGTGCTCTCCGCGGCCGTGGGGTCGGCGGGGCGGGCCGGGGTGAAGACGTCGTCGCGGTCGTAGTCCTCGTGCCCGTACTGACCGGTGGCGTCCTGGCCCGGGGCGTGGCTCTGGGCGTGCGCGTCGTAGCCGTCGTGCCGGTCCTGGCCGCCCTCGGCGGGATCGAGCCCGGGGGCATCCAACGCCGGTTCCTGGCGGCCGCGTTCGGGGCGCCCGCGTTTGCCGACGAGGCTCGCCGGGGCGTTGACCGCCCAGCCGGCCTCGAAGCCGCGGCGGAACGACAGGGTGACGTAGGTCTGGCCGACCGCGAAGGCGGCGGCGCCGAGACCGATGACGAGCACGTTCGACATCAGCACGCCGGCGACGACGCCGACGAAGCCGCCGAAGGCCAGCAGCCGCCAGCGCAGCCGCGCCTTGTACTGCAGCAGCACCTCGCCGAGCAGCCACAGCGCGACGCCGCCGAACGCGATGTAGAGGACCGTCCAGCCCATGTACGCCCCTCTCCCAGTGGCCGTTACGCAGTGTGTCGCAAATACGTGCGGCCGGTCTAGGCCCGCGGTGGGTGGTGCAGGCCCAGGTTCTCGTAGATTTCCAGCGTCGCCGTGGAGTTGTTGAGCGTGATGAAGTGCAGTCCGGGCACTCCCTCGGCCAGCAGCCGTGCGCAGAACTCCGTTGCGAACTCGATGCCGATCGAGCGTACAGCCGCCGGATCGTCCTTTGCTGTGAGGATCCGCTCTTTCAGCTCCGCCGGGAACGAGGCGTTGCTGAGCTTGGGCAACCTCTCCAGCATCTTCACACTGGTCACCGGCATGACCTCGGGGATGACCGGGGTCGCGCAGCCTGCCGCGGCGACCCGGTCGCGCAGCCGGAGGTAGGAGTCGGGCTGGAAGAACATCTGCGTGATGGCGTAGTCGGCGCCGGCCCGGCACTTGTCGACGAAGCGTGTGACGTCCGTGTCCCAGTCGGCGGAGCGCGGGTGCATCTCGGGGAAGGCCGCGACGCCGACGCAGAAGTCGCCCGACTCCTTGATGAGCCTGACCAGTTCGGCCGCGTACGTCAGGCCCTCGGGGTGCGCGACCCAGTCGGCGTTCGGGTCGCCGGGCGGATCGCCGCGCACGGCCAGCATGTTGCGGATCCCGGCGTCGGCGTACTGGCCGATGATGTTGCGCAGCTCGGCGACGGAGTGGTCGACGGCGGTCAGGTGGGCCACCGGGGTCAGCGTGGTGTCGGCGACGATCTGCTGGGTCTCACGGACCGTGCCCGCGCGCGTGGAGCCGCCGGCGCCGTAGGTCACGGAGACGAAGTCCGGGGCCACGGCCTCGACCCGCCGCAGGGCGCTCCAGAGGTTCTTCTCGCCCTTGGGCGTCTTCGGCGCCGAGAACTCGAACGAGTACGTCGTCTTGCCGGTGGCGAGGATGTCACGCACCGTGCGGGCGCGATCCGTCCTCGTGCTTGCGGTTCCGAGGGCCATATGGGCAGGTTAGCCAGGGTGCGGCGGTCACCCAACCGGATGCGGGACTTTTGTCCACATTGTCGAGTTGTTGTCCACCCTTTGGACACCTGCCCGCCTGCCCGCCTGCCCGCCTGCCCGACTGCCCGCCTGCCCGCCTGCCCGACTGCCCGCCTGGGGGCGACTTCCTGCGGCGACGTGCGGCTACCCGTGTGCCGGGGCCTGCCGCAGGCGCTCGGCGAACTCGGCCGCCGCCGCGCCCGGGTCCTCGGCGGCGGTGATCGCACGCACGACGACCACGCGCCGGGCGCCCGCCTCCAGCACCTCGTCCAGGTTGCCGAGGTCGATGCCGCCGATCGCGAACCAGGGGCGGTCGGTGCCCAGCGCGGCCGTGCGGCGGACCAGGTCGAGGCCGGGTGCGTGGCGGCCGGGCTTGGTGGGGGTCGGCCAGCACGGACCGGTGCAGAAGTAGTCCACGCCCTCCTGGGCCGCGGCGGCGGCGGCCTCGGACTCGGCGTGCGTGGAACGGCCGATCAGCACGTCGTCGCCGAGGATCGCGCGGGCGGCGGGCACCGGCAGGTCGCCCTGGCCGAGGTGGAGCACGTCGGCGCGGGCGGCGTGGGCGACGTCCGCGCGGTCGTTGACCGCGAGGAGCTTGCCGTGGCGGGCGCAGGCGTCGGCGAGGACCGCCAGGTGCTCCAGTTCCTCCGCCGCCTCCATTCCCTTGTCCCGCAGCTGCACGATGTCCACGCCGCCGGCGAGTACGGCGTCCAGGAACTCGGGCAGGTCGCCCTGGCTCCGGCGGGCGTCCGTGCACAGGTAGAGCCGGGCGTCGGCGAGCCGGGCGTCGGCGAGCCGGGCGCGGGCGGCGGTCGGGGCGGTGTCGGGCATGCGGGTGTCCCCCGGGTCGTTCGGTGGCGTGGGCCCACGACGGGCCCCGCGATGGTGGCGTACGGGCACGGCGCCCGGCGTGCGTGGCCCGCACGCCGGGCGGTGTGGCGGATCGGTGGTGCCGGATCGGTGATGGGGTCAGACGGCGAGCGCCTGGGCGCGGCGCTTCACCTCCGTACCGCGATTCTCACTGAGCGCCTGGGCGGGGGTGCCCGGCAGGCTCGGGTCGGGCGTGAAGAGCCACTCCAGCATCTCCTCGGCCGTGAAGCCGTCGTCCCGCAGCAGCGTCAGGGTCCCGACCAGGCCCTTGACGACCTTGTCCTCGTCGATGAAGGCCGCGGGGATGTGCAGCGCGCGGTTCTCACCGCGGCGTACGGCGATGAGCTGGCCCTCCTTGATCAGCTGGCGTACCCGGGTCACCTCGACGCCGAGCATCTCGGCGATGTCGGGAACGGTGAGCCAGGCGGGCACGAGAGCATCGGTCTTTGCGTCAATCTCGGTCACGCCTCCAGCCTGCCACCTGGCACTGACAGTCGGAAACCTGGCTACGCCGTGGCCGCCGTCGCCGCCTTCAGCGGCTTCGCCGGGTCGGCCAGCAGGTCCGGGTCCATCGGCGTACCCGCCTGGATCAGGCGCCTGCCCTGCGCCAGGTCGCGGGGGCGGCCCACCGCGAGCAGGGCGACCAGGCGGCCCTCGCGCAGCCAGCAGACCGTCCACGCCGGGCTCGCGGGGTCGCCGCGCCACACGGTGGTGTCGGCGGCGGTGTGGTGACCGGCGTACTGGACGAAGCGGCCGAACTGCTCGGACCAGAAGTAGGGCACCGGATCGTAGGCCGCCGGGGCCTCGCCGCCCGGGGAGCCGACGATGTCGGCGGCGACCGCGCGCGGGCCCTGGAGGGCGTTGTCCCAGTGGTGCACCAGCAGCCGCTCGCCGTAGCGGGCGGAGGGGAAGGAGGCGCAGTCGCCGACCGCGTGGACGTCCGGCGCGGAGGTGCGCAGGCGGTCGTCGGCCAGGACCTCGCCGTGCGCACCGAGGGCGATGCCGGACGCGGCGAGCCAGCCGGTGGCCGGGCGGGCGCCGATGCCGACGACGACCGCGTCGGCGGTCAGCCGGGTTCCGTCGTCGAGCACGACCCGGCCGGACTCGCCGGGGCCGCCGGACTCGACGCGCGCCACGCGCGCGCGGGTGCGCAGTTCCGCCCCGGCGTCCGCGTACCAGCCGGTCATCGGCGCGGCGACCTCGGCGGGCAGCGCGTCGGCCAGCGGCCGGTCGGCGGCCTCCACCACGGTCACCGCGCAGCCCGCCTCGCGCGCGGCGGTGGCGAACTCGGCGCCGATCCAGCCCGCGCCGACGACCACGACGTCATGCTGCCGGGCGAGCACCGGCCGCAGCCGTTCCGCGTCGTCCAGGGTGCGCAGCAGGTGCACGCCGGGCACGCCCTCGGCGCCGGGGAGCCGGACCGGTTCGGCGCCGGTCGCAAGGACGAGGACGTCGTACGGCACGGGCCCCTCGGAGGTGTCCAGGACGTGCTCCGCGGGGCGGACGCCCAGGGCCTCGCAGCCCAGCCGCAGGGTGATGCCGAGCGCCTCGAAGTCGACGTCGAAGGCGGAGCCCTCCGCGGTGCCGAGCAGGACGGCCTTGGACAGCGGGGGACGGTCGTACGGCTGGTGCGGCTCCGCACCGATCAGGGTCACCGGGCCGGCGAAGCCCTGTTCCCGCAGGGCGACCGCGGTTTGTACGCCCGCCATCCCGGCGCCCACCACGACCGCGCG
The DNA here is from genome assembly GCF_003369795.1 of Streptomyces sp. CB09001. Classification (NCBI taxonomy): domain Bacteria; kingdom Bacillati; phylum Actinomycetota; class Actinomycetes; order Kitasatosporales; family Streptomycetaceae; genus Streptomyces; species Streptomyces sp. CB09001. Next base: position 1,581,132 of record NZ_CP026730.1, read on the forward strand.
GCGCTCCGCGTCCGCCGCCGGTCCCTGTCCCCGTTCCCGCGTCTGCTCGCTCACCTGATCACCATAGACACCCGGCGTTTCGCCGGTCGGTGCCCGTGCGCGGTGAGCTGCTCCACCACGCTGGTCCCGCTGCCCGGCTGCGACTCCCACTCCCAGGTCTCGTCCAGTCGCACGCGCCCGTCCGGCAGTTCGACGACGGTGGAGACGCAGTGCCCCGACGACGTGCTGCCGTCGGTCTTGAGCTGCACGTACCGGAAGTCGAGGCGGTCGCCCTCCCGGGTGCCCACCAGCCGCCCGCGGACGACGTCACCCCCCTCGTACTCGGCCCACACGGCGCCGTCCTGCTCGTGGTAGGTGAACCGGGTCCGGGTGCCCACCTGGCCGGGCGCCTGGTCGGCGACGGGGGCGAGGACGAGACCGTCGAGTGAACGCGCCACGGGTGGAGGCTCCCTTACACGTGCGTTGCGCTGCGGGCTAGGGTGGCCAACGTAAGGCACTCGCGGGAGCCCGGACGCACCGGGCTGAGAGGGAGGCTGGCGGCCTCCGACCGTACGAACCTGATCCGGGTCATGCCGGCGAAGGGAGGGGCTGGACGCCCATGTCGTCTCCGTTGTCGTCTCCATCACACACACCTCCGCACACGCCTCGTACGCCTCGCACACCCGACGTGCTCGTCGTCGGCGGCGGCATCATCGGCCTCGTCACCGCCTGGCGGGCCGCGCGGCGCGGGCTGGTCACCGCGCTCGTGGATCCCGAGCCCGGCGGCGGGGCGGCCCAGGTGGCGGCCGGGATGCTGGCCGCCGTCACGGAGCTGCACTACGGCGAGGAGACGCTGCTCGCGCTGAACCTCGCCTCGGCCCGCCGCTACCCGGAGTTCGCGGCCGAGCTGACCGAGCTGACCGGTCACGACCTCGGCTACCGGCGCTGCGGCACCCTCGCCGTCGCGCTGGACGCCGACGACCGCGCCCACCTGCGCGAACTGCACGCGCTCCAGCAGCGCTCCGGCCTGGAGTCCGAGTGGCTGTCGGGGCGCGAGTGCCGACGTCTGGAGCCGATGCTCGCGCCGGGCGTGCGCGGGGGGCTCCGGGTGGACGGCGACCACCAGATCGACCCCCGCCGCCTCGCCCACGCGCTGGTGGCCGCCTGTGAACACGCGGGCGTGGTCTTCCACCGGGTGTGGGCCGAGCGGCTCACCGTCGGACGCGGGGAGCGGGCCACGGGCGTCGTCACCGCCGACGGCACCGCCCTGGAGGCCGGGCAGGTGGTGCTGGCCGGGGGCAGCCTGAGCGGGCGGCTCGACGGCGTGCCGGAGGCCGTACTGCCGCCGGTGCGGCCGGTGAAGGGGCAGGTACTGCGGCTGACCATGCCGCGGACGCCCGGGCCGCTGCTGAACCGGACCGTGCGCGCCGTGGTGCGCGGCAACCACGTCTACCTGGTGCCCCGGGAGAGCGGCGAACTGGTCGTCGGCGCCACCAGCGAGGAGCTGGGCTGGGACACGACGGTCACCGCGGGCGGTGTCTACGAGCTGCTGCGCGACGCGCACGAGCTGGTCCCCGGCATCACGGAGCTGCCCCTGACGGAGACCCGCGCGGGTCTGCGCCCAGGTTCCCCGGACAACGCGCCGCTGCTCGGCCCGACCGCGCTGGACGGCCTGCTGCTGGCCACCGGTCACCACCGCAACGGCGTCCTGCTCACCCCCGTCACCGGCGACGTCATGGCGGACGCCCTGACCGGCGGGGAGCTGCCGGAGGAGGCCCGTCCCTTCAGCCCGCGGCGCTTCAGTGCCGCCCCCGCACTCTCGGAGCAGCCCGCATGAACATCTCCGTCAACGGCGAGCCGCGCGAGGTGGCTCCCGGCACCGCCCTGGACGCGCTGGTGGGCACGCTCACCGCGGCCCCGTCCGGAGTGGCCGCCGCCCTGAACGAGACCGTGGTCCCGCGCGCGGTGTGGTCCGCCACCGCCCTGGCCGACGGCGACCGTGTCGAGATCCTCACCGCCGTCCAAGGAGGCTGACCATGGCCGACGATCCCTTCGTCCTCGGCGGCACGACGTACGCGTCCCGCCTGATCATGGGTACGGGCGGGGCGCCCAGCCTGGACGTGCTGGAGCGCGCGCTGGTGGCCTCCGGGACGGAACTGACGACCGTCGCGATGCGCCGGGTGAACGCCTCGGTGCACGGCTCGGTGCTGTCCGTGCTGGAGCGGCTCGGCATCCGGGTGCTGCCGAACACGGCAGGCTGCTTCACCGCCGGGGAGGCGGTACTCACCGCCCGCCTGGCGCGCGAGGCGCTCGGCACGGACCTGGTCAAGCTGGAGGTCGTCGCCGACGAGCGCACCCTGCTGCCGGACCCGGTCGAGCTGCTGGACGCGGCGGAGACGCTGGTCGACGACGGGTTCACCGTACTGCCGTACACCAACGACGACCCGGTGCTCGCGCGGAAGCTGGAGGACGCCGGGTGCGCGGCGATCATGCCACTGGGCTCGCCGATCGGGTCCGGGCTCGGGATCCGCAACCCGCACAACTTCCAGCTGATCGTGGAGCACGCGCGCGTGCCGGTGATCCTGGACGCCGGGGCCGGTACGGCCTCGGACGTGGCGCTGGCGATGGAGCTGGGGTGCGCGGGTGTGATGCTGGCCTCGGCGGTGACGCGGGCGCAGGAGCCGGTGCTGATGGCCTCCGCGATGCGCTCCGCGGTGGAGGCGGGGAGGCTGGCTCGGCGGGCCGGGCGGATTCCGCGGCGGCATTTCGCCGAGGCGTCGTCTCCTGCGGAGGGCTTGGCGGTGCTGGATCCGGAGCGGCCCGCTTTTGAGTGACCCGGCGCTCGTCCGGGGTCTTCTCCTCCACCCGCGCACCGCCCGTTCCCAGTCGGGCAGGAAGTGGACCACTCGCGTGGGGGTGCGCCGCCGGCGGCGGCGCTGGGTGCGTGGGAAGCGTCACAGATGCGCTGCAGTCCCGGTCCGATTCCGTTCGGCGACGCGGGGTGTCCGTGGTGGCTCGTAGACTCACCTGCGTGGACACGACCCTTCAGGACCCTCTCGTCGGGCAGGTGCTCGACGGCCGGTACCGCGTCGAGGCGCGGATCGCGGTCGGCGGGATGGCCACGGTCTACCGGGCCGTGGACACCCGCCTGGACCGCGTGCTCGCGCTGAAGGTGATGCACCCGACGCTCGCGACCGACGCCACCTTCGTCGAGCGGTTCATCCGCGAGGCCAAGTCGGTGGCCCGGCTCGACCACCCCAATGTCGTCCAGGTCTTCGACCAGGGGGCCGAGGGGGCGTACGTCTACCTGGCGATGGAGTACATCGCGGGCTGCACCCTGCGGGACGTGCTGCGCGAGCGCGGGGCGCTGAGGCCGCGGGCCGCGCTGGACATCCTGGAGCCGGTCCTCGCCGCGCTCGGCGCCGCGCACCGGGCGGGGTTCGTGCACCGGGACATGAAGCCGGAGAACGTGCTGATAGGTGACGACGGCCGGGTCAAGGTCGCCGACTTCGGCCTGGTCCGCGCCGTGGACACCGTGACCAGCACCACCGGTGCCGTCCTCGGCACCGTCTCCTACCTGGCGCCCGAGCAGATCGAGCACGGCACCGCCGATCCCAGGGTCGACGTGTACGCGTGCGGTGTCGTGCTGTACGAGATGCTGACCGGCGCCAAGCCGCACGACGGTGACTCTCCCGCGGCGGTGCTCTACAAGCACCTCCACGAGGACGTGCCGCCGCCGTCGGCCGCCGTGCCGGAGCTGGCGTACGAGCTGGACGAACTGGTCGCCGCGGCGACCGCGCGCAACCCGGAGATCCGGCCGCACGACGCCGTGGCGCTGCTGGCGCGGGCCCGCGAGGCGCGTGAGTCGCTGAGCGCGGATCAGCTGGACGCGGTGCCGCCGCAGGCGCTCGCCGCGGAGCACGACAACGCCGACGACCGCACGAGCGTGATCCCGCGCGCGCTGACCATGCCCCGGCCGCTGCCGGTCAACGAGGACGACGAGTCCGCCGGCCCGGACGGCCGCTTCGCCTCGGACGGCGTCAACCGCACCAGCCGGCTGGCCGCTCCCCCGCCTGCCCCCTCCCCGTCCCGCCGGCTGCGGCTGCGCCGTGGGCCGCTGACGATCGTCGTGGCCGTCCTGCTGGTGCTCGGGGTCGGCACGGGCGTCTGGTACATCAACTCCGGCCAGTTCACCAAGGTGCCGCCACTGCTGTCCAAGACCGAGGCGCAGGCCCGGGACCGGCTGGACGACGCCGGTCTGGACGTCGGCAAGGTGCGGCACGCCTACAGCGACACCGTGGAGCGCGGCAAGGTCATCAGCACCGACCCCGGGGTGGGCGACCGCATCCGGAAGAACGACTCCGTGACCCTCACGGTCTCCGACGGCCCCGACACCGTGAAGCTGCCGGACGTGACGGGCTACAGGCTGGACAAGGCCCGGACGCTGCTGGAGGACGAGGGGCTGGAGCCGGGCATGGTGACCCGGGCGTTCAGCGGCGAGGTGGCCAAGGGCTTCGTGATCTCCACCAAGCCCGGGTCGGGCACCACGGTGCGCGCCGGCTCCGCGGTCGCCCTGGTCGTCAGCAAGGGCAGCCCGGTCGACGTCCCGGACGTCACGGGCGACGACCTGGACGAGGCGCGGGCGGAGCTGGAGGGGGCCGGCCTGAAGGTGAAGATCGCCGACGAGCGGGTGAACTCGGAGTACGACAGCGGCCAGGTGGCAAGGCAGACGCCGGAGCCGGGCGGCCGGGCCGCCGAGGGGGACACGGTGACCCTCACGGTGTCCAAGGGCCCCCGGATGATCGAGGTCCCGGACGTGGTCGGCGACAGCGTGGACGACGCCAAGCGGAAGCTCCAGGACGCGGGCTTCGAGGTGGACGAGGACCGAGGACTGCTCGGGCTGTTCGGCGACACCGTGAAGAAGCAGTCCGTGGACGGCGGGGACACGGCTCCCGAGGGGTCGACGGTCACCATCACGATCCGCTGACCCGGCGTCCGGCCCCGCGCCGGACGCCGGAGCGGACGCCGCGCGCGGCAAGCGGCCGATCAGGCCGGACACCTGGTCGACGGGCCGGCTCAGGGCGGCGCCGGTGCAGACGTACCCTGAGCCGGGGTCCGTCCACACGTCCTGGCATCCTTGGTGCCGACATGAGCACCGCATCCTCCTCCCCCCTGCCGCGCAATCCCGTAGGCGGTCACGTCCCGGTGGCCGGCGGACTGCACTCCGTCGGGCTGTCCTACGCCCGTGAGCTGAAGGCGGAGACCGTGCAGGTCTTCGTCGCCAACCCGCGCGGCTGGGCCACCCCGGCCGGCAACCCGAAGCAGGACGAGGCCTTCCGCGAGGCCTGCGCGGCCGGATCGGTCCCGGCGTACGTGCACGCGCCGTACCTGATCAACTTCGGCTCGCACACCGAGGCGACGGTGGAGCGGTCGGTTCAGTCGCTGCGGCACTCGCTGCGGCGCGGGCGGGCCATCGGGGCGCTCGGCGTGGTGGTGCACACCGGGAGCGCTACCGGCGGACGGGAGAGGTCGGTGGCGCTGAAGCAGGTGCGCGAGCACCTGCTGCCGCTGCTCGACGAACTGACCCACGACGACGACCCGTACCTGCTGCTGGAGTCGACGGCCGGCCAGGGCGCCTCCCTGTGCTCGCGGACCTGGGACTTCGGGCCGTACTTCGAGGCGCTGGACGCCCATCCGAAGCTGGGCGTGTGCCTGGACACCTGCCACATCTTCGCGGCCGGCCACGACCTGACCGGACCGTCCGGCATGCACCAGACCCTCGATCTGCTGGTGGACACCGTCGGCGAGGGCCGGCTGCGGCTGATCCACGCCAACGACTCCAAGGACGTGGCCGGCGCGCACAAGGACCGGCACGAGAACATCGGCGCCGGTCACATCGGCGAGGACCCGTTCCGCGCGCTGATGACGCACCCGGCGACCGAGGGCGTGCCGCTGGTCATCGAGACGCCCGGCGGCAAGGAGGGACACGCGGCGGACGTGGCGCGGCTGAAGAGGCTGCGCGACGGCTGACCGAGGGTGGCCGTACGGCGGGTCACGGCTCGGGGCCGTCCCCGGGCTCCTCCTGGTAGGAGTAGCGCTGCTCCCGCCAGGGGTCGCCGATGTTGTGGTAGCCGCGCTCCTCCCAGAAGCCGCGCCGGTCGGCGGTCATGTACTCGATGCCGCGCACCCACTTCGGGCCCTTCCAGGCGTACAGGTGGGGCACGACCAGCCGCAGCGGGAAGCCGTGCTCGGCGGTGAGCAGCTCGCCGTCCTTGTGGGTGGCGAAGAGGGTGCGCTCGGCGGCGAAGTCGGACAGCCTGAGGTTGGAGCTGAAGCCGTACTCGGCCCACACCATCACGTGGGTGACGGCGGGCGCGGGCGGGGCCAGCCGAAGGATCGTGGTGGCCGGGACGCCGCCCCACTCGGCACCGAGCATGCTGAACTTCGTGACGCAGTGCAGGTCGGCGACGACCGTGGTGTAGGGCAGGGCGCTGAACTCGTCGTGGGTCCAGCCGTGCTTCTCGTCGTCGGTGGTGGCGCCGAAGACCCGGAACTCCCAGCGCTCGGGGCGGAACTTGGGAACGGGTCCGTAGTGCGTGACGGGCCAGCCACGCTGCAGCCGCTGCCCGGGCGGGAGCTCGAACCGCGACGCTCCTTGCGAACCGTCTTCTCCCGATCCGTGTTCCACCGGCTGACCCATGCCTCCATCCTGACAGACCCGGGCCGATGCCCCTGACCCACCTCACTTACATTCGGGCAAAAGCCGCCGATGCCCGCCAAACCGACTAAGCCTGTACTTACTTACTAAGTCAAGACTTACTGGACGATCTTCGATGCCGGTGCAATCATGCCGCGCAACACGCCTGTTCCCGTTCGAAGGAGCGTCAAGCGATGCAGGGCGACCCGGAAGTCATCGAGTTCCTCAATGAGCAGCTGACCGCCGAGCTCACGGCCATCAACCAGTACTTCCTGCACGCGAAGCTGCAGGACCACAAGGGCTGGACCAAGCTCGCGAAGTACACGCGCGCGGAGTCCTTCGACGAGATGCGCCACGCCGAGGTGCTCACCGACCGCATCCTGCTCCTGGACGGCCTGCCGAACTACCAGCGGCTCTTCCACGTGCGGGTCGGCCAGAGCGTGACCGAGATGTTCCAGGCCGACCGGGAGATCGAGCTGGAGGCGATCGACCGGCTGCGCCGGGGCATCGAGGTGATGCGGGCCAAGCACGACGTCACGTCGGCCAATGTCTTCGAGGCGATCCTCGCCGACGAGGAGCACCACATCGACTACCTGGAGACCCAGCTCGACCTGATCGAGAAGCTGGGCGAGTCGCTCTACCTGTCGACGGTCATCGAGCAGACCCAGCCGGACCCGTCGGGACCGGGCTCCCTCTAGGGGGCCGGAGGTGCGGCTAGGCCGCCTCGGGAAGCTCCGAGAGGACCGGGGCGCCCTGGTCGGCCAGCTGCCGACGGGGGCAGGCGCCGCGCCCGAGCAGGGCCTGGATGCGCCGTACGCAGCCGCCGCAGTCGGTGCCCGCCTTGCAGGCGGAGGCGATCTGCCGGGGCGTGCACGCGCCGGCCTCCGCGTGGCTCTTCACCTGTTCCTCGGTGACACCGAAGCAGCTGCAGACGAACACGCGGTTCACCTCCCGGGCGGGGTACAAGGTCGTGCCGTACCGACGACCGGAGGGCCCGACTGATCGGTGAGGCAAACCTAACCTTACCCATCACGCAAGGCCGGCAAAAGTGGGAGGGGCGCGGATCCCGTGTGACCCGCGCCCCATTTCACCCGCCCGCCCGGGGCGGACCGTCACTGGTCCCGGTACATCTCCGCCACCAGGAACGCCAGGTCGAGCGACTGGCTGCGGTTGAGCCGCGGGTCGCAGGCCGTCTCGTAGCGCTGGTGCAGGTCGTCGACGAAGATCTCGTCGCCGCCGCCCACGCACTCGGTGACGTCGTCGCCGGTCAGCTCCACGTGGATGCCGCCCGGGTGGGTGCCGAGCGACTTGTGCACCTCGAAGAAGCCCTTGACCTCGTCGAGCACGTCGTCGAAGCGGCGGGTCTTGTGACCGGAGGCCGCCTCGTAGGTGTTGCCGTGCATCGGGTCGGTGATCCAGGCGACGGTGGCGCCGGACGCGGTGACCTTCTCCACCAGCTCCGGGAGCTTGTCGCGGATCTTGTCCGCGCCCATCCGGACGATGAAGGTCAGCCGCCCGGGCTCGCGCTCGGGGTCGAGACGCTCGATGTACTGCAGCGCCTCCTCGGCCGTCGTCGTCGGGCCGAGCTTGATGCCGATCGGGTTGCGGATCCGCGAGGCGAACTCGATGTGCGCGTGGTCCAGCTGCCGGGTGCGCTCACCGATCCACACCATGTGACCGGAGACGTCGTAGAGCTGCCCGGTGCGCGAGTCGACGCGGGTGAGGGCCGACTCGTAGTCGAGCAGCAGCGCCTCGTGCGAGGAGAAGAACTCGACGGTCTGGAACTCGGCCGGGTCCGTCCCGCAGGCCCGCATGAAGTTCAGCGCGTTGTCGATCTCCCGGGCGAGCTGCTCGTAGCGCTGGCCGGAGGGGGAGGACTTCACGAAGTCCTGGTTCCAGGCGTGCACCTGGCGCAGGTCGGCGTAGCCGCCGGTGGTGAAGGCGCGCACCAGGTTCAGCGTGGAGGCCGAGGCGTGGTACATGCGCTTGAGCCGCTCGGGGTCCGGGACCCGGGCCGCCTCGGTGAAGTCGAAGCCGTTGACGGAGTCGCCGCGGTAGGTCGGCAGCGTCACGCCGTCGCGCGTCTCCGTCGGCTTGGAACGGGGCTTGGAGTACTGGCCCGCGATCCGGCCGACCTTCACCACGGGCACGGACGCGGCGTAGGTGAGGACGGCGCCCATCTGGAGAAGGGTCTTGAGCTTGGCCCTGATGTGCTCGGCGGACACCGCGTCGAACGACTCGGCGCAGTCGCCGCCCTGGAGGACGAACGCCTCCCCCCGGGCGACCGCGGCCATGCGGGCACGCAGCTGGTCGCACTCTCCGGCGAACACGAGCGGCGGATACGATTCGAGCTCGGCGATCACATCGCGCAGAGCCTCGGCATCCGGGTACTCGGGCTGCTGCGCCGCGGGCAGGCTTCGCCATGTCGCCTGAGCGGCGACGCTTCGGGAATCAGCGTTCACGGTCACGCGCCCAACATTACGCGGTCGACCGGGGCGTCCAGCGCCACGCCCAGTCCGTGAGACGGGCGCACCCCGTCGTCGGGGTGCGCCCGACGACCCGCGAGTGCGGGGAGCAATCAGCGCCCATCTGCGGCAGTGCCGGGCCATCCCCGCTCGGGCCGGGAGCACGGCTGGAACAACGACACGGTGGGCTTCGGCAAACGCCTCATGGTGTAGCGTCCGTGCCATGTTCGCGCACCCGACCCAGAACTGGTGGTGGACCGCTCATCCGGCGGCCCACTGACTGCGCGCGACTCAAGACTCGCGAAGGCCGCCCGAGGGGCGGCCTTCGGTGTTTTCGAGACCGGGTCCGTTCCTCTCCGACAACCGAGAAGGACCCGGACCATGACAGCGCTCGACGGCCTCCTGGCCGACCCCCGCCCGTTCGCCCTGCTCCGCCGCCGCGCCCCGGGCCACGACCACGACCTGGTGGAACTGCTGCTCGGCCCGGTCACGGAGCACGACAGACTCGCCGACCTGCCCGACGAGGGGCTGGCGCTCGTCCCCTTCCGGCAGATCCGCGAGCGCGGCTTCGACGTACGCGACGACGGCACCCCCCTGCTGATGCTCACCCCCGAGGAGCGCCACGGCATCCCGCTCGCCGAGGTGCTGGCGCAGCTGCCCGCGCACGAGGTCCAGGTCGAGCGCGGCGGCTTCGACGTCGGTGACGAGGAGTACGCGCGGATCGTCGGCCGGGTGCTCGACGAGGAGATCGGGCGCGGCGAGGGCGCCAACTTCGTGATCCGGCGGACGTACGAGGGGCGGATCCCGGGTTTCGGGCGGGCCGACGCACTGGCCCTGTTCCGGCGGCTCCTCGAGAGCGAGCGGGGCGCGTACTGGACGTTCGTCGTGCACACCGGGGACCGCACACTGGTGGGCGCCAGCCCTGAGGTGCACGTGCGGATGTACGGGGGCACTGTCGTCATGAACCCGATCAGCGGGACGTACCGCTATCCCGCCGAGGGGCCGACGCCCGAGCACCTGCTCGACTTCCTCGCCGACGGCAAGGAGATCGAGGAGCTGTCGATGGTCGTCGACGAGGAACTGAAGATGATGTGCACCGTCGGCGACATGGGCGGGGTGGTCGTCGGCCCGCGGCTCAAGGAGATGGCGCACCTCGCGCACACCGAGTACGAGCTGCGCGGCAAGTCGTCCCTGGACGCGCGGGAGGTGCTGCGGGAGACCATGTTCGCGGCGACGGTCACCGGCTCGCCGGTGCAGAACGCCTGCCGGGTCATCGAGCGGCACGAGACCGGGGGGCGGGGCTACTACGCGGGCGCGCTGGCGCTGCTCGGGCGGGACCCGGGTGACGGGCCGGGGCTGCCGGGCCCCCAGATCCTCGACTCCCCCATCCTGATCCGCACCGCCGACATCGACGCCGCCGGGCGGCTGCGGGTGCCGGTCGGCGCCACACTGGTGCGCGGCTCGGACCCGGCGGGCGAGGTCGCGGAGACCCACGCCAAGGCGGCCGGCGTGCTGGCCGCGCTGGGCGTACGCCCGTCCCGGCCGCGGACGGAGGCCGGGCGTCCGCGGCTGGCCGACGACCCCCGGGTGCGGGCCGCGCTGGACGGGCGCCGCGCCTCGCTGGCCCCGTTCTGGCTGCGGATGCAGGAGCCGTCGGCCGCGCTGTCCGGGCACGCCCTGGTCGTCGACGCGGAGGACACCTTCACGGCGATGCTCGCGCACGTGCTGCGCTCCTCGGGGCTCGCGGTGAGCGTACGGCGGTACGACGAACCGGGGCTGCGCGAGGCGGTGCTCGGGCACGAGGGCGGCCCGGTGGTGCTGGGGCCGGGTCCCGGCGACCCCTCCGACCCGGCCGACCCGAAGATGCGTTTCCTGCGGTCCCTGACCGCCCAGGTGCTCGGGGCGAACCGGCACGGCGTCCTCGGCGTCTGCCTGGGCCACGAGCTGATCGCGGCGGAGCTGGGGCTGGACATCGTCCGCAAGGAGGTGCCGTACCAGGGTGCGCAGACCGGGATCGACCTGTTCGGGCGGCCGGAGACGGTCGGCTTCTACAACAGCTTCACCGCGCGCTGCGACGACGCGGCGGCCGTCGGGCTGGCCGCGCGCGGCGTCGAGGTGAGCCGCTCGGCGGGCGGCGAGGTGCACGCGCTGCGGGGGCCGGGATTCGCGGGCGTGCAGTTCCACCCGGAGTCGGTGCTGACGCTGAACGGCACGGCGATCGTCCGGGAGCTGGCCGGTCAGCTGCGCGGGACGAGCACGTTCTCCGAGCGGCGCCCCTCCCGGTAGTCGAGGACGTTGCGCACCGTCGTGTCGACGATCTGACCGACGGCGTCCGCGGTGTAGTACGCCTGGTGGGAGGTGACCAGGACGTTCGGGAAGGTGACGAGGCGGGCCAGGGTGTCGTCGTCGACGGCCTCCAGGGACTTGTCGAGGAAGAACAGGCCCGCCTCCGCCTCGTACACGTCCAGGCCCACGCCCGCGAAGCGGCCCGCGCGCAGTTCGCCGACGAGGGCCGCGGTGTCGATCAGGCCGCCGCGGCTGGAGTTGATCAGGATGGCGTCGTCGCGCATCGCCTTCAGCGCGGCGGCGTCGATCAGGTGCCGGGTCTCGGCCATCAGCGGGACGTGCAGGGTGATCAGGTCGGAGCGGGCGAGCAGCTCGTCCTTCGGGACGTAGCGCATGCCCAGCTCCGCGCAGGCCGGGTTCTGGGCGACGTCCCAGCCGAGCAGGCGCATGCCGAAGCCGTGGGCGATCCGGGCGAAGGCCTCGCCGATCTTGCCGGTGCCGAGGACGCCGGCGGTGCGGCCGTGCAGGTCCCGGCCCATCAGTCCGTCGAGGCGGAAGTCGAAGTCGCGGGTGCGGATGGAGGCGCGCACGATCCGCCGGTTGACGGCCATGGCGAGGGCCCAGGCGAACTCGGCGACCGAGTGGGGCGAGTAGTACGACACCCGGGCCACGGTCATGCCGAGCCGCTCGGCCGTGTCCAGGTCGACGTTGTTGAAGCCGGTGGAGCGCTGGGCCACCATCCGGGTGCCGCCGGCCGCGAGGATCTCCAGGACGTCCGCGCCGAGGTCGGCGTTGACGGACGTGGAGACGATCTCGTGGCCGGCCGCGATGGGGGCGGTGTCCTCGTTGAGGAAGACGTCCAGGCAGCGGACGTCCTCGTGGTCGCCGAAGGCCCGCTCGAGCAGGGGCTTCTCGTCGGCCTGGACGCCGAAGGCCAGGATCTCCATGACCGCTCCCGTCGTGGGTGGGCTCCGGGCCGAATATACGGCTCTCGGCCCACCCCCGCCGGTCAGCGGCAGGTACCTCGGCGGTCAGCCGAAGAAGACACCGACCTCCTCGTACAGCGCCGGGTCGACGGTCTTCAGCCGGGCCGTGGCCTCGGCGATCGGGACGCGGACGATGTCCGTGCCGCGCAGGGCGACCATCTTGCCGAAGTCCCCGTCGTGCACGCAGTCGACGGCGTGCAGGCCGAAACGGGTGGCGAGCCAGCGGTCGAAGGCGCTGGGGGTGCCCCCGCGCTGGACGTGACCGAGGACGGTGGTGCGGGCCTCCTTGCCGGTGCGTTTCTCGATCTGCTTGGCCAGCCACTCGCCGACCCCGGACAGCCGGACGTGCCCGTAGGAGTCCAGCGACTCGTCCTTGAGCACCATGTCGCCGTCGCGCGGCATCGCGCCCTCGGCGACGACCACGATCGGGGCGTAGGAGGCCCGGAACCGGGAGGTCACCCAGGCGCACACCTGTTCGACGTCGAAGCGCTGCTCGGGGATGAGGATGACGTTGGCGCCGCCGGCCAGGCCGGAGTGGAGGGCGATCCAGCCGGCGTGCCGGCCCATGACCTCGACGACCAGGACGCGCATGTGGGACTCGGCGGTGGTGTGCAGCCGGTCGATGGCCTCGGTGGCGATGCCGACGGCGGTGTCGAAGCCGAAGGTGTAGTCGGTGGCGGACAGGTCGTTGTCGATGGTCTTGGGGACGCCGACGCAGGGCACGCCGTACTCGTCCGCGAGGCGGGTGGCGACGCCGAGGGTGTCCTCGCCGCCGATGGTGATGAGGGCCTCGACGCCGAGTGCGGCGAGGTTGTCCTTGATGCGCCGGATGCCGTCCCGCTGCTGGAGCGGGTTGGTGCGCGAGGAGCCGAGGACGGTGCCGCCGCGGGGCAGGATGCCGCGGACGGCCGGGATGTCGAGCGGGACGGTGTCGCCCTCCAGGGGGCCGCGCCAGCCGTCCCGGAAGCCGGTGAAGTCGTAGCCGTACTCCTGGACGCCCTTGCGGACGACGGCCCGGATGACGGCGTTGAGCCCGGGGCAGTCGCCGCCTCCGGTCAGTACTCCGACCTTCATCGCACAACCCCTTTGCCAGGGTGGGTGGTTGAGGCCACTGTCCCGCGTGGGGTCAGGCGTCGTCCAGACCCCGTTCTATCGCGTACCGCACCAGCTCGACCCGGTTGTGCAGCTGGAGCTTGCCGAGAGTGTTCTGGACGTGGTTCTGGACGGTGCGGTGGGAGATGACGAGCCGTTCGGCGATCTGCTTGTAGCTCAGGCCCTTGGCGACCAGACGCAGCACCTCGGTCTCCCGGTCGGTGAGCCGGGGCGCGCCGGGGTCGTCGGTGCCCCCGGCGGGCGCGGGTTCGGAGGCCAGGCGGCGGTACTCGCCGAGGACCAGCCCGGCGAGCCCCGGGGTGAAGACCGGGTCGCCGGCGGCCGTGCGGCGCACCGCGTCCCTCAGCTCCTCGGTGGAGGCCGACTTCAGCAGGTAGCCGGTCGCGCCGGACTTGACCGCCTCCAGTACGTCGGCGTGCTCCCCGCTCGCCGAGAGGACGAGGACGCGCAGCTTCGGGTCGGCGCCGACGACCTCCTTGCAGACCTGGACGCCGGGCTTGCCGGGCAGGTTGAGGTCGAGCACGAGGACGTCGGGGGCGGCGGCCCGGGCGCGGCGCACCGCCTGGTCGCCGTCGCTCGCGGTGGCGACCACGTCGAAGCCGGACTCGGCGAGGTCCCGGGCGACCGCGTCGCGCCACATCGGGTGGTCGTCGACCACCATGACCTTGATCGGCTCCTGCCGCTCGGTGCCCTGCGGCTCGGCGTGGTGCCGTTCGGGGCCGTGTCGTTCACCCATGGTCCGCTGCCTTCCCCCGCGCGGTGGTACCCGCGTTCTGCTTCGGTGCCTTCAGTTCGACCTCCGTGCCCTGTCCGGGCACCGAGATCAGCTCGGCCGTGCCGCCGAGGTCGCGCAGCCGGCCGCGGATCGACAGGGCCACGCCGAGCCGTCCCTCGCCCTCGGCCTCGGCGAGCCGCCCCGGCGGGATGCCCGGCCCCTCGTCGCGGACGGTGACGATCACCTCGTCCGGTTCGTCCTCGACCAGGATCCAGGCGCGCGCCCGCTCGCCGACGTGCTCGCGGACATTGTCCAGCGCGGCGCCCACGGCGGCGGCCAGCTCCCGCGCGGCGCCCGGGGGCAGAAGGACCGGGGCGCCCGGCTCGGCGAGGTTCACCAGGGAGCCGGCGTACGGGGCGAGCAGCGCGCGCAGGTCGACGGGAGTGTCCGGGTCGGCCCCCTCCCGTTCCTCGACCACCCGTACGACCGCGCCGTCGGCGGCGTCCTCGGACACGCGGGAGACGGGCACCAGGCCGCCGGAGACCAGGGTGCGCAGGGCCACCTCCTGCTCACCGGCCAGCCGGCCCAGTTCGGCCGCCTCGCCGCCGATGACGGCACCCCGGCGCTGCACCATCGCCAGTACCTGGAGGACGCCGTCGTGGATGTCCCGGGCCAGCCGTTCGCGTTCCCTGGTCGCCGCCTCGATCTCCAGGGCGCGCGCGAGGGTGCGCTCGGAGGCGCGGGCGACCTCGACGACGTAGCCGATCGCGATGGAGGCGACCCAGACGAGGACGACGTTGTGCACGGTGTCGCGGGCCGGCGTGCCGCGTTCGACCAGGTTGGCGACGGCGACGAGGGTGGAGGCCACGGCGGCCCAGCGCCAGCCGCCCTTGACGGCGAAGGCCAGCACGGACCCGGCGGTCCATATCGACGGCAGGGTCGGGCCGCCGTCCGCGACGCGGTCGTGGGCGTCGGCGAAGGGTGTGAGCAGGATGCCGGCCAGCGCGACGGTGAGGTCGGCGGTCAGGAACCGCTTGGTGCAGCTCGCCGCGTTGGCGAGCCTGGGCAGGGTGGCCAGGGTCCAGACGAAGAGGAACGCGTAGTAGGCGACGGCGAGCCAGGGGCGGGCGAAGCCGGAGTAGGCGGTGGCGAAGAAGCCGATCGCGTACAGCATGGTGAGCACGCGGTAGCCGGCGAGCGCGCGCCACAGCGGCTGCTCGACCGACATCCTCATGACTCTCTCGCGCCTGGCCATGTCCCCCCTCCCCGGGCCGCCGTGCCGGTGCCCGGACTACGTGCCGGCCCGGTCCTTCCCGGCCCTGGCCGCCTTGGCACCCTTGGCCGCCTTGTCGCCCTTGGCCGCTTTCTCCGCCTTCGCCGCCTCCGCGAGCTGCCGCTTCATGGCGGTCGCGTACACGTCGACGTACTCCTGGCCGGAGAGCTTCATGATCTCGTACATGACCTCGTCGGTCACCGCGCGGAGCACGAAACGGTCGTGCTCCATGCCCTGGTAGCGGGAGAAGTCCAGCGGCTTGCCGATGCGGATGCCGGGCCGCATCAGCTTCGGCATCACCTGGCCGGGCGGCTGGATCTTCTCGGTGTCGATCATGGCGACCGGGACGACGGGCGCGCCGGCGGCGAGGGCCACCCGCGCGAGGCCGCCCGGCTTGCCGCGGTAGAGGCGGCCGTCCGGGGAGCGGGTGCCCTCGGGATAGATCCCGAACAGCTCGCCGCGCTCCAGGACCTCTGTGCCGCTCTTGATGGCGGCCTCCCCCGCGCCGCGCGCGCCGGAGCGGTCCACCGGGAGCTGGCCCACGCCCTTGAAGAAGGCGGCGGTCAGCCGGCCCTTGACCCCGGGGGTGTTGAAGTACTCGGCCTTGGCGATGAAGGTCACCTTGCGGTCGAGGACGGCCGGCAGGAAGAACGAGTCGGAGAACGACAGGTGGTTGCTCGCCAGAATGGCCGGACCGTCGGCCGGGATGTGCTCCAGGCCCTCCACCCAGGGCCGGAAGGCGAGCTTCAGCGACCCCCCGACGGTGACCTTCATCGCGCCGTACAACAACCCAGTGCCTCCCGTATGTGTGGGTCAGACCTTATCCCGGGACACCGTCAATGGCCCCGACGGCCCTGGTCGGTGTCCGTGCGGTCGCGTACGGTGAAAGACCCGCGAGTACCCCTGACGACAGGAGACCGAGACGTGTCGGTCCTGCCCGGAGCCGAGCCGTTCCGCCACGAGGGCGGTGAGGTCGGCGTCCTCCTCTGTCACGGTTTCACCGGTTCCCCGCAGTCGCTGCGGCCCTGGGCGCGGTACCTTGCCGCGCGCGGCCTGACCGTGGCGCTGCCGCTGCTGCCCGGGCACGGCACGCGCTGGCAGGACATGCAGGTCACCGGGTGGCAGGACTGGTACGCGGAGGTGGACCGCGAGCTGCGCGCCCTGCGTGAGCGCTGCGAGCGCGTCTTCGTGGCCGGTCTGTCCATGGGCGGCGCGCTGGCGCTGCGGCTGGCCGCCAAGCACGGGGACGCGGTGTCGGGCGTCGTCGTCGTCAACCCGGCGAACAGGATGCACGGCGTCGCCCAGCACGCCCTTCCGGTCCTGCGCCACCTGGTGCCCGCGACGAAGGGCATCGCCAGCGACATCGCCAAGCCGCACAGCGCGGAGCTGGGGTACGACCGGGTGCCGCTGCACTCGGCCCACTCGCTGCGCGCCTTCTTCCGTCTCGCCGACGGCGACCTGCCGCAGGTGACGCAGCCGCTGCTGTTGCTGCGCAGCCCGCGGGACCATGTGGTGCCGCCGGCCGACTCGGCGCGGATCCTGGGCCGGGTGTCGTCTACGGACGTGACGGAGGTCCTGCTGGAACAGAGCTACCACGTGGCGACGTTGGACCACGATGCGGACCGGATCTTCGCGGAGAGCGTCGCGTTCATCGGCCGGCTCGCGCCCGGTTCCGTCGGGGAACCGGAGCCCGGTCTCGGCAAGGAAGGGACGACCGCAGGTGGCTGAGCACGACTCCGACCGCGAGGACCGCGAAGAGCGCGAGGAGCGGGACCTGGAGCATCGCGAGGGACGGGAGCGCGCGGCCGACGGCGGGCCGGGGGCGCAGGACGCGCCTTTCGACGAGGACGCCGCCTGGGCCTCGATCGTCGCCGGGTACGGGGAGGAGCCCCCGGACCCGCCGGGCGCGAAGCCGTTCAAGTCGGTCGAGGACCTGGCGCTGCTCGAGCCCGAGGTGAACGACGAGAAGCACTCGGCGGACCGGCCCTCCTCGGACCGGCCGCTGGGGAGTTCCGTCGCGTTCGCGCCCGGCATCGGTCCCCGCGACCACACGCCCGCCGAGCCGTCCGACGACGACTTCGACGCGGACGACGAGGGCCACTTCGTGCCGCCCGAGCCGCCGCCGCTGCCCGAGACCGACCCCACCTCGAAGTTCGCCTGGCTGGGCGTGGTCGGCGGCCCGGTGCTGCTCCTGCTGGCGGTGGTGCTCGGCTGGGACATGACCTGGTGGCTGACGACCCTGAGCCTCGGCGGTTTCCTGGGCGGCTTCGCCACCCTGGTCGTGCGGATGCGGACCGGTGACGAGGACGACGACGATCCGGGGCGGGGCGCGGTGGTGTAGTCGACCGGGCGGCCGGCCGGGCCCGGGGTCAGGCGGTCGCGGGCACGCGGAGGGCGGTCAGGACCGGGAGGTGGTCCGTGGCCGCCCTCAGGTCGTCCTCGGCCACCCCGGCCAGTCCCGACGGCACCCCGCAGCCCAGTACCTCGACGCCCTCGGTGACGAAGACCGCGTCGATACGGCGGTCCGGAGCGGTGGCGGGGAAGGTGTACTCGCCGCCCCAGGGCGCGGCGGTCCAGCAGTCGCGCAGCCCGTCGCCGAGCCGCCGGAAGGTGCGGCCGCCGGGGCGCTCGTTCAGGTCGCCGCCCGCCACGGCGTGCTTCACGCCGAGGGCGGCCAGGTGGTCGAGGAGCAGCCCGGCCTGTTCGTGGCGCTCGGCCGCGTCCAGGGACAGGTGGGTGCTGAGTACGCCGATACGGGCGCCGCCGAACCGGACCACGGCGGTGGCGAGGCCCCGGCGGTGCCGGCCGGGGGTGAGCGGGAGCAGCACGTCCTCGGTGCGCTCCACGGTGGCCCGCAGGGAGCAGAGCAGCGCGGGGCCGGCGGCGGTGCCGCCGCCGGAGAGCAGGACCAGGTCGGCGGCGGCGGCGAGCCGGGTGATCTTCTTGCGCCAGCGGAAGAGGCGGGGGGCCTCCTGGAGGAGGACCAGGTCGGGCGCGCAGGCCTTGACGACGCGGGCGAGGGCGTCGGTGTCGTCGCGCAGCGAGCGGATGTTGTAGCTCAGGACGCGGATGACCGCGGAACCGTCGGGTTCGGTGCGGGAGTTGGGGAGCGCCGGGAGGGATGTTGCCATGCCGTCAATTTACGGGAACGCATGATCAGGCGCTGCAAGGGTCGGGGCGCGGGGTTCGTGGGCGACTGCCGGTTCGTCGTGGCTGGTCGCGCCCGCGGGGCGGAGCCCCGAATGGACTCCGCCCCGCGCCCCTCGGGTGAGCGCAGCTCCCGACGTCGGGAAGTGATCGTCACATGATCGGGTCGGGTTCTCTCGCCAGGTCGGCGGCGCCTACCAGGCCGGCCTTGTTGCCGAGCTGGGCGGCGATCACGTCGGCGACCGGGCGCCAGTTGCCGCCGACCAGCCAGCGCTTGTAGGACTTGCGGATCGGGTCGAGGACCAGGTCGCCCTCGTCCGAGAGGCCGCCGCCGACGATGAAGGCGGACGGGTCGAACAGCGAGGCCAGGTCGGCGAGGCCGGCGCCGGCCCAGCGGGCCAGCTCCCGGTAGGAGTCGACGGCGACCGGGCAGCCCTGGCGGGCGGCGACCGAGATGTGCTTGCCCTCGATGCCGTCGGGGGTGCCGTCCCCGAGCGCGAGCAGCACCTCGGCGCGCTCGGGGGTGGCGTTGGCGCGCTGCTTGGCGTACCTCACCAGCGCCCGGCCCGACGCGTACTGCTCCCAGCAGCCCTGCGAGCCGCAGCCGCACAGCAGCCCGTCGGGCACCATGCGGATGTGGCCGAACTCGGCGGCCACGCCGAAGTGACCGCGGCGCAGCTTGTTGCCGATGATGATGCCGCCGCCGAGGCCGGTGCCGAGGGTGATGCAGATGACGTTGCGGTGGCCCTTGCCGCCGCCGAACTTGTACTCGCCCCAGGCCGCGGCGTTGGCGTCGTTCTCCACCACGACCGGGAGGCCGACGCGGGCCTCGACCTTCTCCTTGAGCGGCTCCTGGCGCCAGTCGATGTTCGGCGCGAAGTAGACCGTGGAACGCTGGCGGTTGACGTATCCGGCGGCACCGATGCCGACGCCGACGATCTCGTGCCCCACGCGTGCGCCCTCCACCGCGGAGGCGATGGCGTCCACGATGGCCTCGGGTGTGGTGGGGGTCGGCACCTTGTGGGTCGAGAGGATGTTGCCTTCCTCGTCGACCACGCCGGCCGCGATCTTCGTGCCGCCGATGTCGACGCCGATGGTGAGTCCCATGAATCCCTCAGTTCGGTCGAGCCCCGCTAAGGGCAACCGTACCCGAGGCGGGGCTCAGTCCAGGTCGATGCGCTGCCCCGGGCCGGTGCCCCCGTCGCCCTCGTCGCGGCCGTCGGTGTCGCGTTCGTCCAGGTCACGGGGGTCGCTCGGGTCCTTGGGCGCGGGGTCCCCGGTGGTCCAGCGGCGTTCCTGGTTCTGGACGGCGGAGCGGTAGGCGGCGAGCAGTTCACCGCCGGCGGCGGCGAGGTGGTCGAACAGGTCCGGGTTGCGCTCGATGACCGGTTCGACGGCGGCCTTGGCCTGCTGGACGACCTGCCGGACCACCTGCTGGGCGGCTGGTCCGGCGACCTGGCCGAGCAGCGGGGACTGGAGACCGGACAGCTTGTCCGCGACGGTGTCGACGAGCCGGCGCAGCTCCTCGGCGGCAGAGCCGGGCGGCGGCCCGTACGCGGCCCGGCGGCGGGCCTTCTCGGCCTCCAGGTCCTCGGCACACGCGGTCGCCCAGGCGTCGGCGTCGCTTGCCCGCGGCTCCTGTGCCGCCCCGCGCGTCTCGTCGGTCGCTCGCGTCTCGTCGACCGCGTCGGCCTCGTCGGGGCGGGGGGCCTCGGACGGCGGGAGCTCTTCGCTCATGACGGACTCCTGACTACGGTTCGTCCTTACGACGTTACCCGAACGGGCCCGTGCTCCGGGGGTCCCGTCGGGTCATCGCCCCCGCGGCCACAGGTCCGGGTCGGGCGCGAACCGGACGGCGAGCGTGCCGTCGCGCAGGGCGGCCCCGTCGACGGTGCAGCGGCGCAGCGCCGACGGCAGCGGGACGGTGCGGCGGAACGGCCCGGCGGCGACGGCCAGTTCGTCGCCGCGGCGGACCAGGTCGAGCTCCTCGCGTACGGCGCCGGGCAGCGGGATGTGCCAGACCAGCACGCCGTCCTCGGCCAGCCGGTCGGTGACGGGCCACTCGACCGGGGCGGCGTCCGGGTTGACGCCCGGCACGTCGAGGGCCGCGAGGTCGTCCGTGCCGCGCGGGTCGTGGCCGAGATGGGCGACGGCGCGGACGTCGTACGCCCCCCGCCACTCCTCCAGGGTCTTGCGCTGCTGGGCGAGGGGGCCGCTGAGCCAGCTGTCCGCCGGGGCGTCCTCGGGCAGCACCCGGTTGGCGACCAGCAGCTCGGTGCGCAGGCCGCGCAGCGCCAGGCCGAGGGTGGTGGCGCGGACGGCGTCGGCTCCGGCCGGTCCGGGCTCGGCGACCAGCCGGACGGCGGTGTCCGGGTCGGCCAGGACGGCCTCGGCGGCGGCGAGCTCCAGGTCCCAGCGGGCGGTGGCCTCGTACAGCGCCTCGGTCGGCATGGGGACGCCGGCGAGCCGGCCGAGGACCGGGCGCAGGGCGCGGGCGGCCTGCCGCTCGGGCGGGAGCAGGCGGCGCAGGCCGCGGCGCAGTTCCTCGGGTGCGGCGAGCAGGGCGAGGGCGCGCGGGGCGGGCGGGAGGTCGACGACGAGGAGGTCGTGCGCCTCGGCGAGGGCCGCCTCGCGCAGGGCGCGCAGCAGGGCGAGGTCGTCGGCTCCGGGCAGGGGGGTGAGTTCCTCGGGGTCGAGGTGGGAGGCGCCGAGGAGGTCGAGCGCGGAGGCGGCACGGTCCTGGAGGGCGGCGAGGGCGTCCCGGAAGCCCTGGGCGGCGTCGGGGCGCCAGGCGGTGAGGCCGGGTTCGACGGGGGTCGGCGCCGGGCCGGTGCGCACGCCGAGCGCGGCGCCGAGGGTGTCGTCGCGGTCGGTGCCGAGGAGGAGGGTGCGGGTGCCCTGCCGGGCGGCGGTGAGCGCGGTGGCGGCGGCGACAGTGGTACGGCCGGTGCCGCCGGGGCCCGTGATCAGGAGGGTGCGCATGGGGGTGAACGGTACCTGGGGGCTCCGCCGGTTGGGCTCTGGACCGGCGCTGGGGTGAGCGTGGGTTCGCGGGCCAGCGCCGGCCGGGTGCCGCTGCGCCCACCCGTGCCGCCCTGCGGCACGATTGCCCGCAGCTACGGCGGCGTCGGCTGCCTGCGGCTGTGCTACTTCGACTCGACTCGCTTTTTCAGGCCTGCCAGGGCTCGGTCGATGATGACCTTCTCCGCCTTGCGCTTGATCATGCCGAGCATCGGGATCTTGACGTCCACCGTGAGCCGGTAGGTGACCTCCGTGCCGGTGCCCGCCGGGCGGAGCAGGTAGGTGCCGTCGAGGGAGCGCAGCATCTGGGACTTCACCAGCGTCCAGGACACCTCGTGCTCGCCGGTCCAGGTGTACCCCAGCGTCTGGTCGTCCTTGATCGCCCCGGCGTCCATGACGAGCCGGACCTGCTCGGCACGCCCCTGCTCGTCGGTCGCGAGGACCTGTGCCTCCTTCACCTCGCCGGTCCAGTCCGGATAGCGGGCGAAGTCGGCGATCACCGCCATGACGTCGGCCGGTGCCGCCTCGATGGTGATGCTCGAGCTGGTGTGTTCCGCCATCGCCGTGGCTCCTCCGGATGCGGGCCGCTACTGAGGTCGTCGTGCGCCCGTCGCGCGCACGTGTGTGCCGCGTGAAGGCTATCGCGCACGGGGAGGGCTCATGCCACCACCCACCTGCGCGGCCGGACCGCACCCGGTCACCACTCCAGCGCCCACGGCCGCCCCGTCGACGCGAAGTGACCGACGTTCACGCATTCGGTCGCCCCGACGCGCATCCGCCGGGCCAGCGGCTGGTGCACGTGCCCGAACAGGGAGTAGCGGGGGCGGGTGCGGCGGATCGCGTCCAGCAGCGCGAGGCTGCCCCGCTCGAAGCGCCGGGCCACCGTGTCGTAGACCAGTTCCGGCACCTGGGGCGGGATGTGGGTGCACAGCACGTCCACCTCGCCGACGGCCTCGATCTTCGCGGCGTACTCCTCGTCGCTGATCTCGTACGGCGTGTTCATCGGGGTCCGCAGGCCGCCGCCGACGAAGCCGAAGACGCGGCCGCCGATCTCCACCCGCTGCCCGTCGAGCACCGTGGTGCCGGGCCCGGCGTACTCGGGCCACAGCGGGGGCACGTCGACGTTGCCGTAGGTGGCGTACGTCGGGGTGGGGAAGGCGGCGAACAGCTCCGCGTACTGCTTGCGCACCGCCCGCTCGATCAGCTCGCGCGGCTCCCCGCCGGCCTCCGCCCACAGCCGCCTGCCGAAGTCCCGGGCCTCGTCGAAGCGGCGGGCGGTGCGCAGCGCGACGATGCGGTCGGCGTTCGCGACGCCGAACAGGTCGGGGAAGATGCCGCGCGAGTGGTCGGCGTAGTCGAGGAAGAGGACCAGGTCCCCGAGGCAGATCAGGGCGTCGGCGCCGTCGCCGGCCCTGGCCAGGTCGCGGACGTTGCCGTGGACGTCGCTGACCACGTGGACGCGCGTGCTCGTGTTACGGGGCGGTGTGGGTGCCATGGCGATCAAGCGTAAGCAGCGCGCGCGTGCTGTGAACAGTGGCGGTCGGACCTGCGGTTACTGGCTGGTCCGTTGATCCGTCGACTACTGTGCGCAAAGCAAACCCCATCCGTGTGACGCAGCGAACATCTCCCGGGGACCCCCTGTCGGAGAACGCATACCGGCGGGTAACGTCCGGGCAGTCCAGTCGTGCTCTGGATTTCAACATGTGAATCCCGCATGAGTCTTCCCGAGCGCCAGCCCGAACCTTGGACCGCACGGTCGCATCACACAACGTCGTGGCGCCGGCGCCCTATGAGGAGCAGCAGTCTTGCGCGAGTTCAGCCTTCCGGCCTTGTACGAGGTCCCCGCGGACGGAAACCTGACCGACATCGTCCGCAGAAACGCCGCGCAGCATCCCGACGTCGCCGTCATCGCCCGCAAGGTGGCCGGCGTCTGGCAGGACGTGACCGCGCGCGTTTTCCTCGCCGAGGTGCACTCCGCCGCCAAGGGTCTCATCGCCTCCGGTGTCCAGCCGGGCGACCGGGTCGGCCTGATGTCCCGCACGCGCTACGAGTGGACGCTGCTGGACTTCGCCATCTGGAGCGCGGGCGCGATCACCGTGCCGGTGTACGAGACCAGCTCGCCGGAGCAGGTGCAGTGGATCCTCAGCGACTCGGGCGCCACGGCGTGCGTGGTGGAGTCGGCCGGGCACGCCGCCGCCGTCGAGTCGGTGCGCGAGCAGCTGCCCGCCCTCAAGAACGTCTGGCAGATCGACGCCGGCGCCGTTGAGGAGCTGGGGCGCCTGGGCCAGGACGTCACGGACCGGACCGTCGAGGAGCGCGGCTCGATCGCGAAGGCCGACGATCCCGCGACCATCGTCTACACCTCGGGCACCACGGGCCGCCCCAAGGGCTGCGTCCTCACCCACCGCAGCTTCTTCGCCGAGTGCGGCAACGTGGTGGAACGGCTGCGGCCGCTCTTCCGCACCGGTGAGTGCTCGGTCCTCCTCTTCCTCCCGCTCGCCCACGTCTTCGGACGCCTGGTCCAGGTCGCGCCGATGATCGCCCCGATCAAGCTGGGCAACGTCCCCGACATCAAGAACCTCACCGACGAGCTGGCCGCCTTCCGGCCCACGCTGATCCTCGGCGTACCGCGCGTCTTCGAGAAGGTGTACAACTCGGCGCGCGCCAAGGCCCAGGCGGACGGCAAGGGCAAGATCTTCGACAGGGCCGCCGACACCGCGATCGCGTACAGCAAGGCCCTGGACACGCCGTCGGGCCCGTCCGTCGGCCTGCGGATCAAGCACAAGGTCTTCGACAAGCTCGTCTACAGCAAGCTCCGCACGGTCCTCGGCGGGCGCGGCGAGTACGCCATCTCCGGCGGCGCCCCGCTCGGCGAGCGGCTGGGTCACTTCTTCCGCGGCATCGGCTTCACGGTCCTGGAGGGCTACGGCCTGACCGAGTCCTGCGCGGCCACCGCGTTCAACCCCTGGGACCGGCAGAAGATCGGCACGGTCGGCCAGCCGCTGCCCGGCTCGGTGGTGCGCATCGCGGACGACGGCGAGGTGCTGCTGCACGGCGAGCACCTGTTCAAGGAGTACTGGAACAACCCGGACGCGACCGCGGAGGCGCTGGCCGACGGCTGGTTCCACACCGGTGACATCGGCACCCTCGACGAGGACGGCTACCTGCGGATCACCGGCCGCAAGAAGGAGATCATCGTCACCGCCGGCGGCAAGAACGTCGCCCCGGCCGTCATGGAGGACCGCATCCGCGCGCACGCGCTGGTCGCGGAGTGCATGGTGGTCGGCGACGGGCGGCCCTTCGTGGGCGCGCTGGTCACCCTGGACGAGGAGTTCCTGGGCCGCTGGTGCGCGGAGCACGGGAAGCCGGCCGGTTCCACGGCGGTGTCGCTGCGGGAGGACGCGGAGCTGCTGGCCGCGATCCAGGACGCGATCGACGACGGGAACGCGGCGGTGTCCAAGGCGGAGTCGGTGCGGAAGTTCCGGGTGCTGGGGGCGCAGTTCACCGAGGAGTCGGGGCATCTGACGCCTTCGCTGAAGCTGAAGCGGAATGTCGTGGCGAAGGACTACGCGGACGAGATCGAGGCGATCTACGCCAAGTAGCCGGACGGGCCCTGCCCCTTGACGGCATGCACCAACCCCTGCTTCAAAGGGCTCCGGGTGTCACAGCAACGCCTTCAGGTGCTCTGCCAGCAGGTCCCAGCGCCATTTCTCCTCGACCCAGGCCCTGCCCCGCTCGCCCATCCGGCGGCGTAGCTGCGGGTCGGCGAGGAGGGTGGTGATGCGGTCGGCGGACTCGTTCGGCTCCTCGCCCCGGACCACCCAGCCCGTCTCGCCGTCGAGTACCGCGTCGGGGGCGCCGCCCGAGTCGCCGGCGACGACGGGCAGGCCGGTCGCGGAGGCCTCCAGGTAGACGATGCCGAGGCCCTCCACGTCGAGGCCGCCCCGGCGGGTGCGGCAGGGCATGGCGAAGACGTCCCCGGCGCCGTAGTGCGCGGGCAGTTCGGACCAGGGCACGGCGCCGGTGAAGTGGACGGAGGCGGCGACGCCGGTCTCCTCGGCGAGGCGGCGCAGGTCCTTCTCGTAGGGGCCGCCGCCGACGATCAGCAGGACGGCGTCCGGCTCGGCGGCCAGGACGCGCGGCATGGCCCGGATCAGGGTGTCCTGGCCCTTGCGCGGGACCAGGCGGGAGACGCAGACCACGACGGGGCGGTCGGTGAGGCCGAGACGGGCGCGCACCTCGTCGCCGCCGCTGGCCGGGTGGAAGGTCTTCTCGTCGACGCCGGGCGGCAGTTGCACCATCCGGGCGGCGGCCTCGGGCGTGAGCGCGCCCGCGATCCGGGAGCGCGTGTACTCGCCGAGGTAGGTGATCGTGTCCGTCGACTCCCCGATCCGGCGCAGCAGTTGCCGGGCGGCGGGCAGCTGGGCCCAGCCCGCCTCGTGGCCGTGGGTGGTGGCGACGAGGCGCTCGGCGCCCGCCTTGCGCAGGGCCGGGGCCATCAGGCCGAGGGGCGCGGCCGCCCCGAACCACACCGACGTGCAGCCGTGCTCGCGCAGCAGCCCCACCGCCCGCCGGGTGGCGCCCGGCGTCGGCAGCAGCATCGTCGTGCGGTCCCGTACGACGGTGAAGGGCTGCTCGGCGTCGAAGGCGGCGGTGGCCTCGATGCCCTCGCGGCTCCGCTTCCAGGTGGAGGCGTGGACGACCAGCCGCTCGGGATCCAGGCGCAGCGCCATGTTGTGCAGGAAGGCCTGGATGCCGCCCGGACGGGGCGGGAAGTCGTTCGTCACGATCAAGGTCTTGCGCACGCCGCCGACCCTACCGAACCGGCCTCGGGGTGCCGGGCCCCGGCCGCGTCCTGTGGCACGCCCACAGGTGTCCGGGTCATCATGGCCGCACCTGGCGAGACATGCAGGTGCAGGCAGGTGCGGGCAGGGGCAGGCGGGCGCGGACGGGCAGGGAGCACGTGGAGACGAGGGACGCGGGGCGGTCACGGGTGTGGCTGCTGACGGCCTGGGGCGCCACGCGGCTGGTGCTGCTGCTGTTCGTGCTGAAGGTCGTGGCCTTCCCGGGTCCGGACGTCACGAGCGACGTGTCCGTCATCTACCGGGACTGGGCCGACGTCCTGCGCACCGGAACGTTTCCGCTGGACGACGTCACCTGGCAGTATCCGCCGGCGGCGGCCTTCGCGGTCCTCTCCCCGGGACTGCTGCCCTTTCTGGAGTACGCGACGGCGTTCTTCGTCCTGGCGTGGGTCACGGACGCGGTCGTCCTGGCGCTGCTGTGGCACGCGGGGCGGGGGGCGGGGCGTTCGCGGCGCGGGGCGTGGGTGTGGGTGGCGGGCGTGCCGCTGCTCGGTCCCACGGTCTACGCCCGCTACGACGTGATGGTCACGGCCGTCGCGGTGGCCGCGCTGCTCGCCGCCGGGCGGCATCCGCGGGTGGCGGGGGCCCTGGCGGCGGTCGGGGCGCTGCTGAAGGTGTGGCCTGCGCTGGTGCTCGTCGGGATGCGGGGGCGCGGGCCGTGGGTCGCCGCCGCGGTGAGCGGGGCCGGGCTGGCCGCGCTGTTCGCCGTGTCGATGCCGGGGGCGTTCGCGTTCCTGACGTTCCAGCGCGAGCGGGGCGTCGAGGTGGAGTCGCTGGGCTCGCTGGTCTTCCACGTCGCCCGGCACTTCGGCTGGGAGGGCGGGGTGCTGCTGAACTACGGCTCGATGGAGTTCCTGGGCCCGCAGGTGGACACGGTGGGCACGGTCTCGCTGGGGCTGAGCGTGGTGGCGTTCGGCTGGCTGCTGCTGTGGCGGGTGCGGGCCTCGCGGTCGGCGTCCCACCGGTTCGCGGCGCACACGGCGGCGGACGCGGCCTTCGTGGCGGTGCTGATGTTCACGGTGACCAGCCGGGTGATCAGCCCGCAGTACCTGGTGTGGCTGGTGGGCCTCGGTGCGGTCTGCCGGTGCTTCCGGGCGAGCCGGATGCGGGTGCCGGTCGCCCTGGTGCTGGCGGCGACCCCGCTGACGGCGCTGGAGTTCCCGCTCCTGTTCGCGGACGTGGTGGCGAGCACCCCCTTCGGCATCACGCTCCTGTTCGTCCGCAACGGCCTGCTGGTGGCCGCCGCCCTCCTCGCCGCCCGCGCACTGTGGCGTGGCACGGTGCGCCGCGGGACCCCGGCCGGAGGGCCCGCCCGCCTCGGCCGAGCCACGTCCGCGGACACGCCCGCCGGAACGCCCTGAGGCCCTCCGGCACCATCCCAGCCACCCCACACCCCACCCACACCCGCCGCCTCGGCACCCGCGCCCCGTACCGGAACACGCCACGGCACCCGCGCCCCGTACCGGGACACGCCTCGGCACCCGCGCCGCCCGGAGCCGGCCGGAGAGCCCCGCGGCTCACCCGAGCTGTGCCCGCAGATACGTCCGCCAGCGTGCCGTGAAGTCGGTCGGTGTCGTTCCGAGCACCTCGTGGAGCGCGTCCTCGATCGCGCCGGCGCGCTCGGCGTGGGCGCCCACGGAGCGGTAGAACGCGTCCAGCCGGTCCTCGCCCCACTGCTCGGCGATCATCCGGCAGGCCAGCCAGCCGCCCTCGTAGGCGCGGGCCAGCGCCTCCGCGTCGGCGGTGAAGCCGAAGTCCTCGTCCGTCGGCAGCCGCGCGGGCACCCGGCCCTCGGCGACCGCGTCGGCGAGTTCCGGGGCGGCCTGGGCGGCGGTGCGTCCGCTGCCGCGGTAGCCCACCCAGTCGGCGTAGCCCTCGGAGAGCCACAGCGGGGTGGCGGAGGTGGTGTCGGCGCGGGTGGCGACATGGGTCGTCTCGTGGGTGAGCACGACCTGCTTGCCGAGGCTGCCGAGCAGCCCGTACGCGTCGGGGTTGACGATGATCCGGTCCGCGGGGGCGTGTTCCCGGCCGCCCGTCTCCCCGGTGGTGACCGCGGCGATGCCCCGGTAGGACGAGGCCGGGGACCCGAGCAGCCCCGCCATGCCCTCCACCGACCGGGGGACGACCACGACCACCCGGCGGGACCAGTCGCCGTCCCAGGCGTCCGAGACGGCCGGCACCGCCCGGTCGGCCAGGTCGGCGAAGCGGCGCAGCATCGCGGTGGACTGCCCGACGCCGAGGACGAGGCTGTGCGTGCCGCGCACGACCCGGACCGCGCCCTGGTCCCAGGGCTGCTGGCCGGACTCCTTGGCGGGGCGGTCGGATTCGACGGCCCAGGTCCCGGCCGTGCCGTCCCGGCTCAGCCGCACGGTGCGGCCGGTGGAGACCGGGCCCCGGTCGTAGCCCTCGACGCGGTAGCGCAGCTCGACGTCGGCGGTGGCGGTGTCGCCGGTGCGCTCCACGTCCCGCACCCGGTAGGACCAGGCCGCCAGCGGGATCGCGCTCAGGTTGCCGAACCCGGTGCCGGTGCCGGTACGCCCGTAGGCGGCCACGTCGTGGGCGAGGACGGCCGCCGCCCGCCGGTCGAGGATCCGCTGGACGTCGGCCCGGGCGGGGTCGGCCGCGGTCCGGCCGCCGCAGGCCACCAGCGCGACCAGCAGCAGGCACAGCGCCACCACCGAGGACCCCGACACCCGCCTTCGACCAGCCACCTTCCCGATCGTACGGGCGCGGGACCGCGGAAGGCACCGGGCGATGCGGACGCGGTGGACGCGGCGGGCCGGAGGGGCCGTGGGGTCACACCCTGGTGACCGAGGAGATCGGCATCATGCCCACCGGGTCGTAGCGCACGGGCGCGCCGGGGTAGGGCGCGTGGATCACCCGGCCGTTGCCCGCGTACATGCCGATGTGGCTGGCGTCGTCGCGGTAGGCGACCAGGTCGCCGGGGCGCGCCTCGGCCAGGGACACGCGCCGCCCGGCGCCGGACTGCGCCTGGGAGGTGCGCGGGATGCCCACCCCGGCCTGCGCGTAGGCCCACTGGGTCAGGCCCGAGCAGTCGAAGCCGGAGGGGCCGTTGGCGCCCCAGACGTAGGGCTTGCCGAGGGCGGAGCGGGCCGCGGCGAAGGCGGCCGCGGCCCGGCCGGAGGCGGGGGCCGCGGCACCGGCGAGGGCGGTCAGGTCCTCGCGGCCCGAACGGGACCCGCGCCCGTAGGCGGCGCGCTCGTCGTCCGGGAGGGCGGCGAGCAGTGCGCGGGCCTTGGCCAGCTTGCGCTCCACGGTCTTCTTGTGGGCGGCGACGGCCTTGCGGCCCTTCTCCAGCTCGGCGAGTTTGCGGGCCGCCTCCGCCCGGTCCTGGGCGAGGTCGCGCATGGCCTGCTGGAGTTCCCTCAGCTCACCCGCCTGGCGGGTGGTGATCCGGTCGAGCACGGAGGCCCGGTCGAGGTAGTCGTCCGGTTCGGCGGACAGCAGCAGCGCCAGTGACGGGTCGATGCCGCCGGAGCGGTACTGGGCCCCGGCCAGCGAACCGAGCGCGTCCCGCATGGTGTTGACGCGCTGCTGCTGCCGGGCGATGGAGTCCTGTGCGGTGGAGACCTCCTCGCGCAGCGTCTCGGTGCGCGCGTCGGCCTTGTTGTAGGCCTCGGTCGCCTGCTCCGCCTCGGTGTGGAGCCGGTCCACCTCCGCCCGCCGGTCGTCGTGCGGGGCGGCCGCGGCCGGTACGGCGCCCAGGAGTGCGGCGGCCACGGAGAGCAGGCCGACGGCGGCGGTGGAGCCACGGTCGAACCCGGATGGTGCAAGGCGGCGATGGGACCCCACGGGAAGCCGCACTCCTTCCGCTGGCGGACAGGGAAACGCGGCAGACAGTAACCCCCCGGCGGGGCACCGGCCAACGACCTCCGGCGCCGCGCAACGCGACGCCCCGCCGCTGACGCAGGTCACCGGCGGGGCGGGGGGTCACAGGGCCCGGACGTGATTCGCCCGAACGGGCGGCACGGCGGGGGCGACTTCGGGTGGCGCGGGTCGTCCGGGCCGGGCCCGGACACGGGGCACGGTCAGACCCGTACGCCGAACATGAACGGACCGCCGATGGTGCTCATCGACTCGTAGCGGACGTTCGTGCCGGTGCGCGGCGCGTGCAGGACCTGGCCGTTGCCGGCGTAGAGGCCGACGTGGTGCAGGTCGCCGAAGAAGAAGACGAGGTCGCCGACCTGCAGCTGGCTCATCGAGGAGATGCGGGTGCCGGCTCCGGTCTGCGCCTGGGAGGTGCGCGGGATGCCGACGCCGGCCTGGGCGTACGCCCAGGAGGTCAGGCCCGAGCAGTCGAAGGAGGACGGGCCGGTGGCACCGTAGACGTACGGCGTGCCTATCTTGCTCTGGGCGGCGGCGAAGGCCGCGGCGGCCCGGCCGGAGGCGGGGGTGGACTTGCCGCCGGTGAGGACCTGGCGCTCGCTGGCACGGTTGGAGCGCTGCTCCTCGTCCTGGAGGGCGGCCTTCTCCTGCGCGGTGAGCGTGTTGAGCAGCTTCTGCGCGGAGGAGAGCTTGCCCTGGACTTCCTTCTTCTTGTTGCCCAGTTCGGTGCGGGTGGCCGAGAGGTCCTTGAGCTTCTCGGAGGCCTCGGACCGCTGCTGCGCCAGGTCGCGCTGCTTGGTCTGGATCTTCTTCAGCGCCTCGACCTGCTGACCGCTCAGCTGGTCGAGGGTGGAGGCCTTGTCCAGGTAGTTGTCCGGGTCGGCGGACAGGAAGAGCTGCAGGGAGGGGTCGATGCCGCCGGAGCGGTACTGGGCGCTGGCCATCGAACCGAGGCCGTCGCGCAGCTCGTTGAGCTCCTCCTGGCCGCGGGCGACGTTGTCCTGGATGGTGGAGATCTCCTTCTGGAGCTTCTCCTGCTTCTCCTTGGCGCCGTTGTACTTCTCGGTGGCCTGCTCGGCCTCCTCGTAGAGCTTGTCGACCTTGGCCTTGACCTCGTCCTTGCTCGGCTTCTCGCTCGGGGCGGCGTTGGCGGCCTGGGAGCTGAGAGCGACAGCGGCGGCGGCAGCGGTGGTGAGCACGGTCACGCGCGTACGGCTCGGCTGCTTGGGACGACGGTGGGACGCCACGGAGACGAGCTCCTTCTTGAGAGGGATCACCCGTTCGAGGGTTCGAAGAGTGACCCTAGTGACCCACTCGTGATCAGTTCAAATCCTCCGCCGAAAAATCACGGTTACGCACCGCGTTTTTCGCCGCAACTCACCTGCAGTGACACCCTTCTGACGCTACGTTGCGTGACGGTTCCGTCAATTCGGGCATAGAGCGCCTACGTTACGGTTGGTACGGAAGTGAAGAGAAGTGGCCGGAAGCCGACGGCCGGCTAGGAAAGCCGCTTGAGAAGCACCGCGGACGCCACCGGGCGTGCGCCCGCGCGCGCCACGCCGTCGGCGACCTCGCGGTCGGTGGAGACGACGATGACCGGCCGGCCCGGCGGCTCGGCCCGCACCAGCTGCCGGATCAGCTCGTCGGCGGTGACACCGGGCTTGGAGAACAGCACGCGTACTCCGCGCGGCGGCGCGAGCAGCACCGGCGCGACGAGTTCGGCCCCGTCGAAGACGCAGGTCATCTCGGCGCCGGTCTGCGCGGCGAGCTGGGAGAGCTGGCCGAGCAGCCGCAGCCGCTGCTTCTCCAGGGGCATCTGCGGATAGCCGGTCTTGGTGACGTTGTAGCCGTCCACGACCAGGTGCGCCTGGGGCAGCGCCAGCAACTGGTCGAGGATCGCCGGGTCGTTCTCGGACAGGGCCCGGTTGGCGATGTCCTTCGGCGTCATCCGGCCGGGCTCGACCGCGTCCACGGTCTCGGCGGGCCGCACGGACACCGGGGGCAGTGCCAGCTCGCGGCGCAGCCCCTGGGTGGCGTCGAGGAGGGTGTCGAGCAGCAGCCGTACGCGCATGTCCTCGACGCTGCGCCCCTCCCGGGCGGCCTTGCGGGTGGCCTCCAGGGCCGCCTCGGCCTCCCCCAGGCGGGCCTTGAGCCGCCGGGTCTCGCTCTCGGCCGCGGACACCTGGGTCTGCCCCTCGGCCCGTACGGCGTCCAGCTCGGCCTGGATCTTGCGCAGCGCCGCCTCGCCGCGCTTGACGTCGCTGAGGGCGGAGCGCAGCTTGCGGTGCAGCGACTCGGTCTCCCGCTTCGCCCCGTCCAGCTCGGCGCGCAGCCGCTCGGTCTCGGTCCTGGTGTGCTCCCGGGCCCGGGCCAGCTCCTCGTGCAGCCGCTCCAGCTCCGCGCGGCTCTGCTCGTCGGCGCGCTCGGCGTCCGCGCGCTGCGCCTCCTCACCGGCGGCGGTGACCAGCTTCACCCAGCCGTGCGGGCGCAGGACGTAGGCCGCGGCGGCCACGTCCAGCGGGTCGGCGGCCGGCAGCGCGGACCCGGCGTCCAGCGCGTCCGCCAGCTCGGGCTGGGTGTCGCGGAACTTCTCGCCGATGCGCCGGCGGAAGAGCGGGTCGGTCTCCACGGCGGCGGCCATGGCGTTGCCGGCGAACTTGGCCCGGCGGTTCGGGGCGAACCTGGCGTACTGCCTCAGCTGCGCGGGCAGCTCGCCGAGGGTGAGCGAGCCGAAGCCGTCGGACACGATCTGCACGACCCGGCGGCGCACGCCGTCGGGCAGCGGGCGGTCGAGCACCTCAGCGGCGCCGTCGCCCGGCCCCCCGCCGTGTGTCTCCACCATCCGTCACCCCAATGTCTCAGGGCGATCCCGGGCCGGAATCGCCTGGTGCGGGGCCGCTCCCCTCAGGAGGCGGCACCCGGCCTGTCCACGAGTTCCACCTGGTCCACGGCGTTGCACCAGCGGCACCGCACCGACTCGACGGTCTCACTGAGCACCTCGCGCTCCTCGACCGTCGGCTCACCGGCCAGGTCGAGGTGCACGTACTCGACGACCTTCGAGGCCCGGGTCACGTCGAAGCGGGTGAGGTTGCCGCAGAGGGTGCAGCGCCACCGCGTCGTGTCGGTCGGCAGGGGAACCGTCATCGTGGCTGTTCGCTCTCTTCCAGTGTCGGCGACGCGCCGGGCTCCCCCGGTGCGTGTGGCACGTAACCCTACGGCCTGGCGGGTACCCGACGCCCGCGTGTCCACGGCGGCGAGGCGCTATGAGCCCTCGTGCCCGTTACGTCATGCTCTGTGTCCATGATCGGCAACTGGAGCACGGCGGTCCGCAGAACGGTCACGGCGGTCAGGAGGCTCGCCCCGGCCCGCCCGTCCCGGCGCCGGACGGCGCCCGTGACGTACACACTGATCACGCTGTGCTGTGTGCTGTTCCTGATCAGCCCGGCTGCGGGCCTGAATCCGGTGTACGGCACCGGGGAGGAGGTGCTGGCGGCGCAGCGCGCCTACTTCCGGCGCTGGGGCGTGATCCCCGCAGAACTGTTCGAGGACTCCCCCGGTTCGGCGCTCACCCCGGCCACGGCGCTGTTCGTCCACGGCAGCTGGGTGCATCTGCTGGGCAACATGCTCTTCCTCTACGTCTTCGGCGCCATGACCGAGGAGCGGATGGGCCGGCTCCAGTTCGCCCTGTTCTACCTCGGCTGCGGCTACCTGGCCCTGGTGGGCTACGCGGGTGCCAACGCCCACTCCCAGGAGTCCCTGGTCGGCGCCTCGGGGGCGATCTCCGCGGTCCTCGGCGCCTTCCTGTTCCTCTTCCCGCGGGCCCGCGTGACCAGTCTGCTGCCCTTCCTCTTCTTCCTGCCGCTGCGCTTCCCGGCCTGGGTCGTGCTGCCGTTCTGGGTTTCCCTGCAGTGGCTGGCGGCGGGGCGGGCCGGTGACGGTCCCGGGGTGGCGTACCTCGCGCACCTGGTGGGCTTCGGTCTCGGCTTCGCCTTCGCCTGGGTGCGGTTCGGGCGTACGACTAGAGTTGGTGGCGTTCCAGTGGCGGCGCCCGAGGGAGAGAACCAGCCGTGATCAGCGCGATCGTCCTCATCAAGACCAGCGTGGACCGCATTCCCGAGATCGCGGAGCAGATCGCGGCGCTGGAGAGCGTCAGCGAGGTCTTCTCCGTCACCGGCACCTACGACCTGATCGCCATGGTGCGGGTGAGCCGGCACGAGGACCTGGCCGAGGTCATCCCCGGCCGGATCAGCAAGATCCCGGGCGTGGAGGGCACGGACACCCACGTGGCGTTCCGCACGTACTCCCAGCACGACCTGGAGGCGGCGTTCGCGATCGGCCTGGACAACTGAGACGCCGGCGAGTGGGAAGCGCCCCCGAAGGGGCGCGGGGAACTGCGCGACCAGCCACGGCGGACCGGCACTGATCCGACAACGGGCAGATGCAGATGAAGGCTTCTTCATCCAGGGCTCATCCGGCCCACCGGATACCCCGCGCAGAATCCACCGCATGGTCTTCTCCCGCCGGATGGCGGCCCTCGCGGCCGTCGTCCTCATCCCGCTCGGCATCGCCGCGACCAGCTTCGCCCTGACCGACAGCCCGCAGGAACCCAAGGTTCCGGCCAGGGTGGAGCTGGAGAGCGGCTCCCCCACCCCGGGGCCGGCCTCCTCCTCGCCCGAGCCGACGCCCAGCGACCAGGTGGTGACGCGGCCGCCGGTCACCGACGGCCCTTCGGATGACGACGATGACGACGACCGGGGCCGGGACGCCGGGGACTCCGCAGACGACGCAGCCGGGGACGACGGACCCGGCGACGGGTGAGCGCGAGCGCCGCCGGATCTCGGCCCGGGTCCGCATCCTGCTGTGGCTGCTGCTCGTGATGGCGGTCGCGCTGGCCTCGGTGGCGGCGACCACCCGCTCGA
The DNA here is from genome assembly GCF_003369795.1 of Streptomyces sp. CB09001. NCBI lineage: Bacteria > Bacillati > Actinomycetota > Actinomycetes > Kitasatosporales > Streptomycetaceae > Streptomyces > Streptomyces sp. CB09001. Next base: position 1,616,441 of record NZ_CP026730.1, read on the forward strand.
TCCTGCTGCGCGACACCGACCAGCGGATCAACGGTCTGCTCGCACAGGAGGCGGGCGAGTTCGCCAACTTCGAGGAACAGGGCTTCGATCCGGAGACGGGCCGTCCGTTCGCCGACCCGGGCCGGCTGCTGCGGGTCTTCCTGGAGCGGCAGTACGCCGACCTGGACGAGGAACTGGTCGGCCTGGTGGGCGAGGTGGGCAGCCGGCCCACGCAGATCATCCAGCAGCGCGAGATCCCGGTCGGCCGGCCCCTGCACGAGGACGCCGACGCCCGGCGCCGCATCTACGCCTCCCCCGACTCCTCCGGCACCCTGGACCGGCCCGAGGGCGAGATCCGCTGGGCCAAGGTCACCGTGGCCCGCTACGGCGGCGAACCGGCGGCCGCGTTCGTGGTCGCCTTCCACCCGGGGCGTGAACAGGCGCGCGCGGACGCGGTGTTCCGCGTCCTGCTCGCCATCTCCGGCGTCGCCCTGCTGATGACGACCGGCATCGCCTGGGTGGTCGCGGGCCGCATCCTCAAACCGGTGCGGCTGGTGCGCACGACCGCCGCCCAGCTCACCGAGCAGGACCTGACCCGGCGCATCCCGGTGCACGGCCACGACGACGTGGCGGCCCTCGCCGAGACCTTCAACGCCATGCTGGACCGGCTGGAGCGCGCCTTCGCCGCCCAGCGCAGGTTCGTCGACGACGCGGGCCACGAGCTGCGCACCCCGATCACCATCGTGCGCGGCCACCTGGAGCTGATGGGCGACGATCCGGCCGAGCGCGAGGAGACCGTCCGCCTCGTCACCGACGAACTGGACCGGATGAGCCGCATCGTCGAGGACCTGCTGCTGCTCGCCAAGGCCGAACGCCCCGACTTCGTCACCCCCGAGCCGGTGCAGCTCGCCGAACTCACCGCCGACGTCTACGTCAAGGCCCGCACCCTCGGCGACCGTGAGTGGGTGCTGGACGGGGTCGCCGACCGGGAGGCCCGGCTCGATCCCCAGCGGATCACCCAGGCCATGGTGCAGCTCGCGCAGAACGCGGTACAGCACACCACGGCCGGTCAGCGGGTCCGCATAGGCTCCCGCGCCGACGGCTCCCGGATCGAGCTGTACGTCGCCGACTCGGGACCCGGCGTCCAGCCGCAGGACGCCGAGGTGATCTTCGAGCGGTTCCGCCGCGGCACGGCCCGCCGCGGGGTGCGCGGCACGGGCGCCGGGCTCGGGCTGTCCATCGTGCGGGCGATCGCCGAGGGCCACGGCGGCCGGGTCGGCCTGCGCACCACCGAGGGCGGCGGCGCCACCTTCGTACTCACTCTGGAAGAGGCACGACCATGAACCGCATCCTCATCGTCGAGGACGAGGAACGCATCGCCTCCTTCGTCCAGAAGGGCCTGCGCGCCAACGGCTTCACCACCACCGCGGTCGCCGACGGCGACGCCGCCTACGAGTACGCCCTCACCGGCGGTTTCGACCTCGTCGTCCTGGACATCGGCCTGCCCGGCCGGGACGGCTTCACGGTGCTGCGCGAGCTGCGCGAGGCCCGGGTGACGACCCCGGTGATCGTGCTGACCGCACGGGACTCGGTACGGGACACGGTGGCCGGTCTGGAGGGCGGCGCCGACGACTGGATGACCAAGCCGTTCCGCTTCGAGGAGCTGCTCGCCCGGGTCCGGCTGCGCCTGCGTACGGCGGCCAGGGCGCCGGAGGTGACGGTGCTGAGGTCGGGGACGCTCAGCCTCGACCTGCGTACCCGCCGCGCCCGCGCCGAGGGGCGCACCGTGGACCTGACGGCCCGTGAGTTCGTGCTCCTGGAGCTGTTCCTGCGCCACCCGGGGCAGGTACTGTCCCGCGAGCAGATCCTGTCGCACGTGTGGGGCTACGACTTCGACCCGGGCTCCAACATCGTGGACGTGTACGTGCGGGCCCTGCGCAAGAAGCTCGGCGCCCAGCGGGTGGAGACCGTGCGCGGGATGGGGTACCGGCTGCCGACCTGGTGAAGTTTCCTTCATGTGACCCTCATTGAGGGCTCACCGCGCCCGTGGACGCTCGAGGCGTGACGTTGAACCTCCGCCTCGCGGCGGCCCTGTGCGCGGCGCTGTCCCTGTGCGCGCTGCTGGCGGTCCCCGCCAACTTCCCCGCCCTGGGCGGCGACGCGCGCCTCACCCTCGCCGTGTTCGCGCTGGCCACCTGCGCCTGGATCGGTACGCCGATCGACGACACGTACATCGCGCTGGGTGCCGGGCTCGCGCTGACGGCGACCGGTGTGATCAGCAGCGACACGCTGTTCGGCACCCTCGGTGAGGACACGGTGTGGCTGCTGATCTGCGCCTTCGTGCTGGCGGCCGCGGTCGCCCGGACCGGGCTCGCGGGGCGGGCGGCGGCGTTCCTGGTGGGCGGGGCGCGCACGGTGCGGCAGCTGGTGCACCTGACGACGGCCGCGCTGGTCGTCACGGCCTTCGCGGTGCCGGCCACCTCGGGCCGGGCGGCGCTCGCACTGCCGGTGTTCCTCGCCCTCGCCAAGGCGCTCGCCGACCGGAAACGACTGGTCGTGATGCTGGCGCTGCTGTTCCCGACCGTGATCCTGCTGTCGGCGGTGGCGACCCTGATCGGTGCGGGTGCGCATCTGATCGCGGTGTCGGTGCTGTGGGAGGCGACCGGGGACCGGATCGGCTTCACCCAGTGGCTGCTGCTCGGCCTGCCGCTGGCGGTGGCCTCCTCCCACCTCGCCGCCGAGACGGTCCTGCTGACGACCACGCGCCGGGCGGACCGCGCGGGGCCCGTCCGCGTCACCGCCGAGGAGATGCAGCGGCACAGCGACAGCCCGGTCACCGGCCCCTGGACGCAGGCCGAGAAGCGCTGCGCGCTGCTGCTGGCCACGGTGGTGGCCCTGTGGTGCAGCGAACCCCTGCACCGGGTCTCCCCCGCCGTGGTGGCGCTGATCGGCGCGGTCGTCGCCTCCTCCCCCGCGCTGGGCACCGTACGGCTCAAGGACGCGCTGAGGACCGTGCCGTGGTCGCTGCTGCTGTTCATGGCGGCGACGATGGCGATGGGCGTCGCGCTGGCCGACTCCGGTGCGGCGGGGTGGCTGGTGTCGGGCCTGCCCGCGGACGTCGCCCCGGCCGCCTTCCTCGGCGTGGTGGTCGCGGTGAGCACGGCGGCCCACCTGGTCCTCCAGTCCCGTTCCGCCCGCTCCTCCGTGCTGGTCCCGCTGGTGATCGCCGCGGCCGTCGGCGCCGGGGTCAACCCGGTCGCCGCCGCGCTCGCCTCGACGGCGGCGGCCGGGTTCTGCCACACGCTCCCGGCCTCCGCCAAGCCGGTCACGCTCTTCGCCGACGTGCCCGGCGTCCCCACGTACACCCCGCGCGACCTGCTGCGGCTGTCCGCCGTACTGGCGCCGCTGACCGCCCTGCTCGTGCTGTTCTTCGCCGCCGCGGTCTGGCCGCTGCTCGGCGTGCCCGTGACCCGCTGAAGGAGCCCTCCATGTCTTCTCCGTCCCCTGTGCTGAACCGTGTGGTCGTGGCCCCCAGCGGATTCAAGGAGTCCCTGTCCGCCCGGGCCGCCGCCGACGCCATCGCGGCGGGCGTCCGCCGGGTGCTGCCGGACGCCGAGATCGACCGGATCCCGCTCGTGGACGGCGGCGAGGGCACCGCCGTGGCGCTGGCGGAGGCGACCGGTGGGCGGCTGGTGGCGCTGGCCGCCACCGGTCCGGTCGGCGACCGGGTCGGCACCCACTTCGCGCTGCTCGGCACCCGGGACACGGCGGTGGTGGAGATGGCGGCCGTCGCGGGCCTGTCCCTGGTCCCCCGCGCCCTGCGCGACCCCGGCGCCACCACCACGTACGGCGTCGGCGAGCTGATCCGCTCCGCCCTCGACAGCGGGGTGCGGCGCGTCCTGGTCGGCTGCGGCGACTCCGGGACGTCGGACGGGGGCGCGGGCGCGCTCCAGGCGCTCGGGGCCCGGCTGCTGGACGCCGACGGCTTCGAACTCGGCCCCGGTGGCCGGGAGCTGAACCGCCTCGTCCGCGTCGACCCGTCCGGTCTCGACGCCCGGCTGAAGGACACCGAGCTGCTCGTCGCCTGCAACCCGTACAACGTGCTGTGCGGCGAGCGGGGCGTGGCCCGGGTGTTCGGCCCGCAGAAGGGGGCGACGCCCGCGCGGGTCGAGGAGTTGTCGGCCGGGCTGGAGAACTGGGCGCGCGTCCTCACCCGCGACCTCGGCGTCGTCGGCACCGACCTGCGCACGGGGTCCGGCACCGGCGCCTCCGGCGGTCTCGGCGCGGGGCTCGCCGCCGTCGGGGCCCGGCTGCTGCCCCGCTTCGACGTGCTCCTCGGCCATGTCGACCTGGACGCCCGCCTCGCCCGGGCCGACCTGGTGCTCACCGCCGAGGGCGCCCTGGACCACCAGACGCCGCGCGGCAAGGTCCCGGCCGAGGTGGCCCGCCGCGCCAAGCTCTCCGGCAGGCCCGTCCTCGCCCTGGCGGGGACGCTCGGCGAGGGCGCGCACGACGTGCCGGGGGTGGACGCCTGTCACGGGATCATGCCGGCGCCGATGGCCCTGGCGGACGCCTTGCTGCGCGCCTCCGAGCTCCTCACGGACGCCACGGAACGGGCGCTGCGGATGGTGCTGCTGGGGGCCCGGTTGCCGGCCGGGTCGGCTCAGGCGGCGGTGCCGGTCACCGGCGCCGTGCCGCCGGACGCCGTGTCGGGCACGCAGCGGCCGTCCTCGGTGCGGTAGTTCCAGCGGGCGCCGTCGCTCACCAGTTCCCGGACGGCGTTCACGAACCGCTCCACGTGCTCGTCCGGGGTGCCCGCGCCGAAGCTGACGCGGATGGCGTTGAGGGACTTCTCGCCGGGCGCCGCCTCGGGCGCGCCGCACTCGCCCTGCGTCTGCGGGTCACTGCCGAGCAGGGTGCGCAGCAGCGGGTGGGCGCAGAACAGGCCGTCGCGCACGCCGATGCCGTACTCGGCGGAGAGCGCGGCGGCGAAGTGCGAGCTGTTCCAGCCCGCGACGACGAAGGAGAGCACCCCGACGCGCGGCGCGTCGTCGCCGAAGAGGGAGAGGACGCGCACCTCGGGCACCCCGGCGAGGCCCTCGCGCACCGTCCGGATCAGGTGCTCCTCACGGGCGACCAGCGTGTCGAACCCGGCCTCGGTGAGCGCCTTGCAGGCGGAGGCGATCGCGTAGGCGCCGATGACGTTGGGCGATCCGGCCTCGTGCCGGGCGGCGCTGTCGTGCCACTGGACGTCCACGCCGCCGTCCGGGCGCCGGGAGACGCTGCGGCTGGCTCCGCCGCCGGCCAGGTACGGCTCCGCCTCGCGCAGCCAGTCGGCGCGGCCGGCCAGCACGCCGGAGCCGAAGGGCGCGTACAGCTTGTGCCCGGAGAAGGCGACCCAGTCCACGTCCAGGTCGCGCACGCTCACCGGGTGGTGCGGGGCGAGCTGGGCGGCGTCCAGCACGATCCGGGCGCCGTGCGCGTGCGCGGCGGCGGCCAGTTCCCGCACCGGCCACAGCTCGCCGGTGACGTTGGAGGCGCCGGTGACACAGACCAGGGCGGGCCCGTACGGCTCGCGGGCGGCGAGGGCGCGCTCCAGGGTCTCGACGGCCTGTGCGGGGGTGCGCGGGGCGTCCAGACAGGTCACGTCGGCGTCGCGCCAGGGCAGCAGCGAGGCGTGGTGCTCGGTCTCGAAGACGAAGACCCGGCAGTGCGCGGGCAGCGCGGCGGCCAGCAGGTTCAGCGAGTCGGTGGTGGACCGGGTGAAGACGACCTGGTCGTCGTCCCGGCAGCCGAGGAACCCGGCGACGGTCCCGCGGGCGTTTTCGAACAGGTCGGTCGACAGCTGCGAGAGGTACCCGGCACCCCGGTGGACGCTGCCGTAGTACGGGGCGTAGGCGGCCACGTCGTCCCAGACCCGCTGGAGCGCGGGCGCGCTGGCGGCGTAGTCGAGCGCGGCGTAGGTGACCTCCCCGCCGGTGACGAGCGGGACGGTGACGTCCCGGCCCAGGACGGGCAGCGGGGTGGCGACAGCGGTGGGTACGGACATGGCGGACTCCCGTGAGGACCAGCGCGCGGCAGGGCGCTGTGAAAGAGAAGAAAAGGGGGTGCGGAGGCGGGGCTCTGCGGCCAAGGGCCTGTCCCTCGGCCCGGCCCGGGGCCGCGGGGGCATGAAGCACCGCGTGGGGGCGTCGGGCCGGTCCGAGGGACAGGCCCTATCGCATTCGCCGGTTCACGGGAGACTCCCTCGGACGACCCAGGACCCCTGGTTCCGCGAGGGGTCCGCGCTTGCCGTGGACCTTGCTGTCCACGACCTGGTCTTCACCCGGGGCACCCCGCCACGGACGGAGGGTTGCCGGACAGTCGGCCGGGGCCTCATGACTGTCACTCATGACCTGTCGAAAAACCTAGGGGAAATGATCGGCGTCCCGCAACCCGGGTCCGGATCGCGGGACGCACGTCACATGTACCGCCGTACTGCCGTACCGCCGTACTGCCGTACCGCCGTACTGCCGTACTGCCGTACCGCCGTACTGCCGCTCAGGCGTTGCTGACGGCCACCCAACGCTCCAGCACCCGCCGGGCCGCCCCGGAGTCGATCGCCTCGGCCGCCCGGTCCATCCCGGCCCGCAGCCGCTCGGACAGCGCCCCCTCACCGGGTTCCAGGGCCTCCAGGGCCGCCGCGGAGTTCAGCAGGACCGCGTCCCGCACCGGGCCCTTCTCGCCGGCCAGCAGGCGGCGGGCGACGTCGGCGTTGTAGGAGGCGTCGGCCCCGCGCAGCGCCTCGACCGGCACCAGTTCGATGCCGACGTCCCGCGGGTCGAAGGTCTCCTCGGTCACCCGGCCGTCGCGCACGACCCAGACCCTGGAGGTGGAGGTCGTGGTCAGCTCGTCGAGTCCGTCGTCGCCGCGGAAGACCAGCGACGAGTGGCCGCGCTCGGCGAAGACACCGGCGACGATCGGTGCCATCCGGGCGTGCGCGACACCGACCGCCTGGGCCTTCACGCGGGCGGGGTTGGTCAGCGGGCCCAGGAAGTTGAACACCGTACGGATTCCGAGCTGGCCGCGGGCCGTCGCCACGTGGCGCAGCGCCGGGTGGAACTTCACGGCGAAGCAGAAGGTGATGCCGGCTTCCTCGGCGACCTCCGCCACCCGCTGCGGCGTCAGCTCCAGGTTGACCCCGAGCTTCTCCAGGACGTCGGAGGCCCCGGACGCCGAGGAGGCGGCCCGGTTGCCGTGCTTGACGACCTTCGCCCCGGCGCCGGCCAGGACGATCGCCGACATGGTGGAGATGTTGACCGTCTTGGCGCCGTCGCCGCCGGTGCCGACGATGTCGACGGTCTTCCCCGGCACCTCGATCACGTTGGCGTGTTCGTACATGGTGCGGACCAGTCCGGAGATCTCCTCGACCGTCTCACCCTTGAACCGCAGGCCCACCGCGAACCCGGCGATCTGCACGTCGGTCGCCTCGCCGCGCATGATCACGTCCAGCGCCCAGGCGGTGTCGTCCGCGCTCAGGTCGCGGCCGTCCAGCAGTCCGTTCAGCAGGGCGGGCCAGGAGCGGTCCGCCGTGGTGTCGCCTCCAGCGGGGGTCACAGCGCTCATAGCCGCTCCTGAATCGTGTGTGTCGTCGACGGGGATCGTGCTCCCACCCTATCCAGCCCCGGGCACGGCGAAGGGCCCCGTCCGCAGACCGGAACGGGGCCCTTCGACCGTGGTGTGGCGACGCTGGAGGGTCAGTGGTGGCCGTGGCCGCTCGTGATCTCCTTGTACTCCTCGACGGTCGGCTTCGGAATCTGCGACTCCTCGCCGTAGTACGACTCGCTGAGCTTGGCACGGAGCTTCTGCGTGCCGCTCACCTTGCGCTCGACGCCGTTCTCGTCGACCGTCGGGCCGATCTCGGCCGGCGCGTACTGCTCGTGCGCCGTGAGCGTGTGCAGCTGCTCCTGGCTGAGCGGCTCGTGCACCTCGATGAACTCACCGTGCGGCAGGCGCTTGATGATGCCGGACTCGCGTCCGTGCAGCACCTTTTCCTTGTCCCGGCGCTGGAGGCCGAGGCAGATCCGCTTGGTGGCGATGAAGGCGACGACCGGACCGACGAAGAACGCGATGCGGACGAACCAGGTGATCGCGTTGATCGACAGGTGGAAGTGCGTGGCCCACAGGTCGTTGCCGCCACCGATCAGCAGCACGAAGTAGACGGTCAGCCAGGCGACACCGAAGGCCGTACGGGTCGGGGCGTTGCGCGGGCGGTCCAGGATGTGGTGCTCGCGCTTGTCGCCGGTGACCCAGGACTCGATGAACGGGTAGACCGCGATCGCCGCCAGGACCAGCGGGAAGATCAGCAGCGGGATGAACACGCCCAGGACGAGTGTGTGGCCCCAGAAGTTGATCTCCCAGCCGGGCATCACCCGGATCAGGCCCTCGGAGAAGCCCATGTACCAGTCCGGCTGGGCGCCGGTGGAGACCTGGTCGGGCCGGTAGGGCCCGATGGCCCAGATCGGGTTGATCGTGGCGATGGCCGACACCACGGAGATCACACCGAAGACCAGGAAGAAGAAGCCTCCGGCCTTCGCCGTGTACACCGGCAGCAGCGGCATGCCGACGACGTTCTTGTTGGTCTTGCCGGGACCCGCGAACTGCGTGTGCTTGTGGTAGAAGACCAGGATCAGGTGGCCCACCAGCAGCCCGAGCATGATGCCCGGCAGCAGCAGGATGTGGATCGAGTAGAACCGGGACACGAAGTCGTGACCGGGGAACTCCCCGCCGAACAGGAAGAACGAGATGTACGTGCCGACGATCGGCACGGACAGGATCGCGCCCTCCATGAAGCGGATACCGGTGCCCGACAGCAGGTCGTCCGGGAGCGAGTAACCGGTGAAGCCGGTGAACATGCCGAGGACGAGCAGCAGGAAGCCGAACAGCCAGTTGACCTCGCGCGGCTTGCGGAACGCGCCGGTGAAGAAGACGCGCATCATGTGCACGAACATGCCGGCCAGGAAGATCAGCGCGGCCCAGTGGTGGATCTGCCGGATCAGCAGTCCGCCGCGGACGTCGAAGCTGATGTCCAGAGTGGAGGCGTACGCCTCACTCATCATCTGGCCCTGCAGCGGCACGTACGAGCCGTGGTACTCGACCTCGGCCATCGACGGGTGGAAGAACAGCGTCAGGTACACACCCGTGAGGATGATGATGATGAAGCTGTAGAGGCAGACCTCACCCAGCATGAACGACCAGTGGTCGGGGAAGATCTTGCGCATGTTGGCCTTGGCCAGGGAGTAGATCCCCAGCCGGCCGTCGGCCCAGTCGGCGACGCGCTCGCCGGCCGGTGACTTCCCGCGTGAGCGGGGCGCTTCGTTGGCTGCAGTACTCATCCGCGCTCCCAGAAAGCAGGACCGACGGGCTCTTCGAAGTCGCCGAGCGCTTCGAGGTAACCCTCGTCGTTCACGCCGATGCGCAGCTGCGGCAGGGCGTGACCGGCGGGACCGAAGATGACCCGGGCGCCGTCGGCAAGGTCGAAGGTGGACTGGTGGCAGGGGCAGAGCGCGTGGTGCGTCTGCTGCTCGTACAGGGAGATCGGGCAACCGACGTGGGTGCAGATCTTCGAGTACGCCACGATGCCCTCGTGCGACCACTCGAGCTCGCGCTTGTCCTTGATGGAGTCCGGCTCCAGCCGGATGATCATCAGGGCCGCCTTGGCGATCTCGTTCTGGAAGTTCTCGTCGTGCTCCTCCAGGCCCTCGGGCATGGCGAAGGTGAGCGAGCCCACCGTGACGTCGGAGGGACGCAGCGGCTCGTTGGTGTTCTGGTTGACGAGCAGCTTGCCCTTGGACCACAGGGTGTGGCGGAGCTTGGTCCCGGGCAGCGGGCCGAGGTCGCGCAGCAGGACGACGCCGGAGAGCGGCACCAGGGTGAGCGCGCCCAGCATCGTGTTGCGGATCAGCTTGCGGCGCCCGATCACGGACTCCTTGGCGCCCTGCTTGAAGTCCGCGTGGACCTTGGCACGGACCTCGGGGGGCGCCTCGATCGGGTGACGCTCGTCGGCGACCTCCTCGTCGGACATCAGGGTGCGGGCCCAGTGGACCGCGCCCGCGCCGATGGCGAACAGCGCGACGCCGAGCGTCATGCCGAGCGCGAAGTTCAGCGCACTGATGTGACCGAGCGGGAAGATGTAGACCGACTTGTCGACGTCGATCGCCACGAACGCGGCGATGAAGGCGATGGTGGCCAGCATCGACAGCGTGAACAGCAGGGCGACCGTGCGCTCGGAGCGCTTGGCGGCCCGCTCGTCCACGTCCTGGACCCGCGGCTCGTGGGGCGGCAGCCCCGGGTCGGCGAACGGGTTCGTCTCGTCCGCGGGCCGGGCGGCAGCGCCGTGCGGGCGGTGCTCTGCCGGCAGGTTCTCTTCTGGAATGTCTTGGCTACTCATGACTTCTTGGCCTTTGCGGTCCGAGCGGCGACCCAGACGGCGACGGCGATCAGCGCGCCCAGTCCGAACACCCAGGCGAACAGACCCTCACTGACCGGGCCGAGTCCGCCGAGGCTGAGACCACCGGGGCTCTCGGTGTCGTCACCGTTGACCGCGTCCAGGTAGGCGATGATGTCCTTCTTGTTCTGCTCCGACAGCGTGGTGTCGGGGAAGGAGGGCATGTTCTGCGGGCCGGTCTGCATGGCCTCGTAGATGTGCTTCGGGTCGACACCCTCGAGGCTCGGCGCGTACTTGCCGTGCGTCAGGGCGCCGCCCTTGCCGGTGAAGTTGTGGCACTGCGCGCAGTTGGTGCGGAACAGCTCACCGCCCTTGGCGATGTCCGCGCCCTCGGGGCCGTACTTCTCCTCCGAGGGGATGGCCGGACCGGCGCCCAGCGACGCGATGTAGGCCGCGAGCTGGTCGATCTCCGCCTGGGAGTAGATGACCTTCTTCTTCGGGACCTGCGCGCCGGGCTGCTGGGCCGGCATGCGGCCGGTGCCCACCTGGAAGTCGACGGCCGCGGCGCCTACGCCGACCAGGCTCGGACCGTCACTGGTGCCCTGCCCTCCGGTGCCGTGGCAACTGGCACAGCCGACGGCGTAGAGCTTCTTGCCCTCGTCGATGGCGAGGGACTGGGCGGATTCATCGGCCTGCGCCTTGCTCGCGGGTGCGAACGCGGCGTACAGCCCCCCTGTGCATGCCAGCGCGAGGAGTAGGACGACGAGGGCCGCCAGCGGATGGCGTCGTCGTGCGGAGAGCTTTTTCACGGATTACCCCGGTGTCAGGATCTTCTGCGTCGATGCTGTCGATGCTTCTGGTGTTGCGCGGGTGCGCGCCGCGACTACTTGATCAGGTAGATCGTGGCGAACAGGCCGATCCAGACCACATCGACGAAGTGCCAGTAGTAGGACACGACGATGGCGGCGGTCGCCTGCTCGTGGGTGAACCTCCGGGCCGCGTAGGTGCGGCCGAGGACCAGCAGGAAGGCGATGAGGCCGCCCGTCACGTGCAGTCCGTGGAAGCCGGTGGTCAGGTAGAACGCCGAACCGTACGGGTCGGACGAGAGCGAGATGCCCTCGTGCTTGACCAGCTCGGTGTACTCGAACACCTGACCGCCGATGAAGATCGCACCCATCACGAAGGTGACGATGAACCACATCCGGAGCTTCTTCACGTCACCGCGCTCGGCCGCGAACACGCCGAGCTGGCAGGTGAGGGAGGAGAGCACCAGGATCGTGGTGTTCGTCGCGGAGAACGGGATGTTCAGCGCTTCGGCCTTCTCGGACCAGAAGTCCGGGCCGGTCACCGATCGCAGGGTGAAGTACATCGCGAAGAGGGCCGCGAAGAACATCAGCTCGGAACTCAACCAGATGATGGTTCCGACGCTGGTGAGGTTCGGCCGGTTGACCGACGGGTGCGCGTGCCCGGTTTCTACTGTCGTTGCTGTCGCCACGACCGACATTATGTCGGTCGCTTATCCCGCCCTCACCCCGGGGGGTGCCGTTCGGTGTGTTCCCCCTGCTGGTACGGCCCGGATGGCCCATCGAACGGCCCGTCGGAGGCCTGTCGAAGGCCTGTCCGAACCAGTGCTGACGGGACGTTCGAGGGAGTAGCATCCGCCCCAACGGGCTACGACAGCCTTCACCGGTCTCACCGCGTATCGGAGGAAGCATGCAGGCGACCGCCACGGTGCTGGTCTACAGCGACGACTCCAACACCCGCGAACAGGTGCGGCTCGCGACCGGCCGCCGGCCGGCTCCGGACGTGCCCGTGGTCGAGTTCGTGGAGTGCGCCACCCCGGCCGCCGTGCTCAAGGAGCTGGACCGGGGCGGGATCGACGTCTGCGTCCTGGACGGCGAGGCCGTGCCCATGGGCGGCATGGGCATGTGCCGCCAGATCAAGGACGAGGTCTTCCAGTGCCCGCCGGTGCTGCTGCTCATCGCCCGGCCGCAGGACGCGTGGCTGGCCACGTGGAGCCGCGCGGAGGCGGCTGTGACGCTGCCGGTGGAGCCGGTGGAGTTCGCGTCGGCGCTGGCCTCGCTGCTGCGGGAGAAGCGGCTGCAGGGCGTCTAGGGGCGCCTTCCGGCTCGTTCGGCTGCGTCGTTGGGCGGCTGCGGGCCGGTGGGGGTCGATCGCGCCCACGCGGCGGAGCCGCACATCGACTCAGCCCCGCGCCCCGGGCGGCGCTGCCCCGGACGGCGTCTTCATGCGCTCTCCGGTCGCAGACGGGCTTGCTCCGCCGTACCGGACGCGTTGCCCGTGCCGCCCGTCAGGGCGCTGCCCGTGCGCCACTTCGCCCAGTCCATGTTCCAGTCGCCGAAGCCGTTGCCGAAGGGTTCCATCGTCTCGCCGCCCGAGTTGACGACCTCGACGAGGTCGCCCTCCTGGACCGCGTTGAAGAACCACTCCGCGTTGTCGGTGCTCATGCCGACGCAGCCGTGGCTGACGTTGGCGATGCCCTGGGAGCCGACGGACCAGGGGGCGGCGTGCACGTACTCGCCGCTCCAGGTCACCCGGGTGGCCCAGTAGACCGGCAGGTCGTACGACTCCGAGGAGCCCTCGGCGATGCCGACGGTGCTGCTGCGCATGCGTACGAAGGATTCCTTGCCGAGGACGACCTTGACGCCGTTGCGGGTGTCGAAGCCGGGTTTGCCGGTGGTGACCGGGATCTCCCGGATCGCCTCGCCGTCCTGGTAGACCGTCAGCGTGTGCGCGCCGGCGTCGGTGACGGCCACGACGCGGTCGTCCGTGGTGATCTTCAGGGGCTTGGCCCTGCCGCCCCACATCCGGTCGCCGATCTTGATGCCGTCCAGGGTGCTGTGGACCTTGATGGTGGCGTGGGCGGGCCAGTACTCCTGGGGCCGGTAGTGGAGCTTCTTGTCGTCCACCCAGTACCAGGCGCCCCGCACCGCGGGGGTGGAGTCGACCTTCAGGGCGCGCTCCACTATGGCCCGCTGCGCCGGGTCCTGGACCGGCTGGCTCAGTTCCGCGGTGATGGGCTGACCGACGCCGTACGCGCCCGCCTTGGGCCCGAAGGCGACGTCCAGGGTCTTCTTCGCGCCGGGCTTGCCGGTCTCGAAGGCGAGCACCTTGCGGCCGGGCGCGCCGTCCCCGTCCTCGGTGCTGACGCGCACCGTGTAGCTGGCGTTGGCCGCCAGCGGCGAGGTGCTGTGCCAGCGGGCGCCGTCGGCGGACAGCTCGCCGGCGACGTGGCGCCCGGTCGCGTCCATGGCCGTGACGTCCGTGATGCGCCCGTCGGCGCCCTCGGCGACCACCTCCAGGGGTTTGTCCGGGTCGGCCTTCTTCCCGGCGTCCGTGGGGCCGTTGAAGGAGATCTGGCCGGCCGCGTCGTAGGGCGTGGCGGACAGCGGGTTGTCGTCGTCGCCGAGGCAGGCGGTGACGCTCGCGCCGAGGGCGATCACCAGCAGGGTGCAGCCGACGACCGTACGCCCCCGCGCCTGGAAGTGAACCGTGTTGCTCATGGCCTCACGCTAGGGAGAGACGTCAACGGCGGCGCGGTGGGTAAGCCGGAAGAGTGAGAGACGGTACGGCAGACGAAGGGGCCCGGACGCTCCTCGCGGAGTGTCCGGGCCCCTTCGGGCTCGACGCGTGCTACTGGGTGCGGTTCTCACCGCGGTAGTACTCGAAGACCCAGCCGAACAGGCCGACCATGAGGATCGGTGCCGAGAAGTACATGACCCACCAGCCGACGGCGATGCCCAGGAAGGCGAGGGCGCCACCGACGGCGAGGGACAGCGGCTGCCAGCTGTGCGGGCTGAAGAACCCGACCTCGCCGGCCTCGTCCGCGACGTCCGCCTCCATGTCGTCCTGCGCACCCGCGTCGACCCGCCGCGCCGTGAAGGCGAGGTAGAAGCCGATCATGATGGCCAGGCCGAAGGCCAGGAACAGCGCCGTGGTACCGGCCGGCTCCTTGGACCAGTAGCCGTAGACAACCGCCACGGCGAGGATGAAGACGCTCAACCAGATGAACATCTTGCCCTGGATCTTCACTTCCCGGCCTCCTTGCCGCCGGCGAGGGCCTTCTCACCGTGGCCGACGTTCTCCAGCTGGTCGATCGCGGAGATCTCGGGGTGGTGCAGGTCGAAGGCGGGGGATTCACTGCGGATGCGCGGCAGCGTGAGGAAGTTGTGCCGCGGCGGCGGGCAGGAGGTCGCCCACTCCAGCGAACGGCCGTAGCCCCACGGGTCGTCCACCTCGATCTTCTTGCCGTACTTGGCGGTCTTCCAGATGTTGTAGAAGAACGGCAGTATCGACATGCCGAGCAGGAACGAGCTGATCGTCGAGATCGTGTTCAGGGCGGTGAAGCCGTCGGCCGCCAGGTAGTCGGCGTAACGACGCGGCATGCCCTCGGCGCCCAGCCAGTGCTGGACCAGGAACGTGCCGTGGAAGCCGACGAACAGCGTCCAGAAGGTGATCTTGCCCAGGCGCTCGTCCAGCATCTTGCCGGTGAACTTCGGCCACCAGAAGTGGAAGCCGGCGAACATCGCGAACACCACGGTGCCGAAGACCACGTAGTGGAAGTGCGCCACCACGAAGTACGAGTCGGAGACGTGGAAGTCCAGCGGCGGCGAGGCGAGGATGACACCGGTCAGACCACCGAAGAGGAAGGTGATCAGGAAGCCGGTGGACCACAGCATCGGTGTCTCGAAGGACAACGAGCCCTTCCACATGGTGCCGATCCAGTTGAAGAACTTCACACCGGTCGGGACCGCGATCAGGAAGGTCATGAAGGAGAAGAACGGCAACAGCACGCCGCCCGTGACGTACATGTGGTGGGCCCACACCGTCACCGACAGACCCGCGATCGCGATCGTCGCGCCGATCAGACCCATGTAGCCGAAGATCGGCTTGCGGGAGAAGACCGGGATGATCTCACTGACGATGCCGAAGAACGGCAGCGCGATGATGTACACCTCTGGATGCCCGAAGAACCAGAACAAGTGTTGCCACAGCAGGGCCCCGCCGTTGGACGAGTCGAAGATGTGGGCACCGAACTTGCGGTCGGCCTCCAGCGCGAACAGGGCCGCGGCCAGCACCGGGAAGGCCAGCAGGACCAGCACACCGGTCAGCAGCACGTTCCAGGTGAAGATCGGCATGCGGAACATGGTCATGCCGGGCGCGCGCATGCAGATGATCGTGGTGATGAAGTTGACCGAGCCGAGGATGGTGCCGAAGCCGGAGAAGGCCAGACCCATGATCCACAGGTCGCCGCCGATGCCGGGCGAGTGCACCGCGTCGGACAGCGGCGAGTAGGCGAACCAGCCGAAGTCGGCCGCGCCCTGCGGGGTCAGGAACCCGCCCACCGCGATGGTCGAGCCGAACAGGTACAGCCAGTAGGCGAACATGTTCAGCCGCGGGAACGCCACGTCCGGCGCGCCGATCTGCAGCGGCATGATCCAGTTCGCGAAGCCCGCGAACAGCGGCGTCGCGAACATCAGCAGCATGATCGTGCCGTGCATCGTGAACGCCTGGTTGAACTGCTCGTTCGACATGATCTGCAGACCAGGTCGAGCCAGCTCGGCGCGCATGAAGAGCGCCATCACGCCGCCGATCACGAAGAACGCGAACGACGTCACCAGGTACATCGTGCCGATCGTCTTGTGGTCAGTGGTCGTGAGCCACTTGATCACGACGTTGCCGGGCTGCTTGCGCCGTACCGGCAGCTCGTTCTCGTACGAGTCCTCCGCTGCCGAGGCACCCTGGGGTTCGTTGAGGATGCTCACAGGTTGTTCGTCTCCCGGTTCTTCTCGTGGCTCGTCTGAGCGATGCCCGCGGGAACGTAACCGGTCTGCCCCTTCTTCGCGAGGTCCTGGAGGTGCTGCTCGTAGCGCTCCGGGGAGACGACCTTGACGTTGAACAGCATCCGGGAGTGGTCCACGCCGCACAGCTCGGCGCACTTGCCCAGGAAGGTCCCCTCCTTGTTGGGGGTGGCCTCGAAGGCGTTGGTGTGGCCCGGAATCACGTCCTGCTTCATGAGGAACGGCACCACCCAGAAGGAGTGGATGACGTCACGCGAGGTCAGGACGAAGCGGACCGTCTTGCCCTTGGGGAGCCAGAGGGTCGGGCCGGGGTTGCCGGTCTGCGGGTTCCGCGTGCCGGGGGTACCGCAGTCGTAGACACCGCCGGCGTCGGCCGGGAAGTCCTCGATGAACCGGTCCGGGATACCGGCCAGTTCCTTGGAGGTCTTGGCGTCGCCGGTGGAGCCCGGGACGTCCTCGATGTGGTTGAAGCACCAGCTCCACTGGAAGCCGACCACGTTGACCGTGAGGTCGGGCTTCTTGTTGAGGCTCATGAGATCGGACTCGTCACGCGCGGTGAAGTAGAACAGCACCGAGACGATGACGAGCGGAACCATGGTGTACAGCGCCTCGATGGGCAGGTTGTACCTGGTCTGCGGAGGGACCTCGACCTTGGTGCGGCTGCGCCGGTGGAAGAAGACACTCCACAGGATCAGGCCCCACACCAGCACGCCGGTGGCCAGCGCGGCTGCCCATGAGCCCTGCCACAGGGAGAGGATCCGCGGAGCCTCTTCCGTGGTGGGGGTGGGCATGCCGAGGCGGGGGAAGTCCTCGTATGTGCAACCGGTGGCGGTCGCCAGGACCAGGCCCGCGGTCAGTGCCTGCAGCAGCTTCCGCCGCATCGGGCGCCGCGGCGAGCGGTCGGAGCCGTTGGGACTCACGTAGCGCCTTCCCGAGAGTCTCGCCCGCGCGGTTGGCTGCGGCCTGCCTTCTCGCGGGTCGGTCGCCGCCCTGCGTCGGGCAGGGGTTTGATGTTTATGCGGACCAAACCCTAGCCGACGCCCTCCGGGGGGTCGCGGGGAGGGTGGCATACGCGCCGGGGGTCACTCTTTAAGGGTGGGACGGGGGCCTACGGGGGCGGGGCCTGGGGTTGTTCGGCGGCTGACGGTTCGTCGTGGTTGGTCGCGCAGTTGTCCGCGCCCCTTTGCGGCGCTCTCCCACCGGACGTTCTAGCGTTGTTGCGTGGCCTACTTCGATGCTGCTTCCGCTGCTCCCCTTCATCCCGTTGCCCGGCAGGCGCTGTTGGCGTCCCTCGACGAGGGGTGGGCCGATCCCGCTCGGCTGTACCGCGAAGGGCGGCGGGCGCGGTTGCTGCTCGATGCCGCCCGGGAGGCGGCGGCCGAGTGCGTGGGGTGCCGGCCGGACGAGTTGGTGTTCACTCCTTCGGGGACGCGGGCGGTGCATTCGGGAGTGGCGGGGGCGCTGGCCGGTCGGCGGCGCGTCGGACGCCACCTGATCGTGTCAGCCGTCGAACACTCCTCCGTGCTCCATGCGGCCGAGACGCACGAGGCGGACGGCGGGAGTCTCACGCAGGTGGGCGTGGACCGCGCGGGCGCGGTGGATCCCGCGGGGTACGCGGCGGCCCTGCGCGAGGACACGGCCCTGGCCTGTCTCCAGTCGGCCAACCACGAGGTGGGCACCGAGCAGCCGGTGTCCCGGGTGGCGGAGGCCTGCCGGGCCGCCGGTGTGCCGCTGCTGGTGGACGCGGCCCAGTCGCTGGGCTGGGGCCGGGTCGAGGGCGACTGGTCGTTGCTGACCGGCAGCGCCCACAAGTGGGGCGGGCCCTCGGGTGTGGGACTGCTCGCCGTGCGCAAGGGCGTCCGGTTCGCGCCGCAAGGGCCCGGGGACGAACGGGAGTCGGGGCGGGCGCCCGGGTTCGAGAACCTGCCGGCGATCGTGGCCGCCGCGGCGTCGCTGCGGGCGGTGCGGGCCGAGGCCGCGGAGGAGGCGGCCCGGCTGCGGGAGCTGACCGAGCGGATCCGGTCCCGGGTGCCGGAGCTGGTGCCGGACGTGGAGGTGGTCGGCGATCCCTCGCACCGGCTGCCCGGGGTCGTCACCTTCTCGTGTCTCTATGTCGACGGGGAGACCTTGCTGCACGAGCTGGACCGCGCCGGTTTCTCCGTGTCGTCCGGATCGTCCTGCACGAGCAGCACGCTGACGCCGAGCCACGTCCTGCGGGCGATGGGGGTGCTCAGCGAGGGCAACGTCCGGGTTTCGCTGCCGCCGGGGACCCCGGCCGAGGACGTCCAGCGGTTCCTGGAGGTGCTCCCGGGCACGGTGGCCGCGGTGCGCGAGAAGCTGGGGGCGCCGGTCGCGACGGGGAACGTCCGCGCGACCGGCCCCGGCCTCGTCGTGGACGCGCTGGGCCGGCGCTGCCCCATTCCGGTGATCGAACTGGCCAAGGTCATCGGCGACGTCCCCGTCGGCGGCATCGTCCGCGTCCTCTCCGACGACGAGGCGGCCCGCCTGGACATCCCGGCGTGGTGCGAGATGCGGGGGCAGGAGTACGTGGGCGAGGAGCAGGCGGAAGAGGGAACGGCATACCTGGTCCGCCGGATCAGGTAGGCACGCCGGGGGCGCGGGGCCGTGTCGATGTGCGGCTCCGCCGCGTGGGCGCGAACAACCAACGACGCACCCGCACCCGACAGCGCTCCTCGCGAGGCGACCGAGCAGTCGCAACCCCCGCTTCAGCCCAGGTGCGCCTGAACCTCCCCCGCGGCCTCGTCCCCGTACGCCTTCGTGAACCGCTCCATGAAGTGCCCGCGCCGCAGCTGGTACTCCTGCGTACCGACCGTCTCGATGACGAGCGTCGCCAGCATGCACCCGATCTGCGCCGCCCGCTCGAGCGAGACGTCCCAGGCCAGCCCCGACAGGAACCCCGCCCGGAAGGCGTCGCCGACGCCCGTGGGGTCGGCCTTGCGCTCCTCGTCGGGGACGCCGACCTCGATGGCCTCCTCACCGACGCGCTCGATGCGCACGCCCCGCGCGCCGAGGGTGGTGACGCGGTGGCCGACGCGGTCGAGGATCTCGGCGTCGCTCCAGCCGGTCTTGGTCTCGATGAGCCCCTTCTCGTACTCGTTGGAGAAGAGGTAGGTCGCCCCGTCCAGCAGTATCCGGATCTCGTCGCCGTTCATCCGGGCGATCTGCTGGGAGAAGTCCGCGGCGAAGGGGATGGACCGGGTACGGCACTCCTCGGTGTGCCGGAGCATCGCCTCCGGGTCGTCGGCGCCGATGGAGACCAGGTCGAGGCCGCCCACCCGGTCGGCGACGGTCTTCAGCTCGATGAGGCGGGCCTCGCTCATCGCGCCCGTGTAGAAGGAGCCGATCTGGTTGTGGTCGGCGTCGGTGGTGCAGACGAAGCGGGCGGTGTGCAGGGTCTCGGAGATGCGGACCGACCCGGTGTCGACTCCGTGCCGGTCCAGCCAGGCCCGGTACTCGTCGAAGTCCGCACCGGCCGCGCCGACCAGGACCGGACGGGTGCCGAGCTGACCCATGCCGAAGGCGATGTTCGCGGCGACGCCGCCCCGGCGTACGTCCAGCTGGTCGACCAGGAAGGAGAGCGAGACCGTGTGCAGCTGGTCCGCGACGAGCTGGTCCGAGAAGCGGCCGGGGAAGGTCATGAGGTGGTCGGTGGCGATGGAGCCGGTGACTGCGATGCGCACGGCGTGGACTCTCTCCTGAGGGGAGGCGGGTTGACGGTTCACGCTACCCGGCGGCGCCGCCAGGCTGAAGCAGGCGAAACTACCCGGTAGTACAACTTTCTTCGCGGGGCGGGACGTGCCTACGGTTCTGTTATGACGAACCTGAGGACCGTCGACCCCGCTCCGGCCGACCTGGACGGTGACCTGGCCTCGCTGCGCGGTGACTGCGCCCGGATGACACCGCGCTGGTCGGCGCCTGCCGACGTCTCCGCCCGGCCGGTGCCCCTCGCCCTCATCCACGGCGTCCGGGTGCCGCCGGCCTCGGCCCGGCTGCTGGACGCGATGTCCGACTACGGCGACTGAGCGCCCCCGGTCGGCCGTACGGCCGTTCGGGCGACGCGCGCCGTCGCCGGGAACCGGATCCCGCCCCACCGCGTCCCATCGCTGTCCCCAGTAACAGCCGAAGGAGCGATGCGGTGAACACCGAGCGACCCGACAACGACGACGCCGCCGACGAGGCCGGCGGCGGGCGTCCCGCGCGGCGGCGCCCCCGGGCGGTCGCGGTCGCGTCGGTCGCCGCCGCCGTGCTGCTGGTCGGGGCCGGCGGTGCCTATGTGGCCACGTCCGCCGCCGACGGTGACCCGGACGGCGGTACGGCGTCCGGGGCCTCGGGCGACGGCACTCCCCCGCCGCTCCCCCTCGACGACCACGGTGCGTCCGCCCCGGAGGGCGGCTCGAACGGCATCGCGCCGGGCGAGCCCGACCCGTACGGCGTCACCTACCGCGCCGACGGGCCGCTCCCCGAGGGCCCCGGTTCGGCGCCCGTGTACCGGGCGAAGGGCGACGTCACCGAGGCCGAGGTGGCCCGGCTGGCCGAGGCACTGGGCGTCGAGGGCGCACCCCGTACCCAGGGCGAGGCGTGGAGGGTCGGCAACGCGAAGGACGGTTCCGGGCCGCTGCTCACGGTGAGCCGTCGGGCGCCGGGCACCTGGACCTTCCACCGCTACGCACCCGGCACCGACAACTGCAGGAAGGGGCCCGTCTGCAAGGCTTCCCCCGCCGACGGGAACCCGGTGGGCGAGGCGGCCGCGAAGAAGGCGGCGGCGCCGGTGCTGAAGGCGCTGGGCCAGGACGACGCCAAGCTGGACGCGAGCCAGGTCATGGGCGCCGGACGGGCCGTGAACGCGGAACCCGAGGTGGGCGGGCTGCCCTCGTACGGCTGGACGACGGGGATCGTCGTCGGGGCCCGCGGCGAGGTGGTCGGCGGCAGCGGCCGGATGAAGGCACCGGTCAAGGGGGACACGTACCCCGTCCTGAACGCGGAGGAGACGCTGGCGCTGCTGAACGCGCCGGGTGCCGGATCCGGCGCGGACGCCGGTGGCGCCGGTGGTGTCGGGGGCATCGGCGGCTGCGCGAGTCCCGTACCGCATCAGGACGGGGCGGACACGCCCTGCGGGCCGCCGACCGGTGCTCCGGAGCAGCCCGGGACGGGGAAGAGGCAGACCGTCACGGTCGAGGACGCGGTGTTCGGGCTGGCCGCGCATCCGGTACGGGGGCAGCAGACGCTGGTGCCGTCCTGGCTCTTCGAGGTGCGGGCGCCGGGGGCGCGGGACGCGGTGACGGTCACGTATCCGGCGGTCGAGCCGAGGTTCCTCACCACGGCGTCCCCCGCCACGCCGCCCACCTCCCCGTCGGCCCCGGACGAGCCGGCCGCCGGGCCCGGGGAGCCGCGGGACGTCCGCGTGAGCGGCTACACGGCCGCCGACGGCGAGCTGACCGTGCACTTCACGGGCGGGGTGTGCTCCGACTACGAGGCGAAGGCGAAGGAGAGCGGCGGGAAGGTGACCGTCACGGTGACCGAGACCCCGCACCCGGACCAGGTCTGCATCCTGATCGCCAAGGAGTACGAGCGGACGGTGCCGCTGGACGAGCCGCTCGGCGACCGGACGGTCGTGGGCTCGGACGGCGAGGACGTCCCGGTGCACAAGCCGGGCGCCCGGCTGCCGGCTCCGTCCGGGGCGCGGTGACGCCGCACCCGAGGGGTGACGAAAGGGCGGTGGCCCGGGGACGAACCCCGGGCCACCGCCCTTCTCGCGCACGCGAACGCGGCGCGACCGTGCCTGCCGGCCGTCAGCTGAAGGAGTCGCCGCAGGCGCAGGAGCCGGTCGCGTTCGGGTTGTCGATCGTGAAGCCCTGCTTCTCGATGGTGTCCACGAAGTCGACGGTGGCGCCGCCCAGGTACGGGGCGCTCATGCGGTCGGTGGTGACCTTCACGCCACCGAAGTCCTTGACCACGTCACCGTCGAGCGAACGCTCGTCGAAGAAGAGCTGGTAACGCAGGCCGGAGCAGCCGCCGGGCTGGACGGCGACGCGCAGCGCCAGGTCGTCACGGCCTTCCTGGTCGAGCAGGGCCTTGACCTTGGCCGCGGCGGCGTCGGTCAGGATGATGCCGTCGGTGACGGTGGTGGTCTCGTCCGATACGGACATCTACATCTCTCCCGGGTTGTACGGAGACTGCTTGCCGACGGTTCCAACCGGCGGGACCGCGGATTCATTCCGGGACGGGCCCGTGTCTTGTCCCTCGGCCTTCCCTTCATGCTCGCACACGCCACGGGGAGCGGACAGCGCCTGTGGACGGAGCCTGCGCACGGCCGCCGCGAGGGCGCCGTGCGGGGCGCCGTGCGGGGCCGCTCGGGCACCGGGATTCATGTCACACCGACACTATGGCCATCGTCAAAGTGACGTGAACCGGTTATGATATATAGCGTCAGTTCGACGAAAAGGGTCGACGAGAGTAGAAAGGGTGCGTGTCGTGACCACCGCCCAAACCCAGGAGCTCGACGTACAGCCGACGCCCCTCGCCCTGCTGCTGCTCGGCCGCGAGGCCGACCCGAGGAGCGAGCGCGGTGTGGAGTGTCCCGGTGACCTGCCCTCGCCCTCCGACCCGGACCTGGTCGAACGCGCCCGTGCGGCCAAGGAGAAGCTCGGTGACAAGGTCTTCGTGCTCGGCCACCACTACCAGCGCGACGAGGTCATCCAGTTCGCCGACGTCACGGGCGACTCCTTCAAGCTGGCCCGGGACGCGGCGGCGCGCCCGGAGGCCGAGTACATCGTCTTCTGCGGTGTGCACTTCATGGCGGAGTCGGCCGACATCCTGACCTCCGACGACCAGAAGGTGGTCCTGCCCGACCTCGCGGCCGGGTGCTCCATGGCCGACATGGCCACCGCCGAACAGGTCGCCGAGTGCTGGGACGTGCTGACCGAGGCCGGGATCGCCGGGCAGGTCGTGCCCGTGTCGTACATGAACTCGTCGGCGGACATCAAGGCGTTCACCGGCAAGCACGGCGGCACCATCTGCACCTCCTCCAACGCCGAGCGCGCCCTGAACTGGGCGTTCGAGCAGGGCGAGAAGGTCCTCTTCCTGCCCGACCAGCACCTGGGCCGCAACACGGCGGTGCGGGACCTGGGCATGTCCCTGGAGGACTGCGTCGTCTACAACCCGCACCGGCCGAACGGCGGGCTGACGGCCGAGGAGCTGCGCGATGCGAAGATGATCCTGTGGCGGGGCCACTGCTCGGTGCACGGCCGCTTCAGCCTCGACTCGGTCAACGACGTGCGCGAGCGCATACCGGGCGTGAACGTCCTGGTGCACCCGGAGTGCAAGCACGAGGTCGTCGCCGCCGCGGACTACGTCGGCTCGACCGAGTACATCATCAAGGCCCTGGAGGCGGCCCCGGCCGGATCCAAGTGGGCCATCGGGACCGAGCTGAACCTGGTCCGCCGCCTGGCGAACCGTTTCGCCGCCGAGGACAAGGAGATCGTCTTCCTCGACAAGACGGTCTGCTTCTGCTCGACCATGAACCGCATCGACCTCCCCCACCTGGTCTGGACGCTGGAGTCCCTCGCCGAGGGCACCCTGGTCAACCGCATCGAGGTGGACCAGGAGACGGCGGCGTTCGCGAAGCTGGCCCTGGAGCGGATGCTGGCGCTGCCGTAACCCGGCCGGTCCGGGCGGGCGGAAGCCCACGGTCGCGTGTCAGTGCGCTGCCGTAGGCTTCCCGCCACCCGCACACCGACTGGGAGGATCCAGAGCATTGTCCGGCCTGCCCCCTTTCCCGCTGCCCTTCCACTCGACCCCCTCCATATCGACCGCGCGACCCCGGACGCTGCGGGAACTCGAGATGATGCGGTGCAGCGCCCACATCCGGTCGAAGCCGGGATGGTCCGACAAGATGCACGACCCCGGCATCCTCGCCAGGTGGACGCGCGAGGCGGCCGCCCAGGGCCTGACCGAGGCGCAGGTCCGTTACGTGCTCGCCGAACTCGCGCACTACGCGGCGCTGCGGGACGCCCGGACCGGCGCCGAGGTGTCCGCCGTCGACGGGGTGTGGCAGTCGGACTCGCTGATCGACGACGGACTCCGCTCCCGGCTGGCCGAGGCGGTCCGGGTCCTGGAGGAGGTCCCCGAGGAGGAGCGGGACTGGCACCCCGGGTCCGGGGGCCAGGTACTGGACCTGGTCCACCCCTCCCTGTTCTGCCTGGTGCGGGGGGTGAGCGGCGCACCCGAGCGGGTCTGGCCGAACCCGGCGAACAGCTACTCGAAGTACGAGTTCTCGGAGAAGTTCCAGTGGCTACCCACGGACGTGGACGTCAGCGACGACGGCGGCGTCACCTTCGGTTCCTACGTGAACAACGTCCACCCCGAGGACCATCGCGAACTGGCGTCCGTCCTGCCCGACCTGTTCTCGCGCATGCTCCCGCTGCTGGAGAACGTGCTCACCGACCTGCGCCATCCGCGTCCCCTGCGGATCGAGGCCGATCCCTACGGGTGGTACGACGAGTCGGAGGAGCCGGAGGAACCCGACGAGGACTCCTTCAGCGACGAGGCGGCCTACGAAGAGGCCGTGCAGGCCTGGGAAGAGGCCACCGACGACTGGTGGGACAACCGCCGGCCGACCGTCCCGGACGCCCCGGAGTTCTCCGCGCCCGAGACGCCCGGCGACACGGCACGCGTCGACCTGCGCGGCCGCCGTCTCCAGGTCGTCGTCAAGCTCGCCACCATCCACCTCACCCCGGACAGGCCCGAGTACTCCGGCGGTTCCTGGCACGTCGAGGGGATGCTGAACGAGCGGATCGTCTCGACCGGCATCTACTACTGGGACAGCGAGAACATCACCGAGAGCCGGCTGGCCTTCCGGACGGCGCTCAGCGAGCCGCGCTACGAGCAGAGCGACCACACCGGCATGCGCGAGGTCTACGGCCTGGAGAACGAGGGCGCGCTGAACCAGCTGCTGGGGTCGGCGTCGACTCCGGCGGGCCGCTGTCTGGCGTTCCCGAACGTCCTGCAGCACCGCGTCGGTGAATTCCGCCTCGCGGACGCCACCCGCCCGGGCCACCGCAAGATCCTCGCGTTCTTCCTGATCGACCCCTCGGAGCGGATCGTCTCGACCTCCGACGTGCCGCCCCAGCAGCCCTGGGCCGACACCTCGACCATGACGCTCGAAGAGGCCGAGGGCCACCGCGAAGAGCTCATGCGGGAGCGCAAGTTCTTCGTCGACGAGCACAACGAGCAGCTCTACGAGCGGGAGTTCTCCCTCTGCGAGCACTGAGGAGCCGCGAGGCCGACCGCGCCCCGCGATCCGCGCCCGCTCGACGCGAAGGGGCGCTCCCGTGAGACCTCACGGGAGCGCCCCTTCGCCGTACCGACGGGGTGTCAGACCTGGGCCGGCTCCGGTTCCGGAGAGGGCTTCGGCTGCTCGGGCAGGCCCTTCTTCGCGGCCCGCTTCTTGGCGCGGCGCTCCTTGCGGAGCTCCAGCATCGCGTAGAGCGTCGGGACCAGGAGGAGGGTCAGCAGGGTCGACGTGATCAGGCCGCCGATCACCACCACCGCGAGCGGCTGGGCGATGAAGCCGCCCTCGCCGGTGACGCCCAGCGCCATCGGGAGGAGGGCGAAGATCGTCGCCAGGGCCGTCATGAGGATGGGGCGGAGGCGGTGCCGACCGCCCTCGACGACGGCCTCGACGACGCCGTAGCCCTGCTTGCGGTACTGGTTGATCAGGTCGATCAGCACGATCGCGTTGGTGAC
Source organism: Streptomyces sp. CB09001 (assembly GCF_003369795.1). Lineage (NCBI taxonomy): Bacteria > Bacillati > Actinomycetota > Actinomycetes > Kitasatosporales > Streptomycetaceae > Streptomyces > Streptomyces sp. CB09001. The sequence continues at coordinate 1,642,433 of NZ_CP026730.1, forward strand.
CACGATGCCGATCAGCATCAGCATGCCGATCATCGCCGGGACGCCCATCGGGGTGCCCGTGGCGATCAGCAGGCCGATCGCGCCGGTCGCCGCGAACGGGATGGACACCAGCAGGATCAGCGGCTGGGCCAGCGACCGGAAGGTGCCCACCAGCAGCATGAAGACGATGGCGATCGCCGCGAGCATGGCCAGGCCCAGGTTGACGAAGGCCTCGTCCTGGTCCGCGGTGACGCCGCCGATCTCGGCGGTGGCGCCGGCCGGCAGGTCCAGGCCGTCGATCTTCGACTGGAGGTCCGCGCCGACCGCGCCGGTGTTGTCACCGGTCGGCTTGGCGGTGACGGTCGCCGCGCGCTGGCCGTCGATGCGGGTCATCGAGACCGGGCCGTCCACCAGCTGCACGGTGGCGATGTCGCCGAGCTTGGCCGCGCCCAGGTTCAGCGCCTTCAGCTCGGCCATCGTCCGGGCGGGCTGCGCCGACTTGATGACGACGTCGCGCTCGGTGTCGTCCAGGGTCGCCTTGGCCGCCGGGGTGCCGCGCACCGCCTGGGCGACGGCCGCGCCGAGCGTCTGGTCGGTGAATCCGGCGTCGGCGGCCTTCGCGTTGGCCTTGACCGAGATGCGCGGGACGCTCTGCGCCAGGTCGCTGGTGACGTCGGTGACGTCGTCGAGGTCGGCGACGGTCTTGCGGACCTGCTCGGCGGCGTCGCGGAGCTCCTGCGCGTCGGCCGCCTTGACGACGACGCTCAGGTCCTGGCTGCCGAAGCCGTCACCGGCAGCGATGGTGGTGGTGCCGATGCCGTCGCCGAGCTCGGCCAGCCCGTCCTCGATGTGGTCCTGGACGTCGTCGGCGTTCGCCGCGTCCTCCAGCATCAGCTGGTACGAGGCCTGGTTGGTGTCCGTGCCGCCGCCGAAGGCGGCCATGAACCCGGACGAGCCGATGGTGACCTGGTAGTCCTTGACGCCCTCGGTGTCGCCGAGCAGCTTCTCGACCTTCTTCACCTGCTCGTCGGTGGCGCCGAGGCTGGTGCCGGGCTTCAGCTCCTGCTTGACGCTGAGGACCTTCTGCTCGCCCTGGTCGAAGAAGTTGGTCTTCAGCAGCGGCGCCATGCCGAAGGTGCCGACCAGCACGACGATCGCGATGGCCACGCTGGTCAGACGGCGGCGGGTGGCGAAGCGCAGCACGGGGACGTAGAAGCGCTGGAGGCGGCTCTTGGCCTCCTTCTCCTCGGCGAGGCGGCGGGCCTCGGCCGCGTCCTCGGGGGTGCCCTTCGGGGGCCGCAGGAACCAGTACGACAGGACCGGGACGACCGTCAGCGACACCAGCAGGGACGCCAGCAGCGCCGCGGTGACGGTGAGGCTGAAGGAGCCGAACAGCTCGCCGACCATGCCGCCGACCAGACCGATCGGCAGGAACACGGCGACCGTGGTGAGCGTGGACGAGGTGACCGCTCCGGCGACCTCGCGGACGGCGCCCAGGATGGCGTCCTTGCGCTCCTCGCCGTAGCCGAGGTGCCGCTTGATGTTCTCCAGGACCACGATCGAGTCGTCGACGACGCGGCCGATGGCGATGGTCAGCGCGCCCAGCGTCAGCATGTTGAGCGACAGGTCGCGCGTCCACAGGACGATCAGCGCCAGCACCACCGACAGCGGGATGGAGACCGCGGTGACCAGGGTGGAGCGAATCGACGCGAGGAAGACCAGGATGACCAGGACGGCGAAGAGCAGACCGAGCCCGCCCTCCGTGGTCAGGCCGGAGATGGCCTTGGAGACCGCCGGGCCCTGGTCGCTGACGACGGTGAGGGTCGCGCCGGAGCCGAGCTGCTCGCGCAGGTCGGGGAGCTTGTCCTCGACGGCGTTCGAGATGGAGACAGCGCTGCCGTCGTGGTCCATCGTCACGGCGACGGCGAGGGACGGCTCGCCGTTGGTGCGGGTCAGGGAGTCGGCCTTGGCCTCCTCCTCCTTGACGGTGGCGACGTCGCCGAGGCGGACCGGCTCGTCGACGCCCTCGCCGGTGACCATGAGGTCCTGGATCTGCTTCAGCGAGGTGAAGCCGCCCCCGACCTGGACGGTGCGGTTGGCGCCGCCCTCGTCGAAGGAACCGGCCGGGACGGTCGCGCCGCCCGCCTGGAGGGACTGGGCGAGCGCCTGCGGGCCCACCTTGGCCGCGGCCAGCTTCGCCGGGTCCGGCGTGACGGTGACCTGGACGTCGCGGACGCCGTCGACCACGACCTGGGCGACGCCGTCGATGTCCTTCAGCTCGGAGACGACCGTCTTGTCGAGCTGGTCGGCCAGCGCCTGCTGGTCCTTGTCCGAGGTCACGGCGAGGACGACGGTCGGGATGTCGTCCGTCGAGCCGGAGATGACCTGCGGGTCCACGTCGTCCGGGAGCTGGGCGCGGGCCCGGTTCACGGCCTGCTGGACGTCGGCGACGAGCTGCTGGGTGTTCGGGCCGTAGTCGAAGGACGCCATGAGGACGGCGTTGCCCTCACTGGCCGTGGAGGTGACGCCCGAGATCCCGTCGACGGCCTCGAGGCTGTCCTCGATCGGCTCGACGACCTGCTTCTCGACCACGTCCGGCGAGGCGCCCTGGTACGGAGCCAGCACGGACACCATGGGCAGTTCGATGGTGGGCAGCAGCTGCTGCTTGAGCTGGGGGATGGCGATCGCGCCGAATACGAGCGCGACGATCGACATCAGGCCTATCAGGGCCCGTTGCGCGAGGCTGAATCTCGACAGCCAGGACATGGATCAGGGTCTCTCTTCTGTGGCCGGGCGGGGGACGGGGCACATGGCAGCGCCGGGCGCGGGCACACAGGTGAGTGCCCACCCCAACACCCTGGGCCATGGGCGGCCCCGTATCCCTAGGCCCCAGGTCCATTTCCTTATCCCGGGCCTACTCCCTCCGCAGTACACGCGGGTAGAGGTCAGTCCACCCTTGGACGGACCAGCCCGGATTCGTAGGCGATGACGACCAGCTGGGCCCGGTCGCGGGCGCCCAGCTTGGCCATGGCCCGGTTGACGTGGGTCTTCACGGTGAGCGGGCTGACCTCGAGGCGCTCGGCGATCTCGTCGTTGGAGTGCCCGCCGGCCACCTGGACCAGGACCTCGCGCTCGCGCACGGTCAGCGACTCGAGACGTTCGGCGCGGGCCGGGTCGCGGTCCTCGTCGGCGGTGTCCTGCTGGGCGAGGAAGCGGGCGATCAGCCCCTTGGTGGCGGTCGGCGACAGCAGCGCCTCGCCCCCGGCCGCGACCCGGATCGCGCTGAGCAGTTCCTCGGGCTCGGATCCCTTGCCGAGGAAGCCGGAGGCCCCGGCCCGCAGCGACTGCACCACGTAGTCGTCGACCTCGAAGGTGGTCAGTATGACCACGCGGACGTGGGCGAGGGACGGGTCGGCGCTGATCATGCGGGTGGCGGCGAGACCGTCCGTGCCGGGCATCCGGATGTCCATCAGCACCACGTCGGCCCGCTGCTCGGCGGCCAGCCGGGCCGCCTCCGCGCCGTCGGACGCCTCCCCCACCACCTCCATGTCGGGCTCGGAGTCGACCAGCACCCGGAAGGCACTGCGCAGCAGCGCCTGGTCGTCGGCGAGCAGGACACGGATCGTCATACGGGGTCCTTGGTGGCATCGATGCGGTTCTTGACCGGAAGGATCGCATGCACGCGGAAACCGCCTCCGTAGCGGGGACCGGTGGTGAGGGTGCCGCGCACGGCGGTGACGCGCTCGCGCATGCCGAGCAGCCCGTGTCCGCCGCCCTCGGTGGTGCCGTCGGGGGCCTCTCCCTCGGCGGTGCCGTCGTCCAGCACGGTCACCTCGATGTCCGTCCCCACCCGCACGACGCTGACCTCGGCCCTCGCCTGCCGTCCCGCGTGCTTCTGCACGTTGGTCAGCGCCTCCTGGATGATGCGGTAGGCGGCCAGGTCGACGGCGGCGGGCAGCTCGGTGCCCTGGTCGGTGCGGGCCAGCTCGACCCGCAGTCCGGCGTGGTGGAAGGTGCCGACGAGTTCGTCGAGGCGGGCGAGGCCCGGGGCGGGCTCGGTCGGCGCCTCCGGGTCGCCCGACTGGCGGAGCAGGCCGACGGTGGCCCGCAGCTCGTCCAGCGCGGAGCGGCTGGCCTCCCGTACGTGGGCGAGCGCCTCCTTGGCCTGGTCGGGCCGCTTGTCCATGACGTGCGAGGCGACCCCGGCCTGCACGTTGACCAGGGCGATGTGGTGGGCGACCACGTCGTGCAGGTCGCGGGCGATGCGCAGCCGTTCCTCGGCGACGCGGCGGCGCGCCTCCTCCTCCCGGGTGCGCTCGGCCTTCTCCGCCCGGTCCCGGATGGCCTGCACGAAGGCGCGGCGGCTGCGGACGGCGTCCCCGGCGGTGGCGCCGATGCCGGTCCAGGCGAAGACGGCGAGGTTCTCCTGCGCGTACCAGGGCAGGGGGCCGGCCAGCATGGCGGCGCCGGTGAGCACGGTCATGGTGAGCAGGCCGACCCTCCAGGTGGTGGGCCGGTCGGTGGAGGCGGCGACGGTGTAGAGGGCGATGACGGCGGCCATGACGACCGGCGCGCGCGGGTCGCCGGTGACGCTCTCGACGACGGAGACGCAGCCCGTGACGACGAGGACCGCCATCGGCTGGCGGCGCCGGAAGGCGAGCGCGGCGGCGCCGGCGGTCATCAGGGCGAGGCTGAGCGCGTCGGGGGTGCGCAGCCCCCAGCTGACGCCCTCCGGGCCGTGCGGGTCCACGAAGGAGCCGGCGACCATGCACACCAGGACGACGACCGCGAGGGCGGTGTCCATGGTGGAGGGGTGGGCGCCGAAGACGCAGCGGGCTCTCGCGAGGGTGCTCACGGTTTTTTACGGTAGCCGGAGTCGGGGTGTCTGATGAGTGGGCCCTCGTGCAGTGGGCGACGACTGGGAGGCTGCGCCCCCCAGACCCCCTGCTTCGGCCTGGACGGCCTCGTCCTCGAACGCCGGACGGGCTGGATGGAGCGGACCGCGTTCGTCAGGTGCCGCCCGGGATGAGGCCGTCGTCGCTCAGGAGCTCCTGGACCTCCTCCAGGGTGGCGTCCGGGGACGGCAGGATGAGGTCGGACGGCTCCAGGGAGTCGTCCGGGAGGGGCTCGCCCAGTTCGCGCACCTTGGCCAGGAGGGCCTGGAGGGTCGCGCGGAAGCCGGGGCCGTCGCCGTTCTCCATCTCGGACAGGAGTTCGTCGTCCAGCTTGTTCAGCTCACCGAGCCGGCCGTCGGCCAGCGTCAGCTGTCCCTCCCCCATGATCCGTACGATCATGTCGGCCCTCCTAGCCGTGGGCTACTGCTTGTCGAAGCGCGGGGTGTCCTGCGGCTGCTGCTGGGACTGCGACGGGGCCTGGTCCTGTCCCTGGCCGCCCTCGATGGCCTGGCGGTCGGAGGTGGAGCCCCCGGCCAGCTCGGCCTTCATCCGCTGCAGTTCCAGCTCTACATCCGTACCACCGGAGAGCCGGTCCAGCTCGGCCTGGATGTCGTCCTTGTGCATGCCGGACTGGTCGTCGAGGGCGCCGGAGGCGAGCAGCTCGTCGATGGCACCGGCCCGGGCCTGGAGCTGGGCGGTCTTGTCCTCGGCCCGCTGGATGGCCAGGCCGACGTCGCCCATCTCCTCGGAGATGCCGGAGAACGCCTCGCCGATGCGGGTCTGCGCCTGGGCCGCCGTGTAGGTGGCCTTGATGGTCTCCTTCTTCGTGCGGAAGGCGTCCACCTTGGCCTGGAGGCGCTGGGCCGCAAGGGTGAGCTTCTCCTCCTCGCCCTGGAGGGTGGCGTGCTGCGTCTCCAGGTCGGTGACCTGCTGCTGGAGCGCGGCGCGCCGGGAGAGCGCCTCGCGGGCCAGGTCCTCGCGACCCAGCGCCAGCGCCTTGCGGCCCTGGTCCTCCAGCTTGCCCGACTGGGACTGGAGCTGGTTGAGCTGCAGCTCCAGGCGCTTGCGGCTGGTCGCCACGTCGGCGACGCCGCGGCGCACCTTCTGCAGCAGCTCCAGCTGTTTCTGGTACGAGTAATCGAGGGTTTCGCGCGGGTCCTCGGCCCGGTCAAGGGCCTTGTTGGCCTTCGCGCGGAAGATCATCCCCATACGCTTCATGACACCGCTCATGGGCTTCGCGCGCCCCCTTCTGACCGACTCCAGCTCCAGCGACTGCAACAGAACCCACAGTACGGGCCCTGCATCCATTACCGCACTGTTCGGGGACGGATGCGCTCATCCCCAAGGACGACTGCGTACGTTCCCGGTCCGGCGTAGGGAGTAGGTGCTCCCCGGGGGTGTCCGGTATGCACCGGCGCCCGAGGCCGTACACAACGTCCCCTCTGTCCTTTTACAGACGACCGGCGTTGCCGGATCGTTCCCCACCGGACTGGGGTCCACACCCCGGGACCCCGTACCCTTGGGTTTTGTGTTCCGTAGCCGTGCCAAGGATGAGAAGGCCCAGAGCGCCGTCAGCGCGCAGGTGACCGACTCCAGTCAGCCCCGTGACCCGCAGGCCCCGAAGGGAAGGCCCACGCCCAAGCGCAGTGCGGCCCAGTCCCAGCGCCGCAGCGTCGCCAATACGCCGATGACGCGCAAGGACGCCTCCAAGCGCCAGCGCGAGGAGCGGCGGACCGCGATGGCCCGGCAGCGCGAGGCCCTCGCGAAGGGCGACGAGCGGTACCTGCCGGCCCGTGACAAGGGCCCGGTCCGCAAGTTCGCCCGCGACTTCGTCGACTCGCGGTTCAACATCGCGGAGTACTTCCTGCCGATGGCCGTGATCATCCTCGTGCTGAGCATGATCCGGGTGGCCTCGCTGCAGAACGTCGCGCTGCTGCTGTGGCTGGTCGTGATCGTGCTGATCGTGGTGGACTCGATCGTCACCGGCTTCCGGCTGAAGAAGCGGCTCGCCGAGCGCTTCCCGGACGAGCGCCGCCGCGGTGCGGTCGCGTACGCGCTGATGCGCTCGCTCCAGATGCGCCGGCTGCGGCTGCCCAAGCCCCAGGTCAAGCGTGGGGAGCGGCCCTGAGCACGACGCCGTTCACCGAGGGCGCGGCCGAGGCCTGGACGGCGGGACTGTCCGGGCTTCGCAACGTCGTACGGCAGGAGCTGGTGGCCCGGCAGCTGGACGAGCAGATAGCGGGGCGTTTCGCGGTGGGCCGGCGGCTGCGCGTGCTCGACGTCGGGATGGGCCAGGGCACCCAGGCGCTGCGACTGGCCCGGGCCGGGCACCAGGTGACCGGCGTGGAGCGGGACGCGACGATGATCGCCGCCGCGCGCGACGCCCTGGCCGGCCAGCCCGAGGGCATCCGGGAGCGGATGCGGATCGTCGAGGGTGACGGCCGGGACACCGGCGTGCACTTCCTGCCGGGCAGCTTCGACGTGGTGCTGTGCCACGGCGTGCTCATGTACGTCGAGGAGCCCGATCCACTGCTGGCGGGGCTGGCCCGGATGCTCGCGCCCGGCGGCCTGCTGTCCCTCGTGGTGCGCAACGGCGACGCGCTCGCGCTGCGCCCGGGCCTGCACGGCGACTGGTCGGGCGCGCTGGCCGCATTCGACACCACGAACTACCGCAACCGCCTGGGCCTAGACGTCCGCGCGGACCGGCTGGCGACGCTGACGGCGAAGCTCGCGGGCATCGGCGCGCCGCTGCACACCTGGTACGGCGTCCGGGTCTTCACGGACACGGCGCCCGACGGAGCCGCGCCCCCCGCCGGCCTCGAGGCCCTGCTGGCCGCCGAGGAGCGGGCCGGCCGGACGGACCCGTACCGCTCGGTCGCGGCGCTGCTGCATCTGTGCGGGGTGCGCGGCTAGCCGTCGCCCCACCGGCCCGGCACCACCACCCGCCCGGCCGCGGCGCCCGTTCGGGTGTGCACCGGGCGCCGGGCGCCGGGGGCCCGGTGAGACTCGGGCCATGGACACTTCCCGCACCCGTCTGCGCCGTCTGCGCCGTCTGCTCGCTCCGGTGGCCGTACCGGCCTGCGCCGCCCTGCTGCTCGCGACCGGCTGTTCCGACGCCGGTCCGGGGGCCGACCGTGGTTCGGGGAGCGCGCGGGAGGGCGACACGGCGCAGGCCGCGGCGCCGCGCGCGGCCAGTGAGCTGGAGGCCGCCTACGAGCGGGTGATCAAGGACGTACTGCCGTCGGTCGTACAGATCCAGGCGGGCGACTCCCTGGGGTCGGGGGTCGTGTACGACGACAAGGGGCACATCGTCACCAACGCGCACGTCGTCGGGGACGGCAGGTCCTTCCGGGTGACGACGGCCCGCGCCGAGGGCGTCCTGACCGCGAAGCTGGTCTCCTCCTACCCGGAGCAGGATCTGGCGGTCATCAAGCTGGACAAGGTGCCCGAGGGCATGAAGGCGGCCCGCTTCGCGGACTCCGCGAAGGTCGAGGTCGGGCAGATCGTGCTGGCGATGGGCTCGCCGCTCGGCCTGTCCTCCAGCGTGACGCAGGGCATCGTGTCGGGAACCGGGCGGACCGTGACGGAGGGCAGCAGCGGGGGCGGCACGGGCGCGACCATCGCCAACATGGTGCAGACGTCGGCGGCCATCAACCCGGGCAACAGCGGGGGCGCCCTGGTGAACCTGGACGGGCAGGTGATCGGCATCCCGACGCTGGCGGCGACCGACCCGGGCCTCGGCGACAGCGCGGCGCCCGGCATCGGCTTCGCGATCCCTGCGTCGATGGTGTCGACGGTGGCGGGGCAGATCGTCAAGGACGGCAAGGTCACCGACTCGGGCCGGGCCGCACTGGGCATCACCGCCCGTACGGTCGTCGACGACGACTACCGCCCGGCCGGGGTGGCCGTCGTCGAGGTGAGCGACGGCGGGGCCGCCGACGACGCCGGGCTGCGCCCCGGGGACGTCCTCGTCAGGCTCGGGGACACGGACATCACCACCATCACGTCGCTGTCCGAGGCGCTGGCGTCGATGCGGCCGGGCGACCGGACGAAGGTGACGTACACCCGGGACGGCAAGGAGCACACCGCCGAGGTGACGCTCGGCGAGCAGTGACGGGGGCGGAGCCGCGGCGCGGTGCTCGCCCGCGCGGGCCCGTAGCAGCACCGCGCTGCCCCGCCCCCGGGCCTCAGGCCTCGGTCCCCGCCTCGGCCTCGGCATCGGCCTCCGCCTCCTCGGCGTGCAGGCTCATCGGGCCGTAGATCTCGGTGGAGTCCTCGAAGAGCCGCACCTGGTCGGTGCCGCCCGCCCGGAGGTCCTTCCACTGCTCCCCGATCCAGGACTCGGCGTCCCCTTGCGTGGTGAACTCCTCGGGCTGCACCGCGGGCTGGACCTCCGTCCCGTCGGCCGCCTCGAACCGCCACGTCCATGCCGCCATGTCCGCCTCCAAGATGTGAGCACATGCAGAGTGGAAGCCGGACCTTGATCCGCCTCCGCCCGCAGCCTATGCGCTGAACCGGGCGCGCCGTAGAAGGCCCGGGGAGAAGGCCCCGGAGGAGGGCCCCGGGGACGGGAACGGTCGCGGCACCCGCCCCTCGGGGGGACTCGGGCGCGCATGTCGCCGGGTGACCGGCGAAAATCGGTGCGTGGACGTGACTCTGCTCGGCACCGGTGCCCCCGCGGGACTCCCCCGCCCCGACTGTCCCTGCGCGGCCTGTGCCGCGGCGCAGGGCGAGGACGCGCGTGCGGCGACCGCGCTGCTGGTGGACGGCGCGCTGCTGCTCGACCTGACGCCCGGCGCCGCGTTCGCCGCCGCGAGGGCCGGGCACTCCCTGGCCGGGGTACGGCAGGTACTGCTCTCCCACCCGCACGACGGTCCCGCGGTGGAGGTGCCGGCCGGGCTGCCGCAGCCGGGCCGGGTGCCGGACGGGCGGGAGCTGGCGCTGCTGACGGGGCACCGGGTGCGGGCGGTGGCGCTGGACGCGCCGGGCACGGGTTACGCCGTGACGGGACCCGACGGCCGGCGGCTCCTCTACGTGCCGCCGGGCGGCGCCCCGGCGGGCCTGGAGGAGCCCGCGGAGCCCTACGACCTGGTCCTCGCGGACGTCGTGGGACGGCCGGACGCGCTGGCGCGGCTGCGGGCGGTGGGAGCGGCGGGCCCGACCACGGACGTCGTCGCCGTCCACCTGGACCACGACGTGCCGCCGGGCCGGGAGCTGGCGCGGCGGCTCGCGGCAGCGGGCGCACGGGCGGTGCCGGACGGCACGACGCTGGCGGTGGGCTCGTACGAGGACGTACCCGACGTACCGCGGCGCACCCTGGTCCTGGGCGGCGCGCGGTCGGGCAAGTCGGTGGAGGCGGAACGCCGCCTCGAACCCTTCCCCGACGTCCTCTACGTGGCCACCGGAGGCTCCCGGAACGGCGACACCGAATGGGCGGCCCGGGTCGGCGCGCACCGGGAACGCCGCCCCGGTTCCTGGCGGACCGCCGAGACCTGCGACCTGGTCCCCCTCCTGAAGGACCAGGGCCCGCCCCTCCTCGTCGACTGCCTGTCCCTGTGGCTGACGGACGCGATGGACGCGGTCGGCGCGTGGGACGACGCGGAGTGGGCCGACGGCGGCGAACGGGCGCTCCGGGACCGGGTGCGGGAACTGACGGAGGCGGTCCGCACCACCCGCCGCACACTGGTGGCGGTGTCGAACGAGGTCGGCTCGGGCATCGTCCCGGCCACGGCGTCCGGCCGCCGCTACCGTGATGAACTCGGCCGCCTGAACGCGGCGTTCGCGGCCGAGTGCGAGCAGGTGCTGCTGGTGGTGGCGGGCCAGGCGCTGGTACTACGGGGCTGAACCGTCCTTGCGCGCGACGACGCGGTGGCCCCGGGCACCCGTGAGGACCGTGCAGCCCTGGGCGACGAGTTCGGCGGCCAGCCCGACGGGGTGGACGGGCGTCAGGCGCCGCGGGTCGGCCACGTCGACGAGCAGATGCCCGCCGGGCCGCAGCACCCGCAGCGCGGCCCGCAGCTCCGCCCGGGGGTCCGGAACGCGCTCCAGATACTGGAAGAGGCTCACGACGTCGTAGCGTTCCCGCAGCCGGGCCGCGATGTGCCGGTCCGTCAACCGGCCGACGAAGGCCTCCTCGACCCGCTCCACGGCGCGGGCCCGCAGCACGCGGTGGGTGGCGTCCAGCCCGTCGAACGCGGTGTACGGGAAGTACGTACGGGCGGTCCGGGGGAAGTCGGCGTCCCCGGTGCCGACGTCCAGCCAGCTCTCGGGCTCGGGACAGTGGCGGGACAGGGCACGGGCGGCCAGCCGGTGTCTGAGCCGGGCACCGGCCCGGACCAGGGGATGCTCGGGGCCGGGGGTGAGCGGCGGATTCCGGAAGACGTGCCGGCAGTCCGCGCACCGCTCGACCGGGGACCGGTGGGGTGCTCCCTGCCGCGGCCCGGCACCGCGCGGCCGGGTCCGCAGCCGCCGGGAGCCGCACCAGGGGCAGTCCTCGCGGTACGGCCCGTACGGGGGGACGGGAGGCACCGAAGGGGCGGAGGTTGCGGACACGGGCGGCTCCCGACACGAGACGTACGCGGGCATGTGAGGCATTCCTGGCAAAACGTTACGTAGGTGAGCGCGATCCGGGGCGCAACGACGCCGCCCGGACGTGCTGTCCACGGGCCCTCCTTGGTGTTCGACCGGGGCCGGTACTGTTCGGCGAATGAGCTCGCTGAATCTCGACGACTTCACCGACCTGATCGAGCGCCCCGACGGCGGGGTACGTCGCGACGCTGAGGCGCGCCGGGAGCGTCAGGCCGTCCCGCCCGGATCGCTGGGCCGCCTCGACGACCTGGGCGAGTGGCTGTCGGCGGCCCAGTCCGCCGTCCCGGTACGCCCGGTCGTACGTCCCCGGGTGGTGCTCTTCGCCGGCGATCACAAGGTCGCCGAGCTGGGCGTGTCGGCGCGGCCCGCGGGCGGTGCCGGTGAGCTGGTGCGCGAGGTCCTGGAGGGCGGCCGGCCGGTGTCGGTGCTCGCCAGGCGCCTGGACGTGCCCGTGCGCGTCGTCGACATGGCCCTGGACTGCGACCCGGAGAAGCTGCCTGCCGAGGTCGCCGGGCACCGGGTGCGCCGGGCCGGGGGACGCATCGACATCGAGGACGCGCTGACCCTCGAGGAGGCGGAGGCCGCCTTCCGGGCCGGGATGGCGGTGGCCGACGAGGAGGCCGACTCGGGCACCGACCTGGTGGTGCTGGGCGACGTGAGCGTGGGCGGTACGACGGCGGCGGGGACGCTGGTGGCCGCGCTGTGCGGGACGGACGCGTCGGTCGTGACCGGCCGGGGCGGGCTGCCGATCGACGACCTGGCCTGGATGCGCAAGTGCGCGGCGATCCGCGACGCGCTGCGCCGCGCGCGTCCGGTCCTCGGCGACCAGTTGCAGCTCCTCGCCACGGTCGGCGGCGCGGACCTCACCGCCATGACGGGCTTCCTGCTGCAGAGCGCGGTGCGGAAGGTGCCGGTGATCCTTGACGGTGTCGTGACGGCCGCGTGCGCGCTGGTCGGGCAGCGGGTCGCCTTCCGGGCACCGGACTGGTGGCTGGCGGCGCACGACAGCGGGGAGCCGGGCCAGGCCAAGGCGCTGGACCGGATGGCGATGGAACCGCTGCTGTCCCAGGGCGTGAAGGTGGGCGAGGGCGCGGGTGGATTGCTGGCGCTGCCGTTGGTCCAGGCGGCGGCGTCCTTGGCGGCGGAGCTGCCGGAGGTCTCCGACGGTGAGGCCGTGACCGGGGGCGGGTGAACGCGGTTCGGCCGACCGGGGTGGTCCGGTTCCCGGCGTGGGTCGCGCGCCCGGCGTTGCACCCGGCGCCCGGGGCGGGTGCGGGCGCGAGGGGGACACGGCCCGGCGTAGCGGGGTGCCTCCCCCAGCGCCTGAACGGCCTGGGAGGTACCCCCACCGCCCACCCGTGCCGCCCCAGCGGCACGACTGCCCTCAGTGGCGGCGGCGGGCGGCGACTGCCCGCAGCGGCGGCGGCGGGCGGCGACTGCCCTCAGTGGCGGCGGCGGGCGGCGACTGCCCGGCCCAGGGGCCGTCACCGGGGGTCCGGGCGCCCGCCGATCCAGTCCTGGACGACGCGGCGCGGCCCCGACCAGCGGCGGTCGTGGCGGTCGGCGCGCAGCCGGGCCCGTGCGCGGGCCCGCGGCCGCCGGGCGTAGAACCGGCGGGCCCACGGAGACCCCGGCCGGGCCAGACGCACCGCGCCGATCAGGGCGATCAAGGGCACGATGACCCCGAAGACCGCCAGCCGCGCCTTGCCCTTGGCCAGGGCGAGGAGGGAGAACAGGAAGTTCCCCGCGACCGTCGCGATGACGTTCGTACGGTCCTGCAACTCGTCCTGGGACATGCCGTCGACGCCGAACGGCGTGAAGCCCGCGAGGACCAGCCCGACCAGGGCCGCGGTGACCACCACGACCTCCACGCTCTTGCGCCCGGCCTCGCTCCAGTACACGTCGTCGAGGTGCAGGATCAGTGCGAACTCGTCCAGGACCAGCCCCACCCCGATACCGAAGACCACCGCCGCCAGCGCCGACCAGACCCCGTGCCGGCCCCCCGCGACCGCGCCGAAGCCGCCGACGACGGTGAGCACCACCCCCGGCACGACGTGGTGGATGTGCACCCCGCCCGCCTTGACGTTCCCGAAGGGCCCCTTGCCCGCCCGGATCAGGCGGGTGACGACCCGGGTGATCGTGAACGTCAGCACGAACGCCGCCAGCGCGAGGAGCAGCGGCAGCTTGCCCGGCTCCATGATGTTGCGCTGCCACCAATCTCCCATATGCGCACTTTATCCCCCGCGCCCGCCCGCACCCCGCCGACCGCCGGGTAGTCTGCGCCGGTGCTCAGGACCCCCTCCCCCCACGGCCTCCGCTTCGCCTTCGGCACCCTCACCGTGCTCCCGGTCAGGGTGACCCGCTGGGACCGGGACGCCGCGCGCGGCGGCATGCTGTGCGCGCCGCTGGCCGGACTGGCGGTGGGCGTCGCCGCGGCGGGCCTCGGGCTCCTGCTGCTCGCCCTGGGCGCGGGGAGCCTGCTCGCCGCCGTCGCCACGGCCGCCGTCCCCGCCGTACTCACGCGTGGACTGCACCTGGACGGACTGGCCGACACCGCCGACGGGCTGGGCAGCGGCAAGCCCGCCGAGGACGCCCTGCGGATCATGAAGCAGTCGGACATCGGACCGTTCGGCGTGCTCACTCTGCTGTTCGTGGTCCTCGCCCAAGTGGCCGCCCTGGCGCAGGCCTACGACGGCTCGTGGGCGCGGGGCACGCTCGCCGCCGTGGTGTCGGCGACCGCCGCCCGGCTGGCACTCACGACGGCGGCCCGGACCGGAGTGCCCGCCGCCCGCCCGGAGGGCCTGGGCGCGGCGGTCGCCGGGGTGGTCCCGGCCGGCGGGGCGCTGGCCGCGACGGCGGTCGTGACCGTGGCCGGTGCGGCGGCGGGCGCGTACCTGGGCCCGTACCACGCGCTGCGCACGGCACTCGCCGTGCTCTGCGCCGCCGCGGTGGCCGAACTCCTGCTGCGCCACTGCGTCCGCCGCTTCGGCGGCGTCACGGGCGACGTCTTCGGCGGTGTCGCGGAGACGGCGGCCACGACCGCCCTGATCGTGCTGGTCCTGGGCTGAGCCCGAGAACCGGGACCGGCGTTCAGCAGGCCTCCCGCCACGCCCCCAGTTCGTACTTCTTCAGCATCGAACTGAGCCGCAGCTCGCGCGAGTCGGCGCAGAAGCGCTCGGTCGGCAGTTCGTACTCGACGTGGAAGACCGCCTTGTCCGCGTCGACGAACGGCTGGTTGTCGGCGCACTCGCCGTACTGGGCGCACTGTTCGTTGACGGCGAAGTCGAAGTCGTCGACCAGTTCCGGGATCTGGTCCAGGTCGTTCTTCAGCCCGACGGCCATCCCGCGGTCGTGGGCGAGCTTCGCGATGAGCCGGTTGTAGCGGAGCTGGTCGTCGCCGGTGAGCGGGAAGCCGGTCTCGTTCTTGTAGCCGTCCATGTTGTCCGGCTCGACCGCGTCGAAGCCCTTCTCGCGGCACATGTCGAGGCGTTCGGCCATCAGCGGCTCCAGGACGTCCGTCGCGCGGATGTCCAGCCACCGCTCGCCGTCCCAGCCGTTGCCCTTGCCCAGCACTTCCTCGGGGAACGCGTCGGCGTCGGGCCGGAAGTCCTCCCAGGCGCCGGTGGAGACGTAGCAGATGACCTTGCGCCCGTCGTCGTGCAGGCCGGCGACCGTGGCCCTGCCGTGGTCGAAGCCGTCGATGTCGTAGACCGGTACGTCGACGGAGGTGTCGAGCCTGCCGCTGAGCTGCCACTGCCAGGCGGTGCCGGGCGTCGGCCGCCAGTGGCCGGCGGCCCCGCCGTCACCGGCCCCGCCGTCACCGCCGTCGCCGCCGGGGGCCGACGTGCAGCCGGCAAGCAGCAGCAGGAGAAGGGCTGTCGGCAGGACCGGGCGTCTCACGGGAAGTGCTCCAGAGTGCGGGAGGGGTGGGCGGCATGCCCCCGGAATGATCTCCCACCCGCACAGTCGCGAGGAAACCACGGCCCCGCGGGAGGGAGCGCGGCCGGGCGCGAGCGTAGGCTCGTGCCGAGTGTTCGCCTGCCCAGGCGAGGACCGCATCGCAGGAGGGATCTAGGGTCGGATGTCGGGCCCGGTCGACCCACCCGCATTCGGCCACACCAGACTTCATACGGAAGCGAGATTTCACCACCGTGACTGCTCTCACTCTCTCCACCGCCGCGGCGCCCGGCCTGCGGGCCGACGCGATCGTGATCGGCGTCGCCAAGGGCGCAGGCGGCCCGTCCGTCGCTCCGGGCGCCGAGGCCGTGGACAAGGCGTACGACGGCCGGCTCGCCGGCGTCCTGGAGACCCTGGGCGCCTCCGGTGCCGAGGGCGAGGTGACGAAGCTGCCCGCTCCGTCCGGCTTCAAGGCGCCCGTCGTGGTGGCGGTGGGCCTCGGTGCCGAGCCCGAGAAGGACGCCGGTTTCGACCCCGAGGCGCTGCGCCGGGCCGCGGGCGCGGCCGCCCGCGCCCTGGCCGGCGCCAAGAAGGCCGCCTTCGCCCTGCCGCTCACCGAGGCCGCCGACGCCGGTGTCGTCGCCGAGGGCGTGCTGCTCGGCGCGTACTCCTTCGACGCGTACAAGGAGTCGGCCAAGGAGGCCAAGGGCGCCAAGGCGAAGGCCAACGGCAACGGCAAGGCCCCGCTGGCGGAGGCCGCGCTGCTCGGCGGCAAGCCCCGCGACAAGGCGTACAAGGCCGCGATCGAGCGTGCCGCGGCCGTCGCCGAGGAGCTGAACCGCGCCCGCGACCTGGTCAACACCCCGCCGAACGACCTCGACCCGGAGGCCTTCGCGGCGGTGGCGCAGACGGCCGCCAAGGAGCACGGCATCAAGGTGCAGGTGCTCGACGAGAAGGCGCTCGCCAAGGGCGGCTACGGCGGCATCCTGGGCGTCGGCGCCGGTTCGGCGTCGGGTCCGCGGCTGGTGAAGCTGTCGTACACCTCGCCCAAGGCGACGAAGTCGCTCGCCTTCGTCGGCAAGGGCATCACGTACGACTCGGGCGGCATCTCGCTGAAGCCGGCCGGCCACAACGAGACGATGAAGTGCGACATGGCCGGTGCCGCCGCCGTGTTCGCGGCCGTGGTCGCCGCCGCGCGGCTCGGCCTGGAGGTCAACGTGACCGGCTGGCTTGCGCTGGCCGAGAACATGCCGTCGGGCTCCGCGACGCGCCCGGGCGACGTGCTGCGCATGTACAGCGGCAAGACGGTGGAGGTGCTCAACACCGACGCGGAGGGCCGGCTGGTGCTCGCCGACGCGCTGTGGGCGGCCTCGCAGGACAAGCCGGACGCGATCATCGACGTGGCGACGCTGACGGGCGCGATGATGCTGGCGCTGGGCAGCCGCACGTACGGGATCATGGCGAACGACGACGCGTTCCGCTCCGCGGTGCACGAGGCGGCGGAGGAGTCCGGCGAGCCGGCGTGGCCGATGCCGCTGCCGGAGCACCTGCGCAAGGGCATGGACTCGCCGACCGCGGACATCGCGAACATGGGTGAGCGGATGGGCGGCGGTCTGGTGGCCGGACTGTTCCTGCGGGAGTTCGTCGGCGAGGGCATCACCTGGGCGCACCTGGACATCGCGGGTCCGGCCTTCAACGAGGGCGGGCCGTTCGGGTACACGCCGAAGGGCGGTACCGGGACGGCGGTCCGGACGCTGGTACGGGTTGCCGAGCTGGCGGCCGCGGGTGAGCTGGGCTGAGGGCGCCTGAGGGGTTCGGGGCGCGGGTGACTGCGCGGCTGCGGGCCGGTCGTGGCTTGTCGCGCAGTTCCCCGCGCCCCCTGGTCGGCTGTCCTGGCGTCGGCCAAGCAGAACCGCACGCCGGTGGGGCCGCGGATCGGGAGACCGTCACAGTTCGGGCGGGGAGCCGGTCATAGTGTGGGGGACGAGCTTGAACGTGGGGCGTCTCACACCCCGGCCCCACGTCTCGTTCGCCTCTCACAAGTGCGAAGATGGAGCCCGGCAGGACAGGGCCCACCCAAGGGCCGAGAACAATGAGCGGCCGGACACCAGCCGCCGACCGGTCACTGGAGACCGGCCGTGGCGCACATGCATGGAGGACGTGACGTGGCGAACGACGCCAGCACCGTTTTCGACCTAGTGATCCTCGGCGGTGGCAGCGGTGGTTACGCCGCGGCGCTGCGCGGGGCACAGCTGGGCCTGGACGTCGCCCTGATCGAGAAGAACAAGCTCGGCGGCACCTGCCTGCACAACGGTTGCATTCCCACCAAGGCCCTGCTCCACGCGGGCGAGGTCGCCGACCAGTCCCGCGAGAGCGAGCAGTTCGGCGTCAAGACGTCCTTCGAGGGCGTCGACATGGCCGGCGTGCACAAGTACAAGGACGAGGTGATCGCCGGCCTGTACAAGGGGCTGCAGGGTCTGGTCGCCTCCCGCAAGATCACCTACATCGAGGGTGAGGGCCGGCTCTCCTCCCCCACCTCCGTCGATGTCAACGGCCAGCGTGTCCAGGGCCGCCACGTCCTGCTGGCGACCGGCTCCGTGCCGAAGACCCTGCCGGGCCTGGAGATCGACGGCAACCGGATCATCTCCTCGGACCACGCCCTCACGCTGGACCGCGTGCCGAAGTCCGCGATCGTGCTGGGCGGCGGCGTCATCGGCGTCGAGTTCGCCTCCGCGTGGAAGTCCTTCGGCTCCGAGGTCACGGTCATCGAGGGCCTCAAGCACCTCGTCCCGGTCGAGGACGAGAACAGCTCCAAGCTCCTGGAGCGCGCCTTCCGCAAGCGGGGCATCAAGTTCAACCTGGGCACCTTCTTCCAGAAGGCCGAGTACACCCAGGACGGCGTCAAGGTCACCCTCGCCGACGGCAAGGAGTTCGAGGCCGAGGTCCTGCTCGTCGCCATCGGCCGCGGCCCGGTCTCGCAGGGCCTGGGCTACGAGGAGAACGGCGTCGCGACGGACCGCGGCTTCGTCCTCGTGGACGAGTACATGCGGACCAACGTCCCGACCATCTCCGCCGTCGGTGACCTCGTTCCCACCCTCCAGCTCGCGCACGTCGGCTTCGCCGAGGGCATCCTGGTGGCGGAGCGGCTCGCCGGACTGAAGACCGTGCCGGTCGACTACGACGGCGTGCCGCGGGTGACGTACTGCCACCCGGAGGTCGCCTCCGTCGGTCTCACCGAGGCCAAGGCCAAGGAGGTCTACGGCGCGGACAAGGTCGTCTCCATCAAGTTCCCCCTCGGTGGCAACGGCAAGAGCCGCATCCTGAAGACCGCGGGCGAGATCAAGCTGGTCCAGGTCAAGGACGGTGCCGTGGTCGGCGTCCACATGGTCGGCGACCGCATGGGCGAGCAGGTCGGCGAGGCGCAGCTGATCTACAACTGGGAGGCGCTGCCGGCCGAGGTGGCCCAGCTCATCCACGCCCACCCGACGCAGAACGAGGCGCTCGGCGAAGCCCACCTGGCGCTGGCCGGCAAGCCGCTCCACATGCACGACTGACCGCTTCGGTCTTCGGGCGCGACGACACAGACTTCCGCAATTTCGTAAGGAGCAACCGAAACCATGGCGGTTTCCGTAACCCTTCCGGCGCTCGGCGAGAGCGTCACCGAGGGCACCGTCACCCGCTGGCTGAAGGCCGAGGGTGAGCGCGTCGAGGCCGACGAGCCGTTGCTCGAGGTCTCGACCGACAAGGTCGACACCGAGATCCCGGCCCCCGCCTCGGGCGTGCTGTCCTCCATCAAGGTCGCCGAGGACGAGACCGTCGAGGTCGGCGCCGAGCTGGCGCTGATCGACGACGGCAGCGGCGCCCCCGCCGCCGCTCCGGCCCCGCAGGCCGAGCAGGTCGCCGAGCCGGCTCCCGAGCCCGCCCCGGCCGCCCCCTCCACCGAGCAGGCCGCCCCGGCGCCCGCTCCCACCGCCGACGCCGCTGCCGGCGGCTCCGCGGAGGGCACGGACGTGGTCCTGCCCGCGCTCGGCGAGTCCGTCACCGAGGGCACCGTCACCCGCTGGCTGAAGTCGGTCGGTGACAGCGTCGAGGAGGACGAGCCGCTGCTCGAGGTCTCGACCGACAAGGTCGACACCGAGATCCCGGCGCCCGCCTCCGGCACCCTGCTGGAGATCGTGGTCGGCGAGGACGAGACGGCCGAGGTCGGCGCCAAGCTCGCCGTCATCGGTGCGGCGGGTGCCGCCCCGGCGGCTGCCCCGGCGGCCCCCGCCGCCCCGGCCCAGCCCGAGCCCACCCCGGCTCCGGCGGCCCCGGCTCCCGCGCAGGCCGCTCCGGCTCCCGCCCCGCAGGCGCCGCCGGCTCCGGCCCCGCAGCCCGCAGCCCCGGCGCCCGCGCCGGCCCCGGCCGCCGCTCCGGCTGCCCCGGCCGCCGCCCAGCCGGTGGACGACGGCGCCTACGTCACCCCGCTGGTGCGCAAGCTCGCCGCCGAGAACGGCGTCGACCTGTCCACCGTCAAGGGCACCGGCGTCGGCGGCCGTATCCGCAAGCAGGACGTCGCCGCCGCAGCCGAGGCCGCGAAGGCGGCCGCTGCGGCTCCGGCCGCCGCCCCCGCCGCGCCCGCCGCGAAGAAGGCCCCCGTCCTGGAGGCCTCCCCGCTGCGTGGCCAGACCGTCAAGATGCCGCGCATCCGCAAGGTCATCGGCGACAACATGGTCAAGGCGCTGCACGAGCAGGCCCAGCTGTCGTCGGTCGTCGAGGTCGACGTCACCCGTCTGATGAAGCTGCGCGCCCGTGCCAAGGACGCGTTCGCGGCACGCGAGGGCGTCAAGCTCTCCCCGATGCCGTTCTTCGTCAAGGCCGCGGCCCAGGCCCTCAAGGCCCACGCCCCGGTCAACGCCAAGATCAACGAGGCCGAGGGGACCATCACCTACTTCGACACCGAGAACATCGGTATCGCGGTGGACTCCGAGAAGGGCCTGATGACCCCGGTCATCAGGAACGCCGGTGATCTGAACCTGGCCGGCATCGCCAAGGCGACCGCCGACCTGGCGGGCAAGGTGCGGGCCAGCAGGATCAGCCCGGACGAGCTGGCCGGTGCGACCTTCACCATCAGCAACACCGGTTCGCGCGGCGCGCTGTTCGACACGATCATCGTGCCGCCGGGCCAGGTCGCCATCCTCGGCATCGGTGCCACGGTCAAGCGTCCGGCCGTCATCGAGACGGAGGACGGCCCGGTCATCGGCGTCCGCGACATGACGTACCTGACCCTGTCCTACGACCACCGTCTGGTGGACGGCGCCGACGCCGCCCGCTACCTGACGGCGGTCAAGGCGATCCTGGAGGCGGGCGAGTTCGAGGTCGAGCTCGGCCTGTAGTCACCCTCGCCAGTGGGCCTGTACGGTGCCCCCGCCCGGACGTTTCCGGGCGGGGGCATCGCCGTGTTTGGACCGGGGCACGCTGTGTAAGTCTCGTCTCACCTGCGTCAAAGCGCCCCCGTGCGCCCTTCCCGCCCCCCGGGACGGCCGTATTGTCTAAACGTCAGTCCCCCAGGGGGCCGAAGGGGCCCTCTCCCGAAGGAGCTCTCATGACCGCGCCCGTCGTCCACTCGCTGCGCGAACAGATCCGCGAGCACATCCTGGAAGGGATCATCAGCGGGCGCTGGCAGCCGGGCGAGCGGATCGTGGAGCGGCGGATCGCGACCGAGCTGGAGGTCAGCCAGACGCCGGTGCGGGAGGCACTGCGGGAGCTGGAGTCGCTGCGGCTGATCGAGTCGGCGCCGAACAAGGGCGTGCGGGTGCGCAACCTGACCGCCGCCGACCTGGAGGAGAGCTACCCCGTCCGGGCCGGCCTGGAGGCGATCGCGGCGGAGCTGGCGGCGGACCGGCTCGCCCTGGACTGCTCGGCCCTGGAACCGCACGTCGCCGCGCTGTACGAGGCCGACCGGGTCTCCGACGGCACCGGTCAGGTGCGGCACACGGTGGGCTTCCACCGGGAGCTGGTGCGGGCGGCGGGCAACTCCGTGCTGCTGCACACGTGGGAGGGGCTGGGGATCGAGGTGTTCACGGCGCTGTCGATACGGTGGCTGGGGACGGTGCAGCAGTCGTACGCGGAGGAGCACGAGGAGCTGGTCGCGGCCTTCCGCCGCCGGGACCCCCGCATCCCGGAGATCGTCAAGTCCCACGTCCTGGGCTGCGCCCCCCGCGCCTAGTCTCTTTCCCGTCCCTGGGGGCTCCGCCCCCAGGCCCCGTTTTCGCTCGGTTCCCCACGCCACCCCGAAGGAACGACGCACCCGAGCCGCACCGCGCTCACCTGCACAAACCCCCAACCTCAAGGTCACCCCGTGCCACCGCCGAAGGCACCCCGTGCCGACTTTCTCGTGATCAAGAGGTTTTGCTCCTCAACCCTTTGATCGATCATCGATCAGGGAGTTAGAGTCAGCTTTGGACTCCCACCGGAGCCCAGCCCTGTCCTGCCAAAGACCTAGGGCACCCCGAACCCTTGCCGATGAGGGAACCCCCTTCGACTGAGGAAGGCGGCGACATGACGACCGACCCGAAAGCCATCCAGCCGAGCGAGCTCGACCAGCTCCCGGACCGCGACCCCGAGGAGACCGCCGAGTGGCAGGCCTCCCTGGACGCCGTCACCCAGGCGGCCGGGCCGCACCGTGCCGCGTACCTGATGCGCCGCACGCTGGAGCGCGCCGAGGACGCGGGCCTGGCGCTGCCGAAGCTGCTGGAGACCGACTACGTCAACTCCATCCCGACCGCCGACGAGCCCACCGTGGACGGCGACGAGGCGATGGAGCAGCGGATCACCGCCTGGAACCGCTGGAACGCGGCGGCGATGGTGACCCGCGGCAGCAAGTACGGCGTCGGCGGCCACATCGCCACCTTCGCCTCCGCCGCCTGGCTCTACGAGACCGGCTTCAACCACTTCTTCAAGGGCAAGGAGGGTGACGGCTCCGGCGACCAGCTCTACATCCAGGGCCACGCCTCCCCCGGCATCTACGCCCGCGCCTTCCTCGACGGCCGCCTGAACGAGGAGCAGCTGGACAACTTCCGCCGCGAGGCCGGCGGCAACGGCCTGCCGTCCTACCCGCACCCGCGCCGTCTGCCCTGGCTGTGGGAGTTCCCCACCGTCTCCATGGGCCTCGGCCCGATCTCCGCGATCTACCAGGCACGGTTCAACCGCTATCTGACCAGCCGCGGCATCAAGGACCTGACCAACTCCCACGTGTGGGCGTTCCTCGGTGACGGCGAGATGGACGAGCCGGAGTCCACCACCGCGCTCACCCTCGCCTCCCGCGAGGGCCTGGACAACCTGACCTTCGTCATCAACTGCAACCTGCAGCGCCTCGACGGTCCGGTCCGCGCCAACTTCAAGATCGTGCAGGAGCTGGAGGCCCAGTTCCGCGGCGCCGGCTGGAACGTGATCAAGTCGCTGTGGGGCACGGCCTGGGACGAGCTGTTCCAGCTCGACACCACCGGCGCGCTCGTACGCCGCCTGCGCGAGGTACCGGACGCGCAGGTGCAGACGTACCAGACGCGCGACGCCGCCTACATCCGCGAGGACTTCTTCAACAAGGACCCGCAGCTCGCCGAGATGGCGAAGCTCCTGTCCGACGACAAGATCCTCGACTGCTTCCACTTCTCCCGCGGCGGTCACGAGTCCCGCAAGGTGTACGCCGCCTACCGTGCCGCGCTCGCCCACAAGGGCGCGCCGACCGTGATCCTGGCCCAGACGGTCAAGGGCCACACCCTCGGCCGCGGCTTCGCGTCGAAGAACGCCAACCACCAGATGAAGAAGCTCTCGGTGGACGAGTTCAAGGACATGCGCGACCTGCTCGGCCTGCCGATCGCGGACAGCGCCTTCGTCGACGGCGTGGTCCCCTACGGCCACCCCGGCGCCGACTCCCCCGAGGTGCGCTACCTCCAGGAGCGCCGCGTCGCCCTCGGCGGTCCCGCCCCGGCCCGCCGCGTGCACCCCCTCGCACCGCTGCCCGCGCCCGCCGACAAGGCCTTCGCGGCCTTCGACAAGGGCTCCGGCACGCAGAACGTGGCCACCACCATGGCGTTCGTCCGGCTGGTCAAGGACCTGGTCCGGGACAAGGAGACCGGCAAGCGCTGGGTGCCGATCGTCCCCGACGAGGCCCGCACCTTCGGCATGGAGAGCCTCTTCCCGTCCCTGGGCATCTACTCGCCCAAGGGCCAGACGTACGAGCCGGTCGACCGCGACCAGCTGATGTACTACAAGGAAGCCAAGAACGGCCAGATCCTCAACGAGGGCATCACCGAGGCCGGCTCGATGGCCGACTTCATCGCCGCGTCCACCGCGTACGCGACGCACGGCGAGGCGATGATCCCGTTCTACATCTTCTACTCGATGTTCGGCTGGCAGCGCACGGCCGACCAGATGTGGCAGCTCGGCGACCAGCTCGGCCGCGGCTTCCTGGTCGGCGCCACCGCGGGCCGCACCACCCTCACCGGTGAGGGCCTCCAGCACGCGGACGGCCACTCCCCGGCCATCGCGGCGACCAACCCCGCGGCCCTCTCCTACGACCCGGCGTTCGCGTACGAGATCGCGACGATCGTCAAGGACGGTCTGCGCCGCATGTACGGCGAGGCGGCCCCGGGCGAGGACCCGAACGTCTTCTACTACCTGACGGTCTACAACGAGCCGATGCCGCAGCCGGCCAAGCCGTCCGGGGTGGACGAGGGCATCGTCAAGGGCCTCTACCGCTTCAACACGGCGGAGACGGCGGGCCTGGCCCCGGCGGCGAACGCCCCGCGCATCCAGCTCCTCGGCTCCGGCACGGCGATCCACTGGACGCTCAAGGCGCAGCGGCTGCTCGCCGAGGAGTGGGGTGTGGCCGCCGACGTGTGGTCCGCGACCTCCTGGACGGAGCTGCGCCGGGACGCCATGGACGCCGACGCGGCGCTGCTGCGCGGCGAGGACCGGGTGCCGTACGTCCGCCGGGCGCTCCAGGGCGCCGAGGGCCCGGTGCTCGCGGTCTCCGACTACATGCGCCAGGTACCGGACCAGATCGCGCAGTGGGTCGAGCAGGACTGGTCCTCGCTGGGCGCCGACGGCTTCGGCCTGTCGGACACGCGTGACGCCGCCCGCCGCCACTTCGGCGTGGACGCCGAGTCCATCGTGGTCGCGGCCCTGGCCCAGCTCGCCCGGCGCGGCGAGGTCAAGGCGACGGCCGTGAAGGAGGCGCGCGAGCGCTACGGCCTGTAGAGGTCCCGAGTCACGACGAACGGAAGGCCCCCGCCCCGGCGGGGGCCTTCCGCGCCTCCTGCATCATGTGGGGATGCGCGCTGCCCGCCTCATCAAGATGGTGCTGCTCCTCCAGTCCCGCCCGAGCATGACCGCCGCCGAGCTGGCCCGGGAGCTGGAGGTGTCGGAGCGGACCGTGACCAGGGACGCGCAGGCGCTGTCGGAGGCGGGCGTGCCGGTGTACGCGGAGCGGGGCCGGGCCGGGGGCTACCGCCTGGTCGGCGGCTACCGCACCCGGCTGACCGGGCTGGCCCGGGGCGAGGCGGAGGCGCTGTTCCTGTCCGGGGTCCCCGGGGCACTGCGCGAGATGGGCCTGGAGGACGCGGCCTCGGCGGCCCGCCTGAAGGTGTCGGCGGCCCTGCTCCCCTCCCTGCGGGACGCCTCCCGTACGGCGGCCCAGCGCTTCCACCTGGACGCGCCGAACTGGTTCCGCGAACCGGAGACCCCCGACCTGCTGCCCGCGGTGGCGGACGCGGTCTGGGACGACCGCGGCGTCGCCGCGCGCTACCGGCGCGGGACGGACGAGGTCGTCCGGGAGCTGGAGCCGTACGGGCTCGTGCTGAAGGCCGGGGTGTGGTACCTGTGCGCGCGGGTGGCGGGCGACGGGCCCTTCCGTGTGTACCGCATCGACCGGTTCACGGCGGTGGAGGCGGGCGGGGCGCGTTTCGTCCGGGACGAGAGCTTCGACCTGCCCGCGTTCTGGGCCGAGCGGGCCGAGCAGTTCGCGCGGTCGATCCTGCGGGCCGAGGTCGTGGTGCGGCTGTCGGAGCGGGGGGTGCGGGGACTGCCCTACGCGGTCGACGCGCTGTCGGCGCGGGAGGCGCTGGGGGCCGCGGACGGGCCGGACGCGGACGGCTGGGTGACGGTGACGCTGCCGGTGGAGTCGGAGGAGGTCGCGCATGCGCAGCTCAGGGGGCTCGGGCCGGAGGTGGAGGTGCTGGCGCCGGCAGCGCTGCGGGAGCGCTTCGCGCGGGATGCGCGGCGGTTGGCGGGGTTGTACGGGGGGTGAGTGCGGGGTGCCGCGGACCGGCGTGGTCCGGTTGACCGGGGGTCGCGTGACCCGGCGTGGTTGTGGTGCCCGGGGTGGGTGCGGGCGCGAGGGGGCCCCACAGGCCGCCGCAGGCACCCGCAGGCACCCGCAGGCACCCGCAGGCACCCGCACATAACGATCCGCCGCACTCCACGTGCGCCGCCCCCGCCCAGGGCCGATGCTGGACCCGTGATGGACGAGACGGAGTTCTGGGAGCTGATCGACGCCGCCCGGCAGCGCGCCGACGGCGATCCCGAGGACCAGGCCGACCTGCTCGTGGAGCGGCTGCTCGGCATGGACCCGGACCTGGTGCTCGACTTCGCCCGCCACTTCGAGGCCCGTTACAACCGCGCCTGCACCTGGGACCTGTGGGGTGCCGCCTGGTTGCTGCTCGGCGGGGCGAGCGACGACGCCTTCGACTTCTTCCGTTGCTGGCTGATCGGCCAGGGCCGCGAGGTGTACGAGGGCGCGGTGCACGAGCCCGACTCGCTCGCCGAGCTGCTGGACGACTTCGACGAGGAGCTGGACGGCGACGGCGAGGAGCTTGGCTACGCGGCCGACGAGGCCTACGAGCAGCTCACCGGCACCGTCGCCCCGGACCTGGGCATCGCGCCCGCGCCCCCCGAACCGCTGGGCGCACCGATCGACCTGGAGAACGACCGCGCCCTCGCCGAACGCCTGCCCCGCCTGTGGGCGAGGTTCGGACCCGGGTGAGACGCGGACTGGGGCGCACCGCCCGCCGGGGCGGTCACGCCCTGCCCTGGAGGTGCGCCGCAGTGTCCCTGATGTCCGCGAGGCGGGCGGTGAGGGCCGCGCCCGGGCAGCTGGTCTGGTAGCCGTCGTCGTGGCCCGCGACGGCGGGCAGCCTGGCGGTGGCCCCTGCGGCGTAGCGGCTGAGGCCGTTGCTGGAGACCAGGGCGACCTTCGCACGCGGGTCGGTGCCGGTCTCGCCGAGCTTCCAGGCGGCAACGGCGGCGATGGCGTCGGTCAGCTCATCCGGCACGGGCACCCCGGCGGTGTAGGTGCCGAGGGCGGCGATCCCGGTGGTGCGGTGGTTGAAGCCCTGGGTGTGGGCGCCGGTGACGGGCCGGTCGATGCCGCCGGCGCGGCCCTCGTAGACGGTGCCGCAGCGGTCGACGACGAAGTTGTAACCGATGTCGTCCCAGTCCCGGGCGCCGGTCTGGCCCTGGTACACCCCGCGGAGGATGGCCGGCACGTCGGCGCAGTCGTAGCCGTTGGGCGTGTCCGTGTGGTGGACGAAGACGGCGACCACCTTGTCGTCGTAGCGGGGGGCGGGCTGGGCGCGGGCGGCGTCGCCCAGCCAGACCGACCGGGGCACGATGTCGGGCCGGGGCGCGGCGTACCGGTCGGTGGCGGCGGCCGGAACGGCATCCGCGTCGGCGTCGGCCGCCCGCTCCACACCGTCCGCGCACAGGAAGAGCGCGGCGACGGCGGCCAGCCCGGGCAGGGCGCCGAGCAGCGCCCGCGCGGCGGCCGGCAGACGCACGGCGCCGGATATGCGGGCGGGCCGGCGCTTCCGGGCCCGGCGCGGCCCTCCGAAGACTCGCATGGTCCCACTGTCCGGCGGATCCGCTCTGTCCGCGATGTGTGCTGTGCCACCCGGTGGAACCATCGTTCCGGTGCACGGCGTTTCACCGTTGACCGGCCCGCACACACTCGCTCGCACAGGTGGCCGTTTCCGGACAGTCGTGCGCACCAGGCTGATCACCGGCCCGGTACGGCACGTACTGAGGGTCCCGGGCCCGGCAGAAAGGCGGTTCGCGTGGACCTGCTCGACATCGTGCTGGCGCTGGTCGTGCTGGCCTACGCGGCCTCCGGCTACCGGCGCGGCCTGGTGGCCGGCTGTGTGTCGCTGGCCGGCTTCGTGGGCGGCGCGGCGCTCGGCGTGTGGGTCCTGCCGTGGGTGATGGACCTGGTGGAGCGGGGCTCGACGGCGGCGACGGCGGTCGCGGTGGTCACGGTGCTGCTGCCGGCGATGGCGGGCCACGAACTGGCGGGACGCCTCGCGCTGCGGCTGCGCGGCGAGATGACCGCGGGCCCGCTCCGGGTGGCCGACGGGATCGGCGGCGCGGTGGCGAACTCGGCGGCGGCGCTGATCGTGGCCTGGGTGGCGGCGAGCGTGCTCGCGGCCTCCTCGTCCTCGCTGCTCACCTCGGCGATCCGGGACTCGACGCTGCTGGGCGCGGTGCAGCGGGTGATGCCGGACACCACCCCGGCGTGGTTCTCCCGGGCGACG
This sequence comes from Streptomyces sp. CB09001, assembly GCF_003369795.1. Taxonomy (NCBI): domain Bacteria; kingdom Bacillati; phylum Actinomycetota; class Actinomycetes; order Kitasatosporales; family Streptomycetaceae; genus Streptomyces; species Streptomyces sp. CB09001. The sequence continues at coordinate 1,670,358 of NZ_CP026730.1, forward strand.
TCCGCACTGGCCGACGCGGGGTTCCCGCAGGTCTTCAACCCGTTCGAGAACGAGTCGGCCGCCGAGGTCGCCGAACCCTCCGGCGACAGCGTGACGGCGGCGGCCACCCGCGCGGCCAAACTCAGCACGGTGAAGGTGGAGGGCGTGACCGGCGTCCAGGGCCGGGAGGGCAGCGGCTTCGTGTACGCGCCGGAGCACGTGATGACCAACGCCCACGTGGTGGCCGGCATCGACGACCCGAGTGTGCGGGTGGGCGGGGTGGGCCCGGCGTACGAGGCGCGGGTGGTGCTGTTCGACCCGGACAAGGACGTGGCGGTGCTGTACGTCCCGGACCTGAGCGCGCCGGTGCTGCGGTTCGACGAGGAGGCCGCGCGCGGCGACGCCGCGGTGGTGGCGGGCTATCCGCAGAACGGCGACCTGGATCTGCGGGCGGCGACGGTGGCCAACCGGATCCGCGCCACCGGCCAGAACATCTACAACGACGAGAGCGTGACCCGGGAGATCTACTCGGTCCGTTCCACGGTCCGCCCCGGCAACTCGGGCGGCCCGCTGCTGACCACCGACGGCCGGGTGTACGGGGTGGTGTTCGCCCGTTCCACCTCCGACGCGGAGACCGGCTACGTGCTGACGGCGGCCGAGGTGGCCCCCGAGGCACGCGACGCGGCGGACGCCACGCGGGCGGTGGACACGGGCGAGCCGGTCACGTCGTGACCACGCTCACGCACTGAGCACCGTCACGCCGTGAGCGCGGTCAGCGTCTGTCCCATCAGCACGTCGTCGATGTACTGGCCGTCGAGGTGGAACTCCTCGGGCTGCACGCCCTCGACGACGAAGCCCTCCGACTCGTAGAGGCCCCGGGCGGCCGTGTTGTGACCGAGGACCCGCAGGGTGATGCGGCGGAAGCCCTCGTGCCGGGCCTCCTCGACGGCGGCCCGGACCAGTGCCCGCCCCACGCCGTGGCCGCGGGCCGCGCCGGCGACGGCGAGGCCGCGGATCTGGCGGACGTGGGCGTTGGAGGCCAGCGGGGTGGGAAATCCGAGCCGGACATAGCCGACGACGGCGCCGTCGAGTTCGGCGACCAGGTGGGCGTCGGGCCCGCAGGTGTCACGGAAGAAGGGGTCGTCCGGTCCCGGCGGGGGCGAGACGGCGTGCAGGTAGGACCAGGTCTCGAGGTCGATCCGGTGCAGCGGGTGCTCGTCCTCGGACCTGGCGCGGCGTATGTGCGGGGCTGGCATGGCGATCACTGTACGACGCGGTGCCGGGGACCGGTCCGGCGTTTTTCCGGGGCTACCCGGCAGGATGGGCCTGGCGGACGGGCACCGGGCCGGCGGCCACACGGATGACGGACACATGGACGACGACACATGGGTGGCAGGCACATGGGTGGCAGGCACATGGAGCGTGGGCACATGGACGGCGGACACACGGACGGCGGACACATGGACAACGGGCACACGAACGGCGGAGACATGAACGGCGGGCACACGAACGGCGGGCACATGAACGGACACAGGAACGGCGGACACACGAACGGCGGACGCCCGGCCGGGGACCGTTCCCGCATCGCGGTGGCCGGAGCGTCCGGGCTGATCGGCGGCGCCCTGACGCGGTCCCTGACCGCGGACGGACACCGGGTGGTGCGCCTGGTCCGGCACGCGCCCGAGGGCCCGGACGAGGTCCGGTGGGACCCCGAGAACGGGCGGGTGGACGCCGCCGGGCTGGAAGGCTGCGACGCGGTGGTCAATCTGGCCGGGGCCGGGGTGGGCGACCGCCGCTGGACCGACGCGTACAAGACCGTCATCCGCAGCAGCCGGGTGCACGGCACGACGGCGCTCGCGGAGGCCGTCGCCGCGCTGGAGCGGCCGCCGCGGGTCTTCGTGAACGGCAGTGCGATGGGCTACTACGGGGAGACCGGCGACCGGCCCGTGGACGAGAGCGCGCCGCCGGGCGAGGGGTTCCTGCCGGGCCTGTGCGTGGAGTGGGAGGCCGCGGCGGCCCCCGCGCAGAAGGCGGGCGTGCGGACGGTGTTCACGCGCACCGGCCTGGTCGTGGCGCGCCGGGGCGGCGCCTGGGGACGGCTCTTCCCGCTCTTCCGGGCGGGGCTCGGCGGGCGGCTGGGCGACGGGTCGCAGTACTGGTCCTTCGTCGCGCTGCACGACGAGGTGGCCGCGATCCGGCACCTTTTGGACCGTGACGACCTCTCCGGCCCCTTCAACCTGACCGCCCCGCAGCCCGTGACGAACCGTGAGGTGACGGTGGCCATGGGCCGGGTGCTGCACCGCCCGGCGCCGTTCGCGGTGCCCGCGCCGGTCCTGCGCGCCGCGCTCGGCGAGATGGCGGGCGACGTCCTCGGCAGCGCCCGGGTCCTCCCGGCCCGCCTCGTGGAGTCGGGCTTCCGCTTCGCGTTCCCGGAGATCGACGGGGCGATCCGCGCGGCGCTGTGATCCACGCGCCGCCGCCCGGACCGCGCAGTCCGGTTCTCGACCGCACGCCGACACATCCGAACGCACCCCGACGCGCACCGACCGCACCGACCGCACCGACCGCTCGATAGTCATATCGCGCCCACATGCGACCGCTGTGCGACCGTGTGCTGCCCCCGGGCGATTCCCGTTGACCGTTTCGCGCCCTAACCTCGTCTCGAACTCGGGTATTCCTCAAGCCTGTTGGGGGCATGACGTCTCCAGCGGCCGCGCAACCTCGAGGAGGGGCACGTGCTTGAGCCCGCGTACCAGGCGGACGTCGTCGTCGTGGGGGCCGGGATCGCCGGACTCGCCGCGGCGCAACGGCTGACCAGCGCAGGAGTGACGACCACGGTCCTGGAGGCCGCCCATGCGGTGGGCGGCCGGATGGCCACCGAGAAGGTCGACGGTTTCCGGCTCGACAGAATCGGACAGCTGCTGTCCACGGCGTATCCCGAACTGCGCCGCACCCCCGGGCTCGACGGCCTCGCGCTGCTGCCCTTCGCCCCCGGGGTCCTGCTGCACAGCGAGGGCCGCCACCATCACGCGGGCGCGCCGTCGGGCGTACGGAGCGCACGGGGCGCACTCCATGCGGTGCGCGCCCTCGCAAGCGCCCCCCGCTCGATACCCGCGCCCCGGCGCGCGGCGAACGCGCCCGGTACGTCCGGCCGGCCCGCCGTACCGCCCCGCACCCGTGCCGGCGCCCCGCTCGGCACCGCCGTCGACCAGGCCCGGCTCGGTGCCGCGCTGGCCCGGCTCGCGCACACGCCGGCCGAACGGCTACTGGCCCGGCCGGAACTGCCCGCCGCGCGGGCGCTGGCGGCCCGCGGGCTGCCGGCCCGCACGATCGACGGCTTCCTGCGTCCCCTGCTCGCCGCCCTGTTGTACGACCCGGACCTGACGACGTCCAGCCGGTGCGCGGACCTCGCGCTGCGCGCCTTCGCCGGCGGACGGCTCGCGCTGCCCGAGGGCGGCGCCGAGGCCCTGCCGGAGCACATGGCGCGGTCGCTGCCGCCGGGCACCGTGCACACCGGAGTCCGTGTCACGGCGGTCGCGACCAACGCGGTGACCACCGCGGAGCACGGCGTCATCCGTTGCCGGGCCGTGCTCGTGGCGACGGACGCCCGCGCCGCGGCCGGACTGTTGCCGGGCCTGCGGGTGCCGGACTTCCACCCGGCGACGGTGGTCCACCACACGACCGACGAGCCGCCGACGACCGGCGCGGCCCTGCTGCTCGACGCCGACCGGGGCGGCCCGGTGGCCCACACGGCGCAGGTCAGTCAGGTGGACCCGTCCCGCGCGCCGGCCGGCCGCACCCTCGTCTCGTCGACGGTCCTCGGCCCTCCCCCGCCCGACCTCGACACGGCCGTCCGCATTCACCTGTCCCGCCTCTACGGCACCCCGACCACCCGCTGGGAGACCCTCGCCGTGCACCACACGCCCGAGGCGGTGCCCGCGATGCGCCCGCCGCACGATCCACGCAGGCCGGTACGGCTGCTGGCCGGGCTGTACGTGTGCGGCGACCACCGCGACACCAGCACCCCCCAGGGCGCCCTGCACTCGGGCCGCCGGGCCTCGGCGGCGATCCTGAGGGACCTCGGCGCGGGCCGGCCGATGCACTCGGCGGAGCCGACGGCGACGGCCCACGCGGCCTGAGTCCCGTCCGGACCGGCGCTACCCCAGGGCGGCCACCTTGTCCCGGTACCCCCGGACCGGGGCGGCGTCCCGGTACGGCTCGAGGCGGCGCTCGAAGTCGCGGACGTACTCCGCGGCCCGCACCGAGCGCATCTCGGCCGCCTGCCCCGCCGCCTCGGCGGCCAGCTGGCAGGCCTGGTCGAGCTCGCCGAGGCCGAGCCGGGCGGTGGCGAGGACGACCCGGCAGAACAGCCGGCTGCGGGCGTAGACGGGGGCGCGCAGTTGCAGCGAGCGTTCCGCGTGCTGGGCGGCGGCGCGGAACTGCTGGAGGTCGCGGTGGCAGTGCCCGAACTCGTCGGCGAGCTGGGCCTCGTCGAAGAAGCGCGCCCAGTGCGGTACCTCGTCACCGGGCCGGGCGGCCTCCAGCGCCCGCTCGGCCCGTACGAGGGCGGCGGTGCAGGCCCGCACCTCGCCGAGCAGTCCGTGCGCCCGCGCCTCGGCGGCGTGCAGCAGGGTCTGCACGACCGGCGGCGCGGAGGTCCCCACGCCCTGCTGCGCCACCCGCGCGAGCTGTACTGCCTCGCGCCCGTGGCCCAGGTAGACGGCCTGCCGGCTCATGGTGACCAGCACGTACGAGCCGTACGCCCGGTCCCCGGCCGCCTGCGACAGTCGCAGCGCCTGCACGAAGTAGCGCTGGGCGAGTCCGTGCGCGGCGATGTCGTACGAGGTCCAGCCGGCGAGCCGGGTCAGGTCGGCGGCGGCGGCGAAGAGGCGGCGGCCGGTCTGCTCGCCGTAGGTGCCGCGCAGCATCGGCTCCAGCTCGTGCTCCAGATAGCGCACGAGGGCCTGGCGTGCGTGTCCGCCGCCGTACCGGTCGTCGAGGCTGCGGAACAGCTCGCCGACGGAGCGCAGTGCGGCGAGGTCGCCCCCGCCGACCTTCTGGCCGGGGCCGCGCTCGGCCGGGGCCCGGCGCCTGGACGGGTCGAGCGGGACGGCGAGCCGCGGGGTCGCGGGGCGGCCCTGCGCGGGAATGCGGACGGGCACCTCGACGCGGGCCACCTTCTCGTCGGGGCGGCCGATCAGCCAGTCGCGGCTGGGCACGACGAGCCCGGCCGGGGTGAAGGAGATCTTCCGCAGCTCGGCGCGGCTGCCGGAGTCCTTGCGCCACAGCCCGCCGACGATGTCGACCGCCTCCTCCGGGCTCCCGGCGAACTCCAGGCCCGCGTAGACGGGCGCGCAGGCGTCCAGGCCGAGGTCCTGGGCGGTCAGGCGGCGGCCCAGGCGCCGGGTGAAGACCTCGGCGATCAGGGCCGGGGTGGTGCCGCGGGGCTGTTGACCGCGCAGCCACCGGGTGACGGACGTCTTGTCATATCTCAGGTCCAGGCCGTGTTCGAGTCCGAGCTGGTCGACGCGACGCGCGAGACCCGCGTTCGAGAACCCCGCTTCGGCGATGAGCGCGGCGAGCTGGCGGTTGGGGGTGCGCTGCGCGGGTCGTTCCGTCATGGTGCGGTGCGGTCTCCTGCCTTCCGGGCGTTCGATTGCCCGGAGCGCCTGTGAGCAGCCCTTATGGCCTCGTGAACGGCGCGAATGTAGCGGAGAGTAAGCACCCGATCGCACAATTCGCCCGGCATTCATCCGATCGTGTGAGAATTGCCCGCCCGGCTGACGACGCGCGGGCGGTCGTACAGTGGCGTGGGCACGCTTCGTGCCTTACGACCTTGCAGGGAGGCACGTGCCGTGAGTGAGCTGCGCTTCGTCCGGATGGGGTTCGGTGCCGATCGCGTCGAGTACCAGGAGGCGTGGGACGAACAGCGCCGGGTGCACGCCGCGCGGTTCGTCGACGAGGTCCCCGACACCGTGCTGCTCCTCGAACACCCGCCGGTCTACACCGCCGGCCGGCGCACCGAGGACAGCGAGCGTCCGCTGGACGGCACCCCGGTGATCGACGTGGACCGCGGCGGCAAGATCACCTGGCACGGCCCGGGCCAGCTGGTGGGCTACCCCATCCAGAAGCTGCCGCGTCCGGTCGACGTGGTGGCCCACGTCCGCCGCCTGGAGGAGGCCCTGATCCGCACCTGCGCGGAGTTCGGCCTGGAGACCTCCCGGGTGGAGGGCCGCAGCGGGGTCTGGATCCTCGGCGACCCGATCGAGCGGCGTCCCGCGCTCGGCGGACTCTCCCTGGACTTCGATCCGCGCCTGACGGACGACGAGTTCGACCCCCGCCTCAACGGCCCCGACTACGCCCCGTCCAACGCGGGCCAGCGCCGCGAGGACCGCAAGATCGCCGCGATCGGCATCCGGGTGGCCAAGGGCGTCACGATGCACGGCTTCGCGCTGAACGTGAACCCCGACAACAAGTGGTTCGACAAGATCATCCCCTGCGGCATCCGCGACGCGGGCGTCGCGTCCCTGGCAGGCGAACTCGGCCGCGACGTGACCATCGAGGAGGTCCTCCCGGTGGTGGAACGCCACCTGCGCGACGTCCTGGAGAACGCGGAGCTGAAGCCGAGGGAGATCGAGAAGACCCCCGCCTGAATCCCCCGGGACGCAAAGCCGGGCCGGCGGCACGAAATCCAGCGCCGGGGGCATAAAACCAGCCCGTCCGGCGTTTGAGGACGAGGCCGTTCAGGCCGAAGCGGGGGTCCGGGGGCGGCAGCCCCCGGCAAGGCCAGCACCAACGCCGACCAACAAATCAACGGGCGTACCCTGAAGAACGCCGAAGAATCAAACGCTAGGGAGCCGGTCGTGTCCGCAGTCGCACCCGACGGACGCAAGATGCTGCGCCTGGAGGTCCGCAACAGCCAGACCCCCATCGAGCGCAAGCCCGAGTGGATCAAGACCCGGGCGAAAATGGGCCCCGAGTACACCAAGATGCAGAACCTGGTGAAGAGCGAGGGCCTGCACACGGTCTGCCAGGAAGCCGGCTGTCCCAACATCTACGAATGCTGGGAGGACCGCGAGGCGACCTTCCTCATCGGCGGCGACCAGTGCACCCGGCGCTGCGACTTCTGCCAGATCGACACCGGCAAGCCCGAGGCGCTCGACCGCGACGAGCCGCGCCGCGTCGGCGAGTCCGTGGTCACCATGGACCTGAACTACGCCACCATCACCGGCGTCGCCCGCGACGACCTCCCCGACGGCGGCGCGTGGCTGTACGCGGAGACGGTGCGCCAGATCCACCAGCAGACCGCCGCCCGCGAGGCCGGCCGCACCAAGGTCGAGCTGCTGGCCCCCGACTTCAACGCCGTTCCGGAGCTGCTCCGGGAGGTCTTCGAGTCCCGCCCCGAGGTCTTCGCGCACAACGTCGAGACCGTCCCGCGGATCTTCAAGCGCATCCGCCCGGGCTTCCGCTACGAGCGCTCCCTGAAGGTCATCACGGACGCCCGCGACTTCGGCCTGATCACCAAGTCGAACCTGATCCTCGGCATGGGCGAGACCCGTGAGGAGATCAGCGAGGCGCTGAAGCAGCTGCACGAGGCCGGCTGCGAGCTGATCACCATCACGCAGTACCTGCGTCCGTCCGTGCGCCACCACCCCGTGGAGCGCTGGGTCAAGCCGCAGGAGTTCGTGGAGCTGAAGGAGGAGGCCGAGCAGATCGGCTTCTCCGGCGTGATGTCGGGCCCGCTGGTCCGCTCGTCGTACCGGGCCGGACGGCTCTACGGCATGGCCATGGAGCAGCGCCGCTCCGCCACTGTGTGAATTCCCGCACAAGTCACTACTGGTCAGTAATGGCCGATACGCCGCGGCCCCGACCGTCCTCGCTGATGAGGACACCGGTCGGGGCCGCGAGCCCGTTCCAGGACCGGGCGACGCGGCTTCATGTGCGTTTGACCGGCGGGTCACGCCCTGGTAACACCAATCAGTGACCCTGGAATCACAGCACGTACACCGCCACGTACACCCGTCTCCGTACCCGGAGCCGTACCGAGGGGGGACCTCCACGATGCAGGCCGCGCCCGTTCGCCCCACCACCGTCCGTGCCACCGCCATCCCGTCCTTCGCCACCGCCCTGCGGGCCGTCGAGTCGCTGCTGATGAGCGGCGGTCAGCGCACCGCCCGGCGCAACGCCTGGAACTCCGTCCTGGAGGACCGCCGCCGCGCCAAGGACCGGATCGAGACCGAGCGCGCGCTGCGCCAGTCCGTCGCCGGCCGTCCCTGACCGCGTCCCGCCTCTCCCCCGACGGGCACGGCCGGGCACTGCCGTCGTCGGCGCTTTCGGGGGCACGTAGACTTCGTGCCATGGCGAGGAAGGAACCTGCAGCGGACGCTGCGAATCCCGGGCGACTGAAGCAGATCGCTCTGACCTACAAGATGACCCGCAAGGCCGACAAGAAGATCGGTCTTGTGCTCGCGGGTGTCGGCATCGTCGTCTTCGGTGTCCTCCTCGCGATCGGTTTCTGGATCGGTCACCCCATCTATCTCGGCATCCTGGGCCTGCTGCTCGCCTTCCTCGCGACGGCGATCGTCTTCGGGCGCCGGGCCGAGCGGGCGGCCTTCGGCCAGATGGAGGGACAGCCCGGCGCCGCGGCGGCCGTGCTGGACAACATCGGCCGGGGCTGGACGACGACTCCGGCGGTGGCGATGAACCGCAACCAGGACGTGGTGCACCGCGCGGTCGGCAAGGCCGGCATCGTGCTGGTCGCGGAGGGCAACCCGAACCGGGTGAAGTCCCTGCTCGCGGCCGAGAAGAAGAAGATGAACCGCATCGTCGCCGACGTCCCCGTGCACGACCTGCTCGTGGGCACCGGCGAGGGGCAGGTCGAGCTGAAGAAGCTGCGCACGACCATGCTCAAGCTCCCCCGCGTCCTGAGCGGCCCGCAGGTCACCGTGACCAACGACCGGCTGCGCGCCCTGGGCGACCTGATGAGCAACATGCCGCTGCCCAAGGGCCCCATGCCGAAGGGCATGCGGATGCCCAGGGGCGGCAACCCCAAGCAGCGCTGACCCGCACCGACCCGTAGGACTTGAAACGCCGGTACGGCGACGGGGGCGGCCCGACCACTCGGGCCGCCCCCGTCGCCGTACCGGCGTCGTGGCGCGTGGGTGTCAGATCCGGACTTCCACGGTGCGCGCCAGCCGGTCGTGCAGGCCCCGGCCGTCGCGGTCCCAGATCAGGGCCGGGAGCGCGAGGCACAGCAGGACCGAGCGCAGCAGGGCGCGCAGGGGGCTGGGGCGGCCCGTGGCGATGTCCACGACCCGCAGGCCGAACAGCCGCTTGCCCGGGGTGAAGCCGACCGTGCCAACGGTCAGCACGTTGAGCACGAAGAAGATCAGCAGGGCCCAGTTGCTCGCCGTCTGCCCGTAGCTGCCCGTGATCAGGCCGTATGCGATCAGGGAGCACAGGGCCCAGTCGACGGCCAGCGCGCCGAGCCGCCTGCCCGGGCGGGCGATCGAACCCGGTCCCTCCTCGGGCAGGCCGAGCTGTTCGCCGCGGTGTCCGAGATCGGCGCCGGCCTCTTCCACGGCCGCGCGAGGACCGGAGAGCCACGATCCGATTGCTTGCCTGTTGTCCACCCGAACACGGTACTGCGCCCGTATACGTACCGGGAACGGCGGGGTGTGCGGGCCCCCGATCCGACCTAGGCTGGGGAGGGAGCCGGTTAACTTCTGCGAAACAAATGGGTCACGCCCGAGAAATCACCCGTCCCTAGGGTCGAGGAAGCGTGTGCCACCCGCACTGGCCGCACGAACGATCTACCAACCCGGCGGGACGGTCGGGAGTAGGAGGAGCTGGATGTTCCAGAACGCCGACGACGTCAAGAAGTTCATCGCGGACGAGGACGTCAAGTTCGTCGATGTCCGGTTCTGCGACCTGCCGGGCGTCATGCAGCACTTCACGCTGCCCGCCGAGGCGTTCGACCCCGACGACGAGCAGGCCTTCGACGGATCCTCGATCCGCGGCTTCCAGGCCATCCACGAGTCGGACATGTCGCTGCGCCCGGACCTGTCCACCGCGCGCGTCGACCCGTTCCGCCGGGACAAGACCCTCAACATCAACTTCTTCATCCACGACCCGATCACGGGCGAGCAGTACTCCCGCGACCCGCGGAACGTGGCGAAGAAGGCCGAGGCGTACCTGGCCTCCACGGGCATCGCCGACACGGCGTTCTTCGGCCCCGAGGCCGAGTTCTACGTCTTCGACTCGGTGCGCTTCGCCACCCGGGAGAACGAGTCCTTCTACCACATCGACTCCGAGGCCGGCGCCTGGAACACCGGTGCGATCGAGGACAACCGCGGTTACAAGGTCCGCTACAAGGGCGGCTACTTCCCGGTCCCGCCGGTCGACCACTTCGCCGACCTGCGCGCCGAGATCTCCCTGGAGCTGGAGCGGTCCGGCCTGAAGGTCGAGCGCCAGCACCACGAGGTGGGCACCGCCGGGCAGGCGGAGATCAACTACAAGTTCAACACGCTGCTCGCCGCCGCGGACGACCTCCAGCTCTTCAAGTACATCGTGAAGAACGTGGCCTGGAAGAACGGCAAGACGGCGACCTTCATGCCGAAGCCGATCTTCGGCGACAACGGCTCGGGCATGCACGTCCACCAGTCGCTGTGGTCGGGCGGCGAGCCGCTCTTCTACGACGAGCAGGGCTACGCCGGCCTGTCGGACACCGCCCGCTACTACATCGGCGGCATCCTCAAGCACGCCCCGTCGCTGCTGGCCTTCACCAACCCGACGGTGAACTCGTACCACCGCCTGGTGCCGGGCTTCGAGGCGCCGGTGAACCTGGTGTACTCGCAGCGCAACCGCTCGGCCGCGATGCGGATCCCGATCACGGGCTCGAACCCGAAGGCCAAGCGCGTCGAGTTCCGCGCCCCGGACGCCTCCGGCAACCCGTACCTGGCCTTCTCGGCGCTGCTGCTCGCGGGCCTGGACGGCATCAAGAACAAGATCGAGCCGGCCGAGCCGATCGACAAGGACCTCTACGAGCTGGCTCCCGAGGAGCACGCGAACGTGGCGCAGGTCCCGACCTCCCTCGGCGCGGTCCTCGACCGTCTGGAGGCCGACCACGAGTTCCTGCTCCAGGGCGACGTGTTCACGCCGGACCTGATCGAGACGTGGATCGACTTCAAGCGCGCCAACGAGATCGCCCCGCTGCAGCTGCGTCCGCACCCGCACGAGTTCGAGCTGTACTTCGACGTGTGATCGACCCGGCCGTCCCGCCGGCCGTCCGGCGCCCCCGTCCCTCCACGAGAGGGCGGGGGCGCTGTCGTACGTGGCCGAAAACCCTTCCCAGGGTGCGGGCGGGCCGGGATCATGTCTACTGACACGGTTGTTCGAGTCAGGTTGACGTCGGGGGGACGGGGAGAGTGCCCGAGATGCCGCATCGCGACGACGAGGAGCGCGAGTACGACCTGAGGTGGGCGGAGGGTGCCGAGCACAAGGAGCCCTCGGCGCGCGCCCGGATGCTCGCCGCGCGCTGGAAGGAGAACCCGCCCGGTCCGGTCCCCTTCCGCGCCGACCCCGACCACGTGGGCTCCCGGCGCCGGTCGTCGTGGGTGTCCACCGCCGTGGTGCTCGGCTGTGTGGCCGCGGTGATCGTGCTGCTCGGTTACCTCAACTTCCGGGCGCCCTACTAGGCCGTGTCCGACACGCCCCGGTACTGCCGCCCGCCCGCCCCGGACCGCCGCCCCTCAGCGGAACGCCTCGACGTTGCGGGCGGCCCAGTCGGCGAAGGGCCGCGGGGCCCGGCCCAGGACGCGCTCGATGTCCGGGCTGACGCGCAGCTCGGCCGGGCTCGGGGAGCCGAGGATGTCGAGGGTGTCGTCGGCGAGTTCCGCCGGCATGCTGCGGGCCATGGCGGTCCTGGCCTCCTCCCGGGTCAGCTCGTGGAAGGCCACGGGCGAGCCCAGTGCGGCGGCGATGGCCTCCGTCTGCCCGCGCGGGGTGATCACCTCCGGTCCGGTCAGCTCGTAGGCGCCGCCGGTGTGCCGGTCCTCCAGCAGGCAGGCCGCCGCCACCGCGGCGATGTCCGCCGGGTCGACTACCGGCACTCCGACGTCGCCGAAGGGCGCGGCGACGGCCCGTTGCGCACGGACGGACTCGGCCCACCACAGCGCGTTGGAGGCGAAGCCGCCGGGCCGCAGGAGGGCCCATTCCAGGCCGGACTCGCGCACCGTGTCCTCCAGCTCGCGCATCGCGATCCGCGTCCCCCCGAAGGGCCTGGTCACCACGCCGAGTGTGGAGAGCAGGACGACGCGGCGGACGCCGCTCCGCGCGGCTTCGCCGATGAGGTCGGCCGGGTTGGCGCCGACGGCGTGCAGGTCGCCGGACAGCAGCAGGAACAGCGACTTCGCCCCGGCCAGCGCGGGCCGCAGCCCGGCCGGCTCGGCGAGGTCGGCCACCAGGTGGCGGACTCCGTCCGGCACCGCCGCCGGGTGCCGCGACACCGCCGTCACCTGCTCGCCCGCCGCTGCCAGCGCCCGCGTCAGCGGCCGGCCGATGTTCCCGGTGGCCCCGGTCACCACGATCATGATCAGCTCCTTTTCGGATGTCCTCTGTGGATCTTCACGCTAGGAGCACCGGCTAACTTTTGGTAAGGGCATACCTGAAGGTAAGCTCATGACATGACAGAAGGTTTGCAGCCCGGACGGGTCGAGACCGGCGCACGGTATGACGTGTTTCACACCGACTGCCTGGCGCGGGACATGGTCGACCACGTGACCAGCAGGTGGGGCATCTGGGTGCTGATCGCCCTGCGGCGCAACGACCTCCGGTTCTACGAACTGCGCGAGAGCATCCAGGGCATCAGCGAGAAGATGCTGGCCCAGACCCTGCGCGTCCTGGTCGAGGACGGCCTGGTCTGGCGGGAGGTGGAGCCGACGACGCCGCCCCGGGTCACGTACGGGCTGAGCGAGTTCGGCCGGGACATCGGCGAGCCCCTGACGGAGCTGTTCGACCGCATCACCCGACGGCTGGTACCGCTCGACGCCGTCTAGCCTCCGGGGCGCCGGGTGCACACTGGACAGCGGGACGAGTGCCCGACTGCGAGGTGGTACAGATGCAGAGCCGCTTCCGGAGTGACCGGCGGTTGACCGTGCGCATGGGGATCACCCTGTTCCTGCTCGGCCTGTTGTACGTGGGCTTCGTCGCCGCGCTGATCGCGCTGCTGAAGTCCTGGGTCCTGGTCGTGGTGATCGTGGCGCTGGTGCTCGGGGCGCAGTACTGGTTCTCCGACCGGATCGCCCTGTTCGCGATGCGGGGCCGGGTGGTGGAGCGCGAGGAGTATCCGGAGCTGCACGGGGTGGTGGACCGGCTGGCGGCGATGGCCGACATGCCGAAGCCGGTGGTCGCGGTGTCGGAGATGGAGATGCCGAACGCCTTCGCCACCGGCCGCAATCCGGACAACGCGGTGGTCTGTGTCACGACCGGGCTGCTGCGGCGGCTGGAGCCCGCGGAGCTGGAGGGGGTACTGGCCCACGAGCTGTCGCACGTGGCGCACAAGGACGTCGCGGTGATCACGGTGGCGTCGTTCCTGGGCGTGATCGCGGGGCTGATCGTGCGGTTCGCCTTCTACTCCCAGCTCTTCGGCGGGCGGCGGGACCAGAACACGATGGCGGTCCTGGCGGTCGTGATGGGGGTCTCGGCAGCCGTGTACGCGCTCAGCTTCCTGCTGATCCGGGCGCTGTCCCGGTACCGGGAGCTGGCGGCCGACCGGGCCGCGGCCCTGCTCACCGGGCGCCCCTCGGCCCTGGCGGCGGCCCTCACCAAGGTCACCGGCGACATCGCCCGCATCCCGACCAAGGACCTGCGCACGGCCCAGGCCTTCAACGCCTTCTACTTCACCCCGGCCTTCGGCAGCGACCCCGGCCTCGGCCGGTTCTTCGCCACCCACCCCAGCCTGGAGCAGCGCCTCGACCAGCTGGGCCGGATCTCCGCCGAGCTGGGCGAGGCACCGGCCCCCGGCAGGGCCTGAGGCGCGGGCATGGGACTGCTGGACATCCTGCTCGGCCGCTCCAGGGCCGTGGGCCCGGATCTGGACCGGCTCTTCGCGCTGCCCTCGGCGGCGGTGGGCCTGGAGGCCGCGGCCGGGTTCCGGCCCACCGGGCAGGGGGCGGTGTGCTTCGCGACGGTCGAGGGCGCCGCCTTCGAGCGCACGCACCGCGAGATCCGCGCCCTGCTGGACGCGGACGCCGGCCGGACCCCGGTGGATCTCACCCACGACTCCTACGGCTACTCCTGGCTCGTCTCGCGGCGCTCCCCGGGCGAGCTGCCCCTTCTGGTGAACGACCTGCACGCGGTGAACAGCACCCTGGAGGCGGGCGGGTTCGGCCCGCGGCTGCTGTGCTCCCTGGCCGGTTTCGTGGACGACGACGGGCGGCGGCTCGCCCTCGTCTACCTCTACAAGCGCGGCACGTTCTACCCCTTCGCACCCCAGCCCGGCGACCGGCGGCAGCGGGACAACGCGCTGGAGCTGCGGATCCGGGCGGTGCTCGCCGAGGAGCTGCCGGTGGAGGGCGACCTGGGCCGCTGGTTCCCGGTGTGGGGCGCGCCCGGACTCTGACCGCCGCGGGCCGCCGCCTGTCAGTGCGGCCGCCGCCTGTCAGTGGGGTCGGGCACGATGTCCGTACCGAGGACGCTACGGACGTGACGACGGGCGGAGGCCCCATGGGTGACGGCGGACGACAGCACATCGGGACGGCCGAGCGGCGGCAGCGGCTGGCCCTGCGGCACCTGCTGGCGGGGGCCGCGCGGGCGGGGAGTCCCGAGGAGGTCGCCGGATCGCTGGTGGCGCTGCACGGCACGGACCCGGCGGCGGTGCACCTGGCCGTGGGCGCGCGGCTGGCGGACGCGGCGAAGACCGTGGTCGAGACGGAGCGGGCGCTGTACGAGGACGGGGCGCTGGTCCGGATGCACGGCATGCGGCACACGGTGTTCGTGTTCCCCACCGAGCTGACGGCGGTCGTGCACGCCTCCACCGGCCGCACCGTCGCCGCCCGGGAGCGGGCCAGACTGCTCAAGAACATGGCGCAGGCAGGCGCCCCGGACGCCGCCTGGCTGGCCGAGGTGGAGGAGTCGGCGCTGGCCGCGCTGGCCCGGCGCGGCCAGGCCACGGCGGCCGAACTGGCCCGCGACGAGCCGCGGCTCAAGGAGCAGTACGTCTACGCGGCCGGGAAGAGCTACGAGGGAGTGCACACCGTCTCCACCCAACTGCTGAGGGTGCTGGGCGTGGAGGGCAAGGTGGTGCGGGGGCGGCCGCTGGGCTCGTGGACGTCCAGCCAGTTCCGCTGGGCACCGGCGCCCGAGCATCCCGAGCTGGACCCGGGCGAGGCCCGGGCCGAGCTGTTGCGCCGGTGGCTGACGGCATGCGGTCCGGCGACCGAGGACGACCTCAAGTGGTGGACCGGGTGGCGGGTGACGGAGGTGCGCCGCGCGCTGACCGCGATCAACGCGGAGGCGGTCTCGCTGGACGAGGGCACGGGGTACGTCGTCTCCGGTGACACCGGCCCGGTCGCCGGGCCCGCCGAGCCGTGGGCGGCACTGCTGCCCGCGCTGGATCCCACCGCGATGGGCTGGCAGCGGCGGGACTGGTACCTCGCCCCCGAGCTGCGGCCGATGCTCTTCGACCGCAGCGGCAACGTCGGACCGACCGTGTGGTGGAACGGCCGCGTGGTCGGGGGCTGGGCCCAGCGGGCCGACGGCGGGATCGTCTGGCGGATCCTGGACGACGACGGCCTCGGTCGCGAGGCGGAGAGCGCGATCGCGGCCGAGGCGGAGCGCCTGGCGTCCTGGGTGGGCACGGCCCGGATCACCCCCCGCTTCCGGACGCCGCTGGAACGGGAGCTGTCGGCGTAGGCAGGTCGTCGAACGCCGGGCGCCCTCGGCGCAGAAGGGCACCCGGCGTCCGGCTCACCGCGAGTACCGCATCAACGCCCGCACCATGTGGCACGTGGTGTCCGACGGCGGGTGGACCCCGATGGTCAGGGCGGCGCTCCGTATCCTCTCGTTGCGCGCCTGGTTGGGCAGGTAGACGCCGGAGTCGAGCAGGGCGATGGCGAGCCGCATCGCCTTGAGCCGGCGGTTGTGCGTCACGTACCACTCGCGGGGGCGGCCCGCCGGCAGCGGACGCTTCTCCACGGGTTCGTACGGCAGGTCGAGCAGGACGGGCCGCTTGGCGGTGGACTGGGTGGGCAACGGCTTCGGCTTCAGTGCGGCAGCGGGCACAGGCATCCTCCTGTCGCGGTCAGGGCGCCGTCCGGACCACCCGGCGACACCCTCGAACACTGCTTCTATTTTACCGCCCACCACTGACAAAAGCCCCTGCCCACAAGGCCTTTCGGGGCCGCTGGGACCCACGTGGTGAACGAGTTTCGGCACCCTCCGGCTACCGTGTCCGGCATGGAGATCTGGATCAATCCGGCCTGTTCGAAGTGCCGCAGCGCCATCAGCCTGCTCGACGCGGAGGGGGCCGACTACACCGTCCGCCGCTACCTGGAGGACGTACCGAGCGCGGACGAGATCCGCGAGGTGCTCACCCGGCTCGGACTCGAACCGTGGGACATCACCCGTACCCAGGAGGCGGTCGCCAAGGAACTGGGGCTGAAGGACTGGCCCCGTGACGAGGCGTCGCGCGACCGCTGGATCACCGCGCTCACGGAACACCCGAAGCTGATCCAGCGCCCGATCATCACGGCGGACGACGGAACGGCCGTGGTGGGCCGCACCGACGAGGCGGTCCGGGACGCCCTGTCCCGCTAGGGCCTGTCTCACCCGTGTGACGCAGGTTACGCGCGCGCATCGACGCGACCGGTGAGTAACTCCGTTCGGTATCTCGTACATAGCGGCGTACGCTCCCCTACCTCTTCAGGAGGCGCGCATGTCGCGCAGGAGAACTCTCGGTACGCAGAAGAAGATCGCGCTACTGGTCGGCGCCGCCGCGGTGGCCGGCGGCGGCGCCTTCTTCGCGGCGAACGCGTCGAACGCCGCGCAGACCACCCAGGAGGCGCGGACGAAGGCCGCCCAGGACTCGGGGGTCTGCCGGGGCCTGGCCACCGCGCTCGGCAACAACCAGCGGTTCATCGAGGGCCAGCGGGCCAACCCCGACGCGCAGTCGCAGGCCCGGATCGAGAACCGCGAGGCCGTCGTCGCGGAGATCGAGCGCAAGCAGGCGGCGTCCGGGTGCGCGGTCGGGGAGTCGGCTCAGGACCCCCAGGCCGCGCAGCCGCCGCAGTCCGGGCAGGACACCGGTGACCAGGCCGGTGACCAGGCGGGTGGCCAGGCCGGTGACCAGGCGGGTGGCCAGGCCGATGACCAGGCCGGAGGCGCCGCGCAGACCGGCGAGCAGGTCTGCGCCGGTTCCACCGTCACCCTCTCCGGCGAGGGCGGCGCGCCCGCCGCCTCCAGCAACCAGTTCCCGGTGGGCACGAAGCTCAGGGTGACCAACCTCGACAACGACAAGTCCACGACCGTGGAGGTGAACTCGGTCTCGGGAAGCTGCGCGCTGCTGAACAACGCGGCGTTCGAACAGGTCCGGGAGGAGGGCAAGTTCCTGATCCGGCGGGCACTGATCGAGAAGGTCGGCTGAGGCTCAGCCGGCGGGCGCGGTGAGGAAGTCGCCGAGGCGGCGGCCGAGGCCGGGCGGCGCGCACTGGGGCAGCGCGTGGTGGGACACGTCCGGCAGGACGGCCGTCTCCACGTGCGGCAGCAGGGCCCGCGCCCGGGCCGCCACCTCGGCGGCGTCGTGCGTCCTGCTGTTCCCGGCCAGGAGCAGCAGGACCGGCACCGGGAGTGCGCGCAGCGCCGCCGGGGCCGGGCGCGGTCCGGTGACCGGCCTGCGCTCCGGGAAGCCGACGGCGGCCTCCTGGAGGGCCAGCCAGTCCGCGTCGAGCGGGGTCGCACCGGTCTCCCACTCCAGGAAGGCCCGGACCCGGCGGGGCGTGGGCCGCAGCAGCATCGGCAGCGCGCGCAGCAGGTAGGCCGCCTTGAACCCGGCGAAGCACTGGGTCGGGTCCAGGAGGAACAGGCGGCGTACCCGGCCGGGGGCGTGCAGGGCGTGGTGCAGGGCGATCCAGGCGCCGTAGGAGTGCCCGCCGAGGTCGGTCTCCGGGATGCCCAGACCGTCGAGGAGGGCGTCCAGCCAGCCGGTCAGGCCGGCGACCGTACGGGGGTGGCGGTCGCCGGCCGGCGTGCTGCGGCCCGGCGCGCCGATCAGGTCGACGGCGTGGACGCGGTGGGTGCGGGACAGCTCGGCGGCCTGGGCGTACCAGGACGCGGAGGTCGCCGCACCGCCGCCCGGCAGCAGCACGAGGGGGCGGCCGTCGGCCGGGCCGGTCACCTGGACGTGCGTCTCGCCGAAGGGGGTGGGGACGGTCACCGACCCGGTCCCCGCGGGCCACTTGGCCAGGACCTTGTCGTAGGCGTCGTGGAAACGGCCGGCGTCGTACGGACCGCGAGCGCTCATGAGCGGTGCCCCCTGTCTCGCTTGCTCCCTGTTCCTGGCTCTCCGGTATTATCTCGTCGAACGAGATACTTGTCGAGCGAGGCGATCGCCGTGGCGGCGGAAGAGACCGAAGGGAGTGCCCGCATGTCCGACCAGGGACCGGAGCTGGAGCTCGTCCACCTCCTTCGCGCGGTCACCGTCGAACTGGGCGCGCACAGCGCGCGGTTCGCACAGCGCAACGGCATGCACCCCACCGACGTCCGCGCACTCGTCGCGCTCATGGACGCCGCACGGGCGGGCGAGGCGACGACCGCCGGGCAGCTGGGCGCCGCCCTCGGGCTGAACTCCGCGGGCACGACGGCGCTGGTCGACCGGCTGGAGCGGGCCGGTCACGTGCGCCGGGTGCGCGACGAACGGGACCGGCGCCGGGTCACCGTCGAGGTGGACGAGCGGGCCGTCGCACTGGGCTGGTCCCACTTCGGACCGCTGATCGGACGGGTGGTGGAACTGCTGCGCGGATACGACGAGCGGGAACTGGCGGCGATCAGGGGCTTCCTGACCGGTGTGCGGGAGGCGGCCGGGGACGACGGGCGTGAGCCGCACCACAACGAGCCCGGGTAACACGGGGTTCACATACGGGCAACGGTCGGGAAATCGCCCGTTGGCACGCTGCACGGCAGTAGACGCGGCACCCCTGCCGCCCCAGCACCGCCGCACCCGCACGTGCGCCCGGACCCACCCCGAAGGATGTGGCCCCGTGACCTTCAAGGCCGAGTACATCTGGATCGACGGCACCGAGCCGACGGCCAAGCTCCGTTCCAAGACGAAGATCATCGCGGCTGCCCCCGCCGGTCCGGACGCCCTCCCGGTCTGGGGGTTCGACGGCTCCTCCACGAACCAGGCCGAGGGCAACTCCTCGGACTGCGTGCTCAAGCCGGTCTTCTCCTGCCCCGACCCGATCCGCGGCGGCGACGACATCCTGGTGCTGTGCGAGGTCCTGGACACGGACCTGACCCCGCACCCGAGCAACACCCGCGCCGCGCTGGCCGAGCTGTCCGAGCGCTTCGCCGCGCAGGAGCCGATCTTCGGCATCGAGCAGGAGTACACCTTCTTCAAGGGCGCCCGCCCGCTCGGCTTCCCCGAGGGCGGCTTCCCGGCCGCGCAGGGCGGCTACTACTGCGGCGTCGGCTCGGACGAGATCTTCGGCCGCGACGTCGTCGAGGCCCACCTGGAGAACTGCCTGAAGGCCGGACTCGGCATCTCCGGCATCAACGCCGAGGTCATGCCCGGCCAGTGGGAGTTCCAGGTCGGTCCGCTGGCCCCGCTGGAGGTCTCCGACCAGCTGTGGGTGGCCCGCTGGCTGCTCTACCGCACCGCCGAGGACTTCGAGGTCTCCGCCACCCTCGACCCCAAGCCGGTCAAGGGCGACTGGAACGGCGCGGGCGCGCACACCAACTTCTCCACCAGGGCGATGCGTGAGGGTTACGACGCGATCATCACCGCCGCCGAGTCGCTCGGCGAGGGCTCCAAGCCGATGGACCACGTCAAGCACTACGGCGCCGGCATCGACGACCGCCTCACCGGCCTGCACGAGACCGCCCCGTGGAACGAGTACTCCTACGGCGTCTCCGACCGCGGCGCCTCGGTGCGCATCCCGTGGCAGGTCGAGAAGGACGGCAAGGGCTACATCGAGGACCGCCGCCCCAACGCCAACGTCGACCCGTACGTCGTGACGCGGCTCCTCGTCGACACCTGCTGCACGGCGCTGGAGAAGGCCGGCCAGGTCTGATCCCCGGGCCGCCGCGGCCCCCGGCCGCGTTGTCAGTGGGGCGTGCGAGGGTGGCGTCATGGAGAACGACGGGGACCTCGCCATCAGGGTCGAGACGGAGAACTGGCAGACGCACACCCGGATCCGGGCGGCCGGGCTGCGGGAGCTGGTGGCGCGCATCGGCCCGGCCGGCGACCGCTTCCTGGTGGTGCAGCGGATACCGGACGTCCCCGACGTGTTCGCGCAGGTGTGGCACGAGGAGGGTGAGGACGGCGGGGGCTACCGGCTGGAGCACCGGGCCGCGGCGGACGCGTTCTTCGGCACCGACCTCGACGACCCCCACCGCGTGGCCGGCCTCCTGACCGGCTGGGCACGTCAGGAGGCCGGCTGGGACGCGGGCGTCGACTGGGAGCCGATTCCCGTCCCGCCGCGGGACGAGGTCCCCGACCTGCCGGACGGGGTCCGCGAGCAGGTCGAGCGACGGGTGCGCGAGCGGCTCCGCTGCGGCTACGACAGCCGGACGACGCTGTCCGAGATCGCGGAGGAGCACCTCGTCGGCGGTGAGTACGGCGCACGACCGGTCTCCCCGGCCCAGGCCCGGCAGTTGGTGGACCGGCTGTGGCTGGAGCGGCTGGCCGAGCAGGATGCCTGGGGCGAGGAGCCCACCGACCCGGACCGCCTCACCCGGGTCTTCGAGGCCCTGGACGCGGCCGGTGTCACCGCCCGGGAGAACTTCGCCTGCTGCCGAGGCTGCGGCACCGCGGAGATAGGGGCGGAGCGCGAGGGCGCCCGGGGCTTCGTCTTCTTCCACCAGCAGAGCACCGAGGCCGCCGCCGAGGGGCACGGGCTCATGCTGTACTACGGCGGTTTCGACGGCTCCGAGGAGACGACCGCGGCCGTCGGACACGAGGTCGTGGCGGCCTTCGCGGGGTCCGCGCTGTCCACGGAGTGGAACGGCGATCCGGGCCGGGCCATCACCGTCGCCCCGCTGGACTGGCGCAAACGGCTGGTGGGATGACCGCTCGGGCAGCCGGTTCCGGCCAGTCGGCGTCCACGCACTGAGAGGAGTCTCCTCTCCCCCGCCGCCGTCTGCTTCAATGGGCCCATGGCCAGCTTCCGGAAGTACGCAGCGACGGGTCGCCACGACCTCGAGCCCTTCTGGCCTTCCCGTCAGCACGACGACTTCGACCGGGTGTGTTGCCGCGCGACGATCGCGCCGGCCCGCTAGAGAGCCACACCTCCCAGGCCTTCCGCGCCTGCCGCCGGTGCGCACGACGTACGTCCCGCGACGCGCCCGACCACGAACTCGCGCCCGTCGCCCCTCCCGACGAACCTCTCGCGCGAAAGAGCTGACGTCTCATGGCGACCACCCGTTCCCTGTCCACCGTCACCCTCGACTCCTCCACCCACCCCCACACCGCAGGAACCGCCGCCTCCGCCCTTCCGGGCGGTGGTGCTTCCCGGCACCGGCTGCGCGCCGTGGACCGGGACGAGCTGGTGGACGTCCCGGACCTGCTGCCGCCGGGCGCGACCTGGCTGCCCGCGCCCCCGCACACGCTGCCCGCGCTGCCCGGCCGCCCGCCGATGGTCGGCTACCTGGTGCTCGTCCCCGCCGACCAGCAGCCGCCGTTCCGCCCCGTGGGCGTGGCCGGACCGTCGCTCGCGGACGGCGAGGACCCACTGGTCCGGATCGACCCCGTGCGACGCACCGCCGCCGTGGACGGACGTGAACTGGACCTGACCTACCTGGAGTTCGAACTCCTCGCACACCTCGTCGGGCATCCGCACCGGGTGCACACCCGCGACCAGCTGGTCACCACGGTGTGGGGCTACGGCCACGTGGGCGACGGCCGCACCGTCGACGTGCACGTGGCCCGGCTGCGCCGGAAGCTCGGCGCGGAGCACCGGCGGACGATCCAGACCGTGCGGCGCGTCGGCTACAAGTACACGCCGCCCACCGGCCACTGAGCCCCGCCGCACCGCCCCACCGCCCCTCTGCCCACGGCAGAGCGGCGTTCCCTCCGTCCCCCGCACCCGGCACAGTGACGGCATGAGGCTACTGGTGCTGGGCGGTACGGAGTTCGTGGGGCGGGCCGTGGTCGAGGCGGCGCTCGGCCGCGGCTGGGAGGTGACCGTCCTGCACCGCGGACGGCACGCCCCGCCCCCCGGAGCGCGGGCGCTGCACGGCGACCGCACCGCGCCCGACGGGCTCGCCGCCCTGGCCGGGGGCACGTGGGACGCCGTCGTCGACACCTGGTCGACGGCGCCCCGCGCGGTGCGGGACGCGGCGCGGCTGCTGCACGGCCGCGCCGGACGGTACGTGTACGTGTCGAGCTGCTCGGTGTACGCCTGGGCCCCGCCCGCCGGGTACACCGAGGACGCCCCGCTCGTCGAGGGCGCCTCGGCGGACGCCGGGCAGAGCGACTACGCCCGGGACAAGCGGGGTGCCGAGCTGGCCGTCCTGGACGCCTTCGGCGCGGACCGCTCGGTGCTGGTGCGGGCCGGGCTGATCCTCGGCCCGTACGAGAACATCGGCCGGCTGCCGTGGTGGCTGAACCGCACGGCCCGCGGCGGCCCCGTCCTCGCACCCGGCCCGCGGGACCTGCCCCTGCAGTACGTCGACGTCCGCGACCTCGCCGCCTGGGTGCTCGGCGCGGTGGAGCGGGAGCTGGGCGGACCGTACAACCTGGCCTCCCCGCCGGGGCACACCACCATGGGTGCCCTGCTCGGCGCCTGCGCGAAGGTCACCGGCGGCGCGGCGCGGCTGCGCTGGACCGCCCCCGAGACCGTCCTCGCCGCCGGTGTCGAGCCGTGGGGGCAGCTGCCGGTGTGGACACCCCCGGGCAGCGACCTGCACGCCGCCCTGCAGAGCGCGGACGTCTCCCGGGCCCTGGCGACGGGCCTGGCCTGCCGCCCGGCCGCCGACACCGTGGCCGACACCTGGACCTGGCTGCGGGAGCTCGGCGGCCCGGCGCCCCTCCGCCCGGACCGCCCGCCGGTCGGCCTGGACCCGGAGACGGAGGCGAAGGTCCTCGCCGCCGACGCCATCGACACCACCGACGCCGCCACCGACGCCGGGCCCGGCGCGGGTGGGGGTGTATCTGACACCACCCCCTGATCGGGGTGCCCGGCCCCGTGACCCGCGCCGGTCGCCTCGGCGAGACTGATGCCATGAGCATCGAGACGAAGAGCAGCACACGGCGGCCACCGGCACGGGAGCGGGCGCGGAACGTCGCGCTGTCGGGCGCGCGAGGACTGGCACTGATCTTCATCTCCCTGCCCGGCGCGGTGGTCTGCTTCTGTTTCGCCCTCGTCTCCATCGCCCTGATCCCGATCGGCGTCGGCATCGTCACCACACCGTGGGTGCTGGCGGGGGTACGGGCGTTCGCGGACCGGCGGCGGCTGCTCGCCGCCGAGTGGGGCGGGGTGCGGATCCCGCGGGCGTACCGGCCGCTGCCCGAGGACGCCAATCCGTGGGCCCGCACCTTCGGGATGCTGCGTGACCCGGCGACCTGGCGGGACATCGGGTGGCTGCCGGTCGACATGACGGCGGGCTTCGTCACGGCGCTGGTCGCCTTCGCCCTGCCGCTCTACCCGCTGGAGGGCTTCGCCATCGCGGCCGGGCTGTGGCGGGTGCTGCCCGACGGGTACTGGTACGGCTTCGTCAAGGTCACCGACCAGACCTCCGCCTTCTACGCCGCCGGGCTGGGCGCCGTACTCCTCCTCGCCGCCCTCTGGCTCACCCCGCTGCTGCTGCGCGCCCACTTCCGGCTCACCGGCGCCGTCCTCGGCTCCGGCCAGGGCGAACTCGCCGAGCGGGTGCGGGTACTGACCGAGACGCGGCGCGACGCCGTCGACACCTCCGCCGCCGAACTGCGCCGCATCGAGCGGGACCTGCACGACGGGGCGCAGGCCCGGCTGGTCGCCATGGGCATGGACCTGGGCACCATCGAGGCGCTGCTGGAGAAGGACCCGGAGAAGGCCAGGGAACTGCTCGCACAGGCCCGGCGGTCCTCCGCCGACGCCCTGACCGAGCTGCGCGAACTGGTGCGCGGCATCCACCCGCCGGTGCTCGCCGAACGCGGCCTGGGCGACGCGGTACGGGCCCTGGCACTGCGGCTGCCCGTCACCGTCGAGGTGGAGGTGGACCTGCCCGGCCGCGCCGAGGCACCCGTGGAGTCGGCCGCGTACTTCGCGGTCAGCGAGATCCTCACCAACGCCGTGAAGCACTCCGGCGCCGACCGGATCTGGATCGACATCCACCACGGCGAGGGGCTGCTGCGCGTCTCCGTCACCGACAACGGCAAGGGCGGTGCGTCGATCGCGGCGGGCTCGGGCCTGGCCGGGGTGGAGCGCCGACTCGGTACATTCGACGGCGTCCTGGCCGTCAGCTCGCCCGCGGGCGGCCCCACCATGGTCACCATGGAGATCCCTTGCGCGTTGTCCTAGCCGAAGACCTGTTCCTGCTGCGCGACGGACTGGTCCGGCTTTTGGAGGCCCACGACTTCGAGATCGCCGCGGCCGTCGAGACCGGCCCCGAGCTGTCCCGGGCGCTGGCCGAACTGCGGCCGGACGTGGCCGTGGTCGACGTCCGGCTGCCGCCCACGCTCACCGACGAGGGCCTGCAGTGCGCGCTGCAGGCCCGCCGCGACCGGCCCGGGCTGCCGGTGCTGGTCCTCTCCCAGCACGTGGAGCAGTTGTACGCGCGCGAGCTGCTGGCCGACGGGAGCGGCGGTGTGGGGTACCTGCTCAAGGACCGGGTGTTCGACGCGGAGCAGTTCGTGGACGCCGTACGGCGGGTGGCGTCGGGCGGTACCGCGATGGACCCGCAGGTCATCCAGCAGCTGCTCAGCCGGCGCGCGGCGGAGGACCGGCCGCTGGAGCGGCTGACGCCGCGCGAGCTGGAGGTGCTGGAGCTGATGGCGCAGGGCCGGACCAACGCGGCGATCGCCGGCAAGCTCGTCGTCACGGAGCGGGCGATCGCGAAGCACACGGCGAACATCTTCGCGAAGCTGAGCCTGGAGGTCTCGGACGACGACAACCGCCGTGTCCTGGCGGTTCTGGCGTATCTGGACCGCGGCCGCTGACCCTGTGACGCGTCCCGGGGGCCCCACCGGCCCCGGCAATTCCCGAGACGGGTGAACACCTCTGGAGCGGCTTCCGTATGGATGGGAGCCGCTTCACTCCTGTCGGGCGCCCTCGATGCCCCGCAAGCGATGCCCCCGCAAGGAAGTTTGAGGAGTTCCATGGGACGCAACACAAGAAAACGCCGTACGCCGCTGGCCACCAAGATCGTAGCCGGGGCGGCGGCCCTGGCGGTCGGCGGGGGCGGGCTGGTCTGGGCCAACTTCTACGCTTCGGCGCACGAGGATCACGGGGGTCACAACCGGACCAGGTCGGCCGGCGCGCAGGTCGCGACGATCGACTGCCCCGACGTCGGCCAGCAGATCCGTGAAGTGCCGGACCGGGCGCGCGGGGAGGTGGACGGCGAACTGGCCACGATGGACAGCCAGATCACCAACGCCTACCAGCGCCTCGCCACCACCCGGCGGGCGCAGGCCGGTGACGCGCAGTTCGTCCAGAACACCATTCTGGGCCCGCTCAAGGACCGGCGGAAGGCGATCATCGACCGGATCCAGCTGGAGATCAACCGGGCCGGCGGCAAGGCCGACGGCAACCTGGACGAGCTGGCCGGGTGCCAGGGGCGTCCCGCGGACCAGCAGAACGGCGGCGGCCAGAACGGCGGCGGTCAGGACGACGGCCAGGACGGCGGCCAGAACGACGATGGCCAGAACGGTGACGGTCAGGGCCAGGAGGGCAACGACGACAACGGCAACGGCGTCGCGGGTCCGGTCGCCGAGGACTTCGTCGACATCAACGACGTCCAGCCGAACTCCCGCAACAGCCGCAACGGCCTGGCCGCCGACGGCGACGGCGGTTCCACCGGCAGCTTCACCACGGACTGCGGCGTCAACGAGAACAACCTGTTCAACAGCGACAACCTGATCGCCGCCCCGGGTGTCGACAACGGCGCGCACCACACGCACGACTACGTCGGCAACCAGGACAACGACGCCTTCTCCAGCGACGAGGATCTCGCCAACGCGGACACCTCCTGCCAGAACCAGGGCGACAAGTCCACGTACTACTGGCCGGTGCTGCGCCTCCAGGACGGCACGCAGGAGTTCGACGCGAACGACCAGGGCGGTGGCGCCGAGGGCAACGTCGGCAAGATCCTCAAGCCGGCCGAGGCCCAGATCAGGTTCGTCGGCAGCCGGCAGGGCGACGTCGTCGCGATGCCGAAGTTCCTGCGCGTCATCACCGGTGACGCCAAGTCCTTCACCAACGGCGACGCCAACGCCAACACCTCGTGGAGCTGCTCCGGCTTCGAGGACCGTCAGGTGACGGACAAGTACCCGCTGTGCCCCGACGGCAGCCAGGTGCTGCGCACGGTCAACTTCCAGAGCTGCTGGGACGGCCAGAACATCGACAGCGCCAACCACCGGGACCACATGGCGTTCGTCCAGGAGGACGGCAGCTGCGCGAACGGCTTCCAGGCCGTGCCCCAGCTGCAGATACGCCTCGCGTACGACATTCCCACCCCGACCGTCGAGAACGGCCAGGTGCAGAACCCGTACGCCGTGGACAGCTTCCCGGAGCAGCTGCACAAGCCGATCACGGATCACAACGACTTCATCAACGTCATGGACGAGGACCTGATGAACGAGGTGGTCGACTGCATCAACCGCGGCGAGGACTGCCAGTAGCGGTACCGGCCCGGTGGCAAGGAGGGGGCAGGTGACGGATTTCCGTCACCTGCCCCCTTCGCGCGTCCGCGTCCGGTCAGCCGGAATGCCCGGCGTGCTCGCCGTGCCCGGCCGAGTGCCCACCGCCGCCCCCGTGCTGCACACCCTGTTCCAGGGTTCCGCCGAGCGTGCCGCGCAGCTCCGCCACCACGTCCTCGTGGCCGACGGCGACCCATTTGCGGCCGACGAGGTAGAAGCCGCCGTAGTCCTTGGCCGTGTTGATCCACTCGCGCTGGCCCCGGTCGGTGGCGAAGGTGGCCAGGACGTACTTCCCGTCGCCCTTTCCGCACAGGGCCTGGCGGATGGTGTCGGCGTCGGTCTGCATGTTCGGGGTGCACTCGGCCTCGGCGGCCAGGTGTTCCAGGCTGCCGGTCGCCGTCGCGGGCACGGTGTCCGCGCCGTCCCCGCCGGCGCCGCAGCCCGTCAGCGCCAGGACCGCCGCAAGGGCGGCCGGCGCGAGCATCGGTCGGGTCAGCCTCATGTGTTCCTCCGGTCCGCTTCGGCGACATGCCGCACGGAGCCCCGGCGAGGGGCTCCCGCCATCGATACGGGCGCGGGGCGCGAAGTACTCAGGAGTCCGGGTGCCGTTGTGCGGGCGCCGTGCGAGAGTGGGCGCGTGGACCAGGACTGGGAAGAGCGTGTGACGGCCGCCTGGGCGGCGTTCGACGACTACGCCGAGGAGGACGCCGCCGACTTCCGGGCGGTCGTCGACGCCCTCGCCGACGAGTTGCCCGCGGACAGCCCGCTGGGCCTGTTCGAGCGGGCCTGCGCCTGGGACTCGACGGGCCACTCCGACCGGGCGGTGCCGCTGTACCGCGAGGCGCTGGAGCGCGGGCTCGGCGAGGTCAGCCCCTACAAGGGGCGCCGGGCCAAGATCCAGCTCTCCAGCTCGCTGCGGAACACCGGTCACCCGGAGGAAGGCGTGAAGCTGCTCTCGCCGGAACTGGTCGCCCCGTCCGACGAGTTGGACGACGCCGTGCGGGCCACGCTCGCGCTCTGCCTGTCCAGCATGGGCCGCGACCGTGAGGGCCTGTCCCTGGTGCTCGGCGCGCTGGCGCCCCATCTGCCGCGCTACCAGCGCTCGATGGCCACCTACGCGCGGCTCCTGGTGGAGCCGGAGGAGTAGCGCGGCTTCCGTGCCCGGCCGGGGCGGTCGTACGGTGACCATCGCCCCGTTCGCTCGTTCTGCTGAACGTGCAGCCACAGGATGTCGCCCCGCGCCCCGCACCGTCCTCCGCCTCCCCGGCCGACCCGGTCGTCGACGTCGAGCAGGCCGAGGCCGCGCTCGTCGAGCACTATCCGCGCCTGGCGCGGCTGGCCTATCTGGTGCTGCCCCCGGGTCTGGGCCGGGGCCGCCGCGTCCTGACCGCGCACGCCCTCACCCAGCGTGCCCTGCCCCGGAACCGGACGACGACCCCGGTGATCCCGGCCCAGTCCACCGGCCGCGAGGTCGACCCCGGGTACGCACTGGTCCGGCTGCGGGTGGTGCGTACGGCGCTGGAGGCGGGGCTCCCGCTGCGGCGGCGGGCGTGGCCCCGGCGGTCCCAGTTGCCGCCGCTGCTGCCCCACGTCAGGGGCCTCAAGCTCTTCCCGCGCTCGGGCGGCGCGGACGAACTCGCCCTGGACCAGCGGCTGTCCGAGCTCTCCGGGCCGGGCCGGGCGGCGTACGTGCTGCGCGGTCTGGAGCGGCTCCCCGACGACGGGGTACGGCAGGTGCTGCGGGCCGCCGGGGTCGCCGACGCGGACGCCGCGCTGCGCGAGGCCGACGGGGTGCCGGGGCAGTACGGGCTGCTGGGCTCCCCCGAGTTCGACCCCTGCTCGTTGCAGGCCCGGCCGACCGATCTGCTGCGTCGGCGACAGCACACGAAGGCCGCGCTGGTCGCCGCGGCGGCGCTGGTGGTGTGCGGGGCGCTGCTCGGCCTGCCCGGGGACGGCTGGGGCCCGGACGGTGCCGCCGCGCCGCCGTACGCGCAAAACCCGGCGGCCGAGGCCGCGCTCGATCCCGGCAGGCTGACGAAGGCCGCGCCGGCCGCCTGGGAGACGTCCGCACGCACGGACTTCTCGGTATGGCCGGCGCGCGGTGACCTCACCGGCGACACGGAGCTGCTGCGCCGCGCCCTGGCCGTCTGGGCGCGGCCCGGCGAGAGCGTGGGGGTGTCCGCGACGCCGGGGACCCAGACCGGGGGTCCGGCCGGTCCGCCGCAGCTGCTGTACGCGGGGGACGTGGACACCGCGCGGGTGGTGATCCTGCACGACGGTCTGCGCCTGGTCCGGTACGCCGAGCCGAAGGACGGTTCCGCCGGTGCCGCCCTGGACTTCGCGCGGACCGACGGGGCCGGCCGGGCGGCGGCGACCGCGGTGGTACTGGGGCGCACCGACGGCAACGTCCGCTATCTGACGGCGCCCTGGGTGACGAAGGCGGCGGCGCGCGATCTCGTCGAGCCGGAGTCCGGTGCCAAGGAGCTGACGCTCACCGACGGTGTGACGTCCCCGCTGTCCAGCCCGGTACAGCAGGGGGCCGGCGCGTGCACGTCGTGGAACGTGCTGGAGCTGACCGACGGCTCGGACACCCGGGTGGTCACCGACCTCGGCGAGCTGGTGCCCGCGCGTCTCACCACCGGGCGCCCCGGTGCGGCGAAGGACGCCTCGGGCGCGAAGGCGCTGGGCACCTGGGCGCCGTACGCGTGCTCGCTGGGCGCGGTGCGCGGGCAGGGGGTGCGGTCGGTGAACGCCTGGGAGTTCGCGACGCAGCCGCTGCCCGACGGGACGGGGTCGGGCGCCTGGGTGTGCACCCGCGCCGAGACCTGGCGCGGCGAAGGGGCCCGGGTGCTGGCGCAGTTCCGGACGCCGGGCGGCGTGCGGGGCGCGGTGGCGGCCAAGGCGCAGGGCGTGCCGGCCTGCGGCGAGCGCGACCCGCACGTGCTGGCCGGGGTGCTGTGGAAGTCGGCGGGCGGGCACTGGTACCTGCTCGCGGCGGGCGGTCCCGACACCGGGTCGATCGAGGCGACGGGCGGCATCAGCGATTCCGCCGACGGCAACCTGCTGACGGCCAGGGCCGAGCAGGGCGCGCGGGCCGAGCTGACGGGAACGCTGGACGGCGGGCGGACGATCGGCGGCCTGCGCTAGCCGACCGTGCACACCGCCGGAACCCTTGCTGACAGTTGCGTCAACAAGTACCGGCAGAGGGGTTCCTCACGGAACTACCCGCCAGTACATTGACGCCATGTCCAACATGCCCGTCCCCCTCATGGCACGGCTGCGGAAGCCGACGGCCCTGCTCCTCGCGGCCGGTGCCGCGCTCGTCGTCCGCCTGGCGGTGCGGCGCCGTGTCCAGGGCCCGCCGCCGCCCGTGCTGGATCCGCCGGTCTCCGGGCGGCCCCGCTCCCGCGCGCTGACGCTGCTGGTGACCGCGCACGAGCGGCTGGCCGACGGGGTGGTCCGGCTGCGTCTGGAGGGGACCGGCCTGCCGCGCTGGGAGCCGGGCGCCCACCTGGACCTGGTGCTGCCCTCGGGGCTCGTACGGCAGTACTCGCTGTGCGGCGACCCGGAGGACACCTCGTCGTACACCGTGGCCGCGCGGCTGGTGGAGGACGGGCGGGGCGGCTCGCGCGAGGTGCACGAGCAGGTGCAGGAGGGCACCGAACTGGAGGTGCGCGGACCGCGCAACCGCTTCCCGCTGGTCGAGGCGCCCGCCTACGCGTTCGTCGCCGGGGGCATCGGTATCACGCCCGTGCTGCCGATGCTGCGGGCCCTGCCGGAGGGCGCCGACTGGCGGCTGCTGTACGGCGGGCGGACGCGGGCGTCGATGCCGTTCCTGGAGGAGATCGAGAAGCTGGACCCGGACAACGGGACGGTCACCGTCGTCGCCGAGGACGAGGACGGGCGACCCGGTCTCGACGCCTTCCTGGCGGGCCTCCCCGAGGGCGCGGCCGTGTACTGCTGCGGCCCGGAGGGCCTGATGGCGGCCGTCGCCGAACGCCTCCCGGCGGGCGCCGCACTGCACCTGGAGCGGTTCGCGCCGCGTACGACGGCCGACGGCGACGCGGAGTTCGAGGTCGAGCTGCGGCGCAGCGGGCGCACGCTGACCGTGCCCGGCGACTCCTCGGTGCTGGCCGCCGTGCGCACCGAGCTGCCGAACACCCCGTACTCCTGCGAGCAGGGCTGGTGCGGGACCTGCCAACAGAAGGTGCTGGAGGGCGAGATCGACCACCGGGACGAGCTGCTGACCGACTCGGAACGCGGTGACTCGATGCTCATCTGCGTGTCCCGGTGCCTCGGCACCCGGCTCGTGCTCGACATGTGAACGCCGATGAATGCCGATGCCCGGTCCGGCCCGTTCGAGGCCGGATTCGATCGGTAAGGTGTTCGTATGACTACCGGGGTGCGCCGCAGGATGGGCGTCGAGGAGCGGCGGCAGCAGTTGATCGGCGTCGCGCTCGATCTGTTCAGCCGCCGCTCGCCCGACGAGGTCTCCATCGACGAGATAGCCTCGGCGGCGGGCATCTCGCGCCCGCTGGTCTACCACTACTTCCCCGGCAAACTCAGTCTGTACGAGGCCGCGTTGCAGCGTGCCTCGGACGATCTGGCGGCCCGGTTCGCGGAGCCGCGCGAGGGCCCGCTGGGGGCGCGGCTGCTGCGGGTCATGGTCCGCTACTTCGACTTCGTCGACGGGCACGGCCCGGGTTTCTCGGCCCTGATGCGCGGCGGCCCGGCCGTGGGCTCGACCACGACCAACGCGCTGGTGGACTCCGTACGGCAGGCCGCGTATGTCCAGATCCTTTCGCACCTGGACGTCAGCGAACCGCCCGCGCGGCTGGAACTGGTCGTCCGCTCCTGGATCTCGCTCGCCGAGTCGACCGCGCTGCTCTGGCTGGACGGGCGCCGCATCCCGCGCGCCGAACTGGCGGCGCAGCTCGTGCAGGACTTCGGCGCGCTGGTGGCGGTGAGCGCCGCCCACGACGAGGAGATGGGCGCCCTGATGCGCCGCGTCCTGGCGGACGAACCCGCCGACGGCCCCTTCGCGGACCTGGTGGACCGGCTGCTCACGCTGACGGCCCGGTGAGTGCCCTGCCGGAGTGGGGACTGGTCGTGGAGACGACCGTGGGCGCCGGGGAGCGCAAGCACACGGAGGCCCAGGTGGTGGGGCACGTCTCCGGGTCCCGTCAGGAGGCGCTCGGGGAACTGGAACGGCGGGCGCGGAGCTACTCCCCCACCCATCCCCTCAGCCCCCGGCGGCGTCGCCTGCTGCGGGTCGGCGACGGGTTCCTGCTCGTCGTGGACGGGGCCTGGCAGTCGTTCGTCACCCGGTTCACAGTGGCGGAACTGCTGGAGGACTCCGCGGCGCCGAAGGCCCCCGAGCCCGTGGTCGAGGCGTCCACGGAGCCGGTCGCCGAGGCGGCCCCGCCCGCCCCCGTTCTCCCGCCGGAGCCCGAACTGGACGCGGACGGGGTGCCGGTACGGCCGGCCTGGCTGGGCCGCCGCGACCTGCCGTGAGCCCCTAGACCCGCCCCGCGACCCGCCCGGCGGGGCCTACTCCTCGTACTTCCGGTACGACGGGTCCAGGTCGCGGACCTCGGCCGACAGGTGCAGCCGGAGGCCGTCCCTGGGGGGCACGTGCTCGCGCAGGAGTTCCACCACGGCCTCGGTGAGCCGGGCCTTGGTCGCGTCGTCGCGTCCGGCGAGGAGGGCGATCGAGACGTTGACGATGGCGTGCCGCTCGAGTTCCGCGCCGACGGCCTCGTCCTCGGTGCGCGACACCCTGGTCTTGCACGCCTCCAGCCGTGCGGCGGCCGTCTCGACGACCACCGGGTGCAGGGCGAGCGCGAACTCCTCCCAGTCGACGTCGTCGAGATAGGGGGAATGCTCGACACTGATCTGCGGCATGGGTGCTCCTGTTCTGCGGCGGACAGGAGCACCCTAACCGCGGGGCGCTAGCCGGCGCGGGTGAAGACCGCCACCGTGCGGGCCGGCACCGTGAAGGTGCCCGTTTCGTCCGCGTAGGCCGCCTTCTTCACGGCCACGTCCGCTCCGGACGCCTGCACCGGGTGCAGCCGGTAGCCGGTTCCGGCCGCCTCGGTCACCCGTTGCCGCTGCTCCTGCGGGGTCGCGTTGAAGACCACGACCAGGTCACCGAGGCGCATGGTGATCACGCCGGGTGTCTCGTCCCTGCCGGAGAGCGGGAAGGAGAGCCGGGACTGCACCTGCGCGGCCGTGGCGAGGGAGAAGTCCTGCTCGCCGCTGCGGATCCGCAGCAGGTCCCGGTACGCCGCCGAGGCGCCGTTGATCTGCGGGCAGCCGACCTGGACGTCGCTCAGCAGGGGCTTGGCGTACGGCCACTTGTCCTGGTTGTCCGCGGCCGGCGGCAGCCCCCGGCCGAAGCCGTTGCCGTCGGCGCAGTCCCAGTGGAGGGCGTTGAACCAGTCGCCGCTGTCGTAGGAGTTGCGGTCCAGCG
The DNA here is from genome assembly GCF_003369795.1 of Streptomyces sp. CB09001. Taxonomy (NCBI): domain Bacteria; kingdom Bacillati; phylum Actinomycetota; class Actinomycetes; order Kitasatosporales; family Streptomycetaceae; genus Streptomyces; species Streptomyces sp. CB09001. Next base: position 1,703,858 of record NZ_CP026730.1, read on the forward strand.
ACTTGGAGCGCAGCAGGTCGGTGCCCGCCTGGGAGAGCGCCGGGCCCTGCGAGAGGGCGGCGGTCGCCATGGCGAGGACCTGCATGCGGGCCCGGTCGTCGGCGGAGGTGTCCTTCGGCAGCTTGAAGGCGAGCGCGTCGAACAGGGACTCGTTGTCGTGCGCGTCGGCGTAGGCGAGGGCGTCGCCGGGTGCCGCCGCGTATCCGGCGGGGGCGCCGTTGTAGTCGACCTCGGAGCCCTTGACCTCCTTGCCGTCGGTGTCGGTGAAGGCGTAGTCGGCGAGGTTGCCGGTCAGCCCGACCTTGATCAGGTCCTGGTAGTGCAGCAGGCGGGCCTTCTGCTCGGCCTCGGTGCCGTTGTTCTCCGAGCCGTTGGGGTCGGTGTAGAGGCCGGAGGCGAAGCCCTGGACGCCGGGGTCCTCGTCGAAGGGGCCGCCGCCGCGCACGGCGTCGCGGGCCCGGTCGGAGAAGGTGGCGATGCCGGTGCCGGCCATGTTCTTCTGGGTGGCCTGCACGAATCGGGCGTCGTCGGCGACCTCGCCGAAGTTCCAGCCCTCGCCGTACAGGATGATCTTCTTGCCGTCGACGCCGTCCTTCTTGAGGGTCAGCTCGTCCAGCGCCTTCCTGACCGCGAGGATGTTGGCCTTCGGGTGGTGGCCCATGAGGTCGAAGCGGAAGCCGTCGACCTTGTACTCCTTGGCCCAGGTGACGACCGAGTCGACGACGAGCTTGCCCATCATGGCGTTCTCGGTGGCGGTGTTGGAGCAGCAGGTGCTGTTGGCCACCGAGCCGTCGGCGAGCAGCCGCTGGTAGTAGCCGGGCACGATCCGGTCGAGGACGCTGGTCCTCGCCTGCCCGCTCGCGGCCGTGTGGTTGTAGACGACGTCCATGACGACGCGCAGCCCGTCGTCGTTGAGGGCCTTGACCATCTTCCGGAACTCGACGGTGCGCCCGGTGCCGTCCGGGTCGGTGGCGTAGGAGCCCTCGGGGACCGTGTAATGGTACGGGTCGTAGCCCCAGTTGAAGGCGTCCTTGGCGGCGGCCTTCGTCACGCACTCCTGCTGCTTGTCGGAGTCGGCCGGGAGGGCGGCGAGGTCGCAGTCGGGCGTGGTCTGCTCGGACCTCTTCTCGGGGATGGTGGCGATGTCGAAGGCGGGCAGCAGGTGCACGTAGGACGTACCGGCCTCGGCCAGCTCGCGCAGGTGCTTCGAGCCGTCGCTCTTCTCGTCGGTGAAGGCGAGGTAGGTGCCCCGGTGGTCCGCGTCCGCCGTCGGGTCGGCGACGGAGAAGTCGCGGATGTGCAGTTCCTGGATCTGCGCGTCCCGCAACGGGACGGCCTCGGGCTTGCGGTAGTGCTCCCAGCCGCGCGGGGCGAGGGAGCGGTCGTCCAGGTCGACGACGAGACTGCGCTCGGAGTCGGTGGTCAGGGCGAGGGAGTACGGGTCGGTGACCCTGTTGGTGACGACCTCGCCCGCGGTGGGCGCCCACACCTTGACCGCGTACCGGTATTCCTTGCCTTTCCAGGACTTCGGGCCGGTCACGGACCAGACGCCGGAGGCGTCGTTCCGGCGCATCCGCACCGTGCGGTCGCCGATCTCCAGCTTCACGTCCTGCGCGGTCGGCGCCCACACGGAGAGGGTGGGCCTGCCGTGGTGGAAGACCGGGCCGAGGTCGGCTCCGGTCGCCCGGCCCGCGTACAGGTCGTCCAGGACGCCCGCGGTCTGTACGCCCGTCGCCGCGAGCAGGGCGCCGGTGGCGGTGCGCTGGGAGGCGACGACCTGGCCGCGCAGGGCCTCGCGGACCCGGTCGCGGTCGCGCGGGTCGACGGACCAGGCGGTGTACTCCTTCAGGTGCGGGAACTTCGCCTTCTGGGCGTCGGTGAGGGCGCTCTTGGTGAGGCGGAGCCACTGCTGGTCGTCGCCGGTGAGCCTGCCGCCCTCGGCGGTGACGGTGCCGGTGCGGGAGGCGAGCAGCTGGGTGGAGGCGGCGCCTTCCGAGCCGTTCCAGGCGACGGTGTTCCGGTCGATCCAGACGGCCTTGGAGGTGGTGAGGTCGACGGCCGCCGCGGAGCCCGCGGGCTGCGGCAGCAGGTAGTCCTCCTGGCCGCTCAGCAGCCACACCTCGTGGCCGTCGGCCTTGAGGTCCAGGGCCTGGTCGGTGGGCAGGTCCTTCTCGTCGCCCTTGTGGACGATGTAGCTGACGCTGCTCGCGCCCTCGGTGAGGGGCACCTCGAAGACCGCGCCGTAGGGGTCGGTCCGGACCGGCTGGAGCGGCTTGGCCCAGTCGGTGGGGTTCGCGGCGTCGCCCCAGACGTGCAGACCCCAGCCGTCGTAGTCGCCGTCGGCGCGCTGGTAGTGCAGTACGGCCTTGGTGGTGTCCTGGGCCGGGTACTCGGGCCGCTCGGTGGCGACCTGCTCCTTGCCCTGCTCGATCCACACCTCGCCGGTCTCGGTGACGTCGATGGTGCGGTCGGCGGCGACGTCCTTGTTGCCGTCCTTGTCGACGACGAGGAAGCCGACGCTGGAGGCACCGGGCTTGAGCTTGACGTGGGCGAAGGCGCCGTAGGCGTCCCGGCCGGTGAAGGGATGGGTCTCCGGCCAGGTGGTCGCCTCGCCGTCGGCGAGGTCGCCCCAGGCGTACAGGCCCCAGTCGTCGTAGTTCCCGTCCGCGCGCTGGTAGTGCACGACCGCGTAGTCGCGGGAGGCGGCGGTGGGCACCTCCTCGGCGGGCGGAGTGCCGGTGGTGGAGGCGGCCGTGGCGCTCGCGGTGCGGCCGGCCGAGTCGACGACGACCGCCTTGTAGCGCAGGGCCGTACCGGCCGGGGTGTCCGCGTCGATGGCCTGGGTGACCTTGTAGGGGGCGTGGTCGGCGGTGCCGAGGGTGCGCCACTTGCCGTCGCCGGTCTGGGCGGCGAAGACGACGCGGTTGAGCTGTCCGCCCGCGACGTCGGCGGTCAGCTCGACGGTGCCGGTGGCGCCGGGGTCCGGGGCACGCAGGGTGATCGTCGGCTCGGCGGCGGGCGCGGCGAGCCGCCCCGCGGCCTTGAGGACGACGGCCGACCGGGCCGGGACGGTGACGGTGACCTTGGTGTCGGCGCCCGACTTCACGGTGGCGTCGGTGCCGTAGATGCCGCGGAAGGTCATGTCGGCGGAGCCGGTGGCGAAGGTGGCGCTCTTGTCGGTACCGGCGTTGTTGAAGGCGACGACGTACTCGGTGCCGGTCTTGGCGTCGGTGCGGGAGAAGGCGTAGATCCCGGCGCCGTCGGCGGCGTAGCGCTCGGTCTGGACGCCGTCGGCGAGGGCCGGGTTGACCTTGCGCAGCTCGGCGAGGGCGCTGATCTGCCGGTAGAGCGGGGCGCTCGTGTCGTAGGCGGCCTCGGCGTGGGTGCGGTCGGTGCCGAGCTGGTCGTCGTCGAGGTAGTCGGCGGTGCGGGAGGCGAACATCGGCTGGCGGGCGTCCTTGTCGCCGCCCGCGCCGGTGAAGCCCTGCTCGTCGCCGTAGTAGATCACCGGGTTGCCGCGGCTGAGGAACATCAGCTCGTTGGCGAGCCGGTCCTTCTTCAGCAGTTCCGCGTCGGTGGCGTCCGGGTCGTCCTGCTTCAGGAAGGTCCCGATGCGGCCCATGTCGTGGTTGCCGAGGAAGGTGACCTGCTCGTACGCGTTGGCCTTGTCGGTCGTGTACTTGTAGTCGTCGCCGAAGACCGAGGCGAGCTTCTGCGCGCTGCCGCCCTGGGAGGCGTAGGCGCGGGCCGCGTCCTGGAAGGGGAAGTCCAGGGTGGAGTCCAGGCGGCCCTGGGTGACGTAGGGCGCGGTGACGGAGGTGTCGGCGGAGTAGACCTCGCCGAACATGAAGAAGTCGTCGCGGCCCTTCTTGGCGGCGTAGGCGTCCAGCGCGGTCGCCCACTGGGTCCAGAACTCCATGTCGACGTGTTTCACGGTGTCGATCCGGAAGCCGTCGATGGCGAAGTCCTTGACCCACCGCTGGTAGATCTTCTCCATGCCGCTGACGACCTCGGGACGCTCGGTCCACAGGTCGTCGAGGCCGGAGAAGTCGCCGTAGGTGGCCGACTCGCCGGCCCAGGTGGAGTCGCCCCGGTTGTGGTACATCGCCGGGTCGTTGAGCCAGGCGGGGACCTTGAGGTTCTTCTTGGCGGCGGGTACGACGGGGGTGCGCGGGAAGGAGCCGCCGTCCACCCGCGGGAAGCGGTGCTCGCCGTCGGCGTAGTCGGCGTCGTCGAAGGGCTTTCCGTCCTTGGTCAGGTACGGGAAGGCGCCCTTGGAGAGGTAGTCGTAGGACTTCTCCTCGTAGTCGACGACGTCGGCGGTGTGGTTGGTGATGACGTCGAAGAAGACCTTCATGCCCTTGGCGTGGGCCTTGGAGATGAGGTTCTTCAGGTCCTGGTTGGTGCCGAAGTGCGGGTCGACCTGGGTGAAGTCGGTGATCCAGTAGCCGTGGTAGCCGGCCGAGGCGTCCTTGCCGGTGCCCTGGACGGGCTGGTTCCTGAAGATGGGCGCCATCCAGATGGAGGTGGTGCCCAGCCCCTTGATGTAGTCGAGCTTCTGGGTCAGGCCCTTGAGGTCGCCGCCCTGGTAGAAGCCCTTGTCGGTGGGGTCGTAGCCGGTGGTGAGCCGGGTGCCGGTCAGGCCGCCGCGGTCGTTCCCGGCGTCCCCGTTGGCGAAACGGTCCGGCAGGACGAAGTAGAACTGCTCACGCGTCAGGTCGTGGCGTGCGGCGGTCTTCGCCAGCTTCGCGTCGGACGGGGGCGCGGGCGGGGTGTCGGCCCGCGCGGCGAGCGGGGGGAGCAGGGCGGCGGCGAGCGCGGTCACGGTGACGGCCGCGACCCGTCTCACTCGTGCGGTACGGCGCGTGGCGGGCACCGGCCATCTCGGTATCACAGGCGTGAGCTCCTTGCGAGTACGGCTCGTTCGGGTCCGACCCCGGCGAGACCGTAACGCCGCCGCAAGTCTTGCGGCAAGACTTGCGAAAGTAACGGAAAGGATTTTCACAGGACTTGCCCGGGTCACCCGGCGGGCCGGCGGACGCGCGAGGGCCCGCCGCTCCCCCGGGGAAGCAGCGGGCCCTTCAGCGGTCCGGAGGGGGCGTCAGGCGCGGGTCCACCAGACCGTCGTGTCGGCCGGTACCTTCGCCTCGCCGGCCGCCTCGGTGATCTCGCCGCTGGCCAGCAGGACGCGCCCGTGCGCGGGCACCGCCACCGACTCGCCGGTGGTGTTGGCGACGCACACGAAGTCGCCGCGCCGGAAGGCGACGACGCCCTCGGGGGCGCGCAGCCACTCGACCGCGTCGCCCGCGCCGAGGTCGGCGGTGGAGCGGCGGACGGCCAGGGCCTCGCGGTACAGCTCCAGGGTCGAGCCGGGCTCGCCGGTCTGCGCCTCGACGCTCAGTTCGCCCCAGCCCGCGGGCTGCGGCAGCCAGCTGCCGCCGGATCCGAAGCCGTACGAGGAGCCCTCACGGGTCCACGGGATCGGGACGCGGCAGCCGTCGCGGAAGCCGTCCTGGCCGGCGCCGCGGAAGTAGGCCGGGTCCTGGCGGACCTCGTCGGGCAGGTCGACGACGTCCGGGAGGCCCAGTTCCTCGCCCTGGTAGACGTAGGCCGAGCCGGGCAGGGCCAGCATCAGCAGGGTCGCGGCGCGGGCGCGGCGCAGGCCCAGTGCGCGGTCGCCGGCCAGGCGGATCTGGGTGCCGAGGCCCGCCGGGTTGGCGAAGCGCGTGGCGTGCCGGGTGACGTCGTGGTTGGAGAGGACCCAGGTGGCGGGCGCGCCGACCGGGCGCATGGCGTCGAGGGTGCGGTCGATGACCGTGCGCAGTTCCCCGGCGTCCCAGTGGGTGCCCAGGTACTGGAAGTTGAACGCCTGGTGCAGCTCGTCCGGGCGTACGTAGTTGGCGGTGCGCTCGACGGTCGGGGTCCAGGCCTCGGCGACGAAGATGCGCTCGCCGCTGTACTCGTCGAGGATCAGCCGCCACTGGCGGTAGATGTCGTGGACGCCGTCCTGGTCGAAGAACGGCATGACATCGTTGCCCAGCAGCTTCAGCTGCTCGTGGGATCCCAGGTCGGGCAGGCCCTCCGCCTTCACCATGCCGTGGGCGACGTCGATGCGGAAGCCGTCCACACCCATGTCCAGCCAGAACCGCAGGATGGACCGGAACTCGTCGCCGACGGCCGGGTGCTCCCAGTTGAAGTCCGGCTGCTCGGGCGCGAACAGGTGCAGGTACCACTCCCCCGGCGTGCCGTCGGGCTCGGTGACCCGGGTCCAGGCGGGGCCGCCGAAGATGGACTCCCAGTCGTTGGGCGGCAGTTCGCCGTTCTTCCCCTTGCCGGGGCGGAAGTGGTAGCGGTCCCGGGAAGGGGAGCCGGGGCCCTCGGCCAGCGCGCGCCTGAACCACTCGTACTGGTCGGAGGAGTGGTTGGGCACCAGGTCGACGATGATGCGCAGGCCCAGCGCGTGGGCGTCGCGGATCAGCGCGTCGGCGTCCAGGAGGGTGCCGAACATGGGGTCGACGGCCCGGTAGTCGGCGACGTCGTAGCCGGCGTCGGCCTGCGGGGAGGCGTAGAAGGGGCTGAGCCACACGGCGTCCACGCCCAGGTCGCGCAGGTACGGCAGGCGGGTGCGGACACCCTCCAGGTCGCCCATGCCGTCGCCGTTGCTGTCGGCGAAGCTGCGCGGGTACACCTGGTAGATGACCGCGTCCCGCCACCAGTCGTGGCGCTCGGAGACGGTGGCGACGGCGGAGGTGGGGGCCGGTGCGGCGGAAGGCTGCTGGCTCATGACGTCCTTGGTACGTAACGGAGTGGAGGCGTGGGTGGGGAAAGATCGGCCGGCCGCGGTGCTGCGGGGTCGGATGGGCACCGCGGCCGGACGTTTTCCGGGTCGGGCGGCGATCAGCCCTTCGTGCCGCCCGCGGTGAGGCCGGTCACCAGGTTCTTCTGCACCAGGTAGAAGAACGCGGAGACGGGTATCGCGACGAGCACGGCGGTGGCCGCCATCAGGTTGCGCTGGGCGTCGTGCTCGCTGACGAAGCTCTGCAGTCCGACGGCGAAGGTGTACTTCGTGTCGCTCAGCATGAACGTCGAGGCGAAGGCGACCTCGCCGAACGCGGTGATGAAGCTGTAGAAGCCGGCCACGGCCAAGCCCGGCCGGGCCAGCGGCAGGATCAGCCGGAAGAAGGTGCCGAAGGGGCTCAGCCCGTCCACCCGCCCGGCCTCGTCGATCTCGAACGGGATGGTGTCGAAGTAGCCCTTGAGCAGCCAGGCGCAGTACGGCACCGCGGTCGAGCAGTAGACGAGGACCAGGCCGAAGTAGTTGTCGATGAGCTGGAGCTTCGACAGGATCTGGTACATCGGCACGATCAGGACCGCGATGGGGAACATCTGGGTGACCAGCAGGACCCACATCAGCTTCTTGTAGCCCGGGAAGCGCATCCGCGAGACCGCGTAACCGGTCGTCGCGGCGACCAGCACACCGATGACGGTGGTGCCCAGCGAGACGATCAGCGAGCTCTTCAGCCAGTCGAAGAAGTTGGTGTCCTGGAGCACGAACGCGTAGTTGTCGAAGGTCATCTTCGACCAGATGCGTCCAGGGTGCAGGTAGTCGTTCTTGTCCGGGCCGAGGGACAGGTAGACCAGCCAGGCGACCGGGAAGAGCGCGACGAGGCTCGCGAGGGTCAGCACGCCGTGGGAGGCGAGGGACGCGACGCGGCTGCGTTCGCCGCGGCCGCGGACCTTGCGCGGCGGCGCGGTGGACGCGGTGACCTGCTCGGCGGGGGCCTTGGTGGGCGCGGTGCTTGTACTCATGGCGGCTCCTGCCTCAGTTCGCGAGCTGCTGCTCATTGCGGTTCAGCCAGCGGCGGTAGAAGGAGGTGAAGACGATCAGGATGGCCAGCAGCAGGATGCCGTAGGCCGCGGACTGCGCGAAGTCGCGCGGCTGCTGTCCGAAGCCGAGCTGGTACGCCCAGGTGACGAGGATCTGCGCCTCGGGGGCGGTGTTGCCGAACAGCAGGAAGATCACGGCGAACTGGTTGAAGGTCCAGATGATGCCGAGCAGCACGACCGTGGAGCTGACCGACCGCAGCCCGGGCAGGGTGACGTAGCGGAAGCGCTGCCAGGCGTTGGCGCCGTCCATCTCGGAGGCCTCGTAGAGGCTGTTGTCGATGGACTGCAGGCCGCCGAGGAGCGAGACCATCATGAACGGCACACCGCACCAGGTGTTGACCATGATCGCGGAGAAGCGCTGCCAGAAGGTGTCCTCGAGCCACGCGGGCGTCGGCAGGTGCAGCCAGTCCAGGGCGGAGTTGATGATGCCCTGGTCGGCGAGCATGAAGCGCCAGCCGAAGACGGTGACGAAGGTGGGCACGGCCCAGGGCAGGACGAGGATCAGCCGGTAGAAGGTGCGGCCGCGCAGCTTCTGGTTGAGCAGCAGGGCGAGCCCGAGGCCGATGAAGAAGTGCAGGCCGACGCAGACCGCCGTCCACACGATGGTCCAGATGAAGTGCGACCAGAAGCGGTCGTAGGCCGTCGGGCCCCACAGGATGTCGGCGTAGTTGTCCAGGCCGACGAACTTGTACGTGGCCTCGATCTCGTTGACGCCGATGGTGCGCCCCGTGTTGAGGCTGTTGGCGTCGGTGAGGGTGAGGTAGAGGCCGTAGCCCAGCGGGTACAGCACGAGGACGCCGATCACGACGGCCACCGGCGCGATCATGGCGTAGGCGTACCAGTGCTTCTGGTAGCCGTCTTTCAGACGCCGGCCGAGGCCGGGCCGCGGGGTGCGGTCACCGCGGCGCTTGCCGGTCGCGCGGTCGATGGCGACTGTCATGGTTCGACACCTTCGGGAGCATCGGGAAGGTCAGGGGTCTGCGGTCGGAGTGCGGCGCACGGCCGGTGACCGCCGGGCCCCTCCCCCCACGGCGGGGGCCCGGCGGTCGGGTGCTGCTACTTGCTGAAGTCCGGCACCAGCTTGGCGATCGCGGTCTTGGCGTCGCCCAGCCCCTCGTCCAGGGACTTCTTGCCGCCGGCGATCTGCGGCAGTTCGTCGTCCAGCGGCGTCCACAGGGAGCTGTACTCGGGCAGCGCCGGGCGCGGCTGGGCGGCGGGCAGGACCGTCTGGAAGCCGGCGATGCCCGGGTCGGCCTTGACCTTCGCGGTGTAGGCGTCGTCGCGGGTCGGCAGCGTGGAGTTCTTCAGGGCGACGGTCTCCTGGGACTTCGCCGAGGTCATGAAGTTCACGAACTTCAGCGCGGCCTCCTGGTGGGCCTTGTCCGAACCGGCGTAGACCGACAGGTTGTGGCCGCCGGTCGGGGCGCCCGCCTTGCCGGTGGAACCGGCCGGGACGGTGGCGATGCCGAGGTTGTTCTTGTCCTTGAACGCCGAGCCCTTGTAGAAGTTGGTGATCTCCCACGGGCCCTGGATGATCGAGGCGACCTTGCCGCTGACGAACGCCTCCTGGATGTGGGCGTAGGCGTCCGCGGTGGTGTCGGCCTTGTGCAGGCCCTTGCCGTCGAAGAGGCTCAGCCAGGTGCCGTAGCCCTTCTTCGCCTCGGCGGAGTCGACGGTGACCTTCTTGGCGTCGGCGTCGACCGTGTCGGTGCCCTCGCCGTACAGGAACGGCTGCGCGTAGTAGCCGGCCGTGGAGGCCCAGTAGCCGTCGGCGCCGGTCTTGTCCTTGATGGTGGCGGCGGCCTTCTTCAGGTCGTCCCAGGTCTTGGGGGCCTCGACGCCGGCCTTCTTGAACAGTTCCTTGTTGTAGACGAAGGCGAGGGTGTCGGTGACCAGCGGAACGCCGTAGGTCTTGCCCTCGTACTTGGCCTGCTCGATCAGGTTGGGCTGGAACTTGTCCTGCTCGGCGAGGGCCTCGGTGCCGTCCAGCGGCAGGAAGAAGCCCTTCTTGGCGAAGGCGGGCGTCCAGCCGACCTCGGAGCGCAGCACGTCCGGGGCGCCCTTGGAACCTGCGGCGGTGTCGAACTTGTTCTGCGCCTGGTCGAAGGGCACGTTGACGAAGTTGACCTTGACGCCCTTGTTGGCGGCCTCGAACTCCTTGACCAGGGCCTTGTAGGTCGGCGCCTCGTTGGTCGCGTTGGAGGTGTCCCAGTAAGTGATGGTGACCGGTCCGCCCGACTCGCTGTCGCCGCCGTCGTCTCCGCCGCACGCCGTCGCCGCCAGGGCGAGGGACGCCACCAGCGCGGTGGCCGCTATGCCACGCCGCATGAGTTCTCCTTGAGGGTGAAAGCCCGTGCGGTGCAGGGTGCGGGCCCGTCCGCCGCTCCTGCCGACCGCCGACCGCTTCGTTGCTGCCGTCGGGCGACGTGAACGTAACAGCGTTGAAAGCCCGGCGAAAGGTCTTGCTGCAAAAATGTGCAAGAGATCTCCGAAGTTATCCGGGCGTGACCTCTCGGCGACCGTCATGAGACGCTTGTTTACGGGGCCCGAGCGGTATCGGGCGGGTTGTGCAAGACTCTGCAAGCTCTTGCCGCCACTTTCTCGAGGGAGCGCGATGACGCAGCAGCCCGCGCCGGGCCGTCCGACGGGCCGTCCAACCGGCCGCCCACGGCGCCCGATCGGTGTGCAAGGAAGCGGCCGACAGGTACAGTCCACCCCTGTGACCACACGGCTTGCCGACATCGCCGCCCAGGCGGGGGTGAGCGAAGCGACGGTCAGCCGCGTCCTCAACGGGAAGCCGGGCGTCGCCGCCACCACCCGCCAGTCCGTGCTCGCCGCCCTCGACGTGCTGGGCTACGAGCGCCCCGTGCGGCTGCGGCAGCGCAGCGAGGGCCTGGTGGGCCTGATCACCCCGGAGCTGGAGAACCCGATATTCCCCGCGCTGGCCCAGGTCATCGGGCAGGCGCTGACCCGCCAGGGCTACACGCCCGTCCTCGCCACCCAGACGCCGGGCGGCTCGACGGAGGACGAGCTGACCGAGATGCTGGTCGACCGCGGGGTCGCCGGCATCATCTACGTCTCGGGGCTGCACGCCGACACCACCGCCGACATGCAGCGCTACGAGCGGCTGCGCGCGCAGGGCGTGCCCTTCGTCCTCGTCGACGGCTTCTCCTCGCAGGTGCAGGCGCCGTTCATCTCCCCCGACGACCGGGCCGCCATGAGCCTCGCGGTCACCCACCTCGTCTCGCTCGGACACACCCGGATCGGGCTGGCCCTCGGGCCGAAGCGGTTCGTGCCGGTGCAGCGCAAGATCGAGGGCTTCGTCCGGACCGTCCAGGACCAGTTGGGGCTGAGCGCCGAGACGGTGGAGAAGGAGCTGGTCCAGCACTCGCTGTACACCCTGGAGGGCGGCCAGGCGGCGGCCTCCGCGCTCATCGGGCGGGACTGCACGGCGGTGGTCTGCGCCAGCGACATGATGGCGCTGGGCGCGATACGCGCGGCCCGGCAGCTGGGCCTCGACGTGCCCAAGGACGTCTCGGTCGTCGGCTTCGACGACTCGCCGCTGATCGCCTTCACCGACCCGCCGCTCACCACGGTCCGCAAGCCGGTCCCGGCGATGGGTCAGGCGGCGGTGCGCACGCTGCTCGAGGAGATCGGCGGGACGCCCGCGCCGCACAGCGAGTTCGTGTTCATGCCGGAGCTGGTGGTGCGCGGCTCGACGGCGTCGGCGCCGGGCGAGCGCGGCCGCCCCTGATTCCTGTGGGGGTGCCGGCTCCGGGGCGGATGCGGGTCGGTTCCACCTGAGGGATGATCGGTGGAAGAAGGCTTTTCTGGCAGACTTCATGCCTATGGGTGACGCGACCGTGAGGACTCGGGAACGCCTGGAGGACGGCGCTCCGCACCCCGTCACAGAGACGACGGGGAAGAGCCTCCTGTCCCGGCTCCGCACCCCGCGCCGCCCCCGCCTGTGGTTCGAGATCCTGCTGATCGCGCTCAGTTACTGGACGTACTCCCTCGTCCGCAACGCGGTGCCGGAGCAGCGGACCGCGGCCCTGCGCAACGCCGACTGGATCTGGCACGTCGAGCAGCAACTGGGCATCGCCGTCGAGGAGTCCGTCAACCACGCCGTCAACTCGGTGACTTGGCTGGTCGTGGGCATGAACTACTACTACGCCACGCTGCACTTCGTGGTGACTCTGGGTGTCCTGGTGTGGCTCTTCCGCAGCCATCCCGGCCGCTACGCGGCGACCCGGCTGGTGCTCTTCGCGACCACGGGCGTCGCCCTGGCCGGCTACTACCTGTATCCGCTCGCCCCGCCGCGGCTGATGAACGGCGAACACTTCGTCGACACGGTGATGGTCCACCAGACCTGGGGGTCGATGGCGTCGGGGGACCTGAAGAACATGTCCAACCAGTACGCCGCGATGCCGTCGATGCACATCGGGTGGTCGGTGTGGTGCGGGCTGACGATCTTCGTGCTGGCGTCGGTGCCGTGGGTGCGGGTGCTGGGGCTGGTGTATCCGGCGCTCACGCTGGTGGTGATCGTGGCGACGGCGAACCACTTCTGGCTGGACGCGGTGGGGGGTGTGGCGTGTCTGGCGTTCGGGTACGGGGTGGCTTACGTCTGGTACGGGAGCCTGCCGTACCGGTTGCCCAGGGTGGTGCCGGTCGCCGCGCGGCGGCGGAAGGTGTGGTTGCCGGGGCGCGCGTAGCTGCGGGCAGTCGTGCCGCTGGGGCGGCACGGGTGGGCGCAGCGGCACCCCGCAACGCGGGACTGTGCGACCCATAGCCCCAGCAGCAGGGGCGCGTGCGGCCGCGGCGGCAGCCGTTACGCGTAGAACAACTCCTCCACCACCGTGCGAGCCCGGCGGGCCGTGCGGCGGTATTCGTCGAGCATGTCGCCCGCGTGGCCCGAGCCGTGGCCGAGATAGCGGCCCACGGCGGCCAGCTCGCGCGGGTCGGTGGGGAACGTGTCGCCGGCCCGTCCGCGGACCAGCATCACCGCGTTGCGGACCCGTGTCGCCAGCACCCACGCCTCGTCGAGCGTGGCGGTGTTCTCCTCCGAGACCAGCCCGGCGTCCCGCGCGGCGGCCAGCGCCGCGCGCGTCCCGGTGGTCCGCAGCGCGGCGATCTCGTGCCCGTGCCGCAGCTGGAGCAGCTGCACGGTCCACTCCACGTCGGACAGGCCGCCCGGACCCAGTTTGGCGTGCAGCTTGGGGTCGGCCCCGCGCGGCAGCCGCTCGGACTCCATCCGGGCCTTGAGCCGCCGGATCTCCCGTACGGCGTCCTCCCCGAGCCCGCCCGCCGGGTACCGCAGGGGGTCGATCAGCTCGATGAAGCGCCGCCCCAGCTCCTCGTCCCCGGCGACGAACTCGGCCCGCAGCAGGGCGTGCGACTCCCACCCCAGTGACCAGCGCCGGTAGTAGGCCTCGTACGACTTGAGGGTCCGCGCCAGGGGCCCCGACCTGCCCTCGGGCCGCAGGTCGGCGTCGATCAGCAGCGGCGGGTCGGCGCTCGGCACCTGGAGCAGGCGGCGCATCTCGGAGACGACCTTGTTGGCGGCGTCGCCCGCCTCCCGCTCGCCCACCCCGTCGCGGGGCTCGTGCACGAACAGCACGTCGGCGTCCGAGCCGTAGCCCAGCTCGTGTCCGCCGAAGCGGCCCATGCCGATGATCGCGAACCGGGTCGGCAGGACGTCGCCCCACTTGTCCCGCACGACCGCCCGCAGCGTACCCGCGAGCGTCGCCGACGTCAGGTCGGACACGGCGCCGCCGACCAGGTCCACCAGGGCGCCCTGGTCGGCCTCGACGGGCTGGGCCTCGGTGCCGTAGGAGCCGACGATGTCCGCGGCGGCCGTGCGGAACAGCTCCCGGCGCCGTACGCCGCGCACCGCGGTGACGGCCTGTACGGCGTCGTCGGCGCGACGGACCGCGGCGAGGGTCTCCTGCTCCAGCTGGGCGCGGCCGCGCGGCCGCAGTCCCCCGGCGACGCCGTCGCCGAGCAGTGCGACGGCCTCCGGGGCCCGCATCAGCAGGTCGGGGGCGAGCCGTCCGGCGGACAGGACGCGGGCGAGGTTCTCGGCGGCGGCGCCCTCGTCGCGCAGCAGCCTGAGGTACCAGGGTGTGGTGCCGAGCGCGTCGGAGACCTTGCGGAAGTTGAGCAGCCCGGTGTCCGGGTCGGCGGAGTCGGCGAACCAGCCGAGCAGCACGGGCAGCAGGGTGCGCTGGATGGCCGCCTTGCGGGTGACGCCGGACGCCAGCGCCTCCAGGTGCCGCAGGGCGGCGGCCGGGTCGGCGTAGCCGAGGGCGACCAGGCGCTCCCGGGCGGCCTCGGGGCTGAGCCGGGCCTCGCCGGGGGCGAGCTGGGCGACGGCGTCGAGCAGCGGCCGGTAGAACAGCTTCTCGTGCAGCCTGCGGACGACGGCCGCGTGCCGCTTCCACGCCCGCAGCAGCCCGGTCACCGGGTCGTTGCGCAAGCCCAGGGAGCGCCCCATGCGGCGCAGGTCGGCCTCTTCCTCGGGCACGAGATGGGTGCGGCGCAGCCGGTGCAGCTGGATGCGGTGCTCCATGGAGCGCAGGAAGCGGTACGCCTCGTCGAGCTGGGCGGCGTCGGTCCGGCCGACGTAGCCGCCGGCGGCGAGGGCCTCCAGCGCGTCCAGCGTCGTGCCGCTGTGCAGGGAGGTGTCGGCGCGTCCGTGCACCAGCTGGAGGAGCTGCACGGCGAACTCGACGTCCCTGAGGCCGCCGGGCCCGAGCTTGAGCTGCCGGTCCACCTCGGTGACGGGGATGTTCTCCACCACCCGGCGGCGCATCTTCTGCACGTCCGGGACGAAGTTCTCGCGGTCGGCGGCCTGCCACACCAGGGGCTGGAGGGCGGCGACGTACTCGGCGCCGAGCCCGGGGTCGCCGGCCACCGGGCGGGCCTTGAGCAGCGCCTGGAACTCCCAGGTCTTGGCCCAGCGCTGGTAGTAGGCGACGTGGCTGCTGAGGGTGCGCACCAGGGGGCCGTTGCGGCCCTCGGGGCGGAGATTGGCGTCGACGGGCCAGATGGAGCCCTCGACGGTGGTCTCGGAGCAGATCCGCATCATGTGCGAGGCCAGCGAGGTGGCGGCCCGCAGTGCCTTGGTCTCGTCGGCGTCGGCGTCGGCGGGCTCGCCCACGAAGATGACGTCGACGTCGGAGACGTAGTTCAGCTCGTGTCCGCCGCACTTGCCCATCGCGATCACCGCGAGCCGGCACCGGGCGGCGTCCTCGGGCGCGGCGGCCTCGGCGAGGGCCAGGGCGGCGCGCAGGGTGGCGGTGGCGAGGTCGGCCAGCTCGGCGGCGGTCTCGGCGACGTCGATGGTGCCGCAGACGTCGCGGGCGGCGATGGACAGCAGGCAGCGCCGGTAGGCGACGCGCAGGGTCACCGGGTCGGTGGCCTCGGCGAGCCCCCGCTCGAACTCCTCGACGCCGCGGTGCAGGTCGCGCGGCTCGTACGTCACCAGGGCCTGCCAGTCCCCGGCGTGCCGGGCGAGGTGGTCGGCGAGCGCCTCGGAGGCGCCGAGCACACCGAGGAGACGGTCGCGCAGCGGCTTGGCCGCTATCAGGGTGTCCAGCAGCTCCTGACGGGCGGTGGGGTCGGGCTGCGCCTCCAGGAGCCGTACCAGTCCGTGCAGGGCGAGGTCCGGGTCGGCGGTGGCGCCCAGCGCCTCCAGCAGGACGGGATCGGCGCGCAGCTCGGCCAGCTCGGCCCCGTCCAGCAGCCGTTCGGCGGCCGAGGGATCGGTGAAACCGTGCCGCAGCAGCCGCGTGAAGGTACTGCTCCTGCGCCCCGGCGCCGTCATCTCGGCCTCCTGTCGGACAGTGGGGCACATGGGCCCGGGTGGGATCAAGGTCGTACGGGCTGAGCGTAGCCGGGGAACGGCGTGCGGGCGCCGGGACGTACCGCTCCCGCTCTCCGGTGGACCGCCCCGGACTCGTACGATATCTTGTACAAGCCGAGGAAGGGAGGCACTGGTATGTCCATCACCGCCAGCGAAGCCCGTCAGAATCTGTTCCCGCTGATAGAGCAGGTCAACGAGGACCATGCCCCGGTGCACATCACCTCCCGCAAGGGGAACGCCGTGCTCATGTCCGAGGAGGACTTCACGGCGTGGACGGAGACGGTGCATCTCCTGCGCTCGCCGCGGAACGCCCGCCGGCTGCTCGACTCCATCGCGGAGGCCGAGTCGGGCGACGCACGCCGGCGTGAGCTGATCGACCCGGACGCGGAGCGGGCGTGAGGATCACTTTCACGTCCCACGGCTGGGAGGACTACGTCCACTGGGCCGAGAGCGACCGGAAGGTGACCAAGCGGATCAACAGACTGATCGCCGACATCGCCCGTGACCCGTTCAAGGGCGTCGGCAAGCCGGAGCCGCTCAAGGGCGACCTGTCCGGCTACTGGTCACGGCGCATCGACGACACGCACCGTCTTGTGTACAAGCCCACCGATGACCTGCTGGTCATCGTCCAGGCGCGCTACCACTACTGACACCCGCCCAGTACTGGCGCCCGCCAGTACTGGCGCCCGCCGGTACCGACACCCGCGACCGACGAAAGCCGAAGGAGTCACGCCATGGACTTCACGCTCGAAGTCATCCCGCTCCCCGTCACCGACATCGACCGCGCCCGGGACTTCTACCGCGACAAGGTCGGCTTCCACGTCGACATCGACCAGGAGGTCATGCCGGGCATGCGGATCGTCCAGCTGACGCCCCCGGGCTCCGGCTGTTCGGTCGCCCTCGGCGACGCCATCTGGGACATGGCCCAGGGGCAGACCCGGCCCGAACCGGGCTCGTACCAGGGCCTCCAGCTCTGCGTCGCCGACATCAAGGCGGCGCACGCGGAGCTGACCGCCCGTGGTCTGGAGGTCTCGGAGCCGGTGCAGTACGCCCCGGACGACGGTGCCACCTTCATGTACTTCAAGGACCCGGACGGCAACGGCTGGGCGGTCCAGGAGTACCGGCGCCGGGTGGCGGAGCCGCTGCACAAGGCGCTGGCCGACCTCAAGCGCGAGGGCTGACCGGCCCCGCCGCCCCGAGCCGGCCGCCTCAGCCGCTCTCCCGCCAGCGGTTGGTGACCGGCAGGCGGCGGTCCTTGCCGAAGCCCTTGGCCGAGATCTTGGTGCCCGGCGGGTACTGCCGTCGCTTGTACTCCGCGGCGTCCACCATGCGCAGCGTCCGCGTCACCAGCTCCCGGTCGTACCCGGCGGCGACGATCTCGTCCGCGCCCCGGTCCTCGTCGACGTACCGGGCGAGGATGGCGTCCAGCACCGGGTAGTCCGGCAGCGAGTCCGTGTCGACCTGGCCCGGGCGCAGCTCCGCGCTCGGCGGCTTGGTGATCGAGTTCTCCGGGATCGGCGGGGTCCGGCCGCGGTCCCGGGCCGCGCGGTTGCGCCACTCGGCGAGACGGAAGACCGAGGTCTTGTACACGTCCTTGACGGGTCCGTACGCGCCCACCGAGTCGCCGTACAGCGTCGAGTAGCCGACCGCCAGCTCCGACTTGTTGCCGGGGGCCAGCACGAGGTGGCCCTCCTGGTTGGAGAGCGCCATCAGCAGCGTGCCGCGCAGCCGGGACTGGAGGTTCTCCTCCGCCAGGCCGGTGAGCTCCAGCGCGCCCGTGTACGCGTCGAACATCGGCTCGATGGGCATGGTGCGGTAGTTGAGGCCGGTGCGCCGGGCCAGCTCGGCCGCGTCGTCCCTGGAGTGCCCGGAGGAGTACCTGGACGGCATCGAGACGCCGTACACGTGCTCGGCGCCGAGCGCGTCGCAGGCGATCGACGCGACCAGCGCGGAGTCGATGCCGCCGGACAGCCCGATCAGCACCGAGCGGAAGCCGTTCTTCGCGACGTACGCGCGCAGGCCGGTGACGAGCGCCGAGTAGACCTCCTCGTCGTCGTCCAGCGGCTCGGCGTGCCCGCCGGACCGCCACGGCTCCCCGGCGGGCAGCGGCTGCTCCCGCCCGGCCTCCCCGGAGAGCACCACCCGGTCGATGCGCAGTCCGTCGTCCACGACGCCCGTGGGCGCCTCGGCCTCCGTCCCGGCGGCGGGCAGGTCGAGGTCCAGCACCACGCAGCCCTCGGTGAACTGCGGCGCCCGGGCCAGCACCGTCCCGTCCCGGTCGACGACGATCGAGTCGCCGTCGAAGACCAGCTCGTCCTGCCCGCCGGTCATGGCGAGGTAGGCGGTGGTGCACCCGGCCTCCTGCGCGCGCTTGCGCACCAGCTCCAGGCGGGTGTCGTCCTTGTCCCGCTCGTAGGGGGAGGCGTTGACGGAGAGCAGCAGGCCGGCCCGCGCCGAGCGGGCGGCCGGCACCCGGCCGCCGTCCTGCCACAGGTCCTCGCAGACGGCCAGCGCCACGTCCACGCCGCGTACCCGCACCACGGGCAGGGTGTCGCCGGGCACGAAGTAGCGGAACTCGTCGAAGACGCCGTAGTTCGGCAGGTGGTGCTTGGCGAAGCTCAGCGCCACCTCGCCGCCGTACAGCACGGCCGCCGCGTTCTGCGGGGCACCGGCTGGCTGGCCGTACCTCGGCCGGGCCGTCGCCGAACGGTCGAGGTAACCGACCACCACGGGGACTCCGCCGAGGCCCTCGTCCGCCAGCCGCGCCGCCAGGGAGCGCAGGGCGGTGCGGGAGGCCTCGACGAAGGACGGCCTGAGGGCCAGGTCCTCCACCGGGTAACCGGTCAGCATCATCTCCGGGAACGCCACCAGGTGCGCTCCCTGCCCGGCCGAGTGCCGGGTCCAGCGCAGGACCGACTCGGCGTTGCCGTCGATGTCGCCGACGGTGGAGTCGATCTGGTTGAGGGCGAGTCGTAGTCGAGGCACGCGTCCACTGTAATCGTCAGAACGACACTATGGGGCGGCGGACGTGTTACCGGATCATGTCCAAAACCTCACGCCCGGCGCCTCACGCCCGTCGCCCTGCGCCCTACGCCCGCCGCTTCACGCCCGCGGCTTCGCGCCCCGCTCGGCGAGCAGGTCGGCCATCAGCCGGATCTCCGACTCCTGGGACTCCACCATCCCGCGGGCCAGCCGCTTCTCCACGCCGACGGTGCACCTTTCGACGCACCCCTTCGCCATGTGGACGCCGCCCTTGTGGTGCTCGGTCATCAGCTGGAGGTAGTAGACCTCGGCCTGCTTGCCGTCCAGCGTCCCGAGCTTCTCCATCTCGGCGTCGGTGGCCATCCCCGGCATCAGCGAGCCCTCACCGGCGGAGGGCGCGTCGCCCATGCCCATCCAGGTCATCGGCGGGTCGGACGACACCTTGGGCAGCGCCCACAGGTCGAGCCAGCCGATCATCATGCCGCGCTGGTTGGCCTGGGTCTGCGCGATGTCGTACGCGAGCCGCCGCACCTCCTCGTCGTCGGTGCGGTCGCGCACGATGTACGACATCTCCACGGCCTGCTGGTGGTGGACCGACATGTCCCGCGCGAACCCGGCGTCCGCGGAGTCGGCGGCCGGGACCTTGCCGCCGCCGTCGTCCCCGGCGACCGCGTAGGTGATCCCCCCGGCCGCGACGAGCACGGCGGCCGCGGCGCCCGCGATCCAGCCGGCCCGTTTCGTGGTCACTGGGACAGTCCGTTGGTGCACGCGGCCCCCGGCTCGGGGGTCTGCTGACCCTGCACGAACTTCTCGAAGAACTTGTCCACGTTCGGGTCGTCGGCGCCGGTCACCGTGCGCTGGTGCCCCCACGCGGACAGCACGATCGGGTCCTTCTGCTTGTCGTCGGGGCTCATCAGCGAGTACGGCGTCTTCTTGACCTTGGCGGCCAGCTTGTCGACGTCGGCCTCGGGGGCGTCGTCGGTGTACGTCACCCAGACGGCGCCGTGCTCCAGGGAGTGCACGGCGTTCTCGTTGTTCAGCGGCTTGGTGTAGACGTCGCCGTTGCAGTTCATCCAGACCTGGTTGTGGTCGCCGCCGACGGGGGGCTCGACGGGGTAGGTCACCTTCTTGGTGACGTGGTTGCGCCCCAGGTCGCCCTTCCAGGTCCGAACGCCGTCCGCGCCGGTCTCGAACTTGCCGGAGGTCTTGCCGTCGGACGCCGTGTCGCCGGAGGAGTCGTCGGACTGCGACCGGACGAGGAAGACGCCGCCGACGACGAGACCGGCGACGACCACGGTGCTGAGCGTGATCGTGAGGATCCGGTTCCGGCGGTCGCGGGCCTCCTCGGCACGCCGCATCTCGGCTATGCGGGCCTGTCGCGCCGTGTTGCTGCTCTTCTTGGCGGAACCCATGGGGTGTTGCCCTTCTGGGAAGGAATCTGGGGAACGGACGACCGTGAGGTCCGCTGATCGTAATGGCGCGGGGCCCGTCCTTCGTAGGGCGGGCACAGGTTCCGTCCCGGCCGGATCCCCGGAATGGCCCGATCGAACAGGTGGCCTCTACGCTGCGGTCACGGGGTGGGCCGGCCGACGGAGGTCCGCAACGCACACGTAACGGCGCTGTGGTGTGATGCTCAAGTGCCCGACCGCCTCCCGCCGTACCGGAGACAGGCGGCCTGACCAGCAAGGATGGGGAAGCGGAAGATGGACAAGCAGCAGGAGTTCGTGATCCGGACGCTGGAGGAGCGCGACATCCGGTTCGTACGCCTGTGGTTCACGGACGTGCTGGGCTTCCTCAAGTCCGTCGCCGTGGCCCCGGCCGAGCTGGAGCAGGCCTTCGACGAGGGCATCGGCTTCGACGGCTCCGCGATCGAGGGCTTCGCCCGGGTCTACGAGTCCGACATGATCGCCAAGCCGGACCCGTCGACGTTCCAGGTCCTGCCCTGGCGGGCGGAGGCCCCCGGCACGGCCCGCATGTTCTGCGACATCCTCATGCCGGACGGCTCGCCGTCCTTCGCGGACCCGCGCTACGTCCTCAAGCGCGCCCTGGCCCGCACCTCCGACCTGGGCTTCACCTTCTACACCCACCCGGAGATCGAGTTCTTCCTGCTGAAGGACAAGCCGGTCGACGGCTCGGTCCCGACCCCCGCCGACAACTCCGGCTACTTCGACCACACCCCGCAGAACATCGGCATGGACTTCCGCCGCCAGGCGATCACCATGCTGGAGTCGATGGGCATCTCGGTGGAGTTCTCCCACCACGAGGGCGCCCCCGGCCAGCAGGAGATCGACCTGCGCTACGCGGACGCGCTCTCCACGGCCGACAACGTCATGACGTTCCGCCTGGTCATGAAGCAGGTCGCCCTCGAGCAGGGCCTCCAGGCCACCTTCATGCCGAAGCCGTTCTCGGAGTACCCGGGCTCGGGCATGCACACCCACCTCTCCCTCTTCGAGGGCGACCGCAACGCGTTCTACGAGTCCGGCGCGGAGTACCAGCTCTCCAAGGTGGGGCGCTCCTTCATCGCGGGCCTGCTCCGCCACGCCGCCGAGATCTCCGCGGTCACCAACCAGTGGGTGAACTCCTACAAGCGCATCTGGGGCGGCACCGAGCGCACCGCCGGCGCGGGCGGCGAGGCCCCCTCCTACATCTGCTGGGGCCACAACAACCGCTCGGCCCTGGTCCGGGTCCCGATGTACAAGCCCGGCAAGACCGGCTCGGCCCGCGTCGAGGTCCGCTCCATCGACTCCGGCGCCAACCCTTACCTGACCTACGCCGTCCTCCTCGCCGCCGGCCTCAAGGGCATCGAGGAGGGCTACGAACTCCCGCCGGGCGCCGAGGACGACGTCTGGGCCCTGTCCGACGCGGAGCGCCGCGCCCTGGGCATCGAGCCCCTCCCCCAGAACCTGGGCGAGGCCCTCGCCCTGATGGAACGCAGCGACCTGGTCGCCGAGACCCTGGGCGAACACGTCTTCGACTTCTTCCTCCGCAACAAGCGGCAGGAGTGGGAGGAGTACCGGTCGCAGGTGACGGCGTTCGAGCTGCGGAAGTCGTTGCCGGTGCTGTAGGGCGGGCTTCGGCGACCCGGTGGAGCAGCCCCCCGGGCTCATCCGCTCCCTCCCGTCATCGGGCCGGTTCTCGGGGGTCCACGTCTTGTTCGGGCTGTTGATCGGGACGAGCAGCAGCGACATGGCCACGCTGAGGATCAGCGGCGCGCCGGCGGTGACGACGAGGCCGGCGCCGTGATGGTGCCACCCGGCGGCGGTCTCCCTCGGCCGAATGAGGACCAATGAGAACCAATGGGAACGAATGGGGTCATGCCGTGGGGTGCGGGTCGGTCCGGTCCAGTACCGCTGCCTGTCGCTGGAGGGCTCCCACCATTGTCACGACCTGGGGAAGACCGCGGCGGTGGATGGTGGCAACGCCGACGTGCCGGGTCGGGGCCGGCGGCACGACGGGGACGGTGCGTACTCCCGCCACCGGCGGGGTCTGCGCGATGGAGGGGATCAGTGAGATTCCCAGGCCCGCGGCGACGAGCGAGCGGGCGAAGAAGTAGTCGGTGGTCGTGCTGCGCACCTCGGGGTCGAAACCGGCACGTTCGGCGTAACGGCGCAGGTACGCCTCGGTCTTGAGGCAGCCGAGCACCCAGGGCTCGGCGGCCAGCTCCGCGATGTCGAGCGACTCCCGGCCTGCCAGGGGATGGGCGTCGGGCAGGACGACGTGCAGGGGGTCGTCGAAGAGTGGCGTCCACACCAGGCTGGAGGTCGGGCCGAGCCGGCCGGGCAGCGGGCCGTCGAAGTGGTAGGCGAGTGCGAGATCCACCGCTCCCTGACGGACCAGCGGGAGGCTGTCTTCGGGCTCGGCCTCCCTGACGTGGACGACGGTGCCGGGGTGGGCGGTGGCCAGGTGAGTGAGCGCGCGGGGCAGGAGGAGCCTGCCCCCGCTGGTGAACGTGGCGATGGTGATCTGGGTGCGGCCGGTGCCGAGTCGATCGACCTGCCGCTGGGCGTGGACGAGCTCCGCGGCCACCGACTCGGCGGCCCCGACCATGATCCGGCCGGCCGGGGTCAGGGTGACTCCGCGGGTACTGCGCGCGACGACCTGGGCTCCGAGACTGCGCTCGAGTGCGGCGACCTGCTGGGAAACGGCCGAGGGCGTGAGGCGGAGCGCTGCCGCCGCCCGGTTGAAGCTGCCGTGTTCGGCCACCGTCCGCAGGACACGGAGCCGCTGCACATCGATCAACAGTAATCCTTAATACGTAGCCAGTAATTGAGCACTTCTGCTGTCGACTGTAGGTGTTCAGGATGGGGGCATGAAGAGGATCTGCGTGATCGGCGGAAGCCGCTATTTCGGCAAGGTTCTGGTGGGGCGCCTGCAGACGGCGGGCCATCGGGTCACGGTGCTCAACCGCGGCTCCGCCCCGCCGCCGGAAGGGACCGAGCACCTCCTTGCCGACCGTGACGACGAGGCCGGTCTGATCGCCGCACTGGGGTCGCGCACCTTCGACGCGGTCGTGGACCAGGTCTGCTACACCCCGGTGCAGGCCGCGATCGCCGCCCGGGCCTTCAGCGGCCGCACCCGGCGCTACGTCATGACCTCCACCATCGAGGTCTACGATCCGGCAACCGCCGCGCTGCCCGCGGTCCCGCCCGGAACACCGGTACCCGAGGAGACGGTCGATCCGGCCGCCTGGCTGGTCCGGACGGACCTGCCCTGGCACGACCCGGCCTACCTCCAGGAGCACTACGCCGAAGGCAAGCGCCAGGCCGAGGCCGTACTGGCCCGGCACAGCGGTTTCGCTTTCGCCACCGTACGCAGCGCCCACGTCCTCGGTGGCGGCGCGGCGGAGTTCACCGGGCGGCTCGCGCACTACACCGAGCACATCAGCCGCGGCACACCGGTCACCGTGCACGCCGGGGCGCTGCCCACGGTCTTCATCCACTACGAGGAACTGGCGGAGCTGCTGCGGTGGGCGGCGACGCTCACCGATGCCACGGGCCCGGTCAACGCCTGCTCCGACGGCCTGCTCGACGTCTACGGCCTCGGTGCCGTCGTGGCGGCGCGGGCCGGCCGGGAGGCCCGGTACCGCAGCGTCGCCGTGGGCGAGCCGGCCTCGCCGTTCTCGTTCGACCGGCACTACGCCATGAGCAACGCCCGCGCGAAAGAACTGGGCTTCTCCTTCTCCCGCACCACCGACTGGCTCCCCGACGCCGTGACCGAAGCCCTGGCCGCCGCCGACGGCGCCTTCGCCTCCTGAGGAACGGACCCCTCCATGCAGAGCCGTACCATCGGCGACACCGTCGTGAGCGCCATCGGCCTGGGCGCCATGCCCCTGTCCATCGAGCACCGACCGGACGAACGGCGGGCCGTCGCCACCGTCCACGCCGCCCTGGACGCCGGTGTCACGCTCATCGACACCGCCGACAGCTACCACTGGCACGCCGGCGAATCCGGCCACAACGAGCTGCTCATCTCCCGGGCCCTGGCCCGCTACGGCGGCGACACCTCCCGCCTGCTCGTCGCCACGAAGGGCGGCCGCGGCCGCCCCGGCGACGGCAG
Source organism: Streptomyces sp. CB09001 (assembly GCF_003369795.1). Classification (NCBI taxonomy): domain Bacteria; kingdom Bacillati; phylum Actinomycetota; class Actinomycetes; order Kitasatosporales; family Streptomycetaceae; genus Streptomyces; species Streptomyces sp. CB09001. The sequence continues at coordinate 1,728,147 of NZ_CP026730.1, forward strand.
CTGGACCGTGGACGCCGGCCCCGAACACCTCAAACGCGCCGCGGAGGCGTCCTTGAAGCGGCTGGGCGTGGAGTCCATCGGCCTCTACCAACTGCACAAGCCGGACCCGGCCGTGCCCTGGGCGGAGTCCGTGGGCGCGCTGCGGGAGCTGCTCGACGCCGGCACCATCCGGGCCGCCGGGATCTCCAACGTCACCGTCGGCCAGATCCGGGAAGCGCACACGATCCTCGGCCACGGCCTCGTGTCCGTGCAGAACCAGTACTCACCGGCCGTCCGCGACAGTGAGCCCGAGCTGCGGCTGAGCACCCGGTTGGGGCTGGCCTTCCTGCCCTGGAGCCCACTGGGCGGCATCTCACCCAGCTCCCTCGACGGCACTCGCGGCCCGACTGCCGCGGGCACGGCCTTCCACCGCGTCGCGGCCGCGCACGGCGTCAGCCCGCAGCAGGTCGCCCTGGCGTGGCTGCTGACCCGCTCCCCGGCAGTGATCCCGGTACCGGGTGCCAGCCGCCCGGCGTCGATCCTGGACTCCGTCGGGGCCACCGAGCTCGAGCTGAGCGAGGCGGAGCGAAACCGCCTGGACGAGCCTCTGCCCGGCTGAACCGGCACCACGCACGGACGGGGCGGTTTCCGTCACGGTGGACCCGCTCAGTGAGCGGTCGTGGCCGGGACCTTCCACAGCCGTACGCCGTGGTTCGCCCTCGGGTCGTTCGCGGGGCCGTACTGGTCCGGGGCGTCGGAGTCCTCGTCGGGTTCGTCGACGCCCCCGAGGGTGGTGCCGGCGAGGAGGCGTCCGTCGGGGCTGAACGCCAGCTCCTGGATCTTGTCGTAGCCGTAGCCGCTGTCGTCGTCCGACAGGACGGCGCTCGGTTTGCGGTCGGCCAGGTTCCACAGCAGCACCCCGCCGTCGGCGGTGACGGCGAGGCTCCGGCCGTCGGGGCTGAACGCCAGGTCCCGGGCCTGGACGCGGTCGTTGGCGAGGGTGGCCTTCAGGCGGCCGGTGGCCACGTCCCACAGCCGGACGTCGCTGTGCGGCCCGCCGGTGGCGAGGGTCTTGCCGTCGGGGCTGAAGGCGACGGCGTAGGTGACGTCGTCGACGGCGAGGGTGAGGCGGGGGTCGCCCTGTCCGTAGGGCTTCGGGTCGATCCGGGTCACGTCCCACAGCTTGACCGGCTCGTGGTCCGGGAACCTGCGCTTGTCGGAGGGGTCGCCGACGGTCGCGAGGGTCTTCCCGTCGGGGCTGAACGCCACGTCCATCGTGCGCACCTCCTGGGTGAAGTGGGCGCGCGCGTCCTCGCTGCGGCTGTCGACGTCCCACAGCTCGGAGCCGACGATGTTGCCGAAGGCGATCCGCTTGCCGTCGGGGCTGAGGGCGAGGGCGTAGGTGTGTTCCTTGATGCGGCGGATCTCCCGTCGCCCCGCCACGTCCCAGACGCCGACCAGGTTGTTGTAGGTCCTCGCGGCCAGCGTCTTCCCGTCGGCGCTGAAGGTCACGTTGAGGATGCTCATCGGCTCCCCCCGCCAGTCCTTCTCGGTGAGGGTGGCGCGCACCTTGCGCGTGGTGACGTCCCAGAGCCTGATCCTGCCGTCCTCGCCGCCGGTGGCGAGCGTCCTGCCGTCCCGGTCGAACGCGATGCCGGTGCTCCCCTTGGCGAAGATGTCGGTCGCCGCGACCACGGGGTAGGGCTGTTTGCTCTTCGGGGGCTTCCCGGACGAGGGCAGCAGCGTCACGACCAGGACGACGACCAGCGCGATGGCAGCGACGACGCCGAGCAGGGCGGCGTACGGCGGCGTGGACGGGGGCGCGGGATCGGTGTCCGGGGCCGGGGTACGCGCCGGGGCGGTGGCGGTGGGCGCGTCCGGGCCGGTCGCCGGGGGCGTGGAGACGACGGTGGGGGTACGGCCGTCATCGAACTCCCCGTTCGCGGCCCGGCCGCAGAGCCGGATCACCTCGGCGGGCGTCGGCCGCCGGGCCGGGTCCTTCTCCAGGCAGAGCGCGACGACGCCGCGCACGGACTCGGGGCAGCCTTCGAGGTCCGGCGCCGCCTCCAGGATCCGGTACGCCACCGCGGGGTCGCTGCCGCCGCCGAACGCGAGCCGTCCGGTGGCGGCGAAGTGGGCGACGAGACCGAGCGCGAAGACGTCACCGGCCTCGGTCACCTCCTGCCCCCGGATGTACTCGGGCGCCATGTAGGCCGGGGTTCCGGCGCGCATGCCGGTGGCGGTCAGGGCGGTGTGGTCGGCGGCGCGGGCGATGCCGAAGTCGATGACCTTGGGTCCGTCGGCGGTGAGGACGATGTTGGAGGGCTTCAGGTCGCGGTGGATCACTCCGGCGGCGTGGATCGTCTCCAGCGCCTCGGCGACCCCGGCCGTCAGCGCGAGCACCTCGGCGGCGGGCAGCGGCCCCCGTTCACCGACGGCCTGCTGGAGGGAGGGCCCGGGGGCGTAGGCCGTGGCGAGCCAGGGTTCGTCGGCCTCCAGGTCGGCCGCGACCACGGGCACGGTGTAGAGCCCCTGGACGCGCCGGGCCGCCGCGACCTCCAGCGCGAACCGCCTGCGGAACTCCGGGTCGGCGGCGTACGCACGGTGGACGACCTTGACGGCCACGGCACTCCCGGCGGGCGTACGTCCGAGGTAGACGCGGCCCATCCCGCCCTCGCCCAGCAGCCGCTCCAGCCGGTAGGGACCGATCTCCGCCGGTATGTCACCAGCGGCAGGGTCCGACCTACGGTCCGTCATCCCGCGAGCGCTTCGGTGGATGCGGTGCAGCGGATCATGACTCTCCCCAGCCTCTGCTCGACGAAGGCTCGCGGCCCTGGGCGGCGAACCTGCGCCCGGATCATTCCACAACCGATGTGTCACACCCCAGGGCCGGGGTCCGGCCCCCGGATCGGTCCCGGAAAACCCGTGAATCTCCACAGAGATCATCAGCCGGCCGCACCGCCGGGGTGCGTCCGCCGCCCACCTGGCGGGCCGAGCGAGTCATGCTCGCCGGGAGCCTCCGCGCCTCGGGGGGCGGTGTGAAGATCGGGACGCTTTCCCTGACCGCATTCACACACTCGTGCATGCGGCGACGCCGTGCGGCGGAGGCCGACGACTCGACGATGGTGGACCGTTCGGCCCCGTGCTTTGATCGGTGCGCGGCACGCCGGTGGCCCGTGCCGGAGGCCCCCAACTCCGGACCCGGGCATGCGCACCGCACCGCTCTCCCTTCCCCAGACTTCCCCCAGAAAGGAACAGACCTGCCATGAACACTGTCCCCCAGGTCGAAACCGCCGAGATCTCCGACGCCGACCTGGACCGGGTCTCCGGCGGCATCGGCCTCACCGCGGGCACGGCCCTCGTCGCGGGCGACGGCGCGTTCGCCGCCGGCCTCCACGCGGAGTCCGGCCCGTTCGCCCTCACCGGCGGCCTCGGCGTCTCGGCTCCCTTCGGCGGTGCGGCGGCCCACGCCCACACGACGAGCGTCTGAGCTGACCGCAGCCCCGCACCACACCGGGCCCCGGACCACCGCGTCCGGGGCCCGGTTCGCGTGCCAGGCAACCGGGTTGTCCAAAGGGCTGCGTTGCCCGAGTGTCCGGAACTACCGTCTCGGCAGGAGTTTGCGGGCTGATGTGAGGAGACCTCATGCTGACGCCGGTCGCGGACGGTGTGCTGGTACACCAGAGCGAGTTGCTGCGGAACAACACCGTGGTCGTGCAGGGCGAGGCCGGTGTGCTGGTCGTCGATCCCGGGTTGACGACCAGCGAGATGGGCTGCCTGGCGGAGGACCTTCGCCGGTTGGGCCAGCCCGTCGTGGCAGGTTTTGCGACGCATCCGGATTGGGATCACGCGTTGTGGCACGCCGAACTCGGGCAGGTGCCGCGTTACGGCACGGCCCGCTGTTCGGCGTACCTGCGAGAGCTCCGCTCGGAAGAGGGGTGGAAGGCTCGCGTCGCAGAAGGGCTGCCGCCGGAAATCGCCGAAGAGACACCGTTGGAACTGTTCGGTCTCATCGTGGGGTTGCCCGCTGGAGCGGAGCTGATTCCGTGGAACGGGCCTGAGGTACGGGTGATCGAACATCCGGCTCATGCTCCGGGCCATGCGGCGCTGTTGGTCGAGGATCGCGGGGTGCTTGTCGCCGGCGACATGCTGTCCGATCTCTTCGTTCCGATGCTCGACGACACGGAGCATCCGGTTGAGGACTATCTCACCGGGCTACGACTCCTGGAGAAGGTGGCGGACGACGTCGAAGTGCTCGTGCCGGGGCACGGAGCCGTCGCCCTCGCCGATCAGGTCCGGGTGCGGATCGGTCAGGACCGGGAGTATCTGCACGCGCTGAGGGACGGCCGCGCTCCGGACGACCCGAGGCTCGGGCCTTCGGTCGAGCCCGGCTGGGAGTGGGTGAACGACATCCACGAAGGCCAGGCCGCGAGGATGGCGCGACGAGGCGAACAGAACGGCGCCGATGGCTAGTCGGCAGGGGCCGTTCGGCGCGGCGGCCGGGGGGAGGGAACGCGTGGTGCGGGAGTGCTGGTTCTGCGGGGAGGAGACTCCACCGTCGTGGCACGACCACGTCCTGGGGTTGCACAAGGACACGGACACCACCATGACCCCGTTCATCATCGTCCTGCGCTCCACCTGGCGGATGGAAATCGTGTCCGTGCCACGCTGCGCCCGCTGCCACACCGGACACCAGTTGGAACGGACCGCGGCGGTACTCTCCGTCGCCGCGTTGATCGCCTACGCCGCCAGTGGCCAGCTGGACCGGCTGCTGGGCATCCTGTCGCCCTCGACCGGGGAGCGGGTGGTCGCGGCGATCTGGGCGGCCGTCGCCTGCCTGCCGGGGCTCGTCTGGATCGCGATCCGCCTGGGCCGGCTGCCGTGGCAGCGCCTGGCGCCCCGCCGCATGGGCTACGCCCGCCACCACCCGGAGTACCTGGAACTCCGGGCGGACGGCTGGAAGCCCAGGGCGGGACCTCTCCACTACTGGCGAAGCCCGCCCAACCCCCATCACCCTCCGCCCGCGAATCGCCCCCGGCGGCTGATCGGGGGCTCCTTCGAGCTGCTCGGAGCAGCCTGCGGACTCGCCGTCCCCGTCGCCTATTTCCAGGGCTACGAAGAACTGGCCGGAGTCCTCATCGCGGCAACGGCCGGGCTGCTCTTCGTGGCCTCGAAGGTCAAACCCGAGGACTGACCGCGCCCGGCCAGGCCACGAACATCGTCCACGTCGCCGATTCGACGGCGAGGCGGGGGCCGTCGGGGCGCTTGGAGTCGCGGATGTGGATGGTGGCGGGGGCTATCGCGACCTCGACGCAGTCGCTGGGATTGCTGGTATCGCTGTAACTGCTCTTGAACCAGGCCAGGTCGGCGAGGTGTGCAGGTGTGTCCTTACCGGTCATGTCTCCCCCAGCAGTTGTTCGATGAAGGCCGCTGATTCCCGGGCGGGCAGCGCCTCGGCTCGGATACTGCCATAGCGCAGTTCGAGGATGCGCAGCTGCCGGGGGTCCGCGACAGGCCGACCGCCGAACTCGTCGTCGGCCCGGCCGACCGCCGTGCCGTCTTCAAACTTGAGTACCTGCATGCGTCCTCCTCCCGGATGGTCGCCGCGGGACGTAGGCATCACCTGGATCTCCACGTGCCGCATTTGCTGCACTTCCAGCAGGTGTTCGAGCTGGCGCCGCAGAACCATCATGCCTCCCACGGGACGCCTGAGGGTCGCCTCCTCCTGGACAAAACTGAGTTCCGGGGCCGGATCCCGTTCGAGCATCGCCCTGCGCCCCATCCGTGCGGCGAGGGCGCTCTCCATCTCGTCGTCGGTGAGGGCAGGTCGCCGCCTGCCGAGCAGTGCGCGCGCGTACTCCTCGGTCTGGAGAAGCCCGTGCAGGCTGTAGCTGCCGTACGAAAGCGACTCGACGGCTCGCGACTCCATCTTCGCCAGGTCCCGCACCTGCTTGGGATACCGGACCCTCTTCACGTCCTCCCACGCCGCAGCGATGAGGCCGCCCGCGTCGAGGACCTGGTCCGCCTTCTCCAGGTACTCCCGCCGGGGGATCCGCTTCCCGCCCTCGACCTTGTAGACCAGGTCCTCCCCGTAACCGACCGCCACCCCGAAGTCGCCCGCCCGCATGCCCACCGCCTCGCGGCGCAGTTTCAGCTGCCTCCCCACGGTGGTGAGGACGGCCACGCCCCACTCGTCGTCCGGGTCGACCTCCCAACCCAGCTCGTCCGCCTCGCCGTTCACCGGCATCCGCACCCCTCCGTCGTACGCGTCCTATCGCGATGGGCGTCACGTTAGACGCAGAGGCAACGCAGGGTGACGGGATACGGGCACCCTGTCACTCGGACGTGCGGCACCGTTCCCGGCGGCGTCAGCGGGCCGCGCCGTGCGTCAGCGAGGTCAGGATCTCCTCGGCGTGCGTCCACAGCAGGGCCCCGCCGATGCCGGGGACGACGTTGCGGCGGGCGCCGGGGATGCGGGAGGCGAGCAGGGCGCCGTTGTCGGGCGAGTGTGCGGTGTCGTGCTCGCCGTACCAGATGTCGACGGGCAGGGCGAGGGAGCCGAGGGCGAAGGGCCACCGTCCCAGGGCCAGGACCGTGTCGCGGGCGTAGCCGGCCGCCGCGCCCCGGGCGAATCCCTCGGCGAGGGCGCGGCGGTAGGCGGCGGAGAAGCCGGGGTCCCGGTACACGGCGAGGTCGGAGTCCGGGCTGCCGTCCATGACCAGGTCCCACATCCTCTCGGCGTCGAAAGCCGCGAAGAACTCCTCGGCGCCCGAGGGGTCGTGCACCGCGCGTTCGGTCAACGCACGCAGTTCGGCGGGCAGTACGGCGGCGAACTCGGGGGCCGCCACCTCGTCGGCGGCCGACACCAGGGCCAGCGCGGAGGCGAGGCCCGCCTCCGCGCAGGCGAGGGCGAACGGAGCGCCCTGCGAGTTGCCGACCACGGCGGGACGGTCGAAGCCGCGCCGGGCGCACAACTCCCGCACGTCGGCGGCGAAGTCGGCGAAGGTTCGGCCGGGTGCGGGCGTGGACGCGCCCAGGCCGGGCCGGTCGACGGAGACGAGTCGGATGCCGAGGGCGGCCACGGCACCGGGGCCGAAGCCGAGGCGTCGGCTGGTGGCCGCGCCGGGGCACAGCAGAACCGGCGTGCCTTCCTGCGGGCCCCACTCGGCCCAGCCGAGCAGGCGTCCGTCCGGCAGCCGCGTCTCACCGAGGCGGGCGGGGGTGGCGGTGTGGACGATCATGGTCCCCATCATGCTGCGGGGGCGGGCCGCTCCGCACCGCCCTTTCCGCCGACGCGCGCCGGGCGGGCGCCCGTCACCGCCGTACCGCCTCCACCGCCTCCGGCACGTGCCCCGCGACCACGCGCTCACGGCTGGGCGCCGGTGCGGTGGCGGTGCGGCGGCGGTCCACCGCCCGTGCCGTGCCCGCGACCGCGAGACCGAGGACCGCCAGGGCCGCGCCCGCCGTCGCCGGGGAGGTGACCCCGAATCCGGCGGCCAGGGCGAGGCCGCCGATCCAGGCGCCGCCGGCGTTGGCGAGGTTGAAGGCGGCCTGGTTGGCGGAGGAGGCCAGGGAGGGGGCCGCGGCGGCCTTCTCCATCACCATGAGCTGGAGGGGCGAGCCGGTGACGAAGGCGGCCATCCCGAGCAGGGCCACCGACACCGCGGCCGTGACCGGCGTGCGCATCAGCAGGGGGAAGGACGCCAGCACGACGACCAGGGAGGCGAGGCCGCCGAAGAGGGTGCCGCGCAGGGAGTGGTCGGCCAGGCGTCCGCCGAGCAGGTTGCCCGCGGTGGCGCCGACGCCGAAGAGGGCCAGCAGCAGCGTCACGCTGGTCTCGGCGAACCCGGCGGCGTCGGTCAGCATCGGCGTGATGTAGCTGTACGCGGCGAAGAGCGCGCCGAAGCCCGCGACCGTCGTGCCGAGCGCCAGCCAGACCGGCAGGGAGCGCAGGGCGGCCAGTTCGCCGCGCAGGCCGGTGGTGGGAGCGGGGGCGCTGTCTCGCGGGATCAGGAGGGCCAGCGCCGCGATCGCCGCCACGCCGATCACGCTCACGCCGAGGAAGGTGGCCCGCCAGCCGAGCTGCTGGCCCATCGCGGTGGCGGCGGGGACGCCGACGATGTTCGCGACGGTGAGACCGAGGAACATCAGGGAGACGGAGCGGGCCCTGCGTTCCGGCCCGACCATGCCGGTGGCGACGACCGCGCCGACGCCGAAGAAGGCGCCGTGCGGCAGGCCGCTGACGAAGCGGGCGGCCAGGAGGGAGACCTCGCCGGGGGCGACGGCCGACAGGGCGTTGCCGAGGACGAAGAGCGCCATGAGGGCGATCAGGACGGTGCGGCGGGACATCCGGGCCGTGGCCGCCGCGAGCAGCGGGGCGCCGACGACGACGCCGAGCGCGTAGGCGGAGACGAGGTGACCGGCGGTGGGGATGGAGATGCCCAGGTCGTCCGCGACGTCGGGCAGCAGGCCCATCATCACGAACTCGGTGGTACCGATGCCGAAGGCGCCCACGGCAAGGGCGAGCAGGGCCAGGGGCATGAGGGGGTCTCGCCTTTCGAGAGCGGGGTCGCGTACGGGAGGCCGGGAGGGCCCGGCGGGGACGACTGTATGTTCCCGTACGGAACAAAGACTCTCAGGGCGGGTATTCCGCAGGCGAATTCTAGGAAGCCGTTGTGTCGACCTTCACACGCGCGGCGATCGGCAGGTGGTCGCTGCCGGTCGCCGGGAGGGTCCAGCTGGTCATCGGCTCCACGCCGGTGACCAGGATCTGGTCGATGCGGGCCATCGGGAAGGACGCCGGCCAGCTGAAGCCGAAGCCGCTGCCCACGGCGCCCTGCGGGGAGCGCAGCTGGGAGGTGATCGCGGTGAGCGCACGGTCGTTCATGGTGCCGTTGAGGTCACCGAGGAGGATCTTGCGGGGCAGCTTCTCGTTCTCGATGGCCTCGCCCAGGGCGGCGGCGCTCTTGTCCCGCTGCCGGGCGGTGAATCCGGCCTCCAGCTTCACCCGTACGGAGGGCAGGTGGGCGACGTACACCGCGATCGGTCCGGACGGGGTGGCGACGGTGGCGCGCATCGCGCGCTTCCAGCCCAGCTCGATGTCGACCGGCTTCACGTCGCTGACCGGGTACTTGCTCCACAGCCCGACGGTGCCGACGACCTCGTGGTGCGGGTACTTCGCCGCCAGCGCCTTCTCGTACGTCGGTACGGCGGACGCCTTCAGTTCCTCCAGGGCCATCACGTCCGCACCGGCGGCGGCGACGGCACGGGCGGTGCCCGCCGGGTCGGCGTTGTCGGCGTTGACGTTGTGCGTGGCCACGGTGAGGTCGCCGCCGGAGCCGGTCTTGTCGAAGAGCAGGCCGCCGAAGAGGTTCAGCCACACGCTCACCGGCAGCACCAGCGCGATCAGCGCCGTCACCGACTTGCGGACCAGGGCGATCACCAGCAGGACCGGGATCAGCAGGCCGAACCACGGCAGGAAGGTCTCGGTGAGGCTGCCGAGGTTGCCGATGGCGTTCGGGATGTGCGAGTGGGCCGCCATGACCGCCGACAGGAGCAGTGCGACCACGGCCGTGACCAGGCCACGGCTCCAGATCCGGCGGTCCCCGCGCCAGCCGCTGACCGCCCGGTCGAACAGGCGCCGAATCCGGTTCTCCCGGCGCTCGGGGTCCGAGCCGCCGCTGTCCGTCTCCGTCATGTACGCCTGCTGCGCCATACCGTTGCCTCACTGCCTGCTGTGCACACCGTCGCCCCCTGTGACTCAGCACCATAGGGGATGATCGGTTCCGATCCCGCCGCCCCTGGACGGCCGTACGGCACGAGGACGTACGGGTCGCCCCGCCGAGTTCCACGCTGTGCCGGGACGGGCCGCTCTGTGACAGAACGGGCACATTTGACCCCATGGGCCGTACTCTGCCCCTCGGCGGGTACGTGACCGGGGTCCCCTAGCCGTCGGGGCGCCACAAGTGCCACCATGGAAGGGATCCGGGGACGCCGTCAGGGCGCCTCGAGATGACATGAAGGAGCCGTTGCCATGACGCAGCTTCCGGCTGCCCAGACGCCGCAGCGCAAGCCCGCCGAGGGGAACAGGGCGCTGTACGGCGGCAAGATCAACCGCCGTATCACCGTCCGGGACATCACCGCCGCCAAGGAGCGCGGCGAGAAGTGGCCCATGCTCACCGCGTACGACGCGATGACCGCCTCCGTCTTCGACGAGTCCGGCATCCCGGTGATGCTGGTCGGCGACTCCGCGGGCAACTGCCACCTCGGCTACGAGACCACGGTGCCCGTCACGCTGGACGAGATGACGATGCTCTCGGCCGCGGTCGTCCGGGGCACCGGCCGCGCCCTGATCGTGGGCGACCTGCCCTTCGGTTCCTATCAGGAGGGCCCGGTGCAGGCGCTGCGCTCGGCGACCCGGCTGGTCAAGGAGGCCGGGGTCGGCGCGGTCAAGCTGGAGGGCGGCGAGCGCTCGCACCGGCAGATCGAGCTGCTGGTGGAGTCCGGCATCCCGGTGATGGCGCACATCGGCCTCACCCCGCAGTCCGTCAACTCCATGGGCTACCGGGTGCAGGGCCGCGGCGAGGAGGCGGCCCAGCAGCTGCTGCGCGACGCCAAGGCGGTGCAGGACGCGGGCGCCTTCGCGGTCGTCCTGGAGCTGGTGCCGGCCGAGCTGGCCGCCGAGGTGACCCGGACGCTGCACATCCCGACGGTCGGCATCGGCGCGGGCCCGGACACCGACGCCCAGGTGCTGGTGTGGACCGACATGCTCGGGCTGACCGGCGGCCGGGTGCCCAAGTTCGTCAAGCAGTACGCCGACCTGCGCAAGGTCATGGGCGACGCGGCGAAGGCGTACGCCGAGGACGTCGTCGGCGGCACGTTCCCCGCGGACGAGCACTCGGTCCACTAGCTCCCGTCCACTAGCTCCCGTCCACCCAGCTCCGCCCACCAGCTCCGTCCACCAGCTCCGTCCACCAGTAGGCCATCGCGGTACGGCCACCGGCCCCGCCGATCTTCCCCCGTCGGCGGGGCCCCTCTTTGCGCCTAAACCGGCGCCGCTCTCGCGGACCTGGTTGCTCACCGTAGTGGTTGCTCAATTGATGGTTGCGGTGGTTGTCGGTGGGATATCGGGGCTGTCGGCGGACTGTCGGCGGTTTGTCGGTGGCCCCTGCCATCGTCTGGGGCATGAAGCGAATCGACGACATCCCCCGGGCCGCGGACAGCGCGGTCACCGTGCGGGGGCTGGTCAAGCACTACGGCGAGACCAAGGCGCTGGACGGCGTCGACCTGGATGTGCGCGAGGGCACCGTGATGGGCGTGCTCGGTCCGAACGGCGCGGGCAAGACCACCCTCGTACGCATCCTGTCCACCCTCATCACCCCCGACTCGGGCCGGGCGCACGTCGTCGGGTACGACGTCGTACGGCAGCCGCGGCAGCTGCGCCGCGTCATAGGGCTGACCGGGCAGTACGCCTCCGTGGACGAGAAGCTCCCCGGCTGGGAGAACCTCTACATGATCGGCCGGCTGCTCGACCTGTCCCGCCGGGACGCGCGCAGCCGCGCCGACGAGCTGCTGGAGCGGTTCTCGCTCACCGAGGCCGGCAAGCGGCCCGCGTCCACCTACTCCGGCGGCATGCGGCGCCGGCTCGACCTGGCCGCCTCCATGATCGGGCGCCCGGCCGTGCTGTTCCTGGACGAGCCCACCACCGGTCTGGACCCGCGCACCCGCAACGAGGTGTGGGACGAGGTCAAGCGCATGGTCGGCGACGGCGTCACCGTGCTGCTCACCACCCAGTACATGGAGGAGGCCGAACAGCTCGCCTCCGAGCTGACCGTCGTGGACCGTGGCAAGGTCATCGCGAACGGCGGCATCGAGGAGCTGAAGGCCAAGGTCGGCGGCCGCACCCTGCGGGTCCGCCCGGCCGACCCGCTGCAACTGCGCCCGCTCGCCGCCTACCTGGACGAGCTGGGCATCACCGGGCTCGCCAGTTCCACGGTGGACACCGAGCGCGGTGCCGTGCTGGTGCCGATCCTCAGCGACGAGCAGCTGACGGCCGTGGTCGGCGCGGTCACCGCGCGCGGCATCACCGTCTCCGCCGTCACCACCGAACTCCCCAGTCTGGACGAGGTCTTCCTGTCCCTCACCGGCCACCGCGCCAGTGCCCCGCAGGACCCCGCCCCGGCCACCGACGACACCCGCGAGGAGGTCGCCGTATGAGCGCCCGCCCGTCTCCCACCGCCACCCCGCCCGAGGCGCTTCGCGCCGCCCCCTCGGCCGCCACCGCTCCGGCCGCCACCACCCCTGCCGCGCTCGCTCCCGACGCTCGCATCTCGCTGCGCGCGCACGTGCGGCACACCGGCGCGCTGGTCCGCCGCAACCTGCTGTGGATCCGGCAGGACCCGGAGTCGATGTTCGACGCGCTGCTGATGCCGATCGTCTTCACCCTGCTGTTCGTGTACGTCTTCGGCGGCTCGATCGGCCAGGCCCTGGGCGGCGGGCAGGACGGCTATGTGCAGTACGTGATCCCCGGCATGATCGCGATGATGAGCATGACGCTGTCCCAGGGCGTCGGCACCGGCTTCAGCCAGGACTTCAACTCCGGTGTCATGGACCGCTTCCGGTCGCTGCCGATCGGGCGCGGCTCGGTGCTCTTCGCGAAGATCGCGGTCGAGATGGCCCGGATGCTGTTCGCCACCACGGTGCTGATGATCGTCGCCGTCCTGGTCGGCTTCGACATCGACCACTGGGCCGGGCTGTTCGCGGCGGTGGGCCTGTCCGCGGTGTTCGCCTCGTCGATCATGTGGGTGTTCCTCACCCTGGGCGTGGTCCTGAAGAACGCGCAGTCCGTGCAGGCGATGGGCTTCATGGTGCTGTTCCCGCTGCAGTTCGGCTCCTCGATCTTCGCGCCGACGCAGTCGATGCCGGGCTGGCTGCAGTCCTTCACCGACTACAACCCGCTGTCCACGCTCGCCGACGCGGCACGCGGACTGATGGTGGGCGGCCCGGTCGCGCACGACCTGTGGATCACGCTCGGCTGGTCGGCGGCGATCACCGCGGTGATGGCGCCGATCGCCGTCCACAAGTTCCGTACGAAGACCTGACCCGCGCACCTGCGGCACGCGTCAGACGAGGGCGACGGCCTCCTCGGGGGAGAGCCGGCCGCCCTCGGCGTACGCGGCGTCGTACGCCTCGGTGCCGAGCGCCCCGCGGACGCGTTCGACGGCCCGCCCGCGCGCGTCCCGCTCCATGCCCGTCGACACGTGCCCCGGCGGGAGCATCGCCTCGGCGGCACCGAGGCACCGGGCGCCGTCCGCGGCCCGGCCGCCGCCGTCCAGGCGGGCCAGGGCCATCGCGGCGATGGTCAGGTACGCGGAGCGCATGTGCGGGGCGATGGCCGCGGACAGCGGGTCCTCGGCCCGTGCCAGCGACTTGCGGATCCCGGTCAGGCACTCCTCGTGCCGGTCCTCAAGCGTGGCGAGCCAGGCCTCGGCGGCGAGGATGAAGGCGTCGAAGACCACGAAGTGCGCGATGGAGAACTCCTCGCGCAGCAGCCGCAGTTGCTCGCCCGCCTCGGCCGTACGCCCGGTCATGCCCAGGTGTCCGGCGAGGAACAGCCGGGCGGCGGGCATCGCGCCGTTGTGCCCCGTCCCGGTCGTGCGGCCGATCACCCCGCGCAGCACCCGCTCGCCGTGCTCCGTGTCGCCCGCCTCGAGCAGCACGCTGCCGAGCCGGGCGTCGAGGATGTCCACCTGGGCGTGGGCACCGAGCCGCTCCGCGTGCTCCGCGGCGGCCCGGTAGTCGGCGGCGGCGCGCCGGTAGTCGCCGACGCGCTCGCGGGCCTCGGCCCGCCCGGAGAGCGCCTCGGCCATGCCCCAGGCGTCGCCGAGCCGGTGGTAGATCTCCAGCGACTCGTCGGCGTCGCGGACCGCGTCGCCCGCCCAGTCGGTGCGGTTGGCGAGCATGTTGGCGCGCATCTGCAGGCCGCCGGCCAGCTCCCACTCGTAGCCCGGGGTCTCGCGGGAGGTGCGCACGGTGGCGTCCATGATCTTGCGCAGCCGTTCCATGTCACCGGTGAGCATCACGGAGTAGAACCAGAGCAGGCCGGGGCTGGAGCAGGTCTGCGGCATCCCCGGCTCGTAGGTGTCCGCGATGACGCGCAGCTTGCGCTGGGCCGCCGGGTTCTGCCACGCGTCCAGCTCCGTGTCCATGCAGGCCAGATGGGCCAGGTGCACCCCGCGCCGGGCCTCGGCGAGGACCTCGCCGGTCATCGGGGGCGGGGCGGACGTGCACCGCTCCCACACCGGCCGGGCGGGGGTGCCCGGTTCGGCGAAGGGGTCCGGGCCGAGTGCCATCACCTCGACGAACCAGTTCCGGGCCTCCACCCGCAGGTCGCGCATCTGCCAGTACCAGACCAGCGACAGCGCCAGGCACAGCGCCTCCTGCTCGTCGCGCTCGGCGATCGCGTGGCGCAGGGCGGTGCGCAGGTTCTCGTACTCGCGCTCCAGCCGCTCGATGGCGGCGAGCTGCTGCGCACCGCGCAGCAACGGGTCGGTGGTGCGGGCGAGTTCGCGGTAGTACGTCAGGTGGGCACGGGCGGCGGCGGCGCGTCCGCCGGCCTCGTCGAGGCGCTCGCCCGCGTATTCGGCGACGGTCTCCAGGAGCCGGTAGCGCATGCCGTCACCGGTCAGGCGGTCGGTCACCGGCGCGGCCACCACGAGGGACTTGTCGACCAGGGAGCCGAGGGCGTCCAGCGCGGCGGGCCCGCACACGGCCTCGGCGGCGGCGAGGTCGCAGCCGCCCGCGAAGACGGACAGCCGCCCCAGCACGTCGCGTTCCTCGGCGTCGAGGAGGTCCCAGGACCAGTCGACGACCGCGCGCAGTGTCTGCTGGCGGGGCAGGACGGTGCGGCTGCCCGAGGTGAGCAGGCGGAAGCGGTCGTCGAGCCGCTCGGCGATCTGGCGCGGGGTGAGCATCCGCAGCCGGGCGGCGGCCAGTTCGATGGCCAGCGGCAGGCCGTCCAGTCGGCGGCAGATCTCGGCGCAGGCGGCGGCGGTCTCCTCGTCGGCGTCGACGCGGAAGCCGGGGCGGGCGGCGGCGCCGCGGTCGGCGAGCAGCCGCAGCGCGGCGGGCTCGGGCAGCGGCTCCACGGGGCGCAGCGACTCTCCCGGCACGCCGAGGGGTTCGCGGCTGGTGGCGAGGACGGTCAGGTGGGGGCAGCGGGCGAGGAGTTCCTCGGTGAGGCGGGCGGCGGCGTCGACGACGTGCTCGCAGTTGTCGAGGACGATCAGCATGCGGCGCCGGCCGCAGTGCTCGACGAGCCGCTCGACGGCGGTGTCCTGCCCCTCGGAGGCGGTGACGGCCCGCATCTCCTCGGCACCGGCGCGGTAGAGCACCGTCTCGCGGGCACCGACGGCGGTCAGCACGGCCTCCGGTACGTCGACGGGGTCGTCCACGGGGGCCAGCTCGGCCAGCCACACCCCGTCGCGGGCCGCGTCCCCCACCCCTTCGGCGGCCTCCTGCGACAGCCGGGTCTTCCCGGCGCCGCCGGGTCCGAGGAGGGTGACGAGCCGGGTGGTCGCCAGGTCGGCACGGAGTGTCTCCACGTCACCGTCCCGGCCGACGAAGGAGGTGAGCCGGGCGCGCAGGTTGCCGCGGGGGCGGGAGCCGGTGGCGGGTGTGCGGGGTGCTTCGGCGGACTCGGACACCTCGGCCGACCTGGGCATCCCGGGCTTTTGGCGTCCCGGCGGGGCGTCGGCGGGCACGGGCCTCGCCGGGTCCGCGGGCGCCAGCAACCCGCCGTGCAGGGCCCGCAGCTCGGGCCCCGGGTCGGTGCCGAGGCGGTCGGCGAGGAGGCGGCGTACGGCCTCGTAGGCGGCCAGTGCCTCGGCGGTGCGGCCGGTGTCGCGCAGGGCGCGCAGGCGCAGCGCCTGGAGGGGCTCGTCCAGGGGGTGGCCGTCGCACAGGGCGGTCAGCTCGGGCAGGGCGTGCTCGGCCTGCCCGAGGTCCAGGGCGGCGGTGTGCCGGGCGCGCAGGGCGTCGAAGTGCCGGGTCTCCCAGCGCGCCGACTCGGCGGTGCGGTCGGGCAGGTCGGCGAGGACGGGGCCGTGCCACAGCGCGAGCGCGTCGTCGAGCACGACGGCCGCCTTGGCGGGGTCGCCGTCGGCGAGGGCGCGGGAGCCCTCACCGGCGAGCCGGTCGAAGCGGTGCAGGTCGACGTCGTCGGCGGCGGCGGCGAGCCGGTACCCGCCGTCGGCCGAGGCGACCGAATCGGCGCCCAGCGCCCGCCGCAGCCGCCCGACCAGGGCCTGCAGGGCACCCGTCGCGTCGGCGGGCGGGTCGCCGTCCCAGACCTCCTCCACCAGCAGTCCCGCGGGGACGGCCCGGCCTGCCCTGAGGGCGAGCACGGTCAGCAGGGCGCGCAGCCGCGCCCCGCCGAGCGGGACGGCCGTGCCGTCGGGACGGAGTACCTGTGTGGTGCCGAGGATGCGATAGCGCACGGGACCATTGTCCCCGCTGCCGTCGGAGCCGGTCACGGGGTTTTGCCCGCACGGCGTGCCCGGCCCCCGCCGCCCCGCTCGTCCCGGGCGCGGAACCGTCCGCCCCGCACGAGACGTTCTCCCCGTGCGCCCGGTACGGTCGGGCAGTCCCGCACCCCGCGGGTGCCCGTCACGCGTGCCCGACAGTCAGGGAGTTCCATGTCCACCGCCACCGCCCGCCCCAGCGACCGGAGGATCAGTCCCGTCTTCCTCGGGATCGTCGCCGTCGCCGCGGTCACGGGCTGGGCCACCTGGACCGGCTTCGCCGAGCAGCCGGGTCTCGCCGTGTTCCTCTTCGTCACGGCGGCGTGGGTCGTGTCGCTGTGCCTGCACGAGTACGCGCACGCCCGCACCGCGCTGCACAGCGGGGACATCTCGGTCGGCGCGAAGGGCTACCTCACGCTCAACCCGGTGAAGTACACGCATGCCCTGCTCAGCATCGTCCTCCCCGTCCTCTTCGTGATCATGGGCGGGATCGGGCTGCCCGGCGGCGCCGTCTTCATCGAGCGCGGGCGGATCCGGGGGCGCTGGCGGCACAGTCTGATCTCGGCGGCGGGCCCGCTGACGAACGTGCTGTTCGCCGTCGTGTGCACGGCGCCGTTCTGGCTGGACGCGCTGGACGGCGTGCCGCGCGACTTCCGGCTGGCGCTGGCGTTCCTGGCGCTGCTCCAGGTCACGGCCGCGATCCTGAACTTCCTGCCGGTGCCGGGCCTGGACGGCTACGGCGTGATCGAGCCCTGGCTGTCGTACAACGTGCGGCGGCAGGTGGAGCCGCTCGCGCCGTTCGGGCTGCTGATCGTGTTCGCGCTGCTGTGGATCCCGGCGCTCAACGGCGTGTTCTTCGACGTGATCGACGCGTTGCTGCGGGGCCTGGGGATCGGCGAGGTCGACACGTACTGCGGCTTCGAGCTGTACCGCTTCTGGCAGACCGACCCGCTGTGCACGCCGGGCGGATGAGGCCGCTCAGCCGGTGACGGACGTGGACGAGGCGGCGCGGCGGGCGTCCCGGCCGCGCTTGGCGTAGTACCAGCACATGTTCGACGACAGCCCCGACAGCAGCACCCACACGACGCCGATCACGACGCTGCCCTGCACGAAGGAGACGACGGCGGCGGCCACCGCGAGTACGCAGACGACCAGGGCGTAGAGGGCGAGGCGGGGCATGGGAACGGCTCCTGTCGGGGGGACACTGGTACCGACCAGTGTCCCCCATCGCCTCATACGTCCGTGACGCGGAGCCCGGCGTGTGCCTTGTAGCGGCGGTTGACGGAGATCAGGTTGGCGACCAGCGACTCGACCTGGTGGGCGTTGCGCAGCCGCCCGGCGAAGACGCCGCGCATGCCGGGGATGCGCCCGGCGAGGGCCTGCACGATCTCCACGTCGGCGCGCTCCTCGCCGAGCACCATCACGTCGGTGTCGATCTCGTCGGTCTCCGGGTCCTGGAGGAGGACCGCCGAGAGGTGGTGGAAGGCGGCGGCGACCCGGCTGTCCGGCAGCAGGGCGGCGGCCTGCTCGGCGGCGCTGCCCTCCTCGGGCTTGAGCGCGTAGGCGCCCTTCTTGTCGAAGCCGAGCGGGTTGACGCAGTCGACGACGAGCTTGCCGGACAGTTCCCCGCGCAGGGATTCGAGGGTCTTGCCGTGGCCGTCCCACGGTACGGCGACGATCACGACGTCGCTGCGGCGGGCGGTCTCGGCGTTGTCGGCACCCTCGACGCCGTGCCCGATCTCCTCGGCGGCGGCCGCGGCGCGCTCGGCGGCGCGGGAGCCGACGATCACCTTCTGGCCGGCCTTGGCGAGGCGGTACGCGAGGCCCTTGCCCTGCGGGCCGGTGCCGCCGAGCACGCCGACGACCAGCCCGGAGACGTCGGGCAGGTCCCAGGGGTCCTTGGCCGGAGCCTTGGCGGGGGCCTTGTGTGCAGCACTGTCGGTAGAGGTCATGGGCCGACCCTACGTCCGCGACGGCCGCCGCAGGGGTACGGGTCCCAGGCGGTGGGAGGCGGTCCCCGGGCCGGGTGAATCCGGGGCGAACGCCGGACCGCGCGCGGGGGGTTGCGGCAGGATGCGACCGCATGGACGCCGTACGGGTCGCGCTGCTGCGGGAAGTGCTCGCCGGGACCGAGTGGCTGGGGGCCACCCGGCGGTTCGCGGGGGCGCTGCGGGGGTCGGTGGTCCCGCACGGGGGCGGTCTGCTGCTGGTGGGCACCCCCGAGTACGAGCCCTGGCACCTGGCGGCGCACCTGGTGGACGAGGCCGCCTGGTCGGGGACGCCGGAGCTGGCACCGACGCTGGTCCGGCACGGCGCGCGCCCCTCGGACCCGGCGCATCTCGCGGTCGGTCTCGGACGGCTGGCGGCGGTCCGGCGCGGGGAGACGCTGCTGGTGGTCACGCCCGAGGACCCCGGTGCCCGGCTCCTGGAGCGGGTGCACGACGCCCGCCGGGCCGGTGCGACGGTGCTGGCGCTGGGTACCGGCCGCGCACCGGGCGAGCGGGAGCTGACGGCGATGGCGCACGAGACGCTGTCCGTCCCGGACGGTGCCGAGCTGGACCTGGACACGGTGCAGCACCTGGTCAGCGCGTCGGCCGGGGAGAACGCGGTGCCGCCGCCCCGGGGCCGCCGCCGCTTCCGCGACCGCCTGTCCCGCCTCGCCGACCACCTGACGGCACCGCCCCCGTCCGGCTGGTGACGACTGCTGACCGCCCCCGTTCAACCGGCGACGCCACACCCCGGCCCGACCCCCCGGCCAGCCATCGGCCGCGGCCCCGTCCGGCTCGTGACAACTGCTGACCGCCCCCGTTCAACCGGCGACGCCACACCCCGGCCCGACCCCCCGGCCAGCCATCGGCCGCGGCCCCGTCCGGCTCGTGACAACTGCTGACCGCCCCCGTTCAACCGGCGACGCCACCCCCCGGCCCGACCCCCCGTCCAGCCATCGGCCGCGGCCCCCGACGGACCAGCCGCGCCTTCCGCCCGGCGCCCTCCACACAGACCGCACCCCAACGACCAGCCGCGCCTTCCGCCCGGCGCCCTCCGCACGGACCGCACCCCAACGACCAGCCACGCCCTCCGCACGGCGCCCTCCGCACGGACCGCGCCCCGACGACCAACCACGCCCTCCACCCGGCGCCCTCCCCACGGACCGCGCCTCGACGCCTGCCGCCGCCGTCCGGCCGCCGTAACCGCCGCGCCCCGACACCCGACCGACCCGAGCCCGGCCCATGACGGCCACAGTCCCGCCCGCGGCTGCCGCCCCCCCCTGCCGACCACAACCCGGCCGGACGGGATCGGCGTGGGCCGGTCGTCCGTCGCCGTCGGAAAACCGGTTGCCCGTGCTCGTCCCGCCGACGGACGATGACCCTTCGTGACCGACACCTCCCCCTCCGACGCTCCCGTCGGCAAGGGCGCCGACGTGCCCGACGAGCCACCCGGCGGCCTGCGTGCCCTGCTGCCCGACCTGTCCCCCTGGCGGGCCTCCCCGGACTTCCGGCGGCTCTGGGTTTCGGGTCTGATCACGAACTTCGGCAGCTTCCTGACCTTCGTCGCGCTGCCGGTGCAGATCAAGGAGCTGACGGGCTCGGCGGCCGCGGTGGGCGCGATCGGTGCCGTGGAGCTGGTGCCGCTGGTGGTGTTCGGGCTGTACGGCGGGGCGCTGGCCGACGCCTGGGACAAACGGCGGCTGATCCTGTGGACGGAGGCCGGTCAGGGCGTGGCGTGCGTGGCGCTGCTGGTCAACGCGCTGATGCCGAGCCCGGCCGTGTGGCCGCTGTATGTGATCGCCGCGTTCACCTCGGCGCTGGGGGCGGTGCAGCGCCCGGCCCTGGACTCGCTGATCCCGCGGATAGTGGCCCACGAGCACCTGCCGGCGGCCGCCTCGCTGAACGCGCTGCGCTGGCAGGTCGGCGGAGTCGCCGGACCGGCGCTGGCGGGCGTGGTGGTGGCGTACGCGGGTCTCGGCTGGGCGTACGCGGTGGACCTGGTCACCTTCGCCGCCTCGGTGGCGCTGGTGGCGGGGCTCGCCTCCTCGCCCGCCTCGCACGAGGCGCGCAGGCCGTCGTGGGCGGCGATCGCCGAGGGCGCCCGGTACGCGTGGAGCCGCAAGGAGTTGCTGGGCACCTACGCGGTCGACCTCGCGGCGATGCTCCTGGCGATGCCGCTCGCGGTGCTGCCGTTCCTGGCCGACGAGTTGGACGCGGAGTGGTCGCTCGGGCTGATGTACGCGGCGATTCCGGCGGGCTCGCTGCTGGTGAGCGTGAGCAGCGGGTGGACGTCGCGGGTGCACCGGCACGGGCGGATGGTGGTGCTCGCGGCGGCCGGGTGGGGCGCGGCGATCGCCGCCGCGGGCTTCGCCGGGAACGTGTGGCTGGTGCTGCTGTGCTTCGTGTTCGCCGGTGCCTGTGACATGGTCAGCGGCGTCTTCCGCAGCGCGATGTGGAACCAGACCATCCCGGACGAGCTGCGCGGCCGGCTCGCCGGGATCGAGCTGCTGTCGTACTCGGTGGGTCCGCAGCTCGGCCAGGTCCGGGCGGGCGGCACGGCCGCGCTCGTCGGGGTGCGGGCGTCGGTGTGGTCGGGCGGGTTGCTGTGCGCGGGCGCGGTGGGGGTGCTGGCGCTGTGCCTGCCGACGATGATGACGTACGACGCGCGGACGAACGAGCACGCGGTGCGGCTGCGCGAGAAGCGCGCAGCCGACGCCGCGGGCGGCTGATCAGTCGTCCCGGTCGCCGTCGGAGCTTCCCGGGGCGGCGGCGTCGTGCCACCTGGGGTCGTTCTCCCACTCCAGGTTGCGCTCGCGGGCGGTCTGCATCGCGTGCTCGGCCTCGGCCCGGGTGGCATACGGTCCGAAGCGGTCCCTGCCCGGGCAGTCCGGGCCCTCCTCGACCTTCTGATGCTCCAGGCAGTAGTACCACTCGCCCGGTTTGCCGACCGTGCGCTTCTTGAACAGGGCCATGGGCAGCTCCTCTCGCCACCGACATGTTCCCCCACGGCCGCTGGTTAGACTCGCTGCATGTCTGGCCAGTCGCTGCTCGTACCAGGGGAGCTGTCTCCCACCCGTTCCGTGCCCGGAAACATCCGCCGGCCCGAGTACGTCGGCAAACCCGCGCCGACGCCGTACACCGGCCCCGAGGTGCAGACGCCCGAGACGGTCGAGGCGATGCGCGTGGCCGGGCGGATCGCGGCGCGGGCGATGGAGGAGGCCGCGAAGCACATCGCGCCCGGCGTGACGACGGACGAGCTGGACCGGGTGGCGCACGCGTACATGTGCGACCACGGCGCCTACCCCTCGACGCTCGGCTACCGGGGCTACCCCAAGTCCCTGTGCAGCTCGGTCAACGAGGTCATCTGCCACGGCATCCCCGACTCCACGGTGCTGCACGACGGCGACATCGTGAACCTGGACGTGACGGCGTACATCGGCGGGGTGCACGGCGACAACAACGCGACCTACCTGGTCGGCGACGTGGACGAGGAGAGCCGGCTGCTGGTCGAGCGGACCCGGGAGTCGCTGGCCCGCGCGATCAAGGCGGTCAGGCCGGGCCGGCAGATCAACATCATCGGCCGCGTCATCGAGTCGTACGCGAAGCGGTTCGGCTACGGGGTGGTGCGGGACTTCACCGGCCACGGCATCAACTCGTCCTTCCACTCGGGGCTCATCGTCCCGCACTACGACAGCCCGCACGCGACGACCGTCATCCAGCCCGGGATGACCTTCACGATCGAGCCGATGCTGACGCTCGGCACCCACGAGTACGACATGTGGGACGACGGCTGGACGGTCGTGACGAAGGACCGCAGGCGGACCGCGCAGTTCGAGCACACGCTGGTGGTGACGGACTCGGGCGCGGAGATCCTCACGCTGCCCTGACCCCTGACCCCTGACCCCTGGCCCCTGCCTCTGATCCGCGTCGCTCGACGGCCCGCTCTCCCCGGAGGGCGGGCCGTTTCGCGTCGGGGTGGGTACGCTTTTACCGACAGCCCGTCGGTAAACCTATTGACTTAGGTAAGCCTAACCACAGAAACTCGTGCCCATGGACTCCTTCTCGACGCTCATCCGCACCGCCTCCCACGAGCAGCACGTGGAGGCGGAGACCTCGACGTTCATGAGCGACCTGCTGGGCGGACGGCTCGGTGTCGACGCCTACGCGCGCTACACCGAGCAGCTGTGGTTCGTCTACGAAGCCCTGGAGGCGGCCGCCGGACGGCTGGCGGCGGACCCGGTGGCCGGGCCGTTCGTCCGGCCAGAGCTGCTGCGGCTGGCCTCCCTGGAGCGGGACCTGGCACACCTGCGCGGCGCCGACTGGCGCGCGGGCCTGACCGCCCTGCCCGCGACCGAGGCGTACGCGGCCCGGGTGCGCGAGTGCGCCGAGGAGTGGCCGGCCGGCTACATCGCCCACCACTACACGCGCTACCTGGGCGACCTGTCGGGCGGGCAGATCATCCGGGACAAGGCCGAGCGGACGTGGGGCTTCGCCAGGAAGGGCGACGGGGTCCGCTTCTACGTCTTCGAGGAGATCTCCAACCCGGCCGCGTTCAAGCGGGAGTACCGCGAACTGCTGGACGGCATCCGTGCGGACGACCTGGAGAAGCAGCGGGTCGTCGCCGAGTGCAAGCGTGCCTTCGCCCTGAACACGGCGGTGTTCCGGGCCCTGGGCGAGGAGTTCCCCCTGTCCGCCTGAGTCACCGCTCCAGGCGTACCCGCCCGCCGATCTCCACCCAGCCCTCGGGCTGCGGCGCGGTGAGGATCTGGGAGCCGGTTCCCTGCGTGATGTTGAGGGCGCGGCCCAGCCGTTCGGTGAGCAGCAGGGCCGCCGCCCCCGTCGCCTCGTCCTCGTCGATGCCGTCGTCGCGACCGGGGAAGGCGCGGGCCCGCACCCGTCCCGCCGCCTCGTCCTCCCACGCCCAGGCGTAGAGCCACTCGCCCTTCGGGGGCACCGCGAGGCCCTCGACCTCGGCGACGGTGGCGTACTGGCGCAGGGTGCGCGGCGGCGCCCACTCGGGGCGGGCCTCGATCCAGCTGAACTCCCCGTCCAGCCGGGCACCCACCACCCCGGCCGGCATGACGAGTTCGGGCACGTCGAGGAGCCAGGCGGTGCCGACGCAGGGGTGCCCGGCGAAGGGCAGGCGCAGGGTGGGCGTGTAGATGTCGACGACGCCGCGCTCCGGATCGTCGACGAACACGGTCTCGCTGAAGCCGAGTTTCGCGGCCAGCTCCTGCCGCCGCTCGGGCTCCGGCAGTACGGATCCGTCCCGGACGACGCCCAGTTCGTTGCCGTATCCACCGTTGGGCGCGCAGAAGACGCGGAGCACGTCGTAGTCGGTCACCGGGGCATTCAAGCATCACCGACGGGCTGTCCGGTCGTCCTCCCGCTCCGCTCACCATGACGTGCTCCGCCATCCGCCATCCGCCGGGCGCCGGGCGGATGGCGCCGATCGTCTTTGACGCACCTTTGACCTCCCCATGGGCACCTCATTGAGCCACCGTGACCGGCCCGTGCTCATACACCGTCCATGAGATTCGGATCACCGTATGGACGGGTCGTACTTAGGAAATCCTTAGATACGTTAGGGCAGCCTCACCTTCCCCGTGAGGCCCGTCACGCGCACTTTCGGCCACCCTTGGAGCCCCGCATGCGAGCCGCCAGACTCACCGCCGTCACCGCCGTCGCCACCGCCGCGGCCCTGGCCGCCGTCACGGGATGCACGGAGAAGAGCGGCGCCGAGGACGGCGAGCACGTCATCACGGTGACGGCGACGGACGACAAGTGCGAGGTGTCGAAGGCCGAGTTCCCGGCCGGTCACGTCGAACTCGCCGTCGAGAACAAGGGCTCCAAGGTCACCGAGGTCTACCTTCTCTTCCCCGACGACCGGGTGGTCACCGAGCGGGAGAACATCGGCCCCGGCACCAAGCAGCGGGTCACCGCCGAGGTGAAGGCGGGCGACTACCGGATCGCCTGCAAGCCCGGCATGAAGGGCAAGGGCATCCGCCAGGACGTGAAGGCCACCGGCGGCAAGGCCGCCGCCCGCGACCCGCGCCTCGACGAGGCCGTGGCCGCCTACCGCCAGTACGTGCAGCAGCAGGCCGACGAGACCCTGCCGAAGGCGGAGGCGTTCGCGAAGGCCGTCCGGGCCGGTGACCTTCAGGCCGCGAAGAAGGCGTACGCCCCCTCCCGTATCGGCTGGGAGCGCACCGAGCCGGTCGCGGAGTCCTTCGGCGACATCGACCCGAAGGTCGACGTCCGCGAGGACGGCCTGGAGGACGGCCAGGACCCGGCGACCGACTGGACCGGCTGGCACCGCCTGGAGAAGGCGCTGTGGCAGGACGGGAAGATCGGCGACCGGGAGAAGGAGCTGGCCGCCACCCTGGTCACCGACCTGAAGGACTGGCAGAACCGGGTCGGCAAGGCCGAGATCACCCCCACCTCCATGGCCAACGGCGCCAAGGAGCTGCTCGACGAGGTCGCCACCGGCAAGGTCACCGGCGAGGAGGAGCGCTACTCGCACACCGACCTGGTCGACTTCAAGGCCAACGTGGAGGGCGCGCAGCAGTCGTACGCGCTGCTGAAGCCGGTCGCGAAGGAGAACGACGCGGCGCTGACGAAGGAACTGGACCGCCAGTTCGCGGGGCTGGACAAGCTGCTCGACCAGTACCGCCCGAACACCTCCTCCTACGAGTTCACCTCCTACGACAAGGTCGGCAAGGCGGACCGCAAGGAGCTGTCGGACGCGGTCAACGCGCTCGCGGAGCCGCTGTCCAAGCTGGCCGCGGCCGTGGTCACGAAGTAGGAGTGGAGGGCGAGATGACGGACACCGAGTCCCCCGCACCGGCCCCCGCCCCCTCCCCCTCCCGGCGGTCGCTGATCGGCTGGGGCGGCGCGGGCCTCGCGCTCGGCGCCGCCGCGGCGGCCGGCGGGGCGGTGGCGGTGGACCGCACCGGCGACGACGTGGACCCGGCCGGCGCCGACGCGGGCTCCGCCGTGCCCTTCCACGGGGCGCATCAGGCGGGCATCGCCACGCCGGTGCAGGACCGCCTGCACTTCGCGGCGTTCGACGTGACGACCGAGGACCGTGCCGCCTTCGTGGCACTGCTCAAGGAGTGGACGGCGGCGGCCCGCCGGATGACCGCCGGTCACGCGGTGGGCGAGGGCGCCTACGGCGGCCTGCCCGAGGCCCCGCCGGACGACACCGGCGAGGCGCTGGGCCTCAGACCGTCCCGGCTGACCCTCACCATCGGCTTCGGGCCGTCCCTCTTCGCGAGGTTCGGCCTCGCCGGCCGGCGCCCCGAGGCCCTGGCCGACCTGCCCAAGTTCCCCGGGGACAACCTCGACAAGGCCCGCAGCGGCGGCGACCTGTGCGTCCAGGCCTGCGCCGACGACCCCCAGGTCGCCGTGCACGCGATCCGCAACCTCGCCCGCATCGGCTTCGGCAAGGTCGTCGTGCGCTGGTCGCAGCTCGGCTTCGGCAAGACCTCGTCCACGACGCCCGACGAACAGACCCCGCGCAACCTGCTCGGCTTCAAGGACGGCACCCGCAACATCGCGGGCACGGAGAAGGACCGCCTGGAGAAGTTCGTCTGGGCCGCCGAGAAGGACGGACCGGCCTGGATGGCAGGCGGTTCGTACCTCGTCGCCCGGCGCATCCGCATGCACATCGAGACCTGGGACCGTACCTCCCTCCAGGAGCAGGAGGACGTGTTCGGCCGGGACAAGGGCGAGGGCGCGCCGGTCGGCAAGGCCGAGGAACGCGACGAGCCGTTCCTGAAGGCGATGAAGCCCGACGCGCACGTCCGGCTCGCGCACCCCGACTCCAACGGCGGGGCGACGCTGCTGCGCCGCGGCTACTCCTTCACCGACGGCACGGACGGCCTGGGCCGCCTGGACGCCGGCCTGTTCTTCCTCGCCTACCAGCGCGACATCCGCACGGGCTTCGTCCCCGTGCAGCGCAGTCTGGCGACGGACGCGCTCAACGAGTACATCCAGCACGTGGGTTCGGCGGTCTTCGCCGTGCCGCCCGGGGTCCGCGACGCGGACGACTGGTGGGGCAGCACGCTGTTCGGCAAGGAGGCGTAACCGTGTTCTCGAACTACCTGATCGGCCTGCGCGAGGGCCTGGAGGCTTCCCTCGTCGTCTGCATCCTCATCGCCTACCTGGTCAAGACGGACCGCCGGGACGCCCTGAAACCGATCTGGGCGGGCATCGGCGTCGCGATCGCCATCGCGCTCGGCTTCGGCTGCGCGCTGGAGTTCGGCTCGCAGGAGCTGACGTTCAAGGCGCAGGAGGCGCTGGGCGGTTCGCTCTCCGTCCTGGCCGTGGTCCTGGTGACGTGGATGGTCTTCTGGATGCGCCGCACCGCCCGCCACCTCAAGACGGAGCTGCACGGCAGGCTGGACGCGGCCCTCGCCATGGGCACCGGGGCGCTGGTGGCCACCGCGTTCCTGGCGGTGGGCCGGGAGGGCCTGGAGACGGCGCTGTTCGTGTGGGCGTCGGTGCACGCGGCGAGCGACGGCACCCCGCGCCCGCTGATCGGCGTGGCCCTGGGACTGGCCACGGCGGTGCTGCTCGGCTGGCTGTTCTACCGGGGCGCGCTGCGTATCAACCTGGCCCGGTTCTTCACCTGGACCGGCGGCATGCTGGTGGTCGTGGCGGCGGGCGTCCTGGCCTACGGCGTGCACGACCTCCAGGAGGCCGACCTGGTGCCGGGCCTGACGAACCTGGCCTTCGACATCAGCAACACGGTCGACCCGGCCAGCTGGTACGGCACCCTGCTCAAGGGCGTGTTCAACTTCCAGCCCGACCCGACCGTCCTCCAGGTCACGGTGTGGCTGCTGTACCTGGTCCCGACGCTCGCGCTCTTCCTCGCCCCGGTAGGGTTCGCCTCCGGGAAGGGGAAGGTGAAGGAACCTGATGAGCCAGGATCGCGGCCCTCGAAGGCCCCGCAGGCTTGAGAAGTACGCGCTCATATCCGCCTCGGCGACCGCTTTGTCGCTGACGGCGAGCGGCTGCGTGGTGGTGCACGGTGAGCGCGAGGTACTCCCCTCGGCAACCCGGGCGGAGGCCGCGAAGGCGCTGGAGCAGTTCACCACCGCCTACAACGCGGCCGACAAGGCGTACGACGCCTCCCTGGACGCCGACCACACCACCGGCGCCCTCGCCGCGATCGACTCGGCGCGGCTGAAGGCGGGGGCGGCCAACCACCCGGACGGCAATGCGGCGCACGAGCCGCTGGAGCTGACCGACGCGAAGTTCACGATCCCGAAGAAGGCGGGCTGGCCGCGCTGGTTCGTCGCGGACACCGAGGCCAACAAGGGCGGCAAGGCACGCTGGTTGCTGGTCTTCACCCGGGGCGGCCTGGAGGAGACCTGGGAGGCGGCGTACCTGACGCTGGTGGCCCCCGGCAGGGTGCCCGAGTTCAAGACCGACCAGGACGGCTGGGCCGAGGCCGTGCCCGCGAACGCCACCGACGTGAGCGTCCCGCCGGCCGGCCTGAGCAAGGGCTACACGACGTATCTGCAGGACGGCGGGAAGACCTTCGCGGACGGTGTGCACACCAGCTCCTGGCGCGGGCTGCGCGAGAAGCGCTCGACCCGCCCCGGTCTGGTCACCCAGTACATCGACGAGCCGCTGACGAACGGCGACTACGCGCCGCTGGCACTGCGCACCAAGGACGGCGGCGCGCTGGTGTTCTTCACCTCGCGCCACTTCGAGAAGCAGACCGCGGCGCGGGGCGCGTCCGTGCCGACGCCGAACAAGGACGTGCTGGCGCTGACGGACGGCGAGATCAAGCAGTCGCTGACGATGGAGTTCGTCTCCAACGAGGTCGCGCTCGATCCGGCGGACGGGCAGGTGTCGGTGCTGGGCCGGGTCCAGGGCCTCACCTCGGGCAAGGGCGAATAGGAGAGCCCGGGGCACTCAGCGGCGCAGCGGCCAGGAGGCTCCCTCGTGGTCGCCCTCCGCACCGGCGTGCCGGGCACAGGCGTCGGTGAGGGTCTCCAGCAGGGTCAGCGGGTCCGGCAGCGGATGCTCGGGGCCGCGCACCCAGTGCACCGTGCGGTGTTCCCCGGGCAGCCGGGCGGGCGGTACCAGCACGTAGGAACCGCGGCAGTGCCAGCGCAGTCCCGGGTGCTCGTCCATGGTCTCGGGGTGGCAGTCCAGCTCGCAGGGCCACCACTCGTCCTCGTCCTCGGGCGTGCCCCGGGTGAGGGTGAACAGCAGCAGGCGCCCGTCGTCGCTCTCGGCGACCGGCCCGACCTCGACACCGGCGGCGAGCAACCGCTCCACCGCCTCCCGACCGGCCTCCAGCGGCACGTCGAGCACATCGTGCACCATGCCGGTGGCGGTGATGAAGTTGGCCTCGGGCTGGTGCCGGGCCCAGCGCTCGATCTGACCACGGTCGGTGGTGGACTGCGTCTGCCAGGCGAACGACACCGGGTGCCGGGCGGGGGTGGGACAGCCCACGCGGTCGCAGGAGCAACGGTATCCGGCGGGGTGCGCGGCGGGCGCCAGGGGCAGTCCGGCACCGGCGGCGGCGAGCAGCAGATCCTCCCGGCCACCGTCTCCGGCGGCCTCCTTGGGGCGGCGTCCGCGCAGCCACGAGGAGAGTTTGCCCTGCAGACCGCTCCGACCGCCGAACTCCGCGCTCATCTATCCCCTTGCCTCGCCGTCGTGCGCACCAGCATGCCCTATCGTCGCACCATTGCGCGCTTCGGGGTCGTGAAGGGACAAACTTCCCTGGTCAGGCGTCTTCGGTCACCGTGGGGCGAGCCCGTGCAGCGCGTAGTCGACGAGGGTGTCGGTGTAGGCGTAGGAGATCGGCGCGGTGTGCTGGAGCCAGCGCTGGGCGAGCGGCGAGACGAAGAGTTCCAGCGCGATGCGCGGGTCGATCTCCGGCCGCACCTGTCCGGCCGCCTGTGCGGCCCGCAGACGGTCGACGTGGAGCTGGAGCGAGGGCTCCAGCAGCTTGGCGACGAACTCCCGGCCGAGCTGTTCGTTGACGAGCCCCTCGGCGGCCAGGGCACGGGACGGCGCCTCGAACTTCGGGTCGTACAGCTGGTCGACGGTGGCGCGCAGTACGGCCTTGAGGTCGGCGGCGATGTCACCCGTGTCCGGAATCGCGTAGGGCTCGCCCTGCCCCTGCCCCTGCCCCTGCCCCTGCCCCTGTACGGCCTGTTCACCGAGATCGAGGAAGGCCTCCAGCAGGACCTGCGCCTTCGAGGACCACCACCGGTAGATCGTCTGCTTGCCGACACCGGCGCGGGCCGCGATGCCCTCGATCGTGGTTTTGGGGTAGCCGACCTCGCCGACCAGGGCGAGGGCGGCGTCGTAGATGGCCTGGCGGGACCGCTGGCTGCGCCGGGTGGCGTCGGGGTGCGGCCGCTCGGCGGCGGAGGTCGTGGTGCGGGCGGATTTCCGGGTGGTGGCCATGTCCCGAAGCTACCAGGCCGACAAGACGGAACGTCTCGCGCCGACCGTGGGCGCCGTCCCCTCCCTCCGCTCAGTGGCGTGGCGCCCGCGCGTTCTCCAGGTAGTGCAGAACGGCCGCCACCCGCCGGTCGACCTGGTCGGCCGGGGACAGGTCGAGCTTGGCGAAGATGCTGCGGATGTGCTTGTGGACGGCTCCGTCGGTGACCACGAGCCGTCCGGCGATGGCACTGTTGCCCAGGCCCTCGGCCATCAGACCGAGCACCTCCCGCTCCCGCGGACTGAGACGCTCCAGACGCGTGTCCTGGCGCGTCCGGGTGAACAACTGGGCGACGACCTCGGGGTCGATGGCGGTGCCGCCGCCCGCGACCCGCCCGAGCGCGTCCATGAACTCCTCGACCCGCCCCACGCGTTCCTTGAGCAGGTAGCCGAGGCCGCCCACTCCCCCGGTCAGCAGGTCGGTGGCGAAGGACTGCTCCACGTACGCGGACAGCACCAGAACGGCGAGTCCGGGGCGCCGCCGCCGTGCCTCGACGGCCGCGCGGACGCCTTCGTCGGTGTGGGTGGGCGGCATCCGCACATCGAGGATGGCCACGTCGGGCTCGTGCTCGCCGATGGCCGCGAGCACCGACTCGGCGGTGTCCGCGGTGGCGACCACGTCCAGGCCCTCGGCCCGCAGCAGCAGGGCGAGACCCTCGCGCAGCAGCGGATCGTCCTCGGCGATCACGATCCGCAGGGCGCGGTGCACGTCACGTTCCACTTCTTCGTCAGTCCTCCCCGGGCGGCCAGGAGTCGCCCCAGGCGGCGTCGCGGGCCGCCTTGTACAGGTCGCCGCGCCGCTTGGTGACCGTGCGCCGCCGCAACTGCTCGTCGGACTCGCAGAGGTCGAGCAGCACCTGTCCCTTGCGGATCTGCGGGCGCCGGACCACCCGGGAAGGGGCGGGCTCGGCAGGGATCCGGGTGGCGGCGACATAGCTGAACTTCTCGTCCTCGTAGGCGAGGGATCCGCTCTTGACCTGCCGGTGCAGGCTGGACCGGCTGACGCGGGCCGCGAAGTGGCACCAGTCCGTGCCGGGCACGATGGGGCAGGCGGCACTGTGCGGGCAGGGCGCGGCGACCCGGAACCCGGCGGCGACCAGCCGGTCGCGGGCCTCGATGACGCGGGCGTAACCGGCGGGGGTCCCGGCCTCGACGATCACGACGGCCCGCGCGGCGCCGACGGCGGTGTCGACGAGGGCGGCGCGGTCGGCCGGGGCCAGCTCGTTGAGTACGTAGGACACCGTGACGAGGTCGGCGCTGTCGATGTCGAGCGCCGCTCCGATCCGCGAACGCCGCCAGTGGACCTCGCGCAGGGCGGGGAGCGAGGCGGCGATCTCCCGGCCGAGAGCAAGCGCGGGCTCGGCCCAGTCGAGCACGGTCACCGGTCGCGCCCCGCCCCAGGTGTCGCTGACGGCCCAGGTGGCGGCGCCGGTCCCGCCGCCGACGTCCACGTGGCTGCCGGGCACCCAGCCCGGCACGGCCGCGGCGAACGCGGCGAGCGCGGAGCGCACGGCGGCGAAGGTGGCGGGCATGCGGTAGGCGGCGTAGGCGACGACGTCGGCGCGGTCGCGCAGGATGGGGGCGTCGGTCGGCGTGTCCCCGCGGTAGTTGGCGATCAGCCGCTCCACGGCCTGGGCGGCCTGTCGGGGCGGCAGCCCGTCGACGAGGTCGGCGAGGGCGGCGCGCAGGGTGTCGGCGGGGTCGTTCACCCGGAGATTGTACGAGGCACTCCGTGGGTTGCGGGGTGGGTGGGGCGGGGGCCCGGCGTTGTCCGTGCCCGGCGTGGCGCGGGGTGGGCCACGCGGCCCGGCGTGGTCTCGGCACCCGGGGTGGGTGCGGGCGCGAGGGGGACGCGGCCCGGCGTTGCGGGGTGCCGCTGCGCCCACCCGTGCCGCCCCAGCGGCACGACTGCCCGCAGCGGCGGCGGGGCGGCGGGGGGCAGCTGCGGCGGCGTGGCGGCGCGCAGCTGGCGGCGGCGTGGGGCGAGTGACGCGGCGGCGGAGGCGACGCGGCAGGAGAGCCGTGTACGGCGGGACGGGGCGCCGGAGGACGGCGGGAGAGCCGTGTACGGCGGGGTGGGGCGCAACGCGCACCCCCACCGCACCCGCGCGGGCCGCCGCAGGCATCCACCCCTCGGACGATCAGGCCCGCACCGCCCGCGCCACCCGCGTGCACAGCGCCGCGCGGGCCCGGTTGTCCGGGGCGCGGCGGCGCGGGTGGACCGTGTTGGCGAGGAGGATCGCGAAGGTGTCCGTCGCCCGGTCGAGGACCAGCATCGTGCCGGTGAAACCGGTGTGCCCCGCCGCCCCGCGCCCCGCCAGCTCCCCCATGAACCACGGCTGGTCCAGGGCGAACCCGAGCCCCGGTTCGGCCAGGAGCAGTTCCACGAAGTCGGGCCCGAGGATGCGCGCGGGCCCGTGGGAGCCGCCCGCGAGCAGTGTCCGGCAGAAGACCGCCAGGTCCCGCCCCGTGGAGAACAGCCCCGCGTGACCGGCCACCCCGCCCAGCGCCCACGCGTTCTCGTCGTGGACGACCCCGCGCAGCATCCCCCGGTCCGCCTTGGCCCACGGCCGCCGCTGGTCCTCCGTGGCCGCGGCGCCCGGACACGGTCCGAAGCCCGTCGACGTCATGCCCAGCGGCCGGGTGATCCCGTCCCGGACGAGAACGTCGAGCCCCCGCCCGGTGATGCGCTCCAGCACCTGTTGCAGGAGCAGCATGTTCAGGTCCGAGTAGCAGTACGTGCCCGGCACCCCCACCGGCGGCTCCGCCCGCAGCCGCCGCAGCCGTTCGTCCTTGTCGGCGGAGTCGGCGGAGTCGGCGCAGTCGTACAGCGGGAGTTCGGGCCGCAGCCCGGAGGTGTGGGTGAGCAGCTGCCGTACGGTGATGCGGTGCTCGGCCGCGGCCCGGAAGTCCGGCAGGTAGGCGCCGACCTCCGCGTCGATGCCGAGCGTGCCCCGCTCGATCTGCTGCACGGCGGCCACCGCGGTGAACAGCTTCGTCAGCGAGGCGAGGTCGAAGGGCGTGTCCACGCTCATCGGCACCCGCGAGCGCTCCGGCAGCTCCACGCCCGTGTCGGTGTGCGGGTCGTAGGAGGCGTAGCGCACCGCCCAGCCCGCCGCGGCCTCGGCGGCGAGCACGGGCCCGCGTCCGACGGCCACGACGGCGCCCGCCGCCCAGGGTCGTTCGCCGGTGGTGAGGTCGTGCACCTGGGCGACCGCACGCCGGAGCTGCCCGGGGTCCAGTCCGGCCCGCTCGGGGCTGTCGCTGCGCAGTCTCGGAGCGCTCAGTTGTCTTCTCCCTTGCCTGCTCTCCGCCCGCGGCACATGGTCACGAGGAAGCCGAGCGCCACCACCGCGGCCACCAACTGGACCACGGCCATCGGTACGGCGGTGTCGTCCCCCGCGATTCCGACCAGCGGCGAGGCGATCGCGCCGATGAGGAAGGAGGAGGTGCCGAGCAGCGCGGAGGCGGAACCGGCGGACTTCTTGACCCGCATCAGGGCCAGCGCCTGGGTGTTGGGCAGGCTGAGACCCATCGCCGACATCAGCACGAACAGCGCGGCGGCGACCGGCCCGAGCCCGACCTCGCCGAAGACGCCCAGGGACATCAGCAGCAGTACGGTCGCGGCGGCGATCACGACGACGAGGCCGAGACCGAGTACCCGGTCCAGTCTGACCCGCCCGACGAGAATCTTGCCGTTGATCTGCCCGACCACGACGAGCCCGACGGAGTTGAGGCCGAACAGCAGGCTGAACGTCTGCGCGGAGGCTCCGTAGATCTCCTGCATGACGAACGGCGACGCCGCGACGTAGGCGAACAGCGAGGCGAAGGCGAAGCCGCCCGCGAGCATGTACCCGGTGAAGGCCCGGTCGGCGAGCAGGCCGCGCATCGCGCGCAGGGTGTCGCCGACACCGCCCGCGTGCCGCTCCTCGACGGGCAGCGTCTCCGGCAGCCGGGCCCACACGACGACGCCCAGCACCACCCCGACCACCACGAGGACGACGAACACGCCCCGCCAGTCCGTCACCCGCAGGATCTGCCCGCCGATGAGCGGCGCGACGACCGGCGCGACGCCGGAGATCAGCATGAGGGTGGAGAAGAAGCGGGCCATGGCCACGCCGTCGTACAGGTCGCGCACGACGGCCCGGGCGATGACGATCCCGGCGGCGCCCGCGAGACCCTGGACCAGCCGGAAGGCGACGAGGAGTTCCACGTTCGGCGCGACGGCGCACAGCGCGGTGGCGACGACGTAGACGGCGAGCCCGGCCAGCAGCGGACGCCGGCGCCCCCACTTGTCGCTCATCGGGCCGACCACGATCTGACCGAGGGCCATGCCGGCCAGGCAGGCGGTGAGCGTGAGCTGGACGGTCGCGGCCGGTGCGCCCAGGGACCGGGTGACCTCCGGGAGCGCGGGGAGGTACATGTCCATGGCCAGCGGCGGCGTGGCGGTCAGGCTGCCGAGGATGAGGGTGACGAGAAGACTGACGCGCCGGACGGCGGGCAGCTTTTGCGATATTTGCGATGAATGAGACGTTTGCGGCATGTGCGTGGACGGCCCGCGCTCGGGCATGTGATGTGCCCCTCCCTCTTCTGCAGATCCGCCACCTATGCTCTCAGCTCGTACGGACTTGAACGAACAATCTCGAACGACGCACGAACGACGCACGAGCGACGAACGAGCCTGAACGAGGGTGGGGCAGGGTGTCAGCGGTGACCGGACAGAAGGTGCGCTGGGGGATTCTCGCGACCGGCGGAATGGCGGCGCGATTCACGGCGGATCTGGTCGATCTGCCGGACGCGGAGGTCGTGGCGGTGGCGTCGCGGACCGAGGCGTCGGCGAAGGCGTTCGCCGAGCGGTTCGGCATACCGCGGGCGTACGGCGGCTGGGAGACGCTGGCGCGGGACGAGGACGTCGACGTGGTGTACGTCGCGACCCCGCACTCGGCGCACCGGACCGCGGCCGGCCTGTGCCTGGAGGCGGGCCGGAACGTGCTGTGCGAGAAGCCGTTCACGCTGAACGCGCGCGAGGCCGGGGAACTGGTCGCGCTCGCCCGTGAACGGGGCGTCTTCCTCATGGAAGCGATGTGGATGTACTGCAACCCGCTGGTGCGGCGCCTGAAAGAACTGGTCGGCAGCGGCGCGATCGGCGAAGTCCGCAGCCTCCAGGCCGACTTCGGCCTCGCGGGCCCCTTCCCGCCCGCGCACCGGCTGCGCGACCCCGCGCAGGGCGGCGGCGCGCTGCTGGACCTGGGCGTGTACCCGGTGTCGTTCGCGCAGCTGCTGCTCGGTGAGCCCTCGGACGTCGCCGCGCGAGCGGTGCTCTCCGAGGAGGGCGTCGATCTCCAGACGGGCGCGCTGCTGTCCTACGAGAGCGGCGCGCTCGCCTCGGTGCACTGCTCCATCACCGGCGGTACGCCCAACTCGGCGTCGATCACCGGCTCCGAGGGCCGCATCGACGTCCCGAACGGCTTCTTCTTCCCGGACCACTTCGTGCTGCACCGGACCGGCCAGGACCCGCAGGAGTTCCGCGCCGACCCGGCCGACGGCCCCCGCGAGAGCCTGCGGCACGAGGCCGAGGAGGTGATGCGGGCCCTGCGCGCCGGGGAGACCGAGTCACCGCTGGTCCCCCTGGACGGCACGCTGGCCGTGATGCGGACGCTCGACGCGATCCGGGACCGCGTCGGCGTCCGCTACCCGGGAGAACCGGCAGGAACGGGAGAGACAGGAGACGCGGCGGAGCCGGTCGTCACGCCGGCGTGAGCCCCGGCTCCCCCGCCCGGGTCACGAACGACCCGGCGGTCGTGAGCGGCGCGCCCTCGGTGCTGACGTGGGACACCGTCTTGAAGTCGGCGCGCGCCGACTCGCGGCCCAGGGACACCGTGGCGTAGCCGCGCCGGCCGTTGAAGAACTTCAGGTGCGGGTTGGCGGTCATGAGGGTGTCCCAGTTGGACGGCTTCTCCGCGCCGTCGCCGCCGCTGGTGACGGACGTGGTGACGATCTCCGTACCCAGGGTCCGGGAGTCCGGGTCGTCGAAGTCGCGCTTGATGTCGAAGCCGTAGGAGACGTGCACGTCGCCGGTGAGGACCATGAGGTTCTCGATCCCGGCGGCCTGCGCGCCGGCCAGCACCCGTTCGCGGGAGGCCGGGTAGCCGTCCCAGGAGTCCATGGAGACCTTGGACGGCGTACTCGTGGAGTTGTACCGCTGCGAGAAGGTGACCTGCTGGGGCAGCACGTTCCACAGGGCGTTCGACCGGTGCCAGCCGTTGATCAGCCAGCGCTCCTGGGCGTCGCCGGTGAGCGTGCGGCTCGGGTCCTCGGAGTCGGGGCCGGGGAACTGCCAGCCGTCGCCGTAGGCCTGGTTGGAGCGGTACTGCCGGGTGTCGAGGACGTCGAACTGGGCGAGCCGCCCCCAGTGCAGGCGGCGGTAGAGCTTCAGGTCCGGGCCGTCGGGCAGCTGCGGGCGCCGCAGCGGCATGTTCTCCCAGTAGGCGCGGTAGGCGGCGGCCCGGCGGATGAGGAACTCCTCGGGCGGGACGCTGTTCTCCGGTGTGTCGTCGGCGTAGTTGTTCTCGGTCTCGTGGTCGTCCCAGGTGACGACGAAGGGGTGCGCGGCGTGCGCGGCCCGCAGGTCGGGGTCCGACTTGTAGAGGGCGTACCGCAGCCGGTAGTCCTCCAGCGTCACCGTCTCGTGGTTGAAGTGGGCGGGCAGGGTGCCCGCGGGGTAGGCGCGGGAGCCGCCGGTGGCGTTGACGGCGTACTCGTAGAGGTAGTCGCCGAGGTGGAAGACGACGTCCACGTCCTCCTGGGCCAGGTGCTTGTAGGCGGTGTAGTACCCCTGGTCGTACTTCTGGCAGGAGACGAGGCCGAAGGTGAGGCCGGCGACCCGGCTGTGCTGCGCGGGCGCGGTGCGGGTGCGTCCGACGGGGCTGACGTACCGGCCGGCGCGGAAGCGGTAGTGGTAGACGTGGCCGGGCGCGAGGTGGTCGACCTCGACGTGCACGGCGTGGTGGAACTCGGGGTGGCCGGTGGTCCGGCCCCTTCTGACGACGCGGCGGAACCGTTCGTCCAGGGCCAGCTCCCAGCTCACCTCGACGCGTTTGGCGGGCAGTCCGCTGTCGGCCTGGTACGGCACCGGGGCAAGACGGGTCCACAGCAGCACCGAGCCGGGCTGCGGGTCGCCCGAGGCGACGCCGAGCGTGAAGGGGTCGGCGGTCAGCTGCGCGGCGTCCAGCTCGGCGGCGCTCGCGGTGCCGGCGGCCGGCAGGTTGACGGAGAAGGCGAGCGCGGCGGCGGCGCCGGTGACGGTCAGGAAGCGACGGCGGCCCAGGCTGCGGGCGGCGGCGCGGAGTTCGGGCGCGTGCGAGGACTGCGACTGGGCCGGGACCCGGGTGGGGGCCGGGGTCGGGGCCTGGTGGTTCGCGGGTGTCATCCGTTCCTCCCCTTGCGGTGGTTGCAAGGGGCATTCGAAGCGCCGGGAACGACCCCGGTTTGGCACGGACATGGCGATCGCGTGTCGGACGGATGAGTTCCGCATGTTCCCCGACCCGTACGCTGCCGAGTCATGAACACCGCGAGAACCCCCGACGTGGAAAACACCGCCGAGGAAGGCGCCGCCGAGGAACGCACCAGCGAAGAACACACCGGCGAAGAGCGCGCCGTCGTGCGGAAGGTCGCCGTCGTCACGGGCGCCGGATCCGGCATCGGCCGGGCGGTCGCCGTCGAACTGCTCACCGCCGGCTGGTCGGTGGCCCTGGCAGGCCGCCGTCCCGAGCCCCTGGCCGAGACCGCCGCGGCGGCGCCGGCGGGTGGCGGCACGGCACTCACCGTGCGCGCCGACGTGTCGCGCCCGGAGGACGTGGCGGCTCTGTTCGGCGCCGTGCGCGACCGGTTCGGGCGACTGGACCTGCTGTTCAACAACGCCGGGACGTTCGGTCCGGGCGGCGTGCCGGTCGAGGACCTTCCCTACGAGGCCTGGCGGCACGTGGTGGACACCAACCTCAACGGGGCGTTCCTGTGCGCGCAGGCGGCGTACCGGCAGATGAAGGAACAGGCCCCCCGCGGCGGCCGGATCATCAACAACGGCTCGATCTCGGCACACACGCCGCGTCCGCACTCGGTGGCGTACACCGCGACCAAGCACGCGCTGACGGGCCTGACCAAGTCGCTGTCGCTGGACGGCCGTCCCTACGGCATCGCGGTCGGCCAGATCGACATCGGCAACGCGGCGACCGACATGACGGCCGGCATGCGGACCGGCGCGCTCCAGGCCAACGGGGAGACGGCACCCGAGCCCGTGATGGACGTCGCCGACGTGGCGCGCACGGTGCGGCACATGGCCGAACTGCCCCTGGAGGCCAACGTGCAGTTCGTGACGGTCATGGCGACGGCGATGCCGTACGTGGGGCGCGGCTGAGCGCAGGCCGCCGACACACACGCGGATTCATACAATCGGAATTTCAAGGTCCGCCATATTGCGGCCGGTGGAGGACGTATGCTCCAATCTCCTTCACCAGAACTTCACACTTGAAGCGTTGGTCTTCCACAACGCTCCACGGGCCACACCGAGGGGGGAGGCGGCAGCCGTTCCACCACACCGGTCACACCGGTGGGCGGAACGGCTGCCGCACCATTGCCCGGTTACGTCTGCCCGTTACGCCTGTCCGGTCTCGAAGCGGGCGATCCGCCCGTCCTCGTCGACGGTGAAGTCCCACCGGGTGCGCATCTCGCCCCAGGTGTCGTTGCGGTAGCGGGCGATGAGGGCGCGACCGTTGTTCGACTCGTTGTCGACCTCCATGTGGCCGTTGGAGGAGAAGATCTCCTGGTCGACCCACTGGTCGAGGTTCCGGTCGTCTCCGTCGTCGGCCATGGTGGCGTCCGGCGCGAGCAGCGCGCGGAAGGCCTCGCGGTCGTGGGCGTTGACGGCGGCGACGAAGGCGCGGACGGCCGGGTCGCTGAGTCGCGTGGTCTGAATGGTCATGGCGGCAGCGTCACACCGGCTCCGCACCCCCGCCACCGGGCGTACCGCCCGCCGTGGCCCGCCACCACCCGAACGGCGCCCGGTGACGGGCCCGGACCCCGCGGACGGGCGACGGTGGGCAGATGAGCCCACACCGTCCCCGAGGGAGTCGACGTGAAGCGCTGTGACCGGCGGGATCTAGGACTGCTGCTGCTCCGCCTGGGGACCGGCGGGGTCCTGGCGGCGCACGGCACGCAGAAGCTGCTCGGCTGGTTCGGCGGCGGCGGCCTCGGAGAGACCGGTCGGGCCATGGAGGCCATGGGCTACGCGCCGGGCCGGGCCAGCGCCACCGCGGCGGGTCTCGCGGAGGCGGGTGGCGGGACGCTGCTGGCGCTGGGACTGGCCACTCCGGCGGCGGGCGCGGCCGCGGTCGGCGCGATGACGGGTGCCGCGGCGGTGCACGCCCCGAACGGCTTCTTCGCGCAGGCGGGCGGCTACGAGCACGCCGTCTCCCTCGGCCTGACGGCCGCGGGCCTCGCGGTCTCGGGCCCCGGCCGGCTCTCCCTCGACCACGCCCTCGGTCACGCGGTCAACCGGAACTGGATGGTCCCGGCCGCCTTCGCGGTGACCGCGGCGGTCACGACGGTGGTCGTGGGGGCACGGAACAGGCGGCTGCGCAGGGCGGCCGAGGGGCGGCAGGAGACACTGTTCGACTGACGCCCGCGGGAACGTGGCACGCTGCTCCACATGAGCGACAACCCGGACGGCGCGCGGGCCGACGACCTCTGGAACACCGTCGACGCCCTGTGGACGTGGCTGGAGGCGGACCAGCCCGTCGGCGGCAGGGAGGGCCTGCTGCTGCGCATGCTGAAGCTGTCGGAGGAGGTCGGCGAGGTCGCCGAGGCGGTCATCGGGGCGACCGACCAGAACCCGAGGAAGGGTGTCACGCACACCTGGGACGACGTGGAGGCGGAGCTGTGCGACGTCGTGATCACGGCGATGGTGGCCCTGCGGACGCTGACGCCCGAGGCGCGCGAGGTGTTCGGGCGGCATCTGGCGCGGGTCGCGGGGCGGTCGCTGGGTGAGTGACCGAGGAGGTCCGTACCCGTGAGCTTCGGTCACGGGTACGGACCGGGGTGCGGGTCGGTCAGCCCGCGCTGCAGGACACGCTGGGCCAGGTCCAGTTGCCGTTGGCCTGGATGGTGGCGCCCCAGTTGTTGCCGCTGCCGTTCGACTTGGCGGTCAGCGTCTGCGCGCCGGGATAGCTCGCGTTGACGTTCCAGGTCGACATGACCTTGGCCGGGGACGGCACGTTCATCGTC
This sequence comes from Streptomyces sp. CB09001, assembly GCF_003369795.1. NCBI lineage: Bacteria > Bacillati > Actinomycetota > Actinomycetes > Kitasatosporales > Streptomycetaceae > Streptomyces > Streptomyces sp. CB09001. The sequence goes on from NZ_CP026730.1 coordinate 1,768,387, forward strand.
ACCGTCCAGTCGTCGGTCCCGCTCACCGAGACGTTGAGGTTGTAGCGGTCACCCCAGCGCTGCCCGGCGGACAGCGTCGCGGTACAGGCGCCGCCGCCCCCGCCGCCGTCTCCGCCCCCGCCGCCGCTGCCGTCGGGAGCGACCGCGCGGCCGGTCTGCGGCGAGATCATGCCGGAGCACAGCCCCTTGTTCGCCAGGGTCTGGGCGATGCGCGGTATGGCGGCGAGCGTGTTGGCGGGCCAGTCGTGCATGAGGATGACCTGGCCGTTGCCGAGCCGTGAGACGGCCTGCACGATCGCGTCGGTACTGGCGTTGTTCCAGTCCTGGGAGTCGACGTCCCAGATCACCTCGGTCAGTCCGTACCTGGCCTCGACCGACCGGAGCGTCGCGTTGGTCTCGCCGTACGGCGGCCGGAACAGCTTGGGCGTCCCGCCGCCCGCGCCCGCGATCGCCTGCTGGGTCCGGGAGATCTCCGAGTCCATCTGGGCCTGGCTGAGCTGGGTCATGTGCGGGTGGGTGTAGCTGTGGTTGGCGACCCACATGCCCGCGTCGACCTGGGCCCGGACCAGGGACGGGTTCTGGGCGGCGTACTGGCCCTGGTTGAACATGGTGGCCCGCAGCCCGTTCTGCCTGAGCGCGTTGAGCAGGGACTGGGTGGTGCCGGAGGGGCCGTCGTCGAAGGTGAGCCCGACGTAGCCGTTGCAGGCCGCGGCCTGGGACGGGGCGGCGCCGGCCGCCACCGTGCCCGCGGCGGCGAGCGCGGTGACGGCGACGCCGGAAGCCAGGGTGCGCAGGGTGCGCGAGGAAGCGCGTGGTCCGGTACTGGTGCGCATACGAGTGATTCCTCCTCTCCGCTGGTGGGGTGGTGGGTCAGCCCGCGCTGCAGGACACGCTGGGCCAGGTCCAGTTGCCGTTGGCCTGGATGGTGGCGCCCCAGTTGTTGCCGCTGCCGTTCGACCTGGCGGTCAGCGTCTGCGCGCTGGGGTAGGTCGCGTTGACGTTCCAGGTCGACATGACCTTCGCCGGGGACGGCACGTTCATCGTCACCGTCCAGTTGCTGGCGCCGCTGACGGAGACGTCGAGGTTATACCGGTCCCCCCACTTCTGCCCGGCGGACAGGGTGGCGGTGCACCCGCCGCCACCGCCGCCGTTGTCACCGCCCCCGTTGTCGCCGCCGCCGGTCCCGCCGACGTTGATGTTGGAGCTGCCGCTGCTCTGGTAGCCCTCGGTGGCCATGATCATGTAGTAGCTGAAGTTGCCGAGCGGCATCCCGGCCCGTGACCACGCGTCGAAGTGGTTGCCCGTGGTGATGGTGCCGCCGGTCCGCTTCGACTGCCTGACGCTCCAGTACTGGTCGAAGGTGCGGGTGCCCTCGACGGAGGGCTTGTTGACGCGGGTCGTCTTGTAGATGTCGTAGGTGCCGCCGTCACTGGTAACGGTGCCCTTGTACTCGCCCGTGGGCCGGAAGGTGCCCCAGTTGTCGACGATGTAGTACTCGACGAGCGGGTTGGACGTCCATCCGTAGAGCGCCAGGTACGCGTTGCCGGACGGGTTGAAGGTGCCCGAGTACTGCACGGTCCGGCGGCCGCCGTTGGCCCAGCCCTTGCCGGCGACGAAGTTGCCGGTGTTGCGCCACGAGGTGCTGTACTGACCGCCGGATCCCATGTTCATGGAGACGGTGCCCTGGCTGTCGGTCCAGAACGAGTAGTAGTAGCCGTTGTTGGTGCCCTCCTGGTTGGTCGTGACGACCGTGTCGGCCTGGGCGGTGCCCGGCAGCATCAGCGCGGCGAGCGCGGCCAGCGCGACGGCCCACGCGCTCCTGACGAGCAGGGTGACGGCGCCGCGTCTGCGGCGCCTCGGCTGGACGAGCAGGTTCATGGGGGGTGTTCCTCTCCTGCGGGTTCGGACAACGGCGACAGTGTTGACCTGCACCCATCAAGCGTCAACAGTTTCGGTAGAAGTTTCGAAACCTTCGACGCGTCGGACGGCGACTCCGGTGTGTCGAACCCGCAGATCAACCCGCACTCACCCCAGGTATGCGTGCGGCAAGCAGGACCCCCTCACCAGGTCCTTCAGAAAGAGGGATGCACACCACCGAAAATTTCGACGTATCGCTCCCTGGACAGACCCGCCCTGGGCTCACATCCTCGGTGGAGGCAGAGCACCGTTCCCCGCAACGGAGGTTGGCGCTCGTGAAGTTCAGTTACGCGATGCTCCCCGACTACCCCCTGGCCGAGTCCCTGGAGTCGATCCGGCTCGCCGACGAACTCGGCTTCCACGCCTGTTACGCCGCCGACGAGACCTGGCACAAGGACCTCTGGCTCCTCTTCGCGGCGGCCGCGGGCCGTACCGACCGCATCCGCCTCGGCCCCAGCGTCTCCCCGGTGACGCTGCGCGAGCCGACTCTGATCGCCCAGGCCCTCGCCACCCTCGACGAACTCTCGGGTGGTCGCGCCGAAGGCGTCCTGTCCAGCGGCAACTTCGGCCTGCTGGCCCAGTACCGCATCGACTGGACGCGCACCAGGCCGCTGTCCCGCGTCAAGGAAGCCCTGCACGTGATGCGCACCTTCCTCGACGAGGGCGCCCTCACGTACGAGGGCGAGTTCTTCTCGTACGACGGTCTGTTCACGTTCGCCCGGCCCGTCCAGGACCGGCTGCCGCTGAAGCTCGGCGCGATGCGCGGGCCCAAGTCCTTCGAGGTGGCCGGGGAGTTGTCGGACGGCTGCCACCACGCCCTGAGCTACACGCGCGAGGCCTACGACTACGCGGTGCGGCACATCAGGGCGGGCGCGGAGCGGGCCGGCAAGGACTGGCGCTCGCTGGACATCGGGGCCTGGGTGGTCTTCGCCACGGGCCCCGACTCGGCGGCCGCCAAGGAGGCCGCGCGCAGCATGGTCGGCATCTACGCCTCCTCGATGCCCGAGGAGCAGCTGCGCCGCAACGGCGTCGACCCGGCGGAACTGAAGCCGGTCATCGACGCGATCGGCGCCGGCGACCTGGCCCGCGGCATCGAACTGACCTCCCCGGAGGTCACCGACCGCCTCTCGGTCGCGGGCACGCCCGAGGAGTGCCGCGAGAAGATCGAACGGGACATCGCACCCAGCGGCGTCAACCACATGATCTGCGCGATCACCGACCGCACCCTGGTGAGGACGTTCACGGGCCGAGACCTCGCAGAGGCGGCGGACGTGGACACCCAGCTGCGGCTGATCGCGGAGCGGGTGATGCCGGGGTTCGGGTGAGGGCGCGTGCCGAGGCAACGGTGGCTGAGAACGGTCCCGCGGCAGGGACGCGCCTTGTGGCCGCCGTGCACGCCGAGGCGGCTTCCCGGTACCGCGCCGACGGATTCCCGGTGGGCCTTTCGGACCAGGGCCGTTGCACAACCGCTCGACCATCGGACTCTGCCGGTCAGCCACCGTCAAACGTTGCGGGAGCCTTGTCGGAACGGGTGGTCAAACACTCCAGGGCCCCCACGGCCGCCGCGGTCACCGTACCCGCGGGGTCGGCGTTGCGCGGGTACCCGAGCGTCCGCATAGGCCGTGGGTGCAACCTGGCAAAGCCGGGGATGGCGGCAGACGAGTCGGGCTGTACGCCGGGTTCTGTTCCGACGGGGCCTCGCGGTCCCGTCGGTGACGGCCATCCATCTAGGACCGGCGTTGCCACCGGCCTCCAGCGGTCTACCCGCGGACTCGGGCGGGCAGCCCTCGATCGTCCGCGCAGAAGCACCGGGGTGCTTCCTTCTTGACCTTGCTCCGGGTGGGGTTTACCTAGCTGCCCAGGTCGCCCTGGGCACTGGTGGTCTCTTACACCACCGTTTCACCCTTACCGGGGGCCGAGGCCTCCGGCGGTCTGTTTTCTGTGGCACTGTCCCGCGGGTCACCCCGGGTGGCCGTTAGCCATCACCCTGCCCTGTGGAGCCCGGACGTTCCTCGGGAAGTCCCGTGAAGGACTCCACGCGGCCGCCCGCCCGGCTCGTCTGCCGTGTGGACCATGGTACCCGGCGGGCCTCCCGCCCCGGACCGTCGGCCGCCGTCGCGAGGACCGGGCCGGCCAGGATCAGGGTGAAGGCGACGCCTGGAAACAGCGGGCGCGAAGGTGCCGTCAGGGATCACATGGTCTGCCAGGAGCGCCGTCGCTGTCCGGAAGGCGAACCCGTCGCGCTTGACCCTGTCGCAACGTCAACGTTTCTACTGGGGCCATGCGGATCGGAGAACTCGCCGACGCCGTCGGCGTCACCACGCGGACGGTGCGGCACTACCACCATCAGGGCCTGCTGCCCGAGCCGGAGCGGCTGGCCAACGGGTACCGGACGTACACCCTGCGGCACGTCGTCGTACTGGCCCGGATCAGGCGGCTGACCGAGCTGGGACTCGGGCTCGCGGAGGTGCGGGACGTGCTGGCTGACGACGCCGGGAAGGATCTCGCCGAGGTGCTGGAGGAGCTGGACGCGGATCTCGCGCGGCAGGAGGCGGCGATCCGGGACCGCCGGGCGCGGTTGCGGGCGCTGCTGGAGGCGGAGGGCGGGGTGCCGGCCGAGGGGCCGGTGTCGCCGGAGCTGGCGGGGCTGTTCGCCGGGATGGGGGACGTGTCCGGTTCGCCGATGGCGCTGCGGGACCGGGAGATGCTGGCGTTCATGGAGGGCGCGGTGGGACCGGAGGAGCGGGAGGGGATGCTGACCACGCTGCGCGGTGCGTTCGAGTCGCCGGAGGCGGTGGCACGCGCCCACCAGGCGTACGCCCTGCTGGACGAGCTGGCGGACGCCGGAGCCGACGATCCCCGGGTGGCCGGGGCCGCGCGGGCGCTCGCCGACTGCATCCCGGCGGAGCTGCTGCCCGCGGAGGGCGTCGATCTCGATTCCGACCACGGCGTCCTGCGCGCCATGTACGCCGACTTCGCGCCGGGGCAGGCGGAGGCGGTGCGGCAGGCGCTCGCCATCGTGTCGCAGGAGCGGCGGTCATGACGGGCCCGGGTCCTGGCCCCTCCCTCGTCGCGCTCCCGCACCTCCTGATCCGGCACGAGCTGCGGCTGCTGGCCAGCCTGTGGCTGTGGGCGGTCCGGCGGACCCACGGCGCGGTGGCCGGCGGGACCGTCTTCGGGTACGCGCGGGGGCAGGGCGCGATGATGTCCGGGTTCGCGTTCGTGTGTGCCGTCGAGTCCGTGATGATGTCGGTGCTGCTGCGGGACTGGCCCACGGTGCACCACGTGGTGCTGGTCCTGGACGTGTACACGGTCGTGATCGTGGTCGGACTGCACGCCGCCTCCGTGGTCCGCCCGCACGTCCTGGACCCGGCCGCCGGCACGCTGCGGATCCGCCGTGCCGTCCACGTCGACGTACGGATACCGCTGGAGCGGATCGCCTCCGTCCGGCGCGAGCTGCGCACGACGCACGAGCCTGCCGACGGGGAACTCGCCCTCGCCGTGGGGTCCCAGACCTCCGTCACCGTCGAGCTCGCCGAGCCCGTCACCCACGTCTCCTTCTTCGGGCGCCGGCGCGAGGTGCGCGTGGTGCGGTGTCACGCCGACGATCCCGGGGCGCTGGTACGGGCCGTCGAGCGGGCGCGGGCGGGGGACGCCGTACCCTGACCGGGGGCTGGGGAGCCGGCTCGATGCGAAGGAGTACGTGTGCTTGTCCTGCTGCCGCCGTCCGAGGGGAAGGCCGCGTCCGGCCGGGGTGCCCCGCTGAAGACCGGGTCGCTGTCCCTGCCGGGGCTCACCGCGGCCCGGGAGGCCGTCCTCGGCGAGCTGGTGGAGCTGTGCGCGGGCGACGCGGAGAAGGCGCGCGAGGTGCTCGGGCTGAGCGAGGGGCTGCGCGGCGAGGTCGCCAAGAACGTGGAGCTGCTGACGGCGGGTGCGCGTCCGGCCGGGGAGATCTACACCGGTGTGCTGTACGACGCGCTGGACCTGGCCTCGCTGGACGCCGCCGCCAAGCGGCGGGCGGCCAGGTCGCTGCTGGTGTTCTCGGGACTGTGGGGTGCCGTGCGGGTGACCGACCGGATCCCGTCCTACCGGTGCTCGATGGGCGTGAGGCTGCCCGGTCTCGGGGCGCTGGGCGCGCACTGGCGGGCGCCGATGGCCGAGGTGCTGCCGGAGGCGGCCGGGGGCGGGCTGGTGCTCGACCTGCGGTCGGCGGCGTACGCGGCGGCGTGGAAGCCGACGGGCGAGGTCGCCCCGCGGACGGCGACCGTGCGGGTGCTGCACGCGCCGACCCGGAAGGTGGTCAGCCACTTCAACAAGGCGACCAAGGGGCGCATCGTACGGAGTCTGCTGGCGTCCGGGACCGCGCCCGAGGGCCCGGCGGAGCTGGTGGAGGCGCTGCGGGACCTGGGGTACGAGGTGGAGGCGGAGGCGCCCGCGAGGGCCGGGCGGCCGTGGTCGCTGGACGTACTCGTGCACGAGGTCCACTGAACCGTCGCCCACAGTCGTTGCGTCTGCTGCAACGATGATTGCAGGGAGTGCGTTTCGGCGGCACGATGAGGGCATGAGTTCTCCGCTGCCCTCCTCCCCCGCCGCCGCCTCGGTGCTGGATCTCGCGCCCGTCGTGCCCGTCGTGGTCGTCGACGACCTCGCCGACGCCGTGCCGCTCGCCAAGGCGCTCGTCGCCGGCGGGCTGCCCGCGATCGAGGTGACGCTGCGGACGCCGGTCGCCCTCGACGCGATCCGGGCGATCGCCGCCGAGGTGCCCGGCGCGGTGGTCGGGGCGGGCACGGTCGTCACGGCGGGGCAGGTCGCGGAGGTGGTGGCGGCCGGAGCACGGTTCCTGGTCAGCCCGGGGTGGACGGACGCGCTGCTGGAGGCGATGCGGACGTCCGGGGTGCCGTTCCTGCCGGGGGTGTCGACCACGTCCGAGGTGGTGGCGCTGCTGGAGCGCGGGGTGCGGGAGATGAAGTTCTTCCCGGCCGAGGCCGCGGGCGGCACCGCCTATCTCAAGGCGCTCGCCGCGCCGTTGCCCCAGGCGCGCTTCTGCCCGACCGGCGGCATCACCCCGGCCTCCGCGCCGAAGTACCTGGCGCTGCCCAACGTCGGCTGCGTCGGGGGCAGTTGGATGCTGCCCAAGGACGCGGTGAGCGGCCGGGACTGGGGGCGCGTGGCGGCGCTGGCCCGCGAGGCGGCCGGACTCAGCGCAGGTGGGACGTCTCGTTGAACAGGCGCACGCTGGCGCCGCCGTCCGCGTAGTACGCCACCGCCGACAGCGACGCCGCCGACAGTTCCATCCGGAACAGCGACTCGGGCGGGGCGCCCAGGGCGAGGCGCACGAACGTCTTGATCGGCGTGACGTGGGAGACCAGCAGCACCGTGCGGCCCGCATACGCCGCGACGAGCCTGTCGCGGGTGGCGGCGATCCGGGCGCCGGTGGCCGCGAAACTCTCGCCGCCGCCGGTCGGTTCCGCGTCCGGGGAGGCCAGCCAGGCGTCCAGGTCCGCGGGGTGGCGCTCGCGCACCTCGCCGAAGGTGAGTCCCTCCCACGCGCCGAAGTCGGTCTCGCGCAGCCCCTCCTCGACCGTCACCTCCAGACCCAGGCGGGCGGCGACGATGCCGGCGGTCTCCCGGGTGCGGGCCAGGGGCGAGGCGACGATCGCCTCGATCGTGCCGCGCCGGGCCAGGCTCTCGGCGACCCGCTCGGCCTGCTCGCGGCCGACGGGCGACAGGGCCGGATCGCTGCCGCCGCTCCCGGAGAACCGCTTCTGCGGGGTGAGCGGCGTCTCCCCGTGCCGCAGGAGGACGAAGGTGGCTGGGGCACCCATGTCGGGCGCTCCCCAGCCGGGCGAGGCCACGGTCTTCGCCGCCCGCACGTCGGCCGCCGCCGAGGCCTCGGCGGCACGGGACACCGCGCTCGCGCCCCCGGCCCGGGCCGCCCGCGCGACCCGCTCACCCGCGGCCGCAGGCTCATCGCCGGCGGCGGCCTCCCCACGGCCACCGTCTTCGGTACCGGCAGGCGCGACGATCGCCCCGCCCCCACGGCGGGCCCCTGCCGCACGACCGGTGCCGGCGGCCCGCCCCGGCACGACTGACTCCGACCCGGCCCCGGCCGCCCGCGCCAGACGCTCACCCGCGGCCGCAGGCGCATCGCCGGCGGCGGCCTGCGTCCCGGTGCCGGGACCGGCGGTGCGGCCGTCCGCGGCGGCCGCGTCCAGCTCCGCCGTCGACTCGGACGGCGACCAGCGTTCGCCGCGGGCGCCCGCGTCCATCGCCTCGTTGGCCAGGCGGTCGGCGTGCTTGTTCTGCGCGCGGGGGATCCACTCGTAGGTCACGCGGCCGGGCGGGAAGACGCGGGCCGCCTCCGCCGCCAGCGGCTTCATGTCGGGGTGCTTGATCTTCCAGCGCCCCGACATCTGCTCGACGACGAGTTTGGAGTCCATGCGGACGTGCACGGTGGCGTCCGGGTCCAGTGCCGCGGCCGCGCGCAGGCCGGCCAGCAGACCCCGGTACTCGGCCACGTTGTTCGTGACGACGCCGAGGTACTCGGCGGCCTCCACCAGGGCCTCTCCCGTCGCCGGGTCGAGGACCACCGCGCCGTAGCCCGCGGGCCCCGGGTTGCCCCGCGACCCGCCGTCGGCCTCGACGACGAACTCCCGCGCGGAACGCGGCGCCTGGTCAGCCACCGGACCGCCCCTACAGCCCGGAGTCGGCCGTACGCACCAGGATGCGGCGGCAGTTCTCGCAGCGTACGACCGTGTCGGGCGCCGAGGAGCGGATCTCGCTCAGCTCGGTGATGGCCAGCTCCTGGCGGCACCCCTGGCAGCTGCGCTGGTACAGCTTGGCCGCGCCGACGCCGCCCTGCTGCTCGCGCAGCTTGTCGTAGAGCTTCAGCAGGTCCTCGGGGACGGAGCCCGCGATGACCTCGCGCTCCTTGGTCACCGAGGACACCTCGCCGTCCAGCTCCTCGACGGCCGCGTCCCGGCGCGCGGTGGCGTCGTCGATCTTGCCCTGGACCGCGCCGACCCGCTCGGTCAGCTCGGCGACCCGCTCCTGCGCGGACTCGCGGCGCTCCATCACCTCCAGGACGACGTCCTCGAGGTCGCCCTGGCGCTTGGCGAGGGAGGCGATCTCGCGCTGGAGGTTCTCCAGGTCCTTCGGGGAGGTGACGGCGCCGGAGTCCAGGCGCTGCTGGTCGCGGCCGGCGCGCTGGCGCACCTGGTCGACGTCCTGCTCGGCCTTCGTCTGCTCGCGGGCGCAGTCGCTCTCCTCGGTCTGCGCGGCCACGAGCAGGTCGCGCAGCTGGGTGTGGTCCTTGGTCAGCGACTCGATCTCGGCGTGCTCGGGCAGGGACCGGCGCTTGTGCGCGAGCTGCTGGAGCCGCGTGTCGAGGCCCTGGACGTCGAGGAGTCGGATCTGGTCGGCGGGCGCGGCTTTCAGTTGGGGGCTCCCATTGCGCTAGAGGTCGGGGCGGACGCCACGTGGGCGGTCCAGGGGTCGGTGACCGTCTTCGAGACGTGGACCCTGAGGTCCCAGCCGTTGCGGTCGGAGATCTCGTCGAGCTGGGCGGCGCCCAGCTCGCACCAGGGCCACTCGGTGGCCCAGTGCGCCGCGTCGAGCAGCGCGAGGGGACGACGGGCCGCGCGGTCCGCGGAGAACTCGGAGGCGGGGTGGTGGCGCAGGTCCGCGGTGAGGAAGGCGTCGACACCGGCCGCCCGCACGTGGTCGAAGAGGCTGTCGCCGGAGCCGCCGCTGACGGCGACGGTGCGCACGGTCGCCTCCGGGTCGCCGGCGACGCGGATGCCCTGCGCCGTGGCGGGCAGCCGCTCGGCGGCGCGGGCGGCCAGCTCGCGGACGGTCAGGGGGTGCGTCAGCTCGCACACCCGGCCCAGGCCCCGGCGCCCCTCGGGGTCGCCCGGGTCCGGTACCAGGGGCCCTACGACGTTCAGGTCGAGGGCACCGGCCAGCGCGTCGGAGACGCCCGGGTCGGCGGTGTCGGCATTGGTGTGGGCGACGTGCAGGGCGATGTCGTTCTTGATGAGCGTGTGCACCACGCGGCCCTTGAAGGTGGACGCCGCGACCGTCGTCGTCCCGCGCAGATACAGCGGGTGGTGGGTGACGAGCAGGTCGGCGCCGAGCTTCACGGCCTCGTCGACGGTCTCCTGGACGGGGTCCACCGCGAACAGGACGCGGGAGACGTCCTGGTCGGGCTCGCCCACGACGGTGCCGACCGCGTCCCAGGCCTCGGCCCGCTCGGCGGGCCACAGGTTGTCCAGCGCGGCGATGACTTCTGACAGACGGGGCACGCGTGCAAGGCTACCTGGAGGTTCTGCGCCGTTGTACCCGCGGACACCCTCCCCGCCGCCCTCCCCGCCGCCCTCCCCGCCCGCGGCTCCGACCGGCCGGTCCGGCGCAGCACACACCGTGCCCTTCCCTCAGGCGAATCGTTCCTGTGACACACGTATGTGTGATGAGGGCCGCTCCGGTCCCCCGCCCGTGCGTACGAAAACTAGCTTCGTCGCCGGAGGTGACCGAACGATGACGGCCTGTGCGATCGAGCCCTCGGCGGACCCCGGTAACAGTGGGGCCCCGCGGGCGGGCTGCAGCATCACCGCGGCGGGTGCCTACGGCGCGCGTCTCGCCCGGAGCGGGCAGGACGGCGACTCCTGGTACCCGGAGCGCTGGACCCTGGACGGCCCCGAGCCGTACGCGGTGCCGCTGCCGGGCAACCAGCCCGAGGAGGCGGGCACCGAGGTGCAGCCGATGGGCGACGGGCGGGTCCTGGTCCATCGCGTCGCCGCCGGCCGGCACGTCTTCGCGCTGCTGTACCCGACCGGGCCCGGCACCGGCGAGCTGCCGCTCGGCGCGGTCGAGAACCCGCCGGACGGCGCCGGGCTGCGGTTGCTGCCGCCGGCCCCGGGCGGCGAGCGGGCGTACGCCCTCGCGGCCGGTCCGCGTTCGACGGTGCTCTGGGAGGTGGCGGGCGGCGCCTTCGGCCCGGAGCGGGTGGTGGAGATCCCCGGCCGCTGCTCGGGCGGGGTCTGGCTGGACCGCGCCGGCCGGATGCTGGCGGTGGACCGGGAGACCGGCGGGCGCACCAAGGCGGTCGTGCTGGACCTGGAGCGGGGCGGCGAGGTCTCGCCGCTGCTGCAGATCGCCGCCGACAGCGACGACCGGCTCCTGCTGGCCGACCCCGACAGCGGGCTGGTGCTGATCGGCTCGGACGCCCCCTCGCCGGGGCGGGAGCGGCTCGGCTGGGGTGTCCTCGGCAGCACGCTGCCGGTGCGCTTCCCGGAGTGCCTGCGCATGCCGGACTGCGTCGTGACGCCGTTCGCGATCCAGCCGGGGCAGGTGCTGACCCCGGAACGCTGCGCGGTGGCCCTGCGGGTGGACGGCGCGTTCGGCAGCTGGGTCGGAGTGTGGCGGCCCGCCGAACGGCAGGTGCGGCATCTCCCCGCGCCCGAGGGCTGGTTGACGGGCGCCGGGCTGTGGACCCCGGACGGGGAACTGCGGCTGCCCTGCTCCACACCGCAGTCGCCGTGCGGCGTGGCCCGGCTGGCCGTACCCGACGCGGGGGACACGGGAACCAGGGCGACCGTGGAGGACCCCGAGGGCCCCGAGGGCCCTGAGGACGCGGAGGACGCGGAGGACGCGGAGGACGCGGAGGACGCGGAGGGCCCGGGGAATGCGGAGGAATCGGCTCCGGACGAGTCCGGCGGCCCCGGCGGGACGGACCCGTCGACGCGCGCTTCCACACCCGCTCGGCCTTGCCCCGTACCCCTGCAACAGGCCCCGCTGGCACGGCTTGTAACGAAGTAGTGCCGGTTGGCGTGGCCGCCTGGATTCGGACCGAGGTGTGCCGGTTAAACTCGCCCGGTTGTAGGAAAGATCATGTTGACGGGGTGAATTCCTTCCGATGAACGACGCCAGCACGACCCAGCCGATGCAGGCCGCCGGTGCCGACGTTTCCGAGACCGACACCGGCCACGGCAAGCACCGTGGACCGTTCTCCAGCCAGGAGGGCGTGGCGACTCCACAGGGCCGCCACCGCAAGCCGGCCGAGGAGTCCGAGACGGCCGCCTGACGGCCCGCGCAGGACAAGCACGGGCACAGCCAAAGCCAGAGGCACAGGCACACACGAAAGCAAGCGGCTCCGGCCCCGTTCGTCGCATCCGGCGGACGGGGCCTTGTCGTCATCCGGTTGCCGTCACCCGTACCGGACGACCGTGTCGGCGAGGACGGGCACGTCGTCACGCTCCACGGCGCTCACCGCCACCCGAACCTCCCCCGTCCCGGCACCGCCGGTCCCGGCGGTCCGCCACATCCGCACCCGCAGCGTCTCCCCCGGGTACACCACTCCGGCGAACCGCGTGCGGTAGTCGCGCACCCGGGTCACGTCGCCGTCCAGCAGCGTGTCGACGACCGCCTTGAGCGTGGCGCCGTAGGTGCACAGGCCGTGCAGCACGGGCCGTTCGAAGCCGGCCCGCGCCGCGAACTCCGGGTCGGCGTGCAGGGGGTTCCAGTCGCCGGAGAGCCGGTAGAGCAGCGCCTGGTCCTCGCGCAGGGCCCGTTCGACGACCTGGTCCGGCGGGTGGTCGGCGGGCGGTGGCGAGGGGCGTCCGGACGGGCCCCGGTCGCCGCCCCAGCCGCCTTCCCCGCGTACGAAGACCTCGGCCTCGTCGGTCCACAGCGGCCCGTCCGCGTCGGTGACCTCGGTGCGCAGTACGAGGACGGCCGCCGTTCCCTTGTCGTGCACGGCGACGACGCGTGAGGCCGCGCTCGCCCGGCCCCGCACCGGGACGGGCCGGTGCAGGCGCAGCTGCTGCCCGCCGTGCAGGACGCGGGCGAGGTCGACGTCGACGCCGGGCGCGGACAGGGTGCCGATCACCCCGGGGGCGCCGCCGCCGGCCACCGTCGCGAAGCTCGGCAGGACGTGCAGCCGGGACTCCAGGGTGTAGCGCAGCTCGCGCGGGTCGGTGGCGGGCCGTCCGGCGCCGATGCCCAGGTGGTAGAGCTGGACGTCCTTGTGGTCCCAGGCGATCTCACGGACCCGGGGTGCGGCGGCGAGCGCCCCGGCTGCGTCGATGGGCATGGCCCTCCTGCTCCTCCCGGGCACGACGGCCCGGGCACTAGGACCCGGGTACGACCACCCGGGTACGACCACCCGGTCGCGCCGACGATCACGGACAGCCCGACCGTACGGGACGGCGGGACGACGGTCACCCATGACATTTGTCATCAGCAACTCCGGACAACCGCATCTGCCGCCCGTCCGGGCCGGCTCCGTAGCGTCACCGGTATGAGACCGACAGAGGGCACCACCCCCGCCGTAGCCTTCACGGGCGCGGCCAAGGCCTACGGCGACGTCCGCGCCGTCGACGGCGTGGACCTGCGCATCGAGGGCGGCGAGACGGTCGCGCTGCTCGGCCGCAACGGAGCGGGCAAGTCGACGACGATCGCACTGCTGCTCGGGCTGTGCCCGCCGGACGCGGGCACCGTGGAGCTGTTCGGCGGGTCTCCGGAGCACGCCGTGCGCGCCGGCCGGGTGGGCGCCATGCTCCAGGAGGCGCGGGCGGTGCCCCGGGTCACCGTGGGCGAGCTGGTCGCCTTCGTCGCCGGCCGCTACCCGGCGCCGATGCCGGTCGGGCAGGTCCTGGAGCTGGCCGGGATCGAGCGGTTGGCCGGGCGGCGCGTGGACCGGCTGTCCGGCGGGCAGACCCAGCGGGTGCGGTTCGCGCTCGCCCTGGCCGGCCGCCCCGACCTGCTGGTCCTGGACGAACCGACGGCGGCCCTGGACGTGGAGGCCCGGCACGCCTTCTGGCAGTCGATGCGGGCGTACGCCCGGCGCGGCAGCACGGTCCTGTTCTCCACCCACTACCTGGAGGAGGCCGAGGCGCACGCCGACCGGATCCTGGTCGTCGACCGGGGCCGGATCGTCGCGGACGGCACCGGTGACGAGCTGCGCCGGGCGGCGGGCGGCAGCCGCGTCTCCTTCGACCTGGCCGGGCGGGCCACCGAGGACCTGACGCTGCTGCCCGGGGTCCGCTCGCTGGAGGTCCGCGGGGACCGCGCGCTGCTGCGCACCGAGGACTCCGACGCGACCGTGATCGCCCTCGCGCGGCTCGGCGCGATACGCGGCCTGGAGGTCGCCCCCGCGTCCCTGGACGACGCGTTCCTGGCCCTGACGACGGCGGCACCGGTGCCGGAGAAGGAGAGTGTGCGATGAGGGACTACCTGATCCTGGAAACGCGCCGCACCCTGCGCGACCCCGGCTTCGTCGTCGGCGGGGTCGCCATGCCGGTGCTGATGTACCTGCTGTTCACCAACCTCGGGGGCGACGCGGGCGAGTGGAAGACGGGCGCGATGGTCGGCATGGCCGCGTACGGCGCGGTCGGCTCCGCCCTCAACACCGGCGGCGGGGTCGCCGAGGACCGTGCCATCGGCTGGCTGCGGCAGTTGCGGGTGACTCCGATGCGTCCGCACCAGGTGGTCGTGGGCCGCGCCCTGACCGCCTCGGTCACCGTACTGCCCGCGATCACGGCCGTGCTCGCCGCGGGCGGTCTGCTCAACGGTGTGCGGCTGGACGCCTGGCAGTGGGCGGCGCTGGCGCTGCTGCTGTGGCTCGGGTCGGTGCCGTTCACGCTGCTGGGGCTCGGCAACGGCTACCGGCTGACCGGGCAGACCACGGGCGTGGCGAACATGGTGGCCAACCTGGGTCTGGCGGTGCTCGGCGGGCTGTGGTTCCCGCTGGTGCTGTTCCCGGAGTGGCTGCGCACGGTGTCGGCGTACACCCCGACCAACCGCTTCGCGCAGCTGGGCACCTCGGTCGCCACGGGCCACGCGCCTCCCGCGGGTGCCATTCTCGTCCTGACGGGGTGGCTGCTGGCCTTCGGCGCGTACGCCGTCCTGTCCTACCGCCGCGGCGCGGCGAACGGTTGAGCGCCCCCGGCGCACGAGTGGAAGGGAGCCGACACCCATGACCGGGACCCGAGGGCGCCTGCGCAGGATGTCGTACCGTCTGGACGCGTGGCAGCTGGCACGGCAGTCCGATCCGGGCGAGGCGGGCGAGCGGTCGGAGCGGATGGGGCCGCCGCCCTCCGGTTTCACGCTGTTGCCGTGGCTGCTGATGGGCTTGGGCAGCCTGGCGAACATCTTCCAGGGGAACAGCTCGAACCCCTGGGTCGGTGGCCTCGGTCTCTTCGTCTTCAACTCGCTCTACATCTACGTGGCCTTCCGCTCCTTCGACAAGGAGTTGCGCGAGTCGCCGTCCACGCGGCTGGCGCTGGCCGCCATGGCGCTGGTGACCTGTGGTCTGGCGCTGGCCTACGGGGGCAGTTGGCTGCTCTTCTTCCCGCTGCTCGGCCTGGCCGCGGGGGCGGCGCTGCGCGGTCGGTGGCTGGGCCGGTGGGGCTGGTCGCTCGCGGTGGTGGCCGGTGCGGTGGCGGGCGTCAAGGACGGCTGGACGGGCCTGAACATCGCCTACGGGACCTTCCTGTCGACGATGGTGACGGCCGCGATCCTGAGCCTGTCCGACGCCGTACGGCAGTTGCGGGCCGCCCGGGAGGAACTGGCCACGCGGGCAGTGGCGGAGGAGCGGCTGCGGTTCTCGCGGGACCTGCACGACCTGCTGGGACACACGCTGTCGGTGATCGTGGTCAAGTCGGAGGCCGCCCGCCGGCTGGCGCCCCGCGACCTGGACGCGGCGCTGACCCAGATCACGGACATCGAGTCGGTCGGCCGCCAGGCGCTGACCGAGGTCCGCGAGGCGGTCACCGGCTACCGGGAGGGCAGCCTCGGCACCGAGCTGGACCGGGCGCGCTCCGCGCTGAGCGCGGCGGACGTGGCCCCGGTGGTGCGCCGCTCCGGCCCACCGCTGCCCCCGCAGGCGGAGGCGCTGCTGGGGTGGGTGGTGCGGGAGGCGGTCACCAACGTCGTACGGCACAGCGGGGCGAGCCGGTGCGAGATCGCGGTCGCGGGCAGCGCGGACCGGGTCCGGCTGACGGTCACGGACAACGGCACGGGCGCCGCCCCCTCCACCCAGGGGCCGGGCACCGGTCTGACCGGGCTCAGGGAACGCCTCGCCACGGCGGGCGGGTCGCTGACGGCGGGGGTGGACCCGCGGGGCGGGTTCTCGGTGACGGCGGAGCTGCCGGTTTTGGCGGAGGGGAAACCGGTGGGCGCACCGGCGTAGCACGCGTGCCGGGCGAGCCCTCGACTCTCCGGTGCGCCTGCCCTCCGACGCCTGCTCCTCGGCGCCTGCCCTCTACCCTTTCCCCGTGACCGACGAGACGCCCCGCGCCCACCCCGTTCGCGTCCTCCTCGCCGAGGACCAGGGCATGATGCGGGGCGCGCTCGCGCTGCTGCTCGGGATGGAGGACGACATCGAGGTCGTCGCGCAGGTGGCGGCCGGGGACGAGATCGTCGCCGCCGCGCTCACGCACCGCCCCGACGTCGCCCTCCTCGACATCGAACTGCCGGGCCTGAGCGGCCTGGACGCCGCCGCCGAGCTGCGGGAGCGGATGCCCGGCTGCCGGGTGCTGATCCTGACCACGTTCGGCCGCCCCGGGTACCTCCGGCGGGCCATGGAGGCGGGCGCCGCCGGTTTCCTGGTCAAGGACGGCCCGGTGGAGGAGCTGGCCGGGGCGATCCGCCGGGTGCTGGACGGCGAGACGGTGGTCGACCCGGCGCTCGCCGCCGCCGCGCTCAGCGCCGGTCCGAGCCCGCTCACCGCGCGGGAGTGCGACGTCCTGCGGGCGTCGGCGGACGGCGCGACGGTCGCCGACATCGCCGCGGCCCTGCACCTGTCCGAGTCCACGGTCCGCAACTACCTCTCCGCCGCCATCGGCAAGACCGCCACCCGCAACCGCACGGAGGCGCTCCGCGCGGCGCGGGGACAGGGGTGGCTCTGACCGCCCCCGGTGCGGCTTGTCGGCCCCGGGCCAGTTCGTCGGCCGCGGCCGGGGCCGTTCGTCGGGGAACGGGGATGACGCAAGCTGCTCGCGCCCCCGCGGCGGAGCCGCGCATGGACACCGCCCCGCGCCCTTTTGGGGCGCTGCACCGACCCGGTGACAGAGAAGTGTGCCCTTGGGGCGCTCAGTCCGTGCTGTGGGCCTTCGGCTCGGGCTTCGGGCGGCCTGCCGG
The DNA here is from genome assembly GCF_003369795.1 of Streptomyces sp. CB09001. NCBI lineage: Bacteria > Bacillati > Actinomycetota > Actinomycetes > Kitasatosporales > Streptomycetaceae > Streptomyces > Streptomyces sp. CB09001. The sequence continues at coordinate 1,785,442 of NZ_CP026730.1, forward strand.
GAGCCAGGTCCACATCAGGAGGGCGGCGGCGACCAGGACCACCGCCGCCGTGCGGAAGACCAGCGCGTAGCCGTCCGTCAGGGCCACCGGGCCCGCGTCCTCGCCCCCGGCCCGGGTGGCCGCGATCGTCGACATCACCGCGAGTCCCAGTGAACCGCCCATCGTCCGGGAGGTGTTGATCAGTCCGGAGACCAGTCCGGCGTCCCCGGGCGCCGCGCCCGAGATGGCCAGCGAGGCCAGCGGGGTCGCCGCGATGCCCGCGCCCAGCATCATCAGCACGCCGGGAATCATGATCGCGGTCAGATAGCCGCCGTCCGCGGTCATCGTCGACTGCCAGCCGAAGCCGACCGCCGCGACGAGCGTGCCGAGCGCGGCAACGTTCCGGGCCCCGAGCACCGGCAGGAACCGCGGGGCCGCCTTCGAGCCGAGGATCACCGCGAGGGAGCTGGGCACCAGGGCCACCCCGGCCTCCAGCGGCGAGTAGCCCAGCACGTTCTGCGCGTACAGGGTCATGAAGAACCACATCGAGAACATCGACGAGCCGGACACCAGCATCGCCACGTTCGCCGACGCCACCGACCGCAGCCGCAGCAGGCCGAGCGGCATCAGCGGCGCCGCCGTCCGCGCCTCGACGAGGAGGAAGAGCCCGAGCAGCGCGAGTCCGGCCGACAGCGGCACCAGGGCCGCCGACGCCGCCCACCCCTCGGACTCGGTCTGCGAGATGCCGTAGGCCAGCGTGGCGAGACCGGCCGTCACCAGCAGCGCGCCCGGCAGGTCGAGCCGGCGCCGCGGGCCGCCCCTGCTCTCGGCCAGCCACAGCGCGGCACCCGCCAGTACGACCGCGCCCACCGGCACGTTGATCAGCAGTACCCAGCGCCAGGACAGCCCGTCCACCAGGGCGCCACCCACCAGACCGCCCGCGGCACCGCCACCCGCGCCCACGGCCGTCCAGGTCGCGATCGCGCGGGCCCGCGCCGCGCCCTCCGGCACCGCGGCGGTGAGGATCGTCAGCGTCGAGGGGGCGAGTACGGCCGCGCCGAGCCCCTGGAGGGCGCGGGCGAGCAGCAGCTGCCAGCCCTCCTGGGCGAGGCCGCCGCCCAGCGAGGCCAGCGTGAAGAGACCGAGCCCGACCAGGAACATCCGCTTGCGCCCGTAGAGGTCGCCGGTCCGCCCGCCGAGCAGCATGAACCCGGCGAAGGCGATGGCGTAGGCGTTGACCACCCACTGGAGCCCCTGGGCGCTCAGGCCGAGGTCGGCCCGCATCGAGGGCAGGGCGACGTTGACGACGGACACGTCGAGCACGACCAGGAACTGTCCGGCGCAGGCGAGCGCCACGACCAGCCAGGTGGGCGGGGTACGGCGCGGGGATATCCGCACGGCGGCGGAGGCGGAGGCGGCGGAACCGGTGGCTTCGAGCATGGGTGTCATGGTCTCAACGCGGGCCTGCCCCTTGCATCGGTATTTCGGCCCCGGACCGGCCTAGGTCTCGCGACCTAGCCTTCCCGCCTCCTCTCCCCTTCCTGCCTCCTCTCCCTCCGGCCCCTCTCTCCTGAACGCCAAGAGAAGGTCAAGAATTAGTTAGGGACTCGAAGCAACGGAATAGTTGCCCGGGCGCACGAGGTTCAGCCTGCACGTATCACGATCACGCACCGCACCCGCCATCTCCGGCCTGGAGGCCCCACCCCATGTCCCACACGACGACCGACGAGCCCGCGCGGCGAGCGAGCGGGGCCACCGTCCCGGTGCTGGCGTTCGCGGGCATCGTCGTCGCGGTGATGCAGACCCTGCTGGTCCCGGTCATCAAGGACCTGCCCCGACTTCTGGACACCTCACCCAGCAACGCCAGCTGGGTCCTGACCTCCACGCTCCTGTCCGGAGCCGTGGCCACGCCGATCATGGGCCGGCTCGGCGACCTGTTCGGCAAGCGCCGCATGCTGATCGCCAGCCTGTCGGTGATGGTCGTCGGCGCGCTGCTCAGCGCGCTCACCGACGCCCTGATCCCGATGATCGTCGGCCGTACGCTCCAGGGCGTCGCGATGGGCGCGATACCCCTCGGCATCGGCCTGATGCGCGACATGCTGCCCCGCGAGCGGCTCGGCTCGGCGATGGCCCTGATGAGTTCCTCGATCGGCGTCGGCGGCGGCCTCGCGCTGCCCGCCGCGGCCCTGGTCGCACAGAACACCGACTGGCACGCCCTGTACTACGGCGCCGCCGGCCTCGGTGTCGTCTCCATCGTCCTGACCCTGCTGGTCGTACCCGAGTCCCCGCTGCGCGCCAAGGGCTCGTTCGACGTACCGGGCGCGATCGGCCTGACCGCCGGTCTGATCCTCTTCCTGCTGCCGATCAGCAAGGGCAGCGACTGGGGCTGGTCGTCACCCACCACGCTCGGCCTGTTCGCCGCCGCCGTCGTGGTGCTGCTCCTGTGGGGCCTGATGGAGCTGCGCGTCGCCGCCCCGCTGGTCGACCTGCGCACCACGGCCCGCCGCGAGGTGCTGCTCACCAACCTCGCCTCGATCATGGTCGGTGTCTCCTTCTTCGTCATCTCCCTCGTCCTGCCGCAGCTCCTCCAGCTGCCCTCGGAGACCGGCTACGGCCTCGGTCAGTCGATGGTCGTCGCGGGTCTGTGCGTGGCCCCGCTGGGCCTGACGATGATGTTCACCGCGCCGGTCTACGCCCGCCTGTCCGCCCGCTACGGCCCGCGCACCACCCTCATCATCGGCCTGGTGATCATCGGGATCGGTTACGCCGGCGGCCTCGGCCTGATGAGCGCCGCCTGGCAGACCGTCGTCACCTCGGTGCTGATCGGCGCGGGCATCGGCCTGGCCTACTCCTCCCTGCCCGCCCTGATCATCGGTGCGGTCCCGGCCTCCGAGACGGGCGCCGCCAACGGCCTCAACACGCTGATGCGGTCCATCGGTACGTCGGTGTCGAGCGCCGTCATCGGCATGGTGCTGGCCAACACGGCGAACGACGTGGGCGGCGTCGCCGTACCCACCCTGCACGGCTTCCGCGTCTCCTTCATGATCGCGGCGGGCGCCGTCGCCGTCGGCCTGGTCCTGGCCTTCTTCCTCCCCCGCCGCACTCCGGCGACGGTCTCGCAGCTGCGCGCGAGCAGCGAGGAGGACGCGAACCTGGCCCGCGCCGAGCAGGCGCTCGCCGGGACCGGGCAGCCGCCGCACGGCTTCCGGGGCCGGGTGCTGGCCGCCGACGGCGCCCCCGTCGCCCGCGCCAAGGTCACCCTGATCGACCGGCACGGACGGCAGGCGGGCGCGACCCTCTCCGCGGGCGACGGCAGCTACGCGCTCGCCGTCCCCGCCCAGGGCCCGTACGTCCTGGCCGCCCGTGCCGCGGGCCACGCCCCGCTGGCCCACGCGGCCACCCACGGCGGTGACCGCCCGGTCGACCTGGACCTGTCCCTGCCGGGCGAGACGGTCCCCGCCTGACCTTCGCCCCGTCCTCCCGGCCCCCGTACCCCCTGTCGCGGCACGCGGCAGGGGGTACGGCAGCATGGGCGCCGGCACACCCCCCGCACCACCCCCGCACCACCCCCGCACGACCACCGAAAGGCCCCCATGACCGCGGCCCCCGCCTCCGCCCCCAGCCCCTCCCCCGAAGTCCTGGCCGCCTTCGAGGCCGCGAAGGGGTTCATGCCCGCGCACGAGGGCCGCGCGCTGTACGCCGCCGCCGTGGAGGCGGGCGGGCTCGGGCTGCCGCTGCTGGAGGTCGGCACGTACTGCGGGCGCTCCACCCTCCTGCTCGCCGACGCGGCCCGCCGGGCCGGGGTCACCGCGCTCACCGTCGACCACCACCGGGGCAGCGAGGAGCAGCAGCCGGGCTGGGACTACCACGACCCCGAGACGGTCGACCCGGAACTGGGCGTGATGGACACCCTGCCCACCTTCCGCCGCACCCTGCACCGGGCCGGTCTGGAAGAGCGGGTGATCGCGCTCGTCGGCCGCTCCCCCCAGGTCGCCGCGGTCTGGAACTCGCCCCTCGGCCTGGTCTTCGTCGACGGCGGCCACACCGACGAGCACGCGAACGCCGACTACGAGGGCTGGGCCCCGCACGTGGCCGACGGCGGCCTGCTGGTCATCCACGACGTCTTCCCGGACCCGGCCGACGAGTTCACCGGCCAGGCCCCGTACCGCGTCCACCTGAGGGCGCTGGCGTCCGGCGCGTTCACCGAGGTCTCCGCGACCGACTCGCTGCGCGTCCTGCGGCGAACCGGCACGGGGATCTGAGGCCCCGGTTAGAGTCGCTGACGTGTCGTACACAGGCCCGGACTTCGAACCTCCCCAGCCCCGCCGCTCCCCGCTGCGCCGCCCGCTGACCGTGGCGGTCGCCGCGCTGGTGCCGGGGGCGCTGCTCGGGTGGGGGGTGTACGCGGCGGTGGGCGGCCCGGACGACGGAGGCGGGAGCGGCGCCGACCGGGCGGGCGCCGTAGGGACGTCGGCGGCACCGTCGTCCTCCGGTGCTCGCGCGTCCGAGGGCGGCGAGGCCAGGAAGCCCGCGGGTTCGTCACCGGCCCCCACGTCGAAGGCGCCGTCGGCGTCCGCCTCCGGACTCCCCGCCTCCGGGCCTCTCAAGGGCAAGGTCGTCGTCATCGACCCCGGCCACAACCCCGCCAACTTCCAGCACGCGTCCGAGATCAACCGCAAGGTGAACGTCGGCACGCACTGGAAGGAGTGCGACACGACGGGCACGGCCACCAACGCGGGCTGGCCCGAGGCGAAGTTCACCCTCGACGTGGCCCACCGGCTGCGCACCCTCCTGGAGGAGCGGGGCGCGACCGTGCGGCTGACGCAGGACGGCGACCGTTCGTTCGGTCCCTGCGTGGACGAGCGGGCCCGGATCGGCAACGAGGCGAAGGCCGACGCCGCGATCTCGATCCACGCCGACGGGTCGGGGGCGGGCAACCGGGGCTTCCACGTGATCATGCCCGGCCCGGTGCACGACGGGGCGGCCGACACCCGCGCGATCGTGGCGCCCTCCGCCGAACTGGGCGAGCGCGTCGCGGGCGCCTTCGTGCGCGTCACGGGCACCGCGCCCTCGAACTACCTCGGCGACGGCACCGGTCTGGTCACGCGCACCGACCTGGGCGGTCTCAATCTGTCAACGGTTCCCAAGGTGTTCATCGAGTGCGGCAACATGCGCGACAGCAAGGACGCGGCCCTGCTGACCAGCGGCAGTTGGCGGCAGAAGGCGGCGCAAGGGATGTCTGAGGGAATCGTGAGTTTCCTGCGCGGGTAGTGATCGGCGTCCCGATCCCTGCGGACAGCCCCGAGGTCCGGACGATAGTGTCGTCCGTACGATGAGGGGCCACCCCCGCGCTTCACACCGGAACCTTTCGGCGCCATCGTGACAGCGACGCCTCTACCGACGACGAGACGACCTACGAAGGACCTGAAGTGAATATCCGCTCGCTCACTCGAGGCGACGGCGTGGTGATCGGAGCAGCGGTGTTGCTGTTGATCGCGTCGTTCCTCGACATCTACTCGATCGACGGTGCGCCGGACAGCGCCGACATTCCCAGCCTGTGGGGCAGCGGCTCGGTCGTGCTCGGTGTCGTCCTGGCGGGCGTCATCGGCGCCGCGCTCGTCGTCGTGAATCGCGCCATGCCGCAGCCCAGGAAGGTGGCCGGTCTCGACCTCGGCCAGTTCGGCATCGCGTTCACGGTCTTCGCCGCGTGGTCCGCGCTCGGCAACATCTTCGACCCGGCGGGCGCCTTCGACAACGACGGGGGTGCGAGCGGCATCGGTGCCGGGACGGGCCTGATCCTCGCTCTCGTCGCCACGCTGGTCATGGCCGCCGCGGCCGTGGCCACACCGCTGCTCCCGGCCCTCAAGGGCACCCTGATCCCGGCCGCCCGTCCGGCCGCGCCGCAGCCCTACGGCGGCCAGCCCCAGGGTGGTTACGGCTACCCGGGCGCCCAGCAGCAGCCGTACGGCGGTCAGCCGGGCCAGCCCGGACAGCCGGGTCAGCCCGGTCCGTCCTTCGGCGGCCAGCCGCAGCCGGGGCAGCCGCAGCCCGGCCAGCCCCAGCCCGGCCAGCCGCAGGCCCCGCAGCAGGCGCAGGCACAGGCGCAGCCGGCCGGGGACTTCTCCCCGTTCTGGTTCGCCGTGCCGGTGCCGCGTCCGCTGTTCGCGGAGGACGGCTCCCCGACGCCGATCGCCGAGCTGGCGCCGGGTACCTGGTACCTGGCCGTCGAGCAGCGCGGCGCCAACCTGGTCGCGCAGACCCAGGACGGGCGCCGCGGCGTCCTCCAGGACACCTCGGGCATCCAGCGCGGCTGACCGGCCCCGCTCGCCTTCACCTCAACGGCCCCTCGCCCACCGGTACTTCCGGGCGAGGGGCCGTAGGTTTCGAACGCGCATTCCGGGCCAGACGGAAGGCATGTCCCCTCGAACGCGCAGTGGCTCCCACTCCGCAGGAACGGCCGTCGCGGTGATCGCGGACATCATGGCCTTCATCCTCGGACTGTGGATCCTGATGTATCTGCTGGACGCCAACCGGGCCAACGACCTGGTGCGGTTCGTCCATGACGCGGCCGACTGGCTGGCCGGCTGGTCGCACGACCTCTTCACCTTCGACGAGGCCTGGGCCCGCGTGGTCGCCGGGTACGGACTCGCGGCGGTCGTCTACCTCTTCGTCGGCCACGCCGTCGCCAACCGCCTCCACCGGGGCTGACGCCGGGCGGCCCTCAGACGCAGCAGTCGGGGTCCAGGCCCCGGGGCAGCCGCTCGCCCGCGAAGACCTGGCAGGTGGCCTCGTGGCCGCCGAGCGCGGCGACGGCCAGGAGCAGGGAACCGGCCGTCCACGCGGTCAGTTCGCGGGGCCAGACCGTCTCGTCCTCGAAGACGTAGCCCGTCCAGTACAGGCCGCTGTCCGGATCCCGCAGGTGCTGGATGGACTGGAGGATCTCCAGGGCGTGGTCGGACTCGCCCACCGCCCACAGGGCGAGCGCGAGTTCGGCCGACTCGCCGCCCGTCACCCACGGGTTGGGGACGACGCAGCGCACGCCGAGGCCCGGGACCACGAAACGGTCCCAGCTCTCCTGGATGCGGGACCTGGCCTCCGTGCCGGTCAGCGCGCCGCCGAGCACCGGGTAGTACCAGTCCATCGAATAGCGGCCCTTGTCCAGGAAGCGCTCCGGGTGGCGGCGGATGGCATGCCGCAGCGCGCCCGCCGCCAACTCCCAGTCGGGCTGCGGCTCTTCGCGCTGCTCGGCGATGGCGAGCGCACAGCGCAGGGCGTGGTGGACGGAGGAACTGCCGGTCAGCAGCGCGTCGGTGGTGTCGGTGCCGTCGTCGCCCCGGCGCCAGCCGATCTGCCCGCCGGGCTGCTGGAGGCGCAGCACGAACTCGACGGCCGCGTGGACGACGGGCCACATCCTGTCCAGGAACACGTCGTCGCCGGTGGCGAGGTAGTGGTGCCAGACGCCGACCGCGACGTACGCGACGAAGTTGGTCTCCCGCCCTCGGTCGGTGACGTCGGCGAAGTCCCCGTCGGCGTAGGCGGCGTACCAGGAGCCGTCCTGGTTCTGGTGCCGGGCCAGCCACGCGTAGGCCCGCTCGGCGGCCTCGTGCTCGTCGGCCGTGTCCAGGGCCATCGCGGCCTCGACGTGGTCCCACGGGTCGAGGTGGTGCCCGCGGAACCACGGGATGGCGCCGTCCTCGCGCTGGACGGCGAGGATGCCCCGGACGGTCGCGGCGGCCTCGTCGGCGGTGAGGACGCCGGGCAGGACGAGGTGTTCGGTACGCGGGGTGCGGGGTGTGCCGGGGGTGCGGGGCGCGGTCACGCGGCGTCCACCGTCGGCAGGTGCGGCTTGGTCGCGTAGGCGACGAAGCTCTTGCCGATCAGCGGGTTCAGCGCCTGCTCGGCGACCCGCGTCGCCAGCGGCTTCTTCATGATGTCCCACACCAGCAGCTTGTGGTACGCCCGCACCGGCAGCGCCTTGTCGTTGTCGACACCGAACGCGCACTTCAGCCACCAGTACGGCGAGTGCAGCGCGTGCGCGTGGTGGGTGCCGTACGGCTTGAGTCCGGCCTCGCGGATGCGGGCGAGGAGCTGGTCGGCCCGGTAGATGCGGATGTGGCCGCCCTCGACCTCGTGGTAGGCGTCGGAGAGGGTCCAGCAGACCTTCTCGGGGCCGTAGCGCGGCACGGTGATCGCGATGCGTCCGCCGGGCTTGAGGACGCGGACCATCTCGGCGAGGACGCCCTTGTCGTCGGGGATGTGCTCCATCACCTCGGAGATGATGACGACGTCGAAGGACTCGTCGGGGAAGGGCAGGGCGAGCGCGTCGCCCTCCATGGCGGTGGCGGTGGCGCCGGCCGGGGCCTCACCGGCCTCCTCCATCGCCGCGAACCACTTGGCGACCTCGCGGATTTCCTCCGCGTTCTGGTCCAGCGCGACGACCTGGGCCCCGCGCCGGTAGCACTCGAACGCGTGCCGGCCGGCGCCGCAGCCGAGGTCCAGGACGCGATCGCCGGGGGCGAGCGGGAACCGGGAGAAGTCGACGGTCAGCACGTGGCCCTGCTTTCGGGATAGACGCCGGTGTCACTGGTGGTCGGGGCCGGGGCTGGGGCCGGGGTCGGTTTCTGGCCCGCGGGCACGGCCCCCGGGGCACTCGCGACGCTCGGCGCACTCCCGGCGCTGGGGGTGCTCGTACTCGTGTCCGTTCTCGTGCTCGTGCTCGTGCCGGGGGGACGGTGGCCGATGGCCTCGCGGTAGCGGGCGACGGTGCCCTCGGCGGCGCGGGCCCAGGTGAAGTGGCGCAGCACACGCTCCCGTCCGGCGGCGCCGAGCCTGGCCCGCAGTTCGCGGTCGCCGAGCAGCCGGTTCAGCCCGGCGGCCAGCGCGTCCGCGTCGCCCGGCGGCACCGCGAGGCAGGTCTCCCCGTCGGGTCCGGCGACCTCGGGGACGGCCCCGCCGGTGGTGGCGAGCAGTGCCGTGCCGGTCGCCATGGCCTCGGCGGCGGGCAGCGAGAACCCCTCGTACAGCGAGGGCACGCACGCGACCTCGGCGGACCGCACGAGGTCGACCAGTTCGGCGTCCGAGATGCCCTTGACGAACTCGACGGCGTCTTCGAGGCCGTACCGCTCGACCGCCTGGGCGACGGGCCCCTCGGCGGGCCGCTTGCCGACGACGACGAGGTGGGCCCGCGGATGTTCCGTACGCGCCTTGGCCAGCGCCTCGACGAGGAAGACGAGGCCCTTGAGCGGTACGTCCGCGCTGGACGTCGTCACGATCCGGCCCGGCACCCGCGGCACCGACGGGTCGGGCGAGAACAGGTCGGTGTCGGCACCGATGTGGACGACGTGGATGCGGTCGCCCCCTACGCCGAGGTGGTCGACGATCTCCTGGCGGGAGGTGCCGGAGACGGTGAGCACGGCGGGCAGGCGGCGGGCGACGCGCTTCTGCATCCGGGTGAAGGCGTACCAGCGGCGCACGGAGTAACGGCGCTTGCGGCTGTCGGCGGCGTCCAGCTCCAGCTGCCGGTCGACGGTGATGGGGTGGTGGATGGTGGTGACAAGCGGCGCGCCCACGTCGCCCAAAAGCCCGTACCCGAGGGTCTGGTTGTCGTGCACGACGTCGAAGTCGCCGCGGCGGGCCCGCAGATGGCGGCGGGCGCGCAGCGAGAAGGTGAGGGGCTCGGGGAAGCCGCCGGTCCACATCGTGCCGACCTCGAGCGCGTCGATCCAGTCCCGGTACTCGCCTCCCTTCGGGGTGCGGAAGGGGTCGGGCTGGCGGTAGAGGTCGAGGCTGGGCAGCTCGGTGAGCGAGAGCCGGTCGCCGACGAGGGGCCCGTCGTCCAGGACGGGGTACGGCTGGGAGCCGATGACCTCGACGCGGTGGCCGAGGCGGGCCAGTTCGCGGGAGAGGTGGCGGACGTAGACGCCCTGGCCGCCGCAGAACGGGTTCCCCTTGTAGGTGAGGAGGGCGATGCGCAGCGGTGGCAAGCCGTCGGCGGCTGGCTCCGGACGGGGACCCGTCTGACTGGCCTCGGCGGTCACTCTGGGCCCCCTCCTCACTGCGCTGTCCCGCGACACTACGTCGGGAGGTTAATCTAGAACAAGTTTCAGACTTGATCGTCAGAGGCTCCGAATCTACCGGCAGGTAGAGACCCTGTGCCGAGTGGATCAGGTGATTCACGCCACGGCGCGGCACACGGTCGCACGGGCTCGGGGGATCCGGACGCGGGACCCGGGGAGGTAGGTGACCAAGGTGGACAACCCGGTGGCGAAGGCGCCCGGTTCGGCGCACCGCTCCACCGCCCCGCCCCTCACCGAGCGCCAGCGGGAGCGCCGCCGCCGCATCCTGCACGCGACCGCCCAGCTGGCCTGCCGGGGCGGCTTCGAGGCGGTGCAGATGCGGGAGGTCGCGGAGTCCTCGCAGGTGGCCCTCGGCACGCTGTACCGGTACTTCCCGTCCAAGGTGCATCTGCTGGTCGCGACGATGCACGACCAGCTGGAGCGGTTGCACGGCACCCTGCGCAAGAGCCCGCCCACCGGCGAGACGGCCGCGGACCGGGTGGCGCAGACCCTGATGCGGGCCTTCGGCGCGTTGCAGCGCGAGCCGCGGCTGGCCGAGGCGATGGCCCGCGCCCTGACCTTCGCCGACCGCAGCGTCTCCCCGGAGGTCGACCAGGTCTCCCGGCAGACCACGGCGATCATCCTGGACGCGATGGGCGGCCTGGCGAACCCGACGCCCGCGCAGCTGTCGGCGGTCCGGGTCGTCGAGCACACCTGGCTCTCGACCCTGATCACCTGGCTGGCCGGCCGCACCTCCCTCGCCCAGGTGCGGGTGGACATCGAGACGGTGTGCCGGCTGATCGACCTGACGGAGGCCGGGACCGGAGAGGCGGCGGAGCGCCCCTGAGCGCCCCGCCGTTCAGTCCAGGCGGGAGCGGATCAGCGCCTCCGCGACGGGCAGCAGCTCCACCTCGTCCCGGCTCATGGTCGGGTTGGCCGCCCGGCGCCGCAGCGCCTCGGCGAGACCGTCCGGCGTGAGCGCACGGGGATCGGCGAGCAGCGCGGCCAGCGCGCCCTGGACGGGCCCGGACGTCGGTCCGCCGGCGGCCGCCACCTGGGCGAGGATCACCGCGGACATGCCCCAGTCCAGTCCGGGATCGCCCTCCTCGGTGTTCGACCAGTCGATCACCCGGGGCCCGTCCGCCGTGAGGATCACGTTGTCCGGGTGCAGGTCCAGGTGGAGAACGCGCGCGCCCGGGTCGGCGGAGCGGTACGCGGGTACCCGGTGCAGGCGTCGCAGCAGCCCGGCGAGCATGCCGCCCACCTCCTGGGGCGTCAACGCCCCGTCCTGCCAAGCCCGCAGCATCGTCGGCCCGGTCAGTCGCTCCATGACCAGGTCCGTGCGCGGGGACTCCGTGGTCCCGGGCCACACCCGTGGCACGGGGTAGCCGTGCCTCCGCACGTGTTCCATCACCGCGCCCTCGGCCACCGCGTCCCCGACGCCCTCCCGGTCGCGCCGCAGCACCCGTCCCGCGTCCGCCTCGTACACGTCGGCCGAACGCCCCGCCCCGATCAGTCTCCCCGTCCGCATGCCCGGGAACGTATCGCCCGGCCGCCGCTCCCGTCCCCGGCCGCCCCTCGGCCCGGACCCCGGGGACGGGTAAAGTGGCGGCGTCGTCATCACCCGTACGGGGGGAAGCCGGTGCAATTCCGGCGCTGACCCGCAACCGTGAGCCGCCCGCCGAGCCTCCCCCGAGGCTCCCGGACGGTGAGCCGGACTGCCCCGCACGGATGTGACCGGCTCACGTGCCCGGCGCCCGCCGGCGCACGGGCACCGTCGAGGCATACGGGGCCGAGCCGCCGGGGGTGCCCCGTGCTGCCGGACCCCGCACAGGGAAAGGCACCCGCCGATCATGAACGTCCGCCGTCGCAGCAGCGCCGCGGCTCTGGCCGCCATAGCCGTGATCGGCGCCGCCACCGCGCCCGCGGTCGCCGCCGATCCGTCGCCGTCCTCCGCCCCGTCCAAGACCGCACCCGCCGGGCTGTACGGGAGCACCGACCCCCAGTACGACGGTGTCTGGCGCCAGTCCCTCGCGCTGCTCGCGCAGGACACGGCGGGCGTGGTCCCGTCCTCGACGGCCGTGAAGTGGCTCACGGACCAGCAGTGCGCGAACGGCGCCTTCGCCCCGTTCCGCGCCGACCCGGCCAAGGCCTGCGACGCCAAGACGCCGGTCGACACCAACAACACGGCCGCCGCCGTCCAGGCCCTGTGGGCCGTCGGCGGGCACGGCGACGTGATCGAGGAAGCCCTCGGCTGGCTGAAGTCCGTACAGAACGAGGACGGCGGCTGGGGCTACGTCCCCGGCACCCCCAGCGACGCCAACTCCACCTCCGTCGTCATCGGGGCGCTGGCGGCCACGGAGACGAACCCCGAGGACGTCGAGAAGGGCGGCAAGTCCCCCTACGACGCCCTGCTGACGTTCGCCCTGCCCTGCGCGAAGGACAAGGGCGCGGGCGCCTTCGCCTTCCAGCCGGACAAGGACGGCAAGCTGCTCCCCAACGCGGACGCGACCGCCGCGGGTGTCCTCGGCGCGCTCGGCGAGGGCCTGGTCGCCGAGGCGGGCAAGAAGACCGGTGCCGCGTCCTGTGCCGACGCGGACCAGCCCGACCGCGGGCGCGCCGCCGCCAACGCCGCCGCGTATCTCACCGACACGCTCGCCAAGGACGGCCACCTCGTCTCCGCCCTCGGCGGCTCCGCCGACCAGCCCGACTACGGCAACACCGCCGACGCGGTCGTCGCCCTCGCCGCACAGGGCGGCGCGGACAAGGTGGCCGAGCCGCTGGCCTGGCTGAAGAAGAACGCCGCGAAGTGGGCCGGGGAGAGCGGTCCGGCCGCCTACGCCCAGCTGATCTTCGCCGCCCACGCCACGGGCACCGACCCGCGTGAATTCGGCGGCACGGACCTGGTCGCGAAGCTGAACGCGACGGGACCCGCTCCGCAGGGCACGACGGCCAAGGACACCGCGACCGCGAACGACGACGAGAAGACGAAGGACGAGAAGAACGACGACGACTCCCCCTTCGGCGTCTGGTGGTTCGTCGGCGTCTGCCTGCTCTTCGGCGTCGGCATCGGCTTCCTGCTCAGCAACCGCAACAAGAAGCAGCAGCCGTGACGCCCCGCCGCCTCGTCCCTCTGCTCCTGGCCGCGTTCCTGCTGATCGGGACCGCGGGCCAGGCGCAGGCCGCCGGTTACCGCTACTGGTCCTTCTGGGACCGCGACGGCGCGCAGTGGGTCTACGCCACCCAGGGGCCGTCCATGGCCCACCCCTCCGACGGAGACGTCCAGGGCTTCCGCTTCGCGGTGAGCGAGAACTCGGGCGACGCGGCCCAGCCGCGCGGCACGGCGGACTTCGCGTCGATCTGCGCGAAGACCCCGGCCGAGGACGGCACCAAGCGGGTGGCACTGGTCCTCGACTTCGGCACGGCCCCCGACGCCCCGTCCGGCGAGACCCCGCCCGCCCCGCGCACGGCCTGCGCCCAGGTCTCCCCCGACGCGACCACGGCCGACGCCCTGGCCGCCGTCGCAGACCCCCTCCGCTACAACACCAACGCCCTGCTGTGCGCGATAGCGGGCTACCCGAAGTCGGGCTGCGGCGAACAGGTGTCGCAGCGGGAGAACCGGACGACCACGGCAGCCCCGGAGGCAACGGCTGACCAGGGAGACGAGAACGGCCCGTCGATCGGCCTTTACGCGGGCATAGCGGTGGTGGCAGCCCTGGCAGGCGCGGCAACCTGGCAAGCAAGGCGGCGCAGGAATGCAACCCGCTGAGACTGCGGGCAATCGTGCCGCTGGGGCGGCACGGGTGGGCGCAGGCGGCACCCTGTCAGCGCCGGGAAGCGCCCGCACCCCCGCCCGCCACCAGCGCCGGGGCGCCCTGCACCCCGGCGCCTGGTGGCTCTGGGCGCTAACCCTCGGCACCGCCGCCACCCGCACCACCAACCCCCTCCTCCTCACCCTCCTCATCACCGTCTCCGCGTACGTCGTGGTCACCCGCCGCCCCCACGCCCCCTGGTCCCGCTCCTACGGCGCCTTCGTCAAGCTCGCCCTCGCCGTCCTCCTCATCCGCCTCCTCTTCACCACCCTCCTCGGCTCCCCCATCCCCGGCACCCACACCCTCCTCACCCTCCCCGAAGTCCCCCTCCCCGACTGGGCGCAGGGCATCCGCCTCGGCGGCCGGGTCACCGCGGAGGGCCTCACCTTCGCGCTGTACGACGCGATGAAGCTGGCCACCCTGCTCATCTGCGTCGGCGCCGCGAACGCCCTCGCCAACCCCTCCCGCCTCCTCAAGTCCCTCCCCGGCGCCCTGTACGAGATGGGCGTCGCCGTCGTCGTGGCCCTCACCTTCGCGCCAAACCTCATCGCCGACGTCCAGCGCCTGCGCGCCGCCCGCCGCCTGCGCGGCCGCCCGGACCGCGGCATACGGGGCCTGCTCCAGGTGGGGCTCCCCGTCCTGGAGGGCGCCCTGGAGCGCTCCGTCGCCCTCGCCGCCGCGATGGACGCCCGCGGCTACGGCCGTACCGCACACGTACCGGCCCCCGTCCGCCGTACCACCGCCGCCCTCACGCTCGGCGGCCTGCTCGGCGTCTGCGCGGGGACGTACGGGCTGCTGACCGCCGCGGGCGGCACGTACGGCATCCCCGTACTCCTGGCCGGTGTCGCCGCCGCGGTCGCGGGCCTGTGGCTCGGCGGCCGTCGCACGGTCCGCACCCGGTACCGCCCCGACCGCTGGGACGCCCGCGCCTGGCTGGTCACCGCGTCCGGCGCGACGGTCGCCGCGCTGCTCTTCCTCGCCGCCGCCCGCGACCCGGCGGCGCTGCACCCGGGCGTGGTCCCGCTGGAGGCTCCGACCCTCCCCCTATGGCCGGCGGCGGCCGTACTCGTCGGCCTGCTCCCGGCGTTCATCACCCCCGCACCCGAGCCCACCGTGAAGACCGCCGTGAAGGAGCCGTCGTGATCCGCTTCGAGGACGTGTCGGTCACGTACGACGGCGCCACCGAACCCTCCGTCCGGGCCGTGGACTTCGAGGTCCCGGAGGGCGAACTGGTCCTGCTCGCCGGCCCCTCCGGCGTCGGCAAGTCCACCGTCCTCGGCGCGGTCGGCGGCCTGGTCCCGCACTTCACCGGCGGCACCCTGCGCGGCCGGGTCACCGTGGCCGGGCGGGACACCCGCACCCACAAGCCGCGCGAACTCGCCGACGTGGTGGGCACGGTCGGCCAGGACCCGCTCTCCCACTTCGTGACGGACACCGTCGAGGACGAACTGGCCTACGGCATGGAGTCGTTGGGACTGCCCCCCGACGTGATGCGCCGCCGCGTCGAAGAGACCCTCGACCTGCTGGGCCTCTCCGACCTGCGCTCCCGCCCCATCGCGACCCTCTCCGGCGGCCAGCAGCAGCGGGTCGCCATCGGCTCGGTCCTCACCCCGCACCCGGAGGTCCTGGTCCTGGACGAGCCGACCTCCGCGCTGGACCCGGCCGCCGCCGAGGAGGTGCTGGCGGTCCTCCAGCGCCTGGTCCACGACCTCGGTACGACGGTCCTGATGGCCGAGCACCGTCTGGAGCGGGTGATCCAGTACGCCGACCAGGTCGTCCTGCTCCCGGCCCCCGGCGAGGCGCCCGTCATCGGCGCCCCGGCGGAGGTGATGGCGGCGTCCCCCGTGTATCCGCCGGTGGTGGGCCTGGGCAGGCTGGCGGGCTGGTCCCC
Organism: Streptomyces sp. CB09001; assembly: GCF_003369795.1. Lineage (NCBI taxonomy): Bacteria > Bacillati > Actinomycetota > Actinomycetes > Kitasatosporales > Streptomycetaceae > Streptomyces > Streptomyces sp. CB09001. The sequence goes on from NZ_CP026730.1 coordinate 1,801,179, forward strand.
GCTGCCGCTGACGATCCGGGACGCCCGCCGCCGGGCCGCGCCCCTGCGCGAGCGCCTGGCCGACCGGGAGATCCCGGACCACACCGCGTCACCGTCCGCCACGCTTCCCGCGCCACCCGCCCCGCGCCCCGTCACCTCCCGTTGGCGCCGCCGCGGGAAGCACCCGGAGACTCCCCCGGCGCCCACCCCGTACGCCGCCGAGGTCCGCTCCCTCGCCGTGCGCCGCGACCGCGTCCAGGCGCTGCGCCACGTCGATCTGACGGTCTCCCCCGGCGAGACGGTCGCCCTGATGGGCCGCAACGGCGCCGGGAAGTCGACCCTGCTGTCGGCGCTCGTCGGCCTGGTCGAGCCGTCGGCCGGTTCGGTCCGGGCCGGGGACGCGGTACCGCACCGCACGGCCCCCCGCGACCTCGTACGCCGGGTCGGCCTGGTCCCGCAGGAGCCGCGCGACCTGCTGTACGCCGACACGGTCGCCGCCGAGTGCGCGGCCGCCGACCGGGACGCGGACGCGGCCCCCGGCACCTGCCGCGCGCTGCTGTCGGAGCTGCTCCCCGGCATCACGGACGACACCCACCCCCGCGACCTCTCGGAGGGCCAGCGCCTCACCCTCGCCCTGTCCGTCGTCCTGACCGCCCGCCCTCCCCTCCTCCTCCTGGACGAGCCGACCCGCGGCCTGGACTACGCGGCGAAGGCCCGGCTGGCCGGCATCCTGCGCGGTCTGGCCGCCGAGGGCCACGCGATCGTGCTGGCCACACACGACGTGGAACTGGCCGCCGAGCTGGCCCACCGCGTCGTACTCCTCGCCGAGGGCGAGGTGATCGCCGACGGCCCGGCGGCGGACGTGGTGGTGGCCTCCCCGTCCTACGCCCCGCAGGTCGCGAAGGTACTGGCGCCGCGCAAGTGGCTGACGGTGGCCCAGGTACGGGAGGCCCTGGCATGACCGGCCGCACCCCTCCCCAACGCCAGGCCCGCGCCGTGCGCCTCGGCCCCCGCTCGGTCGCCGCCCTCGTGCTGGTCAGCGCGGTGGGCGTGGCGGGCTTCGGCTGGCCCTTCCTGGCCCCGCCGGACGCGTCGCTGAACGCGCACACCCAGGACGCGCCGTGGCTGTTCGCGGGCCTGCTGGTCCTGCTGGTGGCGGTGGTGGCGGCGACGATCTCGGAATCGGGTCTCGGCCCCAAGGCGGTGGCCATGCTCGGCGTCCTGGCGGCGGCGGGCGCGGCATTGCGCCCCATCGGCGCGGGGACGGCCGGCCTGGAGCCGATGTTCTTCCTCATGGTCCTCAGCGGCCGGGTCCTGGGCCCTGGCTTCGGCTTCGTCCTCGGCTCGGTCACGATGTTCGCGTCCGCGCTGCTCACGGGCGGGGTCGGTCCGTGGATGCCGTTCCAGATGCTGGCGATGGGCTGGTTCACGATGGGCGCGGGCCTGCTGCCGGGCCCCGACCGCCTGCGCGGCCGCGCGGAGCTCCTCATGCTGGCGGCCTACGGCTTCCTGGCGGCCTTCGCCTACGGCACGGTGATGAACCTGGCGGGCTGGACCTTCATGAACACCCTCGCCTCGAACATCGCCTTCGACCCGGACGCGTCGATCGCGGACAACCTGGCCCGCTTCCTCGCCTACTGCCTGGCGACGTCGCTGGGCTGGGACGGGGGCCGCGCCGCCATGACGGTCGTCCTGACCCTCGCCCTCGGCACCCCGGTCCTGAAGGCACTGCGCCGCGCGACCCGCAGGGCGGCCTTCGAGACACCGGTCACGTTCGAGAAGGGCGACGGGGTGAGCCGCCCCACGTGAGCCGCTTCACCCACGAAGCGGCTTCGTAGGTGCGGGCGGCCCGGCGGACGGGCCGTACGGCCCGCGGCTGGGGCACCCCCTCCCGCATCTACGACCACGCTTAGCAAAGCGACGATTACGGACGACTGCCCCGCCTGCTTCTCTGAACCGGTCGCCAGGCGCCGAAGCCCTCCCGGGCAGCGGCGCCGACGCATGCCGGGCCGGTGTGCGCCGACGCCCCTGTCCCCGAAGAAAGGGCCCTCCGTTGACCGCCGCTTCCCTCCTCCGTTCCGTCGCCACCCCGAAGAAGGCCCTCGCGGGCGCCGCCGTGGCCGCGGCCACCTGCGGCTCGCTGATCGCCGCCGGCCCCGCCCAGGCCGCGACGCCGGCCTCCTGGGCGCAGGCGACCGCGAAGAAGATGATCGGCGACTCGGCCGAGTTCCAGTGCTTCTCGAAGATCGTCGACCACGAGAGCGACTGGGACATCCACGCCAGCAACGCCTCCAGCGGCGCGTACAGCCTGGTCCAGGCCCTGCCGGGCTCGAAGATGGCCTCGGCGGGCGACGACTGGAAGACCAACGCGGCGACCCAGATCGAGTGGGGCCTGGACTACATGAAGTACCGCTACGGCAGCGCCTGCGACGCGTGGAGCTTCTGGCAGTCCAACGGCTGGTACTGACCCGACCCGCTCTCTCACGCCGAAGGCGGCGACCCCCTGATCCCTGGGGGCCGCCGCCTTCTGGTGTGCGGTTGTGTCTCCTGTCATGTGCCCGGCGTCAGGGGGCCAGGCCCAACACATTCAGACCGCGGCACCTTCACTCAAAGGCGTGCTCAACCCCCTTGGCGATTCTCGCCGGACCGGCAGGCGTCGCCCCTCGACCGCCTCCAAAACGTCGGCCGCCACCAATAGAGCACGCTCCGATCCTCGGGCCACGGTTCGTCCTGTACGGCCACTTCCTCAAAGCGGTCGACAGCAAGGTCGATTGGCCGGAAACCCTCGTCCACCGGCTCGTCCACCGCCGGCTCGCGAACTTTGTTCGTGAAGCGCTCTTCGCTTGCCCGGACCGTCATGTACGCCCGCTGGGAATCGACGAGGGAGAACTTGTTCGCTCCACCGGTAAGCAGCGGCCATCGAAGTTGCGTCACATCGTCTTCCCAGAAGCAGACGGGACAGACGAGAGACGATCCAGTCGGACCCTCGTGCACGAGGTGCCCGCAGCAGGGGCATGGCGATCGATCAGCGGACGAGATCATGGGATCAGAGCTCCGGGCTGATTATTGAAGTGGGCCATTGGGTTCTCCGGCCTGTAGTAGGTGACGATCCCCTTGTCGCTCGCAATCCCGAATTCACCCGATCCCGGATCCAGGAAGTACCGCGTGTTCCCGTCCCGCTTGATCAGTACACCCGGCCTGCGACCGTCACATACGCACATCAGATCCTCTGCCGCATAACCATATTCCGCCTGACTGTCGAATCCCATTTCTTCGCCGTGCCGCTCGAAGTGGTCATCCAGGTTCCTCTTGCTCGTCCACTTCTCCACCCCGCAACCGACATTGTGCACGAGCACCGGCGCCTTGCCGGCCAGCACGTAGTAGGTGTGCAGATCGGCGACGCTGAGGTTGTACATGTCGGCCGAGCCGGGGCGGTTCCTGACATCGGTGACCGAGACGTGGGCGTCCGCGGCGGTGCTGAGCAGATGCCCCGCCTTCAGGTCGGCGGCTCGGACCCAGGCGTGGAGGGTGTCGTCCCAGAAGGGGTGGCGCGAGGTCGCCTGAATCGTCGACGTCTCACCGTCGGCGGTGCGCACGGTGACGTCGACGAGGTCGTTGTCGCGGTGCACGATGAGCGCCGTGACCGTTCTCGAACCCTCGCGGTCACCGGTGCGGGGGTCGCCCGTGGCGACCTTGTCGCCCTCCTCGATCTCCCCGATGGGCTTGGTCTCTCCCGATTCCAGCAGCACCGGCGTGGCGGGGTCGAAGCTGCAGGCCTCTCTCAGCAGCAGAGCGACCGCGCTCTCCTCCGCTTCGGCGGCGACGGAGCGTGAAGCCCCCCGGGCCAACAGGGACTTGCCGGTGGATCCGAAGGCCATGGTGGCCACGGTGATGATGTCGGAGACGATCGCTTCACCACAGTCGCCTCGACCCGTCAGGCAGTGCCAGGTGGCTTTCACGCCCCACGGGTCGTTCGCGCTGCTGTGCGGGTCGCTCAGCACACCTGCGCGTGCCGCCGTGTCACAGAAGCCCTGTACCGTGGGTGTGGACGTCCTGTTCTCGCACTTGCGATCCGCCCACTTGGTCAGCATCTGGTTGTACGTGGCGGATTTGGGGTAGCCGCCGGCGAGCCCCATGGCTCGGAGTTCCTTCTCCGGAGGAATCCGGATGCCGTCGACGACCGGCTGCCCGTCAGGGGCGTACGTCGTCGCCGTGGTGTTGGTCCCGCCCGTGCCTCCCGTCCCGCTGTCGCTGTCCGGGACTTGGTGCTGGTCGGTGATACCGCCGTTTCCGCCGGGCCCGCACTCGTTCCAACCGCCCACGCAGTCGGCCAACCTGGTGCCGGTGGGGTCGGACAGGGTGGTGGGGTTGTTCGCGGCGTAGCTGTAGCCGTTGAGCGTCTGGGCCTTGCCGGCTTCGAGCAGGGGATCGACGCTGACGAACTGACCGATGCTCGGGTCGTATTCACGGGCGTCGACGTGGGTGAGGCCGGTGTTGGTGTCCCGGGTCTTGCCGAGGAAGCCCTTGTCGTTGGGCCAGGGCCCGTACTGCGTCGTTCCCCGGTCCTCGCCGAAGGGTGTGGTGTAGCGCTTGCTGAGCCGCTGGTCGGCTCGGTCGACACTCAGGTTCGAAGTGCCGTGGTGGTCGCTGACGAGGAAGGTGACCTTGTCCGTGCCGGTCTGGTTGGAGCGCATGGCCACGGTGAGGTCGACGGCCGCATAGTTGCGCTGTGCCCAGGTGGTGCCGTTGGCGCGGAGGTGCAGTTCCGTCGCGCCGGCGTAAAGGACGCGTTCTCCGTCCTCGGTGGCGCGGATGAGAAGGGTACCGTCGGCACCGTAGACGTAGTCGGTGGACTGGTCGTCCTCGGTGAGGCGGGTGAGCCTGCCCTCCTCGGACCAGGTCAGGTTCTGCCGTGCGTCCACGGCGACGCCCGGACGTCCGGTGGTGTTGCCGAGGCTGTCGTAGGTGTAGATGCGCTCGGGCGCGGCGCAGTCGGTCTTGGTGGTGGTGCCGGACAGCGTGTGGGGCTGATCCGTGTTGGTGTAACAGTAGATGGTCTTGCTCGCCGTGCCGTCGGTGTGCCCCGTCTCCGTGGTGCGCTGACCGGCGGTGTTGTAGGTGTAGCTGGTCCAGTACGGGGCCGGTCCCGACTGCGAGCCGGCGCCGGGGACGTCGGCACACTTCTGGGAGGCGGGGGTCCAGGCCTCGGTCAGACGCCGGTGGGCGTCGTAGGTGAAGCACTGGGTCTCGGCGCTGCTGGTGCCACCGAGGGTGGTGGGGTCGGCGATGGACGTGACGTTGCCGGCCTGGTCGTAGCCGTAGTGCAGGTCCTGCAGCTGGTAGGGATGGGTCTCGTCCTGGGTGTAACTGCGGGTCAGACGCCCCGTACCCGCCTCAAAGGTGTTGGCCACGTAGACACTGTCCTCGCCGGTGCCCAGCGTCAGCATCTGCGGTTCGGCCAGGGCCGAGTAGTCGACATCGGTCAGGTAGGTACCGATGTCGGTGAGGTTGCCCAGGGGGTTGTAGTTGTAGCCGATGGTTTCGGCGGCCAGGCCGCCGAGCGCGGGGTCCTTGGTCTGCTTCAGCGTGCCGTCGGTGTTGAAGTGGGACTCGAACGCCAGCGTCGCGGGCTGGCCGGCCTCGACGAACGGGTCGCTGTCCGGCAACCGCAGTTCGGTACCGGTGGGGCGGCCCATGGTGTCGTACGCCGTTACCGCCTGGGTGTAGGCGGCGCCGGCCTTGCCGCCGAGGTAGCGGGTGGAGTCGGTGGGCAGGCCCTTGAGGAGGGTGTCGTAGGTGTAGCCGGTGAGCTGATTGCCGTCCGTCTTCGAGCCCGCCCAGGTACCGGTGGGACGACCCAGTTCGTCGTAGGCGTTCAGGACCGACTTCCCTCGGGAGTCGATGACCTTGACGATCTGGTCGAGTGCGTTGTACTCGGTGGTCGTCCGACCCTTGTCCGGGTCGTCGGCACTGGTCTGACGGCCGAAGAGGTCGTAGCCGTACGACCACTTCGCACCGTCCGGGCCGGTGATCGTCCGCTGCTTGCCGCCCGCCGTGTAAGTGAACTTCGTCGAGGTGTAGGAGGTGTCGGGGCCGGTGCCGAAGTCCGCGTCGGCCGGACTCTCACCGGCGTAGTCACGGGACTCGATCGTAAGACCGCGGACATCTGTGATCGTGCGCTGCGCCGAACCGCCGTCCAAAGCGGTCGTGGCCGTGGAGTCACCGGTGTAGCTCGCGCTGGTGGCCCACTTCTTCACGCCACCGACGTACAACGTACTGGTGGTCGGGCGACCCGCGCCGTCGAAGACGACCTCCGTCTGGGTGGGGGCACGGCCGAACTCGGCGCGCGTGTAGGTGCCGTTGGGAGCGCTGGCGCTGTCGAACATGTCGGCGAAGGTTTCGTAGGCCAGACCGCGGGTGTCGTAGTGCGTGTCCGTCAGCAGCCGACCGCCCTGCGGTGTCGGCGCCTGCTTCTGCAGAGGGCGCAGCAGGGAGTCGTACACGGTGTAACTGGTGCTGTAGCTACCGTCGTTGGTGAGAGTGGCGGTGGACACCCAGGACGGTTTGGCCTTGTCGATGTGGTAGGTGAACTTGACGTTCGCACTCTGGCTGGCGCTGGAGCGGTTGGGCAGCCATACCTCGGTGAGCCGGCCGAGCGCGTCGTAGTGCTGCTCGGTCTTCTTGAGATTGATGTCGTAGCTGCGCTCCACCTGCCCACGACGCGGGTCGAGGAAGTTGACCGCTCGATACCCCTTCGGGTCGGTCGAGGTCGTCTTGGTCAGGGGCCCCGTGTCGGCGGGCGTGTAGGCGGTGGAAGTCTTGTGCCCTGCAGTATCCGTGACGGTGAGGGAACGGCCCAGGGCGTCGTACGTCGTGGTGGTGCTGGTTTGCCAGCCGGACGTCAGACGCTCTCCGTCGCTCCCGGCCGTCGCGGCGTAGCCGGTGGCGCGGCCGGTCCAGGTGGGCTCGCCCTTGGTGGGCTTCTGCGTGGCCTGCCAGGTAGTGGTTCCCGCCTTGTCATAGACGGTGGCGATGTCGGCGAGGACGTCACCAGGAGTGGCGCTGGTCGCGGGCAGGTTCAGGGCCGAATCCGTGACCGAGCACTGCTTGGCCACGGTGCGGGTGCGGGAGACCAGGCTGGTGATGCCCAGGTCGGGGTTGCGGGCGTACCAGGTGCGCGTGCAGGTCTCGTCGCCCCCCAGGCCCGCCTGTCCCCAGTCGTCGGCGGCGTACACCATGCCGAGGTCGTCGTACTTCTGGCCGGTGGTCCGGGTACGCCAGGTCTTGGAGCCGGTGAGGTAGGTGCTGGTGTAGGTGGAGGAGTTGCGCACCCACAGGGCGGCGTGGTCGGCGGCGTCGGGGACGGTCTGGGTTGCGGTGTTCTTGTAGGTGTAGTTCTTGAAGACGCTGCTGATGGGCTGGCTGCCGTTGTAGGTTACCTGCTGGCGCAGTGCTCCCTTGTACCGGTCGCTGTCGGCGGCGGCGGAGAAGTCGACGTCCGTGTCGAGCAGCGGGGGCACGGTGACGGACTTGGTGGTGCCGTCCTTCTTCTTGTCGCCGTGCATGCCCTGCATGTACAGCGAGACGGTCTTGGACCGGGTCTCGCCGACCCTGCCGGTGTAGGCGGTGACCTGACGGTAGCCGCGCCAGTCCGACCAGGTCCGCTCGTCCTTGGAAGTGAACGGGTCGTCGTTGTAGTGCCAGGCCGCACCGCTGTAGGAGTAGGCGTACTCCACCGCGGGGTTGATGGCCTGCGCGTCATGCGCCCCGACCGCGGTCACCCGGTACTTGTGGAACCAGTCGATCGCCGCGTCCTCGGCACCGTTGATGTGCCAGTACTGCGGGAAGCAGGAGCGGGTGTTGGTGTCCGGCGCCGCGTTCAGGACCTCGCTGCGCACGCACTCCGGCGCGGACAGCGTAACCTCCGTGATCCCCCCGGTCTCCGAGGTGATGGTGGAGATTCGCGGCCGGGTGAGTGGCAGGATGTCGTCGGTGGCGTCGACCCGATTGGGTCGCATCTGGTAGGTGAACGCGACCGGGTCGACCGTGATGGCCGTGTCGCCCGCCTTCGCCACGCGCTTGAGCGAGGTCAGGGTCAGCACCTGGTCGGAGCTGTCACCGATGTCGCCGCCGTCCAGGTACTTCTGGGTCAGGTCCCAGGAGTCCACCGGGTCGTAGGCACTGCTGCTGGCGTTGTAGGAGAAGGTATCAATGCCGGTCAGGCGCTTGCGGGTGAAGAAGGATGGGCCGGCTGCGTCGCACTCGTCGTCGTCCTTGGAACAGATCGCGTCGAACGGCACGTCCGGCCAGTTGTCCGCCGTGTCCTCGGTCAGGCTGTCGCAGTCCGAGGAGGTGCAGCGCTCCACATAGGAGAAGGTGACCTTGGCGTCCGGCTTGTCGGTGAACAGGGCGCCCTTGCGCAGACCGTACTCGATACGGTTCAGGTAACCGCCCCGGGTGTAGCCGGTACTGGCTTTGTCCGCCTTGTTCTTCTTGTAGTAGTTCGATTCCTTGGTGTACCAGTACGTCGCCGCGTTGCCGTGGGTGTCCTCGACGTAGTCGAGGTTCCAGCGCCAGGCCTGGACCAAGTCGCGGTCGGCGAATGCGTTTCCGCCGCCGTAGCCGGGTTCACCCGAGTCGTCGCCGAAGACCGGAGCCGTCCAGGTGGAGTTGGTGCGCTGGTCACCGGCACCCTCGAGCTTGTTCTTGCCGAACACGTACTTGGTGCCGTCACCGGTGACGACGGTCCAGTACTCGCCGTTGTCGTCCCCGTTGTCCGCCCCGGTGGACCGCGTCACCTTCGAGGCGTCGTCGTCCGCCAGATGCCAGACGCCGCTGTCATCGTCCTTGACCAGACGGGTCGACTTGCCGTTCAGGACCAGGCTCGCGTTGTCGTACTTCCAGCACTGGTCGTAGACCTCGTCGTGACCGTCCTCGTCGCACGAGCCGTAGGCGCGGGTGATGTAGGACTCCGTGAGGGCGAAACCCTCACCCACCGACGTGGTCTGGTTGTTCGTCGTCGCCGTGCGGCCGTCCACACTGCCCGAGTCGTACGACAACGACAACGGCGGCACCGGACCGGCCGCGGCCGGCGGCATCGTGAAGTCGTAGGACCACGTGAACGAACCCGAACTGCCCCCCGCCTGCCAGGACGAGGACTCCGCCAGCTTCGTCGCCGAGTAGTCACCGGCGCCCTTGGGAGACTGCCCCGAACCCGCCGCCGCGGCCGTGACCGCCAGCACCGTCGCCCCGGAGGACGCGGCACTGCCCGCTTCCCCCAACAACTGAGTCGAGGTCCCGCCCGAAGTCTCCCCCAGCGAGACCGTCGCCGAGACCGTCTGGTCGTTGAGGTCGTTGGCCAAGGAGGCCAGCGGCGTCTGCTTGCGGCACTCCTCCTTCTCCGGAGTCGTCAGCGCACACGCCGGCAGCCGCACCAGCCGCAGCCGCTGCGACCAGCCGCCACCGATCGCCGAGGCGAAGCCTCCGTAGTCCACGCGCACGTTCGCCGTGCCGGCGCCTTCCGCCTCGGCCGTCAGCAGCACGCCGGTGACGCCTGCCCTGCGGGCCGCCTTCTGGTCCAGCACCGTGACCCGGGCCTCGCCCGACGCCACGGCCGACGCTTTCGACCCGGCCGCCGGGCTCAGCGTCACCGGGACACCTGCCGGCTTGCCCGTGCCGTCCGCCTTCGGCTTCAGCGGTACCTTCGCCGTGCCCCCGCCTGGCCAGTCCGCGTCGCGTTCGGCCGTCGCCCGCTTCGCCTGCTCCGCGTTGGTCTTCCCTTCCTCGGCGACCTTCGCCCGCGCCTTCTTCGCCCCGTCCGCGTCGAACGGCTTCACCTTGGTCACCAGGGATTCGGGCACGTCGGGACGGCCCAGCCCGTCCTGCTCCACGGCCTGTGCCACCTGCGCCAGCCCCGTGGGCACGATCAACGCCAGGGCCAACGACTGCGCCAGCAATCGCCCCGTACGGTGCCGGGTGCCTCCACCCCATCGCCTTGAGGTGCCTATGCCAAGTGCCATGGTTCTTGTCCCACCCAGTTCCCTTGTGTGAAGCAGAAGGCCCGGACACCGTGTGTCCGTTCGCCGCGGTGTCCGCCCGCGCCGGGGGTGAGGGCGTTCGCCGCGACGTCTGCCCTCACCCCCGGCTCACCGGTCGTCAGTCGGCGACGGCCTCGTCGATCTGCTGTGCGGTCGCCATCGCGCCGGTCCACAGCCGTACGTCGGCGATACGGGCGGGCAGGTAGTGCTGCCACGTCCCGTCCGTACTGCCCTTGCCGACGGCGAGGTCGCCCGAGCCGGTCTTCGCCGTGTACGCCTGCACGTCACCGTTGATGACACTGCCGAGGTAGAGACGGACCGTGCCGTCCCTGGTGTCGTGGACACCCGTCAGCCGGACCATGCCGTCGATCGAGGCGCTCTCCTCGGAGGCCACCCCGCTGAACGTGCCGTCGGCGTCGAACCGGCCGAAGTACCAGAAGCCCTCCGGAACGGTCTTCTCCTCCAGCGTCTCCTCGTCCAGGACCGTGGCGCTGCCGGTCCGCTTGTACCACAGGCCCCACGCCGAACCGTCCGCCGTGCGCTGTCCCACGACCTGGCCGGTGTAGCCGACGGGCTTGGCGAGGACCTTGTCCGCGTCCAGCGCCGCCAGTGCCGTGACGGTGAACGAGCCCGTGTCGTCCACCACCGGTCCCGAGGCTGTGGCCGCGTCGTCAACACCGTCGAGGACGATCGCCCCGCCGTCCAGCGCGGCCCCACCCCCCAGAGTGAGCGACCTGCCGTAGCCCGAAGTGGCGTCCGTGACCGTGGTGCCGCTGCCCCGCTCCGGCGACCAGTCCGCGACCAGTTCCACCGCCGCGTGGTTCGGCGAGTTCATGAGCCGGGCATCGTCGGCGACCAGTTCGTCGGTCAGTGCCTGCTGCCAGGCGGTGACCTCGTCGATCGAGCCGGCGAAGTAGTCGGTGTAGGCGTCCCGCCACAGCACGCGGCCGATCTGCAGACCGCCCTCTGCCGCCCAGGCTGCGGACACGGTGTCGCTGCCCTGCAGCCGGCCGTTCACATACAGCCGGATCTGCTTCTCGCCTGCGTCGTACACGGCCGCAAGATGCGTCCAAACGCCCTTTGCGGCCGGCTGGGTGGCCGTCACCTTCTGCTCGGTGATGCTGCCGTCGGCGGCGTCCTTGGGGGACGTGCTCAGCGTCCATGTCCCCTCGGCCTCGCGGTAGGTGAGGTAGAAGCCGCTGTAGAAGCTGCCGTTCTGGCCCAGCACCGTCTGGTTGTGTGTCACGCCCGGCTTGAGCATGGCCCACGCGGAGACGGTGTAGGAGGCGCGGGTGTCCACCACGGCCGTGCTGGTGGCCGCGTAGTCGGTGGTGCCGTTCAGAGTCAGGCCCTGGTCCGTGACAGGCGTCCCGAGCGCGTTGCCCTCGGCATCATGGGTGATCAGGCCGCGGCGGCCGCGGTCGTCCCGTGCCGCCTGACCGTACAGGGCCGCGTCGTCGCGGCCGTCCACGGTGGCGGAGTCGAGGGCCGCTCCCGTGGTCTCGTCGAAGTGGTACTGGCCGACCGGACCCGCACCGGAGTCCACCAGGAAGTCGGTCACGGACTGCTCGCCCCAGCCCAGTGTGTCCTTCGCCCGCACGTACACGCGGTGCAGGCCCCCGCGGGTGGGTGTGACCTTCGTCGTGGCGGTGGCGCCCTTCAGTTCGGACGACCACGCGGCCTGCGACGACAGTTTGTACTGATAGGAGACGTTCGTGTCACCGGGCGCCGGCTTGAACGTCAGCGTCGCCACCTCACCGGGACCGCCGGAGGCCGCGCAGGCGTTCGTCGTGCACTCCGTGTACGGCGAGGAGAGCGTCACCTGCGGGGCCTTGGGCCGGGTGGAGTCGATACGGAAGTAGCAGAAGCCGTCGGAGGCGGCGCTGCTGAGGTGGCTGGAGCCGTAGTACGACCAGGTCCAGGCGTGGTAGCGGTACAGCTTGCCGTCGGCCAGGGACGACCACTTCAGGGACACCGCCCTGTCGTCGTCGACGTACCCGGTCGACGGGCCGAGGGAGCCGTTGCCCGGGTTGACGTCCGACCAGGAGCCGTCGGCGTTCTTCACGTCGAGGTCGAAGTACACCCGCAGCTGGGCGGTGTCGTCATTGCCGCCCGCCTTGGTCTGCGCGGTGGCCTTCAGCGTGGGCGCCGGGTACGAGACGATCGACGCATCGGCCTCACGCTTGTCGCACACCGGAGCGGTACTGCTCCCGCCGCCCTGGATGCCGACAGCGGACGGCTTGTCCGGCAGACCCACGTACTTCACGGCCAGGACCGCGTCGTTCTTGAACCGCTTCCACGCGGAGGTGTCGCCCTCGTCGTGCGCCCGGACCTCCAGCGTGAGCCGGGAGAACTTGCCCGCCGCGAAGCTCGCCACGGTCGGGGTCAGGTTCTCGTTGCTCTCCTCAGGATTGTCGTTGAACTCGATCGGCGCGTCCGGCGAGTCGGGGTCGCACAGCGAACCCCGCCCGGCCGACACATACCGGTCGACCATCCAGTCCAGCTCCTTGGGCCGCGACGACCACGTCGTGGACGAGGAGATGTTGTTCGTACGGACCAGATCCACCCAGCGCGGATCACACTGGAACGCCCACGGCTCCGTCACCCGGAACGTGGCGTCCAGCACCTTCTTGCCCCGCAGACTCGACGGCGAGAACTCGAAGTACAGCTTCTGCACATAGCCCGGACCGCAGTAGTAGCCGCTCCAGGAACCGCACTTGCCAGCACCCTTGCCCCGGTCGTCGTCCCCGTTGCCCCAGCCATAGGACTCATAGCCGTCACTGCGCAACAGGGTGCGCTCCGACTCGCCCCACGTCACGGTCGGGTCGATGAACACCGGGAAGGCGTCCGCGTCGGTACCGGCCAGCATGTCCGCGTCCGGGACGACCGAAAGGCTGCCCTTGCCCACCTCGACGTCCATCCGGGCCACCGTGTCGCCCTGCCCCGGCTCCAGACCGGAGCCGGACGGAGCGCCCTCCGCCGGGTCCGCCGGCTCACCCGTCGTTCCGTCCTCGCCCACCGCCTGCGACAGCCGCGCCTGCGACTTCGACAGCGACGACTCGGTCGGCGACGACTTCGACTGCTGCTGGGCCCCGTCGGAATCCGCCGCCCGGCCCGCCGAGTCCCACATCCGCGCCGGAGGCGCCCGGAACACCGTGGCACCGTTGCCATCGATCGCCGCGAGCGCACCCGACGCGCCCTCACGCACGGACAGCCCTTCCGTCTCCAGACCGAACGTGAGCTTCTTCAACTCCTCACTCGCCGCCGCCTCGGGCGTCTTGACCACCAGCACATGCTGGAAACTCTCCGGCGTCGCCGTCACCTTCAGGTCGACACCCGGCAGCACCTCCGCATACACCGCACTCGAACCCTCCAGCCGCGGAGCAGGCAGACCGCCCGGCCAGTCCAGCGCCAGCGAACGGCCCTCATCCTCGATCCGGGCCAGCGGAGCGCCGTCTCCGCCGCCGGAGAACGCCATCCCCACCGCGGCGCCCTTCGGACCGACCGACCCGTCCGCCCGCTTCACCAGCGTCGCATCCGGCGTCTGCCAGCCACCCCCCGACGCCCGCACCCGGACCGGGACCGCCGACTCCTCCAAAGTGAACGTGGTGCCGTCCGGGTTGGCGAAGACCGTCGTCCGCTCCGTCCGCTCTCCCGTCACCTCTACCCGCTCACCGGACTCCCGCGCCGCATCAAGAGCCTTCTGCCCCTCCGACGACGACGCAGCCGGCGCCTCCTCGTCGGCCGCGTACACCACCGGTCCCGGGACCACCGCGGCGATCACCGCCGCACACACCACCGCGACCAGGCCCGACGACCCGCCACGCAATCGGTTCCACATTCCCACCGCACCCCACCCAATACGTTCACAAGATTTGCCGGAAGTAACTAATGCCTCAACGGAACGGCACGTCAACGGGTTGAAAAGGGACAACGGCTCGTCAAGTTCCGGAAGCACATGTGAGGAACGCGACGTTTACCGACGGTTGTACCAACAACGATCAAGCTTTCGTCTAATTTCCGACGCCAGAAGAGCAGCACCGACCGCGCGGCAGCCGCGGGTGGGCTTCTCAGCGACAGGTCGGAACCGCCCTCCGCCGGACTTACTGCTCCATCAGCTTTCGGGCCGTGCAGTAGCTTTCCGGCATCCCTGAAACGACCGGAAGCGACCGGAGGTCCACCCATGCCCCAAGAGGCGCCCTACCTCGCGCTGGCCGACGTCTGCGGGCGCGGGTTCTCGCCGGAGAGTGGGAGATCGGGGCGCGGCTGCCGTCGCGGGCGCGGCTCGCCGAGGAGTACGGGGTCGGGCGCAACGTCGTACAGCGGGCGGTGGACCGGCTGGTCGTCGACGGGCTCCTCGAAGGGCGTGCGGGCTCGGGCACGTACGTCCGCAGCCCGCGTGAGCGACTGCGTCTGGTCCGCTCGCGGCACCGGGAACGGACGGGCGGGCGCCCGGCGCCCTCTGCGTCACCACGCGGTACGAGTTCCTCGCCGGTGGGCAGCCCGTCCAGCTCTCCGAGTCCTGGGAGCCCCTGGACCGCACGGAGGGGACCCCGGTCGTGCTGCCCGAGGCCGGGCTTCTGGCCGGCCAGGGTGTGGTCGAGCGGATGCGTTCCCTGGGGATCGTCGTCGACACGGTCGTCGAGGTGCCACGCCCGGCCCGCGCCACCCGGGAGCAGGCGAACCTGCTCGGCATCAGCCCGGGGAACCTCGTCTCCTGATCGAACGGACCATGTACGACACCGTGCGTCGCCCGGTGGAAACGGCCGACATGGTCGTCCGGACCGGTACCGGGAGGTGGTCTACGAGTTCGGAGTGGAGCACCCGCCCGCAGCACCGCCCTCCTGGGCCGGATGGTCGCGACGGCCCGGTTCGTCTCCTCGGGTGGCGTTCCGCTCGGCGGGCTCATGGGCGGGGCGTCCGGGTCCGCGTTCGGTGCGACCGGTGGATCGGCGCGGCCGGTATGACGCTGAGCGCCGTCCCCACCTTCCTGTGGTGGCGCGGCGCGCGAGGTCGGTCTAGCTGTGAGTGCTCACCACGGTGCGGAAGCGGCGGCGGTACTCGGTCGGGGTCGTGTCCAGTCTGCGGCGGAAGGCTCTGACCAGGGTGTCGACGGTGCCGAACCCGCAGGCCGACGCGACGCGTTCCAGGGTCGCGTCGGTGGATTCGAGCTGGTGGCGCGCCACTTCCACGCGCGCCGACTCCACGTAGGCGTACGGGGTCGTGCCGAGTTCGGTCTTGAAGATCCGGGTGAGCTGCCGGCCGCTGACGTGGGCGTGGGCCGCGAGGTCGGCGACGGTGAGCGGTTCGGCGATGTTGCGCAGGATGTGGTGGCGGAGGTCCTCGACGCGCCGGGTCGTGGAGACCTGCTCCAGCGGCACGCTGAACTGACTCTGCCCGCTCGGCCGTTTCAGGTACATCACGAGCTGCCGGGCCACCCTGAGCGCCACCGCCTCGCCGAGATCGTCGGCGACGAGCGCGAGGGAGAGGTCGAGGCAGGAGCTGATGCCCGCGCCGGTCCACACGTCGCCCTCGCGGATGAAGATCGGGTCGGCGTCGACCTCGACCGCCGGGTGCTCGTCGGCGAGTTGCCGCGCGGTCGACCAGTGCGTGGTGGCCCGCTTGCCGTCGAGGAGCCCGGCGGCGGCCAGGACGTGCGCTCCGACGCAGACGGAGGTGACCCGCCGGGTGCGTGCCGCCAACCTCCTCACCCACTCGACCACGACGGGGTCGGTGACCGCCCGGACCCGGCGCCGGCCGTCGATCTCGACCGCGCCGGGCACGATCAGGGTGTCGATGCGCCGCGCGGACAGGTCCTCGAAAGTGGCGTCGGGCAGGACTCGGACTCCGGCGGCGGTGGTCACCGGGTCCATGGTCCCGGCGGCGAGGACCACCTCGTAGCCCGCCGCGTCCTCCGTCTCGCGCCGCGCGAGGGAGAACACCTCCGGCGGCCCGGTGACGTCGAGCAGGTCGACGCCCTCGAAGAGCACGACGACGATCAGTCGTCCGACGGAGTTCACGGTTCCTCCCGCGGTCACACGGCCATGTCGGTATCTGCAGGTTAGACGACATTGCCGACATCGCCGGGCGAGCCCTAGCGTCGTAGGAGCAGGCCGACGGCCTTCACCCACACCCGGATTCGAGGAGTTCCCATGCCCAGAACCACGCTGCGCCGCCTCAGCGGACTCGACGACACCCCCGCCAAGCTCGCCGACTCCACGCTGGTCCTCGTCGACTACCAGAACACCTACACGACCGGCGTGATGGAACTCGACGGCTGGCAGGCCGCACTGGACGCGGGCGCCCGGCTGCTGGCCCGCGCCCGCCGGGAGGGTGCCAGGGTCGTCCACGTCGTCCACGACGGCGGCGAGGGCAGCCCGTACGACCTCGGGGCCGAGATCGGGCAGATCCATCCGAGCGTCGCCCCGGTCGACGGCGAACCCGTCGTCACCAAGAAGGCGCCGGACTCCTTCTTCGGCACCGACCTGGGCGAACACGTCGACGCGGCAGGCAACAACGACCTCGTCGTCGTCGGCTTCATGACCCACATGTGCGTGGCCTTCACCGCCCAGGGCGCCTTCCTGCGCGGCAACCGCCCCACGGTCGTCGCCGACGCCTGCGCCACCCGCGCCCTGCCGGTCGCGGACACCGAACTCGACGCCCGCCAGGTGCACTACAGCGCCCTCGCCACCGTCGCCGACATGTACGGGGTCGTCGTGCCGTCGCAGGAGTCCCTGACCTAGGAGCCCTCGGTGAGGTCCCGGAGCGCGCGGAGCAGTTGCGCCCGCTGCTCCTCGTCGAGAGGTGCGAAAAGGTCCCGCAGGACACCGGTCGCCAACTGCCGCCCTCCTTCGAGTGCCGCCCGCCCCGACTCGGTGAGCGCGTGATCGAGGCGTCGCCCATGGCCCGCGGACCGGGTGATGAGCCCGCGCTCCACGAGCCGGTTCGCGAGGGTGCCGAACGCCTGGTCGCTCTGGAACGTCGCGACGGCCAGTTCGTGCCCTGAGGCTCCGGGCATCCGCTCGATGGCGCGCAAGGCGTCCCACTGGACGAGGCTGACCCCGGTCTCGCGCAGTGCGGCGTCCATCGCGCGGTGGTTGCGGTACTGGGCACGCTTGATCGCCTGCCCGAGGACTTCCAGGTCGGTCGTCATGGTGCTAGCGTATCAACACTCGTATATAAACATGTTGATATGAAGCCAGCAGGAGCGTCATGAACATCTCTCTCGTCCAGGGCCTTCCCGCCCTCCGGGCCGACTCCCCCGCAGCAGCAGCACGCACGGCACTCGTACTGCACGGTGGGGGTGGACCCCGGACCGTCGCGCCCGTCGTGGGGCACCTCGCAGCCACCATGCACACGGTCGCGCCCACACATCCCGGCTGGGAGGGCACCACGCGCCCCGGCTCCATCACCTCGGTCGCCCAGCTCGCGGCCGCCTACCTCGCGCGCCTGCGCGAGCAGGGCGAGCGCGACGTCGTGCTGATCGGGTCCTCGATCGGCGGGTGGGTCGCCCTTGACATGGCGGTGCAGGCCGCCGCCGACGACCGCTGTGCGGGAGTGATCGGGGCCGTGGTCGTCATCGACGGCGTCGGCGCGGTGGTGGACGGCGAACCCGTCGCGGACTTCTTCGCCCTGGACGCCCGTGGACTCGCCGAGGCCGCCTGGCACCACCCGGAGCGCGGTTACGTCGACCCCGCCCGCCTCACCGACGAGCAGCGCGCGATCCAGCAGGCGAACGGCCGCACCATCGCCGCCGTCGCGGGCCGGAGCATGAGCGATCCGACGCTGCTCGGCCGGCTCGGCACGGTGGACGTCCCGACGCTCGTGGTGTGGGGCGAGAGCGACCGCATCGTCACACCTGCCTACGGGCGGGCCGTCGCACGCGCCATACCCGGCGCGCAGTTCGTCGAGGTCCCGGAAGCCGGACACCTCCCCCACCTCGAAGCCCCGGACGCGACCTGGGCGGCGATCGACCCCTTCCTCGCAAAGCTCTAGCTAGGTGTATTGACCCGCAGCGTTGTTGACGCGGGTGATGGGCGGGTGTCCGTGGAGTGCGGTGTGGCAGCGGTGGTGGTTGTAAGTGTGGAGGAAGTCTGCCAGGGCCGCTGTCCGCTCGGTGTTCGAGGTGTAGGGCCGCAGGTAGGCCCACTCGTCCAGGAGGGTGCGGTTGAAGCGTTCCACCTTGCCGTTGGTCTGCGGCCGGTAGGGCCGGATCTTCTTGTGGGCGATGCCCGCCGCGGTCAGGTTCTGGGTGAAGAGCTTGGACTTGTAGCAGGATCCGTTGTCGGTCAGCACGCGTTCAACGGTGATGCCGTGGCCGGCGAAGAACGCGTTGGCTCGTTGCCAGAAGGCGATGGCGGTGTGTTGGCGTTCGTCG
Organism: Streptomyces sp. CB09001; assembly: GCF_003369795.1. Taxonomy (NCBI): domain Bacteria; kingdom Bacillati; phylum Actinomycetota; class Actinomycetes; order Kitasatosporales; family Streptomycetaceae; genus Streptomyces; species Streptomyces sp. CB09001. Next base: position 1,819,572 of record NZ_CP026730.1, read on the forward strand.
GGCAGGACCTCGCTGTAGGCCAGGCGGGAGTGGTCGTCGACGGCCGAGTGGATGTAGCTGTAGCCGATCACCGGCGTGCAGCTCTTGCGCTCGTTGGTGGTGGCCTGGCGGTTGCGGTCGCCTGCGGTCCTGCCGACGGTTCGCCAGCCGCCGCCGTCGGGGATGTTGCCGAGTTTCTTGATGTCGACGTGGATCAGTTCGCCGGGCCTGGCGCGTTCGTAGCGGCGGATCGGCTCGCCGGTGGGCCGGTCCAGCCAGGCCAGCCGGTTCAGGCCGTGCCGGACCAGGATCCGGTGCACGGTCGAGGCGGGCAGGCCCAGGATCGGGCCGATCCTGGCCGGGCCGAGTTTGCGGCCGGTCCGCAGGCGGCAGACCCGAGCCTCGAGGGCGGCGGGAGTCCGGTGCGGGAGCGTGTGGGGCCGGCTGGAACGGTCGTGCAGGCCCGCGTCGCCCTCGGCCCGCCAGCGGCGGACCCATTTGTGGGCGGTGGGACGGGATATGCCCATCTCCGCGGCCACGTGCGCGACCGGTCGGCCCGCGAGGACACGTTCGACCAGGATCCGTCTGCCGTGAACGGTCAGCCGGGCATTACGGTGGGACACGAAGACCTCCGTGCGGTGAAGACTCGACACCTCCACCACACCGGAGGTCTTCGCCATGATCAAGCCCCGCGAGCGTCAACAACGCTCGTGATCAATACAGCTAGGCCGGTGCGGAGCCGACCCCGCACTCGAACCACACGGTCTTGCCGCCCCTCGGCCCCGGCCCCACACCCCACTTGTCGACCACCGCGTCCAGCAGCACCAGCCCCCGGCCGCACTCCGAGTCGTCGCTCACCGGCCCGGCCGGTACGGGCTGCCGGGGGCTGCCGTCCGACACCTCCACCCGGACCCCGCTCCCGTCGCCGCCCATTCGCCGCTGCAACAGCAACACGCAGCGGCCGTCCGGGACATGGCGTACGACGTTCGCCAGCAGCTCGGTCACGCCGAGTTCCACTGCGTCGGTCAGCTCGGCGAGGTCCCACTCGCGCAGGTACGAGCGGACGATGCGCCGGACGTGCCGCGCCGAGTGCGCGCCGGCCGTGAAGCTCATCCGGTACTGGTTCGCGCAGTGGCCCACGAGGACCGAGGGAAAGTATTCGTTCACGGCACGAGCCTGACGTCGCACGACTACCGTGGGCTACCGAACGGATACAACCGGTTCCGCCGTGGACCGAGTTGTGCGAGAGGGGGCTCTTCGCATGACCCACATCAACGTCCTCGACCCGGGCGCGTCACCACTCGACTACTACGGCTTCGAGCTGCGCCGCCATCGCGAGGCGGCCGGGCTCACCCAGCGGCAGCTCGGCGACATCGTCAACTACACCGGCTCCCTGGTGGGCCAGATCGAGACGGCCCGGAAGCTGCCGACGCCGGAGTTCAGCGAGCGCGTCGACGCTGCGCTGGGCACGGGCGGGTTACTGTCCCGGCTGGTCGACCTGGTGATGCGCAGCCAGGTCCCGGCCTGGTTCCAACAGGTGGCCGAGTTGGAGGGGCGTGCCGTCGAGATCTGCACCTTCCAGACGCACATGATCCACGGCCTGCTCCAGACCGACGCCTACGTACGGGCCGTGCTCGGCACACTCGACCCGAACGACCTCGACGACCGCACCGCGGTGCGGCTCGCCCGCCAGCGCATCTTCGAGAAGGAGGAGCCGCCGGTCTTCTGGACGGTCCTCAGTGAGGCCGCGCTCCGCCAGGAGATCGGTGGCCCGGAGACGATGCGCGGGCAACTGGCCCACCTGTTGTCCTTCGAGACCAATCCCCGGATCAACGTCCAGGTGCTGCCGTTCTCGGTCGGAGCGCACCCGGGGCTCCAAGGCTCATTCACCCTCTTCCGCTTCGTCCGGGACCCGGCCATCGTCTATACGGAGGGGTACGGTGCGGGGCATCCGACCGCCAATCCGGAGACGGTCAAGGACTGTTCGCTCCGTTACGATCACCTAAGGGCCGCCGCGCTCTCCCTCAGGGACTCGGCGGAGCTGATCCGCCGGGTGATGGAGGAACGCTGTGGTGAGCAAGGCGATACCGACGACGATCCAGTGGCGTAAGTCCAGCTACAGCGGCGATCAAGGCGGCGAGTGCGTGGAGTGCGCGCCGCTCGGTCGACTGGCCTGGCGCAAGTCGTCGTACAGCAGCGATCAAGGCGGCGACTGCGTCGAGGTCGCCGAAGTGACCCTCCACGCCACCGTCGCCGTCCGTGACTCCAAGACCCCGGCGGGCCCGATCCTCACCCTGGCCCCCGCCACCTTCACCGCCTTCGTCGGCTGGGCCGCCAGCGCCGAGTAGTCGGGCCCGGTCCGGGCCAACGTTTCCGTTCGAATTATCGTCTTCGCACGTGTGTCCACGCCGGGCACCCCCGACGACGCCGAACGGAACCCCCCGACCGTGGCCCCTGCCGAACTCACCGTCCCCCGGCCCGAACGGCGTCGGGACAGACGTCCGAGCGACGCCCTGCGCGACTTCGGGCGCCGGTATCGCGTGCCGCTGCTCGCCACGTTGCCCACCATCCCGCTGTACGTGGTGTGGTGGGCGTTTCTCGCCACGGGCGGCGGTGACCTCGCCGCGCAGGAGGCGTGGGCGGACTTCGCGTCGCGGCACGGGGGTTCGGCGTACGGGCTGTTCTGGTACGGCGGGATGCACACCGCCAACTACAGCGTCATATCCCCGTACTTGATGGCGGCGCTCGGCGTGCGCACGGTCACGGCCGTGTCCGGCCTCGCCGCCTCCTGGCTCGCGGCCGTGCTGATGGTGCGGGGCGGGGTGCGCCGGCCGGTGTGGCCCGCGCTGCTCGCCTCGCTCGCGCTGTGGTGCGACGTCGCCTCGGGCCGGACCACCTTCGCGCTCGGTGTCGCCCTCGCGCTGGCGGCCTGCGTGCCGCTGGTGCGGGAGCGGCGGCTGTGGCTCGCCGCCGGGTACGCGGCGCTGGCGACGGCGGCCTCGCCGGTGGCCGGGCTGTTCCTGGCCGTGGTGGGGGCCGCGTTTTTGCTGGTACGGGACTGGCGACGGGCCCTGGTGCTGCTCATACCCCCGGCGGCCGTCGTCGGGCTGACGACGCTGTTCTTCCCCTTCACCGGGGAGCAGCCCATGCCGGCGGACCGCATCTGGCCGCCGGTCGTGCTCGGCCTCGCCGTCACCGTGCTCGCCCCGCCCACCTGGCGGGTCGCCCGGTGGAGCGGGGCCGTTTACGCGCTCGGGACCGTGCTGACGTATCTGATCGCCTCGCCGGTCGGCACGAACGTCGAGCGGTTCGCGGAGCTGTTCGCGCCCGCCGTGCTGCTGGCCGCGCTGCTCACCGCCCCTCCGGCGCTCACCGCGGCCCGGTCGCGGCGGCTGCTGCCGGGGCTGCTGGCCGTCTCGCTCGTCTACTCCGCGGGCTGGGTGGGGAAGAAGACCGTCGACGATCTGAAGGTGTCCACCGTCGTGCCGGCCTGGGCCGCCGAGACGGACGGCGTCGTGGCGGCCCTGGAGGGGCTCGGCGCCGACCGGACGCGGGTGGAGGTGGTGCCCGCCCGCAACCACCGCGAGGCCACCCTGCTCGCCCCGCACGTCAACCTGGCCCGCGGCTGGAACCGGCAGCTCGACGTGGAACGCGGCCGCCTCTTCTACGACGGCACCTTCTCCGCGGCCGCCTACCGGGAGTGGCTGGACCGGTGGGCGGTCGGCTTCGTCGTCGTGCCGCTCGGCAGGCCGGACGGCCCGGCGCGGGCCGAGGCGGAGCTGGTCCGGGACCCGGAGCTGCGTCCCGACTGGCTGGAGCCCGTCTGGCGGGACCCGCACTGGCAGGTCTTCCGGGTGCGGGACGCCGTACCGCTCGTCTCCGCACCCGGCACGGTCGTGGAGACCACCCCCGCCGACCTGGTGCTGCGCGTGGAGAGGCCCGGTGCGGTGACCGTGCGGGTCGCCTGGTCGCCGTGGCTGCGCAGCGACGGCGGGTGTCTCACGCAGGACGGTGAGTTCACCCGGCTGACCGTCGGGGCGCCGGGCGAGTACCGGATCAGCTCCCGGTACGGTCCTTCGCCGGGGCCGGGGGATCGCTGCTGACGTCCGCCGCGGGCCCTCCGACCGGCTTCGTCTCCGCCGCCACCGCCACCGCCGTGACCGTCCTGGCCCTCGGGCCCTGGAACCAGTACGTCAGGCCGAAGCCCGCCGCGACCACCGCCGCGCCGCCCACCGCGTCCAGGACCCAGTGGTTGCCGGTCGCCACGATCGCCGAGACGGTGAAGAGCGGGTGGAGCAGGCCCAGGGCCTTCATCCACATCCTCGGCGCGATGATCGCGATCGCCACCCCGCACCACAGCGACCAGCCGAAGTGCAGCGACGGCATCGCCGCGTACTGGTTGGTGAGGTGCGTCAGCGTGCCGTAGTCCGGCTTGGTGAAGTCCTGCACGCCGTGCACGGTGTCGATGATCCCGAGTCCCGGCATCAGCCGCGGCGGGGCCAGCGGGTAGAGCCAGAAGCCGACCAGGGCCAGCAGGGTGGCGAAGCCCAGGGAGGCGCGGGCCCAGCGGTAGTCGACCGGGCGGCGCCAGTACAGGACGCCGAGGACGGCCAGCGGGACGATGAAGTGGAACGACGTGTAGTAGAAGTCGAAGAAGTCCCGCAGCCAGCCGACCTTGACCACCGCGTGGTTGATCGCGTGCTCGATGTCGATGTGCAGGAACCGCTCGATGTCGTGGATCTGCGTGCCGTGCTCCTCGGCGCGCGCCCGCCCCGCCGAGTTGCTGCCGCCGGTCGCCGCGAGGCGGACCTGGGAGTAGGCGGCGTAGGTGACCCGGATGAGGAGCAGCTCCAGGAGGAGGTTGGGGCGGGTGAGGACCCGGCGCAGGAACGGCAGCAGCGGGACGTGTTTGAAACGGGTCGGGACGGGGGGCGCGTAGGCCGTCGGGACCGGGGTGTCGAAGTAGGGCGACGTGCGCGGCAGGAAGGGCACGGCGACGGCGGCGGCCAGCGCGGCGAGCAGGACGACGTTGTCCCGCAGCGGGTACAGGGCCGACATGTTCGGCAGCATCATCTTCGCGGGCAGCGTCATCACGAGGACGACGGCGACCGGCCACACGTACCGGTCGGAGGCCTTCTTGCCGACCCGGCCGACGACCGCGGGCAGCACCCACAGCAGCTGGTGCTGCCAGGTGGCCGGGGAGACGACCACGGCCGCGCAGCCGGTGACGGCGACGGCGAGCAGCAGCTGGCCGTCGCGGGCGTAGCGCACGGCGCGGCGCAGCGCGAGGACGGCGACGGCGGCGCCGAGCAGCAGGAAGAGGGCGATCTCCGGCGGGCCGTTCAGGCCGAGGCGGAGCAGCACGCCGTGCAGGGACTGGTTGGCGAGGTCGTCGGCCTCGCCGCCCAGGCCGACGCCCGCCATGTGGTGCACCCAGTACGTGTAGGAGTCCTGGGCCATGGCCGCCCAGGCGACGGCCGTGCAGGCGGCGAACGTGATCCCGGTCGACACGGCGGCGCGTCTGCGGTCGGTGAACCACAGCAGCGGCACGAAGAGGAGGACGGTCGGCTGGAAGGCCGCGGCGACACCGATCAGCACGCCGCCCACCCGGTCGCCCTGGGCCCCGCGTACGGCGAAGCAGCCCAGCAGGACGAGGAGGACCGGGATGATGCTGGTCTGGCCGAGCCAGAACGCGTTGCGCACCGGGAGCGACAGCATCAGCAGGCTGATGGCGACCGGCGCCGCCAGCAGCGCCGTACGCCGTCCGACCGGCTGGGGCAGGGCGCGGGCGGCGACCAGGCCGAGGGCGACGACCAGCAGCAGCGAGCCGAAGGTCCAGCCCCAGCCGAGGGCCTGCTCCGCGGCGCGGGTGAAGGGTTTGAGGACGAGGCCGACGAAGGGCGTCCCGGTGAACTGCGTGGAGTCGTAGAGGGACCCCTCCACATGCAGGACGCCGTGCTCGCCGACCCAGGTCTCCAGGTCCGTCAGGCGTTCCCCGCGCGGGGTGCCGAGGACCGCGGCCACCTGTCGTACGGCCAGGACGGCGGCGATCAGCCACAGGCCGAGGCGTGCGACGCGCCATCGTGCTCTGGTCACGTCGGCGGCCGAGGCTCCGAAGGACTCCGCCGGTCGCCCACTGTGCTCCGCATTCGCCACGCCTCGTCGGCCTCCCGCCCCGTTCGTACCGTACGCACCGTGCTCGTGGACGCGGTGTGTCGTCCCTGCGAACCCTATGAGGCTCGCACCACCCCCGGAGGAAGACGCGAGCGACCCCCACTCAACCTGACACCCGCCGGCTTCTCGACTCGGGGAGCGAGAAGGATCACAGAGCGCGGGTGGCGGAACGGTACGCGGCGCGCGCATGTCCCCTGCGTGTACGCCATTTTGGTGCACAGTGCAACGAAAAGCATACCGGGCGTAAGCGGAGCATCAGCGCCTATGGTCGCTTTTCCGCCCGTGGCCGAGTGCCGCGGGCTCTTTCCGGCCCGGCGACAGCGCCGCCGTGCGGGTCGTGGCGTTCCCCCCGCCCCCGTCCCCGTCCCCGTCGAAAGCAGGCGAGCGTAGTTTTGTCGGCCGCCCCCGTCGCCACTCCCCCGTTCCGCACCACCCCCGTACCCGCCGCCCCGGGTGGCTCCGGCGCGTCCACCGCCACCGATCCCGCCCTCGTCCGGCGTGCCGTCAAGGCGGCGGCGCTGGGCAACGCGATGGAGTGGTTCGACTTCGGCGTCTACAGCTACATCGCCGTGACGCTGGGCAAGGTCTTCTTCCCGTCGGGCAACCCGACCGCGCAGCTGCTCTCCACCTTCGGCGCCTTCGCGGCGGCGTTCCTGGTGCGTCCCCTGGGTGGCATGGTCTTCGGTCCGCTCGGGGACCGGGTCGGGCGGCAGAAGGTGCTCGCCGTGACGATGATCATGATGGCGGCGGGCACGTTCGCCATCGGGCTGATCCCGTCGTACGCGACGATCGGCGTCTGGGCGCCGGTGCTGCTGCTGGTCGCACGGCTGGTGCAGGGGTTCTCCACCGGCGGTGAGTACGCGGGCGCGTCCACCTTCATCGCCGAGTACGCGCCGGACCGGCGGCGCGGGTTCCTGGGGAGCTGGCTGGAGTTCGGCACGCTCGCCGGGTACATCGGCGGCGCCGGTCTGGTGACGCTGATGACGGCGCTGCTGTCGGACGGCGACCTGATGTCCTGGGGCTGGCGCATCCCGTTCCTGATCGCGGGCCCGATGGGCGTCGTCGGCCTGTACCTGCGGATGCGGCTGGAGGAGACCCCGGCGTTCGCGGCCGAGGTGGCGAAGGCGGAGACGGAGCGGCCGAAGGTGCCGCTGCGCGAGATGGTCACCGGTCAGTGGCGGGCGCTGCTGCTCTGCGTCGGCCTGGTGCTGGTCTTCAACGTCACCGACTACATGCTGCTGTCGTACATGCCGAGCTATCTCACCAGCGAACTGAGGTACGACGAGACGCACGGGCTGCTCGTGGTGCTGGGCGTGATGGCGCTGATGATGGTCGTCCAGCCGTTCGCGGGCGCGCTGACCGACCGGGTCGGGCGGCGGCCGGTGATCGCCGCGGGCTGCGCGGGCTTCCTGCTGCTGTCCGTCCCGGCGCTGCTGCTGATCCGCGAGGGCAGCCTGCTCGCGGTGGCGCTGGGCATGGGCGCGCTGGGCCTGCTGCTGGTCTGCTTCACGGCGTCGATGCCGTCGGCGCTGCCGGCGCTGTTCCCGACGCGGGTGCGGTACGGCTCGCTGTCGATCGGCTTCAACGTCTCGGTGTCCCTGTTCGGCGGGACGACGCCGCTGGTGGTGACGGCGCTGATCGGGGCGACGGGCGACATGATGATGCCCGCGTACTACATGATGGCCGCGGCCGTGGTCGGCGGCGTGGCGGTGTGGTTCATGACGGAGTCGGCGGGCCGCCCGCTGCCGGGCTCGGCACCGGCGGTGGAGCAACGGCGCTGATCGCCCTTGTCTGCGAGACTGCCAGGATGATGGTCAGACTCGCCGAGGAGCGAGACTTCCCCGGATTCCTGGGCCTGGCGGGCCAGGTGGAGCACTGGTTCGGCCCGATGGTCGAGGACGCCGGATTCCACGACGCGGTGCGCGAGCACATCCGCCGGGGCGCGGCCCTGGTCGCCATCGCCCCGGACCCCGACGCGGGTGCGGGTGCGGGCGCGGAGCTGCTCGGCGGGCTCCTTTTCGGCACGGACGCGGACGCGGACCCGCCGGTCCACCACGTCCACTGGCTGGTCGTGTCCCGGCAGGCCCGCGCGGGCGGCGTCGGCCGTGCGCTGATGCGGGACGCGCTGGGCAGGTGGGTGCGGGAACCGGCCGACGTCGAGGTGGTCACCTTCGGCGCCGACCATCCCGGCGCCACCGAGAGCGGCGCCCGCGCCTTCTACGAGCGCCTCGGTTTCACCCCCGCCGAGGCCGTCGCCCCCGGCCCGGAGGGCGGCTCCCGCCAGCTCTTCCGCCGCAGGGCACAGGTCCGGCCCGCACGCGGGGAACACGTCACGACGTACACGGGAGGCCCCGCATGAGCGAGTCGCAGGTCTGGGACGACGTCGACACCTACTTCGTCACCCACCTCTCACCCGACGACGAGGCCCTGGCGGCAGCCCGCCGGGAGAGCGACGCCGCCGGGCTGCCCCCGGTGAACGTCGCCGCCAACCAGGGCAAGCTGCTCCAGCTCCTCGCCCAGCTCCAGGGCGCCCGCACCATCCTGGAGATCGGCACCCTGGGCGGCTACAGCACCATCTGGCTGGCCCGCGCCCTGCCCGCCGAGGGCCGCCTGGTCACGCTGGAGTACAGCGCCCGGCACGCGGAGGTCGCCACCCGCAACATCGCCCGCGCCGGACTCGACGCGCTCGTCGACGTACGGGTGGGTCCCGCGCTGGAGTCCCTGCCGAAGCTCGCCGACGAGAACCCGCCGCCCTTCGACCTGGTCTTCATCGACGCCGACAAGGGCAACAACCCGCACTACCTCGAGTGGGCCCTGAGACTCACCAGCACCGGCAGCCTGATCGTCATCGACAACGTGGTCCGCGGCGGCCGGGTGGCCGACGCCGACGACACCGGCGACGACGTACGCGGCACCCGCGCCGCCATCGAGCTGATCGGCAGCCACCCCCGGCTCAGCGGCACCGCGCTCCAGACGGTCGGCACCAAGGGGTACGACGGTTTCGCGCTGGCGCGTGTGCTGGCCTGAGCTGCCGGTCTGAGCGGCTGGCGTGAGCGGCTGGCCTGAGCTGCCGGCGTGAGCGGCTGGCGTGAGGGGCTGACCCGAGCGCGGGGCCGGACCTACACCTCGTGGTAGAAGCCGACGTTGACGCTGCGCGGCTCCGCGCGGTCCTGCACCACCACCTCGCCGCTGCCGCCCCTGGGCAGCGGCACGGTGCCGCCGTACGGCAGGGCCTGCCGGTGTTCGCCGACGGTCAGCCGGACCTCGCTGGAGGGATCCGCCTGGGAACCGCGGAGCCAGCTCAGCCGCCAGGTGCCGTCGGCTCCGCAGCGGAACTCCAGGTGGACCCGGGAGACGAACAGCCAGTCGTCCGGCGTCGACAGCCGGCACACGGACTTGTCCCTGCCCACCCTCAGCACCGCGTCGGGCTCGCTGGGCGCGTCGGCCATCTGCATGCCGGCCGTGGCACCCGCGTCCGCCGCGGTGACGGCGGCCATGGTGAGTTCGAGCACGTGCGCTCCTTCGAGGTCCGTTGGCTTGTCGCCGCCGCATGATAGATCGGCCGGTGAAGCCGTGTCCGGCGTCCGGCACAATGGGGTCATGACCGAGCGAAAGCCACCTGGCGTCGACTTCGAGTCCTGGGTCGACAAACAGATTCGAGACGCGGACGCGCGCGGCGAGTTCGCCGAGTTGCCGGGCGTGGGCAAGCCCCTGCCCGGCGAGCTGGACAGCACCTACGACGAACTGTGGTGGGTCAAGCGGAAGATGGCCCGCGAGGGATTCTCCGTGCTGCCGCCCACCCTGGCCCTGCGCAAGGAGGCGGAGGACGCCCTGGAGGCGGCGGCGGAGGCACCGTCGGAGCGGGTGGTCCGCCGCATCGTCGAGGAGATCAACGTCAAGATCCGCGACGTCATGTTCAAGCCGCCGCCCGGCCCCCCGCTGGGTCTGAAGCCCTACGACGTCGAAGAGGTCGTACGGCAGTGGCGGGAGGGCCGGGCGGAGCGGTGACGCCCGTCCTTCACAGGCGCATCAGCCGGTCCGCCAGCTCGCGGTAGTCCCGCAGGGCCAGGCGGAGTTGCTCGGTGTCCGTGCTCGGCGCACCCCGGTCCCCGTCGGCCTCCTGCCAGGAGGTGCGCAGGGTCCGGCGGCGGTGCGCCACGGCGTCCGCGAAGCGGGCGGCGATCTCCTCCAGGACCCGGTCGGCCTCCGCCACGGAGGCCCGCGGGGCGTCGACGAACCCGGCCACGGCGTGGTGCAGCCGCTCACCGAGTCGGTCGGACTCCCCGGGCGGGAGGAGCGAGCGGGCGGCCACCGGGACGCCCGACGGCCCGCCTGTCGGGCCCCCCACCGGGGCTGTTTCGCCGGTGGCACCGGGCTCGGGAGCCGTGCCGGGCCCGGTCGTCGCGCCGGGCGCGGGGGTCGTACCGGGCGCGGGGGTCGTACCGGGCGCGGCGATCGCGCCGGGCTCGGAGGTCGTGCGGAGACCGGCGGTGGTGGCGGGCTCGGCCGAGGTGCCGCGATCGGCCGTCGTGCCGGGTCCCGCCGCCGGACCGGGTCCCGCCGCTGTGCGGGGCTCGGTAGGGGTGCCTGGCTCGGTGGGGGTGCGGGGCTCGGTAGGGGTGCCGTGGTCGCCTGTCACGTCGGGCATTGCCTCAGCTCTCCTTCGGCCGGCGCTTGCCGAGCGACCACGTGTGGGGCGCGCGGGCGGAGTGCGCGGGCGACCCGCCGGCTTCCGTACCGGCCCGCTGCCGACCGTCGCCGTGGCGGTCCTGCCGTACCAGGGCCTCGAACAGCGCGCGGGCCTCGACGATGGCCTCGCGCATCTCCTCCGTGCCCGCACCGCCCTCCCCCGCGTCGTCCACGCGTGCGTGGGTCACGCGGTGCACGCGGCGGTAGCCCTCGACATGGCGGGCGTGATGCACGGACAGTGCCGTGAGCTGCTCCTCGTACTGGCCCCCGTCCGGGAAGCCGCGGGCGCCGGCGAGTTCCGCGAGCAGCCGGTCCGCCTCGCCGACCGCCTCGCGCGGGGAGTCGACGAAGTGCTCCTGAGCCGCGGCCCAGCGCGCCTCGAAGCGCTCGCGCTCGGCGGGTTCGAGGGGCCGCGGGTGCAACGACCCGTGCCGCCGCACCCGTTCGGCCAGTTCGCGTTCGGCCGCCTTGGTGTCGCCGTCGTGCCGGGCCACGGCCAGGTCGTACTCGGGCCCGAAGCGCCGCTTCAGGCTTCCGCCGTGCTGGGGGCCCCGTGCGCGTAGGGCAAGGACGGCCGCGACGACGAGCACGACCGCCACGATCACGATCAAAGCGATGATCACGCCTGTGGACATGAGTGCCTTCCGGGTTTTCGGCCTGCCGGCTCTCCGAACGGGCCGGTTCGCGGTTCGTGTTGCCCCGCAGCCCGCGCTCAAACGGCGCACGGCGTGCACCAAAGGCGCACCGGTGGGAAAATACGCTTGCCCGGCACACCGGTTTCCCGCCGACAGGTCATGACCTGGACCGTCGACCCGGAACCGTACGACTCCCCCGTCGCCGCCGCCCTCTGGCGCGCGTACTACACGGAGGTGAGCGACCGCTGGTACCGGCTCCACGAGGACCGTGCCACCGACCCCGACGAACTGGAGCGGGAGATCGCCGCGTACCCCGGTGCCGACCTCGTACCGCCCCGTGGACGCCTGCTGGTCGCGCGCTACGGCGGTGAACCGGCCGGCACCTCGGGCGTCCGGCTGCTGGACGACACCACCGCCGAGCTGACCCGGGTCTTCCTGTGCGGCTCGATGCGCGGCCGGGGCGGCGCCGCGCTGCTGGTGCGGGCCGCCGAGGACGCCGCACGGGCGCTCGGGGCGGTGCGCATGGTCCTGGACACGCGGGGCGACCTCGTCGAGGCCCGCGCCCTGTACGCGCGCCTCGGCTACACCGAGACCGAGGCGTGCAACGAGAGTCCGTACGCCGAGCACTGGTTCGCCAAGCGGCTGCGCCGCGACCGCGACTCCTGACGGCGGCGCTCAGCCCGCCCGCGCGGGCGCACGCCCCTCGTGCGGGCGCTCCCGCTCCGAGCCGCACAGTTCGCCGGTCAGCTCCCGCACCAGCCGCACCAGGTCGGTCGGGCGGTCCGGGCCCCACCAGTCGCCGAGCAGTTCGGCGAGCGAGTCCTCGCGGGCCAGCGCCAGCTTTTCGGCGACTGCGCGGCCCCGGCGGGTGAGGACCAGGTCGGGGCCCTCGCGGACGGCGAGGTGCCGCTCCTCCACCTGCCGGGCCGCCGCCATCACGGTGGCCAGGGGGACCGGGCTGCGCTCGGCGAGCTGGGCCGGCTCGACCCGGCCGTACTTCCTGACCCGCAGCAGCATCCAGCTGGACGCGGGCAGCAGGTCGTAGCCCGCCCGCGCGGTGATCCGGCGGTAGATCTCCCGGCGGCCCTCCCGGGTGCCGAGCACCGACAGGGCGCGGCACACCTCGTCGTGCGAGGAGCGTTCCACCGGGTTGCTGGCCAGGGTCTGGGTGGCGTCCGGCGCCGTGACCGAGCCGCGCAGCCGGTCCTCCTTCAGGAACCAGGCCAGCAGGAAGGCGACGAGGGCGACGGGGGCGGCGTACAGGAAGACGTCGGTGATGGAGGAGGCGTAGGCGTGGATCGCCTCGGGGCGCAGCGCGGGCGGCAGGGCGCCGATGCCGCGGGGGTCGGCCTTGAGGGTGTCCACGGAGACGCCCGGTGGCAGGGCGGCGCCCCGGAAGGCGTCGGCGAGCTGGTCGCCGAGGCGGCTCGCGAAGATCGTGCCGAAGATGGCCACGCCGAACGAGGCGCCGATGGACCGGAAGAAGGTCGCGCCCGAGGTGGCGACGCCCAGGTCCTCGTAGGGGACGGCGTTCTGCACGATGAGGACGAGGACCTGCATCACCAGACCGAGGCCCAGGCCGAAGACGAAGAAGTAGGCGCTCACCTCGCCGGTGGCGCTGTGCTCGTCGAGCTGGTGCAGCAGGAGCAGGCCGAGGGTGGTGACGGCGGTGCCCGCGACGGGGAACACCTTCCAGCGGCCGGTACGGCTGACGATCTGCCCGGAGACGGTCGACGACAGCAGCAGGCCGAAGACCATCGGCAGCATGTACACACCGGACACGGTGGGGGAGACACCGCGCACGACCTGCAAGAACGTCGGCAGGTACGTCATCGCGCCGAACATCGCGAAGCCGATGACGAAGCTGATGACGGCGGACAGCGTGAAGGTGCGGACGCGGAAGAGCTTGAGGGGCAGGACGGGCTCGGCCGCCCTGCGTTCCACGACGACGAAGAGCACGGCCAGGACGACCGCGAGCACCGCCAGACCGACGATCTGCGGGGAGCCCCAGGCCCAGGTCGTGCCGCCGAGCGAGGCCACGAGGACCAGGCAGGTGGCGACGGAGGCGATGAGGAGGGTGCCGAGGTAGTCGATGACGTGCCGGGCGGCGCGGCGCGGGATGTGCAGGACCGCGGCGATCACGGCGAGCGCGACGACGCCGATGGGCAGGTTGATGTAGAAGACCCACCGCCAGCTGAGGTGCTCCGTGAAGACGCCGCCGAGCAGCGGCCCCAGCACGCTGGTCGCACCGAAGACCGCGCCGAACAGCCCCTGGTAGCGGCCTCGTTCACGGGGCGGGACCAGGTCCCCGACGATCGCCATGGACAGCACCATCAGCCCGCCGCCGCCCAGGCCCTGCAGGGCGCGGAAGGCGATCAGCTCGGACATGCCCTGCGCGATGCCGCACAGCGCGGAGCCGACCAGGAAGATCCCGATCGCCAGCTGGAACAGCTTCTTGCGTCCGTACTGGTCGCCGAGCTTGCCCCACAGCGGGGTCGCGGCGGTGGCCGCCAGCAGATACGCGGTGACCACCCAGGACAGGTGCTCCAGGCCGCCCAGATCACTGACGATGGTCGGCAGCGCCGTCGACACGATGGTCTGGTCGAGTGCGGCGAGCAGCATGCCGAGGAGCAGGGCTCCGATGGAGACGAGTACGCCGCTGGAGACCTGCTCCTGCCCGCCCGGTGCGGCGGGCCGCGCCGGGTCCGGCTCCGACTCCGTCGCCTCGCGCACGTCTCCGGCCATCCCGACCTCCACAGGTGTCACGATCCATCCTGGTCGGTGTGACCGGTTTTGGCCGTTTCAGTCCTCCTGGAAGCCGGTATTCCGGGGGCGTGTGCGCCGAAGTATGGAGAAGATCTGCATAATCTCTGGAGTTCGCGAGGGGAGTCGCGAGGGGAGGGACGAACGCGTGGAGCAGCAGAAGGAGCCGTCGCAGGACCGGCCGGCGGGGGCCGCCTGCCCGGAGTGCGGCACACCCAGGGCGGCGGACAACACCCCGTCCTGCGCCTGCGGAACCAGGGCGTCCGACGCCCTGCGCGACGCACGCACGGCCCAGGCGGCAGCGGCGGAGGACTTCGATCCGTTGCGCATACGGCCGTACGTCGAGCTGGACGGCACCGACGCCGGGGAGTCTTCGGACACGGCCGGCGCGTCCGGAGTGTCCGGTGCGGCCGCCGTGTCCGACGTGTCCGGTGAGCGCGGCGCCGCGCCCGCGTCCGATTCCGACCCGGACGCCACCATGACGCTGCGCGCCGTCGACGCCGGGGCCGGTGCGGGAGCGGGAGCGGGTACAGGTACGGCAGCCGGTACCGATGCCGATGGTGGTGCCGGTGCCGGTGCCGGCTCGCCCGACGGGGACACGGGAGCGCCCTCGGAAGCGACCTCCGCGCTGCCGACGCCCCTCGCACCCTCGACCGGCTCGCCCAGCGCGCACGACCTGCGCCTGTTCGACGCGTCCGCCACCGCGCCCCTCGCGCGGGTGGGCCCGGGGACGGACAGTGCGGGCAGCGGGGGACGGCCGCGGCGGCGGCGCAAGGGCGTCCTGCTGAGTGCGGCCGGGGCGGTCGTCGTCGTGGTCGGCGCGGCGGGATTCGCGAGCGGGCTGTTCTCGTACGACACCCCGTCGCGGGACGGGGCGCTGCCGGACGAGGTCCGCGCGAGCGTGCCGGACCCGTCGACCAGCGAGGCCTCCCCTAGCGCGGAACCGAGCGCGTCCTCCGCCTCCCCGTCACCCTCCGCGTCCGCCTCCGCCTCCGCGTCCGCTTCCCCGTCGGCCGACGCGAGCGCCTCGTCGTCGCCGTCCCCGTCGGCGTCGAGCGCCTCGCCCACCCCGTCCCGGTCGGCCGAGCCGACGCAGAGCACGAGCGCGCCGACCGACGACGCCCCGCAGGAGTCCGAGGACGACGACCGGGACCCCGGCGGCGGCCCCATGCTGCGCCGCGGCGACCAGGGCCCGGAGGTGGTGGAACTTCAGCAGCGCCTGAAGGAGAAGTGGATGTACTGGGGCGACCTCGACGGCGACTACAACCGCCAGGTCGAGGACGCCGTCCGCCAGTACCAGTGGGAGAGCGGCATACGCACCGACAGACTCGGCGTCTACGGCCCGGAGACCCGCCGCAGGCTGGAGTCGGAGACACAGGAGCCGTAGCGGCCGGCGTACCGGGCAGGAGCCGTAAGACTCGGCAGCGGTGAAGGCAGGAGCCGTAAGACTCGGCAGCGGTGAAGGCAGGGCCCTCGGCCGCCGTCAGCCGATGTGCAGGCGCAGCCCGCCCCCGTCCGCGTCGGCCTCGACGCGCACCCGCGTCAGGTCCTCCACGACCACGTCCGGCCCGTGGAACCCGGCGCGCGGTCCGACCCCGACGACCCGCATCCCGGCGGCGCGCCCGGCCGCGATACCGGCGCCGGAGTCCTCGAAGACGATGCAGTCGGCGGGGGCGATGCCCAGTTCGGCGGCGCCCTTGAGGAAGCCCTCCGGGTCGGGCTTGCTCGCGCCGACCGACTCGGCGGTGACCCGGACGTCCGGCTGCGCGAGCCCGGCGGCGGCCATCCGCGCGGTGGACAGCGCCACGTCGGCCGAGGTCACCAGGGCGTGCGGCACACCGCGCAGCGAGGCGAGGAACTCCGGCGCGCCGGGGATCGCGACGACACCCTCGGTGTCGGCGGTCTCCTCGGCGAGCATGCGCGCGTTGTCGGCGTGGTTCTGCTCCATGGGCCGGTGCGGCAGCAGCAGCGCCATCGAGGCGTAGCCCTGCCGTCCGTGGACAACCTTCATGACCTCGTCGCCGTCCAGCCCGTGCCGGTCGGCCCAGCGCCGCCAGACGCGGTCCACGGCGGCGTCCGAGTTGACGAGGGTGCCGTCCATGTCGAGCAGCAGGGCACGGGCGGGCAGAACGGTGGTGGCGGTGGCCGTCATCGGCAGACTCCAAGGGGCGGGGAGGAAACAAGGCGGCCCCGCCCGCCGGTCAGGGAGAACGGGCGGGAACCACTTTGTTCATCCACGGTACAAAATAGACCCGGTTCGCGCCACCGGCACGCGCCACCCGTACACACCGCCGGCCGCTCAGCCGGCGATCGCCTCCCACAGGCTCCACACGCCGAGGCCCAGCATGAGCACGGCCGCGATCTTCGTGATCAGCCCGAGCGGCACCCGCTTCATCAGGGCCTTTCCACCGACGATGCCGAGCCCGGCCACCGCCCACAGTGCGAGCACCGCGCCGAGGCCGACGGAGAGCGGATCGTCGTAACGGGCCGCGAGGTTGGCCGTCATGATCTGCGTCAGATCGCCGAACTCGGCGACCAGGATGAGCATGAAGCCCGCCCCGGCGACCTTCCAGAAGGACTGGTCCTCCGGCTTGCGGACCTCCCCGTCCTCGTCGTCCTTCTTCATCAGCAGCACGGCGGCACCGCCGAGGAACAGCACACCGGTGATCGCGTGCACGAGCTGCTGCGGCAGCAGGGTCAGCACGCTGCCGGCCGCGACGGCCAGCACGACGTGCAGCAGGAAGGCGGCGGCGACGCCCGCGAAGACGTACGAGGCGCGGTAGCGGGTGCCGAGGACGAGGCCGGCGAGGGCGGTCTTGTCCGGCAGTTCGGCGAGGAAGACGACGCCGAAGACGAGCGCCGTCACGGTCAGGCTGATCAAGATTCCTCAATCGGTCGGGGCCACCCCACCGAGAGTGCTGATTGCGCGGATTCCACAACCTCCGCGACGCGCGACACCTCGGCACGGCAGCACACGGATCCACCCCTGCCGTACGGCACGGGCGTGCACTGCTTGCCGAAGGTCTCGCTGGCCTGCCTCGCGTGCGAGGCCTGCCTCCGGGCGCCGGCTCAGGCGGGCTGAGCAGTATGTCGACGGTCCGGCGAAGAGCTACTCCCCTTCTGCGCCGTCCATAGTACGCGAACCCGCCGCCGGGACCGAGGGCCGAAAGTCCCGCGCCGAGCCCCGCCGGGACCGAGGGCCGAAAGTCCCGCGCCGAGCCCCGCCGGGACCGAGGGCCGAAAGTCCCGCGCCGAGCCCCGCCGGGTCCCGCGCCGAGCCCGTCAAAGTCCTGTGACGAGTCTCGTCGCACTCCTAGACGTGCCATGCACACGTCACTAACTTCTTTCCGGCCGCACACCTGTGCGCCATGCGGCGTCGCGAGCATTCCCCTGCCCGCGTCCCAACACCCCCACACCTCAAGGGAGTTCGCATGCCGAAGTTCTACGCGCGTCGACGGCTCGGTTTCCTCGCCGCGTTCACCGGGCTCATAGCCTCCGCCGGGCTCCTCAACGGCCCGGCCGCCTCCGCCGCTCTCCCCACCCCGGTCAGCGCCGCCACCGCCCGCACCTACCTCGCCTCCCTCACGGTGGCCACCGAGGACCGCACCGGCTACGACCGCGACCTCTTCCCGCACTGGATCACCCAGTCCGGCACCTGCAACACCCGCGAGACGATCCTCAAGCGCGACGGCACGAACGTCGTCACCGACTCCTCCTGCGCCGCCACCAGCGGCAGTTGGTACTCCCCCTACGACGGCGCCACCTGGTCCGCCTCCTCCGACGTCGACATCGACCACCTGGTATCTGCGACCGCGACAGCGAGGATTCACTGAATCACGAGGTGAGAGCGTCTGCGGCATGCCGCTGACATCGGGTTTGCTATTGATTTGAGTGGGGGACCTGGCGTCAGAAAGGGGGATCGTCGCCGTAGGAAGTAGTCGTAGCCCATTCCGTTCCGTCAAACTCCGAGTCACAGAACTCGAACGGGTTGCGCCGCACCTCTATCCCTGAGGTGTCTTCGCCCCAGGTCTGCAAGGTCTCAAGCGCCAACTCCTGATGTTGCCATCGCTCGCTCGTGGCCAGCACACTCCGCACGAGCGGAACGAGGTCCTTCTGGTGGTGAACCAGGCGTGCGTCATCGAGCAGCGGGATGCACGCAGTGACGACCGCGACGCGCACTTGGGGGTCTGGGTCGTCAAGATACGGGGAGATTTCGCCGAAAAGCTGCGAACGGATGCGGCGGATCCCGTTGAACGGCGGATAGTCCTCGGGCGGGAACCCGTGACGGCGGCTGATCTTCTCGGCTTCGTTGTCGACCTCTCTGGCCACCGATCCCAGCCAGTCCACCAGTTCGGCGCGCATCGTCCCAGGAGCACAGTTCCTTCCGTCGACAGGCAGCCTGGTCCGGGGATCGGCGAGGATCCCGGCCACATACAACGCAGCAGGGACAGTCGCCTCGTACAGGGTGTTCTGGTGGTGGACTACGTGGTCCAGATAGTCCAGCGCTCTGGATCTCACGGCTTGGTCAGTGTCCAGAAGCCCGATCAGCATCTCGCGGGCGTCATCGGCTTTCCCCATGGCGTGGCCCAGTGCAGCCCAGTTTGTGCCAGCAAGCACGGCTGCGGGATCGGGTATGCCTTCGGAGTCAGAGGCTGCTGCGCTTGTCACGCCTGGAGTATGGCAGCGGCGTCAGTCAGGTTCGTGGCGGGCCAGACGCCTGCGGAGTTCGAGGTTTTCTCCCTGCGCGGCTTCCAGTGCCTTGCGCAGCCTCGTCACCTCGGCACGGTGCGCCTCCTGCTGCCGCGTGAGGCGGGCGCTCAGTGCCCTCACCGCGGCGGAGGTCGAGGAGTCGCCCGGCGGATTCGCAGGCCCCGCCGGAACCGGTCCGGTCTTGGCTCGGTGCCGCTCGATCTGCGTCCGAAGTTCCGGGCTCCTGTAGAGGAAGTCCGTACTCACCCCGGCCTGGCGGGCCACGGCGGTGAAGCTGATGGGCTTGCCCGCCCTGGCCAGCTCGGCGAGGGCAGTGCGCGCCCGCTTCTCGGCTTCCTGGGTACGGGCGCGGGTGGCCTGGCGAAGGTGCTTGGGCAGCGGCGTCATGTGGTCGGCTCCTGTTGTCGGGCAGCGGGCTACGGTTCGGGGCGATCGGCAGCGCCTGCCCCGCGAACCGCCCGGAGGTGGCCGTCCTCGTGGACGCTGACCTGGTCCAGGGCGACGAGGACCTTGGTCAGCGCGCGGGTCTCGGCGAGGCGGCCGGCGAGCCAGATGTTGTCCTCACCCATCGGCTCCCCGTGCCGGGCGGTGAACTGGGTCTGGCGGCGCGCGATCAGCGCTTCGGACTGCTGGAGCTGGTGCTGGAGTTCGTCGCGGTGGCTGGTGTCGGTGACGAACTTGTCGCAGGTGAGGCAGGCGTTGCCCTTGGAGCAGACCTGCCGGGGCGGCAGCATGCACCAGCCGTTGGGCAGCACTCGGTCGGCCCGCTGGTCCAGGTGGAGGAGGTCGTAGAGGTCGCTGGGGTTCACCTCGGCGGTCCGGCCGTCGGCCGTCACCTTCTTGTAGCGGAGGAACTCGCGCTCGGCCGTCACGGCCAGGGTCTTGGCGTAGTGCATGGTCATGGCCGGTGTGACATGTCCCAGGTAGCGCATGACGACGTGGATCGGGACCCCGGCGTTGATCAGGTCGGTCGCCCGGGTGTGCCGGAAGGTGTGGGTCTTCGAGATCTTGACAGGGCGGCCGACACTGTCGGTGATCGCCAGCTTCTCGGTCAGTACGCCAAGGCGACTGTGAAACGTCGCCGAAGCGTAGGGCCTCTTCCCGAGCCGGTTGTTCTTGGTCTGCAGGAACAGATACGGCGGTTCAGTGCCCTCTGGGGAGCCCTGCGCGGCGATGAACTCGCGGGCCCACTTCTGCTGGAGACGGATGATGTCGACGATCTCCTGGTCGACAGGGATCGTCGGCGGCTCGCCACCGGTGATCTTCGTCTGCTGATAGGCGAGCCGGGCCACGAAACCGTCCGGCCCCTTGTCCTTCTGTTTCCCCGTGGTCAGCAGCGGCAGCAGCGGTTCGAAGTCCATCATCAGGACCTCGTTCATGCGCCGGCCCGTTCGGATGAGCAGCATCAACGCATGGAAAGCCTGCCGGTCATCAAGGCCTCCCTCGGCTTTGGAGGCCGCGAGTACCCCGGAACCCGCCGCGATCGTACTGATCACCTCGTCCTCCAGGGCCATGTCGTCCGGGAGCTGGTTGGTGAGTCGCGGCTTGTCTTCCAAGCGGAACAGCACCGTGTGCTCCAGGCCAAGTCCGGCCCAGCGCCGGTCACCGAGAACCGAGACCGCCTCGGCACGGTTGTCGTAGATCCACCGGTAGAACGCCTCGATGGTCACCAGCGGGCCCCGTCGGCTGTTCTTCGCCAGCCTGCCGCCCTTGTTCGGGCCGGTCATCGCGGTGTGACTGTTGAGTGAGGTCACAAACCCGAGCAGCCAGGGCCGAAGCTTCTCCGGTGAGTCGACGAGTTGAGGACCGGCGCAGCCTGCTTCGTCGATGTACCACTGGAACCACTTCAGGTGATCCAGCCTGCTCTTCACCGACGACCACACGTACCGCTCGGTCGACAACTGGACGGACAGCCACCACTTTGCGGCTTCCCGGAACCAGCCTGTCGTGAGCTGGCTGAAGTTGGCCACCGTGCGGCCATTGGGCTCGTGCTCCCGTTGCGGGATGCGCCGGTCCAGAGCGGGGTTCCAGACGTTCAACCGCCACCACTCCCCGTCGTGGTAGGCGTGGGCAAGACGGTCTTGCACGTGCTTCAGGCCGTTCTCGACCCATGCCGGTAGATGGGGGTTGGCTGAAGTGTGGGTGCGCATCAGCGCTCCCCTGACCTCTCGCCCCCATTCCTCGTGCGTCAGAGCCGTCAGCGACCGCGCTGTCCGTGCCACGGAACTGCCGTGCTCAACCGCAAGAACAAGACCCCGCCGCAGCTCACCCAGGCGATTGGTGTTGATGCTGTATCCGTCGGCGACCTGTTGGTCGATGAACCAGGCCATTTCCCAGGTCATCGGCTCCGGGAGTCCTCGGAGGCTGAGGGACTGGGTGTACCAGCCCCGGCTCTTGTCGATCGTTCGGACGATGAACGCCTGACGGTAGTCCTCGGGCATGTTCGCGGAGTCGAAGTGATCCCGCCGGTGTTCCTCAGGCAGGCTCTCCCAGAGCCGCCTCGCCCGCTCCTCGCTGAAAAGCTCAGCGATCGGCAGCCGCGGGTCCCGTTTGTCCCGGCGATTGCGCTCACGAACCCTTGGAGCCTGCGCCCTCTGTTCGGGCAATGATGTGACGGTCTTCCGCTCAACGCTCACTGTCAGCTCCCCACGCCTTCGTGATCTCCTGCCAATCCGCGCACGCCCGGAGCTCCGCGTCCTCGGTCACATGGGCGTACGTGTTGATCGTGGTCTGGATGTCCGCGTGGCCGAGCCTGCGGCTGACCACGTGCATCGGCACTCCGGACAGCAGCAGGGCCGTGGCGTGGGTGTGCCGGTACCAGTGCGGGGTCATGCCCGGTGGCAGGCCGGGGACGTGCTGCTTCCGCGCGGCCAGGTGCTTATAGACGCTCTCCGCCCTGAGCGGCGCGAACCGGCGTCCGCGGTGCAGGTTGCAGAAGATGTACGCGTCGTCCCAGTCGTCCAGCTCGACGTCTGCACCGGCCTCGCACAGTGCCCAGACCCAGTCGCCGTAAAGGCGGTCCAGAACCGAGCCGACGAAGACGCGGCGGTGACCGCTCTTGGCCCGCAGGCCGTGCGGGTGGTCCTCACGGTGGACGACCTCGACCTGCGCGGTCGTACCCGTGCCGGTCTTCCAATCGCGGTGCCGCAGGCCAAGGGCCTCGCCGAGCCGCAGCCCGGTCTCCTCCAGCAGGGTCCACAGCAGGCGGTACCGCAGTTCGCCCGACCAGACCGCGCCTGCCGCGTCCCAGGACGCCTCCGCCTCACGGATCGCTGCCATCTGAGCGGGCAGCAGCACCGGCACCGGTTTCGCCCGGACCCGGATCTTGACCACGCTCGAACGGCGTCCGGCCCTGCGCGCCACGTGTTCCAGGAACGGCAGGTAGCTTCCCGGCCTGGCCCTCACCGTCTCGTACAGCCGTCCCGCGACCTCGACCCCGCGCGAGGCGTGATAGCGGTAGAAGCCCATGACCGCGCGGGCCCGGCTCGCCACGGTCGCGTCGGCCGCCTTCACGACCTCATGGAGCGGAACCACGTCCTCAGCCACACTTCCGCGACGCAACTGCCCGACAAAGGTGCCGAGTTCAGTCACTCCGATGGCGTCCCACGCCTGCGCCCGACGCTCCAGAAACGTCCACCACAGGGCCAGGCCCCGCGCGTAGCTCTTGAGGGTGTTGGGTGAGCAGTCCCTCGATCTCAGGTACTCCAGGTACTGCTCGACCGGCTCCGCTACACGGTAGTCCTCGCCGACGACCGTCCACGTCACGCCTTCACCGGTGACCACCCGCTGCGTACTTGCCACCGCCACCCCGTCCGTCATCGCTGTCAGCGGCACCTCACCGCTGCACCGGATAACGCACCGCTCACAGGAAGGACACGGCCCACCACGCCACGTCACAGACGTCAGCGGCACCAAAAACAAGGTGCGGATAACACCTGGTGCCGCTCGCCGAGGCCTGGGACTCCGGCGCCGACTCCTGGACCACCTCGCGGCGGCAGTCCTTCGCCAACGACCTGACCCGGCCCCAACTCCTCGCGGTCACCGACAACGTCAACCAGTCCAAGGGCGACCAGGATCCGGGCACCTGGATGCCCTCGCGCAGCGCCTACCGCTGCACGTACGTGCGCGCCTGGGTGCAGGTGAAGTACTACTACGACCTCTCGGTCGACTCCGCGGAGAAGTCCGCCCTGCAGGGCTACCTCGCCAACTGCTGACGCCCCGTACACCGTCCGTTCGGCGCGGAACCTCCCCGCCGGCCTCCGTCGTTCCGTACCGTACGGGGCGACGGAGGAGAGGATCATCATGGCGGAACTGCGCCTCGGCCCACTGCTGAGGTACACCGACGGTTCGTGCGCGACCGTCTGGGTCGAGACGGACCGCCCCTGCACGGCCGAGGTGCGCTGCGCCGACGGCGCCCGGGGCACGGCCCGCAGCTTCCGGATCGCGGACCACCACTACGCGCTGGTCCCGGTCGGCGGCCTGACCCCCGGCACGGCGACGGAGTACGAGGTGCTCCTCGACGGCACGGGCGTGTGGCCGCCGCCCGATTCCCGCTTCCCACCGTCGGTGATCGCCACGCCCGGGGACGACGACGGCATGCGCGTCGCCTTCGGCTCCTGCCGCTGGGCGGCGCCGCCCAGCGGAGGCAAGGGCCGGGTGGGCCCCGACGCCCTGGACACCCTCTCCGCCCGCGTCGCGGCCGATCCCGGGGGCGCCCGCCCGGACGTGCTGCTCCTGCTCGGCGACCAGGTGTACGCCGACGAGATCTCCGACGCCACGCGCGACTGGATCGCCGGTCGCCGCGACGTGGAGGCGGGCCCCGGCGCCCAGGTCGCCGACTATGAGGAGTACACCCACCTCTACTACGAGTCATGGCTCGACCCGGAGGTGCGCTGGCTGCTGTCCACCGTGCCGAGCTGCATGATCTTCGACGACCACGACGTCATCGACGACTGGAACACCTCCGCCGCCTGGCTCGCCGACATGCGGGCCACCGACTGGTGGCAGGAGCGGGTGCTGAGCGGGCTGATGTCGTACTGGGTGTACCAGCAGCTGGGCAACCTCTCCCCGGACGAACTGGCCGCCGACCCGCTCTACGCGGCCGTCCGCGAGGCGTCCGACGGCACCGACACGCTGCGGGAGTTCGCCGCACGGGCCGACGCCGACCCGGCCTCCGTCCGCTGGAGCTACCGGCGCGACTTCGGGCGCATACGGCTGCTGATGGTCGACTCCCGCGCGGCCCGCGTCCTGGACGAGGACCGCCGCACGATGCTCGACCCGGGCGAGGCCGCCTGGCTGCGCGAGCAGGTCATGGAGGGCCGGGACGACAGCGACGGCGACGGCGACGGCGACGGCGACGGCGACAGTGCGTATGACCATCTACTGATCGGCACCTCCCTGCCCTGGCTGCTGCCCCACCTGGTGCACGACGTGGAGGCGTGGAACGCCGCGATGTGCGGCGGCGAGCGGGGCGCCCGCTGGGCACGGATCGGGGAACGGATCCGACGCGGGGCCGACCTGGAACACTGGTCCGCGTTCCCCTCGTCCTTCGACGCCCTCGGCGACCTGATCGCCGATGCCGGTACCGGGCCGGGGGCGCCCGCGACGGTGAGCGTGCTGTCGGGCGACGTCCACCACGCCTACGTGGCCGAGCCGTCCTGGCCGGGGCGTACACCCGACGCGCGGGTGGCCCAGCTGACCTGCTCCCCCGTCCACAACTCGGTGCCGCTCTCGATCCGCCTCGGCTTCCGCTTCGGCTGGAGCGCCCCGGCGCGGGCCCTCGGACGCCGCATCGCCCGGCACGGACGCTGCGCGCCCCCGGCGGTGGGCTGGCGCAGGACCGGCGGGCCCTGGTTCGGCAACCAGATCATGACGCTGACCCTGCGGGGGCGGTCGGCCCGGCTGCGCCTGGAACAGGCCCGTGCGAATCGGGACGGGACGAACGTCCTGCGGACCGCCACGGACCGGGAGTTGGCGTAGGTCGTACGCGTAGGCCTACCCATAGGCCTACGCATAGGCCGTACGCATACGCCTATGCGTACGGCCTTGTTCCGGCATGAGTCGGCGAGGGCGGGGCGGGGTATGAATTGAGTCACATCGGCGGACCGCGTTGCGGGTGTGGGAGCGCTCCCACCTGGACCGGCGGCGGCGCCGGGCAGGTGACTGCACGTCAGGCTATGGCGGAATGTTGAACTTGCAAGCACTCATTAGGCGCACCTAACGTGGGCAGCCCACTCGGTTCCGTCCCCCACCGGCCCGCCCCGGCCGGCCGACCGAAGGAGCACCCCCGCATGCCCGCACGCCTCAACAGCACCAGCGCCCAGCCGTATGTTCTCGGCCTGTTCCGCATAGTCATCAGCCTGCTCTTCGCCTGCCACGGCGCCGCCTCGCTCTTCGGCGTCCTCGGCGGCGCCGCGATGACGGGCGGCACGATCGACGCGGGCACCTGGCCGGGCTGGTACGCGGCCGTGATCCAACTGGTCGGCGGCGGCCTCGTCCTGCTGGGCCTCGGCACCCGCCCGGCAGCGGTCATCTGCTCCGGCTCGATGGCCTACGCCTACTTCAAGGTGCACCAGCCCGGCGCCCTGTGGCCGATCGAGAACGGCGGCGAGGCCCCCGCCATGTTCTGCTGGGCCTTCCTGCTGCTCGCCTTCACCGGATCCGGCGCCTTCGGCCTGGACCGCCTCCTCGCCCGGCGCACGTCCGAGCGGGAAGAGTCCGCCCCCGAGCGGCAGACGCCTGTCGCCGCCTGATCGGACCACCGCGGGCTCACTCCCCCGTGTGAACGCCTTGCGTCGATCACACAAGCCCCCTGTGAACCCTCTGTCACACCCCGGGCGTACGCTGTATGGCTGTCATTGGCCGCTCCTGCCGTCCCCGCGTCTCGCGGCATGGCCCGGCCCACGGGGGAGTACCGGGAGTTGTCGTGGTCGAAGGTCTGGGAAGTATCGGGTCGCTGGTCAGCAGCCCATGGATTTATGTGCTGGTGGGCGTCTCGGTGCTGCTCGACATCTTCCTGCCGGTGCTGCCGAGCGGGGTCCTGGTGATCACGGCGGCGACGGCGGCGGCCGCGGGGTCGGGAGCGGCGGCCGCCGGACGGGTCCCGCAGGACGTCCCCGACATCCTCGTCCTCACCCTCTGCGCGGCGACCGCGTCGGTCATCGGCGACCTGGCCGTGTACCGCCTCGCCTGGCGCGGCGGGGCACGGCTGGACCGCGCGATCGCCCGTTCCCGGCGGCTGACCTCCGCGCAGGAACGTCTCGGCGGCGCCCTGGCCCGCGGCGGCGGCGCTCTCGTCGTCCTGGCCCGTTTCGCCCCGGCCGGCCGCTCGGTCGTCTCGCTCGTCGCCGGCGCGGCCCATCGCCGGGTCCGCGAGTTCCTTCCCTGGTCGGCCCTGGCCGGGCTGGCCTGGGCCGCGTACAGCGTCGCCCTCGGCTACTTCGGCGGCCAGTGGCTGGGAGCCACCTGGCTGGCGACGGGGGTGTCGCTGGTGGCGCTGTTCGGCGCGGGCGCGGCAGCGGCGTACCTGATGCGCCGCCAGCCACGAACGACGGAGGCCTCGTAGCCGCGAAGGCTCGCAGCGGCGGGGCCTCATGGCGACGAGGCCGCGCGGCGCCGGGCGTCGACCGACCGGCGTGCGGGGCGCCGGGCCGACGGATCGGCGCATCGGGGTCAGCGGCGCACCGCGTTCAGCGGGTCGACGGGTTTGCGGGATCAGCGTGTCGACGGGGTCGACGGGGAACGACGGGTCGAAGGGGAGGCGGGGGCGACGGGTCGCCAGAAGGCGCAACGGCGTGCGCCTCGGCAGCAGGCGGCAGTCTGCGCCGGCCCGGACGACCGCGTACGGGCAGCTCAGCTTCCACGAAGGCAGGCGACTGCCCACTCGCCCGCCGGCGTCAGCCGCGAGACCAGAGCCCGACCGCCCCGACCGCCCCGGCAGGCGGGCTGACGGCAGGCAGGCGGACGGCAGGCGGGCGGCAGGCGAGGCTGACGGCAGGACTTCGGCCGGGGCGGCCGAAACCATGCGCGGGCGGCAGACGCGCACCGCGCCACCACTCGGCATCAGACGGCCCGTCGCGCCACCACTCGCCGTCAGGAGGCCCGTCGGGCTCCGGTGCCTCCCCGTATCTCCAGACCGGCCAGCAGCTCGGTCGTGGCCTCGGTGACGGCATCGACGGCGCGGTCGAAGACCTCCCGGTTGTGCGCGGCGGGCGCACGGAATCCGGAGACCTTGCGTACGTACTGAAGGGCTGCGGCCCTGATCTCGTCCTCGGTGGCCTCCTCGGCCAGCACGGGCGGACGCAGGGTCTTGATGCTGCGGCACATGACGTCAGTCTCCCCTCTCCAGGTCCACCCGCCAGTCGTTCGACCTGATCCAGTGGCCCTTCGGATACTCGAAGTCGACCTGCCCGAGGAGCGTGAAACCGGCCCCTCGGCAGACCGCGTTGGATGCGCCGTGGTCGACGCCCGGGAAGGCGTGCAGATACCGGTGGGTCCCGGCGGCGCGGGCAGCCTCCCGTACCGCGCGGGCCGCCCGCACGGCCAGCCCCCGCCCCTGGAACTCCGGCAGCACGCCCCACCCGGTCTCCCACACCTCGGCGTCCCGCCAGGTCCGCTCCCAGTAGCCGACGGAGCCGACGGTCTCGCCGCCGTCCGCCAGGGTCACCCGGTACATCCGCCCGGGCCCCGGCTCCATGTACCGCCGGTGCCGGGCCAGGAGCCGCTCCTCGCTCTCCGGGCCGCCCAGGTGCGCGGTCATCTCCGGGCTGTTGGTCCTGCGCAGCAGCCACAGGTCCCCCTCTGCCCAGGGGACCAGGCGCACCCGCTCCCCACCCGCTCCGGTCCGCTCGTCCACGCCGTCCATGTCTTCACGGTAGGCCAGGGGTCTGACAGTCGGGCCCGGCCGCGGCGCCACCCTTTCGCGTGAACCACCGAAGGGAACGCGCGCCTCAAAATCGAACAGGCGTATCATTGAAGCGTGGCTACGACCTATGATTTCCCCAGTGATCTCCTCGCCGGTCAGGAGGAACTGCATCAGGTCCGGGCCGAGCTGGCGGCCCTGCTCAAGAGACTTCCCTGGTCCGTCGAACCGCTCGACGGCTTCAGCGACGACAACGGCTGGCGCAAGGTCGAACGCCCGGCCTCCCCCGGCTGGTCGGCGGACGAGCAGGCCGAGGTCGAGAAGCTCCGGCAGCGCGAGCGCGAGCTGGCCGTGTTCGTCAGCACCCATCGCTACTGGTCGGAGACGACCGGCCCCGACCAGGTGAGCGCCCGGTCGGCGCTGAAACACGCCCATGAGGGCCCGCACGCGTAAGGCCCCCGGAAGATCTCCGGGGGCCTCCGCGCCGACGACGGCGCCGGTCCTGGTGGGCGCGGACGGTTTCGAACCGCCGACATCCTGCTTGTAAGGCAGGCGCTCTACCCCTGAGCTACGCACCCAGGACGAGTCGACAGCCTACATGGCCCGGGGCGCTGCCCGGCAAACGCGTTCCCGCCGTGCTCAGGCGGGGTCCGGGGGGTTAACCCCACCCTCGATCCGGTAGCGGCCCGGATCCCGGCGGGAGCACCCGCTCCGTACGGTCGAAGAGCCTCACCGAGAGGGCCCCGCCACCGCGGAACGGCCCCGGGTGCGGCACCTCGTCGTCCGTTTCAGGGGGAGTCCGTCATGCCCGCCCGTACCGTTCCCGTCCGCGCGTTCGCCGCCGTCGGCGCCGTCGCCGTCCTCGTCGCGGGCCTCAGCGCCTGCGCCTCCGCCTCGGACGACAGCGACCCCGAGCACCGGTCGTTCGCCCTCCAGGGCCGTACGCTCACCGTCGACTCCGACGACTCAGCCCTGGAGATCGTCGCCTCGGACGACCACGCGTCCGGGAAGATCCAGGTCACACGGTGGTTCTCCGGGTCGGTCGCCATCGGTTCGGCCCCCGAGGTGACCTGGAAGATGGACGGCGACCGGCTGGTGCTGCGGATGCACTGCTCCGGCCTGGCCGCCGACTGCGCGGCCAAGCACCGCATCGAGGTGCCGCGCGGCATCGCCGTCAAGGTGCGGGACGGGGACGGCAGCGTGCGGGCCAGCGGGTTCGAGGACGCGCTGAACATTCGCACCGGCGACGGCTCCGTGCACGTCACCGACTCCTCCGGGCCACTGGAACTGCGTACCGACGACGGTTCCGTCCGAGCCTCGGTCTCCTCCCGCACCGTGCGGGCGCACACCGGCGACGGCTCGGTCCGGCTGGAGCTCGGCACCGTCCCGGACCAGGTGGAGTCCCGCACCGGCGACGGCTCCGTGACGATCTCGCTGCCCCGGGCCACGTACAAGGTGTCCACCGACACCGGTGACGGCGCGGTCGACGTGTCCGTACCCACCGACGACACCAGCGCGCACGTCGTCGACGCCCGGTCCGGTGACGGCAAAATCACCGTCCGAACCGCGAACTGACCGGCCCGTGTGTTCGTCCCTAACGGGTGGGAGAATGGACCCGGGCAGGACGGACGACACGGGAGAGTGATGTGACGGCGACGCCATCGCAGCCGTACTCGCCGATGGTGGCGCGCGCCCGACGCCTGCCCGACCGCTCCCGCCGGCACCGGGCGCACGCGGTCCGTGACACGCTCACCCTGATGGGCCTGCCCCTGCTCGCCGTGCTCGCGCTGCCCGCGGCATTCGCCGGGGGCGGTACTCGGCGGTGGTTCGGCGGGCGGGCCGAGAGCCAGCGGGCCGAGGCCCAGACCGCGAAGGACGACGCGGCCGCCGCCTTCTACGAACTGGACACCGCCCAGCGTGACCTGCGGATCTCGATAGAGACGATCGCGGCCGTCGACTCCTCCCCCGCCGCCCGGCGCGCGGTCTCCGACTTCGAGGCCCTGGGCCGGCGCATCGACGAGGCCAGCCACCAGTACATCAGCGCCGTCGACGCCCACGACCTGGACCGGGACGACCTGGAAGCGTCCGCCGCCTCCCGCGCCCGCACCGAACTGACCGCCGCCAAGACCGAGCTGGGCCGGGTCAAACAGGAACTCGACCGCTTCGCCGAGGGCCTCGGCCCACTCCTCGGCAAGGCGGAGACCCAGCTGGCCCGGCTCGCACCCGCCGTCGAACGCGCCCGGCAGGCCCTGCTCGCCGCCTCCAACGCCCTGGACGCCGCGCGCGGCTCCGGTCTGCAGGCGGACGACCTCGCCACCCGTCTCGCCACCCTCGGTCCGGAGCTGACCCGGCTGAACCAGGGCGCGGGGCAGCACGGCGTGCCGCAGACCCTCGAGCGGGCCGAACGGGTCACCCGTGAGGCCGAGTCGGTCCGCGCCGAAGCGGAACGACTGCCCGAGCGCGCCGCCGAGATCGGCCACCGCCTGGTCTCCCTGCGCACCCGCGCCCAGGCGCTGACCACCCGCACCGAGCAGGTCGAACCGGTGCTGAGCGAACTGCGGCGCCGGTTCACCGCCGCCTGCTGGCAGGACCTCCAGCACGTGCCGGACCAGGCCACCGAATCGGTCCGGCAGGCCGAGCGGAAGCTGGCCGAGGCGCAGACCGCCCGAGACGAACAGCGCTGGCCCGACGCCACCGCCCTGCTGTCGACGGTACGAGCGCTGCTGAACTCGACCGACGAGGCCGTCTCGGCCGCCGGTGACCGGCTCCAGCAGCTGAACGCCGTGCAGAAGGACCCACAGCAGGAGATCGAGCGCACCCGCTTCGCGATCCGCGACGCCCAGCGCCTGGCGATGGCCGGACGCAACACCCCCGAGGCCCGTCACGCGCGTCCCCTGGACGAGGCCGTGGCCCGGCTGGAACGGGCGATCACCACGCTGGAGGGGCGGCACCCCGACTACTGGCACTTCCTGACGGAGACGGAAGCGGTCCGGCAGACGGTGGCCCACGTGGTCACCCAGATCCGCGAAGAGCGCGGGGCCGGTCACTGATCGCCGAGATCGGCCGACGGCCGGGACCTGAAGCCGACCGTGCCGGTTAACCTGTGCCCATGCCTCGCTACGAGTACCGCTGCCGCAGCTGCGGCGACACCTTCGAACTGAGCCGTCCCATGGCCGAGTCCTCCGCTCCCGCCGCCTGCCCGGCGGGCCACGACGACACGGTGAAGCTGCTGTCGACGGTCGCGGTCGGCGGCTCGGCCTCCGCACCGGCGCCGTCGTCGGGCGGCGGTGGGGGTGGGGGTTGCTGCGGTGGCGGCTGCTGCGGCTGAGCCCGGCACTTCCCGCTGCTGCCGGGTCCCCCTCAGGTTGCCGTCAGCTCCCCAGGTAGCGCAGCACCGCCAGCACCCTGCGTGAATAGCCCTCCCCTCCGGTCAGCTCGAGTTTGTCGAAGATCGCGTTGGTGTGCTTCTCCACCGCGCTCTGCGAGATGTGCAGCCGACGCGCGATCGCCGCGTTGGTGTGGCCCTGCGCCATCTCGGCCAGCACGTCCCGCTCCCGCACGGTGAGTCGGGCGAGCAGGTCGGTGTGCGTCGTACGGCCGAGCAGCTGACGGACGACCTCCGGGTCGAACGCGGCGCGTCCGGCGGCCACCCGTTCCAGCGCGTCCAGGAACTCGTCGACCTGGACCACCCGGTCCTTGAGCAGATATCCGACTCCTTCCGTCTCCCCGGTGAGCAGCTCGGTCGCGTACCGCTTCTCAACGTACTGCGAGAGCACCAGCACTCCGACGTCCGGCCACCGCCCGCGTATCTCCAGGGCCGCGCGCAGGCCCTCGTCCGTGTGCGTGGGCGGCATCCGGACGTCGGCGACGACCACGTCCGGCGGGTCCTCGGCGACCGCCTTCAGCAGCAGCTCGGCGTTGCCGACAGCCGCGAGGACCTCGTGGCCCTCCTCCGCCAGCAGCCGCACCAGCCCCTCCCTCAGCAGGGTCGAGTCCTCGGCGAGGATCAGCCGCATGGCAGCTCCGCGGCCACGAGGGTCGGCCCGCCCGGCGGGCTGACCACGCTGAGGCTGCCGTCGAGGGCGGCGACGCGCCGGGCGAGCCCGAACAGTCCGCTGCCCGCGGCGTTCGCCCCGCCGCAGCCGTCGTCCCGCACGCTCACGTACATCCGTTTCTCCTCCGCTCTGACAGCGACGTCTATACGGGTCGGCGCCGCGTGCTTGACCGCGTTCGTGACCGCCTCGCAGACCACGAAGTACGCGACGGTCGCCACGGCCTGCTCGGGCTCCTCGGCCAGCTCGTACTCCACTCCCACCGGTACGGACGCCCGCTCGGCGACCGTCTCCAGGGCCGCGCGCAGCCCCGCCTCGTCCAGCGTGGTCGGGTAGATCCGCCAGGCCACCTCGCGCAGCTCGTCCAGGGCCCGGCGGCTCTCGTCGTGGGCCTGGCCCAGCAGGCGGTCCCGGCGGCCGGCGTCCTGGCTGCGGCGGGCCCGGCCGAGCAGCATGCCGAGGGCGACGAGGCGCTGCTGCACACCGTCGTGCAGGTCGCGCTCGATGCGGCGCCGTTCGTCGTTCACCGCGTCGACGACCGCGGCGCGGCTGGCGGACAGCTCGGCGATCCGCCGCTCCAGCTCCTCCTGGTGCCGCGGGCCGAGGAAGTGCCGGGCCAGCTGCCCCTCCAGGCCCACCACACCGAATATTCCCTGCACGGTGAGGAACACGAGGAAGAAGCCGCCGAGACTGCCCAGGACCAGCGAAGCGGGGTTGCGTATGCCGTCCAGCAGGAGCCAGCCGTACAGCCCGAAGGTGCCGTACGCCAGGCCGACGGCGGCCGTCAGCATCACGACCCCGCCCAGGACGCCCAGGGCCCAGTGGCAGGCGATGTACCGCAGCGCCCGTACGTCCTCGTACGCGGGCGTGACGCGCAGGTCGAGCCACATCCGCAGCCGGCCCCGCTCCAGCTCCGCCAGAATCCGCGCGCCCGCGAGGACCGGGCGCAGTACGGCACGGCGGCCCTTCGGCCAGGCGGCCACCGGCAGCAGGGCCACACCGGCCAGCAGGGCGAAGAGCAGCTCGACGGCGGCCGCGGCGGTCCCCAGGATGAGGCCCGCCCCGCACCGCACTACACGTCGCGCCATGACTCGCATGATCGCGAGGCTAGTCGGGCGCGGTGGGCGGGCACACTGCGGAAAACCGCAATTCCCGCCTGCGGTACACCGCAATCGATCGTGCGGTCTTCCTCAGGGTCTCTTCAGCCGCGGTTTTCTAGCGTGGTCGTCATGACAGCCATCGCAGCGCAGCCGGCCGTGGACAGCGGTGCGGCACCGCAGTGGATCAACGACCTCATGGACGCCCTCGGCGCACCCGGTGCCGGTCTCGCCATCGCTCTGGAGAACCTCTTTCCTCCCTTGCCGAGCGAGGTGATCCTGCCGCTGGCCGGGTTCGCGGCCAGCTCCGGCCGGATGAGCCTGATCGCCGTCCTGCTGTGGACGACGGCGGGTTCGGTGATCGGCGCGCTCGCCCTGTACGGGATCGGTGCCCTGCTCGGCCGGGACCGCACGGTGGCGATAGCGGGGAAGCTGCCGCTGGTGAAGGTGTCCGACATAGAGAAGACGGAGGCATGGTTCCTCAGGCACGGGACCAAGGCGGTGTTCTTCGGCCGGATGATCCCCATCTTCCGCAGCCTGATCTCCGTGCCGGCGGGTGTGGAGCGGATGCGGCTGCCCGTCTTCCTCGCCCTGACGACGCTGGGCAGCGCGATCTGGAACACCGTGTTCGTGCTCGCGGGCTACGCGCTGGGGGACAACTGGTCGGAGGTCTCGGACATCGCCTCCACCTATTCGAAGGTGATCCTCGTGGCGGCCGCCCTGGCCCTGCTGGTCTTCGTCGTCATGCGTCTGCTGCGCCCGGGCGCCGGTCACCGGCGGCGGAGCCGCGGGCACGACGGGCGAGAGGAGATACGGCCGCCGGCCGACGACGACGGCCGCCCCGGCACCGGGGCCGGTGCCGGGGACGGGGGCGGCGGGTTCAGCGAGCCGGGCTCGCCGCGCGCAGGAGCTCGCGAAGGATCCGCTCACCGGCCAGGACGCCGCGCTCGGGCAAGGCGCTGATCGTCGGAGCCGTCCATCCGGAGTCCGCAAGTTCACCGTGGCCCGGGCGCCAGCCGCGGTCGGCGGCGAGGAGCAGATCGGCGTCGAGGAGCGAGTCGCCGGCGGCGAGGGTGAGTTCGGCGCCGGTGCGGCGGGCGACCTCGTGCACGGCGGCGCTCTTGGTGAGCGGCTTGGGCACGGCGTAGATCTTGCGGCCCTGGAGGGACACGGTCCAGCCGCGGTTCTCGGCCCAAACGGCGAGTTCCTTCACCCAGTCCTGGGGCAGCAGGTCGCGTTCGACGACCAGGTAGGCGAAGAGGTCCTCGGCGACCCGGTGCTTGCGCACCCACAGCGGGTCGGCGGTGTTCGTCAGGTGGTCGCGGACCTCGGCGAGCGACGCGCATTCGTCGGCCAGCCGTGCGGTCACCCGGGCGTGCCAGGCGGGGTCGGAGACGCCGTCCACCAGCAGGTGGCCGCCGTTGGCGCAGATCGCGTACTTCGGCGCGGGCCCGGGGAGGTTGATCCGCTGGTACTGCTTGCGGGTCCGGGTGGTGGTCGGCACGAAGAGGGCCGAGTCGCCGAGGTCGGTCAGGAGTTGGGCGGCCGTCTCGGTCAGGTAGGAGAGGGGTCTGCTCTCGTAGACCTCCACGCACAGCAGGCGGGGTGCCCTCAGGTCGGGCATGGTCAGTCCGAGGGCGGCCGCGGAGTAGATAAGGGTGCGGTCGAGGTCGCTGGCGACGAGTACGGGCATCAGAGCGTCACCGCCTTGCCGTCGGCCCCGGTGGCGCCGCGCGTGTACTGGGGGTGGATCAGCCCGACACAGGTGTACGGGAGGTCGGCGACCTCCTCCACGGGCACGCCCCGCTGTTCGGCCAGCAGGCGGACGTGGTCCAGGTCGGCGCCGGCTCCGGTGCGGGCCAGCACCTTCCACGGGACGCGGCGCAGCATCACCCGCGTGGTCTCGCCGACGCCGGGCTTGACGAGGTTCACGTCGTGGATGCCGTACTCCTCGCTGATGCGCTCGACGGCGGTCCAGCCCTCCCAGGTGGGGGTGCGGTCGGCGGAGAGGAGGTCCTTCACTTGGGCGTCGACCGTGTCCGTGACGTCGGGGAAGCAGGCGGAGACGGCGTCGAGGAAGTCCGGTGACAGGTCGGCGCCGGCCAGCTCGCGGTAGAACTTCGCGCCGTGGAAGTCGTGCGGGCCGACCAGGTCGGCGCGGAGCACGGTGCGGGATATCAGACCGGAGACAGTGGAGTTGAGACAGGCGGAGGGGATGAGGAAGTCGTCACGGGTGCCGTAGGTGCGTACGCAGGAGCCGGGATCGGCCAGTACGGCGATCTCCGGGTCGAAGCCGGTGATGCCGTCGGAGGCCTCGAATTCGCGCAGGGCGGCGGCGAGTTCGCGGGTGATGGCGCCCTTGCCGGTCCAGCCGTCGACGAAGACGACGTCGGCGGGGTCGTGGTGGTCGGCCAGCCAGCGCAGCGCGTTGGCGTCGATGCCGCGGCCCCGGACGATCGACACGGCGTAGTGAGGGAGGTCGAGACCATGGCGGAACTGCGCCCAGCGGCGCATCAAAACGCCGACCGGGGTGCCCGCCCGGGCGAGGGAGACCAGCACGGGGCGGGGCGACCGTTCCGCGAGGACGATCTCGGTGACGGCGCCGACGGCGCGCGCCAGCCGGGCCGCGGACGTCTTGAGCGCCGCGTGGAACAGCTCCTGGTACTGCTCGCTGGGCTGGTACTCCACGGGCAGCGACTCCGCGTAGTGGGCGCCGCCGCTCTGGATCGCCTCCTCGCGTTCCTCGGTCGGCGCCTCCAGCGTCACGCCCGAGAGGTCCTGGAGCAGCCAGCCGACCTCGTCGGGCGCGTACGAGGAGAAGTCGGGGCCGCGCAGGGGCTCGGGCAGCATGGAGGGCCTTTCGGGGTCGTGCGGGGGACGCGGGACGTACGACGGGACGACCGCGAGCAGGACGTGGGGGACATGGGCGGCGAGCCGGGCCGCCAGTCCGTTCGGGGCATGCAGGGCGGGGGTGTCGGCGGCCGAGTCGACGACGGCGACGACGGCGTCGAAGCCGCCGCCCGCGACGTTGTAGGCGTAGCGCTCGCCGGGGCCGTCGGCCGGGTCGTCGTGCGCGGGGAAGACCAGGCGGGTGCGGATGGCGTAGCCGGGGTCGTCGACGGCGAGGACGGGAGACCGGGTGGTGGTGGAGTAGCGCACGTCGACGCCGACGGTCTGCTCCAGCGCGTGGGCCAGGCGGAGGGGAGCGTACATGAGCTCCTCGAAGCCGAGGACGAGCACGCGTTGGGCGCCGGCGGGCAGCGCCTCGGCGATCCGTGCCGCCATGGCGGGCAGGGCGGCCTCCAGCCGGGCCCGGTGGGCGGCGGTGAAGCCGTGCCGCCCGCCGTCGGGCACGTCGTGGGGCCAGCGCAGCCGGACGTGCTCGACGGATCCGGAGGGTGGCGCGGCCGGAGCGGGGCCGCTCGGCTCCGTGGCCGTCGCCTCGTGCCGGGCGACCAGCTCCTGCCCCTTCTCCAGCACACCCGGCGGCAGCCGGACCGTGCCGGAGGCGGTGGTCACCAGGTCCACGCGGGCGCCGATCTCCCGGGCGAAGTCTTCCAGCCGGCCGGCGTCGGCGGGCGAGCGCATGTCGACCAGGGCCACCACGACGTACCGCTTGCGGGGATAGCGCTCGTGCAGGGCGCGGACGGTGTTGAGCACCGTGTTGCCGGTGGAGAACTCGTCGTCGACGAGGACCAGCGGCCCGTCTCCGGCCAGCAGCGCCGGGTCCTCGGGCAGCAGGAGGTGGGAGGTCGCGTGCGAGTGCGACTCCTCGAAGCCGCCGGCTCGGGCGACTCCGGCGACCGGACGGCGGGTGGAGTGCAGGTAGGGCGCGGGGCCCAGACCGTCGGCGACGGAGTGGCCGAGTCCGGTGGCGGTCTCCGCGTAGCCGAGGACGACGGCGCGTTCGGCCTCCTCGGCGCCGAGGAGGCCGCGGACGCGCCGGCCGAGGGCGACGCCGTGGCCGTAGACGACGGAGGGCGACTGCGGGACGTGTTTGCCGAGCACGTTGGAGACGAGCAGGTGTGCCCGCTTGGGGTTGCGGCGCAGGGCGAGCCCCAGCAGGCCGGTCAGCGCCTCGTCGCCGGTGAGGCCGACGCCGAGCCGCTCGGCGACCCAGCTGCCGGACCAGACTTCGGCGTGCTCTCCGGCGTGCTTTTCGGCGTGCCCCTCGGCGTGCGCCCGCTCCGTCATGTACTCGTGCCTCCCGTTGTCCGCCGCGGCATGGGCCCGGCGTCGGTGGTGGATCGCTTGCGTCCGGTCGCCCGGCGGTCAGTCGGAGAGTCCGGCGGCGAGCAGCTCCACGAAGCCGATGTCCTCGTTCGCCACCCCGAAGACCTCGGCGCGCAGCAGGGTCCGCTCGGCCCAGGCGCGGTGCGGCTTCACCTCGTTCATCTTGTTCGTGTAGGCCGACCTCATCACGCCTCCGCCGCAGCGTTCGGGCCGCAGGATGTCCTGGGCGTCGCAGAACTCCTCGTGGCTGACCACGGACAGTGCGTGCACGGGGAGCACGTGCGAGGGGTGGATGCAGGTCTTGCCCAGCAGGCCGTTGGCCCGGTCCAGGGAGATCTCGCGCAGCAGGCCGTCCATGGAGTGCTCGATGAGCTTCTGGCGCAGTTCGACGGCCTGTCCCTCCAGGAAGGGGCTCTGACGCAGTTGCGGTTTGAACATCCTCTCCTGGACGCGGAAGTACTCCCACACGGGCCCGGTCACCGTGAATCCGGTGCCGTCGGCGCGGGCGAGCATGTTGACCACGTCGGCGATCACGGAGGCGACGATCTGGACGTCGTAGGCCGTCATGTCGGGGCCCCGGCGCAGCCCGTAGGAGGAGCAGAAGTCGGTCACGCCGAGCCGCAGGGCCAGCACGCGGTCGCGGTACTTGTCGACCGCGCGGAAGATGCCCTCCAGTGTCTGGACCCGGGACTCCCGGTACAGCAGGTCCGGGGACTCGAGCACGGGCATGGCGAAGAGCCTGCGGCCGCTGGTGGCCTCGGCGGCGGCGAGCGCCTCCAGGAAGGGCATGCCGCGTTCCTCGGTGAACTTCGGCAGCACGAATCCGGACAGCAGCCGCACGGCGGGGCCGAGGCGCCGTACGAGGTCGGGTATCTGCTCTGGGGTGCGGACCCGGACGAACAGCAGGGGGACGTCGTCGCTGGAACGTTCCGCCAGGTCCGTGAGCTGACGGACGAGGTTCGCCTCGCCGAGGGGTACGTCGGCGTCGTCGATCGAGTCCTCCAGGCACAGCACCATCGACACCAGTCCGCGTGCGCTCTGTTTCAGGATGTCGTCGGCGAGGCTCGGTCGGGTGGCCGGACTGTAGAGCGTGGCACCCAGGCCCGCGGACAGCAGCCTGGCCGGAGATTCCGCCGTGAAGGAGCAGGGCTCCTGATGAAAGAGACGCTTCCGCACATCAGGGGCTATCTGTCCGAAATGACGCATTTAAACTCCCCCGTGGTGTCTGGGCGACCTGGAATCGTCGAAAGGTGGCCGGTAATAGTACGTAGGTATTGATGTCGGAGGTTCCCACCGGGCATGAATTCCAGGTAACCCGGCCGTGTCGGCGACGGCGACCCGAGGCGGGCGGACGCGAGCCGAGTACCCGCCCCCGCGTTGTCGTGACCAGGACCGAGAGGGCAGGATGACGGCATGACGCACGCGATGCTGAAGGGGTCGAACGTCCCGCTGCAAGCCACCACGGTACGCGCCGTGCTGCGCTGGACTCCCGGGCAGGGGGTTCCCGACGTCGACGCCTCCGCGCTGCTGCTGGGGCCGGACGACCGCGTGCGTTCCGACGAGGACTTCGTCTTCTACAACCAGCCACGGCATCCCTCCGGCCAGGTCTGGCGGCTCGGCAAGAAGCGGGTCGCCGAGGGCCTGACCGACACGATCCAGACGGACCTCTCCGGCGTCGAGCCCTCGGTGGGCCGGATCCTGCTGGTCGCGTCGGCGGACGGCGTGCCCTTCGACCGCGTCCGGTCGCTGCGCATCCTGCTGCACGACGCGGCGGCCGACGCGGAACCGCTGGCGTACTTCGACGTCACACCGGAGACCGGCCAGGAAACGGCGCTGATCTGCGGGGAGCTGTACCGGCGCGGGGAGGGCTGGAAGTTCCGGGCGCTGGGCGAGGGCTACTCCAACGGGCTCAAGGGCCTGGCGACCGACTTCGGCATCTCGGTGGACGAGTCGGAGGGGGCGGACGACCCCATGTCGGCCCCCCGGCCCGCAGCCGCGTCCGCCACCTCCCCGTCCACCACCTCCCCGTCCACCCCCTCCCAGGCCACGCCCGACCAGCCGACGCCCGCCCAGTCCACGCCCGCTCCGCCGACGGTCGGCCCCGACCACCCGACGGCCGTGCAGCCGTTCCCGGGGCCCTCGCGGCCTCTGCCGCCCGAGCAGCCCACCGGCGTACCGACACAGCCCGCGTACGGCTATCCGCAGCAGCCGGCGACGGCCCAGCCCTCCTACGGCTATCCCCAGCCGGCCGCCGGCCCGCCCGCGTACGGGTACCCGCAGGCACCTGCCGCGGCCGGGGTCACGGGAGCGCAGTCCGGCTACGGCTATCCGCAGCCGGTCACCGGGGCGCCCGATCCGGACTTCCGGCTGCCTCCGCAGGGCCCGCAGTTCGTCGGCCGGTAGCCCCCGCGGACGGCGGCCGGTAGCCGCAGCTCAGCGTTCCGCCTTGCTCTTGTGCCCCCGGCCCCATTGCAGGCCCCAGCCGTACAGCCGGTCCAGCTCGCCCTGGAAGCCGTAGACGAACTTCACCTCGCGGCGGACGAGGATCTCGTCCTTGACGTTCTCGATCATCACCACGGCACAGGACCGGGCCTGCGGATGCCGCTCGTCGAGGCCGATCTCGATGCGGGGCCCGTTGCTCGGGTAGAGCGTGACGACGGCGTGCGTCCGGTCGAAGGCCGGCGTCTGGTCGTAGATGTAGGCGAAGAGCAGCAGGCGCTTGATCTCGTCCTTGTGGTCGAGGTTGACGTAGAGCGTCTCGCCGGAGGCCGAGCCGAAGCGGTCGTCGCCGCTGAGCTTCACGTACGGCGGGGCGTTGACGTCGCCCAGGAAGCCGCCGAGCGGCTGGACCACCCCGCGGGTGCCGTCCTTGAGTTCGTAGAGGCAGCCGAGGTCGAGGTCGACGTTGACCATGCTCTGGCTGTGGCCGACGACCTCGGGAGGCTTGAGCGCCTTGAAGGGGTGCCGCAGCAGGCTCTCCCGCTGGACGCCCGAGATGTCGGAGGTCCGCATCCGCCAGGAGAGGTTGACGCGGAGATTGCCGGTCGCCGCGCCCTGCTTGGTCAGGGAGACCTGACTGTGCCGTTTGGTCAGCTGTATGGAGTTGGTCGCCGCGCTGCCCGAGTCGAACTCGGACTCGCGACCGCGCCACAGCCCGTCCAAGAAGCCCATTCCCGCCCCACCTTCGCGTCACCGCCGACGGGGCGGCCCCGAGGAGTCGTCCTCGTCGGCCGCCCCGCTCAGAGCGTTCCTCGTCCCGGCCGGGTTCACACCAGGGGTGCGGGCGCACCGGGGGCGCGCCCCGGCCCGGGGATCAAGGGTTTCACACCCCGGAGGAGACCTCCGCCTTCTCCTGGTCGCCGTCTCCCCCGGCCGCCGCCAGTGCGCGGTTGCGGCGCACCGAGGAGAAGAAGGACCAGCCGATCAGGGCGACGCCGACGAGGCCGGTGATGATCTCGTGGATCTCGTACTGGATGGTGACCAGCAGGATCACGGCGAGGGCGCCGATGGCGTAGTGGGCGCCGTGCTCCAGGTAGACGTAGTCGTCGAGGGTGCCCTGGCGGACCAGGTAGACGGTCAGGGACCGCACGTACATGGCGCCGATGCCGAGACCCAGGGCCATCAGGACGATGTCGTTGGTGATGGCGAAGGCGCCGATGACACCGTCGAAGGAGAAGGACGCGTCCAGGACCTCCAGGTAGAGGAACATGAAGAACGCCGCCTTGCCCGCCAGCTTGACGGCCGACTTGGGCTTGCCGGTGCGCGCGGCTTTCTCTTCCTCCTCGTGCTCCCGTTCCTCCTCCTCTTCGAGTTTGTCCTCGAAGTAGCCGGAGAGTCCGCCGACGATCATGTAAGTGATCAGGCCCGCGATGCCCGCCAGGAGCACCGTCTCCGCCTTGTCGGCATGGGCGCCGCCGTGCTGG
Source organism: Streptomyces sp. CB09001 (assembly GCF_003369795.1). Classification (NCBI taxonomy): domain Bacteria; kingdom Bacillati; phylum Actinomycetota; class Actinomycetes; order Kitasatosporales; family Streptomycetaceae; genus Streptomyces; species Streptomyces sp. CB09001. The sequence continues at coordinate 1,860,687 of NZ_CP026730.1, forward strand.
TGGGCGTGGGCGCCGAAGGTGATCGCGGAGACCAGCAGCACGATCAGGGCGATGCAGACCGACAGCATGTCGACCTTGCCGAGCTTGGCCAGCGGACGCTCCAGCCAGGCCAGCCACTTGATGTCCCGGTCCTCGAAGATGAAGTCGAGGAAGATCATCAGAAGGAACATGCCGCCGAAGGCGGCGATCGACGGATGGGCGTCCGTCACCAGCTCCTGATAGCGGTCCTTGTCGGTGAGCGCGAGGTCGACGGCCTCGATCGGTCCGAGCTGGGCGCTGATCGCCACGATCACGACCGGGAAGACCAGGCGCATGCCGAACACGGCGATGAGGATGCCGATGGTGAGGAAGATCTTCTGCCAGAAGGCATTCATCTTCTTCAGGATCCCGGCGTTGACCACCGCGTTGTCGAAGGACAGCGAGATCTCCATGATGGAGAGGATCGCCACGATGCCGAAGGCGGTCCACCCCCCGTAGAAGACCGCCGCGACCAGGCCGAGCGCGGTGACCGCGAACGACCAGCCGAAGGTTTTCAGAAGCACTGGCTACCCAATCGTGTGTGTACGGGGCTCCCCCGCGCCGTACTCGGCTTTACGAAACGTTGACTCCGAAGTCTAGAGCGATGCCGCGAAGCCCCGACGCGTACCCCTGCCCCACCGCACGGAACTTCCACTCGCCCTGGTAGCGGTAGAGCTCGCCGAAGATCATCGCGGTCTCCGTGGAGGCGTCCTCACTGAGGTCGTAGCGGGCCAGCTCCTGGCCGTCGGCCTGGTTGACGACCCGGATGAAGGCGTTGCTGACCTGGCCGAAGGTCTGGCCGCGCTCGTCGGCCATGTGGATCGAGACCGGGAAGACGATCTTGTCGCAGTGGGCCGGCACCTTGGAGAGGTCGACCAGCAGCGACTCGTCGTCGCCGTCGCCCTCGCCGGTGAGGTTGTCGCCGGTGTGCTCGATCGAGCCGTCCGGGCTCTTGAGCTGGTTGTAGAAGACGAACCACTCGTCGCCGAGCACCCGGCCGCTGCTGCACACGAGTGCGCTCGCGTCGAGGTCGAAGGGTGCTCCGGTGGTGGAACGCGCGTCCCAGCCGAGTCCGACCAGTACCTGTGTGAGGTTCGGTGCGGCCTTGGACAGGGAGACGTTGCCGCCCTTGGCAAGCGTGACGCCCATGGTGATGGTCCCTCCCCGGGTGATGGTTCCTGGTTTCCTGCGCGTCCGGCGCCGCACGTAAACCGTGCGGCGCCGGACGGGTCGGACAGTCGCTCAGACGTTCACGCCGAAGTCCTGGGCGATGCCGCGCAGGCCGGAGGCGTAGCCCTGGCCGATGGCGCGGAACTTCCACTCCGCGCCGTGGCGGTACAGCTCGCCGAAGACCATGGCGGTCTCCGTGGAGGCGTCCTCGCTCAGGTCGTAGCGGGCGATCTCGGCCTCGCCGGCCTGGTTGACGACGCGGATGAACGCGTTGCGCACCTGGCCGAAGGACTGCTGGCGGTTCTCGGCGTCGTAGATCGAGACCGGGAAGACGATCTTCTCGATGTCGGCGGGGACCGTGGCGAGGTTGATCTTGATCTGCTCGTCGTCGCCCTCGCCCTCACCGGTGATGTTGTCGCCGGTGTGCTCGACCGATCCGTCCGGGCTCTTCAGGTTGTTGAAGAAGATGAAGTGCGCGTCGCTGGCGACCTTGCCGCCGCTGTTCAGCAGCAGCGCGCTGGCGTCGAGGTCGAAGTCGGTGCCGGTCGTGGTGCGGATGTCCCACCCCAGACCGACGATGACCGCGGTCAGGCCGGGGGCCTCCTTGGTCAGCGAAACGTTGCCGCCCTTGCTGAGGCTGACTCCCACGAGTCCTCCATTGGTGTCCAGGGGCGGGGTGCCCCGTAGTGCGTGGATATCGGATCAACGAGTTGATCCTAGTGACGGGTTCCCGCGCCCCGCAGTCCCCGGAGCCGACCAATCACGTGGTGTCGGTACTTGGTGCCGCCACGCGGGGCCGGCCGGCGGGGGCGCCGGTCACAGGGCGTCGAGCGCCTTCACGTACTCGGCCAGGTCACGGGCGTCCGGCAGACCGTTGACCACGGTCCAGCGCACGACACCCTCCTGGTCGATCACGAAGGTGCCGCGGACGGCGCAACCCTTGTCCTCGTCGAAGACGCCGTAGGCGCGCGAGACGTTGCCGTGCGGCCAGAAGTCGGACAGCAGCGGGTACTCCAGGCCCTCCTGCTCGGCGAAGACGCGCAGGGTGTGGATGGAGTCGTTGGAGACGGCGAGCACCTCGGTGTCCCGGTCGGAGAACTGCGGCAGGTTGTCGCGCACCTCGCACAGCTCGCCGGTGCACACACCGGTGAAGGCGAAGGGGTAGAAGAGCAGCACGACGTTCTTCCGGCCGCGGAACTCGGACAGCCGGACGGCCCTGCCGTGGTTGTCCTTGAGTTCGAAATCGGGGGCCTTGTCGCCGACCTGGATCGCCATGTCCCGTTCGTCCCTTCCGTAGGAAGATCTCCGCGGGAAGATCCCGTGGGTGATTCGCTGGAAACACCCTACGCAGGGACGGTCGCGGACCCGCGGACGGGCCGACAGCCGTCGGCCGTCGACCCGCCCGGAGTCCGGAATGTCACGGAGCCCGGTCGGGCTACCGCTTGGACTTGGCGGCCTTGGGCGTCGCCAGCCGGCTGCCACTCCAGTCCTTGCCGACGCTGACGCTCTTGGACGCCGTCAGTCCGGCGGTCGTCGAGGCTTCCGAGATGTCACTGGCCTCGACGTAACCGTCACGGCCGGTCTTCGGCGTGAGAAGGAGGATCGACCCGCCCTCTTCGATGTACGTGGTGGCATCCACCAGCGCATCCGTCAGGTCGCCGTCGTCGTCACGGAACCACAGCACGACGGCATCGGCCACGTCCTCGTAGTCCTCGTCCACCAGCTCGCCCTCGACGGCGCCCTCAATGGCCTCGCGGAGCTCCTGGTCGACGTCGTCGTCGTAGCCGATCTCCTGGACCACCTGCCCGGGCTGGAAACCCAGCCTGGCGGCAGGGTTCGTCCGCTCCTCCGCGTGGTCCGCGGTCGCGCTCACGGGTTGCCTCCTGATCATGTTTCGGTAGATGTCTTCAGCCACGCGCGTGCGCGAGGCTTGGCCGTAGTCCACACGGGCGGGACGGATCGCGCAAGTACCCGGCGTCTGGGACCGCCGAAACGGTGACGATCCCGGCCGTGTCGCCGCAACTCCAGCCATGCCGTCCAGCCCGAAGGTGACGTACACCACACCTATCTGCCCCGTTTGCGTATTTGGGAACCAAGTGTGGGTACGAGACTCGAATGAACGTGCCCCCGATCCTCACGGGAGAACCGGTTACCCCACGGTACAGATGACGATTGCCCCCGCGAGGTACACGATGGGGAACCGGCGGGGGAATCGGCGCAGAAACCCGGGAAGAACCGGAGAGAACCCGGGAAGAAACCCGGAAAGACGGCCCTCTGACAGCGAAGGAACAGCGTGGCTTCCGCATCCGATCGCAGTGATCGCAGTCCGATCATCATTGGCGGCCTTCCCAGTCAGGTTCCTGACTTCGACCCCGAGGAAACCCAGGAGTGGCTGGACTCGCTCGACGCCGCCGTCGACGAGCGCGGCCGGGAGCGGGCCCGCTACCTGATGCTGCGGCTGATCGAGCGGGCCCGCGAGAAGCGCGTGGCCGTGCCCGAGATGCGCAGCACGGACTACGTCAACACCATCCCGACCAAGAGCGAGCCGTTCTTCCCCGGCAACGAGGAGATCGAACGCAAGATCCTCAACGCCACCCGCTGGAACGCGGCGGTGATGGTCTCGCGCGCGCAGCGGCCCGGGATCGGCGTCGGCGGTCACATCGCGACCTTCGCCTCCTCCGCCTCCCTGTACGACGTGGGCTTCAACCACTTCTTCCGGGGCAAGGACGAGGGCGACGGCGGCGACCAGGTCTTCTTCCAGGGGCACGCCTCGCCGGGCATCTACGCGCGCGCGTACCTGCTCGACCGGCTCAGCGAGGAGCACCTCGACGGCTTCCGCCAGGAGAAGTCCAAGGCGCCGCACGCGCTGTCCTCGTACCCGCATCCGCGGTCGATGCCGGACTTCTGGGAGTTCCCGACGGTCTCGATGGGCCTCGGCCCGATCGGCGCGATCTTCCAGGCGCGGATGAACCGCTACATGCACGCGCGCGGGATCGCCGACACCTCCAAGTCGCACGTGTGGGCCTTCCTCGGCGACGGCGAGATGGACGAGCCGGAGTCGCTGGGCCAGTTGTCCATCGCCGCCCGGGAGGGCCTGGACAACCTGACCTTCGTGGTCAACTGCAACCTCCAGCGCCTCGACGGCCCGGTACGCGGCAACGGCAAGATCATCCAGGAGCTGGAGTCGGTCTTCCGGGGCGCCGGCTGGAACGTGATCAAGCTGGTCTGGGACCGCACCTGGGACCCGCTGCTGGCCCAGGACCGCGACGGCGTGCTGGTCAACCGCATGAACACGACGCCGGACGGCCAGTTCCAGACGTACGCCACCGAGTCCGGCGCCTACATCCGCGACCACTTCTTCGGCGACGACCACCGGCTGCGCGCGATGGTCGAGAACATGACCGACGACCAGATCCTGCACCTGGGCCGCGGCGGCCACGACCACCGCAAGATCTACGCGGCGTACAAGGCGGCGCTGGAGCACGAGGGCCAGCCGACGGTCGTCCTGGCCAAGACGATCAAGGGCTGGACGCTGGGCCCGAACTTCGAGGGCCGCAACGCCACGCACCAGATGAAGAAGCTGACGGTCGACGACCTCAAGCGCTTCCGCGACCGGCTGCACCTGCCGATCTCCGACAAGGAGCTGGAGTCCGGCCCGCCGCCGTACTACCACCCGGGCCGGGAGACCGAGGAGATGCAGTACATGCACGACCGGCGCCTGGGCTGCGGCGGGTACGTGCCGACCCGGGTCGTGCGGTCGAAGCCGCTCGCGCTGCCGGACGACAAGACGTACGCGACCGTGAAGAAGGGCTCGGGTCAGCAGTCCATCGCGACGACGATGGCCTTTGTGCGCCTGCTGAAGGACCTCATGCGGGACAAGGAGATCGGCAAGCGGTTCGTGCTGATCGCGCCGGACGAGTACCGCACGTTCGGCATGGACTCCTTCTTCCCGAGCGCGAAGATCTACAACCCGCTCGGCCAGCAGTACGAGTCGGTGGACCGCGATCTGCTGCTCGCCTACAAGGAGGCGCCGAACGGGCAGATGCTGCACGACGGCATCTCCGAGGCCGGCTGCACGGCCTCGCTGATCGCGGCGGGCTCGGCGTACGCCACGCACGGCGAACCGCTCATCCCGGTGTACGTCTTCTACTCGATGTTCGGTTTCCAGCGCACCGGCGACCAGTTCTGGCAGATGGGTGACCAGTTGGCGCGCGGTTTCGTACTGGGCGCGACTGCCGGCCGTACGACGCTGACCGGTGAGGGTCTCCAGCACGCGGACGGACACTCGCAGTTGCTGGCGTCGACCAACCCGGCCTGCGTGGCCTACGACCCCGCCTTCGGGTTCGAGATCGCGCACATCGTCAAGGACGGGCTGCGCCGGATGTACGGCGGCGACGAACAGCACCCGCACGGCGAGGACGTCTTCTACTACCTCACCGTCTACAACGAGCCCATCCGGCACCCGGCCGAGCCCGAGAACGTGGACGTCGAGGGCATCCTCAAGGGCGTGTACCGCTTCAGCGAGGGCACCGGCGGCTCGATCCCGGCGCAGATCATGGCGTCCGGCGTCGCGATGCCGTGGGCCGTGGAGGCGCAGCGCATCCTCGCCGAGGAGTGGAACGTGCGCGCCGACGTCTGGTCGGCGACCTCCTGGAACGAGCTGCGGCGCGAGGCCGTGGCCTGCGAGGAGCACAACCTGCTGCATCCCGAGGAGGAGCAGCGGGTGCCGTGGGTGACGCGGAAGCTGGCGGGGGCTCAGGGGCCGTTCGTGGCGGTCTCCGACTGGATGCGGTCGGTGCCGGACCAGATCGCGCGGTGGGTGCCGGGGACGTACCAGTCGCTGGGCGCGGACGGGTTCGGCTTCGCGGACACGCGGGGGGCGGCGCGGCGGTTCTTCCACATCGACGCGGAGTCGATCGTGGTGGGCGTGCTGGGCGAGCTGGCCCGGGAGGGGAAGGTCGACCGGTCGGTGCTGAAGCAGGCGATCGACCGGTACCGGCTGCTCGACGTGGCCGCGGCGGACCCGGGGGTGGCAGGCGGGGACGCGTAGGACGCACCCCGGCCGGGTGGCACACGGCTCACCCCCGCCCGTAACGGGCGGGGGCGGGAACATCCGGGCGAAGGGTGACGCCGGGGCCGAGCACGATCCCCGGCACCAAGAGGCCGGTGACCGCGCAGACGACTCCGGCGACTGCGAGCGTCGCGCGATCCTGCCCGGTCCATGACCACGTCCGGCCACGTGAGCGGGGGCACCTGCGCGACCCCTGTCCAAGGCTCGCCGTCAACGCCCTGAACTCCTTGTGGAGTTCGAGTACCCCGGCGCGGAGTGTCATGCCTGCCTCGAACGCGCTGCCTGCGCGCCGCCCCCCTCCGGCAGCGCGCCGCAGCCGCACGCCCTCCGTGCCCTGCGGAGGACTTGACCCACTGTGACCTGCGAGGTCCGGCGGAGGGGCGGGTTCTCGGCCCCGTCACCCTGATGGACGAAAACGGGGGACGGGACCGACGAACTCCGCGGGCCGGATCAGATGTGGCCGACGCCCGCGCCCGCCTCCGCGTTCTCACCGCGCTTGGTGAGGAAGGCGACGAACACCGCCACGACCGCGACCCCGGCGGCGACCAGCGAGGCCAGGCTCATGCCGGAGATGAAGGTGTCGTGGGCGACGTCCGCGATCTTCCCGGCGACCTCGGCGGGAGTGCCCGGCGCCACCGGCGGGACACCGACCCGGACCGCCTCGGAGGCGCCGTCCGCCTGCTCCGGCGTCAGCTCGGGCAGGCCCGCGTCCGCCCAGTTGCCCGGGAGGTCGCTGTCGACCTTGGAGGCCATCACGGCGCCCAGCACGGCCGTGCCGAGGCTGCCGCCGATCTGCATCGCCGCCTGCTGGAGACCGCCGGCCACGCCCGAGAGCTCCATCGGCGCGTTGCCGACGATGACCTCGGTGGCGCCGACCATGACGGGCGCCAGGCCGAGGCCGAGCAGGGCGAACCAGATCGACATCAGACCGCTGCCGGTGTCCGTCTCCAGGGTGGAGATGCCGAACATGGCGACGGCGGTGCACACCATGCCGCCGGCCAGCGGGATGCGCGGGCCGACCTTGGTGATCATCGCGCCGGCCAGCGGCGAGGCGACGATCATCATGCCGGTGAGCGGCAGCAGGTGCAGACCGGCGTCGATCGGGCTCATGCCGTGGACGTTCTGCAGGTAGAAGGTGACGAAGAACAGGCCGCCCATGAAGGCGATGGCCATCAGCACCATCAGGACCACACCGGCCGACAGCGGCACCGAGCGGAACATCGCCAGTGGGATCAGCGGCTCCTTCACCTTGGTCTCCCACACGGAGAACAGGACGAAGCCCACCACAGAGCCGACGATGTACGTCCAGGTCTGGCCGGAGCCCCAGCCCCACTCGGGAGCCTTGATCAGCGCCCAGACTAGGGCGAACATCGAGGCCGACAGCAGCACGATGCCCACGACGTCGAAGGAGCGCGGCGCGTTCTCGGCCCGGTGGTCCAGCAGGATCATGACGCCGAGCACGACGGCGACGATGCCCACCGGCACGTTGATGAAGAACACGGACTGCCAGCTGACGTGCTCGACCAGCACGCCGCCGAGGATCGGGCCGCCCGCGGTGGAGGCGCCGATGACCATGCCCCAGATGCCGATGGCCATGTTGAGCTTCTCGGCCGGGAAGGTGGCCCGCAGCAGGCCGAGCGCGGCCGGCATCAGCAGCGCGCCGAACAGGCCCTGGAAGACCCGGAAGACGATGACCGCGGCGATGCTGCCGGAGAGGCCGATGGCGCCGGAGGAGGCCGCGAAGCCCGCCACGCCGATGAGGAAGGTCTGCCGGTGGCCGAAGCGGTCACCGAGCTTGCCCGCGGTGATCAGGGCGACCGCGAGCGCGAGGAAGTAGGCGTTGGTGATCCACTGGACGTCCGCGAGGCTGGCGTCCAGGTCGTCCTGGATGGCCGGGTTGGCGATCGCCACGATGGTGCCGTCGAGGGCCACCATCATGACCCCGACCGCGACGGTGACGAGGGTGACCCACGGATGGCCGCGCCATCCCTTGGCGGGCGGTGAATCCGTCGGTGCTCCGTCACCCGGCCCCGGCTTGCCGAGCGTGGTCTGACTAGTCATACCGCTGAGGCTAATGACAGCCTCTGACAGTTGACAAACCAATTCACGAGACAGTAACTGACAAGACATCCCCCATTAGCCTGAACAGGGGAAACCGTACGAAGGAGAGAACTTTTGAAGGTGGCCGGCACGTCGGCGCCCCCGGAGACCGCACCAGCGGTCTCCCGTCCTGGCCTGCGCGAACTCAAGAAACAGCGCACCCGGGACCTGCTGCTGCGCTCCGCCCTCGAACTGTTCACCGAGCGCGGTTACGAGGAGACGACCGTCGACGACATCGCCGAGGCCGCCGACGTCTCGCAGCGCACCTTCTTCCGGTACTTCGCCTCCAAGGAGGACGCGGCCTTCTTCGTGGCACGGCTCGCGGAGTCGCACTTCGTCGAGGCCGTACTCGCCCGCCCGGCCGAGGAGGCGCCCCTGGACGCGCTGCGTCTGGCGCTCGCGGAGAGCTGGAGCACCATCGGCGAGGCCGTCGAACAGCTGGTCCCGCTCGAGCTGCACATGCGCTTCTACCGGGTGATCGAGTCGACACCCGCGCTGCTCGCCGCCCACCTGCGGCGCGCGACGGAGCTGGAGGAGGAGATCGCCCGGGTCGTCGCCGTCCGCGAGGGCCTGGACATGGACGCGGACCCGCGGCCCCGCGTGGTCGTGGCCGTCTTCGGAGCCGTGATGCGGGTCACCGAGAGGATCTGGTCGGCGCGCGACGACGCGAGCCTGGCGGCCCTGCGGGACCTGACGGCCGATTACCTCGACCAGGTGGCGCCCGCGCTCACCGGGACCTGGCGCCGCGCCGAAACGTGATCCGTGTCACTGGATTCACGCGAGACCGGCCCGTTCTCCTAGTGTGTCCTCCCAGTGACTTCCTTCGACACCTCCCCACAGCTGAACGTCTGGCGCGTACTGCTCGCCCTGGCCGTGGTGTTCGTGATGCTGGCGACCACCGGCTGGACCGCCCTGCGCGACCAGCGGGGCCCCACCGCCCTCGAAGCGTCCGTCACGGCCTGGGAGCACGGCCGGATCGACGGACGGCGACTGCCCGACGCCCGGGCGACGCCCGCGCGGCTGGCCCGCTTCTTCGCCTCGCTCACCTCATGGCAGCGCACCAGCCTGGCCCACCGGTATCCCCTGGCCGTCGGCAACATGAACGGCGCCCCCGTCCAACTGCGCTACCTCGCCAACCGCTCCGCGCTGCAGAGGGCGCGGTCGGTGGAGCGGGAGCGCACGCACGACAAGCGCCTGTCCCCGGCCGGGCAGCGCGAGGCCGGCCGACGGATGCACAACTACGAGGCGCTGCTCGACCCCGGCCGGCACATCCTCGCCTTCGACCCGGCGGGCTCGGGCAGGGTCGCCGAGGTCTTCGGGAACCTGGACCGCGCCGACCGCGTGTCCGTCGTCGTGCCCGGCGTGGACACCGAGCTGCTCACCTTCCAGCGCACCGACCGCAAGAAGTACGCGGCACCCGTCGGCATGGCCAGGTCGCTGTACGCGGCCGAGCGTGCGGCGAGCCCCGGCACCGGCACGGCCGTGATCGCCTGGGCCGACTACACCTCGCCCAGCGGCCTCGGCATGGAGGCGGCCACCGCGAACCGCGCCGCGCACGGGGCCGTACGGCTGAACGCGCTGCTGCGCGCGCTGCCCGGCAGGGCCCCCGTCTCCCTCTTCTGCCACAGCTACGGCTCGGTGGTGTGCGGCCTCGCCGCCGAGACGCTGCCCGGCCGGGTGACCGACATAGCGGTGGCCGGCAGTCCCGGCATGCGCGCCGAGAACGCCTCCCACCTGGACACCTCCGCCCGCGTGTGGGCGATGCGGGACGCCGACGACTGGATCCAGGACGTGCCGTACCTGGAGGTCGGCGGCCTCGGGCACGGCGCCGATCCGGTGTCCGCCGATTTCGGGGCGCGGGTGCTGTCCGCACGGGACGCCGAGGGTCACGGCGGCTACTTCGTGCCCGGCACGGACAGCCTGCGGAACTTCGCGGGGATCGGGGTTGGCGCATACCGCACGGTCGCCTGCGCCGACGAAGACGACACATGCCGGGCGGGTTTGTCCGCGGCTACGGCGGCCGGACGCGCGTAGAGGCGCAGAAACTCCGGTTTGCGCGGGGAGGGGACGGGAAGGCTCGTGCCGCATACGATGAGCCGCATGGGTGACGTACTGGCCGGATTTCATGCCGCCTGGGAGTTCGAGTCCGACTCCGTGCTCATCCGCTACGAACGGGGGATTCGAACACCCAAGCTGTTCCAGGCCCTGGGGGAACGCCGGGTGCCCCTGGAGGCGATCGAGGGCGTGACGCTCACGCCCGGCAGGCGCGGCACCGTCGTGCTGCGCGTCGAACCGCGCGCGGGCGCCGATCCCCTGATCGAGGCGGCGGCCGGACAGCTGAAGGAGGGCGGCGACCCCTACCGGCTGGTGCTGCCCGCCGAACGGGAGACGCTCGCGGAGTACTACGCCGACGAGCTGCGGGAGCTGCTGACCGAGTCCGGCAGGACCGAGCGCTACCTGGTGGCCCCGCCCGAGGCACCGCTGCACTTCAAGGCGTACGACGGGAAGGCGTCCTTCGACGGGAAGGCCGTGTCCTTCCGGTGGTCCTGGACGGGCGCGTCCTCGGCGAAGTGGAAGGCCGGCGACCAGAGCTTCCCGGTCGCCGACCTGGGCGGGGTGGAGTGGCGCTCCCCCGAGATGTTCGAGGGGTACCTGCGGCTGCTGCCGCGCGACGCCGACGCGTCGGCGGCCGGCGCGGCCGCGGGAGCCGCGGGGGCTGCGGGGGCCGTCCCCCAGGCCGACCAGGATCCGGCGGCCGTCGTGTTCGGGCTGGGGTACGGGCCGGTGCACGAGTCGCTGCCGTTCGCGGCGGCGGTGCTGGCGGCGGTGCGGGAACGGGGCGCGAGCGCCCCGGTGCCGATTACCGTGCCGGCGCCTCGGCGGGACCCGGCCGACATCGCCGAGCGGATCCGGCACCTCGGGGAGCTGCACCAGCAGGGGCTGGTGACGGACGAGGAGTTCTCCTCGAAGAAGGCGGAGTTGCTGGCGGAGCTTTGACGCGTCTGCCGGGTGGGGTTTCGTTTTCGGCTCCAGCCCGGTGGTGGGTTGCTCGCGCAGTTCCCCGCGCCCCTGAGGGGCGCGCCCCTTGGGGCGCTTCTCTACTCCCGTCCGGCTGAGGCGAACGTCATGTCCGCGTAGCGGTCGCCCGCGACCTTCTCCGCGATCGGCTCCAGCTGGGACAGCTCGGCCTCCGTCAGGACGAGCCGGGTCGCCGCCGTGTTCTCCGCCACCCGTGCCGGCTTCCGGGTGCCCGGGATCGGGATCACCGGCAGGCCGTGGACCTGGGCCCGCTGCTGGACCCAGGCCAGGGCGATCTGGCCGAGGGTGGCCTCGTGGGCCTCGGCGAGGGCACGGACCGGGGTGAGGAGGGCCGCGTTGGCCGCCGCGTTGTCGCCGGTGAACCGGGGCTGCTGACGGCGGAAGTCACCGTCCGTGAGGTCCTGGTCGGCGTTGGCGAAGGAGCCGGTGAGGAAGCCCCGGCCGAGCGGGGAGTACGGGACGAGGGTCACGCCCAGTTCGCGGGCGGCCGGTACCACGCCCGCCTCGATGTCCCGGCTGAACAGCGACCACTCCGACTGCACGGCGGCGATGGGGTGCACCGTCTGCGCGGCCCGCAGTTCGTCCCCCGTCACCTCGCTCAGCCCGAGCTGCTTGACCTTGCCCTCGCGGACGAGGTCGGCCATGACGCCGACGGTCTCCTCGATCGGCACGTTCACGTCGCGGCGGTGCATGTAGTAGAGGTCGATCACGTCGAGGTCCAGGCGGCGCAGGCTCGCCTCGACGGCCTCGCGGATGTACGGCGCGTCGTTGCGGATGATCCTCTTGGTCGGCTCGTCCGGCGGGATCGTCAGGGCGAACTTGGTCGCGACGACGACCTCGTCGCGGTGGGCCTTGAAGAAGGGCGCGAGGAACCGCTCGTTCTCGCCGGCGCCGTACGCGTCGGCGGTGTCGTAGAGCGTCACGCCCAGCTCCAGCGCCCGTTCCAGGGTGGCGCGGGAGGCCTCGGCGTCCGAGGGGCCGTATCCGAAGCTCATGCCCATGCAGCCGAGGCCCTGGGCGCCCACCTCCGGACCGCCCGTGCCGAGCCGTGCCGTCGGGATCCTGCTGTCGGTCATCGGTTCCTCTCCCCTTCACGGGCACGTCCGGCGTCCCCGTAGAAACTGATCTTGCGGTCGAGTACGGCGACGGTGTCCTGGAGTTCGGCGATCCGCGTCAGCACGTCGCGCCGGGTGGACTCCAGCAGTTCCCGCCGGTCGAGGTAGGTGCTCTCGCCCTCGCGCACCATCTCGGCGTACCGCACCATGTCGGCGACCGGCATGCCCGTCATCCGCAGCTTGCCGACGAAGTCGAGCCAGTCCAGGTCGCGGTTGCTGTAGCGGCGCTGCCCGGTGTGCGAGCGGTCGATGTGGGACATCAGGCCGATCCGCTCGTACCAGCGCAGCGTGTGGGCCGTCAGGCCGGTGAACGCGACGACCTCGCTGATGGTGTAGCGGTCCTGCCCGTCGGGGCGCGGGTGGCGCGGGGGCGGGGCGGAGCAGATGTCCGTTCCGCCGGCGTTGCTGGTGGCACTGCCGGTGGCGTTGCTGGTGGCGTTCGACACGAGGGTCCCGGCCGTGGTCTGCATCACCGTCATGCCCCAACGCTATGACCTTCGAGTGCACTCCAGGCAAGCGGCCCCGGTGAGAATCCGGCGGTGGGAAATGCGCAGGACACACGCCCCGGCCGGTCACTAACGTGCGGGCATGAGTCTCGTACGCCGTGCCGTGGCCGAGGACGTGGGGGAAGTACTCCGTCTGCGTCAGGTGATGATCGATTCGCTGGGCCGGGCGCCGGCACCCACCGACTGGCACGCCGAGTCCCTGCCGACGCTGCGGGCGAGGCTCGCCGACCCGGACGGGGCGTTCGCGGCGTTCGTCGTCGAGCACCCGGAGCGGCCCGGGGCGCTGGCGGCGCTGGTGGCCGGCACGCTGGAGTACCGGATCGGGAGGGCCGGCAATCCGCACGGGCTGATCGGCTACGTCTTCAGTGTGGCGACGGACCCGGAGGCCAGGCGCCGGGGGTACGCCCGCGCCTGTATGGAGGAGCTGCTCCAGTGGTTCCGCGAGCGGGGCGCCGGGTACGTCATGCTGACCGCCTCCGCGGACGCCGAGCCCCTGTACGCGTCGATGGGCTTCACCCGGGACCCGGACCCCTCGATGCGGCTGTACCTGTGAGCCGCTTAGGCTCGGTGCCATGTCCCTGAAGAGCCTCGCGTCGATCGAGAACTGGCCGGTCCCCACCGCCGCGGCGGGCGTCGTACGGGCCGACGGCACCTTCCTCGGCACCCACGGCCCGGCCGCGCACCGCTTCCCGCTCGCCTCGGTCACCAAGCTGCTGGCGGCGTACGCGGCGCTGGTGGCGTACGAGGAGGGCGCGATCGAGCTGGACGAGCCCGCCGGTCCGCCCGGGGCGACGGTCCGCCACCTGCTCGCCCACACCTCGGGCCTGGCCTTCGACGAGCACCGGGTGACGGCCCCGCCCGGGGACCGCCGGCTGTACTCCAACGCCGGTTTCGAGCAGCTCGGCGACCACATCGCGAAGGCGGCGGACATGCCGTTCGCCGAGTACGCGCGGCAGGCGGTGCTGGAGCCGCTGGGCATGACGTCCACCTCACTGGCGGGCTCCCCCGCGAAGGACGGCGTGTCCACGGTGGACGACCTGCTCCGCTTCGCCGCCGAGGTCCAGGCACCGCGCCTGCTGGACCCGCGGACGGTCGCCGAGGCGATGACGGTCCAGTACCCGGGCACGAAGGGCGTGCTGCCGGGCTACGGCCACCAGAACCCCAACGACTGGGGCCTCGGCTTCGAGATCCGCGACGGCAAGTCCCCGCACTGGACGGGCTCCGCCTCCTCCCCGCGCGCCTTCGGCCACTTCGGCCAGTCCGGCACGTTCCTGTGGATCGACCCGGACGCCGCCCTGTCCTGCGTGTCCCTCACCGACCGCGCCTTCGGCCCCTGGGCGGTCGAGGCGTGGCCGCCCTTCACTGACGGGGTGCTGGCGGAGGCACGGGGCTGACGCGCCATACCGGGCCGGACAGGCAACACTCGGCACGGTGCCAGCTCTTAACGTCCGCCGCCTGCGGGCCGGTTACGTGATTCACACCACAACACCGTGACGGGCTGCGTACGCTCGACTACGCACGGAAGTGAACGCCGCGAGGTGTTGCCGTCCGCAGTCCCCGCAGTCCCGGAGTGAGGTGCCGCAGTGGCCAACATCCAGTCCCTCGACCCGACCGCCTCCCCACTCGACTACTACGGCTGGGAGCTGCGCCGCCAGCGCGAGGCCCATGGCCTCAGGCAGGGCCAGCTCGGCGACATCATCTTCTGCACCGGCTCCCTGGTCGGCCAGATCGAGACCACGAAGAAGGTCCCGACGCGGGACTTCTCCGAGCGGGTGGACGCCGCGCTGGGCACGGACGGCCTGTTCTCCCGGCTGATCGGACTCGTCCTGCGCAGCCAACTCCCCACGTGGTTCCAGCCGTACGCGGAGATGGAGGCGAAAGCGGCGTACATCTCGACGTACCAGGCACAGCTGGTCTACGGGCTGCTGCAGACGGAGGAGTACGCGCGGGCGGTGCTCGGCGTCGAGGGCGGCAACGTGGACGAGATGGTCGCCGCCCGGCTGGAACGCCAGCGCATCCTCCAGCGAGACCAGCCTCCCGCGCTGTGGGTCATCCTGGACGAGGCGGCACTGCTGCGCGAGATCGGTGGGCCTGAGGTCATGCGCGACCAGCTCGCCCACTTGCTGGGCTTCACGGCTGCCCCCTGGGTTCAGATCCAGGTCCTGCCGCTTGCGGCGGGCCAACACACGGGCATGATGAGTACGTTCAATCTGCTGAGGTTCGACACCGACCCCGATCTCTTCTACATGGACGGCTACGACCGTGGGCACATGACCGCCAGTCCGGACGTGATCAAGGAACGCTCATTCGGCTACGCTCGGCTGCAAGCCTCAGCCCTCTCCCCCGAGGACTCGGCGAGACTGATCACCCGCGTGATGGAGGAACGCTATGCGGTCCCGCACACTGAGTAACGTTGAGTGGCGCAAGTCCAGTTACAGCGGAAGCAACGGCGGCGACTGCGTCGAAGTCGCCGAGAACCGCCCTACCGGCACCGTCCCCGTGCGCGACAGCAAGAACCCGGCCGGTCCGGTCGTCACCCTCGGCGCACACGCTTGGCAGGCGTTCGTCGACGGCCTGCGGTAGTCCGGACGGTACCTGTCGGCCGACGGGTACCGAGAGGCGAATTCGGGTCAACCTCCATCAGTCGAATCCACCGACCGGGACAGCATCCCCCCAGGTGACACACAGAATCCACGCGTAATCGCCACCACTTCTCCACAATTGCGTTTCAGCCGGACGCCGTTCGCGATCTTGTGACGTGATCATGGCGCATGCCTACAGTGACCCGGCGTGCCGGGTGGGGAGCCTCCTCTTCCGGTGCGCGGTCACAGGACGGCCGTGGACTGCCGCAGGCGTGGTGACGGGTTTCGTCGTGCCTTCCGTTCCTTCGTCCGGGGCGTCTTCGTCCGTCTCCGTCATCGACGAAGGATGCTCCTGTGCGTCTCAGACGTCCCCGCAGACCATCTGACGACCCGCCCGGCAGATCCGGTGCCCGACAACTGCGTGTCGCCTCCGCGCCCCTCATACCCCTAACGGTGATCGGCGCCGTGGTCGCCGGACTCATCGGCCCCGAACCCCCTTCCGACGGCCCTCTGCCCGGCACCAGTGCCGTCGCCGACAGCTACGACGGTTTCGACGCCGACGCCGCCGAGCAACTGCGGCAGGACCAGTGTCTGATGGCCGGTGCGCTGCGGCTCGGCGGCCGGGAAATGGGCGACGTCGCCCAGGCAGCCCTGAACCAGACTCCCGAACAACTGCACGTCGCAGCAGACCAGGAGTACTGGAACGACACCCCCCTGGCGTTGGCCTACGTCAAGGACAGGGAGCTCATCGACCAGGAGAGCGCGACGCTGGGCCCACGCGTGCAGGCCTGGCAGGACACGCTGTCCGGTCTCTCGACTCCCGGCGGCTTCAAATCCGTGACCGACTTCAGTTGGCCGCCCGGCTCCGGCGGCGGTGCTGACTTCTTCGACCAAGTCGGCTACTCGACATGGCTCGGAGAGCAGTGGTGGAAGGAGGAGGCCCGCTTCTACGAGGATCCCTCCGCCAAGGCCGACGAGGCGACCGTCAAGGCGGTCACGGACCTGGGCACCCCGCTCTACGGCAACGCCGTGCACGACCCCTCGATGTCGTCGGAGGAGTGGGCACTGGCCGTCGAGCAGGAACATGCCTTCGACGATCTGCTCACCGGTGACCTCTTCTCCGGCATGCGCGAGGACGACGCCCGGATGTTCCTGTCCGTCGGCGGTTTCCCCAGTTCCGCTCCGGAGCCCGGAAGTCTCGCGTTCCGTCTGGCTGTCGAGGACTTGAAGACACGGTTCGCGGCCTGCACATGGACCAATCCGATCGACCCCGGCAGGGTCCTCGGCCAGGAAGTGGCGACGGCATCGGTGGAGTGGCAGCGGGAAGTCGCCGAGCAGGCCATTCCGCGCAACCAGATCATCGACGCCAACCGGGACGCGACGAAGGCGTTGGCCACGGGCGCGAAGGCGCTGGGCGAGATGCTGGGCCAGTCCTGGACCGCCGACCACCTCGCGCGCTGGCAGGACTACTGGTCGCCGGGTGGAGCGGGCTGGATCGGGGACAGCCCGATGATCGTCCACATCCACGCCGCCTCCGACAAGTGCCTGGAGGTCGCGGGCAACTCTAAGGCCGACGGCGCCGTGGTGCAGATGTACACCTGCAACGGCGGCGCCAACCAGAAGTGGCGGGTCGACGGCGACTCGCTGGTGAATGTCAACTCCGGCAAGTGCCTGGACGTGAACCGCGACGGGACGGCCGACGGCACCCGCATCCAGCAGTGGACGTGCAAGCAGAACGGTGCCCAGGGCTGGGAGTTCACCCCCAACCGCACCACCCAACTGCGGAACACGGGCAGCGGCAAATGCCTGGACCTGCACACCTACGCCAACAGCCAGGACGCGTGGCTGTGGCAGTGCAACGGCACCGACCCACAGAAATTCGACATCGTGGCGTCCGGGCACAACGGTACGGACGCTCTGGACTATCCGACATCCGGTCAGTTCACCCAGGCGACCAAGGGCATCACGAAAGCCCGCGCGAAGGCCACCGAGCAGCTTGCCGTGATCAGGCGGCAGGCCCAGATCGCCGGCATGGCAGCGGCGGACTCCGACGGATCTCTGAACACCGCTTACGGCATCGCCGACAGCATGGGTGCGCCCCGGGGCCGGGCCCTGCTCGTCGGCCAGCAGAAGGACCAGGTCACCAAGGCGTCCTCCGCCGCGCTGAACGCGATGATCAAGGCCGGTGAAACGGCGTTGGCCGCCACCAAGGCCTCCGCCGGTGACAGCGCGACGATCGCCGCGCGGGCAGTGACGCAGGCGGCCGGTACCCAGGCTGCCTTCCGTACCGCCGCCGCCCGGGCGGCCAAGGAACAGGCGAAGGCCGCAGCCGACGCCGCCGCCGTCCAGGCGAGCAACGCCAAGGCCGCCCGCGACACCGCGAAGGCCAAACTCACCGAGACGCAGAACGCCGAGGCCGACGCGAAGGCCGCCGCGGCCACGGCCCACGCCAAGAGACTCGCCGCGGAGAAGGAGGAGGCCACCGCCAAGGCCGAGAAGGAGACCGCGGCGCAGAAGCAGGCCGAGGCCGCGGAGCACAAGACCAAGGCCCAGCAGCGCGCGACCGAGGCCAAGGACGCCAAGGAACGGGCGGAGACCGCCGACACCACCGCCACCGAGAAGCGCAAGGGTGCGGAGGCTGCCCGGGACAAGGCCAAGTCTCTCCGCGACGACGCCTGGGACGCCGAGCAGAAGGCCAACGCCGCCCGGGCCAAGCAGACGCCAAGGAGGCCTACGCCCAGGCGTCCGCGTCCGAGGACAATGCGCAGGAGGCCCGGAAGGCCGCCGACGACGCCGATGCGGCCGCCGACGACGCGGAGACGGCGGCCGTCGCCGCGCGTTCCGAGGCGGACAAGGCGACCCAGGCCGCAGCCGATGCCGACGCGGCGGCCAACCGGGCGGAGGCGGCAGCCAAGCGGGCCCGGGCCGACTCCGACGCCGCCCAGGCCGCCAAGCTGACGGCGGACGCCGCGGTGAGGACCGCGACCAGTGCGGCGGCGGATGCCATCAAGGCGTCCAAGGCCGCCGCGACGGCGGCGCGTACGGCGGTGGAGCTGGCCGACGACGCCGAGCAGCACGCCGCCGACGCCAAGAAGGAGGCGGACGCGGCCAAGGCCGAGGCGGTCACCGCGCTCGCCGGTGCCAACGAGTCCACGGGCTACGCCTACACCACCGCGCAGGCCGCGGTGGACGCCGGCAACTCGGCCGCGCAGGTCGCCGCACCGGCCAACGACGCCATCCAGCTCGGATCGCCGTATGTCACCACCGACTCGGCCGCCGGACTCGCCGTGCTGACCGGACAGTCGTCGAAGACGATCGCCGAACAGCAGCAGGCCGTCGCCGAGGCGCACGCGCAGAACGCGGAGGAGTCGGCCGCCCAGGCGCAGAGCGTGGCCAACGCGGCAAGCGGTGACGCCAAGGCCGCCTACACACTGGCCGCCGAAGCCCTCGGCTACGCGGCGGACGCGCGCAACTCCGCCAAGGAAGCCTTGGGGTACTCGGCAGAAGCAGCCTCGTACGCGACCCAGGCCGCACAGTCACTCACCCGCACCATCGCCTACGACACCCAGGCCACCAAGGACGCGGCAGCGGCCGACAGCGCGGCCGGACGGGCCGAGGGCCACGCGGAGGACGCCCGCGACTCCGCCGATGCCGCAGCCCTGGACGCCGAGGCCGCCCGCAGTGCTGCGGACACGGCGGAACAGGCGGCCAAGGACGCCCGGGACGCCGCCGACCACGCCGCCACCGAGGCCGCGGCGGCGGAGGAGGCCGCCAAGGACGCCCAGAAGTACGCCGAATCGGCTCAGCAGGCAGCCGAGCAGGCCGAGAAGGAAGCGAACGCAGAACAGATCGACAAGGGAACGGTGGTCGACCAGACCGGAGCTCCCATCGGCGACGTGTTCTACGTGGTCGACCACATCGAGAAGATCGGCGAACCGGAGGTCGTGAAGCAGTCGGACGGCTGCGAGGGCTGGATCGACGAGCTCTTCTACAACGGCGACTGCACCATGACCACGAAGCTCCGCTACAAGGAGGTCGTCGACCTCTATCTGTGCACGGCGGAGGACCTGGACACCACGCAGTACATGTGCCCGTCCGGGGCGACGCTCTACCTCGGCGAGTACACCTCCGACGAACTGTCCACCGAGGTCACCCACACCATCACGATCGCCGAGTACCAGAAGGGCGTCGACCCGGTCGACATCCTCTTCGGCAGCTGGATCAAATGCGCCCAGAAGATCGCCCCGGGCGGCGCGAGCGGCAGCTGGGGCGGCTGCGCCTGGGCGGGCGTAGATGTCGCGAGCTTGTTCGCGGGCAAGCTCATCCGACCCATCGCGGATGCCGTCAAAGCATTCGACGCCGCCGCACGAACCGGCATCGGCTTCGCCGACGCCTACAAGGCCCTTCGCACACTCTCTCTTCCTGCGGACGCGGCTCTCCACATAGGAGTCAAGGGACTCGACGGATTCGTCAAGACCTGCACCAGGGCGCGTGTGAAACTGACCGCACGGGCTTCCGCAGCCGTCGGTGGATGCCCCGTAGGACTGATCGCCTACAATTCCGACGAGCTAAGCGGCATGGCGTACGCCTTCAGGCAGGAATCCGGGTACTACGGGGCTTCCCACAACGTCGCCGTGGCGAAGGTACCCGGATGGAACGACCCTAAGACCGGTGACCTCGTCGTCGGGAACAGTAAATTCGCCGGACACTCCGAAACTGAAATTCTGGACAAACTGAGAGCGAAGGGGTTCGACCCCGAGGACATCACCGCCCTGTACACAGAACGACAGCCCTGCAAGGATTGCGCCAATGAATTGCTTGGCGCTCTCAAGGCAGGTACCCCTGTCACGTGGTCGGTTCCCTATGATCCCGTTTTCGGAAGCGGGGCGAAACAACTGCTGGCGGAATACATCAGACGGGCTGGCGGAGGGCGTGCGGTACGCTCCCTGACAGGCGACCAGCACATGGAGGAGTGAGGGGATCATGGCCAAGTACGACTTCGACCTGCCTCCGAAAGCCTCGCCCGAAGTCATCGCTGAGCGCGAAGGACTGGCCGATGAGGTGTGCCGGGAACTGGAACGGGCCGGGCTCCCAGTACACCGAGGGAGCCTCGAGGCCGGACAGCACAGCAGACCTGGCGCGGATGTACATGTCGATGTCTTCGAGGACGGCGGTGTGTACGTCGATTGGAACTCCGCCGACGAACTCAGGGACACCGCTCTCCAACTGTTTGAGAAAGGAATCGACTTCACGAATCCGCCCCGAGTTGTCGTCCACCACAAGAATGTCCACGACCACATGCAGAGCGCCCTTCTCGGAATCCTCGTATCGGCGGGATTCCAAGTCGAAGAGGCAGACCGCTTCACTCACGGAACCGCAGTCCTTGTAAAGGAACGGCTGGACTGATCCATCCGTTTGTGAGCCTCGCCGAAGCCGGGTTGCGCCGGCTTCGACGAGGCCTGCCGCATTAGCGAGCCGTCATCTCCGACACCAGTCAAGTTCGGGTTCAGACAGGGCAGGCGTAATGAGTTACCATCTGAGTCTCTACAGTTTTATGAACGGTGAGTTGACCACGCCCGACGTAAGTACTGTCCAGGCTGTCCTCTCGCCCGTCCGTGTCGGGCAGGTAGGAACGAGCGGCGGCTCCACGGAGTACTGGATCCGGGCCACTGACGGCAGCGAAGCCGAGGTGGGCGTCCACGAGGAGTTCATCAGCGTGGAGAATCCGCAGTCCGGTGACGTTTGGAAGATCGTCACAGAACTGACGGACCGGCTCGGCGCAGGAATCCTCATTCCCAACGGCGTGTTCCTCTGCCCGGAGAACATGCGTGCACACCTGCCCGAGGGGATGGAGGACGACTCCGTCTTCGTTCCCGCGATCACCTTGGCCGCCTTCGAGAGGGCAGCAGGGTCCCTTGCATGATCGACGTCTGTCCGGATTCATCCGGTGATGCCGAGGGCTGCCAGGGGCCTTCGCCAGTCGCGAGCGGTGTGACGCAGGGCGGCGGCGATGTTGGTGTGACCGTCCTGACGGTGGACGCCGATGGCGAGGTTGCGCAGGCCGGCCATGATGCGCGGGAGATTGCCGGCATGGATTTTGGAGTCGTCCTCGCGGAATGTGCGGTCGCGGACGTGGTGCAGAAGATTTTCGATCTTCCAGTGCCCTCTGATCCAGTCGGCGAGCTGGGCGCCGGTAGCCGCGCCGGGCGGCAGGCTGGTGATCAGGTAGACGCGCTCGATGGTGAGCTTGCCGGTAGTGAAGTCCTTCCTCCAGCGCACGACTTGCAGCGCCTGGCGTGCGTCGGGGTAGTCGAGGTGGGCGAAGGCGGCGGTCTTCAGCCGCCGGATCTCCAGGCGGTGGTGGGCCCGGGCGCGGTCGTAGTGGTCGAGCGTGATCTCGCGCCAGGGCAGGCGGCGGACGCGGTCGAACAGACCGGGATGGTTGGCCTTGACCTGGGCAATGTAGTGGGCACCGCGCTCGCGGAGGTAGGTGCCGTGAGCGTGCTGGGTGTGCAGCGCGTCGGCGGTGATGACCGTGCCGGTCAGGTCGACGCCGTCCAGCAGAGGCCGGAAAGCGGGAATCTCGTTGCTCTTGTCGGCGACCTGCCGCTGGGCCAGGACGTGACCGGTGTGGTCCATCGCGGCGAGCAGGGTGACATGCCCGGTGACCTGGGTGCGCGAGCCGCGCAGGGCCTTGCCGTCAACAGCGATCGCCCGCAGTCCGGGGCCGGCCGGAGTGGCGCGGGCGGTGAGGAAGTCGCCGATTGCCCGGTCCAGAGCGTCGCCGTCGAGCTGGACGAGCAGACGGCGCAGGGTGTGGGGGTGCGGGACGGACACGGCGCCGGAGAACGGGTCGGTGGGGAAGCCGAGAACCCGGCAGGCCCACGCAGGGACGTCGCTGATCCACTCCGTGATCGCGGTGAGCGAGCGGGCACCGGCCAGGACACTCGCCGCAGCCGCGGCGACCAGAGCCGACAACCGGTAGCGGCGGCCACGGACGCCTCGCGGGTCGGGCACCAGATCCAGGAAGCCGGACAGTGCGACCGCGTCCGCCAGCGGGACCGGCGCGGCAGTCCGGCCCAGTTGGGCCAGCGCGGTGGGCATGGGAGAAAATGCAGGAGCAGGCACGGACTCGCCAGGTGTTCATGGGACTTCGACACTCACATGATCACTGAGACCGTGCCTGCACTGCGTCCGCACCCGCCCGAACCGGGATGTCCCCTCCAAGGACGGGCGAGCACGGCACTCCGGACGAAACGTGATCACGCAACGGCCCCTGGAGAGGGCAGCGGGTCCATTCACGCACCCACCGACCTGACCGCTGACAGGCCCCGCCGAAGCCGCCCTGTGCGGCTTCGGCGGGGCCTGCTGCCGTGTCATCGCCCCGCCATCTCCCACACCAGCACCTCCGCGTCCGTCACCGCCACCGCGTCCATCCCGTCCGCGTCCGTGACGCGGGCCGCGTCGCCCGGTCCCAACCGCTCGCTGTCCAGGTCGACCTCGCCCCGCACCACGTGCACGTACACGTACGCCCCGTCCGGTACCGCCGTCCGCTCCCCCGGGACCAGGCGGCGTACGTGGAGCATCGCGCCAGCCTCCGGGACGGCGTACGGGGTGGAGTCCGCGATGCCCCGGACGATCTCGTAGGCGGGGTCGCCGCCGGGGTCCAGCGGGGCCAGCCACATCTGGACGAAGGTGAGGGGGACGGCGGCGTCGTTGCGCTCGACGTGCCGGACGCCGGCCGCCGAACTGAGGCGTTGCACGTCCCCGGCGCGGACCACCGTCTCGTGGCCGGCGCTGTCGCGGTGGGTCAGTTCGCCCTCCACGACCCAGGTGACGATCTCGGTGTGGCTGTGCGGGTGCTCGTCGAAGCCGGCGCCGGGGGCGAGCCGCTCCTCGTTGCAGGCCAGCAGGGCGCCGAAGCGGAGGTTGTCGGGGTCGTAGTGGGGGCCGAAGGAGAAGGCGTGGCGGGAGGTGATCCCGGCTGCCGGATCACCGCCCGGGTAGCGCTCGTCGGCGCGGCGTACGTCCATCACGTCGTTCACGGTAGCCCCGGCGGCACACCCGCCCGGCCCGATAAGGCAGTCTTGTCCCCGTGCCCGAACCCGAAACCGGTAAGCCCGACGCCCCCGCCCAGCCCGCCCACCCGCATACCGCGACCCTGAAGCGGCTGGAGCAGTCCTCCGGTTCGCTCGCCGCGCAGGCCATCGCGCGCATGGACGAGACGCTGCCGTGGTACCGGGCCATGCCACCGGAGAACCGTTCCTGGATCGGGCTGGTCGCCCAGGCCGGCATCGCCGCGTTCACCGAGTGGTTCCGGCAGCCGGACGCGCCCCAGGCCATCTCCACCGACGTCTTCGGGACCGCGCCGCGCGAGCTGACCCGGGCGATCACGCTGCGGCAGACCGTGGAGATGGTGCGCACGACGATCGAGGTGATGGAGTCCGCGATCGACGAGGTGGCGGCTCCCGGCGACGAGTCGGTGCTGCGCGAGGCGCTGCTCGTGTACGCCCGGGAGATCGCGTTCGCGACCGCCCAGGTGTACGCGCAGGCCGCCGAGGCACGCGGTGCCTGGGACGCGCGCCTGGAGTCGCTGGTGGTGAACGCCGTGCTCAGCGGCGAGGCCGACGAAGGGGCCGTGTCCCGGGCCGCCGCCCTCGGGTGGAACTCGCCCGAACACGTCTGTGTCGTGCTGGGCACCGCGCCCGACGGGGACTCCGAGCTGACCGTGGAGGCCATCCGGCGGGCGGCCCGGCACGCCAAGCTCCAGGTGCTGACCGGGGTGCTCGGGGACCGGCTCGTGGTGATCGCCGGGGGCCGCAACGATCCGCTGGCGGTGGCGAAGTCGCTGATCGGGCCGTTCGCGCAGGGTGCGGTCGTGGCCGGGCCCGTGGTGCCGGACCTGCTGGCCGCGACCCGGTCCGCGCAGGCCGCCGCGGCCGGGCTGAAGGCGTGCACCGCCTGGCAGGACGCGCCGCGTCCGGTGCTCGCCGACGATCTCCTGCCGGAGCGCGCGATCGCCTCCGACCCCTCGGCCCGTGACCAACTGGTGGAGGAGATCTACAGACCGTTGGAGGAAGCGGGGGCGGCGCTTCTTGAGACGCTCAGCGTCTATCTCGAACAGGCGAGCAGTCTGGAGGGCGCCGCCCGGATGCTCTTCGTTCACCCGAACACCGTGCGCTACCGGCTCCGACGTGTGACTGACGTCACCGGATGGTCACCCTCTGATGTACGGTCTGCGTTCACACTGCGGATCGCGCTCATCCTGGGGCGTCTGGCCGACGGAGATCCGCAGCTCTAAGGTTTTGTGCAGGGTCCACAAAACCCGCTCCTGTTCTTCGTCCCTGTCCCCACGGGCGGTCGTGGCCGTCCTCAAGAGAGAGTGTGAGAGTGCTCGTACTCGTCGCTCCCGGCCAGGGCGCCCAGACGCCCGGCTTCCTGACTGACTGGCTCGCCCTCCCCGGTGCCGCTGACCGCGTCGCCGCGTGGTCGGACGCCATCGGACTCGATCTCGCCCACTTCGGCACCAAGGCCGACGCGGACGAGATCCGAGACACGTCCGTGGCCCAGCCGCTGCTGGTCGCCGCCGGAATCCTGTCCGCCGCGGCACTCGGTGACATCCCCGGGTTCGCCCCCGGCGCGGTCGCGGGTCACAGCGTCGGCGAGATCACCGCCGCCGTCTTCGCCGGCGTCCTCGACGACACCGCCGCGCTGTCCCTCGTACGCCGTCGCGGCCTGGCCATGGCCGAGGCCGCCGCGGTCACCCAGACCGGGATGTCGGCTCTGCTCGGGGGCGACCCCGAGGTGAGCGTCGCGCACCTGGAGAAGCTCGGTCTGACCCCGGCGAACGTGAACGGCGCCGGTCAGATCGTCGCGGCGGGCACCATGGAGCAGCTGGCCGCGCTGAACGAGGACAAGCCCGAGGGTGTCCGCAAGGTCGTCCCGCTGAAGGTGGCCGGCGCGTTCCACACGCGCCACATGGCCCCCGCGGTGGACAAGCTCGCCGAGGCCGCCAAGGCGCTGACCCCGGCCGACCCGAAGGTCACCTACGTCTCCAACAAGGACGGGCGGGCCGTCGCCTCCGGCACCGAGGTGCTGGACCGGCTGGTCGGCCAGGTCGCCAACCCGGTGCGCTGGGACCTGTGCATGGAGACGTTCAAGGAGCTGGGCGTCACCGCGATCATCGAGGTGTGTCCGGGCGGCACGCTGACCGGTCTGGCCAAGCGGGCGCTGCCCGGTGTGAAGACGCTGGCCCTGAAGACCCCCGACAACCTCGACGCGGCCCGCGAGCTCGTCGCCGAGCACACCCAGGCCTGACAAGGAGCGCGAGAGCATGTCGAAGATCAAGCCCAGCAAGGGCTCCCCGTACGCGCGCATCCTCGGCGTCGGCGGATACCGTCCGACCCGGGTGGTGCCGAACGAGGTGATCCTCGAGAAGATCGACTCGTCCGACGAGTGGATCCGCTCGCGCTCCGGCATCGAGACCCGGCACTGGGCCGGTCCCGAGGAGACCGTCGCGGCGATGTCGGTGGAGGCGTCCGGCAAGGCGCTCGCCGACGCCGGGATCGACGCCTCGCGGATCGGTGCCGTGGTCGTCTCGACCGTGTCGCACTTCAGCCAGACCCCGGCGATCGCCACCGAGATCGCCGACCGCCTCGGCACGGACAAGGCCGCGGCCTTCGACATCTCGGCCGGCTGCGCGGGCTTCGGCTACGGGCTGACCCTGGCCAAGGGCATGGTCGTCGAAGGTTCGGCAGAGTACGTGCTGGTCATCGGCGTGGAGCGGCTGTCCGACCTGACCGACCTGGAGGACCGGGCCACGGCCTTCCTGTTCGGCGACGGCGCCGGCGCGGTCGTGGTCGGCCCCTCGCCGGAGCCGGCGATCGGCCCGACGGTCTGGGGCTCGGAGGGCGACAAGGCCGAAACGATCAAGCAGACGGTCTCCTGGGACCGCTTCAGGATCGGCGACGTCTCCGGCCTGCCTCTCGACTCCGAGGGCAACGTCAAGTTTCCTGCGATCACGCAGGAGGGCCAGGCGGTGTTCCGCTGGGCCGTGTTCGAGATGGCGAAGGTCGCGCAGCAGGCGCTGGACGCGGCCGGGATCAGCCCGGACGATCTCGACGTCTTCATCCCGCACCAGGCCAACGTGCGGATCATCGACTCGATGGTGAAGACGCTGAAGCTGCCGGAGCACGTCACGGTCGCCCGTGACATCCGCACCACCGGCAACACCTCGGCCGCCTCGATTCCGCTCGCGATGGAGCGGCTCCTGGCGACCGGCGACGCGAGGAGCGGCGACACCGCGCTCGTCATCGGCTTCGGGGCGGGTCTCGTCTACGCCGCGACGGTCGTTACCCTCCCCTAGGCACTCCGTGCCGGATCAACCCCGGTCCGGAACGGAGAGCAGCACCGCCCGCCGCCGACGCGGCGGGCCGCCACACCCTCTGGACAACAAAGAAGGAGCGCCATCATGGCCGCCACTCAGGAAGAGATCGTCGCCGGTCTCGCGGAGATCGTGAACGAGATCGCCGGCATCCCGGTTGAGGACGTCCAGCTGGACAAGTCCTTCACCGACGACCTGGACGTCGACTCGCTGTCCATGGTCGAGGTCGTCGTCGCCGCCGAAGAGCGCTTCGACGTCAAGATCCCGGACGAGGACGTCAAGAACCTCAAGACGGTCGGCGACGCGACGAAGTACATCCTCGACCACCAGGCCTGATCCGCCGATACTCGGGCATACCCCGGGTATCCGGGCAGACTGCCCCGCCACCCGGCGGTGGCGCCGTACGAATCCGTATCCCGTTGGAGAAAGAATTCCCGTGAGCTCGACCAATCGCACCGTGGTCGTCACCGGTATCGGCGCAACCACACCGCTGGGTGGCGACGCAGCCTCGACCTGGGAGGGCCTGGTCGCCGGCAGGTCCGGCGCCAAGCCCCTGGAGCAGGAGTGGGCCGCCGACCAGGCGGTCCGCATCGCCGCGCCGGCCGCCGTCGACCCCTCCGAGATCATCCCGCGGCCGCAGGCCCGCCGCCTGGACCGCTCGGCGCAGTTCGCGCTGATCGCGGCGCAGGAGGCCTGGAAGGACGCCGGGTACGTCGGCAAGGCGGGCGAGAGCCCCGCGGAGGACGGCGCGGCCCACGTCGACCCGGACCGGCTCGGTGCGGTCATCGCCTCCGGCATCGGCGGTGTGACCACGCTGCTCGACCAGTACGACGTGCTGAAGGAGAAGGGCGTCCGCCGCGTCTCCCCGCACACCGTCCCCATGCTGATGCCGAACGGCCCCTCGGCCAACGTGGGCCTGGCCGTGGGCGCCCGCGCGGGCGTGCACACGCCGGTCTCCGCCTGCGCCTCGGGCGCCGAGGCCATCGGCTACGCCATCGAGATGATCCGCACCGGCCGCGCCGACGTCGTCGTCGCGGGTGGCACGGAGGCGGCGATCCACCCGCTGCCCATCGCCGCGTTCGGCAACATGATGGCGATGTCCAAGAACAACGACGACCCGCAGGGTGCCTCGCGCCCCTTCGACACGGGCCGCGACGGCTTCGTCCTCGGCGAGGGCGCCGGCGTCGTCGTCCTGGAGTCCGCCGAGCACGCCGCCGCGCGCGGTGCCCGCGTCTACGCTGAGGCGGTCGGCCAGGGCATCTCCGCCGACAGCCACGACATCGTGCAGCCGGAGCCGGAGGGCCGCGGCATCTCCGCCGCCCTGCAGAACCTGCTGGACCACAACGACCTGGACCCGGCCGAGATCGTGCACGTCAACGCGCACGCCACCTCGACGCCGGCCGGCGACATCGCCGAGCTGAAGGCGCTGCGCAAGGTCCTGGGCGACGACGTCGACCACATGGCGGTCTCCGCCACGAAGTCGATGACCGGTCACCTGCTCGGTGGCGCGGGCGGCGTGGAGTCCGTGGCGACCGTGCTCGCCCTGTACCACCGGGTGGCACCGCCGACCATCAACGTCGAGAACCTCGACCCGGAGGCCGAGGCCAACGCGGACATCGTCCGCGGCGAGGCCCGCAAGCTGCCGGTCGAGGGCCGCATCGCCGCGCTGAACGACTCGTTCGGCTTCGGCGGGCACAACGTGGTGCTCGCGTTCCGGTCGGTCTGAGCGACCGCCGTACGTACGTGAAGGGCCCCCCCGGCCGGTGGGGGCCCTTCACGCGTGTGCCCTCCGGTGTGCGGACGGGCGGGGCGTCACACCACCTGGTGCAGCCAGCGGACCGGGGCACCCTCGCCGGCGTGGCGGAAGGGCTCCAGTTCGTCGTCCCAGGGCTTGCCGAGGAGCTTGGCGATGTCCGACTCCAGGTCCGTCTCGCCGCGCTGGGAGCGGATCAGGGCGGCGCGCAGCCGGTCCTCGGGGATCATGATGTCGCCGTGGATGCCGGTGACGGCGTGGAAGATGCCGAGGTCGGGGGTGCAGCTGTAGCGCTCGCCCTCGGCGCCCGCGGCGGGCTCCGCGGTGACCTCGAAGCGCAGCAGCTGCCAGCCGCGCAGCGCGGAGGCGAGCTTGGAGGCGATGCCGGCCTGCCCCTGCCAGGAGAACTCCGAGCGCCAGGTGCCGGGCGCGGCGGGCTGCCGGATCCAGTCCAGGCCGACGCGCGTGCCGAGCACCCCGGCGACGGCCCACTCGACGTGCGGGCAGAGCGCGCGCGGCGCGGAGTGCACGTACAGGACTCCACGTGTCGTCACCGGAACCTCCGGGCTGAGCGGGACATCTCGGAACGGGTGGAACGGCCGTGACCGGGCGGGCCACGTTGATGGCGAGGCTACCGTGCGCCGGGGCAAGGAGTGTGACGTACCGCCGGTCCCGCCGCCGACAAACCTCCGCCATTCACCCGGCAGGACGCTTGTACGGGTGTGAGCCGTTGCATCGCCGCCCTCGGGAACCCTCGCGCGGTGTCATGGGTTGAGCACGGTGGAGGCACGAGCCGAGGGGTGGGACCGGTATGGGTCGAGGGACCGACCAGCGGACGCGGTACGGCGGTCGCCGGGCGCGTGCCGCGCTCGCCGTCCTGACCGCCGCCGTCCTGGGCGTGGGCGCCGCGGGCTGCGACGCGGCGGGCGGCGACTCCCCCGCCCCCTCCGGCAGCGCGTCGAAGCGGCCGAAGCCTGCCCCGGCATGGGACACGAGCCCGGCGTCGGTCGCCGCCGTGGGCGACTCCATCACCCGCGGTTTCGACGCCTGTGCGGTGCTGTCCGACTGCCCGGAGGTGTCGTGGGCGACCGGCAGCAGTGCCGAGGTCGACTCGCTGGCCGTACGGCTGCTGGGGAAGGCGGACGCGGCCGAGCACAGCTGGAACTACGCGGTCACCGGGGCCCGGATGGCGGATCTGACCGCCCAGGTGACGCGGGCGGCGCGGCGCGAGCCGCAGTTGGTGGCGGTGATGGCCGGGGCGAACGACGCGTGCCGGTCCACGACCTCGGCGATGACACCGGTGGCGGACTTCCGGGCGCAGTTCGAGGAGGCGATGACCACCCTGCGCAAGAGGCTCCCGAAGGCGCAGGTGTACGTGTCGAGCATCCCGGACCTCAAGCGGCTCTGGTCCCAGGGCCGCACCAATCCGCTGGGCAAGCAGGTGTGGAAGCTCGGCCTGTGCCCGTCGATGCTGGGCGACGCGGACTCCCTGGACTCGGCGGCGACCCTGCGGCGCAACACGGTGCGCGACCGGGTGGCGGACTACAACGAGGTGCTGCGGGAGGTCTGCGCGAAGGACCGGCGGTGCCGCACCGACGACGGTGCGGTGCACGAGTTCCGGTTCGGCACGGACCAGTTGAGCCACTGGGACTGGTTCCACCCGAGTGTGGACGGTCAGGCGCGGCTGGCGGAGATCGCCTATCGCGCGGTCACCGCGAAGAGTCCCTGACCCGGCCGCTGACCTGGGCGTGTCCTAGAGTTCCGCACATGAGCGAACTCTTCGGCACACTTTCCGACGGCACTCCCGTACACCGCTGGACCCTGGAGCGGGCCGGCGTACGGGTGCGGGTCCTGTCGTACGGAGGGATCGTGCAGTCGGCCGAGGTTCCGGACCGGGACGGGAACACCGCCGACGTGGTTCTGGGGTTCGCGGACCTCGACGGCTACGTGGCGCACCCGGAGCCCTACTTCGGCGCGCTGGTCGGGCGGTACGCCAACCGGATCGCGGGCGGGCGCTTCCCGCTGGACGGGCGGACGTACGCGGTGGCGCTCAACGAGGGGGCCAACTCGCTGCACGGCGGCGGCCGCGGCTTCGACAAGCGCGTGTGGGACGTGCGGGCGGTCACCGAGGGCGTCCGCCTGAGCCGGGTCTCGCCGCACGGCGAGGAGGGTTTCCCGGGGCGCCTGGAGATGTCAACGACGTACACGCTGGACGAGTCGGGCGCGCTGCGGATCGTGTACGAGGCGGTCACGGACGCGCCGACCGTGCTGAACCCGACGAACCACAGCTACTTCAACCTGAGCGGCTCCGGGCACGCGGGCGGGCACGAACTGCGGCTGGCCGCCTCCCGGATCACGCCGGTCGACGCCGGGCTGATCCCGACGGGCGCCCTCGACGACGTGACGGACACCCGCTTCGACTTCCGGCGGGCGCGCAAGGTCGGCTCGGGCTACGACCACAACTTCGTCCTGGACAAGGGCGTGACCGGCGCCGCCGAGGAGGTCGCCGAGCTGTACGACCCGGCGTCGGGGCGGGTGCTCACGGTGGCGACGACCGAGCCGGGACTCCAGCTGTACACCGCCGACCACCTGGGCGAGCCCTTCGCCCCCGGGGACGGGATCGCGCTGGAGACCCAGCACTTCCCCGACTCCCCGAACCGGCCCGACTTCCCGAGCACGGTCCTGCGGCCGGGCGAGGTGTTCCGCTCGGAGACGGTGTACGGCTTCTCGGTACGCCCGTAGGCCACCCCGGGCCGGGGGCTGAGCCCCGGCCCGGCCGTCAGGTCCCGGACCGGGGCTGTTCACGGGGACGGCGCCGCCCGCGGGCGTCCCGGGTCCGACGGTAATCGCCGCGGTGATCCGACGGTCCACGATCGGGTGTCCGATCAGGAGTTCGTACGAACCCTTCACAAACGGCCACGAGTCGGTCGGTCAGGCGCCATGGCGCGCACCCCTTCCGCCACGCGATACTGCCGCCGTTCCGGCAGCACCCCACGGCGACGGAAGGACCTGGACTCCCTTGAGACCCATACGTGTTCGGATCGGTGTACTCGGACTGGCCCTGGTGGCGGGGCTCGCGGCCCCCACGACGGCGACGGCGGCACCCCGGGCGGGCGGCGCCGCCCCCGCACCGACGGTGGAGGAGCGGCGGCTGGACGGGGAGGTGCCCCGGGAGATCCTGCGCCGCTCCGGCTTCGCCGCCGTGGCACCGGCCTTCGCCCGGGGGCTCGGGCGCGCGGACTCCTACCGCGAGGCGCGTGCCCTCGTGGCGCGCGAGGGCGGGGCGCTGTGGCGGCGGGCGGTGGACCGGGTGCAGGGGCGCGGTCCGGCCCGCGGGGACCTCAGCCGGGACGACGACCGCCCGCTGTACTGGGCACGGCTCGGGATGACGCGGGAGCTGCGCACCTGGGAGCCCGGGTTCGAGCTGGGCGGGCGGCAGCGGGCCGCGCTGCTGGCGGAGCTGGAGCGCACCTCGCGCGGCCAGGCCGACCTCCGCCTGCCGGGCGGCCACCAGCACGGGCACGGCAAGGGGGTCAGGCGGGTGCTGCTCACCGGCTTCGACCCCTTCACGCTGGACCGGGACATCCGGATCTCCAACCCCTCCGGCGCCGTCGCGCTCGCCCTGGACGGCACGGTGATCGACACCCCGGACGGTCCCGCCCGGGTGGAGACGGCCGTGTTCCCGGTGCGCTGGGCGGACTTCGCCAAGGGGACGGTGGAGCGGGCGCTGCGGCCGTACCTGCCGCGGGTGGACCTGTTCACCACGGTGAGCCAGGGCCGGGTCGGGCGGTTCGACGTGGAGCGGACCAACGGGGCCTGGCGGGGCGGCTTCCCGGACAACGACAACGTCTCCCGCACGGAGACGGTCCCGGTGGCCGACCCGGCCTCGCAGCCGCAGTGGACGACGACCACGTTGCCGTACGCGGCGGTCACGGCGGCGGACACCGGCCGCTTCCCCGTGTACGACAACACGAGCGTGACGGAGATCCCGGCGGGAGGCTCCGAGGCGGTCGTACGGCCGGACGGGCCCACGCCCGGGTCGACGGCCCGGGAGGGGGGCGGCGGGAACTACCTCTCCAACGAGATCGCCTACCGCGCGACGCTGCTGCGGGACCGGCTCGGGCTGCACGGCACACTGCCGGGCGGGCACGTGCACACGCCGGTGCTTCAGTTCGGGACCGGGAACACCGATCCGGCGACGGGGGCGGTCACCGACCCGCAGTTCGTGCGCAACCGGCTGGACATCGTGGCGCAGACGCGGGCGATCGTGGCCGTGGCGGTCAGTGCCCCGGGGTCTGACCGGGGCTGAGCGCCGGGTCGGCGGTACCGCCCTCGGACGGGTCGTCGGCGCCGTCGCGGGTCTCCTCGCCCAGCAGTTCCCGGGCGAGGAGCGTGGCGCCGGCGACCGCGCCGGGCATCAGGAACACGGCGACGAACGGCACCAGGAAGGACACGCCCAGCGGGGTGCCGAAGCCCCAGACCAGCATCCGGCGGGAGCGCAGGAGGGCGAGGCGTTCGCGCAGTTCGACGCCGCGGCGCTGGAGGGCGACGGCGGCGAGCTCCTCGGTGAGGAAGAAGCCGGTGACGAAGAAGCCGACCACCGGGACCACGGTCTGGCCGAGGACCGGGATGAAGCCGAGCGCGAAGAGCAGCACGCCCCACAGCGCGGCGCGGAGGAGGATCCGCAGACTGTCGCGGCCCGAGATCCACAGCTCGCGCCAGAGCGGCAGGTCGGACCGGGGCGCCGTGCCGTCCGGGGAGACGTCGCGGTCGACGCGTTCGGAGAGGGCCTCGTAGAAGGGCTGGCCGACCAGCAGGGTCACCGCGGTGAAGGTGAGGACGGCCAGGAGCAGGGCGAGGGCGAACAGCACGGCGGTGAGGAAGCCGCGGAAGAGTCCGAGATAGGGACTCGACCAGTCGTCGGCGAAGGGGGTCACCCACGCGACGAAGTCCTCGCCCCACAGCGCGAGCGCGACCAGCACGCCCACGTACAGGACCAGGGTGATCAGGCCCGGGACGAGCCCGAAGCCGTAGCTCCTGCCGTGCCGGGCCACCCAGCGCTGGCCCTTCAGCAGATGGCCGAACCCCACCCCAAGATCACGCATGGGCGGCACTCTACCGGTCGGGGCGCCGGCCCGGTCCCGGCCCAGCCCCCGTCCCGGCCCAGCCCTCGTTCCCGTTCCCGTTCCCGTTCCCGTTCCCGTTCCCGTTCCGGTTCCGGTTCCGGTCAGGCGAGCGTCACGGTGATGTTGCCGCGGGTCGCCTTGGAGTACGGGCAGACCTGGTGGGCCTTCTCGACCAGCGACCGCGCGGTGGCGGCGTCGACCGACGGGATCTCGGCGGAGATCTCGACGATGATCCCGAAGCCGTCGTCGTTCTTGCCGATGCCCACCTTCGCGGTCACGGTGGAACCGGAGATGTCGGCACCCTCCGCGCGGGCCACGACGCCGAGGGCGCCCTGGAAGCAGGCGCTGTACCCGGCGGCGAAGAGCTGCTCCGGGTTGGTACCGGCGCCGTTGCCGCCCATCTCCTTGGGCGGGTTCACGACGAGGTCGAGCGTGCCGTCGTCGGTGGCCACCCGTCCGTCGCGGCCGTTCTCGGCGGTGGCGACGGCGGTGTAGAGGACTTCGGACTGCTGGATGGGCATACGGGTGTCTTCCTCCTAGGTCCGCCGTGACTCGCGCCCACGATCACGACGGATTTCGGAAAGACGCTACCGCATGCCGGAATTCTCGGGAAGTCAGAGCTTGACGATCATCTTCCCGGTGTTGTCGCCGCGCAGGACCCCGAGGAACGCCTCCAGGTTGTTCTCGATGCCCTCGACGACGGTCTCGCGGTACTTCAGCTCGCCGGTGCGGACCCAGGGGCCGACCTCCTCGACGAACTTCGGCTGGAGGTCGTAGTGGTCGCCGACCAGGAAGCCCTCGATGCGGCCGCGGGTCTGGATGAGGCGGGCGAGGTTCTTCGGGCCGGGTGCGGGCTCGGTGTTGTTGTAGACGGAGATCGCGCCGCAGATGGCGATGCGGCCGTTGAGGTTGAGGGAGCCGATGGCGGCCTCCAGGTGGTCGCCGCCGACGTTGTCGAAGTAGACGTCGACGCCGTCCGGGGCGGCGGCGCGCAGCTGCTCGCTCACCGGGCCGTTCTTGTAGTTGAAGGCGGCGTCGAAGCCGTACTCGTCGAGGAGCAGCTTGACCTTCTCGTCCGAGCCGGCCGAGCCGATGACCCGCGAGGCGCCCTTGAGCCTGGCGATCTGCCCCACCTGGCTGCCTACGGCGCCCGCGGCGCCCGAGACGAAGACGGAGTCGCCCTCCTTGAAGGCGGCCGTGCGCAGCAGGCCGGCGTAGGCGGTGAGCCCCGTCATGCCGAGCACGCCCAGGTACGTCGACAGGGGTGCCGCGTCCGGGTCCACCTTGACGGCGTTCTTCGCGTCCACGGCGGCGTACTCGCGCCAGCCGAAGGAGTGCAGGACGTGGTCGCCGACGGCGAAGCCCTCGGCGTTGGAGGCGACGACCTCGCCGACCGCGCCGCCCAGCATGGGCTTGTCCAGCTCGTAGGGGGCGGCGTAGGACTTGGCGGCGCTCATGCGCCCGCGCATGTACGGGTCGACGGAGACGTACCGGTTGCGCACCAGCACCTGCCCGGTGCCCGGGGTGGGGACCTCCGCCTCGACGAGCGCGAAGTCCTCGGGCTTGGGCCAGCCGACCGGGCGGGTGACCAGGTGCCATGCGCGGTTGACGGCGGGGAGGGCGGGGGAGTCGGTCATGAGGCACCTTTCCTAAGGCTTGCTCGGGACTTGCTCGGGACTTGCTCGGGACTTGCTCGGGGCTCGCTCGGGACTTGCCTGCCGAGAATGTTTCATGCTCTGAAACAACCATGCGGCTGAACATTTCAGCTTGTCAAACAAATGGGTACCCTGGATTCCATGGCCACACCACGCGACACGACCCGCCGCCCCGACGCTCTCACCCTGGAAGTCGTCGAGCTGATCGGCGAGGTCGTGGCCCGCTTCCACGCGGACTACGAGGAGGCGGCGGCGGAGCGCGCCCTGACCGGGGCGCAGGCCAAGCTGCTGAGCCTGCTGTCACTGGAGCCGCTGCCGATGCGGAAGCTGGCCCAGAAGCTGAAGTGCGAGCCGTCGAACGTCACGGGGATCGTGGACCGGCTGGAGGCACGGGGCCTGGTCGAGCGCCGCCCCGACCCCGGCGACCGCCGGGTGAAGGTCGCGGCGGCGACGGAGGAGGGGCGCCGGGTGGCACGAGGGCTGCGGGAGTCACTGCGGTTCGCGCGGGAGCCGCTGGCGGGGCTGTCGGAGGGCGAGCGAGTGGCGCTGCGGGACGCGCTGCGCCTGATGGTCGGCGAGGGCTCACCGGAGAGCTGACCCTCACCCCGGGCCGAACCGCTCCCGCGTCGCGCTCCTCGCGCCGCAGCCGTCCCCGGAGGGCCGGGGGCGCCGCACGAGCAGCAAGGACCGTGAGCAGGTCGTGCGCTGGTGCCGTGAGTTCTGTGTCGATGTCGGGGAGCAGCACTCCATCGACCTGATCGACGCCGGCTCCTGGGACGACTCGCGCTTCGGCGACCGGCACTTCACGTGGTGGGAGTCCCCGGAGGGCACCCCCGTGGCGATGGCTGCCACGACCTCGGTCGTCGGCGGCATGGTCCGGGTGGACCCCGTCTACACCCCGGCCCGTCTCCGCGGCCGTGGCTACGCCGGGGCCGTGACGGTCGAGGTGAGCAGGTCCGCGCTGGCCGCGGGAGCCACGGACGTCGTCCTGTTCACGGACCCGGACAACCCCACCAGCAATGCCCTCTACCAGCGCATCGGGTATGTCCGCGTCGCCGACTTCGCCGGGTACAGGTTCTCCTCGTGAGCGGAACTCCTACGTGCACCACCACAGGAAGCGGTCGCAGGTTTCCGTGGGCGTCGGGTCCGGGGGCTCCGGCGGGGTGGGGGTCGTCGTCGGGGCCGGGTCGTCGCCGGACTCGGGGGACGACGGGTCCGGGTTCGCGGGGCCGGTGGGATCCGGGGGCGGGGGGCGGGAGGCCGACGGGGAGTCGGGCCCGGTCTCCGTCGGGGACTTGGTGGCCTCCGGGGACTCCGACGGGGAGGCCGACACCGTTGTCGACGCCGATGCGTCGGGGGACGCGGAGCCCGAGGCCGTGGTCGTCCGCGTGGTGTCGTCGACCGGGACCGCCGACGCCTCGCCCACCTCCCTCGTCGCCTCGCCGTCCGTCGTCTCGCCGCCCGCCGCGGCCGGTTTCTCCGGGGAGTGCGGGGCGTCCGTGCCGAGTTCGGCCAGGCTCAGTCCCCCGGCCGCCAGGACGAAGCCCGCGGCGACGAGCAGGGTCCGGCGGCGGCGCCTGCGGTGGGCGGCGGCCTTGCGGTCACGGCGGCTGGAGCGAGCGCCGGGTGCGGCGTCGTCCGCACCCTCGTCGGGCGTTTCGTCGAGCGTTTCGTCGGGTGTCTCGTCGGGTGTCTCGTCGGGTGTCTCGTCGAGCGTCCTGGCCGCCGCCGTCGCCTGGTCCGCGAGTCGCGGCGAGGTCGTCCCACCCGCCGTCAGATGGACGTCCGCAGCGGGGAGTTCGTGGCAGGGCGTGCCGCAGCCCGGGCAGGCGAGAGCGCCGTTGAGGTGCCGTCGGCACGGGTGGCAGTAGTCCATGACGCGGGAAGGTTAAGTTCCGGGACGGGCGCGTTCCTAGAGGTCACTGTGAAAGTTGTGTGGGGAAGCATGCGAGGGCCGCCTCTCCCCCACTTGCGAAACTGCCGAAATCGTTATGTGTCCGACCCATTGACACTCCGAGCACCCCGTCCTTACTGTCACGCCAGCATTTCGAACGAGTGACGAAATATCGAACACAGCGAAGGGCAGCCGCCGTGCGCATCACCGGAATCAGCACACACGTGGTCGGGACGCCGTGGCGCAACCTGACCTACGTCCAGGTGCACACCGACGAGGGCCTCACCGGAGTCGGCGAGACCCGGATGCTGGGGCACACCGACGCTCTTCTCGGCTACCTGAAGGAGGCCGAGGCCAACCACATTCTCGGCTCCGACCCCTTCGCTGTCGAGGACCTCGTCCGCCGCATGAAGTACGGCGACTACGGGCGCG
Organism: Streptomyces sp. CB09001; assembly: GCF_003369795.1. Taxonomy (NCBI): domain Bacteria; kingdom Bacillati; phylum Actinomycetota; class Actinomycetes; order Kitasatosporales; family Streptomycetaceae; genus Streptomyces; species Streptomyces sp. CB09001. The sequence continues at coordinate 1,898,531 of NZ_CP026730.1, forward strand.
CGGGCGAGATCGTGATGTCCGGCATCGCGGTCGTCGAGATGGCGTGCTGGGACATCAAGGGCAAGGCTCTCGGGGTCCCGGTGTGGCAGCTGCTGGGCGGGAAGGTCACGGACAAGGTCAAGGCGTACGCCAACGGGTGGTACACCACCGAGCGGACGCCGGAGGCGTACCACAAGGCCGCGCAGGGAGTCATGGAGCGCGGGTACCGGGCGCTGAAGATCGACCCGTTCGGCACCGGGCACTTCGAGCTGGACCAGCAGCAGACGAACTACGCCGTGTCGCTGATCGAGGCCGTGCGGGACGCCATCGGGCCGGACGCCGAGCTGATGCTGGAGATGCACGGCCGGTTCTCGCCGTCCACCGCGGTCCGGCTCGCGCGTGAACTCGCGCCGTTCAAGCCGGCCTGGCTGGAGGAGCCGGTCCCGCCGGAGAACCTCAAGGCGTTGAAGAAGGTCGCCGAGAAGGTCGACATCCCGGTCGCCACGGGTGAGCGCATCCACGACCGGATCGAGTTCCGCGAGCTGTTCGAGGACCAGTCGGTGGACGTCATCCAGCCCGACGTCGGTCACATCGGCGGCATCTGGGAGACCCGGAAGCTGGCCGCGACCGCCGAGACCCACTACACGCTGGTCGCCCCGCACAACGTCGGTGGGCCCGTGCTCACCGCCGCGAGCCTCCAGGTCGGGTTCACCTCCCCGAACTTCAAGATCCTGGAGCACTTCAACGACTTCGCGGACGCGGAGATCAAGAAGGTCGTGAAGGGCGCGCCGCGGGTCGACCCGGAGGACGGGTGCTTCCACCTCTCCGACGCGCCCGGTCTCGGGGTCGAGCTGGACACCGACGCGGCGGCCGAGTTCCCGCAGCAGCAGGCGCGGTTCGACCTGTGGGCCGAGGGCTGGGAGCAGCGCAATCCGAAGGGGACCGGGGCATGAGCGGCGCGGTCCTGGTCGAGTCGCCGGGGGTGCACCGGCTCGTGCCGCACGAGCCGCGTGAACCGGGGCCCGGCGAGGCACTGGTGCGGGTGCACGCCGCGGGGATCTGCGGCAGCGACCGCGAGGTCTACCAGGGCAACCGGCCCGAGGGGTACGTGCGTTATCCGCTCACCCCCGGGCACGAGTGGTCCGGGACCGTGGAGCGGACCGGTGCCGGGGTCCCGGCCTCGCTCGTCGGCCGGAAGGTCGTGGGCGAGGGCTTCCGCAACTGCCAGGTGTGCGACCGCTGCCACGCGGGCGAGACGACGCTGTGCACGGCCGGGTACGAGGAGACCGGGTTCACCCAGCCGGGCGCCATGGCCCCGACGCTGACCCTGCCCGCCCGGCTGCTGCACGCCCTGCCCGACGACGCCGACCTCACCGCCGCGGCACTGCTGGAGCCCGCGGCCTGCATCGCCGCCGCCGCGCTCAAGGCGAACGCCGTGCCGGGCGAACGCGTCGCCGTCGTCGGCACGGGCACGCTCGGCATGTTCGCCGTGCAGTTCCTGCGCGCCGCCTCCCCGGCCGAGCTGCTGGTGGTCGGTACGCGGGGGGACCGGGAGGCGCTGTCCCGGCGGTTCGGCGCGACCGACTTCCGCACCAAGGACCGGCCGCTCCCGGACGACTTCGACGTCGTGATCGAGACCGCCGGTTCCGCGGACGCCGCGCGCACGGCCGCCGGGCTGCTGCGCCGGGGCGGGCGCCTGGTGCTGACCGGCATCCCGGCGCCGGGCGCCGACGGCCTCGACCCGACCGACCTGGTCGTACGGCAGCTGGAGGTGCACACCGTCTTCGGGGCGCCGCCGGACGCCTGGGCGCACACGGTGCGGGTCTTCGCGGCCGGTCTGCTCGATCCGCGGCCGCTGGTGACGCACGAGCTGCCGCTCGAGGAGTTCTCGGAGGCCATCGAACTGGTGGGCTCCGGCGACCCGAAGGTCGGCAAGGTGCTGCTGCACCCGGAAGCCCTCCCCTGAGCCGTACGCCGGTGCGGGGGCGACCTGACGGCCTCCGTACCGGCGTACACCCACCGGACCGGACGCGGCGCGCCCAGGCCGCCGAGCCGATGCGGCTCGCACCGCCGGCCGCCCGCACCCGCGGTTGCGAACCTCGTCCGACATATCGAACACTAAGGAACGCTTGTGACCGACGCTTCCGCCACGGCCGCCGCACGCAGGCCCGGTGAGCAGGCCCTCACCGCCCTCGGCCTGGCCGCGCCCGCCCCCGACCCCGCCGACGCCTCGCCGCTCTCCTTCCCGGGCGGCGGCCGCTGGCGCACCGAGATCCCGTCCTGCGAGGGTCCGGAGGCGCTGGGGGTGGTGCTCAAGGAGTCCTCGCGGCTGGACGTGCCGATCCACCGGATCAGCCAGGGCAGCGGCGTGTGGATGCTGACCGACGCCGAGATCACCGAGATGGTCGAGGCCACCGCCGAACGCGACATCGAGCTCTGCCTGTTCACCGGCCCGCGCGGCACCTGGGACATCGGCGGCTCCACCCGGACCGACTCGGGCGGCGCGGGCCTTCGGGCCCGCGGCCACGCCGCTGTCGCCGGGTGCGTCGAGGACGCCGTGCGGGCGAGCGAGTTGGGCGTCAAGTGCCTGCTCGTCGCCGACGAGGGGGTGCTGTGGACGCTGCACCGCGCCCGCGTGGCCGGCATCCTCCCCGCCGACACCACGCTCAAGCTCTCGGCCCTCGTCGGACCGGTCAACCCGGCCTCGTACGCGGTGTACGAGCGGCTCGGCGCCGACTCCATCAACGTCCCCAGCGACCTGACGCTGGATCATCTGACCGAAATACGGCGGGTTTCGGCCGCGCCGATGGACATGTACATCGAGGCTCCCGACGACCTCGGCGGCTATGTGCGCATGTACGAGGTGGCCGAGCTGATCCGGCGTGGCGCCCCGCTGTACCTGAAGTTCGGCCTGTCCAAGGCGCCCGGGATCTATCCGTACGGCCACCACCTGCGGGAACTGACGCTGACCACCGCGAAGGAGCGGGTGCGGCGCGGTCGGCTCGCCCTCGACCTGCTCGCCCGGCACGGGGCCGACGGCGACATGGCGCCGCTCGGCACCCGGCTGCCGGGACCGCTCAACCGGTTCGAGATCTCGTCATAACGTTCCGGAAACTCCCTTCTCAAAAGACGACACGACCGCGCACAATCCCACACACCTGCCTCGCCGACCCAGCCCTCACCTCAAGGATGATGACCATGCGCAACCGCAGAGCCGCACTCGCCGCGATAGCCTCCGCCGCCTCGCTCGCCCTCACCCTGACCGCCTGCGGCCAGAACAGCGAGGGCGGCAGCGAGGACGACAAGGGAGGAAGCGACGGCGCCACCGTCGGCATCGCGATGCCGACCAAGTCCTCCGAGCGCTGGATCACCGACGGCGCCAACGTCGAGAAGGAACTGAAGGCCAAGGGGTTCAAGACCAAGCTGGTCTTCGGCGAGGACGACCCGGACCAGCAGGTCTCGCAGATCGAGAACATGATCACGCAGGGCGTGGACGCCCTGATCGTGGCCGCGATCGACAACAAGTCCCTCGGCAACGTCATGCAGCAGGCCAAGGACGCCGACATCCCGGTCATCTCCTACGACCGGCTGATCCTCGGCACGGAGAACGTCGACTACTACGCCTCGTTCGACAACCAGAAGGTCGGCGAGCTGCAGGGCGGCTACATCGTCGACAAGCTGGGTCTGAAGGCCGGCAAGAAGGGCCCCTTCAACATCGAGCTGTTCGCCGGCTCCAACGACGACAACAACACCCGGTACTTCTTCAACGGCGCGATGAGCGTGCTGAAGCCGTACATGGACAAGGGCCAGCTGGTCGTCCGTTCCAAGCAGACCGACCTCAACCAGGTCACCACGCTGCGCTGGGACGGCGGCACCGCGCAGAAGCGCATGGACGACCTGCTGACCTCCAGCTACCGCAGCGCCCGGGTCGACGCGGTGCTCTCGCCCTACGACGGCATCTCCATCGGCATCCTGTCCGCCCTGAAGTCGGACGGCTACGGCTCCGGCAGCAAGGCCATGCCGGTCGTCACCGGCCAGGACGCGGAGATCGCCTCGGTGAAGTCGATCAAGGCGGGCCAGCAGACCCAGACCGTCTTCAAGGACCTGCGCGAGCTCGCCAAGGTCGCCGCGAACATGGTCGACGCGGCCCTGAACGACAAGAAGCCCGAGGTCAACGACACCAAGTCGTACGACAACGGTGCCAAGGTCGTCCCCGCCTACCTGCTGCAGCCGGTCAGCGTCGACAAGAGCAACTGGGAGAAGGTCCTCGTCGACGGCGGCTACTACTCCGCGGACCAGCTCAACTAACCGGGCCCCCTCAAGGATTGGAAGGCACGACCATGGCGGGACCCGTCCTGGAAATGCGCTCGATCGTCAAGACCTTTCCCGGTGTCAAAGCGCTGTCGGACGTCACGCTCACCGTTCGCCAGGGCGAGGTCCACGCCATCTGCGGGGAGAACGGCGCCGGAAAGTCGACCCTGATGAAGGTGCTCTCCGGAGTCCATCCGCACGGCAGTTACGAGGGGGACGTCCTCTTCGAGGGCGAGACCTGCCGGTTCAAGGACATCCGGGCGAGCGAGCAGCACGGCATCGTGATCATCCACCAGGAACTGGCCCTGGTGCCGTACCTGTCGATCGCGGAGAACATCTTCCTCGGCAACGAGCACGCCAAGCGCGGACTGATCAACTGGAACGACACCCTCAAGCACGCCACCGAGCTGCTGCGCCGGGTCGGCCTCGACGAGCACCCGGAGACCCGCGTCGCCGACATCGGCGTGGGCAAGCAGCAGCTGGTGGAGATCGCCAAGGCTCTGTCGAAGAGGGTGAAACTGCTCATCCTCGACGAGCCCACGGCGGCGCTCAACGACGAGGACAGCGGCAAACTCCTCGATCTGATCCTTCAGTTGAAGGAGCAGAGCATCACCTCGATCATCATCTCGCACAAGCTGAACGAGATCCGCCGGGTCGCCGACTCGGTCACGATCATCCGCGACGGGCGCTCCATCGAGACGCTCGACGTGAAGGCGGCCGACACCACCGAGGACCGGATCATCAGCGGGATGGTCGGCCGCGACCTGGAGAACCGCTTCCCGGACCGGACCCCGCACCAGCCCGAAGAGGGCACGGCCCCGGCCCTGGAGATCCGCAACTGGACCGTGCACCACCCCATCGACCAGCAGCGCAAGGTCGTCGACGACGTCTCGATCGAGGTGCGGCGCGGCGAGATCGTCGGCATCGCCGGGCTCATGGGCGCCGGGCGCACCGAACTGGCGATGAGCGTCTTCGGCCGCACCTACGGCCGGCACGCGGGCGGCACGGTCCTCAGGGACGGCAGGGAGATCCGCACGAAGACCGTCCCGGAGGCGGTCAAGCACGGGATCGCCTACGTGACCGAGGACCGCAAGCACTACGGCCTCAACCTCATCGACACCATCAACCGGAACATCTCGCTGACCGCGCTGGGCAAGGTCTCCAAACGGGGCGTTGTCGACGAGCACGGTGAGCAGCAGGTCGCCGAGGAATACCGCAAGTCGATGAACATCAAGGCGCCGACCGTCTTCGAGCCGGTCGGCAAGCTGTCCGGCGGCAACCAGCAGAAGGTCGTCCTCAGCAAGTGGATCTTCGCGGGTCCCGAGGTGCTGATCCTGGACGAGCCCACGCGCGGCATCGACGTGGGCGCCAAGTACGAGATCTACACGGTCATCGACCGCCTGGCGGCCGAGGGCAAGGCGGTCGTGTTCATCTCCTCCGAGCTGCCCGAGCTGCTCGGCATGTGCGACCGCATCTACACGATGGCCGCGGGACGGCTGACGGGTGAGTTCTCGCGGGCCGAGGCTTCGCAGGAGGCGCTGATGCGGCAGATGACGAAGGACAAGCAGGACCAGAAGACCCTGAAGGGCGAAGAGGTAAGCCGATGAGCACGGACGTGACCGCCAAGACTCCCGCACCGGCACCGCCCGGCAGGGAGGGACCGGCCTCCGGCGGCGGCCTGCTGCAGCTGATGCTCGACGGCTTGCGCCGCAACATGCGCCAGTACGGCATGCTGATGGCCCTCGGCCTGATCGTGGTGCTGTTCGCGGTGTGGTCGGACGGCGACCTGCTGCTGCCGCGCAACGTCTCCAACCTGGTGCTGCAGAACAGCTACATCCTGATCCTCGCGATCGGCATGATGCTCGTCATCATCGCGGGTCACATCGACCTGTCGGTGGGTTCACTGACCGCCTTCGTCGGCGCGACGGCCGCCGTCCTGATGGTCAACCACGACCTGCCCTGGCCGGTGGCGGTGATCCTCTGCCTGGCCATCGGCGCCGCGGCCGGGTCCGTACAGGGCTTCTTCATCGCCTATCTCGGCATACCCTCGTTCATCGTGACCCTCGCGGGCATGCTGCTCTTCCGCGGTCTGACGGAGATCTTCCTCAAGGGCCAGACCCTCGGCCCGTTCCCGAAGGACCTGCAGAAGATCGCCAACGGCTTCCTGCCCGAGGTCGGCCCGAACACCAACTACCACAACCTCACCCTGCTGCTGGGCTTCGCCCTGATCGCCTTCGTGGTCTACCAGGAGGTCCGCGACCGCAAGCGGCAGCTGGAGTTCTCCCTCGACGTGCCGCCGCTCAAGCTGTTCCTGCTCAAGCTGGTCGCGCTGGTCGCCGCGGTCCTCGTGGTCACGATGCTGCTGGCCAGCTACAAGGGCGCCCCGATCGTGCTGCTCATCCTGGGCGTGCTGGTGGTCGGCTTCGGCTACCTGATGCGCAACGCGATCATCGGCCGCCACATCTACGCCATCGGCGGCAACCTGCCCGCGGCCAAGCTGTCGGGCGTGAAGGACAAGAAGGTCACCTTCCTGGTCTTCCTGAACATGGGCATGCTCGCGGCCCTGGCGGGTCTGGTCTTCGCCGCCCGCTTCAACGCGGCCTCGCCCAAGGCGGGCCTCAACTTCGAGCTGGAGGCCATCGCCGCCTCGTTCATCGGCGGCGCGTCGATGAGCGGCGGCGTCGGCACGGTCCTCGGCGCGATCATCGGCGGTCTGGTCCTGGGTGTGCTGAACAACGGCATGAACCTCGTCGGCATCGGCACCGACTGGCAGCAGGTCATCAAGGGCGCGGTACTGCTGGCGGCGGTCGGGTTCGACGTGTGGAACAAGCGCAGGGTCGGTTCGTAACGGATCTCGGGCCCCGCCACCCACGGCGGGGCCCGCTTCTTTTCACGGAAGTACAGGAGCCGCACATGGAACTGAGCAGACGAACGGTCATCGCGTCGGCGGCAGCGGCCGGCGTGGCCGCCACCGCGGTCGGCGGCACGGCGCATGCCTCGGGAGGCAGGAAACCGGTGAAGGAGCTCTTCGGCAAACTGGCCGACGGGACGAAGGTGTACCGCTGGTCGCTGGAGAACGGCGGCACGCGGATGAAGGTGCTGTCGTACGGCGGCGTCGTGCAGTCCCTGGAGATCCCGGACCACCGGGGCCGCTACGCGAACGTCTCGCTGGGCTTCGACAACATCGAGGACTACGTCGCCCGCAGCCCGCACTTCGGCGCCCTGATCGGCCGGTACGGCAACCGCATCGCCAAGGGCCGCTTCACCCTGGACGGCAAGGAGTACCAGCTCTCCGTCAACGACGGGGAGAACTCCCTGCACGGCGGTGCCCTGGGCTTCGACTACCGGGTGTGGGACGTCGAGCCGTTCACCGAGGGCTCCGACACCGGCCTGGTGCTGCACTACACCAGCGTCGACGGAGAGATGGGCTACCCGGGCACGCTGAGGGCGAAGGTGACGTACACCCTCACCCGGCGCGGCGACTGGCGCATCGACTACGAGGCCACCACCGACAAGGCCACCGTCGTCAACCTCACCAGCCACGTCTACTGGAACCTGGCCGGCGAGGGCAGCGGCACGATCGAGGACCACGAGCTGTCGATCGCCGCCTCCCGCTTCACGCCCACCGACGCGGGTCTGATCCCCACCGGCGAGCTGGCCCGGGTGTCCGGCACGCCCTTCGACTTCCGCCGGGCCAAGCCGGTCGGCCGGGACATCCGGGACGCCCACCCGCAACTGGTCACCGCCAAGGGCTTCGACCACAACTGGGTGCTCGACAAGGGCATCACCGACCGCCCCGAGCACATCGCCACCCTGCGGGACCACGCCTCCGGCCGCACCCTGCGCATCGCCACCGACCAGCCCGGGCTCCAGTTCTACTCGGGCAACTTCCTCGACGGCACCCTGACCGGCACCGGCGGCTCCCTCTACCGCCAGGGCGACGCCCTGTGCCTGGAGACGCAGCACTTCCCGGACTCGCCGAACCAGCCGTCGTTCCCGTCGACCGTGCTGCGGCCCGGCCAGACGTACCGGACGTCCACGGTGCACTCCTTCGACGCGTAGCCGGCGACGGGGCGCGGGCACACTTTCTTCACACCCGTTGAACGGTGCCCCGTCCGCCTCCGTATACAAGGGCGGCCCGTGTCCCCGCACGGGCCGCCCACTCACGGAGGTCCACTTGTCCGGCAACGTCACCTCGTTGTTCCGCAGCACCGCGGCGCACAGCCCCTCGATGGCTGCGCTGGCGCGGGAGAGCGGCGAGGCGGCGGGCGCCGGCCCGGTGGACTTCTGCATCCCCTGCAACCCGTACTTCCCCACCCCGGCGATGTTCGAGGAGATGGCCGGCCGGCTGCGCGACATCGTCACGTACTACCCGAGCAGCGCCGACACCATCACCGCCGAACTGTGCAGTCTGCTCCAGCTTCCGCCGCAGTGCGTGGCGATGGGCAACGGCTCCACGGAGCTGATCACCTGGATCGACCACCTGCTGGTCCGGGAGTCCCTCGCCGTCCCCGTCCCCACCTTCGGCCGCTGGACCGACCAGCCCATGGAGACCGGCAAGCGGGTCGACATGTTCCCGCTCCAGGAGGCCGGCGGATTCGCCCTCGACCTCGCCCGGTACGGCGAGTTCGTCCGGGCCAGGGGCACCCGGGCCGTGGTCCTCTGCAACCCCAACAACCCGGACGGCGGCTATCTGCACAAGCAGGCGCTGGTGCAGTTCATGGACGCGATGGCCGACCGGGACCTGGTCGTGATCGACGAGTCCTTCCTGGAGTTCGCCGACGCGGAGGCCGAACCCAGCGTGGTCCAGGAGGCGATGCTGCGCCCCAACGTCGTCGTGCTGCGCAGCCTCGGCAAGAACTTCGGGCTGCACGGCATCCGCTTCGGCTACCTCGTCGCCAACCCGGCGCTCGCGGGCCGGGTGCGCGCCATGCTGCCCAAGTGGAACCTCAACTCCTTCGCGGAGTACGTGGTGTTCATGCTGCGCGACCACGGTCCCGAGTACGCGCGGAGCCTGCACCAGGTGCGGCGCGACCGCCTGGAGATGGCCGCCCAGCTGTCCGCGCTGCCCGGCCTGACCGTCTACCCCTCCCAGGGCAACTTCCTCTTCGTCCGGCTTCCCGTGGGCGCGGAGGGCACCGCCGTACGGGACCGCATGCTCACCGAGCAGGGGGTGCTGGTCCGGGAGTGCGGCAACAAGATCGGCTCGTCCAGCCGCTTCCTGCGTCTCGTGGTGCGCCCCCAGGCCGACGTGCGTCGCCTGGTGTCCGGCCTGGAACAGGTGCTCTACGGGGCCGGGAGGGGAGCCGCCGTGCCCGGGCCGGCCACCGGGAGCGGCTACAGCTCGGGCACGGCGGCCGTGGACCGCCTGATGTACGAGACCAACGGCTCCGGCATGCGCGCGATCACCGCACAGACCGCCGGTGCCGGTGCCCCGGGGCTCGCCGCCGCTCCGGCCCCTGCCGCCGGCACCGGCACCGGCACCGGCCTGCCGCTCCCCGCGGCGGTGCCGGTGGCTCCTGCGGCGGCCGCCGTGCCCGGCCCCGCCCCGGCGCCCCAGCCGGCCCCGGTCCCCCAGCCGGTGCCGTATCCCGGGCCGGTGCCGGTCCCCCACCCGGCACCGGCCCCGCAGCCCATGCCGGCCCCGGCCCCGGCCGCGGTGCCCGCCCCGGTCGCCCCGGTCTCCCCGGCCGCCGCGTACTCACCGCCGTTCGGGCCCACCCCGCCCGGCGTCCCGGCCCGCGGCGGTCTCACGGCCGCGCAGGTCAGGGGTACCAACGGCCTGGAGTCGGTCCCGGCGACGGGCTGGCCGAACGCGGCCGGGATGGGCCAGGCGGGCTGACCCCGGCGGCCGCCCCTACCCGGCCGGGGTGTCCGGCGCCGCCGAGGTGTCCGACGGGCTCGGGCAGGGTGCGTCCGTGGGGGAGGCCGTGGGGTCGGGGGACGCGGTTCCCGGTTCCGCGGAGCAGTCGTCCGTGGGAGTGGGCGAGGGGCTCGGACCGGTCGGGTCGGGCGAGGGTGCCGGTGTGTCGGTGGGGGTCCCGCTGGGGGACCCGGTGGGCGTTCCGGTGGGGTTGTCGGTGGGCGGCGGGGAGGGGTCCTGACTCGGCGACGGAACCGTCGGGGTGGACGGCCCGGGGGTGGACGGCGTGGTGCCCGGGTCCGGGCCGATGACGATGCCGCCGTCCCCGCCGCCACCGCCGTTCCCGTGGCCCCCGCCGCCCGCGCGGTCGACGGGCTCGGTCGCCGGGGTGTCGCCGCCCGCGCCGGGACTCTTCGGGACGACGCCCTTGCCGTCGGGGACGGTGTGGACGCCACGGCTGTAGAACTCCAGCCAGTACTCGACCAGACGCAGATAGGTGCGGGAGTTGTTGTAGCTGAGGATTGCCCGGTCCAGGTCCGCCGCCCGGCCCAGGTCCCGGTCGCCGGCGCACAGGTAGTGCCCGGCCGCCAGCGCCGCGTCGAAGATGTTGTTCGGGTCGGCGCGGCCGTCGCCGTTGCCGTCCGCACCCCAGCGGGCCCAGGTGGACGGCAGGAACTGCATCGGGCCCACCGCCCGGTCGTAGACCGTGTCGCCGTCGTGGGCGCCGCCGTCGGTGTCCCGGATCAGGGCGAAGCCCCGGCCGTCGAGGGGCGGCCCGGTGATGCGGCGCAGGGTCGTGCCGTCGCCGTCGACCGCGCCCCCGCGTGCCTGTCCGGACTCGACCTTGCCGATCGCCGCGAGCAGTTCCCAGGGCAGCCGGCAGCCGGGGTCCGTCCTGCCGACGGCGGTCTCGGCGGCGCGGTAGGCGCGCAGCACGGTGGCGGGGATGCCCGACTGGGCGCGGATCTCCGGCCCGAGTGCGGGGGTGGGCGGGACCGGCCCGCCGTTCCGCGTCCTCAGGGGCGGGAGTTCGGTGTGGTAGGAGCCGTCGCCCGGTGGCGCGAGCGCGGCGAACGGGCCGTCCGCCGCCGGCAGGCCCAGGTCGTCGGCGGCCGGTCCGGCCTGGCTGTCCCCGGTGTCCCGGGTGAGGCCGGGGGCCTGGGAGGCGGTGAGGGCCGCCATGGCCGCCACCGCGAGCGCGGTCGTGCGCAGTCCCTTGCGGGCCCGGCCGGAGTACAGGCGTCGGGCACGGCGTACGGACATGGTCGTCACTCCTGTCGGATCCGTCGGAGATGCGGGGGGCGGGGAGCGGGGAGCGGGCCCGGGGTGCTTCAGCGGCCAAAGGTGTCGAGGGCGGAGACCAGCCAGCGTCCGTCGTGGTGCACGACGTCGACGGCGAGCATGGCCGCCGCGTACACGCCCTCGTCCTGCGCGGCCGCCCCGTCCGTCCTGCTCTCCTTGTCCGTCGCGGCCTTCTTGCCGGTGGTGGCGACGCTGCTCTGGTCGGCGTAGACGAGGACTCGGGCCCGGTCGCCGTCGATGCGTTCGACCGCGCTGTCGGTGACGGTCGTGGTGATCACCGCCTTCTGCTCGTCGGCACGCGCGCGGACGTCGGCGAGCAGGTCGCGGTGCTGGTCGACGGCCTTGCCGGTCAGGAGGTCCCGCGCCGCCTTGTCCAGGGCGCCGGGGTCGGCGTGGTCGTAGGAGAAGAGGCGGTCGACGGCCTTGGCCACCTGGCCCTTGATCTCGCTGGTGCGGGCGAGGTCGGTCAGTGCGGTGTTGCTGCGGGCGGGTTCGGACCTGAGCCCCTCGGCCTCCGCGTGCGCCCAGCCCGCGAAGCCGCCGAGGAGGACCGTCAGCGCGCAGAGCAGCGCGAGGACCGCGGGGCGCCGCGACCGGGCCGGGGCGGCCTTCTCGTCCCCGGCCGTGGGCGGGTCGGCGGTGACGGCGTCCGCGGGCGTCAGGACCGCCGTGCCGCCGCGCCCGCCGGTCCGGACCGGCGGGCGTTCCGGGCGCCCGGCGGGCGCGGCGGGGGCCGTCTCGCGGGCCTGGCGGCGCCGCTGGCGGTTGATGTGGTGACGGGTCGTCGACATGGTGCGGTGTCCTCCTCGCTGCGGCCGGCTCTCGCGGTACGGGACCGGATCAGCCGGTCGACGTCGCGCCGACGGGCGCCTGGCCCAGGGCGCTCAGCTTCCACCGGCCGTCGGTCCGGGTGAGTTCGCCGAGCATGCGGCTGTCCTTGTCGCTCTTCGCTCCGTCGGCCGCCTCGACGGTGACGCGCAGGGCGACCAGTACCCGGGCGCGTCCGGCGCGGTCGTCGAGTTCGGTGACGGCGCCGGACAGCACCCGGGCCGTGCTGACCGTCTTCGCCTCTTTCATCCGGTCGGCGAACTCGTCACGCCCGGAGGCGAGTTGGTCGTGCAGTTCGCCGGTGGTCGAGGACTCCCACAGGTCCAGGCCGCGGTTCAGCTCGCGGTGGTCGAGCGTGTTCAGGTTCTGCACGGCCTGCTCCCCGGCGGAGAGTGCCGCGTCCCGCTGCGCGGCGTACCCGGCCTGCTCGTCGTGTGCCGCCCGGTACCAGTCCTGACCGGCCCAGGCGGCGAAGCCGCCCGCGACTAGGGTGAGGACGAGGGCCAGGGCCAGGGCGGGCAGCGGCCGGGTGCGACCGACGCCGAGGAGGCGGACCGCGCGTTTCATGGGGTGCTCCAGTCTCCCGCGCATGGTCAGCGGGCCTTGATGTCGACGATCCGCCAACGGTCGTCGTCGAGCCGTGCGGTGACGGTGAGTTGGGCCGCGGCCGCGGTGGCCCCGGCGTCACCCTTGTCCTTGCCCTTGCCCTTGTCCGTGCCCGTGCCCGTGTCGCGGTGGGAGGTCTGGTCGAGGAAGACCAGCAGGCGGGCCCGGTCGCCGTCGAGTTCGATCACTCCGGTGCGCACGGCCCGGGTGCTCAGGGTGACGCGCTGCTCGGTGAGGTCGTCGCGGACCCGGGCGAAGAGGGTCTCGTACTGCCGGGCGGCGCGGCCGTCGAGAACCGTGCTCGCGGAGCGTTCGGCGGCCGCGGTGCCGTCCGGGGTGTAGGAGAAGATCCGGGCGAGGGCGTTGCCGACCTCGCCCGCGACGCGGGAGGTGGCCTCCGCGTCGGTGAGCGCCTGGTTCCGGGCGGGTGCGGCCGACCGCAGCTGCTGGGCCGCGTAGAGGAATCCGCAGCCGCCGAGGACGAGGAGCACGGCGGTCCCGGCCAGGACCGCCCTCCGCAGGCGCCCGTCGCGCACGCGCTTCCCGGCCGCCGGGGCCCCGGCGGGCTCGTCGGCCGCGGCGGCCTCGGCGGGCGCGTCCGTCTCGGCGGGCGCGTCAGCGGGGCCGGTGTCCGCGGCCGAGCCCGTGTCCGGGCCCGAATCCGTGCCCGGAGCCGAATCCGTGCCGGGCTCCGGGGAAGCGGACCTGCGCAGCAACCACGTCGGTGTCATCACTCCTCGCCCTTCTCCTGCGCCACCGGTACGGCGCTCAGTGCCCGCACCTTCCACTCCCCCTCGCCCGTGCGGGCCAGCACCGCCTCCAGGCGTTTGCGGTCGGTGGAGGGCTTCTTCGTGCCGGCGGGGGTGACCTCGACGCGCACGGTGGCGATGAGCTTGGCCGTACCCGACCGGGTGTCGAGCGCGGTGACGGCGGCCTCGGTGACGGTGCCGCGCGCCGAGGTCCCGGCCGCCGCCCGGGTGTCGCCGAGTTCCTTGCGCAACGGCCCGGTGGAGACGGCGCGCCAGTCCCCGATGCTCCGCTCCGCCCGCTGCCGGGTGGACGCGTCGAGCGTGGTGAGTACGGCGATGCCCTCGCGCCCGTCGGCGAGCGCCTCGTCCCGCTCCCGGCCGTACGCGAGCCCGTCGTCGGTGCGGGCCTGCGTGTACGTCCACGCGCCGGTGCCGCAGAGGCCGAGGGCCAGCGCGAGCCCCGCTCCGGCGAGGATCCGGGCCCGCCTCATCGCGCACCCCCGGCGGCCGGGGCGAGGAGGTCCGTCAGGCCGGCCGGTGCCTCACCGCTCTGTCCCGGCAGGGCGAGCGCGCCGGGGAGCGCCGGGGAGCCGTCGTCGGCCGGGGTGGTCCGGCCGCTGCCCGAGGGCAGGGAGCCGGGTGTGGCCGGGTCGGGGACCGCGCCGCCCTTCGGGGCGTTGGCCGAGCCGCGCACGTTCTTCCCGCCCGAGGCCGGGGCGGTGCAGGCGGCGTCGGTGTTGAGGGCGGGCGCGGTGCCGAGGTCGAGGCCGTTGCGGTAGCGGGTGCCGCCGTAGCCGTCGGTGCAGGGCAGGGGGCTGAAGAAGGTGACGGCCAGGCCGAGGTCCAGCTTGCCCCCGTCGACGGCGGTGGCGCCGGCGGAGACGGCCGCCGGGTACTTCACGAGGAGTTCCTCGATGCCGCGCTGCCGGGTGACGGCGACCTCGGAGGTGGTCAGGAGGTTGGCGAGGACGACGCCGAGGCTCGGGTCGAGGTCCCGCAGCAGCCCGCTGACCTGGGTGGCGGCCTCGGGGGTGACGGCGAGGAGGCGGCGCAGGTCGGCGTCGGAGCCCTTGAGGGCGGCGGCCAGGTCCTTGGCCCCGACGGCGAAGTCGCGGATGGCCCGCGCCTCCTGGGCCTGGGTGCGCAGGACGGTCTCGCCGTCGTTGATGAGCAGGGTGGTGGACGGCAGAGCCCGGTCGGCGGCCTCGACGAAGTCGCTGCCGCTGTCGAGCAGCATCTGGAGGTCGTCGCCGTGTCCTTCGAAGGCCTTGCCGAACTCGTCGACGACCGTGCGCAGGTCCTCCAGCGGGACGGAGCCGACGAGGTCGTCGACGCTGGTGAGGACGTCGGTGACGGGAGCGGGCACCTCGGTGTCGGCCTGTTCGATGCGGGTGCCGTCGGCGAGGTAGGGGGAGCCGTCGCTCTCGGGCCGCAGGTCGATGTACTGCTCGCCGACGGCGGAGAGCCCGGCGACCACGGCCTTGGTGTCGGCGGGGATGCGGGGCGCGGACTTCTTGATGCGGAGTTCGGCGACCACGCCCTCGGCGGTGAGGTCGATCGGGCCGACGCGGCCCACCGAGACGCCCCGGTAGGTCACGTCGGAGTGGGTGAACAGTCCGCCGGTGCGCGGGAGTTGCACGTCCACGGTGTAGTAGTCGGCGACGCCCACGTAGCGGCCCAGGTCGGCGTAGCGGATGCCGAGGAAGGAGAGGGCGAGGACGGCGATGAGGAGGAAGGCGAGGTTCTTCAGCCGTACGGCGAGGGTGATCACCCGTGTTCACCCCCGGACGCCGGTCCGGTCCCGGACGCAGGCCCGGCCCCGGGCACGGAGGGCAGCGGCAGCGGCGAGGCGGCGCCCTGCTTCTCCGGGGATTGCTTCCGCGAGGACCGCTGCTTCCCGGCCGGGCCCGCTCCGGTGTCCAGGGTCATGGACGGGGACGGGCCGGGCGTGGGCCCGTCCACCAGCGGCGGGATCACCTCGGTCCCGGGCACGGCGACCATGCTCAGGTAGGTGTTGAGGTAGTCGCCCTTCACCCCGCGCAGCACCTCGTCGGTGAACGGGTACGTCAGCAGCACCTGGAGCGAGTCGGGGAGGTCGGTACCCGCGTCGGCCAGGGCCCGCAGCGTCGGCGCGACGGCCTTGAGGTCGGCGATCATGTCGTCCTTGCTCGCGTTGATGGTGGAGACGGCGACGCCGGACAGGGTGTCGAGGGAGCGCAGCATGGTCAGCAGGGAGCCGCGCTGCTGCTCCAGCGTCTTCAGTCCGGGCGAGAGGTCGGTGAGGACGGTGCCGACGTCTTCCTTGCGGGTGGCGAGGGTCGAGGAGAGCCGGTTGACGGCGTCGAGGGCGTCGGTGATGTCTCCGCGGTGGTCGTCGAGGTCGCCCACCAGGGTGTCGACCCGTTTCAGCATCGAGCGGACCTCGGGTTCGCGGCCGCCGAGCGCGGCGTTGAGCTCCCGGGTGATGGTCTTGAGCTGGTTGACACCGCCGCCGTTGAGGAGCAGGGACAGCGCGCCGAACACCTCCTCGACCTCGGTGTTGCGGCTGGTGCGGGCCAGCGGGATGACGCTCCCGTCGGTCAGCCGGCCGGATCCGGTCTCCTTGGCGGGCGCGACGAGCTGGACGTACTTCTCGCCCAGCAGGCTGGACTGTTCGAGCCGCGCGGTGGCGTCGGCGGGCAGCCGGACCTCGCCGTTGATCTCCATGGTGACGCGGGCCGACCAGTCGTCCTCGCCGAGTTCGATGCCGGTGATCCGGCCGACGGCGACGTCGTTGACCCGTACCGCGGAGTGCGGGACGAGGCTGAGCACGTCCTGGAGTTCCGCGGTGACGGTGTAGGGGTGGTCGCCGAGGTCGGCGCCGCCGGGCAGTGGCAGGTCCTCGATGCCGTCGAAGCCGCTCGGTACGAGGCTCACCCCGCCGAGGGTCAGGGCGAGGGCGAGTCCGACGGCGACCAGTCCGCCGGCGGTGAGGCCGGCCGCCCGGCCCCTGGGGAGCGTTGCGCGCTTCATCGCCCCTCCCCCTTCTCCGTCCCGGCCACCGGCAGCGGCAGCAGCGGGCCGCCGCTGCTGATCTCGTTGAGGTTGGCGCGGCCGTCGAGGGTGCGGGTGTCGGGGTTGTAGGCGTTCACGACGTTGTCGGCGGCCAGGGGGGCCACGTCCAGGGCCTCGGCCAGCGAGGCGCGCTGCTCGACCAGGGTCCGGGTGATGGGGACCAGCCGGTCGACGTTCTTCTTCAGCTCGCCCCGGTTGTCCTCGATGAAGGTCTTGACCTGGCCGAGGGCCTTGCCGAGTTCCTCCAGGGCGCCGGTGAGGTCGTCCTTGTTGTCGGCGAAGAAGCTGACGACCTCGTCCAGGCGTTCCTGGGCGGTGCGCACGTCGGTGTCCTTGTTCTTCAGCATGGTGGTGAAGGTCTGGAGGCTGCTGAGCGTCCTGAACAGGTCGCCGCTGCTGCCGTCGAGGGTCTTGGCGGCCTTGCCGAACTCCTCGACGCTGTCGCCGATGGCCTCGCCGTTGCCGTCGAGGTTGTCGGCGCCGGTCTTCAGCAGTTCGGACAGGGCGCCGTCGGAGTTGGCGCCGTCCGGGCCGAGGGCGTCGCCGAGTTCGGTGATGGAGTCGTAGATCTGGTCGATCTCGACGGGGACGTGGTTGCGGGAGGCGGGCAGTACGGCGCCGTCGGCCAGGGCGGGGCCCTCGCGGTAGGCGGGGGTGAGCTGCACGTAGCGGTCGGCGACGACGCTCGGCGCGACGACGACGGCCCGCGCGTCCTTGGGGACCTTGATCCCGTCGTCCAGGCGGAGGCCGACGCGGACCCTGGTGCCCTCGGGGTCCACCGACTCCACCTCGCCGACGCGCACCCCGAGGATGCGCAGGTCGGATCCGGCGTAGACGCCGATGGCGCGGTCGAAGTACGCGGTGACGCGGGTGCCGTCGGCTTCGAGCGCCCGGGCGGCGGCCAGGCCGCCGGCGGCGAGCACCACGAGGGCGAGCACCCCGGTGAGGATCTTTCGGCGTCGGGTCATCACGCACCGCTCCCCTGGGCCGCCGCGGGCTGTTTCGGCGGCAGGCATCCGGTCGAGGGCTGGGAGGTCTCGGGCAGGTAGTCGCGGGGCACGACGCCGCACAGGTAGCTGTCGAACCAGCGGCCGTTGCCCAGGGTGTTGCCGACCAGGCGGTAGTACGGGCCGACCAGGGCCAGGGTCTCGCCGAGCCGGGTGTTGTTCTTCTCCAGGACGCTGGTGACCCGGCCGAGCGCCTTGAGGGTGGGGCCGAGCTGCTTCTCGTTGTCCTTGACGAGGCCGCCGAGTTCGGTGCCGAGGTCCTGGCTGCCCTTGAGCAGGGCGCTGATGGCGGTGCGCCGGTCGCGGAGTTCGCCGAGCAGGGGGCCGCCGTCCTCGATGAGGGTCTCGAAGCTGGACTTGTTGTTCTCCAGCGTCTTGGTGAACCGCGCGCTGCCCTTGAGGAGTTCGGAGAGCTTGGCGTCGCGCTTGGAGAGGGACTTCGACAGGTCGGACAGGCCGGTGGCGGCCTTGCGCACGTGCGGCGGGGAGTCCTTGAAGGTGTCGGAGATGGTCTCGAAGCTCTCCGCGAGCCGTCCGGTGTCGATGTCGTCGACGGTGCCGCTGAGGTCCTGGAAGGCCTGGGTCACGTCGTAGGGGGAGGTGGTGCGGGCGAGCGGGATGCGGGCGCCGGGGTCCTGGCGGCCGGAGCCGAGCGGGTCGAGCGCCAGGTACTTGTCGCCGAGGACGGTCTTGATGGCGATGGCGGCGGTCGTCCGGTCGCCGAGCCAGGCGTCCTCGACCTCGAAGGTGACCTTGACCTTGGCGCCGTCGAGCGCGACCGAGGTGACCTGGCCGACCTTGACGCCGGCGATGCGCACCTCGTCGCCCTCGTCGAGGCCGGCGGACTCGGAGAAGTCGGCGCTGTAGGTGGTGCCGCCGCCGAACGGCAGCCGGTCGACGTTGTAGACGAGGAGGGCGACCAGAGCGAGAACGAGCAGTCCGGCGATGCCGACGGCGACGGGGTTGCGTTCCTTGACCGGCTTGATGCGGGGTCGGGGGCGGGGGCGCTTCATCCGCGGCACCTCGATTCGGTGATCGCGATGCCGGTCGGCGGCTTCGAGCCGTCGGAGGTGGTCACTCCGCTCACGCGCGCCTCGCAGAGGTAGAGGTTGAACCACGAGCCGTAGGAGGACAGGCGGGCCAGGGCGGTCATCTTGGCGGGGCTCTTCTCCAGGAAGTCCTCGATCTGCGGGGTGTGCTCGCCGAGGCCCGCCGAGAGCCGGCCCAGTTCGCGGATGTCCTTCTTGAGGGGGGCGCGTCCGTCCTCGAGGAGTCCCGCGGTGACGGTGGTCAGGTCGCCCATGGCGGCGACGGCCTCGCCGAGCGGTTTGCGGTCCTGGTTGAAGCCGGTGACGAGCTTCTGGAGGGTGACCACGAGGTCGTCGAAGCCGTCCTCGCGGTCGTTGAGGGTGTCCAGGACGGTGGTGAGGTTCTCGACGACCTCGCCGATCACCTTGTCCTTGGCGGCGACGGTCGTGCCGAGCGAGCCGACGTGGCGGATCAGGCTGTCGACGGTGGCGCCCTCGCCCTGGAGCACCTGCACGATCGATCCGGCCAGTTCGTTGACGTCCTTCGGGGAGAGGCCCTCGAACAGTGGCTTGAAGCCGTTGAAGAGCAGGGTCAGGTCGAGCGCGGGCGTGGTGCGCTCCAGCGGGACGGTGCCGCCGTCCGGGAGGGTGCCGGTGAGGTCGCCGCTGCCGCGGCCGAGGGAGACGTAGCGCTGGCCGACCATGTTGAGGTACTTCACGGCCGCGGTGGTCGACCGGGGCAGCCTGCGGTCGTCGCGGACGGTGAAGGTGACCTGCGCGGTGCGCCGGTCGACGACGCGTACGTCGGTCACCTCGCCGACCGTCACCCCGGAGATCCGCACGCTGTCGCCGTCGACGAGGCCGGTGACGTCGGTGAAGAGGGCCTGGTAGCTGCTGGTCCCGGTGCCGGAGTCGACGCTGGTGCCGGCGACGCTCAGGCCGAGCACGGTCGTGGCGAGGGCGGTGACCACCACGAAGACGAGGGACTTGACCAGCGGTCCGGTCAGCGGACGGCGCCGGGTGTGCGCGTGGTCGGCGCCGGTCATCCGAGGGTCACCTCCGTACCGCGGTAGACGGGGCCGACGAGCAGGCTGCTCCAGTCGGGCAGGTCACCGGGGCTCTTCCCGGCGGCGGGGGCGAGGAGTTCGTTGACGAGGTCGTTCTCCTGCGGGGAGTTGGCGGGCCCGAGGTCCTGCTCGGCCGCGGGGGTGGCGGCCCGCGCGGTGGGCCGGGGCAGGGTGCCGAGGTAGGGCACGGAGGGGCAGCGGGGCCCGCCGCCGGAGTCGTACACCGGGGTGTCGCGGCCGGGTCGGTAGGCCCCGCGCGAGGCGACGCTGGTGACGTCGACGTGGATGCCGGGCCGGTCGGTGCCCTTGCCGAGCGCCTTGTCCATGGCCGGCACGAACTCGGCGAGGGTGCGCAGGGTGCAGGGGAAGGCCGGGGAGTACTCGGCGAGCAGTTCCAGGGTGGGGCGGCCGGTGTCGCCGAGCCGGATGATGTTGTCCTTGTTCTTGTGCAGGAAGGCCGTCACGTCCTCGGCCGTCCGGGTCGTGGCGCCGAGGGTGGCGGCGAGTTCCGCCTCCTGCTCGGCGAGGGTGCCGCTGGTGGTGGTGAAGTCGGTGAGCGCCGTGACGATGTCGGGCGCGGCGTCCGCGTAGACGTGGCTGACCTTCACGAGTTCCTTGAGGTCGCGGTTGAGGGCGGGCAGGTGGGGGTTGAACTCCGCCAGGTGCTCGTCCAGCAGGGTGAGCGTGTCGCCGAGCCGCTCCCCGCGGCCTTCGAGGGCCTGCGAGACGGCGGACAGGGTCGCGGAGAGCTTCTGCGGCTGGACGGCGGTGAGCATCGGCAGGACGTCGTCGAGCACCTGCTGGAGCTCGATGGCGTTCGCGGACCGGTCCTGGGGGACGACGGCCCCGGCGGCCAGGGGCTCGGGCGAGGGGTTCGCGGGCGGCACGAGGGCGACGAACCGCTCGCCGAAGAGGGTGGTGGGCAGCATCTGCGCGCGGACGTCGGACGGTACGTCGTCCAGCGCGCCGGGCTTCATGGCGAGGGTGAGCCGGGCGCCGTCGCCAAAGGCGTCGATGGCGCGGACCTCGCCGACGACCACGCCGCGCAGCTTCACCTCGGCGCCGGGGTGCATCTGGTTGCCGGCGCTGCCGGTCTCGACGACCACCGGGTCGGAGTCGGTGAACCTCTTGTCGTAGACGGCGACGGCCAGCCAGATCAGCAGGGCGGGCACCAGCACGAACACGACCCCGGCGAGCCGGCGGCGCAGTGTGTGTCCTTCCGGTCGGCTCATCTCACCCCGCCACCTTCACGGTCGTGGTCGCGCCCCACAGGGCCAGCGACAGGAAGAAGTCGGTGACGCTGATCAGCACGATGGCGTTGCGCACCGACCGGCCGACGGCGACGCCGACACCGGCCGGGCCGCCGGAGGCGCGGTAGCCGTAGTAGCAGTGGGCGACGATCACCATCACGCTGAAGATCAGCACCTTCAGGACGGAGAGCAGCACGTCCGTCGGGGAGAGGAAGAGGTTGAAGTAGTGGTCGTACGTCCCCCGGGACTGCCCGTTGAACAGGACGGTCACGTAGCGGGAGGCGAGGAAGGAGGAGAGCAGCCCGATCGCGTAGAGCGGGATGATGGCGACGACGCCGGCGATGATGCGGGTGGTGACGAGGTAGGGCATGGAGCGGATGCCCATGCCCTCCAGCGCGTCGACCTCCTCGTTGATGCGCATGGCGCCGAGCTGGGCGGTGAAGCCGGCTCCGACGGTCGCGGAGAGGGCGAGTCCGGCGACGAGGGGCGCGATCTCGCGGGTGTTGAAGTAGGCGGAGACGAATCCGGTGAACGCGGCCGTGCCGATCTGGTCGAGGGCCGCGTAGCCCTGGATTCCGACGACGGTCCCGGTGAAGAGCGTCATCGCGATCATCACGCCGATGGTGCCGCCGATGACGCCGAGGCCGCCGGAGCCGAAGGCCACCTCGGCGAGGAGGCGCTGCACCTCCTTGAGGTAGCGGCGCAGGGTCCGCGGGACCCACAGCAGGGCCCGGACGTAGAAGAGCAGTTGGTCGCCGGAGCGGTCGAGCCAGACGAGCGGGGAGGCCATCGGACCTCAGCCTCCCT
Source organism: Streptomyces sp. CB09001 (assembly GCF_003369795.1). Lineage (NCBI taxonomy): Bacteria > Bacillati > Actinomycetota > Actinomycetes > Kitasatosporales > Streptomycetaceae > Streptomyces > Streptomyces sp. CB09001. The sequence continues at coordinate 1,920,382 of NZ_CP026730.1, forward strand.
TCGGCGGGACGATCTGGAGGTAGATGGCCGTCATCACCATGTTGACGAAGAAGAGCAGCAGGAACGTGATGACGACGGACTGGTTGACGGCGTCGCCGACGCCCTTGGGGCCACCGCGCGGGTTGAGGCCCCGGTAGGCGGCGACGATGCCCGCGATGAACCCGAAGATCAGCGCCTTGAGTTCGCTGACGTAGAGGTCGGGCAGCTGGGCGAGGGCGGAGAAGCTGGAGAGGTAGGCGCCGGGGGTGCCGCCCTGCATGATGACGTTGAAGAAGTAGCCGCCCAGGATGCCGACGACGGAGACCAGCCCGTTGAGCAGGACCGCGACGCCCATCGCGGCCAGCACCCGGGGCACGACCAGGCGCTGCACCGGGGAGACGCCCATGACCTCCATGGCGTCGAGTTCCTCGCGGATCTTGCGGGAGCCGAGGTCGGCGCAGATGGCCGAGCCGCCGGCGCCGGCGATGAGCAGCGCGACGATGAGCGGGCTGGCCTGCTGGACGACGGCGAGGACGCTGGCGCCGCCGGTGAACGACTGGGCGCCCAGCTGCTCGGTCAGGGAGCCGACCTGGAGGGCGATGACGGCGCCGAAGGGGATCGAGACCAGGGCGGCGGGCAGGATGGTCACGCTGGCGACGAACCAGAACTGCTCGACGAACTCGCGGAACTGGAAGGGTCTTCGGAAGACGGCCCGGACGACTTCGGCGGCGAGCGCGAAGAGCCGTCCGGTCTGCCGCAGCGCGCCGGTGATCACGCGCCGCTCCCGGCGGTGGGCATCGGCAGGGTGGCCGCCTCGGAACTCTTCGCGTAGGTGTCCCGGATGGCGGACCGCGCGGCGGGCGGCAACGAGTCGATCATGCCCATGACACGCTCACGCCGGCGTGCGACGGCCCGACGCGGCGGCAGGCCCGGCGACGGCTCCAGCTGCGGCACGATCTCCCGGGGTGCGGCGGGGGCCGCGCAGGCGGCGTCCGCCTCGGCGGCGAGGGTGGCCGCGTCCTTCTCCTCGGACATCCCGATGGGACCCTCGCGCCGGCCGCCCAGGAACTGGGACACGACCGGTTCGTCGCTGGTGAGCAGCACCTCGCGCGGGCCGAAGGTGACGAGTTCGCGCAGGAAGAGCATCCCCATGTTGTCGGGCACGGTGGCGGCGATGTCGAGGTTGTGGGTGACGATCAGCATCGTCGCGTCGAGCTGCGCGTTGAGGTCGATCAGCAGCTGGGAGATGTAGGCGGTGCGGACCGGGTCGAGACCGGAGTCCGGTTCGTCGCACAGGATGATCTGCGGGTCCAGGACGAGCGCGCGGGCCAGTCCGGCCCGCTTGCGCATGCCTCCGCTGATCTCCCCCGGGAGCTTTCCCTCCGCGCCCAGCAGCCCGACGACCTCGATCCGCTCCATGACGATGCGGCGGATCTCGGACTCCTTCTTGCGGGTGTGTTCGCGCAGCGGGAAGGCGATGTTGTCGAAAAGGGACATGGACCCGAAGAGGGCGCCGTCCTGGAACATGAGACCGAACAGTTTCCGGGTCTCGTAGATGTCTCTTTCCGGACTGTTCACCATGTCCACCCCGTTGATGAGGACACGGCCCTTCTCGGGTTTGAGCAGCCCTATGAGCGACTTGAGGAAAACGGTCTTACCGGTTCCGGACGGGCCCAGCATCACGCTGACCTCTCCGGCCGGAAGAGTGAGTGACACGTCCCGCCAGATGCTCTGCTTACCGAAGGACTTGGTCAGACCCTCGACCACTACTTCGATTCCCATATCACCTCCAGCGGACGCCAATCGGATACGCGCTGCGGGCCCGCACGTTAAGTCGGCCCGAAGCGCACTGACAACGGGTGCGGCACGGATCTCCGGCACCCCCGGGGAACTTGTCACCGCGCTGACAACCTCCCCGCCCCGCACTTGTCTCCGGGGAGACAGGGCAGGGTCTCGCGGTTCCGGGGGGTGTGGATCCCGCGGGACCCCGCCGGCGGACACCCGGGCCCGATGGAGGGTGGGCCAGAACGCGTCCGCCATGGCTCCGGCCGACGGGGGCCACCGACCTGGAACCGAGCACCGCACCGGCACGTTACGGCCGAGTAACCTCGGCGGGCAACACCGGATTCGGAGTTTTCCGGGATACCGACTTCGGCCATCCGGAACCTGTCAGGGAAGACACAAGAACCCATGGGTAACTTGTCATCGGGTGAGTACCGGAACCCCCTTGCGTGCGACGGTTGCGGGGCGGGAGCGCCGCGAGCCGGACCCCGTCGGACTTGGCATCGGATGACTAAGCCGAATCGCGTTCCACTCACCCCGGAAACAGCTTGTTCCACTTTTCAAAGAATCATGGACGGCCGCATTGTTCGCCTATGTTTCCGACGAGTAACGTCACGGCCCAATGCCGGTCAACCCTCAAGGAGAGTCCGAGTCATGAAGAAGAGCATGAGAAGGTCGGCCCTCGTGGTGTGTGCGGCCGCGTCGGCGCTGGGTCTCGCCGCCGTCCCGTCCTCGGCGGTGCCCTCCACCGTCTGGACCGTCACGCCCTCCCCGGCCGACTTCGAGGCCGTGAACGTCGGCAACATCGTGCTGACCGCCACGATCCCGATGACCTGCACGGTCTCGACCGCGGACGGCACCATGAACAGCGCCACCGGCAACCCGGCGGACGTCGCCGACATCGACACCATGCACTTCGGCGCGTCCGGCTCGCCGTGCACCAGCGTCCTGGGCAACGTCACCACCACGTCGGTCACCCCCTGGGACGTCGTCGCGGTGGACTACGACGCGGCCAGCGGTGTCACCACGGGCTACGTCGACAACGTGGTGGCCAACGTGACCGCCGGAGCCTGCAAGTTCACGGTGTCGGGCCAGGCCTCGGGCACCTACACCAACTCCACCGGCGTCCTGGCGATCAACAGCACCGCCGGTGAACTGACGGTCAGCAACCCCGTCAACTGCGGTGCGATCGTCACGCCCACCACCAAGCCCACCTTCAAGGGCAACTACGCCGTCACCGAGAAGGGCACCGGCGCCATCCCGACCATCGTCGGCTCGAACCCGCCCGCCTAGGCGTCCGACGGTCCGCGTCCGCCCGGCCGGCATCCCGGCCGGGCGGACGCGGGCCGTGAGCCGCGCCCGAGAAGACCGGCCTCCCGTCCGAGCCATCCGAGCGGAGTCGCATGAAAGCCACGCCAGCCGCCGCCCCGCGGCCGTCCCGGGCCCGGGCCCGGACCACGTCGATCGCCGCCTTCGTGGTGCTCGCCGCCCTGGTCCCGACCACGGCCTCCGCCTCGGGCACCCAGGAGGTCGAGGCCGAACTCCCCTACGTCTGCGCGCTGCCCTCCGGGCAACTGCCCGCGACGGTGCGGGTCTCGGCGGAGTTCCCGGAACGGGCCGAGGCGGACGAGGCGTTCACGCCCTCCGGCGTCACCACGACCGTGGAGCTCCCGGCGGAGGCGGTCGCGGACCTGACCGCGCGCGACGCGGCCGAGGTGCGGGCGGCCACCCGGCTTGCCGTCGGTGTCGCCCAGAACTCGGCCACGGCCACGGCGACCTGGCGGGGCGGCGCCGAGCCGGTCGCGCTGCCCGGGTCGGGGCCGCTGACCCTGGTGACGCGGGGAGACGTACCCTCGGTGGCCGGCCGGAGCGACGGCGACCTGACGTTCTCCGCGGGCGCCCTCGCCATCGACCTGGCGCTCGGGGCGGCGGACCCGGCCACCGCGGACCCCGGCTCGCTGACCGTCGAGTGCACCCTCGCCGAGGACGCGCCGGGCCAGGGGCTGCTGGCCACCGTTCCGGTCCGCGCGGGCGGCGCCGGGGCGAGCGGCTCGCCCTCCCCGTCCGGATCCGCTTCGGCGTCGGACCCGGCCGGGGACGGGCAGCGGGACACACCGGGGAGCGAGGCGGCGGAACGGCAGTCCGAGCGGTCGCCGGAGGTGCTGGAGAACACACCGGGCACGGCGGACCGGAACGCACCGCCGTGCCAGTACGACGAGCAGCACCCGCCCACGTCGAGATCGCTCAACGCCTACATCACCGGCTACACCAACGTGCGCAAGCAGAAGGCCGCCTCGTACCTGCCGCCGTCCTGCATGCTGATCGAGCAGGGAGACTATCTGCCCGGCCCTCCCGACCCGGAGTACCTGATCTTCGACATGGTGTCGTTCGGCGACTTCCACTATCAGGAGCGCAAGGAGACACCGCCGTTCCAAAGCAGCTTCCTGTCCTTCGACTTCACTCCGGTGAAGGCGACCATGGTGCTGGAGCAGAAGGGCCCCGTCAGGATCGACTCGCGCATGAAGATGCGCCTGTCCGACTTCACCACGATCACGGACACCTACGTCCGGGCCCCGTTGGTCCTGCACGTGCTGGACCTCGAGGTCAACGGGACGCCCCTGGACGTCGGTCCGGGGTGCCGGACCGAGACGTCCCTCACCTCGAAGGACCCGGATCCCGTGAACCATCCCGGTGACCACCTGGTGCTGTACGGACACGGCGAGCTGATCCCCGGCCAGACGGCCACCGGCTACCTGCTCCTCAGCGGCGGCGTGCTGTCCGGCGAGGCCACCATCCCCGCCTTCACCGGCTGCGGCACCGACGGCGAGGACCTCGACCGTCTGCTCACCGCCTCCGTGTCCGGACCCGGCAACCTCATCAAGCAGGTCCAGGGCCAGACGTGCTCGATCGCCAACCCCGTGTACGAGACCCCGAACACCAGCGGCGAGTGCACACAGGACCTCCAGCCCTACGTGATCCCCGTCGCCGAGCGCTGACTCGGCTCCTCCTCTCCCACCTCCACGGAAGGCCACCACCATGCGCCCGATCTCCACCCGCACCCGGCTCGCCACCGTGTCCGCGCTGACCGCGCTCGGCGCCTTCGCCTCGCTGGGCACGGCGACCGCCGCCGACCCCGCGCTGAACGGCGAGTGGGCCCCCTTCACCCGATGCCCCGTGGACGCCCCGGCGATGCTGAACGCCGACGGCTTCGAGAAGACCCCGCAGTGCGTGGTGTCCACCTCGGCGAGCGGGTCCATCAAGCTGGGCGACACCACCGTGACGACCGGCAGGACCAACCTGCAGATGGGCGTCGTCCAGAACGCGGACGGCACCAGCAGTGTGGTCGCCCCCGCCTCCGGCGCGCTGGTCGCCGAGCCCGCCACCGTGCCCGGCGGACTGCTCGGCCTGATGTGCCCGAGCGACATATTCATCATCACGGGCATCTGCGAGTCGCTGGAGAACTCCAGCCTCAACAAGATCACCGCGACCATGGAGTCGGCCGGCGCGCCCTACGCCTTCGACCAGACCGCGGGCGTCCTCACCGACCTGCCCATCGTCGCCCTGCCGGTCCGCATCCACCTGGAGAACCCGCTGCTCGGCGACAACTGCTACATCGGGACGGCCGCCAACCCGATCGTGCTGCGCCCGGAGAACCGCAACTACCCCGAGTTCGGCATGACCTTCTTCCAGGGTGACGGCACCGTGGACGCGGCCGGCGAGATGAGCCGGATCAACCTCACCGGCGCCACCCAGAACGACGGCACCTTCGCGGTGCCCGGCGCCACCGGCTGCGGCCTGAACATCGGCCTGATCAACGCCGCGGTGAACGCGAAGACCGGACTGCCCTCCGCCGCCGGGAACAACAGTGTCACCCTGAACGACACCCGGACCCACCTCACCGGGCTCAACGCACCCGGGACCGTCGTCCCCGACGCCGGCAAGGTCCTCTCCGAGAACTGGCACTCCGCCGCCAAGTAGCCCTCGGGGAACCACGGTTGACGACGTACACAACCGTGACACGATTCCTCCCCAAGAGATGTACAACACAACAAAGTTGATTTACCGTCTGCTTGCCAGACCGGTGAACGCCCAGTGGACCGGTCCAGGCTCCGCCCGCCGAGGGCGGGGCCCGGCCGGCCCACCCCCACCGGACATGTCGACGGCAAGGGATCACTCATGCCCTCAATCGCGCGTCCTTCGGTGCTCGGTGAACCGCTCGACCCCCTCCCCAAGAAGTTCGCGGCCTTCATGCGTCCGCTGCTCCCGGGGCTGCTGAACGAGATACGCACCGAGGTCACCCGCAGCTATCCGGTGTACGGCAGGCTGCTCAACGGCCCGGACGGGGACGCGATCCGCCAGGGCGTCGAACAGGCGCTGACCGCCTTCGTGGACCGGGTGGCCGACCCCTCCAGCAGTTCGGAGCTGCGGGACGAACTGCTGCGCAGATTCGGCCGGGTGGAGGCCTACGAGGGCCGCGACCTGGAGGTCCTGCAGGGGGCCTACCGGCTCGGCGCCCGCATCGCACTGCGCCGGGCCAAGACCCTGGGCCGGCAGTACAGCCTCTCGCCCTCTCTGATCCTCGCCTTCGCCGACGCCCTCTTCGCCTACGTCGAGGAGCTGGAGTCGATCACCCGCGAGGGGTACGCGGAGGTCCGGGAGCGGGCCGCCTCCGAGGAGTCCGCGTTACGAAGACAGTTACTGCACTTCCTGCTGGCCGCCTCCCCACTGCCCCGGACGGCCGTCTCCGAACTGTGCAAGGCCGCCGCCTGGGAGCTGCCCCGGTCCTGCTTCCTGGTCGCCCTGCAGTCTCCGGCGCCGGAGCACATCCAGGCGGGACTCGACCGGGACGTCCTCGCCGATCTGGACATACCGCAGCCGCACCTGCTGGTGCCCGGCGACCTCACGCCGGCCCGCCTCGACATGCTGCGCACCGCACTGGCCGGCACCCGCGCCGCGCTGGGCCTGACCGTACCGATCACCCAGGCCGCCGACTCCGTCCGCTGGGCCCGCCGGGTGCTGCAGCTCGTTGACGACGATGTCATACCCGACGCCCCGCTGATCCGCTGCGAGGATCACCTGACGACCCTGTGGCTGCTGTCCGACTCCGCCCTGGTCGACCGGGTCGCGGCCCGTGAACTGGCCCCGCTCGACGAGCTGCCGGCCAAGCGCCGCGACCGGCTGGTGGAGACCCTGCGCGTGCACGTCTCCACCCGGGCGCCCGCGGAGCAGGTCGGCGAGATGCTGGGCGTGCACGCGCAGACCGTCCGCTACCGCCTGCGGACGCTGGACGCCTACCTGGGCGACCGGCTCGCCGACCCCGACCACCGCTTCGCCATCGAGGTGGCCCTCCGCTCGCTGCACCTGCGGGGCCACGACGACCCGGAGTGACGGCCGGGGCCGGCGCGCGTGTCCGTACCGGCGGGCCGCTCAGTACGCCACGGGCCAGCCGCTGCTCCAGTCCAGGAGGTTGATGCCGAGCTTGGGCGTGCCGTTGTCGTTGCCGTCGTAGTAGTGGTAGACGATCAGGTCGCCGTCCACGTCGTTCATGATCGACTGACCGCCGGGGCCGATGACGCTGCCGTGCGACTCGAGCACCGGCGTCCCGCCGTTGTCCATCATCGAGACGCCGTTGCGGTCGCGGTAGGGCCCGGTGACGCTGGTCGCCCGGCCGACCTTGACCTTGTAGGTGGAGCTGGTGCCGTCGCAGCAGACGTCGTACGAGGCGAAGAGGTAGTAGTACCCGTTCCGCTTGACGACGTACGGGGCCTCGACGGCCTTGGTGCCCGTCGGGCGGGAGGCGAGGGAGCGGCGGGCGGTGTCGGAGGCGAGCTGCCTGCCGGTGGCCGGGTCGATGCGGACCATCTTGATGCCGGTCCACCAACTGCCGAAGGACAGCCACCACGTGCCGTCGTCGTCGACGAAGAGGTTCGGGTCGATGGCGTTGTAGTCGCTGGCGGAGTTCGAGGTGTAGACGACGCCCCGGTCGCTCCAGCTGCCCGGCGCCCCGGTGGTGGAGACCGCGAGCCCGATGGCCGAGGTGTTCACGCCGAAGGACGAGACGGAGTAGTACATCAGGTACCTGCCGCCGTGGTACGAGATGTCGGGCGCCCAGGCCTCGGGGACGTCGGAGTACTGCGACCACCAGCCGGGCCGGGAGCCGAAGGCGTCGGCCCCGGCGGAGAAGGCGGTGCGGTCCGAGGAGGCCTTGCTGCTGATGCCGCCGCCGGTGGCGTAGAGCCGGTACTGCCCGGACGAGGTGCGGATCATCGTCGGGTCGTGCGTGACGACGGAGCCGGTGACCGTGCCGGGACCGGGATAGGCCGACGCCGTGGAGGGGACGAGGGCGAGCAGGGCGGCGGTGGGGAGAGCGAGGAGTGCGGCTCGTCTGCGACGCATGGGGGGCTCCTCTTGCGTTCGGAATCTCGAACAACATTCGTGATGTCGGACGTGGCGCAGTGACGGAACCTAGGGTCGAACCGCTTGCGCGTCAACGTCCCTGGCGAAAGCGGCGGTTGATGTCCGGAAAACACCGGGTGCCGAAAGTGGCCGGCGCGTGAATTCGAACCGTGCAGTCACCCGAGCCGCGCCCCCGCACGCCCCTCCCCCGCCACCATGGCCTCCCATGTCACCGTCCTGAGGGGGAGCCGGACGTGAGTCTGTCCTGGGGGTCCTTGGCCGCCGTCCTGGGTCTGGCCGTGCCCGTCGCGGCCGCGCTGTGGGAGTTCGTGCTGGCGGGTCGCAAACGGCTCGGCTACCGCGTCCAGCTGGACACCACGATCCGGGACTCGGCCGCCTCGGGGCCCGACACCACGGTGCTGCAGCGCATGCAGTGGGACGGTACGAACCTGCGCGACCCTCGGTCGTCCTGCTGCGGATCGAGAACGCCGGCTGGAGCCCCGTCGTCGCCGCCGACTACGTCGCTCCGGCCAGCGACCCCGTGGGCATACGCATCGCCTTCCCCGGCCGCCGCGTCGTCGGCATGACCGTCACCGAGCGCAGCCCCCAGGTGCCGCCCACCTTCTTCGTGCCGGGGGCCGAGGGGTTCGAGACCACGGGCCGGGTCGTCAAGCTGCCGAAGGTGATCCTCAACCGCCGGGCGCACTACAAGGTCCTGGCGGTGCTGGACCGCGAGGAGGGCTTCACCTGATCCTTGCGAGGAGACTCCCGCGTTCACTCCGGGGAGGAATCGCATCCGAGTATGGCGACGCGGAGCGTCGCCGAAGCCCGGATACGGGCGCGGAGCGCCCGTTTTGCTACCAGCATGACCCAAGGCGAAGCGAACACGTGTGCCTGTGATCGCTGGTCGGAGTGGCGGTTGTGGGTTCGTCGGGTGTGTGTGCGGCTGTCGTACGTATGGTCCTTCGCAGGGTTCGGGACGGCACGGTGTCCTGGCCGCGGCCGTGAAGGGGGGCGAGATGGCGCAGGTGGGGGCGGAGGGCGGTCGTGCCCGGTACACGTACCGGTTGCGGGTGTCGTCCACGGCTCGTGCCCGTCTGGCGTCGGAGTGGGGCCGCTGCCGCTGGCTGTGGAACGAGTGCGTCGCCAAGTCCAGGGCCGTGCATCTGCACAACAGGGCGAGTGGCGAGAGGGTCACGTGCGGTCCGGCGCAGCTGGACCGGATGCTGACCGAGGCCCGTTCCCGTACGCCGTGGCTGCGGGAGGGCTCCTGCGTTCCCCAGCAGCAGATCATCCGTGACTTCGGTCGCTCCCGCGCCAAGGCCCAGCAAGACATGACAGCGAGCCTGCCCGCGGCGCGCCGAGCCGGGATGCCGACATGGAAGACCCGGCGTGAGTCACCGGCGACCCTGAACTACACCCGGCGCGGGTTCCGGCTGAAGGACGGCCGACTGCACCTGGCGGGCGGAATCGTCCTGCACGTGGTGTGGTCGCGGGAGCTGCCCGACGAGCCGTCCTCCGTACGCGTCTATCAGGACAGCCTCGGACACTGGTACGCCTCTTTCGTTGTCCCCGCCCAGGTCCAGCCTCTGCCGAAGACCGGCCGTGTCCTGGGTGTCGACTGGGGTGTGAAGGAGACGGCGACCACCACGTCCGACGCGCACGACCTGCCGCACCCCGTACACGGCGGGAAGTCAAAGGAGAAGCTCACCCGGTACGACCGGATGATGGCCCGTCGCAGGCCGAAGAAGGGGACGCCCGGATCGAGGGGCTACCGTGCGGCGAGGAGGCTGCGGGCGAAGGCGTACAAGAAAGTCGCCCGGCAGCGTGCGGACACCGGCCGCAAGTGGGCCAAGAAGGTCGTCCGCGACCACGATGCCGTAGCGGTGGAGGACTTCCGGCCGAAGTTCCTGGCTCGGTCGACGATGGCCCGCAAGGCCGCGGACGCCGCCATCGGCGCCACCAAGGACGCTCTGATCGAGATGGGACGCAAGCACGGGCGGGACATCCGCCTGGTCCACCCCGCGTACACCACGATGGACTGCGCGCAGTGCGGAGCGAGAGCCAAGCACACACTGCCGCTGGGTGAACGCACCCACACCTGCACCGCCTGCGGAACCACAGCCCCACGGGACAAGAACTCCGCACGCGTCATGCTCGTCCGGGCTGGTCTCAACCCGGCTGGCGCCGATGGCGGAGGACCTCCTGGAGCGCCGCTCCAGGAGGCAGCCTGAGCCAGGAATCCCCTCCCCCATCAGGGAGGGGAGGATTCAAACCGGCCGATTCCCACCACCCGGGCCAGCCGGGGCCGAGGTCCGGCGGGCTCTCCGCCGCCCGGGCCACGGCCTACGGGTTCTCCCACGCAGCCGGTTCCGCCGCCAGCTCCCGCACCGGGCCCGGCAGCGCGTCCGCCGCGAGGTCCGCGATCGTCACGCCCTCCAGGATCCTGCGCACGTTGGCGCGCAGCGCCACCCACAGCGGCAGCAGGGGCCCCGCCGTGCCCGTGTACACCAGCTCCGTCGGCCGCTCCCCGCGCACCGAGACGATCGGGCCGTCCACCGCCCGGATCACGTCCGCCACGGTGATCTCCGACGCCCCGCGCGCCAGCCGGTACCCGCCGCCTCCGCCGCGCCGGCTCTCCACGACGCCGCCGCGCCTGAGGTCCCCGAGGATCCCCTCCAGAAACTTGTGCGGAATGTCCTGGACGGCGGCCACGTCCTCCGCCTTGACCGGGCAACCGTCCTGCCGGACGGCCAGTTCCAGTACCGCCCGTACCGCGTAGTCCGCACGCGCCGAGATCCTCATGCCGACCATTGTGGCGTCCGCTGGGACAATGGCCCGGCACAGGCGGTCCCGCGCAGGCGGCGGGACCGGAGACACGCGCGCTACAGGAGAGGCTCCCTTGGAGCTCAGCAGGCCCAGCAGGCTCGGCAGAAGAGCGTTCAGCGCCCTCGCGGGCACCACCGTCCTCGGTCTCGCGCTCGGCGGCAGCACGGCGCTGTCCGCCTCCGGCGCCCCGGGCCCCGCACCCACCGGGCCGCCGCCCGGCCCGCCCGGCGCCGACGGCGCCCGTCACCGGGTCGCGCTGGACCGGCACTCGCTGCTGGTGGACGGCAGGCGGCTGGCCCTGTGGTCCGGCGAACTGCACCCCTTCCGGCTGCCGAGCCCGTCCCTGTGGCGGGACGTGCTCCAGAAGATGCGGGCCTACGGCCACAACGCGGTCGACATCCGCCTCGCCTGGAACCAGCACTCGCCCGCTCCGGGCGCGTACGACTTCACCGGCGTCCGCGACCTCGGGCTGTTCCTGCGCACGGCCGCCGAGTGCGGTCTGTACGTCGTCCTGCACCCCGGCCCGTACATCGGCGCCGGCGTGGACGCCGGAGGCCTGCCCGGCTGGCTGACGACCGTCGGGGGCCGGGCCGGGACCACCGGCCCGGCGTACCTGCGCCACGCCGAGGAGTGGCTGGGCCGGGTCAACGCCGTCGCCGCCCGGCACCTGTTCACCCGGGGCACCGGCACGGTGCTGCTCTACCGGGCCGACGCCCCCGGGCGGGCCGGCCTGGACCGGCTGCGCGCGAGGATGCGCGCCGACGGCATCGACGTGCCCCTGCTGCACGGTGACACGCCGCCCGCCCGGGAGGACCCGGTGCCGGTCCGGGACGTCGCCGAGGCGCGTCGGGTCCACTTCGACCGCCTGGCGCGGGGGAGCACCCCGCACCACGTCCCCATGGCGTTCGGCGGCAGCTCGTGGGGGTGGCTGCCCGCGCCCTCGGCGCCCTCGCCGACGTACGACCCCACCGCGCCCATCGACGAGGCGCGGCGGCCGACGGACAGGCTCGCGCCGCTCCACCAGCTCGGCCACCTGCTGCGCCACGTACCGGACTTCACCCGGATGAACGAGGCGGAGGCGGTCCGGGCCACGGATGCCAGGGTCCGGGTACGGCACCTGGTCAACCCGGACACCGGGGCGCACGCCTACGTCCTGCGCAACGACTCCGCCGCCGACGTCACCTCGACCCTCCCCATGGGCGGGGCCGACGTGGAGGTCACCGTGCCCGCCCGGGACGCCAAGCTCTTCGCCACCGGCCTGCGCCTGGGCTCGGGGCGCAAGCTGGCGTACGCCACCGTGCAGCCCATGCTGGCCATGAGCGTCGGGCGGCTGGACATCGCCGCGTTCGTGGGGCGGGCCGGCGAGACGGCGCACCTGGTCCTGGACTGTCCGGACGAGCCGTGGCCGACCCGGCTGGACGAGGAGGCCGCCTGGGCCTTCGACCGCGGGCAGCTGCACGTGACCGTGCCGCTCCAGGAGGACCGGCTGACCCGGGTGCGGGTGCGCAGCGGCGACACCGACCGCACCCTGCTGCTGATCGTCGCCGACGACGCGGCCTCGCTGCGGCTGTGGCCGTACGAGACGCCGTCGGGCCGGGTCCTGGTGCGCGGCCCGGAGCTGCTGCGCGAGGCCGCCCTGGACGGTGCCACGATCCGGCTGACCGGTGACACGGTCGCCGAGCGCGAGCTGGAGGTGTGGGCGCCGCCCGGCATCACCGACGTCACCTGGAACGGCGAGGCGGTGCAGTCGGGCCTGGGCCGCGCCCTGAGCCTGATGGCCGTGTGGCCGCTGCCGGGCGTGCCCGGCCTGGTGCTGCCCGCGCTGGACGGCTGGCGCCGGCACACGGAGAACTTCGAGTCCCGGCCCGACTACGGCGACGAGGGGTGGACGGTCGCCGACCGGCGCGCGACGCACGGCGCGACCCCGGTCCCCGACGGCCGGCCGGTGCTCTTCGCCGACGACTACGGCTTCCACTACGGGGACGTCTGGTACCGCGCCCGCCTCACCGGCGCCACGGGTCTTGAGCGGGTGTCCCTCTCGTACCGCACGGGCGCGGACGGCCTGCTGATGGCCTGGCTGGACGGGGTGCCGCTGGGCAGCCACCGGCCGGGCGGGGCGGGTGACGGGAAGGGCACGTGGACCGGCACGGCCGCCTTCGGGCTGCCGGAGGACCTGCGCGCCGGGCTGCGGCGGACCGCCGGGAGCGGGGCGGGCGAGGGGAGCAAGGGCGGCGAAGGGGACGACGGCGCCGTCCTGTCGGTCCTGGTCCGGCGCACCCAGCACGGCCAGGACGCGTACCGGGAGGCCCGCGGGCTGACGTCGGCCGCTTTCGAGGGCGCCTCGCCCGGGGTGCGCTGGCGGATCATGGGCGCGGCCGCCCCCGACCCGGTGCGCGGGCCGCTCAACAACGGCGGGCTGTACGGGGAGCGCCACGGCTGGCACCTGCCCGGGTACGACGACGGCGGGTGGGAGCGGGTGTCCCCGGCGGTGCTGCCCGGCGGGGACCGGCGCCAGGGCGTGACCTGGTACCGGACCACGTTCCGCCTGGACGTCCCGCCGGAGATCGACGCCTCGGTGGGGCTGCGCCTCGACGGCCCCCCGGACCGCGGCACCGGTGCCCACCGCGTCCAGGTCTTCCTGAACGGCTGGAACCTGGGCGCGTACGTGGGCGACCGCACGGGCGCGCCGCACACCTTCGTCCTGCCGAACGGCATCCTGCGCACCCGTGCCGCCGCCAACACCCTGGCCCTCGCGGTCCTGTCCGGCGGCGGCGCGCCGTCGGGCCCCGGCTCCGTGCGCCTGGAACTCCTGGGCGGCGCGGCCGGAGGAGTGCCGGTGAAGCCCGTCCCCTCCCCCGGCCGTCCCCGCGGCTGACCCGGGCCCGGGTCAGCGCAGCCGGATCACGTTCCAGGACAGCGGTTCCAGGGCGGCGGTGAGCCGGCCGTCCCGCAGGGAGGTGCCGTCCACCGGGTGCGGGACGACGCGCTCGGGCTCGGCGAGGGTGTTGCGGGCGTCGGGGTCGGCGTCCGCGAGGGCGCTGTGCTCGACGACCTCCGTCAGCTCCAGGCCGCTCAGGGCGACCTCCAGCGGGAGGGCCCCGGTGCGGGAGCGGTTGACGGCGAAGACGGTCACCGAGCCGTCCTCGGCGCGCACGGCGGTGGCGTGCAGCAGGTCGGCCTCGCCGTACTTGCCCGTCTCGTACGTGGGTGAGTCCACCCGCACGTCGAGCACCTCGCCGCGGCCGTGCTTCGAGGCCTGGGAGAAGGGGAAGAACGTCGTCTGGCGCCAGGCCGGGCCGCCCGGCTCGGTCATGATCGGGGCGATGACGTTGACGAGCTGCGCGAGGCAGGCCACGGTGACGCGGTCGGCGTGCCGCAGCAGGGCGATCAGGAGCGAGCCGAAGACGACCGCGTCCATGACGCTGTAGTTGTCCTCGAGCAGGCGGGGCGCCTCGGGCCAGTCCAGGGCGCTCACCTGGGCCTCGGTCCGGCTCATGTACCAGACGTTCCACTCGTCGAAGGAGAGGTCGATCTTCTTCTTCGACTTGAGGCGGGCGCCGACGTGGTCGCAGGTGGCGACGACGTTCTCGATGAACGACTCCATGTCCACGGCGGAGGCGAGGAAGGAGTCGACGTCCCCGTCGTGCGGCTCGTAGTAGGCGTGCAGCGAGATGTGGTCGACCAGGTCGTAGGTCTCCTGCAGGACCGTCGCCTCCCACTCGGCGAAGGTCTCCATGGACTGCCCGGACGACCCGCACGCGACCAGTTCGACGTCCGGGTCGATCTGGCGCATGGCGCGGGCGGTCTCGGCGGCGAGGCGGCCGTACTCCTCGGCGGTCTTGTGGCCGGTCTGCCAGGGGCCGTCCATCTCGTTGCCCAGGCACCAGAGCCGGATGCCGAAGGGGTCCTTGTCGCCGTGCTCGGCGCGCAGGTCGGACAGGGCCGTGCCGGCGGGGTGGTTGGCGTACTCCTGGAGTTCGAGTGCCTCGGCGACGCCGCGGGTGCCGAGGTTGACCGCCATCATGGGCTCGGCCTGCGGGCCGATCTTCTTGAGGAAGGCGATGTACTCGGAGAGGCCGAAGCGGTTGGTCTCGGTGGAGCGCCAGGCGAGGTCGAGGCGGCGCGGGCGGTCCTCCACCGGGCCGACCGAGTCCTCCCACTTGTAGCCGGAGACGAAGTTGCCGCCGGGGTAGCGGACGGCGGTGACGCCGAGTTCGCGGACCAGCTCCAGCACGTCCTGGCGCAGGCCCGCGGCGTCCGCGGTGGGGTGGCCGGGTTCGAAGATGCCGGTGTACACGCAGCGTCCGAGGTGTTCGACGAAGGAGCCGAAGAGACGGGGGTTGACGGCGCCGACGGTGAAGGCGGGGTCGAGGGTGAAGCGGGCGGTGCGCATCGTTTCCTTTCGGGACGGGGTGAGGGGCTACTGGCCGGCCAGGCCCGTGTGGGCGACGCCCGCCACGATCTGGCGCTGGAAGAAGACGAAGACGACGATCAGCGGCAGGCCGGCCATCAGGCCGCCGGCCATGAGCTGGGCCCACTGGATGCCGTAGGAGTTCATGACGGTCGCGATGCCGTTCGGCATGGTCATCAGGTCGGGGTTGTTGGTGACCATGTAGGGCCACAGGAAGTTGTTCCAGGAGCTGATGAAGGTGAAGATGCCGACCGCCGCGAGCGAGGGGCGGGACAGCGGCACGATGATCGTGAAGAAGACGCGCCAGCGGCCCGCGCCGTCGATGAAGGCGGCCTCCTCCAGCTCGCGCGGGATGCCCTGGAAGAACTTGTAGAGGATGTAGACCATCGCGGCGGGCGCGCACTGCGGCAGGATCATGCCCCAGTAGGTGTCGACCATCCCCATCTGCTGGACGGTGGTGAACAGCGGGACGCCGAGCACGGCCGGGGAGACCATGAGGCCCGCCATCACCACGCCCATCAGGAGGCCCTTGCCCCGGAACTCGGTGCGGGCGAAGCCGTATCCGGCGAGCGCGGCGACCAGCAGCACGACCGTCGTCACGCACACCGACACGACCAGCGAGTTGACGAACCAGTCGGTGATGTTGCCGGTCTCGAAGAGGGCCTTCCAGGCCTGCCCGGTCCAGTCGTCGGGCAGCCAGTGCGTGGGCACCTCGACCGCCTCGGTCTCCGACTTGAGCGAGGTGAACAGGGCCCAGGCGAGCGGGGCGAGGAACACCGCGGACACGGCGGTGCCGAGGAGCGTGAGCACGATCTGGCCGGGGGTCCAGCTCCGGCGGGGGCGGGTGCGGACCGGCGGTGCGGCGGTGGTCATCGGCCGCCCTCCTCACGGTTGCGCAGCAGCCACATCCGGGCGAGGGCGACGGCCGCGATGAGCACGAAGAAGATGATGGAGATCGCGGAGGCGTAGCCCACGCGGTAGCTGGTGAAGCCCTGTTCGAGCGTGTACTGCACGAAGGTGCGGGTCGAGTCCTCCGGGCCGGGTCCGAAGTCCTGCATGACGACGGCCTGGTCGAAGACCTGGAGGGAGGCGAGGATCTGCAGGGCGAGCACGAGGCCGGTGATGTTGCGCAGCATCGGCAGCGTGATGTGCAGGATGCGGTGCCAGGCGTTCGCGCCGTCCAGTTTGGCGGCCTCGTAGAGGTGGGCGGGGATGCCCTGGAGCGCGGCGAGGTAGAGCAGGAAGCTGAAGCCGACGGTCCACCACAGGGTGGTGATGACGACCGCGAGCATGGCGTACGACTTGTCGGTCAGCCAGGGCGTCTCGAGGCCGAAGACGTGGTTGACCATGCCGGTGCCGGGGTTGAACAGCCACTGCCACAGGTTCGCGGCGACGGTGGAGGGCAGCAGGAACGGCAGGAAGAAGCAGAGCCGCCACAGCCACTTGCCGCGCTCGATGTGGTGGGCCAGCATCGCGAGGAGGAGGGCGAGGACGGTGATGCAGGGCACGACGAGCAGCGTGAAGTACGCGCTGTGGCCGAGCGCGTCCCACATCAGGGGGTCCTTCAGGGCCTCGCGGTAGTTGTCGAGGCCGATGAAGTTCGCGCTGTCGCCGGAGATGTTGGCGTCGGTGAAGCTGAGGTAGAGGCCGCGCAGCAGCGGCCAGACCACGAAGAGCGCGAAGAGCGCGAGGAACGGGGCGACGAACCAGCCGCCGTGCTGGAAGCCCTGCCTGCGGCGGACGCCGGCGCTGTCGGCGGCGGTCCTCGCCCGCGTCGGGCGGACGATCGTTTCGGCGCTGGTGGCGGTCATGCGGCGCTGCCTCCCTGCGCGGCGGTGCGGCCGTCCATGGGGTTCTTCATGGCGAGCAGTTCGGTGAGCGTGCCCTTCATCCGGCGGGCGGCGGCCTCGGGCTTGGCGGAGCCCGTCGTCGAGGAGACGACGACCGGGCCGACCCGCTGGGCGAGGATGCCGGTGGACCCGGCGAACCACACCTTGGGCTCGGTGGCCTGGTGGTCCATGGCCGAGACGTACTCGTTCTGCGGCTGGAGTTCCCGGTACGCGGCGGTGGACAGGGTCGGCGTGTAGGCGGGGATGTGTCCGCCGGCCGCCCACTGCCGGGCGTGCTTGACGACGTAGGCGGCGAGCCGGTGTGCGCCCTCGTTGGCGGCGCCGCCGCGGTCGGCCTGGTGCGGCAGGACGAAGGAGTGGGACTCGGCGTGGGTGGCGCGCCTGCCGAAGACGGGCGGCAGCGGGGTGGCGCCGTAGTCGAGTTTCGCGGCGTCGAAGACCGGCACGGACCAGTTGCCCTCCCAGGCGAAGGGGGAGCCGTTGACGAACTGTTCGGCGCCGGCGCCGCCGCCGAAGGAGGGGTTGGCGTACCCGTCGGCGACGTGCTTGCGCAGGAACTCCAGGACCTGGACGGCCTTGTCGGTGTCGAAGGTGACCTCGGTCTTGGCGTCGTTGAACCAGGTGCCGCCGAGCTGGGTGTAGAAGGCGACGAAGAACCACCACTGGAAGTTCTGGTCGTTGTGCCACAGGCCGATGGTCTGGAGCCCCTTGGCGGTGGCCTTCCTGGCCTCCTTGAGCACGTCGAACCACTCCTCGGTGGAGGTGACCGGCACGATCCGGCCGTCCTCGCCGAGCAGGCCCGCCTTCTTCAGCACGTCCTTGCGGTAGAAGCAGAGCTGGACGTGGATGTCGAGCGGGAGGGCGTAGAGCTTGCCGCCGATGACGGCGCGCTTCCACAGCTCCGGGTTGAAGTCCCGCTCGCGCACGCCGTACTTGGCGAGCAGCGCGGGGTCCCAGGGGTCGAGGAGGCGGCCGGGCGAGAAGCCGGTGACGCGGCCGAGGTGCATGACGCCGAGGTCGGGCGCGCGGTTGCCGGCGGCGGCCATGGCGAGCTTGGTGTAGAAGGGGCTGCCCCACTGGAGGGTGGAGTCCTTCACGTCGATGCCGGGGTTGTCCTTACGGAAGGAGTCCAGCATCGCGATCATGTTGTATCCGTCGCCGCCGCTGAAGAGGTTCCAGTAGCGCACCCGGGTGTCCGCTCCCGAGGCGAGCGCGTCGGCGCCGGTACCGAGCGCCGCGAAGCCGAAGCTGCCCGCGACCGTCAGTCCGCCGGCCGCGGCCAGAAAGTGCCTGCGATTCAGGCCAGGTCGTCCCATGCCCTGCCCCATCTGTCGTCATTCGAGGAATGTCGTTCGATATACCGGATGCCGCTCGTAACTTCGAACGGGAACGTAGGTGGGAAGCGCTTGCACGTCAATGGTTCGGGCAGGATCGGGCCGGCCTCCACAGCGAGCGGGGGCGCGACGAGGGCACCGTCTCGGCCACCTCGCGACCGACCGGGCCCCGGAACTGGCCCAGAGGCCGCGCGTCTTGGCATATTGCAGGGGTGACCGAAGGACGGCCGGGGGAACGGGGAGACAGCGGTGCGTACCAGGAAGGAGATGCGTCGCCTCGCTGACGCTCTCATCGACCCCATCGAGGTGGCCGTGCCGGCCGACCCCGAGGTGCTGTTCGAGGCACTCGTCGCCTCCGTCAGCGCGTGGCGGGGACGGGAGGTGGTCGTGCACCGGGCGGCGTTCCCGCCGCACACCGCGAGCGGGCTGTGGCTCGAGCGGGAGAGCCACGACGACGTGGTGGTCGACGAACGCGCGGCCGTCTGGCACCAGATCGTGATCCTCTGCCACGAGGTGTGGCACATGAGCCGCCGTCGGGCGGAGGGTGGGGCGGCGGCGGAGGCGGACGACCGGTCCCGGGCGGTGGCCGCGCGCACCGACTTCTCCCTGGCCGAGGAACAGGAGGCGGACCGCTTCGGCATGCTGATGGGCAGCCGGCTGCGCACCTGGCTGGACGCCTCCACCGACTCGGTGTTCGCCGCGGAGGGCGGCGGCCCGGCCAGCCCGGAGAGCCTCGCCGGCCGCATCGGGGCCGCGCTCAACTACCGCGGGACGACCGGATGAACGGCCTGATCAACTATGTCAGTTGCGCGGCGCTCTGGCTCGGCCTCGCGGTGCGGGCCCCCGACCTGCTGCGGCACCGGCACGATCCCTATCTGCGGGCCATCTGCACGGTGCTGGGACTGGCCGGGCTCTGCTTCCTGCTCGGAGCACCGCCGACGGTCGGCGCCGTCAACCGGCTGAGCGGCGTGCCCAACCTCGCGGCGCCGGTCACCTACGCGGCGATCACCGGATACTGCGCCGCCTCCCAGGTCCTCGTCGTGCACTGGCGCGGCGGACCCCGGGTGCGCCAGACCGCCCGCCGGTGGACGCTCGCCTACGCCGTCGTGGTCCTCGGCGTCGCGGTGACCTTCGTGCTCGGCGACGCGCCCGTGGAGCGCCGTACCGATCTGGACACCTACTACGCGACGACCCCGTTCATCGCCCAGATGATCGTGCTGTACCTGGTCGCGCACCTGAGCGCGGCGACCGTCACGACGGTGTCCGCGCTGCGCTGGGCCCGGCAGGTGCGCGGCGGGCTGCGGGTGGGCCTGACGCTGATCGGGGTGGGTTCACTGTGCGGCGCCGGCTACAGCGCCGCCAAGCTCGTCGCGGTGGGCGCCCGCTGGTCCGGGCACGACTGGTCGGCGCTGGGCACCACGGTCTCCCCGGCCGCCGCCGGCCTCGGCGCCCTGCTGGTGGTCGTCGGGGTCCTGGTGCCGCTGGTGACCCCGCGGGCGGCCGAGTGGCGGCGGGCGGGGCGCGCGTACGCCCGCCTCGGGCCGTTGGAGCGGGCGCTGGACGACCTGCTCGTCCGCCGGGCGCTGCGGCTGCCGCGCCCGCGGTTCGCCTCGCCGGCCACCCTCCTGATGTGGCGCCGGACGAGCATCCACAACGCACTCGGTCACCTGGACGCGTACTGCGACCGGGACCTGTACGACCGGACCCGCGCCGGCACGCTGGCCGCGACGGGCGATCCCGAACTGGCCGGGGCGAGCGCCTGGGCCGCGGTGATCGTCGACGCGCTGCGGCACGAGGCCGACGCCGCGAGGGTGCCGCCGCCCTCCGTCGGCACCGGCCGCCCCCTGGCCCCGTCGCCGGACCCGGCGGCCCTCGCGAGGATCTCCGACGTGCTCGCCGGCGCCGTGCGGGTACCGGCGGCGACCGCCGTGCCGGGCGGCAGGACGACGGCGGGCACCGCGTGACGGCCGGCGGCGCCGGCGCCGGTGGCACGGGCGGCGGTGGCACGGGCGGCCGCGCGGGCACCCGGCACGGCCGGAACGCACAGGTCCCGCACGAGAGGAGTGGTCGGACGTGAGTCTCGTCGTCTACCTGGCGGCGGTGGTGTTCGGCATGACCTCGGTGCTGCTGTTCCGCCGCCCCCGGACCGCCGTCCGCAATCCGCTGACCCTGTCCACCTGCGTGGCGATCGTCCTCGGTGCCCTGGTCTTCGTGTGCGCCGCCCCGGCCACCCTCGGCACCGTCAACGACCTCACCGGCGTCGCCAACTTCGGCGCCCCGCTGACCTACGGCATGCTCTCCGCGTACAGCTGCGCGGTGCTGGTGCTGCTGATCAACTGGCGGGGCGGCCCGCGGCCGGTGGTGCGGCGCGCGGTGCTGCGCAGCATGGCGGCCTACGGCCTGCTGGTGGCCGCCATCGTCGTGCTGTTCCTGCTCGCCGACGCGGACACCGAGCGGCTGACCGACCTCGACACGTACTACGCGGGCACCCCGTTCATGCGGGAGATGATCCTGCTGTACCTGCTCGGGCACAGCGCGGCGATGCTGGTGATGTGCGCCGTCTGCGTCAAGTGGAGCCGTGAGGTGGGCGGCCTGCTGCGGATCGGGCTGCGGCTCATCCTGCTGGGCGCGCTGCTGGACCTGGTGGGGTTCCAGCTCGCCAAGTACACGGCCGTGGTGGCGCGGTGGACGGGTCACGACCTCGACTTCCTGTCCACCAACGTGGCCCCGCCGATGGCGTCGCTGGCGGCGCTGGTGTGTTCCGTGGGGTTCGCCCTGCCCAGGCTGCTGCCCTCCGTACTCGCCCACTGGCGGGGGCTGGACGACTACCGGCGCCTGGGGCCGCTGTGGTCGCTGGTGAGGTCGGTGTCCACGGCTCCCCGGCAGCCGTCCGTGTGGTGGCGGCTTCCCCGGGCCCGGCTCCAGTGGCGTGAGGTCTCCATCCACGACGCCCTGCTCACCCTGGCGCCGTACTTCGACCACCGGGTCCGCGAGGGGACGCGGGACGCCGCCCTGCGCGCGGGCCGCTCCGCGCACGAGGCGCGGCTGGCGGCGGAGGCGGCGATGCTCGCCGACGCGGCGCGCCGGGCCACCGCCCACGAGGAACCGCCCGACGCCACCGGTTCCTACCGGCTGCACGCCACCGAGGTACCGGGCGCGAGCGGGCTGGTGGAACTGTCGCAGGCACTGCACCGCCCGCCCGGCCGGGCCGCCGCGTCGGGCGGCACGAGTCCGTCCTCCCTGGCCGGACCCCTGACCGAACCCGAGGAGCCCCATGTCGCGTAGAGCAGTCGTCGTCGGTGCCGGACTGGCCGGGATGCTGGCCGCGGCCGTGCTGGCCGACGCGGGCGTGGCGGAGGTCGTGGTGCTGGACCGCGACGAGCTGCCCGACGGGCCCCGGCAGCGCCGGGGTCTGCCCCAGGGCCGGCACGCCCACCTGCTGATGCCCGGTGGGCTGACCGCGATGGAGGAGATCGTGCCCGGCGTGAGCCTGCGCAAGCGGCTGCTCGCCGCCGGGGCGCACGAGGTGTCCCTCAGCTCGGGCACGCTGGCCCGCAGCCCCGAGGGCTGGCTGCGGCGGTGGCGGCGCGAAGGGCCCGTCATGCTCACCTGCACCCGGGCGCTGGTGGACTGGACGGTACGGGCCGCGGTGCTCGAACACCCGGCGGTCGGGGTGCGCCGGACGGCCGTGGCCGGGCTGACCGGGTCCGCCGGGCGGGTGCGGGGGGTGCGGGTCTCCGGGCCGGGCGGGGAGGAGGACCTGGACGCCGGCCTGGTCGTCGACGCGAGCGGACGCGGTACCCGGATCCTCTCCTGGCTGGACGGGCTGGGGCTGTCCGGCGTCCGGACCCGGACCGTGGACTCGGGGCTGGTCAACGCCTCGCGCGTGTACCGGGTACCGGCCGGGGCGGAGCGGTTCCCGCTGACGGTCGTGCACGCCGATCCGTACGTGTCCCGGCCGGGCCGGAGCGCCATGGTCATGCCGGTCGAGGGGGGCCGCTGGCTGGTCAGCTGCGGCGGCACGCGCGGCGGTGAGCCGCCGGCCGATCCCGAGGGTTTCCTGCGGTACACGCTCGATCTGCCGGACCCGATCGTGGGCCGGCTGATCTCCGGTGCCGAACCGCTCACCGACGTGCACCTGAGCCGGTCCACCAGCAATGTGCGGCACTACCTGGACAAGGTGCCCGACTGGCCGGAGGGCCTGGTGGTCCTCGGCGACGCGCTCGGCACCTTCAACCCGGCCTACGGGCAGGGCATGTCGGTGGCCGCGTTCGGCGCCCGCGTTCTCGGCCGGGAGCTGGACCGGGCCGACGGGCTCGACACGCCCGGCCTGGCCCGGCGGGTGCTGCGGGGTGCGGCGCGCCCGGTGGACGCGGCCTGGGCCATGGCCGTCGGGCAGGACGTCCTCTACCCGCAGACGCGCGGCGGCGGGCGGCCGGGGATCGCCGACCGGGCGGCGACGGCGTACACGCGCCGCATGACGAGGGCGGCCACCGGTTCCTTCGCGGCGGCCTCGGCGCTCTGGGACGTCACCAGCATGCGCACACCGCCGACCCGGATGTTCCGGCCCACCGCGGTGCTGGCCGCCCTCACCGGTCCGCCCCTGCCCGCGCTGACGGGTCCCCCGCTGACCCCCGCCGAGCGCGAGGTGCTCGACGGCCTCGACCGCACGGGGGCGTGAGCGAGCCCGCCGGGCTCCTCACCCCGCGAACGCCGGCTGCGCCACCCCCCGTCCCGCCCCCGGCACCACCAGCAGGGAGCCCGCCAGGGGGTGCGGGTCGGTCAGGCCGACGCGGGCCGTGGTGAGGTACAGGTCGGTGAGGTCCGGGCCGCCGAAGGCGCAGGCGGTGACCCGGGGGACGGGGAGGGTGAGCACGCGGTCCAGGTCGCCGGACGGGGTGTAGCGGCGTACCGCGCCGCCGTCCCACAGGGCGACCCACACGCAGCCGTCGGCGTCGACGCACAGGCCGTCGGGGAAGCCCGCGCCGTCCTCGACCTCGGCCAGGGCGCGGCGGTTCGCGACCCGGCCGTCCGCGGTGACGTCGAAGACGTCGATGCGGCGGGTCGGCGTGTCGACGTAGTACATCAGCCGGCCGTCGGGGCTCCAGCCGGTGCCGTTGCTCACCGTCACGTCGTCGAGGAGGGTCTCGGCCGTGCCGTCGCCGGTGTACCGGGTCAGCGTGCCACCGCCGCGCGCCTCGTCGTAGCGCATGGTGCCCGCCCACAGGCTGCCGTCGGGGGCGACGGCGGCGTCGTTGCCGCGGCGGCCGGGGACGGGCTCGCGGTGCAGCCAGCGGAAGGTGTCGTCCGCATCGAGCAGACCGATCCCGTCCCGCAGGTTGAGGACCAGGCCGCCGCCCGCGCGGGGCTTGACGGCGCCCACGTGCTGGTCGGTGCGGCGCACGGTGCGCCGGCCGGTGGCCGGGTCGTGGGTGTGGACGCGGGAGTTCAGGATGTCGAGCCACAGCAGGCGGCCCGTGGCCGGGTCCCAGGTGGGCCCCTCGCCGAGGGATGCCTCCGTGTGGACGGCCACCTCGAAGGCCGTGCCGGTCGCCGTCATGCCGCGCTCCGGTGGCCGAGCCGCTCGGAGAGGTCGGCGGCGCCCTTGACGGCGAGCTGCTCCAGTTCGGCGCGACGCTCCTCGCTCCAGCGGATCATGGGCACGGAGATCGACAGCGCGGCGACGACCCGGCCGGTGCGGTCGCGGACCGGGGCGGCCACGCAGGACACGTCCGGGTTGGACTCGCGGCTCTCCACCGCCGTACCGCGCTCGCGGATCGCCGCCAGGGCCTCGCGCAGCGCGGCCGGGTCGGTGATGCTGTTCGGGGTCATCGCGGTCAGCTCGGCGCCGTCGGGGAAGCGCGCGGCGACCTCCGGCTCGGGCAGGGAGGCCAGCAGCATCTTGCCGACGGAGGTGCAGTGCGCGGGCAGCCGGCGTCCGGCCGCGGAGACCATGCGCACCGCGTGCGTGGAGTCGACCTTGGCGATGTAGATGACGTCGGTGTCCTCCAGGATCGCCACGTGCACCGTCTCGTCGCAGGTCTCGGCGACGGTCCGGGCAACCTGCTGGCCCTCCGCGGCGAGGTCGAGGTACTCGGCGTAGCGGGCGCCGAGCTGGTACGGACGCACGCCGAGCCGGTAGCGTCCGGACTGCCCGGCGACCGGGACGATGTACTTGCGGGCGGCGAGCGTGGTGACCAGCTCGTGCACGGTGGTGCGCGGCAGCTGGAGCCGGCGCACGATGTCGGGGGCGGAGAGCGTGCCGTCCCCGTCGAGGAAGAGCTCCAGTATGTCGAGAGCCCGGGTCACGGCCGGCACGAGGCGTCCCATGTCCAGCCCCCTCCCTAGGTGTGTTCGAGATTTCAACAGGCGGTCGGAATAACGAACACAGGCTACTCATATCGCGTTTCCCTGGGCAATGGGCGGGTGATGATGGTGGCCATGCCGACCGGAAAGCAGCCCCCAGCTCCCTTCACCCCGCGCGACTTCCAACTGGTCCTGCTGCGCCGCATGGCCGACCACAACCCCGGACCGGTCGAGGACGCCCGCCGCGAGCTGGGCGCCTCGGTCGCGGAGATGCGCGAGGCCAACAGGCGCTGGCAGGCGATGCTCCACTCCCCCCGGTCCCGCTCGGCCGCCTCGCGGTACCGCTCCGTCCTGGGCGAGCCGGAGTCGGTGGCGCCCCGCCGGATCGGCGACCTGGAGTGCGAGGCCCGGCAGTGGGCGCTGCCCCTGTGGCCCGGTCTGCGCTTCGAGGTGCTCGTCGCGGACAGGGGCGTCGTCTGGAACGAGTGGCTGGTGCGCGCCCCCGGCGCACCGAGGCCCGAACTGCGCACCCTGGAGGACCTCACGCCCTGGTCGTGCACGGTGGACGAGGCGGCCCGCGCCTTCGCCCCCGCCCGCCCGCTCCAGGGCTCGGCGCCGACCCGGTGGGGGCTGGCCCTCACCGCCCCGGACCGGGAGGGCGTACGGCACGAGGTGGTCGCGGAGTTCACCTGGGGGCTGTTGCAGCGCACGGCGGTCGACGGCTGACGCGGTCCCCGCAAGGGCGGGCGGTCAGCGCTCGTCCTCCGGGTCCCAGTCCAGCAGGCGGACCTTGGCGACCGTACGGACGTGGCGGCGCATCGCCGCGGCGGCCTGCCGGGGCTGCCGGGCGGCCACGGCGTCCAGGATCGCGCGGTGCTGGGCCAGGGAGCGGCCGGGGCGGCCGGGCTGGCGCAGGGACTCGGTACGGCTCTCCGCGATCTGGTGGGCGATGGAGCGCATGAACTCGGCGAGCAGGCTGCTGTGCGCCGCCGCCGTCACCGCCGCGTGGAACAGCCGGTCGCCCTCGACGCCGTGCCCGTCCCGGCCGATCTCCTCGGCCATCACGGCCAGCGCGGACCGCATGGCGGCGAGGTCGTCCTCCGTTCGGCGCTCGGCGGCCAGTTCGGCGAGCTTCGTCTCCAGCGCCTCCCGGGCCTCCAGGACGTCCGGGAGGCGTCGGCGGCGTTCGACCATCTTCTCGACGGGTTCGACGTCGAGGCTGTCCCGGACCAGATAGGTCCCGCCGCCGTGCCGCGCCTCCACCAGGCCCTGGACCTCCAGGACCACGATCGCCTGCTTCACCGAGGCGCGGCTGACGCCGAGGCGCTGGGCGAGGTCCCGCTCGGGCGGCAGCCGGTCACCCGCCCGCAGGCCGCCGTCGGTGACGTACTGGCGCAGCCGCTGCAGCACCTGTTCGTACAGGCGCTGTTTGGTCATGGGACGCAGGGCGTCGGTCATGAGGTCCCCCCTCTCGACGGGAGCGTAGCACCGGCGCCGACGGTGGCCCGGTGGACGAGTGGCTGAGCCAATTGTTGCGCGACCCCTTGACGTGATCCCGGGCCGGGCCCACGCTGACCAGCCAACCGCACCAAACGAGTGGCTCAGCCACTCAGCCACTCGCTCAGCCCTTCTCATCGGCAGTCAGGTCAGCACTCGGGAGCCCCCGCATGTCCCCCGAACTCATCTCGATCCTCGTCCTCGTCGTGGTGTTCGTCATCGCCACCACCCGCTCCGTCAACATGGGCGCGCTCGCCTTCGCCGCCGCGTTCGGGGTGGGCACGCTCGTCGCCGACCTCGACGCGGACGGCATCTTCGCCGGGTTCCCCGGCGACCTGTTCGTCGTCCTCGTCGGCGTCACCTACCTGTTCGCGATCGCCCGGGCCAACGGCACCACCGACTGGCTGGTGCACGCGGCCGTCCGGCTGGTGAGGGGCCGGGTGGCGCTGATCCCGTGGGTGATGTTCGCGCTGACCGGCGCGCTCACGGCGATCGGCGCGGTCAGTCCGGCCGCGGTCGCGATCGTCGCGCCGATCGCCCTGAGCTTCGCCACCCGGTACTCGATCAGCCCGCTGCTCATGGGCACGATGGTGGTGCACGGCGCGCAGGCCGGCGGGTTCTCGCCGATCAGCATCTACGGCTCGATCGTCAACGGCATCGTGGAGCGGGAGCAGCTCCCCGGCAGCGAGATCGGTCTCTTCCTCGCCTCGCTGGTCGCCAACCTCCTCATCGCCGCCGTGCTGTTCGCGGTGCTCGGCGGGCGGAAGCTGTGGGCGCGCGGGGCGGTGACGCCGGAGGACGGCGGCGCCCCCGGCAAGGGCACGGAGCCGACCGGCACTGGGGCGGGCGGCGGCACCGACGCGGCCCCCGGCGGCGGCGCCCCCGCCGCCGTGGCCGTCCGCCCCGACCAGGAGGCCGGCGGCACCGAGGGCACCGGCATCCGTCTCACCCCCGCCCGCGTCGCGACCCTGGTCGCCCTGGTCGCGCTGGTCGTGGCCGTGCTCGGCTTCGACCTGGACGCCGGTCTGACGGCGGTCACCCTCGCCGTGGTGCTGAGCACCGCCTGGCCGGACGACAGCCGCCGTGCCGTCGGCGAGATCGCCTGGTCCACGGTGCTGCTGATCTGCGGTGTCCTCACCTACGTGGGTGTCCTGGAGGAGATGGGCACCATCACCTGGGCCGGTGAGGGCGTCGGCGGCATCGGCGTCCCGCTGCTGGCCGCGGTGCTGCTCTGCTACATCGGCGCCATCGTGTCGGCCTTCGCCTCCTCCGTGGGCATCATGGGCGCGCTGATCCCGCTGGCGGTGCCGTTCCTCGCGCAGGGCGAGATCGGGGCGGCCGGCATGGTGGCGGCGCTCGCGGTGTCGGCGACGGTGGTGGACGTCAGCCCGTTCTCGACCAACGGTGCCCTGGTGCTGGCCGCCGCCCCGGACGTGGACCGCGACCGCTTCTTCCGGCAGTTGATGGTCTACGGGGGCATCGTGGTGGCGTCCGTACCGGCGCTGGCCTGGCTGGTGCTGGTCGTGCCCGGTTTCGGGTAGGTCCGGCTCGCGTATCCGGTGCGATCCGGCAGCCTTGAACGACAGCTCCGGGCAACAGCTCCCGGGCAACAGCTAAGGAGTACGACGCGTGTCCTCTCTCTTCCCGGCCCTCTCCCCGGCCCCGACCGGCGCTCCGGCCGACCGGCCCGCCCTGCGGTTCGGCGAGCGCTCCCTGACGTACGCGGAACTCGCCGCAGCGGCGGGCGCCACGGCCGGGCGGATCGGCGGCGCCGGACGGGTCGCGGTCTGGGCCACCCCGGCGATGGAGACCGCCGTCGCCGTGGTGGCGGCGCTGCTGGCCGGGATCGCGGCCGTACCGCTCAACCCGAAGTCCGGCGACAAGGAACTCGCGCACATCCTCTCCGACAGCACGCCCTCGCTCGTCCTGGCGCCCCCGGACGCCGAACTCCCGCCCGCCCTCGGCGCCCTGGAGCGCGTCGACGTCGACGTGCGGGCCCGCGGGGCGGTCCCCGAGGACGGCGCCGACGACGGCGACCCCGCGCTCGTCGTCTACACCTCCGGCACCACGGGACCGCCGAAGGGCGCCGTCATCCCCCGGCGGGCGCTCGCCACCACCCTGGACGCGCTCGCCGACGCGTGGCAGTGGACCGGTGAGGACGTGCTGGTGCAGGGGCTGCCGCTGTTCCACGTGCACGGGCTGGTCCTCGGCGTCCTCGGCCCGCTGCGCCGGGGCGGGTCCGTGCGGCACCTGGGCAGGTTCTCCACCGAGGGCGCGGCGCGGGAGCTGAACGACGGCGCGACCATGCTGTTCGGGGTGCCGACCATGTACCACCGGATCGCCGAGACGCTCCCCGCCGACCCGGAGCTGGCGAAGGCGCTCGCCGGGGCCCGGCTGCTGGTGTCGGGTTCGGCCGCGCTGCCGGTGCACGACCACGAGCGGATCGCCGCCGCCACCGGACGCCGGGTGATCGAGCGGTACGGCATGACGGAGACGCTGATGAACACCAGCGTGCGGGCCGACGGCGAGCCGCGCGCCGGGACGGTGGGCGTGCCGCTGCCCGGTGTGGAGCTGCGGCTGGTGGAGGAGGACGGCACGCCCATCGCGGCGCTCGACGGGGAGAGCGTCGGCGAGATCCAGGTGCGCGGCCCGAACCTGTTCACCGAGTACCTGAACCGCGCCGACGCCACCGCCGCCGCCTTCACCGCGGACGGCTTCTTCCGCACCGGCGACATGGCGGTGCGCGACCCCGACGGCTATGTCCGCATCGTCGGCCGCAAGGCCACCGACCTGATCAAGAGCGGCGGGTACAAGATCGGGGCGGGCGAGATCGAGAACGCGCTGCTCGAACACCCGGCGGTGCGGGAGGCGGCCGTCACCGGCGAACCCGACCCGGACCTCGGGGAGCGGATCGTGGCCTGGATCGTCCCGGCCGACCCGGCCGCGCCGCCCGCCCTCGACACGCTGGCCGGCCATGTCGCCGCCCGGCTCGCCCCGCACAAGCGGCCCCGGGTCGTCCGGTACCTCGACGCGCTGCCGCGCAACGACATGGGGAAGATCATGAAGCGGGCGCTGGACCGTGGCTGAGCGCCTGACCGCGCGGGAGTTCCTCGCCCTGGTCGCCGACGACGCCACCTTCACCGAACTCCCGCACACGGACGGCCCGTGGCGGCCCGACGGCCCCCTCGGCTGGCCCGGCTACGACGCCTCGCGGGCCCGCGCCGCCGAGCGCACCGGCGAGGCGGAGTCCGTCGTCTGCGGCACCGGCCTGGTGGAGGGCGCCCGGGCCGTGCTCGTCTCCTTCGAGTTCGGCTTCCTCGGCGGCTCGCTGGGTCACCGCACCGGCGACCGGCTGGCGGCGGCGTACGCGTACGCCCGCGAACACCGGCTGCCGGTGGTGCCGTTGGTGGCGACCGGCGGCAGCCGGATGCAGGAGGGGATGCTCGCGCTGACCCAGCTCCAGCGGGTGGCCCGGCAGTCGGCGCTCACCCGCGCGGCCGGTCTCGCGCAGATCGCGGTGGTGCGGGACCCGGCGACCGGGGGCGGCTGGGCGACGCTGGGCGCGGGCGCCGACGTGGTCCTCGCCCTGCCCGGCGCCCAGGTCGGCTTCGCCGGGTCGCGGGTCCGGCCGCCGGACGCGGACCCGGCGGCGTACACGGCCGAGGCGCAGGTGGCGGCAGGCAGCGCGGACGCGGTCGTGCCGCCCTGGGAACTGCGCGCGACGCTGGGGCGGTGGCTGCGGCTGCTGACGGCGCCGTCCGGCGAACCGGCGCCGGTGCCGGCGCCGCTGGGGGCACGGGACCTGCCGGCCGGCGGCTGGGACGCGGTGCGCCGGGCCCGCGCCGCCGGACGCCCGCGCGCCGGGGCCTACCTGGACGCCTACTTCACCGACCGCGTCGCCCTGTCCGGCGACCGCTGCGGCGGCCGGGACCCGGAGGGCATGCTCTGCGGCTTCGGCACGCACGCGGGGCGGACGGTGGCGTACGCCGCCCAGACGGGCACGGCGACCCGGCCCGCCGGGTACCGCACCGCGACGCGGCTCATCCACCTCGCGGACCGGCTCGGCATCCCGGTGCTGACCCTGGTGGACACACCGGGCGCGGCCAACGACGCGGAGGCGGAGCGGGAGGGGGCGGGTCCGGCGATCGCGGACCTGTTCGGCGCTGTGGCCTCGGTGCGCACGCCGGTCACCACGCTGGTGATCGGTGAGGGCGGCTCGGGCGGGGCGCTGGCCCTGGCCGCGCCGGGCAGCACGTGGGCCACCCCGGACAGCTACTTCTCCGTCATCGCGCCGGAGCACGCGGCGGCGATCCTGAAGCGCCCGCCGGAGGAGGTGCGGGCGACGGCAGATCAACTGCGTCTGCGCCCGCAGGACTTGGCCGACCTTGGCGTGATCCGAACAAGCGAGCAGGTGTTCCCTGGAACAGGTGATCGTCGCTCTGGAGAGCGCATGTGACTGCAGGGACCAACGATACTGACGGTGTGCAAGCAACGGGCTGCAGACCGTAGTCGACGCACATGTCCCGAGTAGTCCCCGTGGGGCCCGGCGGGTCCCGCACCTGAACAGCGCAAGGAGCTGCACGATCATGAACCTTCTCACCGACATCCTCGCCGGCCTCGTCCACTTCGTCGGCTGGCTGGTCTGACGGTCCGAGAAACCGACGGCGCCGCCTCCCCGTCCCAGGGAGGCGGCGCCGTCCGCGTGCCGGCACACGAAAAGCGCTCGTGGACCTACCGCACGGCCACCGCCCGCACGATCTCCTGGGTGACCGAGCCGCCCCGGTCGTCGCGCGCCGAGGCCCGCAGCGAGACGTGCCCGGCGTCGCGCGGCACGCTCAGCGTCCCGTGCCAGGACGCCTCCCCGTCCCCGCCGCGCAGCCGGACCTGGTGCCAGGACTTCCCCGCGTCGTACGACACCTCCAGCTTTCCGCCGCCGATCGTCCCGGTGTCCGGGGCACCCGCCACGTACGCGGCGCCCAGGCCGACCCGCAGCTTCTTCCCGCCGCGCACCTTCCCCGCGAGATCGGTGTCGACGTCGAAGGAGAGGTTGATCAGCGGGAGGAAGGTCCACCGGTCGTCCGGTGTCGCCGCCGAACGGAAGGTCCACTCCGCGTGGCCCTTCGACGCCAGCGGCCAGCGTGCCGCGTCCAGCGCCGTGTCGGTGACGAGCCGGTAGGTGTGCTCGTCGGCCGGCGCGTCCCACACGTACGCGGCGGAACTCGGTCCCTGGTCGGCCAGTTCTCCGTCCAGGTACACCGACGTGGTCTGCGACATGCCGCTGTCCTCGCTCCACACGTCGCCGAAGCCGGTGTGGTCGGGCCCCGAGTCGCCCCAGCCGGGCGCGTTGAACTGGAGCCGGTTCCCGGCGCGCTGCTGTCCCCAGCCGAGTCCGGTGCCGAGGTAGGGGTGCCACACCGGCTTGAACCAGTTCAGCTCCGCACGCGAGCCTCCCTGGTACTCGGACAGTCCGCCGCGCTGCTCCAGCGCCTCACCGGCGCTCGTCACGGTCTCGTGCCACAGCTGGCCGGGCCCGGTGGACACGTACTCGGTGCGTTCGGCGGGGTAGTCGATCCGCTCCCGGAAGCCGAGGCCGATCGGGAAGGTGTCGGTGATCGAGTAACGGAACTCGCCGCCGCTGGACGGTTCGGCGGCGTGGTACCTGGTGTTCAGCACGGCGAGGTCGCGGTGCCCGGGCTCGTAGGTGAGGTCCCGGTCGGGCACGGCGCCCTTGTGTCCCTCGGACAGGTCGTACACGTAGGGAGTGTCGCGGGTGCCGGTCATGTCGACCCGTCCGGCGTCGCGCAGCCGGCGGGCGTCGGCCGTGGAGACCGTGGCGATCTGGAGCGGCCGGTCGGCGTTGTCGTCCGTGCCCCACCACGACATCAGCCGTCCGGGGGCGTCGTCGGTCACGAACAGCGCCTTGACGCCCGCGTCCTGCGCGGCCCGGGCGAGCGCGGTCGGCTCGGTCCCCTCGGTGAGCTCGGCGAGGACCGCCCTGCCGCGCACACCGTCCGGGAAGGGCCCGGCGCCGACGGCCCCGACGTCGACCAGGGGCAGCCGG
Source organism: Streptomyces sp. CB09001 (assembly GCF_003369795.1). NCBI lineage: Bacteria > Bacillati > Actinomycetota > Actinomycetes > Kitasatosporales > Streptomycetaceae > Streptomyces > Streptomyces sp. CB09001. The sequence continues at coordinate 1,952,827 of NZ_CP026730.1, forward strand.
GTGCGGCCCTCGATCAGGGTGCCGCCGGACTGGACCGTGGCCTCGCCGATCCCCTTGACCTCCAGGAGCGGCTTGCCGAGCCGCCACACGGTGCGGTACTCGAAGTCGCCCTGGGCGACCTTGCCGGTCGGCGCGGCGAAGACGCTGTCGTACGTCAGCGGCACCTGCACGGCGCCGAACAGGTCGGAGCCGTTGGCGCCGCGGTCGTACTCCATGAGGAGCTGCCGGGTCTCGGTGCGCCTGCGGACGTCGGCGCTGATCTCGCGCAGTTCGCGGCCGTCCAGGGTGATCTCGCGGTCCCGGTCGACGACGACCTCCGGTGCGGCGAGGAAGCCGAGGCCGAGGGAGTCGGCGCCGTGGCTGCCACGCACGTCCAGGAAGGACGACAGGCTGTACGTCCCGCGCGGGAGCCGCAGCTCCAGGGTGCCGGAGCCGCCGACGTGCGCGGGGAAGGGGTCGACGCCCTCGGCGAGCTGCTGGACGGTCAGGTCGGCCGGGGTCGCGGCGCCGGAGCGGTCCTTGACGTGCACGGTGAGCGTGTACCGCTCGTCCTCCTTGACCAGCCCGAACGCGGTGTGCGCGAGGGTCTTCCCGCTCGCGTCGGCCGCCACGACCTGCCCGCTCGTGCTGCCGACCGGTGCCTTGGATCCGTCGCCGGTGACCGTGGTCGAGGCGGTGCCGTGCGCGGGCACAGTGAGGGAGGTGTCGGCGAGGGTGGCGACGCCCTCGGGGGCGCCCCGCACGGACAGCTTCAGCTCGATGGCCGCGTCGGAGTCGTTGGTGTAGGTGACCGTCCTGGTGACGGGCTCGTTGGCCTCGTACGGCCAGGAGTAGAAGCCCAGGTCGGCGCTGCCGGTCGCGGTGACGTCGGCGGCGACGGCCTCCGGCACGCCGACCCGGCCCGCGCCCAACTGGTAGGGGGAGGCGTCCAGTTCCTTCGACGTGGACATCAGCGCGTCCTTGAGCCGAGCGCCGCTCCAGTCGGGGTGCTCCTCGGCGAGCAGGGCGGCCACCCCGGCGATGTGCGGCGTCGCCATCGACGTACCGTCCATGGACGTGTAGTCGCCGCTGCCCTCGGCGAGCCGGGAGCGGGCGGCGAGGATGCCGACGCCCGGGGCCGACAGGTCGGGCTTGAGGGCGTTGTCGCCGTAGCGGGGCCCGGCGCTGGTGAACCAGGCGGCCCGGTCGGCGGAGTCGACCGCGCCCACGGTGAGGGCGGCGTCGGCCGCGCCCGGCGATCCTATGGAGGACGGGGCGCCGGTGTTCCCGGCCGCGATCACGAACAGGGCGCCGGTCTCGCGGGACAGGGTGTTGACCGCCTCGGCCATCGGATCGGTGCCGTCGCTGGGTTCGGTGGAGCCGAGGCTCATGGAGACGATGTCGGCGTCCACGTCCCGGGCGGCCCACTCCATGCCGGCGATGATCTCCGACTCGCTGCCGAAGCCCTCGTCGTCGAGGACCTTGCCGACCGCGAGCGTGGCGCCGGGCGCGACGCCCTTCTCCTTGCCGTCGGAGGCCGCGCCGCTGCCGCCCACGGTGGAGGTGACGTGGGTGCCGTGACCGTGCCGGTCGGCGACCTCCTCGCCCGGGATGAAGCTCTTGCTCTGCGCGATCCGCCCCTCGAGGTCGGGGTGTCCGGCGTCCACACCGCTGTCCAGCACGGCCACGGTGACGCCCTTGCCGGTCAGCCCCGCCTCCCATGCCTCGGGCGTGCCGATCTGCGCGTTGGACTCGGCCATGTCCGCGGTGACCCGCCCGTCGAGCCACACGCCGTCGACACCGGCGCCGCCACGGGTGAATTCCCGCCAGAATTCACGCCCCTTGTCGGCCTCGACGGCGGCCCCGCGCACGCTGGGCAGCGACCGCGTCCGCTCGGCGCCCCGCGGGGTGGCGGCCCGCGCGCCCTTGCCGTAGGTCACGATCAGCGGCAGCTCGCCGGTCTCGGTGTCGGCGAGCCCCTGCTTCAGCAACTCACCCACGTCGAAGAGCCGTTGGTCGAGGCTGCCGTCGCGCAGGTACGGCAGGGCCTCGTCCGGTACGACGGTGGTCCGGCCGCCGGAGCTGCTGGTGCGCACGGCCCCGGTGGCGCCCTCGGGACGCTCGACCGCGACGGTCTTCCGGCCGCCGCCGAGGTCGGTGACGGTGACCCGGTCGCCGGTGACGAGGGTGACGGTGCGGGCGGCGTCGGCGGCGGTGGCCGTGCGGGCGGCCGCCGTTCGGGATCGCGCCGGATCGGGGGGTGGATCCTGCGCCGCCGCCGTCCCGGCCGGCAGCAGCGCGATCACGAGCCCCGCCGACAGGAGGGTCGCCCCACGTCTGACTGGTCCTGTGCTCATCCACGTCTCTCTTCGTGTCGTCGTAGAGTGCTGTGACGAATGCTGTGAGCAGTCTCAGGGGGCCACTGGGGCAGGAGAGTTGATCGGGCGCGGCGGTTAGTCGCCCTGGCGGCTTTCCGCCAGCGGCGGGACAAGCCGGCGGCGCGGGGCGGGACACGGCCAAGTACCGTCCGTCACAATGGTGCTGCGCACGGACACGTACGGCACACGGGGAGCGAGCGGCGTCATGGACGGGTTGGTCGAGTTCAAGACCGAGGACGGCGTGCGGGTGGTCGTCGAGGGTGTCGAGGACGAGGACGGGGCGCGGCTGGTCTCGCGCGGCGACGGTCCGGCCCGCGCGGCCCGCACCTTCGAGGACTCCCTGGACGGCGTGCGGGCGGCGGCCGCGTCCGCGCTGCGCGTCTTCCGGGACGGCTCGCTCCGACCCGACGCGGTCGAGCTGGAGTTCGGGGTGAAGCTGAGCGCGGAGGCCGGCGCCGTCATCGCGAAGGGCTCGGCCGAGGGCCACCTGGTGGTGAGACTGAGCTGGTCGCCGGAGGCCGCCCCGGCGGGCCCCGAGCCAGGGCCCGCCGCGGCGCGTCCCGGGTCGCGGCCGTCCCCGGCGGGTCCCGAGACCCCGGACGCCGCCGCGCTGTCATGAGCGGTGCCGCGTGGCACGCCCGCGTCGAATGCGGCAGGGAGGTCGGCGCCGGATTCCTCGTCTCCGCCCGCCGGTTGCTCACCTGCGCCCATGTCGTCCGGTGGGCCGACCGCGCGCCGGTGACGGTGACCTTCCCGGGCCGCCGGGAGCTGGGCGAGCTGTCCGGCACGGTCGCCGTGCACGGCGGCTGGCGGGAGGGCGCCGCCGACCTCGGCGACCTGGCGGTACTGGAGCTGGACCGGGAGGTGCCGCTCGCCCCGGCCGTCTTCGCCCGGCCCGGCACGGAGCGGACCGCCCCCGTCCCCGAGCTGATCGCCTACGGCTTCCCCAAGGGGTACGACGAGGGCATGCTCGCCTCCTACCGCGCCCTGCCCGGGCCCCTCATCTCCGACGAGTGGGTCCAGCTGGAGGCCGTCACGGCGCACGGGCAGCCGCTGGCCGCCGGGTTCAGCGGGGCGGCGCTGACACTGGCCGACGGCACGGTCGTCGGCATGGTCTCCGCGGTGGCCGGGGCCCGGGACGTACGGGTCGGCAGGATGCTGCCCGTCGAGGTCATGGCGCGCTACTGGCCGGAGCTGGGCGAGCTGGTGCCCACCCCGGGCCACCGGGCGGACGCCCGCAGGCGGCTGTACGCGCTGGTGCGCCGGGCCGAGGAGGGCGGCCTGGACTGCGACCCGGACCGGCTGTACGCGTCCGCCATGGACGCGTTCGACCCGCCGCTGCCGGAGGGCGGTTTCGGCTCCCTGCGGGAGGCCGCCGCCTACGTGCAGTGGGAGGTGCCGGACCCGGCGGCCGTGGCCCGGTTCGCCGACCGGCTGACGGAGCGGCTGCACGCCCCGCCCGATCCGGCGCCGCGCCCCGCGACCTGGTCGCCCATCGTCGTGGAGATCGACCGCAGCGGCGCCGGTGCCGACCAGGTCACCGTCGAGGTGTCCGCCTACCGGGACGGCCGGCGCCGCCCGGTGGGTTCGCGCCGGCTGGCCCGCGGCGCGGTGCGGTCCTTCGTCCAGGAACGCATCGACGAGGCGTTCACCCAGCTCGATCCCGGCGCCGACGAGCTGCTCACCTTCGTGCTCCCGCGCGAGTGGCTGAACGAACCGGTGGCGCACTGGGCGTGCGGGGAGGACGACTCCACGCCGCTGGGCTGCGCCTACCCGCTCGTGGTGACCGACCGGTACCGCCACCGCAGCGGACGCCTCCGCCACCAGCTGCGCAAGAAGTGGCACCGGCTCGGGTCCGGCACGGGCGGCACGCTGCACCGCGTGGACTGCGCCACCCGGGAGCGGCCGGCCGGGCTGCGCAAACGGCTGCGGGACGACGCGGAGCTGGCCGGTTTCGCCACCCCGCCCTCGGCGGCGCCGGAGTACTTCGAGGTCGGCCTCAACCTGCCGGTCCCGGTGCTGTTGTGGCCGCTGCGGGAGTGCCCCGGCGAGGAGGGGCCCGACGGCCGCTGCTCCGGCGCGGCCTTCCTCGACGAGCTGGCGGCGTCGGTGGCGGGCGTGCCGCCGGCCGAACTGCCCCGCCTGGTCATGGAGCTGCGCGAGACTGCGGACGCGGCGGAGGTCCCGGAGGAGCACTGGGCGCGGGACGTCCAGCTCCTGTGGGACGACCCCCGCTGTTTCGCCGAGCCGCCCGCCCTGCTCCACTCCCCGGTCGGCTGACCGCCCCGCCGCGCCCATGCACCGACGCACCACGACGCACCACGACCGCGCCGAACCGACCGGCGTACCGACCGCCGTACCCACCACCATCGCACCGACCGCCGCACCGACCGCCCGGAGAGAAGAACCCATGCCCCTGTGGCCCGTCTACACCGGCGCGCCTGCCCCCCACGACGGCATCACCCGGCTGCCCCCGCCCCCGCCCTGGCGGGCCTTCGACGGCGGCCCGGTGCTCGATCCGCCGGACGCGGACGGCGACACCGCGGCCGCCTCGCCCGACCGCGCCCACCGGGCCGCGACCTACCAGGCCACCGAGGACACGGTGCAACTGGTCAACGCGGCCCTGTACCTGCGCCGTCCGCTGCTGGTCACCGGGCCGCCCGGCACCGGGAAGTCGTCCCTCGCCTACGCGGTCGCCCGTGAACTGCGGCTCGGCCCCGTCCTCCGGTGGAACATCACCAGCCGCAGCACCCTGGGCGACGGCCTCTACACCTACGACCCGCTCTCCCGCCTCTACGCGGCGCGCCACACCACGCAGCCGCCCGACGCCCCCGCCGCCGCCACCGGCGTCGAGGACCACCTGCGGCTGGGACCGCTGGGCACCGCCCTGCTGCCGTACGCCCGGCCGCGCGCCCTGCTCATCGACGAGATCGACAAGAGCGACCTCGACCTGCCGAACGACCTGCTGCACGTCCTGGAGGAGGGCCAGTACGAGATCCCCGAACTCGTCCGGGCCGCCCGGGACATCCCCGACGGCCACACCGAGGTCCTGGTCGACGGCGCCGACCAGCGGGTGCCGGTGGAGCGCGGCCGGGTCCGCTGCAACGCCTTCCCCTTCGTCGTCCTCACCAGCAACGGGGAGCGGGAGTTCCCGCCCGCCTTCCTGCGCCGCTGCGTCTCGCTGCGGCTGCGGCAGCCCGACGACGACCACCTCGCCGAGATCGTCCGCGCCCACCTGGGCGAGCCCGACGGGTACGCACGACAGCTGATCCACCGGTTCCTGTCCCGGGTGGGCAGCGGCGAACTTGCCACGGACCAGCTGCTCAACGCCATCTACCTGGCCCGTTCCTCCGGGCTCGGTGCCGACTCCCTGGACGAGCTGGCCGAGCAGCTGATGCCCTACCTCGGCCGGTCCGCGCAGCCCGACGCCTTCTGATGTCCACCGACCGCCCCGGCGCACCCGACCCGCCGCCGCTGCCCCGGCTGGCCGACCTCCTCGGCCGGGCGACGGCAACCGGTGCCCGCCCGACACCGCTGGAGCTGGCCGAACTCCTGTGGCTGGCCGGGCAGATGGAGACCCCGGCGGACCCGCCACCGGCCCCGGAAGGGCGCCGGAGACAGGACCACCAGGGGGACCGGCGCCAGGAACGGGAGCAGGGCCGGAAGCCGGACCGGGACCGGCACGGGGAGCGAGACCGGGGCCGGGAGCGAGACCGGGGCCGGGACCGGGACCGGGGCCGGGAGCCGGGGCAAGGGCCGCGGGGTGACGGGCCGGGGCGGCCCACTCCCCCGTCCGAGGCCCCTCGCACCCCCTTGCGCCTGCCGTCCCCGGCCCCCGCCCCGGGCACCTCGACGGCACAGCCGCACAGCGCCCTGCTCGCGCCCGCGCCGCCGATGCTGCGCCACACGCTGGCGCTGCAGCGTGCCCTGCGTCCGCTGAAGCGCCGTACCGACGCGCCCGTCGGCCACGAGGTGGACGAGGCCGCGACCGCCGACCGCATCGCGCGCCTCGGCGCCGGGCCGGAGTGGTGGCTGCCCGTGCTGCGCCCGGTACGGGAACGGTGGCTGCGCCTGCATCTGGTGCACGACGCGGGTCCCACGATGCCCGTCTGGCAGCCCCTCGTGCGCGAACTGCAGGCCGCGCTGGCCCAGTCGGGCGTCTTCCGCACCGTCACCCTGCACCGCGCGGAGGCCGACGGCACCGTCCGCGGCGACGGTGCCCAGATCCCCGCCGACGGCCGTACGGTGACGCTGCTGATCAGCGACTGCATGGGGCCGCAATGGCGCGAGGGCCCGGCCGGCACCCGGTGGTTCGCCACGCTGCGCCGCTGGGCGCGCCGCACGCCCCTGGCGGTGCTCCAGCCGCTGCCCGAGCAGTTGTGGCGGGACACCGCCCTGCCGCCGGTCCCGGGCCGGCTGTCGGCCCCGCACCGGGCCGCGCCCAGCGCCTCGCTGGCCTTCACGCCGTACGACGCCGCCGCGCCCCGCGCCCCCGAGGCAACCGTGCACGTGCCGGTGCTGGAGCCGGGGCCCGAGTGGCTGGCGAACTGGGCCGCACTGGTCGCGAGCCCGGGCGGCACCGCGTACCCGGGCGCGGCCGCGGCGCTGCACCGCCCGCTGCCGGCCGACGCCGACGACCGCGCCGACGTCGCGCGGCTGTCGCCCGGGGAGCTCGTCCTGCGCTTCCGCGCCAGCGCCTCCCCGCAGGCCTACCGGCTGGCCGGCCACCTCGCGCTGGGGCGCCCCGACCTGCCGGTGATGCGGCTGGTGCAGGCCGCGGTCGAGCCGGACCCGCGGCCCCAGCACCTGGCCGAGGTCATCCTCGGCGGACTGCTCACCACGGTCGCCGGGCCGCCCGGCTCCTACGCCTTCCGCCCCGGCGTGCGCGAGCTGCTCCTGCGCGGGCTGCCCCGCACCGCCCGCAACCGCACCCACGACCTGCTGCTGCGCACCGGCGGCCTGATCGACGACCGGGCCGGGCGTTCGCCGGGCGAGTTCCGCGCGCTGATCCCCTCCCGGGAGGGCACCGAGCGGGCCGACGGGAGCGCGTCGTTCGCGGCGATCACCGAGGAGAGCGCCCGGCAGCTGACCGTGCGGGAGCGGCCCTCCGCCCCGTCGCCCTTCCCGCCCGGCCTGGGCGCCCGCTACCGGCCCACGCGACGGCTCACCCCGTCCGGGAGGATCTGGCTGGCGGAGGACACCGGACCGGACCGGAGCGCACCGGACGGGACGGCGGCCCACCCGGTGCCGACGAACCGGACGGTGGTGATCCGGCTGCACGACCCGGACCCCGACCCGGCCTCGCGCCAGGCGTTCCTGCGCAACGCGCGCCGGCTGACGCGGGTCTCCCACCCGAACCTGGTGACCGTGCTCGACGCGGGCATCGAGGGCGACGTCCCGTACGTCGTCATGGAGCACCTCGACGGCATAGCGCTGGGTGCCCTCACCCGGTCCGGGGACGGACGGCTGCCGGTGCCGCTGACGGTGTCCGTGGGGGCCCAGCTGGCCCGGGCGCTCACCGCGTTGCACCGGGCGGGCCTCGCGCACGGCGGCCTGGAGGCGTCGCGGGTGGTCCTGCTGCCGGACGGCACGGTCCGGCTCAGCCTCTTCGAACCGGGTCTGGCCACGGGCCCGGGGACCCGCTCCGCGGACCTGCGCACCCTGTGCGAGGTCCTGCTGCGGTTGACGTCGGGGACCTCGCGCCCTGCCGTTCCGATCGACTCCCGCCGCCTGGACCGGCTGCCCACCGCCCTCAGGATCCACTACGCGCACGCCTTCGACCAGCTGATGTCTCCCTCGTCGGCGGCCCAGGCCCAGGGCCTCGAACTGCTCGGGGACCCGGGGCTGCTCGTCATGGCGCGCGAGGCCTACGCGCCGCGCCGGTACCGCGCCCTCGGCGCGCTGCGGGTCGGCCTCCCGCACGGCCCGTCCGACCTGCCGCGGGACGTGCGGGCGCTGCTCGCCATGCTGCTCCTCAAGCACGGCCGCACGGTGACCCACGAGGAGCTGCGGTGGGGGTTGTGGGACCCGGGCAACGAGCCGCGCAACCCGAGGGGCGAGGCGGCCCGGCTGGCGAAGCGGCTCGCGGAGCTCCTGGGCCCGGGCGTCCTGGCCACGGCCGCCCACGGCTACGCCCTGCACACCAGCGCCGACGAGCTGGACCTGGTGCGCTGCGACGAGCTGGTACGGCGTGCCGACGCGGCCCGGCTGGAGGGCGCGCTCACCGAGGCGCACTCCCTGGTCACCGGGGCGCTGTCGCTGTGGGGCGACGCCGAGCCCCTCGCGGGCGTGCCCGGCCCCGCCGCCCGCACCGCCCGGACCCGCCTGCTGCGGCTGCGGCTCGCCCTGCACACCAAGCGGGCCGAGCTGGACCTGGTCCTCGGCGAGTACGACCGGGCCGCCACCGAACTGTCCGGCCTGCTGCGTGCCCACCCGCACCGGGAGGACTTCCGCCGCCTCTACCTGATCGCCCTGCGCCGTCAGGGCCGGGGCGAGGAGGCGCTGGAGGTGTACGAGGAGTACGAGCTGTCCGGCGGGCGGAGCCCGGCCCTGACGGCACTGGGCCGGGAACTGCGCGAGGAGTACGCCGAGCCGGTGGACGACACGCCGCCGTGGTCCGAGTACGAGCGGCATCCCGCGGAGCCGGACGCCCCCGGGTCGACGGTGTCCGCGCCGGACGAGTTGCCGGAGGGCCCCTTCCCCACGGAGGACGGCCTCTGGACGCCCCTGCTGGACGACGACGCCGAGCACGACACGGCACAGGCCCCGGCGGACCGGGACGCGAGGGAGGAACGGGCGGAGAGCCGGGCGGCGCTGCGGGAGGCGCTGCGGGCCGAGGGCCTGGAACCGGGACCGGAATCGGAACCGGAACCGGAACCGGAACCGGAACCGTACGAGGGTCCGGGGCCGGACGAACGGGAACCGGAGGAAGGGGAGCCGGCGGAACCGGACTTCGAGGAGCCGGGGACCGACTTCGACACCGGTTTCCGCGCCTGTGCCCGGTACACACTCGCCGACGGCCCGGTGGACCGCGACGCCCGCACGGCACTGCACGGCGTGGTCACGGACCTGCTGGCGGCCAGCGGGACGGACGCCGCCGCCTACGAACTGGTGGACGAACCCGGTGGCCCGCAGGTAAGGCTGGCGCCGCGGGCCGAGGCCGCCCCGCTCCTGAGGGCGACCGTCGAGGGTCTGCCCGGACGGCTGACCCGCCTGGCCGGCCTGCGGGTTCGGATCGAGTTCTGGCAGGTGGAGTTCGGGCTGGGCGGGGGCGGGGAGCAGTCGCTGGGCCGTGCCGACGCCGATGCGGTCCTCGCGGTCCTGGACGCCTCCTCCGCGCAGGCGGTCGTCGCCGTCTCCGACTCCCTGTACTACGACGAGGTGCGCGAGGAGGGGCAGGACGGGCCCGCCTTCCCGCCGGACCTGTTCCGCCCGCTGGCCGACGACACCGGCTGGTACCACCTGGTCGAAGGCGGCGGGCGCCCCGGTCCGGCGGCGGACGTCCACTGACCCGGCCGGGCGCGGTCCACCCGGGTGGCGCCGGGCACGCCCCTCGTTCAGCGGCCCCCCGCCCGGCCCCCTCCAGCGGGCGCCCGCCCGTGCGGCCGCGCACGATCGGTGCCTAAGAGGCCGGCCACCGGGCGGCCCCGCACGGTCCGCGCTCTCGGGAGGATTCGCCATGACCGCCAGTACTGCCAATACCGCCAGTCTGGAGGCGCTGCGCCGCTGCCACTTCGCCGTCGACCTGGGCGCGGCGCGGACCCGCGTGTACGTGAAGGGTGCCGGGATCGTCGTCGACCAGCCGTCCGCCGCGGCGGTCAACACCCGCACGGGCGCGCTCATCGCGGTCGGCGAGTTCGCGGAGAAGATGACCGGCCGCACCCCCGGCTACATCCGCGTCGTGCGACCGGTCTCCGGCGGCACGGTGGTCGACATCGAGATGGCCCAGCGGATGCTGCGCCACCTGCTCGGCGACCGCATCCGCCGCAACCTGCGCCGCAAGCCCCGGCTGCGGGCCGCCGTCTGCACCCCGCACGACGCCGATCCGCTGTCCCAGCGCGCGGCGATCGAGACACTGGTCGGGCTCGGCGCGCGCCGCGTGGAACTCGTCGACACGCTCATCGCGGCGGCGGTCGGCTGCGGACTGCCCGTGGAGCAGCCCGAGGCGACCATGATCATGGTGTGCGGCGCGCACGCCACGCAGGTCGCGGTGCTCTCCCTGGGCTCGATCGTGACCGCGGTGCGCGTTCCGGTGGGCGGCGAGGCCGTGGACCACGCGATCGTGCAGCTGCTGCGCCACCAGCACGAGCTGGTGCTGCCCAGCCAGTCCGTGCGCCCGCTGCAGCTCGCCCTGTCCGGCAACGGGCTGACCCCGCAGGGGCCGGCGTCCACCGAGATCCACGGCCGGGACGTGGCGACGGGGCTGGCCCGCAGTGTGCGGGTCGACACGGCCACGGTGCGCAACGCCATCCAGACGCCGCTGACGGCCGTGCTCGACGGCATCGGCAAGGTGCTGCGGGACTGCCCGCCGGACCTGGTCGCGGATCTCGCCGACCGCGGGATCATGATGGTCGGCGGGAGCGCGCTGCTGCCGGGCTTCGACCAGATGCTGCGTCAGGCCACCGGCATGCCGGTGCACATCGCGGAGCGGCCCGACGTGTGCGCGGTCCAGGGCCTCGGCAGCATGCTGGAGGGCCGGGTGGAGCCGCTGGTCCTGCACCCGACGACCGCCGGCTCCGACTCGCACTCCGACTCCGACTGATCCGCCGCCGGGCGGCGAGCGAGGAAACCGAGGAACCCGGGAACCGAGGAAGCCTGACGCATGACCGCGCAGCCCGCGCCCCGACTGGCCCGTCTCCTCGAGGCGCTGCTGGACGTCGGCACCGCCCTGGACCTGCGCGGCGTCCTGCAGCACATCGTGGACGGTGCCGCCGAACTGACCGGCGCCGACCGCGCCGACCTGGTCGTCGCGGACCCGGACGCGGGCGGCCTCGCCGGGATCCGCACCCCGGGCCCGGACCCCGTACCAAGGACCGCGCCCCTGCTGCGGATGCCGGTCCACGTGCGGGACGAGGAGTTCGGCGAACTGCGGCTGGCCGGGCGGGCCGGGGCCGCCCCGTTCACCGTCGAGGACGAGCAGTTGCTACGGGTCCTGGCCACGCAGGCCGGTGTCTCGATCGGCAACGCCCGGCTGTACGAGACCGCCCGGCAGCGGGAGCGCTGGATCGAGGGCGCGGCCGCCGTCACCACCGCGCTGCTCACCGAGGAGGGCGCTGATGACGCGCTGACCACGGTCGCCGAACGGGCCCGGCTGCTCGCCGACGCCTCCGCCGGTGTCATCCTGCATCCGACCGCCGAGGGCGGCATGGCGATCGTGACCGCCTCCACGCCCGACGACCCGGACGGCATGGTCGGCGCGACCATCACGCCGGGCAGCCCCGTACTGGAACAGCTCCTGGGCGGCGAGCCGGTCTTCATCGAGGACTCGGCGACCGATCCCCGTATGACGACCCACGTACGGCACCGGTTCGGGCCGAGCATGATGCTGCCCCTGCAGGCGGGCGGCCGGCTCATCGGCACCCTCGCCCTGCCCCGCCGCCGCGGCGGGCGCCCGTACACGGACCTGGAGCGGCTGCTCGCGACGCAGTTCGCCTCGCAGGCGGCGCTCGCCCTGGTCCTGGCCGACGCCCGGCGCGGCCGGGAGCGGCTCGCGGTGTACGAGGACCGCGACCGCATCGCCCGCGACCTGCACGACCTGGTGGTGCAGCGGCTGTTCGCCACCGGCATGATGCTGGAGTCCACCCGGCGCCGCCCGGGTGCCGACGACGTCCGCGACCTCCTCGGCCGGGCGGTGGACGAGCTGCGCTCCACGGTCCGTGAGGTCCGCACCGCGATCCTGACCCTCCAGCAGCCCCCGGCAAGCCCCCCGGCGGGCCTGCGCGGCCGGGTCCTGCGCGAGACCGCCTCCGCCGCCGCCCGGCTCGGCACCGCGCCGTCCACGCAGTTCAGGGGCCCGGTCGACGCCCGGGTACCCGACGGGGTCGCCGATCGCCTGCTCACCGCCCTGCGCGACGCCCTGGCCGACGCGTCCGCGCGCCCGGGCGTCTCCCGCGTCGAGGTCACCGTCGAGACGCCCGCCCCCTCGCCGGAGGGCCGGGACGGGGTGCGCCTGCGGGTCGCCGACGACGGCACGGGGGCCGGGGGCGAGGGGCGGGGGACGACGGTCACGTGGTGGGCGCCGCTCTAGCGGGCGGATGGTGCCGGTCTCCCGGACGGGGTACTCGTCCCGTGACCCGCCCGGCAGGAGGAGGTACCACGATGAGCGAGCCGACCCCGTCCCAGGCCGAGGGCGAACGCGACGACGAGCCGGACACCCCCGACGTGCCGCACACCACTCCCTCCCAGGCGGAGGGCGAGCGGGACGACGAGGCCGAGACCGTCACGGAGGAGACACAAGGCCCGTGAGGCGGCGCCGCCACGGGCCAGAAGGTTTCTGCAGAGGTGGCGCGGAGTGGGGCGGGTGGGACTCGAACCCACGGCCGACGGATTATGAGTCCGCTGCTCTAACCGGCTGAGCTACCGCCCCATAGCGGCGTGTCGCGTACACGTGTGCGCGCCGTCTGCCGCAGCATAGCCGCTCATACGATCTCCTGCCTCGGATGGTCGGCTTCCACGGCTGCCTTCATGACCTTGAAGACTCCGCAGCGTGCCGCGTGGTTCCCGGGACTTGAGAACACGTGGGGGGCACATGAAAAAGGACCCCGAAGGGTCCTCGTTCACGGTGCTCCCCCGACTGGACTCGAACCAGTAACCTGCCGGTTAACAGCCGGCTGCTCTGCCAATTGAGCTACGGAGGACCGAGCTCCCCGGACTGGACTCGAACCAGTAACCTGCCGGTTAACAGCCGGCTGCTCTGCCAATTGAGCTACCGAGGAATGTCGGTGTCGCATCGAACGCGTCTGCCTGGGTATTCGCCAGGGGGCGCGCGCTCGCTGCGACACATACATTAGCGCAAGCAGGGGGGTGCTCCGCCAATCGGTACTCGCCAGCACCCCCGGAGCCAGTGAAGGGAAGGGTGGCCGCCATGCGTTACCGGCTCACGTTCGTCGTCGGACTAGCGGTGGGTTACGTGCTCGGCACGAAGGCCGGGCGGGAGCGTTACGAGCAGTTGCGGAAGTCCGCGCAGCAGGTCGCGCAGAACCCGGCCGTGCGCAACACCGCGGAGTCCGCCGCCCAGCAGGGCAGGCACTTCGCCGACAAGGCGTACCACGTGGTGAGCGACAGGGTCGGTGACCGCATGCCCGACTCGGTGGCCCACCGGGTCCGCTCGCTGCGGGACCGCGGCAGCAACGGCAGCGGTCCCGACGACTGGGGCACCAGCAACACCTGAGGCGCGGTGCGGGCACCTCGGCCGGTGCGGCAGAATTTCGGGTATGGGGATAGTCGCCGGGTTGGACAGTTCGCCCGATTTCACTCGTATCGTCGTCTGCGATTCGGACACGGGCGCCGTGCTGCGCCAGGGCTACGCACCGCACCCGCTGGAGAGCCCCGAGGGCGGCGGCCGGCCCGCGGACGTCGATCCGCAGGCCTGGCTGCTGTCCCTCGGGGAGGCGGCCGGCGGCGGGCTCCTCGAGGGCGTGCAGGCCATCGGCGTGTCGGCGCAGGCCAACTCGGTCGTGCCGCTGGACACGCAGGGCAACACCGTGCGCCCGGCCATGGTCGGGGGCGACAAGCGCTCCCAGGTGGCGGCGGCCGACCTGATCGACGCGCTCGGCGGGCGTGAGGCGTGGGCGCAGGCGGTGGGTTCGGTGCCGCAGACCGGGCAGCCGGTGACGAAGCTGCGCTGGCTGGCACGGAGCGAGCCGGAGGCCGCCGCGCGGACCGCCGTACTGCTCCAGGCCCACGACTGGCTGGTGTGGCAGCTGCTCGGGCGGCCCGTCCGGCGGACCACGGACCGGGGCGGGGCGTCGGGCACCGGGTACTGGTCGGCGGCGACCGGCGGTTACCGGCCGGATCTGGTCGAGCTGGCGCTCGGGCACCAGGCGATCCTGCCGGAGGTGATCGGCCCGGCCGACGCGGCCGGTACGACGCCGGAGGGGCTGCTGATCTCCGCGGGGACCGGGGAGACCCAGGCCGCCGCCTTCGGACTCGGGATCGGTCTCGGCGACGCGGTGGTGTCGCTGGGCGCCTCCGGGTCCGTGATGGCCGTGCACACCGAGCCGCTCGTCGACCAGTCCGGGATGATCACCGCCCTGGCGGACGCCACCGGCATGCATCTGCCGGTCGTCACCACCCTGAACGCCGTACGGGCGCTGCGCGGCACCGCCGAACTGCTCGGCGTGCCGGACCTGGAGAGCCTGTCCGAGCTGGCCATGAAGTCGACACCCGGCGCGCACGGGCTGGTGCTGCTCCCCTATCTGGAGGGCGAGCGGACGCCGAACCTGCCGCACACCGCGGGCACGCTGGCCGGGCTCAGGCGCGAGTCGATGCGGCCGGAGCACCTGGCGCGGGCCGCGTTCGAGGGCATGCTGTGCGGTCTCGCCGACGCCCTGGACGTGCTGCGCGGCCGGGGTGTGGACGTACGGCGGGTGTTCCTGCTGGGTGCGGCGGCCGAGCTGCCGGCCGTGCAGGCGGCGGCGCCCGCGCTGTTCGGGACGCAGGTCGTCGTGCCGCAGCCGGCGGACTACGCGGCGATGGGCTCGGCCCGGCAGGCGGCCTGGGCGCTGGGCGTCTCCCAGGGCACCCTCGACCCGCGCACTCCCCCGGTCTGGCAGGGCGCGGTGGCGCAGGTGCTGGAGCCGGGTGCGGAGCTGGCGGTGGGGCAGGCGGTGCGCCAGCAGTACGTGTCGGTGCGCGAGCAGACGCACCCGGGCGCGCTCTGACGCCGGCGCTTACCGCTCGTAGGCCGGAATTTGCCGCGCTCTTGGGTTAATCGGTTGAGGTAACGCGGGTGGAGTGTCCGACGATAGGGGCCAGGGGCAACCAACCGCGGCCCCTGTCGCCGACTCCGAGAGACTCAGTGTGCTCATACGACTACTGCGGACCTATCTCAGGCCCTACAAGAGACCCATCGCCCTGCTGGTGGCGCTGCAGTTCCTGCAGACCTGCGCCTCCCTGTACCTGCCGACCCTGAACGCGGACATCATCGACGAAGGCGTCGTGAAGGGTGACTCGGGCTACATCCTGAGCTACGGCGCCCTGATGATCGGCATCTCGCTGGCCCAGGTGGTCTGCAACATCGGTGCGGTCTTCTACGGGGCGCGCACCGCGGCCGCCCTCGGCCGGGACGTGCGCGGTGCGGTCTTCGACCGGGTGCAGTCCTTCTCGGCGCGCGAGGTCGGCCACTTCGGCGCGCCCTCGCTGATCACCCGGACCACCAACGACGTGCAGCAGGTCCAGATGCTGGCCCTGATGACGTTCACGCTGATGGTGTCGGCGCCGATCATGTGCGTGGGCGGCATCGTGATGGCGCTCGGCCTGGACGTGCCGCTGTCCGGGGTGCTGCTCGGGGTCGTGCCGGTGCTGGCGGTCTGCGTCACGCTGATCGTGCGGAAGCTGCGCCCGCTGTTCCGGAAGATGCAGGTGCGCCTGGACACGGTGAACCGGGTGCTGCGCGAGCAGATCACCGGCAACCGCGTCATCCGCGCCTTCGTGCGCGACGAGTACGAGCAGCAGCGGTTCCGGAAGGCCAACACCGAGCTGACCGACGTGGCCCTCGGCACCGGCAACCTGCTCGCGCTGATGTTCCCGGTGGTCATGACGGTGGTGAACCTCTCGTCGATCGCGGTGGTGTGGTTCGGCGCCCACCGGATCGACAGCGGCGGGATGCAGATCGGCGACCTGACGGCGTTCCTCGCCTACCTGATGCAGATCGTCATGTCCGTGATGATGGCCACCTTCATGTTCATGATGGTGCCGCGCGCGGAGGTGTGCGCCGAGCGCATCCAGGAGGTCCTGGAGACCGAGAGCAGCGTGGTGCCGCCGGTGGCACCGGTCACCGAGCTGCGCAGGCACGGACACCTGGAGATCCGGGAGGCGGGCTTCCGCTACCCCGGTGCCGAGGAGCCGGTGCTCAGGAACATCGCCCTGGTCGCCAAGCCCGGCGAGACGACCGCCGTCATCGGTTCGACCGGCAGCGGCAAGTCGACCCTGCTGGGCCTGGTCCCCCGGCTCTTCGACGCCACCGAGGGCGAGGTCCTGGTCGACGGGGTGGACGTGCGGACCGTCGACCCGAAGACGCTGGCCAAGGTGGTGAGCCTGGTACCGCAGAAGCCGTACCTCTTCGCCGGCACCGTCGCGACCAATCTGCGCTACGGCAATCCGGACGCCACGGACGAGGAGCTGTGGCACGCGCTGAAGGTGGCGCAGGCCAAGGACTTCGTCTCCGAGCTGGAGGGCGGGCTCGACGCGCCGGTCGCGCAGGGCGGCACCAACGTGTCGGGCGGTCAGCGCCAGCGCCTCGCGATCGCGCGGACGCTGGTCCAGCGCCCGGAGATCTACCTCTTCGACGACTCCTTCTCCGCCCTCGACTACGCCACCGACGCGGCGTTGCGGGCGGAGCTGGCGCAGGAGACCGCCGAGGCGACCGTGGTGATCGTGGCGCAGCGGGTGTCGACCATCAGGGACGCGGACCGGATCGTCGTGCTGGACGAGGGGCGGGTGGTCGGCGTGGGCCGGCACCACGAGCTGATGGCGGACAACGAGACCTACCGGGAGATCGTGCTCTCCCAGCTGACGGAAGCGGAGGCTGCCTGATGGCCGGGCCTGCGGGTCGCATGATGGCCGGGGGCGGCCCCGACCAGCGATCGATGGACTTCAAGGGGTCGAGCAAACGGCTCGTCTCCCAGTTCCGGCCGGAGCGGGCGACGCTGTTCACGCTGCTGGCGTGCGTGGTCGTCAGCGTCGGCCTCAACGTGGTCGGGCCGAAGATCCTCGGCCGGGCCACCGACCTGGTCTTCGCGGGCATCGTCGGGCGGGACATGCCGTCCGGGGCCACGAAGGAGCAGGTCCTGGACAACATGCGCGAGCGCGGTGACGGCAACGTCGCCGACATGCTCCGCAGCACGGACTTCACCCCGGGCCAGGGCATCGACTTCGGCGCGGTCGGCGAGGTGCTGCTGCTCGCGCTGGCGACGTTCGCGGTGGCGGGTCTGCTGATGGCGGTGGCCACCCGCCTGGTGAACCGGGCGGTGAACCGGACCATGTTCCGGCTGCGCGAGGACGTCCAGACGAAGCTGTCCCGGCTGCCGCTGTCCTACTTCGACAAGCGCCAGCGCGGCGAGGTGCTCAGCCGCGCCACCAACGACATCGACAACATCGGGCAGACGCTTCAGCAGTCGATGGGCCAGCTGATCAACTCGCTGCTCACCATCATCGGCGTGCTGGCGATGATGTTCTACGTCTCCTGGATCCTGGCGCTGGTCGCGCTGGTGACCGTGCCGCTGTCGTTCGTGGTGGCCACGCGGGTGGGCAAGCGGTCGCAGCCGCAGTTCGTGCAGCAGTGGCGCTCGACGGGGCAGCTGAACGCGCACATCGAGGAGATGTACACCGGGCACGCGCTGGTGAAGGTGTTCGGGCGCCAGGAGGAGTCGGCGAAGCAGTTCGCCGAGCAGAACGACGCGCTGTACGAGGCCGGGTTCAAGGCGCAGTTCAACAGCGGGATCATGCAGCCGCTGATGATGTGCGTGTCCAACCTGAACTACGTGCTGGTCGCGGTGGTCGGCGGGCTGCGGGTGGCCTCGGGCCAGCTGTCCATCGGCGACGTGCAGGCCTTCATCCAGTACTCCCGGCAGTTCTCGATGCCGCTGACGCAGGTCGCGTCGATGGCGAACCTGGTGCAGTCGGGCGTGGCGTCGGCGGAGCGGGTCTTCGAACTCCTGGACGCCGAGGAGCAGTCGGCGGACCCGATCCCGGGCGCCCGGCCCGAGGACCTGCGCGGCCGGGTGGAACTGGAGCACGTGTCCTTCCGCTACGACCCCGAGAAGCCGCTGATCGAGGACCTGTCGCTGAAGGTGGAGCCGGGCCACACGGTCGCCATCGTCGGCCCGACGGGCGCGGGCAAGACCACGCTGGTCAACCTGCTGATGCGGTTCTACGAGGTCTCCGGCGGGCGGATCGCCCTGGACGGCGTCGACATCGCGAAGATGTCCCGGGACGAGCTGCGGGCCGGCATCGGCATGGTGCTCCAGGACACCTGGCTGTTCGGCGGCACCATCGCGGAGAACATCGCGTACGGGGCGTCGCGGGAGGTCGCCCGCGGGGAGATCGAGGAGGCCGCGCGGGCCGCGCACGCCGACCGGTTCGTACGGACGCTGCCCGACGGCTACGACACGGTGATCGACGACGAGGGCACGGGGGTGAGCGCGGGCGAGAAGCAGCTGATCACCATCGCGCGGGCGTTCCTGTCCGACCCGGTGATCCTGGTGCTGGACGAGGCGACGTCGTCCGTGGACACCCGGACGGAGGTGCTGATCCAGAAGGCGATGGCGAAGCTGGCGCACGGGCGGACGTCGTTCGTGATCGCGCACCGGCTGTCGACGATTCGGGACGCGGACACGATTTTGGTGATGGAGGACGGGGCGATCGTGGAGCAGGGGGCGCATGCGGAGCTGCTGGCCGCGGACGGGGCGTACGCGCGGTTGTACAAGGCTCAGTTCGCGGAGGCTGTGGCCGAGGTGGGTTAGGCCGTTGCCCGGCGTCGGGGTGCCGCGCCCACCCGTGCCGCCGTGGGGGTACCTCCCAGGCCGTTCAGGCACTGGGGGAGGCACGATTGCCCGCGGCTGCGGCGCGGCAGCGGCCCCCGCGCCTCAGTCCAGGTAGCCCCTCAGTTGGTCCGCGTAGGCGTGGTCGCGGAGTTTGTTGAGGGTTTTGGACTCGATCTGGCGGATGCGTTCGCGGGTGACGCCGAAGAGGCGGCCTATCTCCTCCAGGGTGCGGGGGCGGCCGTCGACCAGGCCGTAGCGGAGCTGGACGACCTTGCGTTCGCGCTCGCCGAGGGTGGAGAGCACCGCCTCCAGGTGCTGGCGCAGCAGCAGGAACGCGGCCGACTCGACGGGGCTGGCGGCGTCGCCGTCCTCGATGAGGTCACCGAGGGCGACGTCGTCCTCCTCGCCGACCGGGGCGTGCAACGACACCGGCTCCTGTGCCAGGCGCAGCACCTCGCCGACGCGCTCGGGCGCCAGGTCCAGGTGGGCGGCGACCTCCTGCGGGGTGGGCTCGTAGCCGCGTTCCTGGAGCATCCGGCGCTGGACGCGGACGACCCGGTTGATCAGCTCCACGACGTGGACGGGGACGCGGATGGTGCGGGCCTGGTCGGCCAGGGCACGGGACATGGCCTGGCGGATCCACCAGGTGGCGTAGGTGGAGAACTTGTAGCCCCGGGCGTAGTCGAACTTCTCGACCGCCCGGATCAGGCCCAGGTTCCCCTCCTGGACCAGGTCCAGCATGGTCAGCCCGCGGCCGACGTACCGCTTGGCCACCGACACCACGAGCCGCAGGTTGGCCTCGATCAGGCGGCGCTTGGCGAGCCGGCCCATGACGACGAGCCGGTCGAGGTCGAGGGCGAGGCGGCTGTCCAGGTCGGGGGTGCGCCGCAGCTTCTCCTCGGCGAACAGTCCGGCCTCCACCCGCCGGGCGAGGTCGACCTCCTCGGCGGCGGACAGCAGCGGAATCCGGCCGATCTCGCGCAGGTACTGCCGGAACAGGTCGGAGGAGGGGCCGCCGGACTCCGTACGGGTGGGCGGCGGCGGTTCCGGGTGCTCGGGCACGTCCGCGGGGGCGCCGGGGTGGGGCACCGCCGCTCCGGCACCGGGCCGCGCGGGCATCGCGAGGAGCACACCGCGCTCCGCGTCCGGCTCCGCGCCGCCGGCACCGGTGTCGGTCTGGGTGAGGGTCTGGGTCTGCACGGGGGCGACCTCCAGGATGGACGCGGCCGGCGGGGGCCGGCGGCGGTACGTCGGGGGCGGAGCCGGCTCGCTCGCCGCTGTCCGCCTCGCACGCGTGCACTCAGGTACCGCCCCCAGTGTGGGGTACGACACATCGCCGCCACGAGGGGCGTGCGGTGACTTTTTGCGTCCGGGGCGTGACCGCACGGTTACCCGCGGGTGTTCCCCCCGCCGGTCCTAGAGCGCGGCGGCGCCGTGTTCGCGCAGGTTCTGGTCGTACTGCTGGAGGATCCACAGCTCGTTCTGCACGGCGGCCAGTTCGGCGGGGTCGCCGTGGCCGGACAGGCGGGTGAGGCGGCCGGTGATGTCGCGGATGCGGCGCTCGACGGCCCGGCGGCGGACCGTGACGAGCTGGGCACCCGCGTAGACCTCGTCGACGCCCTTCACACCGCGGTGCAGCATGATCGCCTCGACCGCGAGCTCGGTGACCGTGGCGCGGACGGCGTCGTCGGGGGCGGCCTCGCGGACCCGGACCAGGTAGTCCTGCGGGTCCTGGACGCCGAACTCGGCGCCGCCCGCCTCCATGATCGCCTCGCGTACGGCGGCGTAGGGCGGGGCGGTGAACTCGTCGACGCCGTACGCGTCGAAGGCCGGGGAGACCAGCTCGGGGCACTGGAGGGCGAGCTTGAGCAGCTCGCGTTCGGTGGCGAAGACCGGGTTGCGGAGGTTGAGGGCCGGGCCCCGGGGGGTGGCCGTCCCGGGTCCGGCCTGCTGCTGCGGGGCGCCGCCGCGCTGCCGCTGGTCGGGGGCGGGGCCCTTGCCGCCCCGGTCGCGGGCCCAGCGGGCCAGCTGGGCGATCCGCTTGACCACGAACTGGGTGTCGAGGATGCCGAGCATGCCGGCGAGCTGCACGGCGACCTCGTGCTGGGCGCCGCTGTTCTTGATGCGGGCGACGACGGGGGCGGCCTCGTCCAGGGCCGAGGCGCGGCCGGCCGGGGTGTCCAGGTCGTAGCGGGCCACGATCTGGCGCAGCGCGAACTCGAAGAGCGGGGTGCGCGGCTCGACCAGGTCGGCGACGGCGTCGTCGCCCTTGGCCAGGCGCAGGTCGCAGGGGTCCATGCCGTCGGGGGCGATGGCGATGTAGGTCTCGGCGGCGAACTTCTGGTCGTCCTCGAAGGCGCGCAGGGCCGCCTTCTGTCCGGCCGCGTCGCCGTCGAAGGTGAAGATGACGCGGGCCGAGCCGTTGTCCATCAGCAGCCGGCGCAGGATCTTGATGTGGTCGCCGCCGAAAGCGGTGCCGCAGGTGGCGATGGCGGTGGTGACCCCGGCGAGGTGGCAGGCCATGACGTCGGTGTAGCCCTCGACGACGACGGCCCGGGACGCCTTCGCGATGTCCTTCTTGGCGAGGTCGATGCCGTAGAGGACCTGGGACTTCCTGTAGATCGCGGTGTCGGGGGTGTTCAGGTACTTCGGGCCGTTGTCCGACTCGTAGAGCTTGCGGGCGCCGAAGCCGACGACGTCGCCGCCGATGTCGCGGATGGGCCACATCAGCCGGCCGCGGAAGCGGTCGATGGGGCCGCGGCGGCCCTCCTGGGCGAGGCCGGAGAGCAGCAGCTCCTTGTCGCTGAAGCCCTTGCCGCGCAGGAAGCGGGTGAGGTGGTCCCAGCCCTGGGGGCTGTAGCCGACGCCGAAGTGCTCGGCGGCGGCCTGGTCGAAACCGCGGTCGGCGAGGAAGCCGCGGCCGGTGTCCGCCTCGGGGCCGGTCGCCAGCTGCTCCGCGTACCACTGGGCGGCGATCTTGTGGGCCTCGACCAGGCGGATGCGCTCACCGCGCTGGTGGGTCGGGTTGTACCCGCCCTCCTCGTAGCGCAGGGTGATGCCGGCCTGGCCGGCCAGGCGCTCGACCGCCTCCGAGAAGGTGAGGTGGTCGATCTTCATCACGAACGTGATGGTGTCGCCGCCCTCCTGGCAGCCGAAGCAGTGGAAGAACCCCTTGCCCGGACTGACCTGGAAGGACGGCGACTTCTCGTCGTGGAACGGGCACAGCCCCTTCAGGTTGCCGCCGCCCGCGTTGCGCAGCTGGAGGTACTCCGAGACGACGGCGTCGATCGGGACCGCGTCCCGTACCGCCTTCACGTCCTCGTCGTTGATCCGTCCTGCCACGCGTGAAGTCTACGGGGACGGTACGACAACTATGCGACGAGGCTTTCGAGCGATACGTGCGGGTTCGCCAGGGCCTCCGTGTCCACCTGGGACTTCGAGCGGATCAGCTGCTGGATCGGCTCCGTGACGTCCCACACGTTGACGTTCATCCCGGCCAGCACCCGGCCCTCCTTCACCCAGAAGGCGATGAACTCGCGCTTCGCCGCGTCCCCGCGGATCACCACCTGGTCGTACGACCCGGCCGGCGCCCAGCCGGAGTACTCCATGCCCAGGTCGTACTGGTCGGTGAAGAAGTAGGGCACGCGGTCGTGGGCGAGGCCCCTGCCGAGCATCGCGCGGGCGGCGGCCGGCCCGCCGTTCAGGGCGTTGGCCCAGTGCTCCACGCGCAGGCTGGTGTCGAAGAGGGCGTGGTGGAAGGAGGCGACGTCACCGGCGGCGTAGACGTCGGGGTCGGAGGTGCGCAGGTGGTCGTCGACGACGATGCCGCCGCCGTGGGCGCGGTCGGCGATCTCCAGCCCGGCGGCCTGGGCGAGCGCGGTGCGCGGGGCGGCGCCGATGGCGGCGAGCACGTCGTGCGCGGGGTGCTCGTCGCCGTCGTCGGTGCGGGCGGCCAGCACCACACCGTCCTGGCCGACGATCTCGGTCAGCTTCACGCCGAAGCGGAAGCGGACGCCGCGCGACTCGTGCAGCTCGGCGAAGACGGCGCCCAGCTCGGGACCGAGGACACCGTGCAGTGGGGTGGGGGCGGGCTCGATGACGGTGACCTCCGCACCGTACTCGCGGGCCGCGGCCGCGACCTCCAGGCCGATCCAGCCCGCGCCGGCGATCACCAGGTGTCCGTTGTCCCGGCCGAGGGAGGCGAGGACGCCCTTGAGGCGCTCGGCGTGGGCCAGGCGGCGCAGGTGGTGGACGCCCGCGAGGCCGGTGCCGGGGACGTCCAGGCGACGGGGCTCGGCGCCGGTCGCGATGAGCAGCTTGTCGTACCTGACGTGGGTGCCGTCGTCGCCGTAGTGGACGGTCTTGGCGGCGCGGTCGATCGCGACGACGGTCTGGCCGAGGTGCAGCTCGATGTCGTGCCGCGCGTACCAGGCGGGCTCGTGCACGAAGACGCTGTCGCGCTCCTCCTTGCCCAGGAGGTAGCCCTTGGACAGCGGCGGGCGCTCGTAGGGGTGGTCGCGTTCGTCGCAGACGAGGATCACCCGGCCGGTGAAGCCCTCCGTGCGGAGCGTCTCCGCCGCCTTCGCGCCCGCCAGGCCGCCTCCGACGATGACGAATGTCTGATCCGCGTCGACCACTTGTTTGCCTCCTCGTCAGGGTGCCGCCACATGCGAGCGTCCCGCACGCGGCGTGGTGCGGGAAGGGGCAGTGACCCGATCAGGCCACGGAGTGCCGCGATCCGGGCCATGTTCGGGCCATGCCCGTCCCGCCGCCAGTCTCATGGATGCCCCGTCAGGCGGGCGTGAAGCGAGCGGGCCGAGGCGTCCGTGAGGGAGGCGATCTGGTCGACGATCACCCGTTTGCGGGCCCGGTCGTCGGCGGCCCCGTCGAACAGCGCGCGGAACTGGGGGTCGAGCCCGTCCGGCGCGCGGGCGGTGAGCGCCTCGGCCAGCTCGGCGACAACGATCCGCTGGTCGGCGCGGAGCCGCTCCTGCTCGGTGCGCTGCATGACGTAGCGGACGGCGACCGCCTTGAGGACGGCGCACTCCAGGCGGGTCTCGCGGGGCACGACCAGCTCGGCGGTGTACCGGGTGAGCCGGCCGTCCCCGTACGCGGCCCGGGTGGCGGTCTCGGCGGCCAGGCAGAAACGGCCGATGAGCTGGCTGGTGGCGTCCTTCAGCCGGGCCTGGGCGACCGCCGAGCCGTCGTATCCGTGCGGCCACCAGTCCTGGGCGAGGAGGCGGTCGAGGGCGGCGGCGAGTTCGGCGTGGTCGGTGCCGGCGGGGACGTAACGTCCGACGGCGACGTCGAACACGGCCTCGCGCTCGGGGTCGGCGAGCAGGCAGTTCGGGTCGATGTGACCGGCGTGCAGGCCGTCCTCGACGTCGTGCACGGAGTACGCGACGTCGTCGGCCCAGTCCATGACCTGGGCCTCGAAGCAGGTACGGGCGCCGGGGGCGTCCTTGCGGAGCCACTCGAAGACGGGCCGGTCGTCGTCGTACACCCCGAACTTGGGCGAGGCGGGGACGGAGGGGTGGGCACCGCGGGGCCACGGGTACTTGGTGGCGGCGTCGAGCGCGGCGCGGGTGAGGTTGAGCCCGACGGAGCCGTCCTCGGTGAACCGCTTGGGCTCGATGCGGGTGAGGAGCCTGAGCGACTGGGCGTTGCCCTCGAAGCCGCCGCAGTCCTCGGCGAAGGCGTTGAGCGCCTGTTCGCCGTTGTGACCGAAGGGCGGGTGGCCCAGGTCGTGCGCGAGGCAGGCCGCCTCGACGAGGTCCGGGTCGCACCCGAGTGCGGCGCCCAGCTCCCGGCCGACCTGGGCGCACTCCAGGGAGTGCGTGAGGCGGGTGCGGGGGCTGGCGTCCCAGACGGGGCTGCCCTCCCCCGGCGCGACGACCTGCGTCTTCCCGGCGAGGCGGCGCAGCGCGGCGGAGTGCAGGATGCGGGCGCGGTCGCGCTGGAAGGCGGTGCGGCCGGGGCGTTTGTCCGGCTCGGGGGCGTAGCGGGCCACTGACGTGGGGTCGTACGGGTTGGGGGGTGCGGTGCCTTCCATGCCGTGAACAGTATGCGGAAGGTGTGACAGGTGGGGGTCCACTCGTCTGCCTGGTGCGGTTATCCGGCGAGTGCGGGTTCGGTTGTGGCCGGCCGCGCAGTTCCCCGCGCCTCTTTGCCGGCGTTGCCCGTGCCGCCTCTTCCGCGTGCCCGGTCGTAGCGGTGCAGGAGCAGGCGGGCGATCGACGGGTGGGTGCCCAGGGGGGCGGCGGCGATCCAGGGGGCCGCTGCCGCGCACTCGGTCGCGAAGCGGCCCGGGGCGGTGAAGCAGGAGGCGACGGCGACCCTGCAGTAGCCCCGGTCCGTCAGCGCGCGTACGGCCTCCGGGACCGTCGGGGCCGCCGCCGAGGCGTACGCCGGGACGACCGGGACGCCGAGGCGGGCGGCGAGGAGCGCCGCCGTGCGGGCGGTGTCGGCCCGGGACTCCGGGTCCCGGGAGCCCGCCGAGGCGAGGACGACGGCGTGGTCCGTGCCCGCGCGGGTGGGCCAGCCGGCCTCCGTGAGGCGGGCCTGGAGGGCGTCCACCAGGAGGGGGTGCGGGCCGAGCGGGGCGGCCACGCGGGTGCGGGCCGGGGATGCCGCGGCCAGCTCCGGGATGTCCCGCTTGACGTGGTGGCCGCGGCTGAGCAGGAGCGGGACGAGGACCGCCGCCCCGTCGCCGAGGGCGGTGAGCGTGTCCGGCAGCAGGGGCTCGTTCAGCTCGACGTGGCCGAGGTGCACCGGCAGGGCGGGGCGCAGGGCGCGGACCCGGTCGAGGAGGGCCCGTACGGTGCTGAGCGCGCGCGGGTCGCGGCTGCCGTGGGCGACGACGACCAGGGCGGGGATGCCGCCGGTGGCCGGGGTGGTCCTGTTGCTCGTCACTGTCGTCGCCGTCATGCACCGAGGGTGGCCGCCGGACGTTGCCGTCCCGTTGCGCGGGTGTCACGGGAATTTTCCGTCGGTTCACACGGTGCCGCCCCCCTCGTGTGAGCGGTGCCGGGTGAACCGGACGGCCCGCCCGGACGTCCCTGATGGCAGGAACCGACCGGGGAGGGGACCGTCCCGATGCGCCGCCCGAGACTTCGCAGACCGCGCCTGCCGCGCACCAGGAAGGGGCAGCGGCGGCTGGTGCGGGCGGTGATGGCCGGGTGCGTGCTGGCGCTGCTGCCGGGCGCGTGGCTGCACCTGGTCACCGACGACCGGCTGCGCACCGCCGCCGACGTGCCGCGCACCGAGGTCGCGGTCGTGTTCGGGGCCGGGCTGTGGGACGGGGAGCCGTCGCCGTACCTCGCGCACCGGCTGGACGCGGCGGCACGGCTGTACCGGGCGGGGCGGATCGAGGTGGTGCTCGTGACCGGGGACAACAGCCGCGAGGAGTACGACGAGCCGGACGCCATGCGCGCCTACCTGGTCCGGCACGGGGTGCCCGACGGGCGGATCGTCAGCGACTACGCGGGGTTCGACACCTGGGACTCCTGCGTCCGGGCGAAGAAGATCTTCGGAGTCGACCGGGCGGTGCTGATCAGCCAGGGCTTCCACATCCGGCGAGCGGTCGCCCTGTGCCAGGAGGCGGGGGTGGCGTCGTACGGCGTCGGGGTCGACGACGAGCACGACGTGACCTGGTACTACGGAGGCGCCCGGGAGATCCTCGCGGCGGGCAAGGCGGCGCTGGACGCGGTCTTCGAGCCGGACCCGCACTTCCTCGGGCCGAGGGAGCCGGGGGTGGCGCGGGCCCTGGCCGACGCCGGATGACGCGTCCCTCACCGCGGCCCGGCGGGGGCGGGGAGGTCGCCGTCCCCGCCGTGTAACAGGGCGCCGCCCGGTCGCGTAACACGGCAGCCGCAGGCTGGGCGGCATGCAGAACACCGGCACGCGCAACCCCGCCACCACCCCCACGCACTGCCCGTACTGCGCGCTGCAGTGCGGGATGAATCTGACGCCCGTCGAGGGCGGGACCGTCGAGGTGTCCGAGCGGGCGGACTTCCCGGTGAACCGGGGCGCGCTGTGCGGCAAGGGGCGTACGGCGGCGGCGGTGCTGGCGCCGGGGGCGCGGCTGACCTCGCCGTTGGTGCGGTCGGGCGACGGCACGCTGGTGCCGGCCGGCTGGGACGAGGCGCTGGACCGGATCGCCGGGAACCTGGAGCGCACGCGGGCGCGGTACGGGGCGGACGCGCTGGGGGTGTTCGGCGGGGGCGGGCTGACCAACGAGAAGGCGTACGCGCTGGGCAAGTTCGCCCGGGTGGTGCTGGGCACCTCGCAGATCGACTACAACGGGCGGTTCTGCATGTCGTCGGCCGCGGCGGCCGGGACGAGGGCCTTCGGGCTCGACCGGGGGCTGCCGTTCCCGCTGGAGGACATCCCGAGGACCGGGTGCGTGATCCTCGTCGGGTCGAACCCGGCGGAGACGATGCCGCCGGCCCTGCGCTACTTCACCGAGCTGCGGGAGAACGGCGGCACCCTGATCGTCGTCGACCCGCGCCGCACGAAGACCGCCGACCAGGCCGACCTGCACCTCGCGCCCCGGCCCGGGACCGACCTCGCCCTCGCGCTGGGCATGCTGCACCTGGTGGTCGCCGAGGGCCGGGTCGACGAGGCGTACGTCGAGGAGCGCACGTCGGGCTGGGAGGAGACGCGGGCGGCGGCGATGGCGCACTGGCCGGAGTACGTGGAGCGGATCACGGGCGTGTCCGTCCCCGAACTGCGGGAGGCGGTACGGCTGTTCTGCGCGCCCGAGGCGGCGATGGTGCTCACCGCGCGCGGGCCCGAGCAGCAGGCCAAGGGCACGGACACGGTGGGCGCCTGGATCAACCTGTGCCTGGCGACCGGGCGGGCCGGGCGGCCGCTGTCCGGGTACGGCTGTCTGACCGGGCAGGGCAACGGGCAGGGCGGGCGCGAACACGGGCAGAAGGCCGACCAGTTGCCGGGGTACCGCAAGCTGACCGACCCGGCGGCGCGGCGGCACGTGGCCGGGGTGTGGGGCGTGGACCCGGACTCGCTGCCGGGTCCGGGGCGCAGTGCGTACGAGCTGCTGGACGCGCTGGGCACGGACGTCAGGTCGCTGCTGGTGATGGGTTCCAACCCGGTCGTCTCGGCGCCCCGGGCCGCGCACGTCGAGGGGCGGCTGCGGTCGCTGGACTTCCTGGCGGTGTGCGACGTGGTGCTCTCCGAGACCGCGGAACTGGCGGACGTGGTGCTGCCGGTGACGCAGTGGGCGGAGGAGACGGGGACCACGACGAGTCTGGAGGGGCGGGTGCTGCTGCGGCGGCGCGCGATCACGCCGCCGGACGGGGTGCGCGGCGATCTGGAGGTGCTGCACGGGCTGGCCGGGCGGCTCGGCGTGGAGAAGGGGTTCCCGACCGAACCCGAGGAGGTCTTCGAGGAGCTGCGGCGGGCGAGCGCGGGCGGCCCGGCGGACTACTCCGGGATCGGCTACCGGCGGCTGGCGCGGGAGAACGGCGTGTTCTGGCCGTGCCCGGCGCAACCCGCGGCCGACGGCACGGACGCCGCCGACACCGACACCGGCAGCGGCAGCGGCAGCGGCAGGGGCGGCGGAACCGGCTCCGGCTCCGGCAGGGACACCCGCACCGGCACCGGCAGCAGTACCGCCACGGGCAACGGCAGCGGCCCCCGCACCGCGCCCCACCCCGGCACCCCGCGCCTCTTCCTCGACCGCTTCGCCACCGACGACGGCCGGGCCCGCTTCGCGCCCGTGACGCACCGTCCGAGCGCCGAGGAGCCGGACGACGAGTACCCCGTGCTGCTGACCACCGGCCGGGTCGTGTCGCAGTACCAGTCCGGGGCGCAGACCCGGCGGGTGGCCGAGCTGAACGCCGCCGCGCCGGGGCCGTTCGTGGAGCTGCACCCGCGGCTGGCGGCACGGCTGGGGGCGGCCGAGGGCGACCCGCTGGCGGTCGTGTCCCGGCGGGGACGGGCGGTGGCACCGGCCCGCATCACCACCGGCATCCGGCCCGACACGGTGTTCATGCCCTTCCACTGGCCCGGTGAGGGCCGCGCCAACACCCTGACCAACCCGGCCCTGGACCCGACCTCGGGGATGCCGGAGTTCAAGGTGTGCGCGGTGCGGGTGGAGACGGTGGCGCGGTAGCCGTCAGCGCACCGTCCAGTTCCCGCCCTCGACGCGGCGGCCGCGCGCCCCGAGCCGGGCGGCGACGGCCGGTGCGGCGACGTAGACCCAGGCCCGGACGGACGCCCCGTCGGCGTCCCGGACGGCCGTCCTGGCCACCCGGTCGTAGAGGTTGTGCGGGTCGCCCGGCACGTACTCCTCCAGCCGGTCCAGTCCGGCGAGCAGCGCGGCGTACTCGTCGGGCTCGGGGGTGACGATCTCCCCGCTGACGACCCCCTCGGCCGCCTCGACGGCGTACGGGTGGCCGGGGCCCTCGTAGAGCACGGCCCCGTACAGCCGGGCGGGTTCCTCGGCACGGACGCGTCCGCGCAGGAGGGCGTCGTGGTTCGGTCCCCCGGGGCGCAGGGTGCCGTAGACGAAGAACGGAAGTCGCGCGGTGTCCACGGAGGGTCATTCTCTCCACCCATGCCTCCCGCGATCTTCACGGGAGGGCCTATGGACACGACATGTCATGGACCTTTAAATCTGAGTCAACATCAACACCTCCCCCCACACGCACCACTCCCCCACCCCCACGCGCCCTCGAGCGCTCCTCCCCGCAAGGAGTCCGATGAGCCGAATACGGCACGTCAGAGGTTCCCGTCCCGTCCTGGCCGGTACCGCGGCCACCACCGCGACCCTGCTGATCGCCGCCCTCGCGCCCGGCGCCGCGGCCGCCGACCGGCCGACCCCCGCCGCGGCCCCCGACCTCGCCGCGGCGGCCCTGTCGGAGCACGCCGCCGCCCTGGGCCTGACGGGGGACCAGGACACCGAGGTCCGCGACGTCGTCGTCGACGAGGACGGCGCCCGGCACGTCCGCTACGACCGGACCTACCGCGACCTCCCCGTCCTGGGCGGCGACTTCGTCGTCCACCTCGCTCCCGACGGCGGCTTCCGCGGCGCCGACCGCGCGACGGACACCCCGCTCGCCCTGCCCACCGTCGCCCCGAAGCTGTCGGCACCGAAGGCGGCCGACCTGGCCTCGAACGCGCTGCGCGCCGCCAACCCGGGCGAGCTGCTCAAGAAGCTCACCGCCCGGCCCGAGTTGGTCGTGGACGCCCTGCACGGGGCCCCGAAGCTGGCCTGGCGGACCGACGCGGCGGCGCTGGACTCCCTCGGCAACCCGGTCGCGCGCACCGTGCTGACCGACGCGGGCACGGGCGCCCGCATCGACGCCTGGGACACCGTCGAGTCGGCGTCCGGCGACGGGAAGTCGCTGTACGGGGGCACGGTGCCGCTGGAGACGACGCCGTCCGGGTCGTCGTACGCGCTCAAGGATCCGACGCGCGGCGACACGTACACGGGCGACGCGGAGAACCGGACCGACCTGTGCATCCTCACCATCTGCCTGTCGCGGGCGCCCGCGACGCTGTTCACCGACGCCGACAACCACTGGGGCACGGGGGCCGCGGACGACCGCGCCTCGGCCGCGGTGGACGCGCAGTACGGCACGGACGCCACCTGGGACTACTACGAGGACGTCCACGGGCGCAGCGCCATCGCGGGGGACGGCAGGGGCTCGTACAACCGCGTGCACTACGGCACCCGGTACAACAACGCCTTCTGGGACGACGGCTGCTTCTGCATGACGTACGGCGACGGCGACGGGACGACCTTCGGGCCGCTGGTCTCGCTGG
Source organism: Streptomyces sp. CB09001 (assembly GCF_003369795.1). NCBI lineage: Bacteria > Bacillati > Actinomycetota > Actinomycetes > Kitasatosporales > Streptomycetaceae > Streptomyces > Streptomyces sp. CB09001. The sequence continues at coordinate 1,983,677 of NZ_CP026730.1, forward strand.
ACGTCGCCGCCCACGAGATGTCGCACGGGGTGACGTCGAAGACGGCGGCACTGGCGTACTCGGGCGAGTCCGGCGGGCTGAACGAGGCGACCTCGGACATCTTCGGCGCCCTGGTGGAGTGGCACGCGGACAACCCCGCCGACCCCGGGGACTACCTGATCGGCGAGAAGGTCGTCCGGGACGGATTCGGCCGGGACGCCCTGCGCTACCTGGACCGGCCGAGCCGGGACGGCAGCTCGGCCGACTGCTGGAGCACCTCGCTGGGCGACCTGGACGTCCACTACTCCTCCGGCGTCGCCAACCACTTCGCCTACCTGCTGGCCGAGGGCAGCGGTGCGCGGACCGTGGGCGGCGTGGCCTACGACTCCCCGACCTGTGACGGCTCCACGGTCTCGGGGATCGGCAGGGACAGGCTCGGCGACATCTGGTACCGGGCGCTGACGGTCTACATGACGTCGTCCACCGACTACGCGGGCGCCCGCGCCGCCACCCTGAGCGCGGCCGGCGACCTGTACGGCACCGACAGCGCCGAGTACGCCGCGGTCGGCGCGGCGTGGAGCGCGGTGAACGTGGGCTGACCCCGGTCGTCCGGCGCCCGCCTGCCGCGCTCGCTTACGCTTGCCGCGAGAGCACGAACGAGGGGACGGGAGCCGATGAGCCTGAGGCAGTTCGAGTACGCCCTGGCTGTCGCCGAGGAGGGCTCGGTGACGGCCGCGGCCGAGGCGCTGCGCGTCGCCCAGCCCTCGGTGTCCCAGCAGATCCGCGGTCTGGAGCGGGACCTCGGCGTGGAGCTGTTCTCCCGCACCCCGACCGGTCTGGTGCCCACCGTGGCCGGTCGCGCCTTCCTGCGGGACGCGGAGATCGCGGTGAACGCGGCACGCCGGGCGCGGGCGACGGCGCGGGCCGGCTCCGAGGAGCTGGCGGGCGAGCTGGTGGTCGCGGTGCAGATGGGCCTGGGCACGCGGCAGCTGCCGGGCGCCCTGAGCGCGCTGCGCCGCCGCTTCCCGCGCCTGGAGGTCACCGTCTTCGAGGAGCCGAACCCGACGGAGCTGGAGCGGCTGGCCCGCGGCGGCGTGCTGGACCTCGCCCTCATGGCCGGACGGTGCGACGAGGGCCTGTACGACGGCCACCACCTGGGCGACGAGGAGTTCGTCGTCGTGCTGGCGGCCGGGCACCCGCGGCTCGCCGCGGACCGGGTCGCGCTGCGGGACCTGGAGCGGGAGCCGTGGGTGCGTTTCGACCCCGCCAGTGCGCTCGACGGCGTACTGGCGGACGTGCTGCGGGAGAACGGGCTCGCCCCGACCACCGTCGCCCGCCTCTCCCAGACGGCGACGGCCGTGCGCTGGGCCGCCCACGGCCTCGGGGTGACGTTCGTCCCGGCCTCCGCGGTGCCCCCCGGTCACGAGCACCTGGTGCGCCCGGTGTTCCCGGCCGTGTCCCAGCCGGTGGTCGCCGCGGTCCGGCCCGGCGCGGGCCCGGCGGAGACGGCGCTGCTGGAGTTCCTGCGCCAGGAGACGTGGTACCGGCAGGCTCAGAGCTGGGTGGCGCCGCCGTCCACGGCCAGCTCGGCGCCGGTCGTGTAGGTGGCGTCGAAGGCGAGGAAGGCGGCGGCCCGCGCGATCTCCTCGGGGGTGCCGAAGCGCCGCATGGGGTTGTCCGCGACCCGTTCCGCCTTGAACCGCGCGGCCTCCTCGGCGGTCGTCGCCGCGTCCAGGGCTCCCGTGTCGACGGGTCCCGGACTGACCGCGTTGACCCGGATGCCGCGGGGCAGCAGCTCACGGGAGAAGCTGCGGGCCATCGAGCGCAGCGCCGCCTTCCCGGCCGCGTAGACGCTGGCGTCCGCCATGCCGACGGCATTGGCCACCGAGGTGGTGAGGACGACGCCCGCGCCCGTGTTCAGCAGCGGGGCGAGCTTCTGCACGGTGAACCAGGCGCCCTTGACGTTGATCGCGAACAGCTCGTCGTACGCCGCCTCGGTCGTCGATTCGAGAGGTGTGAGGGCCGCGATCCCGGCGTTGACGAACAGGGCGTCGACCGTGCCCAGTTCGGCCTTCACCCGGTCGGTGAGGGCGTCCAGGTCCGGCAGTGAGGCCACGTCGCCCCGGACGGCCACCGCGTTCTCTCCGAGCCGCTCCCGCGCGGCGTCGAGCGTGGTCTGCGAACGGCCGGTGATCACCACCCGGGCTCCGCCGGCCACCAGCAGTTCCGCCATCGCGAAACCCATTCCGCTGCCGCCACCCGTGATCACGGCATTCCTGTCGCTGTACACACCCATTTCCGAATCCCTTTTTCGCAGACGTGCCCATACTTTCCCAGCTTCGCTTTTCTCGGAGGTCAGCCCCTGGGGTATTCCCCGCCGTCCACGACGAGGTTGCTTCCGGTCACCCAGCCCGCCCGGCCGGAGACGAGGAACAGCACCGCCTCGGCGATGTCCTCGGGCCGGCCGTCGCGTCCCAGCGGCGCGGTGCCGGTCGGGCCGGGTCCGGCGTTCAGGCCCGCCCAGTTCTCCCGGGTCTCCTCGCCGCCGGGGGTGGCGGTCCGGCCGGGGCTCACCGTGTTGACCCGGACGCCGGAGGGGGCCAGTGCCGAGGCCAGGCCCCGGCTGTAGGTCTCCAGCGCCGCCTTCGCCGCCTGGTAGTGCAGGAACGGGGGGACCGGCGGGACGACCGCGGCCGTGGAGACGTGCACGATCGCCCCCGAACGCCGCCCCCGCATGCCCGGCACCAGCAGCGAGTCGAGGCGGACCGAGGCGAGGAGGTTCAGGTCCAGGGCGTCCCGCCACTCCTCGTCGGGAATGGCCGGGGCGTCCAGATGGGGCCGCGCCCCACCCACGTTGTGAACCAGGAGGTCCACCCCGCCGAGCAGTTCCTGCGCGGCCGTCGCGAGCGCCTCCGCCCCGGCCGGGGTGCGCACGTCGGCCGGTACGAAGGCGGCCCCCTCGGGTGCGGCGCCCGTCGCGGACCTGGCGGTGGTGAGCACCTCGGCGCCGGCGTCCAGCAGGCGGCGGACGATCGCCGCTCCGATGCCCCGCGTACCGCCGGTGACGAGAGCCCGCTTTCCGGCGAGTTCCCGATTTTCCGACGTGTTCTCGTTCGTGGTCATTCCACTGGCCTTTCCGGAATATCGCATTGAGGCACTCACGGTAGATCCGGGAAATATCCGGAAGCAAAGACGAAATTGCAGCGGGTGCCATAGGAAGTTCCTATGGCTCTCGCCCGGCGTTCCTGCCGCGCTCGTGCGAGAGGTTCCCGCCGAGGTCAAACCGCGCAGCGTGCCACCGGGCCCGTTCGGAGGCACCGGTCACCCGTTCACACCCGCCCGGGGAGCGTGCCGGGGCCGGTGCGCCTTTGCTCGGTAGGGCAGGGGCCACCGAAGAGCTCAAAGGAGCACCGATGCGACGCACCGCCCGCCTGCTGACCGGTACCGCGCTCGCCGCCGCGGCCGCCGGTCTGACCACCGCGGCCCCGGCGTACGCCGGGGAGACCGCCGGCACCGGGGGCCTGACGGTGTATCCGGCCTCGGTCGTGCCGGGCGAGCGGGCGATGGTGACGACCGCGGCGTGCGGGAAGGGCGGCTCGGCGGCGGGTGACGCCGGCGCGGTCGGCGCGGGCTCGTTCCCGCTGGCGCCGGGCACCGGCGAGGGAGAGGCGACCGGCCACTTCCAGGTGCCGCCGAGCGCGCAGCCGGGGACGTACGAGATCGTCGCGACCTGTGGGGACGACGAGCGGCGGGTGACGGGCGACCTGGTGGTCACGCTGGCCTCGGCCGCCGAGCAGGTGTACCCCCGAGGAAGCGTGAAGACGGGGGTCGGCGGCGCTCTTGGCCCCGACCCCGTGCAGACCGCGGCCGGCGTGGCGGCTCTCGCCGTCGCCGCCGCGGGCGGTACCTGGCTCCTGCATCGCCGGGCGAGAGGCGACGGGATCTGACGGGCACCCTCCGCTGCCCGTCCGCCGGTACCGCACTTCCCCACCCCCTCCGGGTCCGACGCCCCTCGCGGCCCGGAGGGGGCCGGGGGTCCCAGGGAGCCGAGGGAGAGGGGACGTCATGCGCAGGGTCAAGGACACCGCGATAGCGGCCGTCACCGCCGTCGCCCTCTGTTCGGGGGCGTGGCTGCTGCTCGGCGGCGCCCGCACCGACGCCCCGCCCCAGCCGTCGGCCGCGCAGGCCCGCACCGACCGGGCCGGGCAGGCCGGCCGGGGCGCCGCCGCACCGGCGCTGCCGCCCTCTCCGCCGGACCGCGTCCGCATCCCGGCGATCGGCGTGGACGCCCCGCTGACCGGCCTGGGCCTGACCGGCACGGGCAGCCTGGACGTGCCGCCCGCCGGGAAGAAGAACCTCGCCGGCTGGTACGAGGCGGGCACCACCCCCGGCGAGAGGGGCACCGCGATCGTCGCCGGGCACGTCGACAACGCCGAGGGGCCCGCCGTCTTCTACCGCCTCGGCGCCCTGGAGAAGGGCTCGGCGATCGAGATCGACCGGCGCGACGGCGGCGTCGCCGTCTTCACCGTGGACGCGGTGGAGGTCTACGCCGCCGACGCCTTCCCCGACGCGAAGGTCTACGGCGCCGCCGACCGCCCCGAACTGCGCGTCATCACCTGCGGCGGCCCCTACTCACGCAGTACCGGATACCAGGGCAACGTGGTCGTCTTCGCCCACCTGACCGGGAGCCGGTGACGCGTTCAGCACGTGCGCCTTCCCCCACGCGCCGAGCGGCACCAGCGCCTCGTTGAGGGCGACGCCCCGGGCGGTCAGCGAGTACTCCACGCGGGGCGGCACCTCGCCGTACTCCTCGCGGTGCACGATGCCGTCGGCCTCCAGCTCCCGCAGCTGCGCGGCGAGCACCTTCTCGGTGACGCCCGGCAGTGCGCGGCGCAGCGCGCCGAAGCGGTGCATCCCCTCGCCGAGGGCCCACAGGATCAGTACCTTCCATTTCCCGCCGATCACGTCGATCGCCGCGTCGACCCCGCAGTGGTACGCCCCCGGCCGCCGTGCCGTCCCCATACCCGTCACCCCGTCCCTGCCCTCCGCCCGCACGCTTCCGCCGGGGTAACCACCCACTCGCAAGTGCGTACTTGAGCGGTGGCCCGTCCCGGCGGAGCCTGATCAACATGACTGACAAGACACCCGCCGCCCGTATTCCGCTCACCGTCCTCGGCACCGGCGCCATGGGTACCGCCCTGGCCCGCGCCTGGCTCGCCGCCGGCCACCCCGTGACCGTCTGGAACCGCACCCCGGCCCGCGCCGGGGCCCTGGCCGCCGAGGGGGCGGCGGTCGCCGCGAGCGCCGCTGCGGCGGTGGCCGCGAGCCGCCTGGTGATCGTCTGCCTGCTCGACGACGCCTCGGTCGGCGAGGCGCTCGACGGCGCCGACCTGACCGGGCGGGACCTGGTGAACCTCACCACCGGGACGCCCGCCGAGGGCCGTGCCCGCGCCGCGTGGGCGACGGCGCGCGGGGCCCGTTTCCTGGACGGCGGGATCATGGCCGTGCCGCCGATGATCGGGGCCGCCGAATCCGGCGGGTACGTCTTCTACAGCGGCTCCCCCGAGCTGTTCGAGGAGCACCGGGACACCCTCGCCGTCCCGGCCGGCACCCGTTACGTCGGCGCGGACGCGGGCTTCGCGGCGTTGCACGACGTGGCGCTGCTGAGCGCGATGAGCGGCATGTTCGCGGGCATCATGCACGCCTTCGCGCTGATCGGCCCGGAGGACATCGCGCCGAAGGACTTCGCGCCGCTGCTGGTGTCGTGGCTCGGCGCGATGTCCGGCTCGGCACACACGGCGGCCGACCAGCTGACGAGCGGCGACTACGGCAAGGGCGTCGTCTCCACCCTCGCGACGCAGGTGGCGGGGAGCGCGACGCTGCTGCGCACGGCCGAGGAGCAGGGGGTGAGCCCGGAGCTGCTGACGCCGTACACGGCGCTGCTGGAGCGGTGGCTCGCCGAGGGGCACGGGGCCGAGGACACGACGGGGGCGGTGGAACTCCTGAACCTGCGCCGGCCTGCGGCGGACCGCACCTAGGCCACCCACTGTTCGTACGCCAGGTTCACCACCAGCGCGAAGACCACCGTCAGCAGGACGACGCGGACGAAGCCGCTGCCCTTCTTGAGGGCCGTGTGGGCGCCGAACATGCCGCCGGCCAGGTTGAAGGCGGCCATCAGGACGGCCAGCTGCCACAGCACCGCGCCCTGCCAGGCGAAGGTGGCGAGGGCGCCCGCGTTGGTGCAGCAGTTGACGATCTTGGCGGTGGCGGAGGCGGTCACCAGGTCCAGGTGGAGCAGGGCGGTGAGGGCGAGGACCAGGAAGGTTCCGGTGCCGGGGCCGATGAGGCCGTCGTAGAAGCCGATGCCGAGGCCCGCGAGACCGATCGCGGCGAGGATCTGGCGGCGGGTGGCCGGGCCGGTGGCGGGCGCGGTGCCGAAGGCGGGGCGGAAGATCACGAAGGCGGCGACCGCGAGCAGCACCACCATGATCACCGGTTTCAGGACCTCGGTGCTCATCCCGGCCGCGAAGAAGGCGCCGCCCGAGGACCCGGCCAGTGCCGCCAGGCCGATGCGTACGGCGGTGCGCACGTCCACCGGCGCCTTGCGGGCGTACGTCACCGCGGCGCCCGTGGTGCCGACGATGGCGACCGCCTTGTTGGTGCCGAGCGCGTGTGCGGCCGGGGTACCGGAGGGCAGGCCGAGCAGCAGGGCGGGCAGCAGCAGGAGGCCGCCGCCGCCGACCACGGCGTCGATCCAGCCGGCCGCGAGTGCGGCGAGGCAGAGCAGGACGACCGTGGTCAGCGATATGTCGGGCATGATCGCGACCTTATGGACGGGATGCATGTGCCGTCCATCGAGATGAGGGACTTCTGAGGTTCCCGCGCACCCGGCCGGAACCCTCACACGCACCGGCCGGGCCCGCTGAGGGCAGCGTTCCCCGTGGGAAACAGAAGGGATGCGGCCGGGTAACACCCGCAGCGCACGCTCGGTGCCATGACCTCGAAAACGCGTGTGGTGGTGATCGGCGCCGGACTCGCGGGCGTGACGCTCGCCCGGCGGCTCGGTGAGCTGGGCACGCCCGCGCTGACGCTCGGCGACGAGGACCACCGCCCGTACAACCGGGTGCTGCTCGCCGAGGTGCTGGCCGGACGGTACGGCCCCGAGGTGATCGCCCTGCCGGCGCCCGCCGGGCTGCTGCGCGGCCGGGTCACCGGCATCGACCGGGCCGGGCGGACCGTGCGCTGCGCCGACGGGTCGGTGATCGCCTACGACACGCTGGTCCTGGCCACCGGCTCCAACGCCGTGCTGCCGCCACTGCGCGGCCTGTTCACCCCGGACCACGAGCTGCCCGAGGGCGTGCACGCGTTCCGCACGATGGACGACTGCCTGGGGTTGTCGAAGGCGGTACGGCCGGGAGTGCGGGCCGTCGTGATCGGCGGCGGGCTGCTCGGGGTGTCCGCCGCCCGCGCGCTGGCCGTGCGCGGCGCCCAGGTCGTCCTCGCCCAGCAGTCCGAGCGGCTGATGGAGCGGCAGCTCGACCCGGCGGCCTCCGCGCTGGTGCGGCGGCACCTGGAGGGGCTCGGGGTGGAGGTGCACACCGAATGCCGGGTACGGGACGTGCGCAGCGTCGGCGGTGCGGTGCGGTCGGTGGAGATGGGCGACGGGTACGCCCTCGGCGCCGACCTGGTGGTGCTCGCCTGCGGGGTCCGGCCGCGGGTCGGACTGGCGCGGGAGGCGGGGCTGGCGGTCGGCAAGGGCGTCCTCGTCGACGACGAGCTGCGCACCTCCGACCCGCACATCCGCGCGATCGGCGACTGCGCCCAGCACGCGGACCGCGTGTACGGGCTGGCCGCGCCCGCCCTCGAACAGGCCGGGGTGCTGGCCGGACTGCTCGCGGACGGCGGGAGCGCCGCCCGGCGCTACACCGGCACCCGCGCGCTGACCCGGCTCACCCTCACCGGGGCGGACGGCCCCTTCGACCCCCTCGACCTCGCCGCGTTCGGCGAGACCGACCCCCGCCCCGGCGACGACGTCGTGCAGCTCGCCGACGCCACCCGGGGCACCTACCGCAAGGTCGTCGTCCGTGACGACCGGCTGGTGGGCGGGGTCCTGGTCGGCGAACTCGGCACCGTCGGCGCGCTGGCGCGCGCCTGGGAGGGAGCAGAGCCGCTCCCCTCCGACGGCGGCCCCCTGCTCCACCTGCTCACCCAAGACGGAGGCTCCTGATGACCGCCACCACCCCGGGGAACCCCCCGACGATCGTGCTGGTCGGCCACGGCATGGTCGGCCAGCGCTTCCTGGAGGCCCTCGCCGAGCGCGGCCTGACCGGTACGCACCGCGTGGTCGTCCTGTGCGAGGAGCCGCGCCCCGCCTACGACCGCGTCCGGCTCACCTCGTACTTCTCGGGGAAGACGCCCGAGGACCTGTCGATGACCGACCTCGCCTTCCTCGACGAGCACGGCATCGAGCTGCGCGTCGGGGACCCGGCGGAGACGATCGACCGGGAGGCGCGCACGGTGACCGCCCGCTCCGGGCTGGTCGTCGAGTACGACGTCCTCGTCCTGGCCACCGGCTCCTACCCGTTCGTCCCGCCGGTGCCCGGCAAGGACGCCGAGGGCTGCTTCGTCTACCGCACGATCGAGGACCTCCTCGCCATCGAGGCGTACGCGAAGAACGCGACGACCGGCGCCGTGGTCGGCGGCGGGCTGCTCGGTCTGGAGGCCGCCGGCGCGCTCAAGGGGCTCGGACTCACCTCGCACATCGTGGAGTTCGCGCCGCGCCTGATGCCGGTGCAGGTCGACGAGGGCGGTGGCGCGGCGCTGCTGCGCACCATCGAGGAGATGGGCCTGGCCGTCCACACGGGCGTCGGCACCCAGGAGATCGTGGTCGACCCATCGGGTGCCGTCTCCGGCATGAAGCTGTCCGACGGGTCCGAACTCGCCACCGATCTGGTGGTGTTCAGTGCCGGTGTCCGCCCCCGCGACCAGCTCGCCCGGGACTGTGGCCTCGCGGTCGGCGAGCGCGGCGGCATCAGCGTCGACGAGCGGTGCCGCACGGTCACCGACGAGCGCGTGTTCGCGATCGGCGAGTGCGCGCTGGCCGCCGACGGGCGGGTGTACGGGCTGGTGGCGCCCGGGTACGAGCAGGCCGAGACGGCCGCGGCCGCCATCGCCGCCGAGGAGAGCGACCAGTTGACGTTCACCGGCGCCGACCTGTCCACCAAGCTGAAGCTGCTCGGCGTGGACGTGGCGTCCTTCGGCGACGCGCACGGTGCCACCGCCGACTGCCTGGACGTCGTCTACTCCGACTCCCGCTCGGGCCTGTACAAGAAGCTGGTCGTCGCCCGCGACGGCACGCTGCTCGGCGGCATCCTGGTCGGCGACGCGGAGGCGTACGGCACCCTGCGCGCCTTCACCGGCTCGGTCCCGCCCGTCTCCCCCGAGTCGCTCGTGCTGCCCGCCGGTGCCGGGGCCCCGGACCGGCTCGGCCCGTCGGCGCTGCCCGACGACGCGGTGATCTGCTCCTGCCACAACGTCACCAAGGGCACGATCCGGGGCGCCGTGACGGAGCACTCCTGCACGACCGTGCCCGAGGTGAAGAAGTGCACCAGGGCCGGTACCGGCTGCGGCTCCTGCGTCAAGGTACTCGGCCAGCTGGTCACCGCCGAGCTGGAGGCGAGCGGCGTCGAGGTCGACAAGGGGCTGTGCGGCTGCTTCGCGCAGACCCGCGAGGAGCTGTACGAGATCGTCGGCGCCCTGCGGATCACCTCCTACCGGGAGCTGCTGGACCGGCACGGCCGGGAGGGCGCGCGGGGCGGTGAGGGCTGCGAGGTGTGCAAGCCGGCGGTCGGCTCGATCATCGCCTCGCTGGCCCCGGCGATCGGCGCGAGCGGCTACGTCCTGGAGGGCGAGCAGGCCGCGCTCCAGGACACCAACGACCACTTCCTGGCGAACCTCCAGCGCAACGGCTCCTACTCCGTCGTCCCGCGCATTCCCGGCGGCGAGATCGCGCCGGAGAAGCTGATCGTCATCGGTGAGATCGCCCGGGACTTCGGGCTCTACACGAAGATCACCGGCGGTCAGCGCATCGACATGTTCGGCGCCCGCGTCGAACAGCTGCCGCTGATCTGGGCCCGCCTGGTGGACGCCGGCTTCGAGTCGGGGCACGCGTACGGCAAGTCGCTGCGCACGGTGAAGTCCTGCGTGGGGCAGACCTGGTGCCGCTACGGCGTCCAGGACTCGGTGCGGATGGCGATCGACCTGGAGCTGCGCTACCGGGGCCTGAGGTCCCCGCACAAGCTGAAGTCGGCGGTCTCCGGATGCGCCCGCGAGTGCGCCGAGGCCCAGTCGAAGGACTTCGGCGTGATCGCCACCTCCAACGGCTGGAACCTGTACGTCGGCGGCAACGGCGGCGCCACCCCGCGCCACGCGGACCTCCTCGCGCAGGACCTCTCGGACGCCGAGCTGGTCCGCCTGATCGACCGGTTCCTGATGTTCTACATCCGCACCGCCGACAAGCTGGAGCGCACCTCCACCTGGCTGGAGCGCATCCCCGGCGGCCTGGACCACGTACGGGACGTCGTCGTGCACGACTCGCTCGGCATCTGCGACGAGCTGGAGTCCCTGATGTCCGCCCACGTCGCGCACTACCGCGACGAGTGGGCCGAGACGATCAACGACCCGGAGAAGCTGGCCCGGTTCGTGTCCTTCGTGAACGCCCCCGACACCCCCGACCCGGTCGTGGGCTTCGTGCCCGAGCGCGACCAGATGAAGCCCGACCTGCCGCTGCTGAACATCGGCCTGCGGCGCCCCTCGGAAGACGACCTCCTGGAAGGAAGCACCCGGCGATGACCCTGGCACCCGAGACGCTCGCTCCCGAGACGACCGGCCTGGAGGTCCGGCTGCGGCTGACGGACGACTGGTTCACGGCCTGCGACCTCCGCGCCCTGCTCCCGGGCCGGGGCGTGGCGGCCCTGCTGCCGGACGGCGGCCAGGCGGCCCTGTTCCGGGACCGGGACGGCGGGCTGTACGCCATCGACAACCGGGACCCGTTCACCGGCGCGGCGGTCCTCTCCCGCGGCCTGACCGGCACCCATCAGGGACGCCCGTTCGTCGCCTCCCCGCTGCTCAAGCAGCGCTTCGACCTCACGACCGGGGAGTGCCTGGACGATGCGGCGATCCGGGTGGAGACATACCGAGTGAAGGCCGTGAAGGCCGTGAAGGCCGCCTGACCCACCCTTTCTTGACTGACCGTTCCAGACAGGTCTAGGCTGCGGACCGTGGCCAGGACCAAGGAGTTCGATCCGGACGCCGCGCTGCGGGCAGCCCTGGAGCTGTTCTGGCGGCGCGGCTACGAGGCGACGTCGATGACCGACCTCGTCGAGCACCTCGGCATCGGGCGCGCCAGCATCTACGCGACCTTCGGCAACAAGCGCGAGCTGTACCTGAAGGCGCTGGCGCACTACGAGCAGGGGCTGCTCCCGGACCTGTTGGCGGACCTTTCCCGGCCGGGCCCGGCGCTGCCGGGCGTACGGGCCCTGGTGCGGCGCTACGCCGCCGAGGCGAGCGCCGACGACTCGCGCCTGCGCGGCTGTTTCGTCACCAACACCGCCGCCGAGCTGGCCCCGCACGACGCGGCCGCCGCGCGTCGGGTCGAGCGGAACTGGGACCAGCTGGAGACCGTGCTGCACACCTCGCTGGCCCGGGCCCGCGCCGAGGGCGAACTGCCCGCCGGACGCGATCCGCTGGCGCTCGCCCGCATGCTGCTGGTCCTGCTCCAGGGCATGCGGGTGGTCGGCAAGGCCTCGCCGGACCCGGCCAGGATGCGGGACGCGGCGGAGGCGGCGCTCGTACTGCTCGACTGAGGACACGGACGGACCCCTCTCCGGAGGGGTGTCTGCACGGCCCCATATTAAACCGATCGGTCAAGAAAAAGGGGAGATTCATGACCACCCAGCGCTTCACCGGCAGGACCGCCCTCGTCACCGGCGCGGGCTCCGGCATCGGACGGGCCGTCGCCGTCGCCCTGGCCGCCGAGGGCGCGCACGTCGTCGTCGCCGGGCGCGCCCGGGGACCGCTCGACGAGACGGCGGCCCTGATCGAGGGGGCGGGCGGCAAGGCGCTGGCGGTCACCGCGGACGTCACCCGGCCCGCCGACGTGGACGCCCTCGTGGCCGCCGCCGCGGACCACTTCGGCTCCCTCGACGTGGCCGTGAACAACGCGGGCGTCTTCCGCGGCGGGGCGCCCGTCGCCGACCTGTCCGAGGAGGACTGGCACACGCAGCTCGACATCAACGTCACCGGCGTGTTCCTCGCCCTGCGCGCCGAGGTCCGGCACATGCGCACCCAGCCGGGCGGCGGCACGATCGTGAACATCGCCTCCACCTTCGGGGCGCACAAGCGCAGTCCGGGCGCCACGGCCTACACGGCGACCAAGGCGGCCGTCTCGGCCCTCACCCGGGGCGCCGCCCTGGACCACGTCGGGGACGGCGTACGCATCAACGCCGTCAGCCCCGGCGCCACGGCGACCTCGATGTCCCTGCGGCCGGGCGAGACGGAGGCGGGGCGGGCCGAGCGGATGCGCGGGGAGACGCCGCTCGGCCGGGTGTCGGCGGTGGCGGAGGTCGCGGCGGCCGTGCTGTACCTGGCGTCCGACGACGCGGCGTCGGTGGTGGGGACCGACCTGGTGGTGGACGGCGGCCAGACGGCCTGAGCGCCGGTCGCGCGCCCCGGCCCCGGGTCTTTGGGGCCGCTCAGGGCAGCAGCGCCTCGTAGATGACGCCCGTCAGCCGCTCGGAGGCCGCCCACAGCCGCTCCCCCATCGCGTCGTCGGTGGTCCAGGACGCCCGCCAGGACGGTGCGGGCGCCCCGCGCCACATCGCGAAGGACGGGCCGGTGAAGGAGTCGGAGGGCACACCGGGCGCGGTCGCCGCGTACAGGACGGGCAGCGCGCCCGTCTCCGGGGACTGGGCGACGACCCGGTTCCCGAGCCGCGCCAGCCGCTCGGCGACCCGGCGCCCCTCGGCCCGGGGCCCGGCGGCCGACAGGCCGGTCTCGGCGTATCCGGGGTGGGCGGCGACCGCGCGGACGTCCGAGGCGCCCTCCCGTGCCGCGAGCCGGCGCGCCAGCTCGTGGGTGAAGAGCAGGTTGGCGGACTTCGAGCGGGCGTACGCGGTCCAGCGCCCGTACCGCCGCACGCTGTTGAGGTCGCGCGGGTCGACCCTGGCCAGCGCGTGCAGGAAGCTGGAGACCGTCACGATCCGGGCGCCGGGCGCGGCCAGCAGGGAGGGCAGCAGCAGCCCGGTGAGCGCGAAGTGCCCCAGGTGGTTGACGCCGAACTGGGTCTCGAAGCCGTCCGCCGTCGTGCCGTGCGGCAGCGCCATCACCCCGGCGTTGTTGACGAGGAGATCGACCCGCTCGTACGGCAGTCCGTAGGCGAACTCCCGGACCGAGGCCAGGTCCCCGAGGTCCAGCCGCGCCGGTTCCACGACGGCGGAGGGCACCTCGCCGAGCAGGCGCTCCACGGCCGCGTTGCCGCGCTCCCCGCTGCGGCAGGCGAGCACGACGGAGGCCCCCTTGCGCGCCAGCTCCCGGGCGATCACGTAGCCGAGGCCGCCGTTGGCCCCGGTGACGACGGCGACGCGCCCGTCCAGGTCGGGGATGTCGCCCGTGCTCCAGCCGGTCATCGGCGGCTCCTTCGCTGGTCCGGACCTCTCTCACCGTACGCGCCCGGCGGTCCTGAGCGGAGAGCTACCGTCCGGTCACGTTCTCATCACGAGTCCTTCATATCCCCACCACATCTCGGTCACCTCAATAGCTTCGTCACCTCATATCCGCTCATCCACACCATTCCCGGGACTCTCGATGAAGCTGCTCCGCAAGCCCGCCGCCGTCACCGTCGCCGCCCTGGCCCTGGCCGCCCTGCCGGCCGCGGCCGCCCAGGCGCACGACGGCACCCACCCGTTCAAGAACTGCTCCGAGGCGTACGAGAACGGCCACTCCAACATCCCGAAGGGCGACGAGCACTACGGCAAGCACCTGGACCGCGACCAGGACGGCGTCGGCTGCGACAAGCCGCCGGCCGGCTTCGTGCCCGCCGACGACAAGGACACCGGCGCCGAGGACACGGACGACGCGGGCGCCGGGAGCGGGACGGACTCCGGGAGCGAGGAGGGCGGCGGCGCCGAGGCCGCCGGGCAGCAGGGCACGGACCTGGCCGAGACCGGCGGCGACGACAGCACCCCGTACCTGGCGGCGGGCGGCGCGGTCGTCGTGCTCGCGGGCGGCGGACTGCTGCTGGCCGCGCGCCGCTGCCGGAGCGACGGCGCGGCCTGAACCGCCCCGTGCCCGACCGGCCCGGCGGCGGGCGCCCCTGGAGCCCCGTCCGTTTCAGCGGCGGGGTTCCGGCGCCCTGAGGCTGAACGCGGCGCTGCTCAGCCAGCGCCGTGCGGCCCGGGCCACCGGGCGCTCGACGAACCGCTGCACGACGTAGGAGAGGGCGACCAGGGCGGCGACGGTGACGCAGACCACGACCCACGGGTGGGCCCGGTCGCCGAAGTGGTGCATGACGTTGACGCCGATGGCGTCGTGCAGCAGGTACAGCGGGAAGGTCAGCGTGCCCGCGACGGTCAGTCCGCGCCAGCGGATGCGGCTGGTCCAGCCGAGTGCCACGGCGGCGACCAGCAGGAAGAACACCGTGATGATCAGGACCAGCCAGCCGCGCCCGGGCTGCCACACGTCCCAGTCCAGACGGCCTCCGCCGGGCGTCAGCAGGTAGTGCAGCGCCAGCAGCCACGACATGGCGACGATGCCCCACAGCAGCGGGGTGGGACGGTAGCGGTACATGAGGTAGAAGGCCATGCCCGCGATGAAGTAGGGCGCGGACGGCGGGTTCACCAGCAGCGTGAGCAGGTGGATGTCGGCGCCGGGGGCCAGCACGGCGGCGACCGTCCACAGCCCGCAGTAGATCACGACCCTCTGGTACGTCAGGCCCTTCCACACCACGACCGCGAAGGTGAGGTAGAAGCACAGCTCGGGCCAGAGCGTCCAGTAGACGGAGTCCAGGTTCTCCACGCCCAGCGGCGTCTGGAGCATCGTCAGGTTGGCGAAGATCACCCGCGGGTGCGGCTGCCCGAACGGGTCACCGGCGAAGTAGATCACGCAGGCCGTGATCGCGACGGCCACCCAGTACATGGGGTACAGCCGGGTGACGCGGGAGATGAAGAAGTCGCGCGGGGTGCGGCCCCACGCGCTCATGCAGATGACGAACCCGCTGATCAGGAAGAAGAGTTCGACGCCGAGCCGGCCGTAGGCGAAGTAGCTCTGGGCCTCGGGGAAGACGCTGTCGACGGGGCGGCCCCACATGGTCCGCATCGTGGAGGGCACCTGACCGACGAAGTGGAAGAAGACCACGGACAGGGCCGCAAGGAACCGCAGTCCGTCCAGGGCGGCGAGCCGGTTCCGGGGCACGGGGGGTCCGGCCTCGGGGACCTTCTCCGCCGCGACGGTCCGGGGGCTGGGCACCTTGCCCCCGGCTCTGTCCCCCGTCCCGTCCCGGTGGGCCGTACCGGCCGGTTCCCTGTGATCCGTCTGGGTCATCCAACCACCGTTCCGGGTGTCGGCCACTGTCCGCTGCCAGGGCCCTCCGAGTCTGCTGACAGCTTGCTGCTGCTCAGCAGACAGGAATTCACACCGTTGCACGTGTCACAAAAGGCGGCGGGACGCGAGCGGGGACTCCCGCGCGAAAGGCGGCACCCCCGCACGGGTGCCGCCTTTTCTCGTGGTCCGGAGCCGCCGCCGATCGGTGAGGGTGGTCGGGTGACAGACGGCGGCTCCGGGGCTCGGTGCCCCGTTCGGGGTTCTAGCGGTGGTCGCTGCCCTTGGACCGGGACGCCGCCCGGCCGGCCTCCAGGCGGGCCACCGGGATCCGGAACGGGGAGCAGGAGACGTAGTCCAGGCCCACCTCGTGGAAGAAGTGGACCGACTCCGGGTCGCCGCCGTGCTCGCCGCAGACGCCGAGCTTCAGGTCGGGACGCGTGGCGCGGCCGGCCTTCGCGGCGGCGGCGACCAGGGAGCCGACGCCGTCCTTGTCGATGGTCTCGAACGGGGAGACGCCGAAGATGCCCTTCTCCAGGTAGGCCGTGAAGAAGCTGGCCTCGACGTCGTCGCGGCTGAAGCCCCACACGGTCTGGGTCAGGTCGTTGGTGCCGAAGGAGAAGAACTCCGCGGCCTCGGCGATCTGCCCGGCGGTCAGCGCGGCGCGCGGCAGCTCGATCATGGTGCCGATCGACAGCTTGAGCTTCGCGCCGGTGGCGGCCTCGACCTCGGCGATGACCTGGTCGGCCTCCTCGCGGACGATCTCCAGCTCCTGGACGGTGCCGACCAGCGGGATCATGATCTCGGCCCGCGGGTCGCCCTTGGCCGCCTTGCGCTCGGCCGCGGCCTCGGCGATGGCGCGGACCTGCATGGTGAACAGGCCGGGGATGACCAGGCCGAGCCGCACCCCGCGCAGGCCCAGCATCGGGTTCTGCTCGTGGAGGCGGTGCACGGCCTGGAGCAGGCGCAGCTCGTTCTCGTGCGGCTCCTGCCGGGACTCGGCGAGCGCGACGCGCACCGACAGTTCGGTGATGTCGGGCAGGAACTCGTGCAGCGGCGGGTCCAGGAGGCGGACGGTGACCGGGAGGCCGTCCATCGACTCGAAGAGCTGGACGAAGTCCTGCTTCTGGAGCGGCAGCAGCTCCTTGAGGGACTCCTCGCGCACCGCCTCGGTGTCGGCGAGGATCAGCCGCTCCACCAGCTCGCGCCGGTCGCCGAGGAACATGTGCTCGGTGCGGCACAGGCCGATGCCCTGGGCGCCGAACCGGCGGGCGCGCAGCGCGTCCTCGGCGTTGTCGGCGTTGGCGCGCACCCGCAGCCGGCGCTTGCGGTCGGCGAAGGCCATGATCCGGTGCACGGCCTCGACCAGTTCGTCGGCGTCCTCGGCGCCCGCGTGCATCCGGCCCTCGAAGTACTCGACGACCGGCGAGGGCACGACCGGCACCTCGCCGAGGTAGACCTTGCCGGAGGAGCCGTCGATGGAGATCACGTCGCCCTCCTCGACGACGTGCCCGCCGGGCACGGTCATCCGGCGGCGCTTGGTGTCGACCTCCAGCTCCTCGGCGCCGCAGACACAGGTCTTGCCCATGCCGCGCGCGACGACGGCCGCGTGGGAGGTCTTGCCGCCGCGCGAGGTCAGGATGCCCTCGGCGGCGATCATGCCGTCCAGGTCGTCGGGGTTGGTCTCGCGGCGGACCAGGATGACCTTCTCGCCGGACCGGGACCACTTGACGGCGGTGTACGAGTCGAAGACGGCCTTGCCGACCGCCGCGCCGGGCGAGGCGGCGATGCCCCGGCCGACCTTCTCGACCTTCGCCTCGTCGTCGAAGCGGGGGAACATCAGCTGGGCGAGCTGGGCTCCGTTGACCCGCTGGAGGGCCTCGGCCTCGTCGATCAGGCCCTGGTCGACGAGCTGGGTGGCGATGCGGAAGGCGGCGCCCGCCGTGCGCTTGCCGACCCGGGTCTGGAGCATCCACAGCTGGCCGCGCTCGATGGTGAACTCGATGTCGCAGAGGTCCAGGTAGTGGTTCTCCAGCGTCTCCATGATCTGCATCAGCTGGTCGTACGACTTCTTGTCGATCTGCTCCAGCTCCGCGAGCGCGACGGTGTTGCGGATGCCCGCGACGACGTCCTCGCCCTGGGCGTTCTGGAGGTAGTCGCCGTAGACGCCCTGGTGGCCGCTCGCGGGGTCCCGCGTGAACGCCACACCCGTGCCGGAGTCGGGGCCGAGGTTGCCGAAGACCATGGAGCAGACGTTGACAGCGGTGCCGAGGTCGTGCGGGATGCGCTCCTGGCGGCGGTAGAGCTTGGCGCGCTCGCCGTTCCAGGACTCGAAGACCGCCTTGATGGCGAGGTCCATCTGCTCGCGCGGGTCCTGCGGGAAGTCCCGGCCGGCCTCGGTCTTGACGATCTTCTTGAACTTGGTGACGAGCTTCTTGAGGTCGGCGGCCTCCAGCTCGGTGTCGACCGCGACCTTCTTGGCCGTCTTCGCCGCCTCCAGCGCCTCCTCGAAGAGGTCGCCGTCGACGCCGAGGACGGTCTTGCCGAACATCTGGATCAGGCGGCGGTAGGAGTCCCACGCGAAGCGGTCGTCGCCGGCCTGCTTGGCCAGGCCCTGCACGGACTTGTCGGACAGGCCGATGTTGAGGACGGTGTCCATCATGCCGGGCATGGAGAACTTGGCCCCGGAGCGGACCGACACGAGGAGGGGGTCGTCGGCCTGGCCGAGCTTCTTGCCCATCTTCGCTTCGAGGGCGTCGAGGTGCGCACTCACCTCGTCACGCAGTGCCGCGGGCTCCTCGCCGCTGTCGAGGTAGGTCTTGCAGGCCTCGGTGGTGATCGTGAAGCCGGGAGGGACCGGGAGACCCAGGTTGGTCATCTCGGCGAGGTTGGCGCCCTTGCCGCCGAGGAGGTCCTTGAGGTCCTTGTTGCCCTCGGTGAAGTCGTAAACGAACTTCGCTGCGTTCGCTACCTGGGGATCTTTGTTTTCCGACACGGGTCTCGACTCCTCGAGGACGCGGTGGCTGCCCTGACGGCGAGGAATGTACCCAGATCAAAGGCCTGTGGGTACGTCCACGTGTGCGTCATGCGCCTGTAACCACCCGTCCGCCAGCGGATCAAAAGTCAAGGCTTGGCAAGCGACCGACCACTTGTGTTTTCACTTCTTGAACACATGAACTCTTGTACGCCGGACCCTCCGCTCACTTGAGCGTCATTAGCTACGTTTGAGTTCGCTCGATGAACGATCAACGCATGGCACTCAGTGCCACACCTTGGAGAAGTGGAGCCGTCCACAATCCGCTCATCTGAGCACCCCCTCTATCAGAGGTGGCGAGAATCACGCTCCCACAGAGCGCCGGATTTCACCATGCGGACCCGTGAACGGACCGCCGGCGCCGGACGTACGAGAGTGCGGCGGGTCCCGGCCCCCTCGCCGGGGCCCGCCGTCCACCGGGTTTCGCACGGAAGGACCTTCGGGTGCCCGTCATCACGCCTTTCCGCCGGCCGCCGCAGACAGCCGACGACGACCCCGACACCCCTGGCACACCCGGACCCGCCCCGCTGAAGGCCCTCGGGGCCCTCGGGGCCCGCCTCACCCACTGGCGCGCATGGCGCACCCGGCATCCGCGCGCCGCCGTCGTCGTCCGCCGGGTCACGACGTCCCTTTCGGCCATTCTGGTGTGCGGGGCGCTGCTGCTGCCGAACACGCCGGTGGCCCTGGAGCCCAACCGCTTCGCACGGATCCCGGTGGAGGCGGTCGTCGCGGCGGTGCTGCTGCTCTGCCTGCCCCGGGTGCCACGGCTGGTGGCGGCCGCGCTGTTCGGGACCGTCCTGGGCGCGCTGACCGTGCTGAACCTGCTCGACATGGGCTTCACCGAGTACCTGGGCCGGAACTTCAACCTCGTCCTGGACTGGGGCCTGCTCGACGACGCCCAGTCGTTCGTGGCGGACTCGATGGGCGGGGCGACGGCGGCCTGGGCCGCGGTGGGCGCCGTCGTGCTGGCCGTCTCGCTGCTGGTGGTGATGGCGCTGGCGGCGGTCCGGCTCGGCGAACTGCTCGCCGCGCACCGGGAGCGGGCGGCCCGGGGCGCGCTGATGACGGCCACCGTGTGGATGACCTGCGCCTCGCTGGGCCTGCAGACCTTCGGCGTGCCGGTGGCCACCACGAGTGCCTCCCGGGCGTTGGAGGCACAGGCGCACCGGGTCGTGGACACGCTGCGGGACGAGGCGGCCTTCGCGAAGGAGGCGAAGGCGGACCGCTTCGGCGCCACCCCCGCCGCCGAGCTGGTGCCGGACCTGCGCGGCAAGGACATGGTCTTCACGTTCATCGAGAGCTACGGCCGCAGCGCGATCGAGGACCCGGTGATGGCACCGGGTGTCGACCGGACCCTGGACACGAGCACCGACGCGCTGGCGAAGGCGGGCTTCCACGCCCGCAGCGGCTGGCTGACCTCGGCGACGTACGGCGGCAGCAGCTGGCTCGGCCACTCCACCTTCCTGTCCGGCCTGTGGGTGGACAACCAGCAGCGCTACCGCACCGTCACCGCCGGCGACCACCTCACCCTCACCAAGGCCTTCCGGAAGACCGGCGACTGGGACACGGTCGGGATCATGCCGGGGGTGCAGAAGGCCTGGCCGGAGGCGGACTGGCACGGGCTCGACAAGGTCTACGACGCGTTCGACATGGGCTACCGGGGGCCGAAGTTCAGCTGGTCGACGATGCCCGACCAGTACGCGCTGGAGGCGTTCCAGCGCCTGGAGCACGGCAGGAAGCGCGACCGGCCGCTGCTGGCGGAGGTCATCCTCACCTCCAGCCACCAGCCCTGGGCGCCGATCCCGAGGATGGTCGGCTGGGACGAGGTCGGTGACGGGTCGATGTACGACGGCATCGAGGCGGCGGGCGTGAAGGCGCCCGACATCATCACCGACTCCGCCCGCTCGAAGGAGGAGTACGGCAAGTCGATCCAGTACTCGGTCACCAGTCTCACCCAGTGGCTGGAGCGCTACGGCACCGACGACACCGTCCTCGTCTTCCTCGGCGACCACCAGCCCCTCGCCCGCGTCAGCGGGAACCACGCGAGCCGGGACGTCCCGGTGTCGATCGTGGCCAGGGACCCGAAGGTGCTCGACGCGCTCGACGGCTGGAACTGGACGGAGGGGCTGAAACCGGCCCACGACGCCCCGGTGTGGAAGATGAGTTCCTTCCGCGACCGCTTCCTGACGGCGTACGGCTCGACCCCGCACCCCACCGGCGCAGGGGGCTGATCAGCCGCCGGAGGTGTCCAGCTCCGCGTCCGCGCCGACGCCCGCGCAGTCGTACGGGTCCTTGAGCCAGCCGTCCGGCAGGACCACCCGGTTGTTGCCGGAGGTGCGGCCGCGGGGGCCGTCGGCGCCGGCGGGCCAGGGCTGGTCGAGGTCGAGTTCGTCGAGCCCGGCGCGCAGCGCCTCCAGGGAGGAGGTGATCGCGAGCCGCTTGCGCATCTCGGAGCCGACGGCGAAGCCCTTGAGGTACCAGGCGACGTGCTTGCGGAAGTCGATGACGCCGCGCGCCTCGTCGCCGATCCACTCCCCGAGCAGGGTGGCGTGCCGGACCATCACGTCGGCGACCTCGCGCAGGGTCGGCCGTACGAACGAGTCGGTGCGGCCCTCGAAGGCGGCGACCAGGTCGGCGAAGAGCCACGGCCGTCCGAGGCAGCCGCGTCCGACGACGACGCCGTCGCAGCCGGTCTCCCGCACCATCCTGAGCGCGTCCTCGGCGGACCAGATGTCGCCGTTGCCGAGGACCGGGATCTCCGGGACGTGCTCCTTGAGGCGGGCGATGGCGTCCCAGTCGGCGGTGCCGCCGTAGTGCTGGGCGGTGGTGCGGCCGTGCAGGGCGATGGCGCTGACGCCCTCCTCGACGGCGATCCGGCCGGCGTCGAGGTAGGTGAGGTGGTCGTCGTCGAGGCCCTTGCGCATCTTCATCGTGACGGGCAGGGCACCGGCGCCGGTGACGGCCTCGCGGACGATGGCCCGCAGCAGGTTCCGCTTGTACGGCAGCGCCGAGCCGCCGCCCTTGCGGGTCACCTTCGGCACCGGGCAGCCGAAGTTCAGGTCGATGTGGTCGGCCAGGTCCTCCTCCGCGATCATGCGGACGGCCTTGCCGACGGTCACCGGGTCGACGCCGTACAGCTGGATCGAGCGCGGGGTCTCGGTCGCGTCGAAGTGGATCAGCTGCATGGTCTTCTCGTTGCGCTCGACCAGCGCCCGGGTGGTGATCATCTCGCTCACGAACAGGCCCTTGCCCCCGCTGGCTCCATCCTTTGATTCGCCTCCGGCGAAGGAACGGCACAGGGTGCGGAACGGCGCGTTGGTGATCCCGGCCATCGGCGCCAGCACCACGGGCGGCTCGACGGTGTGCGGGCCGATGCGCAGGGGTGCGGCGGTGGTGTCGGGGGCGGGCGTGGTGAGCGTGGACATTCCCCCATTGTCACGCACACGGGGCGGTGCCCGTAGCGCCCTGTGGACAAAGACCGTGCATCAGTCATTAGTTAGACGCACTATCGAAGTAGGCGTAGGCTGGAGTTCATGCCCGAGCTCACCCATC
This sequence comes from Streptomyces sp. CB09001, assembly GCF_003369795.1. Lineage (NCBI taxonomy): Bacteria > Bacillati > Actinomycetota > Actinomycetes > Kitasatosporales > Streptomycetaceae > Streptomyces > Streptomyces sp. CB09001. The sequence goes on from NZ_CP026730.1 coordinate 2,005,836, forward strand.
GCCGCCGCATGCTCGTGCTCGCCATCTGCTGCATGAGCCTGCTGATCGTGAGTATCGACAACACGATCCTCAACGTCGCCCTCCCCTCCATGCAGCGCGACCTGCACGCGAGCACCTCCGGTCTCCAGTGGGCCATCGACGCGTACACGCTGGTGCTGGCCGCGCTGCTGATGCTGTCCGGCTCCACCGCCGACCGGATCGGCCGCAAGCGGGTCTTCATGACCGGCCTGGTGATCTTCACCCTCGGCTCGCTGCTGTGCTCGCTGGCCCCCGACCTGTCCTCGCTGATCGTCTTCCGGATGATGCAGGCGGTGGGCGGTTCGATGCTCAACCCGGTGGCGATGTCGATCATCACCAACACCTTCACCGACCCCCGCGAGCGCGCCCGCGCGATCGGCGTCTGGGGTGCGGTGGTCGGCATCTCCATGGCCGCCGGTCCCCTGGTGGGCGGGGTGCTGGTGGAGTCGGTCGGCTGGCGTTCGATCTTCTGGGTCAATCTGCCGGTGGGCCTGGCCGCCCTCCTGCTCACCCTCCGCTTCGTCCCCGAGTCCCGCGCGCCCAAGGCCCGGCGCCCCGACCCGCTGGGCCAGCTGATGGTGATCGTGCTGTTCGCCTCCCTGACGTACGCGATCATCGAGGCGCCGAACGCCGGGTTGCGCACCGTGCTGCCCTTCGCGGTGCTGGCGCTCGCCGCGCTGCTCGGCCTGCTCCTGCACGAGCCCCGTCGCGCCGACCCCCTGATCGAGCTGCGCTTCTTCCGGTCGGCGCCGTTCAGCGGGGCCACCGTCATAGCGATCAGCGCGTTCGCCGCGCTGGGCGGCTTCCTGTTCCTGTCCACGCTGTATCTCCAGAACGTGCGCGGACTGAGCGCGCTGGAGGCCGGTCTGTGGATGCTGCCGATGGCCGTCCCGACCTTCCTGTGCGCCCCGCTCTCCGGCCGGCTGGTCGGCAGCCGGGGACCGCGCCTGCCCCTGCTGATCGCGGGCGGCGCGCTGACCGTGAGCGGGACGCTGTTCGCCGCCTTCGAGGCCGAGACCTCCGACGTCACGCTCTTCGCCGGCTACGTCCTGTTCGGCATCGGCTTCGGCTTCGTCAACGCGCCCATCACCAACACCGCGGTCTCCGGCATGCCCCGGGCCCAGGCCGGGGTCGCCGCTGCCGTCGCCTCCACCAGCCGCCAGCTGGGCCAGACCCTCGGCGTGGCGGTGGTCGGCGCGGTGCTGGCGGCGGGCGTGGGCGCGTCCTCGTACCGCGACACCTTCGTCTCCGCCGCCCGCCCCGGCTGGTGGATCCTGGCCGCCTGCGGCCTCGCGGTCCTCGTCCTCGGCGCCGTCACGAGCGGCCGCTGGGCCCGCCGGACGGCGGAGCGGACGGCCGAGCGCCTGGAGTCGCCGGAGGTGCGGGAGGCGGCGCGGGTGGGGGCGTGACGGCGTCTCAGACGTAGTCGAAGTACCGGTCGGCCCACACCGCCTGCATGTCGTCGCCCTCGTCGCCCTCGTCGCCCTCGTCGTCGAGGCCGAGCGCCGGGAGCATCTCCACGAAGTCCCGGTCCTCGTCCACCAGGGTCGGGGTCGGGCCGTCGTACGGCTCCAGCAGCACGTCGAGCGGGACGAAGACGCACCCCGCCGCCGTGCACGTCCCGTCCAGCCACGTCACGAACTCCGCACTCAGGTCCGCCGCGGAGTCGGCGGTCCAGTCGCCGCCCGTCCCCGCGGTGACGAAGGCGCCGAAGTTGCTCAGCTCGACCCACAGTCTCCCGGCGGGCCCGGCGCCGTCCGCGACCGAGAACCTCCCGTACACGCTGGCGTCCTGGTACAGACCGGCGCTGCCGGACGGCCCGAAACGCCGCTCCCGCGCGGCCGTGAGGAGCGCGAAGCGGTGTTCGCAGGCGTCCGCGTCGAAGTCCCGGGGCCGTTCCCGGTGGTCCGGGTCGTCGTGTGCGCTCAGCAGGGTCCGGATCTCGTCCAGAGAGAGCACGGACACGCCTTTCGGCCGGCGACGACGGACCCGCGCATCATGCCCTCGCGTCCTGCGGCACCGCACCCGATTTCTCCACCGGCAGCCGCTCCGCCACCTTCGGCCAGTACTTCATCACCGCGTCCTCCATCCCCGGCAGCGCCCGCTGCCCCGCCAGCGCCAGCACGATGGCCGCGGCCACGCCCGTCCAGGCGACCGGTCCCAGCGGGGTGCAGCCGAAGAGGCGGCTGGCGCCCGGGGTCTGGACGAGGGCGACCAGGGCGGCGGCCGAGCCGAGGGACGTGACCTGGACCAGGCGGCTGCCGCGGCGGTCGGCGAGGGTCTGGGCGAGCTGTGTGCCGACGACCGCGCACAGGGCCATGGTCGTCGAGCGGCGCCGGGTGCCCGGCGTGAAGCGGCCCAGCAGCCAGGCCGCGGTCGCCCCGAGTGCCGTGGTCAGGGCCCGGTGCCGGATCTGCCGCATGAGCGGCTCGCCCAGTACCGCCGTGCCGAGCGGCGCGCCCGCGTCGGCGGCCTCCTGTTCCGGGTCCCCGGTCTTCGTCACCGCGACGGCCATCGCCGGGAACAGGTCGGTGAAGAGGTTGACCAGCAGCATCTGCCGGGTGGACAGCGGGGCGGCGCCGCCCAGCACCGTGCCGAGGATGCCGAAGCCGACCTCGCCCGCGTTGCCGCCGATCAGGATGGCGATGGCGTCGGCGACGCTGTGCCACAGGGCACGCCCCTCCCGCACCGCCTCCACCAGGACCAGCAGGTCGTCGCCCGTGACCACCAGGTCGGCGGCGTTGCGGGCGGCGGCCGAGCCGCGGGCGCTGATGCCGACGCCGATGTCGGCGGCCCGGATCGCGGCGGCGTCGTTGGCGCCGTCGCCGACCATGCCGACGACCCGCCCGGCGTCCCGCAGGGACTCGACGACCTGGAGCTTCTGCTCGGGCGCCACCCGGGCCACGACGTCCGCGTCGCGCAGCATCCGGGAGCGGACGGTGCGGTCGGCGGCGGCGAGTTCGTCGCCGGTGACCACGACCGCGTCCTCGGGCCAGCCCAGGTCGACGGCGATGGCGTGGGCGGTCTGCGGATGGTCGCCGGTCAGCACCACGGGCCGTACGCCCGCCTCGCGCAGCCCGCGCACCAGCGCCGGGGAGGTCTCGCGGGGCACGTCGGCGAGCGCCAGCAGCCCGGTGAACTCCAGCTTCGACGGCGGCTGTTCGAGGACGTCGGCGGCCTTCTCGCCCCTCGCCAGGGGCCGCCGCGCCACCGCGATGATGCGCAGTCCGTCGCGGGCGAGGCGCTGCGCCACCTCGGCGGTGTGCGCGGGCAGGCCGGCGCAGGCGGGCAGCACCGTCTCCGGCGCGCCCTTGACCACCAGCACGGCGGGGCCGGTCCCGTCCTCGCGTCCGACGGCGGCGGCGTAGCCCCGGGAGGTCTCGAAGGGCAGGCCCTCCTCCTGCGTCCAGTCGGGGTCGTCCCCGGCCGCGTCCAGGACGGCCTCGTCGGTGGCGTGGGTGGGCCGGGCGCCGTCGCCGTCCAGCCGGGGGCAGGCGCGCGCGGCGGTCCGTACGGTGTCGGCGGTCTCCGGATCGGCCGCCCGGCGGACCGTGCCGTCGGTGCCCGCGACCCGGGACAGCCGCAGCCTGTTCTCCGTGAGGGTGCCCGTCTTGTCGAAGCAGACGGTGTCCATCCGGCCGAGCGCCTCCAGGGTGCGCGGGGTACGCACCAGGACGCCCCGGCGGCTGAGGCGGCGGGCCGCGGCGAGCTGGGCCACGGTCGCCACCAGCGGCAGTCCCTCGGGCACCGCGGCCACCGCCACCGACACGCCGCCGGCGACGGCCTGCCGGATCGGCGCCCCGCGCAGCAGCGAGAGCCCGGTCACCGCGGCGCCGCCAGCCAGGGTGAGCGGCAGCGCCTTGCGGGTCAGCTCCTGGAGCCTGGCCTGCACTCCGGCCGCGGACGGCGTACGGGCCGCCAGCGCGACCGCGCGCGCCGCCTCGGTGTGGTCGCCGGTGTCGACGACGACGGCGCGGGCCCGCCCGGCCACCACGGTCGTGCCCTCGAAGACCATGCAGTACCGCTCGGCGACGGGGGCGCGGGGCGCCGGGTCCACGCACTTGTCCACCGGGAGCGACTCACCGGTCAGTGCGGACTCGTCCACCTCCAGACCGTCCTCCCACAGCAGCCGTGCGTCGGCGGGCACCACGTCGTCCGCCTTCAGCTCGATCACCTGGCCCGGGTGCAGCTTGGCCGCGTCCACGATCCGCGGCTCGCCCTCCGTCGCGAACTCCGCGGTGTCCGGGTCGAGTTGCTCCTCGGTGACCCGGGCCTTCTGCTTCTGCTCCGCCAGCAGCCCGGACAGCGCACGCTCGGCGCGCAGCCGCTGGAAGCCGCCGACCAGCGCGTTCAGGTCGAGGGCGCCGACCACGAGCAGCGCGTCCACGACCGATCCGAGGATCGCGGAGGCGGCCGAACCGACCGCGAGGACCGGGGTGAGCGGGTCGTCCAGCTCCCCGCGTACGGCCCGGGCCAGCTGCCACGACCAGCGGACCGGGGCCAGCACGGGCACCCGGCCCGCCCGGTCGGCGGCCGTCCGGAGCCGGGCGGTGGCCTGCTCCACGGCGGTCGGCTCGGGTTCGCGCTCCCGCTCCAGCCGGTCCCGTACGTCCTCCGGGTCCAGCGCGTGCCAGGCGACCCGGGCCCGGGGGTGCGGGGCGCGGGCCGTCGCCACGCCGATCGCCGCCCGGGTGCCGGACAGCAGGGCCAGCGCCGCGCTCGCGTCGACCGGCGCGTGCCGCATCCCCAGCAGCGACGACACGCCGCCCCGGCTCCTGCCGCGCGCCTCGCCGACCGCGACCAGCAGTCCGGACAGCGCGGCCCCGGACCGGGCCAGCGTCTGCGACCGGCGCCCGACCGCCCGCGCGGCCGGCACCGCCCGCAGCACCCGCCACACGTCGGCGAGCCCCTGCGGCGCGAGCACGTCCGCGCCCCACGCCACCGGGCAGTCCCCGTCGGCCAGCGCGACGGCCACGTCCCCGGCGAGCAGCCCTGCCGACACGGACCCGTCGTCGCCGGGCAGTGGCCGTACGACGGTGACGACGCCGCCCTCTTCGCGCAGTCCGGCCACGACGTCCGCGAGCGGGCGCCCGGCGCCGACGACCTGGTCGGCGAGGCCGGTGAAATCGGCCAGCGCCGGGTCCTCGACCATGACCACGCGCAGTCCCGCCCGCCGCGCCGCGTCCAGCACGTCCTCGGTCCACGGGTCCGCGCCCGCGTCCGGCACCCGCAGCGCGCTGGGGTGCAGTACGACCGTGCGGGCCATCTCCAGCTGCCGCAGCCGCCCGGGATCGCGCACCAGCACACCTGTGCGGGACAGCGCGGCGCTCAGTACGGCGTGGAAGGCGGCGGGCCCGTAGCGCGCGGCCTTGGGCGAACCGGCGAGCACCGCCTCGGCCGCCTCCGCGACGTCGTGCTTGACGAGCAGGGTCGCGGCGGCGCCCGCCACGCTGCCCGCCGAGGCGTGGGCGGCGTAGTCCTGGGCCGGTGAGGTGCGCGGCGCCGGACGCAGGGCGGGTACGGCGGGCAGGCTGCCCCGGCCGGGGACGCACAGCTGGTCGTGCACGACCTCGAAGGCGGCCCCGCGCGCCACCGCCTCCGTCAACTGGCAGACGCGCAGCGCCCCGTCGAGCACCAGCGAGGTGGGGCTCTGCCCGGCACCGTGGACGGCCGCGTTGGCGGCGGCCAGCGCGACGTCCATGCGGTGCTCGCCGAGCCGCTCGCCCAGCCAGGCGCGGAAGGCCGGGTTCTCGCGCAGCAGCGTCGCGACGGCGGTGACCAGGCGGGGCGAGGGCGGCAGCCGCAGCCGCGCGCCGGTCACGGCGGCGGCGATGCCCAGCACGTCGGCGCCGAGCGCGGTCGCCGCGACCCGCACGGGGGCGGGGTCGCCGGGGTGGTCCGGCTCGTCCACCGGGTCGTCCGAGGCGGCGGGTGCGGCCTGGTCCGCCCGGGTGAGTCCGTGGCGTTCGGCGAGTTCGACGGCGTGGTCCACGACGCGGTCGGTGAGCGTGTCCTCGGTGGCGGTCACCACCAGCCGGGCCAGACCGGTGTCCCAGTAGGCGAGCAGCACGTCCGGGTGCTCGGCCAGTGCCGCCGCCACCCGCCGTCCCACCCGCTGCGTACCGCCCGCCCGGCGCACCTCGTCCCCCGCGACCGGCCGCAGCGCGAGGTGCGCCCGGGGTCCGGCCCGCCAGTCCCGCGACCCCCCGGGCAGCGCCGCGCGGGCCACCCGGGCCGCCCGCGCCGCGAAGTCGGCGCCGCGCACACCGGCCCGCGCGGTGCCCGCCGCCGCTCCGGCCGCCGCGCCCACGGCGGGCGCGGTGCCGCGCGCGAGCAGCCGGGGCCCGGCCAGCACCAGCCCCGTGACCGCGTCCTGGGAACGCGTCAGCAGTCCACCGGCCATGGCGCTCCCTCAGCCGGACGTGCGGGTGCGCGACGCGGCGGCCGTCTTGCGGCTGCGGCTCCCGCTCCGGCCGCCGCCCGAGGAGGAGGGCCGGCTCGAGGATGCCTTGGTCCCCGACTGGCTCTTGGCCCGAGTGGGGGACGCGGTCTTCTTGGCGGATGCCTTCTTCGCGGATGACTTCCTCGCGGCGGCCGACTTCGCCGCCGTGGACCTGGCGGCCGTGGACCGGCCGGCCGTGGACTTGGCGGCGGCCTTCTTGGCGCCGGTGGTCCGCTTCGCCGCGGCCGACTTGGCAGGGGCGGCCGTCCCGGCCGTCCCGCCCGCGGCGGCCTTCGTCCCAGCCCTCTTCGCCGCAGCCGTCTGCGCCGTGGCAGTCTTCGCCGCAGCCGTCTGCGCCGTGGTGGACTTCGCCGCAGCCTTCGCCGCAGCCGTCTGCGCCGTGGTGGACTTCGCCGTGGCCGCCCTGCTGGTGGTCTTCCTGGCCGACGTCCGGGCAGGCTTGGTGCCGACGGCACTCCGGGCCCCGGCCGCTCCCGCGTCCCCGCCCTGCGCCGCACTCCCGTCGCTGCTGCGCCCGTCCTGCCCGCGCTGCTGCGTCACCCAGGCCACCGCCGCCCCGGTGACCGCGACCGGCCACTCCACCAGTCCGGCGACGCCGAGCACCCCGGCGCCCGTGTAGACGAGCACGCGCCGCCCGCGCGGCGACACCGCCCCGATCCTGTCCAGCGCGCCCTCGGCGGCCCTGCCCACCGTCCCGGCACCCGGCACCTTCCGCACCACCGAAGCGGCCGCGTGCAACGGCCGCGGGAGTGTCCGCGCCGACTTCTGCTCAGCCATGACTGTTCTTCCTCGCCCTGTCCGTGCTGTGGGAACCCCGGGCTGTGCGCACCCTGGGAAACCCCGGGAACATCACCTTCCGCATTTCCCCGGGTTCCCGCACTTCGGGCGCTCATCCCGACGCGGCCGGCTCCCGCTCCAGGGCGATCGCGTGCAGCCTCTCCAGCCGCTCCCGGGAGACCTCGTCGGCCGGTGCGTAGGTCACCATCCGGGGCCCCGGCTCCGGTCCGAGCCACAGGTCGGTGTGGTCGACGCGGATCCGGCCGACGTGCCGGTTGACGAACTCCTTGCGCTTGCCGCGGTGCGCGACGACCTCGTGCCGCTCCCAGGCCTCACGGAAGGCGGGCGACTGGGTGCGCAGCCGCTTGAGCAGCATCTTCCAGGCGGGCTCGGCGAGATGACCGGCCATCGTGGCGCGGAACCGGGCCGCCATCAGCCGTTGGGTCTCCTCCAGATGGACGATGGAGGACCCCCAGTCCTCGTGGGTGAAGCAGAGGACCATGCAGTTGCGGTCCTCGGGCGGCACCGCGTCCAGGTCGCACAGCAGCAGCCCGTACGTCCGGTTGTGGGCGAGGATGTCGTACCGGCTGTTCTGCACGCAGGCGGGGTACGGCTCGAACTGCTCCAGCAGGGCGCGCACCCCCGGTGTGATCGCCGGGCACACCCGCGCGGGCGTCGGGTCGACGGCCCCCGCCAGCTGGAAGAGGTGGGCGCGCTCCGAGGGGTCGAGCAGCAGGGCACGGGCGAGGGCGTCGAGGACCTGGACGGAGACCTGGATGTCCCGGGCCTGCTCCAGCCAGGTGTACCAGGTGACGCCGACGGCCGAGAGCTGGGCGACCTCCTCGCGCCGCAGCCCCGGGGTCCGGCGCCGGCGTCCGCGGGGCAGCCCGACCTGCTCGGGCGCGATGCGCTCGCGGCGGCTGCGCAGGAAGGCCGCCAGTTCGTGCCGCCGGATCTCCGAGCCGGTGTCCCGGGGCGGGGACTGGACCGCCGTCTCCCGATCCGTCATCGTCGTCATGCCTCCAGGATGCCGCGCCCGGAAACCTGTTGCCAGGTACTTCTACTACCAGCATAAGGAGACTCTGGTACCACCCTGGAAACGGTCGCAGGCTCGACCATGTGACCGAAACCATCACTTCACCTCCCGTCCGTACGGGCACCCCGGAAGCGCCGCCCGCACTCGGCGGCCTCGGACTCTTCACGGTGCTGCTGGGTGCGGCACTCCCGCTCGTCGACTTCTTCATCGTCAACGTCGCCCTGCCCACCATCGGCGCGGACCTCCACGCGAGTGAGGCGGTCCTGGAACTCGTCGTCGCCGGATACGGGGTGGCGTACGCCGTCCTGCTGGTCCTCGGCGGCCGGCTCGGCGACCTGTTCGGCCGGCGCCGCCTGTTCCTGGGCGGCATGGCGGCCTTCGGGCTGACCTCGCTGGCCTGCGGGCTGGCGCCGGGCGCCTGGTCGCTGGTGGCCGCGCGGGTGGCGCAGGGCGCCTCGGCCGCCGCGATGCTGCCGCAGGTGCTGGCGACCATCCAGGCGACCACGACCGGTCCCCGGCGCGCGAGGGCCATGAGCCTGTACGGCGCTACGGCCGGCCTGTCGATGGTGGCCGGGCAGATCCTGGGCGGCGTCCTGGTGGCCGCCGACATCGCGGGCAGCGGCTGGCGTTCCGTCTTCCTGGTGAACGTCCCGGTCGTCCTCGTGGGCCTGTTCCTCGCGGCCCGCGCGGTCCCGGAGACCCGCTCCGCGCGCCCCGAGCCGGTGGACGTCCCCGGCACCTTCCTGCTGGCCGCCTCGATCCTGACCCTGCTGGTCCCGCTGACCGAGGGCCGGGCGGCGGGCTGGCCGCTGTGGACGTGGCTGTCGCTGGCCGCGTTCCCGTTCGCGGCGGCGGCGTTCTACGCGGTGGAGCGCCGGGCGGACCGCGCGGGCCGCACCCCGCTGGTCCCGCCGAGCCTGTTCGCGATCGTCTCGCTGCGCCGCGGCCTGCTGCTCATCGTGCCGTTCTCGATCGGCTTCAGCGGCTTCATGTTCGTCATCGCGGTGGCGCTGCAGCAGGGCGCAGGCCTGGGCCCGGTGGCCGCGGGCCTGGCGCTGGCGCCGCTCGCGGTGGTGTTCTTCCTCTTCTCCCTCGCCGGCCCCCGGCTGGTCGCCCGCTACGGCACCCGTGTCGTGCCCGTCGGCGCCGCCCTCCAGGGGGTAGGCCTGGCCCTGATGACGCTGGCCGCGTGGCGCTCCTGGCCCGATCTGGGCCTGGTCGAACTCCTGCCGGGCGCGGCGGTCGCGGGGGCGGGCCAGGCGCTCCAGCTCCCGGTCGTCCTGCGGGTGGTCCTGTCGGAGGTGCCCGCCGAACGCGCCGGCGTGGGCGGTGGTGTCATGGTCACCACCCAGCAGTCGTCGCTGGCCCTGGGCGTGGCCACCCTGGGTACCCTGTTCCTGTCGTTGACCCCGGGCATGGGCATGCGGGACGCCCTGGTGACGACGCTGCTGGTGCAGCTGGCGGGGGTGGCCCTGACCGGCCTGCTGAGCCTGCGCCTGCCCCGGACGATCGTCTGACAAGCGACTGAGCCAGCACCCCGTTCGTTCCGGCGGGGTCGGGCAGCGCTGACGCTGACGGGCGAGGTAGGGAACGAATGTTCCCCATTACGACTGGCGCGGCTTGTTCGTACGGTCTTCGCATGCAACTTCGGTACGCGTTTCGGGTGTACCCGGATGCCGGTCAGCGCATCGCGTTGGCGAGGGCGTTCGGGTGTGCCCGGGTCGTGTTCAACGACGCGATCCGTGCCCGTGAGGACGCCCGCAGGGTCGGCCTGCCGTTCCCGACGGTGGCCGTGCTGTCCCGGAGGCTGATCACCGAGGCGAAGCAGACGGCCGAGCGGGCCTGGCTGAGCGAGGTGTCCGCGGTGGTGCTCCAGCAGTCCCTTCGCGACGCCGAGACCGCGTACCGCACCTTCTTCGCCTCCCTCCAGGGCACCCGCAAGGGACCGAAGGTCGGCGCGCCCCGCTTCAAGTCACGCAAGGATGCCCGGCAATCGGTTCGGTTCACCGCCAACGCGCGCTGGAGCGTCACTGGCAGCGGCCGACTGTGCCTGCCGAAGATCGGCGCGGTGAAGGTGAAGTGGTCCCGCACCCTGCCCGCTACCCCAACCTCCGTCACCGTGATCAAGGACGCGGCCGGTCGGTATTTCGCCTCCTTCGTCGTCGACACCGACCCGGCCGCCGACCAGGCTCGGATGCCCGAGACCGACAGCACTGTCGGCATCGATCTCGGCCTCACACACTTCGCGGTCCTTTCCGACGGCGCGAAAATCGACTCTCCGCGTTTCCTGCGACGCGCGGAGAAGAAGCTGAAGAAGGCCCAACGGGAGCTGTCCCGCAAACAGAAGGGATCGAAGAACCGGGCCAAGGCACGCCTGAAGGTTGCCTGCGCCCACGCGAAGATCGCCGACGCGCGCCGCGAGTTCCACCACCAGCTCTCCACGAAGCTGATCTCCGAGAACCAAGGGATCGCTGTGGAGGATCTGTCGGTCAAGGGACTGGCACGCACTCGGCTGGCCAAGTCGGTGCACGACGCGGGGTGGTCCTCGTTCGTCGGCATGCTTGCGTACAAAGCGCAACGATACGGTCGCACCCTGGTCAAGGTCGACCGGTTCGAACCGACCTCCCAGACCTGCTCCACCTGCGGCACCGTGGACGGGCCCAAACCCCTGCACGTGCGGGAATGGACCTGCGCCGCCTGTGGCACGGTCCACGACCGGGACCACAACGCCGCGATCAACGTGAAACAGGCCGCCGGACTGGCGGCATCGGCCTGCGGAGCGCCGGTAAGACCAGGAGCGATCCCGGCACAGCGCGAAGAAACAGGATGCCACGGACTCCCGACGGATGCCCGTGCTGCGTAGCGGCACGGGGATCGGCAGGGAGGGCCAGAATCCTCGGGCTTCAGCCCGAGGAGCAAGTCAAAACGTCCTCAACGCGGCCGGCCAGCCGGCAGGGCAGGGCGGCAGCATCGATGGCTCGATCTGCGACGCGTACCTGCCGATCATCAAGAAGTACGCGGACAAAGGCCGGGGCTGGACCGGAATCCAGGCCCCCGAAACCCGAAACGCCCACCCCCCTCCCGACCGAGTCGGGTGGTGGGTGGGCATGGGCCCGGGGGTCCAGGGGGCGGAGCCCCCTGGCACCTCAACCGGAACGGACGTTCAGCAGCCGACCAGCCGAGACGCGAGGTACCCCTCGATCTGGTCCAGCGACACGCGTTCCTGCTTCATCGTGTCCCGCTCGCGGACGGTCACCGCGTTGTCGTCCAGCGTGTCGAAGTCCACCGTCACACAGAACGGCGTCCCGATCTCGTCCTGACGCCGGTACCGCCGCCCGATCGCCCCGGCGTCGTCGAACTCGATGTTCCAGTTCTGCCGCAGCGCCTGCGCGAGCCCCTTCGCCTTCGGCGACAGCTCCGGGTTGCGGGACAGCGGCAGCACGGCGACCTTCACCGGGGACAGCCGCGGGTCGAGCCGCAGCACGGTGCGCTTCTCCAGCTTGCCCTTGGCGTTCGGCGCCTCGTCCTCGATGTAGGCGTCGAGCAGGAAGGCGAGCATCGCGCGCCCGACACCGGCCGCCGGCTCGATGACGTACGGCGTCCAGCGCTCCTGGGCCTCCTGGTCGTAGTAGGAGAGGTCCTGGCCGGAGGCCTTGGAGTGCGAGGAGAGGTCGTAGTCGGTCCGGTTGGCGACACCCTCCAGCTCGCCCCACTCGCTGCCGCCGAAGGAGAAGCGGTACTCGATGTCGGCGGTGCGCTTGGAGTAGTGGGAGAGCTTCTCGGCCGGGTGCTCGTACCAGCGCATGTTCTCCTCACGGAGACCAAGGCCCGTGTACCAGTTCCAGCGCTGCTCCATCCAGTATTCCTGCCACTTCTCGTCCTCGCCCGGCTTGACGAAGAACTCCATCTCCATCTGCTCGAACTCGCGGGTGCGGAAGATGAAGTTGCCGGGCGTGATCTCGTTGCGGAAGGACTTGCCCATCTGGGCGATTCCGAACGGCGGCTTGCGCCGCGAAGTGGTCTGCACCTGGGCGAAGTTGGTGAAGATGCCCTGGGCGGTCTCGGGCCGCAGGTAGGCGACGGAGCCGCTGTCCTGGGTCGGGCCGAGGTGGGTGGAGAGCAGACCGGAGAACTGCTTGGGCTCGGTGAAGGTGCCCTTGTTCCCGCAGTTGGGGCAGTTGAGGTCGGCGAGGCCGTTCTCCGGGGCGTGCCCCTTCTTCTCCTCGTACGCCTCCTCCAGGTGGTCCGCGCGGAACCGCTTGTGGCAGGAGGTGCACTCGGTCAGCGGGTCCGTGAAGGTGGCGACGTGACCGGAGGCCACCCAGACCTCGGGGGCCAGGATCACGGAGGAGTCGAGACCGACGACGTCCTCGCGCGAGGTGACCATGTAGCGCCACCACTGGCGCTTGAGGTTCTCCTTGAGCTCGACACCCAGCGGACCGTAGTCCCAGGCGGCGCGCTGACCGCCGTAGATCTCACTGCAGGGGAATACGAAGCCACGGCGCTTGCTCAGGCTGACGATGGTGTCGATCTTGTCGGCGGCCACGGTGCTCTCTTCATTACGACGACGGGCGACGAAGCGAGATGCTTCCAGAGGAATGCTTCAGGTTACCGGCGTGGGCCGCCCCTCGGCCAAATCGGGGCCTCCCAGCTGCGGAATCGCCCGCTTGTTGACAACGGTTTCCATATTTGTTGAAAATGAGTGTCATGAACGTACGACGACGCCGCATATCCGGCATAGCAGTCACCGCGGCCACCGCACTCGGCCTCGGGGCCCTCTCCGCCTGCTCCAGCGACAGTTCGGCGGCTGGTACCGCGGGCAATACCGACAAGTTCGACGTCGTCGCGTCGTTCTACCCCATGGAGTATCTCGCCGAGCAGATCGGCGGGGACCACGTAAACGTCACCACGCTCACCGAGCCCGGCCAGGAGCCGCACGACCTGGAGCTGAGCGCCAGGCAGACCGCCCAGATGGGCGAGGCGGACGCGGTGCTCTACCTGAAGTCCCTCCAGCCCGCCGTGGACGAGGCCATCGCCCAGTCCGACGTGAAGACCAAGATCGACACGGCCACGCTGACGAAGCTCGAGGACCACGGGAACGTGGAGCACGACCACGGCGGCGAGGGGCACGCGGAGGACGAGCACGCCGAGGAGGAGCACTCGGAGGGCGGGGAGCACGCCCTCGACCCGCACGTCTGGCTGGACCCGGTGAAGTACGCCGAGATCGCCCAGGGCGTCGCCGAGTCCTTCGAGAAGGCCGACCCGGACCACGCCGACGACTACCGCAAGAACGCCGAGGCGCTGGCGAAGAAGCTGGGCGGCCTGGACACGGCCTTCAAGAACGGCCTGGCGAAGACCGACACCAAGGTCTTCTTCACCAACCACGCCGCCTTCGGCTACCTCGCCGAGCGCTACGGCCTCACCCAGGAGGCCATCAACGGCCTCGACCCGGAGAGCGAGCCCAGCCCCGCCCGGATCAAGGAGCTCCAGCAGGAGGCCAAGGCCGACGGCGTCACCACCGTCTTCTACGAGACACTGGTGTCCGACAAGACCGCGAAGACCCTCGCCAAGGACGCGGGCCTGAAGACGGACGTCCTCGATCCGCTGGAGGGCATCACCGACAAGTCCAAGGGCGAGGACTACGTCGGGGTCATGGAAGCCAACCTCAAGGCGCTCGAAAACGCCCTCGGCGCCAAGTAAGCAGCCCGGCCGGGCAGCCCGACCGGGCGGCCCGGCCCGTTCGATCGTTACGGAGGACATCGTGAGCGACGAGTCCGTCATATCCCTGCGTGGCGTCCGCGCCGAGCTGGGCTCACGCCCCGTCCTGCGCGGCATCGACCTCACCGTGCGGCGCGGCCAGGTGGTCGCGCTGCTCGGCGCCAACGGCTCGGGCAAGTCCACGGCCGTGCGCACGATCATCGGCCAGGTGCCGGTGACGGCCGGCGAGATCGAGCTGTTCGGCACCCCCCGGCGCCGCTTCCGCGACTGGGCGCGGGTGGGCTACGTCCCGCAGCGCACCACGGCCGCGGGCGGCGTCCCCGCCACGGTGACCGAGGTGGTCTCCTCGGGCCGGCTCTCCCGGGCCCGCTTCGGCGTCCTGCGCAAGGCCGACCACGAGGCCGTACGCCGCGCCCTCGACCTGGTCGGCATGGCCGACCGCGCCAAGGACTCGGTGAACGCCCTCTCCGGCGGCCAGCACCAGCGCGTGCTGATCGCCCGCGCGCTCGCCGCCGAACCCGACCTGCTGATCATGGACGAGCCGATGGCGGGCGTCGACCTGGCCAGCCAGGAGGTGCTGGCGAGGACCCTGCGGGAACAGGTCGCGGCCGGCACCACCGTCCTCCTCGTCCTGCACGAGCTGGGCCCCCTGGAGCCGCTGATCGACCGGGCCGTGGTGCTCCGCGACGGCTGCGTCCTGCACGACGGCCCGCCGCCCGAGGCGGTCGGCCAGCACGCGCTGCCCGGCCACGACCACGTCCACCCGCACGCACCCGCGGGCGCCGAACCGATCCGTACGGGACTGCTGAGCTGATGGAAATCCTGAACTACGCCTTCATGCAGCGGGCGCTGCTCGCCGCCGTCCTGGTGGGCATCACCGCCCCGGCCATCGGCATCTACCTGGTCCAGCGCCGCCAGGCCCTCATGGGCGACGGCATCGGCCACGTGGCGATGACCGGCGTCGGTCTCGGCTTCCTGCTGTCCTGGTCCCCGGTGTGGATGGCGACCGTGGTCTCCGTCCTCGGCGCGGTCCTCATGGAGCTGATCCGCTGGTACGGCAAGACCCGCGGCGACATCGCCCTCGCCATGCTCTTCTACGGAGGCATGGCGGGCGGCGTGATGTTCATCAACCTCGCGCCGGGCGGCTCCAACGCCAACCTCACCTCGTACCTCTTCGGCTCCCTCTCGACGGTCTCCGAGTCCGACGTGACCGCGATCTGTCTCCTTGCCGCCTTCGTGGTCCTCGTCACCGTCGGCCTGCGCCGCCAGCTGTTCGCCGTCAGCCAGGACGAGGAGTTCGCCAGGGTCACCGGCCTGCCGGTGCGCGCGCTGAACCTGCTGACGGCCGTCACGGCGGCGGTCACGGTGACGGTCGCGATGCGCGTCGTCGGCCTGCTGCTGGTCTCCGCGCTGATGGTGGTCCCGGTGGCCGCCGCGCAGCAGCTCACCCGCAGCTTCGCCGCCACCTTCGCCATCGCCGTCGCGCTCGGTGTGAGCGTGACGATCGGCGGCACCGTCACGTCGTACTACCAGGACGTGCCGCCCGGCGCGACGATCGTGCTGCTCACCATCGGCGCGTTCATCGTGCTGAGCGTGCTGGCCGCCCCGCTGGCCAGGCGACGCGCGCGGGCACTGGCCGCGGCGCAGCCCGCCGCGGATCCGGCGGAGTGCAAGATTCCGGCCACCAGGGGGGCCGCCGACGAGGTCGGCGTCTGACCGCGCGCGAGCCGGGCTGGCACAATGGCCCGGCAAGCCGCGAAGACGTGAGGAGGAATCCAGTGACCACCGCTGGACCGCCCGTGAAGGGCCGCGCCACCCGGCAGCGGGCTGCCGTGTCGGCCGCCCTTCAGGAGGTCGAGGAGTTCCGCAGCGCGCAGGAGCTCCACGACATGCTCAAGCACAAGGGCGACGCGGTCGGGCTCACCACGGTCTACCGCACCCTGCAGTCCCTCGCCGACGCCGGCGAGGTCGACGTCCTGCGCACCGCCGAGGGCGAGTCCGTCTACCGGCGCTGCTCCACCGGCGACCATCACCACCACCTGGTCTGCCGCGCCTGCGGCAAGGCGGTCGAGGTGGAGGGCCCCGCCGTGGAGAAGTGGGCCGAGGCCATCGCCGCCGAGCACGGCTACGTCAACGTCGCCCACACAGTGGAGATCTTCGGCACCTGCGCCGACTGCGCGGGGGCCTGCGACGATTGAGCGGGTGGGGCCCTCGGGCTGCGCCCTGGGCCCCGTACCGGCCTGAACGGCCTCGTCCTCAAACTCCCCCGGAGGGGGTACCCCCGGACGGGCCGATTTTGCCGCCCTGGGCCTACTCGGTACTGCGGCCCTCCATGGCCAGAAGCTCCTCGTTCGGGATGGCGCCGCCGAAGCGGCGGTCCCGGGAAGCGAACTCCAGGCAGGCCCGCCACAGGTCGCGCCGGTCGAAGTCGGGCCACAGCACGTCCTGGAAGACCATCTCCGCGTACGCGCTCTGCCAGAGCAGGAAGTTGGACGTGCGCTGCTCCCCGCTCGGCCGCAGAAAGACGTCTACATCCGGCATGTCCGGGTAGTACAGGTACTTCGCGAGGGTCTTCTCGTTGACCTTGGCCGGGTCCAGCTTCCCGGCCCGCACGTCCTCGGCGAGGGCCTGCGCCGCGTCGGCGATCTCGGCCCGCCCGCCGTAGTTCATGCAGAAGTACAGCGTGAGCCGGTCGTTCTCCTTGGTCTGCTCCTGCGCGACCTGAAGCTCCCTGGCCACCGACTTCCACAGCCGGGGCATCCGCCCCGCCCAGCGCACCCGCACCCCCAGCCCGTCGAGGGTGTCGCGGGACTTGCGGATGAAGTCGCGGTTGAAGTTCATCAGGAAGCGCACCTCCTCCGGCGAGCGCTTCCAGTTCTCGGTGGAGAAGGCGTACAGGGAGATGTTCCCGACGCCCATCTCGATCGCGCCCTGGAGCACGTCCATGACCTGCTCGGCACCGACCTTGTGACCCTCGGTGCGCGGCAGCCCGCGCTCCTTGGCCCAGCGCCCGTTGCCGTCCATGACGATCGCCACATGCCCCGGAACCAGGTCACCGAGCTTCGGCGGCCGCGCGCCCGAGGGGTGCGGCTCCGGCGTCCTGTACTCCCGGCGATGCCGCCCCAGAATCCCGCGTACGGCCATATCGGTTCTCTCCTACTTCTCGACGTACCGCAGGGAGCGCAGTCCCCGCTCAAGGTGCCAGTGCAGGTAGGCGGAGACCAGTCCGCTCCCCTCCCGCACGTACCGCGGCTCGGCCGCGTCCGCCGTACCCCAGTCTCCCGCAAGCAGCGCCCCGAGCAGTTCCAGGGCCTGCGGCGAGGGTACGACGCTGCCGGGCACCCGGCAGTCGACGCAGACGGAGCCGCCCGAGCCGACCGAGAAGAACCGGTTGGGACCGGGCAGGCCGCACTTCGCGCAGTCCCCGAAGGTCGGGGCGTACCCGTTCACGGCAAGCGAGCGCAGCAGGAACGCGTCCAGCACCAGCGTCGGCGCGTGCTCGCCCCGCGCGAGGGTCCTGAGCGCACCGACGAGCAGCAGGTACTGCTGTACCGCCGGCTCGCCCTCGTGGTCGGTGAACCGCTCGGCCGTCTCCAGCATGGCGGTCCCCGCGGTGTACCGCCCGTAGTCGGTGACGATCCCGCCGCCGTAGGGCGCGATCGTCTCGCTCTGCGTGCACAGCGGCAGCCCGCGCCCGACCAGCTCGCTGTTCTTCGAGAAGAACTGCACGTCCACGTGCGAGAACGGCTCCAGCCGGGCGCCGAACTTCGACTTCGTGCGCCGCACCCCGCGCGCCACGGCGCGTACGCGCCCGTGACCGCGCGTGAGCAGCGTGATGATCCGGTCCGCCTCACCCAGCTTCTGGGTGCGCAGCACGATGCCGTCGTCGCGGAACAGACTCATGCCGACCATTCTCGCGCATCCTTCAAGGCACCTCGCCACGGCTTCGGGCGTTGGTGTACGCCGTCGCCGCGCTGAGCCGCTCGGACGCGGTGGCGTGGCGTACGTCACCCGGCTCGGCGTCCCACTCCCGCCCCCCGCCGTACGGCCGCATCTGCACGTACGGCCCCTCGTGCCCCATGACGATCCCGACCCGGCCACTGCGGGTGTCCACGGCGTAGACCCCCACGGGCGGCGTCGTCGTCATCGCGGCACCGCCGCGAGGCGCCGCGCGGTCTCCACGGAACACCGGCCCAATTCGACGAGCGGGCAGGGTGCCTCCCGCGCAAGACTCACCGGGTCCAGCCCCAGTGAGGGCAGAGTAATTCCTGCCTCCGCGAGCGCCGCGCGCAATTCTTTCACCGTGTCCTCCGCTCCTTCGACGCAGAGCGCCGAGTGTCGTGCTTCCACCGCTTTCCCCTCCCTTTACGGTTTCACTCTTCGTGTCCCCAGAATGACCCGACGTGCCTACACTCAGCAGGAGTACGTGCACTACAAGTGCGGGTCAGCACATGGGGGTTGGTTATGGCCAATGGTTCACGGCAGGCTGCGTGGGAGTTCTTCGGAACGGAACTGAAACGACGGCGAGAGGACGCCGAAATCACCCAAGTAGAGCTGGGAGCAAGGGTTTTCGTCTCCGGTGGCTACATCGGCCAGTTCGAACAGGCAATTCGGAAACCACAGTTGGACGTGGCCCAACGCATCGACGAGGCGCTGCAAACCGACGGTATTTTCGAGCGACTGTGCCGGAAGCTGATTGATGATCCGCGGTATGCGGATTACTTCGCCGGGGTGGTCGAGCCGGAGCGGCTGGCCACGAAGATCAGCGAGTTCGCACCGACGGTCGTGCCGGGCCTGTTCGTACGCTCCGTGGCCTAGGACTCGCGTCCCCTCCCCCATCAGCCCTCCGGACGATGGCCGAGGCGCTTCCGAGCAGCAAGAGTTGCCTCATCAAGACCGACGGAGGAGGCACACCATGTCGTACCCGGAGCCGCGATACCTCGGCGAGAAGGGCGAGATCAACGCCGTGTTCAGGCCGGCCGACACCGCGCCCGACATCGTCTCCCCCGGTGGCACGACCACCCACTACCTCGCGAGCCACGCCTCCACCGGAGGCGAGTTCGGGCTGTACAAGGTGGACATGGGTCCCAAGGCGCCCGGCGCCAGGACGCACTTCCACCGGAGCATCTCCGAGTCCTTCTACGTGCTGTCGGGGGAGGTGGAGCTCTACAACGGCGAACGCTGGGTCACCGGCCGCCAGGGCGACTTCCTGTACGTCCCCGTCGGCGGGCTGCACGCCTTCAAGAACGACCGTGACGACCCCCTGTCCATGCTGATGCTCTTCTCACCGGGCGCACCGCGCGAGGAGTACTTCGAGCGCATCGCCGACTTCGCACAGCGTGGCGGCGAGGAGCTGCGGGAGTTCCAGGTCCGGCACGACAGCTTCTTCGTCGAGGACTGAGGGTCGGCGACCCGGCCAAGTTCGTACGTTCCGTGGAGGCGGCCGTTGTTCAGTCCCGCGGACCGGGTGTCTGAACAACTCGTCCGGCGCTTGAGTGGCCCCATGATCACGCGCCGATTCGCCCTCGCCCTGTCCGCAGCCGTGACGATGACCCTGACGCTGTCCGCCTGCGGCGGCGAGGACGGGAAGGCGGCCGACGACCGGCAATCCCCCCGGGCCGCTTCCTTGGCCCCGTCGGAGTCGAAGCAGCCCTCGGCCGCCGCTTCCTCGGCCAAGCCCGCGACCCCCGCGGAGCTGCTGCCCGTTTACCGCATCGCCTACGGCATGAACACCTCTCCGATGTGCAGCCATGTCGCCTGGGACGACCCCGGGTGCGGGGAGGACCTCACCGCCGCCGGGGAACTCGCCGGCGCGATGGCCAAGAGCATCGAGCGCGACTTCCCCGACGGTGAGTACACCGAGGTCGAGAAGTCCGCGGACCACGTGGTGAAGGCGGTGGGCACCGTCCGCAAGCTCGGGTGCTACGAGATGGGTTCGCCACCGCCCAAGACCGACTCGGCCAAGCTGCGGGAGCTGTGCCCCTCGATGAGCACCATCGCCTCCCTCGCCTGGCTCAACTTCGAGAGCAACGTGACCCTTCCCTAGGGGGCAACCCCCCGTAAATATCGGGTTGTTACCCGGATGTGACGGCCCCCGGGCTTCCGCGAGGCTCCTCGCATGACGCAGCGCAAGCGAAGCAGAAGCATCCGCAACGCCGCCATCGTCGGCGTGTCCACCGCCCTCCTCGGCGTCACCGCACCGGTGACCGCCTCCGCGACCGGCGGGAGTACGCCCGAGTCCCTCACCTGGTCCGCCTGCGAGGGCACGGGGCTCGACCCGCGGCAGGAGTGCGCCACCCTCGACGTGCCGATGGACTACGCCGATCCCGACGGTCCCCGTATCGAGATGGCCGTCTCCCGCATCCCCGCCGAGAAGCCGGACGCCCGGCGCGGGGCCCTGCTGCTCATCGCCGGCGGGCCGGGCGGGTCGAGTCTCAACGACCCGTCGGGGAAGGGGCAGAAGCTGCCCCGGAGCGTGCGCGAGACCCACGACCTCATCGGATTCGCACCGCGCGGCCTGGCGCCGTCCACTCCCGCCGACTGCGGGCTGGAGTACGGCGACCTCGCCACCTCCAGGCTGCGCCCCTGGCCCGCCCCCGACGGCTCGGTGGACGGGAACATGACCACCGCCCGGCGTATGGCCGACGCCTGCGCACGCAACGGCGGCGAGCTGATCAAGCACCTCAGCACCGCCAACGAGGCCCGCGACATCGACCGCCTCCGGGCCGCGCTCGGCGAGCGGCGGATCTCCGCGTGGGGAGTGTCGTACGGGACGTATGTCGGGTCCGTGTACGCCCAGTTGTTCCCGCACCGCACCGACCGGATCGTGCTGGACAGCGTCGACAACCCCGACCCGGCTCTGGTCAACCGCGCCTGGCTCGCGGCGCACGAGCAGGGGGTCGAGGACACCTTCCCGCACTTCGCCGCGTGGGCGTCGAAGCCCGGCAACCCCGACCGCCTGGCGGTCCGGGCCGCCGACGTGCGGCCGCTGTTCCTGCGGCTCGCCGCCCGGCTCGACCGCGAGCCCATCCCGTGGCCCGGGGCCAATCCCGAGGAGCTGAACGGCAACGTGCTGCGCCAGACCATGCTGGACAGCTTCGCCGCCCCCGGCCGCTACCCGACGCTCGCCAAGCTGATGCTGGCCGCCCAGCGGGGCACCGTGCCGCCCGCGCCCCAGGCGCCGCCCGAGGCCGTGCTGCAGAACGTCGCCGCCGTGGGCGCCGGGGTGCTCTGCAACGACGTGGCATGGCCCGCGGACCCGGCCGGGTACGAGAAGGACGTCGCCGAGAGCCGCCCAAGTACCCGCTCACCGCCGGGATGCCCCGCAACGCGATGCTCTGCGCGGCCTGGCCGTACCCGCCGCGCGAGGCACCGGTGCGGATCACCGACCGCGGCCCGTCCAACGTGCTGCTCGTCCAGAACGAACGGGACGTCAACACCCCGCTCGCCGGCGCCCTGCGGATGCGCGAGGCGCTCGGCCGGCGCGCGGTCATGGTGACCGTGGACTCCACCGGGCACGACTCCTACCTGGCCAACGGCAACGCCTGCGGGGACGCCACGGTCTCCCGGTTCCTGGCGACCGGGCAGCGGCCGGGCTCGGACGTCTACTGCGACTGACCCGCGCCCGGCGTCACCAGGCCCGACTCGTAGGCCACGATCACGAGTTGGGCCCGGTCCCGCGCTCCCAGCTTGCCCATGATGCGGCTGACGTGGGTCTTCGCGGTGAGCGGACTCAGGCCCAGGGTGTCCGCGATCTCCGTGTTGTTGAGGCCCCGGGCCACCAGGGCGAGGACCTGGCGTTCCCGGTCCGAGAGGCAGTCGGGGCCCGATCCGGGCGGGTGGAGGGCCGAGGGGCTGCGCAGGAAGCGCTCGATCAGGCGGGCCGTCGGGCCGGGTGAGAGGAGGGCGTCGCCCGCCGTCACCGTGCGGATGGCGTCCAGGAGTTCGGCGGGCCTGGTGTCCTTGACCAGGAATCCGGAGGCGCCCGCGCGGAGCGCCTCCACGATGTTCTCGTCGGTGTCGTAGGTGGTGAGGACCAGCACGCGGACCCCGGCGAGATCCTCGTCGGCGGCGATCAGCCGGGTCGCCTCGATGCCGTCCAGGTCGGGCATCCGTACGTCCATGACGACCAGGTCGGCGCGTTGGGCACGGGCCAGCTCCACGGCCTGGCGGCCGGTGCCGGCCTCGCCGACGACCTCCATGTCGGGGGCCGACGCCACCAGCAGGGCGAACGCCGCACGGACGAGGTTCTGGTCGTCCGCCAGCAGTACGCGTATCGTCATGCGGTTCTCTCCGAGGTCAAGGGGGCGGTGCGGGGCGGGGCGGGGTTCGGCAGTACGGCCGTCACCTCGAAGCCGGCGGCGTCCCGGCGCGGTCCGGCGTCGAGTGTGCCGCCCACGCTGCGGGCCCGCTCGCGCATGCCGACGAGGCCGAAGCCCGGGGTGCCCGCCGGGTCGGGCCCGGTGCCGTCGTCGGTGACGGACAGGCACAGGGCACCCGGCTCGGTGTGCACCGCGACGCGGACGGACGGTGTGGGCCCCGCGTGGCGTACGGCGTTGGTCAGCGCCTCCTGGGTGATGCGGTAGACGGCGGCACCGACCGCGGGCGGGACGTCGTCGGCGCGCACCGACAGGTCGACGTCCGCTCCGGCGAGCCGGGCGCTCTCCGCCAGGTCGGGCAGCCCGCTCAGGCCGGGCAGCGGGCCCCGGGCGTCGGGGACACCGGCGGTGTCCTGCGCCCGGAGCACTTCGAGGGTGGTGCGCAGTTCGCCGCGCGCGGAGCGGCAGGTCTCGGCGATGTCGTCGAGGGCCTTGGCGACGGCCTCCCGGTCCAGGCGTTCGGGGTCGGCGGTCAGGACGTGGGCGGCGACCGAGGTCTGCACGCCGATGAGGGTGATGCTGTGCGCCAGCAGGTCGTGCAGGTCCCGGGCGACGCGCAGGCGTTCCTCGGCGACGCGGCGCCGGGCCTCCTCCTCGCGGGTGCGTTCGGCGCGTTCGGCGCGCTCCACGATGGCGGCGACGTACTGGCGGTAGTAGCGGACGTCGATGCCGCAGAAGAGGATGGCGATGACCCAGCCGGAGATGCGGATCAGTTCGAGCGCCTGGTGGGTGTCGACGGTGAGCATGATGCTCACGGACGCGGTGAGGACGGCGATGCCGGTCAGGATGGTGCGCAGGGGGCGGCCGGTGACCGCCAGCGTGTAGAGCGCCACGTAGGAGGCGGGGCCGACGGCGGTGTGGTTGTTGTCCATCCCGTGGTACGGCCCGACCAGGGCGAACAGGGCGGCGAGCACCAGCAGCGGGTGGCGCCGCCGCCACACGATCGGGACGTGCGCGGCGACCAGCAGCGTCCAGCCGAGGGCGTCCGGGCGGCGGCCGTCGTCGGTGAACAGCGCCAGGCAGACGGCGCCGAGGAGGAGGGCCGCGGCGAGCACGGCGTCGTTGCGGGTGCCGTGCTCGGCCGTGCGGGGATCGCGGTTGATCGCGGCGATGATCCGCTCGGCCCTGCGGGGCCGGGCGGTCCGCCGCCGGTTCGTCGCTGTCGTGGTTGCCTGCACGCGTCCATCCTCCGCGACGGGCGCGCCCCTCCGGGAGGGGAGGGGCGCGCTCCGGTCGCCGGGCACCTCAGACACCGACGGGCTCCCGTAGCTCGTCCGGGGCGGACCGGCCGGGCTCCCGGGACAGCCGCCCCGGCCACCACACCCGGCGTCGCAGGGCGACGCTCGCGCTGGTGACCAGGTAGGTGCGGACGAGGAAGGTGTCGAGCAGGACGCCGACCGCGATGACGAAGCCCAGCTCGACCAGCTGCACCATCGGCATGCTGGTGAGCACGGCGAAGGTGGCGGCGAGGACCAGCCCGGCCGAGGCGATGACGCCGCCGGTGGTGCGCAGCGCGGACAGGGCGGCCTCGGTGGGTTCGGCGCCGTTCAGGGACTCCTCGCGCATGCGGTGCATCAGGAAGATGCC
The DNA here is from genome assembly GCF_003369795.1 of Streptomyces sp. CB09001. Taxonomy (NCBI): domain Bacteria; kingdom Bacillati; phylum Actinomycetota; class Actinomycetes; order Kitasatosporales; family Streptomycetaceae; genus Streptomyces; species Streptomyces sp. CB09001. Next base: position 2,029,813 of record NZ_CP026730.1, read on the forward strand.
GTAGTCGACGCCGAGGGCGACCAGGAAGACGAAGGAGAGCAGGCCGAGCCCGGGGTCGGTGCCCTCGAAGCCGAAGAGGGGATCGAAGACGAGGCCGCCGATGCCGAGGGCCGCACCCCACACGGCGACGACGGCGGCGACCAGGATCAGCGGCGCGACCAGCGAGCGCAGCAGCACCGTGAGGATCAGCAGGACCGACAGGAGCACGAGCGGTACGACGATGGCGGTGTCCCGGGCGTTGGTGTCCTCCAGGTCGATCTGCTCGGCGCTGGGGCCGCCGACGTAGGAGCCGTCGAGCCTGTCGCGCAGGGTCTCGATGGTGGCGGACTCGGCGGCCGACTGGGGCGGCGCGGAGGCCAGTACGGTCAGTTCCGTCCAGCCGCCGCCGCTGCGCCCGGCCTCGGCGCTCTCGACGCCGCGGGTGTCGCGGATCTCGGCGAGGGCGGCCTCGGCGCGGTCGGTGGGGCTGATGACGCTGATCGGCTGGGTGCCGGACTCCGGGTAGGCGTCGGCGAGGGTCTCCATCGCGGCGATCGCGTCGGGGCGGGTGGTGAAGGAGTCCTCCTGCTTGAGGTTGCCGGGCAGGGCGAAGGCGCCCAGCGCGAGCGCGCCGAGCAGGACGGCGCCGCCCACCAGGACGGTGCGGGGCCGGCGTTCGGCGGAGCTGCCCATCGCGGCGAACAGCGACCGGCGGGCCTTGGGGGTGCTGCCGTAGCGGGGCACCAGCGGCCAGAAGACGCGGCGGCCGAGCAGGACGAGGAGCGCGGGCAGCAGGGTCAGCATGGCGGCCAGCGCGCACAGCACGCCGACGGTGCCCAGGGGGCCCATGCCCCGGCTGGAGTTGAGGTCGGCGGCGAGCAGGCACAGGAGTCCGGCGGCGACGGTGCCGGAGGAGGCCAGGACGGCGGGTCCGCAGCCGCGCAGGGCGGCGAGCATGGCGTCGTACGGCCGCTCGATGCGGCGCAGTTCCTCGCGGTAGCGGGAGACCAGCAGCAGCGCGTAGTCGGTGCCCACGCCGAAGACGAGGATGGTCATGATGCCGCTGCTCTGGCCGGAGACGGAGGTGCCGAAGGTCTGGTTGAGGCCGTAGGCGACGCCCATGGAGAGGTAGTCGGCGAGTCCGGCGACGGCGAGCGGGACGAGCCACAGGAAGGGGCTGCGGTAGATGAGGATCAGGAGGAGGGCGACCACCGCGGCGGTGGTGTAGAGCAGCGGGCCGTCGAGGGAGTTGTAGACCTCGGAGGCGTCGGTGGCGAGCGCGCCGGAGCCGCCTACCTCGACGCCGAGCCCGTCGCCCCCCTGGGCGATGTCCCGTACGTCGTTGACGAGTGCGTCGCGGGCCTTCTCGTCCGTGCCGGGCTCGGTGGAGGCCACCGGATACATGAGGGTGGTGCCGTCCTTGGACGGGATGCCCGCCGGGCGGCCGGTGAGTTCGTGCGCCGCGGCGATCTCGGCGACCTGCCCGGCGGCGGTGGCCCGGTCGGCGGCGGTCAGTCCGCCGTCGCGGTGGTAGACGAGGACCATCTCGGTGGCCTCGCCGCCCGGCAGCCGCTCCTGGATCTTGGCGACCTGCGTCGAGTCGGCGCTCGCCGGCAGGTAGTCGACGGCCCGGTCGCGCTGCACGTCGCCGAGTTTCGCCGCGAACGGCGAGGCGATCGCCAGCACGGCGATCCACAGTCCGAGCACCAGCCAGGGCACGGCCCGTCGCCGCCCCGCGCCTGTCGTTGTGGCCCCCATCTGGCGGGCCTCCCTCCGGTGGATGTCTGGGTGGGTCTCCAGACTTCCGCCGGCGGGGCGGCGACGCGTCGGGCGTGAGGGCGAGCCTCGGGCTACTGCCCGGGGAGACGCGGGGCCGTCGTTACTCCCCGGGGAGTACGGCGGCGGTCAGGCCTGGTCGACCACCCACTTGCCGTCCTCCTCGTCGTCGACGCGCACCTCCAGTTCACGCAGGCCCATGCCCGCGTCCCACAGCTCCCTGAAGCGCTTGAGCCGGTCCCGTACGTAGTCCTGGCGTGCGGTGAGCCGGGTGCGGACGTTGACGTCCCGCAGGTCCTGCTCGATCTCGAACGACACCTCCTCGTCGTAGAGGATGAAGTCGTTGGTGGTGCCGCGCTGGAGGTGCGGGGGCAGTTCCGGCAGGACCGCCACGCGGACGTCGATGCGGCGCAGCTCCTGCTCCTCGCACAGCCGCAGCAGCCGGTCGTCGAGTTCGCGGGCGCTCTCCAGCAGGAACAGGCGGCGCACCGTGACGCCCTGTTCGTCGATGGCCGCCTGCTGGGCGTCGAGGTAGCGCCCGGCGGGCTCGCTGGTCCAGAACTCCCGGTCGACGGAGGTGCTGGTGGCGAGGATGGACTGCTCGGCGGCGCGGGTGAGGGTGAGCATCCAGTCGTGGTTCTCGCCGGGACACTCGGCGCTCAGGTTGGTGAGGTCCGCCATGTGCCCGACCACCCGGGACATCTCCAGGTGGACGAAGGTGTGCAGGATGGAGGGGCTGGGCAGCAGGACGTCGGCGAAGCCCTTGGCCAGGTCGGGCAGCCGGTCGATGCGGACCGGTTCCAGCGTGCGGGCGGCCTCGGAGGACCGGTGGTCGACCTGGGTGACGTGGGTCTCGACCAGCTGCTTGACGTCCTCGGTGTGCCGGGTCAGGCCCGACTTCAGCTCGGTGTCGTACCGGCTGAGACCGTCGCGTACGGCGGTGGTGTTCTCGGCGAGTGCGTCCTCCACCCGCCGGGTGTGCTCCTCCACCCGCCGGGTGTGCTCCTCCAGCCGGGTGTGCTCGTTCAGCCGGTCCGGTCCGGGGCGCGGGGCCAGGCCGAGGACGTACTGGACGGCCAGCGCGGCGGCGGCGCAGAGCACGGCGGCCCCGAACTGCCGCGGGGTGCCGCCGTCCGGGTCCAGGAGGGCCGCGACGCTCCAGAAGAGGCCGCCGACGACCACGGCGACCAGCAGCATGCGGGTCCAGGGGGACTCGCCCCTCGGGTCGATCGGGTTGGTGGTGCGGGGCGTGTCGTCGGGTCGGGGTGACTGTGCCGTGCTCATCTCGCTCTCTCCCCCCGTTGGGATGCGCGTCGGATCGTGCGGGGATGTGTGTGCGGTGACGGGCGTGCGGTGCTGCGCGTGCCGGACGGCGGGTTCGGTCAGGGAGCCGGTTCCACCTCCCGGTGGGCTGCGGGAATGGCGTGCAGGGTGAGCTGGTCGCGGATGCGCTGCACCAGGGCCTGCCACTGCCGGGTGAAGCCGGGACGTTCCTCCAGCGGGTCCCACAGCGCGGCCAGTTCGCGGCCGACCCGGGCGCCCGGCATCCACAGGTGCAGGAGGTGGTCGACGGCCGGGCGCAGGGTCCGTACGACGGCGCCGGCGTCGTGGGCGGCCCCGGCGCCGAGGCGGAGGCCGTCGAGCATGCGGACGACGGTGGTGAGCAGCCAGTCGTGCAGGGCCAGGTCGTCGCAGAGCGCGGCCAGTTCGGCGCCGGTGACGGTCTCGGGCACGCGCAGGCGTACGGTGCGCAGTTCGTCCTCGGCGAGGGTGAACCGTTCCAGCGAGGGACCCTCGCCGGGGGCCGCGGGCAGCGCCGCCCAGCGCAGCCGGGTGGGCCGGGACCGGAAGGGCGGGCGCTGGTCGAGCAGGGGGTGGCGCAGCACCCGGGTGAGCAGGCCGTCGGCGATGAGTCCGACGTCGAGGTCGCCGTGGCGGGGGCCGCCGAGGACTCCCTGCGCGACCGCCTCGTGCGGGAGTTTGCCGAGCGGTTCGACGACGCCGGGCCGCACCAGGTACTCGCCCCAGGGGCGTCGCTGGTCGGGTCCGGTGCCGGGCAGGCGGCAGTGCGCGGAGGTCTGCAGGACGCGGCCCTCGGTGAGCGCGGCGTGCGCGGTGACGGTGCCGACGGCGCGGATGCGGGCGCCGTTGGCGCTGGGCAGCGGGCAGTCGACGCCGGTGAGGGTGTCGGGGGAACGCGCGTAGAGGCCGGGGCGTTCGGAGAGCAGCACGCGTTCGTCGGCGCGCAGGCCGAGGAGCTGGGCGGCGGACCGGATGTCGAGGGCCTGCCGGGCGGGCAGCAGACAGGTGCGGATCTCGCCGCAGGCGAGGACGGCGGGCGGGGTGCTCTGCCGCGGCGCCATGTCAGGGCCCCGAGTAGTACACGTAGGAGATGCGGTCGGCGACCGAGTCGGGGACGGGCATGCGTTCCTTCCCGGAGCGGTCGGCGACCTGCGCCAGTGCTCCCGGGTCGACCTCGATCTGGTCGAGGATCACGCGGACGGCGTGCTCGACGGGGAGGAAGCGGGTGGGCAGGACGGAGCAGGTGCGGTAGGCGGCGAAGGGGTCCGCGCGCTCGTTGAGCTTCAGCAGGGCGGGCAGGTCGTCCCACTTGTCGGGGAAGCCGGTGGTGGTGTGCGGCTGGGGGGCGAGGACGGCCTCGCCCTCGTTGCGCAGGAGTCCGAGGCGGGCGAGCTGCCACACGGCGGCGAGGAAGGGGCAGGACCACAGGCGCTGCCCGTCGGCGTCGTCGCTCCACAGCTCGACGTCGAGGAAGACGGAGTGGCGGCGGGCCGCGGTCTCGTGCGGGGGCTGCCAGACCGCGGCGCGCTTCATGGCCTGCGGGGCACGGGCGACGGGGCTGCGTTCGCCGTTGGCCAGCCAGCCGGTCTGCGCGGCGGGCGGGCGCAGGCCGTAACTGCCGGGCGGCGGGGACTCGACGATGCGGGCGGCGACCGCTTCGGCGACGGGCACCTTGCCGGTGACGGCGCAGCCGGACTCGCGGGCCAGGTAGTCGACGGTCAGCCCGGCCCGCTCGGCCTCCGCGAGGAGCATGGGGACGACCTCGGCGGGGGTGGAGAAGCGGGTGAAGTAGTCGTCGATGAGGAAGCAGGTGCTGATCCGGGCCCGCTTGCCGCCGGCCCGGGCGGTGGCGGCGGTGCGGGCCGCCTCCACCCAGGGCCGTACTTCGGCGAAGTGCGCGCGCAGCCGTTCGGGTCCGGCCTCGAAGTCCTCCATGTAGAGGTGGCCCAGCTCCACGGAGAGATGGGCCAGCGGCACGGACTGGGTGCGCGGCTCGGCGGCGGTCTCGCGGAACACGGGCTCCGTCACAGCCGCCCCCAGTGGGTGTCGTCCGTCAGGCGCCGGGCGATCTCCTCCAGCGCCTCCAGGGTCTCCTTGTTCGCTATCTGGGTGGAGAGGACGTCTTCCTCGGTGATGAGCTGCTCCTGCCACTGGAGGATGGGTTCCAGCGGCACGATGCCGAGGACGACGCTGTCGCCGATGCGCTGTTCGGCGGCGAGCCGGCGCAGTGCCTCGTCGCAGGCCTGCATCCAGGTGGCCTGGGCGGTGGAGCCCTGGGACCACAGGGGTGACTCGGGGTCGGGCACGGCGGCCCGCACGAAGCGGATCGCGGCGCGCAGGGCGTCCTCGTCGTGGCCGCGTTCGACGCCGCCGCCGATGATGCCGTGTTCGGCGTGGACGAGTCCGGAGGCGGCGATCACGTGCTGGCGGGTCCAGCGGTGGAAGACCAGCCAGCGGAAGGGGACGTTGCGCATCCGGGGGTGGGCGGTGGCGTCGAGGACCATGTCGACGGCGTAGCTGCGGCCGGCGCTGAGGTCGACGAAGGTGACGTCGAACTCGTTGTTGAGCTTGAGCAGCAGGTCGACGCAGCGCTCCAGGGCCTCCTCGCCGGTGGCGAACTCGCCGCCGCCCGCGTCGCCGGGGAACAGCACCAGGCGGCCCGACTGGTTGGGGCGGGCGCGCAGCAGGGGGTGCTCGGTCTCCCGCCAGACGTCGATGCGGACCGGTTCCGCGGTGTCGCCCTCCAGGTAGGAGTGCAGGCCGCGCTCCTGGGTGCCGCGCATGGCGCTGGGCACGTCGAAGACGGCGGCGGCGGTGGGCGAGCCGAAGTCGAAGTCGACGTAGGCCACGTGGTCACCGGTGAGGGCGCGCTGGTAGGCCAGGTTGGCGCTGGTCACCGAGCGTCCCGTGCCTCCCTTGTCGGAGGCGGCGAAGACCAGCACGCTCACACCTCCTGGGCGGCGGCGCCCCTGGCCTGGGCCAGGGTGTCGAGTTCCTGGAGCACGGGCAGGGCCAGGGCGAAGGCGGTCGCGGGCCGTTCGTCGACCAGGCTGCGGGCGTGGTCGAGGCGGCTCTCGATGCTCCGCATGGCTCTGGCTCTGGCTCCGTCGGCCGCGGCGGAGGCCTCCAACTGCTCCCTGCCGAACAGGTGGGTGGCCTCGCTGAGCAGTTCCCGTGCGAACTCGGCGAGTTCGGGGCTGCGGATGGGTTCCTGTTCGTACAGGATGCGGGCGGCGACGAGGCATTCGGTGACGCGCTCGGTGATGCTCCAGGACATGCGCAGTCCGGCGTCCTGGGCGTCGGGGTAGACGGCCTGGATGTTGTCCCAGAGGCCGGCGCCCTCCTCCTCGTCGATGCGCCGCTTCCACAGGTGTTCGAAGGACTGCTCGGCGAGGCGGAGCAGGCGGTCCTGGGCGCCGATGTTCCGGGAGAGTTCGGCGAGCTGGATGATCCGCTTGAGGAGCTGGGCGGAGAAGTCGGTCATCCGCCACAGCAGTTGGCCGCCGGCGCGCTCGGACCCGGCGAGCGGCATGGTGACGCCGGGGGTGTGCAGCAGGAGGGTCGGGTCGTTCTTGGTCATGCGGCTGGTGACCCGGCCCCGGTCGGCGAGGCGCTCCATGATGGCGACGGTGCGGGTGAGGTCGTCGTCGGTCGCCTTCCGGCGGACCAGGTCGTGGACGAGGATGGCCGCGACGGTCAGCGAGAAGTACTCGGACTCCAGGCGCAGGCCGGTGGTCTGCCAGGGCAGGTCCTCCAGGGGCCAGCGGTCGGCGCCGAAGCGGGCGATCGCGGACCAGTACTGCTGGCTCAGCTCCCAGCGCAGGCGCAGCATCTCGGCGAGCTTCTGCTGGTCCTCGTCGAGCAGGCCGAGGGTGAGGGTGCGGTCGGAGAAGAGGTCCTGGATGCCGTCGAGGGCGACGACGGTGAAGTACACGTAGGGCAGCCGGTCGGCGATGCCGTCGGGCTGGCCGGGGGCGTCGACGGTCAGGTCGGTGATCCTCGGGGCGTCCTTGACGATGCCCCAGGCCCAGCCGCATTCGAAGAGCTGGCTCTCGTCGCGGATGCCCTCGTCGACCTGGATGCCTCTGGAGAGGCTCTCGATGATGGTGGCGCGCAGCGGGCGTAACCGGCGGGAGAACTGCTGGAGGACGATCCGGTCGGACTGTCCGCCCTGGCCGATGACCTGGATCAGCCGCTTGCCCTGTTCCGACTCGGCGTCGAAGACGTTGACGGTGAAGGAGCGCAGCAGGCTGATCATCGCGGCGGTCAGCCGGGCGTTGGTGGCCTCCCGCAGCTCGCCGACGGCCTTCAGGACCTCGGGCCGGGTGGTGGTGCCCTCGTAGACCTTGAGGAAGCCGAGGGTGGCGAGGCAGAGCGTGACGGACATGGAGTAGGAGTCGACCACGCCCAGCTGGCGCTGCTCGTGGCTGATCGTGCCGCCGGGCTCGGAGGGGCGGAAGTAGTGTCCGCCGGAGAAGGTGGGGCTGTCGTCGGTGCCGGTGTGGGTGCGCATGAACTGGGTCAGCGCGGCGATCAGGTTGGGCGGGATCTCCAGCCGGCTGCCGACCCGGTCGAGGGCGCGCAGGACGTCACGTTCGGTGGTGTCCGGCTGGTCGAGCCGGAAGGCGGGCACCTCGGTGGCCGGATACAGCAGGCACAGCAGGCGTTCGGCGTCCGCGACGCTGCTCAGTCCGTCGGTGTCTCCCCGGACCAGCTTCCCGTCGTCGAACGAATGACGGGCCATGGCCTGCCAGATGTCCAGCAGGTGCTGGCGTGGCTTGATCTGCATCCCCGCACCCCTCGTACAGACCTCGTTGCCCTGTGTTCGGCATGTCCCCGTTGCGATGGTCCCCGTTGAGCATGTCCCCGTTCCTACGGGGCGGCAATCGCCGAATTGCGCCGTCCCAGGGCGAGGAGCATTCCCTCGTGCCCCGGCCGCACCGAGTGGTGCAGATCGTGGATCTCCAGCTCCTCGGTGAACGGCTCCAGGCTCTGGCCGACCGTTTCCTCGTTCACCCGGTAGGCCGGGTAGTCGTGGGCGCCGACGCGGTAGCCGACGGACTCCTTCATGAAGGCGGCGGCGAACGGCGCTCCCTCGCCGAGCGCGTTCATGAAGCAGCGCACGCCCCGGTGGAACTCCTCGGGCGCCTCGGACATGGAGTCGGCGACGAAGAACATGGTCCCCAGCGACCAGCGCCGGTCCCCGCCCTCCAGGTCGAACAGGTTGCCGCGCTCGACCCGGACGATGTCGGCGACCAGCGGTCTCGGTTCGACGGCGGCGTAGGCGGGGGCCTCGCGCAGCACGTCCCAGAAGGGGTCCCAGGCGATGTCGTACCCGGCCGGGGCGACCTGCTTCTCCAGGTATTCGACGTTCGGGTGCGCGTACTCCAGCAGGAGCAGCTTCTCGCACCAGGGCAGCATGGACAGGGCGGGATACAGGTTCGCGCCCGCGCCGACGTCGATGCCGCGCGCGGAACGCGGGGGGACTCCCTCGAAGCAGCGGGTGAAGTAGTCGCGCATCAACCGGACGATCAGCAGGTCGACTTCGAGCGGTGTCCGGTAGTTGTTGTCCACGTACACCTCTGGATCGAACTTCGACCAAGGCGCGTCGGCGTTGCGATCCATAATCACCCTGCCACGTTCCATTCGAATTTGGACAAATCCCCAGTACTGTTCACGGTAAGTGACCCGGCCACTACGGACCAGTACGGGAATACGCCATCCTCATCCGACCGGCGCACGTCGGGCGCATGGTCGCACACCCGAACTCGCCCTTGCATGAGGGAAGTTGGACGCTCACTCTAGCCAGAAGCAGACACTGGCCGCCACATGAGTCCTTCACTCGACCGTGTGGGGCACGGATGCCCAAGAGTTGACGCAGACCAGGGGGTTGCATGACCGCCGAACCGCTGGAACGTTCCCTCGACCACCACGACCCGCTCACCCGGCCCGGACTGCCACCGGACGACCTGCCACTGGACCTGCGCACGGCCCGGGAGTCCGACCTGCCGGAACTGCGGCGGCTGGACGAGGAGGTCTTCCAGGACTTCGCCTATCCCGGGTTCCTGCTGCGCCAGCTCTTCGACATGTACGAGGAGCACTTCCTGGTCCTCGACGACGGGACGGGCCGGCTGCGCGGCTACGTGCTGGCCGCCACCCGGACGCTCGGCAGGGACAGCTGGATCCTCGGGCTGTGCGTGACCCCGGACCGGCGCCGCCACGGGCTGGGCCGGGAGCTGATGCGGGAGGCCCTGAGCCGGTTGCGCCGGGACGGCATACAAGTCGTCCGCCTCACGGTGGAGCCCGCCAACCTCGCCGCCATCTTCCTCTACCGTTCGCTCGGCTTCCGCCCCGAGGAACCCGACGGCGGCCTGCGTCCGGACTACTTCGGCCCGGGCGTGCACCGCCAGATCATGCGGCTGGACCTCGCGCCCGGCTAGGAGGGCGTGCCCGCCGAGTCCAGGAGGCGGGTCACGTCGTCGGAACAGATGGTCAGGGCCGCGCCGACGGTGGCCAGGGCGTCGCGTTCGGCGGGGGTGTAGGGGCCGTCCGCCAGGGCGATGCGGGCACCCTGCAGCAGGATCGACTCGCGGCCGACGGCGGCGAGGTGCGGTGCCAGCGGGTCGAGCGCCTCGTGGAGTTCTATCGCCAGGCCCGGCACGCAGGGTTCGCCCCGGACCCGGCCGGTGTCCGCCTCCAGCGCCTCGACGAGCGCGTTCAGCTGCTCCTCGGTGCAGTCCTCGAAGCCGGCCGCGCGCACCGCGACGGTCGCGGTCTCCAGCGAGGTGCGGGAGCAGGTGCCGCCCGCGGTCAGGACCGCGAGGGCGACGGTGTGGACGGCGTCGCGGAGCATCGCGGAGAAGCGGGTGGTGGTCGGGTGGTCGAGGACGTCGGTGCCGTAGTGGCGGCGGCAGGCCGCGCACTCGACGGTCGGCGCGGACTCGCCGCGGGGCAGCACGGGCACGCCGAGCAGCGTGAAGCGGCGGCGTCCGGTGAGCCGCGCGTAGTTGCGGTCGCCGCCGCAGCCGGGGCAGAAGAACTCGCCGTCGCCGACGGGCGTCCACGCGGTGCGGGTGCCCAGGATGCGTGGCAGCCGGGCAGCTCGGCTGTTTCGTCCCCGTCCAGGCTGCACGTCGCACCTCCATAACGGCGCGACAGCATCGTCGCGCTGGCGTGATGTTAGCCACATCACCGACGTGGAGTCAGTACCCAGGACGAGACCTTTCCGTGACCATCACAGATATATGGCCGGTATATGACGGGGTCCCGCCCGCCGGATTCCGGCGAGCGGGACATCAAACCACTGATTCGGCTGGTCAGCGGGCCGCGCGGTTGACGGCGGAGACGATGGCCTTCAGCGAGGCGCGCGTGGTGTTCGCGTCGATTCCGATGCCCCACAGCACCTTGTCGCCGATCGCGCACTCGATGTAGGAGGCGGCCTGCGCGGAGGCGCCCTCGCTCATCGTGTGCTCCTGGTAGTCCAGCAGCCGTACGTCGATGCCGACGCCCTGCAGCGCGTGGAAGAACGCCGAGATCGGGCCGTTGCCGGTGCCGACCAGGGTGGTCTCCGCGCCGTCGACCGTGGCGTCGACGGTGAGGGTGTCGACGCCGTCGCGGTCGGTCGTGGTCTGCCCGTTGGCCACCTGGATGCGGCCCCAGGGGTTCTCCGGGTTGGGCAGGTACTCGTCCTGGAAGACGTCCCAGATCGCCGTCGGCGTGATCTCGCCGCCCTCGGCGTCGGTCTTGGCCTGGATGAGCTTCGAGAACTCGATCTGCATCCGGCGCGGCAGGTCCAGGCTGTGGTCGTTCTTCAGGACGTAGGCGATGCCGCCCTTGCCGGACTGCGAGTTGACGCGGATGACGGCCTCGTAGGAGCGGCCGACGTCCTTCGGGTCGATCGGCAGGTACGGGACGGCCCACTCGATGTCGTCGACGGTGACCCCGCGAGCCGCCGCGTCGGCCTCCATCGCGTCGAAGCCCTTCTTGATGGCGTCCTGGTGGGAGCCGGAGAAGGACGTGTAGACCAGGTCGCCCACGTACGGGTGGCGCGGGTGGACCTCCATCTGGTTGCAGTACTCCCACGTGCGACGGATCTCGTCGATGTCGGAGAAGTCGATCTGCGGGTCGACGCCCTGGGAGAACAGGTTCATGCCCAGGGTGACCAGGTCGACGTTGCCGGTGCGCTCGCCCTGCCCGAACAGGCAGCCCTCGACGCGGTCGGCGCCGGCCATGACCGCCAGCTCGGCCGCCGCCACCGCCGTACCGCGGTCGTTGTGCGGGTGGACGGACAGGCAGACGTGCTCGCGGCGGGACAGGTTGCGGCCCATCCACTCGAAGCGGTCGGCGTGCGTGGACGGCGTGGAACGCTCCACCGTGGCGGGCAGGTTGAGGATGATCTCGCGGCCGGGACCGGGCTGGTAGGTGTCCATCACCGCCTCGCAGACCTCCAGGGCGAAGTCCAGCTCGGTGTCGGTGAAGATCTCGGGGCTGTACTGGTAGCCGAACTCCGTCTCCGGGCCCAGCAGTTTCTCGGCGTACTCCATGACCAGGCGGGTGCCGTCGACCGCGATCTGCTTGATGTCGTCCCTCGAGCCGCGGAAGACGACCCGGCGGAAGACGGGGGCGGTCGCGTTGTACAGGTGGACGGTGGCCCGCCGGGCGCCCTTCAGGGACTCCACCGTGCGCTCGATCAGGTCCTCGCGGGCCTGGGTCAGTACGGAGATGGTGACGTCGTCCGGGATGGCGTCCGGGTCCTCGATGATGGAGCGTACGAAGTCGAAGTCGGTCTGGCCGGAGGCCGGGAAGCCGACCTCGATCTCCTTGTAGCCCATCTTGACCAGCAGGTCGAACATGGCGCGCTTGCGGACCGGCGACATGGGGTCGATCAGGGCCTGGTTGCCGTCGCGCAGGTCGGTGGAGAGCCAGCGGGGGGCGGTGGTGATCCGCTGGTTCGGCCAGGTGCGGTCGGCGATGTCGACCTGCTCGTAGCCGCGGTACTTGGCGGTCGGCATGGGGCTGGGCTGCTGGCGGTTGGCCATGATGGCGTGGGCTCCTCGTGATGTCCGCGGTGTCAGCGGGTGACGGCGGTGTCACCGACCTCAGCGTGTGACGTCCGCGTGTCCGGAAGGACGGCCGACGGCACCACCAAGCTCCGCGGGGAGGGAGTCGGCCTCTACAGGCCCTCGCCGCGGCAGCTAAGGAGAAGCAGCCCGAATCGCATGGTGCCCAGCACCCTAGCCGAGTCACGCGGGTCACGCGGGTCCGTATCAGTATGCGGGACCGGGGTGAGAAAGGGGACAAAAAGTGCCGTATACCACTCCCGGCCAGGCCACGGGGGCCCCTTCCCGTCACTGTGCACCGATCGTGGTTGCGGGTAGTGACAGTGCGGTCACACAGTGCGAGAGTGCCGGACATGACCACACACGGGGGCTTCCAGCCCGTCTTCTGCACGATCGTCCCGCCCCACGTCCTCGACCGGCTCGCCCGGAACACGGACCCCGTGCTCGCCGGGCCCGCCCGCCGCACCATCCAGCGCGACGCCCTCGAACGCGCCCGCCGCGGACTGACCACGGTCGTCGGCGCCCCCTCCGTGGCCCCGCGCGCGGACGCGGAGCCCGGGAAGCCGCGGCGCACGGTCTACGACGCCGGGCACGGCACCGACCTGCCGGGCAGCGAGGTGCGCGGTGAGGGCGAGGAACCCGGCCAGGACGCCACCGTGAACCGCGCCTACGCGGGCCTGGGCGCCACCTTCGAGCACTACCTCAAGGTCTACCGGCGGGACTCCATCGACGGCGCGGGCCTGCCGCTGGACGCGACCGTGCACTACGACCGCGAGTACAACAACGCGTTCTGGAACGGCGAGCAGATGGTCTTCGGCGACGGGGACGGCGAGATCTTCCTCGACTTCACCATCGCCCTGGACGTGATCGGCCACGAGCTGACCCACGGCGTCACCCAGCACACCGCCAACCTGACCTACTACGGCCAGCCCGGCGCCCTCAACGAGTCGGTCTCCGACGTCTTCGGCTCCCTCATCAAGCAGTACGCGCAGGGCCGGACCGCCGCCGAGGCCGACTGGCTGATCGGCGCCGGGCTGCTCGCCCCGCGGGTCACGGGCGAGGCGCTGCGCTCCATGAAGGCACCCGGTACGGCCTACGACGACGACGTGCTCGGCAAGGACCCGCAGCCCGCGACGATGGACGACTACGTGCGCACCGGCCGCGACAACGGCGGCGTGCACATCAACTCCGGCATCCCCAACCACGCCTTCTACCTCCTCGCCACCGAGCTGGGCGGACACGCCTGGGAGCGGGCCGGACAGATCTGGTACGACGTGCTGACCGGCGGCGAGCTGGCCGAGGACGCCTCGTTCACGGACTTCGCGACGCTGACGGTGAAGGCCGCCCGGGAGCGCTACGGCGACGGGGACGAGCTGGAGGCGGTCGGCAAGGCCTGGGAGCAGGTCGGGGTGCGGACGCTGTAGTTCCGTACTAGACACGGGTCCATGCGGATTCAGGTGAGGCGCACAGGAGGCTTCGCGGGCATCGAACGCCACGCGGAGGTCGAGACCGCGGGACGCCCCGACGCGGACGAGTGGCATGCCCTGGCCGAGCGGGCGGTCGCCGACGGCCGGAGCACCCCGCCGGTCGGGGTGCCGGACGGGTTCAGCTACCAGCTCACCGTGGACGGGAACACGGTGTACGCCGCCGATCCCCGGCTGACGGACGAGCAGCGCGCGCTGATCTCGCGGGTGCTGAAGGAGGGTGCGTAACACCGGTCGGGTGCGCGGGCGTTGACTTCCCTTACCGGGGGTACGGATGATCCGCGCATGGCGACTGACGCGATGCCGGCGAATCCGATGCCGCGGTTCCCGGACGGCTTCCTGTGGGGCGTGTCCACGTCCGCGCACCAGATCGAGGGCGCGGCCGGGCTGCGGGCACCGTCCGTGTGGGACGCCTTCACGGCGGAGCCCGGCCGGGTGAAGGACGGTGCGACGGCGGCGGTGGCCTGCGACCACTACCACCGCTACCGCGAGGACGTGGCGCTCCTGGCGGGCCTCGGCGTGGACGCGTACCGCTTCTCCGTCTCCTGGCCCCGGGTGGACTCCCCCGGCGGCCTGGACTTCTACGACCGCCTGGTGGACGAGCTGTGCACGGCGGGCGTGCGGCCGGTGCCGACGCTGTTCCACTGGGACCTGCCGGCGGACCTGGACTGGCTGGAGCGGGACACGGCCGCCCGGTTCGCCGAGTACGTGTCGGTCGTCGCGGAGCGCCTCGGCGACCGGGTCGGCAAGTGGATCACCCTCAACGAGCCGGCCGAGCACACCCTGCTCGGCCACGCCCTGGGCGTCCACGCCCCCGGCCGGGAGCTGCTGTTCGACGCCCTCCCGGCCGCCCACCACCAGCTCCTCGCGCACGGCCTGGCGGTACGGGCCCTGCGCGCGTCCGGCGCCTCTGACGTCGGCATCGCCAACTCGCACGGCCCGGTCTGGCCCGCCTCCGACGACCCGGCCGACCGGGAGGCGGCGGACTTCTACGACCTCCTGCTGAACCGGATGTTCGCCGACCCGCTCCTGACCGGTCGGTACCCGGAGGGCATCGGCGAGCTCATGCCCGGTTCCGCCGAAAGGGTGGAGGCCGACCTGGAGATCATCGCCGAGCCGCTGGACTGGTACGGGGTGAACTACTACGCGCCGACGCGGGTGGGTGCCCCGCAGGGCGCGGAGATCGAGTTCGGCGGGGTGACGCTCCCGGCCGAACTGCCCTTCTCGGTGCGCCGGATCGAGGGGCGTCCGGTGACGGACTTCGGCTGGCCCGTGGTCCCGGAGGGGCTGACGGAGCTGCTCACCGGCTTCCGGGACCGCTACGGCGACCGGCTCCCGCCGGTCGTGATCACGGAGAACGGCTGCTCCTACGAGGGCCTCGACGACCGGGACCGCATCGCCTACCTGGACGGGCACGTGCGCGCCCTGCACCGGGCGGTCGAGGCGGGCGTGGACGTGCGCGGCTACTTCGTGTGGTCGCTGCTGGACAACTTCGAGTGGGCCGAGGGGTACGCCCGCCGCTTCGGACTGGTCCACGTGGACTTCACGACGCTCGCCCGCACGCCCAAGGCGTCGTACGGCTGGTTCCGGGAGCTGCTCGACGGGCAGCGGCGGGTACCGGTCGGATAAACCCCTCGGTGCTGTCGGCGGGGAGTCGTACGCTGGAGTCAGCAGACACACCCGTCACGCGGCGGACGCCGCAGAGGAGGACGAGCAGGCCTAGAGCGCCGGCCCATGACTCAGACACCCTCAGCCCACACCCCCGCGCAGGGGCAGGCGAGCGCACGGATCAGCGTCCCCGCCCAGCACCCCATGGTGACCGTACTGGGCTCCGGAGACTCCCTCCTGCGCGTGATCGAGAAGGCCTTCCCGGCGGCCGACATCCATGTCCGGGGCAATGAGATCAGCGCCGTCGGCGACACCCATGAGGTCGCCCTCGTACAGCGCGTGTTCGACGAGATGATGCTGGTGCTGCGCACGGGGCAGCCGATGACGGAGGACGCAGTGGAACGCTCGATCGCCATGCTCAAGGCGAGCGAGAACGGGGAGAGCGACGGCCAGGAGACCCCGGCCGAGGTGCTCACGCAGAACATCCTGTCCTCGCGCGGCCGCACGATCCGCCCCAAGACGCTGAACCAGAAGCGGTACGTCGACGCGATCGACAAGCACACCATCGTCTTCGGCATCGGCCCGGCGGGCACCGGCAAGACCTACCTGGCGATGGCCAAGGCGGTGCAGGCCCTGCAGTCCAAGCAGGTCAACCGCATCATCCTGACCCGCCCGGCGGTCGAGGCCGGTGAGCGGCTCGGCTTCCTGCCGGGCACCCTGTACGAGAAGATCGACCCGTATCTGCGCCCGCTGTACGACGCGCTGCACGACATGCTCGACCCGGACTCGATCCCGCGGCTGATGGCGGCGGGCACGATCGAGGTCGCCCCGCTGGCGTACATGCGCGGCCGTACGCTGAACGACGCGTTCATCATCCTGGACGAGGCCCAGAACACCAGCCCCGAGCAGATGAAGATGTTCCTCACCCGGCTCGGCTTCGAGTCGAAGATCGTGATCACGGGTGACGTGACCCAGGTCGACCTGCCCGGCGGCACGAAGTCGGGTCTGCGGCAGGTGCAGGAGATCCTGGAGGGCGTCGAGGACGTCCACTTCTCCCGGCTCACGTCGCAGGACGTCGTCCGGCACAAGCTGGTGGGCCGTATCGTCGACGCCTACGAGCAGTACGACAGCAGGAACGGCACCGAGAACGGCGGCCACAACGGCGGCCGGACACCGAGACACGGTGCCAAGGCCAAGGGGAAGTAGACCAGCACGACCATGTCGATCGACGTCAACAACGAGTCCGGAACCGAGGTCGACGAGCAGGCGATCCTCGACATCGCCCGCTACGCGCTCGCGCGGATGCGCATCCACCCGCTCTCCGAGCTCTCGGTGATCGTCGTGGACGCCGACGCCATGGAGCAGCTGCACATCCAGTGGATGGACCTGCCGGGTCCCACCGACGTGATGTCCTTCCCGATGGACGAGCTGCGTCCGCCGTCCAAGGACGAGGAGGAGGCGCCGCAGGGGCTGCTCGGCGACATCGTGCTCTGCCCGGAGGTCGCCGCCAAGCAGGGCACCGAGGCGCCGACGGAGCACTCCATGGACGAGGAGCTCCAGCTCCTGACCGTCCACGGGGTGCTGCACCTGCTCGGGTACGACCACGAGGAGCCCGACGAGAAGGCCGAGATGTTCGGTCTGCAGGCCGCGATCGTGGACGGCTGGCGTGCGGAGCGGGGCCTGACCGGCCCGTCCCCGGCCCCGACGGTCTCATGAGCCTCCCGCTCGTCGCCGGCGCCGTCGCCCTGGTGGTGGTCGCCTGGCTGGCCGCGTGCGCGGAGGCGGGGCTCGCCAGGGTCTCCAGCTTCCGCGCCGAGGAGGCGGTACGGTCCGGGCGCCGGGGCGGCGAGAAACTCGCCCAGGTCGCCGCCGACCCGACGCGCTACCTCAACGTGGCGCTGCTGGTCCGCGTCGCCTGCGAGATGGCGGCCGCCGCGCTGGTCACGTACGCCTGCCTGAGACAGTTCGACGGCACCGGAGAGGCGCTGATCATCGCCATCGCGGTGATGGTGCTGCTCTCCTACGTCGCCGTCGGGGTCTCGCCGCGCACCATCGGGCGCCAGCACCCGCTGAACACGGCGACCGCGGCGGCCTACGTGCTGCTGCCGCTGGCCCGGATCATGGGCCCGATCCCTTCGCTGCTGATCCTCATCGGCAACGCGCTCACCCCCGGCAAGGGCTTCCGCCGGGGCCCCTTCGCCTCGGAGGCGGAGCTGCGGGCGCTGGTGGACTACGCGGAGGCGGAGTCGCTGATCGAGGCCGAGGAGCGCCGCATGGTGCACTCGGTGTTCGAACTGGGCGACACCCTCGTGCGGGAGGTCATGGTGCCGCGCACCGACCTCGTCGTCATCGAGCGCTACAAGACCATCCGGCAGGCCCTCACCCTCGCCCTGCGCTCCGGTTTCTCCCGGATACCGGTGACCGGCGACAGCGAGGACGACATCGTCGGCATCGTCTACCTGAAGGACCTGGTCCGCAGGACGCACATCAGCCGGGACGCGGAGAGCGACCTCGTCTCCACCGCGATGCGCCCGGCGTCGTTCGTGCCGGACACGAAGAACGCCGGTGACCTGCTGCGCGAGATGCAGAAGGAGCGCAACCACGTCGCCGTCGTCATCGACGAGTACGGCGGCACGGCGGGCATCGTCACCATCGAGGACATCCTGGAGGAGATCGTCGGCGAGATCACCGACGAGTACGACCGGGAGCTGCCGCCGGTGGAGGAGCTGGGCGGGGACCGTTTCCGGGTGACCGCCCGCCTGGACATCGGCGACCTGGGCGAGCTGTACGGCCTGGACGAGTACGACGACGAGGACGTGGAGACGGTCGGCGGCCTGCTCGCGAAGGCGCTGGGCCGGGTCCCGATCGCCGGGGCGTCCTCGATCGTGGAGCTGCCCGACGGCCGGGAACTGCGGCTGACGGCGGAGGCCGCCGCGGGCCGTCGGAACAAGATCGTGACGGTGCTGGTGGAGCCGGTCGCCGCGGCGAAGCCGGCCGAGGAGGCCGTGTCCGAATGACCCCGGCGGAGCTGCGCGACTTCTGTCTCTCCTTCAACGCGGCGCAGGAGGACTTCCCCTTCAACCCGGAGACCTCCGTCTTCAAGGTGCTGGGGAAGATGTTCGCGCTGACCTCGCTGGACGGGCGCCCGCTCACCGTCAACCTCAAGTGCGACCCGGACGACGCGCTCCGGCTGCGGCGCGAGCATCCGGGGCTGATCGTCCCGGGCTGGCACATGAACAAGCGGCACTGGAACACGGTGACGGTGGGCGACGGTCCCGGCGGCGGGCTCCCGGACCGTGTCGTCCGGGAGCTGGTCGAGGACTCGTACGACCTGGTCGTCGCCGGTCTACCGCGCGCGGACCGGCTCCGCCTCGACCGCCCCTGAGGCGGTGCGGGCCGCCCGCAGCCCCACCGCGACCAGTACGGCCGCCGCCAGCACGATCACCGCGTCCAGGACCAGCACGGTGTGGACGCCGGACCCGAGGTCGGTGGCGGTCGTGGCCAGCACGCCGAGGAGCGGGATGCCGACGGTGATGCCGACCTGCTGGGTGGAGGTGACCAGGCCGGTCGCCAGGCCCTGTTCCTCGTCGGGGACGCCGGAGGTGACCGTCAGGCCGTAGGAGATGATCGCGCCCAGGTGGCACATGCTGGCCAGGGACACGGCGGCGGTGGCGAGCACCACCGACCAGCCGCCCTCGCCCAGCGCGAGCAGGGACAGGCCGATCGCACCCTGTCCGGCGAGCGAGCCGACGAGGGTGCGACGGGCGCCGAAGCGGCCGATGACGCGCGGGGCGTACGAACCGGCCACCACCGACAGCACGCCCTGCACCCCGAAGACGAGACCGGTCTCGAAGGCGCTCAGGTGCAGGATCTCCTGGAGGTACAGGGTGAGCACGAAGACGACCGTCGACATCATCGAGAAGGTGACCAGCCCGCCCAGGTTGCCCCAGGCCACCGTGCGGCGGCGCAGCATCGGCAGGGAGACCAGGGGAGCCGCGCTGCGGGACTCCACGGCCACGAAGGCGGCCAGGAGCAGCAGGCCCGCGGCCAGGGTGACGAGGACGTCGGTGCGGCCGAAGCCGTGCTCGGCGGCCGTGGTGAGGGCGTAGATCAGGGAGAGCAGGCCGCCGGTGACGGTGACGGCGCCGGGGACGTCGAGACGGGGCCGCTCCGGGGTCCGCGACTCGGGCAGCAGGCGTGGCGCGAGGGGCAGCACGATCAGGGCGAACAGCGCGAGCAGGCCCATCGTGGAGCGCCAGCTCAGCAGGTCGGTCAGGACGCCGCCGGCCACCATGCCGACGGTGAAGCCGAGCGAGAGCAGGGTGCCGGAGATGCCGAGGGCGCGGTCGCGGGCGGGGCCCTCCGGGAAGGTCGTCGTCAGCAGGGACATGCCGGTCGGGACGATGGCCGCCGCGCCGAGGCCCTGGAGGGCGCGTCCGGCGAGGAAGGAGGCCGGGTCCCAGGCGAGGGTGGCAAGCAGGGAGGCGGCGCCGAAGAGCGCGAGTCCGGCGAGGAAGAGCCGCCGGCGGCCGTAGAGGTCGCCCATGCGCCCGAAGAGCAGCAGGAACCCGCCGGAGGGCAGCGCGAACGCGGTGACCGCCCACTGGAGGGCGGAGGTGCTCATGCCGAGGTCCGCGCCGAGTACGGGCAGGGCGACGTTCAGGACGGAGAAGTCGAGCGCGACCATGAACTGGGCCGCGCAGAGCACGAACAGGACCAGCCGGTCGCGGGGCGAGAGCCGGGGAGCGGCCTGCTGTTCGGCAACGGGGGTCGGGGTGGTGTCGATCGCCATGGACATGAGCCTCGGGCCCCCGGAATAGTTGTGGGGAGACGCCGATTGTTCTGGTGGTGCCACCACCAGGCACCGGCGGGTTGGCTACGGGGGGAGTACGTACGTGCCGGACGTGATCACGAGGACCGGGACCGCGGGCCGGGACCGGCGCCGCAGTGAGCTGCGGGAGTTCCTGATGAGCCGCCGGGCCCGGGTGTCCCCGGCCGAGGTCGGTCTGCCGGACGGCGGGGCCCGGCGCCGCACGCCGGGGCTGCGCCGCGAGGAGGTGGCCGTGCTCGCCGGGGTGGGCGCGTCCTGGTACCAGTGGCTGGAGCAGGGTCGCGACATCTCCGTCTCCCCGCAGGTGCTGGACGCGGTCGGGCGGGTGCTGCGGCTCAGCAACACCGAGCGCCGCCACCTGTACGTGCTGGCGGGGCTGAACCCGCCCGCGGCCGAGGTGGAGCCCTCGAAGCGGGACATGTGCGAGGGGCTGCGGCGGCTGATCGACACGTGGATGCCGTATCCGGCGCACATCATGGACCGGTACTACAACTGCGTGCTGTACAACGACGCGGCGGCGATGGTGCTGGGCATGCGGCCGGAGACGACGTGGAACTGCATCATCGACTACTTCACCGACCCGCTGTACCGCTCCCGGGCCCGCAACTGGGAGCACAACGCGGGCACGGTCGTCGCCCAGTTCCGCGCGACCTGCGCGGCCAACCCGGACGACGAGGGCTTCCAGCAGGTGCTGGCGGACCTGAAGGAGGCCAGTGCCGAGTTCGCCGCGCTGTGGGAGGAGCGGGACATCGAGGACGCGGGGCAGATCCGCAAGGAGCTGGACCACCCGCTGGTCGGCCTGCTCAGCCTGGAGTCGACGGCGTTGCAGGTGCCCGCCCGCCCCGATCTGACCATCGTGCTGCACACGCCGCTGGAGGAGGCGAACACGGCGGCGAAGCTGGAGTGGCTGGCCTCGCCGGAGGGCCGGCGCGGGGCGATGTACCCGGTGGCGGGGTGAGAGCGGGCCACTGCCCGTGCGGGAGCGGACCGGTGCCGGGGTGAGCGGACCGGCGCCCGGCGGGGCTACGTATGCTCACCCCATGACCACCGAGACCCCCGGCCTCGACCCCGAGGACCGCAAGATCGTCACCCTGGCCCGCTCGGCCCGCGCCCGCAACGGCGTGCCCGAGGGTGCCGCCGTACGCGACGAGACCGGCCGCACGTACGTCGCCGGGACCGTCGCCCTGGACTCCCTTCAGCTCAGCGCCCTGCGCACGGCGGTGGCGATGGCGGTGGCGTCCGGCGCGAAGTCGCTGGAGGCGGCAGCCGTGGTGACCGAGTCGGACTCGGCGTCGGACGAGGACCGGGCGGCGGTACGGGACCTGGGCGGGCCGGAGACGCCGGTGCTGGTGGCTTCGCCCGACGGGACGGTGCGGGAGACGGTCAGCGCGGGCTGACCGAGGTCGTACGCTCTGCCGCGGGCCGGCGGACTGCCGGCTGCCCGGAGCGGGTCAGTCCGCGATGTCAGGATTGCCTCTGGGCACCGGGGTGACGAACCGTTGATAGGCCAGAGCCCACACGCCCGTCTCGCGACGCACCTTCCGCATCGTGGACAGTGGATCGTCGGCCCAGCCCTGGAGCAACGACCGGATCGCCACCTGGCACGAGCGCTCGTAATCCACCGCCCCCTGCGCGCTGGCCACTCCGGCTTCCAGGAAGCCGACCGCCTCCACGGCCAGTGCCGACACGTCCTCCTGCGACACCTCCTCCCGCCCCGCGAAGTCGGCGAGCGCCGTGGCGGCGAGGTCGCGGTAACTCCCGAGGAATTCCTCGGGAAGGCCAAGCTCCCGGGACTGCTCCCCCAGTACACGGTTCGCGTCCTCGGCCTCGGCCACGACCCCGGGATGGATGTCGGCGCCTCGCAGGTGGCGCCAGACAGCTCTCATCCCGGCGTCCATTCGGTAGTACAGGGACCGGAGACGTTCATCCGGACAGGCGGCGAAGACCGCGCCGCCTGTCCGCAGGACCGCAGAGGCGTTGAAGGCCAGAGCCACGCCCCGGGCCGCGTCCTGCATGTACTTGCTCCTTCACGGATGGTCACTGCGGCTGTGGGGAAGCGATCCTCTTCGCTCCCCCACAACCCTCATCAGTTGCCTACCACTGTGCTGTGGTGTCTGAGGTGATGCTCGCGCCTCGTCTTGTCAGGAAGTTCTGACACGCGGGGCAGATAGGTCTGCTGACCACGAGCAGACGCGGCTGGATCTGGAGAATACCTGCCGCTTCCGTCCACAGTTTGACCTCGGCGTGCCACAGATCGTCCTTGGCGACAGTCCTCGCCGGCTGCGGCACACGGATGGCAAGGGTGCCGCTGCCGAGCGAAGGGAGAGACGTCCACTGGCGCTGTGTGAGGTCCGCGCGCGCACCCACCGCCACGAGGTCCAGCCCCCCGCTCGGGGTGTCCGCGTGCAGCGCGCCCATGGTGCGCCAGCCCGCGCCTCCCCCGGCCAGGTCGGTCATGTCGTCGACCATGTCCTGGAGGTGGTCGGGATCTGCTCCACCGGTACCGCAGTTGTGGACCAGTACCGGCGCCGCCCCCGCCACCACGAAGTACGTGTGGACGTTGCCGACCGTCAGGTTGTGGACCGTCGATCCGGGGCTCGTCCAGCGCTTTACCGCGGTGATCTGGACGTGGGTGCCCGCGCTGGTCTGGAGCCACTGGCCGGAGCGGAGGTCGGTGGCGTCGATCCACTTGCCCAGTTCGGGGACCCAGAAGGGGTGGCCGTCGGTCGCGGTGACCTGGGCCGTCTTCGTGCCCGCCTTGCCGTCGGTGTCGATCGTGACCTTGACCAGGTGCTTCAGGCCCTCGCCCTTGATCTCGGCGGTGACCGTCTCGACGCGGCGCTCGCCGGTCTTCGGGTCGGTGGCGATCACCTTGTCGCCGGCCTCGACCTGCTCGATCGGCTTCGTGGTGCCGTCGGCCATCAGGACGCGGGTGCCCGGCACGAAGCTGTTGCCGACCGGGCACGAGCCGCCGCCGTCGGCCTTGCCCGAGCCGCCGCTTCCGCTGCTGCCGCCCTTGCTGCGGGAGGAGCCACCGGAGTTGCCGCCGGGTTTCGAGGCCGCCTTCTTGCCGCCCCCGGAGGACTTGCTGACCGACGACACCTTCGGGGCGGCCTTGGCCTGGGCCCGTTTCTGGACGGCGTTGCCGGTCTTCTTGGCCTGGGCGGCGGCCCGGTCGGCGGTTCTCTTCGCCTGTTCCGCCGCCTTCTTCTTGGCGCGTTGCGCGGCTTCCTTCTTCGCCTTCTCGATCGCCGCCTTCTTGGCCTTCAGTGCCGCCGACTCGGCCGCCTTCGCGGCCTTCAGCACGGCCTCGGCCGCCTTCTTCGCCTTGCGGAAGGCCTGGATGGCGTCGATGGTGCGGTCGATGGCCTTGAGGACGCCGGGGATCTTGCCGGCCTTGAACCACGGGATGGCTCCGATGACCATGCCCGCGCAGGACCACATGTCACCGCCGAAGCAGGCCATGGCGTCGTTGATGCCGATGAAGTCCTTCAGCGTGCTCCACGCCGCGCCGAGGATCACCGAGGTCAACGACTTGCCCATGGTGGCCTGCGCCTGGGAGACCTCCGCCGCCGACAGTCCAGCTCCCACGAGGGCCGCGGCCTTCTCGGAGGCGGTCAGTGAGATGGCCAGACCCGTCGGGTCGGACATCGTCACCGGGTTGTTGTGCGCGTAGGAGTACCCGTTGGACTGGAGCAGGTCGTTCAGGTCCAGCACCGGGTCCGCGGACAGGAAGCGTCCGACCACGGGGTCGTAGAGCCGGGCGCCCAGCGGCTGGTACCCGGAGGAGTCGTCGCGGGTGGCGCCCAGGAACCCCGAGTGGGTCTGCAGGTCGTTGCCGACCGTGTCGGCGCCCCGCTGGTTGCCGAACGGGTCCTGCTTGCGGATGCGGACCGCCATGTCGTCGTAGAGGGCGACCTCCGCGTACGTGCTGCCCTGGTGGTCGCCGGCCAGCGCGACCAGGGTCTCGTTGCCGTTGCCGTTGGCGTAGCGCATGACCGCGCCGCCGGGGGCCGAGTAGGTGCGCTGGGTGTTCACCAGGGTGCCGCCCGGGCGGACGGTGACCTCGGCCTCGCCCAGGTACAGGGTCGCCTGCTTGTCCTTGATCCGCAGCAGCTGTGAGCCGTCGGGACCGTAGATGTAGCGGGTGTCGTTCTGCGCGGACCACTGCTGCTCGGCCTTGTCGGCGCCGCAGGTGGCGAGCACGATCGGCGTCGAGTCCGCCGAGTTCGCGTCCTTGACCGCGACGCACAGGCCCGACGCGACGTGGGTCAGCCGGCCGGAGGCGTCGCGCTTCAGTTCCTGGGCGGCCGAGCCGTCGCACTTCTGGAGCTGGACGGCGGCGCCGGCCGTGTTGCCGGCGGGCTGCAGGCACCAGTCGTCGTGGACGACCATGGTGCCCCGGTCGGGGTCGGTCTGCGCCGCTCCCGGGGTCGGGGCGAAACGCCAGTTCTGTGCCGTCGTGGCGTTGCAGGAGTACAGCTGGATGGGCTGTCCGGCCACGGCCGTGCCGCTCTTCAGGTCGAGGCACTTGTCGGCCAGACCCACGTACGGGGTCTCACCGCCGGCACCCTGGCCCTTGATGCGGTCGATCTTGCCGTCGTAGGTCCAGGTCAGTTCCTGCTGGTCACCATTCTCGAGGGAGGTGACGGACTTGGTCTCGCCGGTCAGCTCGTACAGGCGCTCGGCCTCGGCCTTGACCTGCGCGCCCTGCGGCGTGGTGTAGGCCTTGGACACCTTGGTCAGCGTGTGCGGCTGGGTGCCGTCAGCCTTGCCGTAGGAGTACGTGGTCGTGGCGTCCTTGGCGGTGGCGCCGGTGAGGTCCTTCTCGGTCAGCTTGGTGCGGTTGCCGACGAGGTCGTACTCGTACTCCTGCCAGTAGCCCGAGCCGTCCTTGCCGGCGGCCACGTTGAGGGTGCCGTCGCCGTTCTTCGGGCCGGTGCAGGCGGTCTGGTCCTTGGCGGTCCAGGCCGTCTTCAGCTGACCGAGCGGGTCGTAGGCGAAGCACTCGCGCTCGGCGATGCCCTCCGAGTGCTCGCGGATGGAGGTGACGTTGCCCGACTCGTCGTAGGCGTAGGAACGGTTGGAGACGAGGTGGCCTGCGACGATGCTCTGGTCGCCGCGCTGCTCGCGGTAGACCGACTGCTCCTTCAGCTCACCGGTGGACTCGTCGTACGAGCTCTGCGTCCACACCCGGTACGGCTGGGCGCCCAGCGTCGAGCGCAGCACCTGGCCGTAGGAGTCGTAGACCGTCTCGGCGCCGTACCAGTCCTTGCCGGAGACCGACAGGGGCTTGCCGTACTTGTTGTAGCGGACGACGAGCTTCTCGGCGTCGAAGCGGCCGACGGCCGGCAGCGTGGCTTCATCGAGGGCGCCGGTGTCGTTGTAGGTGTAGCCGTAGGTGTAGGAGGTCTTCAGACCCCAGGTGTCGGCCAGCGTCTGCGGCAGGGTCAGCGTGGTCGAGGTCGGGTCGTAGTCCTCGGTGTAGCCGTTGACGCGCTGGGTGTAGGGCTGACCGTCGGTGTAGCGGGTGGCGGTGGCAGGCATGCCCTTGCCGCCGGGGGCGGAGTCGTAGCCCATGTCGGCGAGCAGCTTGCCGGTGGAGTTGTCCAGGCGCTGCTGGGTCGGGCGGGACAGGAGGTCGTAGCCGTTCCAGACGGTGACGCCGCGGGCGTTGGTGGTGGTCACCGTCCGGTCGCGGTGGTCGTAGGTGGTGCGTGTGGTGCCGGTGTCCGGGTCGGTGGCACTGGTCTGCCGGCCGCGGTGGTCGTACGTCCACGCGTACGGGTGGGTGGGGTCGGCCGAGTTGGCCGCCTTCACCAGCTGACCGCGGTTGTCGTACGTGTACCGCATCGACGTGAAGCCGCTGGGCGCCGAGTCGAAGGTGTCGACCCGGGAGGTGCGGCCGAGGGCGTCGGTGTAGACGCGGTAGGAGGAGGTCCCGGCCGGGTTGACGACCTTGGACCAGTCCTGGCCGTACTCGTACCGGGTCGCCTTCGCGGGCACCGGCTGGGAGGTGGCCTCCTTGGTCTCGGGGTCCATGACCTTGAGGACCGGCGTCTCCTCCAGCACGCGGCCGAGGCCGTCGTAGGTGTACTGGGTGATGTTGGGGACGGCCGTGTCGGCGAGCGGGGTGAACAGCTCGCCGGTCTTCGCCTCGTGGGTGAGGTAGGCGTTCCTGGTCTGCCAGATCTCGCCGGAGCTGTTGTAGAGCGTGTCGGTGATCAGGTGACCGCCGCCGTCCGCCTCCTCCTGTGTCTGCCGCTCGCGGCCGAGGCCGTCGTAGAGGGTGACGGAGGCTTCCACGCGGTCGTTGTGGCCGCGGGTGTAGCTGATGACGAACGGGGGTTTGCGGTCGGGGTTCTCCGGGTCGTACTTGGGGACGGTGTAGACGGTCTCGAGGTCCGGCACGGCGGAGCTGGACGGGGTGCGGCCCGGGCCCCAGGCCTTCAGGAGGCGGCCCAGGGGGTCGTACTCGGCCTGGCTGACGTGTCCGTTGGCGTCGGTGGTCTTCAGGGTCGTCGAGCGGCCCGGCTCCAGCACCTGCTTCTGGGTGTGGCCGGCGGCGTTGGTCTCGGTGACCTCGAAGACCTGGCCGGTGGCCGGGGTGTACGCGATCGTGCCGGACTTGCCGTCCGGGTCGGTCTGCCTGACGACGCGGCCCACGGCGTCGAACTGGCTGGTGCCGTTGGTCTGGAAGCCGGTGCCGGCGCCGTTGAGCGACCAGGTCTCGGTGGCCAGGCCCCGGGTGGTGTCGGCGAGCGCGGTCCCGTAGCCCGTGCCGTCGTAGGCGGTGCGGGTGGCGCCGCTGAGCGTGGACAGGTCGGAGAAGTCGGCGTTCGCGCAGGTGGTGGGCGAGACCAGGACCTGCTTGGTCAGGCCGATGAGGTTCTTGCCGGTGTGGTGGAGGTACTCCGTCCGGGTGCAGGACTCGTCGCCCGGCTTGCCGGTGTCCCCGAGCGACTCGACCTGGGTGGGCAGGCCGTGCGTCGACTCGTACTCGGTCTTCGTCTCGACGACCCGCTGCGTTCGGTCGTCGTCACCGGTGCCGGAGGACTTGGTGTACGCGACCTCCCTGGGCTCCGTGACGCGCCAGGCGCGCAGCGGTTCCAGCCCGTCGTCGCGGTCGCGTCTGCCCAGTTCGGTGGCGGCCGGGACGGTGACGCTGCGGGACAGCCAGTCGGTGTCGGCGTCGGAGGCGTCGGTGTAGGTCAGTTCCTCGGCTATACGGCCGGCGAAGGGCTCGCGGTCCTTGGCTATCTCGGCGCCCGTGATGTCCTTCACCGGGACGGTGTCGCCCATGCCGCGGAAGTAGCGGGTGACGGCCTTGGACTTCTTGCTGCCGAAGCTCGGTTCGTCCGTGCCCGTGATGACCGTGGTCTGCTCGAACCCGGCGAAGTGGGAGTAGGTGCGGGTCGACTTCTTCGAGAATTCCGACTGGGAGAGCTTCCAGCCGGGGTTCTTGTACTCGTAGGCCGTGCGGGTGCCGAAGGAGCCGTCGACGTTGGGCAGTTCCTCGATGGAGTCGACGACGTACTTGTGGAACCAGTCGATGTCCTCGGCCTCGGGGTCGGGGCTCCAGAACTGCGGGTAGCACAGGCGGGTGTTGGACTTCAGCGCGGCGGTGTCCGACTTGCCGGGCAGTCCGGTGCCGGTGGCGCAGTCGCCGGTGGCCGGCTTGTAGGTGACGACAGTCTCGCCGCCGTACTCGTTGATGACACGCGCGATGCGCAGGCGGGAGAAGCCGGGGCGCGGGTCGTTCGGCCGCATGACCCGGTTGGGCATGTCGTCCGCGTTGGACTCGAAGCGTACGGCGTTGAGCTCGACGCGGGCGTCGCCCTCACCGTTGCGGGCGAAGCCGGTGCGCTTGATCGACTCAAGCCACAGGGCGGTGTTCGGGCCGGTTTTCAGGACCGGGAAGCTCTGCTCGAGCGCGTACCGGTCGACTAGCTGGAGGGCGTCGGTGTCGGTCCGCCGTTGGGCGGACGTCTTGATCTCCTTCAGGCGCATCCGGCTCCAGAAGGAGGGTCCGGCGTTCCAGCAGGTCTTGCCGGAAGAGCACCGCAGGTCGGCCGGGGTGTCGTACCAGATGCGGTACTTGCCCGGGTCCTTGTCGGTGAAGTTCTCCTCGGAGCAGGTCAGCGAACCCTCGGTGAAGCAGCGGTCGTCGACGACGAAGTCGACGCGGGCCGGGGCGGGCTTCGAGAAGATGCTGTCCTTGCGCTGGCCGTAGTCGATGTGGGTCAGGTAGCCGTCGCGGTCGTAGGGGACGGGGGCCTTGAAGTTGAAGTTGCGCGCGTAGTAGTTCTTGTCGGTCTTCCACCACAGGGACATGGCGTTGCCGTGCACGTCCTCGACGTAGTCGAGGTTCCAGCGCCAGGCCTGCGTGCACCAGGAGCCGGCCCAGTCACCGGCCTTGTAGCAGTCCTCGCCCGGGTGGTTGCCGTACACCGGAACGGTCAGCACCGAGTCGGTGACCGGCTTGCCCTCGGCGTGGCCGGGAAGCCGGTTCAGTCCGAAGTGGTAGCGGATGCCGTCCCGGGTGGTGACGATCCAGTACTCGCCGTTCCTGGCACCGTTCTTCGTTGCGGGGTCCTCGACGCGCTCGATCCTGGCGCCGTCGCCGTTGGCGGTGAACCACTTGCCCCGGTCCTTGTCCCAGACCAGCTCGGTGGTCGTGCCGCCGAGCGACAGGGTGGCGTTCTCCGAGCCCCAGCACAGGTCCGCGGTGCGGTGGGTGGCGTTGTTGGACCCGGCCTTCTTTGAGTCCTGACGGCAGTTGGCGTAGGTGCGGGTGATGGAGCCCGGGTTGTAGTCCCAGCCGTCGCCGATCCAGGAGGCCTGGTTGTTGGTGGCGGAGGTGCGCCCGTCGACGGACTGCGAGGAGTAGCCCAGCGCGATCTTCGGCATCAGGCCGCCCGCGGTCTCGGGGACCTGGACCTGGTAGCCGTAGGTGAAGGCGCCGGAGGAGGCTCCGGCGGACCAGGCGCCCGAGGTGAGCAGCGGTGTCGCGGTGAAGTCGCCCGCGGCCGAGGCGCCGGTGTCCATGGCGCCGACCACCTGGGGGCCGGAGGCGTCGACCGCCTGGAGGGCGCCGGTGCGGGCCGATGCCGTGCGGGCGGAGGCACCCGACGGCTTCGGGGCGGACTCGGCGGTCTGCCCGGTGGTCGCTTCGGCGCCGAGCAGGTCGGCGACCGGCACGGAACCGGTGAGGATCTTGTGGCTGGTGGCCTTCCGGGGGCTCTTCGCTCCGGTGGGGGCGTCGGCCGCCGGCACCACCTCGACCGTGCTGGCCAGCCGCTCCGGCTTGGCGTCGGCCTTGCCCGACATGGTCTGCGCGCCACCCTCGGCGGCGCACTCCCCGCTGTCGGGGGAGGTCAGGACGCATTCGGGCAGCAGGACCAGGCCGAAGCGGTCGGCGGCCTGCGGTCCGTAGAGGTCCGCGAAGGAGGTGGTGTCGACGGCGAGCGCCACCTGCGCGGCCGGGTCGGCGGTGGCCGGCGGGGTGACCTGCATGATCAGGCCGGAGACGCCGGCTTCCTGGGACGCGGAGGGCGCGGCCAGGTCGACCTTCCACTCTCCGGCGACGTCGGCGGCGTCGACACCCTCGGGGACGCCCAGCGCGACGGGCAGACCGCCCGAGACCGGAACCGTGCTGCCGGCGGCGGCGTCCGCCGCCAGGGTGGCGGTGCCGCTGCTCTCCGTCCAGGGGGTGACGGCGGTCGGCGCGTACGGGTCGACGGGAATCACGGGGGCGGTGGTGAGGTTCTTCTCCGCCTCCTCGTCCCCGTCGACGGCGGCGTTCTCCGGCAGGTCGGGGAGGTCGATCGCCTCCTCGCGGCTCATGCCCGGGCCGGGTACCGCCCACGCCTCCGCGCTGAGGGTCGTGACCATCATCGTGGAGCACAGCAGGAGGACGGTCGCCGCGCGGCTGTGCCGGCGACGCCGTCGTTGTGGCTCCGTCAGGGCCGGGCGTCTACGCCCCAGCCAGGACAGCGGACTTTGAGCACGCATGCGCGTCGACTCCCACCCAGGCAAACGAATGTGCCCGCACCCTCTGTCATGAGCGCCGCAGGCATCAAGATCGATAAATCGACCTCGAATCCCATCCGTGTGATCCACACCACGCCCGATGTCACGCCAGAACAGCCCTTCTCATGACTGGCGCGATGTATGGCGGAAATCGGCCTCATCGCCGCACAACAGGTGATCAAAAGCCGCACAAGGAACACGTGAATGCGGCCTTGAACGATCACAAGACGATCATCACAGATTCATAAATTCTTCATACGTGGACGACCTGTGCGGATCATGTGATCGTGTGCGCGCCCACGCCCCACGGTCCGCCGTCCGGGGCCGTCCGTGCTGCCCCCATCCCCTGGTCCACCCGGGAGTGACCACCGTCGTGTCCGCGCCGCCCCGTCTCCTCAGCCCCCTCGTGCGCACGCGCACCAGGCTGGCCCTCACCCTCGGCCTCGTTCTGGCCGCCCTGACCGCCGCCCTGCTGCCGTGGTGGCTGCCCGGCGATTCGCCGGCCCCGCAGGCCGGCCCGCCCGCGGACGCCAGGCCCGCGGCGACCGGTCCCCGCGACGAGGCCGCCGCCGCGGCCGAGGCGGGGCGCACCGGCAAGCAGGTGCTCGTCGACACGGCGACCACGGCGACCTCGCGGACCTGGGCGCTGCCCGACGGCAAGATGCGCACCGAGATGGCCGCGCTGCCCCAGCGGGCGAAGAACGCCGAGGGGAGGTGGGCGCCGATCGACAATCGGCTGCGGCGGACCGGGAAGGCCGGCGACACCCTCGGCGTCCGCCCGGTCAACCCGGCCGTGCCCGTCCGGTTCTCCAGCGGCACCCCTGGGGGCAGGGACCGCGCCGACCGCTCCTACGCACGGCTGCCGCTGGCCGATGGTGCCGCCGAGCGGGACACCGTGCTGGCCGAGATGGACATCGACGGTCACACCGTCGCCTACACGTGGCCGGGCGAGCTGCCCGAGCCGGTGCTGGACGGCCCCCGGGCCCTGTATCCGGAGGTGCTGCCGGGTGTCGACCTGCTGCTGGTGGCGCGTGAGGAGGGCGGATTCGCCCAGCTGCTGATCGTCAAGGACCGCGAGGCCGCGCGCGGCGAGGCGCTGGCCGAGGTCTCCTACGGGCTGCGCTCGCGTACGGCGGTGTTCCGGTACGACGAGGACGGCAGCCGCGTGCGGGTGCTCGACGACG
This sequence comes from Streptomyces sp. CB09001, assembly GCF_003369795.1. Lineage (NCBI taxonomy): Bacteria > Bacillati > Actinomycetota > Actinomycetes > Kitasatosporales > Streptomycetaceae > Streptomyces > Streptomyces sp. CB09001. The sequence continues at coordinate 2,061,068 of NZ_CP026730.1, forward strand.
CCGGCAAGGAGATCGGCTCCGTCCCGACGCCGTTCGCCTGGGACTCCAGCGGCCGTGATCCCGAACTGGCCGGGGGCGAACCCCGCACCTCGGTCGCCACGTCGGCCGACGTGCTCAAGCTGTCCGGGCTGAGCGGCATCGAGCCCGGGGCGCGGCAGGCACAGCTGCGGGTGCGCCTGGCGGGCGACCGGACGAAGTCGGCCCGGATGGACCTCGGTCTGGGCCAGTCCAACCTGCTCACCGACGCGAAAACCCGCTTCCCGGTGTTCGTCGACCCGACCCTCAACGCTGCCTGGCAGGCGTGGACGGTGGCGTACAAGCCGTACCCGAACACCAACTTCTGGAACGGCACCAACTTCAGCTCCGGCACCTCGGACGCCCGCGTCGGCCACGAGAACGAGACGAACGGCACCGCCCGCTCCTTCTGGCGCATGAAGTACAGCAGCAGCCTGAAGGGCGCGACGGTCTCCGACGCCAAGTTCAAGGTGCTCAACAACCACTCCTGGTCGTGCACCGAGCGCCAGTTCCAGTTCTACCTGACCGGGGCGATCTCTTCCGGTACGACGTGGAACAAGCAGCCCAGCTGGGCAACGCTGCTCGACAAGCATTCCTTCGCCCACGGCTACTCCAGCGGCTGCAAGGACGAGTACGAGTCCTTCGACGTGGACGCCGCCGCCCAGAAGGGCGCCGACAACGGCTGGTCGAACATCACCTTCGGCATGCGGGCCACCACCGAGTCCGACACCCAGACCTGGCGGAAGTTCCGGGCGACCTCGGCGACGCTGACGGTCGACTACAACCGCAAGCCGAGCGAGCCCACCGGCGGAAAGACGTCGCCCGGCGGCGCCTGCTCGCCGGCCCCGGGCGCGGGCGTCACCGTCGGCAAGACCGACATCACCATCTCGGCGAACGCCAAGGACCCGGACGGCAACCTGAAGGCGCTCCAGTTCCGCTTCTGGAAAACCGGCGGAACCGCGGTCACCTACAGCAAGACACCGGACTCCAGCGGCACCGCCAGGCTGGTCGTCCCCACCTCGTCCCTGACGGACAAGACCACCTACTCGTGGGACGTGCGCGCCGTGGACAGCAACGACGCGGCCTCCACGTACTTCCCGCCGGGCACCGAACCCTGCCGGTTCACGATCGACGGCACGGCGCCGCCGCAACCCGAGATCGAGAGCGCCGACTTCCCGCAGGCCACCCCCGACGGCGAGACGTGGTCGAAGATCAAGTTCGGATCGACCGGCTCGGTGACCTTCACCTCGGCGGGCGCCGCGAAGTTCCAGTACGCGATCGAGGGCCTGGACTGGGTCTACGTGACGGCGGACGCCTCCGGCAAGGCCACCCTCCCCGCTCTGAAGCCGCCGCACGCCGGCCCGAACTGGCTCAACGTGTACGCCTACGACGCGTACGGCAACCGGAGCGTCCGCTCCGACCACGCCTTCTACGTGCCGCCGCGGGACACGGCCGACGCCCCCGGTGACACCGGCGGCGACGGGGTCCCCGACCTGCTGATCGTGGACGCCGGCGGCAACCTGTTCAACTGCGTGGGCAGCGAGGGCGGCGAACTGTACGGCTGCCTGGGCGCCGCCTACACCAAGGACGACAACTCCGCCGAGACGAAGCTGCACCCGCCGAACCACTGGTACGACCCGGCCACGGGCAAGGCCTCGCTGATCACCCACTACGCGGACGCCTACCCCGGCGACGGCGCCACCGACCTGTTCGCCGTCACCCCGGACGGCCGGTTCTGGCTCTACCCCGGTGACGGCTACGGCAGCTTCGACGTGAGCGAGCGAATCAGCATCCGGCTGCCCGCAGGCGTCCCCGCCCCGTCGACCTGGACGCAGATCAAGGCGGTCGGCGACATCACCGGCGACCGGCATCCCGACCTGGTGCTGCGGGCCGGCGCCGAGTTCTGGACGCTGTCCGGGTACACCGGTGCGACCTTCCGGACGGCCACGCTGATGAACGACGACGCCTGGGCGCGCCGGGAGATCGTCAACGTCGCCGACATCAACGGCGACAAGACCCCCGACCTGCTCTGGCGCAACCTGGACAACGGCAACATGTACGTCCGGCACGGCAAACCCGGTCCGGTCAGCGGCAGCGTGGACCTCGTCTCGCTCAAGCTCGCCGACGGTTCCCTCAACGGCGACGTGCCCTACGGCACGGGCTGGTCCGAGTCTTCGATGCCGACCGTCATCGGAATCCCCGACGTCAGCGGCGACGGTGTCCCCGACATCTGGGCCCGTCGGGGCTCCGACGGCCAGACGCGGATCTACCACCCGTCCAGGACCGACACGGGACGAGAGGTGAAGGTAGTCCTCACCGTGGACTGGAACGCGGTCAAGGCCTTCGGCTGACGTCCACCGGCATCGCGCCCGCCGAGCCCCGGCCGCCTCCCCCTTTCGGAGGCGGCCGGGGCTCGGCCGTCACCGCGGTGCGCGAGCCGGGGCGACCGTGGTACGGCGGTGCTCCGGGGATCAGGGACAATGGGCGCCATGAGCGTTCGTACCCAGTCATCCGAAGAACCGGCCGAGACTGTTCACCGGGCCGGCTTCGCCTGCTTCGTGGGCCGCCCCAACGCGGGCAAGTCCACCCTGACGAACGCTCTGGTCGGGCAGAAGGTGGCGATCACCTCCAACCGCCCGCAGACCACCCGGCACACGGTGCGCGGCATCGTGCACCGCGAGGACGCCCAGCTGATCCTGGTGGACACCCCGGGGCTGCACAAGCCGCGCACGCTGCTGGGCGAGCGGCTCAACGACGTGGTGCGCACCACGTGGGCCGAGGTGGACGTCATCGGCTTCTGCCTGCCGGCGAACGAGAAGCTGGGCCCCGGCGACCGCTTCATCGCCAAGGAGCTGGCGGGGATCAGGAAGACCCCGAAGGTCGCGATCGTCACCAAGACCGACCTGGTGGACTCCAAGACGCTGGCCGAGCAGCTGATCGCGGTCGACCAGCTGGGCAAGGAGCTGGGGATCGCCTGGGCGGAGATCGTCCCGGTGTCCGCCACGGCGAACCAGCAGGTCGACCTGCTGGCCGACCTCCTCACCCCGCTGCTGCCCGAGGGCCCGGCGCTCTATCCCGAGGGCGACCTGACGGACGAGCCCGAGCAGGTCATGGTCGCGGAGCTGATCCGCGAGGCCGCGCTGGAGGGCGTACGCGACGAGCTGCCGCACTCCATCGCGGTGGTCGTCGAGGAGATGCTCCCGCGCGAGGACCGCCCGGCCGACAAGCCGCTCCTCGACATCCACGCCAACGTCTACATCGAGCGCCCCAGCCAGAAGGGCATCATCATCGGCCCCAAGGGCAAGCGGCTGAAGGACGTCGGCATCAAGTCCCGCACCCAGATCGAGGCCCTCCTGGGGACCCCGGTCTTCCTGGACCTGCACGTGAAGGTCGCCAAGGACTGGCAGCGGGACCCGAAGCAGCTCCGGCGGCTCGGGTTCTGAGCCGCCACCGGGCACCGCGGGCCCCGGAACCGCCCGACCGGCCCCACAGCCGCACCCCGCCACGCGGCGGTAGCCGCACATCGATACAGCCTGGACCTGCACGTGAAGGTCGCCAAGGACTGGCAGCGGGACCCGAAGCAGCTCCGGCGGCTCGGGTTCTGAAGCCCTCGAAGAGCGGTGGCGGTCAGGGGGTCGGGCGGCGGAAGCCGATGGTCGGGACCGCGCGGCGCAGGGGCCAGGAGCCGGGCAGGGCGTCGGGGACCAGGCCGGCCAGGAAGGCGTAGCGGCGCAGGGCCGTCGGGTCCTGGCTCTCGACCGACTGGACCTTGCGCCACCAGGTGGCGATCTCGCACCAGCCGGGGGCCGACAGCGAGCCGCCGAACTCCTGGACGGAGAGGGCGGCGGTCAGGCCCGCGAAGGCGAGCCGGTCGGCGAGCGGCCAGCCGGCCAGGGTGCCGGTGACGAAGCCGGCCACGAAGACGTCCCCGGCACCGGTCGGGTCCAGGGCCTCCACCTCGATCGCCGGGACCTCGGCGCTCTCCCCCGTGCGCCGGTCGACCGCGTACGCGCCGTCCGCGCCGAGGGTCACCACCGCGAGCGGCACGTGCTCGGTCAGGGCGTGCGCGGCGGCGCGCGGGCAGGTGGCGCCGGTGTAGCGCATGGCCTCCTCCGCGTTCGGCAGGAACGCCTCGCAGTGCGCGAGGTCGGGCAGTCCGGCCAGGTCCCAGGCGCCGGTCTCGTCCCAGCCGACGTCGGCGAAGACGCGGGTGCCGCGCGAGGCGGCCTTGGCGATCCAGGGGGCGCGGACACCGGGCGTGAGGGAGGCGACGGCGGCACGCGCGCGGGGCGGGCAGTCGGGGGACGGCTCCTCCGGCGGAGGCTCGTGGCCGTGGGAGACCATCGTGCGCTCCCCCTCGTACGCCATCGAGACCGTCACCGGCGAGTGCCAGCCGGGCACGGTGCGGGACGGGGACAGGTCGATGCCCTCGCCCCGGGCGAGCGCGTCCCAGCAGTAGTCGCCGTAGTGGTCGTCGCCGAAGGCGGCGGCCAGCGAGGTGCGCAGGCCGAGGCGGGCCAGCGCGGTCGCCATGTTCGCCACGCCGCCGGGGCTCGAGCCCATCCCGCGGGCCCAGGACTCGGTTCCGCGCACCGGGGCGGAGTCGAGTCCGGTGAAGACGACGTCGAGGAAGACGGTGCCCGTCAGGTACACGTCCCAGGGCGGGTCCTGCGGGGTGCGCAGGGCGGCGAGGGGATCGGCCTCGGGCCGGTGGTGCGGTCCCTCGCCCTGGGTGTGGCGGTGTGTTCTCTCCTCGGCCGGCACGACGGGCATGGCGGGCATGTCGGACGCGGCGGCAGTGGACACGGTGGAGGCTGTCACGGTGCGCTCCCTGGCATGGTGCGGGTCAGGCCAGTGTGCACCACGGCGCGGACAACCCGGCGGAGGAACCGGGACCGCCGGTCACCAGCGCGGCACCGCCGGGGTGACCCACGACGGGTCGGCGACCCGCATCGCGGCCGCGTCGTCGCGCTCGCGGAGCGTGCCGTCGTCGTCGAGCCAGCGGCGGTGGAGGAACGCCAGCCGGTCGCGGTCGAGTTCGACGCCGAGGCCGGGGGCGTCGGAGACGGCGACCCTGCCGCCGTCGAAGGTGAGCCGTTCGGTGAGCACGTCCTCGGACTGCCAGGGGTAGTGGGAGTCGCAGGCGTGGTGGAGGCCGGGCACGGTGGCCGCCACGTGGGTCATGGCGGCGAGGCTGATGCCGAGGTGGGTGTTGGAGTGCATGGACACTCCGACGCCGAAGGTGCGGCACACGGCGGCGAGTTGCCGGGTGTTGCGCAGCCCGCCCCAGTAGTGGTGGTCGGAGAGCACGACCTGCACGGCCCCGCTGGTGAACGCCTCCTGGATCTCGGCGAACGTCGTCACGCACATGTTGGTCGCGAGCGGCACCCCGGTACGCGCCGCGACCTCGGCCATCGCGGGCGTGCCGAGGGCCGGGTCCTCCAGGTACTCCAGGACGTCACCGAGTTCCCCGGCGACCCTCAGCGACGTCTGAACGGACCAGGCCCCGTTGGGGTCCAGGCGCAGGGGGTGTCCGGGGAACGCCTCGGCGAGGGCCCGGACGGCGGCGATCTCCTCGTCGGGCGGGAAGACGCCGCCCTTGAGCTTGAAGGAGGTGAAGCCGTACCGCTCGGTGAAGGCGCGGGCCTGGGCGACGATCCCGGCCGGGTCGAGCGCGGCACCCCAGTCGTCCTTCTCGCTCGCCACGCCCTCGGGGTGGTCGGCCCACTTGTAGAAGAGGTACGCGCTGTACTCGACGGTGTCGCGGACCTTGCCGCCGAGCAGCGTGTGCACGGGCAGGCCGAGCGCCTTGCCGAGGGCGTCGAGGCAGGCGACCTCGAAGCCGGAGACGACGGACAGGCGCAGTTTGTCGGCGGTCTGGACGCCGCGCAGCCCGCCGACGTCGACCTGTGCGGAGACCCGGGAGGAGTCGACGGCGACCTCGTCGGCCAGGGTGAACAGGCCGTTGAGGTCGCTCACCCGACGCCCCACCAGTGTGGCCGCGAACGGGCGGGCCAGTTCCAGGTACTTGGTGTCGCCGTAGGTCTCGCCGACGCCCGTGATCCCGTCGGCGGTCTCGACCTCGACGATCAGCCGGGGGGTGTACGGCTGGTGCACGCCCTGCGTGTTGAGCAGCGGCGGGTCCGCGACGAGGATCGGCGTGAGGCGGACGGCGGTGATGGTGAGGTCGCGGGTCACGGGGCGGCTCCTACGAGGTCGAGTCCGGTGGGAGCTCGTCATCTCCACCGTCCCTTGTCTCCGTATGTAGATGTTATCCATGTATGAAGATGGAGATTAGATAGGCGACCCTGGAGCGTCAATGGGTCGGCATCCCGCGGGGCCGCGTCCGCACCGGCCTCGACCCCGACCCGCGGGCGCGGATGGCGCCGGATCACGGGGCGCGGACCGTGGCGGCGGTGCGGGAGACCAGGGCCAGACTGGAGGCGGCGATTCCGGCCGGAAACGGCTCGATCCACCGACATTGGCGCCCGCTGCTACCCGGCCTCGAAACTCCCAAACGGGTATGTGACCTAGATCACATCGACTCGCCTGTTTCGGGGCTCCTTCCGCTTGATACAAATTGCCCGCGCGCCCCTCTCGGTCGACGGGTCGTCGCCCCCTCCCTCCCCACCGTCCCTTTCGCATGCCCCGGGAACGCCCGTGTTCGCCCCCCGCACCACCCCCTGGCCCCTCGTCGCCCTGTTCACGGCCGGGTACCTGCCTCCGTACCTGCTGCCCACCACCGTCGGCAGACTCGACACCAGCCTTCCGCTGTCCACCACGCAGGCGGGCGCCGTCGGCAGCGCGCTGCTGCTGAGTTCGGCGACCGCGGGCTTCCTGCTGGCCTCCCGGGTGCAGCGGTTCGGCGCCCGGACACCGGCCCGCCTCGGCCTCGTACTGGCCGTCCTCGGCTACGGCGCCGCCGCGCTCACCACCGCCGTCCCGGCCGTCGTCCTGGGCGCGGTCGTGGGCGGTTTCGGATCGGGCACGGCCATGACGGTCGCCGCCACCCGGATCGCCGCAGAGAAGGATCCCCACCGCGCCTCCACGGTGGGCCTGCTGAGCGTGTCCGCGCTGGCCGGTGCCGTGTACCTGACGGTGCCGCACCTCGGCCGGGCGCACGGGCTGCCGCTGGCCGCGATCGCCCTGACGGCGCTGGCGGTGTGGCCGCTGACCGGCCGCCTGCCGGGCCCGGCGGCCGCCTCCCCGGCCGCACCCGGCACCGACGCCACCGCCCCGCTCCCCACCGCCGTTCGGGACTCGTCCTCGCCGTCACCGTGCTGTGCTGGTCCCTGGCCCAGAACTCCCTGTGGGGTGTCAGCGGCCGGATCGGGCTGACGCAGGCCGGCCTCGGTGACGCCGCCCTCGGGGTCGTCTTCGCGGTCGCGCTGGGCGCGGGCCTGGTGGGCGTGCTGGTGGCGGGGGCGTTCGGGCCGCGGCTGGGGCGGGCGATGCCCGTCGGCGGCGGCACGGTGCTCATCGCGGGCTGCATCGCGGTGAGCGCGTCGGCGACGACCCCGACGGCCTTCGCCACCGGGGAGATCGCCTGGAACACCGTCTACCCGGTCGTCCTGTCGTACCTGATCGGCCTCGCCGCCTCGCTCGACGCGCGCGGCCGGTGGGCGGTGCTCGTCGGCTCGGCGTCCTCGCTGGGCACGGCGGCCGGGCCGCTGGCCGGCAGTGTCCTGTCGGCGCAGGCCGGTTACGCGGGCATGGGGATGGTCCTGGCCGCCGGGCTGCTGCTGGTCGCCGCGCCGATGACCGCCGTCGCGCTGCACACCGCGGGGCGCCCGCTGCTGCCCGGCGCGATCCGCCGCCGCGGCGGCACCCCGGCCGCGCTGGTCGCCGCCGCCACGGGAACGCCGAGCGGTGCGGTGCCCGAGGTCGGTGCCGTGGAGCAGCCGGTCGTGGAGATCGACGTGGAGGTCCCGGCGGTGGCCGTCCAGGGCGACTACGACACGGCCGGACCCCGGCAGGCGGCGGCCACACCGGGGTCCGGGCCGGGCTGAGGCCCGCGCGCGGGATCCGCTACGCGGCGGGGAACTCGTAGGCGTCGACCTCCGCGAGGTACCGCGCCCGCAGTTCCTCGTCGTCCTCCAGGAAGGAGGCGAGGAACGAGTTGCGGGCCAGCTCCCGCAGCCGCTCGCCGGTCAGGCCGAGGGCCTGGCGCACGGCGTCGAAGTTGTCGCCCGCGTAGCCGCCGAAGTAGGCCGGGTCGTCGGAGTTCACCGTGCACATCAGGCCCGCGTCGAGCATCGCGGGCAGCGGGTGGTCGGCGAGGGTGTCGACCGTGCGCAGCCGCACGTTGGACAGCGGGCACAGGGTGAGCGGGACGCGCTCGCGCACCAGCCGCTCGACCAGCGCCGGGTCCTCCACCGAGCGCAGCCCGTGGTCGATCCGTTCGACGCCGAGGATGTCGAGGGCCTCGACGACGTACTCGGGCGGCCCCTCCTCGCCCGCGTGCGCGACCCGGCGCAGGCCGAGGGCGGCGGCGGCCGCGTACACCTCGCGGAACTTGACCGGCGGGTGGCCGACCTCGGCCGAGTCCAGGCCGACACCGGTGATGCGGTCCAGGTAGGGCTTGGCGGCGTCCAGGGTCCGCATCGCGGACTCGGCGGACTCGTCGCGCAGGAAGCAGAGGATCAGCCGGGTGGAGACCCCGTGGTTCTCCCGGCCGCTCGCCAGCGCCCGCCACAGCCCCTCCACGACCGTGCCCATCTCCACGCCCCGGGCGAGGTGGGCCTGCGGGTCGAAGAAGACCTCGGCGTGCCGGACGCCCTGGGCGGCGGCGCGGGCGAGGTAGGCGTTGGCCAGGTCCTCGAAGTCCCGCTCGGTGCGCAGGACGGCCATCAGTTCGTAGTACAGGTTCAGGAAGGACTGGAGGTCCTCGAAGCGGTACGCCTCGCGCAGCGCGTCCTCGTCCGCGTACGGCAGGGACACGCCGTTGCGGGCGGCCAGCGCGAAGGCCAGCTCGGGTTCCAGGGTGCCTTCGATGTGGAGGTGCAGTTCAGCTTTGGGCAGGGGCATCAGAGCATCGTACGGCGGTTTCACCGACGTTTCGGAACCGGTACGCGGGTGAGGTCCCGGGCCACGGTCAGCTCGCCCTCGTAACCGGCGGCGCGCGCCTGGCGTTCGAACTCCACGGGCTCGGCGTAGCGCTGGCTGAAGTGGGTCAGGACCAGGTGCCGTACGCCGGCGTCCCGGGCGACCCGGGCGGCCTGGCCGGCGGTGAGGTGGCCGTGGTCGGTGGCGAGGGTCTCGTCCTCGTCGAGGAAGGTGGACTCGATCACCAGCAGGTCGCAGCCCTCGGCGAGCGCGTGCACGCCCTCGCACAGCCGGGTGTCCATGACGAACGCGAACCGCTGGCCGCGGCGGACCTCGCTGACCTCGTCGAGCGCGACGCCGCCCAGGGAGCCGTCGCGCTGGATGCGGCCGACGTCGGGGCCCTTGATGCCGTGCGCGGCGAGGCGGTCGGGCAGCATGCGGCGGCCGTCGGGCTCGGTGAGCCGGTAGCCGTACGACTCGACGGGGTGGGAGAGCTTGCGGGCGTCCAGGGTGTAGGCGGGGGTGACCGCGAGGGGGCCGTCGGCGGCGACCGGGGACTCGGTGAGCAAGACGGTCTCGCGGTAGGCGGTGGCGTACCGCAGGCGCTCGAAGAACCGCTGCCCGGAGCGCGGGTAGTGGGCGGTGATCTCGTGCGGGACCCGGTCGAGGTTGATGCGCTGGATGACGCCGGCGAGGCCCAGGCTGTGGTCGCCGTGGAAGTGGGTGACGCAGATCCGGTTCAGGTCGTGGGCGGCGACCCCGGCGCGCAGCATCTGGCGCTGGGTGCCCTCGCCGGGGTCGAACAGGATGCCCTCGCCGTCCCAGCGCAGCAGGTAGCCGTTGTGGTTGCGGTGCCGGGTCGGGACCTGGCTGGCGGTGCCGAGGACGACGAGTTCACGTACGGACACGGTGCCTGTCCGGGCCTATCCGGGGGGCCATTCCAGGCCGCGGCCGCCGAGCACGTGGGCGTGTGCGTGCCACACGGTCTGTCCGGCGCCGCTGCCGGTGTTGAAGACGGTGCGGTAGCTCTCCAGCTTCTCGTCGGCGGCGACGGCCCGGGTCTCGCGCAGGACGTCGGCGGCGAGCTGCGGGGCTTCGGCGGCGAGGGCGGCGGCGTCCTTGTGGTGGGCCTTGGGGATCACCAGGACGTGGGTGGGGGCCTGGGGGTTGATGTCCCGGAACGCGACGGTGGTGTCCGTCTCGCGGACGATCGTCGCGGGGATCTGCCCTGCGACGATCTTGCAGAACAGACAGTCGTCCTGTGGCTCGCCAGTCACTTGGCTCTCCTCACACCGGTGATCTTCTGTGGGCATCGTATCCGCCGCCGTAGCTGCGGGCAGTGGTGCCTCCCCCAGTGCCTGAACGGCCTGGGAGGTACCCCCAGGGCGGCACGGGTGGGCGCAGCGGCACCCGGCCGGCGCCGGACCGCGCCCCCGCCCGCCGTCAGGGCAGCGCCGGCGGTGTCTTCGCCGGGGTCTCCTCCAGCGCCGCCAGCGCCAGCGCGATCGCCTCGTCCAGCTGGGGATCACGGCCCGCCGCGTGATCCTGCGGACGCTGCGGCACCTCCACGTCCGGATCGACGCCGTGGTTCTCCACGCCCCAGCCGTAGCCCTCCAGCCAGAACGCGTACTTCGGCTGTGTGATCAGCGTGCCGTCGACCAGCCGGTAGCGGCTGTCGATGCCGATGACGCCGCCCCAGGTGCGGACCCCGACGACCGGGCCGATGCCCAGCGCTTTGATCGCGGCGTTGACGATGTCGCCGTCGGAACCGGAGAACTCGTTGGCGACCGCGACGACCGGCCCGCGGGGCGCGTCCTGCGGGTAGCTGGTCGGCCGCATGCCGCGCGGCAGGTCCCAGCCGACGATGCGCCGGGCCAGCTTCTCCACCACCAGCTGGGAGGTGTGCCCGCCGCGGTTCTCGCGGACGTCGACGACCAGGCCCTCCCTGGCCACCTCGACGCGCAGGTCACGGTGGATCTGGGCCCACCCGGGCGCCTGCATGTCCGGGACGTGCAGGTAGCCGAGCCGGCCGCCGGACTTCTCGTGGACGTAGGCGCGGCGGTCGGCGACCCAGGCGTGGTAGCGCAGCGGCTCCTCGTCGGCGAGCGGGACGACGACGGCGTGCCGCACCTCTCCGCCGCCCGACGGGGAGACGGTCAGCTCGACCGGCTTGCCCGCCGTGCCGACGAGCAGCGGGCCGGGTCCGGTGACCGGGTCGACGGCCTGCCCGGCGACCGCGACGATCGCGTCCCCGGCGCGCACCGCGACACCGGGTGCGGCGAGCGGGGAGCGGGCGTCCGGGTCGGAGGTCTCGGACGGCAGGACGCGGTCGATGCGCCAGGCGCCGTCCTCGTGGCGGGAGAGGTCGGCGCCGAGCAGGCCCTGCCGGGCGCCGGAGCCGTGGCCGCCGCGCGGGGTGACGTAGGCGTGCGAGGTGCCGAGTTCGCCGTGCACCTCCCACAGGAGGTCGACCAGGTCGTCGTGGGTGGCGACGCGGTCGAGGACGGGCCGGTAGCGGTCCAGGACGCCGTCCCAGTCGACGCCGTTCATGTCGGCCCGCCAGTAGTGGTCCCGCATGATGCGGCCGGTCTCGTCGAACATCTGCCGCCACTCGGCGGCCGGTTCGACGGTCTGCCGGACCCGGCCCAGGTCGACACTGATGTTGGTGTCGCTGTCCTCGTCCCCGGAGGCCCGCCGGTCGCTGGGTACGACCTTGAGCCGTCCGTCGGTCCACAGCAGCACACGCTTGCCGTCGCCGCTGACCTCGAAGTGGTCGGCGTCGCCGCCGAGGTGCTCGACGCGCTGCTGGGCGAGGTCGTAGCGCTCCAGCTCGGTGTTCGGGTCGGGGTCCTCGGGGTTGGCCCGGGAGGCGCCGAGGACGCCGGTGAGCGGGTGGCGCAGCCACAGGACGCCGTCCTTGGCGGCGCGCAGCCGGGAGTAGCGGGCGGCCTCGACCGGGAAGGGCACGATGCGGTCGGCGAGGCCCTCGATGTCGATCCGGGTGGTGGGGGTGCCCTCGCTGTCGGGGGTCTCCTCGCGGTCCGAGGTCTCGAAGGGGCGGCCGTGGCGCTGCGGGCCGAAGGGCGAGGGGGTGGTCGCGGCGAGCGTGATCAGGTACGGCCGGGCGCCCTCGACGAAGGCCAGGTCGAAGACGTGCTCGTCGTAGACCGGGTCGAAGGAGCGGGTGGAGAGGAAGGCGAGGTGCTTGCCGTCCAGGGTGAAGGCCGGCGAGTAGTCCTTGAAGCGCAGCGGCGTCGCCTCGCTCACGGACAGGTCGGTGGTGTTGGCGAGCTTGAGCTGGCGCAGCGGCTCCGGACCGGGGTGGGACCAGGCGAGCCAGGCCGAGTCCGGAGAGAAGACCAGGCCGGAGGCGTCGCCGTCCTCGCTGCGGTCGACCTCGCGGACCTCGCCGCTCTCGCGCTCGACGAGCAGGACCCGCCCGTCGTGCGAGGCGACGGCGACGCGGCTGCCGTCCGGGGCGACGGCGAGGTGCAGCACCCGGCCGAGCTGCCCGGCGGCCAGGCGGCGTGCGGTGGCGCCGGGGGCGAGTCCGGTAGCGGGCGCGAACTCCAGGGCGTCGTCGCCCTCGGCGTCCGTCACCCACACCACCCACTCCTCGCCGTCGGCGCGGAAGGTGCGCGGCAGCCGGGTGCGCACGCCGGGCGTGGCCGCGAGGGCGCGGGCGGGTCCGGAGCGGTGGGTGACCCAGTGCACGCCGCCGCGTACGGCGACGGCACTGCCGCGCGCCGTGTGGTCGGGGGACGCGGAGCCGAACCAGCGGGCGGCGTTGACCGGGTACGACTGGAGGTCGACGCGGGCGCCGCCGAGACGGATGTCCAGGCGGCGCGGTTCGGCGCCGTCGAGGTCGTCCAGGGTCCACAGCTCACCGGCGGAGGAGTAGACGACGCGGGTACCGTCGGTCGCCGCGTGCCGGGCGTAGAAACCGTCGACCGGTGTGTGCCGGCGCAGGTCGGAGCCGTCGGCGAGGGAGGAGTAGAGGGCGCCGGTGCCCTCGTGGTCGGAGAGGAAGGCGATCCGGTCACCGACCCAGAAGGGGTACTCGATGTTGCCGTCGAGGCCGTCGTGCAGGCGGGCGAACTCGCCGTCGTCCTCACGGTCGATCCACAGCTTGCCCGCGGTGCCGCCCCGGTACCGCTTCCACCAGGCGGCCTCGCGGCCCATCGGTGCGGACAGCAGCACGGTGTGCGGGCCCTGAGCGACGTCGCCGACGGGGCCGTAGGGCAGGGTGGTCGCCGGTCCGCCGTCGAGCGGGACCGCGCGGGCCCAGCTGCGGCGCAGGCTGGCCTGGCCGTAGGTGCTCAGGGCGAGGACGCGGCCCTCGGCGGTCCAGCCGCGTACCTGGGTCCTGATGCTGCCCCAGTGGGTGAGGCGCTTGGCGGGGCCGCCGTCGACGGGCGCGACGTGCACCTCGGGGGCGCCGTCACGGGTGGAGGTCCAGGCGACCTTGGTGCCGTCGGGCGAGATGCGCGGGTGGTTCACCGGCACGTTGTCGGCGCTGACCCGCCAGGCCCGGCCGCCGTCGAGCGGGGCGAGCCACACGTCGTCCTCGGCGGTGAAGGCGACCAACTCGCCGTGCGGGTGCGGAAAGCGGAGGTAGGCAGGCGCTGCGGGCTGAGTCACCCCCATACCCTATGCAGGGGCGCGGCCCGCCGACAGAGGTTTGGATCACTTCCCGGCCGAGGACCCGTTCCTTCCGGCTACTTGCCCTCCACCGGCCGGCAGTGCGGGTCGTCCGGGCACCAGATGGTCCGGGTGACGGTCACGGTGGGCCCCGGCCCGTTCTGGGAGGGCCGGTTCGCGGGCGGGGCGCTGGTGGCGTCGCAGTCGCCCAGCCCCTTCACCCGGAACCGCTCCTTGCCGTCCACCTTCGCGGTCAGGCTGCCGCGCACGCAGGCGCCGTTGACGACCCGGGTGACCTTGCCGTCGACGGTGACGTCCTTGCCGTCGTCGGTCCTGCCCTCGCAGTGCACGGAGGCGACCGCGTCCTCGCTCGCCGAGGCCGTGGTGCCCTTGTCGCCGTAGGAGGCGGTGCAGGTGAGCCAGCGCACCTCCGCCTGCTGCCGCTGCAGTTCCCGGGTCACGGTCTGGTCGGTCGTGTGGGCGACCGTCGCGGAGCTGAGTCCGCCCGGCTCGCACGCGACGAGACCACCGACGGCGACGGCCGCGCCGACGGCCACCGGAGCGATGCGCCGAATCCGTCTCATTGCCCACATGAAGGGCAGCGTCCCATCGGTCGGGGACCCGGGGGTAGGGCGCATACGGCCACTCCTCACTACCGTGGGCGCCATGGGCAACGACCGCAGGCAGCGCAGGCTCGTCATGGACGAACGCGCCACCTGGCTGTGGAGTCACCGGCAGAAACGGGGCCGCGACGGCGTCTGGCGGGACGCGCTCACGCTGTACCGGGACGGGGTCCGGGTCCGGTTCGTCTTCCGAGCGGGTGCGCCCGGCTCCGGGCGGTGGACCACGGAGGGCGGCTCCTGGTACGAGGGCTGCGTGGGGGACGGCCGCGGCAACCTGCTCAACCTGCGCGAACCCGGGGTCGTACGGGCGCTGGTCGAGGAGGCCGGGCGGCGTGCGCTGCTGCCCGGGCCCGGGGGCCGGCCGGTGGAGCTGGACGGCTGGGAGCTGTTCCCCGCCGCGGTCGCCGCCACCGACGGCCGGCCGGGGCCGCCGGGACCCGGCGATCCGGCGACGTCAGGACCAGCGGCCGGTGCGGGCCAGGAGTACGGCGGTCGCGGCGGTGCCCGCGGTGGAGGTGCGCAGAACGCTGCGGCCCAGGCGGTAGGGCGCCGCACCGGCCTCGGCGAAGAGGGCCAACTCGTCCGGGGACACCCCGCCTTCGGGACCGACCACCAGCACGATGTCGCCGGAGGCGGGGAGTTCGGCGTCCGACAGGGGGACGTCGCCGCTCTCATGGAGTACGGCGGCGAAGGCGGCGTCGGCCAGAAGTGAGGCAACCTGCTTGCTGCTCGCCGCGTCCGCGACGTCGGGGAAGCGGACCCGGCGGGACTGCTTGCCGGCCTCCCGGGCCGTCGCCCGCCACTTGCCGAGCGCCTTCAGGCCGCGCTCGCCCTTCCACTGCGTGATGCACCGGGACGCCGCCCAGGGCACGATCGCGTCGACCCCGACCTCGGTCATCGTCTCGACGGCCAGCTCACCGCGGTCGCCCTTGGGCAGGGCCTGGACGACGGTGATGCGGGGCTGCTCGGCGGGCTCCTCGCGCACGCCGCCCGGGACGGTGACGACCAGGCGGTCCTTGCCCTCCGCGGCCTTCACCGAGCCCTCGGCCCAGTGGCCGCGCCCGTCGGTGAGGACGACGTCCTCACCGGCCCGCAGCCGCTTCACGGAGACGGCGTGGCGCCCCTCGGGGCCGTCGAGGACGTACTCCCCGTCGGGCAGGTCCTGCGGCCGCAGGGAGTCGACCACGAACACCGGTGCCGTCATCGGGCGCCGCCCCCCGTCGCATAGCCCGACAGTCCCGACAACGCTGTCCCGGCGTCGGCGAGTTCGGCCGTCAGCACCTCCACCAGCTGTCCCGCGGGCAGCTCCCGGGCCATCCGGTGTCCCTGTCCCGCCCACAGCGCCATGCCCTGCGCGTCGCCCGTCTTCGCCGCCGCCTTGCGCACCGGCGAGGTGAGGTGGTGCACCTCGGGGTAGGCGGCGGGGGCGTAGCGGCCGTGCTCGCGCAGGAAGCGGTTGACCAGGGCGCGGGCCGGGCGGCCGGAGAAGGCGCGGGTGAGTTCGGTGCGGACGAAGAGCGGGTTGGTCAGCGCCTGCTTGTGCAGGTCGTGCGCGCCGGACTCGGGGGTGGCGAGGAAGGCGGTGCCCAGCTGGGCCGCGCTCGCTCCGGCCGCGAGGACCGCGGCGATCTGGCCGCCGCGCATGATGCCGCCGGCGGCGACGATCGGCAGGCTCACCGCCTCGCGGACCTGGGCGACCAGCGACAGCAGTCCGGTGCTGCCGCCGGTCTCCGGGTTGTCCCGGTGGGTGCCCTGATGGCCGCCGGCTTCGACGCCCTGGGTGATCACCGCGTCGGCGCCGGACTGCTCGACGGCCCGGGCCTCCTCTGCGGTGGTCGCGGTGACCAGAGCGAAGGTGCCCACGCGGTGCAGGGAGTCGACGACCTCGCGGCTGGGGACGCCGAAGTGGAAGGACACCACCGGCACGGGGTTGTCCAGCAGTACGGCGAGCTTGGTGTCGTAGCCGTCGTCCCGGCCGCAGTCGGGGTCGCCCAGCTCGGTCTCGTACCAGGCGGCCTCGCCGGCCAGCTGGTGGGCGTAGACGTCGACGGCGGCGGGATCGGCCGTCTCCGGCTGCGGGAGGAAGAGGTTGACGCCGAAGGGCCGGCTCGTGAGCCCCCTCAGCTGTTTGATGTCCTGGTACATCCCGTCCGCGGTCTTGTAACCGGCGGCCAGGAAGCCCAGCCCGCCCGCCTCGGACACCGCGGCCGCGAGCCGCGGCACGGAGACGCCGCCCGCCATGGGCGCCTGCACGATCGGGTAGGGGAAGAGATCGGTCAGTGCGGAGGACATGACGGCATGTTGTCACGTCCTCCACACAAGTCCGAATCCGGGCTTCCGTTGGCATACGCCAGGAGCATCCGCATCGGAACGCACGGCGTCAGCGCCCGTTGAAGGCGTCCTTCAACCGGGAAAACAGCCCTTGCCGCCCCGGCTGACTGTGCCTGCCCGGGGGCAACCCCCGGACCCCCGGCAGACCCCGGCCGCCGCCCACACCCGCACAGCAAACCGACGCCCGCCAAGCTCCACGTCAACGCCTCAGCGCCCGTTGAAAGCATCCTTCAGCCGCGAGAACAACCCTTGCCGCCCCGGCTGACTGTGCCTGCCCGGGGGCAACCCCCGGACCCCCGGCAGACCCCGGCCGCCGCCCACACCCGCACAGCAAACCGACGCCCGCCAAGCTCCACGTCCACGCCTCAGCGCCCGTTGAAAGCATCCTTCAGCCGCGAGAACAACCCCTGCTGCCCCGGTTGGAACTGCCCCGTCGGGCGTTCCTCGCCGCGGAGCTTGGCCAGCTCGCGCAGGAGGCGTTCCTGTTCGGGGTCGAGCTTGCCCGGGGTGGTGACCTCGACGTGCACGATGAGGTCGCCGCGGCCGCCGCCGCGCAGGTGGGTGACGCCCCGGCCGTGCTTCGGGATCGACTGGCCGGACTGGGTGCCCGGGCGGATGTCGACCTCCTCCATGCCGTCGAGGGTCTCCAGCGGCACCTTCGTGCCGAGGGCCGCCGCCGTCATGGGGATGGTGACCGTGCAGTGCAGGTCGTCGCCGCGGCGCTGGAAGGTCGAGTGGGGCAGCTCGTGGATCTCGACGTACAGGTCGCCGGCGGGGCCGCCGCCGGGGCCGACCTCGCCCTCGCCCGCGAGCTGGATCCGGGTGCCGTTGTCGACACCGGCCGGGATCTTCACCGTCAGGGTGCGCCGCGAGCGGACCCGGCCGTCGCCCGCGCACTCGGGGCACGGAGTCGGGACCACGGTGCCGAAGCCCTGGCACTGCGGGCAGGGGCGGGAGGTCATGACCTGGCCCAGGAAGGACCGGGTGACCTGCGAGACCTCACCGCGGCCGCGGCACATGTCGCACGTCTGGGCCGACGTGCCGGGCGCGGCGCCCTCGCCGTTGCAGGTGTTGCAGACCACGGCCGTGTCGACCTGGATGTCCTTGGTCGTACCGAACGCGGCCTCGTCCAGCTCGACCTCGATGCGGATCATCGCGTCCTGGCCGCGGCGGGTGCGCGAGCGCGGCCCGCGCTGCGACGCCGTGCCGAAGAACGCGTCCATGATGTCCGAGAAGTTCCCGAAGCCACCCGCGCCGAAGCCGCCCGCGCCGCCGCCGGCGGCCTGCGAGAGGGGGTCGCCGCCGAGGTCGTAGACCTGCTTCTTCTGCGGGTCCGACAACACCTCGTAGGCGGCGTTGATCTCCTTGAACCGCTCCTGGGTCTTCGGATCGGGGTTGACGTCCGGGTGCAGCTCGCGGGCGAGCCTCCGGAACGCCTTCTTGATCTCGTCCTGGGAAGCGTCGCGGCGCACGCCGAGTACGGCGTAGTAGTCCGTGGCCACCTACGACTCCGCCAGGATCTGTCCGACGTACCGTGCCACTGCGCGTACCGCTCCCATCGTTCCCGGGTAGTCCATGCGGGTCGGTCCGACCACGCCGAGCTTGGCAACCGCCTCGCCGCCCGAACCGTAGCCGACCGACACGACGGACGTTGAGTTGAGTCCCTCGTGGGCGTTCTCGTGACCGATCCGTACGGTCACGCCCGGATCCTTCGCCTCGCCGAGCAGCTTGAGGAGCACGACCTGCTCCTCCAGCGCCTCCAGCACCGGCCGGATCACCAAGGGGAAGTCGTGCCCGAAGCGGGTCAGATTGGCGGTGCCGCCGATCATCAGCCGCTCCTCGTTCTCCTCGACCAGCGTCTCCAGGAGAGTGGAGAGCACGGTGGAGACCGTACCGCGATCCTCGGCCTCGAAGGGCTCCGCCAGATCTTCCACCAGAGCCGGCACATCC
Organism: Streptomyces sp. CB09001; assembly: GCF_003369795.1. Classification (NCBI taxonomy): domain Bacteria; kingdom Bacillati; phylum Actinomycetota; class Actinomycetes; order Kitasatosporales; family Streptomycetaceae; genus Streptomyces; species Streptomyces sp. CB09001. Next base: position 2,079,673 of record NZ_CP026730.1, read on the forward strand.
GTGAAACGGCGCCCCGCGACCCGGCTGTTGAGCCGCGCCCGCAGATCGGCCAGCGACGCCTCGCCGAACGGCGCCGGGCAGTCGACCATCCGCTGCTCGACCCGGCCGGTGTCCGTGATCAGCACGAGCATCAGGCGCGCGGGCGCGAGCGCGAGCAGCTCCACGTGCCGCACGGTCGAGCGCGTCAGCGACGGATACTGCACGACGGCGACCTGCCGGGTGAGCTGCGCCAGCAGCCGCACCGTGCGGGCCACGACGTCGTCGAGGTCGACGGCGCCCTCCAGGAAGTTCTGGATGGCACGCCGCTCGGGCGCGGTCATCGGCTTGACGCCCGCCAGCTTGTCGACGAAGAGCCGGTAGCCCTTGTCGGTCGGGATGCGCCCGGCGCTGGTGTGCGGCTGTGCGATGAACCCCTCGTCCTCCAGGGCCGCCATGTCGTTGCGCACGGTGGCCGGGGAGACACCGAGGTTGTGCCGTTCGGTGAGGGCCTTGGAGCCGACCGGTTCCTCGGTGCCGACGTAGTCCTGGACGATGGCGCGCAGCACCTTCAGCCTGCGTTCACTGAGCATCGGCGCGCACCTCCAGCTGTCGTCCGCCCGTTTCGGCCCGTCTGAGCCGTCTGACCGGTCTGCCCTGGCACTCATGACTCGCGAGTGCCAGACTTCCCCGGCCCAGTGTACGGCCGTGGGGTACGCCCCCGGCAAGGCCGGGACCAAGCCGTTAGCGTCGTCGCCGTGACGGTGACTTGGGAAGAGCTGGGCTGGGAGCGGCTGGCGGACGGGGTGGGGCGGTGCCGGCTGCCGGGGTGGGACTGCACGGCGGGGCTGGTGCTCGGTGCGGACGCGGTCCTGATGGTGGACGCGGGGTCGAGCCTGGCCGAGGGCGCCCGGTTGCGTGAGGGGGCGCGGCGGCTCGCCGGCCGCCGTGTGACACATCTCGCGCTGACCCACCCGCATTTCGACCACGTCTTCGGCGCTGCGGCGTTCGCGGACGCGGAGGTGTACGGCGCGTACGGGGCGGCGGGCACGGGCGCGCTGTTCGCGCCGGGCGGACAGGGGCGGGAGGCGCTGCGCGCGGACGCGGTGGCGGAGGGGCTGGACGCGCGGGCGGCGCGGGCGGCGGCCGAGGCGCTCGGGCCCGTCCGGCACGAGGTGCGGGGTGAGCGCGGGCTGGACCTGGGCGGTGGACGGCAGGTCCTGCTGGCCGACGTGGGCCCGGGGCACACCGGTCACGACCTGGCGGTGCTGGTGCCGGGCTCCCCGGACGTCCTGTTCTGCGGGGACCTGGTGGAGGAGTCCGGCGAGCCGCAGGCGGGGCCCGACGCCGTACCGTCGCGCTGGCCGGCCGCGCTGGACCGGCTGCTGGCGGTGGGCGGAGACGACGCGCTGTACGTCCCCGGTCACGGAGCGGTGGTGGACGCGAGGTTCGTCCGGGCCCAACGGGACGCGCTGGCCGCCCGGTTCGGCGTGTCGCGTTGATCACGGGGCGGGCGTTCCTCGTATCGTCGGCAGAATGCGCCAGTACTCCGCCGACCTGACCCCTCCGTGGAAGAAATCGCAGCCCGTTCCCGAGGTGCCCGCCGATCCCGGCCTGGTGGTCGAGGAGCCCGGCACCGGGTTCTGCGGCGCCGTGATCCGCTGCGAGGCGGGCACGGTGACCCTGGAGGACCGCTTCGGCAAGCACCGCGTCTTCCCGCTGGAACCGCGCGGCTTCCTCCTTGAGGGCCGCGTGGTGACGCTGGTCAGGCCGCCCTCCCCCGGCCCGGCACGGTCCGCTCCCGCCCGTACGGCGTCCGGGTCCGTCGCCGTCCCCGGCGCACGCGCGCGGGTGGCGCGCGCCGGGCGCATCTACGTCGAGGGGCGGCACGACGCCGAGCTGGTCGAGAAGGTCTGGGGCGACGACCTGCGCATCGAGGGCGTCGTCGTGGAGTACCTGGGCGGCGTGGACGACCTTCCGTCGATCGTCGCCGACTTCGCCCCGGGACCGGACGCGCGGCTGGGCGTCCTGGTGGACCACCTGGTGCCGGGTTCGAAGGAGTGGCGCATCGCGGAGGCGGTGACCAGCGAGCACGCGCTGGTCGTGGGCCACCCGTACATCGACATCTGGGAGGCGGTGAAGCCGTCGTCGGTGGGGATCGAGGGCTGGCCACGCGTCCCCCATGGTCAGGACTGGAAGACCGGGGTGTGCCGCGCGCTGGGGTGGCCGTCGGAGAACACGGGGGCGGTGTGGCAGGCGATCCTGGCCGGGGTGGGGTCCTACAAGGACCTGGAGCCGGAGTTGCTGGGGAGGGTGGAGGAGTTGATCGACTTCGTTACGGGCGGTGATGAGGCTTGACGCCTTTGTAAGTGCCGAACTCGGTGGTATCCAGCTCAACGTCCAACAGTTCCAGCGGCAGCGGTGTCCCGAACTGAGTGATCCGCTGCACCTGGTAGTCAGCCCCCTCACCTCGTCCGACCGGCTCCGAGTACAGAACGCACTGGGCCATGACGGGGTCGACGATCAGGTAGGCGGGCACTTCGCCCGCAGCATAGATCAAGCGTTTGACGCCATAGTCCCGGTCGACGCTGGTCTTCGAGACCACTTCCACGACCATCGTGATCATCTGTGACGGCAGAAGACGCCCTGAGTCCGGGCCAACACCGACTTCCATGACCACCAGGTCGGGCACAGGCTCACTGGCCTCGTCGACAACATCGACGTCCTGGGTCTGGAGCCGTTCCCACCGCCGGTGCGGAATCTGATCCATCAGCGAAGTGACGATCCGGTTGTGCACCAGATCAGGGCTGGCCATCATCACGATTTCCCCCCGGAGAAGCTCCACCTTGAGCCCCTCGGGTGGCTCGAACCCCGCGAAGAACTCCGCGACTCCACGTTCGTCCACAGCTGTCATCTCCGTGGCCCTCCACATTCGCCGCGTGCTGTCGGCGGCAGCCTATGGATCAGGTTAGGGGCCGAGCCCGCGTTCCGCGCCGTTTCACTCCCCCGAGTGATCAGTCCACCAGGTCCCGCACCACCGCGTCCGCCAGCAGGCGCCCGCGCAACGTCAGCACCGCGCTCCCGGCCTCGTACGGCTCCTCCTGGAGCAGCCCCTCGGACAGCGCCCGCCGCGACGCCGCGAGCCCCGCCTCCCGCAGCAGTGACAGCGGGACGCCCTCCCGCAGGCGCAGCTCCAGCAGGATGCGCTCCACGCGCCGGTCCTCGTCCGTGAGGATCTCGCGCCCCGCGCCCGGGGACTTCCCCGCCGCCAGCGCCGCCGCGTACGCCCCCGGATGCTTCACGTTCCACCACCGCACGCCCCCCACGTGGGAGTGCGCCCCCGGTCCCGCGCCCCACCAGTCGGCGCCCCGCCAGTACAGCTCGTTGTGCAGGCAGCGCCCCGCGTCGGAGGTGGCCCAGTTGGACACCTCGTACCAGTCGTAGCCGGCCGCGGACAGTGCCTCCTCGGCGATCAGGTACCGGTCGGCGTGCACGTCGTCGTCGGTCATCGGGACCTCGCCGCGCCGGATGCGGCGGGCGAGCTGGGTGCCCTCCTCGACGATCAGGGCGTACGCCGAGACGTGGTCGGGTCCGGCGCCGAGCGCGGCGTCGAGGGAGGCCCGCCAGTCGTCGTCGGACTCGCCGGGGGTGCCGTAGATCAGGTCGAGATTGACGTGGTCGAAGCCGGCCGCGCGGGCCTCGGCGACGCAGGCCTCGGGGCGGCCGGGGGTGTGGGTGCGGTCCAGGATCTTCAGGACGTGCTGCTTCGCGCTCTGCATGCCGAAGGAGATCCGGTTGAAGCCGCCCTCGCGGAGCGCCGCGAGGTAGGCCGGGTCGACGGACTCGGGGTTGGCCTCCGTCGTGATCTCCGCGTCCGGCGCCAGGCCGAACTCGTCGCGGACCGCGCGCAGCATCCGTACCAGGTCACCGGCGGCCAGCAGGGTGGGCGTACCGCCGCCGACGAAGACCGTGCGGACCTCGCGGGGGTCGTCGCCGAGCACCTTGCGGGCCAGACGGACCTCGTCGACGAGCGTGTCGGCGTAGTTGTCGCGGGAGGCGAGGACGCCGCCGGTGCCGCGCAGCTCGGTGGCGGTGTAGGTGTTGAAGTCGCAGTAGCCGCAGCGGGTCGCGCAGTACGGCACGTGCAGGTAGAAGCCGAGGGGGCGGTCGGCGGCCCCGGCGAGCGCGGACGCGGGCAGGGCGCCGTCGGCGGGGACGGGCTCGCCGTCGGGGAGTGCGGAGGGCATGCGTTCCATTGTCCCGCACCCCGGCCGGATCCCCTGCCCGGCCTGATTGCCCGCCCGGCCCGGATCCCCTGCCCGGCCTGATTGCCCGCCCGGCCGGATCCCCGTCCGCCCGTTCACTGCGCCTGGAGTACCAGCAGCGCCAGGTCGTCCTCCGGGGGCCGCGGCCCGAACTCGTGCACCAGACGCCTGATGCGCTCGGCGACCAGCTCGGCGTCCAGGCCCGCGCACCCGGCCAGCGCCGCGGCGAGCCCGTCGCCGTCGTCGAACTGGCGGGAGCCGCTGCGCCGCTCCGTGACCCCGTCGGTGACGCACAGCAGGGTGTCGCCGGACCGCAGCTCGAAGGTCTCGCTGACGTACGTCGCGTCCTCGACGACGCCGAGCAGGGTCTGCGGGCACGCGACGGCGGACACCGTGCCGTCGGGCCCGAGGAGCAGCGGCAGCGGGTGTCCGGCGGACGCGAGGGTGCAGCGGACGCCGCCGTCGAAGGGGACCAGCTCGCCGTAGAGGAGGGAGAGGAAGCGGGTCTGCGGTCCGTCGCCCGGGGCAACCGGTGGGCCTCCGGCGGCGACCAGCGCGCGGGCGGCGGCGTCGGCGGCCTCGGTGGCGTCGTCGAGGAGGAGCTGGTTGAGGCGGTCGAGGACGTCGGGGACGCCGTACTGCTCGCGGGCCAGCAGGCGCAGCCAGGGGCGGGCGAGGCCGATGACGACGGCGGCCTCGGGGCCCTTGCCCTGGACGTCGCCCACGGCGAAGCACCAGCGGCCGTCGCCGGCCGGGAACAGGTCGTAGAAGTCGCCGCTGGGGCCGCCCTTGTCACGCGGTTCGTACACGAGGGCGCTGCGCACACCGGGGATCTCCGCGACGGCGCCGGGCAGCAGGCCGCGCTGGAGTACGGCGCTGATGGTGGCCTGCCGGGCGTACTGGCGGGCGGCACCGATGGCGAGCGCCACCCGGCGGCTGAGGTCCTCGACCAGACCGGTGATCTCGTCGGGGAAACCGGTGGCACCGGGGGCTCCCGGGGTGTCGGCCCGTCCGATGACCAGGGTGCCCAGCGGCCTGCCGCCGGCGACCAGACGGTAGGCGAGCGCCGTGCCGTGCGTGCCGTCCGGGCCGAGCGCGTCGCCGGGCCACGGGTGGCCGACGGGGCCGGAGCGCCACGGGTCGCGCGGGCGGGGCGGGTCCTTCTCGAGGGCGGCGCGCAGCTCGTCCAGGTGCCCCTCGCCCGCGTGCCACACGCGGGCCAGCCGGGCGCCGACGGCCGCCCCGGTGTCGTCCGTCCAGGCGCCGCGGCCCAGGGACTCGTCCTCCAGCCACACCCCGCACCAGTCGGCGAGCCGGGGCACGATCAGCTGACCGGTGAGGGAGGCGACCAGGTCCTCGTCGAGCTGTCCGGCCAGCAGGTCGGAGGCCTCGGCGAGGAAGGACAGGGCGCCGCGGCCCAGCCACTCCCGGTCGCGGATGCCGCGCCGGGCGGTGCCGGTCACGCCGTCCGGCAGGTCCGGCCACCGCGGCGGCTCCGACCGGCGGGCGGGGCGATCCCGTCGGCCGGGGGGCGCGTCCACGTCGGCGTCCGGGTCCACGTCGGCACCCGGGTCCGTTTCGGGGCGAGGCTTCGTTTCGGGGCGTGGCTTCGTTTCGGTGCCGGGGTTCGCCTCGGGGCCGGGGTTCGCTTCGGGGCCGGGGGCCGCTTCGAGAGCGGGGGCCGCCGTCCACAGGTCCGGGCCGGGCGTCGGGGCGTCCAGCGCCCGCGGGCTGCCGCCGCCCCGGGACCGCCGGTCGTCGTGACCGTCCCGACCGCCGTACCGGTCGCCGGGGCCTCCGTCCTGGCCGTCCCGCCCCTCCCCCGGCGGCCACGCACCCGGCAAGTCGGTGCGTCGCGCCCCGTGCCCTCCGGCGTACGCCTCGGTCTGCCCGGCGTCGTCCGTGCCCGCGGCCGACAACCGCGCCCACACCGTCTTGGTGCCCGGGCGGTAGGTGATCCCCCAGGCCTCCGCGAGCGCGGCGACCAGCCGCAGGCCGCGCCCGTACTCGGCGGATTCGTGCGGCGTCTCGGGGTCGGCGCTCCTGGGCGCGCGGGACGGGTGCTGGTCCGTGGCCTCGACGACAAGTGTGCCGGTCTCCTCCACCTGGAGGCCCACCTCCACGTCGGTGCCGGCATGCACCACGGCATTGGTGACCAGCTCGCTGACGACGACCAGGGCGTCGGCGGTGAGGTGCTCGGTCAGCTGCTCCGTGCCGGGCAGAGCGAGCGCGGACCAGTCGGCGAGCGCGGCCCGCACCATCGCGCGGGCGGCGCCCGGCGCGAGGGAGCTGCCGAGCAGGGTCACGCGCGCCCGCGCGCACTCCTCGAAGCCCTCGGCGGCTGCCTCAGCCGTGTGTGCGGGCACCACGCTGGCGCGGGAGGCGGTCTCCCGCTGCGTCGGAATAGCCCCCATGGACGTCTCCCCGGGCAGTTCGTGCGAATTCTTCGCAGTCGATGCCGACAGAGTGACAGACCGGCCCTGCCCATAAGCACGGAGTTACCGAAGTGGGCCGCCACGGGTGAGAACCGTGCTAAGCGAACGTTCGAAGACGGCCGGAAGCCGATCGGAAACCGGACGTCTTCGAACACCCGCGGTTGCTGGGAACGTTCCGGGCCTACGCCTCGCGCGAGCCCTCGTACATCTCCTCGATCAGGTTCTTGTACTCCCGCTCCACCACCGGCCGCTTCAGCTTCAGGCTCGGGGTGATCTCGCCGTGCTCGACGTCGAGGTCGCGGGGCAGCAGGCGGAACTTCTTGATGGTCTGCCAGCGCTGGAGACCCGCGTTGAGCTGCTTGACGTAACCGTCGACCATCTCGACGGTCGCGGGCGCCCCGACGATCTCGGCGTACGGCCTGCCCTCCAGGCCGTTCTCCTTGGCCCACTCCGTGATCGCGAGCTCGTCGAGGGCGATGAGCGCGGTGCAGAAGTTCCGGTCGGCGCCGTGCACCAGGATGTTGGAGACGTAGGGGCAGACCGCCTTGAACTGGCCCTCGACCTCGGCCGGCGCGATGTACTTGCCGCCGGACGTCTTGATGAGGTCCTTCTTGCGGTCGGTGATGCGCAGGTAGCCGTCGGGCGACAGCTCGCCGATGTCGCCGGTGTGGAACCAGCCGTCGGCCTCCAGGACCTCGGCGGTCTTCTCGGGGAGCTTGTGGTAGCCCTCCATGATACCGGGGCCGCGCAGCAGGATCTCGCCGTCGTCCGCGATACGCACCTCGGTGCCGGGCAGCGGCTTGCCGACGGTGCCGGTGCGGTAGGCCTCGCCGGGGTTGACGAAGGAGGCGGCGGAGGACTCGGTGAGGCCGTAGCCCTCCAGGATGTGGATGCCGGCGCCGGCGAAGAAGTAGCCGATCTCGGGCGCGAGGGCGGCCGAGCCCGACACGCAGGCGCGCAGGCGACCGCCGAAGGCCTCACGGATCTTGGCGTAGACGAGCTTGTCGGCCACGGCGTGCCTGGTGCGCAGGCCGGCGGGGGCGCTCGCGGTGCCGGTGCGCTTGAAGTTGTCCTGGGTGACCTTGGCGTACTCGCGGGCGATCCCGGCGGCCCACTGGAAGATCTTGTACTTCGCTCCGCCGCCCGCGCGGGCCTTGGCGGCGACGCCGTTGTAGACCTTCTCGAAGATGCGGGGCACGGCCGCCATGTAGGTCGGCCGGACCACCGGCAGGTTTTCGATGATCTTGTCGACCCGGCCGTCGACGGCCGTGACGTGACCGGCCTCGATCTGGCCGGAGGTCAGCACCTTGCCGAAGACGTGCGCGAGCGGCAGCCACAGGTACTGCACGTCGTCCTTGGTGACCAGGCCGGTCGCGGCGATCGCCTTGGCCATGTACGACCAGCAGTCGTGCGGGAGCCGGACGCCCTTGGGCCGGCCGGTGGTGCCGGAGGTGTAGATGAGGGTGGCGAGCTGGTCCTTGGTGAGCGCGCCGACCCGCTCCTTGATGAGCTGCGGGTCCTTCTCCAGGCGGGCCGCGCCCCGGCGCTCCAGCTCGTCGAGGGTGAGGACCCAGTCCTCGGAGGTGTCCGCGCCGGCCGGATCGACCACGACCACGTGGGTGAGGTCGGGCAGCTCCCCCTTCTTCTCCTTCGCCTTGGCCAGCTGAACGGCGTCCTCCGCGATCAGCACCCGGCTCTCGGAGTCGGAGAGGATGTACGCCGATTCGTCGGCGTTGGTCTGCGGGTAGACGGTGGTCGTCGCCGCGCCCGCGCACATGATGCCGAGGTCGGCGAGGATCCACTCCAGCCGGGTGGCGGAGGCCAGGGCCACCCGCTGCTCGGGCTGCACGCCCAGCTCGATCAGGCCGGCCGCGATCGCGTAGACCCGCTCGGCGGCCTGCGTCCAGGTCAGCGACTTCCAGTCGTCGGGGCCCTCGCCCGCGGCCGGCGGCACCGGGTAGCGGTACGCCTCGGCGTCCGGCGTGGCGGCCACCCGCTCCAGGAAGAGTCCCGCCACGGAGGGCGGACGGTTCTCGATCAGTGTCTGTGTGTCGCTCACGACATCCTCCGGGCCCGCGACGGTGCGGCTGGCTCGTTGCGGCTGGCTCAGGTGTGGCTGGTTCACTCTCGGGCGGTGTTCAAGCGGTCTTGAGGCGGTGACGCGGACGTTGTCCGATCACTTGTTTAACTCACGAGTAACTACGGGGCAGGCATCAGGGTAAAGGGCGACCGGCCCCCGCGTAAGAGCCCGCGCCCTGTCATTTCCTACAGACGCCTGCCCGTGACATGCGAAGAGACCCGCCGCACTTTCGTGCGACGGGCCCCCCAGTGTCCGTTTCGCCCGGACTTGGCACGTGGCGTGGCGGTTACTTCTTGCCCTTGCCCGACCCCGCGCTCTCGTCGCTGGACAGGACCGCGATGAAGGCCTCCTGCGGAACCTCCACCGAACCCACCATCTTCATCCGCTTCTTGCCTTCCTTCTGCTTCTCCAGCAGCTTCCGCTTGCGGGAGATGTCACCGCCGTAGCACTTGGCGAGGACGTCCTTGCGGATGGCGCGAATGGTCTCGCGGGCGATCACCCGGGAGCCGATGGCGGCCTGGATGGGCACCTCGAAGGCCTGGCGCGGGATGAGCTCGCGCAGCTTGGCGACGAGCCGCACGCCGTACGCGTACGCCGCGTCCTTGTGGGTGATCGCCGAGAAGGCGTCCACCTTGTCGCCGTGCAGCAGGATGTCGACCTTGACCAGGCTGGAGGTCTGCTCGCCGGTGGGCTCGTAGTCCAGTGAGGCGTATCCGCGCGTCTTCGACTTCAGCTGGTCGAAGAAGTCGAAGACGATCTCCGCGAGGGGCAGGGTGTATCGGATCTCCACCCGGTCCTCGGAGAGGTAGTCCATGCCGAGCAGGGTGCCGCGCCGGGTCTGGCACAGCTCCATGATCGAGCCGATGAACTCGGTCGGCGCCAGGATCGTGGCACGCACGACCGGCTCGTAGACCTCGTCGATCTTGCCTTCGGGGAACTCGCTCGGGTTCGTGACGGTGTGCTCGGTGCCGTCCTCCATGATCACGCGGTAGACCACGTTGGGCGCGGTGGCGATGAGGTCGAGGCCGAACTCGCGCTCCAGCCGCTCGCGGATCACGTCGAGGTGGAGCAGGCCGAGGAAGCCGACGCGGAAGCCGAAGCCGAGGGCGGCGGAGGTCTCCGGCTCGTAGACCAGGGCGGCGTCGTTGAGCTGGAGCTTGTCCAGCGCCTCGCGCAGCTCGGGGTAGTCGGAGCCGTCCAGCGGATACAGGCCGGAGAAGACCATGGGCCTGGGGTCCTTGTAGCCGCCGAGCGCGTCCTCGGCACCCTTGTGCTGGCTGGTGACGGTGTCGCCGACCTTGGACTGGCGGACGTCCTTCACACCGGTGATCAGGTAGCCCACCTCACCGACGCCGAGGCCGTCGGCGGCGAGCATCTCCGGCGAGTTGGTGCCGATCTCCAGCAGCTCGTGGGTGGCGCCGGTGGACATCATCCGGATCCGCTCGCGCTTGTTGAGCTGGCCGTCGATGACACGGACGTACGTCACCACTCCGCGGTAGGAGTCGTAGACGGAGTCGAAGATCATCGCGCGGGCGGGGGCGTCCTTGACGCCGACCGGGGCCGGGACCTCGGCGACGACCTTGTCGAGCAGCACGTCGACGCCGAGGCCTGTCTTGGCGGAGACCTTGAGCACGTCGTCGGGGTCGCAGCCGACCAGGTTGGCCAGCTCCTCGGCGAACTTCTCGGGCTGCGCGGCCGGCAGGTCGATCTTGTTCAGGACGGGGATGATCGTGAGGTCGTTCTCCATCGCCAGGTACAGGTTGGCGAGGGTCTGGGCCTCGATGCCCTGGGCGGCGTCGACGAGGAGGATGGTGCCCTCGCACGCGGCCAGCGACCGCGACACCTCGTAGGTGAAGTCGACGTGACCCGGGGTGTCGATCATGTTGAGGATGTGCGTGGCGCCCTTGTCGTGGGTCGGGGCCCACGGCAACCGCACCGCCTGGGACTTGATCGTGATGCCGCGCTCGCGCTCGATGTCCATGCGGTCGAGGTACTGGGCGCGCATCTGCCGCTGCTCGACCACACCGGTCAGCTGGAGCATCCGGTCGGCGAGCGTGGACTTGCCGTGGTCGATGTGCGCGATGATGCAGAAGTTGCGGATCAGCGCCGGGTCGGTACGGCTCGGCTCGGGCACATGGCTGGGGATCGCGGGCACGCAGGGTCCTGATTCTTGAGGCGTCCGCAGTGTCTGCGGTCTCGGGTCTCGGGTCGGATCGATACGTAGCCTCCATGGTCCCACGGGTGGGGAGCCGGTACGGGTTTGGGACCCTCCGCGACCCGCTGGTAGTGTGGGTGGCTGTGTCTCTTGCCCTCTCAGCGCGAGGCACTCCTTCAAGAAATCACCGGCACGGGACCCTCGCGGCCTCGTGCCTGAACCTGCAAAGGCTCATTCGTGGCGAACATCAAGTCCCAGATCAAGCGGAACAAGACCAACGAGAAGGCCCGGCTGCGCAACAAGTCGGTCAAGTCCTCTCTGAAGACCGCGATCCGCAAGGCCCGTGAGGCCGCTGCCGCGGGTGACGTCGAGAAGGCCACCGAGTACCAGCGCGTCGCTTCGCGCCAGCTCGACAAGGCCGTCTCCAAGGGCGTCATCCACAAGAACCAGGCCGCCAACAAGAAGTCGGCGCTGGCGCAGAAGGTCGGCGCTCTCAAGGGCTGAACCCCCTGTCTGGATTTATCTGGTGTGACCGCCGGAAGGACCCAGAGCGGGCCCTCTCTCATCCGCTCCCGTCCGGCACCCAGGATCCGTGCGCGGCCTGCGTTCGCCACGCGGGCATGGATCCGCGAGCTTGATCCGAAGGCCCCGGTGGCCGTCCTTCCCCAGGACGGACGCCGGGGCCTTCGGCCCGTCCGGGGGTCGGACACCGCGGCCCTCCATCGGTCCCGGGTGCGAGGCCGGGCGAACGGGGCCGAGCGAGTAGGCCCACGAGAGCGAGGCCGGGCGAACGGGGCCGGGCGAGCGGGCCCACGAAAGCGAGGCCGGGCGAGCGGGGCCGGGCGGGCGGGCCCACGAGAGCGAGGCCGGGCGAACGGAACCGGGCGAGTAGGCCCACGAGTGGCCGGACGGTGGGCCTACGACCGGCCCCGGGAACGCGCCGCCCGGGCGATGATCACCACGGCCTTCTCCAGGGCGTACTCGGGATCGTCCCCGGCGCCCTTCACGCCCGCGTCGGCCTCGGCCACCGCGCGCAGGGCCACGGAGACGCCGTCCGGGGTCCAGCCGCGCATCTGCTGCCGGACGCGGTCGATCTTCCAGGGCGGCATCCCCAGCTCGCGGGCGAGGTCGGCGGGGCGTCCGCCGCGGGCGGAGGACAGCTTGCCGATGGCCCGCACGCCCTGCGCGAGGGCACTGGTGATCAGCACCGGCGCCACTCCCGTCGCCAGCGACCAGCGCAGCGCCTCCAGCGCCTCCACCGTGCGTCCCTCGACGGCGCGGTCGGCGACCGTGAAGCTGGAGGCCTCCGCCCGCCCGGTGTAGTACCGCCCGACGACCGCCTCGTCGATGGTCCCCTCGACGTCGGCGGTCAGCTGGGACACCGCCGAGGCCAGCTCCCTGAGGTCGCTGCCGATCGCGTCGACCAGGGCCTGGCAGGCCTCGGGCGTGGCCGACCGCCCGGCCGTGCGGAACTCCGCGCGCACGAAGGCCAGCCGGTCGGCGGGCTTCGTCATCTTCGGGCAGGCCACCTCGCGCGCCCCCGCCTTGCGGCCGGCGTCGAGCACGCCCTTGCCCTTGGCGCCGCCCGCGTGCAGCAGGACGAGGGTGATCTCCTCGGCGGGGGCGCCGAGGTAGGCCTTGACGTCCTTGACCGTGTCGGCGGACAGGTCCTGCGCATTGCGTACGACCACGACTTTGCGCTCGGCGAAGAGCGAGGGGCTGGTGAGCTCGGCGAGGGTGCCGGGCTGCAGCTGGTCGGGGGTGAGGTCGCGTACGTCCGTGTCGGCGTCGGCGGCCTTCGCGGCGGCCACCACCTCCTGCACGGCACGGTCGAGCAGGAGGTCCTCCTGGCCCACGGCAAGGGTCACCGGGGCGAGAGGGTCGTCGTTCGCAGTCTTCCTGGCCATCGGGACAAGCATCGCACGCACGACTGACAACGCCGGACCTGATGCTGGACGGGTACCTGGCCTACGGCTCCTCGCGCCAGCCCTCCCACTCCCCCGCGAACGCGTCCAGTTCACCGGGGTCCAGCAGCCCGCGTTCGTCCCGCAGGACGAGGAGCCACTGGGCGTCCTCCGCGTCGTCCTCGCCGGCCAGAGCGTCCCTCAGGATCCGCGGTTCCTCGTCGGTCCCGAACCGCTCCCCGAGTTCCTGGGCGGCCTCCTCCGCGGCGTCGCGGTCGGGCAGCACCAGTACATGTCTCACGTCGCTCACGGTGCCATTGTCGGTCAGCTCCGGTCGGCTCCGGTCAGCCCTTGGGCACGGTCTGCACGTCGAGGTCGATGCGGATGCTGGGGCCGACCACGGCGATGCCGCGGGCCAGCATCGTCTGCCAGCTCACCGTGAAGTCGTCGCGGTGCAGTTCGGTGGTGGCGCGGCAGGCGGCCCGCGTCTCGCCCTCCATGCCGTTGCCGAGTCCGAGGTACTCGGTGTCCAGGGTGACCGTGCGCGTCACACCGTGCAGGGACAGCGCCCCGGTGACGGCCCAGCGGTTGCCGCCGCGGTGCGTGAAGCGGTCGCTGTAGAACTCCAGGGTCGGGTAGCGCTGCACGTCCAGGAAGTCGGCCGACCGCAGGTGGTCGTCGCGCATCTTCACGTTGGTGTCGATGGACGCCGCGTCGATCACGACGTGCATCGCCGACTGCTCCATGTCCTCGGCGATCCGCACCGCGCCCGCGAAGGAGTTGAACCGGCCGTGGATCCGGGCCAGCCCGATGTGCCGCGCGGTGAACGCGATCGAGGAGTGCGCCGGCTCGATCTCCCAGTCACCCGGCGCGGGCAGCTCCGGCGGCTGGGCCACTTGCAGCGTCACGTCCCCGAGCGAGGCCAGCGTGTCCTCGACGACCGTCGCGGAGGCCCGGTACGGGGTGTAGCCCTCGGCGGACACGGCGAGCCGGTACTCCCCCGCGGGCACCGTCGCCACGAACGACCCGAAGGGGTCGGTACCGCCGCCGACCACCTTGCGCCCCATGGCGTCGCTGACCGTGAACTCCGCGTTCGGCACCGGATCGCTGACGGGGTCCAAAACGCGGCAGCTCAGCACCCCCGCGTCCGGCGGGGTGTGCACCGCCGCCAGGGGACCCGTCCGTTGCATCCGCTTCGTTCGGCTTCCCAGCAAGCGGCCGATCATTTGCGACACCCTCTGCACGACATCGGAAAACTAGTTGACGGAGAAACATTCGATCACCGATGTGGCTTTCGAGGCAACACGGGACCACATCACGGGAAACCGTCGTATGTGCTGGGAGTGGGCAGGAGTGGACCTGTGTGCTCCGGTTTCGCCGCACCGGGCGGGATTCCTCACAGCCGGGACACAGGCGGCACCGGTGGCACGGGAGGCAGCTCGTCGAGGCGGATGCCGAAGTGGTCACGGTAGGCCGCGAAGACCTCCTCGTCCGTCTTCAGCTCCTGCTCCTCCCGAACACCGTCGGCGGCCGTCGCCGTGAGCCGGCGTCCACTGAGCGTGATCCTGCCTCCGTCCTCCGCGAGCCGTGAGCAGACCGGTGACTGGAGGAAGTGCGACCGGGGTGAGGTGCTGTGCCACCAGGCGCCGGACACGAAGTCGTCGAGCACCCTGGGACGCGTTTCCACCCGGTAGACCAGCTTTCCGTCCCGCAGTACGTCGAGGTCGCCCCGCTCCCCGGCCGGGTCCGGCCCCGCCTCGACCACGCGGAACGTCCCCCCGGGATCCACCTGCCCACCCCGCTCCGCGAACGCCAGCGGACCGTGGCTGTGCGCCCCGAACCCGACGTCCGCCAGCCATTCGCCCCCGTCCGCCGTCCGCACCAGCAGAGCCATGTGGTCGTACGGGATCCCGAGCCGGCCCCCGTCGCCGTACACCCGCGCCGCCAGCAGCGTGACCTCGTACCCGAGGGCGGTGAGCAACGCCCCGAAGAGCCCGTTGAGCTCGTAACAGAACCCGCCCCTTCCCGCACCCACGACCTTGTCCCACAGCCGCCGCTCCTCCAGCACGATCTCCTCGCCCAGATGGACGGAGAGGTTCTCGAAGGGCACCGTTCGAAGGTGCCGCAGGTGCAGCGATCGCAGGGAGTCCGGGGTGGGCACCTCGGGGCGCTCGGCTCCCAGACGGCGGAGGTAGGCGTCGACCTGAACTGAATCCATGACTCAGTCTCTGGTCACTCGGAACTACGATGCGCGGCTGGCCGGGTGGCCGTAGGTGTTGTCCTCACCGCAGCCGATGAGCGTCAGTCGTGGGGGGACGGCCCGTTGGGTGCGCGGGCGGGCGGTCAGCCCAGAGCGCCAGGCTCCGGTTTCGGGCCCACTCGATGGCGAACGCGTCGAGCTCCGCGCCGGTCATGCGCAGCTCGTGGCCGCGGCCCTCGCTCTTGGAGTCACCGACGGCGAACGCGTCCACGGCAGCCACGAGGGGGACGGTGGTCAGGCACGTCTCGTTGTCGCCTCCGAGGTTGCCGCCACACCATTTCTTGGCGGGCGTGTCGGCTGCCGACAACTCGTACAGGTTCTGCATCTCTTGCCTCCAGAGGGTTGGTTCGTCGTACTTCGGAGAGGCGGTCTCCGGCCGTCTTGCCCGACCAGGAGAGCCCTGGTCAGGTCGTGCGGGCCCATCCCGCCGGAAGCTCGCGGTCCTCCGACGGGACGGGCGTTCCGGGGCGCGACCCTGACCCTGCGGTCGCCATGGGGGTGCGTCAGCTCGGTGTTCGCGCCAGCACCAGGGCGAGGACCGGGACCGAGACGGCCGCCACGTACGCAAGCAGTCCGATGAGCGCCTTCACGACCGCATCGCCTGCACCAGCAGGACCCGGGCCAGGATGCGGACGGCGGCCGAGTCCGGCTCCACCAGGTCGGCGTGCGCGCGGTGCGCCCAGATGTTCCAGCCGGGCCCGGAGTTTGCGCCCTCGTGGGCGACCAGGACGGCGTCGTCGGGGTCGGGGATCGGTTCGTCGCAGTACCGGCACACGTGCCATCGGGCGGTCACCGGTGCTCACCGCCCACCGTCTGGTAGTGGTCGCACAGGGCATTCACGGTCCTGGCGAGGCGCTGTGCGTGCCTGATGCCGACAGGCAGAGTGCGGCCGGGCTCGAGACGCAGCCGCATGCGGGCCTCTCCGATACAGGCGAGCGCGCAGACGCGCGGCACGTCGTCCTCGGGCCAGGTGAGGGCCTCGGCAAGCCCGACCAGCCCGCTCTCAGCTACCCGCCACCCGCAACTCCCTCCCCGAACCCGCGACCGCCACCGACCCGTCCCGGTCCGTGCGCAGCACCGTCGCTCCCCGGGCGCGCAGTGCCGCGACGGTGCCGGGTGCCGGGTGGCCGTAGGTGTTGTCCTCGCCGCAGCTGATGAGCGCCAGACGTGGGGCGACCCGGCGCAGGAACGCGAAGTCCTGGTGGGCCGAGCCGTGGTGGGCCACCTTCAGCACGTCGACACCCTTCAGCGCCGCTGCCGCCGGGGAGCGGGCCAGCTCCCGCTGGGCCGGGGGCTCCAGGTCGCCGAGCAGGAGCACGCGCAGGCCCGCCGTCCGGACCAGGAGGGTGACGCTGGCGTCGTTGGGGCCGCCCTCCGTGCCCGGTGCGGTGGTGGTCGGTGGGCTCGGCGGGGGCCAGACCACCTGCCAGGACAGCGGGCCGGAGCGGCGCTGTTCTCCGGCGGTGGCGTGCCGCACGGGGATGCCTCGGGAGGCCGCCTGTCTCCGGACGAACCCGGCTTGGTCCGGGGGCTCTTCCAGGGCGGTCGTCTCAATCGCGCCCACCGAGCGGCCCCGCAGCACCCCGGGGAGCCCGGCCACGTGGTCGGCGTGGAAGTGGGTGAGTAGGACGAGGGGGACGCGGGTGATGCCGAGGGAACGCAGGCAGTGGTCGACCAGGGCGGGGTCGGGGCCCGCGTCCACGACCACGGCCGTCCCCTCTCCCGCGGCGAGGACCAGCGCGTCGCCCTGGCCCACGTCGCACATCACCATCCGCCAGCCGGGCGGGGGCCAGCCCCTGATGACCCGGGCCAGCGGGGGCGGTTGCACCACGACGAGGATCAGGAGCAGCGCGCAAGCGCCGCACCACCAGGGATGCCGCAGCAGGCGTCGGCCTGCCAGCAGCACGCCCACCGTGACGAGGGCGAGCAGCGCCGCCCCGGCCCAGCTGCCCTGCCAGTCCACTCCCGCACCGGGCAGCGCGGCCCCGGTCCGCGCGATCCCCGCGATCCACTCCGCCGGCCAGCCTCCGCACCAGGCCAGGCTCTTGGCCAGCGGCATCGCCACCGGCGCCGTCGCCAACGCCGCGAAGCCCAGGACCGTGGCCGGGGCCACCGCGAACTCCGCCAGCAGGTTGCACGGCACCCCCACCAGGCTCACCCGCGCCGACAGCACCGCGACCACCGGCGCGCACAGGGCCTGCGCGGCACCCGCGGCGGCCAGCGCCTCCGCCAGCCGAGGCGGCACCCCGCGCCTTCTCAACGCCGCGCTCCACCGGGGAGCGATTGTGAGCAGTGCGCCCGTGGCGAGCACGGAGAGCAGGAAGCCGTAACTGCGGGCCAGCCACGGGTCGTAGAGCACCAGGAGCAGTACCGCCGTCGCCAGGGCCGGGAGGAGGGATCTGCGGCGTCCGGTGGCCAGGGCGAGCAGGGCGACGGACCCGCAGGCCGCCGCGCGCAGCACGCTCGGGTCCGGCCGACACACGACGACGAAGGCGAGCGCGAGCAGTCCGCCGAGCAGTGCGGTCGTGCGCAGATGCAGGCCGAGGCGGGGCGCCAGGCCTCGGCGCTCGCTGCGCGGGGCCAGGCCCGGCGGGCCCAGGAGCAGCGCGAGCACGATCGTGAAGTTGGCGCCGGACACGGCCAGCGTGTGCGTCAGGTCGGTTTCCTTGAAAGCCTCCTCCAACTCCGGCGTGATGCGTGAGGTGTCGCCGACGACCAGGCCCGGCAGCAACGCCCTCGCGTCCGTCGACAGGTCCTCGGTCGCCTCGCGCAGGCCGGACCGCAGCCGGCCCGCGAGCCGTTGCGCCGTCGAAGGCTTCGACGCCACCTCCGGTGCCTGTCCTCCGGGCCGTACGCGCAGCACCGCGGCGATCCGGTCGCCGCGCGTCCTCGGGGGTGACAGGCGGGCGGTGACGCGGAGCCGGGTGGTCGGCAGCAGGTTCAGCCAGCGGGAGGGTGCGGCGGGCTGCGTGCGGGACCGCTCGCCTTCCCGGCCTTCCCCCTCGTCCCCGCCTTCCCCCTCGTCCCCGCCTTCCCCGCCTTCCTCACCTACGTCCACCAGGACGAGCACCGGCGTCCGGGTCGTCACCGGCGTACCGCCCCTCGCGCTCACCTGTCGCACGTCTGCCTCGATCAGCACGGTGGGCGGCACCGCGCGGTTGCCCCGGACGCGCGGCCGGGTGAGGCGGGGGTCGGCCGTGACCTCCACCTCCGCGGTGACGGTGGCGTAGCGCCGGGCTGCCTCGGGGACGGGCCCGCGGCGCAGGTCCGCGCCGTGCAGCGCGGCCGAGGTGGCGGACGCGGCGACGCAGAGGAGCAGGGCGGCGACCGGGGCACGGAACCGTCCGCGCCGCGACGCCGACAGCAGTGCCCCGGCCAGGAGCAGAGTGACCGTCACCACGCCCACCGCCCAGCCCGTCGGCACGTCCAGCGTCAGCGCCGCCGTCGCCCAGGCCGCGAGGGCGGGTGGGACCAGGCGCAGGTCGGCGGGGCCCTCCTGCCGGGGGTGGGCCGCACCCAGCCGGTGTCCGGAGGCGGCGTGCACGGCGGCGCGCGAGGGCCTGGCAGGGGACTGGTCCGAACCGGCGAGCCCGTCCGGCCGGTCCGCTCCGGTCATGTGCCTGCTCATGGCCGCACGAGATCCCGCAGGTCGGCGAAGCGGCGCTCGCCGATGCCGTTGACCTCGCGCAGTTCGTCGACCGAGCGGAAACCGCCGTGCCGGGTGCGGTAGTCGATGATGTGCTGGGCGAGGACCGGGCCGACGCCCGGGAGGGTGTCGAGCTGGTCGGTGGTCGCCGTGTTGAGGGAGACCGGTGCCGCGGGGGCCGCCCCCGCGGGCCCGCCCGGGGCGGCCCCCGCTCCGGGCGGGGGTGCGGGCGCCCCGACGATCACCTGCTCGCCGTCCACCAGGAAGCGGGCGCGGTTCAGTCCGTCGGTCTTCGCGCCGGGCCGGACACCCCCGGCGGCCCGCAGGGCGTCCGCGACGCGTGAACCGGCCGGGAGGCTGTGGATTCCGGGTTTGCGGACCTTGCCGCCGACGTCCACCACGATCTCGGGCCCGGTCGTGGCCGCTGCCCCGGGCTCGGGCCCGCCGGTCGGGTCGCGGTCCTCGGTCGTCGGCGCCGGCTTCCCGGCTCCGTAGGCCGCCGCCTCCCGCACCACCTCGGGCGCCGCCACCGGCTGGGTGCGGCCGGTCCAGAAGTGCTGGACCGCGAAGACCGCCGCGACGACGAGCAGCACCGAGAGCGCGGCCACACTGCGCCGCTCCAGCCCGCACCGCGTCTGCAACCACAGAGGCATCCGCTCCCGCAGCACCGCCCCGGCCCGCTCTCGCCAGGTCGTCCCGGCGCCACCGGGGAAAGGGACGGCGGAGTCGGGGAGAGGGACGGCGGGGACGGAGGGGGGTACGGCGATGTCGGAGAGGGGTACGGCGGTGCCGGTGCCGGTGCCGGTGCCCGTAGGAGCGTCGGGACCGGGCAACGGCGGTCCCTTCCCCGTCCCGCCGTGCGCCCCCTCGCGTCCCGCATGGCCGAATCCCTCGGCACGCTCGGCGAACAGCGTCTCCGCCCTCCGCCGCAACTCCTCCGGGTCC
The DNA here is from genome assembly GCF_003369795.1 of Streptomyces sp. CB09001. Taxonomy (NCBI): domain Bacteria; kingdom Bacillati; phylum Actinomycetota; class Actinomycetes; order Kitasatosporales; family Streptomycetaceae; genus Streptomyces; species Streptomyces sp. CB09001. The sequence continues at coordinate 2,099,339 of NZ_CP026730.1, forward strand.
GCGTGCCGGCGGCCGTGCCGGGCGTGGGAGCGGTGGCGGGCTCGGGAGCGGGAGCCGGGCGCGTGGTGGTGCGCGAGGCGGCCGTCGGAGGCCGGGGCGCGGCCCGGGCCGCTGGTCGCGGAAGCGGTGCGTGAGCGTGATCGAAGAGCCATGCGAGGAGCATCGGGCACCTCGGCACCACCGCGATGATCATGCTCAATTTCCGGGGACCACCCGCGGGTTGTGGAAAACTCGGGCCCCCTCACGGGTGACGCGGCAGCGCCCGCCGTACCCGCCCACCCCGCCCCAGCGCCGCCCGGCTCACGCTCACCGCGACGAGACCACGACCCCCAACAGCCCCGGCCCCGTGTGCGCGCCGATCACCGCACCGACCTCGCTCACGTGCAGCTCGGCCAGCCCGGGCACCCGCTCCCGCAGGCGGTCCGCCAGGGCCGACGCCCGGTCCGGGGCGGCGAGATGGTGGACGGCGATGTCGACGGGCGCGCCGCCCGCCCGGTCGGCGGCGATCTCCTCCAGCCGGGCGATGGCCTTGGACGCCGTCCGGACCTTCTCCAGGGGTTCGATGCGCCCGCCCTCCAGCCGCAGCAGGGGTTTCACGGCGAGGGCGGAGCCGAACAGCGCCTGGGCCGCCCCGATCCGGCCGCCGCGGCGCAGATAGTCGAGGGTGTCGACGTAGAAGTAGGCGGAGGTGCCCGCGGCGCGCTTCTCCGCGGCCGTGACGGCCTCGTCCACCGTGCCGCCCGCCTCGGCGGTCTCCGCGGCGGCGAGCGCGCAGAACCCGAGGGCCATCGCGATCATCCCGGTGTCCACGACGCGGACCGGGACGGTCGCCTCACGCGCCGCGACGACGGCCGCGTCGTGGGTGCCGGAGAGTTCGGCGGACAGGTGCAGGGAGACGATGCCGTCGGCGCCGGACTCGGCGATCCTGCGGTAGGTCTCGGCGAAGAGCTCGGGGCCGGGCCGGGAGGTGGTGACCGGCCGCCGTTTCTGAAGCGCCTGGGCCAGGGAGCGGGTCGAGATCTCGGTGCCCTCCTCCAGGGCCCGGTCGCCCAGGACGACGGTCAGGGGTACCGCGGTGATGCCGTGCCGCTCCATCGCCCGGGCCGGGAGGTAGGCCGTTGAATCCGTGACGATAGCGACATGGCGGGACATGAGCTGGAGGTTACCTGGCGTAGTGCCCGTGCGGCAGTCCGGCCCCGGCGACCGGTCGTTCACAGGGGCGCGACCGGCCGGCCGGGCCGGTCAGGTCGTGCTCTCCGGGCGGGCCTTCTTCTGCCAGGGGTACACGGGGCTCGCGGCGGGCGGGGTGATGGCGGGGCGGGCGGGGCTTCCCTCCGCGGGCTCCTGTGCCGGGGAGTCCGGCCAGGTCTGCCGGGCGGACGCGGCGTCGGCGGGCGGGGCCTCGGGCCAGGACGGTGGCGCGGCGGGCGCTCCCTCCCCCAGGCCGGTCCCGGCCGCCTCCGCCTGCGTCCTGGTCTCCGTCCAGTGCCGCAGGGCACCCGCCTCCACGTCGATCTGTGCGCTCAGCGAGTCCAGGTCGTCGTCCGAGAAGTGGCGGGCGCGGTCGCGGGCCGCCCAGCGCAGGGCGTCGGCCGACTGCGTGATGCGTTCGGTGCGCTCGCGCAGTCCGGGCAGGCGCGCGGCGAGGGTGGCGCGGTCCGGCTCGGACTCCAGGCGCCGCAGCTCGCCGTCCAGCTCGGAGCCGTGGGCGCTGAGCCGCTCGAAGAGGGCGAGGGACTCCTTGAGGGATTCGTCCTCGGCCACGCGTGCGTGCAGTGCGTCCTGCGTGGCCCGCATGGAGGTGCGCAGCGTCAGCCGCAGCTGTGCCAGCTCGGCCGCCGGGCCCACCTGGACCAGGGATTTGGCCCGCAGGGTGTGGTCCTCGACCGTGCGGCGTGCCTGGGAGATGCCGCGGTCCACGGTGCGCTTGGCGGCGCCGACGGCCTTCACCGTGGCGTAGACGCCCAGCACGACGGCGAGCAGGAAGAGCAGGGCGAAGACGGTGAGCGCTGCTTCCACTGGGCTCCTCCTCCGAGCGTCCGGCCCGCGGGCCGGCCGGCCACGGCGCGACACCCGTCGTGCCGCTCTTCCACGGTAAACGCAACGGGCAGGCCCAGGGTTCCGCAAGAACCCCGAACCTGCCCGTACCCGACCCGTAGGGGACGCCCGAGGCGCCCCGGTCACCGCCTACGCCGGGACGATGTTCACCAGCTTCGGTGCCCGCACGATCACCTTGCGGATCCCGGCCCCGCCCAGCGCGGCCACGACCTTCTCGTCGGCCAGCGCGGCCTTCTCCAGGTCGTCCTCGGAGATGGAGGGGGCGACCTCCAGCCGTGCCTTGACCTTGCCCTTGATCTGGACGACGCAGGTCACGGTCTCGTCGACGACGTAGGCCGGGTCGGCGACCGGGAAGTCCTCGTGGACGACGGAGGACTCGTGCCCCAGCTTGCGCCACAGCTCCTCGGCGACGTGCGGGGCCAGCGGCGCGACCAGCAGCACCAGTCGCTCGGCGACCGACCGCGGGACCGGGCCGCCCGCCCGTCGCCCGCCACCACCCTCGACCGAGGGGCCTGCGGCCCCGCCCCCGAACGCCTTGGTCAGGTGGTTGTTCAGCTCGGTGACCTTGGCGATGGCGGTGTTGAACCGCATGCCTTCCAGGTCCTGCCGTACGCCGTCGACGGCCTTGTGCAGGGCGCGCAGGGTGCCGGCGTCGATGTCGCTCTCCGCGACGTCCGCCACGGACAGCTCCCCGGTGTCCTCGTCGACCACGTTGCGCCACAGCCGCTGCAGCAGCCGGAACTGGCCGACCACCGCGCGGGTGTCCCACGGCCGGGACACGTCCAGCGGGCCCATCGCCATCTCGTACAGGCGCAGCGTGTCGGCGCCGTACTCGGCGCAGATCTCGTCGGGGGTGACCGCGTTCTTCAGGGACTTGCCCATCTTGCCCAGCAGCCGGGAGACCTTCTCGCCCTGGTAGTAGTAGGCGCCGTCGCGCTCCTCCACCTCGGCGGCCGGTACGGCGATGCCGCGGCTGTCCCGGTAGACGTAGGCCTGGATCATGCCCTGGTTGAACAGCTTGTGGAACGGCTCGGCCGAGGAGACGTACCCCAGGTCGAACAGCACCTTGGACCAGAAGCGCGCGTACAGCAGGTGCAGTACGGCGTGCTCGGCGCCGCCGACGTACAGGTCGACGCCGCCGTGCGGCAGGCCCTCGCGCGGGCCCATCCAGTACCGCTCGATCTCGGGGTCGACCAGCTGCTCGCTGTTGTGCGGGTCCAGGTAGCGCAGCTCGTACCAGCAGGAGCCGGCCCAGTTGGGCATCGTGTTGGTCTCGCGGCGGTACTTCTTCGGCCCGTCGCCCAGGTCCAGGGTGACGTTGACCCAGTCCTCGTTGCGCGACAGCGGGGTCTCGGGCTTGGTGTCGGCGTCGTCCGGGTCGAAGGTGCGCGGGGAGTAGTCCTCGACCTCGGGCAGCTCCAGCGGCAGCATCGAGGCGGGCAGGGGGTGGGCGATGCCGTCCTCGTCGTAGACGATCGGGAAGGGCTCGCCCCAGTAGCGCTGGCGGCTGAACAGCCAGTCGCGCAGGCGGAAGTTGACGGTGCCCGCACCGGCGCCGGTGCGCTCCAGCCACTCGGTGATGCGCTCCTTGGCCTCGACGACGGGCAGGCCGTCCAGGGTGACGCCGTCGCCGGAGGAGCCGGTGCCGGACGCGTCGGTGCTGGACGAGTTCATGATCTTCGCGTCGTAGGAGGAGAAGGCGTCCTCCCACGTCGAGGTGTCCGTGCCGCGGTCGTCGGTCGGCTCCACGATGCAGCGGATCGGCAGCTCGAAGGCGCGGGCGAACTCGAAGTCGCGCTGGTCGCCCGCCGGGACGGCCATGATCGCGCCGGTGCCGTAGCCCATCAGCACGTAGTCGGCGATGAAGACCGGGACCTGCTCGCCGTTGACGGGGTTGGTGGCGTACGCGCCGATGAAGACGCCGGTCTTGTCCTTGGCCTCGGCCTGCCGCTCGACGTCGGACTTCGAGGCGGCCTGCGCGCGGTAGGCGGCGACGGCCTCGGTCGGGGTGGCGTGGCCGCCGGTCCACGCGTCGCGGGTGCCCTCGGGCCAGGCGGCCGGGGTGAACTTCTCGACCAGCGGGTGCTCGGGCGCCAGCACCATGTAGGTCGCGCCGAACAGGGTGTCGGGGCGGGTGGTGAAGACGGTGATGCGCTCGCCGTCCACGGGGAAGTCGACGCGGGCGCCCTCGGAGCGGCCGATCCAGTTGCGCTGCTGCAGCTTGATGGCCTCGGGCCAGTCCAGCTGGTCCAGGTCGTCCAGCAGCCGGTCGGCGTAGGCGGTGATGCGCATGTTCCACTGGCGCAGCTTGGACTTGAAGACGGGGAAGTTGCCGCGCTCGGAGCGGCCGTCGGCGGTGACCTCCTCGTTGGCCAGCACGGTGCCCAGCCCGGGGCACCAGTTGACCGGCGCGTCGGAGGCGTAGGCCAGGCGGAAGCCGCCCAGGACGTCGGCGCGCTCGGCCTCGTCCAGGCTGCTCCACGCGCGCCCGGGGTGCCCCGGGACGGCCCGTTCACCGGAGGCGAACTGCGCGACCAGCTCGGCGATGGGGCGGGCCTTCTTCGCCTCGTCGTCGTACCAGGAATTGAAGATCTGCAGGAAGATCCACTGGGTCCACTTGTAGTACTCGGGGTCGATCGTGGCGAACGACCGGCGCCTGTCGTGGCCCAGGCCCAGCCGGCGCAGCTGGGACTTCATGTTCTCCATGTTGGCTTCGGTGGACACGCGCGGGTGCGTGCCGGTCTGCACGGCGTACTGCTCGGCGGGCAGGCCGAAGGCGTCGAAGCCCAGGGTGTGCAGGACGTTGTGACCGGTCATCCGCTGGAAGCGGGCGAAGACGTCGGTCGCGATGTACCCCAGGGGGTGGCCGACGTGCAGGCCCGCACCGGACGGGTACGGGAACATGTCCATGATGAACTTCTTGGGCTTGGCGACCAGCTCCGGGTCGCCCGCCAGGTCACCCTTGGGGTTCGGCGCGGCGTACGTCCCCTCGGCGTCCCAGAAGTCCTGCCAGCGTGCCTCGATCTCGGCGGCCATCGCAGCCGTGTAGCGGTGCGGCGCGGCGTCCGCCGACACAGGGGCACTCGCCGCGGGGTTCGTCTCGCTCATGATCCTCAAAGCTCCATCGATCGTCTCTGCCAGCGGCTGCGACCTTCAAGACCAGCGGCTGCGATTGCCGGGAAATGAAAAATCCCCTCGCACAGGAGGGGACGCCGCGCCGATTCCGGCCACCGGACTACGACCGGGGTCGGGACTGATCAGCGCGGCTCGCTAAGCAGAAGGCGTACGGCACGCATGGCGTCAGGGTACCGCAGTCACCGATCGGGCCGCGACGGGCTTCCGTGCCACGTGCCACCGACCGGAATCCGGGGCCCGGCATCCGGAAACCGGTGGCGAATCTGAACCATGGTCAAAGGTTACTTCGCGTAACGACTGCTAAGGGACACCAGCACGAGCGCGCTGTCATTTGATAACAACGCAATAACTCAAACCTCCTACCCACGGGTATGGCGCCACTTAGAGTGCGGCAGCGGGACCGCTTTCCCGAACCGCTCCGGAGTTGCCCCCATGAACCCTCCCCCGATCCACCCTCGCGACACCAGCTCGCCGCCCTCCCTCACGTCCCTGACGTGGGGAGGTCCGTCGTCATGACGAACGACAGCACGGTGGACGACACCTTCGCCCAGTTCCTGGACTTCGGCGCCGGCGTCCTCTCCCTCGTCTTCCTCAGCTGCTCGGTGATCTGGGGCCTGCTCGCCCAGGACCGGATCGTCCTCGACACCCGGCAGCGGATCCTGGCCCAGGCGGTGCACCGGACCACCGCGGTCGCCTCGGTCGTCTTCCTGCTGGTGCACATCGTGGTCAAGCTGGTCCTGGATCACACCACCTGGGTCGCCGCGGTCCTCCCGTTCGGGCTCCTGGCCACCGAGGACGAGGCGTTCGGCGGCCGGGCCGTCCTCATCGGCTTCGGCACCCTGGCCAGCATGCTCATGATCTTCGTGGGCGTCACCGGAGCCCTGCGCAACCGCTTCGCCTCCCCGGCCCCCGTGGCGGCCCGCTGGCGGGCCATGCACATGCTGGCCTACCCGGCGTGGTGCCTGGCCCTGCTGCACGGGCTCTACGCGGGTCGCTCGGCGAAGCCGGTCTTCGTGGTCCTGTACGCCCTGTCCGTGGTCGGCGTCATGGCGGCCCTGGCGCTGCGCGCGGCGCCCCGCCCGGTCAAGCGCGAGGTCGCCGACCGGATCGCCGGCCTCCTCGGGACCGGGGAGCGGCCCGACCGCGAGGAACGCGGGGAGGAGGCGGAGAGCCGGCCGAGGGACGCCGCCGCGCTGCCGGGCTACGAGCACGCCGGGGCGTCGCCCTCGCGCGGCACGTCCCCGTCCGCCCCGCTGTACGAACCCGCGGAGCGCCTCGCCGCGCCGGAGCCCGCGAGCGGCTTCGCGGCGGCCTACCGTGCCGTGTCCTACCCCTCGGGCGCCGGCCGGCCACCGCTGACGGCCGACCCGGCCGCGTCCGCCCGGCCGCCGGCCGACCCGTGGCCCACCGGGGCGATGCCGGTCGTGGACGGCGGCGGCAGCACCTCGGGCAGCTGGCCCATACCGTCGCCGCCCCCGGTCGGCGAGGCACCCCCGTCGGCCTACGACCCGCTCAACGACACCGGACACACCATCCCCGTCTACGGCGCCACGGACGCGGTGGACCACTCCGCGGCCTACTCCGCGCGGTACTCCGCGCCCCCCGCCTCGGGCTACGGCTCGAGTGACGTGTACGACACCCGTGAGACGAACGCGGTCTACGACACGTACTACCCCAGCGACACGTACAACAGCGGTCCCGCCCCTGAACCAACCCCCGGTGCGCCGTCGCCGTCCCACGACTTCGACGCACCGGGTTCCGGTGAACCTTGGAACACGCCTTCCGGAGGCTTGAATTGAACGAGGCCCTGCCCGACGTCCCGGAGGTCCGCGTCGTCGGGCTTCCCCAGCTCACGTCGGGCTTCGACCTTGTCGAGCGGCTTGATCTGCCGATGCACCTCAAGGTGCACGGCCCGCTCGAACCGATGGGCGGGGAGCAGCTCGCGCAGCTCTCCGAACGCATCGGCCTGAAGGGCCGCGGCGGCGCGGGCTTCCCCTTCCACAAGAAGCTGCGCTCGGTCGCCGAGGCGGCGATCAAGCGCGGCGTGCGGCCGGTCGTGGTCGTCAACGGCAGCGAGGACGAACCGGCCTGCCGCAAGGACACGGTCCTGATCAACCGTGCCCCGCACCTGATCCTGGACGGCGCGCTGCTGTGCGCCGAGGCGATGGGCGCCCGCACGCTCGTCATCGGGGTCACCCGCGAGTCCACGCAGCGCTCCATGGAGGCCGCCCTCGCCGAGCGGGGGCTGAGCAACGGCCGCCGGTCCGCCCTCCGCGCGCGCGTGCAGCGCAATCCGGTGCGCATGGTCACCGGTGCGGCGGCCTCGCTGATCCGCTCCATCGACGGCGGCCCGGCGATCCCGCCCGGCCGCAAGGTGAGCGCGTCCAGGAGCGGCGTGGGCGGCGCGCCGACCCTGCTGTCCAACGCCGAGACCTTCGCCCAGCTGGCGATCGCCGCCCGCATCGGCCCGGAGCGCTACGGCAACACCGGCCTGTACGACGAGCCGGGCACCGTGATGCTCACGGTCTCCGGCGCGGTGGCCCGCCCGATGGTGATCGAGGTGCCGACGGGCGTGCCGCTGCGCTACGTCCTCCAGCTGGCCGGCGCTCCGCCGGTGCCGCAGGGCGTGCTGACCGGCGGCTACCACGGCAAGTGGATCGACGCGGCGACCGTGGACGAGGCGATCGTCTCCCGCAACTCCCTGCAGCAGGTGGGCGGCTCGCTCGGCGCGGGCGCGATCCTGCCGATCGGTCAGGACACCTGCCCGCTCGGCGAGTCGCTGCGGGTGGCGCAGTGGCTGGCCGAGGAGAGCGCCGGCCAGTGCGGCCCCTGCTACCTGGGCCTGCCGGCCGCCGCGCGGGGACTGGAGGACATCCTGAACGGCGGCGGTCCGGCCGCCCTGGAGGCGGTCAAGCAGGTCGCGAGGAACGTGAAGCGGCGCGGTGCCTGCTCGCACCCGGACGGCTCGGCGATGTTCCTGGAGTCGACCGTCAAGGCGTTCACGGACGACCTGGCCGCCCATGTCCTCGGCAACGGCTGCGGTCGGCCCGTGGAGGGTGTCCTGCCGCTCTTCGAGGGGGGCAGGGCCCCGACGGGCGTCCCCGGCGGCGGGGAGGAGAACGGCCCGAGCCGCCAGAAGATCTTCGTGGACTGGACGCTGTGCCGCGGGCACGGGCTGTGCGCGGACATCCTCCCGGAGGTCTTCCAGCTCGGCGCCGACGGCTTCCCTACCGTCGCGCAGGCCGAGGTGCCGCGTTTCGCGGAGGCCAAGGCGGTGCGTGCGGTGCGTCGCTGCCCGGCGCTGGCGCTGCGGATCGAGGAGGACACCCGCGGGCAGGCGCCGTCCTCGCGCACCAACCTGCCGGTACTGTCCCAGGGCCGGGGCCGCCGGGCGCTCGGCCGCTGACACACGATGAAACCCCCCGGATCAGTGATCCGGGGGGTTTCATCGAACTGTGGAGCTAAGGAGAATTGAACTCCTGACCTCCTGCATGCCATGCAGGCGCTCTACCAACTGAGCTATAGCCCCTTGCCTTTCGTCCGCCCGGTCTCCCCGGCGGCGACGCCAACATTACACGGTCCACCGGGGCGAACACCAAATCGTTTCCGTTCCGTCCGGTTCGCCCTATGCCGTCACGAACGAGTAGAACCGCTTGAGGGTGCAGTGCTCCTCCAGCAGCCGGCCGTAGATCGGCTCGCCCTCGAGTTCGCGGTACGTCTCGATGGGGTCGCCTTTTATGATCAGTGCCCGCGCGCATTCCTCGCACCAGTACTGGTAGTCGGGGTTGACCGGCTCCATGTCGCGCACGATGGGCGTGCCGCTGCCACACCAGTCGCACTTCCGCCTGTGTGCACCCATCGATCAGCTCCAGCTGTGGCCGCAGGCCGTGCACACGTAAGAGATTCCGCCGTTGTCGCCGAGGACCTGGGCCACGTGCCCGGAACCGCAGGAGGGGCAGCTGAGGCGGGTGACCGTGTTCCTTGCCATCGCTCCGCCGAGGAGGTGACCGACCTCCTCGAGGATGCTCCCAGGCATCGCCACTCCCTCCCGTCGGGCTGCGGTCCCCTTCCGGCCGTTTGATTCTGCCACGGCCGGGCCGACCCGGTCAGCGACGCCTCAGTACCGGTCCGGACACGGAGTCCCACCGACGTATACGCCTGTGGGACGCGTGTTGCTCAAGCGGGCGGAGACGAAAAAACCCGCCCCCCGAAGGGGACGGGATTCGTCCGTGGGTTGTGGAGCTAAGGAGAATTGAACTCCTGACCTCCTGCATGCCATGCAGGCGCTCTACCAACTGAGCTATAGCCCCTGGTGCCACGCGACCCGAGTCGCATGGTCCTGCTCTTCGTCCGCTCCGCCCGGCGGGGCGAACAAGAAGAACTTTAGCCTGCGACCTGCCGGAAAGTGAAATCGCCGTTCAGACGTCGTCGCCGATCACCGGTTCCGGCAGCGTGCCGGCGTTGTGCTCCAGCAGGCGCCAGCCGCGGGCGCCCTCGCCCAGCACGGACCAGCAGCAGTTGGTCAGGCCGCCGAGGCTCTCCCAGCTGTGCGGTTCCAGGCCGAGCAGGCGCCCGATGGTGGTGCGGATCGTGCCGCCGTGGCTGACCACGACGAGGGTGCCGTCCTCGGGGAGCTTCTCGGCGTGCCGGAGCACCACGGGGGCGGCGCGGTCGGCGACCTCGGTCTCCAGCTCGCCGCCGCCGCGGCGCACGGGCTCGCCGCGCTTCCAGGCCGTGTACTCGTCGCCGTACCTGGCGATGATCTCCTCGTGGGTCAGCCCCTGCCAGACGCCCGCGTAGGTCTCCCGCAGGCCCTCCTCCAGGGTCACCTCCAGGCCGGTGACCACGGACAGCTCGGCGGCCGTGTCCGCGGCGCGCGCGAGGTCGGAGGCGACGATCGCGTCGGGCCTCAGGTGCAGGAGCAGCCCGGCCGCACGGCGGGCCTGGTGCACGCCGGTCTCGGTCAGCTCGACGTCCGTGCTGCCCTGGAAGCGGCGCTCCACGTTCCACGCGGTCTGGCCGTGCCGCCACAGGATCACCCGGCGGCCGCGGCCCGGCCTGCCCGCCGTCACCTCGCCGGTGGCGCTCATCGCCAGTCCTCGTCGGTGCGCGTCGCCTCCTCGGCGGCCTGGAGCTTCGCGTGCTCCTCCGCCTTGCCGCGGGTCTCCTTCGCGTCGGCGGGAAGCTCCAGCTCGGGGCAGTCCTTCCACAGCCGCTCCAGGGCGTAGAAGACGCGCTCCTCGCTGTGCTGGACGTGGACGACGATGTCGACGTAGTCGAGCAGGACCCAGCGGGCCTCGCGGTCGCCCTCGCGGCGCACCGGCTTGGCGCCGAGCTCCTTGCTCAGCCGCTCCTCGATCTCGTCGACGATCGACTTGACCTGGCGGTCGTTGGGCGCGGAGGCCAGCAGGAAGGCGTCCGTGATCGACAGCACGTCGCTGACGTCGTAGGCGATGATGTCGTGCGCGAGCTTGTCGGCCGCCGCCTGGGCGGCGGCGTTGATGAGTTCGATGGAGCGGTCGGTCGCGGTCACTGCCTGGCTTTCGGGTCGGCGGTCGGTTGACCTCAAGGGTCTCACGACCGCCGACACGGGCCCACGTGGAATTCCTCCACCCCTACGACGCCGGTTTGTAGTCCTGGCCGAGCACCACCGATACCCGTGCGTTCGCTGAGACCTGCCCCTGGGAGACGGAGTCGGTGGGCAGGCCCAGGGTCTTGGCGACCTGGACGGCGTTCTCCTTGTCGGCGGCCTCCGCGTAGACGACCTCCGAGGTGGCCTCGGTGCCGGACGCGGTGCCGCCGGACACGAAGGTGAAGCCGCCGTTGAGGAGGACGACGCGGGCCTTTCCGGTGCGGTCCTCCTCGCCGGTGGCGTTGCGGACGGAGACGCTGACGGCCGCGTCCTTGTCGGGGCTCTTGGCGGTGCCGCCGAGGACGTCCTTGACGACGCTGTCACTGGCCTCGGCACTGAGCCCGCCGCCGTCCTGGACGGGCAGCAGCGCGGTTTTGAAGTCGCCACCCTTGGCGCGGTCGGAGAGCCCGGCGAGAAACGTGCCGAGGTCCTTCTCGGTCAGCGGCGGGTCGAGGATCATGCCCAGGGTCTGGACGGTGGTCGTCGCGGCCTGCGGGTCGGAGGACAGCTTGCGCAGCACCCCCTGCATGACCTGCCCGAACCGCTGCAGCTGGGCGTTCGCCTCCTCGCCCTTGGCGCTGTAGGTGGCGTAGGCGACGGCCATCTTGCCGCTGAGGGTCTGGCCCTCGCCCTTGTGCACGAGCGGGGCCGCGCTCTTGTCCTTGGACTCCGGGTCGGGGACGTCGGCGTCGGTGTCGACGTCGATGTTGCCGACCAGGTCGACGAGGATCTGGAGGTAGGGCGTGTCCAGCCGCCAGGTGCCCTCGATGTCGGTGCCGAGGGCGGAGTCGAGGGCGGTGCGGGTGGCGTCGGGGCCCGCGTCGCCGACGGACTTGGCGAGCGTGGTGGTGCTGCCGTCGTCGCCGGTCAGGGCGAGCGCGTTGGGCACCAGTACGGCGGTCCCCTGCTTGGTGGTGGTGTTGTTCACGAGCAGCGCGGTGGAGGTGCCGCCGCCCTTGGTGTCGTGCAGGTGGACGGCGATCACGTCGCGCTTCTGCGCGCCGGCCGTCGTGGTGCCGCCGGTCTTGTCGTCGGAGGAGGACAGGCCGGGCAGCTTCCCGGTGTACCAGAGGTAGCCGACGCCGCCGACCGCGACCAGCGCCAGGACGACGACCAGGGCGACGATGCGCGAGCGGGCGCGCCGACGGGCCTCCTCGCGGCGTTCGGTGCGGTTCTCCGTGAACTTCATCCAGTCGATGACGTCCTCGGAGTCGCCGGCCGGCTCCTCGACGAAGGCGAACTGCTCGGTGCGGTAGTCCCCGCCGGGTCCGGCCGCCTCGGCGGGGTCCGTGCGCTCCCGCTCCCCGGCCGGGCCCGCCTGCTGCGGGATGTGGGCGGTCTGCTCGGCGACCCGGGGCTGCGGGCCGCTGGTCGCGGCCCGGCCGTACGGGTCGTACTGCGGCTGGACCGGCTGCTGACCGGTGTCGTAGCCGCCCTGGGAGCCGTAGGGGTCATAGGGCTGCTGGACGGGCTGCTGGACGGGCTGGCGGCTGCCGGTGGCGTACGGGTCGTAGCCGTAGCCCTGCTGCCCGTACTGCTGGTGCCCGTACTGCTGCCCCTGCTGTCCGTACTGCTGCCCCTGCTGCTGCGCGTACGGGTCGTACTGCTGCTGCTGTTGGCCGGGCTGGGCGTGGCCCTGGGCCTGCCCCTGGGCCTGGCGGTACACGGGGCGGCCGTACTCGTCGTAGCCGACGAGTTCGTACTGGTCGTCGCCGTGTCCCGCGTCGTATCCGTCGTTCACCGGTGCCCCTCTCGGCTCACTCGCCGCGGTACAGGTGGCGTTTGTCGATGTAGCGCACGACTCCGTCGGGCACCAGGTACCAGACGGGATCGCCCTTGGCGACTCTCGCACGGCAGTCCGTGGAGGAGATGGCGAGGGCGGGGACCTCGACGAGCGAGACACCGCCCTTGGGGAGTCCGGCGTCCGTGAGGGTGTGGCCGGGCCGGGTGACGCCGATGAAGTGGGCGAGGGAGAACAGCTCCTCGCTGTCGCGCCAGGTGAGGATCTGGGCGAGGGCGTCGGCCCCGGTGATGAAGAACAGGTCCGCGTCCGGGTTGAGGGCGCGCAGGTCGCGCAGGGTGTCGACGGTGTAGGTGGGGCCACCGCGGTCGATGTCGATGCGGCTGACGGAGAACTGCGGGTTCTCGACGGTCGCGACGACCGTCATCAGGTACCGGTCCTCGGCCGCGGAGACCGCGCGGTGGCTCTTCTGCCACGGCTGCCCGGTCGGCACGAACACCACCTCGTCGAGCTGGAACTGCGCGGCGACCTCGCTGGCGGCCACCAGGTGGCCGTGGTGGATCGGGTCGAAGGTGCCGCCCATGACGCCCAGGCGTCGCTTGCCCGCCGACGGACCGTTGACCGGGCCCTGGACCGGGCCGGTGGCGCGGGCGGGCACCGCGTTCTGCGTGCCGCGCGCCGGCGCGTGCGCCGGGCCGGTAGGCGTGTCGTGCTCTCCCATGCGAGCAGACCCTACCGGCCCGCCCGGAGTGACCCGGTCGCGCCCACGGAGCCGCGGGCTCAGCGGTCGCGGTTGAACCGGGTGGTGATCCACAGCAGGAGCAGCAGGATGACGAACGCGCCGATGCCGGTGACGTAGGGGCTGAGGCTCTCGTGGTTGCCGCCGTGCTCCTCGCCGCCCTCGGCGGCGAGGGTGACGAACTGGGCGGCGCTGAGGGGAAGGCTCATCTTCGGCAGGACCTATCCGGTGTGGGCGGGACAAGACGTCCGCTCATCGTATGCGGGCGCGCGAGGACCGGGGCGACCGGGGAACCTTCGGATCTCCTCAGTCGTCCTTCTGCTTGTACCCCCGCAGCAGGAACCACGCGGTCAGCACACAGCCCACCACCATGACGATCAGGACGATCCGGAGCAGATTCCCCGGCCCCTGCTGCTCGGCGGCGGTCGCGGCCCCGGCGAGCCAGTCGGCGTGGGGGATGTGCTGCATGGCGTGGACTCCTTCGACGTACTGCCCGTCCACGGTATCTCCGCCTAGGCTGGGCCCGGCTCCGGGGGCGCAAAGGGCCGCACAAGGGTTCGCAAAGACCATACGTACGTACAGGTCACACATACGCGCATGGGGGAAGAGATGTCCGACGGCCACGACAACGGGCACGAGCACGTGCCGAGCAGGCAGCGCAGGCGTTTCTCCGGAATCTCCTCGCGTGCGTACGAGCATCCGGCCGACCGCAGTGCCCTGGTGGCGCTGCGCAAGCTGAGCGGCTTCGACACGGTCTTCAAGGCGCTGAGCGGTCTGCTGCCCGAGCGGAGCCTGCGGCTGCTGTTCCTGTCCGACTCGGTGCGCGTCTCGGACCGGCAGTTCGCCCATCTGAACGTCATGCTGCGCGACGCCTGCTACATCCTGGACCTGGAGAAGGTCCCGCCGATGTACGTCAACCAGGATCCGACTCCGAACGCGATGTGCATCGGCCTGGACGAGCCGATCATCGTCGTCACCACGGGGCTGGTCGAGCTGCTCGACGAGGAGGAGATGCGGGCGGTCGTCGGGCACGAGGTGGGGCACGCCCTGTCCGGGCACGCGGTCTACCGGACCATCCTGCTCTTCCTGACCTCGCTGGCCGTCCGGGTCGCCTGGATCCCGCTGGGCAACGTGGCGATCATGGCGATCGTGACGGCGCTGCGCGAGTGGTTCCGCAAGTCGGAGCTGTCCGCCGACCGCGCGGGACTGCTGGTCGGCCAGGACCTCCAGGCCTCCATGCGGGGCCTGATGAAGATCGCGGGCGGCAACCACCTGCACGAGATGAACGTGGACGCGTTCCTGGAGCAGGCCGAGGAGTACGAGGCGGGCGGCGACCTGCGCGACTCGGTGCTGAAGATCCTGAACGTGCTGCCCCGCTCGCACCCGTTCACCACGGTGCGGGCCGCCGAGCTGAAGAAGTGGGCGGCCTCCCGGGACTACCAGCGGATCATGGACGGCCACTACCCGCGCCGCGACGAGGACAAGGACACCTCGGTGCGGGACTCCTTCCGGGAGTCGGCGTCCCACTACGCCACGCATGTGCGCAGCTCGAAGGACCCGCTGATGAAGCTGGTCAACGACATCGCGGGCGGCGCCGGTGACCTCGGTGACCGGATGCGGCGGGGCTTCGGCGGCTTCACGGGCTCCCAGCCGCGGCCGCCCAAGGACGACGGCGGGCCGGCGCAGGGGCCGGGAGGGTCCGAGCGGCCCGAGGGACCCGAGCGGCCCGAGGGGTCCGGCGGCGACGGTCCGGAGTCTCCCCGGGACGGCTCGCCGCGCGACGGCGCCTGACCGCGTCCCGCGTTCACACCTTCGGCCGGGCCTTCTCCGCGAGGCTGCCGCACAGCGCCGTGGCGTTGCCCGAGGTGTACGGGTCGGTGCCGGCGGGGACGCCGGCCCCGGCCTCCTGGCCGGCCAGCAGCGGGCGGAGGTGGTTCGCCGCGTCCTCGGCGCAGGAGAGCGGCCCGGCCTGGACGTAGGAGGCGACGAGCTGGGTCTGGTGCAGCCGCAGGTCGTCGCGGTCGAAGCGGAAATGCAGCTCGCGCCGGAGGGTGAACAGCGACACCTCGCCCCGGGCCTCGTCGGCCGGCCGCAGCGCGTACACCATGGTGTGGTCGGCGGTGACCTCCAGGGTGGACGCGTCGCTCTCCTCGACCCGCAGGCTTCCGTCCACCCGGATCTCGGGGTCGGCCAGCTCGGCCCGGGCCGGGTCGAAGCGGACCAGCCACCCCGTGGGGGCGTGCCGTCCGTCCGAGGCGGGTCTCGCGAAGCTCTCGTCGAACTGGCGTAGCTGGTCCGCGTCCAGCAGCACCCGCACCGAGCGCACCTCCCCGCCACCGAGCACCTCCGGGTCGAGCGCCGAGCGGACGATGTAGTTCTTGGCGGTGGTGAGCGCGTTGAAGACCTGGTCCTCGGAGAAGTGCGCCGTGCGCCGGGCCCCCGGCAGGGGGATGCCCTGGGCCGCGGTCCTGAAGTGCGCGGCGGGGCTGTGCGCGTACAGGGACGCGGCGTCGTCGGCGCCGGGCACCCTGTCCCGCGGGGCGAGCGGGACGACGGTCATCCGCACCGGCTCGGCGGCGCGCTGCCCGGCGGGGCTCTGGTAGGGGTGCCGTACGCCCATGTAGATGGCGGTGCCGAAGGCGACGGCGATGAGCAGGACGAGGATCAGCGCCTGCCGGGACAGTCCGGCCCGGCGCAGGGGCGGGCGGCGGCGTACGGCGGGCGCGTGGTCGGTGATGCGCTCCTGGGCGGAGAACTCCTGGAGCCGGGCAGCGCGCACGAACGATTCGTCGAAGACGACGGATCGGTACTCGTCCTCTCCGCCTCCGGGGGCGCCGTCGGGCGTTCCTCCGGGCGGATCGCCAGGCCCTGCCATACCTTCAGAGTGGGTCTGCGGAAGGTCGCGTAAACGCGCGGCCACAGGTCAAGTTGGGACAGCTTGCCGCCGCGCCCGGGGGCGGTTCAGGGGCTGCGCGGGATCACCGACACGGCCGGCTGGGAGTAGTCGGCGGAGGCCGAGGGGGTCACGGTGCCGCTCTGCTCCGGGCCGGTGGAGGCTGGCGGCGGCACCTGCTGCGGGCCACCGCCCGAGGACGCGCCCCGGTAGACGGCCACGAAGGCCAGTGCGACCATGCCGATGCCCATCGCGAGGGCGAGCAGCCAGGCGACGGGGCGGTGCCAGCGGACCTGCTTGCCGTAGGCAGCGGGGGCGCCGTAGGGGCGGTCGAGGAGGTCGCGGTCGTCGTCCGGGTCGTCGAGGTCGGGATCATGGCCGAAATCGCCGTACCCGTCGTCGTAGCGCTCGGCCCTGCTGCGGCCTCGGCGGGCCGCTTCCGCCTCGGTGGCCTCGGCTCTGGCCTGCGCGGCGGCCAGGAGGCGCTCGACGGCGGTCGGCTCGTGCACCGCGGCCGCCGCCACGAAGGCCTCGTCGAAGACCACGGAGGCGAACTCTTCGTCCGACACCCCGCGGTCGTGGTCGTCGTCGGGCTCCCTGCCGTCCGGGAACGGCGTGCCCCCCACGTCCTCCGGCACGGCTCCAGAGTAGACCTGGGAGGTCGTTTTGGGCAGACGGCGGGGAAATTCATCCGTTGGGTGAGATGCCCCGATCGGTGCTCCCGCGGGCCGCGCGTGGGCCGCGCGTCGGCCGCCCGCAGCGCGCCCGCCGTCAGCGCCGCACGTGCCCGTCGCCGGTGACGATGTACTTCGTGCTGGTCAGCTCCGGCAGCCCCATGGGGCCCCGGGCGTGCAGCTTCTGCGTGGAGATGCCGATCTCGGCGCCGAAGCCGAACTGGCCCCCGTCGGTGAAGCGGGTGGAGGTGTTCACCGCGACGGTGGTGGAGTCGACCAGCTGGGTGAAGCGCCGGGCGGCCTGCTGCGAGGTGGTCACGATGGCCTCGGTGTGGCCGGAGGTCCACAGCCGGATGTGCTCGACGGCCCGGTCCAGGGAGTCGACGACGGCGGCCGCGATGTCGTACGACAGGTATTCGGTCTCCCAGTCCTCGGGGGTGGCCTCGACGACGTTCACGCCGGAGTCCTTGGCGTGGGCCATCACCCGCTCGTCGGCGTGCACGGTGACCCCGGCCTCGGCGAGCGCGGCCAGCGCGCGGGGCAGGAACTCGGCGGCGATGTCCTGGTGGACCAGGAGGGTCTCGGCGGCGTTGCAGACGCTGACCCGCTGGGCCTTGGAGTTGATCAGGATGTCGACGGCCATGTCCAGGTCGGCGTGGGCGTCGACGTAGACGTGGCAGTTGCCGGTGCCGGTCTCGATGACGGGGACGGTGGACTCCTGGACGACCGTGTTGATCAGCGAGGCGCCGCCGCGCGGGATGAGCACGTCGACCAGGCCGCGGGCCCGCATCAGTTCGCGCACGCTCTCGCGGCTCTCGCCGGGCACCAGCTGCACGGCGTCGGCGGGCAGCCCGGCGCCGCCCACGGCGTCGCGGACCACCCTGACCAGGGCGGTGTTCGACTGGTAGGCGGAGGAGGAGCCGCGCAGCAGCACCGCGTTGCCGGACTTCAGGCACAGGGCGGCGGCGTCGACCGTCACGTTCGGCCGGCCCTCGTAGATGATGCCGACCACACCGAGCGGCACCCGGACCTGGCGCAGGTCGATGCCGTTGGGGAGGGTGGAGCCGCGCACCACCTCGCCGACCGGGTCGGGCAGCGCGACCACGTCGCGCACGTCGGAGGCGATGGCGCGGACCCGCTCCGGGGTCAGGGTGAGCCGGTCGACGATGGCCTCGCTGGTCCCGGCGGCGCGGGCCTTGGCCACGTCCTGGGCGTTGGCCTCGACGATCTCGCTCGTACGGACCTCCAGCGCGTCCGCGACGGCGAGCAGCGCGTCGTCCTTGGCGGCCCGCGGCAGCGGCGCGAGGTCGGCCGCGGCGGACTTGGCCCGGTAGGCGGCCCGGGTGACGGGTGACATCGAGTCGTACGGCGAGAGCGTGGTCATGGGGGAAGGGTAGTGCGCGTGCTCCGGGCGGCCACCCGGCGTCCCATCCCGCGAGATGGGTCGGAAGAGGGGTCGGGAGACGGGTCGGGAGAGGGATCAAAACGGGTGAACGCCGACCGGCGTCGCGGGTGCCGGTCCGTACCCCGCGGCGATGCGCTGGTGGTAGGTGGCCCGGTCGATGACCTCCAGGCCGACGATCTCCCAGGGCGGCAGCCCGGCGGTCTGCCGGTGCTCGCCCCACAGGCGCAGGGCGACGGCGGCGGCGTCGTGCAGGTCGCGCGCCTCCTCCCAGTACCGGATCTCCGCGTGGTCGTCGGCGTACCGGCTGGTCAGCAGGAAGGGGTGGTCGTGCGCGAGCTGTTCGAGCGCCCGGCGCACCTCGGTGAGCGGGGCGCGGGCGCCGGAGACGCTGAGGGTGACGTGCCACAGGCGCGGGGTGTGCTCGGGCTCCTCGCCGTGGAAGCGGTCTCCGGCCGCGACGCTGGTCAGGGCGCGCTCCTCGCCGCCCGCCCGGTTCGCGCCCCGGGCGCCGCCGGAGCGCGCGCCGGTGCCGCTGCGGGCGCCCGCACCACCGCGGGAGGCGGTACCACCGCGGGGCGCCGCCGTCCCAGGGCGTACTCCGCTCACGACGGCCTCCTTCACGCACACGGCTCGGCCCGGTGGTCGGCCGGGCTTGTCCCTGAGGAAAGTTGAGCAGGCCGCGCGAGATCGCGGGGCGGTTTTGCGGAACGTCCACCACCGATTCGGGGACGTTTCGACCCATTACGGGTGCAGGATCACCAGATCGTCCCTGTGTACGACCTCACGTTCGTACGCGGGTCCGAGTTCGCGCGCCAGTTCCCGGGTGGAGCGGCCGACCAGCCGGGGCATCTCCTTGGCGTCGAAGTTGACCAGCCCCCGGGCCACCGCCCGCCCCGTGCCGTCCCGCAGCTCCACCGGGTCGCCCGCGGCGAAGTCGCCCTCGACGCCCGCGATCCCGGCCGGCAGCAGCGACTTGCGGCCCTCGACGACCGCGCGCACCGCCCCGTCGTCGAGGACGAGCGCCCCCTGCGGGGCGGAGGCGTGCTGGAGCCACAGCAGCCGGTCGGCGGAGCGCCTGCCGGTGGCGTGGAAGTACGTGCCCGTGTCGCCGCCGGCCAGGGCGTCGGCCGCGTGGACGGCGCTGGTCAGCACCACGGGGATGCCGGCGGCGGCGGCGATGCGGGCCGCCTCGACCTTGGTGACCATGCCGCCGGTGCCGACCCCGGCCTTGCCCGCGCTGCCGATGTCGACGCCCGCGAGGTCGGCCATGTCCCGCACCTCGGCCAGCCGGGAGGTGCCGGGCCTGCTCGGGTCGCCGTCGTAGACGCCGTCCACGTCGGACAGCAGTACCAGGAGGTCGGCGCGGACCAGGTGGGCGACGAGGGCGGCGAGGCGGTCGTTGTCGCCGAAGCGGATCTCGTCGGTGGCGACGGTGTCGTTCTCGTTGACGATCGGGAAGGCGCCCATCGCGAGCAGCTTGTCCAGGGTGCGCGAGGCGTTGCGGTGGTGGGCGCGGCGGCTCATGTCGTCGCTGGTCAGCAGCACCTGGCCGACGCGGACTCCGTAGCGGGCGAAGGAGGCGGTGTAGCGGGCGACCAGCAGCCCCTGGCCGACGCTGGCGGCGGCCTGCTGGCGGGCCAGGTCCCGGGGGCGGCGGCGCAGGCCGAGGGGGGCGAGGCCGGCGGCGATGGCGCCGGAGGAGACGAGGACGACCTCCTTGTCCGCGCCCCGCGCCTTGGCGAGCACGTCGACGAGCGCGTCGACCCGGTCGGCGTCCAGGCCGCCCGCGGCGGTGGTCAGCGAGGAGGAACCGACCTTGACGACGATCCTGCGGGCCTCGCCCACGGCCTGCCTTGTCCCTGGCCCTGCCACGGCCCGTCCGCCTCTCCCGTCGACACGCGCCGATCCCTGCGCCCGCCAGGCAATCTACGCGAAGGGGAACGCACCCCGCACCGGAGTTCACGCTGCGGACAGCAGCCACGGACCCCACCGCATCCACGCCGCGCCGCCGCCGCATCCGCGCCACGGACCCGGCCCAATCCCGGCGACGTCGCGGCGGTGTCCCGCGACGTCCAGGCCGGTCCCCCCGACGTCCAGGCCGGTCCCCGCGACGTCCAGGCCGGTCCCCGCGGCTTCCTGGCCGCGCCCCGCGACGTCCTCGCCCGGTTCGGGACGCGTTTCCGCCGCGGCCTCACCCGCCACGCGCCGTCACCACGGCTTCCGCCGCGGACCCCACCGCGTTCCCGCCGTACCCCGCCGCATCCCCGCGACGTCCTTGCCGCGTCCCGCGACGGCTCGGTACTCGTCTCCGCCGCGGCCTCAACGGGCCCTCACCGCGTCCCCGCCCGGCACCGCCGTCTCCCGCCGCACCCCGCCGCATTCTCGCCACGGACCGCGCCGCAGCCCCGTGGCGTCCCGCTACGTCCCGTGACGCCCCCGCCCGCACCCCGGGCGGGGCTCCGTCGCGTCCTCGGCACGTTGTCGGCGCGTTCTCGGCACGGTCCGCGCCGATCCGGGCCCCGTCACCGCGGGTTTCGCCGCCGGGCCCGGAGGTCGGGGCAACACGCGCGTGTCGTCGGGCGGTCACCCCGCGTTAACCCGGTTGTCCGATGCGCGACGAGCCTGGAGCTACCGCAGTGCCCCTATCCCTGCCCCGCCGCCGTCCTCCCCGCCTGCCCGGGCGGCGGATCGCCGTGAAGCTGCTGGTCCTGGCCGTGCTGGCGGCCGCCTTCGCCGCACAGGCCGTGGGCGCGC
The DNA here is from genome assembly GCF_003369795.1 of Streptomyces sp. CB09001. Lineage (NCBI taxonomy): Bacteria > Bacillati > Actinomycetota > Actinomycetes > Kitasatosporales > Streptomycetaceae > Streptomyces > Streptomyces sp. CB09001. The sequence goes on from NZ_CP026730.1 coordinate 2,120,370, forward strand.
TGCTGCCGCACGTGCCGCTGCTGCTCGCGGCGAGCGCCGGTTCGCTGGCCGCCGAGGGGGTGCTGTACCGGTGGCAGCGGGGCATGGTGTCGCTGTTCGCCAGGTCGCACGCCGATGTCACGGTCCGGCACGTGCTGCGCGACCTGCTGCTCGTGGTGGGCCTGCTGCGCCTCGGCGAACAGCACCGGGAGGGCGTCTACGCGCCGCTCGTCGCCGGGCTGCTCGTCCTGTACGGGCTGCACTGGTCGATCCAGGCGGTGTCCGTCCTGGTCCGGCGCACCCGGACGCTGCCCGTGGTGACCCGGAACATCGACGCCTCCGCGCTGCGGCTGACCCCGGCGCCCCCGGCGCTGCTGCGCCGCCCGGGGCCCCGGCTGGCGGTCTTCGGGCTGCCCGCGACGGCCGGGCTGCTGGCGACGGCGGCGACCGACGCGCCGGTGTACGGGGTGGCCGGGCTCGCGCTGTCGCTGGGGGCGGCGCTGACGGGCCTGGGCGCGCTGCTGCTGCGGCTGCTGCCGGGGCGCCGGCCCGCCGGTGAGCAGGAGGTGCTCGACTGGTTCGACGCGTGGCTCGCCCGGTACCGGCCGACGGTCGGCCTGTACTTCTCGGGTGGGGCGTCCTCGGCGTACCAGGCGAACATGTGGCTGGAGCCGCTGGCGCGGCTGGACGGGCGGCCGGTGATCGTGCTGCGGGAGCGGCACATGGTGCAGCGGATCGCGGCGACCGACGTCCCGGTGGTGTGCCTGCCGAAGGTGTCCACGCTGATGCGCCTGGAGCACTCGACGCTCCGCGTCCTCCTCCACCCGTCCAACTCCGGGAAGACCTCTCAGGTCCTGCGCATCCCGACGATCAAGCACGCCTTCGTCAACCACGGCGAGAGCGACAAGCTGTCCTCCTGCAACCCGTACGCGAAGGCGTACGACGAGGTGTGGGTGGCGGGCCCCGCGGCGCGCGAGCGGTACGCGCTGGCGGAGGTCGGCGTCGAGGACAAGGACGTGGTGGAGATCGGCCGCCCGCAGCTGGACGCCGTACGGCCGTACGCGGGCCCGCCCGCGCCGGGGGCGTTCACGACCGTCCTGTACGCGCCGACCTGGGAGGGCTGGGACGGCAATCCCGGCAACACGTCGGTCGTCGAGGCCGGGGAGAACCTGGTGCGGGCGCTGCTCGCGGACCCGGGCGTACGGCTGCTGTACAAGCCGCATCCGCTGACGGGGTCGGTGGACCCGCGGGCCCGGGCCGCCGATCTGCGCATCCGGGAGCTGGTGCGGGCGGCGAACCGGGAGCGCGGCGGCCCGCGTCCCGACGCCTCGGCGGCCACCGGCCTGGCCCGGCGGGCCGCGGAGCTGGACCGGCTCACCGCGGCCGGTTTCCGGTCGGCGGCGGACCAGGCGGAGCGGATGCTGCGGCAGCCGGAGCCGGAGCCCGGGCGGGCGGCGGCGGTGCGTCGGGCGGCGGCCGCGTGGGAGGAGGCGTACTGGGCGTCGCTGCCCGCGTGGGAGCACCAGGTCGTCACGGACGCCCGGCCCCCGCTGTACGCCTGCTTCAACCGGGCCGACCTGCTGATCAGCGACGTGTCGAGCGTGATCAGCGACTTCCTGGCGAGCGGCAAGCCGTACGCGGTGGCCAACACCAGCGCGCTCGCCGAGGACGTGTTCCGCAAGTCCTTCCCCACGGTGGCGGCGGCGACCGTGCTGGCGCCGGACGCGTCCGGGGTGCCCGCGCTGCTGGCGGCGGTGCGCCGTCCGGAGCGGGACGAACTGGCCCAGGAGCGTGCCGCGTTGGCCCTGCGTCTGCTGGGTCCGGCCGAACCGCCGTCCCGGGAGCGCTTCGCCGGTGCGGTGCGGGACCTGTGCGCGGCGGCCGGCGAACACCGCACCCGCAGGGCCGAGCGCCTCGCCTCGGACCTCTCCGCGGATCTCTCCGTTCCCGGCCCCCGACTGGAAACCGGCACATCAACCACACTGGCAACAGGAGGAGTTGACCGGTCGGGCCGTCCCGCCGACTAGTCGGACCGCTCCCCCGCGCGGACATGCGAAGAAGTTGTCACTGCCCTGTGGGCGTTCTGGGCACATGTGTGGATACTCATAAGAGCCCCTGGCGCAGGACCGGACATATCCGGCACGAGATCGGGCATTCGCGACAACGGGACCGTTATCCTTGGCCGCACATCACAGGCTTTCCCACTACCGTACGCGGCAACGCACGGACAGCTCCCCCCTTCGAACAGGTTGCAAGAATGCCCAGGTTCTCCCTCATCGTCCCGGTGCACAAGGTGCAGGGCTACCTGCCCGAATGCCTCGATTCGGTGCTCGGCCAGGACTACGTGGACTTCGAGCTCATCGCAGTGGACGACTGCTCGCCGGACGGTTCGGGGGCCATCCTCGACGAGTACGCGAGGCACGACGCGCGCATCCACGTGATGCACCTCACCGAGAACGTGGGGCTGGGGCGCGCGCGCAACGCCGGGCTGGAAAAGGCGCAGGGCGACTACGTCCTGTTCCTGGACAGTGACGACACCCTGACGGAGGGTGCGCTCACCGCGATAGCGGACCGTCTCGACGCCACCGACGATCCCGAGCTGATCGTCTACGACTACGCCCGTACGTACTGGAACGGCAGGGTCAGCCGCAATCAGCGGGCGGACCTGCTCCGCAACACCGGCCCGGACGTGTTCTCCCTCACCGACCGTCCGCAGCTGCTCGACCTGCTCCAGATCGTCTGGAACAAGGCGTACCGGCGCGACTTCATCGCCCGCACCGGGCTCACCTTCCCGCCCGGCTACTACGAGGACGCGCCCTGGACGTTCGGCTCCCTGGTCACCGCCGAGCGGATCGCCCTGCTGGACCGGGTCTGCGTGTACTACCGGCAGCGGCGTGAGGGCGGCAACATCCTCAAGACCGTCAGCCGCAAGCACTTCGACATCTTCGACCAGTACCAGCGGGTCTTCGACTACATCGACGCGCACGAGGAACTCGCCGAGTGGCGCGGCCCGTTGTTCCGCAAGATGGTCGACCACTACCTGACCGTCCTGGAGAGTCCGGGCCGGCTGCCGCGGGACGCGCGGGCCGAGTTCTTCCACCGCGCCTCCGCCGACTACCGCGCCCGCGTGCCGAAGGGCTTCACCCGGCCGGGCGGCGGTCGCGGCCACAAGTACACGATGCTGGAGCGCGACGCCTACACCACCCTGATGAGCGCACTCGCCGCGGTGAAGGCGCGCCGGCGGGTCAAGAAGGGCATCCGCGCCGCGCTCAACCGGTCCAAGCGCGGCGCGATGGGCGCCTTCTACCAGTCGCAGCTCAGGCTGCCCCTCGACGACAACCTGGCGCTGTTCTCCGCCTATTGGAGCCGCGGCGTCTCCTGCAACCCGGCCGCCATCGACGCCGAACTGGCCCGGCTGGCCCCGGGCGTGCGGCGCGTCTGGGCGGTCCACGCGGACCACGCGCACCGGGTGCCGAAGGGGGTGCGGGTCGTCCGCGTGGGATCACGCGAGTACTGGACGGCCCTGGCCCGCGCCAAGTACCTCGTGAACAACGTGAACTTCGCCGACTCCGTGGTCAAGCGCGAGGGCCAGATCCACGTCCAGACCCACCACGGCACCCCGCTGAAGACCATGGGCCTGGACCAGCAGAAGTACCCGGCCTCCACCGACATGGACTTCGAGAAGCTCCTGGAGCGGTGCGACCGCTGGGACTACAGCATCAGCGCCAACCGGTTCTCGACCGTCGTATGGGAGCGGGTCTACCCCTGCTCGTACGCCACGCTGGAGACCGGCTACCCGCGCAACGACGTCCTCGTCAACGCCACCGCCGAGGACGTGCGCGCGGCCCGCGCCGCGCTCGGGCTGGCCGACGGCACCAAGGCGTTCCTCTACCTGCCGACCCACCGCGAGTACCAGCCGGGCTTCACCCCCGCCCTGGACCCGGCCCGGTTCGCCCGCGAACTCGGTCCGGACGTGACGCTGCTGGTGCGCGGCCACTACTTCTACGGCGACTCCCCGCACACCGAGGCGCCGCACCGAACCGGCCGCATCGTGGACGTGTCCGGGCACTCCCGGGTGGAGGACCTGTACCTCGCGGCCGACGCACTGATCACGGACTACTCCTCGGCGATGTTCGACTACGCGGTACTGGACCGCCCGATCATCAGCTACGTCCCCGACTGGGACGTCTACTCCGTGGTGCGCGGCACCTACTTCGACCTGCTCCAGGAACCGCCCGGCGCGGTGGCCACCACCCAGGCGGAACTGCTGGGGCTGCTCACCTCCGGCACCTACGACACCCCGGAGACGGCCAAGCGCCGGGACGGCTTCCGCAGGCGCTTCTGCGAATTCGACGACGGACACGCGGCCGAACGGGTCGTACGACGTGTCTTCCTGGGCGAGGAGAGCCTGCTGCCCGTCGTCCCGTTCGACGACCGTTCCCACGCCCCGACCCCTGCCCAGGCGCTCGAACCGGTCGAGCGGGCCTGACCACGGAAGGAATCGCACCCAGCATGGCCCCTCGGCTCAGTGTCATCGTCCCGATCTACAACGTGGAGCGCTATCTCCCCGCCTGCCTCGACTCCTTGGCCGCGCAGACCTTCCGCGACCTCGAAGTGCTCATGGTGGACGACGGTTCGCCGGACGACTCGGCCTCGATAGCCGCCGACTACGAGGCCCGCGATCCACGCTTCAAGCTGATCCGCAAGGAGAACGCCGGTCTGGGCGCGGCGCGGAACACGGGGATGACACGGCTGGCACCCGAGTCCGAGTACGTCGCCTTCGTGGACAGCGACGACATGATCCCGCCGAACGCCTACCGGCTGATGGTGGACAGCCTCGACGAGAGCGGCTCGGATTTCGTCACGGGCAACGTCCAGCACATCAACAGCACCAAGATCTGGCAGTCCCCCATGCACCGCATCCTCGCCGGCGGTGCGGTCAGGCGGACGCACATATCGCGGAACAAGAAGCTGCTGACCGACCGAATAGCCTGCAACAAGGTGTTCCGCCGCTCGTTCTGGGAGAAGCACGACCTCTCCTTCCCGGAGGGCGTGCTGTACGAGGACGTCCCGGTGATCCTCCCGGCGCAGTTCCTCGCCGAGGCCGTGGACATCATCAGCGAGCCCACGTACTACTGGCGCCTGCGCGAGGGCGAGGCCGCCCCCTCCATCACCCAGCGCCGGACCGAGCCGAAGGCCGTGCGGGACCGTGCGGCGGCGGTGGAGTCCGTCAGCCGGTTCTTCGCCTCCCGGCCCGGCGAGTCGGGCGCCGAGCTGAAGCACGCGTACGACCACACCGCCCTCACCGGTGACCTGCGGATCTTCCTGAACGTTCTGCCGGACGGTGACGAGGAGTTCCGCGCCGAGTTCCTGCGGGTGATCAACAAGTACCTGGACCAGGTCGACCCGCGGGTGGTCATGGAGCTGCCCGCGACGGCCCGCATCAAGTGGCTGCTGGTGCGCAAGCACGCGCTGGACGACCTCGTGGACCTGATCAAGGCGGAACGGCGCGGTGACGCCGTGGAGATCAGCGGGCTCGTCCGCAAGTACGTCAGTTACCCCACGGTGGGGGCGATCGCCGCCGGCCTGCCGAAGAAGGCGCGCCGGATCGACCCCGACCTGAGGCTCCACGCCCCGCTGCAGGACATCCGCTGGGACGGCGGCAGACTGCGGCTGGCCGGGCACGCGTGGGTCGACCAGATCGACCAGGCGGGCAGGCGCAGCGCCGCCAAGGTCCTGGTGCTGAAGAAGGACGGCTCCCGGCGGGCCACGGTGGTGCCGCTGCGCAACACCCACGTGCCCGAGGCGACGTCGCTGTCCGGCCGCACGCACACCAACTACGACTGGTCGGGCTGGGAGGCGGACCTCGACCCGCTCAAGCTGCGCAGGGGTTCCCAGTGGGAAGAGGGGACCTGGCGGGTGGGCATCGGCATCGCCACCGCCGGTCTGCTGCGCAAGCGCGCGGTCCAGGTCAAGGGCCCGACGCGGGCCAACCACCCGCCCTACCAGTGGCTGGACGATGACTTCCGGCTGCTGCCGACCCCGGTCAACGGGGCGTTGCGGCTCACCGTCGAGCGGGTACGCGCGCTGATCACGGGCCACCGGGCGGCCGGCGCGGACATCGAGATCGACGGTGAGATCCGCGTGCCGCTGGACGCGGGAGAGACTGTCTCGCTGCGCGTCACCAACAAGAAGAGCGGCGAGCGGCTGCACTACCCGGTCACGCTGGACGCGGCCGACGGCGGGCACACCCCGTTCACGGTGCGGGTGCCGATGCGGGACGTCGCCCTGCTGCCGGAGCACCAGGACGTCGTGAAGGAGGAGAACGCCGCCGGTGGCGCGGACCCCGCGGCGGCCTCCCGGCGCAACTGGAGCACCCAGCTGGTGGCGGTGGCTCCCGACGGGGGCGAGCGTCGCTTCTCCACCGTGGTCCGTGAGGGGCTCGCGGACGGCGAGATGCGGCTGCCGGCCTCCCTCGCGGAGAACGCCGACCGCAACGAGATAGCCCTGGTCTCGGGACACAACGGCTATCTGAAATTCTCCGGCCGCCCGCTCCAGGCGAAGATCACGTCGGTGCGCTGGACCGGTGACCGCTATGTCGTCGAGGGCGTGAGTGCCGCCGACATCGACGGGGCGGACTTCGTGGTGAAGGCCCGGGACCGGTTCGACGAGAAGACCGTGGCCCTGCGGACCTCACCGGACGGTTCGTTCGGCGCCGAGTTCACCCCGGCGTCCATGTCCGGTCCGGACGGAACGCTGCCGCTCAAGAGCGGGCGCTGGAACTTCTTCCTGCGCACCCCCGACGGCAGCGACATACCCTTCCTCGTCGACCGGCTCGCCGTGGACGACTTCCCGGTGCTCGGCGCCGCGAAGGACCGGGAGTACGAGTTCGAGTCCCGTTGGTACAACTTCCCGCAGCTGCACTGCCCGTCGGACCTGTCCGTCCTGGAGCGCGGCGCCTACCGTCAGGAGCGGCTGCGCAAGGACGTGTACGAAGCGGGGCGGACCCAGCCGCTGCGGGACGCGGTGCTGTTCATCAGCTACAACGGCAAGCAGTACTCGGACTCCCCGCGCGCGATGCACGAGGAGCTGCTGCGCCGGGGGGCCGACCTGGAGTACCTGTGGCTGGTCCGGGACGGTCAGGTGGACCTGCCCGACACCGCGCGCAAGGTGCGGTTCTGGAGCACCGAGTGGTACGAGGCACTGGCCCGCTGCCGCTACATCGTCACCAACGCGCACCTGCCGCACTGGATGGAGCGCCGTCCGGGGCAGGTGATCGTGCAGACGTGGCACGGCACCATGCTGAAGAAGATCGGCCTGGACATCGAGGCGCCGAAGTTCGACCCCCAGTACCACGAGCGGCTGATCCAGGAGGCCCGCAACTGGACGATGCTGGTCTCCTCCAACCGCTTCAGCACGCCGATCCTCAAGCGTGCCATGGGATTCGACGGAAAGATCATCGAGACCGGGTACCCGCGCAACGACTACCTCTACGCGCCGGACCTCGCCGAGCGGGCCCGGGAGATCAAGGAGCGGCTCGGTGTGCCCTCCGACAAGCGGGTGATCCTCTACGCGCCGACCTGGCGGGACGACCTCTCGCACCGGCGGGGGCAGTTCAAGTTCGATCTGCGCATCGACGTCGAGGACGCCCGCGCGCGGCTGGGTGACGACCACGTGCTGCTGATCCGCCGGCACTCCAACGTCGTGGACAGCATTCCCGGCGCGGGCAACGGCTTCGTGCACGACGTCTCGGAGTATCCCGACATCGCGGACCTGTATCTCGCCGCCGACGTGCTGGTGACGGACTACTCCTCGGTGATGTTCGACTACGCGCACCTGAAGCGGCCCATGCTGTTCTTCACGTACGACCTGGAGCACTACCGGGACAAGCTGCGCGGCTTCTACTTCGACTTCGAGAACGACGCGCCGGGTCCGCTGATCCGCACCTCGGAGGAGCTGGTGAGCGCGCTGGGCGACCTGGACAAGGTGTCGGCCGAGTACGCGGACCGCTACCGGCGCTTCCAGGAGCTGTTCTGCGACCTCGACGACGGCCGGGCCGCGGCGCGCGTCGTCGATCTGATGCTGGAGCAGGCGCGGGAGGTCTGAACCGTCACGACACGGCCGGGTCCGGGACTGCGCCGGGCCCGGCCGTGGCTGTCGCCGGCGCAGGGCCGGCTCAACGCGACGCGGGCCTCACCCTGCCGGAGACCGCCGCGGCACGGGGCCGCGGCGGTCTCCGGAGGCATGAGGCCCGAACACCACAGGTGTGAGACCGAATCCGCACGTCGAACCGGTCACCCGTCGGCCAATAACCCGTCAGCCAGTCACCCGTCGGCCGGTCACGGGTGCCGACGGCACCAGCCCTTCCAGGCCGACTCGATCATCTCGTCCAGGCCGTACCGGGCCGACCAGCCGAGTTCCTCGCGGATGCGGTCGGCCGACGCGACGACCCGGGCGGCGTCGCCGGGCCTGCGGTCGGTCACCTCGGGGGCGACGTCCTGCTTCTCGGCGACCTTGAGGATGCGGTCCACCATCTCGCGTACGGAGCTGCCCTCGCCCCGGCCCACGTTGAGCGTGAGGGCGGTGCCTTCCGCGGCCGCCTCCAGCCGGACTGCGGCCGCCAGGTGGGCGGAGGCGATGTCCTCGACGTGAATGTAGTCGCGCACACACGTGCCGTCGGGGGTGGCGTAGTCGTCCCCGAAGATCCGGGGTGCGTCACCGGCCTCCAGGCGTTCGAAGACCATGGGGATGAGGTTGAACACGCCGGTGTCGGCCAGCTCGGGGGCGGCGGCGCCGGCGACGTTGAAGTACCGCAGGGAGGCGCTGCGAAGCCCGTGGGCCCGGGCGGCGGCGTTGATCAGCCACTCTCCGACGAGTTTGCTCTCGCCGTACGGGCTCAGCGGCCGGCAGTCGGTCTCCTCGGTGACCAGGTCGACGTCCGGCATGCCGTACACGGCCGCCGACGAGGAGAAGACCAACCGGTCGACGCCGTTCGCGGTCATCGCCTCCAGCAGGGTCTGCAGGCCGGTGACGTTCTCCCGGTAGTAGTACAGGGGACGTTCCACGGACTCGCCGACCTGCTTCTTGCCGGCGATGTGCACGACGCCGGTCACGCCGTGCTCACGGATCGCGGCGTCCAGCCCGGACGCGTCGAGCACACTGCCGACCACCAGGGGCACTCCGTCGGGTACCCGGTCCCGGCTGCCCGTCGAGAGGTCGTCGTACACCATGACCTGCCGACCGCCTTCGGTCATCGCGCGCACGACGTGCGCTCCGATGAAGCCGGCACCGCCAGTGATCATCCACATGCCTTCGTCATCCCTTTCCGTGGCGCCGCGTGTCCAGCCCGTCGATGGCCCGGAAGACGCGTGCGCAGTTCTCCGTGTCGCGCTGGCCGAAGAAGTGCTCGACGCGCCGGGCGTACGGCTCACCGACCGTGAACCCGCGGTCGATCGCCGCGACGATCTCGTCGACGGCCCCCTCCACCGACCGGCACACCGGTCCGAACCCGTCACGGGTCAGGTCGTAGTAGCCGCGGCGGTAGTGCCGGCCGTAGAAGTCGTCCTCGTCGAAGGGCACGTAGACGAGGGGCTTGCCCATGTAGGCCACGTCGAAGAAGACGGACGAATAGTCGGTGACGAGGAGCGAGCACTCCCTCATCGCCTCCTGCACACCGCGCTTGGTCTGCTCGGCGACGGTGATGTTGGGGTGGTCCACCTTGAAGTGACGCAGGTGCGGGCGGATCTCGTAGTGCGGGTAGAACTCCAGCTTGACGTCGGCACGCTCCAGCGCGGCCCGCAGCCGCTCGTCCTCCAGCAGCTGCGAGAAGAACCGGAAGTACTCCGAGGCCGCGAACTGGACCCGCGGGCGCAGTCTGCGGTTGTACGACGGCACCACGATGTCGCGGCGCCACGTCGGCATGAGCAGCACGGTGCGCGGTCCCTCGATGGGCTGCAGCTTGTCGAAGCGAGGGAAGCCCAGGGCCTGGACCTCGTCGGGCGCATAGCCCATCTCGTCGCGGATGTAGGCGGCCTCGTCCTCGGACGCGGCCACGAACAGGTCGACGCTCGTGGACTGCCGGTGCGCGGACTGCGACACGTCGTTGTAAGTCACGCCGTGCTGGAGGAACACCCGGCGGTAGTTCAGCAGGTCGCCGTAGATGCGCAGGTAATTGACCTTGCTCATGCTGGGCGGCGCGAGGTACGCCTCCAGGTCGTACGGCGATATCAGGCGGGTGGCGTTGAGGAGGTAGAGCCGGTGCTTGAGCGAACCGAGGGCGAGGACGTTGCCGCAGTCCTGCACCTTCGCACGGTCGGCCGCCTTCGCGTCGATGACGTAGTAGACGTTGCGACGGGGCTGGTTCTGGCGCACCCAGCGGAAGAAGTGGTGGCCGTTGTCCTGTGCGGTGTCATGGCGCTCTCCGACGATCCAGATGTCACGGCGGGCGAGGACGGGCCGGGTGAGCCAGTAGAGCAGCCGCAGCAGCCAGCCGGGCTTCCGCGCGGCGATCCGCCCGGTCTCGCGGCCGAGGCGGCGCAGCTTGTCGACGACGCCCGCGGCCGAGCGCCTCCGGGCCACCCTCACTTGGGCCCGGCCTTCCGGGTCCGCCGACACCTCGTAGCGGAAGGCGCCGATTCGGTCGACGCCCTTGAAGCGGTGGAACGCCGGCCGGCTCGTTACCGGGATGTCGACGAAACCGCCCGGTCCGTGCAGTCGCACCGAGAGGGAGTAGGAGCCACCGTGCAGCGCCGACAGCTCGTCGGGGCCGAGGTCGGCCCGCCAGCCGCTGTAGAGGTCCCGTTGCTTGCGGATGTGCCAGCGGTCGCGCCGGTACACCTGTCGCGCCCGCACGGCGTGTTCCCGGCCTCCGGGAGCGGCGAACACAAGTTCCAGACGGTTGTCGAAGTCCTCGTCGATGTCGACCTGGTCGAGGGCGAAGAAGCCCTCGGCGCGCAGCACGTCGCCGACGGCGCGGACGGACTCCGCCTGTGCCGTCAGGGTGCCGACGCGCAGCAGCGTGGAGTCTTCCACGTCGCCTTCGGTCCGGCGGAAGACCACGGTGCCCGCGACGGCCAGTTCGGGCAGGAAGCGGGGCTCCTCGAACGGCCGGCTGAAGAGCCTGATGTTGCCCGCCTTCACGGCGTGGTGCGGGATCAGGGAGCTGTTCGGACCGGCGTACTCCAGGATCACGTCGTCCGGGATGTCCTGGTAGAGGGCTCGCAGCCGTGGGAAGAGTGCCTCCAGCTCTTCGACGACCCCGGCCTTGGGCAGGTTCGCCAGGTAGGGGTGGAAGCATCCGGCCACGAAGCGCTGGAGGGCCGCCCGCTGTTCCTGTCCCGCGGCCGCGTGGGCGTCCAGCAGCCTCTGGTGCAGGGCCAGCAGGTCCCGGGCGGTCTCGAGGCGGTTCCGGGCGGCGAACCCGGTCCCGGCCTCGCCGGGGACGCCGTACACGAGCGCATCCGTCACCCGGATGCGGCGCGCGGCCAGCAGGAGGGTGACGACGAAGGTGATGTGGTCGAGGTCCTGGCCGTCCCCGACGTGGAAGCCGTGTTCACGCAGCAGGTCGGACCGGAACAGCTTGCCGCCGGGCGAGGCGGCGAAGAGCAGGTCGGGAGCATCGGTGAGGCCGTCGAGGGTCCGGTCGCCGGGTGCGAAGCACGCACGCAGGAGCGTGTCGGTCTCGGCGAGTACCTCCGAGTCATGCCAGGTGTCGGCCACGACGACGTCGGGGCCGTCCGTGGCCGCCTCGGCGAGGAGCCTGGTCAGAGCGCCCTCGGCGAGGGCTCCGGATCCGTCCATGAACGCCGTGTAGGGGCCGGTCAGCCGGTCGAGCACCGGGTGCCGCGCGTGCTGGGCGGCGCCGGCGTCCTCGGCGCGGACGATGCTCGTGTTGGCGTAGCGGTCGGCGAACTCGACGGCGCCCGGCGCGTCGGGGCCGGCCCCGGCCGTGACCAGGAGCACCTGGGTCCGGCCGAACTCCTGCTGGCAGGCGAGGGAGCTCAGGGCGGCCCGCAGCGCATCGTCGTCGTAGCCGGTGCAGAAGACCACGACGCTCGCGTCGGGGCGGGCGGGCTCGGCGGCCGTCGCGGGCAGCTCGCGGGTGCGCCACCACTGCCAGTGCTCGGGGCTCGGCGCCTCGCGTACGGCCGTCTTGGCGACGTTCTGGTCGGCGGGGCGCCAGACGACGTTGCCGCTGCCCGTGACGTCCGCCCACAGGCCGGCCGGTTCCAGCAGACGGTCGAGCGGTGCGAGGTCGACGCCGAGGACGCACAGGGCCGTGGTGTGCTTGCGTCCCTTCCACAGCACCTGCACGTTCAGGTTGACGAGGCTGTGCGCGGCGAGGACCGCCGAGGCCGCCGCGCTGTCGAGGGAGACCCGGTAGGTGAGGTGGGACTCCTCCACCCGCACGTCCGGCACGTCCACGACGACCCGTTCGCCGGTGTCCTTGGCGCGCACGTGCAGCGCAAGTCGCAGGCCGTCGTCGGGCTTGATGCGCTGGAACTGGTTGAGGATCCGGCCCTCGAACGTGAGCGTCCCGTCGTCGACGGTGAGCGAGGTGATCTGGTTGAACAGCTTGGAGTTCTCGAACTTCTCGTCCTGCAAACCGAGTTCGGTCACGTCGAGGTACTCGTCCGCGCCGGGCAGGTCGGCGTACCGGGCCGACCAGTACACGCGGTCGCCGCGGCGCACCAGGTCGGTGGAGACGACGCCGCGGCGCTGCTCGAAGTCACTGACGGTGAGGGCGGCGTCGGCCAGCCGGTGCCTCAGGAAGAAGGCGCGCACCCGGTCCAGCGGCCCGCACAGCGCGTAGGCCCGCTCGTCGATCTCGGTCAGGTACTCCGAGACGATGTCCAGGAAGGCGGTGCGGAACGCCTCGTCGCCGGAGCGCAGCTCCTTGCCGTAGAGCCGCACGTCGTGGCTGATGAAGCGGGCGTCCTTGTAGGTCTTGACCTCCTCGGCGCCGGCGTCGCGCAGGAAGGCGTCCGCCCGCCGGTGCACTTCGACCCGGTCGGAGATGCTGCGGATCTCCGCCCGCCGGTTGGTGATCGAGGCCGAACCGTCCTGCGCGTCCTCCCAGAACCACCGGTAGACCGGTTCGGCGAGGACGGTGATCCCGGAGGCGAGGGTGTAGGTCTTGGCGGAGAAGAAGGTGTCCTCGTAGAAGAGGCCCTCGGGGAAGAGGATCTCGTTGCCGAGCAGGAAGTCCCGTCGGTAGAGCTTCGCCGCGGCGATGGGGTCGTTGATCAGCTCGGGCCAGTCCCGGATGCCGTCGACGCTCCGGTCGGCGCCGTAGAGCAGGGGCTGCCACACGGTGGTGGTGCCGCGCTGCGGGTTGACCCGGTGGGCGCGGCCGGCGGTGATGTCCGCACCGGTGTTCCGGGCCGACTCCAGCAGCAGTTCGCACGCCTTGACGGGCAGTTCGTCGTCGGAGTCGAGGAACATGACGTATTCACCGCGCGCGGCGCGGATCCCGTCGTTGCGCGGGGCACCCACGCCGCCGCTGTTCGTCTGCCTGGATATGACCCTCAGGCCCGGTATCCGGTCCGCGTATCTCTCCGCGACCACCCGGCTGCTGTCCTGGGACGCGTCGTCGACGACCAGGACCTCGAGGTCCTGGCACGTCTGCACGACCAGGGAGTCGAGGGCCCGGCCAAGGGTGACCGCGGCGTTGTACGCGGGGACGATGACGGTGATGCTCGGTGCAGCATCCACGCGCGGGGACATCACGCCTCCATAACAGGGATGAACGTCGGAGATCACGGCTCCCGCGCCATGCAGGGCGCCCGAACCTCGGCTCGTATCACGGGGCAGTGACCGACTATTGAGCAGATTAACTCACCCGGCGTGTCAGGCCCGTTCCCATATGACCCCAAGTCGGGCACAAGTCCGCCAATCATCCAGCCGCGTGTGATTCACAACACAGGACTGTGTGAGCACCACAACCATCCGCGGTAGACCATTGTCTTAAGTCTGAGAGAACGGCGTATCGTTGGCCGCGCCCAACCCGCCTAGCGGTGACGTCTCGCGGCACGACCAACCACCTCCGCGCGCTCCTCGGTGCCTCACCGAGGGCCCCACCTCCGAAGGGCTTCCCCCCAACCATGGACATACCTCCGCTCGCCGAAGTGCGCCGTCGCACTGAGAAGAAGCGGGACGCCTGGTGGACCGTCCTCCTCGTCGATCCGGTGGCCACGCCGCTGGTGCGCTGGACGGCCAAGTGGACCAGGGTCACGCCGAACCAGATCACGTGGGCGGCGCTCGTGCTCGGCATAGGTGCGGCGGCCTGCTTCGCCCAGGGTGAGTGGCTGTGGCTGGCCATCGGCGCGGCCGTGTACCACGTCAGCTTCATCCTGGACTGCATGGACGGGAAGCTGGCCCGTCTCACCGGGAACGGCTCCGAGTTCGGCGCGTGGCTCGACTACGTCTTCGACCGCATCCGGGTCCTCATCTGCGCCATCGCCCTCATGAGCGGCCAGTACGAGCGTACCGGTGAGGTGGCCTACGTCTGGCTGGCGCTGGTCGTCGTGTTCCTGGACGCGCTCCGCTACATCGACGCGCTGCAGATCTTCAAGGTGCGCCAGGGCATGCGGGCCAAGCTCCGGCAGGCCGCCGAAGAGGTCGCCGAGGTGACCCAGGCCCCCGCGCCGCAGCAGGGCCTGGCCGAGCGCATCGCCGCCGAGGCCAGGGACGAGCCCGCCGGCTTCGAGGCCGTCGAGGAGGACAAGGCCGACAGCGGCCCGGCCGACGACAAGTCCGACGTCCCGGCGCTGGGCGTCGTCACGCAGCAGTCGTTCCTCCGCCGCTTCACGCAGTACGCGAGGATCCGCGACTTCCTGATCAACCACCGCATCCGCACCCACCTGGTCAGCGGCATCGAGTTCCAGATGGCGGTGTTCATCATCGGCCCGCTCGTGGGCGCGATCATGGGCGTGACCATCGTGGCCGGTGCGCTGCTGGTGCTGTTCGAGCTGGCCATCATCTACAAGCTGATGCTGTCGACCCGCGACTTCGAGCGCGCGATGGCCTCCTACAACCGCATTCTGGCCGACCACGCGGCCACCGAGCCGGAGCAGGTCGCGGTGAGGGCCCCGGCCGGCGCCTGACGTCCACCTCCCGCACCAGAACGCCGCCGCGCCGGTCTCCCAGCACCCCGGAGACCGGCGCCGGTGTGTTTCCGGGCCCGGCGCCCCACTCCCCCGCACCCCAGTACTGGAGCCCCCGGTGACGGACCAGCGCTCGTACGACGTCGCACTCGTCGTGCCCTGTTTCGACGTGGCGGAGCATCTGCCGTCCTTCCTGGCGTCGGTCGCCGCCCTCGACCGCTTCGACCGCACCCAGGTGATCCTGGTCGACGACGGGTCGACGGACGGCACCCGCGAGCTGCTCGCCTCGTTCGCCGGCCGGCATCCGCACGTGCGGCTGGTCACCCAGCCCAACCGGGGCCCCGGGGCCGCCCGCAACCGCGGTCTGCGCGAGGTCCGCGCCGCTCACGTCGCCTTCGCCGACGCCGACGACATGCTGGTGCCGGACGGGCTCTCGGCCATGCTGGCCTCCGCCCGGCGCAACGACGCCGACCTGGTCGTGGCGGACTTCACCAATGTGCCGCTGCGCCCGTACGGCCGCTGGAAGCGCTGTTTCGGCGCCGGTGACCGGTGTGTCGAGAACATCGCCGACCAGCCGGACCTGGTGTTCTCGGCGAGCGTGTGGAACAAGCTGTTCTCCGTGCCGTTCCTGCGGCGCACCGGGGCCGCCTTCCCGGAGGGCGTCCTCTTCGAGGATGCCTGGTTCAGCATCCCGGCCCTGCTCTCGGCCCGGCGCGTGAACCTGCTCGACCGCTCCGTCTACGTGTACCGGCAGCGCGGCGACGGCTCCTCGATCATGGACTCGCTGCGGCGGAACGCGGACAACTACCGGGACCATCTCGACCTCAACCTGCACCTGCTCGACCTGGGCACGCGGCACGGCCCCGAGGTGCGGCGGCTGATGGAGCGCTACGCGGCCTTCACCTATCTCGGCTTCCTCAGGAGGCTGCCCGAGGCACCGCCCGAACTCGACGTCGCGGCGCTGCTGCCCGACCTGCACCGGCTCTACCGGGGCATCCGCGACGACGTACTGCGGGAGTTCGTCACCAGCCGCCGGGACGCCGCGCTGCAGACGGCGGCGAAGACGGGCGCCCTCGGCGACCGGCTTGCCGCTCCCCGGCCGCCGCTGCCCGAGGGGGACCGCCCGGCCGACGGCGAGTGGCGGGAGCTGCCGCTCAACCCCGCCGTCACCGTCCACGACGACCCGCCCCGCTACCGGGTGGCCGGCGACCGCGTCGAACTCGCCGGTACGGTCGCCACCGCCGACGGCCGCGGGTTCGGGTCGCGCTGGACCTCCAGTACGACGCCCGTCAGCGCCGTACTGGACACGGCGGTCAGCCCGGCGCGCACGCACCGCGGTGTCGCGCTGCTCCAGACGCTGCCGGCGTCCACGCTGAACGTGGCCACGCTGCGGATCTCCGAGGGCGGCGTGCTGACGCTGTCGCTGCCGCGCATGGAGGCGCTGCCGGGCTGGGTCGACCTGTCGGCGATGACGTGGCCGCTGCCGGAGCGGGCGCCGACCGGCTGAGCGGCGGGGGCGGCCGAGCGGTCCGCTACGACGCGAAGGGGTCGAACCCTTCGTACTCGCCGTCCGCCTCGTCACGCTCGACCTGCCGGTCCCGGCGTCGCTGGGCGGCCGGGCGGGGCGCCTCGAAGCGGTGGTCCTCGCCGCGCCGGCCGAGCATCTCGGCGCCCGCCGTGACCGAGGGCTCCCAGTCGAAGACGACCGCGTTGTCCTCGGGGCCGATGGCCACGCCGTCGCCGTTGCGCGCGCCCGCCTTCATCAACTTCTCCTCGACGCCGAGACGGTTGAGCCGGTCGGAGAGGTAGCCGACGGCCTCGTCGTTGTTGAAGTCGGTCTGGCGCACCCAGCGTTCGGGCTTCTCGCCGCGCACCCGGAACAGGCCGTCCTCCTCGCGGACGACGGTGAAGCCCGCGTCGTCCACGGCCTTGGGCCGGATGACGATGCGCGTGGCCTCCTCCTTCGGCCGGGCGGCACGGGCCGTGGCGACCAGTTCGGCCAGCGCGAAGGACAGCTCCCTGAGGCCCATGTGGGCCACGGCCGACACCTCGAAGACCCGGTAGCCGCGCGTCTCCAGGTCCGGCCGGACCATCTCGGCGAGGTCCTTGCCGTCGGGCACGTCGATCTTGTTGAGGACGACGATCCGCGGCCGGTTGTCCAGGCCGCCGTACTCGCGCAGCTCGGCCTCGATGACGTCCAGGTCGGAGAGCGGGTCGCGCTCGGACTCCAGCGTCGCCGTGTCCAGGACGTGCACCAGCACGCTGCACCGCTCCACGTGCCGCAGGAACTCCAGGCCCAGGCCCTTGCCCTGGCTGGCGCCGGGGATGAGACCGGGGACGTCGGCGACGGTGTACACGGTCTCGCCCGCCGTCACCACGCCCAGGTTCGGGACGAGCGTCGTGAAGGGGTAGTCGGCGATCTTCGGCTTGGCCGCGCTCAGCACGGAGATCAGCGAGGACTTGCCGGCGCTCGGGTAGCCGACCAGCGCCACGTCGGCGACGGTCTTCAGCTCCAGGTGGATGTCCTGGAGGTCACCGGGCACACCGAGCAGCGCGAAGCCGGGGGCCTTGCGGCGCGCGGAGGCCAGCGCCGCGTTGCCGAGACCGCCCCGGCCGCCCTGCGCGGCGACGTAGGAGGTGCCGTGGCCGACCAGGTCGGCGAGCACGTTGCCCGCGCCGTCGAGGACCACGGTGCCGTCGGGCACGGGCAGCACCAGGTCCTGGCCGTCCTTGCCGGAGCGGTTGCCGCCCTCGCCGGGCTTGCCGTTGGTGGCCTTGCGGTGCGGGGAGTGGTGGTAGTCGAGGAGCGTGGTCACCGACTGGTCGACGGTGAGAATCACGTCGCCGCCCCGGCCGCCGTTGCCGCCGTCCGGGCCGCCGAGCGGCTTGAACTTCTCACGGTGGACGGAGGCACAGCCGTGGCCTCCGTTACCCGCGGCGACGTGCAGTTCGACGCGGTCCACGAAGGTGGTCATGGGATGTGCCTCCAGTTACTGCCTACTGCGGGAATGTCTCTTGGTCAACACGCGAAAGGCGGACCCGCTTCCCCTCGGGGAAGTGAGGCCCGCCTCGCGAAAGTGTCCGGTCAGGCGACCGGAACGATGTTCACGACCTTGCGGCCACGGTGGGTGCCGAACTGCACCGCACCGGCCTGCAGCGCGAACAGCGTGTCGTCGCCACCACGGCCGACGCCGGCGCCCGGGTGGAAGTGGGTGCCACGCTGACGGACCAGGATCTCACCCGCGTTGACGGCCTGACCGCCGAAGCGCTTCACGCCGAGCCGCTGGGCATTCGAGTCGCGACCGTTCCGGGTGGACGATGCGCCCTTCTTGTGTGCCATGTCTCCTCAGTCCCTTACTTCGCAGCCGCGGGGATCTCAGTGACCTTGATCGCCGTGTACTGCTGGCGGTGGCCCTGACGACGGCGGTAGCCGGTCTTGTTCTTGTAGCGCAGAATGTCGATCTTCTGGCCCTTGTGGTGGTCCACGACCTCGGCCTGGACCTTGATGCCGGCCAGCACCCACGGGTCGCTGGTCACAGCGTCGCCGTCGACGACGAGCAGGGTCGAGAGCTCGACCGTGTCGCCGACCTGGGCGGTGGAAATCTTGTCAACCTCAACGATGTCGCCGACAGCAACCTTGTGCTGGCGACCACCGCTGCGCACGATGGCGTACACGCGGATCTCACTCTCTCGCTCGGAACGGCACCCCCGCAGTCCAGCCACCCGGTGACACACGGACAGCCTCTCCCGGCCGGGGCCCACGAGGGCCCGCATCCGGAAGGAAAGAGGTTTACGGGGATGTGACGTGTCAGTCGACACGCCGACGATCCAGGTTACGGGGCCCGGCCAGAGCGGTCAAACCGGGTCAGCCGCAGGGGACGTACTGGCCATCGGCCGTCGCGGCGGTCACCCTGGTGAGCGTGAGCTCCACCGTGGCGCTGCTGGTGCGCCAACAGTTGCCCACCTGCACCGTGGGCGCGTAGCACCCCGCGGTCCTCCCCTCCGCGAGGTTGGTGGGCGCACACCAGACGTCACCACCGAGCTGGGACTCGAAGATCACTCTTCCCTTGCTGAGGTACTGGTCGGACGTCCCCGCGTTCTGGACGACGAGCACCGCCTGCGCCCCGCCGGAGCTGTTGGTCACGATGCATGCCTTGAGCTTGATGTGTGACCTGTCGTTGTGGCCTATGTACGCTCCGCAGCTCCAGTTCGAGTTCGTGGAGACAGGCTTCCACTTCACGGTGTCGCTGGCCTGGGCCGGTGAGGCGGAGAACAGGACGATCGCCAGTAGGGCGGTCAGCAGAGCGGACAGGTTGCGGCGCGTCAGCGCACCCTTCTCGATGGTCATGATCATGAGGTTTATACGGGGGTACGTCACCCGTCCGCCCTTTGGATTATTTGGCCGCCTGTGGATGGGCTTTGGCCAAAACCGACCTGCTCGACACCGGAGACGGGCGGCCTGCCCACCCCCCGTATGCTCGGCAGCCGTAGCGGGACAGTGGACGGAAGGCGAACAAGAGTGAACTACAGGGTCCAGCCCAGTGCGCAGGTGGACGCGAGTGCCGAGATAGGGACGGGCAGCAGCGTCTGGGACCTCGCGCAGATCCGCGAGCAGGCCCGCCTGGGCGAGGGCTGCGTCGTGGGGCGCGGCGCCTACATCGGCACCGGCGTGCGCATGGGCGACAACGTCAAGGTGCAGAACTACGCCCTGGTGTACGAGCCGGCCGAGCTGGGCGACGGCGTCTTCGTCGGTCCTGCCGCCGTGTTCACCAACGACCACAACCCCCGTTCCGTCGACCCGGAGGGCCGGCAGAAGCGGGGCGGCGACTGGGAGGCCGTCGGCGTCACGGTGGCCGAGGGGGCGTCCGTCGGGGCCCGGTCGGTGTGCGTCGCCCCGGTCCGCGTGGGCCGCTGGGCCATGGTCGCCGCCGGTGCGGTCGTGACCAAGGACGTGCCCGACTTCGCCCTGGTGATGGGCGTGCCGGCGCGGCAGACCGGCTGGGTGGGGCGCGCCGGGCACAAGCTCGTGCAGAAGGAGTCCGGGGTGTGGCAGTGCCCGGAGTCCGGCGCGCTGTACGACGAGACGGACGGCGTCCTCACCGAGCGCGACGCCTGACGCGCGCGGACGTACATGAGCGGCCCGTGGCCCGCGGAGATTCCTCCCGCGGGCCACGGGCCGCTTGGCGTCGCCCCTCGGGGCGCACGATCCGCCGACGTCAGCCGATCCCGAAGACCCGGTCGAACTCTCCCCGGACCACCGGCCAGTCCCACGTGGCCAGGGCGTGCTTCTCACTCGCCCGGCAGTGCTGCGACCACGTCTCCTCGTCGGCGGTGACGGCCAGGATCCGGTCCGCGGCCGCCTCCGGGGTGCTCACCACCCAGTCCGCCGGGTACAGCGTCGAGGCACCGTGCTTCTTCCCGGCGAAGAAGGGCCAGTCGCGGACCACGGGGACCGCCCCGCTGGCGGCTCCCTCCATCACACCGACGTGGCAGCCCTCACGCACCGAGCTGCTGAGGATGACACCGACGTCCCGGAGGTTGCCGGGCACGTCACTGGTGGCACCGCGGCGCTCCACGGCGCCCTGCGCCTCCAGCGGGATCACCTTGCTCCGGAAGTTGCGCTCGTAGGTGCCCGCCGCCTTGCTGGCCTTGCCGTTCATGTCGCCGCCGATCAGCACCAGCCGGTACCGCTCGTCGCGGCGGCGCAGCTCCCTGATGACCCTCAGCGCCCACAGCGGGTCCTTCGCGACCTGCCCGATGCCCACCATGCCCACGGTGAAGCGGGCGTCGGCGCTCTTCGGGAGGGCGAAGCCCGCGAGGTCCATGCCGTTGTCGACGATGTGCGTGCGCGGCGCGTGCGGCCCGGTGAGCGCCGGGACGGAGTCCAGGGCCAGGTCCCGGACGTGGTCCGCGACGAAGATCAGGTCGTCGACGCGGGAGAAGTCCGTCAGCCGGGGCCAGTGGGAGAACGCCTCGTAGCTGTGCAGCCGCACCACGATGCGGGCGGTGCCCGGGTCCACCGAGGTGAACAGGGCCGCCGCCGCGGCACACCAGTCGATGAAGACCGTGTCGGCCCAGTCGAGGTGCGGGCGCAGATGCTGCTCGGTGGTGAAGCCGTACATGGCGTCACCCCCGAGGCGGTACGCCATGAGCCGGCGGCGGTCGCCCGCGAGCCGCTTGATGCCGGGATGGTCGGTGATGTCGAGGAACCGCAGCTCGACGTCCGGGTTGGATGCGTAGTGGTCCCTGATCAGACCGAGGAAGTTGTCGTTGCCGTCCGTCACGACCAGCAGGCGGCGGGGCCTGCCGGGCTCCGGCTCCGCCACCGGCCGCGCCCGGCCTCGATCCCCCGCCACGGCGGACGCGGCCGTCGACGCGGCGGTCAGCCGGGCGAACTCCGCCGCGCGCGTGGTCAGCGGGCTCTTGCGCTGATCGATGTGGGCCACCCGGTGGAAGGCCGTGGCCAGGGCGTGGTTGACGAACTCCGCCGCGCCCTCCGGGTCCTGTGCCTCGTACAGGTGATCGGCGTGGGCCAGGTCCGCCTCCGCCGAGGCCAGCAGGGTGGCCGGCGTGGAGCCGTTCGCCAGCGCGCGCCGCGTCGCCACCCGCAGCACCTCGGCGCGTGCCCGGGTGTCGCGCAGTCTGCTCGCCGTCGCGGACGCGGTCGCCAGCGCCGCCTGGTTGCGCTTCGCGCCGAACAGCCCCAGCACCAGGTTGCGGGTCATGTCGACCCTGGTCTTCTCGCTGAGCGGCAGCAGCGGTACGCGCCGGGCCAGGGCCGAGCCGACCCTGCTGCCCAGCAGCTTCTCGTTGCCCAGGAGCAGAGCGAGGTCCGAGGACCGCTCTTCGTCCTGCCTGCCGTCCGGCTCGCTGCGCTGCTGCTCGGCGACCGGCGGCCGGGCCGTGCCGTCGCGCAGCGCCCGCGCCGTTCGCTGCGCCGCGGCGAAGCCCACGCAGGCGTGCGCCGCCGGGTTGAGCCGGGCCAGTTCCCAGGCGCTGTAGTAGGCCTTGCCGTCGACCGCGACGATCACGTCGGCGGCCTTGGCCAGGCGCAGTACGTCCTGGTCGGCGCCCACGTAGGCCCAGAAGCGTTCGTGCGGGTGGACCTCCAGCGCGTGCGCCCGGGCCCGCCAGTCCAGGTTGGCGCCGTCCGTCGCCACCCGCCGCACGGTGTCCAGTCCCCAGTCGGCGTCGATGGCGCGCTCGGAGAAGGTGCCGACGAGGTGAACGCGCGCATCGCCCTGCTTCAGCTCGGCGACGAACGCGGAGAGGGTCTCGGTGCTGGGCGTGCGCCCCACCACGACGAGCACGTCCATCACGATTCCACCTTCTCCTTGGTCCCGGAAGCGGCTCCCGTGACCAGTTCCGTCAGAGCCCGCACCGCGGGCCGCATGAGGGACCCGCGCTCATAGGCCTTGCCGTGCGCTCGGGCGGCGCTGCGCTGCCGGTCGGTGGCCGAGACGGCGAGGTGGGCGGCACGGCAGAAGGACTCCGTCAGCTTCTCGACGTCGAGCCCGTGGGCACCGGTCCACAGGGGGTGACCGTCCAGGAGGTAGGACGCGTCGTGCTCCCGTTCGTGCATGGACACGATCGGCAGGCCGGTGCTCATGTACTCGTAGACCTTGCCGGAGGTCATGTGCCGGCCGCCGAGAATGACCAGCACCAGGGCGTCCCAGCCGCCGTAGACCTCGGACACCTGCGCCTTGGGTACCGGGCCGTCGACCACGACCCCGTCGTCGGCGGCCTGGCGCAGCAGCTCCATGTGCTTGTTGGCCCCGCGGTTGGCGCCGACCCCGATGTGTCCGCGCACCTCCAGCCGGGCCGAGGCGACCAGCGGGTCACGCAGCCGTGCGGCCTTCCAGGCCTCCAGGACCTTCTCCAGCAGCCGTACCGAGAAGCTGATCGTGCCCAGGTGACCGAAGACGAGGGGTGCGTCGGCCGGCCGCTGCCGGACCGGCAGGTCCACGCTGTCGGCGTCGTAGCCGTTGCGTACGACGTGCACGCGGTCGCGGTGCTCGGGGTAGCGGTTGCGGTAGTGCTCGGCGATGGGGTCGTTGACGCACCAGAAGGACACGGCGTCGGCGATGACCCGCTGTTCCCACTTGCCCGCTTCGGTGTCCCGGGGGAAGGCCTCCACGTCGTCCACGACGTCGACGGACCAGCCGTCCCGGAAGTCCACCGCGTAGGGGACGCCGCACTCCTCGTACAGGCGCCGGATGGCGGCCAGTTGCACGTAGGGGACACAGCTGGCCAGGGAGAGCGTCACCGGGTTCTCGCGGTGGACGCGCAGCGCGGTCTCTTCGAGGTCGTACCGCCAGCCGCCGAAGACGGGGTCGGGGAAGACCGCGGACGCCTGCTCCCGCATGGTGGTGTGCCACAGCTGCGGGTCGACGGCCCGTTCCCGCGAGAACCGGCGCAGGTCGGTCTCCAGGTCGTCGCGGGACAGCGGCAGCTTCAGAATGTCGATCCGGGGATCGACGGACTCCATGAGCGTCTCGTCGATGCCACAGTCGCCCAGCCATCCCTCGTCCTCGATGGTGACGACGGTGACGCGCCATCCCAGCGACACGAACTGGTTGGCCGTCTCCCGCATGCGGAACACACAGCTCTTGGCCGCGGGCGGGAAACCGATGGCGAAATACAGCAGGTGGGGGCGGTCGTCGGCCGCCTCGGGTCTGGGTTCAGCGGTTGACAAGAGAGCTTCCTCGGCTGGAGATGTGACGCGTTGGGCGAGTGACCGTGCCGCTTGGTGTCAGCCCCCGATGACCACCCGCCGCACACCTTCCCAGCGGGCCGGGTCCGTGGTGCGGCGGCCGTCGACGAGGACGCGTACGTCGGGCAGGTCGGTTGCGGACAGCTCGCGGTACTCGGCGTGGTCGGCCTGGAGGATCGCGGCGGTCACGGTCTGGCCCTCGTGCGGGGGCAGGCCGTGCGCCGTCAGCTCCTCGGCGGTGTACATCGGGTCCGAGACGTAGGGCACCGCACCGCGCTCGCGCAGTGCCTCCACCGTCCCGTAGACGCCGGAGAACGCGGTCTCCTTCACACCGCCGCGGTAAGCGGCGCCCAGCACCAGGACGTTGACGCCGGTCAGGTCGTCGTGGGCGGCCGCGAGGAGGTCCACGGCGTACGCCGGCATCGCGGCGTTGGCCTCGCGCGCGGCGCGGACCACGGTGGCCTGCGGGTCGTTCCACAGGTACATCCGCGGGTAGATCGGGATGCAGTGGCCGCCGACGGCGATGCCGGGCTGGTGGATGTGGCTGTACGGCTGGCTGTTGCAGGCCTCGATGACCTTCTTGACGTCGATGCCCGCGGTGTCCGCGAAGCGCGCGAACTGGTTGGCCAGGCCGATGTTGACGTCCCGGTAGGTGGTCTCCGCGAGCTTGGCCATCTCGGACGCCTCCGAAGTGCCGAGGTCCCACACGCCGTTGGGCCGCGGCAGGTCGTCACGCTCGTCGAAGTCCAGGACCTTCTCGTAGAAGTCCACGCCGCGCCGCGTGGACGCCTCGTCGATGCCACCGACCAGCTTCGGGTAGCGCCGCAGGTCGGCGAAGACCCGGCCGGTGAGGACCCGCTCCGGGGAGAACACCAGGTGGAAGTCCTCACCCGCGGTCAGGCCCGAGCCCTCGGCCAGCATCGGTGCCCAGCGGTCCCGGGTCGTGCCGACGGGCAGCGTGGTCTCGTACGACACCAGCGTGCCCGGCTTCAGGCCCTGTGCGATGGCCTTGGTCGCCGCGTCCATCCAGCCGAAGTCGGGGATGCCCTCGGCGTCCACGAACAGCGGCACGACCACGACGACGGCCTCGGACCGGGACACCGCGTCGGCCGTGTCGGTGGTCGCGGAGAGCAGGCCCTGGTCGACGGCGTTCTTGAGCCGGACGTCGAGATCGTGCTCACCGGGGAACGGCTCGGTGCCGGCGTTGACCAGGTCGACGACCTTCTCGTTGACGTCGGCGCCGATCACCCGGTGCCCCTGGGAGGCGAACTGCACGGCGAGCGGCAGGCCGATCTTCCCGAGGGCGACTACGCAGATGTTCATGGACGGGGGTGCCTCTTTCTCGGGGCGGTCTGCGGGACCGGGACGCGGGACCCGGACAGGTAACGATGTCGGCCGGTCAGGCGCCGGACGGCACTGCGTCGGCGGCCGTGTCCAGCCGCACGGTGGCACCGCTCGCCGCGGACTCGAGCACGGCCGCGGCCACCTCGACGGTCCGCAGGCCCTCACGCAGCGTGGAGATCTCGTGCGAGACGCCGAGCACCGCGTCCCGGAAGAACTCGTGCTCGACCAGGAGCGGCTCCCGCTTGGGGATCGCGTAACGGATCATGTCGCCCTCGGCGACGCCGCGAAATGCCTGCAGAGCCTCCCACTCGGTGGCGACGGCCGCGTTGGAGTGGAAGGTCAGGTCCGCAGTGAGCGTGTCGGCGATGAAGCAGCCCCGCTCGCCGGTGACCGAGGTGAACCGCTCCTTGAGCGGGCTCAGCCAGTTGACCAGGTGGTTGACCATGGTGCCGTCGGAGAGCTGCCCGACGGCGGCGACCATGTCCTCGTGCGGACGGCCGCTCTTGGACACGGTGTGCGCGGAGATCGACACGTACGGTGTGCCGGTGACCCACGCGGTCAGGTCGATGTCGTGCGTGGCCAGGTCCTTGACGACACCGACGTCGGCTATGCGGTGCGGGAAGGGGCCCTGACGCCGGGTCACGACCTGGAAGACCTCGCCCAGTTCGCCGGCCTCCAGGCGCGCCCGCAGGTTCTGCAGCGCCGGGTTGTACCGCTCGATGTGCCCGACACCGGCCACCAGACCCCGGCTCTCGAACGCCTCGACCAGGCGCCGCGCGCCGTCGACGGTGTCCGCCACCGGCTTCTCGACCAGCGCGTGCACCCCCGCCTCGGCCAGCCGCAGGCCGACCTCCTCGTGAAGCGCGGTCGGGCAGGCCACCACGGTGTAGTCGACGCCCTGCGCGATGAGCTGCTCGACGGACTCCAGCACCGGTGTGCCGCGCGCGACGCCGAACTTGTCGCCCATCGGGTCGACCACGGCGACCAGTTCCACGCCGTCCAGTTCGGACAGGACTCTGCAGTGGTGACGGCCCATCGACCCGAGGCCGACCAGGCCGGCCCGCAGTTTCGCCTTGCTCACAGCGCTTCTCCCAGGGTGTTCACCGCGTCCACGATGCGGGCCAGGTCCGCGTCGGTCAGCGACGGGTGGACCGGCAGCGAGACCACCTGGGCGGCGGCCCGCTCGGTCTCCGGCAGGTCCCAGGTACGGCCGGCCTTCCGGTCCGGCTCCCAGTACGGCTTGAGTCGGTGGATGGGGGTGGGGTAGTAGACGGCGTTGCCCACGCCGGCGGCCGTGAGCCGCTCCTGCACCGCGTCCCGGTCCATCCCCTCCGGGACGCGCACGGTGTACTGGTGATAGACGTGACGCGCGCCCTCGGCGACCGGGGGGGTGACCAGGGCGGTGAGACGCTCGTCGAAGTGGGCGGCGTTGGCGCGGCGGCGGTCCGTCCACCCCGCCAGCCGGCCGAGCTGGACCCGGCCGATGGCGGCGGCCACGTCCGTCATCCGCATGTTGGCGCCGACGATCTCGTTCGCGTAGCGCTGTTCCATGCCCTGGTTGCGCAGCAGCCGCAGAGTGCGGGCCAGTTGGGCGTCGGCGGTAGTGATCATGCCGCCTTCGAGGGCGTGCATGTTCTTGGTCGGATAGAAACTGAACGTTCCCGCGGTCCCGAACGCGCCGACCGGAGTGCCGTTCAGCTCGGCGGCGTGTGCCTGGCAGGCGTCCTCGACGACGGCGAGGCCGTGCTTCTCGGCGATCGGAGTCAGGCCGTCCATGGCCGCCGGGTGCCCATACAGGTGGACCGGCATGATGGCAGCGGTCCGCGGCGTCACGGCGGCCGCGACGGCCGCCGGGTCCAGGCAGAAGCTGCCCGGTTCTATGTCCGCGAAGACCACGTCCGCTCCGACCAACCGTACGGCGTTGGCGGAGGCGGCGAAGGAGAAGGAGGGCACGATGACCTCGTCCCCCGGGCCGATGCCCAGGGCCATGAGCGTCAGGTGCAGCGCGGACGTGCCGGAGTTGACGGCGACGCTGTGCCGTCCGTCCACCAGTTGGGAGAACTCTTCCTCGAAGGCCGCCACCTCCGGTCCCTGCACGACCCTGCCGCTGCGCAGCACACGCACAGCGGCCTCGATCTCCTCTTCGTCGATCACCGGCCGGGCGGCCGGGATGGACTCAGGGGTGTCGGTCATCGACATCCTCCACTTCAGCGGCCCGTCGGCGCTCGCCCTGTACGGATGGGAGAACGGAAGCCGTCACGGTGTGACGCATCCGTTTTCTTCCCCACGGATCGTCCGAACTTGGTGACGGCGAACAGCTCCCCCAAGAGGTCCCCCGGATGTCCTGCGCGACAGGAGCCGCCACGAGCCCCACATGCCTCGGGGTGCTCATCGGCCACCGTCGTCGACCTACCCGTCATCAGCAGCCGATCCACCGAAGAGATTAGCAGGAGGTGCACGTGTGTTCCCCTCCGTGTCACCTCCGGTCAACTTTCACGGCCGCCGGTCGCACGGCACCGACAAAACGGCGCGGGTTCCGATGGGTACCGGAACCCGCGCCGTGTCTGTGCTTCCGTGTGCCGCCGTCAGCTCTCGGTGGCGGCCGTGACCGACGACGGCGCCTGCTGGGCGGCCGCCGCGGTCTTCTTCGACGCCGTCTTCTTGGCCGTGGCCTTCTTGGCGGTCGTCGTCTTGGCCGCCTTCTTGGCGGTGGCCTTCTTCGCGGTCGTCGTCTTCTTGGCCGCGGTCTTCTTGGTGGCGGCCTTCTTCGCCGTCGCCTTCTTGGCCGTCTTGCGGGCCGCCGCCTTCTTGGCCGGGGCGGCCTCCTCGGCCTCGGGCTGTACGTCCGGTGCCTCCTCCGCCGGGGCGGACGGGACGACCACGACGGCCGCCTCCTCGGACGCGGTGGACGTGGTGGGCTTGCGCACCGCGCGGCGCCGCGGACGGGCCGGGGCGGCGCTCTCGGCCGGCTCGGCGGCGGCCGGGGCCGCCTCCGGCGCCTGCTCGGGCTCCGGCGCGGACCGCTCGGACACCGTGGTGGCCTCCGGGACCGTCAGTACGGCGGCCTCGGCACCCTCGGGCGAACCGGCCGGCGCGGACACCTTCCGGGTGGCCCGACGGCGCGTACGGCCCTTGGGCGCGGCCTCCTCCGGCGCGGGCGCCGCGGTCTCGGCCACAGCGGCCGGGGCGGGGGCGCCGGAGACGGCGTCCTCGACGGCGGCGGGCTCGGCCAGCACCTCGGCGGCGGGCTCGCGCCGCACGGGACGCTCGACCTCCTCCCGCACCGTGACGTCCTGCGCGGTCGGCGCCCCGGCAGGCGCGGCCTCCGCCTGCGCGGACTCGGCCCTCGCCTCGCCCTTCGCCGCCCTGGGCGCACCCGCCGGGGCGGACGCCCTACGGCTCGCGCGACGCCGGCCGCGACCGCGCGTGGCGGCCGCCTCGGCCTCGGCGGCGCTGCTGTACAGCTCCTCGTCCGCGCTGAAGTCGGGCGCCGGGAGGGCGACCGGCTCGGCCACCTCGGCGGCCACCTCGGTCTCGGACTCGGTGTCCGCCTCCTGCTCCGGCGTCGGCCCGGTCTCGACCCCGGCGACGGCCTCGTGCTCGTGCTCGTGCGGCTGGTCGGCCCCGGCCCGCGCCCGCTTGCGGCGCTTGCCACCGCCGCCACCGGCCGACGACGGCTGGTCGAGGTGGACGATGACACCGCGGCCGTTGCAGTGGACGCAGGTCTCCGAGAACGACTCCAGCAGGCCCTGGCCGACCCGCTTGCGGGTCATCTGGACCAGGCCCAGCGAGGTCACCTCGGCGACCTGGTGCTTGGTCCGGTCCCGGCCCAGGCACTCCAGCAGACGCCGCAGCACCAGGTCCCGGTTGGACTCGAGCACCATGTCGATGAAGTCGATGACGATGATGCCGCCGAGGTCGCGCAGCCTGAGCTGGCGCACGATCTCCTCGGCCGCCTCCAGGTTGTTCCTGGTGACCGTCTCCTCGAGGTTGCCGCCCTGACCGGTGAACTTGCCGGTGTTGACGTCGACGACGATCATCGCCTCGGTCCGGTCGATCACCAGCGACCCGCCGCTGGGCAGCCAGACCTTGCGGTCCAGCGCCTTGGCGAGCTGCTCGTCGATCCGGTACGTGGCGAAGACGTCGACCTCGCTGGTCCACCTGGACAGCCGCTCGGCGAGGTCCGGCGCCACGTGGGACACGTAGCCGTGGATGGTCTGCCAGGCCTCGTCACCGCTGACGACGACCTTGGAGAAGTCCTCGTTGAAGATGTCGCGCACGACCCGGACGGTCATGTCCGGCTCGCCGTAGAGCAGCGAGGGCGCGTTCGAGCTGCCGCCGCTCTTCGCCTTCTTCTGGATGTCCTCCCACTGCGCCTGGAGCCGCTCGACGTCGCGGCGCAGTTCGTCCTCGCTGGCACCCTCGGCGGCGGTGCGCACGATGACGCCCGCGTCCTCGGGGACGATCTTCTTCAGGATCGACTTCAGCCGGGACCGCTCGGTGTCGGGCAGCTTGCGGCTGATGCCGGTCATCGAGCCCTCGGGCACGTAGACCAGGTAGCGGCCGGGCAGCGAGACCTGGCTGGTCAGGCGGGCGCCCTTGTGGCCGATCGGGTCCTTGGTGACCTGCACCAGCACCGGCTGGCCGGACTTGAGGGCGGACTCGATGCGCCGCGGGCCGTTCGCCATGCCCAGCGCCTCGAAGTTGACCTCACCGGCGTACAGGACGGCGTTGCGGCCCTTGCCGATGTCGATGAAGGCGGCCTCCATCGACGGCAGCACGTTCTGCACCTTGCCGAGGTAGACGTTGCCGACGTACGAGGTGGCCTGCTCCTTGTTGACGTAGTGCTCGACGAGCACCCCGTCCTCCAGGACGCCGATCTGGGTGCGCTCGCCGTGCTGACGCACGACCATCACGCGCTCGACGGCCTCGCGGCGGGCCAGGAACTCGGCCTCGGTGATGATCGGCACCCGCCGGCGGCCCTGCTCGCGGCCCTCCCGGCGACGCTGCTTCTTGGCCTCCAGACGGGTCGAGCCCTTGATGGACTGCACCTCGTCGGACGGCTCGCTCTTCTCCCGCGCCGGCCGCGGCTCGCGCACCTTGACGACGGTGCGCTCGGGGTCGTCGGTGGCGGAGTCGGCGTCGCCCGAGCCGTCCCCGGCCCGACGGCGACGGCGACGACGGCGCCGGCTGCTGCTGGAACCGCCGCTCTCGCCGGCCGCCTCCTCGCTCTCCTCGGCGTCCTCGTCCGCCTGCTCGGCGGTGTCCGACGCATCCTGATCGGCCTGGTCGGCGCCGATGTCCTCGGCCTCGCCGTCGGTCAGGTCGCCGTCGGCGGAGTCACCCCGGCGACGGCGACGGCCGCCCCGGCGGCGACGACGCCGCGAACCGGACTCCTCGTAGCCGTCGGCGTCGTCGTGCTCGTCGCCCGCCTCGTCGGCCTCGGCCTCGGACTCGCTCCCGGCGTCGGCCTGGGCAGCCTGGTCCTGGTCTTGTCCCCGGGCCTCGCCCGCGGGCTCGTTCTCGGTGACGGCGGCCGTGGCCCGCTCCTCGGCGGCCTCCTCTGCGGCGGCACCCCGGCGCTTGCGGCGTCGGCGGGAGACGGCGGACTGCTCCTCCGGAGCGGCCTCCACGCTCTCCTCGACCGGCTTCACCGGCTCGGCACCGGCCGCCTCGGCGGCGGCCTCGGCCGCGGCCCGCTCGGGCGTCTGGAACTGCGGCTCGGCGAACACCGGCGCCTGGAACACGGCGACCGCGGGACGCGACGGGCGCTTGGGCGCCTCCGCCTCGTCGGACGCCGCGGCGGCGGTCTGCGCCGGGGCGGCGAAACCGGTGGCGGCCTTGCGGGTGGACCGGCGGCGCGCACGACGCGGCGCGGCGTCCTCACCCGACTCGGCGGCCTCCGCGGCCTCCGCAACCTCTGCGGCCTTGGCGGGCGCGGCAGTGTCCGCGGCCTTCGCCGGCTCGGGGGCCGCGGCGGCCTCCGTCTCGCTCGCCTCGGCCGGGACGGACACGCGGCGCGTGGCACGGCGACGGGTCCGGCCCTTGGGCGCGGCGCTCTCGGCCTCGGTCTCCGCGTCTTCCGTCTCGGCCTCGGCCTCGGCGGGCTCAGGGACCACGACGGTGACGGGCTCGGTCACGGTCGGCTCGGCGGCCGTCGGCTCGCTGGCCGAAGTCACGCTGCGCGTGGCACGACGGCGGGTACGCCCCTTGGGCGCGGCACTCTCGGTGGTCTCAACGGGCTCCGTGGTCTCCTCGGCCGGCGCCGGCGACTCGGCGGCGGGGGCCGCGGACACGACGGTCTCGGCCGCCTCCGCCGCCTCGGGGGCCCCGGCGGGCGCGGAGGCACGACGTACCGCACGGCGCCGCGGCCGGGCGGGAGCCGCGGGCTCCGGCGCCGGTTCGGAGGCCTCGGCCACCTCGGCGGGGGCCGGCTCGGCCGGCGCGACGGTCTCCGCCGGCGCCTCGGAACCGCCGGACGGCGGACCCGCCGGGCGGGACGCGGCCCTGCGCCGACGACGCGGCGGCAGGGTGTCGCTGGGGGTGTTCGACTCGGAGTCCGTCGTGGTCGAGGACTCAGTGGATTCGGTCGGTTCGAGCATGCGGGGGTTTCTCCCGTCAGGCTCCCGGGCGCCGCGCCTGGTCCGGCATCGACCAGGTCGACCGCCGGTGACGTCCGCGGCTCGCGCGATGCGCGGTCGCCGCCGTCCGGGGCGCGGGCGCCGCTCGGAAGCTCATCCGTGTCTTGTCTCGCCGGTTCCGTACCCCTTGTCGTGCACGGCCTGGCGAAAGTCTTGTGGTCGGTGCGCTGCCCGACCCAGGTGGCTCCCGAGTTCGAGGGCGGCGCTACGACGTCCGTCCCTACGCGGAACCTTCCTTACGCCGGCGCCTTCGCGGCGGCGGAAGCGGCGGCCGGATGCGGCTCGGGCGCTTCTGCCTCGCGGTCGGGCGCGAGCGGGTCGGTCACCGCACCGGTCTCTTCATCGAACAGCCCCTGCGCCAGCCTGGTCACCGCTGCGGGGACCGGCGGCGCCAGGTCGGCCACGGCGCGAAGACCGGACAGGACGTCGTCGGGTCGTACGGCAGGCGTCACGTGCCGAACAACCAGCCGCAGTATCGCACAGGGCCGGTCGGTCGGCCTATCAGCCGGTGAACCGTGCGTGGTGACGCTCTCCAGGTGCGCGACGGCGGAACGGGTGTCGAAGGTACGGACGCCGTTCTTCGTACGGCGCTGCACCTCCACCGCCGGAGCCGCGTTGAAGGCCGCGACGGCGGCCTCGGCCTCGGCGGACCCCACGCCGTCCAGCCGCAGCTCCCACACGGAGGCCGTCAGCCGGTCGGCGAGCCCGGAAGTCCGGGCCTCGACCGCGTCGACGACGTCGAGCCCGGTGGGCAGCGACTCGTCGAGAAGCAGCCTCAGCCGCTCCGGATCGCGCGCTTCGGTGAGCGCGATCTCCAGGTACTCCGCCTCACTGCCCGTGCCGGTGGGTGCGGCATTGGCATACGACACCTTCGGGTGCGGAGTGAACCCCGCCGAGTACGCCATCGGCACCCCGGCGCGGCGCAGCGCACGCTCGAAGGCGCGCTGGAAGTCACGGTGGCTGGTGAACCGGAGGCGGCCGCGCTTGGTGTAACGCAGTCGAATGCGCTGCACCGCGGGAACGGGCGGCGGGCCTACGGGCTGTCGCTTGCCCAGTGTCGTTCAGTCCTTCGTGAGAGCGGTCGTACTACTACCAAGAGTACGTGCCTCGACGGCGGATGGTTCCCTCCGGTCCACCGGATCCCGCTCGGCGGGCTCCCCGACGAGCATGCGTCGTACGTCGGCGCGAGCCTGCCGGGCGGTGTGCCGGGCCGAGGCCAGCGCCTGCCGGGCCGTCCGCCCCGCGCTGCGCCCCGCCTCGGCCAGCGGCCGCAGGACGGTGTCCCGCACGGCGTGCCCCACCGGGGTCAGCACGCTCCGGTACACCCACCGCGCCGGTTCGGCCACGGTCCACCGCAGGACGGTGCCGAGGAACCGCCCGACGGCACGCGAGAGGTGCCCGGCGATCCGCCAGGCGTGACCGAGGGCGTCCGCCACCTCCCGCCCGACGACGGCGAGGACCCGGCCGACCGGAGCGAGCACCCACCGCCACACGGCGAGCGCCGGCAGCACCAGCAGCCCCCGGACAATCCAGTACAGGACGAAGCCGACCCCGGTGACGACCAGCCCCACACCCCGCACCACCTGCCTGCCGCACCAGGCGAGCACATGCCCCACCGGGGTGAGCACCCACCGCCACACGGCGAGCGCCGGCAGCACCAGCAGCACCCGGACAATCCAGTACAGGACGAAGCCGACCCCGGTGACGACCAGCCCCACACCCCGCGCCACCTGCCTGCCGCGCCAGGCGAGCGCATGCCCCACCGGGGTGAGCACCCACCGGTACAGCCACAGCGCCGGCACCACGGCCAGATACCGCCCGAGCCACGCCAGACCGCCGTACAGCCCGTGTGCGATCGCCGCGAGCACCGCGCCCACCCGCGTGAGGAACCAGGCGAGCGCCTGCCCGACCGGCGTCAGCACCCACCGGTACAGCCACACCGCAGGCACCACGAGGAGCACGTTCGCGAGCCACCCCACGCCCTTGGCGAGCGGCACGAGGACATACCGCCACAGCCCGACCAGCGGCCACACGAACAGGGCCCGCCCGAGCCACGCCAGCGCCCGCCCGACGGGACGCAGCACCGCGTCCCGCAGGAACCGCCCCGCGACGACCAGCGCGTCCCACACCATGCGCACCGGCACGACCAGCACCAGCACGACGATCCGCACCGGAATCCGGATCGCCACCGCAAGGCACCCCTCGGCATCCGACCGCCGCACCGGTTCCCCCTGCGCACGCTGCGGCCCCGCCCCGGATGCCTTCTCCAGATCCACCATGCCCGTGAAGACGCCGCGGAACCCGATTCGGATCCCGCGGCGTCGCGCCCGAAGCCCTGGCCCCTACTTGACCACGGTCAACGGCAGCAACTTCTTGCCGGTCGGACCGACCTGGATCTCGGTGTCCATCGCGGGGCATATGGAAAAACGCTTAAAACTGTTCGCGAACTGCGCCACGCTGTCTGACATGAGGAAACGAGGACAGCGCCGACTCGCGGCAGAACGAGCGGCCTACAGCGTGGAAGCCGAGTGGACGGAAGCCGACCTTGCCCTGCTGGAGGAGCTCAAACGGGCTGAGGCCCTACTCCCCCAGGACGCGCCCCGGGCGCTCTTATCCATCCGCCTGTCCGTACTGACGGACGACACGACGTCGCCGGTACGGCAGGAGCTCGATCTCCGCATCCTGGCCAGGGAGCGCGGGAGCCGAGTCGTCGGCGTCGCTTCCGACCTGAACGTGTCGGCGACGAAGGTCCCGCCGTGGAAGCGGAAGGAGCTCGGGGAGTGGCTGAACAACCGCTCCCCCGAGTTCGACGAGCTCTTGTTCTGGAAGCTCGACCGCTTCGTACGGCGCCTCTCCGATCTCTCGACGATGATCGAGTGGAGCCTGAAGCGCGGCAAGAACCTGGTCTCGAAGAACGACAGCCTCGACCTCACGACGACCGCCGGAAAGATCATGGTCACGATCATCGGGGGTATCGCCGAGATCGAGGCGGCCAACACCTCGACCCGGGTTGCGAGTCTGTGGGACTACGCGAAGTCGCAGGAAGACTGGATCATCGGGAAGCCGGCGTACGGCTACGTCACGGACGAGGACGACACGGGGAAGGTCGTTCTCGTCATCGATCCCGAGGCGGCCAAGGCCCTGCACTGGGCCCGACGCATGGCACTTCGGGGACGCTCCGCCGGGTTCATGGTGCGCTGCTTGAAGCGGTCCGGCCTGATGACCCAAGGGCTCACCGTGGCAACGCTCCACCGACGCCTACGCAACCCGGCGCTCCTCGGCTATCGGGTAGAAGAGGACAAGAACGGCGGGCAGCGACGATCGAAGCCGCTCCTCGGCACGGACGGCAGGCCGATCAAAGTCGCCCCTCCCCTCTTTACCGAGGAGGAGTTCGAGACCCTCGGCGCCGCTCTCGACAAACGCAAGAAGAATCAGCCGCCGCGTCGTGTCGGAGGAGCGACACAGTTCCTCGGCGTCCTGCTGTGCGCCGACTGCAAGACGAACATGACCGTGCAGATCACGAACAACACGCACGGGACGTACCAGTACCTGCGGTGCCGCAACTGCAAGAGCGGCGGGCTGGGAGCGCCCAACCCCGAGCGGGTCTACGAGCGCCTGGTGCAGGACGTGCTCAAGGTCCTCGGAGACTTCCCCGTACAGGTCCGTCAGTACGCCGAGGGCGCCGAGGCCCGCAAGGAGATCAAGCGCCTTCAAGAGACCATCGCGCTGTACATGAAGGATCTCGAACCCGGGGGCCGGTACACGAAGACGCGGTTCACGAAGGAGCAGGCGGAGGCGACGTTGGACAAGCTCATCAGTGAGCTCGAAGCGATCGACCCCGAGACCGCGAAGGATCGGTGGGTCAACGTCCACGGCGGCAAGACATTCCGTGAGCACTGGCAGGAAGGCGGCATGGAGGCCATGTCCGCCGACCTGTACCGGGTAGGGATCCGCTGCGAAGTGACCCGCACGAAGGTGCCGAAGGTCCGAGCCCCGAAGGTGCACCTCCGCCTACTGATCCCGAAGGACGTACGCGAGCGACTCGTGATCCGAGAGGACGACTTCGCGCAAGCCTTCTGATCCAGCCGGCGCACGAACGAAGCCGCCTCCCCGTCATCTGAGGGAGGCGGCTTCGTCGGTTACTCGAACCATGCGGCAGGGTCAAACGGTTCTTCCGCACCGTCCTCACCCACAATCACAATCTCGCTGTCGATCAGAGGCATCGCTTCGTCGTTCGCAGGCTCAGGCTTGGGCAGCGGAGTTACCGACCCCACCCCCCTGCTGGCTGGCTTCTGCACTGAGCCGCCGACACTCCGCGAGGTCTTCAGCGACTCCGACAGCGATGAGGGCGGCGCCCGGTGTGTGTCCGGAGCCGGCATAGCGCCAGTGCGCATCCGTGATCGCGTCGGGGATGTCTGTGTGGCCGAGGTGGTGGGCGCGTTCGGCGCGTAGTGCGGCGTAGGTAGTGGAGTAGGCGCGGGATTTGGTGAGGATGTGGCCGCGGTAGCCGAGGGTATGGGCCCAGGTGCGCAGGCGCAGGGGTGCGTATTCGGGGAGGGCGCCGAGTCGCCAGCAGGTGTGCATGAGGGTGCGGACGTGTCGGTTGACGGGGGCCGTGTCGATGTCGTCCCTGGTGGTGACCTTGTGGTCGGTGCCGGCGCCGGTCTCGTCGGTGCCCTTGGTGACGTACTTCGCGACGTACGCGGCCACGGCGTCGTCGTCGGGGCCGCCGGCGTGCAAGGCGCGGACGTCGGTCTGCACACCCCAGGCCAGATCCAGTTCGCCGACGGCCGGGCTGTAGGGGGTGCGGACGGTGACCCGCTGGGCGGACGCGTGCACGGCGCGGGTGAGCCGGTCCAGGGTGCCCCAGGGCGGTGGTTCGTCGGCGGGGCCGTCCGGGCCGTCGAGGCGGATGACGGCGTGCACATGGACGGCCGCCCGCTTCTGGTACTCGGCGATACGGGCAAAGGACAAGCGGGCGTGCCGGGCTAAGCGGGACTGCACGATACCGGCCGAGGAGGCGAGGCGGCGGCGGACGTCGATGACGAACCGGTCCCACAGCTTGGAGGCGTGGGCGTGCCAGAGGACGTGGCCGGTGTAGTCGTAGCAGTCCGGGCAGACGGGTTGGCCGACGAGCGGGTCAGCCGGGGCGTGGACGGAGTGGCAGCCGAGAGGTCGGCCGTGCTCGCAGGCGCCGCCGTCACGGCGGGGGCGGCACGTTGTGCCCGCGCGGTGGACCGGTCCGAAGGAGGGGGCGGTGAGGGTGACGAAGAGGCGAGGCCGCGTGCGCACCGTGGTCGGGATGTTCTTGCCGCCGGTCAGTCCCGCGCGGACGAGGTGGAAGGTGTCTCCGGCGTGGAGGCGGGAGCAGGCGGGGCAGATGGTGGCGCGGCGGTTGCGGCAGCGGACGAGGAGGCGTTCGCCGGGTTCGTTGCGGGTGTCGTAGTGGTGGAGGATCTCGCCGGTCGCGCCGTCCAGGGTGGTGGTGTGGCCGGAGAGGTGGACGGGGTGGGCGCAGCCGCCGGTGGCGGTGATCTGTTGCAGCCAGCGGGGGAAGTCGGGGTCTTGGGCGATGCGGAGGGCGTCTCGGTCTGCTTCGGGGAGGTGGCGCAGGCGCGCCGCGCGGTCGAGGGCGGCGCGCCGGTCAGCCGGGGTGGTGGGATGCGGGGTGATGGTGGTGACCTTCCGGGGTGGGCCGCAGCAGCGGCCGGGATGGTGGGTGGTGGCGCGTCGTCGTTCATGGGGATCACTCCTGCTCGGGTGGTAAGTCGTGAGGGTTCGTTAGTCAGCGGATGGTTCCGGTGCCCCGGCAGACGCGGCAGCGGCGCAGTCGTCCGGTCCAGGTCTTGCGGGCTCCGTCGCCCTTGCAATGGGGGCACCTCACGCGGCGCATGGTCATGCGATGGGGTCCTTGTCTCTCAGGTGTGGGAGAAGCCGCTGATGACCCAGGTGACGAGGCCATGGATGGTGAACAGGACGGGGGTCTGTCCGAGGTAGAGGCCGAAGAGGCCGACGCAGACCGCTTCCCAGCCCCGTACGTCGCGGGAGCGGACGAGGAGGACGGTGATGATCCCGAAGACCACCGCGAAGCCGAATGCCGTACCTTCGCTGATCACTTGCCGTCTCCTTCCAGCGCCACCAGGGCGCGGTCGATGGCGGGGAGTTCGGGGGTCATGCCGGAGTACTTGCGGGCCGTGGTCACGGCCTCATCGGTGGGGGTGAGGTGGGAGCGGGCACGGGCCCAGCCGCCGTCAGGTCCGGTGCACACGGCCACGCCGCGTTCCTGGGCCGTGATGGCCTGTGCGACGGTTACGGCGTCCTTGTTGAGGTCGCCGAGGGTCATTTCCGCGGTGCCGGGGTCGTTGACGCGGTGGCAGATCCGGCCGCCGAGCTGGGCGCGCAGGGCGGTGACGCCGGGGCCGAGGTCGGAGCCGACGCGTTGGCCGGCAACCACCAGGTGCAGGCCGAGCGCGGCGCCGAGCTGCGCCAGCCGCAGCAGGAGCGTGGAGCACTGCTCTGCTTCCGCCTTGCTCTGGCGGGTGCCGTCGGCCAGGTACAGCTCCGCGATCTCGTCGACCAGGACCACGACCGGCACCGGACGGAGCTTGTCCGGCAACTCCCAGATCGAGCGGACCCCGGCCGTGCGGCAGGCGTTCATGCGGTCCTGCATGTCGACCACGAGGGCCGTGAGCACGGCGACTGCTTCGCGCCTGCATGTAGCGAGGGCGCTGAGCCGTTCGGTGAAGAGGCCGAGTTCCATGCCGCCCTTGCAGTCGATGCCGACCAGGGCGACGGGTTGGGGTGCGAGTTGGGTGATGAGCCGGGCGAGGAGGGTGGACTTGCCGGAGCGGGTGGCCCCGGCGATGAGCCAGTGCGGGACCAGGCGCAGGTTCATCACCCACGCCCCGCCCGTCTCCAGCGCGCCGATGAGGGCGGAGAGCAGTTCGGCCGGTGCGCTGGCTAAGCCGGGCCGCTCCAGCGGGTCGGTGGCGGTGGCGGTCAGCAGCACGAGGCCGCGTTCCGGCGAGGTCACCCGGACCGCGTGTACCTTCCAGGCGTGGACCAGGGCGTCAGCCGCCTGCATGTAGGTGGCCGGGGTCTGGCCCGCGTGCAGCCGCACCACCACGCTCAGACCCATGCGGGTGGCGCGCGGGAAGGAGATCCGCGGAGCCACCGGCCGCACCGGGTCGCCCTTGACCAGCAGATGCCCGACCAGCGTCCGGGCCGGAAGCCGGGATACGGCGAGGTCGTTGAGCAGAGCGACCCGCCGCCAGGTGAACACCACCCGCCAGGCCGCCGCCGGGTATCCGGTGAGGTACCAGTGCCAGGCCGGACGATGCCGGCGCACCAGGTCACCGACGACCAGCAGCCACGCCACCACGGCGAGGGCGAAGGCGAGGAGGAGGGGTCCCATCAGGCGTCACCGCCCTTGCCGTGCGCCGTCGCCGTACCGGAGATGGGGGTGATGGCTTCGGCACGGAAGCTGATGCCGTGCCGGTCTCCCATCGCCCAGGCGAACGCGGTCAGGCCGGTGACCTTGACGATCTGGCCCTCCTGGATGCCCTTCGGTTCGCCGCTCACGGCGATCTCGATGACGGAGATCCGCCGCCGGTCCTGCCGCACGGTCACGGCGACGGTGTAGACCGGGTTGCCGTCCCGGTCCTTCTTCACCTCCTGTGTCTCGGGGTTGCTGAGCTTTGCTTCCGGCGCGATGGCGCAGCGCAGTACGCCGAGCCGCGTCGTGTCCACGGGAATGGACTGCATGTTCTGTGGCCTCCCTGGCCGTCGAGAACGCCCGACCTATACGGACGTCACTTGTCCTTACGAGTTATGACTATGGAGTTCTGTACGGCGAGAGTGCAAGTACTTATGCTGACGACTGATGTCGCGCGTGCGACGTGCCTACGACACCAGACCGGAGATGCCGAGATGACGGAGATCCAGCGCCCCGGAGCCCTCTACCAACAGGTGGCCGCCGCCATCCGGGAAGCGATCCTGTCGGGCGAGTTCGCCCCCGAGTCCCTGCTGCCGTCCGAAGCCCAGCTCATGGCCCGCTACCAGGTCTCCCGCCCCACCGTCCGCAACGCCATCGCAGCACTGCGCGCGGAAGGTCTGGTCGATGTCCGGCACGGCAAGGGCAGCTTCGTACGCTCCGACGGACACCCCACACTCGCCCTTGACTGCCGCATCCAGCACGCCCCCGGCGGAAAGTTCGTCATGCCCGGCGGCGACGTCTGGGACGAGGCCGAGGAACCGAGCGTGCACCGCACCCGCACGACGAAGGCGACCGGGCAGCTCCTCGGTCTGGGCGAGGAAGAGGAGCTGTTCGGCTGTGACCGGCTCCTGTCCGACGCCGCCACGGGCACCCGGGCGATGCACCGGAC
The DNA here is from genome assembly GCF_003369795.1 of Streptomyces sp. CB09001. Classification (NCBI taxonomy): domain Bacteria; kingdom Bacillati; phylum Actinomycetota; class Actinomycetes; order Kitasatosporales; family Streptomycetaceae; genus Streptomyces; species Streptomyces sp. CB09001. The sequence continues at coordinate 2,160,535 of NZ_CP026730.1, forward strand.
GCTGATCCCCTTCGAGGTCGCCGAGAACGTGCCGGCACTCGCCGAGGAGCCAGGCCAGCAGCCGACAGCGGCATACGCGGCACTCGCCAAGGCCGGGCACAAGCTGTGGTGGTCGGAGACGGTGCGCGCCCGCATGCCGGTGCCCGACGAGCGCGCCACGCTCCAGCTCCCGGACGCGACCCCAATCCTGCACCTGTCCCGCATCACGCACGGCACCGACGACCGCCCGCTGATCCTCGAAGAACTCCGCATCGGAGCCGACCGCGCCGAAGCCACCTACCGGATCACCGCCGACAAGCAGCCCACCCGACGCCGCCAGACCTGACCGGTAACGATGATCGGTCGAAACCACCTTCACTTCCTCAAGGGCGCGCCTGCGGCGCGCCGGGGCGCCCGGCCGCCCCGGCCGGGCGTGCGGCGTGACCGCCGGTCCCGTCCGGTCGCCCGACGCCCCACACCGCAGCACGGCCGAGGAGTCGAGGCGACGCCCGCCCACCGGAGGCTGGGGCGTGGTCGGCTGGGGGTCGCCGGGCTCCGAGACTTTAGGCAGCCACCATGGGGCGAGCCTCGAAGAACAGGGGGCCCATCGGGCACAAACGCGGGCAGGACCAGTGCCTGCCCGATTCGCCGGGCGAGCGTAAGGCCCCCTGTTCACTCGCCCCATGGCAGCTCCCGCCCAAAGTCTCTCCACCCGACGACGTGCCCACCCGCACCGTTCACCCGCCACGGCGCCCATCACCGCGCACCGCCGTCGCGGTCAGCCAGCGCCTCCAGGAGCACGGCGAGCTGGTCCGCCGTCTCCGGCCAGCCCACCAGGCGCACCACACCGTGCCCCGTCTCGTCCGCCGACGCCACGGCCCGCACCGCGGACAACTCGAAGCCCGCGCCCAAGAGCGCACGATTCAGCCGATCCGCAGACTCACGCGCCGACCGCCAGCCCCCGACGTAATCGACCCCACGCACCCACAGACCCGACTCCGCGTCCGCGATGTCGTCGAGGCCGTCACGAAGCCAATCCTCACCCGCGCCAGTCACTTGGCCACTCCCATCCGCTTAACCGACGGATCGTCAACTCTTCGTGGCCCGGGGCGTGTAGACAGCACAGCGACCCCGGTACCATCGGGCACCGGGGAACGCTGTGTCCCCTCCCGGACCACCCCGGTTGCTGCCAGGCGCGGGGGTGGTCCGGTCTCGGTATGAGGTTGTGAAGCGCGGCCCCTTGGCCGGGTGGGGAACCCGGTAGACAGTTCGCAAGGGACCGCGCCCCGTGGGCCGGAGAGGTCAGACTCCGGCCGGTGTCCGGGCCGTCGCTCCGCTCCTGATCGCGAAGGAGTGTTCGGAAGGCAACGGCCCGGAGATCAACGAGGCGAGCCGGCCTCTGCTCCTGGCGCCACATCCATGCGGCACCACACCGTCTTGCCACCGCCCTCTCCCGGCGTCCACCAGACAGCGGACGCCAGCCGCTGAACGATCAGCAGACCTCGACCGTTGTCGGGCAGCACTGCCTCTGACAGCTCACCCATCAGCCCAGGCGAGAAGACATCTCCCACAGGGAGGAGCGGCGGCGTCGAGTCCTCATCCGTGACCCCGATGAAGAGCCACTTCGGCCACAGCTTGAAGCTCACGTCCATGCGACGGGACCCGCCAGGCTGAGCCAGAGCAGGTTCCGGCACCACGTGATTCACCACGTTGCCGACCAGCTCCGAGACGATCAACCGAGCGTCGTCCACCATGGCATCCGCACCTGCGCCCCGCAGGAACACGGCCGTCATGTCTCGCGCCACGCGAGCCGAGTCGGCTGCCTCCGCAAAGAGGGTCACCGTCAAGAAGTGCCCTGCGGAGAGATCAGGCTTCGCGAACCAATGGGCGAACGCCTCGATCTCCGCACCCACGTGCTCGCGCTGCCGCGTTTTCCTCGCGTCCATGACGTCCCCTTGTCAGCTTCGACGGCCCCTTCCCGGACCACCTGCTACGCGGAAGCCAGTACACGGCGACGGGCGTCTGACCGGGAGTGTCCACCGGGGGGTTCAGATGAACACCGGCAAAGCCTGCGGGGTTCACCAATGAACCCCCCAACCCCTCACGTTGTGACACGATGAACACTCGCCGTCATTTCTCGGGTTGGCAGGGGAGCATGAGCCGAGAGCCGAACGCGCAACTGATCGCCGTCATGAACGAAGCGCAGGTCTCGAACAAAGGGCTTGCGAAACGAATGAAGGACGCCGCAACACAACGCGGCGTGCCCCTGGGAACCACTCACGTCGCCGTCCAGCGTTGGCGCGACGGCGCAGGCATCCAGCCTCAGACGGCAGCGATCATGGCCGATGTCCTCAGTGCCAAGCTGAACCGTCGCGTCACGCCCGGCGATCTCGGATTCTTCGATCACGCGAAGCAACCCACCCCGACCCCTGTCGGTTACCCGAGCACTGTCCCCGACGCGCTATCCATGCTTGACGGACTAGCCCAGGAACGCGCCGAAGACACACCGGACAATGGAGGTCTGATCATCGCCGACACGGACCTGAGTTCCACCGTCCTGTCGTGGATGATCAGCAGGCCCGACGGCATCCAGGCCGACAGGCCGGCACACCAGCGAATCGGCATGCGCGACGTCCGGGCAATCCGAGACGCAGCGGACATGTTCATGCAGCTCGACTTCAAATACGGAGGCGGCCACGGCCACCGCGCCTTACGCCACTACTTCCGGCACGAAGTCCTCCCCCTGCTCAGCGCGAGCTACAGCCAAAAGGTAGGCACCGCGCTCTACGGCGCAGCCGCCGAAGTGTCCCAGCTCCTCGCATGGACCGCCTACGACACCGGCAACCACCGACTCGCCCACCGCTACCTGACCTCCACATTGCGCCTGTCCCAGGTCATCGACGACCGCATGTTCGGCGCCCGCATCCTCGGCAACCTCAGCCACCAGGCCAACTACCTCGGCCACCACACCCAGGCCATCCAACTGGCCCGAGCCGCCGTCGAGGGAGCCAAGGGCAGAGCCACCCCACGTGCCATGGCGAACTACGCCGCCATGGAAGCGCGCGCCCTGTCGAACGCAGGCGACCGAATCGCCGCCGGACGCGCCATGAACGAAGCGGAACGCCACTTCGAGCGCGCAGACACCGGAGAAGACCCGGCTTGGCTGGGCTACTTCGACTCAGCGGAACTCATGGGCGAACTCTGCCACTGCTTCCGCGACCTCAAGATGCGCCGCGAAGCCGTCGCGCAGGCACAACGAGCCGTGGACAGCACCGACCCGAAGTACGCGCGCACACTAGGGTTCTGCCGCATGGTGCTCGCCCAGAGCCAGCTACTCAACGGCGATCTCGAAGCCGCCGTCCAGACAGCCAGCCTGGCCGTGGACGGCGGCGACAGCCTCCAGTCAAACCGCTTCCAGCGCTACGTCACCGACTTCCAGACCGAGGTCAGCGCACACGTGGGCAACCCCGTGGTGGCCGCCTTCAACGACCAGGTACGCGATGCACTGGCTCGCCTGGACGACGACGAGTAGCCCCCTACCAAGGAAGCCAGTCCCGCGGAGCAGCGTCGTCACGAAGCGCCGCAATGCGCCGGCAGTACTCGGCAGCCGCCCTCTCGTTCTCCCGGATGTTCTGCATGAGCCACGTCGTCATGCCGAACTCTTGAAGACCGCGCAGCGTCTCGTAACCGGGCCAGTCGTACAGGTCCCGCCCATACGCACTCACGAAGTCGGCGTACTGCTCGTCGCTCTGCCACCCCAGGCTGTGATGCTCAACGGCCGTGACCATCAGATCCCACTCGGGATGGTCGTAGCAGAACGCCTCGAAGTCGATCAGGATCACCTGCCCACGGTCGTCCACCATGAGGTTCTGCACATGGGCATCTCCGTGCACCGGTCCTCTGGCCGTCTCGAACCGCAGCTCCGCGTAGCGATCTTGAAGCTCACGCCACCGCTTCCGCAGGAACGACCGGTCATCCTCCGGAATCTGCGCGCGGTCGATCCGGAGTTCCTGCTTGTCGAACGGCTGGAACCGAGGCAGCTCAAGACCAGCTGGGATCGTGAGCGTGTGGAGGTCACGCAACACCGCACCCAGTTCCCCGTAGTCAGGCTTGCGACCACCCTCGACGATCTGGTGCCAGAAGGTCACCGGATAGCCATCGATCAACAAGGGTTGTTCAAGATCCTCCACGATGCGCGCCGCGGAGAACCCCTCCCCTACCAGCCACCGGGAAACAGCCACCTCCTTACGCGCGGTGGACAGCCACTCGCGTCCCCTGGCAACACGCACAATCACCGGCACGGAAACCAGCCGGAACAACGCGTTCTCTCCGAGCCGGATCAACTCCGCTCCGTTGCCGTCGAGCCCAGCAGCCCGGCACGCGGCGACCATCACCCGCGTAGCCGTCGCCGAGGTGAACCCCTCATCCGATCGAGCAGCGTCAACCGCCATGCCCGTACCCAGCTCCCCTAGTCGCGCGCGATCAACCAGCGCACGCCCACGGGCGACCAACCCCGGTGTGCACCGGACACGGTAGAGACCGTACCCAACAAGCTCCCGACACAACGAGACTCTGTCGCAGTAGCGGAGAGGCTTGGGAGGCCAGTTCTCAGCAAGACCTGCTACGACTGGAGAGTAACTGGCAAGATGTGAGGTTCCGACCAGGGACGGAGGGCCTGTGGAACCTGCTGTGATTGGCGCATTCGGAAGAGTCGCCGCAGCCGTGATGACGCGAAGCTCAGCACCAGTTACGGGGGCGCCTCCCGAGCGACCTGATTGGGATGAGGAGACTGACGAACGCGGTGGTCTGATCCTAAAGGGCACCGCAGGAGAAGCACTCACAGTACTAACTCAGGACCAGGTCGCCCAAATCAGCGAATTCGTCATGCGACCTGAGTCCGTGACACTCTGCCAATTCATGTTCATCGCCCGAATTGGAATGAAGGATGAAAAGTTCCTATCGGAACTGTCTCATGACTATATGGAGTCCTTCTCCATTCAGGCGGAAGAGTTTTGCGAAGAGCATGGGTACAACTGGGCAAACCTCGCTGATAACATTTGGCAGTTGCTAGTCGCGTACACGGAGGAATTTTTCCCACTGCATGAACTCACCTCGCTGCTCAGCGGAGCAGAGGTGGAGCGGGTTACTGCCTACGTAGGTTCCGCGCCGCAACTTTCCGGAACGCTACGGCCCCCTAATATCGCTTTCCGCGATGTAGTGGATATCCTTGGGAACCCCGACCGGTATCGCAAATCCAGGGAAGCAATTTCCGATATTCGGGCAGCATCAGAACGGCGCTATTCCGAGCTCAACCTTTCACACACTCTTAGCCACGCCGCCGAAGACTTTCGATTTGATCGAGCCGATCTGTATGTAGCAAGGAGCCTGCGCGCTCAAAACGTCGAAGGCTCCCGCAATGATGATTTCCTAGCGTCTCCAGTCACTAGACCTCGATGCGTTGTGATTGGAAATCCCGGCGTAGGCAAGAGCACGATGACTCAACACCTCGTGCATCGACTCTCCGTGGCAGACGATTCTGCGAGCACTTACGCACCTATCGTAATCTCGTGTAAAGACGTTCCCAACACAGAGGGCAACGCTTTCATCCTGGATCACATCGTTCGCTCTTTGCGCGAGAGCCTTCAACTTGATATTCAGTCAGAGGTGATCAACGATCTCGCAACCCTGGGTCGGACCTTTGTCATCTTTGATGGCGTCGATGAGATCATCAACATAGCGCGAAGGCAGAACTTCGTGAGGACTGTGGAGGCGTTCGCTAATCGCTACCCACTAATCCCTGTCCTTGTTACGGCACGGCGGGTGGGGTATAGCAAAGCACGCCTCAGCCCTAAAGAATTCGCGCTGTACGAACTCGATGATTTTTCAGACGCTCAAGTAGTCGAGTACACGCACAAGTGGTTCTCTGTCACAGAACGCAGCGAGCAGGAACGAGAGGCATTCCTCCGGGAGACTGAAAACGTTCCCGACGTAAGAACAAACCCACTCATGCTGTCTCTGCTATGCGTTCTATACCGAGCGCGAGGATACATTCCGCGCAACCGGCGAACCGTCTACGAGTCATGCGCAGACCTACTGTTCCAGCGGTGGGATGCCATGCGTCACATTGAGCAACCGGTTGACCACCGTCAATATGGAACTCGATTGATGCAAGAACTGGCTCTGTTCTTCTACAAGAGTCAGGCTGCACAAGCGGGTGTACAAGAACGACAGCTTCGAAAGCTAATCTCTCAATTCTTTACTGACACGGCCTCCGTAGAGGAAGATGATGCCCGATCTCGGGCTCAAGATTTCCTTGATTTCTGCGCGGACAGGGCATGGCTCCTGTCCTATCAAGGCACCGATAGCTCTGACCAACGACTCTTCGGCTTCACTCATCGAACGTTCATGGAGTATTTCGCCGCAGAAGCTATCGTAAGGCGCTCTCGCTCCATCGAAGAGATCGCGCAAGAGGTGGCCAAAGCCTACGAACTTGATACCAGTTCCGTGCTTGCTGACGTCATCTTCCAATGTGCAGATGACAAGTACGACGGCGGGGCCAAAGAGATCGTGGCTGGTCTGATGGAAAAGTCTCGTAGCCTCGGGCGGCAACATGAGGCAAAGTATCTCGCTCTTTGTCTTAGAATCATGAATTCGGCCCCTCTTCCCCCTCATTCTACCGATGCTATTTTCGATGCGCTGCTCTCGTACTGGGAAAGAGCTCAACCCGAGGATACCTACAGCACCTCCCTAGGGCTATTCGAACTATCAAGAGATCCTCGCAACAGGATGATCAGCAAGGTTCGAACGAATGACGTTGAGGCTGTGCGAGTGCTGCGTCGATGGGCGCGCTTCTATTGGCGCAGTGAAACGACGATGTTTGACCCACAATGGGACGACGAGGCTTATCAGTTGGCTGCCAACTTGCAGGAAGGCGGCAGCTACGACCCCCCACTCATGGCCTATCTCCTTAGGAATAAACTTAGGACTGCTTCATCTCTCGACGGAAGAGAGCGCAGTTGGCTGTTGGGTTTCCAAGCTTTCGGTGAGCTTATGGTGGGTCCCCTCCTTAGGGATCTGGAAGAGCTACTCTGGTATGACGACATCGAGGACGCGGGAGAAATTGTCAAGCGGTTCGCCACTGACGTCATGAGGCCTGTTCAGCGCACTCCTTACACTGACAGGTTCTACAGCGACCTATACGAAGCTGTCACCTCCGGACATTTCGACCTGTCGACCGAGCAAGTGCAAGAAAAGGCCGCCGACCCAATCGTTATGCAGTTCCTGGTCTGGTCCTGCTTGGCTCTCTACGAGATCTATGCGCCCAGCTATCACCCCTTTCATGATCTCGTTGACTTTTCCTATGGAAAGTCCTGGTTCGAGCGCGTTACCGCTACGCGTCTTTACGGTGTCGGACAGAAAAGCCCAGCGGGAGAGCCGACCCCTTTTACGTCTCACGAACTTCGACGCGATTCTCAGCAAAAAGAGCTGCCCGCGTGGTACGCGGAATGGTGCCGGGGTGACACCACCTTCATTCCCGAACCCCATTAAGGCCGCCAATTCCCAACCTTCGGGTAACAGGCGTTGGCAGCCCGTAGCAAATTGAAGATCAGGGACATCGAGGGGCTCGCGTGTGAACCGCTCCATACATCAATGCATCGCCAAACCTCTGGGCCTGCGGCCCATGGGGGCTAGCCTCTGACAGCTTTCCAGGTGATCCACCGACGACGATGAGAGCGCAGCGGGTCCCGCGGCTCTGGGGCGCATCTAGAGCGTTCTCACCACTCACTGGCCTCGTCAGAGAGTGGTGAGGAACGTCATCACCTTCAGCCGGTCAGTCTCCCCGTCCTGCGGACAGCGCCCGGACCAAATGATCTTGCTGTCAGGGCACCGCAGGCCCCTCTCCGGCCTCACACCCACTCCACGTCCAGCGATACGTCCGAAGGCGCACCAAGCGGCGGCAGTGGCGTTCTCAGCGCCTTCTTCGCCGGCTGCCGCCGATCCTTCTGCAAGCCGAGCGCGGTCAGCACCGCCACCGCATCCGACTCTGTGATGTCAGCCACAGTGTCAGCGATGCGGTGAAGCGGCTCGCTCATCCCAGGTCCCGCGTTTTTGCTGGTCAGCCGGACTTCTTGACCGTCAGCGGCAGCAGCTTCTTGCCCGTCGGGCCCGTTTGTGGCCATGTGTCGAACTGGGGGCACACCCCGCAGTCGAAGCACGGGGTCCAGCGGCAGTCGTCGACCTCGGTCTCGTCGAGGGCGTCCTGCCAGTCTTCCCAGAGCCACTCCTTGTCGAGGCCGGAGTCGAGGTGGTCCCAGGGGAGGACCTCCTCGTAGCCGCGCTCGCGGGTGGTGTACCAGTCGACGTCGACGCCGGTCGGCTCCAGGGCCTTGTCGGCGCAGGCCATCCAGCGGTCGTAGGAGAAGTGCTCGCGCCAGCCGTCGAAGCGGCCGCCGTCGTCGTAGACGGCGCGGATGACGGCGCCGAGGCGGCGGTCGCCGCGGGAGAGGAGGCCCTCGACGATGCCGGGCTTGCCGTCGTGGTAGCGGAAGCCGATGGAGCGGCCGTACTTCTTGTCGCCGCGGATCTTGTCGCGGAGCTTCTGGAGGCGGGCGTCGGTCTCCTCGGCGGAGAGCTGCGGGGCCCACTGGAAGGGGGTGTGGGGCTTGGGGACGAAGCCGCCGATGGAGACCGTGCAGCGGATGTCGCCGGAGCCGGAGACCTCGCGGCCCTTGGCGATGACGCGGGTGGCCATGTCGGCGATCTGGAGGACGTCGTCGTCGGTCTCGGTGGGCAGGCCGCACATGAAGTACAGCTTCACCTGGCGCCAGCCGTTGCCGTAGGCCGTCGCGACGGTGCGGATGAGGTCGTCCTCCGAGACCATCTTGTTGATGACCTTGCGGATGCGCTCGGAGCCGCCCTCGGGGGCGAAGGTGAGGCCGGAGCGGCGGCCGTTGCGGGTCAGCTCGTTGGCCAGGTCGATGTTGAAGGCGTCGACGCGGGTGGAGGGGAGGGACAGGCCGATCTTGTCCTCCTCGTACCGGTCGGCGAGGCCCTTGGCGACGTCGGCGATCTCCGTGTGGTCGGCGGAGGAGAGGGAGAGGAGCCCGACCTCTTCGAAGCCGGTGGCCTTCAGGCCCTTGTCGACCATCTCGCCGATGCCGGTGATGGAGCGCTCGCGCACCGGGCGGGTGATCATGCCGGCCTGGCAGAAGCGGCAGCCGCGGGTGCAGCCGCGGAAGATCTCCACGGACATGCGCTCGTGGACGGTCTCGGCGAGCGGGACGAGGGGCTGCTTGGGGTAGGGCCACTCGTCGAGGTCCATGACGGTGTGCTTGCTGACCCGCCACGGGACGCCGGAGCGGTTGGGGACGACGCGGGCGATGCGGCCGTCGGGGAGGTACTCGACGTCGTAGAAGGCGGGGACGTAGACGCCGCCGGTCTTCGACAGGCGGAGGAGGAGTTCCTCGCGGCCGCCGGGGCGGCCCTCGGCCTTCCAGGCGCGGATGATCGCGGTGACTTCCAGGACGGCCTGTTCGCCGTCGCCGATGACCGCGCAGTCGATGAAGTCCGCGATCGGCTCGGGGTTGAAGGCGGCGTGGCCGCCGGCCAGGACGATCGGGTCGTCGATGCCGCGGTCCGCCGCCTCCAGCGGGATGCCCGCCAGGTCGAGGGCGGTGAGCATGTTGGTGTAGCCCAGCTCCGTGGAGAAGGAGAGGCCGAAGACGTCGAAGGCGCCGACCGGGCGGTGGCTGTCGACGGTGAACTGCGGGACGGAGTGCTCCCGCATCAGCTCCTCGAGGTCCGGCCACACGCTGTAGGTGCGCTCGGCGAGGACGCCCTGCTGCTCGTTGAGCACCTCGTAGAGGATCATGACGCCCTGGTTGGGCAGGCCGACCTCGTAGGCGTCGGGGTACATCAGGGCCCAGCGGACGTCGCAGGATTCCCAGTCCTTGACCGTGGAGTTGAGCTCTCCGCCGACGTACTGGATCGGCTTCTGCACATGCGGGAGCAGCGCTTCGAGCTGCGGAAACACGGACTCGGCGGCCGGGGAGGCTTCGGCAGGCATCTCACGGGACCTTCGTGTGCTGACAAGGGGGACCATCCAGCCTAACCCGGCCGGACCGGTCCCCCTTACCGCTCACCCCCCGGGTGCCGGTCTACGCCGACATCGGTCTCTGCACGGTGATCGACTGGAGCAGGCCGACCGCTATCCACACGGCGAACATGGAGGAGCCGCCGTAGGAGACGAAGGGCAGGGGCAGGCCGGTGACCGGCATGATGCCGAGCGTCATGCCGACGTTCTCGAAGGTCTGGAAGGCGAACCACGCGACGATCCCGGCGGCGACCACCGTGCCGTACAGGTCGGGGGTGCCGCGGGCGATGCGGCAGGCGCGCCAGAGGACCACGCCGAGCAGGGCGATGATGAGTCCGGCGCCGAGGAAGCCCAGTTCCTCGCCGGCGACGGTGAAGACGAAGTCGGTCTGCTGCTCGGGGACGAAGCGGCCGGTGGTCTGGGAGCCCTCGAAGAGGCCGGAGCCGGTGAGTCCGCCGGAGCCGATGGCGATGCGGGCCTGGTTGGTGTTGTAGCCGACGCCCGCGGGGTCGAGGGCGGGGTTGGCGAAGGCGGCGAAGCGGGCGATCTGGTAGTCGTCCAGGATGCCGAGCTGCCACACGGCGAGCGCCCCGGCGGTGCCGGCGCCGAGCAGTCCGAAGATCCAGCGGTTGCTGGCGCCGGAGGCGAGCAGGATGCCGAGCACGATGATGACCATGACCATGACCGACCCGAGGTCGGGCATGAGCATCACGATGAGCATCGGCACGGTGGCCAGGCCGAGGGCCTGGAGCACGGTGCGGTGGTCGGGGTGGGGCCGGTCCCCGGCGTCGACGCGGGCGGCCAGCAGCATCGCCATGCCCAGGATGATGGTGATCTTCACGAACTCCGAGGGCTGCAGCGAGAAGCCGCCGGGGAGCTTGATCCAGGAGTGGGCGCCGTTGATGGTCGAGCCGAGCGGGGTGAGCACCAGGAGGATCAGGAACACCGAGAAGCCGTACAGGAGCGGCACGGCGGTGCGCAGGGCGCGGTGGCCGAGCCAGACGGTGGCGACCATCAGGGCGAGGCCGATGCCGGTGTTCAGGAGGTGCCGGGTGAGGAAGTAGTACTGGTCGCCCTGGTTGAGTTCGGTGCGGTTGCGGGTCGCGGAGTAGACGAGCAGCGAGCCCATCAGGGAGAGCCCTACGGCGGCCAGCAGTATCGGCCAGTCGAGCCGCCGGGCCATGGAGTCCCGGGCGAAGAGGCGGGTCCAGCCGCCCTTGTCGGGGCCGTAGCCGGAGACGTGGAAGCTGTTGCCGGTCATCCGCGTGCCCTCCGGCTTCTTCCCCTGCCGCCCGGCCGGGCGCCGCGCCCGGCGCCGCGTGCGCCGCCGCGCCGTCGCTGGCGGCGGGTGTCGCGGTTCTCCCCGTTCTGGTTGGGGGTGGTCGCGGGCTGGTCGCCCTCCTCGACGGGGGCGTACTCCTCGTCCGGGGAGGCCTTCTCGTCGGGCTGGAGCTCCTTGACGACGTCCTTGGGCATCTTCGGGGAGAGGATCGTCCCGTCCGTCTTGATCTTCGGGAGGCTCGCCTGCGGCTTGGGCAGCAGGGCCTTCTTCGGGTCGATGTCGCCGTCGTCGGAGACGCCGTACAGCGCGTCGTAGATGTTGCGGACGGCGGGTCCCGAGGCGCCGGAGCCGGTGCCGCCCTGGGAGATCGTCATGACGATCGAGTAGTCCTTGGTGTACGTCGCGAACCAGGACGTGGTCTGCTTGCCGTAGACCTCGGCGGTACCGGTCTTGGCGTGCATCGGGATCTTGTCCTGCGGCCAGCCGACCTGGGCGAACCGCCAGGCGGCGGTGCCGCGGCTGGCGACGCCGGCGAGGGCCTCGTCCATCTTGGCCAGCGTGGTCTTGCTTATGGGCAGCTTGCCGTGGGCCGTGGGCTCGATCTCGCGGACGGTCTTGCCGTCGGGGCTGACGACGGCCTTGCCGATGCTGGGGTCGTAGAGGGTGCCGCCGTTGGAGATGGCCGCGTAGATGGTGGCCATCTGGATGGGGGTGACGAGGGTGTCGCCCTGGCCGATGGAGTAGTTGATGGAGTCACCGGCGCGCATCTTGTTGCCGCTGTGGCAGTTCTCGTACGCGATCTTCTCGACGTAGGAGCCGTCCTTCTTGCCGGACTTGCACCAGGCGTCCTTGTTGGCCTCCCAGTAGTCCTGCTTCCACTGGCGGTCGGGGACGCGGCCGGTGACCTCGTTGGGGAGGTCGATGCCGGTCTTGGCGCCGAGGCCGAACTGGTGGGCGGCCTTGTAGAAGTAGTCGTTGGGCTTCTTGGGGTTCATCCCGCCGTCCTTCTTCCACTCCTGGTGGGACAGGCGGTAGAAGACGGTGTCGCAGGAGAGTTCCAGGGCGCGGCCGATGGTGATCATGCCCTCGTTGGCCGACTCGAAGTTCTTGAAGACCTGGCCGCCGACGTTGTAGGCGCTGGAGCAGTCGTAGTTGCCGTCGAAGTCGTAGCCGGCCTCCACCGCGCCGGCCGAGGAGACCACCTTGAAGATGGAGCCGGGGGCCGCCTGGCCCTGGGTGGCGCGGTTGAGCAGCGGGTAGTTGGAGTCCTTGCCGGTGAGCTTCTTGTAGTCCTTGGCGGAGATGCCGCCGACCCAGGCGTTGGGGTCGTAGTCGGGGTTGGAGGCCATGGCGACGACACGGCCGGTCTTGGCCTCCATCACCACGACCGCTCCGGCGTCGGCCTCGTAGGTCCGGTTGGTGTTGCGGTCCATCTCCTTGCGGGCGGCCTTCATCGCCTCGTTCAGCTCGTACTCGGCGACCCGCTGGACGCGGGCGTCGATGCTGGTGACGAGGTTGGAGCCGGGGGTGCCCGGGTCGGACTCGGCCTCGCCGATGACGCGGCCGAGGTTGTCTACCTCGTAGCGGGTGACGCCGGCCTTGCCTCGCAGCGCCTTGTCGTACTGCCGCTCGATGCCGGAGCGGCCGACCTGGTCGGAGCGCAGGTAGGGCGAGTCGGTGTCCTGGGCCTTCTGCAGTTCCTCGTCGGTGACCGGCGAGAGGTAGCCGAGGACCTGGGCGGTGTTGGACTTGCCGGGGGCGGCGTAGCGGCGTACGGCCATGGGTTCGGCGGTGATGCCGGGGAAGTCCTCGGCGCGCTCGCGGATCTGCAGGGCCTGCTTGACGGTGGCCTCGTCGGTGACGGGGATCGGCTGGTAGGGCGAGCCGTTCCAGCAGGGCTGGGGGGTTTCGGCGTCGCAGAGCCGGACCTTGTCGATGACGTCCTGGGGCTTCATGCCGAGGACCCCGGCGAGCTTGGTGAGGACGGCCTTGCCGTCGTCCCTCATCTTCAGCAGTTCGGTGCGCGAGGCGGAGACGACGAGGCGGGTCTCGTTGTCGGCGAGGGCGACGCCGCGGGCGTCCAGGATGGAGCCGCGGGTGGCGGGCTGGACGACTTGCTGGACGTGGTTGCCGGAGGCTTCGGCGGCGTACTCGTCGCCCTGGCGGATCTGGAGGTACCAGAGGCGGCCGCCGAGGGTGGCGAGGAGGGAGACGACGAGGATCTGGATGACGACGAGCCGGGTCTGGACGCGGGTGCTGCGGCCGGTCTCCGGGATGTTAGTCATGGGCGCAGCCCATCCGGTTGAGGGTGGTGGTGGGCGACGGGTGGGAGGTGGTCACTGCTGCCGCCTCCCCCTGACGACGTGGGTACTGGTGTGCTGGCGTGCCGTCACAGCCGCTTGACCCCCTTGATGCGTCCGGCGCGGGCCGCGCGGACGCGGGCCGTCTTCACCCGCAGCGCGTTGCGTTGTCTGCCGATGCGCAGGCCGGTGCCTGAGGAGAGCCAGCCGGAGGAGATGTCGGGGCTCTGGGCGGCGGAGTTGGTGTCGGCCAGCGGGTCGTGTTCGGCGCGTCGGGCGAGCGCCATGATGCCGGGGACGACGAAGGGCGCGAGCAGCAGGTCGTACAGGGCGGCCGTGAACAGCAGGCTGGGCAGGCCGACGTGGCGGGCGGCGGTGTCGCCGACGAGGGCGCCGACGCCCGCGTAGAGCAGGGTGGTCCCGATGGCGGCGGCGACCACGACGACCATGGGGCCGGTGGCCGAGCGGAGCCGTCCGTTGTCCGGCCTGGCGAGTCCGGCGAGGTAGCCGATGACGCAGAGCACGAGGGCGTAGCGGCCGGCGGCGTGGTCGGCGGGCGGGGCGAGGTCGGCGAGGAGTCCGGCGCCGAAGCCGACCAGGGCGCCGCCGACGTGGCCGTAGACCAGGGCGAGGCCGAGGACGGTGAGCAGCAGCAGGTCGGGGACGGCGCCGGGCAGGTGGAGGCGGGCGAGGACGCTCACCTGGATCACCAGGGCGACGACGACGAGGGCGACGGACAGCAGGATCCGGTTGACGCGCATGGGGTGATGGCTCCTACGGCTCGGGCTGCTCGTTCTGCTGCTCTGTCTGGTCGTTCTGGCCGGTCGCATCGTTCTGCCCGGTCGCGTCGTTCTGCTGCTCTGTCTGGTCGTTCTGGCCGGTCGCATCGTTCTGCCCGGTCGCGTCGTTCTGCCCGGCCTCGTCGTTCTGCCCGGCCTCGTCGTTCCGGGCCTGGCCCTCGGGGTCGGCCCCGGGGGTGACGGTGACCGTCACGGTCGGCGTGGGCTTCGGCTGCTTCTTCTCCGGGAGCACCGTGTCGCGCGGGTCCTTCGACGGTGCCTGGACGACGACGCCGACGATGTCGAGCTTGGTGAAGCTGACGAACGGCGTGACGTCTAGGATGCGGGTCAGGTCGCCGCCGTTGGGGTCGACGCGGGTGATGGTGCCGACGGGCACGCCCGGCACGAAGGGCTTGTCGGCCTGGGAGCCGAAGGTGACGAGGCGGTCGCCCTTCTTGACGTCGGCCTTGCCGTTGAGGAGTTCGACGCGCAGGGGGCGGCTGCCCTGGCCGGAGGCGAAGCCGAGTTCGTCGCCGGACTCCATCCGGGTGCCGACGGTGAAGTCCGGGTCGTTGGCGAGCAGCACGGTGGCGGTGTTCGGACCGACGGTGGTCACGCGTCCGACGAGGCCGTCTCCGTTGAGGACGGTCATGTCGCGCCGCACGCCGTCGTTGGCGCCCGCGTCGATGGTGATGGTCCAGGAGAAGCCCTGGGCCGCTCCTATGGCGATGACCTGGGCGCCCTTGATGCCGTACTGCCCGGCGCCGGCGAGTCCGAGCATCTTGTCGAACTGCTTCAGCCGGCTGCGGCCGCGCTCGTCGCTGCCGAGCTTCGCCTTGAGGGCGGCGTTCTCCGTCTCCAGCTGGGCGAGCCGGTCGTGCCGGTCGCCGGAGTCGCGGATCGCGGAGACCGCGTTGCCGACGGGGTCGACCGCGGAGGAGACCCCGTTCTCGATCGGGCCGAAGACGTTGGCCGCGGCCTGGCGGGCACCGTCGACCGGTGAGTCCTCCCCGCCGCGGATGTCCACCGTGATCAGTGCGAACGCGATGGCGATCAGCAGCACCAGGAGCAGCCGGCTCTCTTTCGTGTCCCTCACGTGCGGCGGCCGTGCCTTCCTCGTCGAAATTCGGGAATCTCGGAATGTACGTGGCGGTGTTCAGGAATTGAGCTGATTCGGTACGTCGGGCGCTTCGCGCACATCAGGTACCGGAACCCTCTATATCAACGATCCGCCGCACGAGAGGAGATCGTCTCGTACGGCGGAACCGAAGTGTTACGTCATCTGCGGGGCGAGGCGTCCAGCACCTGCTGGAGCGCCTCGAACTCCTCGACGCACTTGCCGCTGCCGAGCGCCACGCTGTCGAGCGGGTCCTCGGCGATGTGGATCGGCATTCCGGTCTCCCGGCGCAGCCGTTCGTCGAGCCCGCGCAGCAGCGCGCCGCCGCCGGTCAGGACGATGCCCCGGTCCATGATGTCGCCGGACAGCTCCGGCGGACACTTGTCGAGGGTCGTCTTGACGGCGTCGACGATGGCGTTGACCGGCTCCTCGATCGCCTTGCGCACTTCGGCGGCGGAGATGACGACGGTCTTGGGCAGCCCGGAGACGAGGTCCCGGCCGCGGATTTCGGTGTGCTCGTCGGAGTCGAGGTCGTACGCCGAACCGACCGTGATCTTGATCTGTTCGGCCGTGCGCTCACCCAGCAGAAGGCTGTACTCCTTCTTCACGTGCTGGATGATCGCGTTGTCCAGCTCGTCACCCGCGACGCGGATGGACTGGGCGGTGACGATGCCGCCGAGCGAGATGACCGCGACCTCCGTGGTGCCGCCGCCGATGTCCACCACCATGTTGCCCGTGGCCTCGTGGACCGGCAGGCCGGAGCCGATGGCCGCGGCCATGGGCTCCTCGATGATGTGCACCTGACGGGCGCCGGCCTGGGACGACGCCTCGATGACGGCGCGGCGCTCGACGCCGGTGATGCCCGAGGGCACACAGACGACGACCCGCGGACGAGCCAGATACCGCCGCTTGTGGATCTTCAGGATGAAGTAGCGGAGCATCCGCTCGGTGATCTCGAAGTCGGCGATGACGCCGTCCTTCAGCGGGCGCACGGCAACGATGTTGCCGGGCGTGCGCCCGATCATCTTCTTCGCTTCGGCGCCGACCGCGAGGATGCCACCGGTGTTGGTGTTGATCGCGACGACGGACGGCTCGTTGAGTACGATCCCGCGACCCCTGACGTACACCAGCGTGTTGGCGGTCCCGAGGTCGACAGCCATGTCACGGCCGATGAACGACATTGAGTTCCCCATCAGGATTCGACTGGCCTTCCCAGGAGCTTTTGAGGGCTTTTCAGGTAGGCGAAGTGGGTGCAGTGACGCGTGGAGGCTTCCATCGTAGACGCGCTTTCGCGAACACTGCGCGAGGGTCTTCGCCATTGTCAGCAGATGGCGCACCGCCTCGCTTGTGGAGACGGGCCAACGGTGGGATCCGTTCCCCCGAACAGGCGCGCATATGCCACAGGGCGGTCGCTTTTGCGCGACCGCCCCGGCGCCGCCCGGTCCATTCGGCTGACATGGCGTCAGAAAAAAGACACTCCCGGCGTGTCCCGAAGAAGGATCAGACCCGGCCCGGGAAGAAGATCTTCAGCTCGCGCTCGGCGGACTCCTCGGAGTCGGAGGCGTGGATCAGGTTCTCGCGGACGATCACACCGTAGTCCCCGCGGATGGAGCCCGGGGCGGCGGCGATCGGGTCGGTCGGACCGGCCAGCGCGCGCACGCCCTCGATGACCCGCTCGCCCTCGACGACCATCGCGACGACCGGCCCGGACGCCATGAACTCGACCAGCGGCTCGTAGAACGGCTTGCCCTTGTGCTCGCCGTAGTGCTGCTCCAGCGTCTCGGTGTCCAGGGTGCGCAGTTCCAGCGCGGTGATCTGCCAGCCGGCCTTGCGCTCGATACGGCTGATGATCTCGCCGGTCAGGCCACGACGGACGGCGTCGGGCTTGAGGAGGACGAGGCTGCGCTGGGTCACGAGGGCTCCCTTGAAGATGTTCGAGATGTGCGGTCGTGCGGGTGAAGACTGAGGTTACCGGGCGTGTCGCGGCGTTCGTCACGCAGCGTCAGGCATACCGGACCCGTCGGCCGCGTCCCGCTCAGGCGGGGTCGGGCGCGGAGGCCTCGGCCTGGGCGGCGAACCTCGCCTTCGCCTCGTCGATCTTCCGCCCGTAGTGCACGGAGGCCCACCAGAGGGCGGCGAAGATCGCGCCGAGGAAGAACATGGTCGGCACCACGAAGCCGGAGGCGATCAGCGCGATCTGCAGCGCCCAGCCGAGGGCGATCCCGCCGGGCCGGGTGATGACCCCGCACAGCAGCACGCTGAGGACCATCGCGATGCCGCTGACCGTCCACACCGTCCCCACGGACAGGTCCGGGTCCTTCATGGCGACCAGTCCGGCGAAGCCGATCACGAAGAACTCGCCGATCAGCGTCGAAGCACAGAGCGTACGCACGGTTTCTCAGCCCCTCCTCAGGAGCAGTCGGGCCTCGCCGACGGTGATGACGGAACCGGTGACGAGCACACCGCCGCCCGCGAACTCGCCCTCCTCCTCGGCCAGCGTGATCGCGGCCTCCAGGGCGTCCGGCAGTCGCGGCTCGACCTGGACGCGGTCGTCGCCGAAGACCTCGACGGCGATCGCGGCCAGCTCGTCGGCGTCCATCGCGCGGTGGCTGGAGTTCTGGGTGACGACGACCTCGGCGAAGACCGGCTCGAAGGCTTCGAGGAGTCCCCGTACGTTCTTGTCGCCGCTGGCACCGACCACCCCGATGAGGCGGCTGAACTGGAAGGCCTCCCCCACCGCCTCGGCGGTGACCCGGGCCCCGGCCGGGTTGTGCGCGGCATCGAGCACCACGGTCGGCGAACGCCGCACCACCTCCATCCGCCCGGGCGAGGCGACGGAGGCGAAGGCCTTGCGCACGGTGTCGACGTCCAGCGGCTCGGGGCGCTGCGCGCCGACGCCGAAGAACGCCTCGACGGCGGACAGCGCGACCGCCGCGTTGTGCGCCTGGTGGGCGCCGTGCAGCGGCAGGTAGACCTCGGTGTACTCGCCGCCGAGCCCGCGCAGGGTGACCAGCTGCCCGCCGACGGCGACCTCGCGGGAGACGACGCCGAACTCCAGCCCCTCCCGGGCCACGGTGGCGTTGACGTCCACGGCCTTCTTCAGCATGACCTGCGCCGCGTCCACCGGCTGCTGGGCCAGGATCACGGTGGCGTCCTGCTTGATGATCCCGGCCTTCTCGGTCGCGATCTCGCCGGGCGTCTCGCCCAGCCGGTCGGTGTGGTCCAGGTCGATGGGGGTGACGACGGCGACGTCCCCGTCGATGACGTTGGTGGCGTCCCAGGAGCCGCCCATCCCGACCTCGACGACGGCGACGTCCACGGGCGCGTCGGCGAAGGCGGCGTACGCCATGCCGGTCAGCACCTCGAAGAAGGACAGCCGGTACTCCTGCCGCGCGTCGACCATCTCGACGTACGGCCTGATGTCGTCGTAGGTCTCGACGAACCGCTCGGCGGAGATCGGCGCCCCGTCCAGGCTGATCCGCTCGGTGATGGACTGCACGTGCGGCGAGGTGTACCGCCCGGTGCGCAGCTCGAAGGCGCCGAGCAGGGCCTCGATCATGCGGGCGGTGGAGGTCTTGCCGTTGGTCCCGGTGATGTGGATGGAGGGGTACGAGCGCTGCGGCTCGCCCAGTACGTCCATCAGCGCGGCGATCCTGGCGACGGACGGCTCCAGCTTGGTCTCGCCCCAGCGGGTGGCCAGCTCCGTCTCGACGGCGCGCAGGGCCGCGTCCACCTCGGGGTCCTCCGGCCGCCCGGGGACGTCGGCCTCCGGGGGGCCGCCCTGGGTGCGCAGGGTGCGGCTGCCGGCCTCGATGACGGCGAGGTCGGGGTCGCGGGTGGTCTCCGCGTCGATGATCTCGTCGAAGGAGTCGAGGGGGTCGGAGGGGTCGGGCTGGTCGTTCTGGCCGGGGATGTCACTCACGGGGACCAGTCTACGTACCCCGTGCCGCCGTAGCTGCGGGCAGTCGTGCCGCTGGGGCGGTGGCGAGTGCGGCGCCGTCGTGGCCGGACGCGCCCACGCGGCGGAGCCGCACATCGATACAGCCCCGCGCCCCTGAGGACGTGCAGGCTCCCGGTGCCCGCAACGGCACCGGGAGCCTTCGTTCACGTCTCGGCGACTACGCCTCCGGCAGCTTCTCCAGCTGGGCGGTGATGCGGGCGATGTCCTCGTCCGCCTTGGTCAGGCGGCCGCGGATCTTGTCCACGACGTGGTCCGGGGCCTTGGCGAGGAACGCCTCGTTGCCGAGCTTGGCGTTCGCCTGGGCCTTCTCCTTCTCCGCCGCGGCGAGGTCCTTCGCCAGCCGCTTGCGCTCGGCGGCGAAGTCGATGACCCCGGAGAGGTCGAGGGCCACCTCGACGCCCGCGACCGGCAGCGTGGCCGTCGCCGTGAAGGCGTCGCCCTCCGGCTGGAGCCGCAGCAGCTGCCGGACGGCCGCCTCGTGGGCCGCGAGCGCGCTGCCCGCGAGGGTCAGCCGGGCCGGCACCCGCTGACCGGGCTGGAGCCCCTGGTCGGCCCGGAAGCGGCGGACCTCGGTGATGACGGACTGGACGGTCTCGATCTCCCGCTCGGCGGCCGCGTCCCGGAAGCCCGAGTCGGACGGCCACTCGGCGATCACGACCGACTCACCACCGGTGAGGGTGGTCCACAGTGTCTCCGTGACGAAGGGGACGACCGGGTGCAGCAGCCGCAGCGTCACGTCCAGGACCTCGCCCAGGACCCGCTTGGAGACCTCGGCGGCCTCGCCGCCCGCCTGGAAGGTGGTCTTGGACAGCTCGACGTACCAGTCGAAGACCTCGTCCCAGGCGAAGTGGAACAGGGCGTCGGAGAGCTTCGCGAACTGGTAGTCCTCGTAGTACGCGTCGACCTCGGCGACGACCGAGTTCAGGCGGGACAGGATCCAGCGGTCGGTCGAGGACATCTTCGACGCGTCCGGCAGCGGGCCCTCGACGGTCGCGCCGTTCATCAGCGCGAAGCGGGTGGCGTTCCAGATCTTGTTGGCGAAGTTGCGGGAGCCCTGGACCCAGTCCTCGCCGATCGGGACGTCGACGCCCGGGTTGGCGCCGCGCGCGAGGGTGAAGCGCAAGGCGTCGGAGCCGTACTTGTCCATCCAGTCCAGCGGGTTCACCACGTTCCCGAAGGACTTGGACATCTTCTTGCCGTTCTGGTCACGGACCATGCCGTGCAGCGCGATGGTGTGGAACGGCGGGGTGCCGTCCATCGCGTAGAGGCCGAACATCATCATCCGGGCGACCCAGAAGAAGAGGATGTCGTAGCCGGTGACCAGGACGGAGTTCGGGTAGAACTTCGCGAGCGACTCGGTCCGCTCGGGCCAGCCGAGGGTGGAGAAGGGCCACAGGCCGGAGGAGAACCAGGTGTCCAGGACGTCGGAGTCCTGGTACCAGCCCTCGCCGCTGGGCGGCTCCTCGCCGGGGCCGACGCAGACGACCTGGCCCTCGGGGCCGTACCAGACGGGGATGCGGTGGCCCCACCACAGCTGGCGCGAGATGCACCAGTCGTGGAGGTTGTCGACCCAGTCGAAGTACCGCTTCTCCATCTCCTGCGGGTGGATCTTGACCTTGCCGTCGCGGACCGCGTCACCGGCGGCCTTCGCCAGCGGGCCGACCTTGACCCACCACTGCATGGACAGGCGCGGCTCGATGGTGGTCTTGCAGCGCGAACAGTGGCCGACGCTGTGGACGTAGGGCCGCTTCTCGGCGACGATCCGGCCCTCGGCGCGGAGCGCGGCGACGATGGCGGAGCGGGCCTCGAGCCGGTCCTGGCCCTGGAAGGGGCCGTGGGCGGTGATGACGGCGTGCTCGTCCATCACGGCGATGGCGGGCAGGCCGTGCCGCTGGCCGATCTCGAAGTCGTTCGGGTCGTGGGCGGGCGTCACCTTGACGGCGCCGGTGCCGAACTCGGGGTCGACGTGCTCGTCGGCGACGACCGGGATGGAGCGGTCGGTCAGCGGCAGCTTGATGAGCTTGCCGACCAGGTGCTTGTAGCGCTCGTCGTCGGGGTGGACGGCGACGGCGGTGTCGCCGAGCATCGTCTCCGCGCGGGTGGTGGCGACGACGATGGTCTCGTCGCCGTCCCCGTACTTCATGGAGACCAGCTCGCCGTCGTCGTCCTGGTACTCGACCTCGATGTCGGAGATCGCGGTCAGGCAGCGCGGGCACCAGTTGATGATGCGCTCGGCGCGGTAGATCAGCTCGTCGTCGTAGAGCCGCTTGAAGATGGTCTGGACGGCCTGGGACAGGCCCTCGTCCATCGTGAAGCGCTCGCGCGACCAGGCGACGGCATCGCCGAGGCGGCGCATCTGGCCGGAAATCTGCCCGCCGGACTCGCTCTTCCACTGCCAGACGCGCTCGACGAAGGCCTCCCGGCCGAGGTCGTGCCGGGACTTGCCCTCCTTGCCCAGCTCGCGCTCGACGACGTTCTGGGTGGCGATGCCGGCGTGGTCCATGCCGGGCTGCCACAGCGTCTCGAAGCCCTGCATGCGCTTGCGGCGGGTCAGGGCGTCGATGAGCGTGTGCTCGAAGGCGTGCCCGAGGTGCAGGCTGCCCGTGACGTTCGGCGGCGGGATGACGACGGTGTACGGCGGCTTGTCGCTCTTCGCGTCGGCCTCGAAGTAACCCCGTTCCACCCAGCGCTCGTACAGCTGCCCCTCTACCTCGGCCGGCGTGTACTGGGTCGGCAGTTCGGTGCTGGGTGCGGGCTGCGGCTGCTGAGAGTTCTCGGTCACGGGGTCAGTTTACGGGCGTCACGAGGCTGTCCCGAAACGCGTTTCTTCTGTAACGGTGCGGGACCCGGTGACCTGCGCACGCCAGGTCTGAGTCAGGATGTCAGAACCACGTAAAGCATCTGAGGGGGAACCCAGGAATGAGTCACAACCAGCCGGGCCCGTACGGCGGGCAGCCCCAGCAGCCCGGACCGTACGGCCAGCCGGGCCCGTACGGTCAGCAGCCGCCGCAGGCTCCCCAGCCCGGCTACGGCTACCCCCAGCAGACGCCTCCCCCGCAGCAGCCGGGCTATGGCTATCCGCAGCAGCCCCAGCAGGGCGGCGTACCGCCGCAGGCTCCGCCGTACGGCCAGCAGCCCGGCTACGGCCAGCAGCCCCCGTACGGTCAGCAGCCGCCCTACGGCCAGCAGCCCTACGGCATGCCCCAGCCCCCGGCGCCGGGCGGCGGCAAGAAGAAGACCGGCCTCATCATCGGCGCGGTCGCCGTCGTGGCGGCGATCGGCGTGGGTGCCTACTTCGTGTTCGGCGGGGGCGGTGGCGCCGGTGGCGGCCTGGAGGACGACGGCGCGCACAAGCTGACCACGCCGGCGAAGGCCCTCGGCGAGTACACGAAGGTCCAGGGCCAGGAGAGCGGTGACTCCGACACCGCGAAGGACATGGAGAAGAGCGGCGTCAAGGAAGGCACCGCCGTGATCGGGCAGTGGTCGACCGCCGACTTCAGCGGCTACGACCCCCAGGACCCGTCCACCATCCCCGACAAGGCGGAGCTGCTGGCCGCCAAGGGCTTCACGATGGTGGGCGGTTACGGCAAGATCGACGACCCCCAGGCGACCCTGGACAAGTTCTTCGCCAACATCCAGAAGGAAGTCAAGGAGAGCTCCACCAGCGACACCGGCGGCATGCAGAACGCCGAGCTGGTCGGCGAGCCCGAGGAGGTCGAGATCGACGGCACGGTCGCCAAGTGCCAGTCGACCAAGGCCACCAACGCGCTCACCAAGAAGGAGTCGACCGACTGGTTCTGCGCCTGGGCCGACTACAGCACCATCGCCATGGTCTCCCCGGGCGACAACGCCGGTACCGGGGTCGGCAAGGAGAAGGCGATCGACATCACGTCGAAGCTGCGGGACGAGGTCCGCGTCAAGTCCTGACGCGCGCGTCCAACGGCAACGCGGGAGGGGCCCGGTCGGAATCGACCGGGCCCCTCCCGCGTGCGTGGTGCGTGGTGCGTGACCGGCTACGCCGTCTTCTGCTCGCCCGGGCCCCGGCCCCGCGAATCCCGGGGGATGAGCGTCGGGTTGACGTTGGAGAGGACCACGTCGGCGGTGATGACGACGCGGGCGACGTCCTTGCGGGAGGGGACCTCGTACATGACGCCCTGGAGGACTTCCTCCATGATGGCGCGCAGCCCGCGGGCGCCGGTCTGGCGGAGGATGGCCTGGTCGGCGATGGCCTCCAGGGCCTCGCGCTCGAAGTCCAGCTCCACGCCGTCGAGTTCGAAGAGGCGCTCGTACTGCTTGACGAGCGCGTTGCGCGGCTCGACCAGGATCTGGAGGAGCGCCTCGCGGTCGAGGTTGTGCACCGAGGTGATGACCGGGAGCCGGCCGATGAACTCGGGGATCATGCCGAACTTGACCAGGT
The DNA here is from genome assembly GCF_003369795.1 of Streptomyces sp. CB09001. Classification (NCBI taxonomy): domain Bacteria; kingdom Bacillati; phylum Actinomycetota; class Actinomycetes; order Kitasatosporales; family Streptomycetaceae; genus Streptomyces; species Streptomyces sp. CB09001. Next base: position 2,184,463 of record NZ_CP026730.1, read on the forward strand.
CCTCCGGCATGACCTGCTCGAACTGGTCCTTGGACTCGATCTCCCGCTTGGAGCGGATCTGCGCGCCGAAGCCGATGCCCTTGGCGCCGGCCCGGCCCTCGATGATCTTCTCCAGGCCCGCGAAGGCACCGCCCACGATGAACAGGACGTTCGTCGTGTCGATCTGGATGAACTCCTGGTGCGGGTGCTTGCGGCCGCCCTGCGGCGGGACGGAGGCCGTGGTGCCCTCCAGGATCTTCAGCAGGGCCTGCTGGACGCCCTCGCCCGACACGTCGCGCGTGATGGACGGGTTTTCACTCTTCCGCGCGACCTTGTCGATCTCGTCGATGTAGATGATCCCGGTCTCGGCCTTCTTGACGTCGTAGTCGGCGGCCTGGATCAGCTTCAGCAGGATGTTCTCGACGTCCTCGCCGACGTACCCCGCCTCGGTGAGCGCCGTGGCGTCGGCGATCGCGAACGGGACGTTCAGCATGCGGGCGAGGGTCTGGGCGAGGAGGGTCTTGCCGGAGCCCGTGGGGCCCAGCAGGAGGATGTTGGACTTCGCCAACTCGATGGCGTCCTCGCGGCCTTGGGCGCCGCCGTTCTCGCCGGCCTGGACCCGCTTGTAGTGGTTGTACACCGCGACGGAGAGGGCCTTCTTGGCCGCCTCCTGGCCGACCACGTAGCTCTCGAGGAACTCGTAGATCTCGCGGGGCTTGGGGAGCTCCTCCCAGCGCACCTCGCTGGTCTCGGCCAGCTCTTCCTCGATGATCTCGTTGCAGAGGTCGATGCACTCGTCGCAGATGTACACACCGGGCCCTGCGATGAGCTTCTTGACCTGCTTCTGGCTCTTCCCGCAGAACGAGCACTTGAGCAGATCGCCGCCGTCACCGATGCGTGCCACGGTGTGCTTCCCCTTCGCCTGGGAGACTCCCGGACGTCGACGTCACGTCAACGGCGGGCGGACTCCTGGTGCTGCCTTATGTCCGACGGTACCTTGCCGGGCCCCTCGTCCGGGCCCCCCTTGGCACGGTTCGCTTTGACGTGAATCGCGTCAAACCGTGCCAAGGAGCGGCAGACGATACAGCCTCCCGCCTAGCGGAGAGAGGAGTTGTCCATCTTCCGGGTGGTGATGATCTGGTCGATCAGGCCGTAGCTCAGCGCGTCCTCGGCCGTGAGGATCTTGTCGCGCTCGATGTCCTCGCGGATCTTCTCGACCGGCGTGGTGGAGTGCTTGGCCAGCATGTCCTCCAGCTGCGAGCGCATCCGGAGGATCTCGTTGGCGGCGATCTCCAGGTCGGAGACCTGACCGCGGCCGGTCTCGCTGTACGGCTGGTGGATCAGGACGCGGGCGTTCGGCAGCGCCATGCGCTTGCCCGGGGTGCCGGCGGCCAGCAGGACGGCGGCGGCGGAGGCGGCCTGGCCCATGCAGACCGTCTGGATGTCCGGCTTCACGTACTGCATCGTGTCGTAGATGGCCGTGAGCGCGGTGAAGGAGCCGCCGGGGCTGTTGATGTAGACCGAGATGTCCCGGTCGGGGTCCATCGACTCCAGGCACAGCAGCTGCGCCATGACGTCGTTGGCGGAGGCGTCGTCGATCTGGACCCCGAGGAAGATCACGCGCTCCTCGAAGAGCTTCGCGTACGGGTCGTACTCGCGCACGCCCTGCGAGGTGCGCTCGACGAAGCGCGGGATGACGTAGCGGGACTCGGCCTGCGGGCCGGTGTAGCGGCCCTGGGAGGCGGCGGCGCGCATGTCCTGCGTGGCGTTCGCGCGGTCGTACAGGCCGCTGCCGGGGAAGTCGTTCACAGTGTCTCCTGTAAAGGGGCTGAGGCGGTCGGCTCGGGGCGGAGGATGGCTCAGGCGCCCGTGCCGCCGCCGCCCGGCATGCCGGCGGCCGTGGCGATGACGTCGTCGATGAGGCCGTACTCCTTGGCCTCGAAGGCGTCGAACCAGCGGTCGCGGTCCGAGTCGCGGGTGATCTGCTCGATCGTCTGGCCGGTGTGCTGGGAGGTCAGCTCGGCCATGCGCCGCTTGGTGTGCAGCAGCCGCTCGGCGTGGATCTTGATGTCCGAGGCCGAACCGGCCAGGCCGGCGGAGGGCTGGTGGATCAGGATCTCGGCGTTCGGCAGCGCGAAGCGCTTGCCGGGGGTGCCCGCGCTGAGCAGGAACTGTCCCATGGAGGCCGCGAGACCCATCGCGATCGTCACCACGTCGTTCTTGATGTACTGCATGGTGTCGTAGATCGCCATGCCGGCCGTGATCGAACCGCCCGGGCTGTTGATGTACAGGAAGATGTCCTTGTCCGGGTCGGACGCGAGGAGCAGCAGCTGTGCGGTGATCTTGTTAGCAATGTCGTCGTCGACCGGCTGGCCGAGGAAGATGATCCGCTCGCCGAGCAGTCGGTTGTAGACCTGGTCGCCGAGGCCGCCACCGATGGAGGGCTCGCCGGCGGCTGAGGGCATCAGATTCGTCACGTATCCACCTGCTCGTCTTACGACGGCGCCGGGCCGTCTCACGTTTCCCTGCGGGGCTGGAGCCGCTTTCCGGGACTCCCCTGCCCTCGTATTCATGGACCCTAACGCGGTGACCCTGCGGTGCCATCCCGGTTCTGCGGGTGTTCGCCGGGGGCGTAGCGCCGTGACGGTACCTGTCGTCGCCGGGTGCGGGTCCGTGGGTGGCTGGTCGCGCCCACGCGGCGGAGCCGCATGTCGACACCGCCCCGCGCCCCCGGGTGGGCCGTCCGGCCGTATGGCGAACGGGCCCCGGCGATGGTCGTCCGGGGCCCGTTTGTGCGTCCGTCTGGGGAGACGCGAGAGGTATCAGCCCTCGGTCTTCTCCTCGGCCTTGTCGTCGGCCTTCTCGGCGTCGGCCTTCTCGGCGTCGGCGGACTCGGTGGCGGCGGCCTCGGGGGCCTCCGTCTCCTCGTCCTCCTCGTCGTCCAGGTCGACGATCTCGCCGTTGGTGTCCTTGACCGTGGCCTTCTCGACCACGGAGGCCAGGGCCTTGCCGCGGGCGACCTCGCCGACGAGGAGCGGGACCTGGCCCTGCTCGACGACGGCCTGGGCGAACTGGTCGGGGGACATGCCGGAGGACGCGGCACGGCGCATGAGGTGCTCGGTCAGCTCTTCCTGGCTGACGTTGTGCTTCTCCTGCTTGACCAGCTCGTCGAGGACGAACTGGGTCTTGATGCCCTTGACCGCGGCCTCGCGGGTCTCGGTCTCGAACTCCTCGGCGGTCTTGCCCTGCAGCTCGAGGTACTTCTCGAGGTCGAGGCCCATCTGGCCGAGCTGGTGGTGCTCGAGGTTGTGCTTGCGGGTGTTGATCTCGTCCTCGAGGAGCTTCTCGGGGACCGGGACCTCGACCAGCTCGAGCAGCTTGTCCAGGACGCGCTCCTGGGCCTGCGTGGCCTGGTCGTACTGCTTCATGTTGGCGAGGCGCTTGCGGCTGTCGGCCTGCAGCTCCTCCAGGGTGTCGAACTCCGACGCGAGCTGCGCGAAGTCGTCGTCCAGCTCGGGCAGCTCGCGCGCGGCGACCTGGGTGACCTTGACGGTGACCTCGGCCTCCTTGCCGGCCGCCGAGCCGCCCTTGAGCTCGGAGGTGAAGGTGGCCTCGCCACCGGCCTCCAGGCCCTTCACGGCGTCGTCGATGCCGTCCAGCAGCTCGCCGGAGCCGATGGTGTAGGACACACCGTCGGCGACGCCGTCCTCGAGGACCTCGCCGTCGACCGTGGCCTGCAGGTCGATGGTGAGCACGTCGCCGTCCGCGGCGGCGCGCTCGACCGGGGAGGTCGAGGCGAAGCGCTCGCGCAGCTGCTCCACCGACTTCTCGACGTCCTCGTCGCTGACCTCGACGGCGTCGACCTCGACCTCGATGCCGGAGTAGTCCGGGATCTCGATGGAGGGGCGGATGTCGACCTCGGCGGTGAAGTTCAGCGTCTCGCCGTCCTTCAGCTCCGTGATGTCGACCTCGGGCTGGCCGAGCGGGTTCAGCTCGGCCTCGTTGACCGCGTCGGTGTAGAACTTGGGAAGCGCGTCGTTGACCGCCTCCTCCAGAACCGCACCGCGGCCGAACCGCTGGTCGATGACCCGGGCCGGGATCTTGCCCTTGCGGAAGCCCTTCACCGTGACCTGCTGGTTGATCTTCTTGTACGCCGCGTCGAGGCTGTCCTTGAGCTCCTCGAAGGGCACCTCGACAGTGAGCCGAACCCGGGTCGGGTTCAGGGTCTCCACGGCGCTCTTCACGGTTCGGTCTCCTTGGTGGCTGACTTCTTGGGTTCTGCCGGAACCAGAGAGTGTCCGGCAAATTACGCCGCCCGGAGACTTCAGTCGCTGATGACACACGGGCGTGCAGCTTGCATAGTAACGGCAGCGACTACACGGCCCAAAAGGCGATCACTCGGCGATCACTCGGTGGTCGGGGTGGCGGGATTTGAACCCACGGCCTTCCGCTCCCAAAGCGGACGCGCTACCAAGCTGCGCCACACCCCGTCTGGTGCGACACGTAGGGTACATGCCGCCAGGCACCGGGGACCGCAGAGTTTCCCGAGCGTCCGTGAAGGTCCGGCGCGGACCGGAAGGGGGCGTGCGGTGAGGGGTGTGCGGTGAGGGGGCACGACCCGCTACGATGCGTGCAGTGCCGCGGTCACCGACCTGCGGCGCGTGCTGTGCGGGCGTAGCTCAATGGTAGAGCCCCAGTCTTCCAAACTGGCTACGCGGGTTCGATTCCCGTCGCCCGCTCCAAACGTCTCAGGGCCAGGTCAGAGGATCATTCCTCCGCCTGGCCCTGATCGCTTTCCGGGGCTCCGATCAGTCGGTCGTGTCCCCGGCGTGCCCCTTGGGCTTTCGATCTTTCTTCTTCTTGCCCTTCCCACTCTTCTTCCGGCCCTTGTCGACGAGCCCGGACACGGCGTCGGCGATCAGCCGGTCACGCTCGGCACTGGCGTGCTGGTAGATCAGCGCGGCCCGGGCGGTGCTGTGACCCATGCGCGCCATCAGCTCCCGCGTACTCGCACCGGTCGAGGCGGCGAGGGTGTTCCCGGTGTGCGTGGCGCGGTAAGAGTTTCCCTACGGCGCGCTCGGCGGCTGCGGGCATGCAGTGGGGAGGACACCCTCCGTGGCTGGGGCGGTCGGGTGCCGGAGGTCTGAAGGTCCTGTGACAACGGGGCCGGTCCCGATTAGAGCTGAGTACTCTGGGCCAATGGCCGACGTAGAGGTCGATGTGGATCAGGGTATGACTCGCAGTCAGGTCAAGCGCCTGCTTGGAAAGCCCGATAAGACGACCACCGACAGGGAGTCGCGGGGCTTGTACACGCACGGCGTCGTGAGTCTCGGACGTCCGCGTCTTAGTGAGCTGCGTCTCCTACTCAGGCCACGGCGCCGGGTCCCGGTGTGGACATATGAGGACACTCCGCAGGCGGGGCTAAGAACCTTTGTCCGCTTCAGGCAAGGGCGAGTCACCGAGGTGGACACCATCCGCCTGAGGGACCGCTAGGCAGCGTGACATCCCGCGGGCATCGGCACCGTGCACGAGCGGGAGAAGGGCGTACATGCCCCCCACGTGCCCGATCGAGCAGCGACCGGCGGGGAACAAGGGGGAACTTCGGCAAGCTTCCCGAGAACGAGCAGGTCAGCGTCTCGCCAGCTCAGCCCCGATCCGCATGCGCGATCTTCCGAACCGGCTACGCGGGTTCGATTCCCGTCGCCCGCTCCGAGAGGCCTCCGGCCCGGTCCCCCAGGGACCGGGCCGGAGGCCTTTGTGCGGTCCCGGGGGTGCCCGGACCGCACGGGGCCTGGTGGCGGCGGCCTAGAACTGGATCGAGTTGATCGTGTCCGCTATCGAGTCCAGGAAGCGCTGGATGTCGTCGGCCATGCCGGTCGAGGCGAGGAAGAAGCCGAAGAGGACCGCGACGACCGCCGGCCCCGCCTTGACTGAGCCTCCCCGCAGCAGCACCACCAGGATGATTCCCAAGAGCAGCACCACTGACAGTGAAATGGCCACAACTGATCACACCCTCGGTCGGTCCGCACTACCGCCCGGAGGTGCGGCACCGCACACCCCCGCCAGAACCATCGTGCCACCAACCGGGCCCCGTCATGCGGCAGGTGACAGATCGTCCGGCCGGATCCGTGAGCGGCACGCTCCCCCGCGCACGCGGGCGCGGCCCACCGTCGCCTCCCGTACATGATTTCGACGATCCACTCCTGCGGGGAATTCGGGCCGTTTCGTTTCCATGCCCACACAACGCGTTCGCAGCTATTTCGAATTGTCGCGGCGGACACATCGGCGGGCGCGACGACAGCGTCATCACAGGGAGATCACAGGGAGATCACAGGATCACCCAGGAAGCCCGTAAGCGCATTGAAGCGGACATTCTGGCGGAGTCGTTCGCCGGTCTTATGCCCTGTTCAGTCATGATGTGTCATGACAAGCAGGGCGCTCCGCGTGGGACCCGTCCCGCGTCCGGGGAGGCCGAGTTCCCGGAATACGGGGTACTCGCACGGTACTCACACCACGGCCAAGACCCGAAATGCAGGAATGACGTCGAGCGTTTTACGGAATCCGACGGCGGACGCTAGGGTGCCTCAGATGTTCTACGCTGCCTCGTCCCCCACCAGAGCAGCGAGGTCCTGTGACTACTCGCCGGGTTTTCGGCGGGGGGTTGCATGACTAGCTCGCTGCGATCCGACGGCGACCGGAAGTCGCCGTCCCCACGCACCCGCCCGAGCCGGCAGCGCGACGCGTTCTTCGACAACGCCAAGTACCTGGCGATCGTCCTGGTCGGCGTGGGCCACGCCTGGGGTCAGATCCTGGACGGGAACCGGACCGTGGAGACCCTCTACCGGGTCCTGTACACGTTCCACATGCCGGCGTTCATCGTCGTCTCCGGCTACTTCTCGCGCAGTTTCGACCTGAGCCCCAAGCGCGTCAAACGGCTGATCACCGGTGTCGTCGTCCCCTACGTCGTCTTCGAGGTCGCCTACGCGCTGCACCGCCGCGTCAGCGAGGACCCGGGCAACGACATCAGCCTGCTGGACCCCACCTACCTGCTGTGGTTCCTGTGCGCGCTGTTCGTGTGGCGGCTGACCACTCCCCTCTGGCAGACGCTCCGCTGGCCGCTCCCGATCGCCCTCGGCATCGCCGCGCTGGCCTCCGTGACTCCCACCGTCGGCAACGACCTGAACATGCAGCGGGTGCTGCAGTTCCTGCCGTGCTTCGTGCTGGGTCTGCTGCTGCGCCCCGAGCACTTCCAGCTGGTGCGGCGCCGCTCGGTGCGGATCTGGTCCGTGCCGGTGGTCGCGGCGGCGCTGGTGATCGCCTGGTGGTCGGTGCCGCGCATGGAGACCGGCTGGTTCTACCGCAACGCCTCCGTGCAGGACACCAGCGCCCCCTGGTGGTCCGGGCCCGTCCTGACGCTCGCGCTCTTCGGCTGCTCCGTGGTGCTGAGCGCGTGCTTCTTCGCCTGGGTGCCCGGTCGGCGCATGTGGTTCACCGCGCTCGGCGCCGGCACGATCTACGGCTACCTGCTGCACGGTTTCCTGGTGAAGGAGGGCGACTACACCGGCTGGTTCCAGCAGCCCTTCCTGGACCGGCCGCTCGGCGAGATCGGGCTCACCGTCCTCGGCGCCGCCGTCATCACCCTGCTGTGCACCAAGCCCGTCCAGCGGGTCCTGCGGTACGTGGTCGAACCGAGGATGGACTGGGCCTTCCGACGGGACGCCGGCGACGCCGCCCGGGGCCGCCGCAAGCGGGACGATGCCGCCGAGGGCGGCGAGTCGTCCGCCGCTCCCGCCGCGCCGGACGGCAGCGGCGCGAGGGCCTCCGTCTAGGACCCGGCCGGGCTCGCGTCGCGTCCGTCACCCTGACCGGCACCACCGAGAAGCGCGCGCATCCGCGCGTACTTCTCGGTCAGCCGTGTGCGGGTGGCCTCGTCGAGGACCGCGAGCCGCGCGGGGTCGGCGTTGTGCGCGAGGTCCGCCTCCTTGACCAGCAGCGCGCCCGGCACGGCCAGGATCCGCGCGGCGTACGCCTCGGGCGGCTCTCCCGCCCGCTTGGTGAGGGCCAGGACGATGTCCTTGGTACGGCGGCTGAGCGGCGCCTCGTCCAGCCAACGCCCGCTCAGCGCCTCGTCCTCGACGGCGTCGTGCAGCCAGGCGGCCGCGATCTGCTGCTCGTCGCCACCGCGCCGCCGCACACCCTCGGCGACGGCCCGCAGGTGTTCGGTGTAGGGCCGGCCCGCCTTGTCGGTCTGCCCGGCGTGGGCGGCGCGGGCCGTGGCCTCGACCTGGGCCAGGGAGAGCGACGGGACGGACCGCGGAGTGGCGGACCGCGGAGTGGCGGACCGCGGAGTGGCGGACCGCTGTGCGCGGGACTGCGGGTGCGGGCGGGAGTCACCGGAGTCGTCGGGCATGGGCTCAGTATGCCGGGGCGTGCGGAGGGGGTGTCTCAGTCCGTGCTCGGCACGGACTGGGCCGTCGGGCCCTCCCGGCAGATCAGCAGCAGGGCACGGTCGTCGTTGACGTCCTTGGCCACGGCCTCGATCAGGTGCCAGGCCGCGCCGTGGAAGCCGCCCGCGACATAGCGGTCGGCCTCGCCGGTGAGGCGGTCGATGCCTTCGGCGATGTCCCGGTCGGAGGTCTCCACCAGGCCGTCCGTGAACAGCATCAGCACGTCACCGGGCCGCAGCGTCCCCTTCACCTGGTCGAACTGCGCACCGTCGTACACGCCGAGCAGCGGTCCGTCGGCGGACTTCTCCTCCCAGCGGCCGGTGCCCGCGCTGAGCTGGAGGCCCGGCGGATGCCCGGCCGAGTACAGCTCGTAGTCGCCGGAGTCGAGGTCCAGGACGAGGTGGATGGAGGTGGCGAAACCCTCGTCCCAGTCCTGGCGGAGCAGATAGCCGTTGGCGGCCGGCAGGAAGGCGTGCGGGGGCAGACTGCCCAGCAGTCCGCCGAAGGCCCCCGACAGCAGCAGGGCGCGCGAGGCGGCGTCCATGCCCTTGCCCGAGACGTCGGTGAGGACGACCTCCAGCGTCCGGCCCCCGTTCGTACGGGCCGCGACGACGAAGTCGCCGGAGAAGGACTGGCCGCCGGCCGGGCGCAGCGCCATCTCGCGGTGCCAGCCCTTGGGCAGCTTGGGCAGCTTGCTCTGGACGCGGATGCGTTCGCGCAGGTCGAAGAGCATGGTGCCGCCGCGCCGCCAGGGCACGCCGACCCGGCTGCGGAACTGGGCGACGAGGAGTCCGAAGAAGCCGCAGGCCGCGACGACCAGGACCACACCGGGCGTGACCCGGGAGGGGCCCTCGGTGTACGGGCCGAGCTGCACCGACTCCACGATCAGTGCGGTGGCCGCCGCGGCGTACAGGCCGAGCAGGCTCGCCGGGCGCAGCAGCAGGCCGCCCGCGACGATCGGGATGACCAGCGCGGAGGGTGAGCACCACACCGAGTTGGCCATCGTGGTGGCCGCGATGACGGGGATCGTCAGCAGGAGTCCGGCGAGCGCGATCCAGTCCGAGCCGTCGCCGCGGAAGTAGTCGACGGCGGCTCGGCGCACGCCGACGCGGGCCCGGTGCCACTGCTTCTTCCACCGGGCCGCGAACGTCTCGGCCTCCGCGCGCCGCTGTCGTCCTGCTGCCATTAGTTCGGGACCCTATCCATCGGACCGGCCGCTTGGCACGGGAGGTCCCACTTGTCCCCCGTCCGAGGCCGGACTTCACAGTGAACTTCACGAACGGCTCCCGCGCCGCAAGCCTGCGGAAATTGTCTCGCTCGACTCGTACGGCCCTGGTACGCATGCCGTATGGAACGGTCCACGAGTGATGACGGCGGCGTGACGACGATGACGGAGCCGCGGGTGCTGCGGCGCGAGGAGTGGGACCGCTGGTACGCGACACTGATCCGTGCCTTCGGCGGGGTACCGGAGCCGGCCGAGGAGCTGGAGCTGTTCCGGGAGTTGACGCGGGTGGACCGGTCGATCGGCGTCTGGGAGGGCGACGGGGAGGACGGGGCGTGCGTCGGAACGACGGGGGCGTTCGACTTCCGGATGACCGTGCCGGGCGGCGCGCGGGTGCCCGCGGCGGGCGTGACGATGGTGAGCGTCGCCGCCACGCACCGGCGCCGGGGCGTGCTGACGTCGATGATGCGGCGGCAACTGGACGACGTACGGGCCTGGGGCGAGCCGCTGGCGGTCCTGACGGCCTCCGAGCCGGCGATCTACGGCCGGTTCGGGTACGGCGCCGCGACCTTCTCGCTCAGCGCGGAGATCGACACGAGCCGGATCCGGCTGTCGGTGCCGGCCGGCACGGATGACGTACGGCTGCGGTACGCGGCGCCCGCGGACGTGCTCGACGCGTGCGAGGCGGTGTACGCGCGGCTGGTGCCGGGGCGGCCGGGGATGCTGGCCCGGCGGCCCGGCTGGGAGCGGCTGGCGCTGCTGGATCCGGAGAGCCGGCGGGACGGCGCCTCGCCCCTGCAGTGCGTTCTCGCCCGGCGGGGCGGAGCGGTCACCGGGTTCGCGCGCTTCCGGGTGCGGCCGGCCTGGGGGCCCGAGGGGGCCGGGGGCACGGTGGTCCTCGACGACCTGGCCGGTCTCGACCCGGCGACCGAGGCGGCGTTGTGGCGCTTCCTGTACGACGTCGACCTGACCTCCCGGCTGGAGGTGCGGGGGCGGCCGGTCGACGAGGCGTGGCAGTACCAGGTGACGGACATCCGGCGGTGCCGGCCGGAGCTGCGGGACGCCTTGTACGTACGGCTGGTGGACGTGGGGGCGGCGCTGGCGGCGCGGACCTACCAGGCGCCGGTGGACGTGGTGTTCGAGGTCGAGGACGCCTTCTGCCCCTGGAACGCGGGGCGTTGGCGGCTGAGCGGCGATACGAAGGGGGCGTCCTGCGAGCGTACGGCCGACCCGGCGGATCTCGCCCTGTCCGTGCGGGAGTTGGGCGCGGCGTACCTCGGGGGTGTGCGCCTGGGTGCGCTGGGTGCGGCCGGGCGGGTGCGCGAGGTGCGGGCCGGGGCGCTGGCGGCGGCGTCGGTGGGGTTCGGGTCGGACGTGGCGCCGTGGCTGCCGCACGGGTTCTGAGTCCGGACCCTCACCGTTTCTGACAGGTGGGGCACCAGAAGAGGTTGCGGGCGGCGAGGTCGGCGGTGCGGATCGGGCCGCCGCACAGGTGGCAGGGCTGGTTGGCCCGGCGGTAGACGTAGACCTCGCCGCCGTGGTCGTCGACGCGGGGCGGTCGGCCCATGGCCTCGGGGGTGTGCTCGGGGCGGACGGTGTCGATGCGGTTGTTCCGTACCCCCTCGCGCATGAGGGCGGTGAGGTCCTGCCAGATGGTGTCCCACTCGGCGGGGGTGAGGTCCCTGCCGGGGCGGTACGGGTCGATGCCGTGGCGGAAGAGGACCTCGGCACGGTAGACGTTGCCGACGCCGGCGATGACCTTCTGGTCCATGAGCAGGGCGGCGATGGTGGTGCGGCTGCGGGAGATGCGGCGGTGGGCGGCCGCGGGGTCGGCGTCCGGGCGCAGAGGGTCGGGGCCGAGGCGGTCGTGTATCGCCCGCTTCTCCGGGTCCGTGATCAGGGCGCAGGTGGTGGGACCGCGGAGGTCGACGTGGGTGGTGTCGTTGGCCAGGCGGAGGCGGACGGTGTCCGTGGGCGGGGGCGCGGGGGCCGGGCCGAAGGCGACCTTGCCGAAGAGGCCGAGGTGGATGTGGACCCAGGCGAGGTCCTCGGCCGCGTCCTCGGCCGCGTTCCCGGCTGCGCCGAAGCCGAGGAAGAGGTGTTTGCCGTGGGCGTCGGCGGTGGTCAGGACGGTGCCGTCGAGGAGGGCGGCCGAGTCGGCGAACTTGCCCTGGGGGCTGGTGACGTGGACTGCCGTCCGGGCGAAGGCGGCGGTGCAGTCCTGGGCCAGCCGGTGGATCGTGTGCCCCTCTGGCACGTGAGGTGTCCTTTCGCCCGGCCCGCAGGGCGGTGCCGCCCCCGGTGCTCACGCGGTGGGGGCGGCAGGGCGGGTCGGGGGTTCGGGGGTGCTACTGCTGCGGGTGGTGGGACGGGACCGGGGGAAGGTCGCCCGTCGTCTCGTAGGCCGTCAGCATGTCGATGCGGCGGATGTGGCGTTCGTCGCCGGAGAACGGGGTGCCGAGGAAGGTCTCGACGAACTTCGTCGCCTCCTCCTGCGTGTGCATGCGGGCGCCGACCGCGACGACGTTGGCGTCGTTGTGCTGGCGGCCGAGCGACGCCGTCTCCTCGCTCCAGGCCAGCGCCGCGCGCACGCCCTTCACCTTGTTCGCCGCGATCTGCTCGCCGTTGCCGGAACCGCCGATCACGATGCCGAGGGCGTCGGGGTCGGCGGCCGTGCGCTCGGCGGCGCGCAGGCAGAAGGGCGGGTAGTCGTCCTGGGCGTCGTAGATGTGCGGACCGCAGTCGACGGGCTCGTGACCCGCCGCCGCGAGCCACTCGACGAGGTGGTTCTTGAGTTCGAAGCCCGCATGGTCCGAGCCGAGATACACGCGCATGCGTCGAGTGTGACACGCGCGCCGGGCAGTGGACGCTTCGGGTCGCGACTGGAAAAACGACTTGTGAAACTTTAAAAGCTCAGGAAAAGCTCAAGTAACGATCCGGATTCAAAGGTTCCTGAATTCGTTCGCCTCCGTTTCACTGGTCCGGCTCGTACACCGCTCGTACGGGAAAGTGCTCGACCGGCGCAAAGGAAGACCTCCCCCCATGACTTCGCAGCCGACCTTGACCAAGCCCGAGGAGGAGCCCGCGGGCCCCTCGCCATCCGGGTCCGGGCTTCAGGCCGGGCTCAAGAACCGCCATCTCTCGATGATCGCCATCGGCGGCGTCATCGGGGCCGGACTGTTCGTGGGTTCCAGTTCGGGAATCGCCACCGCGGGACCCGGCATCCTGCTCTCGTACGCTCTCGTCGGCACACTCGTGGTGCTGGTGATGCGGATGCTCGGGGAGATGTCGGCCGCCAACCCGACCTCGGGCTCCTTCTCCGCGCATGCCGACCGCGCGCTCGGCCCCTGGGCCGGCTTCTCCATCGGCTGGCTCTACTGGTTCTTCTGGGTCGTGGTGCTGGCCGTGGAGGCCACCGCCGGCGCCAAGATCCTGGAGGGGTGGATACCGGCCGTGCCCCAGTGGGGCTGGGCACTGCTCGTGATGATCGTGCTCACCGCCACCAACCTCGCCTCGGTCGGCTCCTACGGCGAGTTCGAGTTCTGGTTCGCCGGGATCAAGGTCGTCGCCATCGCCGCGTTCATCGTCGTCGGCGGACTGGCCGTCTTCGGGGTGCTGCCCGGCGTGGACAGCGACCGGGCGGGGCTCGGGAACCTGACCGAGCACGGCGGGTTCCTGCCGCACGGGGCCGGGGCCATTCTCACCGGCGTACTGCTCGTCGTCTTCTCGTTCATGGGCAGCGAGATCCCCACGCTCGCCGCCGGTGAGTCCGAGGATCCGCAGCGGGCCGTCACCAAGGCGACCAACAGCATCATCTGGCGCATCGCCGTCTTCTACCTCGGGTCCATCTTCGTCGTGGTGACGCTGCTGCCCTGGGACTCGCAGTCGATCGTCGACCAGGGCTCCTACGTCGCCGCGCTGGACTCGCTCGGGATTGCGAACGCCGGCGAGATCATGAACTTCATCGTGCTGACGTCCGTGCTGTCCTGCCTGAACTCCGGGCTCTACACCGCTTCCCGCATGGCCTTCTCGCTCGGCCGGCGCGGGGACGCGCCGAAGGCGTTCGCCCGGACCACCCGGCGCGGGGTGCCGCAGACGGCGATCCTGTCGTCCGTCGTCTTCGGCTTCGTCGCGGTCTTCTTCAACTACAAGTTCCCCGACACGGTCTTCCTCTTCCTGCTCAACTCCTCGGGCGCCGTGGCCCTCTTCGTCTGGCTGGCCATCTGCTTCTCGCAGCTGCGCCTGCGGAAGATCATCCAGGCCGAGGCGCCGGAGAAGCTGGTGGTGCGGATGTGGCTGTACCCGTACCTGACCTGGGCGGCCGCGGCGGTCATCGTCTTCGTGCTCGGGTACATGCTGACCGACACCGAGCACGACGGGCGCAGCACCGTGCTGCTGTCGCTGCTCGTCGCCGCGCTCGTCCTCGCCGTCGCCTTGGTGAAGCAGCGGATCACCGCGTCGCGGAAGGCCGCCGCCGCGAAGGGCTGACCCCCCGCGGGGAAACGGAAGAGGCTCGCCGGGGCGCTGTCGCGCTCCGGCGAGCCTCTTCCGCGTGGGTCCGCGGCCGGTTACCGCTTGTCGACCAGCTTCCACGCGGTGGGCAGGACGCCCATCGCCAGCGCGGCCTTCACCGCGTCGCCGATCAGGAACGGGGTGAGACCGGCCGCGATCGCGGCGGTGAGGGACATGTCGGCGGCGAGGGCCAGGTACGGCACACCGACGGCGTAGATGATCGCCTCGCCGATCAGCATCGTGCCCGCGGTGCGCAGCACCGAGCGGTCGGCGCCGCGGCGGGCCAGGGCGCCGACGGCGGTGGCGGCGAGCAGCATGCCGAAGACGTAGCCGAGGGAGGGGGCGCCGGTGCCGGAGCCGCCTTCGGCGAACCACGGGACGCCCGCCATGCCGACCAGGGCGTAGAGCGCGAGGGACAGCAGGCCGCGGCGGGCGCCGAGCGAGGTGCCGACGAGCAGGGCCGCGAAGGTCTGGCCGGTCACCGGCACCGGGGAGCCGGGCACGGGCACCGCGATCTGGGCCGCGACGCCGGTGAGTACGGCACCGCCCGCCACGAGCGCGACGTCCCGGACTCGGGAGGAGGGGATGAGGTCGGCGAGGACCTGCCCGGATCGGGCGGGGACGGCAGCGGTGCTCATGGGGACTCCGCGGTGGGGTGGTGTGGACATGTCGGGACACCGCGACGCTATCCCAGCGGACGGGACCGATCACCAGCAGCGCCCGACAAAGGCCCGCTCATGGACTTGGTGGGCTCCCGACAAAGGGGGCGGGATACACCCGGACTCGGGTGAGACCGGTCACCCAGGGGGTGAGGCGGGTGTCACGCGGGTGCGGGAGTAAGCGGAATGCCGTATTCGGATGATCGCGTTCCGTATCCGGTCCGTCCGCATCGTGGGCCGCCGCTGTCGCCGGACGGCACGAGACCGGAAACTGTGGGCGCTTTTGCCCTGCCCAGCCCCACCACCCCCCACCACCCCCCACCTCCACCCGCCCCCCACGCATTGGACGAGCCGCTCCATGTCCAACAGCACCACCACCAAGGCGCCCCAGCCGGTGGACGCCTCCCTCTCCCACGGCCTCAAGCAGCGCCACCTGTCGATGATCGCCCTCGGCGGGGTGATCGGAGCCGGCCTGTTCGTCGGCTCCGGCGCCGGTATCGCCGCCGCGGGGCCCTCGATCGTCGTCGCCTACACCGTCTCCGGTCTCCTCGTGATGCTGGTGATGCGGATGCTGGGCGAGATGTCCGCCGCGTATCCGTCCTCCGGCTCCTTCTCCGCGCACGCCGAGCGGGCGATCGGCCCCTGGGCCGGTTTCACCGCGGGCTGGGCGTTCTGGGTGCTGCTGTGCACCGCCGTCGGCCTCGAGGGCATCGGCGCGGCGCAGATCGTGCACGGCTGGCTGCCGGGCACGCCCGAATGGGCGTGGGTGGCGCTGTTCATGGTGGTGTTCTGCGGGACGAACCTGGCCGCCGTGAAGAACTTCGGCGAGTTCGAGTTCTGGTTCGCGGCGCTCAAGGTCGGCGCGATCTCGCTGTTCCTGGTGCTCGGCGTGCTGGCGATCTGCGGGATGCTGCCGGGCACCGACTCCCCCGGCACCTCCCACCTGGGCGACTTCCTGCCCCACGGCGGCAACGGCCTGATCATCGGCCTGCTCGCCTCGGTGTTCGCCTACGGCGGCCTGGAGACGGTGACCATCGCGGCGGCCGAGTCGGAGAACCCGGTCAGGGGCGTGGCGAGCGCCGTGCGGACCGCGATGTGGCGCATCGCGCTGTTCTACATCGGCTCGATGGCGGTCATCGTCACCCTGGTCCCGTGGGACTCCCCCGAGGTCGTCGAGAAGGGCCCGTACGTCGCGGCCCTCGACGAGCTGGGCATCCCGGGCGCCGGGCAGCTCATGAACATCGTGGTGCTGGTGGCGCTGCTGAGCGCGATGAACGCCAACATCTACGGGGCCTCACGCATCGGCTACTCGCTGGTCGAGCGGGGGCAGGGACCGAGGGTGCTGGGCCGGGTGTCGGGCGGGGTGCCGCGGGTCGCGGTACTCGTCTCCTCCCTCTTCGGCTTCGGCTGCGTGCTGCTCAGCTACTGGCGGCCGGACGACGTCTTCTCCTGGCTGCTGAACATGATCGGCGCGGTCATCCTGGTCGTCTGGATCTTCATCGCCGCCGCGCAGCTGCGGCTGCGCCGCAGGCTGGAGCAGGAAGCGCCCGAGAAGCTGGTCGTGCGCATGTGGGGCTTCCCGTGGCTGACCTGGGTGGCGCTGGCGGGCATGGCCGCGGTGTTCGTCCTGATGGCCCGCGAGCCGGACACGCGGGTGCAGCTGTACTCGACCGGCGGGATGACGCTGGTCCTGGCGGCCGTCGGCTACGCCCGGCAGCGGCGGGGCGCGGCTCGCGGATAGGGACCCGTCCGGCGCATCTCCCCGGGGCCCCCGCACCAAGACGTGCGGGGGCCCTTTCGTATGCGCCGGCTTCGCCCCTCCACCCCTCCCGGGCCTCTTGCTGCTAGCGTGCACTTGCAAGCCTTTTGCAATAAGAGGTCGGAGGGGATCCGCCATGTCCGTCTACACGCTTCCTGAACTGCCGTACGACTACTCCGCGCTGGCTCCCGTGATCAGTCCCGAGATCATCGAGCTGCACCACGACAAGCACCACGCCGCGTACGTCAAGGGCGCCAACGACACGCTGGAGCAGCTCGCCGAGGCGCGGGACAAGGAGACGTGGGGCTCGATCAACGGCCTGGAGAAGAACCTGGCCTTCCACCTCTCCGGCCACATCCTGCACTCGATCTACTGGCACAACATGACCGGTGACGGCGGCGGCGAGCCGCTGGACCAGGACGGCGTGGGCGAGCTGGCCGACGCGATCGCGGAGTCCTTCGGCTCCTTCGCCGGCTTCCGGGCGCAGCTCACCAAGGCCGCCGCGACCACCCAGGGCTCGGGCTGGGGCGTGCTGGCCCACGAGCCGCTGAGCGGCCGGCTGATCGTCGAGCAGATCTACGACCACCAGGGCAACGTCGGCCAGGGCTCCACCCCGATCCTGGTCTTCGACGCCTGGGAGCACGCCTTCTACCTCC
This sequence comes from Streptomyces sp. CB09001, assembly GCF_003369795.1. Classification (NCBI taxonomy): domain Bacteria; kingdom Bacillati; phylum Actinomycetota; class Actinomycetes; order Kitasatosporales; family Streptomycetaceae; genus Streptomyces; species Streptomyces sp. CB09001. Next base: position 2,201,697 of record NZ_CP026730.1, read on the forward strand.
AGTACAAGAACCAGAAGGTCGACTTCATCGACGCCATGTGGGCCGTCGTCAACTGGCAGGACGTGGCCAGGCGCTACGAGGCCGCCAAGTCCCGCACCGACAGGCTGCTGCTGGCTCCCTGAGCCCGCCGAGTCGTCCTGCCTCGTGATCGTCTTCTCAACCTTCACCGGGCAGGCGGAATGAGGAAGGCCCCCGCGAGGACGTGACTCGCGGGGGCCTTCTGTCATGTCCGGCGGTGCTCTCCGTCTCACCCGTCGGTGCCCTCCGTCTCGCCCGTCGGTGTCCTCCGTCTCGCCCGTCGGTCGCCGTCTGGGCAGGGCGGTGGCGTTTTGCTAGCTTCGAACACATGGTTGCCCAGGCCCGGAACTTCACGTCGCGTCGCTATGTCGACCTGCGACGCCAGGGCACCGCCACCTGTCGCCGTCCTCGCGTGAGCTGACGGGGCACCACCACACGGGTGCCCCCGGCGAACGAGTCAACAGATCCGTGAGGCGGGCGGGGTGGACCCGGCGCGCCTCCGTCCGTTCAGACGGCGCAGTGTCGGACCCGTTCCGGAGGAGACCCACCCCCATGCCCCGTACCGCGGCAACCCTGATCGCTTCCCCCGTGCCCCGCGGCGCCGACCGCGACCGGCGGCGGGCCACCGCCGGTGTGGTGCTGCGTTCCGTGCTGGAGCACGGGCCCGTGGCGCGCAGCACCATCGCCCGGCTGACCGGACTGTCCCCGGCGTCCGTGACGGACTACTGCGCCCGCTTCACCCGGCTCGGGCTGGTCCGCGAGGCCGAGCCGCCCCGGCGGTCCAAGGGCGTGGGCCGTCCGCACGTGCCCCTGGACCTCGACGACTCGCGGTTCGTCGTCGGCGGGATGCACGTGGCCGTCCCCCACACCACGGTCACGCTGCTCGATCTGCGCGGCCGGGTGGTGCGGCAGCGGGAGCTGAAGCACGAGCGCACCGATCCGCGGTGGGTGCTGCCCCGCGCGGCGCAGGCGCTGGCGGCGCTGCTGGCCGAGGTCCGCGACGCCCGGCCGCTCGGGGTGGGGCTCGCGGCCGGCGGCTGGGTCGACCGGGACTCCGGCGTGATCGTCGAGCACGGACTGCTGGGCTGGCGGGACGTGCCGGTACGGGAGGTGCTCGGCGCGCACACCGGGCTGCCGGTCCACGTCGACGGACACGCACGGGCGTTGGTCAACGGTGAGCGGCTCTTCGGGCGGGCGCGGGGCAGCGGGAGCGTACTGCACCTGTTCGTCGGCAACGTGGTCGACGCGGCCTTCGCCACCCACGACGAGGTGCACCACGGGCCGCGTTCGCAGGCGGGCGCGATCGCGCATCTGCCGGTGCCGGGCGGCAGCGAGCCGTGCGCGTGCGGGCGTACCGGCTGCCTCCAGGCGGAGTTGGGCGAGCGCACCCTGTGCCGCCGGGCCCGTGCGGCCGGGATCACCGACGGGACCAATCCGCGGCACGTGCTCGCCGCGGCGAACGCCGGTGACCCGGTGGCCGCCGCGCTGCTGCTGGAGCGGTCGCGGGCCACCGGGCGGGCGGTGGGCCTGCTGGCGGACGTCCTCAACCCGGAGACGGTGGTGGTGACCGAGATCGGCGCCATGCATCGCACGGACTGCCTGGCGGCGTTGCGGGAGGCGGCCGGCACGGAACGCGCGGCGGCCGTCTTCCCGACGAGCTTTCCCGAATCCGTGCTGGCCGTCGCGGGCGGCTCGGTCGTCCTGGACGTGCTGTACCGGGATCCGTTGGGCACTTCACCTGAGGCTAATTAATTCAGCGTCTCGGAATGTTGACACGGATCACCGATGACCGGAAGCATTCATCTCATGAGCTGTCGCACCTTCTGTTGCTGACGCCCCGGCGCGCCCGGAGCGCGCATCCCGCTGCGTGAATTCCCTTTTCCGTCACCGGAATTCCGCATGCCTCACTGCCTGGCACCGCCTTGCCGTGCCGTTCTGTTTTCCCCGACGCCGCCGTGCCCCGTCCGTATGAGATCAGGGAGTTCTCCCATGCCCTCTCCGCCTGCCACAGGCATTGACCGACGCCTCTTCCTCACCTCGCTGATCGGCGCTTCGGCGGCCGTCGCCGGGCTCGGCGGCTGCGCCGGCGGCAGTGCCGCCGCCGAGACGAAGGGTGCCTCCACCGCTCCGCTCTCCGACACGGTGCCCGAGGGCACCAGTCTGAAGATCTCCTCTTATCAGAACACTCAGCAAATCCAGTTCGAACTGGCCCGGCTCACGGTTCCGTTCAAGGTGTCGGACTGGCTGAACATCGGTGCGGGACCCGACGTCATCAACGCCTTCCGGGCGGACTCCCTGGACCTGGCCAACAATGCCGGCATTCCGCCGATCCAGGCCTACTACCAGGGTTTCAGGGCGAGGATCGTCGCCGTCAACCTCACCCGTAAACCGAACTACCTGTTCGCGACGAAGCCCGGCAGCGACATTCGCACCCCGGCCGACTTCGAGGGCAGGAAGCTGGCCTTCTCGCAGGGGCAGGCGCAGGGCGTCGTGCTGCTGCGGGCGCTGAAGAAGGCGGGACTCGCCCACGACCAGGTCGAACTGGTGCCGTTGACCAGCAACCAGTTCCTGACCGCGCTCCAGTCCGGGCAGGTGGACGTCGCCCCGCTCGCCAACAGCCAGGCCCCCGCCTATCTGAACCAGTACGGGTCCAAGGGCGCACACACCATCGAGACCGACGTGGTCGACCTGCTCAGCCTGCTGTGGGCGCCGCAGTCCGTACTGAACGATCCCGCCAAGGCCGCCGCCGTCGCCGCCTACATCCCGCAGTGGGTCAAGGGCCTCGTCTGGACGTGGGAGCACCCGGACCGGTGGAACGAGGAGTACTACGTCAAGACCCAGAACCTGACCCTCGCGCAGGCGCGGGCCGTCACCGAGCTGGCCAACAAGCCGCTGTTCCCGCCGAGCTGGGACGAGGCGATCAGGTGGGAGCAGGAGACGGCGGATCTGCTGGCGGAGGGCGGCTTCGTGAAGGAGTTCGACGTGACGCAGCTCTTCGACCGTCGCTTCGAGGCCATCGCGGCACGGGCCGCGACGGCGGAGTACCGGAGGTGAGCGCCGTGACCACCCTCGCGAGTGCCGAGAGCACGGTCACCGTCGCCGAGGACACCCGTCAGGTGCGCAGGCGCCGCCGCCTCTCGCCCGGAAAGCAGTGGCCGGCCGCCCGTCTCGCCGGTCCGCTGCTGGTGGTCGTCCTGTGGACGGCCGCCTCGGCCGCCGGGGCGCTGGATCCCGGCGCGATACCGGCGCCGTGGACGGTGGCGGAGACGGCCGGCCGGCTGTGGTCGGACGGGACGCTCGCCACCGACGTCGTGACCTCGCTGCGCCGGGCGGCGACCGGGTTCTCGATCGGGCTGGGCGCCGGGGTGCTGCTGGCGCTGGCCGCCGGGCTCAGCCGGGTGGGCGACGCCCTGATCGACGGGACGGTGCAGCTCAACCGGGCCGTTCCGACCCTGGGTCTGATCCCGCTGTTCATCCTGTGGCTGGGCATCGGGGAGACCTTCAAGATCGCCATCATCGCGATCGTCGTGTACATCCCGATGTACCTGAACACGCACGCCGCGCTGTCCGGCATCGACAGCCGCTACGTCGAACTGGCCGAGGTGCAGGGACTGTCCCGGCTGCGGTTCATCCGCCAGGTGGTGATCCCCGGCTCGCTGCCCGGCTTCTTCGTGGGACTGCGGCTCGGCGTGACCGGCTCCTGGCTGGGCCTGGTGGTGCTGGAGCAGATCAACGCCACCAGCGGCCTCGGCTACATGATGTTCCAGGCCCAGAACTACGGCCAGACGGACGTGATCCTCGTCGGTCTGCTGATCTACGGCGTCTTCGGCCTGGTCTCCGACAGCGTGGTCCGTCTGATCGAGCGGAGGGTGCTGTCGTGGCGACGCACACTGAGCAGCTGACCCGTCCGGCCGTCCGGCTGCACGGTCTGACCAGGTCGTTCAAGGGCCGTACGGTGCTCGACGGCATCGATCTCGAACTGCCCGCCGGCCAGTTCACGGCGCTGCTGGGGCACAGCGGGTCCGGCAAGAGCACGCTGCTGCGGGCCGTGGCCGGACTGGACCACGGCGTCGAGGGCGAGGGGCGGCTGTCCGCGCCGGAGCGGGTGTCGGTGGTCTTCCAGGACTCCCGGCTGCTGCCCTGGTCCCGGGTGCTGGACAACGTGCTGCTCGGCGCGGAGGGCAAGGAGGCCGCCGAACGCGGCCGGGCCGCCCTGGCCGAGGTGGGTCTCGCGGGGCGCGAACGGGCCTGGCCCGGGGAGCTGTCCGGCGGCGAGGCCCAGCGGGCGGCACTGGCCCGGGCGCTGGTGCGGGAGCCGCAGCTGCTGCTCGCCGACGAGCCGTTCGGCGCCCTGGACGCGCTGACCCGGATCAGGATGCACGGCCTGCTGCGGGAGCTGTGGGAGCGGCACCGGCCCACGGTGCTGCTGGTCACCCACGACGTCGACGAGGCGATCGTGCTCGCCGACCGGGTGCTGGTGCTGGAGAACGGCCGTATCGGCCTCGACCTGACCATCGACCGCCCCCATCCGCGCTCCTACCGGGAGCCGAAGCTGGGCGAGTACCGGGAGCGGCTGCTGGCCGCCCTCGGTGTGACGGAGGACCACTGATGACCCGCCGACTGCATCTGAACGCGTTCCTGATGAACACCGGCCACCACGAGGCGTCGTGGCGGCTGCCGGAGAGCGACCCGTACGCGCACGTGAGTCTCGCGCACTACGTGGGTCTCGCCCGGACCGCGGAACGGGGCACGTTCGACTCGCTGTTCCTCGCCGACGGCCCGCAGCTGTGGAGCAACCTCGCACAGCGGCCGGCCGGCGCGCTGGAACCGCTCACCCTCCTGACGGCGCTGGCCACGGCGACCGAGCACATCGGTCTGATCGCGACCGCGTCCACGTCCTACGACTCGCCCTACAACCTGGCCCGCAGGTTCGCCTCGCTGGACATCGTCAGCGGCGGCCGGGCGGGCTGGAACATCGTCACCACCGCGGGGGCCGAGGCGGCCCGCAACTTCGGCCTGGACGCCGAGCCCGCGCACGCCGAACGCTACGCCCGCGCCGCCGAGTTCCTGGACGTCGCGCTGAAGCTGTGGGACAGCTGGGAGGACGACGCGGTCCTCGCCGACAAGGCGGCCGGTGTGTGGGGCGACGACGCCCGCGTCCATCCGCCGCGCCACAAGGGCACGTACTTCCGTGTGGAGGGCGCGCTCAACGTGCCGCGCACGCCGCAGGGCTACCCGCTGCTGGTGCAGGCCGGCTCCTCCACGGACGGCAAGGTCTTCGCGGCCCGGTACGCGGAGGCGGTGTTCACCGCGCAGCAGACGCTCGGGGACGCGCAGGCCTTCTACGCCGACATCAAGTCCCGCACCCGGCTCGCGGGGCGCGACCCCGGCCACCTCAAGGTGCTGCCGGGCATCGTCCCGGTGCTCGGTTCCACCGAGGCGGAGGCACGCGCCGCGGAGCAGGTCCTGGACGACCACATCGTGCCCGCGCACGGCGTACGGCGCCTGGAGGACCTGCTGCGGCTGGAGCCCGGCACCCTGGACCTGGACGGTCCGCTGCCGGACGACCTGCCGCCGGAGAGCGCCATCGAGGGTGCCAAGAGCCGCTACACGCTGATCGTGGAGCTGGCCCGGCGCGAGCGCCTGACCGTGCGGCGGCTGATCGGGCGGCTCGGCGGCGGGCGCGGCCATCTGACCTTCACCGGGACACCGGAGCAGGTGGCCGACCGGATCGGGTCGTGGTTCACGCAGGGTGCGGCCGACGGCTTCAACATCATGCCGCCGGTACTGCCCTCCGGCCTGGAGACGTTCGTGGACCACGTCGTCCCAATCCTGCGCGAGCGCGGTCTGCTGCGCACCGCGTACGGCCCCCGGCAGACCCTGCGCGAGCGCTACGGGCTGCCCCGGCCCCGCAACCAGTACGTCACCGAGGCCACCGACCCGGCCACCGCCGGGGCACCGGCCGCACTCACCCGTATCTGAGAGAGGAACCGGCATGAGCGATCTGCGGATCACCAGGATCACCTCCCGTATCGGCGCGAAGGTGTCCGGCGTCGACGTCTCCCGGCCGCTGGACGGGGCCACCGTCACCGCGCTGGGGGCCGCCCTCGCCGAGCACAAGGCGCTGGTCTTCGACGACGTGGACCTCGACGACGAGGGCCAGCAGGCGTTCGTGCGCGCCTTCGGGGACCTCACCACCGCCCACCCGACCGTCGGCGCTGTGGACGGCGCCCCGAACGTGCTGCCGGTCGACAGCGAGCGGGGCCGTGCCAACCACTGGCACACCGACGTCACCTTCGTCCTCAACCCGCCGCAGGCCACCTCGCTGCGCAGCCTGACGGTCCCGCCGTACGGCGGCGAGACCCTGATCGCGTCCTCGGCGGGCGCCTACCGGGACCTGCCCGAGCCGCTGCGGCGGCTGGCCGACGGCCTGTGGGCGGAGCACACCAACGACTACGACTACGCGGTGGCCGACGAGGACATCGACGCGGAGAAGGCCGCGCACCGGTCCCGGTTCACCTCGATCAAGTACCGCACGGCCCACCCGGTGGTGCGGGTCCACCCGCTGACCGGCGAGCGGGGACTGTTCATCGGCGGGTTCGCACAGCGGATCGTGGGCCTGTCGGTGGGCGAGTCGCGCAAGCTCCTCGAACTGCTCCAGTCCTACGTCACCCGCCCGGAGAACGTGCTGCGGCACCGCTGGTCGGAGAACCAGCTGGTGCTGTTCGACAACCGCATCACCCAGCACTACGCCGTCGACAACTACGACGGTCTGCCGCGCCGGCTGCACCGGGTGACGCTGGCCGGTCCCGTGCCGGTGGGCATCGAGGACAAGGAGAGCTACTCCATCGAGGGCGACGCCTCGCACTACACGCCGGTCGCCGCATAGCGGGAACCGGAGGACATCGCCCCTTCGAACGCAGGGATAGGGCGCCTTCTCGGGGGGAAATGACTCACCGTTCCCCCGAGGAGGCGCTGATGGCGTACGTACGGTGTCCGAACTGCGGCGACACGATGCACGAGTTCCGGGACCTGGAGGGGGACCAGGAGAAGGCGGCGGCGCGGCTGGCGCTCGGCGATCTGCCGGCCGGGGAGGTCTTCGTCGCCAAGGCCTACCACCGCTGTACGTACAACGGCTGCCGCCGGATCCAGCGCAAGGACAGGTGGTGGGTGGGCGCGACGCTGCCCGAGGAGGACTGACCGCCCGTGCCTCCTCCCCGCGTCCCCGGGCAGGGGCGCGGGGAACGCCCGCCCGGATCAGAGGTTGCTGAAGTCCGGGCCCTTGGTGCGGGTCCGCTTGATTTCGTAGAAGCCCGGCACGGAGGCGACGGCCAGGGTGCCGTCCCAGAGCTTGGCGGCGTCCTCGCCCTTGGGGGCGGGGGTGACGACCGGGCCGAAGAAGGCGAGCTGCCCGCCGTCGGCGCCGGGCACGGCGATGACCGGGGTGCCGACCTCCTGGCCGACCTTGTCGATGCCCTCCTTGTGGGAGACGCGCAGCTGCGGCTCGTAGGGGGTGTCGTCCCAGTGGTCCATGAGGGACTCGGGCAGGCCGACGTCCTTCAGGGCCGCGGCGACCGTCTCCCGGCCGGGGCCCTCGTCCTGGTTGTGGATGCGGGTGCCGAGCGCCGTGTAGAGGTCGCCGAGCACGTCGGCACCGTGCTCCTCCTGGGCGGCGATGACGACGCGGACCGGGCCCCAGGCCTTGACCTCCAGCATCTCGCGGTACTCCGGGGGCAGCTCGTCGAGCTTGTCCTCGTTGAGGACGGCGAGGCTCATCACGTGCCAGTGGACCTCGATGTCCCTGACCTTCTCCACCTCCAGGACCCAGCGGGAGGTCATCCAGGCCCAGGGGCACAGGGGGTCGAACCAGAAGTCGACAGGCGTTTTCTCCGACATGTCTCTCCTCATGAGGTGGCGCGAGTGAGTACTCATCCGGACAACCCGACGAGCGGCCCGCCCATTCCCGGCTGCCGCGCGTCAGGGGCGCATGGCAGGATCGGTGCTGTCCGCATACTGAACATCACGTGACACCACGTGACAGCACGTATACCGAACACCATCCGAGGGAGTGCCGCCCGTGCCCGGTGAGAATCTGTCCCGCGACGAGGCCCGGGAGCGGGCCGCCCTGCTGTCCGTCGACGGGTACGAGGTGTCCCTCGACGTGCGCTCGGCGGTCGGTGACGTGCAGGGCGAGGGGCCGCGCACGTTCCGGTCCGTCACCACGATCCGCTTCCGCTGCAACGAGCCCGGCGCCAGCAGCTTCGCCGACCTGGTCGCACCGGGCGTCACCGCCGTCTCCCTCAACGGCCGCGACCTCGACCCGGGCGAGGTCTTCGACGGCTCCCGGATCGCCCTGGAGGACCTGGCCGCCGACAACGAGCTGGTGGTCGACGCCCAGTGCGCGTACTCCCGCACGGGCGAGGGACTGCACCGCTTCGTCGACCCGGAGGACGGCGAGGTGTACCTGTACACCCAGTACGAGCCGGCCGACTCGCGCCGGGTCTTCGCCAACTTCGAGCAGCCGGACCTCAAGGCGCCCTTCCGCTTCGAGGTGCGCGCGCCCGAGGAGTGGACGGTGTGGTCCAACGGCGCGGGTGAGCGCGCCGACGAGGTGTGGCGGTTCGCGGAGACGAAGCCGATCTCGACGTACATCACGTGTGTCGTGGCCGGTCCGTACCACTACGTGACGGACTCCTACGAGCGGACCCTCGACGACGGCACCCGGCTGGAGATCCCGCTCGGCGCCCTGTGCCGCAAGGGTCTGGCGCCGCACTTCGACGCGGACGACGTCTTCCTGATCACCAAGCAGGGCCTGGACTTCTTCCACGACCACTTCGACTACCCGTACCCGTTCGGGAAGTACGACCAGGCGTTCGTGCCCGAGTACAACCTCGGCGCGATGGAGAACCCGGGGATGGTGACCTTCCGGGAGGAGTACATCTTCCGCGGGAAGGTGACGCGGGCCTCGTACGAGGGCCGCGCCAACACGATCCTGCACGAGATGGCGCACATGTGGTTCGGCGACCTGGTCACCATGGAGTGGTGGGACGACCTGTGGCTGAAGGAGTCCTTCGCGGACTTCATGGGCGCGTTCGCGAACGTCGGCGCGACCCGCTTCAAGGACGCCTGGATCACCTTCGCCAACCGCCGCAAGGCCTGGGCGTACCGCGCCGACCAGCTGCCCTCCACGCACCCGATCACGGCCGACATCCGTGACCTGGAGGACGCCAAGCTCAACTTCGACGGCATCACCTACGCCAAGGGCGCCTCCGCGCTCAAGCAGCTGGTGGCGTACGTCGGGCAGGACGCGTTCCTGGAGGGCGCGCGGCGCTACTTCAAGCGGCACGCGTACGGCAACACGCGCCTGGGCGATCTGCTGTCGGTCCTGGAGGAGACCAGCGGCCGGGACATGGCGGCCTGGTCGCGCTCCTGGCTCCAGACGGCCGGCGTCAACTCGCTGACCCCGCAGGTGCTGCTGGGCGAGGCGGGCACGGTCGACGAGCTGGCGGTCGTGCAGGAGGCCGCCGAATCGCACCCCGAACTGCGCCCGCACCGCGTCGCGGTGGGCCTGTACCGGCGCACGGCCGAGGGCGCGCTGGAGCGGTACGCGCGCGCCGAGGTGGACGTCGAGGGGCCGCGCACGGTGGTGGCGGAGCTGGCCGGTGCCGCGGCTCCCGAGCTGGTCCTGGTCAACGACGACGACCTCACGTACTGCAAGACGCGGTTCGACGCGACCTCGCTGGAGACGCTGCGCGAGCACCTGGGGTCCCTGACCGACCCGCTGGCCCGTGCCCTGTGCTGGTCGGCGCTGTGGAACATGACGCGCGACGCGCTGCTGCCCGCCCGGGACTTCGCGGCGCTGGTGCTGCGGTTCGCCGGACGCGAGTCCGACATCGGCGTCCTGCAGATGCTGCACGCCTGGACGAACTCGGCGCTGGTGCACTACGCGGCCCCCGACTGGCGGGAGACCGGCGGCCGGCTGCTCGGCGAGGGTGCGCTGCGCGAGCTGCGGGACGCGGCGCCGGGCAGTGAGCAGCAGCTCGCGTGGGCGCGGTTCTTCGCGTCGGTGGCGTCCGACGGGGCGGAGCTGGAGCTGCTGCGCGGGCTGCTGGACGGCACCGAGAAGATCGACGGGCTGGACGTGGACCAGGAGCTGCGCTGGGCCTTCCTCGCGCCGCTCGCGGCCCACGGCGCCGCCGACGAGGGCGTCCTGGCCGCCGAGCTGGCCCGCGACGACACGGCCTCCGGCAGGCGCCACCAGGTGCGCTGTCTGGCGGCCCGCCCCTCGGCTGCGGTGAAGGCGCAGGCCTGGGCGCAGGTCGTGGAGTCGGACGCGCTGTCGAACGCGCTGGTGGAGGCGACCATCGCCGGGTTCGCGCAGCCCTCGCAGCGGGACCTGCTCGCGCCGTACCCGGACAAGTACTTCGCGGCGATCGAGCGGGTGTGGGCCGAGCGGTCCATCCAGATCGGGATGGACGTGGTCCGGGGCCTGTTCCCGTCGCTGCGGGACTCCCGGGACACCCTGGACGCGACCGACGCGTGGCTGTCGGCGCACGAGGACGCGGCCCCGGCGCTGCGCCGGCTGGTGCTGGAGGCGCGGGACGACCTGGCGCGGGCGCTGCGCGGGCAGGCCTGCGACGCGGCGGCGGGCGCTCGGTAGCGGCCCCCTCCCCGCCCGGAACGCCTGATCTTTGGCCAATGATCGGGCGTTCCGTCGTCGTTACAAGATGCGTGCCCGGCTGGCCGTAACCCCTGGTCCCACCCGTTCGGACCAGGGGTTTCGGCATCCGAACACTCGTCCTTTAGTCCGGGCTTGTCCCGGTTCGGCGATGGACGTGTAACACCGGTTAGGGGGCCGATCGGGCGCGGGAAGTTGCCGGTCATGACGCACAACATCCCGCTCTCCCCCCGCCCCCGCCCGCTGCACGACCTGGCCGACGGCCGGCGCCGGCCGATGACGGTCGCCCAGCTGCGGGCGCACGGTGTCTCCGCCGCGGAGACCAACGAGCAGTGCCGGCCCGGCGGACCCTGGCAGCAGCTCCTCCCGAACGTCGTCCTGCTGCACCCGGGGCCGCCGACCGGCGACGAGCGCCTGCACGCGGTGCTGCTCTACGCGGCGCGGGACCGCACCTCGGGCACGGCACCCGGCGGGACCGCCTCGGTGCCGGTCCAGCCGGGCGGGGAGCACCCGCCGGTGCCGGCCTACGCGGAGGCGATGATCACGGGCCTGGCGGGGCTGACGCTGCACGGCTTCTCCGCCGCTCCCCCGCTGTCGTCCCTGGAGCTCATCGACGTCCTGGTCCCGCGGCTGCGCCGGCTGCGCACGACGGGGTGCGCACGCATCGTCCGCACCACCGCGCTGCCGACCGCAGTGGAGCTGACGGGGGTTCCGGTGGCGCCGGTGGCGCGGGCCCTGGCGGACGCGGTCGCGGAGCTGACCGACCCGGGCACGGTCCGCCGGCTGCTGACCGAGGCGGTGCGCGGCGGTCACTGCGAGCCCGCCGCGGTGGTACGGGAGCTGAACCGGGCGCGGCTGCTCAGCCGCCCGCACGTGGTGGACGCGGTGGACTCGCTGGTCGCCGAGGGGCGGGCACTGGCCGAGCAGCGGCTGTACCGGATGGTGCGCGAGCACGCCCTGCCCGAGCCGGTCTGGAACGTCGACCTGCGTCTGCCCGGCGGCCCCCACCTGGGCGGCGTGGACGCCTTCTGGCCCGGGCAGGCGGTGGCGCTGGAGCTGGACACCCGGGCGCACCGGCAGCAGGAGGACGACGCCGCCCGGGCGGAGTACGCCCGCAAGCGCGAGCACCTGGAACGGCTGGGGATCACGGTCGTGCACCTCACCCCGCGCAAGCTGCGGGACAGCCCGGAGCACCAGGCGGCCGTCGTACGGACGGCGCTGATGGCGGCCGGGGACCGGGAGCCCGCCGCGTACGTCGTGGTGCTGCCCCGGTAGGGGGCGCCGGGCGCGGGCCACCGGGTGACGGGAGCCGGGAGGCCGGGAGGCCGCGAGGCCGGGAGGCCGGGAGGCCGGGAGGCCGGGAGGCCGGGAGGCCGGGAGGCCGGGAGGCCGGGAGGCCGGGAGGCCGGGAGGCCGGGAGGCCGGGAGGCCGGGAGGCCGGGAGGCCGGGAGGCCGGGAGGCCGGGAGGCCGGGAGGCCGGGAGGCCGGGAGGCCGGGAGGCCGGGAGGCCGGGAGGCCGGGAGGCCGGGGACGGCAAACGGGATTGTCATGACCCGCCCCTTGTGTCCCCGATGGCGCATGGCGGAAGTACGCCATGGCTTCATCCCGTCCCGGACAACTCTCCCCAATCAGTGATCTCTTGAGTAAAGCTGAGCGGTCGTCCGGGATCGGATTCCGGACTGCCTCGGCCAGGGCCGGTCGGCCTTGGTCGTACCGCTCGTTCCTTCACCCCAAGGGATGCCGATGACCAACAGCCCCCAGCGCGAACCGATACCGGGCGCGAGACGCGCGGCCCGCCTGGCCGTCGCCACGGGTCTCGCCGCCGCACTCGCCGCAGTCGGGCCGGTGCCCGCGGCCCTGGCCGCCGACGGGCCCTCCACGACCGCGCCGCCCGTCGACGCGTCCGTCAAGTCCGCCCACGACAAGCTCGGTTCCGACGACGCGGACCTGCTCGCCGAGGCGAAGGCCGCCGGCGAGAAGAACGTCACGATGATGGTCGCCACCGCGCCGGGCCGGACCGAGCAGGTGGCGAAGGAGCTGGACGCGGTCTCCGGCGGCACCGTCGGCCGCACCTACGACGAGCTGGGCTACGTGCGCGCCACCGTGCCCACCGCCAAGGCGGACTCGGCGATCGCCGCCGCCGCGAAGCTCTCCTCCGTGCACGGCATCGACCTGCGGGACGAGATCCCGCTGGACGACCCGACGCCGAGCGCGGACATGGCGAAGGGCGCCTCGCACAAGGGCCGTTCCTACCCGGCGCCGAACCGCTGGACGCCCGCCGAGAACCCGTACAACCCGTCCTTCGAGACGGGTGCCGTCGACTTCGTGAAGAAGTACCCGAAGTCGGACGGCCGCGGCGTCACCATCGGCATCCTCGACTCCGGCGTCGACCTCGGCCACCCGGCGCTGCGGAAGACCACCACGGGCGAGCGCAAGATCGTCGACTGGGTCACCGCCACCGACCCGGTCGTCGACGGCGACCGCACCTGGCGCCCGATGACCACCTCGGTCTCCGGGCCCACCTTCACCTACGGCGGGCAGACCTGGACGGCACCCGCGGGCGCCTACCGGGTCAGCACCTTCCTGGAGTCGTACACCACCGGCGGTGACGCCGCGGGCGACGCCAACCGGGACGGCGACACCACCGACTCCTGGGGCGTCCTGTACGACGCGAAGACCGGCACGGTCCGCGTCGACCTGAACAACAACCACGACTTCTCCGACGACACCCCGATGAAGCCCTACAAGGACGGCTTCCAGGTCGGGTACTTCGGCACCGACGACCCGAAGACGGACGTGGCCGAGCGCCAGCCCTTCGTGGTCGAGATCCGCAAGGACGTCGTCTACAACTCCGCGGGCGCCAAGGCGGACTTCGTCAACATCGGCGTCATCGAGTCCGAGCACGGCACGCACGTGGCCGGACTCGCCGCCGCCAACGGCCTGTTCGGCGGCCGCATGGACGGTGCCGCACCCGGCGCGAAGATCGTCTCCTCGCGCGCGTGCACCTGGAGCGGCGGCTGCACCAACGTCGCGCTGACCGAGGGCATGATCGACCTCGTCGTCAACCGGGGTGTCGACATCGTCAACATGTCGATCGGCGGTCTGCCCGCCCTCAACGACGGCAACAACGCGCGCGCCGAGCTGTACACCCGCCTCATCGACACCTACGGGGTGCAGCTCGTCATCTCCGCGGGCAACTCCGGCCCCGGCGCCAACACCATCGGGGACCCCGGCCTCGCCGACAAGGTGATCTCGGTCGGCGCGTCCATCTCCCGCGAGACCTGGGCCGCCAACTACGGCTCCGCGGTGCGGACCAAGTACCAGATGATGCCGTTCTCCTCGCGCGGACCGCGTGAGGACGGCGGCTTCACACCGACGCTGACCGCGCCCGGCGCCGCGGTCAACTCCATACAGACCTGGATGCCGGGCGCCCCGGTGCCGGAGGCGGGCTACGACCTCCCGGCCGGCTACGGCATGCTCCAGGGCACCTCGATGGCGTCCCCGCAGGCGGCGGGCGCCTCGGCCCTGCTCCTGTCGGCGGCGAAGCAGGCCCGCGTCGACCTCACCCCGGCGAAGCTGCGCACGGCGCTGACCTCCACCGCCGACCACATCAAGGGCGTGCAGGCGTACGAGGAGGGCGCGGGACTGATCAACATCCCCGACGCCTGGAAGTCGATCCGGCGCGGCGCGAGCGCCCACGAGTACACGGTCAAGGCACCGGTCGACACCGCGATCGACCAGTTCCTCGAGACCCCGGGCTACGGCACCGGCCTCTACGACCGCGAGGGCGGCCTGAAGGCCGGGCAGAAGAAGACGTACGAGATCACGCTCACCCGTACCACCGGCCCGGACCGGGCGGTCCGGCACGAGCTGGACTTCGAGAACAACGCGGGCCACACCTTCCGGATCGTCGGCCGCGACGAGGTGAGGCTGCCGCTGAACGAGCCGGTGACCGTCAAGGTCGAGGCGCGCCCCGGCTCCGCCGGGCTCAAGAGCGCGATCCTGGAGGTGGACGACCCGCGCACCGAGGGCGTCGACCAGCAGGTCCTGACCACGGTCGTGGTCTCCGCCCCGCTGAAGTACGACTTCTCGGCGAAGGGCTCGGTGCAGCGCAACGACACCACGTCGTACTTCGTGACCGTCCCCGAGGGCGCGAAGTCGCTGGAGGTGGCGATCGGCGGGCTCAAGGGTGAGAGCCAGACCCGGTTCATCTCCATCCACCCGTACGGCGTCCCGTCCGACAACACCTCGACGCCGTACTGCTACAACAACTACCTCGACGGCAACGGCTGCCGCCCCGACGTGCGTGCGTACGCGGACCCGCAGCCCGGCGTCTGGGAGGTCGAGGTCGAGGCCCGGCGCACCTCGCCGCTGCTCGACAACCCGTACCGGCTGGACGTCACCGTGCTCGGCGCGGCCTTCGACCCGGAGGTCGTGACCGTGCCCGAGGCCAAGGCGGGCACCCCGGCGGACGCCTCGTGGACGGTGACCAACAAGTACGCCGCCCTGGAGGGCAGGCTGGTCGGCGGCCCGCTCGGCTCGTCCGAGACGTCCCGCCCGGCGATCGAGCAGGGTGAGACGGCCACCTCCACGGTCGAGGTGCCCGAGGGCGCCGAGTCGCTGGACGTCGCCATCGGCGGCGTCTCCGACGCGGCCGCCGACCTGGACCTGACGGTCTACGGCGAGGACGGCGCCGTCGTCGCCCAGTCCGCCGACGGCGACTCGGAGGAGTCGGTGTCGATCGCGAAGCCGGCCGCCGGTACGTACACCGTCGAGGTCGCGGGCTACTCGGTGCCGTCGGGCAGCACGGAGTACGACTACCGGGACGTGTACTTCGCCGCCACGCTCGGCTCGGTGACGGTGGACGACTCGGCGACGGTGAAGCTCGGCACGGGCGACTCCGCGACGGTCTCCGGCAGCGTCACGGCCCTGGCCGCCGCCCCCGAGGGCCGCGAGTTCTTCGGCCGGGTCCAGCTGGTCAACGCCCACGGCACCGTCGCGGGCCTGGGCAGCGTGCGGATCGGCAAGGTCGTGCCGTAGTCCGGTGCGGTACGGGGAGGGGCGGGCGCGCCGGCTTGGGGCGCCCGCCCCTTTCGCGTGCTCCTCGGGGTGCTGCTCGGTGTGCGCTCGGTGTGCTGCTGGGTGTGCTCCTCGGTGGCTCAGTCGCAGGTGAGGGTGCGGGACTCGGGGAGGGAGGCGGTGATCCAGGTGCGGGCGGTGGCGATGTTCCGGTCGCCGGTGATCACCGTGTCCGCGGTGGGCCGCTCCCGCAGGACGCCGACCAGTGCCCGGTCGCCGGGGGCGAGGCGGGCGAGGCTGTCGTCCAGGACGAACGTCGTCGTCGGCCCGGCGCTCTCCCCCGGTGCGTAGGCGTGCGTCACGCGGAGCGTGACCCGGTGCCGTGCGGTGCCCGGTACCGGTTCGGCGGCGGTCACCGTGCCCTCGGCGACCAGCCGGGCGCAGACCAGATAGCGGGGGGTGCCGAAGACGAGGGCCGCCTCCTGGCCCGCGGTCGGGCTCCCCGGCCGCACCGCGGAGCTGTCGGCCGCGCTGCCGCTCGCCGCGTCCTCGTCGGCACCGCTGCCGGTCTGCACGGCCAGCCAGCCCAGGCTCGTGACGACCACCCCCGCGCAGGCCGCCGCGAGGACCCCCAGGGCGAGGCGGAAGGGGCGGCGGCGTGGTGCCGGGGCCGGAGCCGGAGCCGGGCGCTCTTCCGGAGCGGCGTCGCCCAGGGCGTCCCCGAGCAGGTTCAGCTGCTCCCGCAGCAGCGCCACGTCGGCCGTCGCCGACCGGTACTCGCCGCGGGCGTCCGGCCCCGCGTCCGGCGGCAGCGGCTCGCCGGTGATCGCGGCCATCAGCGCGTCGTACCCGTCGTCGTACCCACCGGGGTGCTGTTCGGCGGCCATCTCACACCACCTCGTCCTCGTGCAGGCGGGCGCGCAGGGCCCGGACCGCCGTGTGCAGCCTGCTCTTGACCGTGCCCTCGGGGATGCCCAGCTCCTCGGCGATGCCACGCACCGGAAGATCGGCGTAGAAGCGCAGGACGAGGACCTGGCGCTGGGCGTCGGGCAGCTCGTCCAGGCCCTGCGCGACGGCGAGGGACAGGACGCTGGTGTCCTCGTCGCGGGGGTGCTCCGGCTGGCGCAACGCGGCCAGGCGCTCCCCGAGCCGGTCCTGACGGCGTCTGGCCCGGTGCCAGTCCATGGCCAGGTTGGAGGCGACGACCGCCGCCCAGGCGGACACGTCGCGCGGCGCCTCACGGCCACTGGCCGTCCGCTCCAGCAGCCGCAGGCGGACCTGCTGCACCCCGTCCGGCAGGTCCGCCTGCGGCACCCCGCCGAGCGCGAGCACCGCCCGCACCCGGCGTTCCTGTGCCGCGTCCAGGGGGTCGTCGCGTACGTCGTCCCCCTGGCCGCGGCGGGCCCTTCTGCGCAGCAAAGCCATTTCCTCCCCCGGCCACGTTTCCCTTACGACGCGCGAGGAGCCCGAAACGTTCGCCCGGGCGGCCGCCTTTCGGCGCGAGGCGTACGTCACATCGTCGTGTGGGGCGGGAAGGGGTGGGCAGGGGCGGACCGGGCCACCGCGTCCCAAGGTGCGGGAACACCGTGCAAAGGATTGGACAGGCGGGCCGGGCTTCGCCCCATGATGGAAAGGTCTCGGCCGAGCAAAGCGCGCGTGAGGACACGCGTACAAACGGAGAAGGAGTCACCGTGAGGGTCGGAATCGTCGGAGCCACCGGTCAGGTGGGCACGGTCATGCGCAGGATCCTCACGGAGCGCGACTTCCCCGTCACCGAGCTGCGCCTGTTCGCCTCGGCCCGCAGCGCCGGCAAGTACCTGGACGGCGTGACGGTGGAGGACGCGGCCACCGCCGACTACTCCGGGCTGGACATCGTGCTGTTCTCGGCGGGCGGTGCCACCTCCAAGGCGCTGGCCGAAAAGGTCGCCTCGCAGGGCCCGGTCGTGATCGACAACTCCTCCGCCTGGCGCCGCGACCCCGAGGTCCCGCTCGTGGTCTCCGAGGTGAACCCGCACGCGATCGCCGACCGCCCCAAGGGCATCATCGCCAACCCGAACTGCACCACGATGGCCGCGATGCCGGTGCTGCGTCCGCTGCACGCGGAGGCGGGCCTCGAAGCCCTCGTCGTCGCCACCTACCAGGCGGTGTCCGGCTCCGGCCTGGCCGGCGTGGACGAGCTGTTCGAGCAGGTCCAGAAGGTGGGCGCGGACGCCCCCAAGCTGACCCACGACGGTTCGGCCGTCGAGTTCCCGAAGCCGGACAAGTACGTGGCGCCCATCGCGTACAACGTGCTGCCGCTGGCCGGCTCGATCGTCGACGACGGCCTGCACGAGACGGACGAGGAGCAGAAGCTCCGCAACGAGTCCCGCAAGATCCTGGAGATCCCGGAGCTGAAGGTGTCCGGCACCTGCGTGCGCGTGCCCGTCTTCAGCGGCCACTCCCTGCAGATCAACGCCCGTTTCGCCCGGCCGATCAGCGTGGAGCGCGCCAAGGAGCTGCTGGCCGGCGCCCCCGGCGTGGCGCTCACCGAGGTGCCGACGCCGCTTGAGGCGGCCGGTCAGGACCCGGCGTACGTGGGCCGGATCCGCCAGGACGAGACCGTGGACAACGGCCTCGCCCTGTTCGTCTCCAACGACAACCTCCGCAAGGGCGCGGCCCTGAACGCGGTGCAGATCGCGGAGCTGGTGGCGGCGGAGCTGTCCGCCAAGTAGTCCACCGCTTCCCAAGGGGCGGTCACCCGGTACGGGGTGGCCGCCCCCTCCCGTGTGACGCCCCCCCCCGATGCGGAGTATGGCAATCCGCCTCGCCAGTCGTGCCGATCGTGTGAAGATCACGCCATGACGCAGATGACGAAGGGCGGCAACCTGCCCGTTCCCGCAGCCACCCTCCAGGTCGCGGTGACCTGGCGGCAGGGCGCCCACGTACCGGACGTGGACGTTTCGGCCCTGCTGCTCGACGCTGCCGGCCGAGTCCGCTCGGACGCCGACCTCGTCTTCTACAACCAGCCGGCCCACCCGTCGGGCGCCGTGCGCCACCTGGGCAAGGGCCGGGGGGCCGACGGCACGGGCGCCGACTGGCTGTGGCTGGACCTCGCGGCCGTCGAACTCGGAATGGACCGGGTCGTGGTGGCCGCGTCCACCGACGCAGGAACGTTCGGGCAGGTGCCCTTCCTGGATGTCCGGGTCGCTCTGCCGGACGGGCGGCAGGTCGCGTCCTTCACGATCGGGGACGCCTCGACGGAGACCGCCTTCGTCTTCGGCGAGTTCTACCGCAGGAACGGCGGCTGGAAGTTCCGCGCGGTGGGGCAGGGGTACGCCTCGGGCCTCGCCGGGCTCGCCACGGACTTCGGCATCTCGGTCGCCGAGGACCCGCAACCGGTACCCATGGCCCCGGCCCCCGCGCCCCCTCCACCCCTGCCACCCGCCCCTCCGGCCTCTTACGCCCCTCCGGCGGCGCCCTCGCACGCGGCGCCCTCGCACGCGGCGCCGGTCGCCGCGTCCTTCCCGGCGCCGCCCGCCGACCGCCTGGCGTCGGAGCTGGCGCTCTCCTTCCCGCCGTTCACGCACCACGCCTCGGGCAAGGAACGCGTCACCTGCCCGCCGAACCTGCCGCCCGGCGCCCGCGTGGTCGTCGAGATCGCGTGCAGGGACAGCATCTCGGTGAACATCGACTCGTGCGACGCGTACGGACGCGCCGACCAGGATCTGCTGTCGACGTACGAGGACGACGTCCACGCCCGTACGTTCGCCACCGTCCCCAAGGACCGGCCGCTGTCCCTGCTGGTGCGCGCCGACACCCCCTGGACGCTGCGGGTGCTGCCGCTCGCCCACGCCCGGCGCCTGGTGCACAGCCTGGACGGCAGGGGCCCGGACCTGCTGGTGTACGAGGGTCCCGCGGGTGTGCTGTCCTTCGTGCACCAGGGCCGGAGCAACTTCGTCGTCTGGCACTACTTCGCCTCGCACGATCCCGAGTGGGAGGACGACGAGGAGGATCTCCTCGTCAACGAGGTCGGCCTCCTCGACGTACTGGCTCCCGTGCAGGCGCCCGGCATCCTGCGCATCGAGGCCGACGGCCCCTGGCGGATCGGGGTGGGCGGCTGAGGCGGGCGGGTCTCAGCCGCGGCGCACCTCGTACAGGAAGCAGCCGTACTCGACGGCCCGGACGTGGACGAACGCCACGGCCGGGTCGTCGAGCGCTTCCCGGAGGGCGTACTCGAAGGCGCCGGGGTCACCGATCAGCCGCCCGCCCAGGATGTGCCCGTCGGCGGAGTAGCGGCGCAGGGTGCGGTGCGAGTTGGTGAAGGGGAGGCGGTCCGTCTCCGGGCCCGCGCACTCCTCGGCGTGGATGAAGACCGGCCCCTGCTCGTCGTAGGCGCCCGGGTCGGCGCCCGTCTCCGCCGCCCAGCGGCGCAGCGGGGCGTAGGAGACCAGCGCGATCCGATCGCCGGGGCTGCTGCGGCGCAGGCAGCAGCGCAGGGGCGCGCCGCCCTCGTCGTCGGTCGTGGGAGCGGGGACGCGGCCCGCGTCGTCGGTGGCGCGCAGTTCCTCGAGGGCGGCCGGAGGGACGGGGTGTGCGGTGTAACCGTTCATGGGTCCAGGCTCGCGCGCGGGCGCGCCGCGCACCGGCGGGAAATGGACATCGCGTTCCGTCCCGGCCACGTGGAAGGATGGCGCAACCCACACATAACGAGGAGATGACCGCGTGCCTGGCACAAACCTGACTCGCGAAGAGGCGCGGCAGCGGGCGACGCTGCTGACCGTTGACTCGTACGAGATCGATCTCGACCTCACCGGCGCGCAGGGTGGGGGCACCTCCCCCTCGAGCGAAGCCGAGAGCGGGGGAGGCACCTACCGGTCCGTGACCACGGTGCGCTTCGACGTCGCCGAGGGCGGCGGCGAGTCCTTCATCGACCTGGTCGCGCCGACGGTCCACGAGGTGACGCTGAACGGCGACGCCCTCGACCCCGCCGAGGTGTTCCAGGACTCCCGCATCGCCCTGCCGGGCCTGCTGCCGGGACGCAACATCCTGCGCGTGGCCGCGGACTGCGCGTACACCAACACCGGCGAGGGCCTGCACCGGTTCGTCGACCCGGTGGACGACCAGGCGTACCTGTACACGCAGTTCGAGGTGCCGGACGCGCGCCGGGTCTTCGCGAGCTTCGAGCAGCCGGACCTGAAGGCGACGTTCCAGTTCACCGTGAAGGCCCCCGAGGGCTGGACGGTCATCTCCAACTCGCCGACGCCCGAGCCGAAGGACAACGTCTGGGAGTTCGAGCCGACCCCGCGCATCTCGTCGTACATCACGGCGCTGATCGTCGGCCCGTACCACTCGGTGCACAGCGTGTACGAGAAGGACGGGCAGTCCGTGCCGCTCGGCATCTACTGCCGTCCCTCGCTGGCCGAGCACCTCGACGCGGACGCGATCTTCGAGGTCACCCGGCAGGGCTTCGACTGGTTCCAGGAGAAGTTCGACTACCAGTACCCCTTCAAGAAGTACGACCAGCTCTTCGTGCCGGAGTTCAACGCGGGCGCGATGGAGAACGCGGGCGCGGTGACCATCCGCGACCAGTACGTGTTCCGCTCGAAGGTGACGGACGCCGCGTACGAGGTGCGCGCCGCCACGATCCTGCACGAGCTGGCGCACATGTGGTTCGGCGACCTGGTCACCATGGAGTGGTGGAACGACCTGTGGCTGAACGAGTCGTTCGCCACCTACGCCGAGGCCGCCTGCCAGGCCGACGCGCCCGGCTCGAAGTGGCCGCACTCGTGGACGACGTTCGCCAACCAGATGAAGACCTGGGCATACCGGCAGGACCAGTTGCCGTCCACGCACCCGATCATGGCGGACATCAGCGACCTGGACGACGTGCTCGTCAACTTCGACGGCATCACGTACGCCAAGGGCGCCAGCGTGCTCAAGCAGCTCGTGGCGTACGTCGGTGAGGACGCGTTCTTCCGGGGCGTGCAGGCGTACTTCAAGCGGCACGCGTTCGGCAACACCCGCCTGTCCGACCTGCTGGGCGCGCTGGAGGAGACCTCGGGGCGCGACCTGAAGACCTGGTCGAAGGCCTGGCTGGAGACGGCCGGCATCAACGTGCTGCGCCCGGAGATCGAGACCGACGCCGACGGTGTCATCACCTCCTTCGCCGTCCGCCAGGAGGCCCCGGCGCTCCCCGCGGGTGCCAAGGGCGAGCCGACCCTGCGCCCGCACCGCATCGCGATCGGCGCCTACGACCTCGACGGCGACGGCAGGCTGGTGCGCGGCGTGGGGGTCCCCCCGGCCGAAGGCTGGGGGAGGGTCGAGCTGGACGTGGACGGCGAGCTGACGGCCGTACCGCAGCTGGTGGGCAAGCCCCGCCCGGCGGTGCTGCTCCTGAACGACGACGACCTGTCGTACGCGAAGGTGCGCCTGGACGAGCAGTCGCTGGCCGTGGTCACCGAGCACCTCGGCGACTTCACCGAGTCCCTCCCCCGCGCCCTGTGCTGGGCGTCGGCGTGGGACATGACCCGGGACGCGGAGCTGGCGACCCGCGACTACCTGTCGCTGGTGCTGTCGGGCATCGGCAAGGAGTCCGACATCGGTGTCGTGCAGTCGCTGCACCGCCAGGTGAAGCTGGCCATCGACCAGTACGCCGCCCCCACCGCCCGCGAGGCGCTGCTCACCCGCTGGACCGAGGCCACGCTGGCCCACCTGCGCGCCGCCGAGGCGGGCAGCGACCACCAGCTGGCGTGGGCGAGGGCGTTCGCGGCGACGGCGCGGACGCCGGAGCAGCTGGACCTGCTGGACGCGCTGCTGGACGGCACGCAGACGATCGAGGGCCTGGCCGTCGACACCGAGCTGCGCTGGGCGTTCGTGCAGCGGCTCGCGGCCGTGGGCCGGTTCGGCGGGTCGGAGATCCAGAGCGAGTACGAGCGGGACAAGACCGCCGCCGGTGAGCGCCACGCGGCCACCGCGCGGGCGGCCCGCCCGACCGAGGCGGCCAAGGCGGAGGCCTGGGAGTCGGTCGTCGACTCCGACAAGCTGCCGAACGCCGTGCAGGAGGCGGTCATCGCCGGCTTCGTCCAGACCGACCAGCGCGAGCTGCTGGCGGCGTACACGGAGCGGTACTTCGAGGCGCTGAAGGACGTCTGGGCGTCCCGTTCGCACGAGATGGCCCAGCAGATCGCGGTCGGCCTGTACCCGGCGGTGCAGGTGTCCCAGGAGACCCTGGACCGCACGGACGCGTGGCTGGCCTCCGCCGAGCCGAACGCGGCCCTGCGCCGGCTGGTCTCGGAGTCCCGCTCGGGCGTCGAGCGCGCGCTGCGGGCCCAGGCGGCGGACGCGGCGGCGGCCGAGTAGGCGGTCCGTACGTACGAGGGGGCGTCCGGTGTCGCACCGGGCGCCCGCCGCGCTCCGAAGGGGGCGACGACCGCGTGGGCCACCGCCCGGCGCCGGAAGGCGTGCTGGACGGGCGGCACGCTGTCGCCGAGGGCCCGGGAGGTGACGAGGCTGCCGGACCGGGCGAGGGTGGCGAGCACGGCGAGCGCGAGAGGCGAGGGCGGCGGGCGCGTCGGCCGCGCCCCGGGCGGTTGTGGCCACGACGGTCCTTTCCTGGTCCGGGGCCTCGCGGACCTACCGTCCCGGGGCCGTACCCGTCAGGTCCATCGAATCCTTTCGACCGTTCCGTGAAGCAGAACTGAGGGGTTCCGCATCCGCTGCGACCGGCCGCGGGCGCGGCACGGCCTGGCCCGCGAGGGTGGCCCCGAACGCCAGCGCCATCCCCGCCAGTTGCACCGGGCCGAGCGCCTCGCCGAGCGCCGCCCAGCCGATCACGGCGGCGGTCAGCGGCGAGAGCGGTCCGAGGAAGGTGACCTGGGTGGCGGAGAGCCGGCCGATGCCGCGGAACCAGAGCCAGTACGCGAGGGCCGTGTTGGCCAGCGCCAGGTAGAGGTAGCCGCCGATCGCCGGGGCGTCCAGGGCGGGCGGGGCACCCTCGACCAGCAGGGCGAGCGGCGCGAGGAGCAGGCCGCCCGCGGTCAGCTGCCAGCCGGTGAGGGCGAGCGGGCCGACTCCGTCGGGGCGGCCCCAGCGCCCCGCGAGCACGGTGCCGGTGGACATGGACGCGGTGGAGGCGAGGGCCGCGAGCACGCCGAGCGGGTCCAGCCCCCCGGCCGCCTCCAGCACCACCAGGCTGACGCCGGACGCGGCGACGACGCCGGTGAGCACGGACCGGGTGGTGGGCCGCTGCCCGAGCAGGAGGGCCGAGAGGCCGACGACGAGGAGCGGGCCGACCGAGCCGACGACGGCGGCCATTCCGCCGGGCATCCGGTAGGCGGCGAGGAACAGCAGCGGGAAGAAGGCCCCGATGTTCAGCACGCCCAGCACCGCCGCCTTCCCCCACCAGGCGCCGCGCGGCAGCACCCGGGCGAGGGCGAGCAGCAGCAGCCCGGCCGGCAGGGCACGCATCAGCCCGGTGAACAGGGGCCGGTCGGGCGGCAGGAACTCGGTGGTCACGGCGTAGGTGCTGCCCCAGGAGACCGGGGCGAGGGCGGTAAGCGCGATGACGGCGGGGCGGGTCGCGGCCATGAGGGCACCCTTCGGAGACGAATGAAGCTCGATGGAAAGTAGCTTACTTCTAAGCAAGTTTCCGTCAAGCCACTTTCTTGCGGCCGAGCGGAACGGCCCCGATACTCGTCGCATGACTGAACGCCCCCCGCAGCCCGGACCGCGCAAGGACCCCGTCGACGTGATCATCGATCAGTGGGCGGCGGTGCGGCCCGACCTGGACACGGCCGCCATGGAGGTGTTCGGCCGGGTCTTCCGGCTGGCGCGCGCGATGGGCGACCGGATGGAGAAGGCGTACGAGCGCTACGGCATCTCGCGCGGGGAGTTCGACGCCCTGGCCACCCTGCGCCGCTCCGGGGAGCCGTACACGCTCTCGCCGCGGCAGCTGTCGGCCACGCTGATGCTGACCACCGGTGGCATGACCGGCCGGCTGGACAAGCTGGAACGGGCGGGCCTGCTGCGCCGCTCCCCCGACCCGCACGACCGCCGGGGACTCCAGGTCACCCTCACCGAACGGGGCCTCGAGCTGATCGACGAGGCGGTCGGCGCGGGCCTGGACACCCAGACCGAGGCGCTGGCCTCCCTCGGCGCGGAACGGGCCGGTCAGCTGGCCGACCTGCTGCGGGACCTCCTCGCCGGTACGGAGAAGTAGGGGCCGCCCGCGGGAATGCCGAAGGGCGCCGCCCCCTCCGCGTGCGTGCGGCGGGGACGGCGCCCTCGGTGAGACTGGGGGCGGCCGGGCGTCGGGTCAGGCCTTCGCGGCGACCTTGGCCTTGGCCTTGTTCTTGGCACCGGGCGCCGACACCCGGTGGTCCGGGTGGGACCGGTCCAGGACCATGACCAGACCCGCGATGACCGCGAACAGCGCGAGCGGGGCCAGGACGTAGAGGCCCAGCGTCTCGACGACGCTCAGGCCGGTGCCGGGGTCGTCGCCGTCGTCGCGCGTCAGCGCGAGCGCGGGGGACGACATGAGCAGCATCATCAGCGTCGTACCGGCTGCCAGGGCGCCGGCGCGCAGGGCGTTCTTCTTGTCCACGGTGCCAAGTTAGCGAACGGTCCGGGCGGCCGCGCGCCCGGGGTGCCCGTACGGGGTCCGCGGACGCCCGGCGCGGGCGTCCCGCTCAGCCGTCCCGGTCGCCGCCGCGCTCCCGTACGGCGTCCCGTACGGCGTCCCGTACGGGAGCGCGTGCGGCATCGCGCACGACGTCGATCAGCGCGTGCAGCCGGGGCGAGGCGGCCAGCTCCTCCAGGGTCACCGGGCGGCCCTCGGCGTCGGCGACGGGCAGCCGCCAGTTCGGGTACTGGTCCCAGGTGCCGGGGAGGTTCTGCGGGCGGCGGTCGCCGACGGCGTCCGGGAGCCAGATGCCGGCCATGTGGGCGGGGGTGCGCAGCAGGAACCGGTGCACGGCCTGGATCTCCGCCTCCTCGGCGGGCGTTCCGGTGTCGCCGCCGGTGCCGCGCAGCAGTCCGAGCCTGGCCAGGACCTCCAGCCACTCGGCGGTGTCCGCGGCGGCCTCGGCGCGTTCCTCCTCCAGCGGGCGGGTGAGCAGGCCGAGCCGGTCGCGGAGTTCGACGTGTTCGCCGGTGAGGCGGGCGGCGGTGGACGGCAGGTCGTGGGTGGTGGCGGTGGCCAGGCAGTCGGCGCGCCACCGCTCGGGCGGCAGGGGGCGGCCGTCGCCGGTCCAGTCCCGTTCGAACCAGAGCACCGAGGTGCCCAGCACCCCGCGCTCGCGCAGCGCCTCGCGCACCCCGGGCTCCACGGTGCCCAGGTCCTCGCCGATGACGACGGCACCGGCCCGGCGGGCCTCCAGGACGAGGACGGCGAGCATGGCCTCGGCGTCGTAGTGGACGTAGGTGCCCTCGGTGGGCGGCCGGCCCTCGGGCACCCACCAGAGCCGGAACAGGCCCATGACATGGTCGACGCGCAGTGCCCCGGCGTACCGGAACAGGCCGCGCAGCAACTCCCGGAACGGCGCGTACCCGCAGTCCGCGAGGCGGTCCGGGCGCCAGGGCGGCAACCCCCAGTCCTGGCCGCGGGAGTTGAAGGCGTCCGGCGGCGCTCCCACCGACATCCCGGCGGCGAAGTACTCCTGCTGGGCCCAGGAGTCGGCGCCGCGCGGGTGCACGCCGACGGCGAGGTCGTGGACGATCCCGACCGGCATGCCGGCCTCGCGCGCGGTGCGATGGGCGGCGGTGAGCTGGGTGTCGGTGAGCCAGGTGAGGCGGGAATGGAAGTCGACGCGGTCCATCAGCTCGCCGCGGGCGCGGTCGGTGTCGGCCGAGCGGGGGTCGCGCAGGCCCTCGGGCCAGCGGCGCCAGTCGGGGCCGTGGACCTCGGCGAGCGCGCACCAGGTGGCGTGGTCCTCCAGGGCGGTGCCCTGTGCGGCGAGGTAGTCGCAGTAGGCGGCGCGGCGGCCCGGGCCGAGTGGGACCTCGTGGAGCAGTTCGAGCGCGTCGCGCTTCAGCTCCCACACGGCGTCCCGGTCGATCAGGGCGTCCTTCTCCAGCACGCCCTCGCGCAGCCGCCCGGCCCGGTCCCGCAGGGCCCTGGCGCGCTCGTGGTCCGTGACGTACGCGTACTCGGGCACGTCCTCGATCCGCAGGTGCACCGGGTCGGGGAAGCGGCGCGAGGACGGCCGGTACGGCGACGGGTCGGTGGGAGCGCCGGGTACGGCCGCGTGCAACGGGTTGACCTGCACGAATCCGGCGCCGAGGGAGCGACCGGCCCAGGCGGCAAGTTCACCGAGGTCGCCGAGGTCGCCCATGCCCCAGGAGCGGCGGGAGAGGAGGGAGTAGAGCTGGACGAGAAGCCCGTAGGAGCGTCCAGCGGGAGCGGGCAGCCGGGCGGGCGCGACGATCAGGTGGGCCTGGGCGGTACGGCCGTCGGGCGCGGTGGCGGTCAGCCGGTGGACGCCGTGCGCAAGCCCCTCGACCCCGCCGCGGCGCTCGCCCTGCTCGGTCTCGACGCGCAGCCGGGAGCCCGCGGGCAGGGCGGCCAGCGCGGCCGGGGTGCCGCCGCCGTCCCAGCGGACGACGGTGGGCGGCAGCAGCCGTTCGCGCAGCTCGGCGTCCCGGGCGGCGAGCGCGGCCCGTACGGCCCCGGGGGTGGTCGCGTCCACGCCGAGGGCGGCCAGCGCGAGGGTGACGGCGGTGGCCGTGGCCGGGACGGTGCGGTCCGGGGAGGGGCGGTAGGAGGTGGCGACGCCGTGCAGGGCGGCGAGCCTGGTCAGATCCTCGGGAAGGTCCTCGGTGGGCGGCTCGGCCGGCTGGGCTGCGGGCATCTGCTTCCTCTACGACCTCGTGGGTTCCGGAACGGGGACGGCGAAGGAGGGGCCGCCCTGCTCCGGCACGTCGGCCGTGAGTTCGGGCGAGGACTCGCTGGTCAGCGGTACGGCGTCGGCGAACGGCGACTCGCTGGTGAGGGGCTCGGCGTCGGGCAGCGGCGGTTCGCTGGTCAGCGGGGTCTCGGCGCAGCTGCCGGTGGCGCCGAAGACGCAGTAGTGCGGGGTCTCGGAGGCGGCGGAGGGCTCCGCCCAGGGGGTGGACGGCTCCGCCACGGGTTTGGAGGGGGCCGGCAGCAGAAGGGGCGCCAGTGCAGCCACGGGGGTCTCCTTTGGATCAGGCTCTGGGTCGGACGGTGGTTCGGGCTCTTGATCGGGCTCTGGGTGAGGCGTCGTACCGAGCACGCTTGTGGCGAGTTACGGCAGCCCCTACCCAGTCCCCGCGAGGACAGACGCCCCAATACCGCCAACGTGGCCCTGGTCACATCCGCCCTCTCCTGAATACGTACAGACCCAGCCAAAAAAACACGTAACCCGGGCATGGATCACCCAAACCGGTCACCGGGCCCGGCCACGCACGGGCACTCACAGCCCTGGGAACTGTGGCCCGAGGACGAATCGTCGAAGGAACACATGAAGTCACTGCCGCATCGGCTCCACCAGGCGCTCGACCGGTTCAACGCCGCTCACCCCTGGGACCACAACGCCCACTACCACCGCTGGACCTTGCGGCAGCTCCCCCACCGGTTCGGCAGCGCGCTGGACGTCGGTTCCGGCGCTGGTGACCTGGCCCGCCTGCTCGCCACCCGGGCCGACGAGGTCCGCGGCGTCGATTCGGATCCGGCGATCACCGCACGGGCACGCGCCCTGACCGCCACGTCGACGGCGGCCTCCTTCACCGTCGCCGACGCCCTGACGGACCTCCCCGCCGGACCCCACGACGTCATCACCTGCGTCGCCGCCCTCCACCACCTGCCGTTCACCGAGGGCCTCGACACCTTCCGCCGGCACCTGGCCCCCGGCGGCACCCTGGCCGTCGTCGGTCTCTACCGACCGCGGACCGTCACGGACCACCTGCTCGGCGCGGCCGCCGTCCTCCCCAATGCCGCCATCGGGTGGCTCAAGAACAGGGGCTGCGCAAGACCCCGCCCGGCCTCGATGACCGCCCGGACCCGGCCGGCCGACATGACGTTCTCCGACATCACCGAAGCGGCACGGGAAGTTCTGCCCGGCGCCCGACTGCGCCGACGCCTCTTCTGGCGCTACACCCTCACCTGGCGCCACCCCTGACCGGCCGGATCTCCCCTACGCTGACGGGGTGGACCCCCGCAGACCCGGAGGAGCCTTGTGACCGTGACCGCCGACAGGCCGCAGATGCTCGTCACCGAGTTCGAGGAACTCGCCCGCCACGCAGACCGGAGCATAGAAGGCGCGCGGCTCGAGTTCATCAACGGACATCTTGGGGGGAAGGCCGTTCCCGACGGCGACCACGGACGCGTCATCCAATGGCTGACGCGGATCTGCATGCAGCACCGACCCGACCTGTGGCTGGATCCGACACAGGGACTGGTGGTCGAGGCGTACCGGGGCGGCCGTGCCCGGCCGGACGGCTCACTGGCCCCGGCGGAAGCCTTCGTGGGCCAGGGCGAATGGGCCGACCCCGCCCCCGTCCTCATGGTCGTCGAGGTCACCTCGTACGACTCGGACACCGACCGGCGCGACCGGGTCGACAAGCCCCGGGCCTACGCCGGGACGGGGATCCCGGTGTACCTGCTGATCGACCGGGACACCTGCGAGGTCAAGGTGCACAGCCGTCCGGACGGGGGACGGTACGAGACCGTGCAGACGCTGCCCTTCGGCAAGGAGGTCGCGCTGCCCGAGCCGGTCGGGATCGTCCTGGACACCGAGCCGCTGAAGAACTGGGTGCGCTGAGCCGGAGCAGGCGGAGGCCCGGACGTCAGGCGGAGATGCCGTCGATCCGGGCCATGGCGTCCTCCGCGCCGTACGGCTGCAAGTACGGCAACCAGCGCGGGTCCCGGTGGCCGGTGCCGATGATGCGCCAGGCCAGACCGGTGGGCGGGGCCGGTTTGTGGCGCAGGCGCCAGCCCAGCTCGACCAGGTGGCGGTCGGCCTTGACGTGGTTGCAGCGGCGGCAGGACGCCACCACGTTGTCCCACGCGTGCAGGCCCCCGCGGCTGCGCGGGATGACGTGGTCGACGCTGGTGGCGACGGCGCCGCAGTACATGCAGCGGCCCCCGTCGCGGGCGAACAGGGCGCGTCGGGTGAGCGGGACGGGGCCCCGGTAGGGCACCCGCACGAACCGCTTGAGCCGGACCACGCTGGGTGCGGGCACGGTGACGGTCGCGCTGTGCAGGAAGGCGCCGGACTCCTCGAGGCACACGGCCTTGTTCTCCAGGACGAGGACGAGCGCGCGGCGGAGCGGTACGACGCCGAGTGGCTCGTACGACGCGTTGAGGACCAGGACATGCGGCACGGGTGCCTCCTTGGGCGTCGGCGGCGCGTGGCTCGCGCCGGGACGATCTGGTTCAGTCTCCCCTCATGCCTGGTCGTAGCGCCACCATGTCCCGGTAACGGGCTGGGAGTGTTTTCGACCACACGGGGCGCGTGGGCTTGGGCGTGACCGGTTCGGGCGTGGGTGAGCAGTGTCTCCCCCGCCGGTTTCGGGCCGAACCGGGTCCGGTGCCCCGTTAGTGTGGTGCATCTGCCCGTCCGGTGACCTTTCCGTGACCTTGGACCGGACCTCGGACCGGACCGCGCCGGACGGGCCGCCGCACCTGGAGGTTTCCGCCGTGTCCCTGTCCGCCGCCGTCCTGCCCCTGCCGGCCGCCGGTTCGCCGTCTGTGTCCTCTGCGTCCTCTGCGTCGTCACCCTCGCCGTCGCCGTCCCCGACGGCGCCGACCGTGCCCTCGCTGAAGGAGGCCCACGAGAGCGCGACGAACGCCGCGGGCTGGGTCGAGGAGAACTGGTCGACGTGGCTCGCGATCGGGCTGCGGGTGCTGCTGATCGTGGTGATCGCGGTCGTGCTGCGTGCCGTGGTGCGGCGGGCGATCACCAAGCTGATAGACCGGATGAACCGCAGGAGCGGGACGTCCGGGGGCACCGCGCTGAGCGGGCTGCTGGTCAACGCCGAGCGGCGCCGCCAGCGTTCCGAGGCGATCGGGTCCGTGCTCCGCTCGGTGGCCAGTTTCCTCATCCTCGGCACCGCGGCCCTGATGGTGCTCGGCACCTTCCAGATCAACCTGGCCCCGCTACTGGCCTCCGCCGGTGTGGCCGGTGTCGCGATCGGCTTCGGCGCCCGCAACCTGGTCACCGACTTCCTGTCCGGCGTCTTCATGATCCTGGAGGACCAGTACGGCGTCGGCGACAGCATCGACGCGGGTGTGGCCTCCGGCGAGGTGATCGAGGTCGGGCTGCGGGTGACCAAGCTGCGCGGCGTCGACGGCGAGATCTGGTACGTCCGCAACGGCGAGGTCAAGCGCATCGGCAACCTCTCCCAGGGCTGGTCCACGGCCGGCGTCGACGTCACGGTCCGCTCCGACGAGGACCTGGACAAGGTGAAGGAGACCCTCTCCGCGGTCGGCGAGCGGATGAGCAAGGAGGAGCCCTGGAACGAGATGCTCTGGGGGCCGATCGAGACCCTCGGGCTGGACTCCGTACTGCTCGACTCGATGGTGGTGCGGGTCTCCGCGAAGACCATGCCCGGCAAGTCCCTCACCGTCGAGCGTGAACTGCGCTGGCGCATCAAGCGGGCCTTCGACGCGGCCGGCATCGCGATCGTCGGGGGTGCCACGGTTCCGCTGGAGGGCGCCCCGGCCGCCGCCGACCCGACGGCGGGCGTCGCGGCGCCGTCGGCGTACGCGAGCACCGTGTCGCCGCAGTCGGTGGCGGCCTCCCCCATTCCGCCGCCCAGCACCAGCAAGTAGCCCCGCCCGCTGCGCTTCCCGCCCCCGAGGTAACGACTGCGTTGCCTCGGGGGCGGTCTCTTGACGGCTCCTTGCGGCCGGGCCTACGTTCTCCAGCCAACAGGAAACTTTCCTAACAGACGCACGCCGGACGTCCCGCCGGAACGTTTCCCGTGATCCGCGCGGTGGACTTCCCCCACCGCCCCCTGAAAAGCTGAGCGGTCGAGAGGCAGGTGTGGACACGCATGGCAGGAACCGCCGGTACGCCGGGCACCCCGCGCGTCCTGCGCGCCATGAACGACCGGGCCGCGCTCGACCTCCTGCTGGAGCACGGGCCGCTGTCCCGGACCCGGATCGGCAAGCTGACCGGCCTGTCCAAGCCGACCGCCTCGCAGCTGCTGGCCCGGCTGGAGGCTGCGGGGCTGGTCCTGGCCGGGGGGACGACCGAGGGACGCCCCGGGCCCGGCGCCCAGCTCTACGAGGTCAACCCGGCCGCCGCGTACGCCGCCGGGATCGACGTCACCCCGGGCCGCGTCCTCGCCGCGGTCGCCGACGTCACCGGGCGCACCGTCGGCCGGTTCGAGCTGCCCACCCCGGGCCGCCGCACCGTCACCCCCGTCGTCCAGCAGGTCACCGACGCCCTCGACGGCGCGGTGAAGGCCGCCGGGCTCGCCCGCGACGACGTCCACCGCCTCGTCATCGGCACGCCCGGCGCCTTCGACCCGGGCACCGGACGGCTGCGGTACGCCTCCCACCTGCCCGGCTGGCACTCCCCCACCCTGCTCGACGAACTCGCCGCCGCGCTGCCGATGCCGGTGGAGTACGAGAACGACGTGAACCTCGCCGCCGTGGCCGAGCAGCGACTCGGCGCGGCCCGGGGGCACGAGGACTTCGTCCTGCTGTGGAACCAGGAGGGCCTGGGCGCCGCCCTGGTCCTCGGCGGCCGGCTGCACCGCGGCTGGACCGGCGGCGCCGGCGAGGTCGGATTCCTGCCGGTGCCCGGTGCCCCACTGGTCCGCAAGGTCAGCCGCACCGGCAGCGGCGGCTTCCAGGAGCTGGCCGGCTCGCAGGCGCTGCCGGGACTGGCCCGGGAGCTGGGCGTCGCCGACCTGCCCTCGGGGCCGTACACCGAGGTCGCCGCCACCCTGGTGGCCCGCGCCGCACGGGCCGACGCCGACGACGACCCGCACCGCCGGCTGCTCCAGACCTACGCCACCCGCCTGGCCACCGGCCTCGCCTCCCTCGTCTCGGTCCTGGACCCCGAGCTGGTGGTCCTGAGCGGCACCTCACTCACCGCGGGCGGCGAGGCGCTGCGCGACCTGGTCCAGGACGAGCTGGAGGAACTGGCGGCCTCCCGGCCCCGGCTCGCCGTCGGTGACGTGACCGAGCACCCCGTCCTGCGCGGCGCACTGGAGAGCGCGCTCGCGACCACCCGCGACGAGGTCTTCGACACCTCGCGCTGAACCCCGCGCCGCCCCGCCCCGCCCCACCCACTCGCCCCACCCACCTGTCCCCGCCCTGCCCCTGGGAGCTTCGTCATGCCCGGAATATCCAGAAAAGCGGCCCTCGCGGTCGCCGCCTCCGCCTCCCTCGCCCTGCTCGCCACCGCCTGTACCGGCCAGTCCGAAACCGGCGCCTCCGACGACCCGAACGCCGAGACCACCATCACCTTCTGGCACGGCTGGAGCGCGCCCGCCGAGGTGAAGGCCGTCCAGGCGAACGTGGACCGGTTCGAGAAGGCGCACCCGAACATCAAGGTGAAGGTCGTCGGCAACATCAACGACGACAAACTCAACCAGGCCCTGCGCGCGGGCGGTTCGAGCGGCCCCGACGTGGTGTCCTCGTTCACCACCTCCAACATCGGCAAGTTCTGCTCCTCGGGCGCCTTCCTCGACCTGAAGCCGTTCGTCGAGAAGTCGAAGCTCGATCTGGACGCGCTGATCCCGAAGCCGATGCTGGAGTACACCCAGTTCGAGGGGACGCGCTGCGCCCTGCCGCTGCTCGGCGACGCCTACGGCCTCTACTACAACAAGGACGCCTTCGAGGCGGCCGGGATCGAGGCCCCGCCGAAGACCTGGTCCGAGTTCGCCCAGGTGGCGAAGAAGCTGACGAAGACCAAGGGCGACGGGTACCAGCAGCTCGGCTTCATGCCGAACTACCACGGGTACGAGACCGTCGTCGACCACTACATGTCCCAGTGGGACCACGCCTACTTCGACGAGGACGGCAAGTCCGGCGTCGCCAAGGACCCGGCGTTCGCCGAGATGTTCACCTACCAGAAGAAGCTCGTCGACGACCTCGGCGGCTTCGAGAAGCTGGAGAAGTACCGCAACACCTTCGGCGACGAGTGGGGCGCCAAGCACCCCTTCCAGACCGGCCAGGTGGCCATGCAGCTGGACGGCGAGTGGCGGCTCGGCATGGCGAAGGACGCCGGGGTCGACTTCGAGATCGGCACCGCGCCGATGCCCGTCGCCGACGACGAGGTGGCCGAGTACGGCAAGGGATTCCTCTCCGGCACCGTGATGGGCATCGCCCCGCAGAGCAAGAAGCAGAACGCCGCGTGGGAGCTGGTGAAGTACATGACGACCGACACCGGGGCCGTCGTCGCCTTCGCCAACGCCATCCGCAACGTGCCCTCCACCTTCCCGGCCCTCAAGTCGCCCGACCTGAAGACCGACCCGGCGTTCAGGACCTTCCTGGACATCGCCCAGCACCCCGAGTCGAACTCCCCGCCGGCCTCCGTCAACGGCGCTACCTACCAGCTGACCCTCCAGGACTTCGGCTACCAGTACGAGTCGGGCAAGGTGAAGGACCTCAAGGCCGGTCTGGAGAAGACCGCCGCGCAGATCGACCGCGACATCGCGCAGGCGAAGTAGCGGTCCATGGCCACCAACACGCTCCGCGCGAAGCGCCGTTCCTCGGCGCTTCGGACGGCGGCCTTCATGTCGCCCTGCCTCGTCGGGTTCGGCGTCTTCTTCGTCTACCCCCTGGTGTCCACCGTGTACTTCTCGCTGATGAAGTACGACGGCTTCGGCGTCCCGGAGTTCCGGGGCCTGGAGAACTGGGCGTACGTCTTCCAGGACTACCCGCTCTTCTGGCCCGCCCTGCGCAACACCCTCTGGCTGGTGCTGGTGATGGTGACCTGCCGGGTGGTGTTCGGGCTCGGGGTCGGGCTGCTCATCACGAAGATCAGGACGGGAGCGGGGGTCTTCCGGACCCTCTTCTACCTGCCCTACCTCGCCCCGCCCGTCGCCGCGACGCTGGCCTTCGTCTTCCTCCTCAACCCCGGTACGGGGCCGGTCAACTCGGTCCTGGAAGGACTGGGCGTACCGGCGCCCGGCTGGTTCACGGACTCCGCCTGGTCCAAGCCGGCGCTGACCGCGCTCGCCGTGTGGGGCGTGGGCGACCTCATGGTGATCTTCATGGCGGCGCTGCTCGACGTACCGAAGGAGCAGTACGAGGCGGCCGAGCTGGACGGGGCCTCGGCCTGGCAGCGGTTCCGGTTCGTGACGCTGCCGAACATCTCGCCGATCGTGCTGTTCGCCGTGGTCACGGGCGTGATCCAGACCATGCAGTACTACACGCAGCCGCTGGTCGCCGGGAAGGTCGCCTCGGGGATCATCGGCGGCTCCGGCCAGTCCTTCGAACCCGGCTATCCCGACAAGTCGACCCTCACCCTCCCCCAGCTCGTCTACAACCTCGGCTTCCAGCGCTTCGACTACGGCTCCGCCTGTGTGGTCGCCCTCGTGCTGTTCGCGCTGGCCATGGCGTTCACGGCGCTGCTGATGCGCCGCCGGGGCGGACTTCTCCAGGCAGGTGACCGATGACCCAGGTATCGACGGCCGAGGCGCCGGCCCGGCCCGTAGCGGCCGGCAGTCCGCCGCCCACCGAGGAGCGCACCGCCCGCCGACGCGTCCTGCTGCACTGGATCGCCGTCCACTCCCTGGGCGTGGCCGCCGCCCTCTTCTTCACGCTGCCGTTCGTCTTCGTGGTCCTCACCTCGCTGATGAGCGACCAGCAGGCCCTCACCCGGGACCTGTGGCCGCACACCTGGGAGTGGGGCAACTACCGGGCGGTCCTGGACACGCCCGGCTTCCTCACCTGGTGGAAGAACACGCTGCTGTACGCGGGGCTCGGCACCGTGCTGACCGTGGCGTCCTCGATCCCGGTGGCGTACGCGCTGGCCAAGTTCCGCTTCCGGGGCCGGCACCTGTCCCTGATGCTCGTGATCTCGATGATGATGCTGCCCCCGCAGGTGATCATCATCCCGATGTACCTGTTCTGGGCGAAGCAGCTGGACCTGTCCGGCACGCTGTGGCCGCTGATCATCCCGATGGCCTTCGGCGACGCCTTCTCCATCTTCCTGCTGCGCCAGTTCCTGCTGACCATCCCGGACGAGTACCTGGACGCGGCGAAGGTCGACGGCTGCGGGGAGCTGCGGACCCTGCTGAAGGTCGTCCTGCCGATGGCCAGGCCGGGCATCGCGGCCGTCGCCCTCTTCCAGTTCTTCTACGCCTGGAACGACTACTTCGGCCCCCAGATCTACGCCTCCGAGAACCCCGGCGCCTGGACCCTCTCCTACGGCCTGGAGTCCTTCAAGGGCGCCCACCACACCGACTGGAACCTCACCATGGCCGCGACCGTGCTGGTCATGGCCCCCGTGATCCTCGTGTTCTTCTTCGCGCAGAAGGCGTTCGTCGAGGGCGTCACACTGACCGGAGTAAAGGGTTGATGACTTCATGAAACTCACCGTGGTCGGCGGCGGTTCGACCTACACGCCCGAACTGATCGACGGCTTCGCCCGGTTGCGGGACACGCTCCCGGTGGAGGAGCTGGTGCTCGTCGACCCGGCGGCGGACCGGCTGGAGCTGGTGGGCGGTCTCGCCCGCCGCATCTTCGCCAGGCAGGGGCACGGCGGCCGCGTGGTCACCACCTCCGACCTGGACGCCGCCGTAGACGGCGCCGACGCCGTACTGCTCCAGCTGCGGGTCGGCGGCCAGGCGGCCAGGCAGCGGGACGAGACCTGGCCGCTGGAGTGCGGCTGCGTCGGGCAGGAGACGACCGGCGCGGGCGGGCTCGCCAAGGCGCTGCGCACGGTGCCGGTGGTGCTGGACATCGCCGAACGGGTGCGACGGGCCAACCCGGACGCCTGGATCATCGACTTCACCAACCCGGTCGGCATCGTCACCCGCGCCCTGCTCCAGGCCGGACACCGGGCGGTCGGGCTGTGCAACGTGGCCATCGGGCTGCAGCGCAAGTTCGCCGGGCTGCTCGGGGTCGCACCCGCCGACGTCCACCTGGACCACGTCGGCCTCAACCACCTCACCTGGGAGACCGCCGTACGGCTCGGCGGCCCCGAGGGCGAGGACGTGCTGCCGCGCCTGCTGGCCGAGCACGGGGACGCGGTCGCCGCCGACCTGCGTCTGCCCCGGCCGCTGCTGGACCGCCTGGGCGTCGTTCCCTCCTACTACCTGCGCTACTACTACGCCCACGACGAGGTCGTCGACGAGCTGCGCAGCAAGCCGTCGCGCGCCGCCGAGGTCGCGGAGATGGAACGGCAGCTCCTCGAGATGTACGGCGACCCGGCCCTGGACGAGAAGCCCGCGCTGCTCGCCAAGCGCGGCGGCGCCTACTACTCCGAGGCGGCCGTCGACCTCGCCGCCGCCCTGCTCGGCGGCGCCGGCTCCCCGTACCAGGTGGTGAACACCTACAACCGGGGCACGCTGCCCTTCCTGCCCGACGACGCGGTGATCGAGGTCCCGGCGGCGGTCGGCGGCAAGGGCGCCACCCCGCTGCCGGTGGCGGACGTGGACCCGCTGTACGCGGGGCTGATGGCGAACGTGACCGCCTACGAGGACCTGGCCCTGGAGGCGGCCCTGCGCGGCGGCCGGGACCGGGTCTTCCGGGCGCTGCTCGCCCACCCCCTGGTCGGCCAGTACACGTACGCCGAGCAGCTCACCGACCGGCTGATCGCGCACAACCGGGAGCACCTGGCGTGGGCCTGAGCGCAAGCGTCCTCGCCGTCGACGCGGGCAACAGCAAGACCGACGTGGCCGTGGTGGCCGCCGACGGCGAGGTCCTCGGCACGGCGCGCGGCGGGGCCTTCCGACCGCCCGCCGTGGGGGTCGAACGGGCCGTGGACGCCCTGGCGGACGCGGTGACGCGGGCGTTCGCGGCGGCCGGGGTCACCTCCGTCGACCACGTGTCCGCGTGCCTGGCAAACGCCGACCTGCCCGTGGAGGAGGAGCAGCTGGCCGCCGCGCTGCACGCGCGCGCGTGGGGCACGAGCGTCGAGGTCCGCAACGACACGTTCGCGGTCCTGCGGGCGGGCGTCGACGAACCGTTGGGCGTCGCCGTCGTGTGCGGGGCGGGCGTGAACTGCGTCGGCATGCGCCCCGACGGCCGGACCGCCCGCTTCCCGGCCATCGGCCGCATCTCCGGCGACTGGGGCGGCGGCTGGGGGCTGGCCGAGGAGGCGTTGTGGCACGCCGCGCGCGCGGAGGACGGCCGCGGCGGGCCGACGGAACTGGCCCGGACCCTGCCGGCCCACTTCGGCCTCGACTCGATGTACGCGCTCATCGAGGCCCTGCACCTGCGCCGGGTCGAGCCGGTACGGCGGCACGAGCTGACCCCGGTGCTGTTCGCCACGGCCGCGGACGGCGACCCGCTCGCCCGGTCGGTCGTGGACCGGCAGGCCGACGAGGTGGTGGCCATGGCCACGGTCGCGCTGACCCGGCTCGACCTGCTGGCCGAACCCGCGCCGGTGCTGCTGGGCGGCAGCGTGCTGGCGGCCCGGCATCCGCAGCTCGACGGGCGGATACGGGAGCTGCTGGCGGCCCGCGCCCCCAAGGCCGTGCCCAGGGTGGTGACGGCCCCGCCCGTGCTCGGCGCGGTGCTGCTGGGGCTCGACCGCGTGGGCGCGGCCCCCAGGGCCCGGGAGCGGGCCCGGGAGCACTTCACCGCCTGAGCCGCCTGAGCCGTCTGGGCCGTCTGGGCCGTCTGGGCCGTCTGGGCCGTCTGGGCCGTCTGGGCCGTCTGGGCCGTCTGGGCCGTCTGCGTATCGCGCCGTGTCGGCGCACGGGAACCGGTACGGGGAACCGAACCGGTTCCCGTGGCGTATTCATGGGCAGGGGTGGTGCGTTGCACCGGGATCACATCAAGATCGGATGAAGGCCGGTGCGAATGTCGGTGCGGACGGCGATACTTGCGGCGACGGATGACCATGGGGGAGGTCAGCAGTGACTCAACCGCCGAAGAGCGGCGCGGCACCGCCGCCGGACACGGCGCCGCGTCGTACCGCCTTCGCCGAGGGCGTGGACCGGCTGCGCGCGGCGGCGGTCACCGAGCCGGGGCGGCTGCGCATCATCGGCGCGCTGCTCGCCGTGCTCGTCGTCGCCTTCGGCATCGTCACCGCCTGGCAGACCAGCGAGCGGGCCGCGGCGGCCGACGACGTGCTGACCCGCAGCCAGCCGCTCAGCTCCGCGGCGGCCGACATCTACCGCTCCCTCGCCGAGGCCAACACCGCGGCCTCCAGCGGCTTCCTGGCCGGCGGCCAGGAGACGGAGGACTCCCGCACGCGCTACGAGAACGGGATCCGCGCGGCCGCCGAGGGGCTCGTGACGGCCGCCGCCAACTCCGAGCCGAGATCGCCCGCGGCGACGACCATCGCGAAGCTCAACCGCCTGCTGCCCGAGTACAAGGGCCTGGTCGAGCGCGCCCGCACCTACAACCGGCAGGGCTTCCCGGTCGGCGGCGCCTATCTGCGCTACGCCAACGAGAAGATGCAGAAGGAGATGCTCCCGGCGGCGGAGGACCTCTACAAGAAGGAGAACCAGCGGCTGGGCGCCGACTACGGCGACGCCAAGCCCTACCCCTGGGTGGCGATCGCCCTCGGCCTGGTCCTGCTCGGCGCGCTGGCCTGGGCCCAGCACCGCACCTACCGGCGCACCAACCGCGTCCTGAACCACGGGATGGTCGCGGCGAGCGCCGCCTCCGCGGTCGTGCTGCTCTGGCTGGTCGTCGGCCACGGCGTCGCGCGGTCGAACCTGACCGACTCCTACGAGCACGGCGTGCGCTCCCTGAACGCGCTGAACGAGGCCCGCATCGCCTCCCTCAAGGCCCGGGGCAACGAGAACCTGACCCTGGTCTCCCGCGGCGCGGAGACGACCAAGGTGGGCGACAGGACGTACGACTCCTACGACCTGGCCTTCGGCAAGAACATGGACAGCCTCGGCAAGGCGCTGGCCGAGGCGGAACGGCTCGCCGACGACAAGGCGGGCGAACAGCCCGTCGGCACGGCGAACGGCAACATGACGGAGTGGAAGAAGCGCCACACCTCGGCCCGTACGCAGGACGAGAACGGCAACTACCAGCAGGCACTGAACCTGGTGATCGGCGGCGACGGCGCCACGGTGGAGTGCTTCGACGGCGTCGACGCCGCGCTCGCCACCGCCCTGAAGCACGAGAAGGCCGAGTTCGAGCAGGCGGCGGGCGACGGTCTGGACGCGATGGGCTACCTGCCGCAGGGCGCGGGCGTGCTCGCCGCGCTGGGGGCGGCCGGCGCGCTCATAGGCATCGGCCGCAGGCTGTCGGAGTACCGGTGAGGCGGGCGGCGGGCCCGGCGGGCCGGCGGGAAGGGGTGCCCGTGCGGCCCGTGGAGGCAGGACCCGTGACAGGGGGCGTGAGGATGCGTGCCGGACGGTTGCGGACCGGCCTGAGGGGCTGGGGCGGAGTGGGGGCGATGGCCTTCGCGTGCGTCCTCGCGGTGCTGGCGGCCCTGCTCCTGCCGGCGGTCCCCTGGCACGGCGGAGGCGGAGGCGGAGGCGGGGGCGGTGCGGAGGCCGACGGCCTCGGCGCGGCCCGCGGCAGCCAGGCGCGGGCCGCGCAGGAGTGCACCGACCCGGAGAAGCAGACCCTTGTCCCGTCCGGGGCCGACGGACCCACCGTCGACGCGATCCGCGCCCGCGAGGGCGAGAAGCGCAAACTGATCGTCGGCGTCGACCAGAACAGCTTCCGCTGGGGCTACCGCGACCCGAACAGCGGCGGCGACGCCGAGCTGGAGGGCTTCGACATCGACCTGGCGCACCGCATCGCGAAGGACGTCCTCGGCGACGAGGACGCCGTGCAGTTCAAGGCGATACCCACGGACCAGCGCGTCCCCGCGATCCAGGACGGCCGGGTCGACATGGTGGTCCGCACGATGACCATCAACTGCGACCGGCTGGAGGACGTCGCGTTCTCCGCCCCCTACTTCAGGACCGGCCAGCAGGTGCTGGCGCCCAAGTCCTCGAAGATCACGGGGTACAACGGCACGCTGGCCGGCAAGGAGATCTGCACGGCCGCCGGTTCGACGGCGCTGAGCACGCTGGAGCAGGACCAGAAGGACGGCAGGCCGGCCGAGGGCGTCGATCTGCGCACCACGGTGCCCAACCAACTGGACTGCCTGGTACGGCTCCAGCTCGGCGAGGTCGACGCGGTGGTCACCGACGGCGCCCTCGCCGCGAGCCAGGCCGCGCAGGACCCGACGGTCGAGCTGAAGGGCGACGCCTTCACGACCGAGTACTACGGCGTGGCGATGAAGAAGGACGCCGACGATCTGGTACGCCGGGTCAACCGGGTCCTCGAACAGTGGCGCGCGGACCAGGCCGACGGCTGGCAGCACTCGTACGAGCAATGGCTGTCGGAGACCATGGACGACCCGGCGAAGTCGCTGCC
Source organism: Streptomyces sp. CB09001 (assembly GCF_003369795.1). NCBI lineage: Bacteria > Bacillati > Actinomycetota > Actinomycetes > Kitasatosporales > Streptomycetaceae > Streptomyces > Streptomyces sp. CB09001. The sequence continues at coordinate 2,242,875 of NZ_CP026730.1, forward strand.
GCCGACCCCGCAGTACCTGCGCCGGAGCTGACCGGCGGCCGCAGCGCAGGCGTAGAAAGAACGAGTACACGCGAAGCACGGGCAAGTCCGCGACGGCGAGAGGTGATCGATGGGCGACACGGGACCCACCGGGCCGGTGATGGACCGGGACGAGGTGGACCGTGCGCTGGCGCGGCTCGGCGCGGAGCACGAGGCGATCGAGACCTCGCTCCTCGCCCTCCAGGACCACGCGGGCCGCAGACTCCTCGAGGGCGCCGAGCTGACCGGTGTCACCGCCGAGCGCTGGAGTGCCGCCGAGGCGTCGATCACGCTGCTGTGGACCTACTTCGACGCGTACACGGGCGCGCTGCGCTCCGCCCGGGAGATCCGTTCCCGGCGCCGCTGGTCCAGCCGCGAGGACCTGGCCGAGCTGACGGAGCTGCTGCGCGGCGAGGCCGTGACGGTGGCCGGAGGTGCCGCCGCCACCGCCGGCGCGCCCACCCCGCACGGCGGTCCCGGCCGGCTCAGCGAGCGGTACTCACTGGTCACGCTGGTGGACCGGATGAACCAGCTCTACGCGACCTCCCTGGACATGGTGGTCGCGGCCGACGCGGTGTGGTCGGCGCTGCCCGCCCGGATCGATTTACTCGCCGCCGAACTGCAGCGCACCCGCAAGCTGGCCCACTCCGTGGGCGTGCGCCCCGGCGAGCACCCGGCCGGCGACGACCTGGAGCGGATCACCCGCACCCTGACGCGGCTGCGCGAGCAGGTGATCTCCGACCCGCTGGCCTTCTGGACGCCCGCCCAGGGCAGTTCGGCGCCGGGCGGCGGCCGTCCCGACACCACGGTGTACGACCGGGAGGCGCGCGCCCTGGAGGAGGTGCGCCGCGAGATCGACGCGGTGCTGGCCGTGCGCCAGGACGCCGAGCAGCGGATCGTGCGGCTGCGGGACGTGCTCTCACGCGCGGACCGCACGCTGGCGGAGGCCCGTACCGCGCGGGGCGAGGTGCTGGCGAAGATCGCCGCGACGGAGGTGCCGGTGGTCGGCGGGCCGCCGATCGTGCTCCAGGAGCAGCTGGCGGCGGCCGCCGAGTACCGCAGGCACGCCCAGTGGCACCGGCTGTCGCCGCTCCTGGAGTCCCTGGAGGAGAAGGCCGAGGACGAACTGCTGCGGGCCCGGGAGTCGTTGACGGCGGTCACCGCACCGCTCGCGGTCCGCGCCGAGCTGCGCGGCCGGCTGGACGCGTACAAGGCGAAGATGGCCCGGCTTGGCCACGCCGAGGACCCCGAGCTGGCCGAGAAGTACGAGAAGGCGCGCCGCATGCTGTGGAGCGCGCCCTGCGACCTGCGCGTCGCCGAGCAGGCCGTGCTGCGCTACCAGCACGCGGCGGCCGAACTGCTCGGCACCGCACGGCGCGTGCCCGGCCAGGGCGGACCGGTGGACCGGACGGGGCCCGGCGCATGAGCGGCAACCGGCACCCGGGCGGCGACCGGCGCGGAAGCGAGAAGGGGGAGGCAGCGTCATGAGTGAGGCAGGGCGGACGTGTCAGCGTCCCGGCTGCGGCGGGACCTACGAGGACATGGGCGGCGGCGAGCTGTACTGCGACACGTGCGGTCTGGCGCCGGTCGTGGCGGCGGGCGGCGCGCTCGGCTCCACACCGACCGGCGTCGCCGGAGGCGGAGGCGGAGGCGGCGGGGGCTCGCGCGGGTCACGCGGCTCGTCGGGCAGCGGCGGTTCCCGCTCCAGCGCCCGCAGTTCGCGTACCTCGTCCCAGTCGTCGCGCTCGTCGAAGTCCCGGCGCTCGGTGTCCGGCCGGCTCTCCCGGGCGGTCTCGGGCCGCTCCACGGGGCGTTCGGTGTCGGTGCGCAGCTCCGGTTCGGGCGCGGCTTCCACCGGGCGCGGGCGCCTCGGCGCCGGTCTGGTCGAGGTACCGGCGGTGCCGCGGCCCGACCCGCGCGAGATGGTCATGGACCACCCGGAGGTGCCCGAGCGCAAGCGGTTCTGCTCGCGCTCGGACTGCGGAGCGCCGGTCGGGCGGGCGCGTGGCGAGCGGCCGGGCCGCACGGAGGGCTTCTGCACCAAGTGCGGCCACCCGTACTCGTTCGTGCCCAAGCTGAAGGCCGGGGACGTGGTGCACGGCCAGTACGAGGTGGTGGGCTGCCTCGCACACGGCGGGCTCGGCTGGATCTACCTCGCCGTGGACAAGGCGGTCTCCGACCGCTGGGTGGTCCTCAAGGGCCTGCTGGACACCGGCGACCAGGACGCGATGGCGGCGGCGATCTCCGAGCGGCGCTTCCTCGCCGAGATCGAGCACGCCAACATCGTGCGGATCTACAACTTCGTCGAGCACCTCGACCAGCGCACCGGCTCCCTCGACGGCTACATCGTCATGGAGTACGTCGGCGGCAAGTCGCTCAAGGAGATCGCCAACGCCCGGCGTTCCCCCCAGGGGCGGCGGGATCCGCTGCCGGTCGAGCAGGCCTGCGCGTACGGCATCGAGGCGCTGGAGGCGCTCGGTCACCTGCACAGCCGCAAGCTGCTGTACTGCGACTTCAAGGTCGACAACGCCATCCAGACCGAGGACCAGCTCAAGCTCATAGACATGGGCGCGGTGCGCCGCATGGACGACGACGAGTCGGCGATCTACGGCACGGTGGGCTACCAGGCCCCGGAGGTCGCCGACGTCGGCCCGTCGGTGGCGTCCGACCTGTACACGGTGGGGCGGACCCTGGCCGTGCTGTCGTTCGACTTCCAGGGCTACACCACCGTGTACGCGGACTCGCTGCCGGACCCCGACAGCATCGAGGTCTTCCGGCACTACGAGTCGTTCTACCGGCTGCTGGTGCGGGCCACCGACCCGGATCCGGCCCGCAGGTTCGCCTCCGCGCAGGAGATGGCGGAGCAGTTGACGGGTGTGCTGCGCGAGGTGGTCTCGCTCCAGACGGGCCGCGCGAGGCCCGCCGTTTCCACCCTGTTCGGGCCCGAGGTGCGGGTGACGGACACCGAGCTGTTCCCGCGCATGGACGGCGACGTGTCGCGGCTGGGGGCCAGGGCGCCGCGTACGAGAGGACCGCGGGGCGGCTCCGGTGCGGCCCTGCCGGGCGGGGCGGGCGCGGCGCCCGCGCTGCCGGGCGGGTCCGGTCCGGCCGTGGGTGCGCCGGGCGGGACCGTCGCGCACGCCCCGCCGGTCGGCGCGGGTACGGGGGCGGCAGCGGCGGGTGCGCCGGTGTCCGCGTCGGGGGGCGCGAGCGCCTCGCTGCCGGGTGCGGTCAGCACGGTCGGCGGTCCCGGCGGTCCCGGTACCGGCGGCTTCGGCCTGGTCAAGGGTGCCGACGCGTCCACCGCCTCGCTCGCGCTGCCGGTCCCCCGGGTCGACGCCGGTGACCCCAACGCGGGCTTCCTGGCCGGCCTCATGGCGTCCGCTCCGGCCGAGCTGCTGACCGCGCTGGCCGCCGCTCCGGCGCCGTCGACCGAGACCCGGCTGCGGCAGATCCGGGCCCGGCTGGAGAACGGCGACGCGTCCGGCGCCCTGGAGGCGCTGGGGTCCCTGGAGGGTGAGCGCCCCGACGACTGGCGGGTGGTCTGGTACCGCGGTCTTGCCGCGCTGGTGACCGGCGCCCACGAGGACGCCGCGCTGGCCTTCGACGCGATCTACGACGCCTTCCCCGGCGAGATCGCGCCCAAGCTGGCGCTCGGCCTGTGCGCGGAGGTGCTGGGGCAGCTCGACAACGCCGCCGAGTACTACCGGCTGGTGTGGTCCTCCGACCCGAGCCACGTCAGCGCGGCGTTCGGTCTGGCCCGGGTGCAGCTGGCCGCCGGTGACCGGGCGGCCGCCGTACGGACGTTGGAGTCGGTGCCGGAGTCGTCCGTCCACTGCACCGCGGCGCGGGTGGCGGCCGTACGGGCGCGGCTGCGGCAGCGCACCGCGGCCGCGGGCGACCTGGAGTTCCTGGACGACCTGATCGCCGCGGCGCGGCAGGTCGAGGCGCTGGACGTGTACGGTCTGGATTCGGCGCGGCGCGAGCAGCTGTCGGCCGAGGTCCTCGGCTGCGCGCTGGACTGGGTACTCTCCGGAGGTCGGGGTTCCGTCCCTCCCGCCGCCGGAGGACGGACGCTGCTCGGCAGCGGCCTGGACGAACGTGGCCTGCGTTTCGGCCTGGAGCGTTCGTACCGCACGCTGGCCCGGCTGGCGCGGGGCGGCGAGGAGAGGATCGACCTGGTGGAACGTGCCAATCGTTACCGCCCCCGGACGTGGGTGTAGTTGATGTCGCAGATGCCCCAGCAGGCCGCTGTGCCGAAGTGCCCGAGCTGCGAGGAGCCCCTCGAGTCGGGTGACCGATTCTGCGGTGCGTGCGGATACGACCTGTCCGTCGTGCCCGCGCGGCCCGAGGACAGCCCGACCCTCGCCATCAACGGCGCGGTGCCCCCGCCGGACGGCGTGGACTGGCCGGTGGCCCGGGACTCGGACGGCCACGGCCACCCCGCCCCGGTGCACGCGGCGGCCGAACTGCCGGGCACCGACTCGGGCGGCTCCCCGCTGCCGCCGCCCCCGCCGCCGCCCGCGGTGCCGCCTTCGGCACCGGCGGCTCCCGCGGCACCGGCGGGGTCGCCCGCGCCCGGAGTGCGGCTCGACCGGCCGGGGGAGCCCGACGAGTACCCCTTGCAGGCGCCCGACCCGCGGCTGACCGCCGAACAGGCGGCTCCCGAGCCGGCCCCGGCTCCCGCACCGGCCGCGGCCGAGAAGGTGTGCGTGGCCTGCCGCGCGGGCCGGGTCGACGACGACGGCTACTGCGAGAACTGCGGGCACGCCCAGCCCCGCGAGCGCGACCACATGGAGCAGGAGTCCGGCCCGATCGCCGCCGTCAGCGACCGCGGGCTGCGCCACCACCGCAACGAGGACGCGTTCTCGGTGGGCTGCACCGCCCTGCCCGACGGCGCCCCCGCCTCCGTGGCGATCGTCTGCGACGGCGTGTCCTCGGCGACCCGCCCCGACGACGCCTCCCTCGCCGCGTCCCGGGCGGCCGGCGAGCTGCTGCTCGGCGCCCTGCCGCGCGGCACGCACCCGCAGCAGGCCATGCACGACGCCATCCTCGCCGCCTCGCACGCCGTCAACGCGCTGGCCGACGAGCCCGCCACCGCCCGCGAACAGGCCCCGCACCAGAACGCGCCCGCCTGCACGCTGGTCGGCGCCGTGGTCACCGCCGGGCTGCTGGTCGTCGGCTGGGTCGGCGACAGTCGCGTCTACTGGGTCCCGGCCGACCGCACCACGCCGCCCGCCCGGCTCACCGAGGACGACTCGTGGGCCGCGCAGATGGTCGCCGCCGGCCTGATGAACGAGGCGGAGGCCTACGCCGACGAGCGCGCCCACGCGATCACCGGCTGGCTGGGCGCCGACGCCTACGAACTGGAGCCGCACACCGCGTCCTTCAAGCCGGACCGCGCCGGTGTGGTCGTGGTCTGCACGGACGGCCTGTGGAACTACGCGGAGTCCGCCGAGGAGATGGCCGAGGCCATGCCCCCGGACGCCGCCGACCGCCCGCTGCACGGCGCCCGTGTTCTGGTCGGTCACGCCCTGGACGGCGGGGGCCACGACAACGTAACAGTGGCCCTCCTGCCGTTCCCGGCCCCGCCGCAGGGGGCAGGATCGGCCTGAGGCCCCCGCACGGACACGGGTGGAGGGGCGGCCTCGCGGACCGCAGGGGGCGGCCCGCGCCAGCAAGCCAAGACCCCCACTGCTGTGGGGACGTAGAGGGGGATGCGATCCGGCATGGCCAATTTCTCGAAGTCGAACGTGCCGCAGTTCGCGGTGGACGTCTACCAGAACGAGTACCTGCCCGAGGGCGGGCGTGAGGTCAACGCCATCGTCACGGTCACCGCGACCGGCGGCGGCACGGTCGGGAGCGCGGTCGCCGCGCCCCATCTGTACTCGCCCGGTCAGGGGCCGTCCGCCGCCGTGGCGTTGATGGTCGACTGCTCGGGCTCCATGGACTACCCGCCGACCAAGATGCGCAACGCCCGCGACGCCACGTCCGCCGCGATCGACACCCTGCGCGACGGCGTGCACTTCGCCGTGGTCGGCGGCACCCACGTGGCCAAGGAAATCTACCCGGGCGGCGGCCGGCTCGCGGTCGCGGACGCCACCACCCGCGAACAGGCCAAGCATGCGCTGCGCCGGCTGAGCGCGGGCGGCGGCACCGCCATCGGCACCTGGCTGCGGCTGGCCGACCGGCTGCTGTCCACCGCGGACGTCGCCATCCGGCACGGCATCCTGCTCACCGACGGCCGCAACGAGCACGAGTCACCGGAGGACCTCAAGGCCGCGCTCGACGCCTGCGCCGGGCGTTTCACGTGCGACGCCCGGGGCGTGGGCACCGACTGGGAGGTGAAAGAAGTCACAGGGATCGCCTCCGCGCTGCTCGGCACCGCCGACATCGTCGCCGATCCGGCCGGCCTGGCCGCCGACTTCACGCGGATGATGGAGACGGCCATGGGCAAGGAGGTCGCGGACGTCGCGCTGCGGCTGTGGACCCCGGTCGGCACCACGGTGAAGTTCGTCAAGCAGGTCGCCCCGACCGTCGAGGAGCTGACCGCCCGCCGCGCCGAGGCGGGGCCGCGGGCCGGTGACTACCCCACCGGTTCCTGGGGCGACGAGTCCCGCGACTACCACGTCTGCGTCGAGGTACCGGCCGCCGGCCTCGGCCAGGAGATGCTGGCCGCCCGCGTCTCGCTGGTGATCCCCGAGCCCGACGGGAGTGTCCAGAACCTCGGCGCGCAGGGTCTCGTACGGGCCGTGTGGACCGACGACATGACCGCCTCCACGTCGATCAACCCCCAAGTCGCCCACTACACCGGGCAGGCCGAACTGGCACAAGCCATCCAACAAGGGCTCGATCTCCGCAAAGCGGGAGACATCGACGGAGCAACGGCCAAACTGGGCCGCGCGGTTCAGCTCGCCGGAGTCTCCGGAAACGCGGATACGGCGAAACTGCTTGCGAAGGTGGTGGACGTGGTGGACGCGGCGGCAGGTACTGTGCGACTGAAAGCGAAGGTCGAGGAGGCCGACGAGATGACTCTCGAGACCCGGTCGACCAAGACTGTTCGTGTGAAGAAGTGACGCTCAACAACCGCGCGACACGCCCGCAAGAGAGGGAAGCTCCGACATGCCGACCTGCCCGAACGGACACCAGTCGGGTTCCGACGACTGGTGCGAGGTCTGCGGTCACCGCATGGCCGGTGCCGTGCCGCCCCCTCCGCCGCCACCCCCTCCGGGCGGCGGCTACGGCTTCCCGCCGCCCGCCGGTCCGGGCGGTCCCGGTGGCGGGCCCGGCGGTCCGGGCGGCGAGCCGCAGTTGTGCCCGCAGTGCCGCACGCCGCGTGAGGGCGGTGCGCCGTTCTGCGAGGAGTGCCGGTGGAACTTCCTGACCAACACCGCCACCTCGTACACCCCGGCCGCCCCGCGCCCGCCGGCGTCCGGTGGCCCGGCGCCGCACTTCGGGCAGCCGCCCGCGGGTCCGTCGTACGGCGGCGGTGACGCGTACGACTACCAGGGCTCCCGCCCGTCCCAGATGAACCGCCCCGCAGAACCGATCCCCCCGGGCCCGCCGCCCTTCGGCGCCGACCCGGCGGGTCGCGGAGGTCCCGGCGGTCCCGCAGGCGGCCCCGGCGGCCCCTTCGGCCCTGGCGGGCCCGGGGGTTCCGACAGGCCCGGTGGGCCCGGTGGGCCTGGTGGACCTGGTGGACCTGGTGGTTTCGGCGGCCCCGACGGACCCAACCGTCCCGGCGATTTCGGCGGCCCGGGCGGCCCAGGTGGTTCCGGCGGCCCCAATGGTCCCGGTGGTCCGGGCGGCCCCGGTGGTCCGGGCGGCTTCAACGGCGCAGGAGGCCCCGGCGGTCCGAACGGCCCGTCCGGTTCGCCGGCCCCGCCCGGCTTCGGCAGTGATCCGTCGCGTCCCGTCCCGCCTCCGCCCGGCCCCGTCCCGCCCGGCGGCACCGGCGGCCCTGGTGGGCCCGGCGGTCCAGGTGGCGCTCCGCAGGGGTACCAGGCCGGTCCGTCGGTCCCGCCCGCCTTCCCGCAGGAGGCCAACCGCCCGCAGCAGGGCGGCCCGTCCTTCGGCGGGGACGACTGGGTGCTCCCGCCGCCGACGTCCGGCGCTCCGGGAGGTCCCGGCGGACCGGGCCCGGCCCAGGGCGGCGGGTACGGCTACCCGCAGCCCGGCGCCACCCAGGCGCCGCCGCCTCCGCCCGGCCAGGGCTTCCCGCAGCAGCCGCAGCGGCCTCAGCAGCCGGCCACCTGGTCGGCGACGATCGGCCCGGACCGCGAGTACTTCATGGCGATGATGCAGCGCTCCGGCCCCGAGGCCGCGGGCCTGAACCTGCCCGCGTACTCGCCCGAGCAGCAGCGCACGCTCACCGGCAACCAGATCACCATCGGCCGTCGGCGGCACTCCACGGGCGACGTCCCGGACATCGATCTGGCCGTGCCGCCGGAGGACCCGGGCGTCTCGCACCAGCACGCGGTGCTGGTGCAGCAGCCGGACGGCAGCTGGGCGGTCGTCGACCAGAACTCGACGAACGGCACGACGGTCAACGGCGGCGAGGAGCCGATCCAGCCCTTCGTGCCGGTGCCGCTCCAGGACGGCGACCGGGTGCACGTGGGCGCCTGGACGACGATCACGATCCGCCGCGGATAGGCGGGGCGGCGCGACCGGCCCGCACCGTCAGGGGAACGGCCAGGCGTAGGGGCCCTCGGGGTCGTCCAGCCACGCCCAGACCCGTTCGCCGCTGACGGTGATGCCGTAGCGCTCGCGGCGCGGGGCGTCCTCGCGCTGCCACAGCGCGTACGCCTCCTGCGGATCGAGCCCGCCCCGGCTCAGCGACAGCAGGAAGCGGAACAGGTCGTCCTCCCGGGCCCGGCGCGGTACGCCGCCCAGGCCCGGTGTCTCGGGCGCGGCGCGGTCCGCGCCGCGCAGCGGTACGAAGTACGCGGGCGTGTGCAGGAAGCGCCCCTCGGCGTGCTCGGCGTCGCGGACGGTGAGGACGACGAGACCGGTGGCCAGCGGGGCCAGGATCCGGCCGCCGGGGCGGCACTGGGCCGGCCAGGCGCGCGGCACCGAGGGCAGCGTGCAGGTGGCGAGGATCCGGTCGTAGGGGGCGCGTTCGGGGACGCCGCGGGCGCCGTCGCCGGTGACGACGGCCGGGCGGTACCCGGCGGCGTCCAGGTGCCGGCGGGCCGACTCGGTGATCTCGGGGTCCAGGTCGACGGTGGTGACCAGGTCGTCGTCGCCGAGCCGGTGGGCGAGCAGGGCGGCGTTGTAGCCGGTCCCGGCGCCGATTTCCAGGACCCGGTCGCCGTCCCGCACGCCCAGCTCGACCAGCATCATCGCCATCAGCGAGGGCTGGCTGCTGGAGGAGAGCAGTTCGCCGTCGCGCATCCGCGTCGCCAGCGGGGCGTCGGCGTACGCGCCGCGCACCCAGCGCTCGCGGACGCCCGGGTCGGGGTCCTCGCCCCACCGGCGTTCGTAGCCGCCCCGGACGCCGACGTAGTAGTACGGCACGAAGAGGTGGCGCGGGACCTCCCGGAACGCCTCCCGCCACACCGGGTCGGCCGTCCAGGCACCGCTCAGCTCGATCTCCCGCACCAGCTCCGCCCGCGCGGAAGCGGCGAGGCTGTCCAGGTCCTCGTACCCGCCCATGCTTCAACAGTACGGGCCGGGCGGGCCGTGGGCAGGGTCCCTGAGCGGGTCCTAGGTCTTGAGTCCTATGCCCCCGGGTCTGAGACCATGGACGGCGTGAACGAGATTCGGCGCGGCACGCTTCAGGAGCAGACCTTCTACGAGCAGGTCGGCGGGGAGGAGACCTTCCGCCGACTCGTCCACCGCTTCTACGAGGGAGTCGCCGAGGACCCGATCCTGCGGCCGATGTATCCCGAGGAGGACCTGGGTCCGGCCGAGGACCGCTTCGCGCTGTTCCTCATGCAGTACTGGGGCGGCCCCACGACGTACAGCGACAACCGCGGCCACCCGCGGCTGCGGATGCGGCACGCCCCCTTCGCCGTCGACCGGGCCGCGCACGACGCCTGGCTGAAGCACATGCGGGTCGCGCTCGACGAGCTGGGCCTGTCCGAGGAACACGAGCAGACGCTGTGGAAGTACCTGACGTACGCGGCGGCCTCAATGATCAACACCCCGGGCTGACAGGACGCATTCCGGTCACCCGACGCCGGATTCCGGTCACAATCCGATCAAGTCCAAGCCCCAAACGCTTACTTCCGTACCTCCTCCTCTGACAACATCCCGGAGAGGTCTGGACAACAGCGGCGGGGGGCCGGGTGGCGGGGTACGGGGGGCTCATGGGGTTCGTGCTGCTGCGCGCGCGGGCGCACCGCCTGCTGCTGGCCGCGGCCCTGCTCACCGTGCTGCTCACCACCACGGTGCTGGCCACCCTGACCGCGTACTCGGGCGCCATCGGCGACGCGGCTCTGCGGCACGCCCTCGCGGACTCGCGCACCGGGGCCGACGCCGCGCTGATGGTGAAGGCGGACGTACCGGCCGCACAGCGGGCGGCCGCGGACGCCACCGTGCGCGAGGGCGCCGCGAAGACCTTCGACGGGCTGCCGCGGACGGTACGGACCCTGGTGCGCTCGGGCCCGTACGCGCTGCCCGGCTCCCTGCGGCCCGCGACCGAGCGGTCCGGCGATCCCGATCTGACCTTCTTCGCGGCGCTCGACCCGACGCAGGTCCGCGTCGACGAGGGACGGCTCCCCGAGGACGGGGGCGGGGGCAAGGACGGGGCCGGGGACGGAGGCGCGGACTCCGGCGGCGCGGTCGAGGTGGCGGTGCCGGTCGCCGCCGCCGAACGCATCGGCGTCGGTACCGGCGACCGGCTCACCCTCACCGACCGGCTCGACGGCCCGGCCGTCGACATCGTGGTGAGCGGCCTGTACCGGCCGGTCGACACCGGGTCGCCGTACTGGCGCCTCGACGACCTGGCCGGGCGCGGCCTCCAGCAGGGCGGCTTCACGACGTACGGGCCGCTGCTCGCCGCGCCCGGTGCGCTGAGCGGCGGCCGGGTCAGCGCGGGGTCGTCCGGGTGGCTGGTGACGGCGGACTACTCGTCGCTGACGACCGGGCGGACGCAGGCGCTCGGGGACGCGGCCCGGGGCGGCCTGGCGTGGTTGCGCGAGCAGCAGGTGCTCAGCGGCACCACCGCGGCGACCACCGAACTGCCCGCGATCCTGGAGCGTCTCGACCGTTCGCTGGAGGTGTCCCGCTCCACCCTCCTGGTCATCGCCTCGCAGCTGGTGCTGCTCGCGGGCGGCGCGCTGCTGCTGGTGGCGCGGCTGCTGAGCGTGGAGCGGGCGGGCGAGCTGCGGCTGCTGCGGGCCCGCGGCGCCTCCCGGGCCCGGCTGGCGGCGGGGTCCGCGCTGGAGGCGCTGCTGCTGGCCGTGCCCGCGCTGGTCTGCGCACCGCTGCTGGCCAGGCCGCTGGTCCGGCTGCTGGCCGGACAGGGGGCGCCGGCCCGGATCGGGCTCGGCTGGGAGCCGGCGGCCGGCGGCAGCGGCACCGTGTGGCTGGTGGCGGCGGTCGCGGCGCTCGGGTGCACGCTGGCCGTGACGCTGCCCGCGCTGACCCTCGCGCCGGAGGCCGGTGGCGGACGGCCCCGGGCACTGCCGGGCTGGCTGCGGGCCGGCGCGGACGTGGGTCTGCTGGTGATCGCCGGTATCGCCTACTGGCAGCTGGACCAGCAGACATCCGCCGCGGGGACGGGCGACGCCGATGCCCCGGGCACCCTGGGGGTCGATCCGCTGTTCGTGGCGACGCCCACGCTGGCGCTGCTGGCCGGGACTGTGCTGGCGCTGCGGCTGCTGCCGCTGGTGGCGCGGTTCGCGGAGCGCCGGGCGGCGAGCGGGCGCGGCCTCGCGGCGGCGCTGGCGGGCTGGCAGCTGAGCCGCCGTCCGATGCGCGGGGCGGGTCCGGTGCTGCTGCTGGTGCTCGCCGTGGCGCTGGGCACGATGGCGATCGGGCAGGGCGCCTCGTGGTCCCGTTCGCAGGACGACCAGGCCGACTTCCGCACGGGGGCGCCGATCCGGATGCAGGCCTCGGGCACGCCGGGCCCGGGCCGCACCGACCTGGTCGCGGGCGTCACGGGGGTGGCGGAGGTCGCCCCCGCGGCCCGGTCCGAGGTCTCCCTGTCCGGCGACCGGACGGCGACGGTGCTCGCGCTGGACACCTCGCACGCGGCGGGCCTGATGCTGATGCGCCCCGACCTGGCCGACGAGTCGCCGCGCGGGCTGCTGTCCGGCATGGCGCCGGAACAGCCGTCGAAGGGCGCGACGATCCCGGCGGGCACGGCCCGGCTCACGCTGGCGGCGACCCTGGCCGTCCCGGGCCTCGACCCGGCCTACGTCGGCTCCCGGTCGGCGGACGTGACGGTCACCGTCGAGGACCGCTGGGGCAGCCCGTACCGGCTGGCGGCCGGTTCCCTGACCGCCGACGGCCGGGAGCACACCCTCGACATGGACGTCTCCGCGGGACCGCTCACCCTGACCGGCGTCGAGTTCACGGTGGTCCAGCCCGGCGGCGAGAGCGAGGAACACCGCCTGACGGTACGGCGGGTGACGGCCACGGCCGCCGACGGGACCGCGCGGCCGGTGCCGCTGCCGGACGCCTGGACGGCCGGCTCGGAGCTGGCGCCGCCGTCGGTCACGCCGGACGCGCCGGGCGCTCCGTCCACTCCGCGCCTGCTGAAGCCGGGTCCGCTCGCCGTCGAGTACTCCACGGGCTACTCGGAGGCCGGCGGCTGGAAGATCACCACGCTGACCGTGCGGCTGCGGGTCGCGCAGCCGAAACCGGCCGAGGTGACCGCCGTGGCCACCGACCGCTTCCTCGACTCCTCGGGCGCGAGCACCGGACAGCGGGTCACGGTGCTGATCGGCGGCCACGACGTCCCGGTGCGGATCGTGCGCTCCGTGCGCGCGCTGCCGGGCACCGAGCCCGAGACCCCCTCGGCGCAGTTCGGCGGTGCCCTGCTGGTCGACCTGCCCGCGGTCAACCGGCATCTGCAGAGCAAGTACGGCGCCTCCGTCGCGCCCACCGAGTGGTGGCTGCGGGCCGGGCCGGGCAGGACCGACGAGGCGGCGGCGGGCCTGCGGGCGTTCCCGGACACCGCACCGGCCCAGGTACTGGTGCGCGACGAGGTCGCCGAGCGGCTGCGGGACGACCCGTTCGGCGCCGGTCCCGGGGCCGCGTTCGCCGCGGCGACCCTGGTGGCGGCGGCGCTCGCGGCGGTCGGCTTCGCGGTGAGCGCGGCCGGGTCGCTGCGCGAGCGGGGCACCGAGTTCTCCGTACTGCGTGCCCTGGGCGCCTCGCGCCGCCGGCTGGCCCGCACGGTCGCCGCCGAGCAGGGCGTGCTGACCGGGCTCGCGCTGCTGACCGGCGCCGCCCTGGGCGCGGTCCTGACCCGGGCGGTCATCCCGCTGACCGTACTGACCCCGCAGGCCACCCGCCCGGTGCCGGACGTGCAGGTGGCCCTGCCGGGTGACCGCGTCGCCCTGCTGCTGGCCGGCATGGCCGTCGTCCCGCTCCTGGTCACCGCGGCACTGGCCCTGCGCCGCACCGACACGACGGTGACCCTCAAGGACCACGGAGGTACCGGACGGTGAACCCCGTGCCCCCGCCCCGGACACCCACCCGCCCGCGCAACCGCCCCCTGCCGGGCCACCAAGCCACCCCACCCGGGCCCACACCGTCCCCACGCCCCACCCCCACGACGACACCCCGCACGGAACCACGGAGGCACCGGACGGTGAACCCCGTGACCACCCCGCCACCGGCCGGGAAGGCCACCGCCCTGCCGGTGACCGCCGCCGCCCTGCCGGTGACCGTCGCCGTACGGGCACCGCGCCGCACACACACGGCGTCGGCCCCCGATGGACAGGGAGGTACCGGACGGTGAACCGTGTGACCGCCCCCTGGGTGCGCACCCGGCTGCGGGCCGCCCCCGGCGCCGCCGTCGCACTGGCGGTGCTGGTGGCGCTGACCGCGTGCCTGGCCGCCGCGTTCCCCCGGGCGCTGGACCGGTACACGGACGCCGGTCTGCGCCAGGCCGTGGCGCGCGCCCCGGTCGACGAGAGCAGCATCCTGGTGACCGCGGGTCCCGACCTCGACGGAGGGTTGGCCCACACCGAGGAGAGCGTCCGGCCCGAACGCCTCACCGAGCTGTACAGGTCCACCCTCGACGCCGTCGAACGACCGCTCGTCATCGACGGGAAGCGGTCCTCCTACGGCGTCCGCACCACCGAGACCCTGCCCTCGCCGGACAAGTGGCTGCCCCGGCCCGACGGCCTCCCCGCGGAGATGCTCCTCGCCGCCCCGCACGGTCTCGCCGACCACACCCGGCTGCGCTCCGGCCGGCTGCCCGAGGTCCCCGGCGGGGAGACGAGCATCGAGACCACCGAGGTGCAGGCCGCGGTGACCGAGGAGACGGCCCGCACGCTGCACGTCGAGGTGGGCTCGGTCATCCACGTGTCGGCCCACCAGGACCTCACCGTCCGTGTCACCGGCATCGTCACGCCCGAGGACGCCGACAGCCCCTACTGGTCCGTCGACTCCCTGCTGCGCGCCCCTTCCCTGCGGCGCGTGCCGGGGCCGATGGGCGCCTCCAACCCCTCCTACTGGGTGGGCGGTCTGCTGCTCGCCCCCGAGGCGGCGCCCGCGGTGCTGGGCGCGACCTCCACGGTCCGCTACTGGCACCTGACCCCCTCCCCGGACGCCCTGCACAGCCGCGACCTCGACGGGCTGGCCTCCGCCGTGGCCTCCCTGGAGTCCGGTCCCGGCCTGGAGCGGCTGCACGCGACGATCAACCCGCTCACCGACGTCACCACGGGACTCGACGCCGCCTTCACCACGTACCAGGAACTCCGCGGCGACATCGGCCCGCTGGTCGTCGTCGCCGCGTCGGGCGCGGGCACGGTCGCCGCCGTGGTCCTGCTGATGGCGGGCGGCCTGGCCGGCGAGCGGCGCCGCGCCGAACTGGCCCTGCTGCGGGCCCGCGGCGCCTCCGTACGCGGCATGGCGGGGCGGCTGCTCGCCGAGACGGCCGTCGTGGCCGTGCCCGCGGGCGCCCTCGGGTTCGGCGCGGCACTGCTCGCGCTGCCCGGCGCCCGGCTGCTCCCCGCGCTCTGGGCCGCCGGGGCGGTCACCACCGTGGCCTGTCTCGCCCTGCCGCTGCGGGCCGCCGCCGCCCATCACACCGTCCGGATCCACGACGGCCGGCGCGACGTGGCCTCCGCGCGTGCGTCCCGGCGCCGTACGGTCGCCGAACTCACCGTCGTGGTGCTCGCGCTCGGGGCGGTCGAGATGCTGCGCCGTCGCGGGGCGACGGACGGCGCCGGCGACCTGGTGGCGATGGCCCCGGTCCTGGTCGGGGTGATCGCCGCGCTGGTGCTGGTCCGCCTGTATCCGCTGCCGCTGCGCGGTCTGGCCCGCCCGGCCGGGCGGCTGCGGGGCGCCGTCGGGCCGCTCGCGCTGGCCCGGGCGGGCCGTACCTCCGCCTCCGCCACGCTGCCCCTCCTCGCGCTGCTGACCGCGTTCACCGTGGCGGCGTTCGGCGGCTCGGTCCTCAGCGGCGTGGCCGACGCCCGCGACCGGGCGGCACTGCTCTCGGTCGGCGCCGACGCCCGGGTGGAGGCGGACGAGGCCCTGCCCTCCGGCCTGTCCGGCCGTCTCGGGCGGGCAGCCGGGGTGCGGGAGGTCACCGACGTCGGCGTCGACTACCAGGCCAGGATCCAGGACGGCCGCCAGTCGCTGCCGCTCGCGACGGTGGACCCGGCCGGCTACGCGGCGCTGGCCGGGCGAACGGGCCTCGGCGCGTTCCCCGCGGGCGAGCTGGAGCGGCCCGACGGCGCCGAGGGCGGCTCCGAGGACGCCGTACTGCCGGCGCTGGCCTCCCCCGCGGTCGCCGAACGGCTGGGCGACGGCACCTTCCGGGTCCGCCTGGCCGACGGCACCTTCGCCACGCTGCGGATCGTGCTGGTCCGAGACCGCACCCCGGCCGTGTACGGCGAGGACTTCCTCGTCGTGGACCGGGCCGGACTGCCGGCCGCGGCCACCCGGCCGAACGTACTGCTGCTGACCGGCGACGACCTGGACGCGGGCGCGCTGCACCGGGCGGGAGGCGACGCCGGCACCGTCCACCTGCGGTCCGAGGAGCGCGACAGCTACGTGGACTCCCCGCTGCAGTCCGGTGCGGAGCGCATCTACACGGCCGCCGTGGCCGCCGCCGCCGGATACGCCGCCCTGGCCCTGCTGCTGTCCCTCGCGAGCAGCGCCCCCGAACGCGCCGCGCTCCTGGCCCGGCTGCGCACCATGGGCCTCACCCGCGCCCAGGGCCGCCGTCTGCTCGTCCTGGAGTCCCTCCCGCAGGCGCTGCCCGCGGCTCTGGGCGGCATCCTGACCGGCTGGGCGGCCGTACGGCTCCTGTCCCCCGGCATCGACCTGGCGACCCTCGCGGTGCCCACGGCGACGTCCCCGGCGGGGCGCGCGGAACTGAGCGCCGACCCGTGGTCGCTGGCCGTCCCGGCGGTGGCGGTGCTGGTCCTGGCGGTGGGGGTGGCGGCGGTTCAGGCCTGGTGGTCGGGCCGGCGCGGAGCGGTGGCGGAACTCAGGGCGGGTGACGCGCGGTGAAGGCCCGACCGGAGACCCGGCTGACCGCGGACGCGGACCCGGGCGGAGACACGGAGGAGACCCGATGACGACCGACCCCACCCTCGCGGACCTGGCCGACCGCGCCACGGCGTCCCGGGACCGGCCCGCCTACGGACACGACGCGCTGATCACCTGCGACCGCCTGGTCCGGATCTTCAGCGCGGACGGGGTGGAGGTGCAGGCCCTGCAGGGACTCGACCTCCTGGTCCGGGAGGGCGAGCTGATGGCGCTGGTGGGCGCCTCGGGCAGCGGCAAGTCCACGCTGATGAACATCCTGGCCGGTCTGGACACCCCGACCGCCGGGTCGGCCCGGGTCGCGGGGCGCGACCTGCTCGCGATGACGGCGAAGGACCGCCTCGCCTACCGCCGTACGGTGGTCGGCTTCGTCTGGCAGCAGACGTCCCGGAACCTCATGCCCTATCTGACGGCCGCGCAGAACGTGGCCCTGCCCCTGCAGCTGTCCGGCACCGGCGGGCGCCGGGCGGCGCGCACCGAACGCGCGCTGGAGCTCCTGGACCTGATGGGCATCGCGGACTGCCGCGACCGGCGCCCGCAGCAGATGTCCGGCGGGCAGCAGCAGCGGGTCGCCATCGCCGTGGCCCTCGCGGGCAACCCGTCCGTGCTGCTCGCGGACGAGCCGACGGGCGAGCTGGACTCCCACACCGCGGAACAGATCTTCGCCGCGTTCCGCACGGCCAACGAGCACCTGGGCACCACGGTCGTCATCGTCACCCACGACCAGGCGGTGGCCGGTGAGGTCCGCCGCACCGTCGCCATCCGCGACGGCCGCACCTCCACGGAGGTCCTGCGCCGCAGCGAGGTGGACGCCGAGACCGGCCACGAGACGGTGGTGGCCCGCGAGTACGCCATGCTGGACCGCGCCGGCCGGCTCCAGCTGCCCGCCGACTACACCGCGGCCCTCGGCATGCGCGACCGCGTCGCCCTGGAACTGGAGAGCGACCACATCGCCGTCCGCCCGGACGACAGCGAGCCCCAGCACTGAACGGCCGGGGCGGCCCGGGCGGCCTCAGCGCACGCTGAGGCCCAGGGCACCGGTCCCCGCCCGCCGCAGCGCGACGGACCCGAAGGGCGTACGCAGCCGCAGCCACGCACCGGAGGACAGCAGCTTCGGCGCGCCCTCGTCCGAGCCGGAGCCGGAGCCGGACCCCGAGCCGGGACCGGGGCCGGACGCCCCGCGCGGCCGCAGGAACCCGAGCGACTGGGCCGCGTGCACGGCCCGCACCGGCAGCCCGGTCTCCCCGACGGTCCGGGACCAGATCTCCCGCCCGACCCGGTCCAGCTCGGCCCGCGTACGGGCCTCGGGGGCCAGCTCGTCCGTGCGCGTACGGAACTCCGCCACCGCGGCGGCGACCAGCGCGCGCAGGGCGTCCGGGCCGGGCAGCCCCGCCTCGGTCCGCCAGCCCCCGCGCGGGGGCAGCACCCCGGCCCAGGGCGGCCCGGTCACCGCACCCGGCACACCGGAGGTGGCCGCCGGCTCGTCCACGGACTCGAGCAGTTCACCGGCGGAGACGGTCACGTCGAGCATGGCGTCGAGCCCGTTCTCGTACGGCTTGGCCAGCCGTACCGCACGGACCGCCAGCACCTCGAAGGAGGGCGGCCGGCCGAAGACGGCCAGGGCCGTGCCCGTCGCCTGGAGACGTACCGCGGCCGACCGGTCGTAGTGGAGCAGCCGGGAGAGGAAGGCCGCGAGATCCGCGGCCTCCCCCTCGTCGGCGAGGTGGAGCACCGTCATGCGGCGACGGCCTCCTCGGCGTCCGTGTACTCCTGGAGGAACTCCCGCTCCTCGGCGGTGAGCCGCCGGGGGCGCTGCGCCTCGAAGTCGAACGGCACGATCACCGTGCAGGCCTGGACGTAGACCACGTCCCCGTCCTTGACCTCGTAGGTGAGGGTGAACGAAGCCGCCCTGATCTCCGTGACCCACAGCTCGATGTCGACCGGGTGGTGCCGGTGGACGAGCTGCCGCTTGTAGTCGATCTCATGGCGTGCCACCACGGACCCCTGCTTGAAGTCCTTCTCCGGGCGGAACAGGAAGTCGATACGGGCCTCCTCCAGGTAGCGGAGGAAGACCACGTTGTTGACGTGGCCGTACGCGTCCATGTCCGCCCAGCGCAGTGGGCAGCGGTAGATGTGCCGCAAGATCAGCCCCGGGTCAGCTTCTTGTAGGTGGCGCGGTGCGGACGGGCGGCGTCGGCGCCGAGCCGCTCGACCTTGTTCTTCTCGTACGACTCGAAGTTGCCCTCGAACCAGAACCACTTGGACTCGCCCTCGTAGGCGAGGATGTGCGTCGCCACCCGGTCCAGGAACCACCGGTCGTGGGAGACGACGACGGCACAGCCGGGGAACTCGAGCAGCGCGTTCTCGAGACTGCTCAGGGTCTCGACGTCGAGGTCGTTGGTCGGCTCGTCGAGGAGCAGCAGGTTGCCGCCCTGCTTGAGGGTGAGCGCCAGGTTCAGCCGGTTGCGCTCACCGCCGGAGAGGACCCCGGCCGCCTTCTGCTGGTCCGGGCCCTTGAACCCGAAGGCCGAGACGTACGCGCGCGACGGCATCTCCACCTGCCCGACGTTGATGTAGTCCAGCTCGTCGGAGACGACGGCCCACAGCGTCTTCTTCGGGTCGATGTGCTCGCGGCTCTGGTCGACGTAGGAGATCTTGACGGTGTCGCCGACCTTGATGCTGCCGGAGTCCGGCTCCTCGAAGCCCTGGATCATCTTGAACAGGGTGGTCTTGCCCGCGCCGTTGGGCCCGATGACCCCGACGATCCCGTTGCGCGGCAGCGTGAAGGAGAGGTCGTCGATCAGGACCTTCTCCCCGAAGGCCTTGCTGAGGTTGTTCACCTCGACGACGACGCTGCCGAGCCGCGGGCCCGGCGGGATCTGGATCTCCTCGAAGTCCAGCTTCCGCATCTTGTCGGCCTCGGCGGCCATCTCCTCGTACCGCGCGAGACGGGCCTTGGACTTGGCCTGCCGCCCCTTGGCGTTGGAGCGCACCCACTCCAGCTCGTCCTTGAGGCGCTTCTGCCGCTTGGCGTCCTTCTGGCCCTCGACCTTGAGGCGGGTGGCCTTGGTCTCCAGGTACTTGGAGTAGTTGCCCTCGTAGCCGTGCAGGCGGCCGCGGTCGACCTCGCAGATCCAGCCGGCGACGTTGTCCAGGAAGTACCGGTCGTGGGTGACGGCCACGACGGTGCCCTCGTACTTGGCGAGGTGCTGCTCCAGCCAGTTCACCGACTCGGCGTCGAGGTGGTTGGTGGGCTCGTCGAGCAGCAGCAGGTCGGGGGCCTCCAGCAGCAGCTTGCACAGCGCCACACGCCGCTTCTCACCACCGGAGAGGTTCACGACGGGCCAGTCGCCGGGCGGGCAGCCCAGCGCGTCCATGGCCTGCTCCAGCTGGGCGTCGAGGTCCCAGGCGTTGGCGTGGTCCAGCTCCTCCTGGAGCTTGCCCATCTCCTCGAGGAGCGCGTCCGAGTAGTCGGTCGCCATCTGCTCGGCGATCTCGTTGAACCGGTCGAGCTTGCCCTTGACCTCGGCGACACCCTCCTGGACGTTCTCCAGGACGGTCTTCTCCTCGTTGAGCGGGGGCTCCTGGAGCAGGATGCCGACGGTGTAACCGGGGGACAGGAAGGCGTCCCCGTTCGACGGCTGCTCCAGCCCCGCCATGATCTTCAGAACGGTCGACTTGCCGGCGCCGTTCGGTCCGACCACACCGATCTTCGCGCCGGGCAGGAAGCTCAGGGTGACGTCATCAAGGATCACCTTGTCGCCGTGCGCCTTGCGCGCCTTGCGCATGGTGTAAATGTACTCAGCCAAGAGAAACCGTCCGGCAGCTTGATCAGGCAGTGGGCAGATACACCCCATCTTGCCGCACCGCCACCCCTGCGCGGAAACGCGTTCCGGGCGGGGGCTCTGACCTGGCCTTTCCTGGATGCCGCCGGAGCCTCACCCGTCACTGCCGGTCGGCCCCGCCCGGCCAAGGGACGGCCCGAGGGCGCCGCTCCCCCACCACGCCGGCTTAGCGTGTGGCCGTGACCAGCACAGCGGAGCGCCCTCTCCTCTTCCTCGACGTGGACGGCCCACTGATCCCGTTCGGGTCGCCGGCCGGCCAGGTGGAAGTCGCTCCCGTCTCCTCGACGACCGTCGACCAGGGGAACCCGCTGCTGGCCCGGCTCGACCCCGGGATCGGGGCGCGCCTCATGGCTCTGGGCTGCCGGCTCGTGTGGGCGACGACCTGGATGGAAGAGGCGAACGAAGTCATCGCCCCGCGCATCGGACTGCCGAGGCTGCCGGTGCTGGAGTGGCCGGACGCAGGCGCGGAAGGGTCGCCGCGGGGTCTGCACTGGAAGACGCGCCCCATGGTCGAGTGGGCCGCCGGCCGGCCCTTCGTCTGGGTCGACGACGAGATCAGCGCGATAGACCGCCTCTGGGTCGACGCCAGCCACCCTGGGCCTTCACTGCTGCACCAGGTCGAGCCGGCCCAGGGCCTCACGGACGGCGACTTCTCCACGTTCGCCGGATGGCTCGATGCCGTCGCGCCCGGGTGAGCACCGCCTCAAGAGTGCGATCGGCACCCGCCCCGGGCGCCAGCGCATCCAGATCGCGAACTCGTGTGTCATCCCAACGCGCACGTCACCTTGGAACGGCAGCGCGATGTGGTCGACGCCGCACTGCTCTTGGAGGAATCGGAGCGGGCCGGGTCAACCGCCCGCCGCGGCCCGTGCTCGCGTCACTGCTCGTTCTTCCTGCGGACGAAGAGGAGGACCGCGCCGCCGAGGACCACGAGGCCGATGGCCGCGCCGCCGATCAGGGGGGTCGCGTCGGAGCTGCCGGTTTCGGCGAGGTTGGGGTTGGGGGAGGGCGTGACGACCGTGGCGGGGGCCGGTTCGCTGAGGGTGCGGGTGGTGTCGGACAGGGTGGCGCTCTGGGTACGGCAGTCGAGGACGCCGGTGAAGCGCTGTTCGAAGCCGGCCGGGCCGCGGATCGTGAAGTCGTAGGCGCGGTCCTCGGGCAGCGGTACCGGTACCGTCCGGGTCTCGCCCGGCGCGATGGTGTACTCGGTGTCCAGCAGTTCGAAGGTGAAGGGCTCGTCGCCCTTGTTCAGCGCGGTGACGTCCAGGGTGCCCTCGGCGCAGTTCTTCTCGGCGGACAGGGCGGGTATCGCACCCTCGGCGGCCCAGGTGGCGGTCGCCGCCGCCGCGACCGTCGACTCGCTGGACCCGGCCAGGATCTGCGTCTGGCTGCGGCTTTCGGAGGCGAATGCGCGGCCGACCGGCACCGTCGTCGAGGCCTGGACGGACAGCTGGGCGGTACCGGCCGCCGCGTCCTCGGGCACGTCGAAGAAGATCTGGGCACCGTCGGTGACCTTGGTGACGGGCTCGCCCTTCTTGTCGACGATCCGTACCGCGTCCTTGCTCGCGGCGTCCACCGGCGGGGTCACCGTCGCGCCGCCCGCGTTGGTGTGGACCGTCACCGGGCCGAGCCGCTCCCCGGGGCGGCCCGAGACGGCCGGCGGGTCCAGGGCGAGGGACGCCGTCGGCTCGGCGAGGTCGCGGGCGTTCTCCTCCAGGTAGTCGGCGAGCCGCTCGGCCTGCGGATCGACGGCCTCGACGTCCGTGTCGTCCGAGTAGCGCCAGATGGCTACCTGGGTGCCGGCCGCCGCGTCCTCTTCGGTGAGCCCACCGCGCATGCCCGCCTTCTTCGCGAGCGCGGCGAGGTCGTTGACCTGCGGGTAGCTGTTCTGCAGGATCCAGCGGACGCGGCCGGCGTCCTTGTTGGTCCCCAGCGACGTCCCGCTCCAGGGAGTCTCCTGGTACTTGGCGTCCTTCTGCGTCGGGTTCTGGATGTCGACGCAGTACGTCTGCAGCATGCCGCCGCCCTCGACGGACATCTCGAACAGGCCGGCCGGCACCTGCTGGTCGCCGTCCTCACCGTGGATCACCGCGGTGCCGTGCGTCTTGAGGCCGCCTATGGTGGCCGTCGCCCCGCCCTGGGGCCGCGCCGCCCCGTCCTGGGCGGCGGCGGGAGCCGCACCGGTCACCACACCGGCGACCGCGAGCGCCGACGCCAGCGCCCCGGCGGCGAGACGGGCCGCCCCTCGACCGGGCAGAGACGGCGCAGCGTGCGAAGAAAACACCAAATTCCCCTTCAAGCAGGACCCGTTGGCGTGGGGGGAACGGTCCCACCAGCAGAATCAGCAGCCACACAAGGCTCGTTCGGCATCCTAAGGACGTGAGGGACCGGGCTTGCCGGTGATCGTCGTCCGCGTGGTGATCCGACTCGGAATCGTTATCGCAGAGGGCGTTTTCGAACAGGGATTGTCGACAAATCCATCCCGTCCGGGGTCCTCTGCCTCATCCCACCGGGACGGGGTCCGGCCGCTGTTCGGGGACCGCTTCTCCCTGCGTGCCCGCTGCCGGGACCTCCCAGTTGGGCTCCGGCTGGGGCGGGGAGGTCGACACCTCCGTCCTGCCGGTGCGCCGGAACGCCGCCGTGCCGCGGGCGAGATCGTGTCCGATCGCCACCGCGTCGATGTCCGCCGAGGTCCGGCTCTGCCCCTCGCGCACATCGGTGCGCACCTTCAGCCTGCCCTGCACGACGACGGGGTCGCCCACCGCCAGTGACCCGGAGGCGTTGGTGGCGAGCTGCCGGTTGGCCCACACCGTGAAGAAGTTGGTGTGCCCGTCCGTCCAGGCGCTCTTCTCGCGGTCCCAGTAGCGTGCGGTGACCGCGAGCCGGAAGCGCACCGACGGTCCGTTCGCCAGGTCGCGGAAGACCGGCGTGGTGGCCACGTTCCCCACGGCACAGATCATCGTCTCGTTCATCGCGAGTCCTCCCTCCCGCACGGGCCTGTCCCGTACGGCGGCCGGGGCGACCGCGTCCGTCGCGATCGCCGTGGAGGCCAGATTGCCCGCGTCCGGGCCGGTCCGCCGGGGGCTGTGGACCCGCCCGGTGCCTGTGGAGAACTCCGCCACCCGCACGGGTGGTGGCCGTGAGCGCCCATGGATGGCGGCCGTGGACGCGCGCCGTTACCTCGTCGCCGCGCCCGGCCCCAGGCCCGCCCCCGTGACCCGCGCGTACTGTTCCCGCACTTCGCGGTACCGCAGCAGTTCCGCCGCCAGCGGATCCAGCACCCGGGCCCGGCCGCATCCCGCGGCCGCTTCCCGCAACAGGCGTTCCGCCTCGTGGCCGTAGCGCCGGGCGGGTCCGCGGGCCGCCAGGCGGCAGCTCCACTCGATGAGGGGGCCGCCGACGATGCCGGCCACCATCAGCAGCACGGGCACCCCCAGGTTCGGCGGCACGACGCCGATGATCTGGCCCAGCAGCCACAGACCGCCCACCACCTGGAGCAGCGTCATGGTCGCCTGGGCGAGGACCGCCACCGGCCACCATCCGGGCCGCGGCGGACGACCCGGCGGCAGCCCCGCCCGCACCGCCAGCTCGTCGAGCGCCTCGGGCAGCCCCTGGGCGCCGCGGACGGCCGCCTCGCGCATCGCCAGCGCCCACGGCGCCGGCAGTCCGGCCGACGCCCGGTCCGAGACCGTACGCACCGCCTGCTCGACGCGCTGACGGGCCGTGGCCTCCTCGTCCGCCTGGGCGCGCGGCGACAGCCGTCCCGTCACGGGATCCCGCCGGTCGTGGTACCAGCGCCACAGCCGCAACCAGGGTGTCCCGCACGCGCGGTTGGCGTTGCGCAGCCAGGCACGTTCGGCCGCGTCGCCCGCCGCGGTGGCGCCCACCGCGTCCGCGAGCCGGTCGGCGAACTCCTCCCGAGCCTCCTCGCTGAGCCCGGTGCGCCGCCCCGTGACGTAGACGGGGCGCAGGTGCCGGGCGGCGGCGTCCACGTCGGCCGCGATGCGGCGGGCCGGGGCCTGCCGCTCGGTGACGAACTGGCCGAGTGTCTCGCGCAGTTCGCCGACGCCCTCCCCGGTGAGCGCGGACAGGGCGAGCACGGTCGCGCCGGGTTCGTCGTACTCGCCCAGCGCGATGCCGTCCTCGTCGAGCAGGCGCCGCAGATCGTCGAGGACCTGCTCGGCGGCCTCCCCGGGCAGCCGGTCGACCTGGTTGAGGACGACGAGGGTGACCTCCGCGTGGCCCGCCATCGGCCGCAGGTAGCGCTCGTGGAGTACGGCGTCGGCGTACTTCTCCGGGTCGACGACCCAGATGACGGCGTCGACCAGCGCCAGGATGCGGTCCACCTGTTCGCGGTGCTGCACGGCGGCGGAGTCGTGGTCGGGCAGGTCGATCAGGACCAGTCCGCGCAGCGGTGACTCGGAGTCCGGGTGCAGGAGCGGACGGCGGCGCAGCCGGCCGGGAATGCCGAGCCGGTCGAGGAGGCTGGCGGCGCCGTCGCTCCAACTGCACGCGATGGGCGTTGCGGTGGTCGGCCGGCGGACGCCGGTCTCGGAGATCGTCACCCCGGCGAGGGTGTTGAACAACTGCGACTTGCCGCTGCCGGTCGCGCCGGCGATGGCGACGACGGTGTGCTGTCCGGAGAGCCTGCGCCGCGCGGCGGCCTCGTCCAGGACCCGGCCCGCCTCGGCCAGGGTCCCGCTGTCGAGCCGGGTCCGGGAGAGGCCCACCAGTTCGCGCAGCGCGTCCAGGCGTGACCTGAGGTTCCCGTCGTAGGCGAGCGGCATCAGGGCGGCCGAGGAGGCGGCGGGCCTGCTTGGCAGGACGGCGTACTGTTCGGCGCCGGCGTTCTCGTCCACCCGCCGTGCGATCAGCCCGTCGCCCCAGGCTTCCTCCCCGTCGCCGTCCCCGGCATCCTCGGTGCCGCGCCCACGGTCGGCGCGCTCCCGCTCGGCGCGTTCACGGGAGATCGCCTTCTCGGCGAGGCCCTCCTGGCTCCGACCTCCCCGGCTGTCACGGTTGTCTCGGCTGTCACGGCTGCCCCGGCCGTCCTGACCATCCCTGCTGTCCGGGTCATCCCGCCCCTCCCGGCAGCCCCGGTCATCTCGATGGTCGCGCTGGTCGCGCTGGTCGCGACTGCCCTGCGAGCCCCGTTCCTCCCGGTCGCCCTGCGCCTTCCGGTCGTCCCGGCGGCCCCGGTCACCCCCGCGGTCCCGGCCGTGGTCGCTCGGGTCGCCCCGGCGGTCCCGCTCGCCCCGGTCGTCCGGGGTGTCCGAATCGCCGGTACGGTCCGCCCGCGCCGCCTCCTTCGTCGTGTGCTCGGTGGGGTCCTGGTCAGTGACGGCGGTCACCGGTCACCTCTCCTTCTGCAGTACGGACAGCGCGGCGATGAGCTCTGCCTGCGGCTCGGGGTGCACGTCGAGACCGTCGAGCGGCGCCAGCCTGCGCTCGCGTTCGGCCTGCATGACCCGGTCGACGTGTTCCTCGAGCAGCCGCCCGCCCCGGTCGCGCAGCCGCAACGCGCCGTGGGCGCCGATCCGCTCGGCGAGCCGTTCCCCGGCGACGCGTGCGCGCCGCCCGCCCAGCAGCACGGTGGCGACCAGGCCGGCCACCACCCCGGGGTCCGGGGCCAGGTTCCGGTCCAGCTCGCGCACCTCGTCCTCGGCATACTCCTCCAGTTCGCGCCGCCAGCGCCGTACGGCCACCCCGATGCGCTGCTCGGCGCTCTCCGGCGCGGGGACGTGGTCCGCGAGTGCCGGGGCGCCCGCTGCCGGTTCATGCCGCCAGGCCTCGTCGACGCTTTCGTCGGCGGCCGTCACGGCGCACAGCAGCAGCGCGCTCAGGCTCTCCACCAGCGAGTCGAGGAGCTCTTCCGGGGAGCAGTCGAGGGGGAAGGCACGCCAGCGCTTCAGCGCGTCCCCGGCGAGCACGGCGCCCGCCTGCAAACGGCCCCGCACGCGCGCGTGCTCACCGTCGTAGGCGCCGTCGACGGCGGCGGTGAGCCGCAGCGCGGCGGCGTACTGCGCGGCGGTGGCACCGGCCAGCTCGGGCATCCGGGACTTGAGCGAGTCCAG
Organism: Streptomyces sp. CB09001; assembly: GCF_003369795.1. Classification (NCBI taxonomy): domain Bacteria; kingdom Bacillati; phylum Actinomycetota; class Actinomycetes; order Kitasatosporales; family Streptomycetaceae; genus Streptomyces; species Streptomyces sp. CB09001. The sequence continues at coordinate 2,269,492 of NZ_CP026730.1, forward strand.
GATGCCGTGCGCCGTGCGGGCCATGGCGTGGTGCCGGGCCTCGAGTTCCTGCGCCCGGTGGACGAGCCAGGAGCGCAGCGGTGCCACGGCGCTGGCCGGCAGCAGTCCGCCGCCCCAGGCCGACTCGGGCAGTTCGGGGACCGTGAAACGGGGGACGTCGCCGAGCCCGGCCTTGGTGAGCAGGGCTCCGTACTGCCGCGACACCTCGGACACCACCTGGTGGGGCACCCGGTCGAGCACGGTGACCAGGGTGGCGTCGTACTCCTTGGCGGTACGCAGCAGGTGCCAGGGCACCGCGTCGGCGTACCGCGCGGCCGTGGTGACCATCACCCAGATGTCGGCGGCGCAGATCAGTTCGGCGGCCAGGACGCGGTTGTCGGCGACGAGGGAGTCGACGTCGGGCGCGTCCAGGAGGGCGATGCCGGGCGGCAGGGTGTCGGCGGTCTCGACCCGCAGCACGCGCGCGGGGTTCTCGCCGGGCAGCAGCAGGTCGTCGTCGGGGTCCCGGTGGGGCACCCACACGCGCGTGAGGTCGGGCAGCACCCGCATGCCGCTGAACCAGTGGTGGTCCTCCGGGTGGCAGACCAGGACCGGCGTGCGGGTCGTGGGCCGCAGCACACCCGCCTCGCTGACCCGGCGTCCCACCAGGGAGTTCACCAAAGTCGACTTCCCGGCACCGGTGGATCCGCCCACCACGGCCAGCAACGGCGCTTCGGGCTCCTTCAGGCGGGGCACCAAGTAGTCGTCGAGCTGTGCGAGCAGTTCGTCGCGGTTGGCACGCGCGCGTGGGGCCCCCGCGAGGGGCAGCGGGAAGCGTGCGGCCGCGACACGGTCGCGCAGGGCGGAGAGTGCGTCGAGCAGCTGAGGCCGTACGTCCAAGGTCACCACATGTGAAGAATGCCCAATTTTGAGGGAATTCTGAAGCATATGAGCATGATGAGCATGTCCGCGCGCCGACCGGACACTCCGGACGGAAGGGACTACTGGGACGCCAGGACAGTCCAGGCATAACGAGTGGACAACACCCGATGCGCGAGACGCCAAAAGCGATGCAGGATTCGTAACTGCCTGCGATTATCGGGATCGCTTCACCGAACCTCCACATCGAGCCACGGAGGGGAAGCGTCCGGGACATGGAGCCGGGAGCCCTATCCTTGTCCCCGGCGAGGTCACGGACCGGCCCACCCCGGGCACGCACGACCGAGGCCACCACACCAGGCCCCCGTAGCTCAGTGGATAGAGCAGGCGCCTTCTAAGCGCTTGGCCGCAGGTTCGAGTCCTGCCGGGGGCGCCCAGTATGTCTGAGCTGCACAAACGCTGATCCATACCGCTGTGACACTCATGTCCAGCGGAGCTAGGCAAGAAGACTCAGGAGATTGATCTTGCTTAGCTCCCTCCCGCAGGAGGGTCACACAGCGTGCCAGCACAACCACGCAAGGCAGCACAGAGCACGTCGGGCAAAGCGACTCGGCGCAGTCCGCTGCGCAGCGCTCGGCGCACGTCTACGCCGACAGAGCACGAGAGCACAGGGGCACACTCCGGCTCGTCCGTACGTGTCATCAGGGACGCTCAGGACGTGCGCGCTGCGATGCTCGATGAACTAGAGCTGCACCTCAGCACGACCACCAACCGACTCGGTCGCCCGTACCAGCAGGGCACCATCCGGGCGTACATGACCGGGGCGCGCACGCTGCACCGATGGATGATCCAGGCTGGTGTGGAAGAAGACTTCACCGCCTGTGACACCTCGCTCCTCAACCGGTTCTTCCGCCATCACTACGACACCCACGACGTCCCTAAGTCGCAAGACGGCAAGGGCGGCTATACGGGCGGCACGTCTACGCTGCAACGAAACGTCCGCGTCCTGTTCGCGTGGCTGGAGGAGGAGTACGAACACCCGAACCCGTGGCGTGACAAGAAGCTCCACCGCTACTCAGCGCCGCCGCAGGGAAAGCCCAAGACCCTCTCCTCTGAGTTCGTGACGGACTGTCTGAAAGTCACGGGTAACGGCAACCCTCGCGTCCGAGACTTCGAGACGACCCGAGACCACGCCATCATCAGGGTTCTGACGGAGGGTCTGAGGGCGGAGGAACTTCTGAATCTCCGCGTCCAAGACCTGGATCTCCACGGTCACACCCTGGTCGTCGTCCCTCTCAAGGGCGACAGGAACAGCCAGGATGGACGAACCATCCCGCTCCAGCCCAAGACCGTGCGCGCACTCCAGCGGTATCTACGGGCGAGGGAAGAGCACAGCCTCTCTCAGGGCCCGTGGCTCTGGCTCGGCACGAGGAACAGGAACCGTCTCCGTTACTCGGGCCTGTACCGCATGGTGAAGCGACGGGCCGAGGAAGCCGGGTACGACTCCGCCGAGGTGTCTCCGCACTCGTACTGCCATACATGGACTGACGACCTTCTCTCGTCGGGCGTCTCAGGCGAGAACGTCATGGCCGTGCGTGGGTGGAAGAGCCCGGCCATGCTCCGACGCTACGCCCACGACCAAGCAAGCCAGCGGGCCGTCACCGCCGTGCACCAGCTCGGCGACCGCTACTGACGCGGCACCCCTGACACACACGGCACTCACGGAGTGCACGAGTAGGCGGGGTGGTGTGGGACGTCCTCTGTTCCACACCAGCCCCGCTACTTGTCGCCCTTCGAGACGAACGAACCCTGCCCGAGGATCGTGTACAGCCGCCCTTCCGCACGGAGAGCGGCCACTGCCTTCTGAGCCGTGGACTGGCTCACGTCGAACTCAGCGGCGATGTCCACGGTGCCAGGGAATCGCTCGCCAGCCGGGTACTGCCCAGCGTCAAGTCTCTTCCTCAGTTCGGCCGCTACCTGGGGCCAGACGGGAACGGAGCGATCAAGGTCCATAACCTCAGCTTCCGCGCTTACGCGGGAATGGGCTATCGCGGTAGTGCGGTAGTGCGCTTACGCGATAGCGCGTAAGCTCGCCGCGTACGACCGAGCACAACCAGCCACAACGACCACGCACACAACGGAAAGACCCCGGCGACCGATGCAAGCGGTCCCGGGGCATGGCCGATCACCCAAGGAGTGACCGACGTGCGAACTGTACTGGCCCTCATCCTCTCGTGGCTCATGCCCGCCCAGGGCAAGCGCCGCGCACAGGCTGTGCCGACACAGCCCCCCCTCACCGACGAGCCGACCACAACTCTCCGCGTGGCAGCCTCGCCTACGGCGCTGCTGGGTGTGGAACTTCCCTCGCACCGCTCCCCTCGTCCGCCCGCGTATCTGCGAGGCGAGGACACCCCGCTCATCCGGCCGTATCTCGTCGCCCACGAGCGAGAGCAGGAGCGGCGACGGCAGCGGGACAGGCGAACCGCTGCCGCTCTCGCAACCCTCGGCATCGACTTCCCGACCCTCAGCCTCGACATCCACGGAGTGACGGCATGAGCGCCCAGCCCGAGACCAACCCGGTCCCTTCGCATCTCCGTCTCCTGCCGTGGACCGAGGAGGGTAAGCCCGCGTACCTCTCGACCCGCAACACGGAGACGTTCATGTCCCGTCTCGCCGACCGGGTCGAGGAGCAGCAGATGGAGACGGCCGCCGTGGTCCTGGGCCTGGCCAAGCCGATGGTCGAGGACAGCGCGAACCTCGCGGCCAGTGAGCTCCGCTGGGTCGCTCGGCGGTTGATCGAGAGCCTGACCGAGCTCCTGACCGTCGCGGAGTCACGCGGCCAGCGCATCCCGCCGTACGAGAGCACGACCACCAACGACGCATCCGTGCCGGGCGATACCCACGAGACGGGAGCCGAGCCGGGAACCAAGTAGCCCACCCCTAGACGAGAGCCCCGAGACTCACCCGCGCCGATGGTCTCGGGGCTCTCTGCTGGCTTAGGCCATCGCTTCCTAACGATCGTCCACGGAGTCCAGCCGTAGCCCTTCGGACTACGCGACCCAGTCCGAGAGTGTCGTCCTGCCAGCACGACAACGACCCACCAGAGGAGCACGACATGACCCGCTCGCACTTCGACCACAGCCAGTGCGCCCACCCCAAGACCAAGGCCGGGCGCGCTGCCTGCCGTAAGGCGCTCCGCGCCGCTGCTGAGCCTGTCGCCGCTGCCTCGACGGCGAGCACGCCGAAGGCAGGTACCGCCACCGCGAAGAAGACCACGCCCGCCGCTGCCGCTCCGGCTGCGAAGAAGAGCCCGACCCGTGCGACGACGACCGCAGCCAAGAAGGCTGCGCCTGCCGCTCCGCGCAAGTCGCCCACCGCCAAGCCGACGGGTGACGCGGCGAAGTAACGCACCACACCCAGCAGAGAGCCCCGACACTCCCCGCGAGTGATCGGGGCTTTCGCATGGCTGACCTGGTACGACGTGCTCGCCGGCGCTCTGTGATCGGGGAAGTCTCTGAGCGCGCATCTGAGCGCCCAGCAGACGCGCGACGCACACAGAGACTCACTCGCACTGTCGGGAGCCGAGAGGAGCGATTCTGTCGTCCGTAGCGCTATGCGCGCTCTCTCGCGTCGCTCGCACGTGACGAACTCACGTGCTGGCAGCCTGAGTTACTGCGCCGCTGGCTGGTGTGGTACGTGCCGTGTGCTGGTTCCGCCCGCGCCGCTTGGCGGCCATGTCGGCCATGTTCTCGGCGTGCGTGCCGACTCTCAGGTGCCGCCGATTGACGCACGGTGGGTTGTCACAGATCACGTGCAAGACGACTTCATCCGGGCCCAACTCCTTTCCGCGCAGGTGGCCCATGAGCCATCGGGTGGCTTTGAACTTCCGCTGCCGCCCGTTCTCGGTTACGTCGAACTCGCCACGGTCGGTCTGGGGTTCGAGATACCGCGTCCATAGATGGCACGCATCGGGTCCACCCGAGTCGTCTACGTAGGACATGAAACGCTCATAGTCGCTCACGCCACAGATATAGGACTGTCTCCTACCGCTGACCTCGCGGCACTTCTTCCGCGCGGCTTTTGTCTTCTCGTGGTCACAGTTGGAATGGGAACCACGCCGGGCTTCCCACCTCTTGGATATGGGCTTATCGCTCGTTTCCATAAAGCCCACACTATCCGCGATATTGCGGTTTCCCCACGTCGCGCGCCATATACAACACCTTGCCGTTTTGTCAAGCGTCTGTCATTCTGATATTGCCAGTCGATGGAATTGGTACGGAATTGCCTTGGTTGAAGGGAGGGAATGGCGTGGCTGACGGAAAGCCGAGCAGGCCAAAGCCACGGAAGCCGGATGCCCCGCTGGGCGCTGGCACTCTGAATGCGGCCGAGCTGGACGCGCAGGCGGAAGAGGTCTACGCCCTCCACAAGAAGGGCAATTCCGCTATCGCCATTGGTCGTGCAATGGGACTGACCAAGGATGTGGTGGAACGCCGCATCGCTCGGGCTCGGAAGAACTTGAGTTCAGACTCTGCGGATGACCTGCGCACCGACCGTGAGTCCTCGCTTATCGACATGGTCCGCGAGGCTCACGAGAACCTGGAAGCTGCCGAGACGGTTGCCGAGCGGAATGCATGTGTCCGCACCATCGCGGACCTGAACATGAAGCTGGCAAAGCTCCTGGGCCTGGAAGTCCCCGCCAAGATCACACTTGAGATGGAGGAAGCGGTAACGCTCTTCCACACCAAGCCCGATCCGGTATGGGGGGACTGAGCAATGCCTCTCCGTTCGATGCAGGAACTCAGGCGACGCTCACAGGCTGGCGTCCAGGTGTGCACTGCCCACGGCGCCGCCTGCAAGAAGCACCCGGACCGAGGTAATCCCGATTCCATCGTGACTCGGGCGGACTTGGAACTAGCCGAGATGGCCCGGAGGGGTCGTGAGCGGCTGGGCATTCCTGCCCCAGAATCCGAGTCCTGTAAGACGCGGAAGCTGTCGGATGACGAACTCCGCAAGCGCACGAGATACGCGGACGCGGTTCGTGACGCGCAGAAAAGGAAGCAACTCCCGCCCTCGTGGTTCAAGTTCGACCCTGAGCTAGCGGAGCAGATCCGTTGGGGTCGAGCCGAGCAGGCACGGGAGCTCCACACCCAAGACGTACGCGAGGGCTACGGCGACGCCGTCCCGGAGTTCGAGGAGATGGAATGACCGACGACAGGGCGGCACAGATCCTGGCCCAGATGCGCGGCAACGGGGCGCAGTACGAGACGCGGAACCTGGACGAGATGCCGGACTCCACGTCCGTTCGGCTCATGCGCGGCCTGCGCGGCAGGACGGACTACAGCAGCGTCCACGAGGCCAACGCCAAGGGCCAGCAGCAGCACGAGCGGGACGTCCGTACCCGTGCCCGTGCGCTCGCCAACCAGGGCATCCCGCACCCGGAGGCGACGGCCCGTGAGCAGATCCGGCGGGAGGCTCAGCAGAGCGCGGAGACCGAGCGTCGGCACCAGGTCTTCGAGGCCATGAGCCAGTCGGACGAGCAGGACCGCGAGCGGGCGAAGTGGGAGCAGCGAGCCAACCGGCCGCTCCGTGCCGACGGGCTCCGCGAGCCGGGTGAGCCGTACGTCATGCCGGGCCGCTCCGGGAGCGCCCGCCGCGACCGCACGGCCGAGCGTCTGATGGCGCAATACTGGGGAGGAGCTCAGGCGGAGTAATTCAAAGCCGCAAATGTGGTACTAGCGTCTAAGCACATGAGACGCGCCAGACAAACGCCCTACGAGAAGTTCATAGCCAATGTGGACTTCGGGGAAAGCGACACCGACTGTTGGGTGTGGACCCGAGCAACTTCCTCCGGCGGCTATGGCTACTTCAGCGCCGACGGGAAGATGCAACACGTCCACCGTTGGCTCCTCGGTTACCTCCGAGGAAAGCCACTTACCTCGGACGAGGTAGCGGCTCATCACTGCGATAACCGCCCGTGCTGCAACCCGGCCCATATCTACGTTGCCACCCAGGCTCAGAACGTGCGGGACATGGTGGAGCGGGGCCGGGGCAACAACCAGAAGAAGACCCACTGCAAGCGGGGACACGAGTTCAACGAGGCGAACACCTACTTTTCCGCCAGTAAGGGAAAGCGCCTCTGTCGCCCCTGCCGGCAGGAGAAGGCTCGTGCTAAGCGAGCCGCCAGTAAGAATCCAACCGCGTAACGAAAGGCAGGCCCAGAATGGCCACCATCTCGATGGACCTCCAGGACTTCAACTCCCTGATGGCGCTGGGCACTGCCCGCCGCCGCGCGGTGTTCCTGGACCTCTACAACAGCGGCCGTACCAAGGCGGGAGTGTCCACCGCGTCCGGGCCGGACAGCGTCGTCGTGGCCCCGACCAACGTCGGCACTGGCGACCCCGCGAACACCGTCGTCACCCGCGTGAAGGCTGCGATCACGGCAGCCGCCTGAGACCGGCTGGGTGTGGGGCGTCGGCCATCAGGCCAGGGTTGTTATGGGTCCCCGCAGTGGCGTTCCACACCCAGCCTCCAATCCGGTTGGTGCGGGGCCTCAGTTCCTACTAGGTGGGTGACTGTCCGCAAAGCTCCGCACCAGCCTTCAACTCCCGACTCCTCTCCTTGGCCGGTCGGGACTCCCGGTTCCTGGGTGTAGCCGGGAACACGAGCGGGGGGTGTGGTACGTAGGTCTGCCCTCGACCTGTGCCACACCCCCCGTTCCATCCACGCTTCCGGCGTGTCTGCATATCCGAATTCCGCGGGAGGTGAGCCGTGCCCAGGAAGAAGAACAAGGCCCATAAGCGGCTCAAGGCCACGAGGAAGCCGACCGAGAAGTGGACTGGGGAACAGCAGCCGTACGCCGCCGCTGACGCGATGTGGCACGCCCTGATGAAAGCGGTGGTGGCGGATGAGCGCCGTTGAGCTTGACTTGGAACTTCTGGGCTGGGTCCGTGACTTCATCCACGAGAAGCGGCGCGTCACTGTCGATGAGGTCCGGCGGGAATTCTTCCCCGATGAGGCTGGACACCCCTACCTTTACCTTGATTGGATCACCGCCGAGGGTGCCATCGAGTGGGACCACCAAACAGGGGTGTACGAGTGGGCCCACCATCCCGAGTTCCCCAGTGGAGTTGAATCAGCCCAGAAGCCAAGGAGGAAGCGGTTCTCTCATCGGGATTGCCTCCACCCGAATAGTCCGTGGGCGAAGGAACAGTGCCGACGCACCCAGGATGCGAGCCGGAACCCCGCCGACTTCCGAGAGAAGAAACTCCGCTCCCGCTGGGCTCAGTTCATGGATGACAAGGTTCACGAACTGACCGCCGAGGAGATCCAGGAACTCACCGGCGAGAACACCACACCCCACCAGTTCGAGCGCCGCCTACGCGCCCATGCCAGTAACTACGGCCTCAAGTGCTCTGCCAAGTCCACTGAGAACGGCATCCGGTTCGTCATCGGGGACAGCGCCGACATGGACTCTGGGGTATTGGACTACCTGCCTCGGGAGGTAGCCGCACTGGACGGCTGGGGCAGTCAGAGAGCCGCTGTCCTCTCGTCGGCCGATAAGCGGCGCTCCCTGGGCGTCCAGACTTCCCACGCGACGTGCACCCACCCCATGACCAAGCACGAGCGGCAGAAGTGCCGGAAGGCCCGCGCCGCTAAGACCGCTCCCTGATTCCTTTGGAGCGTGGCTCTGCCGTCTGAGATAATTCACCAGAGCCCCTTCCTTGCGCTGGGTGTTCGGGGTCAGAAGCCCTGAGACCATGACGACCACTGGTCTCAGGGTTTTCTGGTGGCTCGGCTACGCCTGTTCCACGAATCGCTCTGCGCGCCTCTAGGGCGCTCTCTCGTCTCGACTGTGAGTGTGTGTCAGCGAGACGTGAGAGACGCCGAGACGCGCGCTCAGCGCCGTTTGGGGCACACAGAGCGCGCGTCACTCAGCGCGTGAGAGTCAGACGATCCGGAACGTGTGATCGGCTGGGGAGTTGCGGCCGGGGCTGAACATCTCGTCCAGGCTCAGGCGGACCATCTCGCCGCCGTCGTCCTCGCCCCCGGTGTCCGTGCCGTCGTTCAGGTGGTAGAGCAGGGGCACCCTTTGGGTGAGGGGATGAGGGGGCTTCCGGCTCTCGTCGGCCTCGGTGATGATCACCGTTGCCGTCGGCACGCTGGTGTGGAACGGCTGGATGTACGCCTCGTGGTCGTGCTCCTCCCTCATGCCGTCGAACACGACCAGGCCCGTGGGGCTGACCAGGTACCGGTTGGACTTCCGCCAATCGGCCGGCGGGGTCGGGTAGTGGTGGAAGCGGTTGATCCGATCCCCCACACCAAACAGGCCGAGCCGTTCGTAAAGCTGGGCCAGACAGCGAGCGGCGGAGTCGTTGCCTGGAGGACAGTCGAAACAGAACCAGGCGATCTCCTCGCCCTCGCGGAGGAACTGAGCCACCGCGCCAGTGGCCACCCAGGTCTTCCCGACACCGCGCGCACCGAACACGGCATTGATCTTGCCGCGCCGGAAGATGTACTCAGCCATCAGTTCTCCTCGTCGGGCAGTTCGATACCCAGGCTCTCGGCGAGTTCTTCCGGCTGGTGGGTGTGAGACGCCTGCCGTTCGATGCGAATGCGACGGGCCCATTCCTGGGCGGCGCCGGTCGGCTTGGTCACTTTGACCGCACACGGCTTGCAGGTCGGCTTGTTGGGGCGGTAGCCGATCTCGTCGACCTGGACGAGGTCGGCCGGGATGAACCACTCATAACAGTCGGTGCACCTGACGGCTCCACGGATTGCCTGGGCGATGCTGTCGAGGCCGCCCCGGATCTTGTCGCCCGCCTCGTAGACAGATGACGCCAGGTTGTTGATGGCGGGGCCCACCGCGTTGTCGGGGTCCAAGCCGTGCCTGCTCAGGGCCATGGTGAGGGCTTCTATCCCCTCGGGGCCGTGAGGTCCCTGGCCGACGAGACGCCGGAACAGTTCCAGGAACACCGCCTGGAAGTCGGAGTCGGGGGGTGTGGTGCACACCTTGTCGGCGTCCCGGGGGGAACCCTCGTATTCCGAGGCGGGGAAGACGGAGCCGATGACGGACTTCTCTCCGTCCTCGTATTCATCGTCTTCCAGGCAGACGGCGATGTCCTTGCCGATCAACTTGTTCCCGTCCACGGTGATCCGCTTCTTCGGGACCGTGAATCCGACGGCCATGAGGAGCCGACGGAGCTTCCAAACGCTCTCCGTGTTGAGGATGCAGTACACCGGGTAGATCGCGCTGGAGTCCTGGCGCAGAGTCACGCCGAATACCCACATGGCTGTGCCGGAACGCGTCTTGGTCTCCTCGAAGGAGGTGACCACGCCCAGGTATTCGCCCTCGGGCTTGTGGATGGGGTTGAACCTACCGCCCCGGATCTTCGAGAAATCCAGGGTCATCTTCGGCTGGGTGCTCACTTCTTCTCCTTGAACTGGAAGCGCATACGCGTTCCGAGCGTGCGTGTGGTGACCGTTAGGGAGTTCCGGCGTGCGTAACTGTAGAGAGTGCTGCGGAAGCCGGTCAGGCTGCCTGAGTAGCCCTCGGCTTCGCTCGCGGCGATCTCCCACCAAAAGCCGTCGGTGAACTCGTCCCAGGGGATTCGCGGCGGGTCCTTTTCGAGCCTTGACGGGTCAACTCGCGTTGCCATCACTACCTCCTCTCGAATGACTGCGACAACACGAAGAACGCTATTAATGCGGGTGACTGTGCACAAACGGTCAAGACTTGGGGCTTATGCGAGACCGCGCGGAATGCGAGAAGGGGCACAGTTTCAAGATCGGCAAAGATGTGACGAACAACACATCTGGCATAAGACCATGCTCGCTTGGAGCGTGGCTCGCCAGATTCGTACATTGATCTGGCGAACCCAATTCAGCGAAAAGAGGCCGTCATGGTTAAGCGCATTTTCAGTCACGCGGACTGCAATCACGAGGCGGGAAAGATCCCCCGCGAGGTGTGCCGGTACGTCCGCGCTCACGCGGAATGCAAGCACCCCAAGACCGTATACTGGGGCCGCGTCTGTGAGCAGACGCCGGATCACGAGGGGTGCGACCACCCGATGAACCTGCGGGCGTTCCAGAAGTGCCGTCGTGCGCAGAAAGAGGAATAGGGCGGAGCCGGGAATACTCCGCCCTATTCACCACACCCAACACAGGAAAGGAACTGCAATGCACGACTCTACTGCACGCGATGACGGCACGGGAAACGACGACCAGCTTGGAGACGGGTACGACCGGAATGGTCAGTTGCACGTCCTCCCCATTGTCGGCAGGGACGGCGAGCCGTCATTCACCCTGGTCTCTCGTGAAGAGATCGAGGCCGCGCACGAAGAGGCGCTGGAAGAGGAAGCGGAGCGGGAGGAAGACAGGGCCAATGACGAGTGGTACCACGGGGCTGTGAAGGACTTCGAGGCCAAGCGTGCTTACTGGCGAGAGCAGTACGAGGCCGATCCCCCGTCGGCGGTGGAGAAGGCTCTTGCTCAGAACTTGCTCACAGCGGGCTACCTGGAGGAGACCCAGTTGGGGCGGCCCATCTCTCCCAGGGATACGGGTGCACGGGAATACGAGCCCTTCCAGGCGTTGCCCCCCGGCTGGCTGATCCGGGAAGCCAACGCCCGCTATAACGAGGACCGTCAAAAGGAACTCCAGGAGACCACGGCGGATATCCGTGTCGATGTCGGCCGGTTCGAGGACAGCGCCCGCGCTCTGTTCTACCGGGCCAAGTTGAACTACCTGTTCGGCAAGGGCGGCTCGGGTAAGACGACCCTTCTCCTGCACGTGGTGGCCGAGTACGTCATGAACTCGCAACCGGTGGTGTGGCTCACCTTCGAGGACATGACGGGGGATGAACTCCGGGACATGCTGGTCCGGCAGGGTGTCCACCAGATCCTGGCTGACTACTACTTCCACCCCGTCAAGGTCACCAAGGGATGGGTGCCGTTCGACAATGAGGAGGAGCCGCCTTCCCTTGTCATCCTCGACTCGGTCAACCCGTGCATGAAACTCCTGGGCCTCAATCCCAATGACGCGGACGCCATGAGCGACGTGGTTACCACTTACTTCGACCCTTACCGCGATGCGGACCCGGAGATGACCGGCATCGCCATTGACCACGTTGGTCTCAGTGAGAAGGCGCAGGATCGCCCGAGCGGCCATCACAGCAAGCTGGACAAGTTCCAGGGCGCGGCCTACCGGCTCGCACCGATCCGGGATGGCGTGGACGGCGACTGGGGTTACTCGGCGCTATACCTGGCCAAGGACAACAAGGGCAAGACCGGATTCAGGAAGGGTAAGCCGGTCGGCTACCTGGTCATGGACAGCTCGGCGGGCGACGACACGCTAGACGTCCGCATCACTGCCGAGGAGCCGACGGGAACGTCCCACACCCCTCCGAGTGAGCGAGCGGCAGCGATCGAGGGCAACTCCACCCGCGCTATCGCGGAACGCCTTATCGCTGCGGCCGGAGCCGACGGTCTCTCGCGGAAGGAGTGGGGCGCTGCCATCCTTGCCGAGTTGAAGACGGCGAAGCCGGACGTGGACGACGCCCGCCACAACGCCGACATCCGAGACAACATCTCCAAGTTGCGCCGGGCGGAAGTCGTGGGCCAGAACTCGGACGGCAATCTTATCCACCTGCCGACCGTGAAGCCTCTGGATTAGCCACGCGGTGCGCAGCCGCAGAATGGCGCTTACTGTGCTGCGCACAGTCGTAAAGGCTAGTGAGGGAGCAAGGAGCGGCAAGTGTCTACAGAGGAAGCCTTGACTATGGTCCTGCGTGACAAGGTCCGTCGGGGAATGCGCAAGCTGGACCCGACCGCGCCGGACTACATCGAGAAGTGCGCGCGGCTGTGGCAGTCCACCCGTCGGGAGTTGGGTCTCCCGCCGTGCCCTGAGTACATCAAGTTCCCGCCCGCTTCGAGCCGTCGCATAGCGGCAGCCTGACGCACACACCGAACCAACTGGTCCTCGGCTCTCTCCCCTCCGTGAGTGGGAACTCTGAGTTCGAGGGCCGTTTGGCGGCTGGAGCTCTGTGCGCGTCTCTCGGACGGCGAGAGAGTGTGAGCGAGCGTGTCTGTCGGCGAGATGTGTGAGAGCTCCTGAGGCGTTGTCAGGGCTCTTACGGGAGCAAGTGAGAGCGAGAGTCTGTGTCTCGTGTGCACGTCGTGCGATCGATGCTCGCCGGCATAGTCGTGATCTTGGGGAGTAGGGCTTGGTGCTCCGTCTCGCGCGACAGGGAATGGATGTCCTACTCGTGCGCGTGCGCGCGCATTCCGCACGCGCGCTAGCTCTGCTCTTACCGATCTTCTTTGCGTCTGCGTGTGTGCTCTTAAAGAGCACACGCACGCAGAGACGTAGAAAGAGAGCTTCTACGCCTCTGACGTGCAGGAATGACCGTAGAAAGAGAGCGTAGAACCGATCTTTCTACGCGTAGATCTACGGTTGGTGGGCGTAGAATTCTACGGTTTTTCTACGCTCCAGCGCGGGGACGTTTCTACGCTCGCTTTCTACGCTGCGCGGACGAGTGGTGATCGTCCGTCTCTCGTGCGCGACAGGGCATCGAGCCTGAGTGAGCACGGCTGGTGTGGTGCAGTTCACTCCGCGAGGGAAAGCGCAGGTCCGGGGGTTGCGTGCATGTGCCACCTATCAGGCGTGACACATGGGTGATTGCGCAGCGTGACGATGGTGACTTGCCGTGGTCGATGGTCGGGAGGGATGGTTCCGGTGTCGCCGACAGAGGCAGTTCGGTGACCGAACGAAAGGGGCGAGAGCCGTGGAGAAGCTGGAACTGTTGGACGTCGTGGGTTCCGAGATCGTGGGGTTTGACGATGAGGGGCGGCTGATACTGGACGACGGGAGGCGGCTCGAAGTATCTCGGGTGGTGCCGAAGGGGTCCGTGGTCATCGACTTCTCCAAGCCGCTGCCTGTGTCTGTGCCTGACGACGAGGTCGATGCAGCCTGACGCGCGCTCGGTTGGGTGTGGTGCATGGGTCAGGCAGAGGTCAGGTATAGACCCGGAAGCCCTGGTTGGGTGCGTACGCGAGTGGGTGAGGGAACATCCCCCCGAGAGGGTGTGATGAGTGCCCACGACGCCAGGAGTGAGCGGCATGAGGCGACTGATTGACCGGCCAGTTCAGAGCACCCGTGCCGTCCGGTGGGCAAGACGATACGCAGGGTGGGCAGCGTTTGACCCTGCGTATCTCCACTGCTTAACGTGGTGATGTCACAGTGAATATGGGCACGTTGGGCAATAAGGCTTCTAAGCGCTTGGCCGCAGGTTCGAGTCCTGCCGGGGGCGCCGGACACCCCTCCTTCCTGGAGGGCACCCTCTCCGGTGCCGGTGGCTCGGCGTGCGGGCCGGCGACCCGGCCGCGCGCTCCCACCCGTCCTCCTCCGCCCGAGGCCACCGCTCCGACCACGCCGACCGCCCGCCCGCCCGCGGGACCGCGGGACCGTACTCCCCGCGTCGGCGCGTGACCGGCCTCGGTAGACTCGGCGGCCGCCACTGCCCCTTCGGCGAGAGGGACCACCCACCGTGCGACTGCGCTGCGCCGTACTCGACGACTACCAGGGGGTGGCGACCGAGGTGGCCGACTGGTCGCCGGTCGCCGACCGGGTGGAGGTCGTGTCCCACGACACCCACTTCCCGGACGAGGACACCCTCGCCGCGGCGCTCGCGGACGCCGACATCGTGGTCACACTGCGCGAACGCGTGCCGTTCCCCCGCTCGTTGATCGCCCGGCTGCCGCGGCTGAAGCTGCTCGTCGCCTCCGGCATGCGCAACAGCGTGATCGACTACGCCGCCGCCGAAGCGCACGGCGTCACCGTCTGCGGTACGGCCTCCTCCTCGACCCCGCCCGTCGAGCTGACCTGGGCGCTGCTGCTGGGCCTCGCCCGCGGCATCGTCCGCGAGGGCAACGGACTGCGCGAGGGCGGCCCCTGGCAGCAGACGGTCGGCGCCGACCTGCACGGCCGCCGGCTCGGGCTGCTCGGCCTGGGCAGGATCGGCGGACGGGTGGCCCAGGTCGGCCTGGCCTTCGGCATGCGGGTGAGCGCCTGGAGCCGGAACCTGACCCGGGAGCGCACCGACGAGGTCGGCGTCGAACTGGCCTCCTCCAAGGAAGAGCTCCTGAGGACCGCCGACTTCGTCTCCGTCCACCTGGCGCTGGGCGAGCGCACCCGGGGCCTGCTCGGCCCCGCCGAACTGGCCCTGCTCAAGCCGACCGCCTACCTGGTCAACACCTCGCGCGCGGCGATCGTCGACCAGGAGGCGCTGCTCGCCGCGCTGCACGAGGGCCGCATCGCGGGTGCCGGCGTGGACGTCTTCGACACCGAGCCGCTGCCCGCCGGCCACCCGATGCGCACGGCCCCGCGCCTGCTCGCGACACCCCACCTGGGCTACGTCTCGCGCGCCAACTACGCCACGTACTACGGCCAGGCCGTCGAGGCGATCGGGGCCTACCTCGCGGGCTCCCCCGTACGGCGGCTGCCCGCCGTGTCCCCGCCGCCGGCCCCGAACCGGGCGTAGGCGCGCTCAGGCGGTGCCCGTCCGGGCGGAGTCCGCCGGGCGCACGTAGATGCCGTCGCTCCGACGCAGGTGACCAAAGTCCACCAGGTGGCGCCGGAGCGTCACATGGTCGACCTCGCCGTCCTCGCACCACGCGCGCAGCTTCTCGTCGACCGTTCGCTCCGGGTACTCCACGCCGGGTGCGAAGGTCTGCTCGGCGATGTGCCGCAGCACCACCTTCTTGCGCGTCCAGCGTGCGGGGAGACGCACCAGCCGGCCGTTCCTGACGAAGGTCCGCACGATCATGTCGCCCGGTCCTTGGTCGCCCACCGCGGCGGCGTCCCGGGGCGCCTCCGACGCCGTACGGCCGACGCGGGCCAGCTCCCTGAATCGGTCATGGGCGACGACGAGTCCGCCGTCGTCCCCGGACGTCACCACGCCCTGCTCCCGCAGTCGGCGCAGGGCGCCGGCCGTCTCCTTCGCGGAGAGGCCGGCCGCCCGGGCCACCTCCGCGGCGTCGCCCGCGCCCAGCGCCACGGCAGCGAAGGCCCGCACCCGGCTCTCCTCGGCGAACAGAGCGGGCAGTGCCGCCGACGCGGACGGCGGGGACGACGGGGACGACGAGGACGAAGACGGGGAGGAATCGGAAGCCCCGGAAGCCTCGGAAGCCTCAGGGTTCTGGGAGGCGTAGCTGGACGAGTCGGCTCGGTCGTTCGGCATGCCGGGAGGCTAGTGGACACACCGGTGCGCACGGGAACGGTTTTCCGCCCGGCGTCGCCGCCCCGACCCTGCCCCGACCACGCGTCGACCAGCCCCGACCACGCGTTCAAAAAGGGTGATCCGCACATTCCCCCCGTGACCCGCTGCGACCGGGTGCGTTGAACCGGCAGTGCGGCGGCGCGTCCTGCCGCCGCGCTCCCCGAGTCAGAAGGAGAACGTGATGTCTCGCATCGCGAAGGCCGCCGGTGTCGCCCTCGGCGCCGGTGCCGTGGTGCTCAGCGGCACCGGCATGGCCATGGCGGACGCGGGCGCGGCGGGCGCGGCCGTCGGCTCGCCCGGTGTCCTGTCCGGCAACGTCGTCCAGGTCCCGGTGCACGTGCCGGTCAACGTCTGCGGCAACACCATCGACGTGATCGGCCTGCTGAACCCGGCCTTCGGCAACGCCTGCGAAAACGGCGACGACGACGACAAGAGTGGCGGCTACGGCGGCTGAGTCCGCAGCGCACCCGAGGAGCCCCGGCCGTCCCGGCCGGGGCTCCTCCCGTTCCCGGGGCGGATGTGTTCAGGCGTACCGGTAGATCCTGCCGACGTCCTCCAGCTCGTCCGGTGTCACGTCCCACGGCGGCAGCTTCTCGTGCCGTGCGACGATCCGCCCGCGCTGTGCGCTGCCCCGGCCGGGCGGCTCGGCGGGCAGGTAGCGGGCGCCGCGGTGGCGGGCCTGCCAGCGGGACCACTGGAGGTCGACGAAGGCGTGGTGCAGCCAGAACACCGGGTCGTTGACGGAGGCACCGCCGACCATGGCCCCGCCGACCCAGCGGTGGACCCGGTTGTGGTTGCGCCAGGAGACGCTGCCGCGGCCCGCGCCCCACCCCTCCAGCTTGTTGCGGAACCCCTTGCGGACCGTGGAGTCGTAGGGCGAGGTGTCGTACTTCGGGTCGTCCAGCGCCCACTCCAGGTCGCTCTTCGAGGGCAGTTCGAGGGGGTCGGCGGCGCGTCCGAGGTCCCGGGTGAGGTACTCGGTGTCGGTGACGTTCACCCTGAGGGTCCAGTTGCCCTCGGCGTGGGCGAAGGGGCCGGTGGTCACCCGGTGGTCGGACCGCCGCCCGGTGCCGCCCAGAAGATCGGCGGTCCACGGTGCGGAGGTGGTCCCGCGGTCCTTGGTCCAGTCCCAGTACGGCACCGTGACCGACGAGTCGACCCGGCGCAGCGCCTCCTCCAGGTCCAGCAGGAACCGGCGGTGCCAGGGCAGGAAGGACGGCGCCATGTGCGCCGTACGCAGTCCGTTCTCGCCGTCGGAGACGTAGTACTCGATGTGGGTGCGCACGAACTCGTCGTACTCCCCGCGTCGTTTGATCTCCAGCAGCGCGTTGACGAACCGCCGCTTCTCGGTGCGGGTCAGCGTGCCGACGTCCTTACGCGTGTACGCCATGCCGCCCCCCGGAGTGCCGGCCGTGGTCCGTGGACGGGGTGTCGCGCAGGTGCTCGCCGGGGCCGAGTTCGTCGACGGCGCCGCGGGCCGCGTCGAGCGGGGTCGGGTACGACCGGTAGTGGTCGACCATGCTCAGCCAGCTGCCGTCCGCCCGGCGCATCAGGTGCAGCGGCCGGCCGTCCACGGTGACCTGCCAGGTACCGGCGCCCACGGCCCGGCCCGCGGCCGAGCGGATGCCCCGGATGCGCCGGCCGCGGTAGGTCTCGTCGAAGGCGGCGGACTCGGCGGCGTGCGGCCCGGGGTGGGCGGGTCGCGGTCCGGTGGCGGCGGCCTCCGCGGCCCGGGAGGGTCGCGAGGCGGCGATCAGGGGCGCCAGGCCGACGGCGAGGGCCGGGGCGAGCAGCCCCCGCATCACCTGCCGTCGGGTGCCGGACGCCGGCCCGCCTCTCGCCGCGTCCTCCGCCGCGTACTCCCGCTCTGCGCCGTTCGCCGTCGCGCCCGCGTTGCCGACCATGGCTCACTCCTCGTCCGTTTCGGTTGGTCCGCACCGCTAACCGAACGGCGGGCCCCGCGGTCACCGCTCGCAGGGCCAGTCGGAGCACGGCCGCTCCGGGGAGCGAGCCCGCCCGGACGGCTACAGGCCCGGTCCGACGCCCAGGTCTGCCACCGGAACCGTCTGGACCACCGGAGCGAGCACGCCGACCTCGGGAAGCTTGGGCGCCGGCAGGCCGAGGGCCTCCGGGTTCGGCGCGGTGAGCGGGGCGTCCAGGGACAGTCCCGGCGCCAGGGTGCGCACCTCGGCGGCGGGGGCGTCGAGACCGGCGTGGTCGAAGTCGTCGCCGAGGATGTGCGGCAGCGGCTGGCGCACGTCGACGCCGGGCAGCCCGCCGCGCACCGGCAGTTGCGGCAGCGTCCGCTCCGGCAGCAGCCGGCCCTCGACGTACTGCGGGCCCTCCGGTGCGCCCGCCGTGGGCACCGGCAGCTCGCCCGCCACCTCGGGCAGCTCCATGCCGAGGGCCGTCTCCGCGCCGCCCAGCGGCACCGGCACGGGAACCGCCCGGGCCGCGGCGGCGGGGGTCGCGGCTACGCCGACGGCGGCGGCCACTCCGGTGACCACGGCGGCCAGGGTTCGTCTGGTGGTCGGCTTCATGACAGGAGCGGTCCCTTTCGAGAAGGCGGGGTTCGGCTTCGGGAAGGCGGCAGGTACGGCTTCGGAGCGCGGCGGGGTACGGCTGCGGGAAGCGGAAGACGGGGAGCGGAAGACGGGGAGCGGGGGGAGCGGGGTGCTTCAGCCGCCCAGCGGGAGGCCGCCCAGCAGGCCGTTCGCGGAGTTCAGCTTCGTGGTGGCGCCCTTGACGGTGTGCAGCACGGAGTCCTTGTTCTCCGTGTCCAGCGCGTCGGACCGCGCTTCCGACTGGTGTTTGATCGGCATGACGTCGATGGGCTCCGCGGTCAGCGCGTTCACGGCGCCGTTGAGGCTGGTGGGCGTGAGTGCGGCGGCGTCGGCGGCGTCGTAGGCGAACGCGGGCGCGGCGGAGCCGGCGGCGACCAGGGAACCGGCGACGACGGCGGCGGCCTTGAGGGACTTCATCGTGTTCCTTTCTTCGGCGACCCGTGTCACCGGAGGGTTTGCTGACGCCCTCCCTAACGATCTGCGACGGGCCCGGAAACTCCGCCGTCCGGAAGACATATGAGATCTCCGGGCACGGAAAGGGCCGTCGCACCTCCGAGAGAGGGAGGCGCGACGGCCCGGGTCGCCGGGGGCGGCGTCAGGAGGGGTTCGCCGGTGCGGCGGCCTCCGGAGTGGTCGCCTCCGGCGTCGTGGCCTCCGGCGCGGTCGCCACGCCGGGCAGGCCGGCCAGGTCCGCGGCGGGCAGCCCGTTGCCGACCAGCGTGGCGGCGACGACGTTGACGATGCCGGTCATCACGTCCTTGACGGCGGGGGTCACCTGCTCGGCGGTACCGGAGGTGGTGGCCTTGACCAGGGCGTCGACCTGCTTCTGCAGCTCGGCGGTCGCGGTCGCGGTCAGGTCGGAGGCCGCCGCCGTCCCGTCGTCGCCCGGTGCCGCGACGGGCGCCGGCAGCGTGACCGGGGTGTCGGTCCCGGCCTCCGGCGCGGTCACGGCCGGCGGCTGGGCCGGGGTGGTCGTGCCGGGGGTGGTCGTGCCCGGGGTGGTCGCCGCGTCGTCGGCGTCCGTGTCCGCCGCCTCCGCCTTGGCGAGGGCGTCCTTGACGGCGGCGGAGAGCTTGTCGGCGTCCGTGGCGGAGAGCTGGCCGTTGTCGGCCTTGAGGATGGCGCCGAGCATGTCGGTGACGGGCGTGAGCACGCCGCCCAGACCGGCCAGGCTGCCGACCTGGCTCTGCAGTTCCTCGGCGTCGGGGAGGGGTGCGCGGGACGCCGCGTGGGTGCGTTCCCGGACCGAGTCGCCGTCGGCCGCCATCACCGCCGGACCGGAGATACCGATCAGCAGGCCGGCGCAGAGAGCGGAGGTGGCGATTCGCCGTGCGGGCAGACGCATGGGGGGTCCTTTCGGTGGTGCGTCGGATGTTGTGCCCACCGTGGAAGCGCCCTCGGCGCTCTGCAACGCAGGCGGCGCCCCGGCGCGCCCGCCCGCCCTTCTCGCGGGCCGCGTCCTACCTGGTGAGACGCCCTGTCAAGGTCCGTGCGCCGTGTCGCCGCCCGGTCCCCCCATTCGGGGCAGCACACCGCCGTCCGCGCGGCAACGCGAACCGGCCGCCCGCTCGCGGAGGAACCGCGGTACGGACGGCCGGTACGGCAAGTGGTGAGCCGACGTCAGTCGTTCTCGCACTCGTTGCCGAACGCCGGGTTCAGCAGGCCGATGATGTCGATGGTGTTGCCACAGACGTTGACCGGGATGTGGACCGGGACCTGCACCACGTTGCCGGACAGGACGCCCGGGGAGTGGGCGGCGGCGGCCTGCGCGCCGCTGTCGGCGGCGGCGACACCGGCGGTGCCCGCCACCGCGGCGGCGGCGACGGAGGTCAGGGCCAGGCCCTTCGCGATACGCGACATGGAGAAGTGCTCCTTGGGGTTGTACACACATCCGGGCGGCTGCCCGGCGCAGTGTCAACGCGTGGCACGGGCGCGAGTTGTGCCGCCAAAGGGGTGATCTCGCGAAATACCGGCGTTCACAAATCCAACACACTTACCCGATTTCGCCGTATTAGTACGGATAGCGGCTAGAGTCCCACACCATTCGACGCACCCATTCGACGCATCCACTCGACGCACCCGTTCGACGCACCCGTATGGCGAGGAAACGCGCATGCACCTGCCACCGACCGGCTTACGGCCACGGGTTCTGCACCTCACTCAGCCGGTGGGCGGCGGGGTCGCCCGGGTGGTGACGGACCTGACGCGGGCTCAGCTCGCCGCCGGACTGCGCGTCGCGGTCGCCTGCCCCGCCGGGGGCCTCGCCGACCGGCTGCGTGCGCTGGGCGCCGATGTGCGGCACTGGCCGTCGACCCGCTCACCCGGCCCGGCGCTGGTGCCGGAGGTACGGCGGCTCGTGCGCGTGGTCGAGGAGGTACGGCCCGACCTGGTGCACGCGCACAGTGCCAAGGCCGGTCTGGCCGGGCGGCTCGCCGTGCGGGGCCGGATTCCGACCGTGTTCCAGCCGCACGCCTGGTCGTTCGAGGCGGTCGGCGGCGCCGCCGCGCTCCTCGCGCTCGGCTGGGAGCGGTGGGCGGCGCGCTGGACGGCGCGGACGGTGTGCGTGAGCGAGGCGGAACGGCTGCGGGGGACACAGGCCGGGCTGCGCGGACCCTGGACGGTGATCCCGAACGGCGTCGACCTCGCCCGCCCCCTCGCCGAAGCCCCCGACGAGGCTCCCGCCGGCACCCCCGGCGGCGCGGCCGGTGTGCGGCGGCTCCACGGGGTCGGCCCCCACGCGCCGTTGGTGGTGTGCGTGGGCCGGCTGTGCCGGCAGAAGGGGCAGGACGTCCTGCTGAGCGCCTGGGAGTCGGTCCTAGCGCGGGTGCCCGGCGCCCGGCTGGTCCTCGTAGGGGACGGCCCGGACCGTGCCCGGCTGACCGCGCGGGCCCCGGCGTCCGTGCTGTTCGCGGGGGCCGTCGCCGATGCCGCCGTCTGGTACCGGGCCGCCGACCTGGTCGTCCTGCCGTCGCGCTGGGAGGGCATGGCACTGGCCCCGCTGGAGGCGATGGCGTGGGGGCGGCCCGTGGTGGTGACCGACGTGGACGGTGCCCGTGAGGGCCTGCCGCCCGCCCTCGTACCGCACTGTGTGGTGCCGCCCGAGGATCCCGCGGCGCTGGCCGACGCCGCCGCCGCGCTGCTGCTCGACGCGCCGCTGCGGGCGTCGCTCGGCCGCCGGGGGCGGGCGCACGTGCGGTCCGCGCACGACGTACGGCACACGGCCGCGGCGGTCGCGGCCCTGTACGGCGACCTCCTGTACGGCGGCCTGCCGGACGGCGGCCTGCCGGACGGCGGCCTGCCGGACGGCGTACGGCCGCCCACGCCCGCGGCGCACACCGGCGACGGCGCCGGCGACCGCGCCGGCGACATCGGCGACAGGCCCGCGGCCGTGCGGCGGTCGGCCGTCGCGCCCATCGAGTGCAGGGAGTCCACCTACCCGTGACCGCGGAAAGCACCGTTCCCTCCCCCGCCGGCCAGTCGCGCGACCTCGGCTCCTCCCCCGTCTCGGTGCTGCCGCCGCGCGACGGCACCGCGGGCCCGCGGCTGCCCGACCGGCGTCCCGCACCACGGCCGGACTTCCCGCTGCCGCTGCTCGTCGCGGACGGCACGGCGGCCCTGCCGGGCTCGCTGGTCCTCACCGGCACCCCGCACCAACCCCTGCTCACGGCCCTGCTGGTGGCCGCCTCGCTCCTGCTGCGCAGGCGCCCGGCCCGGCGGACGTCCGGCGCGCTGGACGACCTGCCCGCCCTGTGCGGCCGGATTGCGGTGGTGTGGCTGGCGCTCGCGGCGCTCGTCGCGGCGTACGCCCCGTCTGACGCTCTGTCCGCGCGCACCCTGTGCGCCGGTTTCCTGCTGCACGCGGTGACGGGCTGCGCCGGCCGGGGCGCGCTGCACCGCAGGCACCGTACGGCGCTGCTGAACCGCCCCCGCGCCGCTCTGGTCGTCGGTCCCGGCGCGACCGCGCAGCGCGTGGCCTCGGCGCTGCTGCGCCACCCCCGCTGCGGGATGCGCCCGGTCGGGATCGTCACCGGCGGCCCGGACGGCACCGCGGGCCTGCCCGTGCTGTCCACGGGCGAGGAGGTGCGGCGGGCGGTCGTACAGAACGGCGTGCGGGACGTCCTGGTCGTCGGCTCCCCGGTGAACCCCTCCGCCCGGCCCCGGCAGGCGGCCCTGCTGCGGACGCTGGCCGGGTCGGGCTGCACGGTGTGGGAGCTGGACGCCGAGGCGCCCGAGCACGCCGACGCCCCCGCCCGCCCGGCCGGGGACCGGATCGCCGGGTTCCCCTGCCGCCGTCTGGAACCCGCGGTCCGGCGACCGGGCGGCGCGGGCAAGCGGATCCTCGACGTGACGGTGTCCGGGGCGCTGTTGCTGCTGCTTGGCCCCCTGCTGCTGGCCTGCGCGACGGCGCTGCGGGTGGTGGGCGGTCCCGGCGTGCTGTTCCGGCAGGAGCGGGTCGGGGAGGGCGGCAGGCCGTTCACGCTGCTGAAGTTCCGCACCCACCGCCCGGCCGACGAGCACGAGTCGGCGACCCGGTGGAGCGTGGCGGACGAACGCCGGATGCCGTGGTTCTGCCGCTTCCTGCGGCGCACCTCGCTGGACGAGCTGCTCCAGCTGTGGAACGTCTTCCGGGGCGACATGAGCCTGGTCGGCCCGCGTCCCGAACGCCCGTACTTCGTGGCCCGGTTCAGCCAGACCCACCCCGGCTACGCGGCCCGCCACCGGGTGCCGGCCGGGATCACGGGCCTGGCCCAGATCAACGGGCTGCGCGGCGACACCTCCATCGAGGACCGGGCCCGCTTCGACAACGCCTACATCGACGACTGGTCGCTGTGGCGGGACGTCTGCATCCTGCTGCGCACGGCCGCCGCGCTCGTGCGCCCCACGGGGAGCTGACCCAGGTGGCCCACGCCCTGCCCCTCCCGCCGACGGCGCGCGTACGGCGGCTGCCGCCCGTACTGGCCGTGGTCGCGGTCGTCGCACTGCTCGCGCTGCCGCTCGCCCCGGACGACGGGGGCGGCGCGCACCCGGCCGACGCGGTCTCCGCGCTGGCGGTGCTGTACTGCGCGCTGCGGCTGGTGCGGGACCGGCGGCGCCCCCTGTCCCGTACGGCGGCCGTGGTGCTCGGGCTGCCCGTGCTCGGCCTCGCGGTCGCCGCGGCGGGCGCCGTGTCGCCGGGGGCCGGACTGGCGGGCCTCGGCCGCTACCTCCAGGTCTTCGTCCTGGTCCCGGCCGCCGTCCTGCTGCTCGTCCGCGACCGGGCCGACGTACGGCTGCTCACCTGGTCGATGGTGGGGCTGGCCCTGTGGCAGGGGGCGGTCGGGGCGCACCAGTACCTGACCGGGACCGGCGCGTCCTACCAGGGCGAGCGGATCCGGGCGGTGGGCACCTTCGGGCCGCAGGACGTGATGGGCATGGCGACCGTGGTCTCCCTGGGGCTGGTCTGCGCGGTGGGGCTGGCGCTGGGCCGGACGCCGGTGCGGCAGCGGCTGCTCGCCGCCGGGTGCGCGCTCGTCCTGCTGCTGCCGCTCGCCCTGTCGTTCAGCCGCGGGGCGTGGATCGCGACGGCGCTGACGTGCGGGGTGCAGCTGCTCCTCGCGGGGGTGCGCCGGGCGCTGGCGGTGGGGGCGGCCGCGGTCGCGGCGGCGGTGGTGCTGGTGGGCGGCTTCGGGGTCGGTACGGCGATGCTCCAGGAACGGGTCGGCAGCATCACTCAGGTCACGGACGCTCCCGACCAGTCGGTGACCGACCGGTACACGATGTGGGCGGCGGCGGCCGGGATGTGGCGGGAGCGGCCGCTGACCGGCGTGGGACTGAAGGGTTTTCCCGAGCACCGTGACGCACACGCCTCGTTGGCGCTGTCCTCGGGCAGCGAGACGGACGGCGCGGGTGCCGGCTACCGCAGGCAGCCGCTGCTGTCCCCGCACAACATGTATCTGCTGGTGCTGGCCGAACAGGGGCTGATCGGGCTGGCGGCACTCGCCGGGAGCTGGCTGGCGCTGCTCGTGCTGGGCCTGCGCCGGCTGCGCGCCGCACGCCGGGAACATGGGGCGGTGCCGGACTGCGCGTTCGTCGCCTGCGGGCTCCTGGTGTGGCAGCTGACCGACTTCGGGTACGCCGACATCGGCGGGCCGTCGACCGTCCTGACGGCGGTGTGCTTCGGGCTGGCGGCCTGGTGGGCGCTCGGCTCCCCGGCCCAGGAGGTGGCGGGGCGATGACCGCGCGCGGGGCGAGAGGGACAGACGGCGACGGTGCGGACGGCACGGTCGGGGACGCCGTCCCACCGGCCCGCTCCTCCGCGCCGGAAGCGGGCACAGCGGGCACAGCGGGCTCAGGGGGCACAGCCTGCACCACGGGCACCACGGGCACCACGGGCCCGACAGGCCCCACGGGCACAGCCGCCGCAGCGGGCACCGCGGACCACGCACCGCACGCCGGCGCCCGGGAGGGTACGCCGCGGGCGGTCACCCTGACCGCCGCCCCCTCCACCGGCACCCGCGGCACCTCACCCCGCCCGGACGCCGCCGCCGAGGAGAAGCGGTCCTCCCGGGGATTCCTCGCCCGCGCCGCCCTCGTGACGGCCGTGCTCTCAGTGGCCGGGTCGGTGCTCGGGCTGGTCCGGGACCAGGCGCTGGCCCGGTTGTTCGGGGCCGGCAGCGAGACGGACGCCTTCCTGGTGGCGTGGACGGTGCCGGAGTTCGCGGCGACGCTGCTGATCGAGGACGGGCTGGCCTTCGCCCTGGTCCCGATGTTCAGCCTGGCGCTGGCCCGCCGCGCCCAGGGCGCCCCCGGCGACCAGGTCCGCACGCTGGTCGCCTCGACGCTGCCCCGGCTGGCCCTGGCCTTCGCCGCGGCCGGTGGGCTGGTCGCCGCCGCCGCGCCGGTGCTGGTGCGGGCCCTGGCACCGGGACTGGCCGACCACGCCCTCGCCGTGGACTGCACCCGGCTCACCGCCACCTGCGTCGTCAGCTTCGGGCTGGCCGGGTACTGCAGCGCGGCGCTGCGGGCGCACCGCCGTTTCCTGGCACCGGCGGCGATCTACGTCGCCTACAACACCGGCATCATCACGGCGATGTTCGTGCTCGGCGGGCGCTGGGGGGTGCGCTCGGCGGCGGTCGGGGTCGCGGTGGGCGGTGTCCTGATGGTGGTGGCGCAACTGCCCTCGCTGCTCGGGCAACTGCGCCGCCGGGGCGGCGGCGGGCGCCCGCCGGGCACCGGGGACGAGGCGCGTCCCCTCGCCCTCGCCCTGTTCACCACCGTCCTGCTGTTCGCCCTGTGCCGCCAGTCCCAGGTACTCATCGAGCGCTTCCTCGCCTCCGGGCTCCCCTCCGGGGCCATCTCGCACCTGAACTACGCGCAGAAGGTCGCCCAGATCCCCATGACGCTGTCGCTGATGCTGTGCACGGTCACCTTCCCGGTGGTCGCCCGCGCGCTGGCCGACGGCGACACGGAACGGGCCCGCGACCGGGTCGAGCGGGACGTGGCGCTGGCGGCCCGCCTGGTGCTCCTCGGCGCGGCCACCGTCGTCGCCTGCGCACCGCAGATCATCGAACTGCTCTTCCAGCGCGGCGCGTTCACGGCGGCGGACACGGCGGCGACCGCGGGCGTCATGCGCGTGTACGCCCTCGGGCTGCTCGGCCAGACCGTGGTGGGCGCGCTGGCCCGGTCCTACTTCTGCGCGGGCCGTGCCTCCTGGTACCCGTTCGGCGCGATGGGTGTCGGCGTCACCGCCACCGCCGTCGCCGGTGCCGCCGCGGTCGGCCCGTGGGGCGTGACCGGCATCGCCGCCGCCAACGCCGCCGGCATCACCGTCACCGCCGCGCTGCTGCTCGCCGGGACGGGCCCGCGCAGCGTGCCGGTGCGGGTCCGGCGGGTCCTGGGCGACCTGGGCCGGCCCTTGCTGGCGGCGGCGGTGGCGACCGGCGCGGGCGCGCTGGCCGCGGACCGGGCCGCCGACGCCGGTGCGGCCGTTTCGCGCACCGCCCTCCCGCCGGCCGTCGGCGCCGCCACCGTCGGCGGTGTCTTCGTCGTCCTCTGCCTGGCCCTGGGCGTCCGGGGCGTGGGCCCCGTCCGTTTCCTCCACCCCGTCACCCGAAGGTTCTCTACCCGAAGGCTCCCTACCCGAAGGCTCCCTCATGGCCGTTTCCGCTTCCGGTTCCCCTTCCGCGACACCGACCGTTGACGCCCGTCCCGGCTCCGTCCCCTGGGTGGCGATGTACCACTCCGTCGGCGACCGCTCGGACGACCCGTACCGCATCACGGTCACGCCCGACCGGCTGGACGCGCAGCTGGGCTGGCTGCGGCGGCGCGGGCTGCGCGGCGTGGCGGTCGGCGAGCTGCTGGCCGCCCGCGCCCGCGGCGGTGGCCGGGACCTGGTGGGGCTGACCTTCGACGACGGGTACGCCGACTTCGTCGAGCACGCGCTGCCGTGCCTGCGGCGCCACGGCTGCGGGGCGACCCTGTTCGTGCTGCCGGGGCGGCTCGGCGGCGTCAACTCCTGGGACCCGCTGGGCCCGCGCAAGCCGCTGCTGACCGCCGACGGCATCCGGCGGGCCGCCGCCGAGGGCGTCGAGATCGGCTCGCACGGCCTCACCCACGTCGACCTCACCACGGCGGACGACACCGTGCTGAGCGCCGAGACCGCCGGGAGCAGAGCACTGCTCACGGAGTTGACCGGCGCGCCGGTCGCCGGCTTCTGCTATCCGTACGGCACGGTCGACGCCCGCGCCGCCGGCGCCGTGCGCGCCGCCGGTTACAGCTACGCCTGCGCCATCGACCCCGGCCCGCTGACCGGCCCGTACGCCCTGCCGCGCGTGCACGTGGGCCAGAACGACACACCCGTGCGGCTGTTGCTGAAGACCCGGCTGCACCGCCTGCGCCGCCGGGCCGCGGCGGGAGTGTGAGGTGACGGACGTGAAGGCCCTGCACATCATCACGGGTCTCGGCGTCGGCGGTGCCGAGCAGCAGCTGCGGCTGCTCCTGCGTCACCTGCCCGTCGACTGCGACGTCGTGACGCTCACCAACCCCGGCCCGGTCGCCGACGGGCTGCTGGCCGACGGCGTGCGCGTCGTCCACCTCGGCATGACCGGCAACCGCGACCTGGCCGCGCTGCCCCGCCTGGCCCGCCTGATCCGCGGCGGCGGCTACGACCTGGTGCACACCCACCTCTACCGCGCCTGCCTCTACGGCCGTGTCGCCGCCCGCCTGGCCGGGGTGCGCGCGGTCGTCGCCACCGAACACTCCCTGGGCGACTCCCAGATGGAGGGCCGCCCGCTCACCCCGGGCGTCCGCGCCCTGTACCTGGCCGGGGAGCGCCTCGGCAGCGCCACGGTCGCCGTCTCCCCCACCGTCGCCGACCGGCTGCGCCGCTGGGGCGTGCCCGCGCCCCGCATCGAGGTCGTCCCGAACGGCATCGACCTGGCCCGCTTCCGCTTCGACCCGGTCCGGCGGCTGCGCACCCGGCGCCGCCTCGGCCTGCCCGAGGGCGCGTACGTCGTCGGCGGCGTCGGCCGGCTGGCGGCGGGCAAACGCTTCGACGTCCTGGTCCGCGCCCTGGCCCTGCTCCCGCCCGACTGCTGGCTGCTGCTGGTCGGCGGCGGCCCCCAGGAGCATCTGCTGCGCCGCACCGCCCGCGAGGCGGGGGTCGCCGACCGGGTCCTGCTCACCGGCGAACGCCCCTGCCTGGCCGACGGCTCCCCCGGCCCCGACCTGCCCGCCCTCGCCGCCGCGATGGACGTCCTCGCGTCGCCGTCGCCGGAGGAGGCCTTCGGCCTGGCCGCCGTGGAGGGGCTCGCGTCGGGGCTGCCGGTGCTGTACGCCTCCTGCCCGGCGATCGAGGACCTGCCCCCCGCGGCGGCGCCCGGCGCGCGGCGCGTCCACGGCGGCGCCGCGGAGTTCGCGCGCGCCCTCGCCGAGACCCGCGCGGCCCACGGCCCGGTCCCCGGCGTGCGCTCCGCGCCCGAGGCGGCCCGCCACTACTGCGTCACCCGCAGCGCCGCCCGGCTGATGGACGTCTACGCGACGGCCCTCACCCGACCGCTGCCCCCGCCTCCGCCCTCGTCGTCCCCTTTCCCGGCATCCCAGGGAGTCACCTCCGCATGACCGAACCCCTCACTCAGACCCCGCCCGCGCCCGCGGCGGAGCCCGAGCCCGCACCCCCCGCCCGGCCGCGCCGCGCCCCGGCCGCCCTGCGCCGTGCCGTGCTCCGCCTGCGCTCCCTGCCGCCGTGGTCCCCGCTCGCGGCCGGTGTCCTCGCCGGCGGGCTGCTCGGCGCCGGGTACGGCCTGTTCACCACCCCGCAGTACACGGCGACCGGTTACGTCGTCGCCGTCCCCGCCGACGAGTCCGACCCGGCGTCCGCGCTGGGCTTCGCGCAGGCCTACGGCCGGGTCGCCACGCAGCTCGCGGTGCTCGGGGACGCGCAGATGTGGGCCCACGTGCCGGTGGCGACCCTGGAGCGGAGCGTGCGCACCGCGACCTCGCCGGACGCGCCGATGGTCTCGGTGACGGCCACCTCCGCCGATCCGGAGCAGGCCGCCGACATGGCCAACGCCGTAGCCCGCGCCCTGACCCGGCACGCGGCGGACTCCGCCGCCGACACCCACGTGGAGCTGCGGCAGTTCGCCCGGGCCACCGAGCCCGCCGAGCCGTCCTCGGCGTCCACCGCCGTGACCGGCCTGGTGGGCGCGAGCGCGGGCGGACTCCTCGGCGGGCTGGCCCTGCTGGTCCGGCCGCGCCGCACCGCACGGGAGCCCGGCCGCGCGGCGGCGCCCGTACCCGGTCCGGCGTCGGCGGCCGACGTCCGCGGACAGCTGTGACGCACCGCAGGCCGCCGCACCCGGGCACGCTCCCGTCCGGCCACACGATCGAACTGGTCACCGACGAGGACGCGTTCGCCGAGCTGGCCCCGCAGTGGCGGCGGCTGTACGGCAGGTGCGCCACCGCGACCCCGTTCCAGAGCCACGCCTGGCTGCTCTCCTGGTGGCGTTCGTACGGTTCGGCCGGGCGGCTGCGGCTGGTGCTGGCCCGCGAGGGCGGCGAACTGGTCGCCGCGGCGCCGCTGACGCTCGTACGGCGCCCGGTTCCGGCGCTGGTGCCGCTGGGCGGGGCGATCTCGGACTACGGGGACGTCCTGCTGGACGACGAGCGCGGCCCGGACGCGGTGGCCGCGCTCGCGGTGGGCGTCGCGGCGGTGGCCCGCACCGCGCTGGTCGACCTGCGCGAGGTACGGCCGGGTGCCGCCGCCGAACGGCTCTACGCGCACTGGCACGGGCCCCGGCACCGGCTCGCGGACTCGCTCTGCCTGGAGCTGCCCGCCCTCCCCATGGACGAGCTGGTCGCCCGGCTGCCCTCGGGCAAGGCCAGGCAGCGGGTCCGCGCCCAGCTGCGCCGCCTGGACACGCTCGGTGTCAAGGGCCGTCCCGTGCTGCCCGACGAGACGGAGGCGGCGCTGCGCCGGCTCCTCGACCTGCACCGGTTGCAGTGGCGGGGGCGGAAGGTGACCGGCGAGCACCTGCGGACCCGCTTCCGCGAGCACCTGGTGCGGGCGGTGGAGCCGATGGTGCGGACCGGGGACGCGGTGGTCACCGAGTTCCGGATGGGCGACGAGGTGGTGGCCGTGGACGTGACGCTGCTGTCCCGTGGGCTGGCCGGGGGCTACCTGTACGGCGCGCACCCCCGGCTGCGGGAGCGGAAGGCGGACGTGGCGGTGATGCTGCTGGACGCGTGCGCCGAGTACGCCCGTGCCCCGGGGCGCGGCACGCTCAGCCTGCTGCGCGGCAACGAGCCGTACAAGCACCACTGGCGCCCGGAGCCGGTGCCGAACCAGCGGCTGCTGCTGGCCCGCCGCCGCACGGCACCGCTGCTGGCGGCGGCGCTGGCCGACGCCGCCGCCCGACGACGGGGCAAGGAGCTGCTGCGGCAGCGGGCGGAGCGGAGGGAGCGCGACGGTGGCGGCACCTGACCGGGCCGGCCGCCACCACGGCACCCTCCGCACGCCGCTACTTGTCCCGCGCGTACCAGTCCAGGCGCATGCACAGCTTTCCGCCGAGCCAGTACTCGACCCAGTCGCCGAGGTCCAGCGGCGAGCAGCCGGCCGGGGGCTCCGGCACGGTGGAGGGGACCGGTGGCACGGGCGGCGCGGTGGGAGTCGTGGGCGGGGTGGGTGCGGTGGGCTCCGGGGGTGTCGGGGCCGTCGGTTCGGGCTCGTCGGTGCGGCCGAAGAGCACGGACCGGTAGACGGCCGTGGAGCGGGGATTGTCGTCGCACTGCCACACACCGTGCGGGCAGTAGTCGGTGACCGTGTTGTACACGGGCTTGTGCTCGTCCATCCAGGCGAGCATGCGCCGCACGTAGGCGGCGTTGTCGCCGTTGCGGAACAGTCCCCATTCCGGGTAGGAGACGGGCTTGCCGTGCGCCTTCGCGAAGTCCACGTGGCGCTGCAGCCCGTACGGCTCCTTCACCTGTTCGTCGAACGACATCCCGCGCGGCTGGTCGTAGGAGTCCATGCCGATGATGTCGACGGTGGCGTCGCCGGGATAGCACCGCGTCCAGGGCACGGCGTCCCGGCCGCGGCTCGGCGCGAAGTCGAACCGGAACTTCTGGCCGGGCACCGCGCGCATGGTGGTGACGATCCGGTTCCAGTACGTCTTCCACGCCTCGGGGTCCGGCCCGCAGCGGTGGGTGTAGGTGGTGCCGTTCATCTCCCAGCCGAGCACCAGGACCGTGTCCGGGACCTTGAGGGCGACCAGGCGTTCGGCGAGGGCGCGGAAGTGGTGGTCGAAGCGTCCGGCGGCGCCCTGGCGCAGCAGCTCGCGCACCTCGTCGTCGTCGACGTGCTCCTCGTTGCGCTCCATCATGGGCACGTTGAGGACGAGCATCCGGTCGGCCTTGCGGGTGCGCCAGTCGGCCCACACGTCGAGGAAGCCGGGGGCGCCCTCGATGTTGCTCCAGCGGTCGCCGGGCAGGTAGGTGTGGCCGACGCGCAGTTCGGCGCCGCCCAGCCAGTGGCTCAGCGCGGCCATCCGGGCCACGCCGCGCGGGCCGTAGTCCAGGTACGCGCCGAAGGCGGGGGCGGGCTTGGGACCGGGTCCGGGTTCGGGCGCGGCCGGTTCGCCGGCGGCGGCACCGGGGCCCGCGGCCAGGAACGCCGCCGCCGCGATCGCCGCCGCCGCGGCGCGCGCGGGACGCCGCCCGGACCGGGCCCGTGACTGCCGTGCGGCCATACCGGCCTCCTTTTTTCTTTCCGGTCCTTCGCCGTGCATTGCTCCCCGTTATTGACACCCAGTCATATGAAATGCCGTCACGCCACCGCTGTTACGGCTTTCGAGTGCGCCGATCGCCCGCATTGGTGAACCGAATCGGCAGCCGCTCGAACGAGCCCGAATCCGAAGGAAGTCTCCCGTGTCGCTGTTCGACACCCGTGTCCCCGCCGTTCTGCTGCGGATCGACCGGAATCCCTTTCACCACGGAACGCTGGGTGCCGTGCGTTCGCTCGGCCGGGCGGGGGTGGACGTGCACGTGGTCGCCGACTGTGCGCACAGCCCGGTCCGCGCCTCCCGTTACCTGAGCGGGCTGCACACCGCGCCGCCGCCCGGCGCGCCGCCCGCCGAGATCGTGGCGGCCCTGCGCCGCGTCGCCGCTCGGATCGCACGGCCCGCCGTGCTGATTCCGATGGACGACGCGTGTGCCGTGGCGGTGGGCCGGGCGCGGGCGGAGCTGGCTCACCTGTATCTGCTGCCCGACCAGCCGGGCGAGCTGCCCGCACGCGTGGCCGACAAGGCCGAACTGGCCAGTGTGTGCGCGTCGCTGGACGTCCCGCACCCCGAGACGCTGGTCCCGGACGGCGCGGCGGAGGCGGCACGTGCGGCGTGGCGGCTGGGCCTGCCGGTGGTGGCGAAGTGGAGCCGCCCCTGGCTGGTGCCCCCGGGCGGCGGGCTGCGCAGCACGGTGCTGGTGCGCTCGGCGCGGGAGGCCGGGGAGCTGTATCTGCGGGCCGAGGAGGCGGGCAGCCGGCTGCTGCTCCAGGCGTTCCTGCCACCGGGCCCCGACCGGGACTGGTTCTTCCACGGGTACGCCGACCGCTTCGGCGCGGTCCGGGCGGGCGGCCCGGGCCGCAAGACGCGGGCCAGGCCGCGCGGCGCCGGTCTGACGGCGGTGGGCCGCTGGACGCCGAATCCGCAGGTGCGGGCGCTCGCCGAGCGGGTCACCGCGGAGCTGGGCTACCGGGGCGTCTTCGACCTCGACTTCCGTCGCTGCGGCACGACGGGCCGCTATCACCTGCTCGACTTCAATCCGCGCCCCGGCGCCCAGTTCCGGCTCTTCGCCGACACCGCCGGACTGGACGTCGTACGGGCCCTGCACCTGGATCTGACCCACCGCCCGCTGCCGGAGGGTGTGCCGCGGCCGGGGCGGGCGTTCGTGGTGGAGAACTACGCGCCGCTGACCGCGCTGCGTCCGGCCCGCGAGGGACACGGGGGGCGCGAGCTGGCCTGGCACGCCCGGGACGACCGGGCGCCGGGCCGGGCGCTGTGGGCCCTGTGGGGCCGCCATGTGGGCGGCAGGCTGCGGGACCGCGTGCACCGGGGCGGCACCCGGCCGGGCACCCCGGCCCCGTCCGGCGCCCGCGTCGTACGCCAGGCCTCCGCCCCGCCGGCGGACCACGCCGGCCGCCCCGACGAGGACCGGGCGCGCAGCCGCTGAGCCGCGCGCACCCGGGGCGGTGGCGACGACGACGCCCCCGGTGGCCCGTGTGGGCCGGCCGGGGGCGTCGGGGTGGCGGGTGAGGTCAGCGGCCGGTGAGGGCGCGGCCCCGGCGGTACAGGATCGCTCCGCCCGCGATCAGTACGGCACCGGCGGCCGCGGCGCCCAGCGTTCCCTCGCTGCCGGTCTCGGCCAGCGCGGGCGGCTGCTCCTTCGGGGGAGCCGGCGGGGTGTGCTCCTCCTCGGACGGCGGCGGGGGCTCCTCCTCGCCGTAGGGCGGCGGCGGCTCCTCGTGGGTGGGCGGCGGGGGCTCCTCCTCGCCGTAGCCGGGCGGCGTGGTCGGGGGCGGCGGCTCCTCCTCGCCGTAGCCGGGGGGCTCCTCGGCCTCGTTCTCGCACTTGTTGCCGAAGACCGGGTTCAGCGCGGCGATCACGTCGACGGTGTTGCCGCAGAGGTTGACCGGCACGTCGACCGGGACCTGCGCGTTGTTGCCGGAACCGACGCCGGGCGAGCCCACGGTCGCGCCGTCCGCGTGGGAACCGGACGACGAGGACGAGGCGTCCGACGCGTCCTCGCCGTACCCGCCGCCGTTGCCGTCGGTCTGCTCGTCCGAGGTGTTCTCGCACTCGTTGCCGAAGGCCGGGTTCAGGGCGGCGATCACGTCGACGGTGTTGCCGCAGGCGTTCACGGGCACGTCGACGGGGACCTGGAGGGCGTTGCCGGACACGGCGCCCGGCGAGTTCGTGGCGGCCCCGTCCGCATGCGAGTCGGCAAGGGCGGGGCTGCCGCACAGGGAAAGGATGCCCGTCGCGGCGGCAGCCGCGACCATCCCCCTGCTCAGGGTCTGTCGCACTCTGGTTGTCTTCCTGCTTGGAGAGATGAGAGATGAGAGATGGCCGGAGAACGCTCTCCGGGGGGACGGGCTGCAGAAAGGGGAAAAGCCGGCCCCGAACCAAACGAGTTGGCCAAGGCCGGCCGTGACGCAGCCGGTCGGTGCGGAACGACGTCAGTCGTTCTCGCACTTGTTGCCGAACGCCGGGTTCAGCAGACCAACGACGTTGATGCTGTTGCCGCACACGTTGACGGGAACGTGCACGGGAACCTGGATGACGTTGCCGGACAGGACGCCCGGGGAGCCTACGGCGGCAGCCCCGGCGCCGGCGTCGGCGAAGGCCGGGGCGGCCATGCCGAGGGCCATGATCGCGCCCGCGACGACAGCAGCGCTCTTCTTCATGAACTTTCCCTTCTCTGCGGTCATGCCTGAATGACGGCCGAAACCGCGCGAGCACAGCATTGACGGCTCGCACCATGACCTGCAGCCTGCAAACGAGGAATTGACGGCCGGAGAAACTACCGAACGTGGGACACCCCGGAATTCACTCGGATGCCTCACGAACCGGTCCGGCCGTTCCCCCAGGAGAGCGACGACGTCGTTCCGCTCCCCGGCGAAATCCCGTCCCGTTCACGGCCGGGCGGCCCGCGCGGAAGTCAGCGGGCCGCCCGCACCGGGCGGGGCTGGGCTCAGCGGCCCTCGCCGTTCGCCGACAGCACCGACAGGTCCTCGAGGACGTGCGACAGGGCGCCGTCACGCTTGGCCTGCGTGGAGTTGTCCGCGCACTGCTGGTTCAGGTCGTCCGCCAGGACGTTGACGTCCTGGATCGGCACGAGGTTGATGACGGCGACGTTGACGTCCTCGACACCGAGGCACGGCTTGTTCAGCGTGCCCTCGACCAGCGACAGCTGGGGGCTCATGTCGCCCTTGGTTGCCGAGTTGCCGAACGCCGAGGAGGCGCCGTTGCCGTTGGCCACGGCCGGCCCGTTGTCGTCCCCGATGGCCAGGGCCTGGGGAGCGGCGGCAGCCGACATGCCGATCACAGAAGCGGCAGCCGCCGCGGCGACCATTGCCTTCTTGAGCACTTCGCGTTCCTTTCGTCGTAGCGACGCACTGTCCTACGGCCTCATCAACCCGGTGCGCGATGATTGGTTGCGGGCGTTCACCCGGTTGGCCCGCACGGGATCTCAAAAACGCCGCAAAAATCCCCGGAACCCGGGGAGGAAACACGGACCCGTACACATTTCCCGTTGTCCGCCGACGGAGTGAACGGGAGAAACCCGACCGGACCCACGGAGTTGACCAGTGGGCTCCGGTGGACGGGGTTTCCTCAGAAAGGACTGGCCAGTGATCAAGAAGGTAGTTGCCTACGCGGCGATCGCCGCCTCCGTCATGGGTGCCTCCGCTGCCGCGGCCCCGCAGGCGATGGCGATCGGCGACGACAGCGGGCCCGTCTCGGCCAACGGGAACGGCGCCTCGCAGTACTTCGGCAACTCGATGACCACGGGCAACATGAGCCCGCAGATGGCGCTCATCCAGGGCTCGTTCAACAAGCCGTGCATCGCGGTCAGCGACATCCCGGTCAGCGTCATCGGTCTCGTGCCGATCCAGGACCTCAACGTCCTGGGCGACGACATGAACCAGCAGTGCGCCGAGAACTCGACGCAGGCCAAGCGCGACGGTGCGCTGGCCCACCTGCTGGAGGACGTCTCGATCCTGTCCTCCAACGGTGAGGGCGGCAAGGGCTGACATCGCCCCGGGCGGGCCGCCGAGCACTTCGGCGGCCCGCCCTTTCGCATGCCCCGGGGCCGGGCGACGCTCAGCGGCCCGGCGTCGCGTACAGCGCCTCGATCTCGTCCGCGTACGCCGCGACGGCCGCGTGCCGCTTCACCTTCAGGGACGGGGTCAGCAGGCCGTTCTCCTCGGTGAACTCGCCCTCGACCAGCCGGAAGGCGCGGATCGACTCGGCCTGGGAGACGGCCGCGTTGGCGTGGTCCACGGCCTTCTGGACGTCCGCGCGCATCCTGTCGTCCCGTACGACCTCGGACATCGGCGTGCCGGCGGGCAGCCCGCGCACCGCCAGCCAGTGGGCCACGGCGTCCGGGTCGAGGGTGATCAGCGCGGCGACGAAGGGCCGGTTGTCGCCGACGACCAGGCACTGGGCGACGGGCGGGCGGCTGCGCAGGCGGTCCTCCAGGACGGCCGGGGAGACGTTCTTGCCGCCGGAGGTGACCAGGAGGTCCTTCTTGCGGCCGGTGATGGTGAGGTAGCCGTCGGCGTCGAGGGAGCCGAGGTCACCGGTGGCGAACCAGCCGTCGGTGAGGGCCGCCTCGGTGGCCTCGGGGTTGCCCCGGTAGGCGCCGAAGACGATGCCGCCCTTGACCAGCACCTCGCCGTCGTCCGCGATGCGCACGGCGGTGCCGGGGACCGGCGGGCCGACGGTGCCGGGGCGGGGGCCGAGCGGCGGGACGATGGTGGCGGCGGCGGTGGTCTCGGTCAGGCCGTAGCCCTCGTAGACCATGATTCCGGCGGCGTAGAAGAACAGGTTGAGTTCGCTCTCCAGCGGGGAGCCGCCGCTGATGGCGTAGCGCATCCGGCCGCCCAGTTCCCCCCGGACCCGGCGGTAGACCAGCAGGTCGTACAGGGCCCAGCCGGCCCACAGGCCCAGGGTGGGGCCCTTGCCGCGGCCGAGGAAGCGTTCCAGGTGGGCGGCGCCGAAGCGGACGGCGAGGCGGTGGGCGCGTTCGAAGGACGCGCCGCGGCCGATCTTCTCGGCGGTGGCCCGGCCGGTGTCGTGGATCTTCTCGAACAGGTACGGGACGCCGACCAGGAAGGTCGGCCGGAAGGACTTGAGGGCGGGGCGCAGCTCGTCGGGCCTGATGCTCGGGAAGTGGCCGATCTCGATGCGGGCCAGCAGGCAGGAGATCTGGATGGTGCGGCCCAGGATGTGGGCCAGCGGCAGGAAGAGGAGGGTGGCGGCGGTCTGGCCGGTGACCTCCTTGAAGATCGGGTGCAGCAGCTCGACCGTGTTGGCGGCCTCCGCGTGGAGGTTGGCGTGGGTGAGGACGCAGCCCTTGGGGCGGCCGGTGGTGCCGGAGGTGTAGCAGACGGTGGCGACCGTGTCCGGGGTGAGGGCGGTGCGGCGCTTGGTGACCTCTTCGTCGCTCACGCCCCGGCCGAGGGCGGTGAGGTCGGTGAGCGCGCCGGCGTCGAGTTCCCAGACGCGCGGGTGTTCGGGGTGGCCGGCGGTGCCGGCCCGGACGGTGGCGGTGTTGGCGGCGGTCTCGGTGACGGCGTACCGGGCGCCGGAGTCGCGGACGATCCACTCGACCTGGTCGGCCGAGGAGGTGGCGTACACCGGGACGCTCTGGCCGCCGGCCGCCCAGATCGCGAAGTCCAGGACCGTCCACTCGTAGCGGGTGCGGGACATGACGGCGACCCGGCCGCCGGGTTCCAGGCCGGCCGCGATCAGGCCCTTGGCCACTTCGGTGACCTCGCGGGCGAACTCGGCGGCGGTGACGGGCCGCCAGACGCCGTCCACCTCGCGGCGCAGGACGACGGCGCCGGGGGCCTCGGCGGCGTTGGTGTACGGGATGTCGGCGGTGCTGCCCGTGGCGGGGCGGGACGCGAGGGCGGCGGTGCGGGCCTCACGGACAGTGCCGTCCGCGTCCCGGACGGTCTCGGTCCTGGCGCGGGATGCCAGGTCACCGCGCCCCTTCGCCCGTTTCAGGTCCCTGCGTACGCCCATGACGGCTCCCGGTCGCGGTCGGACTGCTGCGCTGTCGCATGTACTCGGCTGCGAGCTCACCTACGAACTTACTTCGGAGTAAACTTACTCACGCGTAAGGAAACGTCAATGGGCGCACCCGCCCCGTCGGGTCAGGCCAGCCGGTTCGCCTCCTCGATCGCCTCGGCCAGTTCGCGCAGGTCCTCGTCCTCCGTGCGGTCCGCCAGGCCGTCGGCCCGCTCGGAGAGTTCGGACAGGTCCGGCGCGCCCGGCAGGGAGCCGCCGTCGCCGCCCGAGGACCGGAGCGCGTCGGCGAAGTAGGCGGCGGTCGCCGTGACCCGCAGTCCGCGGCCCGACTCCCAGACGGAGCCGTCGAGGGCGTCGCTCTCCACGGCGCCGGACTCCTCGTGCGGGGTGCGGCTGTCGGGGTCGAGCCAGCGGACGGTGGCCGTGGCGAGGTGGCCGTCGGCGCCCGGCCTGGTGCGGACGGCGTAGAGGGCGGTGACGGTGTGGCCGGGGCCGACCTCGCCGCCGTCGACGCGGTCGTCGCGGAAGTCCTCGTCGGCGACCTGGCGGTTGTCGTAGCCGACGAGGCGGAACTCGGCGACGGTCTCCGGGTCGAAGGCCACCTGGGCCTTGGCGTCGCGCGCGGTCAGCTCGATGTTGCGCGGGAGCTGCTCGGAGAAGACCTCGCGGGCGTCCTCTCTGGTGGAGACGTAGGTGGTGTGGCCGTCGCCCTGGTCGGCGAGGCGTTCCATCAGGGCGTCGCCGTAGTCGCTGCCGACGCCGACGCCGAAGAGGGTGATGCCGTGCTCGCGGCGCTCGGTGGCGATGCGTTCGAGGATGGTGTCCGCGTCGGTGTCGCCGGTGTTGGCGAGGGCGTCGGAGACGAGGACGACGCGGTTGGTGACGCCCTCGCGGCGGCCTTCGACGGCGGTCTCGTAGCCGGTCTCCATGCCCGCGCCGAGATTGGTGGAGTCGGTCGGCTCCAGGCCGTCGATCGCGTCGTGGACGCGGCCGCGACGGTCGCCGAGCCGGGTCATGGGCAGGACGGTCTCGGCCTCGTCGCTGAAGGTGACGATCGCGACGGAGTCGTCGTCGCGGAGCCGGTCGGTCATGGTGCCGAGGGCCTCCTGGGCGAGGTCGAGACGGCCGGGTTCGCCCATGGAGCCGGAGATGTCGATGACGAAGGTCAGGGCGGCCGGCGGGCGTTCGCTCTGCCGCTCCGCGGGGCGGGTGGCGAGGCCGACGCGGACCAGCGACCAGTCCTCGTCGTCGGTGCGGGCGCCGTCCACGGTCACCGAGAAGCCGTCGCCGTCGGGGCGGTCGTAGTCCTGGCGGAAGCTGTTGACGAACTCCTCGGGGCGGACCGTGGCCGGGTCGGGCAGCCGGCCCTCGGACAGGGTGCGGCGGGCGTAGCCGTAGGAGGCGGTGTCGACGTCGAGGGCGAAGGTGGACAGGTAGTCGGGGTCGGGCGCGATCTGGCGGGAGTCGCCGTTCTTCCCGCCCTCGCCGCCTTCGCCCGCCCCGCCGCTGCTCGTGCCGCCGTCGTAGCGCTGCTCGCCCTCGCCGCGCGGGCGGTCGGGTGCGGGCATCGGGGCCGAGCCGCCCCGCGAGTCGGCCGCGGTGTCCTTCGCCCCGTCCGACGCGTCGTCCGTCCCCCCGCAGCCGGTGAGCAGCAGCCCGCCCGCCAGGGTGAGCGTGAGCAGTGCGGTCGTGCCGCGCCGCCCCCGCCTCCCGTGAGTCCCGTACCGGTTCATCGTCAAGTCCCCCTGTGCTTGTTCGGCGCCGGTGTACGTGACTGTGACGGGGCGGCGGCGCGAAACGTGCGGCACGGGGTGTTACGGCTGTGTCTCGAAGCGGGCACGAGGAGGGGCTCCCGAGACCGGTGGGTGATCCTCCGGTGACCTAGGACACGATGTCCTTGCGGGCGAAACCCCGGAAGGCCAGGGCGAACAGCACCAGCGCGTACGTGACCGAGACCGCGGTGCCCTGGATCATGCCCGACCACTCCGGGTTCGGCTGGACGGCGTCCGCCCAGGCGAACTGCCAGTGCGCGGGCAGGAAGTCGCGCCAGTGGCCGAGCGCGGTCACGGCGTCCAGGACGTTGCCGACGATGGTGAGGCCGACGGCGCCGCCGACCGCGCCCAGCGGTGCGTCGGTACGGGTGGACAGCCAGAACGCGAGCCCCGCGGTGACGAGTTGGGACACGAAGATGTACGCGACGACCACCACCAGGCGCTGGGCGGCCGTGCCCGGGTCGAGCGAACCGCCGGTGGGGATGGCCAGCGGCCCCCAGCCGTAGGCGACCGTGCCCACGGCCAGCGCCACCAGGGGCAGCAGCACCATCGCGGCCAGGCTCAGCCCCAGCCCGACGGCCAGCTTGGAGGCGAGCAGCCGGGCGCGCGGCACCGGCGCGGCGAGCAGGTAGCGCAGGGAGGACCAGCTCGCCTCGGAGGCCACGGTGTCCCCGCAGAACAGGGCGACCGGGACGACCAGCAGGAAGCCCGCCGAGACGAAGAGGTTGACGGCGGCGAAGTTGGCGCCGGAGGCGGTGGCGGTGTCCATCAGGGTGATGCGGTCGCCGGGGCCCTCCGGCTCGCCGCCGATCGCGAAGGCGACGACGAGCACGAGCGGCAGCACGGCGAGGATCGCGCCCATGACCAGGGTGCGGCGCCGTTTGAGCTGGCGCACCAGCTCCACCCGCAGGGGCAGGGTGCGGCCCGCCCGGTAGCCGTACGCGGACTCGGACACCGACGCCGGTTCGGGCGCGGGCCCGGTCGTGGCCGGCTTGGTGGGCGTGCTCATGCGGAACCTCCGATCAGGGTGAGGAAGGCGTCCTCCAGGCGGCGGTGCGGGCCGACCGACGCCACGGGGATCTCCAGCCGGACCAGTTCGGCGACCAGGCCGGGCGCCGTGCCACCGGGGTCGAGGCGGACCAGGAGCCCGTCGTCGGTGTGCACGACCGAGGCGACGCCGGGCAGGGCGGCGACCTTGTCCACGAGCGGTTCGTCCACGGGCAGGCCGGTGCCGACCAGGAGGGTGTCGCCGGAGCCGATGATCTCGGCGACCGGGCCCGCCTGGACCAGTCGGCCCCGGTCCATGACCACGAGGTGGGTGCAGGACTGCTCGACCTCGGCCAGCAGGTGGCTGGAGACGATCACGGTGCGGCCGGCCGCCGCGTAGCGGATCATCACCTCGCGCATCTCGCGGATCTGCGGCGGGTCCAGGCCGTTGGTCGGCTCGTCGAGGATGAGCAGGTCGGGCAGGCCGAGCATGGCCTGGGCGATGGCGAGGCGCTGGCGCATGCCCTGGGAGTAGGTGCGCACCGCGCGGGCGAGCGCGTCGCCGAGACCGGCGATCTCCAGGGCCTCGTCGAGGTGGGCGTCCTCGGGCGGACGGCCGGTCGCCCGCCAGTACAGCTCCAGGTTCTCCCGGCCGGACAGGTGCGGCAGGAAGCCCGCGCCCTCGACGAAGGCGCCGACCCGGGACAGCACCGGGGCGCCGGGCCGGATGGCGTGGCCGAAGACCCTGATCTCGCCGTCGTCCGGCTTGATCAGGCCCATCAGCATCCGCAGGGTGGTCGTCTTGCCCGCGCCGTTGGGCCCGAGCAGCCCGAGCACCTGCCCCTTCTCCACGCGGAAGGACAGCTCCCGCACCGCGTACCGCTCGGCGGACCCGGCGTAGCGCTTGCTCAGGCCGGTGATCTGCAGGGGTACCTCGGCCAGCGCGGGGTCGGGCGCCGGTGCGGCGGTGCGGCGGCGGCCCGTCCACAGCAGGGCCAGGGCGACGGCGGCACCGGCCAGGGGCAGCCACCACACCCAGGCCGGGAGGGGTGCGGCGGCGGTCGTGACGCCGGGGGCGGTGGGCACCTTCAGGTCGCCCTCGAGGGAGACGGTGTACGTCGCCGGGGCGGCCGGGGAGGCGTAGCCGAGGTCCGTGGAGGCGAGGACCAGGCGCAGCCGGTGGCCCTTCTGCACCTCGTGGTCGATCGCCGGGAGGGCGACCGTGACGTCCTTGCCCGCCTTCGCGTCCTCGACGCGCACGGGGGTCACCAGCTGCGACGGGAGCACGGGCGAGGTGCCGCCGGGGCCGACGTCGTACACCTTGGCGAAGAGGACGGCGTCCTCGGTGGTGGAGCGGACGTGGACGGTGGCCGTCGGCGAGCCGGTGATCCGCAGGTCGTCGCCGACCGGGGCGGACTCGAACGCGGCGTACTGGCCGGGGAAGTCCAGGGAGATCCCGACGCCGAGCGAGGAGAGCTGGGAGAGTCCGCCGGCGCCGCCGATGCCGGGGAGGGCGGAGACGGCGGGCGGGTTGGCCCCGGCGGGGTTGTCGACGCGCTGCTCGCGACCGCGCAGGGGCACGGAGCGCTGTCCGTTCGTCAGCCCCGGGTAGTGGTCGGCGCTCGCGCCGCGCAACTGGGCCTGTCCGTCGGTGGAGTCGACGCCGCCGGTGCGGGTGACGCGGAAGGCCGGGCCGGTGCCGGCGCCCTCGTCGTCCTTGAGGTAGCGGTCGAACCAGGCGTCGATGCGGGCCTGGACGCGGTCGTTCTCCAGGTCGCCGCCGTCGTGCCCGCCCGCGATCCAGTCGACGTCCACCGCGGCGCCGTTCGCCCGGATCGCCTTCGCCGCGGCGTCGGCCTGGCCGAGCGGGAAGAGGGAGTCGGTCTGGCCCTGCGTCAGCAGTGTGGGCACCTTGATGCGCTCGCCCACGGCCTGCGGGCTGCGCTCCTCCAGGAGCTTCACGGCCTCGGCGTCGGGCGTGCCGGACTCGGCGACCCGCTGGTACATGCGGCACAGGTCCGCCTCGAACCGGTCGCAGCCGCCGCCGGAGTTGACGAAGATGCCGGCCCACAGCTTCTTGAAGACGCCGTTCGGGAACAGCGCGTCCGCCAGGTTCCAGTACGTGATGGCGGGGGCGACGGCGTCCACCCGGGTGTCGTGCCCGGCGGCGAGCAGCGCGACCGCGCCGCCGTAGGAGCCGCCCGCGACGCCCACGCGGGGGTCGCCGTCCTTGTCCAGCTCGACCTGGGGCTGCTCGGCGAGCCAGTCGATCAGCCGGGACACGTCGGCGACCTCGCCGTCCGGCGCGTTCAGCCCGATCTTCCCGGTGGACTTCCCGAAGCCGCGCGCCGACCAGGTGAGGACCGCGTACCCGTCCCTCGCCAGGTCCTCGGCCTGCTCCCGTACGTCGTCCTTGCTGCCGCCGAATCCGTGCGCGAGCAGGACGGCCGGGCGGTGGCCGCCGGAGCCCGCCGTGAAGTACGAGGTGTCCAGGCGCACGCCGTCGCCCACCGCCATGACCCGGTCGGCACGGCGCACCGGGGCCGGGTCGTCACCGGCGACGGCCGTCCACGTCCCGGCGCCGGCGAGCACGACGACGGCGGCCGCGGCGGAGAGCATCCGCCGCGGCCCCCGTAGCAGCCCTCGCACGCGGGGCAGTCGAAGATCCATGTGTCAACGGTACGGGCCGCCGCCGGCAACGGGGGCCGCCCCGGGGCTGAACCGGCGGCCCTCCCACGGAAGTACGGGGCCGCTCCCGCGTACCACGGGCGCGGTAGGCCGGTCGGGGTCCGGCGGGCCCACCGCGCGCCGGGTTCCGGCGGGCCGTCACGTCCCACGGCCGCGATGGAGCCGGT
Source organism: Streptomyces sp. CB09001 (assembly GCF_003369795.1). NCBI lineage: Bacteria > Bacillati > Actinomycetota > Actinomycetes > Kitasatosporales > Streptomycetaceae > Streptomyces > Streptomyces sp. CB09001. The sequence goes on from NZ_CP026730.1 coordinate 2,313,082, forward strand.
CAGCAACAGGTGGCTCGCCTCCTGCTGGGGCAGGAGCGTGCCGTCGTCCGGTACCCGGACGCTGTCGGTGGGGCCCGGTAGAGTCCTTCGCACAGTTGAATCACAGGGACACAGCAACGGGTGGGGACTCATGAAGCTGATGTACGGCGCGGCCTGGGTGGGGCTCACGGCGGCCGCGATGGTGGCGGCGACCGCGTGCGGCTCGGACGGCGCGAAGACGGCGGCGGAGTCGGTCGACAGGGCCGCGGACAAGGGGACCGCGGTCATGGCGGCCCTCACCCGGGCCACCGACCGGACCGAGGAGCTGGGCTCCGCCAAGGTCAGGACGACGACCGAGCTGGTCGCGACCGGCGGCGAGCCGATCTCCATGGACGGCACGTACTCCTGGGGGGACGGCGCGGCCATGGACGTCGAGATGGACACGGCCGCCGCGCAGATGAGCGCCCTCCAGGACGACCCGACGACGCGGGTCGTCATGGTCGACGGGGCCTACTACTACGACGTGGATCCCCAGCCGAGCGGCCCGATCGCGGGCAAGGAGTGGATGCGCGTCGACGTCGCCGCGGTGGCGGGCGAGGCGGGCGCCGACAACATGGCGGCCACCGCCGACCCGACGGCGGCGCTGCGCTACATGACGGCCTCCACGGAGGTGGAGGACCTCGGCGAGGAGACCGTCCTCGGCAAGAAGACCACCCACTACCGGGGCAGCGTCGGCGCGGAGCACGTCGAGAAGTCCAAGCTCACCGAGGCCGAGAAGAAGGCGGCCATCGCCGCCCTGGAGGCGAGCGGCGGCAAGCTGACCTGCGACATCTGGGTCGACGGCAAGGACCTGCCGGTGCGGATCTCGCAGGCCGGCGCCGGGATGACCGTGAGCATGGACTTCGTGAAGTTCGGCGCCACCGAGAAGATCACGGCTCCGCCCGCCGCGCAGACGGGCGACCTCACCGAGCAGGTCATGAAGCAGCGGGACGCGGCCATCGGCCAGTGACCCGCGACGCCCCCCGGTCCGCCGCGACGCCCCCGGTCCGCCGTGCCGCCCGGCGGGCCGGGGGCGTCCGCGCCGCCTCAGTGGTTGCGCGGGAAGCCCAGGTCCACGCCCGCCGGGGCGTCGGCCGGGTCGGGCCAGCGGGTGGTGACGACCTTGCCGCGGGTGTAGAAGTGCGTGCCGTCGTTGCCGTAGATGTGGTGGTCGCCGAAGAGCGAGTCCTTCCAGCCACCGAAGGAGTGGTAGCCCACCGGGACCGGGATCGGCACGTTCACGCCGACCATGCCGGCCTCGATCTCCAGCTGGAAGCGGCGGGCCGCGCCGCCGTCCCGGGTGAAGATCGCGGTGCCGTTGCCGAACGGCGAGGCGTTGATGAGGGCCACGCCCTCCTCGTACGTCTCGGCGCGCAGCACGCACAGCACCGGGCCGAAGATCTCGTCCTGGTACGCCTTCGCAGTGGTCGGCACCCGGTCGAGCAGGGAGATGCCGATCCAGTGCCCGTCCTCGTGGCCGTCCACCGTGTACCCGGTGCCGTCCAGGACGACCTCGCAGCCCTCGGCCGCCGCGCCCTCGACGTAGGAGGCGACCTTGTCCCGGTGCGCCTTGGTGATCAGCGGGCCCATCTCGGAGGACGGGTCGGTGCCGGGGCCGATCTTGATCTTCTCGGCGCGCTCGCGGATCCTCTCCACCAGTTCGTCGCCGACGGCGCCGACCGCTACGACCGCGGAGATCGCCATGCAGCGCTCGCCGGCCGAGCCGTAGGCCGCGCTGACCGCCGCGTCGGCCGCCGCGTCGAGGTCGGCGTCGGGCAGCACCAGCATGTGGTTCTTGGCGCCGCCGAGCGCCTGCACGCGCTTGCCGTTGGCGGAGGCGGTGGTGTGGATGTAGCGGGCGATCGGGGTCGAGCCCACGAAGGAGACGGCCTTGACGTCCGGGTGCTCCAGGAGGCGGTCCACGGCCACCTTGTCGCCGTGCACGACGTTGAAGACTCCGTCCGGCAGACCGGCCTCGGAGAGCAGCTCGGCGACCTTCACGGCGGCCGACGGGTCCTTCTCGCTCGGCTTGAGCACGAAGGTGTTGCCGCAGGCGATGGCGATCGGGAACATCCACAGCGGCACCATCGCCGGGAAGTTGAACGGCGTGATGCCCGCGACCACACCGAGCGGCTGCCGGATGGAGGACACGTCGACGCGGGTGGCGACCTGCGTCGACAGCTCGCCCTTGAGCTGGACGTTGATGCCGCAGGCCAGGTCGACGATCTCCAGGCCGCGCGCGACCTCGCCGAGCGCGTCGGAGTGCACCTTGCCGTGCTCGGCGGTGATCAGCTCGGCGATCTCGTCGCGGTGCGCGTCCAGCAGCGCCCGGAAGCGGAAGAGGATCGAGGTCCGCTGGGCCAGCGAGGACTGACCCCAGGTCAGGTACGCCTCCTTGGCGGCGGCGACCGCGGCGTCCACCTCGTCGACGGAGGCGAAGGCGACCTTGGTGGTGACCTCGCCGGTCGCCGGGTTCGTCACCGGCCCGTACGTGCCCGAGGCGCCTTCGGCGGTCTTGCCGCCGATCCAGTGGTTGACGATGTTCGTCATGACCGAGAACTCCTTCACAGATGGCGGCGACGGGTCGAGACGTGCCGTTGGTGCAGCTCACGCTGTTCGTGCTGCTCACGGGCCGGGACCGGGGACGGTCGGGTCGCGGTCTCGGCCATGACTCCATCCCAGCAGCCGGGCGCCGCGGGCGCGCCCGACACTGTGTCTGCGGTTTGGGTGTCCGCGTAGACACGTGGGGCAGTGTGGGCGGCCCGCGTCGGGGCGCGACGTGGGAACCTCCGGCGCGGAGCCGGTGCGAGCGGGGAGTTGGCGCTCGTGCCTCGCTCCTGCCAGGGCGAGGCCGCCTTCCCGCGCCGGAGGCGTTCGGTGGGGGAACCGGCGCCCCGGCCGTGTGCCGTCGGGTCGTGCGCCATCGCGTTCCCTCCTTGCCCGCGCCCTTGCGTCACCCCGGTTTCTAGCCCCGTGCGTGCGGCCTGTCAATGTTTTGTCCGGACATTCGGACGACGTAGTCCGAGTGGCGGCCGAGGAGCGTCCGGCGGAACACCTCCGTCCGCCGCAGTCAACGCGCCGCGCCTGAACGACGGCGTACGCCTGTGTGGCACTCGTGTCACAAAAGCACCCTCCGGGTCACACATGTCACGCGCCCGCGGGTCTTCCGTCACACCCGGGAACGGGCCCTGACCGCCCGTCACCCCGCGTCGTTCACCCGGAACAGGCTGGTGATCGCCAGCGCAGCGCCCGGCTCCCCCCGGCGGCCGTCCCCGGTCGCCGCCGCGGCGCGCGCGGGGAGGTGCGACTAGTGACCGACCGAAGGCTCTGGTCCTACAAGGACATCGCGGCCCACATCAAGGTCCAGCCGGACACCGTGCGGTCGTACCGCAAGCACGGGCTGCTGCCCCCGCCCGACCACGTGGAGGGCGGAAAGCCGTACTGGTACGCGGAGACGGTCCGGGCCTGGGTGGCGTCCCGCCCCCGCAACCGCAACCGGTAGCGAAGGGAACGACACTGGCGGCGGGAGCGACGGAAAAACCGTTCTGTGCCCCACGACCCCGTGGGGCACAGTGCCGCGCATGGACTTCTCCGTGAAACCCGTCCTCACCGGCGACAGGACCGTCCTGCGGCCGTTCACCGCCGAGGACGCCGACGTGATGTGGGAGATCGTCAACGACCCCGAGGTGGTCCGCTTCACCTTCGAGCCCACCACCGAACTCACCCTCGACGGACTGCGCTCCTGGTACGGCGTGCGCACCGCCGATCCCGACCGGCTCGACCTCGCCGTCACCGACCGCGCCACCGGCGAACTCGTCGGCGAGGTCGTCCTGTACGAGTGGGACCCGGCGGCCCGCGGCTGCACCTTCCGTACCCTCATGGGCCCCCGGGGACGCGGCCGCGGGCTGGGCAGCGAGGCGACGCGGCTCATCGTCCGGCACGCCTTCGAACAGGTCGGCCTGCACCGCGTCCAGCTGGAGGTCTACGCCGACAACCCGCGGGCCCGGCGGGTGTACGAGAAGGCCGGTTTCGTGGTGGAGGGGGTGCGGCGGGAGGCCGCCCTGCGGGACGGCGTGTGGGTGGACGACGTGCTGATGGCGGTCCTCGACCACGAGTGGGAGGCGCACGGACGCGACGCAGGTGGACGAAGGTGACGGGTGGGCGTCGCCTTTATACCCCCTAGGGGTAAGGTGGAGGGTGAGTGGTCCGGGCCGGACCACGGGTACCCGCCGGTACCCGCCCACGCGCACCCCGACGAGGAGTAAACGACATGACCGCCCAGACCGACACCACCCAGGACTCCGTCACCACCGTCTACAAGGTGAGCGGAATGAGCTGCGGCCACTGCGAGGGCGCCGTCTCCGGCGAGATCTCCGAGATCGCCGGCGTCACCTCCGTACAGGCCGTCGCCTCCACCGGCGAGGTCACCGTGGTCTCCGGGGCTCCCCTGGACGACGCGGCCGTACGCGCCGCCGTGGACGAGGCGGGCTTCGAGCTCGTCGGCCGGGTCTGAGCCCGGCGCATCCACCCCGTTCTGGAGTCCGGACCATGACCAGCACCACCGCGGACACCCGCACCTCCACGACGGCCGGCGATCGAGGCCCCGGCCGCGATCCCGGCCCCGCCGAGGTCGAGCTGCTCATCGGCGGGATGACCTGCGCCTCCTGCGCGGCCCGTGTCGAGAAGAAGCTCAACCGCATGGACGGTGTCACCGCCACGGTGAACTACGCGACGGAGAAGGCCCGGGTCAGCTACCCGGCGACCACCGGGGTCGCCGACCTGATCGCCACCGTCGTGAAGACCGGGTACACCGCCGAGGAGCCCGCGCCGCCACCGGAGCCCGCCGACGAGGCCGGCGCCGGGGAGCGCGGCACCGGGGACGGCGAGAGCGACCCGGAACTGTCGGCACTGCGTCAGCGCCTGCTGGTCTCCGTCCTCCTCGCCGCCCCCGTCGTGCTGCTCGCGATGGTCCCGGCGCTCCAGTTCGACAACTGGCAGTGGCTCTCCCTCACCCTGGCCGCGCCCGTCGTGGTCTGGGGCGGGCTGCCCTTCCACCGCGCCGCCTGGACGGGCGTGCGGCACGGCGCGGCCACCATGGACACACTGGTCTCGCTCGGCACGCTGGCGGCGTTCGGCTGGTCCCTGTGGGCGCTGTTCTTCGGGGACGCGGGCATGCCGGGCATGCGGCACGGCTTCGACCTCACCGTCTCCCGCGCCGACGGCGCCTCCGCGATCTACCTGGAGGCCGCCGCCGGAGTCACCGCCTTCCTGCTCCTCGGCCGCTGGCTGGAGGCCCGCTCCAAGCGCCGCGCCGGTGCCGCACTGCGGGCGCTGATGGAGCTGGGGGCGAAGGACGTCGCCGTACTGAGGGACGGGCGCGAGGTGCGGATACCGGTGGCCCGGCTGGCCGTGGGCGACCGGTTCGTCGTACGCCCCGGCGAGAAGATCGCCACCGACGGCACGGTGGCCGAGGGCGCCTCGGCCGTGGACGCCTCACTGCTGACCGGCGAGTCCGTGCCGGTGGACGTCACCGTGGGCGACGCGGTCACCGGCGCCACGGTGAACGCCGGGGGCCGGCTGGTGGTCGAGGCGACCCGGGTGGGCGCGGACACGCAGCTGGCGCGGATGGCGAAGCTGGTGGAGGACGCGCAGAGCGGCAAGGCGCAGGTGCAGCGGCTCGCCGACCGGATCTCGGGGATCTTCGTCCCCGTCGTGCTGCTGATCGCGTTCGCCACCTTCGGCGGCTGGCTCGGTGCCACCGGTGACACGGTCGCCGCGTTCACCGCGGCCGTCGCCGTCCTGATCATCGCCTGCCCCTGCGCACTGGGCCTCGCCACCCCCACCGCGCTGCTGGTCGGCACCGGTCGCGGTGCCCAGCTCGGCATCCTCATCAAGGGCCCGGAGGTGCTGGAGTCCACGCGGCGCGTCGACACGGTCGTCCTGGACAAGACCGGCACCGTCACCACCGGCCGCATGACCCTGCACGAGGTGTACGCCGCCGAGGGCACCGACGAGGAGGAGCTGCTGCGGCTCGCGGGCGCCGTCGAGCACGCCTCCGAGCACCCGGTGGCCCGCGCGATCGCCGCCGGCGCCGAGGAACGGCTCGGCACGCTGCCGGGCGTCGAGGACTTCGAGAACGTTCCCGGGCGCGGCGCACGCGCCCGCGTGGCGGGCCGTGAGGTGGCCGTGGGGCGCCTCCACGACACCCTGCCGCCCGAGGTGTCCCGGGCCAGGGACGAGGCCGAGCAGCGGGGCCGTACGGCCGTCGTCGTCGGCTGGGACGGCGAGGCGCGCGGGGTCCTCGCCGTGGCGGACGCGGTCAAGGAGACCAGCGCCGAGGCGGTGGCCGGCCTGCGCCGGCTGGGCCTGACCCCCGTCCTGCTGACCGGCGACAACCGCCGGGTGGCCGAGTCGGTCGCGGCGGCCGTCGGCATCGACGAGGTGATCGCCGAGGTGCTCCCCGAGGACAAGGTCGCGGTGGTGGAGCGGCTGCGGGCCGAGGGCCGTACGGTCGCCATGGTCGGCGACGGCGTCAACGACGCGGCCGCCCTCGCCACCGCCGATCTGGGCCTGGCGATGGGCACGGGGACGGACGCAGCGATCGAGGCGGGCGACCTGACACTGGTGCGCGGGGACCTGCGGGTGGCGGCGGACGCGATCCGGCTCTCCCGGCGCACCCTGGCCACGATCAAGGGCAATCTCGTGTGGGCCTTCGGCTACAACGTGGCCGCGCTGCCGCTGGCCGCCGCCGGGCTGCTGAACCCGATGATCGCGGGGGCGGCGATGGCCTTCTCCTCGGTCTTCGTGGTCACCAACAGCCTCCGGCTGCGCGCCTTTCGCTAGCTTCGGACCGGTCCGCATTTTATGCAGGTAGAAGGGCTGCGCCTCTGGAGTCCGGCACTCACCTCACATAAGCTCTTCACAAGGCTCGCGCATCTTCCTTACGCTGAAGCGCCGTGCGACGTACGGGGCTCTTGCGTACCTAACGGACATATGCAAGAGACGCAGATCACAGTGATGCGAACGTAACCATCGAAGGGGTTCGAAGGTCTAAGTTGGCGATGTCAGGCAGCGTCTTGGGGGGCGCCACCTGGCATCTGGGGATGTCTTGGGGGACTTTCCCAGAGCTGCGTTGCCGGGACACGTACACCGGGAAGCTTTGAGCGGCCCTCCCGGGCGTGCGCTGTCCCGGCAGACCGCGCGGCAGGCACCACCAGCACGACGAGCTCCACCAGCATCACCAGCACGACACAGCGAATTCAGGCGCTGTCCTCACAGACGCCCGGCCGGATCCCGTGGGGGGAATCCGCACCGGGACATGGGAAGGCGCCCTGGATCGTCGGCCCGTGGGGGGACCGGCGCCAGGGCGCCTTCTGCTGTCCGTCCGTCTCCTCCTGGGCCTTCCCGGGTCCTCACGGGACCTCCAGGACCACCCTGGGCACGGAAAAGTCCCGTACCACTCGGGGCGGTACGGGACTCACCAGGTGCGCTGCGGGGGTGCCGTGCGGCTCAGCGCGCCTCGACGGGGACGAAGTCGCGCTCGACGACGCCCGTGTAGATCTGGCGCGGGCGGCCGATGCGGGAACCCGGCTCCTTGATCATCTCGTGCCACTGGGCGATCCAGCCCGGCAGCCGGCCGAGGGCGAACAGGACCGTGAACATCTCGGTCGGGAAGCCCATGGCCCGGTAGATCAGACCGGTGTAGAAGTCCACGTTCGGGTAGAGGCTGCGCGAGACGAAGTAGTCGTCGGAGAGCGCGTGCTCCTCCAGCTTCAGGGCGATGTCCAGCAGCTCGTCGGACTTGCCGAGCGCGGAGAGCACGTCGTGCGCGGCGGCCTTGATGATCTTGGCGCGCGGGTCGAAGTTCTTGTAGACCCGGTGGCCGAAGCCCATCAGGCGGACGCCGTCCTCCTTGTTCTTCACCTTGCGGATGAAGGAGTCGACGTCGCCGCCCGCGTCGCGGATGCCTTCCAGCATCTCCAGCACCGACTGGTTGGCGCCACCGTGCAGCGGGCCCCACAGGGCGTTGATGCCGGCGGAGATCGAGGCGAACATGTTCGCCTGCGAGGAGCCGACCAGGCGGACCGTGGAGGTCGAGCAGTTCTGCTCGTGGTCCGCGTGCAGGATCAGCAGCTTGTCGAGGGCCGCGACGACCGTCGGGTCCAGCTCGTACTCCTGCGCCGGGACCGAGAAGGTCATGCGCAGGAAGTTCTCGACGTAGCCGAGGTTGTTGGCCGGGTAGACGAACGGGTGACCGATCGACTTCTTGTACGCGTACGCCGCGATCGTCGGAAGCTTCGCGAGCAGCCGGATCGTGGAGAGGTTGCGCTGACGCTCGTCGAACGGGTTGTGGCTGTCCTGGTAGAAGGTGGACAGCGCCGAGACCACCGACGACAGCATGGCCATCGGGTGGGCGTCGCGCGGGAAGCCCTTGTAGAAGTTCTTGACGTCCTCGTGCAGCAGGGTGTGCTGCGTGATCTCGCCCTTGAACGCGGACAGCTCGTCGACCGTCGGCAGCTCGCCGTTGATCAGCAGGTAGGCCACCTCCACGAAGGACGAGCGCTCGGCCAGCTGCTCGATCGGGTAGCCGCGGTACCGGAGGATGCCGGCTTCGCCGTCCAGATAGGTAATGGCGGATTTGTAGGCGGCGGTGTTGCCGTAACCGCTGTCCAGCGTCACCAGACCGGTCTGGGCGCGGAGCTTCCCGATGTCGAAGCCCTTGTCACCGACGGTGCTGTCGATCACCGGGTAGGTGTACTCGCCATCGCCGTACCGCAGTACTACAGAGTTGTCGCTCACGTCTTTCCCTCACCGACGTAGTGCCTCATCTTCGAGGTGCCCTGACTGTCTCTACCATCCCCCACTTGGCTCAGGAGAGTGCACTCGGGGTCGACCATCGGGCCTATTGGCGGCACTCAGTGCCGCCAACTTGCTCATCCTGCCCCCTCCGGAGCCCATCCGGAAGTGCTGTGTGACCTTTCCGACTCGTTTGATCGATCATTTTTTTCACACGGTCCGGGAGGTTTACCGGAAGGTTTCAGGTCCGGGGCCCCGCCAGCCGGAAGTCGAGCGCCGTGCACCGTCTCCCGGCCGACACCGTGCGTACCGCCTGCCCGATCGCCTTGCGCGACCCGACGAGGACGACCAGCCGCTTCGCCCGGGTGACCGCCGTGTACAGCAGGTTCCGCTGGAGCATCATCCAGGCCCCGGTCGTCACGGGGATCACGACGGCCGGATACTCGCTCCCCTGGGAGCGGTGGATGGTCACCGCGTACGCGTGGGCCAGTTCGTCGAGCTCGTCGAAGTCGTACGGCACCTCCTCGTCCTCGTCCGTCAGCACGGTGAGGCGCTGGTCGACCGGGTCGAGCGAGGTGACGACGCCCACGGTGCCGTTGAAGACGCCGTTCTCGCCCTTCTCGTAATTGTTGCGGATCTGGGTGACCTTGTCGCCGACCCGGAAGACGCGTCCGCCGAACCGCTTCTCGGGCACGTCCGGGCGCCCCGGGGTGACGGCCTGCTGGAGCAGCCCGTTCAGCGTCCCGGCACCGGCGGGTCCGCGGTGCATGGGCGCCAGCACCTGCACGTCCCGGCGCGGATCGAGCCCGAACTTCGCGGGGATGCGCCGCGCGGCGACGTCGACGGTGAGCCTCCCGGCCTCCTCCGTGTCGTCCTCGACGAAGAGGAAGAAGTCCTTCATCCCGTCGGTGAGCGGATGCTGCCCGCCGTTGATCCGGTGCGCGTTGGTGACGACGCCGGACTGCTGGGCCTGCCGGAAGACCCGGGTGAGCCGCACGGCGGGCACCGGGCTGCCGGGTGCCAGCAAGTCCCTCAGCACCTCCCCCGCCCCCACGCTGGGCAACTGGTCGACATCGCCGACGAGCAGCAGGTGGGCGCCGGGCGGGACGGCTTTCGCGAGCTTGTTGGCGAGGAGCAGATCGAGCATCGACGCCTCGTCCACCACCACCAGGTCCGCGTCGAGCGGCCGCTCCCGGTCGTAGGCGGCGTCGCCGCCGGGCTTCAGCTCCAGCAGCCGGTGCACGGTGGACGCCTCGGCGCCGGTCAGCTCGGCGAGCCGCTTGGCGGCCCGGCCGGTGGGCGCGGCGAGTACGACCTTCGCCTTCCTGGCCCGCGCCAGCTCCACGATCGACCGCACGGTGAAGGACTTGCCGCAGCCGGGCCCGCCGGTGAGCACGGCGACCTTCTCGCTGAGCGCGAGCTTGACGGCCTCCTCCTGCTCGGGCGCGAGATCGGCACCCGTGCGCCGCTTCAGCCACCCGAGCGCCTTGTCCCAGGCCACGTCCTGGAAGGCGGGCATCCGGTCGTCGTCGGTGCGGAGGAGGCGCCGCAACTGCCCCGCCAGGGCCAGCTCGGCGCGGTGGAAGGGGACGAGGTAGACGGCGGTGATCGGCTCACCCCCCTCCGGGTGCGGCACCTTCTCCCGCACGACCCCTGGGTCCTCGTCCGGCCCCTCCGGCTCGGCGGCCAGCTCCCCCAGGCACTCGATGACGAGCCCGGTGTCCACCTGGAGCAGCTTCACCGCGTCGGCGATCAGCTTCTCCTCGGGGAGGTAGCAGTGCCCCTGGTCGGTGGCCTGCGACAGCGCGTACTGCAGCCCGGCCTTCACCCGCTCCGGGCTGTCGTGCGGGATCCCGACGGACTGGGCGATCCTGTCGGCGGTGAGGAAGCCGATGCCCCACACGTCGGCGGCGAGCCGGTAGGGCTGGTTCTTCACGACGGAGATCGACGCGTCCCCGTACTTCTTGTAGATCCGCACCGCGATGGAGGTGGACACCTCGACCGTCTGGAGGAAGAGCATGACCTCCTTGATCGCCTTCTGCTCCTCCCAGGCGTCGGCGATCTTCTTGGTCCGCTTGGGCCCGAGACCGGGCACCTCGATGAGCCGCTTGGGCTCCTCCTCGATGATGGTGAGCGTGTCCAGCCCGAAGTGCTGGGTGATCCGGTCGGCGAAGACCGGCCCGATCCCCTTGACCAGCCCGGACCCCAGATAACGCCGGATGCCCTGCACGGTGGCGGGCAGCAGCGTCGTGTAGTTCTCCACGTGGAACTGCTTGCCGTACTGGGGGTGCGACCCCCAGCGCCCCTCCATCCGCAGCGACTCCCCCACCTGCGCGCCGAGCAGCGCGCCGACGACGGTCAGCAGATCGCCGGCGCCTCTGCCGGTGTCGACGCGGGCGACGGTGTAGCCGTTCTCCTCGTTGGCGTACGTGACACGCTCCAGGACGCCTTCGAGGGTGGCGAGCCGCCTCTCACCGGGGGCCGCGGGGGGCTGGTTGGGCATGATCCGACGGTACCGGTGGGGACTGACAGGGCGGCCGGAGAGTCTCCATCTCAGTACTCTGGGCTCATGGACTACGCCAAGATGCGCGCCATCGCCGCAGAGCTCGGGGCCTACTCGGAGCAGCTCGAGGGGTCGTGGAGCGTCGAGATCGGGCCCTCCGGTCCGATACTGGCGATGATGTGCCCGTCGAAACGACACGAGGGCACGGTCCGCCGCATCTGCAAGCAGTTGGACGCGCAACTGCCCGGCACCCACCCCGGCTACATCTGCGCGAACGGCCCCGAGATCGAGCACCCCGCCATCGGCCGCATGCGCCGCCCGGACGCCGTCGTGATCCCCGAAGCCACCCTCGACGAAGAGGGCCTGGCCGTCGACGCGACGCAGGTGCTGGCTGCCGTCGAGATCGTCTCGCCGTCCAACCCGAGTAACGACTACGACGAGAAGTTGGCCGACTATCCGGCCATGGGCATCCCGCACTACATGATCGTCGACCCGCGCACCGGCACGATCGAGGTGCACTCCGAGCCGTGCAAGGGCCGCTACAGCAGCAAGGAGCCGTACATCTTCGGCGACGCGGTGCCGTTCGGTCCGTGGACGGTGGAGACGTCGGCGTTCCGCCGGTACGGCAGGGACGGCTAGCGCCAGTCTCCCATCGTCCGACGGAGGGAACATTGGGGCTGACTTACGGCTACGACGTCTATCTGCGCCCGCGGAACGTCGCCGGAGCGCTGGCCGCCGTGGCCGGGCTGGCACCCCCGTCCCGGGACGTGCCCCCGCTCGACGTCACGCTCCCCGGGGGCGAGCAGATCGTCCTGCCGTTCACGTCCGGCTTCGGCAGCGAGCCGGTCGACTGCTCCGCACGCGACACGCTGGACCTGGACACGTCCCTCATGTTCCCGGTCGACGACGCGGTGCGGGCGTACGGGGAGTCGTACGGTCTGCCGCCGGAGGAGAACGGACGGGTCCGGATCGGGTACGTCTACCTGACGGTCCGGTTCCGGTCGTTCCTGGATCCCGGGTACGCGGCCCTGGAGTTCTGGGCGCCGACCTCCGGCATCAGCCGCCTGTTCGAGCGGTCGGCGAGCATCAGGAAGACGTTCACCGACCTCGCCGCCGCCGTCGGTGGCGTGTGCTGCCAGTTCGACCGGGGCGACGGCGGCCCCGGGGAGGTGTGCTGGGTCAGCGGGGAGGCGGGTTTCCCTCCGGCTCCGTCATCGCTGTGAGGAAGTGGGTGAAGGCGGCGCGGGGGAAGGTGAGGGTGGCTCGGGCGGGGGCCTTGGTGTCGCGGACGGCGACGCGGGTGGTCGAGGTGGCTATCTCCACGCATTCGTTGCCGTCGTCGGGACCCGAGTACGACGACTTCCGCCAGTTGTCCATGCGCCTCACAGCTCCTTCGACAGCCGGTTGATGAGGTCACGCGAGCGTTCGGGGTCGAGCGATACTGCTTCCACTTTACGGAAGCGCGTTCGAAAGGCTCCGAGCTGGGCTTCAGAGTCGATGAAGGCCGAGCCATGCGGTACGTCACGCACCACGGTGTCCAACTTGGGTACCGTGCCGCCCACATACGTCATGGTGCTGGCAGCTCTGGCAAAGCCGTCCAGGTCGAAGGGGATGACACGCACCGTGACCTTGTCGGCTTCCGAGCACTCCAGGAGCTTGGCCAGTTGGGCCCGGGAGGCGTCACGGTCGCCGACCCTGATACGGAGAGCAGCCTCGTGAATCACCAACTCGTACGGAACGGTGATCTGCTGAGACGCCATGCGATGCCGGACTCGCAAGTCGAGTTCGTCGCGGGTGAGTTCGGGAACCCGTCCGGAGAAGACCGCTCGGGCGTACTCCTCCGTCTGCAACAACCCTGGCACGTACAGAACCGCCACGTCACGCCGGAACAAGGCGTGATGGTTGAGTTCGGACAGGTCCAGGAACGACGTGGGGAGCAGGCCTCGGTACTCCTCCCACCAGCCGCGCGTCCGGTCGGTTGCCATCTCCACGAGGGCGTTGACGAACTCTTCGTCTGCACAGACGTAATGAGACGCCAGGCGCCGGAGCCGCTGCTCACTCACCCCTGACAACCCGGACTCGATCTGGCTGATCTGCACGTTACTCACACCGAGCATGGCCGCAGCCTGCCGAGCGGTGAGACCGGCCGCCTCACGCAGTCTGCGCAGTTCCACCGCGAGGCGCAGTTGCCGCGCCGTTGGTTCACGCCTCGTGGGCAATGGCCGCTCCTCACCTCAACGCGTCTGCCGACACGACTCGTTCGGGGTGAAGATTACGCGACCGGCTTGCTCCGCCGAAACTTTCAGGTCTACCGTCAGTGACGCGACGCACACCGTGCGACACCGGGTCACCGGAAGCGCACCGCCCCGTCCTGCCATGACGGCTGGGGCATAGACACCGGACCCGCCTCTCACCCCACCGCCCTCAAAGCGAGGAGTCCCGCATGCCGGAAAACGAAACCTGGGAGTACTCCCTCTACATCCCCAACGACCTGCGCGCCGTCACCATCAGCCGCCGCACCCTCCGTCTGGTCCTCACCATGCACGGCCTGATCCGCCTCGTCGACGTCGCCGAACTGCTGGCAACGGAGCTGGTCTCCAACGCCGTACGGCACACCAAGGGCCCCGCCGCCCTCCGCATCCGCTGGTCGCCGCCGGGCACCCTGCGGATCGGGGCGTGGGACGCGGACCCCGAACCGCCGGAACCACCGCACGCGTTCGGGAGGACGGAGGAGCTGGAGGAAGGGCGCGGGCTGGCGCTCGTGCGGGCCTGTGCCGACGTGTGGGGGTGGCATCCGCTGGCCAGGCACGGCAACCGGGGGAAGTACGTGTGGTGCGAGCTGGCGGCGGCCTGAAAGCCCCGGCCCGGACGGGATATTCAGTTGCCCGGGCCGAGGATTCTTCCGGACGCTCGGCACATGACGGGAAGCGAACTCGATCGCCGGCTGGTCTCGGCGGTCCTGTCGGGTGACGCCGACGCGGTGCGGGACGTGCTGTACGAGGGCGCGGACCCGAACACTCCGGAGCCCGAAGGGGGACTGCCGGTCCTGTGCGCGGCCGTCGCGGCCTACGACGCCCCCGTCGCCGAAGCGCTGGTGGACGGCGAGGCCGATCCGGACCGGGAACTCCCGGACGGGAGTACGCCCTTGTGGCGGGCCCTGGACGGCGGATCCCCGGCCGTCTTCGAGTCGGTGCTCGGCACGGAGCCCCGGCTGCGGCTGCCGGAGCAGGAGCGTGCACGGCTCCTCGCCGGCGCCCGGAGCTGGTACGAGACGGGCCCGGTCGAAGGGCTGCGGCGCAGGACGGGGGAACGGGGACCCGCGGTGTCGGTGCGGGTCACGGACGGCGACTTCGACTGGGTCGATCAGTACACCCTCGGCGCTCTCGTCGTGCGGGCCGGGTACGGTGCCATCCTGACCGTGCTGGAGTGGTCGTTCCGCATCCCGACTCCGGTCGACGAGCTGATCGACCGTGCCGTCCGCATACCGGACGAAGAGCATGTGGACTGGTCGGCGGTGTGGCTCACGCTCGTGCGGCGCCACTGCGAGGAAGTCCTGTCGGCCACGCTGGCCCACCGCGACCATCCCGATCCGGCGCACCGCCGCTTCGTCGCGGACTACCTGCGTGCGCGCGGCGTCATCGCCTGCGACTCGCCGTCCGCGGAGCGGGAGAGCGGGATCCTCGCCGCATGGGCGACGCGGGAGACGGACGGTGCGGTGCTCGCGAAGGTGCTGGAGGCCTTCGCGGAGTACGAGCATCCCGGCATGGAGTCGACCGGGCTGCGCCACGCCGCGCATCCGGATCCCCGCGTGCGGCTTCGCGCGACCACCGTCCTCGACGCGTCGGAGGCCCGCTCGCCCGAGGCCCGCACGGCCCTCCTCACCCTCCTCGGCGACCCTGACGCCCGCGTACGGCTGGAGGCGTGCGGGGCGGGCCTGCGGGACGACGCGCTCCTCGCCCCCGCCGCCGAGGAGCTGGTCCGCCTGGCCGAGGGTCCGCACGAGGAGCTGCGGGGCGGGGTGGCGGAGGCGCTGGCCTCCTCCCGGGACCGTACGCCCGCCGTCGCCGACGCCCTGGCCGCGCTGCTGGCCGACGGCAACCAGCTCGTACGCCTGGAAGCCGCCTACGGCCTCGCCCTGCGCGACGATCCGCGCACCGGCGAGGCGATCGAGCGGGTCGGACCGCTCGGCGTCGGGTTCGAGCACGACCACCGGGTCAGCGCACTGTGGGACTGGGCCTGGGAGGGCGACCGGCCGTGGCGCCTGTCGACGAGTGCGGGGGACTCGTAGGCGGTGGACTTTGACATGCAGCCACCCAGCTGCCTAACATAATAGGCAGCTAATGGGCTGCATGTCAGAGGGGCGGAGATGGACGAGGTCTTCAAGGCGCTGGCCGACGGCAGCCGGCGACGGCTGCTGGACAGCCTGAACGCGCGCAACGGGCAGAGCCTGCGCGAGCTGTGCGCCGGGCTCGACATGGCGCGGCAGTCGGTCAGCAAGCACCTGGCGGTGCTGGAGGCGGCCCGCCTGGTCACCACCGTGCGGCGGGGCCGGGAGAAGCTGCACTACCTCAACGCCGAACCGATCAACGCCATCGCCGAACGCTGGATCAGCCGCTACGACCGCGAGCGGGTGCACGCACTCGCCGACCTCAAGCACGCGCTGGAGGACACCGCCATGGACAGCAACGCGTTCGTCTACACGACCTACATCAAGGCCACGCCGGAGAAGGTGTGGCAGGGGCTCACCGACCCGGCCTTCACGCGCCGCTACTGGGGGCTGGAGTTCGGTACCGACTGGGCGACCGGGTCGCCCGTGGTGTGGCGGGAGCGGGGGGCCGAGACCGCCCACCCCGAGCAGGTCGTCCTGGAGTCCGACCCGCCCCGTCGGCTGTCGTACACCTGGCACACCTTCACGCCGGAGTGGGCCGCGGCCAACGGGATCGACGACGAGACCCTCGCCGGGCTCTCCGCCGAGCGGCGCTCGAAGGTCGCCTTCGACATCGAGGACCTCGGCGGGGGCTCGGTGAAGCTGACCGTCGTCCACGACGGGTTCGAGCCCGGCAGCACCGTCCGCGAGATGATCCAGCACGGCTGGCCGGCCCTGCTGTCCAGCCTCAAGACGCTGCTGGAGACCGGAGAGACGCTCCCGGAACCCGCCCAGGACGCCGAACTGCCCGGGGGATGAGGAAGGTTCCGGTCAGCCGCGCACATGCAGCCCGAAACCGGTGCGGCCCGCAGGTTCCAGCCCCTCCTTCAGCTGCAGCGACGGGATCTCGTAGTCGCCGAAGTTCTGCGGGCGGAACGCGATCGGCCCGGTCGACTCCAGAGTGAGCAGGCGCTGTTCCCATGCCTTGGCGGCGTCGGCGTACTCCTCGTCCGTCATCCGGTCGGTGCCGTGCAGCACGAACGGCGGCAGTGGCTCGATGCCCGGGTAGTAGAGGATGCCGTGGTGGATCGGGAACAGCAGGTCGTCGATGGGTCCGTTGATCCCGCGTGCGGCGTAGTGCGACTCCGGGCCGCCGACGGTCACCGACAGCAGGGCCTGGCCGCGGGCAAGTATCCCGAGGATCGCCGGCTGGCCTCGCTCGTCGGCGAGCTGGCGATGGGCAGCGAGCGCTTCCGCCGCCTCTGGGCCCGCGCGGACGTGCGCGCCCGCACCCACGGGCGCAAGGCGTACCGGCACCCGCTGGTCGGACTGCTGGAGCTGCACCAGGAGAACTTCGCCCTGCCCGACGCTTCGGGCATGGAGCTGCTGGTGCTGTCGGCCGCTCCCGGCAGTCCCACCGAGGACGGGCTGCGCCTGCTGGCGGGTCTGGGCACGGACAGCGCCGCGGCGCATCCCCCGGCGGACGTCCGGGTTCGCGGCTGACTCAGCGGCGCAGCGTGGTCTCACCGCGCATACGGGACAGCTTCTCGGGGTTGCGCACCGCGTACAGCCCGCTGATGCGGCCGTCGTCGAAGCGCACCGCCACCACGGTGTCGAGTTCGCCGTCGAGCCGGACGACCAGGGCGGGATGCCCGTTGACCTGGGCCGGGTCCATCGTCATCACGACGGGCAGCCTGCTCAGGCCGCCGAGCATGAGGCGGGCCACCTTGCCGGCGCCGACGACGGGCCGCAGGACCGCCTGTTTGATGCCGCCGCCGTCGCCGAGCAGGACGACGTCCGGGGAGAGGACGTCGAGCAGGCCCTGGAGGTCGCCCGTCTCGACCGCCCGCCGGAAGGCCGAGAGCGCTTCCTGGGATTCGGTCGCCGACACCGCGCCGCGCGGGCGGCGGGCCGCGACGTGCGCGCGGGCCCGGTGCGCGATCTGGCGCACGGCGGCCGGGCTCTTCTCCACCGCCTCGGCGATCTCGTCGTAGCCGAGGTCGAACACCTCGCGCAGCACGAACACCGCCCGCTCGGTCGGCGTCAGCGTCTCCATGACCAGCATCATCGCCATCGAGACACTGTCGGCCAGTTCGACGTCCTCGGCCACGTCGGGCGTGGTGAGCAGCGGCTCGGGCAGCCAGGAACCGACGTAGGACTCCTTGCGGCGGCCGAGCGTACGCAGCCGGTTCAGGGCCTGACGGGTGGTGATGCGGACCAGGTACGCGCGGCGGTCGCGCACCGTGTCCAGGTCCACTCCCGCCCACTTCAGCCAGGTCTCCTGGAGGACGTCCTCGGCGTCGGCTGCCGAGCCGAGCATCTCGTACGCGACGGTGAAGAGCAGGTTGCGGTGGGCGACGAAGGCCTCGGTGGCCGCGTCCGCGGCTGCGCCCTCGCCGGTCGCGCCATCCTGTTCGCGGCCGCTGTTCTCGCTGGTCACCAGCTTCTCCCGTTCGTTCGGTTCCGGCGGCGTCTCGTGCACGGGACACCGGCCGCCGGGGATCCGTGACATCCGTCGGTGGTGTCCTGGGTCACGTCCGCGCCCTGTCACAGGGTGCGGGGCGGCGGCGTCTTGTGTTCGTCACCGAGACACCGAGAGCTAGGACGAGATCATGGACACCCGATTCAACCTGTTCGAGAACGAGCTCGGCGGTCGGTTCGCGAAGCGGTTCGCGGGCATCGGCGTGCTGATGCACGAGTCGCCGCTGCCGAAGGCCACGCAGGAACTGGTGTCCCTGCGGGCCAGCCAGATCAACGGCTGCGGCCACTGCATCGACATGCACGTCAAGGAGGCCGCGGCCGCCGGCGAAAGCGCGGTCCGGCTGCACCTGGTCGCCGCCTGGCGCGAATCCACCGTGTTCACCGAGGCCGAGCAGGCGGCGCTGGCCCTGGCCGAGGAGGGCACCCGGCTCGCCGACGCGCACGAGGGCGTGTCCGACGAGACGTGGGCGCTGGTGCGCAAGCACTACGACGACGACCAGGTCGCCGCGCTGATCTGCCTGGTCGCCATGATCAACGCGGCCAACCGGCTCGCCGTGATCACGCACCAGAAGGGCGGCTCGTACGAGGCGGGGATGTTCGCGGCGGCCGTGAGCTGAGCGCCACGGCCCGGGGCCTCGCCCAGGACCTCGCGAGGGCGCCGACGACGAACCGGCCGTCGGCGCCCTCCCGCACGTCCGGGTCCCGGACGGATCCGCCGGGGCGGCGGTCACGATTCGGCATCGGCGCCACCTCACCCCTTGAATTCGGCCATGTAATCGTTTCCAATCCTCCGTGTAATCGATTCCACGAGGAGGTGGAACGACGATGGCGAGTATCAAGGACGTCGCCGCCGAGGCAGGCGTGTCCGTCGCGACGGTCTCGCGGGCGCTCAACGGCCACCCGTCGGTCAGCCCCGCCGCACGCGCCCGCGTGCTGGCCGCCGTCGAGACGCTGAGCTACCGTCCGAACGCCCTCGCCCGGTCGCTGCGCACCGACCAGACCCGCACCCTCGGCCTGGTCATCAGCGACGTCATGAACCCGTACTTCACCGAGCTGGCCCGTTCCGTCGAGGAGGAGGCCCGCGCGCTCGGCTACAGCGTCATCATCGGCAACGCGGACGAGCGGCCCGACCTCCAGGACCACCACGTCACCACGCTCCTGGACCGGCGGATCGACGGGCTCCTCGTCTCCCCCACCGACGGCGGCTCCCCGCGCATGCTGGACGCCGCGCGGGCCGGGACGCCGATGGTCTTCGTCGACCGGTGGATCCCCGGCGTGGACGTGCCCGTCGTCAGGTCGGACGGGCGGGCGGCCGTACGGGATCTCGTCGCGCATCTGCACGGGCTCGGGCACCGGCGGCTCGCGATCATCGCCGGGCCGGCCGCCACGACCACCGGACGCGAGCGCGTCGACGCCTTCCGCGAGGCGCTCGGCGCGTACGGGCTTCCCCTGCCCGAGGCCTACATCGGCCAGGGCGACTTCCGGGCCGGCAGCGGGCGCCGGGTCACCGAGGGCTTCCTCGAACTGCCCGAGCCGCCCGAGGTCGTCTTCGCCGCCGACAACCTGATGGCGCTCGGCGCGCTGGACGCCGTACGCGCCCGCGGGCTGCGCGTCCCCGAGGACATCGGGCTCGCCGCGTTCGACGACATCCCCTGGTTCGTGCACACCGATCCGCCGGTCACCGCGATCGCCCAGCCCACCCGGGAGCTCGGGCGGGCCGCCGTACGCGCGCTCGTCGAGCGGATCGCGGGGCGGGCCGGTGAGTCCGTCGCCCTGCCGGCCCGGCTCGTCGTACGCCGCTCGTGCGGCGAGCCGCCCTCCGAACAACACCCCCCGTCCCCGTCCCCCGTACGAAGGAGTACGCCGTGAGCAGCCGCAGTCCGGACGAGTTGCTGCGCATCGAGGGCATCCGCAAGACCTTCCCCGGCGTGGTCGCGCTCGACAGCGTCGACTTCGACCTGCGCCGGGGCGAGGTGCACGTGCTCCTCGGTGAGAACGGCGCGGGCAAGAGCACGCTCATCAAGATGCTCTCCGGCGCCTACACGCCCGACGCCGGGCGGATCCTGGCCGGGGGTGAGGAGGTGCGCATCCACGGTGCGCAGGACTCCGAGCGCCTCGGGATCGCCACCATCTACCAGGAGTTCAACCTCGTCCCCGACCTGACGGTCGCCGAGAACATCTTCCTGGGACGCCAGCCCCGCCGGCTCGGCATGATCGACCGGAAGCGGATGGACGCCGACGCCGAGGTGCTGCTGAAGCGGGTGGGGGTCAACGTGTCTCCCCGTACGCGGGTGCGTGAACTCGGCATCGCCCGGCTCCAGATGGTCGAGATCGCCAAGGCGCTCAGCCTCGACGCGCGCGTGCTCATCATGGACGAGCCGACCGCCGTGCTGACCTCCGAGGAGGTCGAGAAGCTGTTCGCGATCGTGCGGCGGCTGCGCGAGGACGGTGTCGGCATCGTCTTCATCACCCATCACCTGGAGGAGATCGCCGCGCTCGGCGACCGGGTCACCGTCATCCGGGACGGCCGGAGCGTCGGGCAGGTGCCCGCCTCCACGCCCGAGGACGAGCTGGTCCGGCTCATGGTGGGGCGGTCGATCGAGCAGCAGTACCCGCGTGAGCGCACCGACGCCGGTGAGGCCCTGCTCAAGGTGGAGGGGCTGACGCGGGACGGGGTCTTCCACGACATCGGCTTCGAGGTGCGGGCCGGTGAGGTCGTCGGCATCGCGGGGCTGGTCGGGGCCGGGCGTACGGAGGTGGTCCGGGCGGTGTTCGGCGCCGATCCGTACGACGCCGGGGCCGTGCACGTCGCGGGTGCGCCGCTGCGGCGGCACGACGTGAACGCCGCCATGGCCGCCGGGATCGGGCTCGTGCCCGAGGACCGCAAGGGACAGGGGCTCGTGCTCGACGCCTCCGTGGCGGAGAACCTCGGACTCGTCACGCTCCGGTCCACCGCCCGCGCCGGGCTCGTCGACCTCAAGGGGCAGCACGCGGCGGCCGAGCGGATCGCCGGGCAGCTCGGCGTGCGGATGGCCGGGCTCGGGCAGCACGTGCGCACGCTGTCCGGCGGCAACCAGCAGAAGGTCGTCATCGGCAAGTGGCTGCTGGCGAACACCAAGGTGCTGATCCTCGACGAGCCGACGCGCGGCATCGACGTCGGCGCCAAGGTCGAGATCTACCAGCTCATCAACGAACTGACGGCCGCCGGTGCCGCCGTGCTCATGATCTCCAGCGACCTGCCGGAGGTGCTCGGCATGAGCGACCGCGTGGTCGTCATGGCGCAGGGGCGGGTCGCGGGTGAACTCAGCGCCGAACAGGCCACCCAGGACGCCGTGATGGCGCTCGCCGTCAGTACGCACACCAGCAACTCCCCGCACAGCGACGGAACGGATGGAACGGAGGCCTCCCGTGGCCACTGACACGCTCAAGAGCAAGCCGGGCGCGCAGGGCGCCACGAGCGGGCTGCGCCGCCTGCTGCTCGACAACGGCGCGCTGACCGCGCTGATCGTCCTCGTCATCGTCATGTCGGCGCTGTCCGGGGACTTCCTGACCGCCGACAACCTCCTCAACGTAGGCGTCCAGGCCGCCGTCACCGCGATCCTCGCCTTCGGCGTCACCTTCGTCATCGTCTCGGCGGGCATCGACCTGTCGGTCGGTTCGGTCGCCGCGCTGTCGGCCACCGTGCTGGCCTGGAGCGCCACCGAGGCCGGGATTCCGGTCGCCCTCGCGGTGCTGCTGTCCGTCCTGACGGGCATCGCCTGCGGTCTGGTGAACGGTTTCCTCATCTCGTACGGGAAGCTGCCGCCGTTCATCGCGACGCTCGCCATGCTGTCGGTGGGGCGCGGTCTGTCGCTGGTCATCTCGCAGGGTTCGCCGATCGCCTTCCCGGACTCGGTCTCGCACCTCGGTGACACGCTCGGCGGGTGGCTGCCGGTGCCGGTGCTCGTGATGATCGTGATGGGGCTGATCACGGCGTTCGTCCTCGGCCGGACCTACATCGGCCGGTCCATGTACGCCATCGGCGGCAACGAGGAGGCCGCGCGGCTGTCCGGGCTGCGGGTGAAGCGGCAGAAGCTCGCCATCTACGCCTTCTCCGGTCTGTTCGCCGCCGCCGCGGGCATCGTGCTCGCCTCCCGGCTCTCCTCCGCGCAGCCGCAGGCCGCACAGGGCTACGAGCTGGACGCGATCGCCGCCGTCGTCATCGGCGGTGCCTCGCTGGCGGGCGGCACCGGCAAGGCGTCCGGCACGCTGATCGGCGCGCTGATCCTCGCGGTGCTGCGCAACGGCCTCAACCTGCTGTCCGTCTCCGCGTTCTGGCAGCAGGTCGTCATCGGTGTCGTCATCGCGCTCGCGGTGCTCTTCGACACGCTGCGGCGCAAGGCGGGCGCGGTCACTCCGGCGGCCGGGGCGTCGGGCGGCGGCAACCGGGGCAAGCAGGCACTCACGTACGTGATCGCGGCCGTCGTCGCGGTGGCCGTGGTGGGCGCGACCTCGCTGCTGCACAACGGCTCCTCCGGCGGCAAGGACCAGAAGATAGGGCTGTCGCTGTCCACGCTGAACAACCCGTTCTTCGTGCAGATCAGGAACGGGGCGGAGGAGGAGGCGAAGAAGCTGGGCGTGGACCTGACCGTCACGGACGCCCAGAACGACGCCTCCCAGCAGGCCAACCAGCTGCAGAACTTCGTCAGCGGCAGCCTGTCCGCGGTCATCGTCAACCCGGTGGACTCCGACGCCGCCGGTCCCTCGGTGCGCTCCGCGAACAAGGACGACATCCCGGTCATCGCCGTGGACCGCGGCGTCAACAAGGCGGACACGTCCGCGCTGGTCGCCTCCGACAACGTCGAGGGCGGTGAGCTGGGCGCCAAGGCGCTCGCCGAGAAGCTCGGCGGCAAGGGCACGATCGTCATCCTCCAGGGCCAGGCCGGCACCTCCGCCAGCCGGGAGCGCGGGGCCGGCTTCGCGGCCGGGCTCAAGGCGTACCCGGGCATCAAGGTCGTCGCCAAGCAGCCCGCGGACTTCGACCGCACCAAGGGCCTGGACGTGATGACGAACCTGCTCCAGGCGCACCCGGACGTCGACGGCGTCTTCGCGGAGAACGACGAGATGGCGCTGGGCGCGATCAAGGCGCTGGGTTCGAAGGCCGGCAAGTCGGTCCAGGTCGTCGGCTTCGACGGCACCCCGGACGGGCTGAAGGCGGTCCAGGACGGCACGTTGTACGCGTCCGTGGCGCAGCAGCCGAAGGAACTGGGCAGGATCGCCGTACAGAACGCGGTGCGGGCTGCCGAGGACAAGAAGGTGGAGCAGACGGTGAAGGTGCCCGTGAAGGTCGTCACCAAGGAGAACGTGGCCGGTTTCGGCGGCTGAGACCGGCCCTCGGGACCCGGCGGAAACCAGCGGGAATCAGCGGGAATCAGCGGGAATCACTCGAATCGGAGAACGACTGATGTACGACTACGACCTGCTGGTCGTCGGGTCGGCCAACGCCGACCTGGTGATCGGTGTCGAGCGGCGGCCGGCGGCGGGCGAGACGGTGCTCGGCTCCGACCTGGCCGTCCACCCGGGCGGCAAGGGCGGCAACCAGGCCGTCGCCGCCGCCCGGCTCGGTGCCCGCACGGCGCTGCTGGCCCGGGTGGGCGACGACGACTACGGCCGGCTGCTGCTGGACTCGCAGCGGGCGGCCGGCGTCGACACGGTCGGTGTGCTGGTGGGCGGCGCCCCGACCGGCGTGGCGCTGATCACCGTCGACCCGTCCGGGGACAACAGCATCGTGGTCTCGCCGGGCGCCAACGGCCGGCTGGCGCCGGGCGACGTCCGGGCCGCGGCCAGCCTCTTCCACGCCTCCCGGGTGGTCTCCACGCAGTTGGAGATCCCGCTGGAGACGGTCGTGGAGGTGGTGCGCTCGCTCGCGCCGGACAGCCGTTTCGTGCTGAACCCGTCGCCGCCGCGTCCCCTCCCTCAAGAGGTGCTGGCCGCCTGCGACCCGCTGATCGTCAACGAGCACGAGGCGAAGGTGATCCTCGGCGACTCCCTGGTCGGCGACCGCCCCGAGGACTGGGCCCGCGTCCTGCTGGCCAAGGGTCCGCGCTCGGTGGTCGTGACGCTGGGCGCCGAGGGCGCGCTGGTCGCGTCGGCGGCCCAGGGCGTGGTCCGGGTGCCGTCGGTGAAGGTGGACGCCGTGGACACGACGGGCGCGGGCGACGCGTTCACCGCGGCGCTGGCCTGGCGGCTCGGCACCGGCGAGTCGCTGGCCGAGGCGGCGGCGTACGCGGCCCGGGTGGGCGCGGCGGCGGTCACGAAGGCGGGGGCGCAGGAGTCGTACCCGACGGCGGCGGAGGCCGAGGCGCTGGGGGCCGGGGCGCTGTGAAGAAGGCAGGCATACTCAACCGCCACCTCGCGGGTGCCCTCGCCGGGCTGGGGCACGGGGACGGCGTCCTGGTGTGCGACGCGGGGATGCCCGTTCCGGACGGGCCGCGCGTCGTCGACCTGGCCTTCCGGGCCGGGGTGCCGTCCTTCGCGGAGGTGGTGGACGGCCTGCTCGCCGAGCTGGTCGTCGAGGGCGCGACGGCGGCGACGGAGGTCCGGGAGGCGAACGCCGAGTGCGCCGCACTGCTCGACGGGCTCTTCCCCGCGCTGGAACTCGTCCCGCACGAGCGGCTCAAGGAGTTGTCGGCGGGCGCGCGGCTGATCGTGCGCACCGGGGAGGCGCGGCCGTACGCCAATGTGCTGCTGCGGTGCGGGGTCTTCTTCTGAGGGCCCGGTTCTGAGGGTCCGGTTCTGAGGTCCGGGTTCTGAGGTCCGGTTCTTAGGGTCCGAGGACCGGTGTGGAGAAGTTTGAGAGGGCCCGGTCGTCGACGACCGGGCCCTCTCGGGTTTCCCCTCCCCTTCAGAACTCCGTGGATTTTCCCCCCCGGGTACCCCCACGGGAGTTCCGATGCCAGGTACGACCCGCCGGAGGGCGGGAGGGTTGCACGGGGCGCCGGACTTATTTTCCGGGCGGCGTGTCCGCGGCGTCTCCCGCGTGCGCGGCGAACCGGGCCGCCGTCTCGGCGAGCACCTCCCGTCCGTCCCGCGCCCACAGCCCCTCGTTGAACAGCTCGACCTCGATGGCACCCGTGTATCCGGCCGCCTCGACGTACCCCTTCCACTCCCGCATGTCGATGGCGCCGTCCCCGATCTGACCGCGGCCGTTGAGGACGCCCTCGGGCAGCGGGGTCGTCCAGTCGGCGAGCTGGAAGGTGTGGATGCGGCCGCCCGCGCCGGCCCGGGCGATCTGCTCGGGCGCCCGGTCGTCCCACCAGATGTGGTACGTGTCGACGGTGACGCCGACCTGGTGGGCCGGGAAGCGTTCGGCGAGGTCCAGCGCCTGGGTGAGGGTGGAGACCACGCAGCGGTCGGCGGCGTACATGGGGTGGAGCGGCTCGATGGCGAGGCGCACGCCGTGCCGTTCGGCGTACGGGCCCAGCTCCGCCAGCGCGTCCGCGATGCGCTCGCGGGCGGCCCGCAGGTCCTTGTCGCCGGCGGGGAGACCGCCCGAGACCAGGACGAGGGTGTCGGTGCCGAGGGCGGCGGCCTCGTCGACGGCGCGGCGGTTGTCGGCCAGGGCCCTGGCGCGTTCGCCGGGGTCGACGGCCGTGAGGAAGCCGCCGCGGCACAGGGTGGTGACGGCCAGGCCCGCGTCGCGGACCAGCTTGGCGGCCGCCTCGACGCCGTAGGCCTGCACGGGTTCGCGCCACAGGCCGACGTTGCCGATGCCCAGTTCGCGGCAGGCCGCGGTCAGTTCGGGCAGGGAGAGCTGCTTGACCGTCATCTGGTTGATGCTGAAGCGCGTCAGGTCGGTGTCGCTCATGCGTTCACCCCATACAGCGCGAGCAGGTTCCGCATGCGCTCCTCGGCCAGCTTCGGGTCGGGGAACAGGCCGAGTCCGTCGGCGAGTTCGTAGGCGCGGGCGAGGTGTGGCAGGGAGCGGGCCGACTGGAGGCCGCCGACCATCGTGAAGTGGCTCTGGTGGCCGGCCAGCCAGGCCAGCAGGACCACGCCCGTCTTGTAGTAGCGGGTGGGGGCCTGGAAGAGGTGGCGGGAGAGTTCGACGGTGGGGTCGAGGAGGGCGCGGAAGCCGTCCGTGTCCCCGGTGTCGAGCACCCGGACCGCCTCGGCGGCCAGCGGGCCCAGCGGGTCGAAGATGCCGAGCAGGGCGTGGCTGAAGCCCTGGTCGTCGCCCGCGATCAGCTCCGGGTAGTTGAAGTCGTCGCCGGTGTAGCAGCGCACGCCCCGCGGCAGGCGGCGGCGCAGGTCGACCTCGCGCCGGGCGTCCAGCAGGGAGACCTTGATGCCGTCGACCTTGTCGGGGTGGGCGGCGATGACCTCCAGGAAGGTGTCGGTCGCCGTGTCCAGGTCGGACGAGCCCCAGTAGCCCTCCAGGGCCGGGTCGAACATCGGACCCAGCCAGTGCAGGATCACCGGTTCGGCGGCCTGGCGGAGGAGGTGGCCGTAGACCTCCAGGTAGTCGTCCGGGCCCTTGGCCGTCGCGGCGAGGGCGCGGGAGGCCATCAGGATGGCCTGGGCGCCCGACTCCTCCACGACGGCGAGCTGTTCCTCGTAGGCCGACCGAACGTCCGCGAGGGTGGCCGTGGCGGTCGCGGTCAGCTGGTCCGTGCCCACACCGCAGGCGATGCGGCCGCCGGCCGCCTTCGCCTCGGCGGCGGAGCGGCGGATCAGTTCCGCCGCCGTGGGCCAGTCCAGGCCCATGCCGCGCTGGGCGGTGTCCATCGCCTCGGCTACGCCGAGTCCGTGGGACCACAGGTGGCGGCGGAAGGCGAGGGTGGCGTCCCAGTCGACGGCGACGGGCCCGTCGGGACTGGTGTCCGCGTACGGGTCGGCGACGACGTGCGCGGCCGAGAAGACCGTACGGGAGGTGAAAGCGCTTCCGGCTCCGTTTCCCGAGACGGGCGGGGGTGCGGTGCGGGGCTCGTAGGCGCGCAGGGTGCCGTCGGCGCTCGGCAGGTGGAGGGTCACAGCGCGATCTCCGGTACGTCGAGGCGGCGGCCCTCCGCGGAGGACCTGAGACCCAGCTCGGCGAGCTGCACGCCGCGGGCGCCGGCCAGCAGGTCCCACTGGTAGGGGGCGTCGGCGTAGACGTGCTTGAGGAACAGCTCCCACTGGGCCTTGAAGCCGTTGTCGAACTCGCCGTTGTCCGGGACCTCCTGCCACTGGTCGCGGAAGACCTCGGTGGCGGGGATGTCCGGGTTCCACACCGGCTTGGGGGTGGCGGAGCGGTGCTGGACGCGGCAGCCCCGCAGGCCCGCGACGGCGGAGCCCTCGGTGCCGTCGACCTGGAACTCGACCAGTTCGTCGCGGTTGACGCGGACCGCCCAGGAGGAGTTGATCTGCGCGATCGCGCCGCCGTCCAGCTCGAAGACGCCGTAGGCGGCGTCGTCGGCGGTGGCGTCGTAGGGCTTGCCCTTCTCGTCCCAGCGCTCGGGGATGTGGGTGGCGGTGAGGGCCTGGACGGACTTCACCCGGCCGAACAGCTCGTGCAGGACGTACTCCCAGTGCGGGAACATGTCGACGACGATGCCGCCGCCGTCCTCGCTGCGGTAGTTCCAGGACGGGCGCTGCGCCTCCTGCCAGTCGCCCTCGAAGACCCAGTAGCCGAACTCGCCGCGCACGGACAGGATCCGCCCGAAGAAGCCGCCGTCGACGAGGCGCTTCAGCTTGAGCAGGCCGGGCAGGAAGAGCTTGTCCTGGACGACGCCGTGCTTGATGCCGGCCGCGTTCGCCAGCCGGGCCAGTTCCAGGGCGCCGTCGAGGCCGGTGGCCGTCGGCTTCTCGGTGTAGATGTGCTTGCCCGCGGCGATCGCCTTCCTGATCGCCTCCTCGCGGGCCGAGGTCACCTGGGCGTCGAAGTAGATGTCGATGCCGTCGTCGGCCAGGACCGCGTCGAGGTCCGTGGAGACGTGGTCGAGTCCGTGGCGTTCGGCCAGCGCCCGCAGCGCGTGCTCGCGGCGGCCGACCAGGACCGGCTCCGGCCACAGCACGGTGCCGTCGCCGAGGTCGAGGCCGCCCTGTTCGCGCAGGGCCAGGATGGAGCGGACGAGGTGCTGGCGGTAGCCCATGCGTCCGGTCACACCGTTCATGGCGATACGCACCGTCTTGCGTGTCACGTCATTCCCTTCGTACGAGCATGCCGCAAGCCGCGGATCGAGCTCGAGCCGTACAGCAAGCGCTTTCTATGTAGAACGAAGCTAGCCTGTGACCGGTGGTCTGGACAAGACCGCAGCCGGGGCGAGTTGTTCGAGGGGACGAACACCGGCGGGCGGTGGCCGTAAGGTCACCCGGGACGGCGTTCGGCACACGCGCGATGCGGAGGACGAGGACATGACGGTGACACTGGCGGACGTGGCGGCCCGCGCCCAGGTCTCCCCCGCGACGGTGTCGCGCGTGCTGAACGGCAACTATCCGGTGGCCGCCTCCACCCGGGAACGGGTGCTCAAGGCCGTCGACGAGCTGGACTACGTGCTCAACGGCCCCGCGAGCGCGCTGGCGGCGGCCACGTCCGACCTGGTCGGCATCCTCGTCAACGACATCGCCGACCCGTTCTTCGGCATCATGGCCGGCGCCGTCCAGTCCGAGATCGGCGGTCCCGGCGGCAGAGCGGGCGGCGAGAGACTCGCCGTGGTCTGCAACACCGGCGGCACCCCGGAGCGCGAGCTGACCTACCTCACGCTGCTGCAGCGCCAGCGGGCGGCGGCGGTCGTGCTGACCGGCGGCGCGATGGAGGACGAGGCCCACCAGACGGCCGTGGCGGCGAAGCTGCGCAGGCTCGTCGAGGCCGGGACGCGGGTGGTGCTGTGCGGACGGCCGCCGGCGCCGGACACCGGGGCGATCGCGCTCACCTTCGACAACCGCGGGGGCGGCCGTGAGCTGACCGAGCACCTGATCGGGCTCGGGCACCGGCGGCTCGGCTACATCGCCGGTCCGGAGGAACGGACCACGACGCGGCACCGGCTGGAGGGCCACCGCACCGCGCTCGCCGCGCACGGCATCGAGGAGGACCCCCGCTGGACGGTCCACGGCCGCTACGACCGGCAGGCCGGGTACGAGGCCACGCTGGAGCTGCTGCGCAGGGACCCGACGCTGACCGCGGTCGTCGCCGCGAACGACACCGTCGCGCTGGGCGCGTGCGCGGCGCTGCGCGACTCGGGGCTGCGGATCCCGGACGACGTGTCCGTGGCCGGCTTCGACGACCTGCCGTTCAGCATCGACGCGGTGCCCGCGCTGACCACGGTCCGGCTGCCGCTGGCGGAGGCGGGGGCGCGGGCGGGGCGGGTCGCGACGGGGCGGGAGGAGGCGCCGGCGGGCGGGATCGCGACGGTGCGGGGGGAGTTGATGGTGCGGGGGTCCTCCGGAGGGCCGCGGTCTTGAACGGACCGTTGGTGTCGCGGTGGGCCCGCGTCGGTGTGGGCCGCCCTGGGGGCTGCGCCCCCAGACCCCCCTTGCGGCCCTGAACGGGCCTCGTCCTCAATCGCCGGACGGCTCTAGGAGCTGTCCGGGCGATCACGCGTCTCGTTAGGGTGAGTCGGCGGAGGGACGTGATGGGTGCTGTGGAGATGACTCGCGCGGAGGCGGTCGCGCTCGTGCAGCGGATCATGGAAGCGGACTACGCCTCTGACGACGAGGTGGACGGCTGGTTGGACAGGCTCGACAGAGCCCTGGCATGTCCGTCCGGTTATGTCAGCGACTTGATCTTCTGGCCGCCGGAGCGGGAGCTTTCGGCTGATGAGGTAGTCGGTCAGGCCCTGACGTACCGGCCGATCGCCTTGTGAGGTCGGGACTCAGCCCCGAAGCCAGATGAGTAGAGCCGCGGTGGTTGCGGTGCCGAGGAAGACGTAGCCGCGCTTGTCATAGCGGGTGGCCACGGCCCGGGACTGGTCGGGTAGCCGGGTCATGTTGCCACGACCCGGCCCCCTCAGAACCGGGCATGCCTGTTTCCAGGCACCACGGCTCAAGCAAGCCCAAACACTTCACAGAATCTGCTATTTGTTGCTGCCATCTCGTGCATGAAGCTGCTGATGGCATTCGGAGTGAACGAGTCGAAGATTCTTTACTTCATCAGATCCGCCGTCTCTTCGGTAGGTGAAGTGGTGTTTGTGTAACCGCTTCTTCATCGCGTCGAACCAGTCGATCCACTCGTGTGGACTTTCCGGCTCATATTCAGCACCAACGATGAGCGCCTGACCGCAGAGCGGACAAAGTCCCTTCTGACGGGCTGCCAGAGTAAGGCTGATCTTGTCCATTGGCGGAGGTGTACGCGTCCTGCGACGCTGACTCAACCGGCGGTGTCCTCCTCCCGACCTAAAGTCCTCGGGAGTCGCCTGGCATCTTCCAACGCCGGGTTCTATAGCCACTGTTTGCAAACCATCGGGCGGCTTCAACCTTACGAGACATCAACGGGGGTTCACGCGGTTCACCCGTCCAGCCTTTCCCTCACCTGTTGTTCCCCGATGGCCAGGGAATCCTTGGGCTTGAACGCTCAGCTTCACACACCGCCGTTACCAGCGGCGCATGTGAGCGCGGGAACGGATTGCGGACACTAATCCGGGGTCAGCACATGTCTCCTTCCTTCGCGGCTTTCCCACTTAACGTGTGCGACTTCGTGTCGCACCTTCAGACGGTTGATTCCGCATCCGACCGCGTGACGCTCGCGGTAGTCATCAGGGTCGAAGTGCGGGGGCCGACCGCCGCGGTAGCCGAGCTTTCGGCGGTTGCGGACCTGGTCAGCCTTGTCCGGGATGGTGCGGCGGATTCCTAGAAGGAACCACCGGGCGGTGTCTGCATCGAGCCTGGCGATCATGGCCTAGGACGCTCACGCGGTGGGTTCACCACCAAGCTGCACGAGCCGAGTGGTGAGCTGATGCAGGTGATCACGCCTGCGGTCGGCGATCCGGGCGTAGACCTTGGCCGCCTTACGGCGGGCCTTGGCCTGGTTGTTCGATCCCTTGGCCTTCTTCGCCATGCGGCGCTGAGCCAGGGCGAGCCGGGCACGGTCCTTGCGTTCGTGCCTCGGGTTGGCGATCTTCTCCCCGGTGGAGAGAGTCAACAGGTGATCCAGGCCGACATCGATACCGACAGCCTTGTCCGTGGCGGGAAGCGGCTCCACGCTCGGGTCGTCACACAGCAGGGAGACGAACCAGCGCCCGGCCGCGTCCTGCGACACGGTCACCGTCGAAGGGCTCGCGCCCTTGGGGAGGGTTCGGGACCACCGGATGTCCAGCGGTTCCCTCATCTTGGCGAGCGTGAGCCGACCGTCGAGGAAGCGGAAGCCGCTGGTGGTGTACTCGGCGGACTTCCGCGACTTCTTCCGGGACTTGAAGCGGGGGTACTTGGCCCGCTTGCCGAAGAAGTGAGTGAACGCCGTCTGCAAGTGCCGAAGGCACTGCTGGATCGGCACGGAAGAGACCTCGTTGAGGAACGCCAGCTCCTCGGTCTTCTTCCACGCCGTCAGCATCGCGGAGGTGGCGTTGTAGTTCACACGCTCCTGCCGCGTCCATGCCTCGGTGCGGGCGGCGAGCGCCATGTTGTAGACCTTCCTCACGCATCCGAATGTGCGCGACAGCTCAGCCGCCTGCGCATCGCTCGGGTAGAAGCGGTACTTGAACGCCCGCTTCACGTGGGAATGTGCCATTCCTCAGAATCTAGTGGGGCATCATGTGAAGCTGCAAACTGCGGGTCAGGTCACGGCCTTTCGCCCTGGCGGCGAAACCCCGCAGGAGCTGAGTTCCCTCCCCCACGTAAACGTGGGGGTATCCACGCAGGAGGCAGGATGAAGCTGGCGTTCTCCACTCTCGGTGTTCCCGGACTGCCCCTGGCCGACGTGCTGGGGCTCGCGACCGCGCACGGCTACCACGGTGTCGAGCTGCGCGCCCACCCCGAGGAACCGGTCCATCCGGGCCTGGGCCCGGACGAACGGGCCGCGGTGGCGGCGGAGTTCGGGGCGGCCGGTGTCGAGCCGCTGGGGCTCGCGGGGTACGCGCGGGTCGCCGCGCCCGGCGACGACGAGGCGGTGATCGCCGAGATCCGCGACCTGCTCGACCTGGCCCGCGACCTGGGCGCACCGTACGTCCGGGTCTTCCCCGGCGGCGGCACCGAGCAGAGTGCCGAGGAGGCTGACGCGGTGGCGGCGCGGCGGCTGGGGACGGCCGCCGAGTACGCCGCCGAGCTGGGCGTGCGCATCCTGCTGGAGACCCACGACTCGCACCGCACCGGCGCCGACGCGATGCGCGTCCTCGGGCTGGTCGGACACCGGCAGGTCGGTGCCCTGTGGGACGTGATGCACACCTGGCTGGGCGGCGAGCAGCCCTCCGAGACCTACGCGGCGCTCTCCCCGCACCTCGGCTACGTCCAGGTCAAGGACATCGCCTCCGCCGAGGACACCACGCCGCTGGCGCTGGGCGCGGGGGTGCTGCCGCTCACCGAGGTGGTGGACGTGCTGTCCCGGCACGGCTGGGACGGCTGGCTGTGCTGGGAGTACGAGAAGCGGTGGTACGAGTCGGCCGCCCCCTTGCCCGAACTGCTGGGCCCGGGCCGCGAGCACCTCGCCCGGCTGCTCACGGACGCGGCGTGAGGGCCGGCGCCGCCGACCGGACCCGGTGCTCCAGCCGCTCCCGGCACTCCGGCCACTCCGCCGCCGTGATCGAGTAGATCGCGGAGTCGCGCAGCCGGCCCTCCTCGCCCGGCACCGAGGAGCGGGACCAGTTGCGCAGGACGCCCTCGAAGCGGGCGCCGGCCCTCTCGATCGCGGCGCGGGAGCGACGGTTGCGGGCGTCGGTCTTGAGGTCGACGCGGGACACGGCCCAGATTTCGAAGGCGTGGCGGAACAGCAGCAGCTTGGCCTCGGCGTTGACGCCCGTGCCCTGGGCGGAACGGGCCAGCCAGGTGAAGCCGACCTCGACGGCGTCTAGCACGTCGTCGGTGAGCCAGGAACGCGGTTCCCAGTATGCGGTGGTGCCGACCGCGCGGCCGGTGGCACGGGAGACCTGCGCATAGGGCGCCAGCCGTCCGGTGGCCGCCCTGGCCAGCTGGAAGTCGATGTAGGCGCCGACCTCGTCGGGCCCGGGGACCCACGTGAACGCGTAGGTGGCCCGGTCCTCCTCCGCCGCCCTCGCCAGGTCGGCCGCGTGCCGGTGGCTCAGCGGCTCCAGTCGTACCAGCGTGCCTTCGAGGACCGGGGCCTTCAGAGTGAATGTCACCGGCCGGATTCTTCAGCCGGAACGGGGAGCCGTCCAGCGAATTCCGGGGACGTGCGCACGGTGATCCCCGGCACGCGCCTGCGGGCGGGAGTCAGCGTCGTCAGCGCCACCCCGCCCACCAGCAGGGCCGCCGCGCACCAGCGCAGGGGGGTCACCGACTCGCCGAGGAAGAGGGCCGCAGAGGACATGCCGAAGACCGGCACCAGGAGGGAGAACGGCGCGACCGTCGAGGCGGGGTGACGGCGCAGCAGCCAGCCCCAGGCGCCGAAGCCGAAGACGGTCGAGACCCAGGCGACGAAGAGGATCGTGCCCGTCCCCTGCCAGTCCAGGGCGCGCAGGGCCGCGAGGTCCTCGGCGGGGCCCTCGGTGAGCAGGGAGAGGGCCAGCAGGGGCAGCACGGGGACGGTGGAGACCCACACCATGAAGTTCAGCGCGTCGGGCGGGGACGCCTTGCGGGTCAGGACGTTGGACACGCCCCACGCCGCCGCGGCGCCGATCACCATCAGGAACGCGCCCAGCGGGCCCGAGGTGCCTTCGTCGACCGCGGCCACGCCGATGCCGCCCAGGGCGACCAGCATGCCCAGGGCCTGGACGCGGGAGGGGCGTTCGCCGAGGACCGCCGCGGCGATCACCGCGGTGAACACCGCCTGGATCTGAAGGACGAGGGACGACAGTCCGGCGGGCATGCCCGCGTCCATGCCCACGAAGACCAGGCCGAACTTGGCCACGCCGAGCACCAGTCCCACCGCCACGATCCACTTCCAGGCGACCTTGGGGCGGCCCACCAGGAAGACCGCGGGCAGCGCCGCCGCCAGGAAGCGCAGGGCGGAGAAGAAGAGCGGCGGGAAGTGGTCGAGGCCGATCTCGACGACCGTGAAGTTCACGCCCCAGACGGCGGCGACGAGCACGGCGAGGAGGAGGTGGGAAGGTCGCATGCGTCGAGGATCGGGTGAGATGACCGTGCAGCACCAGCGATGATTGATGCATGGTTGGATGAAGCACTGCTAATGCTTTCTGGATGTGCCGCCCCTGTGTCACCCCCCGCCCGTCTCGATCCGGGAGCCGTCATGCTCGACCTCCAGCGCCTGCGCGCCCTGCACGCCGTGTCCGTGCACGGGACGGTCGGCGCGGCCGCCGCCGCGCTCGGGTTCACGCCGTCCGCCGTGTCGCAGCAGATCGCCAAGCTGGAGCGCGAGACCAGGACGGTGCTCCTCGAACGGGAGGGCCGCGGGGTCCGGCTCACCGACGAGGCCTGGCAACTGGTGGAGGCGGCGGCGCAGTTGCTGGCCATCGTGGAGCGGGCCGAGACCCGGCTGGAGGAGCGGCGCGGGGTGCCCTCGGGGCGGCTGACCATCGCCGCGTTCGCGTCGGCGGCGCGCGGGCTGCTGCCGTCCGTGCTCGCCGACCTGGCGGTACGGCATCCCGGGCTGGACGCGCGGCTCACCGAGGTCGACCCGCACCTGTCCGTGGACCTGGTGGCCAAGGGCGCCGTGGACCTGGTGGTGGCCCACGACTGGGACATCGCCCCGCTGCCGGCCCCGGCCGGGGTGGAGCAGGCGCCGGTCGGCGAGGACCTGTGCGACCTGCTGGTGCCCGAGGGGCACCCGTTCGCGGGCCGGACCGCCGTGCGGCGGGACGAGCTGGGCGGGGAGCGGTGGATCTGCCAGCCGCCCGGGCGGGTCTGCCACGACTGGCTGATGCGCACGCTGCGGGGCGCCGGGCACGAGCCGGACATCGTCCATCAGGCGGACGAGAACCCGACGCTGGTCGCGCTGGTCGCGGCCGGTCTCGGCGTCGCCCTCATCCCCCGGCTGGGGCGCGGCCCGCTCCCGGCGGGAGTGGTGGAGGTGCCGCTCGACCCGATGCCGGTGCGGCGGCTGTACGCCCTGTGGCGCACGGGCGCGGCCCGCCGCCCGGCCATCGCGGAAACGGTCCGCACACTCCGGGCCCACTGGCCGGACGCCGCGGCCCACACCACCCGGCCAAGCGCTTAGAAGGGACTTGCCTTCCGCGGCTCCGTGCGGTTCACGGCGCCGGCGGCGGCCCCGCCGGGCGTCCCGCGCCGCTTCCGGCGACTCCTGTGCGGCCCCTTGACTGGCAGAAACTTCCCGGATATTGGTGACTCCTTGGCAGTTTCCTTCACCAGCTCTCCGGAAGGAGCGCACGTGCACCACAGCAGCACGGCCGGCACGGGAAGCACCGCACAGCCCTCCAGACGTACGGTCCTCACCGCCACCGCGGTCGTCACCGCGGCCCTCGCGGCCGGCGGCGGCACGGCGTACGCCGACGCCCGCGGGCCCGACGACGACAAGCTCCGCGGCCTGATCTCCCGCATGACGCTGGAGGAGAAGGTCGGGCAGCTCTTCGTCATGCGGGTCTACGGCCACTCCGCCACCGACCCCGACCAGGCCGACATCGACGCCAACCTCGAGGAGATCGGCGTCCGCACCGCGGCCGAGCTGGTCGCCAGGTACCGGGTCGGCGGCATCATCTACTTCGCCTGGGCGCACAACACCCGCGACCCGCACCAGATCGCCGACCTGTCCAACGGCATCCAGAAGGCCTCCCTGGAGCAGCCGCGCGGTCTGCCCGTGCTCATCTCCACCGACCAGGAGCACGGCATAGTGGCCCGCGTGGGCGAGCCCGCCACCCTCTTCCCGGGCGCGATGGCCGTCGGCGCGGGCGGTTCGCGGTCCGACGCCCGTACGCTCGGCCGGATCGCGGGCGCCGAGCTGCACGCCCTGGGCATCCGCCAGGACTACTCCCCCGTCGCCGACGTGAACGTCAACCCGGCCAACCCGGTGATCGGCGTCCGGTCCTTCGGCGCCGACCCGGACGCCGTGGCCGGGCTGGTGGCGGCCGAGGTGACGGGGTATCAGCGGTCCGGGGTGGCCGCGTGCGCCAAGCACTTCCCCGGGCACGGCGACACCGCCACCGACAGCCACACCGGCTTCCCGGTCATCACGCACAGCCGCGAGCAGTGGGAGGAGCTGGACGCGCCGCCCTTCCGCGCGGCGGTCGAGGCCGGCATCGACGCCATCATGACCGCCCACCTGATGGTCCCGGCGCTCGACGACTCCGGCGACCCGGCCACCCTCTCCCGTCCCATCCTCACCGGCATCCTGCGCGAGGAGCTGGGCTACGACGGGGTCGTGGTCACCGACTCCCTCGGTATGGAGGGCGTTCGGACGAAGTACGGCGACGCGCGGGTGCCGGTGCTGGCGCTGAAGGCCGGTGTCGACCAGCTGCTCAACCCGCCGGACCTGCCGCTCGCCTGGAACGCCGTCCTGACGGCCGTGAAGGACGGCGAACTGACCGAGGCGCGGCTCGACGAATCGATCCTGCGCGTGCTGCGGCTGAAGGCCAAGCTGGGGCTGTTCCGGGACGTGTACACCAGTCGCCGGGACGTCGACCGGACCGTCGGCACCCGGGCGCACCTGGCCGCGGCCGACCGGATCGCCGAGCGGAGCACCACGCTGCTGGTCAACGAGGGGCGGCTGCTGCCGCTTTCGCGGCGCGAACACCGCAGGCTGCTGGTGGTGGGCGCCGATCCGGCCTCGCCGTCGGGCACGACCGGGCCGCCCACCGGTGTGCTCGCGGGCGCGCTGACGGAGCTGGGGTTCACGGCCACCGCCCTGTCCACCGGAACCGCGCCCTCCGCCGCCGTGACCGACCGCGCCGTCGCGGCGGCCGGGGACGCCGACGCCGTGGTGGTCGCCACGTACAACGTGACCGCGGGCAGCAGCCAGCGCACCCTGGTCACGCGGCTGTTGGAGACCGGGAAGCCGGTCGTCGCGGTCGCCGTCCGCAACCCGTACGACGTCGCCCAGCTCCCCGGCGTCCCCGCCTTCCTCGCCGCCTACTCCTGGACCGACGTGGAGGTACGGGCGGCGGCCCGGGTGATCGCCGGGCGGGTGCGGCCGCGCGGGAAGCTGCCGGTGCCGGTGGTGCGCGCGGACGACCCGGACACGGTGCTCCTTCCGCTCGGACACGGGCTGACCTACCGGTCGTAGCCCGGTCGTAGCCGCGTCGTAGCGCGCGCTGCGGCACGCGCCGGGGGCGCCCCCGTCGTCCGTGCCCAAAGCCTCCCGCGCGTCTGGCGTGCGCCCGCTCCGGCGGGCCACGCTGGACCGGGGAATCCGGGGGGACGGCGATGCGTGAGCGATGGGCCGCAGGGGGGCACGCCTTGCTGTGTGCCGTGGTGGGCGCCGTGCTGCTGACGGGCTGCCGGAGCCCGGGAGACCGAGGCCCGGCGGCGGACTCCGCGGCGGCCGGGGGGCGGCCGTCCGGGTACGGGGCGGTGTTCCTGGCGGTGGGCGAGTGCAGTTCGTTCGGCACGGCCGACCCCACCGAGGTGCCCTGCGACAGCGCGCGGGCGGCGGCCCGGGTGGTGGCCCGGGAGGACGGCCGCGCGAGCAACGGCCCGCCCTGTCCCGCCACCACCGACTTCGTCCTGCACATCACTGAGCGGCGGCCGTCCGCCGACGAGGACGGTGACGGGGCCGTACCCCGGGGGTACGCCTGCATGCGCGGGCTCGGGCCGCCGCATCCCGGCGATCCGGGCGGCGGGGGCGGCCCGCGCACGATCGTCGGCGACTGCGTCCGCGACATCGGCGGCGGCAGGGTCCGCGAGGCCGCCTGCGACGGCGGGGGTGGACGCGCACCGCAGTTCAAGGTGGTCGAGGCGGTCGCCAGCCGGGCGGACTGCCCGGCCTCGACCGGTCTGTACGTCCGGCTCGGCGGGGAGCGCCCCGTGGGCTGTGCCCGGCCGCTGTGAGCGCCGGTGGACTGTGCCCGGCCGCTGTGAGCGCCGGTGGACTGTGCCCGGCCGCTGTGAGCGCCGGCGGACTGTGCCCGGCCGCAGTAAGCACCGGGCGGACTGTGCCCGGCCGCAGTAAGCGCCGGCCGGGCACAGTCACCGTGCCGGAGGGGGAGCCCCTACGGGCGCAGCGCCGGCTCGCGCTCGACGTCCCGCTTGTCCAGCCTGGCGTCGAACGTCGCCAGCGGCCTGGCCGCCGACGGGTTCTCCTGGACCTTGGCCGGGGCGACGCCCGCCCAGTCCAGGATGCGGGCCGTGGCCCGCGCCTTCTGGTCGGGCACCAGACCGGCCACGTTCGCACCGTGGTTCATGCCGGGCGCGGTGACGACGTAGGAGTCACGCGCGCCGTGGCCGAGGCGGAAGCGCTCGGCGCCCCACGGGTCGTTCTCGCCGTACACGAACAGCATGTTCCGGGCGTTGTGCCGCACCCAGGTGTCGACGTCCCGCATGGCCCACGGCTCGAACTTCATCGGGATCGAGCGGGGCACGAAGTTGCGCGGCGGCTGGTAGCCGTAGCGGATGTACTTCTTCTCGATGTGCGGGAAGTGGATCGTCGGCGCGCCCAGCTGGGTGCCCGCCTGGTGGTAGTACGGCGTGTACGTCTCCAGGCCCTGGTCCGTGTAGGCGGAGAAGCCGGAGATCGTGTCGACGGAGTTCCAGATCGCGTCGTCGGTGGCGTTCTTCGCGTCGGCCGGGATGTCGGCGCAGTCGGCGAGGGTGCTGTACTGCCAGAAGCCCCACACGTAGTCGAGGACGACGGCCTCGTAGGCGCGGTCGAGGCTGCCGATGGTGTCGAAGGTGTAGCCGTTCTCGGCCGCGTAGGCCGCGTACTTCGCCTCCAGCGGCGCCCGGCGCACCAGTGCTTCGCGCTGCACGCCGTTCAGCTTGTCGCGGCACTCCTCGGTGCCGACGCGGGCGAAGAAGCGGTCGTAGGCCGAGTCCTCCTTGTTCACCACGTCGTTGGGGGCGACGTAGGCGACGACGCCGTCCATGTCGCGTGGGTAGAAGCGCTCGTAGTAGGTGGCGGTCATGCCGCCCTTGGAGCCGCCGGTGGAGATCCAGTTCTCCGAGTAGACCGGCTTCAGCGCCTTGAAGATGCGGTGCTGGTCGCTGGCGGCCTGCCAGATGTCCAGCTTGGACCAGTCGGCCGGGGCGGGCCGGGACGGCGTGAAGTAGCGGTACTCCATGGAGACCTGGTTGCCGTCCACGATCTGGGTCGGCTCGCGCCGGCTGGGGTTCGTGGAGACGTTGTAGCCGCCGGTGTAGAAGACCGTCGGGCGGTTCACGTCCTTGTGCAGCACGGTGATCCGCTGCTGGAACGTGCCCTTGGACGGGTGCCGGTGGTCCACCGGCTGGGTGTAGTTGAGGACGAAGAAGCGGTAGCCGGTGTACGGCTTCTCCTCGATCAGGCTCATGCCCGGTATGGACAGCAGCCGGTCCTTGATGTCGACGGCCTTCGGCTCGGCGGCGGTGGCCGCGCCCGCCGTGCTGACGGTGCCTATGAGCACCACGAGCGCCAGCAGCCATCTGAGCGCCTTGCGCATGCACCCTCCCTGTGAAACTGATGTCCGCCGGAAGCTATCGGAGCAACTCCCGCGACACCAGGGTCAGCAGAGGATCCACCCGGAGCCGACCGAGGACCTGGCCACCTTGCCGGTCACCCGCACGCAGCGGTTTCCGGCGTGCACGGTCACCGGTCCGGCGCGGTGGGCGAACCGGCCCGAGTCCACCACCGCCCGGCCGCCCCGGGCCTGCACGCCGACGGACATCTGCCGCTTCGTGCCCGGCTTCCTGGGGACGGTGACGGCACAGACGTAGCCGCCGCGTTTGTACACGAGGACGGACCCGGTGGAGAAGGACAGGGTGCGCACCTTGCGGCCGGGGCACCCCGTGGCGGCCTGTGCCTCCTGCGGCAGCGCCACGGCGAGCAGCGCGGCGGCGCTCAGCACGGCCGTGCCGAGCGCCAGCCGACGGCGAGTTGCGGCACCGGCCCGGCCCACTGCGGTCCCCCTCCGTAGGGCGGTCACTGAAGACGTACGGATGTACGGACGCAGGACACCTGTCGCACGGTTGCGCGCGCCCGCCAGACGCGCCCGCCAGACGCGCCCGTCAGTGCAGCGCGCCGACCGGCTCCTCCGGTTCGGCCGCGCCGACGAAGGTCCGCCACAGCCGCGCGTACCGTCCGTCGAGGGCCAGCAGTTCGTCGTGCGTGCCGTCCTCGGCGACCCGGCCGCCGTCCATGACGACGACCCGGTCCGCGCGGGCGGCCGTGGTCAGCCGGTGCGCGACGACGAGCGTCGTACGGCGTCCCGCGATGCGGTCGGTGGCCTGGTTGACCTGGGCCTCGGTGGCCAGGTCCAGGGCCGCCGTCGCCTCGTCGAGGAGCAGTACGTCCGGGTCGACCAGCTCGGCGCGGGCCAGCGCGATCAGCTGCCGCTGTCCGGCGGAGAGGTTGCGGCCCCGCTCGGCGACCTCGTGGAGGTAGCCGCCGGTGAGCGTGGCGATCATCTCGTGCGCGCCGACCGCCCGCGCCGCCGCCTCCACCTGGGCGTCGGTGGCGTCCGGACGGCCGTAGGCGATGGCGTCCCGGACGGTGCCGGGGAAGAGGTACGCCTCCTGCGGGACGACGCCCAGCCGGTGCCGGTAGGAGGTGAGGTCGAGGGCGCGCAGGTCCCGCCCGTCGACGGTGACCCGGCCGCCGGTCGGGTCGTAGAACCGGGCCACCAGCTTCACCAGGGTCGACTTGCCCGCGCCGGTCTCGCCGACGAAGGCGACGGTCTGCCCGGCCGGGATGCGGAGGTCGATGCCGGTGAGGGCCGCCTCGGCCGCCTCGGCCGCGTCGTCGCCGCCGTAGGTGAAGTGCACGTCCTCGAAGGCGATCTCGCCGCGCAGCGCGGTGACCTCGGAGGGCTTGTCGGCGGCCCGGGTGGAGGTCGGCTCGCGCAGCAGTTCCTGGATGCGGCCCAGCGAGACGGACGCCTGCTGGTAGCCGTCGAAGACCTGGGAGAGCTGCTGGACCGGTGCGAAGAACAGGTCGATGTAGAGCAGGTACGCCACCAGCGCACCGGTCGTCAGCGTCGCGTCGTCGATCCGCGCCCCGCCCACGACCAGCACCGCCACGGCGGCGGCCGACGACAGCAGCTGCACGAACGGGAAGTAGACCGAGATCAGCCACTGTCCGCGGATGCGGGCCTGCCGGTAGCTGTCGCTGCGCTCGGCGAACCGCCGGCCGCCGTCCCGCTCGCGCCGGAAGGCCTGCACGATCCTGAGGCCCGCCACCGACTCCTGGAGGTCGGCGTTGACCGTGGAGACGCGCTCGCGGGCCAGTTCGTAGGCCTTCACGCTGGCCCTGCGGAAGAAGTACGTGGCGATGATCAGCGGCGGCAGGGTCGCGAAGACGATCAGGGCGAGCTGCACGTCGATCACCAGCAGGGCGACCATGATGCCGAAGAAGGTGACCACCGAGACGAAGGCGGTGACGAGTCCGGTCTGGAGGAACGTCGACAGCGCGTCCACGTCGGTCGTCATCCGGGTCATGATCCGGCCGGTCAGCTCGCGCTCGTAGTAGTCGAGGCCGAGCCGCTGGAGCTGGGCGAAGATCTTCAGGCGGAGCGAGTACAGGATCCGCTCGCCGGTCCGGCCGGTCATGCGGATCTCGCCGGTCTGCGCGCCCCACTGGGCGAGTACGGCGACCAGGCCGAGCAGCGAGGACGCCCACACCGCGCCGAGGGCGACCTGGGTGACGCCGTCGTCGATGCCGTTGCGGATCAGCACCGGCAGCAGCAGGCCCATGCCCGCGTCCACGGCCACCAGGGCGAGGCTGATCAGCAGCGGCGTGCGGAAGCCGCGCAGCAGGCGTCGCAGGCCGTAGGAGGACTCGGGGCGCACCGCCTGTGCCTCGTCGATGTCCGGGGTGCCGTTCGCCGGGGGCAGCGCGTCGACCTGGGCGAGCAGCTCCGGGGTGGCCGGGGTGCCGGCGAGCGCGGTGTCCTTGGGTGCGCGGTCGCCGGTCCACAGCCTGGGGGTGACCCCGCGCTCGGCGTCGAACTCGGCGTCCAGCTCGTCGCGTACGGAGGTGTCGGAGGTGTCCTCCGGCTTCTCGGCGGGGCGGGTGTGGCCGGGCGAGACGCCGCCCAGCTCGTCGGGGTCGGTGAGCAGGCGCCGGTAGAGGGCGGAGCGCTCCTGGAGCTCCTCGTGGGTGCCGAGGTCGGCGAGGCGGCCGCGGTCGAGGACGGCGATGCGGTCGGCGAGGCCGAGGGTGGAGCGGCGGTGGGCGATGAGCAGCGTGGTGCGGCCCCGCATGACCTGCTTCAGCGCCTCGTGGATCTCGTGCTCCACCCGGGCGTCCACGGCGGACGTGGCGTCGTCCAGGACCAGCAGCCGGGGGTCGGTGAGGATCGCCCGGGCGAGCGCGACGCGCTGGCGCTGGCCGCCGGAGAGGGTCAGCCCGTGCTCGCCGACGGTCGTGTCGTAGCCGTCGGGCAACTCCGTGATGAACCGGTGCGCCTGGGCGGCCCGGGCGGCGTCCTCGATCTCCTCGTCGGTGGCGTCCGGGCGGCCGTAGGCGATGTTGGCGCGGACGGTGTCGGAGAAGAGGAAGGAGTCCTCGGGCACCAGGCCGACGGCAGCCCGCAGCGAGTCCAGGGTCAGCTCGCGCACGTCGTGACCGCCGACCAGGACGGCGCCGCGGGTCACGTCGTAGAAGCGCGGCAGGAGCAGCGAGACGGTGGACTTGCCGGAACCGGAGGAGCCGACGACGGCGAGGGTCTCACCGGCCCGGATCTCGAAGGAGAGCCCGTCGAGGACGGGCCGCGGCTCCCCGTCGCCCGTGTCGTAGCCGAAGGCGACGTCGTCGAACTCGACGGTCGCGGGCGCGTCGGCCGGCAGGGTCTTCGTGCCGTCCTCGATGACCGGCTCGGTGTCGATCAGCTCCAGGACGCGCTCGGTGCCGGCCCGGGCCTGCTGGCCGACGGTGAGCACCATGGCGAGCATCCGGACCGGGCCGACCAGCTGGGCGAGGTAGGTGGAGAAGGCGACGAAGGTGCCGAGGGTGATGTGCCCCCGGACGGCCAGCCAGCCGCCGAGGGCGAGCATGGCGACCTGGCCGAGGGCGGGGACGGCCTGGAGGGCCGGGGTGTAGGTGGCGTTCAGCCTGATCGTCCGCAGCCGCCCGGCGAAGAGCCTGCGCCCGACCTCCCGGAGCTTCCCGGTCTCCTGCTCCTCCTGCCCGAAGCCCTTCACCACGCGTACGCCGCTCACCGAGCCGTCGACCACCCCGGCGACGGCGGCGGCCTG
Organism: Streptomyces sp. CB09001; assembly: GCF_003369795.1. NCBI lineage: Bacteria > Bacillati > Actinomycetota > Actinomycetes > Kitasatosporales > Streptomycetaceae > Streptomyces > Streptomyces sp. CB09001. The sequence continues at coordinate 2,356,605 of NZ_CP026730.1, forward strand.
CGCCTGCGCGTACCAGGTGGCGGGGTGCAGCCGGGTGCGGCTGCGGCGGGCGATGAACCACAGGGCCGGCGCGACGGCGAGCGCGACCAGGGTCAGCGGCAGGGACAGCCACGCCATGATCACCAGGGAGATCAGGAAGAGCAGGACGTTCCCGATGGTCATCGGGAGCATGAAGAGCAGGCCCTGGATCAGCTGGAGGTCGCTGGTCGCCCGCCCGACGACCTGCCCCGTGGACAGCTCGTCCTGGCGTCTGCCGTCGAGCCGGGTGATCGTCCCGTACATGTCGGTCCGCAGGTCGTGCTGGACGTCGAGGGCGAGCCGGCCGCCGTAGTACCGGCGGATGTAGGTGAGGACGTAGACGACGGCCGCGGCGCCGATCAGGAGACCGGCCCAGAGGGCCATGTCCCTGGTCCTGTCGCCGATCACGTCGTCGATGATCACCTTGGTGATCAGGGGCACGAAGGCCATGACGGCCATGCCGCCCAGCGAGGCCCCGAGGGCGAGTACGACGTCCTTGGGGTTGCGCCAGGCGTACCCCGCCAGTCGTCGTACCCAGCCCCGTTGCGCGTCCACGCCGTGCCCTCCGGTCGTCGTCCTGCTCACCTGATCTACCGGAAGGCACCAACGCCTGCGAGCGGGGATTTCATCCCGCCGCAACAATCGGCCGGGTGATCAGACGCGGACGCGGAGCCCGAGGAGGCGGGTGGTCTGTACGGCGTTCTGGTTGTCGTCGCTGACGACCAGGGCCTCCAGGCGGCCCGCGGAGCGGCCCGTCACGGCCATCCCCTCGAAGTTGTCGAGGAGGGGGTTGGGCTGGGGCTGCTCGGCCGTGGCGCCGAGCGTGGGGCAGTCGGCGAGGTCGGCGAGGAGCCGCTTGTCCAGTGCGCTGCCGCCGCGGCCGGGCCGGTCGGCCAGCTGGAGGCGGACGGTGTTGCCGACACCGGCCGTGAAGCCGCGCTCCAGGACGAGGAGGCGCCCGTCGGGAGTCGCGGTGACCTCGGAGACGCCGAGACCGGGGTCGGTCCGGTAGGTGTACTGGGCACCGAGCCGGAAGTCGCCGTGCCGCGTCCGCTGCCAGGTCTGGAAGCGGACCAGGTCGGCGGGGTCGCCGTCGAGCGGGTACTCCATGGAGGCGAGCAGGGTCCGGCCGCCGGGCAGGAGCGTGAGCCCCTCGAAGCTGCCGTTCGCCCGGGCGCGGCCCTCGGGAGCGGTGCGGAGGTCGTCCGGCACGGGCAGGCGGCCGAGCAGCTCGCCGGTGCGGGCGTAGCGGCGGACGGACGGCTCGGTCTCGGAGGAGACGAGGAACGTGCCGTCCCGGTCGGCGACCAGTCCTTCGGAGTCGAGCGCGGCGCCGTTCTCGTCGGCGAGCGTGATCACGCCGCGCGGCTTCAGGGTGCGCGCGTCCAGCCGGAAGAGGGACGAGCGGTCGGAGAGGGCGGCCAGGGAGCCGCGCCGGCCGGGCGCGAGGGCGGAGAGGTTGCCGACGTAGGCGCCGTCGTACGCCGTCTTGTCGAGGGCGTCGGTGAAGCCGGTGAGGGAGACGGCGGGCGAGCAGGCGTTCGCCGGGGGCCGCTCCTGTGCGGCGGCGGCCGGTCCCGCGGCGGTCAGGCAGCCCGCCGTGGCGAGGCTCGCGGTGAGGGTGGCGAGGGCGGTACGGAGGGTTCTCGGGCGCATGCCGGTCACCCTAGGGCGGGGAAATGGACGGAAGTTGACCGTCTTCCGAAAGCTGGGACGCGGGAGCGCCGACCTGGCCGTGTGGATTGCTCGGAGCACCGCCCGGCTCGTCCTCGGCAGCGGCGAACCGGTGACCTCCATGTGGGGCCGGTCCGGCCACCGTCACGCAATCGCCACCCTCCGTACACCCCGCCTCCCACATGTCCATGTCACGCTCGTCGTACCACACAACTCCACACGCGTAGATCGGACACCCCACATGCTCGCGATACGCACCCGGCGCCGCAAGGCGGTCGTCCTCGCCACGGCCGCCGTGCTCGCCGGACTCTCCGCACCCTCCCTGACGGCGAGTCCGGCCACGGCGACCACGACGACGACCACGGACTACGACTCGACGTACTACAAGGACGCGATCGGCAAGACGGGCGCGAGCCTCAAGTCGTCCCTCCACACGATCATCAGCGACCAGACGAAGCTCTCGTACTCGGCGGTCTGGGACGCGCTCAAGGCCACCGACGAGGACCCGGACAACAGCGGCAACGTGATCCTGCTCTACTCGGGCGTCTCCCGCAGCAAGTCGCTCAACGGCGGCGACACCGGCGACTGGAACCGCGAGCACGTGTGGGCCAAGTCCCACGGCGACTTCGGCACCTCGACCGGACCCGGCACGGACATCCACCACCTGCGTCCCTCGGACGTCCGGGTCAACAGCGTCCGGGGCAACAAGGACTTCGACAACGGCGGCAGCGCCGTCAGCGAGGGCGGCGGCAGCCTCACCGACTCCGACTCCTTCGAGCCCCGCGACGCGGTCAAGGGCGACGTGGCCCGCATGATCTTCTACATGGCGGTCCGCTACGAGGGCGGCGACGGCTTCGCCGACCTGGAGGTCAACGGCCAGGTCGACAACGGCAGCAACCCGTACATCGGCAAGCTCTCCGTACTGAAGGCATGGAACGACGAGGACCCGCCGGACGCCTTCGAGGAGCACCGCAACCAGGTGATCTACGACGACTACCAGCACAACCGCAACCCGTTCGTCGACCACCCGGAGTGGGTGGAGTCGATCTGGTAGGCGGTCAGCCCACGAGACCGTCCGGCGCGGGCGGCGTCGCCAGGACCTCGGTGTACCAGGCGCGGGCCGCGACGGTCTCGGGGTGGTCCTCGCCCAGGCTCACGGCCCGCCCCTCGGCCACCTCGCGCGCGCTCTCGGCGGCCTGTTCCCGCTTGCCCTGCGCGTACTGGGCGCGGCTGAGCTGGATGAGCACCCCGTAGACCAGGGGGTGGTCCTCCCCGTACCCCGCCCGCTGCCCGGCCAGCACCCGGCGGAAGAGCTGTTCGGCCTCGGCGCCCCGGCCGGAGCGCAGGAGCCCTCGTGCCAGCGCGTCGCGCGCCCACACGGTCACCAGGTGCTCGGGACCGAGACGGCGTTCGCACTCCCCCGCCAGTTCCCCGGCCGCCGTCGTGTAGCCGTCGAACTCGTCCTGTGCGAGACGGAGTTCCAGCAGCTCGCAGCGGGTCTTGAGGGTGGCGACATGGTCCTCGCCGAGCGCCTGGCTGCGGCCGTCCAGGACGGTGTCCAGCAGCGTCCGCGCGTGCGCCAGGTCGCCCAGGCGGTGCAGCACCCGCTGCAGTTCGTAGGCCGCGTCCAGGGTGCGCTCGTCGTACGGGCCGAGCGTGCGCAGCGCCTCCTGGTGGACCGGCCGCAGGAGGTCGGCGGCTTCGGCGTACCGGCCGAGTCGGAACAGGACGGTGCCCTGGCCCGACCGGGCTTCGATGGTCACCGGATGTTCGGCGCCCAGATGCTCCGCGGCCGTCTTCGCGGCGGTGGAGGCCAGGGCGAGCGCGGCGGTCCAGTCCCCCGCCTCGTACACCAGCCGCGCGAGACGGACCGCCAGCCGCACGGATTCCGCCGTCACCAGGTCGTGGCGGTGGCAGCGGTGCAGCAGACCGGTCGCGTGCGGCGCCAGGAGCCGCACCTGGGAGCGGGCCCGTGGCGACGCGGCGCCCTCCGGCGGCAGCGCGGCCCGCAGCAACACGCCCGCGGCAGCCGCCAGGAGTTCGCGCTCCGCGTCGGGCACGCTCCCGGCGACACTGTCCAGCAGGACCCCGTGGGCCTTCACGCAGCGGTGCCCGTCCGTCTCCACCATCTCGATCAGCGAGTGGTCGAGGAGTGCGCGCAGGGCCGGTTCGACCCGGGACGCGGCCAGCGGCGGATCGAGGTGTTCGAGGCCGACGCCGCCCTGTGCCGCCGGCATGAGCAGGGACAGCGGCACGGGGTCCGCCGCCCAGCAGGACAGCAGCCGCAGCAGGGCCGTGGCCTCCGGCAGGCCGCCCTCCGCCAGGCCGTCCAGCGACAGCTGCCACGTGCGGCCCACGAGGTGGCGGGACTGTCCGCCACCGGTCGCCGACGCCCCCCGGTCGACCAGGGCCGTGGACTCCTCGGTCAGTTTCCGGTCGTACTCGTCCATGGACCACGACTCCAGCAGCTGGTGGGCCAGATGGGACCCGGCCAGGGTCAGCGCCAGCGGCAGACAGCCCAGGCGCCGGGCGACCTTCCGCGCGGACTCGCGCGTGCCCGCGTCCGGAGCCAGATCGCGCAGGACCAGAGTCGCGTCCTCCAGGGGCAGCACCCCGAGCCGGTGACTGCTCGTCGCCGGGGCGCGCCACAGCGACGAGGTCGCGTGCCGGGTGGTCACCAGCACCGTCCCCGAGGGACTCGGACGCAGCCAGGAGCCCTCCTCCAGGACGGCGGGGTCGTCGGCGTTGTCGAGAACCAGCAGCCAGGGTTGTGCCGAGTGGTCCAAGTAGTGCCAGACCAGGTCGGCCGCGGCGCGCCGGCCGCCGGCCGCGGCGGCCAGTTCGCCGGCGGTGGCACCGCGGTCACCGGCGACGGCGAGCATGCCCGCGCGCAGGGACACGCGTTCGGAGGCGTTGACCCACAGGCCGACGCGACCGTGGTCCCGTACGGCCTCGGTGAACAGGGCCTGGGCGACGGCCGTCTTGCCGCAGCCGCCCATGCCGTGCAGGACCTGGATGTCGCCGCCGGGTCCGGCCACGGCGGCCCGCAGACGGTCCATGAGGTCGGTGCGGTCCCGCAGGACACAGGGTGCGCGACCGACCAGGGGCATGCGGACGGAGTCGGGAGCGGCCTGACGGGGTTCGGCCGGGCCCGTCCACGGGTGTCCGAACAGCGGGGCCGACCCCGGGGCGTAGTGATGGACGTGTTCCTCGATGTACTGGTCGCCACCGGTCTGGTAGATCCGGGCGCTGCCCGACGCGCGGCCCTCCATCGGCCTCGGGACGCTCATCGTTCGGTGATGTGCTGGTCGCGCCCGGCCTGGTAGATCCGGGCGCTGCCCGACGCGCGGGCCCGCAGGTGGACGTGCCGGGCATTCGGTTCCTCCGGCATCGACGACGCCAACTCGTCGAGGAGGCCGCGCAGTTCGTCCGCGACGTCCGGCCGGGCGAGCAGCAGGCGCCGTACGCGTCCCTGCCATTCGGCGGTCAGCCCGGCCTCGGCTTCGTCGTCACCGGCCGCACGGGCGAGGAGCAGCTCCTCGCGGCCCGCTTCCAGCTCCTCACCGACGCTCTCGGCTCTGGCGGGCTGGAAACGGCGCCACAGGGCGACCATGCCGTCCCGCGCCGATTCCCAGGCGTTCGTGACCATCAGCGTGACGACGGTCGTGCCCGCCGTCCCCGCCAGTGCAGCGATCTCCGGATCCACGGTCCCCCCTAAGGCCGGCTCCCGATCCTAGGGCCCCGGGCCGCCGGCGGCACGAGTTTTCACGCCGCGTGCGTCGGCGCGAACATCCGCAGGACAGCGGGGAGTACGACGACCGACGGGCCCGGAGTCGCCAGTGCCTTCGCGAGGTCCGTCTCCAGGGTCTCCGGTGACGTGCGCACGCCCGGCACCCCGAACGACTCGGCCAGGGCGACGAAGTCGGGGCCGGGCAGGTCCGTCGCCGTGGGCTGTCCGAAGGCGTCGGTCATGTACTGGCGCAGGATGCCGTAGCCGCCGTCGTCGACGATCAGCCAGGTGACGTTCAGGCCGTACTGGCGGGCGGTGGCCAGTTCGGCGACGGAGTACAGCGCGCCGCCGTCGCCGGAGACGGCCAGCACCGGGTGGGTGGGGTCGGCGACCGCTGCGCCCAGGGCCGCCGGGAAGGCATAGCCGAGGCCTCCGGCGCCCTGGGCGGAGTGCATGGTGCCCGGGGCCTTCGCGTCGAAGGCGGACCAGGCCCAGTAGGCCAGGACGGTCATGTCCCAGAAGGAGGGGGCGCGGGGTGGGAGGGCCTTGCGGACCGCGGCCAGGACGTCCTGCTCCAGGGTGAGGTCCTGGGCGGCGATGCGTGCGCGGACCTTGGTCAGCAGCTCCCGTACCCGGTCCGGGGCGGCCGGGTCGGTGCGCTCCCCCGCGCGCTCCCCCACCGTCTCCAGCAGGGCCTGGAGGGCGAGGCGGGCGTCGGCGTGGATGCCGAGGGCCGGGTGGTTGGATTCCAGTTTGCCGAGGTCGGCCTCGACCTGGATCACCCGGCCGCGGGGCGCGAACGTGTGGTAGTTGGAGGAGAGTTCGCCGAGGCCCGAGCCGACCACGAGGAGGACGTCGGCGTCCTCCAGGAAGTCCGTCGTGTGGCGGTCCTCCAGCCAGGACTGGAGGGAGAGGGGGTGCGTCCAGGGGAAGGCGCCCTTGCCGCCGAAGGTGGTGACGACGGGGGCCTGGAGGCGTTCCGCCAGCTGCCGGAGCTTCTTGGCGGCGTCCGCCCGGACCACTCCCCCGCCCGCGACGATCACCGGGCGCTCGGCGCGGGTGAGCAGGTCGGCCGCCACCGCCGTCAGTTCGGGGCGCGGGGGCAGTTCCTCGGGGAAGGTGTCGCCGCCGGAGACGACCGGGATCGAGGTCTCGGCGAGGAGGACGTCCTGCGGGATCTCCACCCACACCGGGCCGTGCGGGACGGTCAGCGCCGACGTCCAGGCCTCCGCGATCGCGGACGGGATCTGGGACTGGGTGCGGACGGTGTGCACCGACTTGACCACGCCCCGGAAGGAGGCGGCCTGGTCGGGGAGTTCGTGCAGGTAGCCGTGGCGCCCGCCGCCGAGGCCCGCCGTGGGGACCTGGCTGCCGATCGCCAGGACGGGGGCGGAGGCGGCCCGCGCCTCCTGGAGCGCGGCGAGGGAGGTGAGGGCTCCCGGGCCGGTGGACAGGAGGAGCGGGGCGGCCTCGCCGGTGACGCGGCCGTACGCGTCCGCGGCGAACCCGGCGTTGTTCTCCACCCGCAGGCCGATGTAGCGCAGGCCGGAGCGGCGCAGGGCGTCGAACACGCCGAGGGCGTGCTGGCCGGGCAGGCCGAAGACGGTGGTCGCGCCGAGTGCCGCCAGGGACTCCACGACCAGGTCCCCGCCGGTGCGGCAGGGGGGAGGATTCAGCGCGGCCTGGGTCTGGGCGGCGGTCGGGCGGAGCACCAGGTCGTGGTCGTGGGTCACTTCGAACGGGCCTCGGCGATCTGGCGGGACATGATGGTGGTCAGTTCGTAGGCGGTGTGGGACGCGGCCACCGACGTGATCTCCGCGTGGTCGTAGGCGGGGGCGACCTCGACGACGTCGGCGGAGACCAGGTTGCAGGAGGCCAGGCCGCGCAGGATCTCCAGCAGTTCGCGGGAGGTCATGCCGCCGGCCTCGGGGGTGCCGGTGCCGGGGGCGTGCGCGGGGTCGAGGCAGTCGATGTCGATGGAGATGTACAGGGGGCGGTCCCCGATGCGCTGCCTGAGCTGGTCGGCGACCTCGTCGGCGCCGCGGCGGTAGACGTCGGCGGAGGTGACGATGCCGAAGCCCATCTTCTCGTCGTCGGTGAGGTCCTTCTTGCCGTACAGGGGGCCGCGGGTGCCGACGTGGGAGAGCGCGGAGGTGTCGAGGACGCCTTCCTCGACCGCGCGCCGGAAGGGGGTGCCGTGCGTGTACTCGGCGCCGAAGTAGGTGTCCCAGGTGTCCAGGTGGGCGTCGAAGTGCAGCAGGGCGACGGGGCCGTGCTTCTTGGCGACCGAGCGCAGCAGCGGCAGGGCGATGGTGTGGTCGCCGCCCAGGGTCATCAGCCGGGCGCCGGTGCCCAGGAGGTCGTCGGCGGCGGCCTCGACCGTCTCGACGGCCTCGTGGATGTTGAACGGGTTCACGGCGATGTCGCCGCCGTCCGCGACCTGGGCGAGGGCGAAGGGGGAGGCGTCCTGCGCCGGGTTGTAGGGGCGCAGCAGGCGGGAGGCCTCGCGGATGGCGTTGCCGCCGAAGCGGGCGCCGGGCCGGTAGGAGACGCCCGAGTCGAACGGCACACCCACGACGGCGACGTCGGCGGCGCCGACCTCGTCCAGGCGCGGGAGCCGGGCGAAGGTCGCGGGCCCGGCGTAGCGCGGGATCCGGGAGGAGTCGACGGGACCGCGGGGCGTCTCGTTGCTGCTCATGCACTGCCTTCCTTCTTACGCTTCGTCGCGTATGTACTGCTGCCGTCCGACTGTACTGGTGAGCGGGGCAGCCGGTCGTCGCAGACTAGATGGCCGAATTGCGGCTGCGACATGTACATTCCGTCCATACGCGCCCCGGTGACTGGAGGAATCGGCTATCCCGCCGGGACCGGCTGCTGCCCGGAGCCGGGCTGCCTCACAATGGAGCCATGCCGATACCCGGGACACCCAGCCGCGCCGAACTCGCCGAGCACCTCGTCAGAACGCGTATCGCGGGTGAGGTCGCCACGCCCCGCGAGAACAACCTCTCCCACTACCGGAAGCTGGCCAACGGCGACCGGGGGTTCTGGCTCGGTCTGGAGCTGGGCGACCGCTGGAGCGACGAGCAGGACGTGCTCGCGGTGATGGCGGAGCGGGTCGGTGTCAACGACGACCCCGAGCACCGGTACGGCCAGGACACCATCGATCCCGAGCTGACCATTTCGGCGCTGGAGCGGATGGCGGGGCGGCTGCGCAAGGCGGCCGACGGCGGGCAGCGGGTGCTGTTCGCCACCGGTCACCCCGGCGGGCTGCTCGACGTGCACCGCGCCACGGCCGCCGCGCTGCGGACCGCGGGCTGCGAGATCGTGGTGATCCCGGAGGGGCTGACCACGGAGGAGGGGTACGTCCAGCAGTTCGCGGACGTCTCGGTGCTGGAGCACGGGGCCTCGCTGTGGCACACCCACTCGGGCGAGCCGATGAAGGCGATCCTGACCGGTCTGGAGCGCGAGGGCCGCCCGCTGCCCGACCTGGTGGTCGCCGACCACGGCTGGGCCGGTTACGCCGCCCAGCACGGCGTGGACTCCGTCGGCTACGCGGACTGCAACGACCCGGCCCTCTTCCTCGCCGAGTCCGAGGGCACCTTGCAGGTGGCGGTGCCGCTGGACGACCACGTGGTCAGCCCGCGCTACTACGACCCGATGACGGCGTACCTGCTGACGGAGGCGGGGCTGAAGTAGCCCGCGCTCCTGCGGCCCGGCTGTCACGGCTCCTACGGCCAGGGGTTGAGCCCCTCCGAGCGGCGCTGCGCGAAACCCGGTGTCGGGTCCAGGTAGACCCGGCGCACGATCGGGAACTCCTCGCGCAGCCGCTGCTCGGCCCGCTCGCACGCCCACTCGATCTGCGCCGCCGTCGACACGTCCCGGAAGTCGACCTTGGCGGCGACCAGGGCCTCGCTCGGCCCCTGCACGAGGGTGGTCAGCTCCAGTACGGCCTCGATGTGCTCGACGGCCACCAGCTCCGCCCGGATCCGGTCCCGGACCGAACGCGACAGGGGGCGGCCGACGAGGAACTCGACGTTGGAGCGGCCCAGCACCCAGGCGACGTACAGCAGCAGGGCGCCGATGCACAGCGAGGCGACGGCGTCCCAGACGCCGGAGCCGGTGAGCTGACCGCCGAGCAGTCCGCCCGCGGCCAGCAGCAGGCCGGCCAGCGCGGCGGAGTCCTCCATGACGACGGCCTTCACGGCGGTGTCGGGGGTGCGGCGCAGGTAGCGGCCGAAGGAGAGCCGGTGGTGGGCGGCCTCGCCGCGGACCTGTCTGAGCCCGGTGCGCAGCGAGTAGCCCTCCAGGACGAAGGCCACGGCCAGGACGAGGTACGACACCAGCGGGTCGCCGAGGTCCTCGCCGTGGGTGAGGGTGTGGATGCCGTCGTAGAGGGAGAAGACGGCGCCGCCGACGAAGGTGGCGACGGCGGCGAGCAGTGCCCAGACGTAGCGTTCGGGGCCGTGTCCGAGGGGGTGGTCCTCGTCGGCGGGGCGGACGCTGCGCTTGAGCGAGGTCAGCAGCAGTACTTCGGTGACGGTGTCGGCGACCGAGTGCGCGGCCTCGGACAGCATGGCGCTGGAGCCGCTGATCACGCCGGCCACCGCCTTGGCGACGGCGATGCCCAGATTGGCGAAGGCGGCGACGAGCACCGTGAAGGTGCTGTCGCCGCCGTTCTTCGCGCTCGCTCCCGCTGCTGTGTCCGCCATGCCCCTCAGTGTTCCCGAGGGACGCGGACCACGCCTTCCTGGACGACCGAGACGGCGAGCCGTCCGTCCTGGGTGTGGATGCGGGCCTGGCCGAGGCCCCGGCCGCCGGACGCGGACGGCGACTGCTGGTCGTACAGCAGCCATTCGTCGGCGCGGAAGGGCCGGTGGAACCACATGGCGTGGTCCAGGGAGGCCCCGACGACGTCGCCGACGGCCCAGCCGCCGCGGCCGTGCGCGAGCAGGACCGAGTCGAGCAGGGTCATGTCGGAGACGTAGGTGGCGAGGACGACGTGCAGCAACGGGTCGTCCGCGAGCTTGCCGTTGGTGCGGAACCACACCTGGGAGTGCGGTTCGCGCGGGGTGCCGAAGGCGCCGAAGGGCGGGTCGTCGACGTAGCGCAGGTCGACGGCGGCGCGGGCTTCCAGGAAGCGCTCCACGGTGTCGGCGGGCAGGTGGGGGTAGCCGCGCAGCCGTTCCTCGCCGGTGGGGAGGGTCGCCGGGTCCGGTGCGGGCGGCATCGGGGCCTGGTGGTCGAGGCCCTCCTCGTACGTCTGGAAGGACGCCGACAGGGTGAAGATCGGCTTGCCGTGCTGGACGGCGACGACGCGGCGGGTGGTGAAGGAGCGGCCGTCGCGCAGCCGGTCGACGTTGTAGACGATGGGGGCGTCCGGGTCGCCGGGGCGCAGGAAGTACGCGTGCAGGGAGTGCGCGTGCCGGTCCGCCGGGACCGTGCGGCCCGCGGCGACCATGGCCTGGGCCGCCACCTGACCGCCGAAGACCCGGGGGACGACGGCGGACCGGGAGCGGCCGCGGTAGATGTCCTCCTCGATCCGCTCGAGGTCGAGCAGGTCGAGGAGGGACTGGAGTGCTTCGCTCATGACCTGTGGTCTACAGGCCCATGTTCTTCGCGATGATCGACTTCATGATCTCGCTGGTGCCGCCGTAGATGCGGTTGACGCGGTTGTCCGCGTACAGGCGGGCGATCGGGTACTCGTTCATGTAGCCGTAGCCGCCGTGCAGCTGGAGGCAGCGGTCGATGACGCGGTGGGCGACCTCGGTGCAGAACAGCTTGGCGCTGGCGGCCTCGGCGGGGGTCAGCTCGCCGGCGTCCAGGGCCTCGGTGGCGCGGTCGGCGACGGCCTCGGCGGCGTCCACCTCGGCCTGGCAGGCGGCCAGCTCGAACTTGGTGTTCTGGAAGTGGGCGACCGGCTTGCCGAAGACGGTGCGGTCCCGCACGTACTGGGTGGCGAAGCGGACGGCGGCCTTGGCCTGCGCGTAGGCGCCGTAGGCGATGCCCCAGCGCTCGGAGGCCAGGTTGTGGCCGAGGTAGGAGAAGCCCTTGTTCTCCTCGCCGAGCAGGTCCTCGACGGGGACCTTGACGTCGACGAAGGCCAGCTCGGCGGTGTCGGAGGTGCGCAGGCCCAGCTTGTCGAGCTTGCGGCCGACCGAGTAGCCCTCGGACTTGGTGTCCACGGCGAACAGGGAGATGCCGTGGCGGCGGTCCTCGGCGGTGGGCGCGGCGGTGCGGGCGCAGACGATCACCTTGTCGGCGTGCACGCCGCCGGTGATGAAGGTCTTGGCGCCGTTGAGGACGTAGTGGGTGCCGTCCTCGGAGAGCTTGGCGGTGGACTTCATGCCCGCGAGGTCGGAACCGGTGCCCGGCTCCGTCATCGCGATGGCCCACATCTCCTCGCCGGTGACGAACTTCGGCAGGTAGCGCTTCTTCTGCTCGTCGGTGGCCAGCATGTTGATGTAGGGCAGGGCGAGCAGCACATGCACGCCGGAGCCGCCGAACTGGACGCCCGCGCGGGCGGTCTCCTCGTAGAGGACGGCCTCGAACTTGTGGCTGTCCATGCCGGCGCCGCCGAACTCCTCGGGCACGTTGATGCCGAAGATGCCCAGCTCGCCGAGCTTGTAGTAGAACTCGCGCGGCGCCTGGCCGGCGGCGAACCAGTCGTCGTAGACGGGGACGACCTCGGCCTCGATGAAGGCGCGGAGGGTCTCCCGGAACGCCTCGTGGTCCTCGTTGAACACCGTACGGCGCACCGCGCCACCTCCAGGGTACGAATATCTAAGCGCTTGCTCAGATATCACCGTACCGGCGGGTAGCCGAAGGCGTCCAGACCGGGACCCGGGTAACCCTCGTCACTCCCGCGCCCCCGGGGAGGGGCCCGCTACGCCTCCCCCACCGCCGCGAACGCCCCCCGCGCCATCCGGTGCAGCAGCGACGCCGTGACCGCGCGGCCGGGCAGGGCGCCGGGGCGGCCCAGGTGGGGGGTGGAGTTCAGCAGGCCGAAGACGGAGTGGACCGCGGAGCGGGCGGCGGGTTCGGCGACCGCCGGGTAGACCTCCCGGAGCACCCCGACCCACAGCTCCACGTACTGCCGCTGCAACTGCCGCACCATCTTGCGGTCGGCGTCCCGCAGGCGGTCCAGCTCGCGGTCGTGCAGGGTGATGAGCGGGCGGTCGTCGAGCGCGAAGTCGATGTGCCCCTCGATGAGCGAGTCGAGGACCGCCTCGGGTCCCGTCGCGCCGGAGCCCGCCCGGGAGCGGCCCGCCCCGTCCGCCTCCGCCAGCCGCCGCTTGGCCCCGGTCAGCAGCGAGTCGCTGATCCCGACCAGCAGCTCGGCGAGCATCGCGTCCTTGCCGGGGAAGTGCCGGTAGAGGCCGGGGCCGCTGATGCCGACCGCGGCGCCTATCTCGTCGACGCCCACCCCGTGGAAGCCGCGCTCGGCGAAGAGCCGGGCGGCCTCCTTGAGGATCTGCTCGCGGCGGGTGGGGGCGTCGGTTCTGGTGGCCATGAAGTCGATTCTAGACAGGCGGGTTAGCGGTCGTTAACCTGAAGGAAATGCGTTAACGCTCATTAACTGGTCGACCACTGGGTGAGGGGACCGCAGGATGCACGAGGCACCGGAGCTGACGACGGCGGCGGATCCCGCGTCGGAGGCCTTTCGGGCCAACGAGGAGGCGCACGCCGTCCTCGTTCAGGAACTGCGCGCCAAGCTCGCGGCGGCCCGGCTGGGCGGCGGCGAGCGGGCGCGGGCCCGGCACACCGCGCGCGGCAAGCTGCTGCCGCGCGACCGCGTGGACACACTGCTCGATCCCGGCTCGCCGTTCCTGGAGCTGGCGCCGCTCGCCGCCGACGGGCTCTACGACGGGGCGGCCCCGGCCGCCGGCGTCATCGCCGGCATCGGCCGGGTCAGCGGCCGGGAGTGCGTGATCGTCGCCAACGACGCCACCGTCAAGGGCGGCACGTACTACCCGATGACCGTGAAGAAGCACCTCAGGGCGCAGGAGGTGGCGCTGGAGAACCGGCTGCCGTGTCTGTACCTCGTCGACTCGGGAGGCGCCTTCCTGCCCATGCAGGACGAGGTCTTCCCGGACCGCGAGCACTTCGGCCGGATCTTCTACAACCAGGCCCGGATGTCCGGCGCGGGCATCCCGCAGATCGCCGCCGTCCTCGGCTCCTGCACGGCGGGCGGCGCGTACGTCCCGGCGATGAGCGACGAGGCGGTGATCGTCCGCAATCAGGGCACGATCTTCCTGGGCGGCCCGCCGCTGGTGAAGGCGGCCACCGGCGAGGTGGTCACGGCGGAGGAGCTGGGCGGCGGCGAGGTCCACTCGCGGGTGTCCGGCGTGACCGACCACCTCGCCGAGGACGACCCGCACGCCCTGCGCATCGTGCGGCAGATCGTCTCCACCCTGCCGGAGCGCGGCACCCTCCCCTGGGGCGTGGAGGCGGCCGCCGAGCCGAAGGCGGACCCGCAGCAGCTGTACGGCGTGGTGCCGGTCGACTCCCGCACCCCCTACGACGTCCGCGAGGTCATCGCGCGCGTGGTGGACGGCTCCCGCTTCGCCGAGTTCAAGTCCGAGTACGGGCAGACCCTGGTCACCGGCTTCGCCCGGATCCACGGCCACCCGGTGGGCATCGTCGCCAACAACGGCATCCTGTTCTCCGAGTCCGCCCAGAAGGGCGCCCACTTCGTCGAGCTGTGCGACCAGCGCGGCATCCCGCTGGTGTTCCTGCAGAACATCTCCGGGTTCATGGTGGGCCGGGACTACGAGGCCGGTGGCATCGCCAAGCACGGCGCCAAGATGGTGACGGCGGTGGCGTGCACGCGCGTGCCGAAGCTGACGGTCGTCGTCGGCGGGTCGTACGGCGCGGGCAACTACTCCATGTGCGGGCGGGCGTATTCGCCGCGCTTCCTGTGGATGTGGCCCAACGCCAAGATCTCCGTGATGGGCGGCGAGCAGGCCGCGTCCGTGCTGGCCACGGTCAAGCGGGACCAGCTGGAGGCGCGCGGCGAGGAGTGGCCGGCCGAGGAGGAGGAGTCCTTCAAGGCACCGGTCCGCGCCCAGTACGAGCGCCAGGGCAACGCCTACTACGCGACCGCCCGCCTGTGGGACGACGGCGTCATCGAGCCCGCCGACACCCGGCAGGTGCTGGGCCTGGCCCTGACCGCCTGTGCCAACGCGCCGCTGGGCGAGCCCCAGTTCGGCGTCTTCCGGATGTGAGGAGGGGACCCATGCAGAACACGAACGACACGCCGCACGACGAGACGCCGCGCATGTTCGACACCGTGCTCGTCGCCAACCGGGGCGAGATCGCCGTCCGCGTCATCCGGACGCTGCGCTCGATGGGCGTGCGCTCGGTGGCGGTCTTCTCCGACGCCGACGCGGACGCGCGGCACGTGCGGGAGGCCGACGAGGCGGTACGGATCGGCCCGGCACCGGCGACGGAGAGCTATCTGTCCGTCGAGCGGCTGCTGGAGGCGGCGGCGCGGACGGGCGCGCAGGCCGTCCACCCGGGGTACGGCTTCCTCGCCGAGAACGCGGGTTTCGCGCGGGCCTGCGAGGAGGCGGGGCTGGTCTTCGTCGGGCCGTCGGCCGACGCGATCGCCCTGATGGGCGACAAGATCCGCGCCAAGGAGACGGTGCGGGCGGCCGGGGTACCGGTCGTCCCCGGCTCCAGTGGCAGCGGGCTCACGGACGAGCAGCTCGCCGACGCCGCCCGGGAGATCGGCACCCCGGTGCTGCTCAAGCCGTCGGCCGGCGGGGGCGGCAAGGGCATGCGGCTGGTGCGGGACGAGGCGGTGCTGGCCGACGAGATCGCCGCCGCGCGTCGCGAGGCCCGTGCCTCCTTCGGCGACGACACGCTGCTGGTGGAGCGGTGGATCGACCGGCCCCGGCACATCGAGATCCAGGTCCTGGCCGACGGCCACGGGAACGTGGTGCACCTGGGCGAGCGGGAGTGCTCGCTCCAGCGCCGCCACCAGAAGGTGATCGAGGAGGCGCCCAGCGTCCTGCTGGACGAGGCCACCCGGGCCGCGATGGGCGAGGCGGCCGTGCAGGCGGCCCGCTCCTGCGGCTACCGGGGCGCGGGCACCGTGGAGTTCATCGTGCCCGGGAGCGACCCCTCCCAGTACTACTTCATGGAGATGAACACCCGTCTCCAGGTCGAGCACCCGGTGACCGAGCTGGTGACCGGCCTGGACCTGGTGGAGGGGCAGCTGCGGGTGGCGGCCGGTGAGCGGCTCGGGTTCGGGCAGGAGGACGTTCGGCTGACCGGGCACGCGATCGAGGCCCGGCTGTGCGCGGAAGACCCCGCGCGCGGCTTCCTGCCCTCCGGCGGCACGGTGCTGCGGCTGCGCGAGCCCGAGGGCGACGGCGTGCGCACCGACTCGGGGCTCAGCGAGGGCACCGAGGTCGGCAGCCTGTACGACCCGATGCTGTCCAAGGTGATCGCGTACGGCCCCGACCGGGAGACCGCGCTGCGCAGGCTCCGGGCGGCGCTGGCCGGGACGGTCACGCTGGGCGTGCAGACCAACGCCGGGTTCCTGCGGCGGCTGCTGGCGCACCCGGCGGTGGTGGCGGGCGAGCTGGACACGGGGCTGGTGGAGCGCGAGGTCGACGGCCTGGTCGCCACCGGCGTGCCGGAGGCGGTCTACGAGGCGGCGGCGGCCGTACGGCTGGAGGCGCTCCGCCCGCGCGGTGCGGGCTGGACGGACCCGTTCTCGGTGCCGAACGGCTGGCGCACCGGCGGCGAGCCCAAGCCGGTCTCCTTCCCGCTGCGTGCGCCGGGACTCGAACCCGTCACGCACACCCCGCGCGGCTCCCACGCCGTCACCGACGACGAGGTCGCCGTCACTCTGGACGGCGTCCGGCACACCTTCCACCGCGCCGCCGACTGGCTGGGCCGCGACGGCGACGCCTGGCAGGTGCGCGACCACGACCCGGTCGCCGCCTCCCTCGACCGGGCCGCCCACGCGGGCGCCGACTCGCTGACCGCGCCGATGCCGGGCACGGTGACGGTGGTGAAGGTCGCCGTCGGCGACGAGGTGAGTGCCGGGCAGAGCCTGCTGGTGGTGGAGGCGATGAAGATGGAGCACGTCATCTCCGCCCCGCACGCCGGCACCGTCGCCGAGCTGGACGTGGCGCCGGGCACGACCGTCGCCATGGACCAGGTGCTCGCGGTCATCACGCCCGCCGAGGAGTCGGCGGAGGAGAAGGAGACGGCATGAACGCCCCGGAACCGGGCCTCCCGATGGCCGTACCGGCCGAGGGCCTGCCCGCCCGCGTCCGCATCCACGAGGTCGGCGCGCGCGACGGGCTGCAGAACGAGAAGGCGACCGTGCCGACGGCCGTCAAGGCGGAGTTCATCCGCCGGCTGGCCGGCACGGGCCTGACCACGATCGAGGCGACGAGCTTCGTCCACCCCAAGTGGGTGCCCCAGCTGGCGGACGCCGAGGACCTGTACCCGCAGGTCTCCGACCTCCCGGTGTCGCTGCCGGTGCTGGTGCCGAACGAACGCGGCCTGGACCGGGCCCTGGCGCTCGGCGCGCGCCGGGTCGCGGTGTTCGCCAGCGCCACGGAGTCCTTCGCCAGGGCCAACCTCAACCGCACCGTGGACGAGGCGCTGGCCATGTTCGAGCCGGTGGTGTCCCGGGCGAAGGCGCAGGGCGACGACGTCCGCGTACGGGGCTACCTCTCGATGTGCTTCGGCGACCCGTGGGAGGGCCCGGTCCCCGTGCCCCAGGTGGTGCGGGTCTGCCGGGCGCTGCTGGACATGGGCTGCGACGAGCTGAGCCTCGGCGACACCATCGGGGTGGCGACCCCGGGCCATGTGACGGCCCTCCTCACCGCGCTGACCGGGGCGGGCGTGCCGGTGTCCGCCCTGGGCGTGCACTTCCACGACACCTACGGCCAGGCCCTGGCCAACACGCTGGCCGCGCTCCAGCGGGGCGTCACCACGGTCGACTCCTCCGCCGGCGGGCTCGGCGGCTGCCCCTTCGCGAAGTCCGCCACCGGCAACCTCGCCACCGAAGACCTCGTGTGGATGCTGCGGGGCCTCGGCATCGACACCGGGGTCGACCTCGGCCGTCTGGTCGCCACAAGCGTCTGGATGGCAGCACACCTGGGCCGGCCGAGCCCGTCCCGCACCGTTCGAGCCCTCTCCCACCAGGAGTCGTGAACACCATGGACCACAAGCTCTCCCCCGAACTGGAAGAACTGCGCCGTACGGTCGAACAGTTCGCGCACGACGTGGTGGCGCCGAAGATCGGCGACTTCTACGAGCGGCACGAGTTCCCGTACGAGATCGTCCGCGAGATGGGCCGCATGGGCCTGTTCGGGCTGCCGTTCCCGGAGGAGTACGGCGGCATGGGCGGTGACTACTTCGCCCTCGGCGTGGCCCTGGAGGAGCTGGCCCGGGTCGACTCGTCGGTGGCGATCACGCTGGAGGCGGGGGTCTCGCTGGGCGCGATGCCGCTGCACCTGTTCGGCACCGAGGAGCAGAAGCGCGAGTGGCTGCCCCGGCTCTGCTCGGGCGAGATCCTGGGCGCCTTCGGTCTCACCGAGCCGGACGGCGGCAGCGACGCGGGCGCGACCCGGACCACGGCCCGCCTGGACGAGGCCACGAACGAGTGGGTGATCAACGGCACCAAGTGCTTCATCACCAACTCCGGCACGGACATCACGGGCCTGGTGACGGTCACGGCGGTGACCGGCCGCAAGCCGGACGGCCGCCCGCTGATCTCGTCGATCATCGTCCCGTCGGGCACCCCGGGCTTCACGGTGGCCGCCCCGTACTCGAAGGTCGGCTGGAACGCCTCGGACACCCGTGAGCTGTCCTTCGCCGACGTCCGGGTCCCGGCGGCGAACCTGCTGGGCGAGCTGGGGCGCGGCTACGCGCAGTTCCTGCGCATCCTGGACGAGGGCCGGGTCGCCATCGCCGCGCTGGGCACGGGGCTCGCGCAGGGCTGTGTGGACGAGTCGGTCGCCTACGCGAAGGAACGTCACGCCTTCGGCCGGCCCATCGGCGCCAACCAGGCCATCCAGTTCAAGATCGCCGACATGGAGATGAAGGCCCACACGGCCCGTCTCGCCTGGCGGGACGCGGCCTCGCGGCTGGTGGCGGGCGAGCCGTTCAAGAAGGAGGCGGCGCTGGCGAAGCTGTACTCGTCGACGGTCGCGGTGGACAACGCCCGGGACGCCACCCAGGTCCACGGCGGCTACGGTTTCATGAACGAGTACCCGGTGGCCCGCATGTGGCGGGACGCGAAGATCCTGGAGATCGGCGAGGGCACCAGCGAGGTCCAGCGGATGCTGATCGCACGGGAGTTGGGGCTGGTGGGCTGAGCCCCCGGCGCGGTGGGGGCGGGTGCCGCCCGGCCCCACCCCTGGACAAGATCTGAGGTTAGGCTAACCTACCTTCGAATTGTCCCGCGGAGCGCGACGCTCCGCACCGTTCGAAGGCAGCCACCACCATGTCCAACGCCAGCGCCACCCACCCGACCCGCCGCGGAATCCTCGCCGCCGGCGGCGCCCTCGGCCTCGGCGCCGTGCTCGCGGCCTGCGGCGACGACGACGGCAAGAGCGGTGGGGCGGGCGACGGGTCGGGCGGCGCCGCCAAGTCCGGCCCCTGGTCCTTCAAGGACGACCGCGGCACGACCGTGAAGCTGGACGCGGTGCCGACGAACATCGTGGCCTTCACCGGCGTCGCCGCCGCCCTCTTCGACTACGGCGTCGAGGTCAAGGGCGTCTTCGGCCCGACCACCACCAAGGACGGCAAGCCCGACGTGCAGGCCGGCGACCTCGACGTCGACAAGGTCACCGTCCTCGGCAACGAGTGGGGCAAGCTCAACGTCGAGAAGTACGCCTCCCTCGCCCCCCAGGTGCTCATCACCACGACCTTCGACACCGCGGGCACCCTCTGGTCCGTCCCGGAGGAGTCGAAGGACAAGATCGCCAAGCTCGCCCCGAGCGTCGCGATCTCGGTCTTCGACCGCCAGCTCACCCAGCCGCTCCAGCGCATGTGGGAGCTGGCCGAGTCGCTCGGCGCGGACATGAAGGCCAAGAAGGCCACCGACGCCAAGGCCGCCTTCGACAAGGCCGCCGCCCGGCTGCGCGCCGCCGCCAGGGCCAGGCCCGAGATCCGGGTGCTGGCCGGTTCCGCGAGCCCCGACCTGTTCTACGTCTCCGGCACCAACCTCTCGGTGGACCTGGAGTACTTCAAGGCCCTCGGCGTGAACTTCGTCGAGCCCTCCGAGGCGGCCAAGAAGGCGACCGGCGGCTGGTTCGAGTCCCTGAGCTGGGAGAACGTCGACAAGTACCCGGCCGACGTGATCATCATGGACGACCGGGCCTCGACCATCCAGCCCGCGGACATCACCGAGGGCACCTGGAAGAAGCTCCCCGCGGTCAAGGCCGGCCAGGTCATCGCCCGCTCCCCCGAGCCGATCCTGTCCTACGACAAGTGCACGCCGCTCCTCGACAACCTGGCCGAGGCGATCGAGAACGCCAAGAAGGTCGGCTGACCCGCCCCCTTTCTCCCCCGGAGCCCTCCATGACGACGGCCGTGGCCGCCCCGTTCCGTTTCTTCTCCCTCCGGGTCGTAGGGACGCGGCGGCTCGGACCGTCCCTGGCCCGGGTCTCCTTCGCGGGGCCAGACCTGCGCGACTTCCGCTCCGACGGCCTCGACCAGTCCCTGTCGCTGTTCCTGCCGCACCCGGGGCAGGCGGAGCCCCCGGTCCCCGTCGAGCTGGGCGAGGGCTGGTGGCAGGGCTGGCGGGAACTGCCGGAGGACGTACGGGCGGTGATGCGCTCGTACACGCTGCGGTCGCTGCGCCGGGACGCCGACGGGCACACCGTCGAGATCGACGTCGACTTCGTCCTGCACGGCGTCGAACCTGCGGGGTCCGGCCGGGACCGCGCGGCGCCGGAGGCAGGTCCGGCCGCCCGCTGGGCCGCGGACGCCGCCCCCGGCGACCGCGTACTGCTGCTCGGTCCGGCGGTCGCCGACAACCGGGCGATCCGCTTCCGGCCGCCCGAGGACACCGACCTGGTGGTGATCTGGGGCGACGAGACCGCCGTGCCGGCCGCCTGCGCCATCGTGGAGTCGCTGCCGGCCGGCACCCGTGCCCGGGTGTGGCTCCAGGTGCCGCACACCGAGGACGTGCAGGACCTCCGGACGGCCGCGGACGCCGAGATCACCTGGCTGGCCGGGGACGCCGACGGCGGCCCGGAGACGACCCTCGCCACCCTCCGGGAAGCTCAACTTCCGCCCGCCGAAAGCCCCTACGTCTGGATCGCGGGCGAGTCCGGCTGCGTCAAGCAGCTGCGGCGGCACTTCGTGGGCGAGCGCGGCGTCGACCGCCGGCGCGTCACCTTCGTCGGCTACTGGCGCCGGGGCCTGACGGAGGAACAACTCCGCGAGCAGGGCTGACGACCGCACGCATGGGGCCTCAGTGACGGCAGTCACGCACAGGCATGCGCGCGAGTGGAGCGACTTAGGTTAGGCTCACCTAAGTTGATCGCGAGCTCCGGCCCGCCTCAGCCCGCCTCTCTCGGCCCGTCCCCAACCGGAGGACCCCCGCATGCGTTCGCACCTGCTCAACGACACCACCGCGGAGCAGTACCGCCGCTCCGTGACCGAAGGAGTCGAGCGGGTGGCCGCCAGAATCGCCACCACCGACCGACCGTTCACCGGTGTCACGGCCGACGCCCTCTCCCCCCGCATCGACGAGATCGACCTCGACCGGCCCCTGCACGACACGGCCGCGGTCCTCGACGAGCTGGAGGACGTCTACCTCCGCGACGCCGTCTACTTCCACCACCCCCGCTACCTCGCCCACCTCAACTGCCCGGTCGTCATACCGGCGCTGCTCGGCGAGGCGGTCCTGTCCGCCGTCAACTCCTCCCTGGACACCTGGGACCAGTCGGCCGGCGGCACCCTCATCGAGCGGAAACTGATCGACTGGACCTGCGCCCGGATCGGCCTCGGCCCGGCGGCCGACGGCGTGTTCACCTCCGGCGGCACCCAGTCCAACCTCCAGGCACTGCTGCTTGCCCGCGAGGAGGCGAAGGCCGAGACCTTCGCCGACCTGCGGATCTTCGCCTCCGAGGTCAGCCACTTCAGCGTGAGGAAGTCCGCGAAGCTGCTCGGCCTCGGCCCCGACGCCGTCGTGTCGATCCCGGTCGACCGCGACAAGCGGATGCAGACCGTCGCCCTCGCCCGCGAGCTGGAGCGCTGCAAGGAGAGCGGCCTGGTCCCCATGGCCGTCGTCGCCACCGCCGGAACCACCGACTTCGGCTCCATCGACCCGCTGCCCGGGATAGCCGGGCTGTGCGAGCAGCACGCCGTGTGGATGCACGTCGACGCGGCCTACGGCTGCGGACTGCTCGCCTCCCTGAAGCACCGGGACCGCATCACCGGCATCGAGCGGGCCGACTCGGTCACCGTGGACTACCACAAGTCCTTCTTCCAGCCGGTGAGTTCGTCGGCCGTGCTGGTCCGGGACGCGGCCACGCTGCGCCACGCCACCTACCACGCGGAGTACCTCAACCCGCGCCGCATGGTGCAGGAACGTATCCCCAACCAGGTGGACAAGTCGCTCCAGACAACCCGCCGCTTCGACGCGCTCAAGCTGTGGACGACGCTGCGCGTGATGGGCGCCGACGGCATCGGGCAGCTCTTCGACGAGGTGTGCGACCTGGCGGTGGAGGGCTGGAAACTGCTCGCCGCCGACCCCCGCTTCGACGTGGTCGTCGAGCCCAGCCTCTCCACCCTGGTCTTCCGCTGCGTCCCGGCGGCCGTCACCGACCCCGCCGAGATCGACCGCGCCAACCTCTACGCCCGCAAGGCCCTGTTCGCGTCCGGCGACGCCGTGGTCGCGGGCACCAAGGTGGCCGGGCGCCACTACCTGAAGTTCACCCTGCTCAACCCCGAGACGACCGCGGCCGACATCGCCGCCGTCCTGGACCTGATCGCCGGCCACGCCGAGCAGTACCTGGGAGACTCCCTTGACCGCGCTTCCTGAAGCCAGCGCCCCGTACGACTTCGTGGGCATCGGCCTCGGCCCCTTCAACCTCGGCCTCGCCTGCCTCACCGAGCCCGTCGCCGAGCTGAACGGCGTCTTCCTGGAGTCCAAGCCGGACTTCGAGTGGCACGCCGGCATGTTCCTGGACGGCGCCCACCTCCAGACCCCGTTCCTGTCGGACCTGGTCACCCTCGCCGACCCGACCTCCCCGTACTCCTTCCTCAACTACCTGAAGGAGCAGGGCCGGCTCTACTCCTTCTACATCCGGGAGAACTTCTACCCGCTGCGCGTCGAGTACGACGACTACTGCCGCTGGGCCGCGCACAAGCTGAGCAGCGTCCGCTTCTCCACCACGGTCACCGAGGTGACGTACGACGAGCGCGAGGAGCTGTACGCCGTCGCCACCACCTGCGGCGACACCTACCGCGCCCGCCGCCTCGTCCTCGGCACCGGCACCCCGCCGCACATCCCGGACGCCTGCCGGGGCCTGGCCGGGGACTTCCTGCACAACTCCCGCTACGTCCAGCAGCGGGCCGAGCTGGTGAAGAAGAAGTCGATCACGCTGGTCGGCAGCGGCCAGTCCGCCGCCGAGATCTACCAGGACCTGCTGGGCGAGATCGACGTCCACGGCTACCGGCTGAACTGGGTGACCCGCTCCCCGCGCTTCTTCCCCCTCGAATACACCAAGCTCACCCTGGAGATGACCTCCCCGGAGTACGTGGACTACTACCACGCGCTGCCCGAGGACACCCGCTATCGCCTCACGGCCGAGCAGAAGGGCCTCTTCAAGGGCATCGACGGCGACCTCATCAACGAGATCTTCGACCTGCTCTACCAGAAACGGCTCGGCGGTCCGGTCCCCACCCGCCTGCTCACCAACTCGGCGCTGACCAGCGCCCGGTACACGGACGGCACGTACACGCTCGGCTTCCGCCAGGAGGAGCAGGGCACGGACTTCGAGATCGAGACCGAGGGCCTGGTGCTGGCCACCGGGTACCGGTACGCCGAGCCGGAGTTCCTCAAGCCCGTCCGGGACCGGCTGCGTTACGACTCCCGCGGCAACTTCGACATCGGCCGCAACTACGCCGTCGACGTCACGGGAGACGGCGTGTTCCTGCAGAACGCGGGGGTCCACGCGCACAGCGTCACCAGCCCCGACCTGGGCATGGGCGCCTACCGCAACAGCTGCATCGTCCGGGCGCTGCTCGGCCGCGAGTACTACCCGGTCGAGAAGACCATCGCGTTCCAGGAGTTCGCCGTATGAGCCGTACGAGCACCGCCACCGCCGTCGGGGCACTGACCCTGCGCCCCGTCGACCCGCTGACCGACGCCGTACTGCTGCACGGCTGGCTCACCCACCCCAAGTCCGCGTTCTGGATGATGCAGGACGCCCGGCTGGTGGACGTCGAGCGGGCCTACATGGAGCTGGCCGCCGACGAGCACCAGCAGGCCCACCTCGGCCTGTACGACGGCGTCCCGGCCTTCCTGATGGAACGCTACGACCCCGCCCGCCGCGAACTGGTCGGGCTGTACGAGCCCGAGCCGGGCGACGTCGGCATGCACTTCCTGGTCGCGCCGACCGACCGGCCCGTGCACGGCTTCACCCGGGCCGTGATCACCACCGTCATGGCCGAGCTGTTCGCCGACCCGGCGACCCGGCGGGTGGTCGTCGAACCGGACGTCACCAACACCGCCGTCCACGCCCTGAACGCAGCCGTCGGATTCGTGCCCGAGAGCGAGATCCAGAAGCCGGAGAAGAAGGCCTTGCTGAGCTTCTGCACCCGCGAGCAGTTCGAGAAGGCGGTGTCCGCATGACCCTCGCCGACGCCGTCGCCCACCTGTCCCCCGACCGCTGGGAGCGGGCCAACCGCCTCCTGCTGCGCAAGGCACTGGCCGAGTTCTCGCACGAGCGGCTGCTGACCCCCGAGCGGGACCCGGACGGGGCGGCGTACACGGTCCGCAGCGACGACGGCCTGACCGTCTACCGCTTCACCGCCACCGTCCGCGCCCTGGACCACTGGCAGGTGGACGCCGCCTCGATCACCCGCCACCGCGACGGCGCCGAACTCCCGCTCGCGGCCCTGGACTTCTTCATCGAGCTGAAGCAGACCCTGGGCCTGAGCGACGAGATCCTGCCCGTCTACCTGGAGGAGATCTCCTCCACCCTCTCCGGCACCTGCTACAAGCTGGCCAAGCCGCAGGTCACCTCCGCCGAGCTGGCCCGGAGCGCAGACTTCCAGGCCGTCGAGACCGGCATGACCGAGGGCCACCCCTGCTTCGTCGCGAACAACGGCCGGCTGGGCTTCGGCGTCCACGAGTACCTGTCGTACGCCCCCGAGACCGCGAGCCCGGTGCGCCTGGTGTGGCTGGCGGCGCACCGCTCGCGGGCGGCGTTCACGGCGGGCGTGGGCATCGAGTACGAGTCCTTCGTCCGGGACGAACTGGGCGCGGCCACCGTCGACCGCTTCCACGGCGTGCTGCGCAAGCGCGGCCTGGACCCGGCCGACCACCTCCTCATCCCGGTCCACCCCTGGCAGTGGTGGAACAAGCTCACCGTCACCTTCGCCGCCGAGGTGGCCCGCGGACACCTGGTCTGCCTCGGCGAGGGCGACGACGAGTACCTGGCCCAGCAGTCCATCCGCACCTTCTTCAACGCCTCGCACCCCGAGAAGCACTACGTGAAGACGGCCCTGTCCGTCCTCAACATGGGCTTCATGCGCGGTCTGTCGGCGGCGTACATGGAGGCCACCCCGGCCATCAACGACTGGCTCGCCCGGCTGATCGAGGGCGACCCGGTGCTGCAGGCGACGGGGCTGAGTATCATCCGGGAGCGGGCGGCCGTCGGCTACCGGCACCTGGAGTACGAGCGGGCCACCGACCGCTACTCGCCGTACCGCAAGATGCTGGCGGCGCTGTGGCGGGAGAGCCCCGTGCCGACCCTCGGGGACGGCGAGTCCCTCGCGACCATGGCCTCCCTGGTCCACGTGGACCACGCGGGCGCCTCCTTCGCGGGCGCGCTGATCGAGCGGTCCGGGCTCACGCCCACCGAGTGGCTGCGGCACTACCTGCGGGCCTACTACGTCCCGCTGCTGCACAGCTTCTACGCCTACGACCTGGTGTACATGCCGCACGGCGAGAACGTGATCCTCGTGCTGGCGGACGGGGTGGTGCGGCGGGCGATCTACAAGGACATCGCCGAGGAGATCGCGGTGCTGGACCCGGACGCGGTGCTGCCGCCGGAGGTCTCCCGCATCGCGGTCGACGTGCCGGACGACAAGAAGCTCCTGTCGATCTTCACGGACGTCTTCGACTGCTTCTTCCGCTTCCTCGCCGCGAACCTGGCGGACGAGGGGATCATGGAGGAGGACGCCTTCTGGCGCACCGTCGCCGAGGTCACCCGGGAGTACCAGGACTCGGTGCCGGAGCTGGCCGACAAGTTCGAGCGGTACGACATGTTCGCACCCGACTTCGCGCTGTCCTGCCTCAACCGGCTCCAGCTGCGCGACAACCGGCAGATGGTGGACCTGTCCGACCCGTCCGGCGCGCTCCAGCTGATCGGGACCCTGAGGAATCCGATAGCGGGCCGGTAGGCGGTCCGCGCCCCTCACGGACGGGCGGGCACCCCGGAGACGGTCCTCCGGGGTGCCCGTCGTACCGTCCGGGTCAGGTCCAGGGCACCTGCGGTGAGCGGTAGTAGTCGATCCCCATCGCCTCCCAGCGCGCTGCCTGCGCGGCGAGCCGCACCTTGTAGGTGTCCCAGTCGTGTGTCTCGGCCGGGGACCAGCCCAGTTCGGCGACGCCCGGCAGCCTCGGGAAGGCCATGAAGTCCAGCTGGTCCGGATCGGAGAGGGTCTCCGTCCACAGCGGGGCCTCGACGCCGCGGACCGCGTCGGCCGGGGCGCCCGGCAGGTAGGTGGCCGGGTCCCAGTCGTAGGACCGCTGCACCTCGACGTAGCCGGCCCAGGACAGGCCCAACGGCGTGTCCTCGGTGTACTTCATGTCCAGGTACGTCCGGTCGGCCGGGGAGAGGATCAGCCCGGTGCCGTTCCTCGCCGCCTCGGCGACCTCGGCCTTCTCCGCGTCGCCGGTGCGGTCCAGGCCCCAGTACTGGACGAGCGCGCCCTCGACCGGTTCGGCGCCGGCCAGTTGGTGCCAGCCGACGACCGTCTTGCCGTACTTGGCGACGACCGGCTGGACGCGCTTCATGAACGTGACGAAGTCGGCGTGCGGGGTGGAGTGTGCCTCGTCGCCGCCGATGTGGAGGTAGCGGCCCGGCGTGAGCGCGGCGAGTTCGCCGAGGACGTCGTCGACGAAGTCGTAGGTGACGTCCTTGCCCACGCACAGCGAGCTGAAGCCGACCTTGGTGCCGGTGTACAGCGGGGGCGCCACGCCGTCGCAGTTCAGCTCGGCGTAGGAGGCGAGGGCGGCGTTGGTGTGGCCCGGCATGTCGATCTCGGGCACGACCTCCAGGTGCCGGGAGGCCGCGTAGCGGACGATCTCCCGGTAGTCCGCCTTGGTGTAGTACCCGCCGGGGCCGCCGCCGACCTCGGTGGAGCCGCCGTAGGTCGCCAGGCGCGGCCAGGAGTCGACGGCGAGGCGCCAGCCCTGGTCGTCGCTGAGGTGCAGGTGGAGCTTGTTGTACTTGTAGAGGGCGACGCGGTCGATGTAGCGCTTGACCTCGTCGACGGCGAAGAAGTGCCGGGAGACGTCGAGCATGGCGCCGCGCCAGGCGTAGCGCGGGGTGTCCTCGATGGTGCCGCCCGCGACCGGCCAGGGGCCGCTCTGCACGGTGTCCTTCTCCACGGCGGCGGGCAGCAGCTGACGGAGGGTCTGGACGCCGTGGAAGAGCCCGGCGGCCTTGCGCGCGGTGATGGTGATGCCGGAGGGGCCGCTGTCGAGGCGGTAGCCCTCGTCGCCGTACGGGCCGCCCGCCAGGCGCAGCCGTATGCCGCCGTGGCCGTGGGAGGTGACGGGGAGTCGGTATCCGGTGGCGGGTCGCAGGAGGCCGGCCAGGTAGTCGCCGACCCGGCGGGCCTCGCGCGAGTCGTCGACGCGGATGTGGGTGCCGCTGGTGATGCGGTACGGCGCCCCGCCGGGTTCCACCGAGGCGGGGGCGGGGATCACCTGGTCCAGGGGGGTCGGCCGGTCGGCGGTCTTCAGGTTCGGGGCGGCGCCGGTGGTCATGGCGCCGACCGCCGCCACCAGCAGCAGCGCTCCCAGCAGCCGGGGGATGCGGGGAGTCGTTCTGTGGTGCCGTCGATGAGGTCTCACGTGCGCTCCCTTCGCGATGAGTTGGACCACTCTCCCGCACCATGACCGCCCGCGGCGGCGATGAAACAATCCCCGCATGGCGGAAATCATCCAGAAGGACGGAACGTGGGTCTTCGACGGCGACGCCCTCAGGCTGACACCCGGGCGGGACAAGAACGTCAGTCTGCTCCGCAGGGAGCTGGGTGAACTGCTCGTGCCGCTCGCGGCGTTGGCGGGCATATCGTTCGAACAGGGCAAGAAGTCGGGACGGCTCAGGCTGCGGCTGCGCGACGGCGCCGACCCGCTGCTGCACGCGACGGGCGGCCGGCTGACCGAGCCGCACGACCCGTACCAGCTCCTGGTCGAGTCCGACCGGTACGGCGTGGCCGAGTACTTCGTGGACGAGGTGCGCAACGCGCTGCTCCTCGACCAGGTTCCGTCCGGCCCGGTGGACGCCTACCTGCTGGCGGGGCCGTCGGTGCCGCTGTCGGTGTCGGCCGGGGACGGCGTCGCGAGCTTCGACGGGGAGCGGGTGCGGCTGGAGTGGAAGTGGCAGGCGGAGGACTCCAAGTCGGCCGCCGGGCCGCGCACCCTCCCCCTCGCCGACATCGTCGCCGTGGAGTGGCAGCCGACGGTGGGCCTGGAGAACGGCCACCTCCGCTTCACCGTGCGGGCGGCGCCGAGCAAGGTGCCGCCGAAGTACGACCCCAACGCGGTGGAGCTGTGGGGCTTCAAGAAGGACCCGCTGATGGCCCTGGTGGCGGCGGCCGTGCAGGCCCGTCTGCCGCACCCGGCCGCCCGCACGGCGCGCGCGGCCCTGGAGGAGGACCACCCGGCCGAGCAGGCACTCCCGGCCCCCGTACCCGCACCGGCCGCCGAGGACGACCACGACGCGCTGCTGCGCCGGCTGCGGGAGCTGGGCGAGCTGCACCGCTCCGGGGTGCTGACGGACGAGGAGTTCACCCTGGCGAAGCAGGCGGTACTGAAGCGGATGTAGTCACAACGGCACTCAGCTACCCCGACACCTGCCCGATATCGGGCAGGATTCTTGCGCAAGCGTCTCCCGTACCCCAGGATCTACCGGGTGCACGACGAACTCGTTGATCATCTGACGCGGTCCACCCCGCTGAGCCGGGGCGAGGCGCTGCGCGTGGTCCAGGACGTGCTCGCCTACTTCGACGAGACGACCGAGGAATACGTCCGTCGCCGCCACCGCGAGCTGCAGGCCCAGGGCCTGGTGAACGCGACGATCTTCGAGCGGATCGAGGCGGAACTGAAATACCGGGCGGTCGCGCCGCCGGAGCTGTCGCTCCGTCAGCTGCGCCGCATCGTCTACGGCTGAGGCCGCCCCGGCCGAAGGCCGACTGCGGCCGAGAGGCCGAAGAGAGACAAGAGGTTTACGTATACATGTGCGGAATCGTCGGATACATCGGCAAGCGTGACGTCGCGCCCCTGCTCCTCGAAGGCCTTCAGCGCCTGGAGTACCGCGGGTACGACTCGGCGGGCGTGGTCATCACCTCCCCGAAGGCAACCGGCCTCAGGATGGTCAAGGCCAAGGGCCGGGTGCGCGACCTGGAGGCCAAGGTCCCGGCGCGTTTCAAGGGCACCACCGGCATCGCCCACACCCGCTGGGCCACCCATGGCGCCCCCTCCGACGTGAACGCCCACCCGCACATGTCGGCCGACAACAAGGTCGCCGTCGTCCACAACGGCATCATCGACAACGCCGCCGACCTGCGCCGCAAACTGGAGGCGGACGGCGTCGAGTTCCTCTCCGAGACCGACACCGAGGTCCTCGTCCACCTCATCGCCCGCTCCGAGGCCGAGAAGCTGGAGGACAAGGTCCGCGAGACCCTGCGGGTGATCGAGGGCACGTACGGCATCGCCGTGATGCACGCCGACTTCCCCGAACGCATCGTCGTCGCCCGCAACGGCTCGCCGGTCGTCCTCGGCATCGGCGAGAAGGAGATGTTCGTCGCCTCGGACATCGCCGCGCTGGTCACCCACACCCGGCAGATAGTCACGCTCGACGACGGCGAGATGGCCACCCTCAAGGCCGACGACTTCCGCACCTACACCACCGAGGGCACCCGCACCACGTCCGAGCCCACCACCGTGGAGTGGGAGGCCGCCTCCTACGACATGGGCGGCCACGACACCTACATGCACAAGGAGATCCACGAGCAGGCCGAGGCCGTGGACCGGGTGCTGCGCGGCCGGATCGACGACCGCTTCTCCACCGTGCACCTCGGCGGCCTCAACCTGGACGCCCGCGACGCGCGCGCCGTGCGCCGCGTGAAGATCCTCGGCTGCGGCACCTCGTACCACGCGGGCCAGATCGGCGCCCAGATGATCGAGGAGCTGGCCCGCATCCCCGCGGACGCCGAGCCGGCCTCCGAGTTCCGCTACCGCAACGCGGTCGTCGACCCCGACACCCTGTACATCGCCGTCTCCCAGTCCGGCGAGACCTACGACGTGCTGGCCGCCGTGCAGGAGCTGAAGCGCAAGGGCGCCCGCGTCCTCGGCATCGTCAACGTGGTCGGTTCGGCGATCGCCCGCGAGGCCGACGGCGGCATGTACGTGCACGCCGGGCCCGAGGTCTGCGTCGTGTCCACCAAGTGCTTCACCAACACCTGCGTCGCCTTCGCGCTGCTCGCCCTGCACCTGGGCCGTACCCGCGACCTGTCGGTGCGCGACGGCAAGCGGATCATCGAGGGCCTGCGCAAGCTGCCCGCGCAGATCTCCGAGATGCTGCAGCAGGAGGAGGACGTCAAGAAGCTGGCCGCGCAGTACGCCGAGGCCCGCTCGATGCTCTTCATCGGCCGCGTGCGGGGCTACCCGGTCGCCCGCGAGGCCTCCCTGAAGCTCAAGGAGGTCTCCTACATCCACGCCGAGGCCTACCCGGCCTCCGAGCTGAAGCACGGCCCGCTCGCCCTGATCGAGCCGGCCCTGCCGACGGTCGCGATCGTGCCGGACGACGACCTGCTGGAGAAGAACCGCGCGGCCATGGAGGAGATCAAGGCCCGCAGCGGTCAGATCCTCGCCGTCGCCCACCGGGAGCAGGAGAAGGCCGACCACACCATCGTCGTCCCGAAGAACGAGGACGAGCTGGACCCGATCCTCATGGGCATCCCGCTCCAGCTCCTCGCCTACCACACGGCGCTGGCGCTCGGCCGGGACATCGACAAGCCCCGCAACCTCGCCAAGTCGGTGACGGTGGAGTAGTCCCGTCCAACCGGGTGTCAGGGGATGACGACCACGGGCCGCTTCGCCCGCTTGGCGAGGCGGCCCGCGACGGAGCCGAAGAGGCGGCCGACCAGTCCGTGACTGGAGCCGACGACGATGGCGTCCGCCTCGTACTCCCGCCCCACCTCTTCGAGTTCGTGGCAGATGTCGCCGCCGCGCTCGACCAGGATCCAGGGCACCTCGGCGAGGTAGTCCGCGCACGCCAGCTCCAGACCGAGCACCTCGGTGCGGTGGTCGGGCACGTCGACGAAGACCGGAGGTTCGCAGCCGGCCCACACGGTGGTGGGCAGCCGGTTGGCGACATGCACGATGACCAGGCCGGAGCCCAGCCGGGAGGCCATGCCGATGGCGTAGGCGAGCGCGCGCTCGCTGGACGTGGAGCCGTCGAAGCCGACGACGACACCGTGCTTGAAGGCTGGGTCGCACGACTGGCGTGGCTCTTCGGCCGCCAGGGGCTCGGCCGCCGTAGGTTCGGCGACGGGCCGCTTGCGGTCCGCGGGTTCGAAGAATTCGTGACCGGCCATGGCTGTCTCGGCGTTTTTATCCTCTATGGGGGACAACAGTGTGCGGCGGAGCTGTGTCCGGGAATGGTCTTCCCAACCCCATACCCCCAAGGGTACGGCGGCACGCCTCCTTCGCCCAGATCTCGCAGGGGGTCCCCCGCGGGATTCACCGGAGCATGCCCGAGAGGGCGCCCGTAACGCAATGGTTGCTGCTCTGTACAGGCGGTTTGCACAGGATTCAACTGTCCGTGACCGGCCGTGTCCCGTCGTGACCGACGCGCCGCGCGGACGTTGATCTCCATGCCGCCACCCCAGGGAGCACCCGTGTCAGGACCGCACCGTCCCGCCGAACCGACGTCCGGCCCACCCGACCGGGACGGCGTCACCGATCTCGTCCGCTGGGCGGCGTTCAGCTGCTTCCTCGTCCCGGTGGCGCTCCTCTGGTACGGCGCCTCGTTCGCGGGCGCCGCCGGCACGGCCCTCGGCCTGGCCGCCGTCACCGGCGTCTGCCGTCTGTTGCTGCGGCGTTCCGAGCGGGTCCCGGCCCGGCGGCGGGCTCGCGGGGGCGGGCGGCACACTGGGGAAAAAGCACCGGTCGACTGACCGGTTTCCGCGCACAGTTCCGCTTCTTTTCAGCCAACTTCCGCAGGTGGCGCATCAACACCCCTCACCACCCCCAAACCCCCGTTCCACCTGCACGGAAAGGGTCTCGGGCCCCCCTCGCACCGTACGGGGATTGGCCACTGACACAAGGCGCACTTCCCAGGGGCGCCCTGGAGTGCAACGCTTCGTGATCGACTGCTTCACGCCAAGTTGCCATGTCGACAATGTCCCAAGTGCCGAACCGGCCACCTCGGCGCGGCGGGACACAGTAGATTCGATCTTGACCGTCTACGGCGGGGGACTCGTGCAGGACCGAGGGGAAACGTGTTGGAGCGACAGACCCGAAGGGTGAAGGGCGCCGCGACCACCGAGGGGGGCTTAGCAGTATGAGCCACGACTCCGCCGCCGCGCCGGAAGCCGCGGCCCGGAAGCTGTCCGGGCGCCGCCGCAAGGAGATCGTCGCGGTGCTGCTGTTCAGCGGCGGCCCCATCTTCGAGAGTTCCATACCGCTGTCGGTGTTCGGGATCGACCGCCAGGACGCCGGCGTGCCGCGCTACCGGCTGCTGGTGTGCGCCGGCGAGGAGGGCCCGCTGCGGACCACGGGGGGCCTGGAACTCACCGCGCCGCAGGGACTGGAGGCGATCTCGCGGGCGGGCACGGTCGTCGTGCCGGCCTGGCGGTCGATCACCTCGCCGCCGCCGGAGGAGGCGCTCGACGCACTGCGCCGGGCGCACGAGGAGGGGGCGCGCATAGTCGGACTGTGCACGGGTGCCTTCGTCCTCGCCGCGGCGGGCCTGCTGGACGGCCGCCCCGCCACCACGCACTGGATGTACGCGCCGACGCTGGCCAAGCGCTATCCGTCGGTGCACGTCGATCCGCGCGAGCTGTTCGTGGACGACGGCGACGTGCTGACCTCCGCGGGCACCGCGGCCGGGATCGACCTCTGCCTGCACATCGTGCGCACGGACCACGGCAACGAGGCGGCCGGCGCGCTGGCCCGCCGCCTGGTGGTCCCCCCGCGCCGCAGCGGCGGCCAGGAGCGCTACCTCGACAGGTCTTTACCGGAGGAGATCGGCGCCGACCCGCTCGCCGAGGTCGTCGCCTGGGCGCTGGAGCACCTCCACGAGCAGTTCGACGTGGAGACGCTGGCCGCGCGCGCCTACATGAGCCGCCGCACCTTCGACCGCCGGTTCCGCTCGCTGACGGGCAGCGCCCCGCTGCAGTGGCTGATCACGCAGCGGGTGCTCCAGGCGCAGCGCCTGCTGGAGACCTCGGACTACTCGGTGGACGAGGTCGCCGGCCGCTGCGGCTTCCGTTCCCCGGTGGCCCTGCGCGGCCACTTCCGCCGCCAGCTGGGCTCGTCCCCGGCCGCCTACCGGGCGGCCTACCGGGCGCGCCGCCCCCAGGGCGACCGCCAGCCGGACCCGGACACCGCGGCCGCGGGCGCCTCCCGTCCGCTGCCCCCGTCCGACCCACCGGCTGCCCTCCCCCCGGAGAACGCGGTCCCGTTCCAGACCCGCCGCACCGCCACCCCCATGCCGGCGGGCGCGGCCGGAGTCCCAGGCCAGCGCAGCGCGCCGTGAGGTGAGAGTCAGTCTCCTTGAACGCCGGACGGGCGCACTCAGCCCGTCCGGCGTTTGAGGACGAGGCCCGTTCAGGGCCGAAGCGGGGGCCAGGGGGCGGCAGCCCCCAGCGAGGCCCGCACCGACGCCGGGGCCCCGATGAACAGGCGCCCACCGTACAGTGGCCCGCATGAACGATCGCATGGTGTGGATCGACTGCGAGATGACCGGCCTCTCGCTGTCCGACGACGCGCTCATCGAGGTTGCCGCCCTCGTCACCGACTCCGAGCTGAACATCCTCGGCGAAGGCGTCGACATCGTCATCCGTCCGCCGGACCGGGCCCTGGAGACCATGCCGGAGGTGGTGCGCGAGATGCACACCGCGTCGGGACTGCTCGCGGAGCTGGACGGCGGCACGACCCTGGCGGACGCCGAGGCCCAGGTCCTGGCCTACGTACGGGAGCACGTGAAGGAGCCGGGCAAGGCCCCCCTGTGCGGCAACTCCGTCGGCACCGACCGCGGCTTCCTGCTGCGGGACATGGCGACGCTGGAGGGCTACCTCCACTACCGGATCGTCGATGTCTCCTCGGTCAAGGAGCTGGCCCGCCGCTGGTACCCGCGGGCGTACTTCAACAGCCCCGAGAAGAACGGCAACCACCGCGCGCTCGCCGACATCCGCGAGTCCATCGCCGAGCTGCGCTACTACCGGGAGGCGGTCTTCGTCCCGCAGCCCGGCCCCGACTCCGACACGGCCAAGGCGATCGCCGCGAAGCATGTGGTAGCCGCCGGATAGGGCGGCCGGCCCGCGGACGGCGGCGTCCGGAAAGCCGGGCGCGAGCACCCCTTCGGACCCTGTACACTTTTTCTCAGCCGGTCGGGAAACCCGCCAAGCGGGATTCGAGCACCGGCCTTGGTGGGTGTAGCTCAGCTGGTAGAGCACCTGGTTGTGGTCCAGGATGCCGCGGGTTCAAGTCCCGTCACTCACCCTGAGCAATCAGCCGGTGACTCTCGCGAGAGAGTCACCGGCTGATTGCGTTGGGGCACACGCCGCGCCGAGGACACCGCCGGGGCCGCGCCCTCCGGTGCGCGGCCCCGCGTACGGTCCGTCTCAGGACGACCTGCGCTCCACCAGCTCCGTCGCCAGCACCACCTGGTGCCGTTCCAGGCCCCGTGAGGCGGCCGGGCGGCGGTCGGCGATCTCGGTCAGCAGCAGGTCTATCATCGCGCGCCCCATCTCCTCGATGGGCTGGCGCACGCTGGTGAGCGGCGGCTCCATGTGGCGGGCGATGGCCGAGTCGTCGTAGCCGACCAGTGCGACGTCGTCCGGGATGCGCCGGCCCGCCTCGCGCAGGACCTGGCCGGCGCCCGCCGCGGTGACGTCCGAGGCGGCGAAGACCGCGTCCACGTCGGGGTGGCGGCGCAGCAGCTCCGTCATCGCGCGGCGCCCGCCCTCCTCGGTGAAGTCGCCCGGCTCGATCATCCCCTCGTCCACCTCGTGGCCCGCGTCGCGCAGGGCGTCGCGGTAGCCGTCGACGCGTCGCTGGGCGCCGTAGACGGCGAGGTGACCGGTGATGTGGGCGACGCGGCCGCGCCCCCGGGACAGCAGGTGCTCGACGGCCGAGCGGGCGCCGCCGTAGTTGTCCGAGTCCACCGACGCCAGCGGCTCCGCGGCCGAGCGGGGGCCGCTGATCACCGCGGGGATCTCCAGCTGGGTCAGCAGGTCGGGCAGCGGGTCGTCGGCGTGCACCGAGACCAGCAGGACGCCGTCCACCCGGTGCGCCGCCAGGTACTGGGCGAGCCGCTCGCGCTCCCGGTCGCTGCCCGCGAATATCAGCAGCAGTTGCATCTCGGTGTCGGACAGCTCGGAGCCGACGCCCTTCAGCATGTCCGAGAAGTACGGCTCCGCGAAGAACCGGGTCTCCGGCTCCGGCACCACCAGGGCGATCGCGTCCGTGCGGTTGGCCGCCAGCGCGCGGGCCGCCGTGTTCGGGACGTAGCCGAGTTCCGCGACCGCCGCCTCGACGGCCGCCCGGGTCGCGTCGCTGACCCGCGGCGAGCCGTTGATCACCCGGGAGACCGTGCCGCGGCCGACGCCCGCGCGGGCCGCCACTTCTTCGAGGGTGGGCCGGCCACCGCTCCGACCACGCACTCCGTGGCTTGCCATCGGCTCCGCCTCCCGTCGTCACCCCCGCACTCTGCGGCTGGCCTGGAATTTAACAGGCCGGTCGGGTGTAATGACCGACTCCGGCCCCTCACCCGCCGTACGGGGGTGTCTCCGTGCCGTTCGCAACGTCCAGTTAACAGGCCGATAACTGAACGCAATTCGTCGCGTCCGTTCCCTTGACACCCCCGCCCGGACCGACGACTCTTCAACACATCACTTGTGGGAGCGCTCCCACACTACCTGGCACATACACATCCCGCACGTTCCCAGCCCGAGCCGCAGCGACGAACGAAACACATGAAGCAGCGGGTCCAACCATGTAGTTGGCCGGGGGGTCGGCACGTCAGGGCAACAGGAGGACGCACATGCGAGCAGCACGCAGAGGATCGGCCCGCAGGGTGGTGGTCATGGCGGCCATCGCGTCGCTGGGCGCCGGGCTGCTGGCCGGCTGTGCCGACGACGGGAACGACGAGGACAGCTCGTCGTCCGGCGACAGCAGCGGCAAGACCACGATCACCCTCGGTCTGTTCGGGACGATGGGCTTCAAGGAAGCCGGTCTCTACGACGAGTACGAGAAGCTCAACCCGGACATCAACATCGAGGAGAACGTCACCGAGCGGAACGAGAACTACTACCCCGCCCTGGTGAACCACCTCACCACCAACAGCGGCCTCCAGGACGTGCAGGCGATCGAGGTCGGCAACATCGCCGAGGTCGTCGCCACCCAGGCGGACAAGTTCGAGGACATGTCCAAGGCCGCGGGCGTCCAGAAGACCAACTGGCTCGACTGGAAGTGGCAGCAGGCCACCACCAAGGACGGCGCCACGATCGGCCTCGGCACCGACATCGGCCCGATGGCCATCTGCTACCGCACGGACCTGTTCAAGAAGGCCGGCCTGCCGACCGACCGCGACGAGGTCTCCAAGCTGTGGGCCGGTGACTGGAACAAGTTCATCGAGACCGGCGAGAAGTACAAGGACGGTGCCGGCAAGGACACCTACTTCATGGACTCTCCCGGCGGTCTGATCAACGCCATCCTCAGCAGTGAGGACGAGAAGTTCTACAACGCCGCCGGCGAGGTCATCTACAAGACCAACCCGGCCGTCAAGGACGCCTTCGACCTGACCGCCGAGGCGGCCGAGAAGGGGCTGGTCCAGTCGCAGACCCAGTTCCAGCCGGCCTGGGACCAGACCATCTCCAACAGTCTGTTCGCCACCGTCGCCTGCCCGCCGTGGATGCTCGGCACCATCAAGGCCAAGTCCCAGCCGGACTCCGCCGGCAAGTGGGACGTCGCCCAGGCCCCGAAGGCCGGCAACTGGGGCGGCACCTTCCTGGGCGTGCCCAAGAGCGGCAAGCACGTGAAGGAGGCGCAGAAGCTGGTCACCTGGCTGACCGCGCCCGAGCAGCAGGCGAAGCTCTTCTCGAAGATGGGCAGCTTCCCGAGCGCGCCCGCCGCGTACAAGCTCCCCCAGGTGACCGGCGGCAAGAACGACATGACCGGTGACGCGCCGATCGGCGAGCTGTTCGCCAAGGCCGCGGAGCAGATCCCGACCCAGGTGATCGGCCCGAAGGACCAGATCGTCCAGCAGGGTCTGACCGACAACGGCGTCATCCTCGTCACCCAGGGCAAGTCGGCCAAGGACGCGTGGGACAACGCTGTGAAGACCATCGACAACAACCTGGAGAAGTGACCGGAATGACCACCCGGCACGACACCGCCGCGTCCCCCGTCAAGGGGGGCGCGGCCCCGGGCCGCCCGCCCGGCGGCAGGGCGTCCGCGGAGGCGGACCGCAGGAAGCGGGCCAAGCTCTCCCGCCGCTGGCAGCGGGACATGCGCTGGAGCCCGTACGCGTTCGTCTCGCCGTTCTTCCTGCTCTTCCTCGCTTTCGGCCTGTTCCCGCTGATCTACACCGGCTGGGCCTCGCTGCACACGGTGGAGCTGACCGCGCCCACCGACATGCAGTGGACGGGTCTGGACAACTACACCCGGATCTTCGACGACGAGTTCTTCTGGAACGCCGCGAAGAACACGCTGTGGATCGGCGTCATCTCCACGGTGCCGCAGCTGCTGATGGCGATGGGCCTCGCGCACATCCTCAACTACAAGCTGCGTGCCTCGACCTTCTACCGGGTCGTGATGCTGGCGCCGTACGCGACGTCGATCGCCGCGGCCTCGCTGGTCTTCGTGCTGCTCTTCGGCCGTGACTACGGCATGATCAACTGGGTCCTCGACATGGTGGGCCTGGACAAGATCGACTGGCAGAACGGCTCGTGGTCGTCCAAGTTCGCCGTGTCCACGATCGTCATCTGGCGCTGGACCGGCTACAACGCGCTGATCTACCTGGCCGCGATGCAGGCGATCCCGCAGGACCTGTACGAGTCGGCGGCGCTGGACGGCGCCAGCCGCTGGCGGCAGTTCATCCACGTCACGCTGCCCTCGCTGCGTCCCACGATCCTGTTCACCGTCGTGGTGTCGACCATCGGCGCCTCGCAGGTCTTCGGCGAGCCGCTGCTCTTCGACGCCAACAAGGGCGCCTCGGGCGGCTCCCAGCACCAGTTCCAGACGCTCGGCCTGTACCTGTACGAGCAGGGCTGGGTCAACCAGCACCTGGGCCGCGCCTCCGCGATCGCCTGGGCGATGTTCCTGATCCTGATCGTGATCGGGATCCTCAACGCCGTCATCTCGCGCCGGCTGCGCGCCAGTAGTTAAGGAGAACCGGCCGTGACGACGACCATGACGAAACCCCCGGCCGACGCGGCACCCGAGCCGCCCCGGCGGGGCCGACGACGTTCCAAGGCGGCCCGGGCCGGCGGCACGCTGCACGCCGGGCCGATCGCCTACATCATCCTCGCCCTGTTCACCATCGGCTCGCTGTTCCCGCTGGTGTGGACGGCGATCGCCGCCTCGCGCGACAACCAGCGGCTCGCCCAGACGCCACCGCCGTTCTGGTTCGGCGGGAACCTGTTCGACAAGCTGGAGATCGCCTGGAACGACGCCAACCTCGGCGAGGCGTTCCTCAACACCACCATCGTGGCCGGGATCTCGGCGTGCACGATCGTCTTCCTGTCGACGGTCGCCGGGTTCGCCTTCGCCAAGCTGCGCTTCCGCGGGCGGGGCGCGCTGATGCTGATCGTCATCGGCACGATGATGGTGCCGCCGCAGCTCAGCATCATTCCGCTGTACATGATGGTCGCGAAGCTGGACTGGTCCGACCAGTTGCAGGCGGTGATCCTGCCGTCCCTGGTGAACGCGTTCGGCGTGTTCTTCATGCGGCAGTACCTGCTCCAGGCGTTGCCGGACGAGATCATCGAGGCCGCGCGCGTGGACGGCGCCAGCAGCTGGCGCGTGATGTGGCACGTGGTGTTCCCGGCGGCCCGGCCCGCGATGGCCGTGCTCGGCATGCTGATGTTCGTGCAGTCCTGGAACGACTTCCTGTGGCCCTTCCTGGTGCTGACGCAGAACGGCAGTCCGACCGTGCAGGTCGCGCTCGCCGGACTGGGCCGCGGCTACACCCCGGACCAGTCCCTGATCATGGCCGGCGCGCTGCTCGGCACGCTGCCACTGCTCCTGGTGTTCGCGATCTTCGGCAAGCAGATCGTGGGCGGCATCATGCAGGGCGCCGTCAAGGGCTGACCCCTCACCCCCGGGGCCGGGCCACCGCCCCCGGCCCCCTTCCCCCCTCGTCCTTCTTACTCGTCGGTCCAGCGCGTCGGTCCTCGGGCCGGTCCCCCCGGGACCCGCCCGGACCCGCCACGACCTGCTATGGGAGCGCTTCCATGCTTGAGTCCGCAACGCCGGTGACCCCGGTGACCTTCCCCCCCGCCTTCCTGTGGGGCGCCGCCACCTCGGCGTACCAGATCGAGGGCGCGGTACGGGAGGACGGCCGCACCCCGTCGATCTGGGACACCTTCAGCCACACCCCCGGAAAGACGGCCGGCGGGGACACCGGTGACGTCGCCGTCGACCACTACCACCGCTACCGCGACGACGTGGCGCTGATGAAGGACCTGGGCCTCGGTGCCTACCGCTTCTCCATCTCCTGGCCCCGGGTGCAGCCGACCGGCCGCGGCCCCGCCGTCCAGCGCGGCCTGGACTTCTACCGCCGCCTGGTGGACGAGCTGCTGGCCGCCGGGATCAAGCCGGCCGTCACCCTCTACCACTGGGACCTGCCGCAGGAGCTGGAGGACGCGGGCGGCTGGCCCGAGCGGGACACGGCGTACCGGTTCGCCGAGTACGCGCAGATCGTCGGCGAGGCGCTCGGCGACCGGGTGGAGCAGTGGATCACCCTGAACGAGCCGTGGTGCGCCGCCTTCCTGGGCTACGCCTCCGGTGTGCACGCCCCCGGCCGCACCGACCCGGCGGCCGCGCTGCGCGCCGCGCACCACCTGAACCTGGCGCACGGCCTGGGCACGGTCGCGCTGCGTTCGGTGATGCCGGCCCGCAACTCGGTGGCGATCAGCCTCAACACGTCCGTCGTGCGGCCGCTGTCGCAGACCCCGGCGGACCTGGCGGCGGCGCAGCGGATCGACGACCTGTCCGGCGGGATCTTCCACGGTCCGATCCTGCACGGCGCCTACCCGCAGACCCTGCTGGAGGCGACGGCGCCGGTCACCGACTGGTCGTTCGTCCAGGAGGGCGACCTGGGGCAGATCCGCCAGCCGATCGACGCGATCTGCCTGAACTACTACACGCCGACGGTGGTGTCGGCGGCCGACGCCGACTCGCGTGCCCCGCGCGCCGACGGCCACGGCTCGAGCGACCACTCGCCCTGGCCCGCCGCGGACGACGTGGCGTTCCACCAGCCTCCGGGCGAGCGCACCGAGATGGGCTGGAGCGTCGACCCGACCGGCCTGCACGAGCTGATCATGCGGTACAACCGCGAGGCTCCCGGCATGCCGCTGTACCTCAGCGAGAACGGTGCCGCCTACGACGACAAGCCCGGCGCGGACGGCACGGTGCACGACCCCGAGCGGGTCGCCTACCTGAACGGTCACCTCACCGCGGTCCGGCAGGCCATCGCCGACGGCGCGGACGTCCGCGGCTACTACCTGTGGTCCCTGCTGGACAACTTCGAGTGGGCCTACGGCTACGAGAAGCGCTTCGGCGCGGTGTACGTCGACTACGTCTCCCAGCAGCGCACCCCGAAGTCGAGCGCCCTGTGGTACGGGCGGGCGGCCCGCACGGGGACGCTGCCGCCGGTGGACGCCGCCGCCGAGTAGCCCCCACGGGGAGTCGGCACACGGTCGGTGGCGGGGCGCGGCATTCCACGGGGGGATGCCGCGCCCCGCGCGTAGGGCCGGTGTGGGGCCCGGCCCTACGGGAGGAGCCCGGCCCTACTTGTAGGCGGCGAGGGCCTTGGCGAAGGCGTTCGGCTCCTGGTCGACGGAGCTGCAGGTGGCGTCGGCGGAGGGCTTCGGGCCGCCGGGGCAGGCCTTGTCGCGGGTCGCGGACCACATGGACAGCGCACCCAGGCCCTTGGACTTCGCGAACTCCACGAGCTGGGTGGCGTCCTCCACCTCGAAGACCTCGGAGGCGACGTCGTTGACGCCGATCATCGGCGTGACGGCGACCGTCTTCCAGGCGTCCGCGTCGGACCGGCCGAGGACGCCCTTGATCTGGGCCTGGGTGGCGGTGGCGGCCTGCTCGGCGTAGGTGCCCATGTCGCCGCTGTACGCGGGGCCGTAGTCCATCGCCATGATGTTGACGGCGTCGATGTCCACGCCGTTCTTCTTCGCGTCGGCGAGGAGGTCGACGCCCGCCTGGGTGAGGCCCTCGGGCATCACCGGGAGGGTGAAGGAGACGTCCAGGCCGGGGTGCTGCTTCTGGAGCGCGGCGATGGCCTGGGCGCGGCGGGTGTTGGCGGCCGTGTCGGGCAGCGCCCCGCCCTCGACGTCGAAGTCGACCTTGGTGAGCTGGTATGCGTCGACGACCTTGCCGTACGCCGCCGCCAGCGCGTCGGCCGACGTGCAGGTGGTGCCCAGTTCGGAGCCGGAGGCGCCGCCGAAGGAGACGCGGACGTCGCCGCCCTTCGCGCGCAGGGCGCCTATCTGGTTGGCGACCGCGTCCCTGCCGAGGTCGGTGACGCCGCCCCACTTGGGGGTGCAGCCGCCGCCGTCGGTGACGAAGGCGAGGTTGTACTCCTTGACGCCGGTCGCCGCGGAGTGCGCGAGCAGGTCGAAGGCCGGGTAGAGGGAGGTGTCGACGTACGGCGCGAAGCCGGCGCCCGCTTCGGTGCCGTTGCCGGGGGTGCCGGTGGGTGCCGGGGTGGTGGGGGCGCCGGTCGGGGTCGGCTCGGCGGTGTCCGTCGCCGTGGGGGTCGGCGTCGGGGCCGGGGGCTGGGTGGGGCGGCCGCTGGGCTCGGGGGTGGCACCGTCGTCCGCCGAGCACGCGGCGTCGTCGACGAGGCAACCCGTCGGGTCGGCGGTGCCGTTGACGACGAAGCCGACCGTGACGGACTCGCCGGCCTTCAGCCCGTCCGTGTCCCACTTGGGCGGGGTCACGGTGACGTGCTGCCCGTCGGCCTTCGACTCGGCGTTCCACAGCGAGCCGAGGTTCGCACCGGAGGGCAGGTCGAACTCCAGGGTCCAGTCGGCCTTCGCCTGCCCGCTGGTGTTGGTGACGACGTACTGGGCGGTGTAGCCCGTGGACCACTGGCTGGTCTTCGTGTACGCGGCGCCGACCGCCGCCGCCTGCGCGGTGCTGGTGAACAGCAGCGCCCCGCCACCGGCCACGGCCGCCGCGACGAGGGCGCCGATCGCCTTGTTCCTGCCACTGACCTTGCGTCGGTGCGTGCGCATCACGTGCCTGCCTTCGCTGTTCACGGTGCCCCCGGCGGCGGGCCGACGGGGGC
This sequence comes from Streptomyces sp. CB09001, assembly GCF_003369795.1. NCBI lineage: Bacteria > Bacillati > Actinomycetota > Actinomycetes > Kitasatosporales > Streptomycetaceae > Streptomyces > Streptomyces sp. CB09001. The sequence goes on from NZ_CP026730.1 coordinate 2,399,232, forward strand.
GGGGTGGGGGTGCGGCAGCACGCTAGCGACCCCGAATCGGGCAAAGAGCCTGATCCGGACGGGGGTTGGCGATCTTAGGGTGGGCTTAAGGAAGAGATCGGGGCCGATTAATGGTCGCGGCCGGCCGGGGCCGCCGGAGCCGGTGCCGGTGCACGGCTCTGCCTGCGTCGGCGTACGGCCCCCCGGTGCCCGCGCCGGGCCGGGGCCGTCCGCCCGTCCAGCTGGATCCAGATCCGCACCTCGGTACCGCCCAGCACGGAGGCGCCGATGCGGACGTCGCCGCCGGTCGACTCCGCCATCCGGCGCACGATGTCCAGGCCGAGCCCGGTCGACCCGTCGGTGCCCGAACCCCGGCCGCGGGCCATCGCCGCCTCGGGGTCGGGGATGCCGGTGCCGGCGTCGGAGACGAGCACGATCACCGCGTCCTCGCCGTTGTGCAGGTCGACGGCGAAGGCGGTGCCCTCGGCGGTGTGCCGGAAGACGTTGCCGAGCAGCGCGTCGAGGGAAGCGGCCAGGTCGGTGCGGGCCACGGGTATCCGCACCGGCCGGTCGGCGCCGGCCACCCGCCACTTGCGGCCCTCGTCCTCGGCCAGTGCCGACCAGAACCCCATCCGCTCCCGGACCACCTCGGCCGCGTCGCATCCGGCGCCGGGTCCGGCGACGGCCGTCTGCGGCTTGGCGTCCCGGGCGGTGCGGATGATCGTGTCGACCTCGCGCTCCAACTGCTCGACGGCGGCCCGGGTCTGCTCGGCTGCGGGGCCGTCGCCGA